>NZ_CP152022.1:0-3667190 GCF_038627085.1 Bacillus sp. FSL M7-0791 | reverse complement strand
AAGGCTTCTCCCCCCTCCTTTTCTTTTTAAAATGACCAGTATCAAACTGTTATAGAACACGAAAAAGAGCAAATGGTCATCACCATTCGTGCACATACATTGTTGAAAACAATTAATATAGTAGAAAAACGTCTTTTCGACAAATTACACAAGCTGTGGATAAACAATTCAACAGGCTGTGTAATAACTTTCCACAGGTTATCCACAAATTGTGGATAATATAAATGGGCCAGATAAGTAATTAAGAGTTAAAACACAAATATAATATCAAAATAAACAAGAAGGTGCAATGGGTGTCACAAACTTATCCACACACTTTACATCCTGTTGAAAAATAATTATCCACATCGGTTATTTGTGTGAAAAAAATGTCGATAATGGGTGTGGATAGTCTAAATATGCCGGAAAAATATCCACATTCTTGTTTTGAAGGTCTTTTAGGAGGAAAAAAAGAATAAAATGCTGGAAACTAAAAAAGAAGGTTTCTTCGTTTGATAACTTATGTTATGCTTATAAGGTTGATAATAAGAGTTTTATCATTGATATTGACAATCGATGGGTTACACAAATATAATGAGTTAGACTGTCTTAAACAGCTATTCCTCAGGGAGGTGTCATAAATGAAAAGAACGTTTCAACCAAATAACCGTAAGCGTAGTAAAGTTCATGGCTTCCGCAGCCGTATGAGTACTAAAAACGGACGTCTAGTTTTAAAGCGACGCCGCAGCAAAGGTAGAAAAAAATTATCAGCTTAGGCCACTGAATAATGTCAGTGGTCTTTTTTACATAAAATCGTAAATGAACTGTCAGTTTTTATCGGAGTGGAAGAAAACATGAAGAAGCGAAACAGGCTAAAAAAAAATGAAGAGTTTCAAAAGGTGTTCAAAAAAGGTCAATCAATGGCAAATCGCCAATTCGTTATTTACCAGCTGGATCAGCCAAATCAAGTTGAACTGCGTCTAGGATTGTCTGTCAGTAAGAAGATTGGTAATGCAGTGATTAGAAACCGAATAAAACGTCTGATCCGTCAGGTGTTTTTAGAGGAAGGCCATAAGTTAAAGCAAGAAAAAGACTACATTGTCATTGCACGAAAACCAGCGAGTGAATTGACCTTTGAAGAAACAAAGAAGTCTCTCCAACATTTATTTAGAAAATCCGCTGTTTATCAACAACAACCGAAAAAGTCTTCGTAATAGAAACTTTCGTTGAATCAATTTTTAAAAGCGCTTCCTTCATCTAGTGAATTAAAATGAAACCACCACTTTGCAAAGAAAAAATGTTACCATACTGATTAGGTGAGTCACTTTCTTAATCAATTCCAACTTAAATAAAGTTTGAAGTAATGGGAGGAATCTTGTTGAAAAGGCGATTATTACTAATATTTAGCTTGATTGGCGTATTGGTTTTATTGGCAGGATGTACACAGATCAATGAACCAATTACATCAGATAGTAAGGGATTCTGGAATTCTTATATTGTTTACCCGCTATCTCAATTAATCACGTACATGGCAAACTTAACTGGTGAAAACTATGGTGTAGCGATTATTATTGTGACACTATTAATTCGCTTGCTTATTTTACCATTAATGATTAAACAGTTAAGAAGTACAAAAGCGATGCAAGCATTACAGCCTGAATTGAAAAAGCTTCGTGAAAAGTATAGCTCTAAAGATCAAAAAACACAGCAGCAGCTTCAGCAGGAAACAATGGCCCTTTTTCAAAAAAATGGCGTCAATCCATTAGCAGGCTGTTTCCCAATTTTAATTCAAATGCCAATCCTTATTGGTTTCTATCATGCAATTATGAGAACAGCAGAAATTAAAAAGCATACATTCTTATGGTTTGACTTAGGCAGCCCAGATCCATTGTTCCTATTACCGATTATTGCGGGTGTAGCTACTTTCATTCAGCAAAAGCTGATGATGGCTGGAAATCCTTCGGACAACCCTCAAATGGCTATCATGTTATGGGTGATGCCGATTATGATCGTTGTGTTTGCAATTAGTTTCCCAGCAGCACTTTCATTGTACTGGGTTGTAGGTAACATTTTCATGATCATTCAAACATTGGTGATTAAAACACCTCAAGTAAAAGTTGATACAAAAGAAAAAGCTGGCGGGAATAAAAAATGAAGGAAATAACTGCTGTCGGTCGCACAATCGAAGAAGCAGTAGATTCCGGACTTAAACAAATTCAGCTACTACAAGAAGAAGTAGAAATCACAATAGTAGATGAAGGAAATAAAGGGTTTTTAGGATTATTTGGTAAAAGACAAGCTGTGGTCAAGTTAGTAGAAAAGATAAATGCATTTAAATTAGCTACACAGTATTTAGATAAAATTGTTAAGTCTATTGATCCTAAAGCAAAGATTATTTCCAAACAGGAACCGAAAAAGATTTCTTACCACATTGATGGAGATAAAACGTCATTAATGATTGGAAAAAGAGGCCAAACACTGTACTCTTTAGAAACGTTGGTACAGCTAGTGTTTAATCGTTATTCTGATCAGTATCATCATATAACAATTGATATTGGTGATTATAGGAAGAAACGACAAGAAGCACTTGAACAATATGCAGTCAAAACAGCAAATCGGGTTTTAAAAACGAAGAGAAAGGTTCATTTAGAACCAATGCCTTCGAATGAACGAAAAATTGTTCATGATGCGATTGCTGCATTCTCTAAAGAACTTGAAACGGCATCTGAAGATACAGGCAGCAAACGTCATGTTGTGGTGCTGTATAAAAAATAGCAGAAAGGCTAAGATTCAGCAAAGCTGGATTTTAGTCTTTTTTTATTGAAAAATTGCTTTTTATAGAGGATTCATCCTCTATTTCTAAAAAATGAGTGTGTGATATGGGTGCAAAACGCCAATTTAACAAGTAAGTATAGGGATCAGGGCGTTTAAATTTATTGGATTTAGGTGTAAGATGTGAAGACAAGTTTCAAACGTCGTTATTCACATGTGGATAAGTTAAGTGTTAAAATAGATAAGATGCAAAGCTGTGGATAATTAGATATGGGATACTTTCACTTCGCTTTCATTTATGGTATCTTTAAATTTTGGATTAAGCGTTTTTGATATAGAGATGGACAATGTCCATTTAATAGATAACAGACTGTTTATTAAGTAGAGAAAGAGGTGAATGAGTGATGGATACAATTGCAGCAATTTCTACACCGATGGGTGAAGGAGCAATTGCGATTATTCGTTTAAGCGGGCCTGATGCGGTACAGATTGCTGATCGGATGTATAAAGGGCCTAAGGAGAAAAAACTTGTATCGGTGGATTCACATACGATTCATTATGGTCATATTGTGGACTCTAGCACTGAGCAAGTCATAGAAGAGGTCATGGTGTCAGTATTACGAGCACCAAAAACATTTACGAGAGAAGACGTTATTGAGATTAACTGCCATGGCGGAATTGTAACGGTCAATAAAGTACTGCAGCTTGCTTTAAGAGAAGGAGCAAGATTAGCGGAGCCAGGTGAGTTTACAAAACGAGCTTTCTTAAATGGAAGAATTGATCTTTCACAGGCTGAAGCGGTAATGGATTTGATTCGTGCAAAGACAGATCGTGCGATGAATGTAGCGATTACTCAAATGGAGGGACGACTCTCCGGTTTGATTAAACGACTTCGCGGTGAGATATTGGAAACTCTGGCTCATGTTGAAGTCAATATTGACTATCCTGAGTATGACGATGTTGAAGAAATGACGCATCGAGTTTTAGTTGAAAAGGCAACATCAGTGAAAAAGGAAATTGAGTCACTGCTAACGACTTCTCAGCAGGGGAAAATACTTCGCGAGGGCTTATCCACTGTTATTATTGGAAGACCGAATGTTGGGAAGTCTTCCTTGTTGAATAGTCTTGTACAGGAAACAAAAGCGATTGTAACGGATATTCCTGGAACAACGAGAGATGTCATTGAGGAGTATGTAAATGTTAGAGGTGTACCGCTTCGTTTAGTCGATACTGCGGGTATACGTGAGACGGAGGACATTGTTGAGCGTATAGGGGTTGAACGATCTAGACAGGTCTTAAAAGAAGCTGACCTGATTTTACTTGTGCTCAATTATAGCGAGGAATTGTCAGAAGAGGATATCAAACTATTTGAGGCCGTCTCAGGCATGGATATCATCGTGATCGTGAATAAGACAGATCTTGAGCCTAAGCTTGATATCGAAAAGGTCAAGCAGTTAGCGAAGGATCGTCCGGTGGTTACTACATCATTATTACAAGAAAAGGGGATTGATGAGCTCGAAATTGCGATTCAATCATTATTCTTCACGGGTTCAATTGAAAGTGGAGATTTAACGTATGTAAGTAACACAAGGCATATTGCCCTTCTTCAGGCAGCAAAACAATCCATTGAGGATGCTCTTGAAGGAATTGAAATGGATGTACCGATCGACATAGTTCAAATAGATTTAACACGCTGCTGGGAACAGCTGGGTGAAATTATTGGGGATGCTGTTCATGAAAGCTTGATTGATCAGTTATTCTCTCAATTCTGTTTAGGAAAGTAAAGGGAGGAACATAAGACATGGGTTATGAAGCTGGCAATTATGACGTAATCGTCGTGGGTGCCGGTCATGCTGGAGTTGAGGCTGCTCTTGCTTCTGCAAGACAGGGCGCCAAAACACTTGTATTGACTATCAACCTCGATATGGTTGCTTTTATGCCATGTAATCCGTCCGTAGGCGGCCCCGCAAAAGGGATTGTCGTCAGAGAAATTGATGCTCTAGGCGGAGAAATGGCACGAAATATAGATAAGACGCATATTCAAATGCGCATGCTGAATACGGGGAAAGGACCTGCTGTCCGTGCGTTAAGAGCGCAAGCAGATAAGTTCCAATATCAGCATGAAATGAAAAAAACAATGGAAAATGAACCAAACCTGACAATGCTGCAAGGTATGGTAGATCATTTAATTGTAGAAGATGATGAATGTAAAGGTGTTGTTACTCAAACGGGGGCGAACTATCGTGCAAAGTCTGTTGTATTAACGACAGGGACTTTCTTAAAAGGCCGCATCATTTTAGGAGACTTATCGTATTCAAGTGGTCCAAATAACCAGCAGCCTTCCATTAAATTATCGGATCATTTAGCAGAACTAGGATTCGATTTGGTTCGCTTTAAAACAGGAACGCCTCCTCGAGTGAATAGCCACTCGATTGACTATAGTAAAACAGAAATTCAACCAGGTGATGATGTCCCGCGGGCATTCTCCTATGAAACGGTTGAATATATTACTGACCAGCTGCCATGCTGGTTAACATACACGAGTTTAGAGACTCATCAAATTATTGATGAGAATCTTCACCGTTCTCCAATGTATTCAGGTATGATTAAAGGAACTGGCCCTAGATACTGCCCGTCCATTGAAGATAAAGTGGTTCGTTTCAATGATAAACCGAGACATCAAATTTTCTTAGAGCCAGAAGGTCGTAATACACAGGAAGTTTATGTTCAAGGATTGTCTACAAGTCTTCCGGAGGATGTACAGCAGCGCATGCTTTCAACCATCCCAGGACTCGAGAATGTTCAAATGATGAGAGCGGGTTATGCCATCGAGTATGATGCGATTGTGCCTACTCAGTTGTGGCCTACACTTGAGACGAAGAAAATTTCTGGATTATATACAGCCGGCCAAATTAATGGTACGTCTGGTTATGAGGAAGCAGCAGGTCAAGGGATTATGGCAGGTATTAATGCAGGAAGAAAAGCATTAGGTAAAGAAGAAGTCATTTTAAGCCGATCTGATGCATATATCGGTGTCCTCATCGATGACCTTGTCACAAAAGGAACAAATGAACCATACCGTCTCTTGACATCACGTGCTGAGTATCGTCTACTTCTACGTCATGACAATGCTGATTTAAGATTAACTGAACTTGGCTATCAAATTGGATTAATTTCTGAAGAAAGATTCCAAGCATTCCAGCAGAAAAAAGAAGCCATTGAAGCAGAGAAAAAACGTTTATATTCTGTCATCATTAAACCTACAGCAGAGACTCAAGAATTTATTCGTTCACTCGGTGGAAGTGAGTTGAAGGACGGCATTCGTGCAAGTGATTTAATGAAGCGTCCGGAAATGAATTATGAATCTGTTGTGAAATTAGCTCCTGCTGAAACACCGCTTCCTTCTGATGTGTGTGAGCAGGTAGAGATTCAAATTAAATACGAAGGTTATATTGAAAAGTCACTCCAGCAAGTTGAAAAACTGAAAAAGATGGAGAACAAAAAGATTCCTGATCGTATTGATTATGATGCCATCAAAGGGATTGCAACTGAAGCGAAACAAAAGCTGAAAGAAGTCCGACCGCTTTCTGTTGCACAGGCTTCTCGTATTTCAGGCGTTAACCCTGCTGATATTTCTATCCTTTTAGTATATTTAGAGCAGGGGCGTATTGCGAAGATAGCAGAATAGAAAGGATGTCGGCATGAACATTGAACAATTTACAGCAGCACTAGAGGAGAAAGGGATCACTCTTTCTCCTGTGCAGCTTGAACAATTTGAAACCTACTTCCGCATGCTTGTAGAATGGAACGAGAAAATGAATTTAACGTCCATTACTGAAAAGGAAGAAGTGTATTTAAAGCATTTTTATGATTCAATATCAGCAGCATTTTTTATTGATTTTCACAAAGTGACGACGATTTGTGATATTGGAGCTGGTGCTGGTTTTCCAAGCATTCCTCTTAAAATTTGTTTCCCTTATCTACATGTGACCATTGTTGATTCTCTTCAGAAACGAATTACGTTTCTCAATGAGTTAGCAAAAGGATTAAACTTACAAGATACTACTTTTTATCATGATCGTGCGGAAACGTTTGGACAACGTAAGGAAAAGCGTGAAAGCTATGATCTTGTCACTGCTAGAGCAGTTGCACGTTTATCCGTCTTGAGCGAACTATGTCTGCCTCTAGTGAAAAAAGAAGGATTGTTTGTTGCCTTAAAAGCATCTGCCGCTGATGAAGAAATGCAAGCAGGGAAAAAAGCTGTCACAGTTCTCGGAGGAGAGGTTGTTGAAAAGCATTCCTTTGTTCTTCCTTTAGAAGAAAGCGAACGGAACATCATTGTCATTGAAAAGAAAAAGCAAACACCAAAAAAATATCCTAGAAAACCAGGAACACCTAATAAATCACCAATAGAAGGTTGATCATGTAAAAGGTCGGTTTTTCTTCAATATTTATGATTTTACAGAAGGAAAAAACATGAGAAAATAGAATTATAAAAAGGTAGTTTTTAAAGGTGGTGTAGGTTCATGAAGCATTCACTCTCACGCTTCTTCGGGCTTGGAGACAAAGAACATCCTGAGCGTGAAACCGAAATAGAAGCAGAGATTGCTGAGCATGATACATTAAAGGAAGAGATACAGGAGCTCCCGGTCGACACAATTATGCCAAACCGTTTTCAGCCACGCACCATTTTTTCAGAAGAAAAGATACAAGAGCTGGCCACGACGATTCATACCCATGGCATTATCCAACCGATTGTTGTTAGACCAACAGAAGAAGAAGGAAAATATGAACTGATCGCCGGCGAAAGACGTTGGAGGGCGGTACAGACTCTTCAATGGGAGAAAATCCCCGCTATTATAAAAGATTTTACTGATACGGAAACGGCATCTGTGGCATTGATTGAAAATTTGCAAAGAGAAGAGCTGTCTTCTATTGAAGAGGCTCATGCTTATGCACGTCTTTTAGAGCTTCATGATTTAACACAAGAGGCGCTTGCTCAGCGTTTAGGCAAGGGACAATCAACTGTTGCAAACAAATTAAGACTTTTAAAGTTGCCTGAAGAGGTACAACAAGCCATTTTAGAGAAAAAAATCTCTGAAAGGCATGCACGTTCACTTGTGCCCCTAAAGCTTCCAGAATTACAAATCGCGCTATTGCAGGAAATCATCGAAAAGCAGTTGAATGTGAAACAGACTGAAGAGCGTGTAGTGAAGATGCTTGAACAAAAAACGGATCGCAAACCGAAGCCAAAACGTAAGGCATTTAGTCGTGATACACGAATTGCGATGAATACCATTCGTCAGTCTCTCCACATGGTAGAAGACAGCGGACTTAAAATAAATACCGAGGAAGAAGAGTTTGAGGAATATATCCAATTAACGATTCGAATTCCTAAATAGAAAAAAGCTGATGAGCGCCTCTCGTCAGCTTTTTTTGTAAATCTTTTTATTATCATTTTGTTATCATTTGTTATTTACTGTTTGCTTTTGCAAATGAAATGATAAAAACATGATGAAACAAAGCGGTATGTCTAAAGAAGTGACTGTACAGCATTCGCACCAAGAGGGAACGATCCACTTGATGATTGCTGAAGCTGATCCGAAGAACTATGACTTGTGGACAAACAATAACCCAGCCTTGTGAGTAAATGCCGTACAATTGAATTCAGACATCCAAAAAGATATATCAATATACTTTTTCGATGCGTTTTCATTCTTCCTTTTATGTACGAAAAGGCACATTCACCGACGAATTTATAATAGGGAAACAAAAAAAGCAAACGTTTCATACTTTTTTTGATAGAATAGAAAGTATGAATGAATGAGAAACTTGTTAAGTTGAAAGTGGGTGACATCGTGGGGAAAATCATAGCGATTACCAACCAGAAGGGCGGCGTCGGGAAGACGACAACTTCTGTTAATTTGGGTGCGTGTTTAGCATACATAGGCAAACGAGTGTTGTTAGTTGATATTGATCCGCAGGGCAATGCCACGAGTGGTATTGGGATTGAGAAAGCCGACGTAGAAAAGTGTGTGTACGATATTTTAGTTGATGATGCAGATGTTCTTGATGTGATTAAGACGACAGAGGTCGAAAATCTTGATGTCATTCCTGCGACAATACAGCTTGCAGGGGCTGAAATAGAGCTTGTGCCTACAATCTCACGTGAAGTGAGGCTGAAGAGAGCACTTGAATCTGTTAAGCAGAATTATGATTATATGATTATTGACTGCCCGCCATCACTTGGACTGCTGACGATTAATGCGTTAACTGCATCCGATTCCGTTTTAATACCAGTTCAGTGCGAATATTATGCGCTTGAAGGATTGAGCCAATTGTTAAACACAGTTCGTCTCGTGCAGAAACATTTAAATACCGATCTTGCCATTGAAGGTGTCTTGCTGACAATGCTTGATGCCCGAACAAACCTTGGTATTCAGGTAATCGAAGAAGTGAAGAAGTACTTTAGAGATAAAGTCTATCAAACCGTCATTCCGAGAAATGTGAGGCTGAGTGAAGCGCCTAGTCATGGAAAGCCGATTATCTTGTATGATCCACGTTCAAGAGGTGCAGATGTCTATTTAGACTTAGCAAAGGAAGTGGATGCGAATGGCTAAAGGTCTTGGAAAGGGTATTAATGCACTATTTAACAATGTAGAATCAAATGAAGAAACGGTTGAAGAAATCAAATTAAAGGATTTGCGTCCGAATCCGTATCAACCAAGGAAAACGTTTGATGATGATGCATTGTCTGATCTGAAAGAATCGATTCAGCAGTACGGGGTTTTACAGCCGATCATTGTTCGTAAATCGATTAAAGGTTATGACATAGTAGCAGGAGAACGCCGTTTCCGCGCAGCACAACAAGCTGGTCTGACAACAATTCCTGCAATCGTTCGAGAGTTTTCAGAAACACTGATGAGAGAAATTGCCCTCTTAGAAAACCTACAGCGTGAGGATCTCTCTCCACTAGAGGAAGCGGAAGCATATGCTTCCTTGCTGGATCATCTAAGTGTGACGCAAGAGGAATTAGCGAAGCGATTAGGGAAAAGCAGACCGCATATTGCGAACCATCTCCGTCTGTTGACTTTACCGGATGACATCCAAAAGCTGATTGCAAATGGAACGTTATCAATGGGACATGGCCGCACATTGCTCAGCTTAAAGAACAAAAAGAAGCTGGCGCCTTTGGTAAAGAAAATCGTGGATGAGGGGTTAAACGTACGACAGGTTGAAAAACTTGTTCAGCAGTTAAACGAAAATGTTCCACGTGAAACAAAGAAAAAAGAAGCACCAAAGGATCGAGTGTTGAAAGAAAGAGAGTCTTTCTTACAAAACTACTTTGGTACTTCCGTGACGATCAAGAAACAGAAGAAAAAAGGGAAAATTGAGATTGAATTCCTCTCGAATGAAGATTTAGAAAGAATCCTTGAATTGCTTTCTACGAGGGAATCATCAGAGTGACCATCTTGATATGAGATGGTCTTTTTTATATTCTTCCAGTGATATTTTGAATAGGGGTGAAGAGAGACCGGCTTTTTTCTCTCGTCCAATCCATTTGGTCAATGTGAGATAGACTTTCAGAAAGTGTATTGGCCATAGACATGACAAGATGAAGACGTGTGTTTTGGAGGACGAAGTATTCCATGAAACCACTCACATTGACGATCCCATTAATATGAATATCTCCTACCTCTGGCAGCTCCTTTTGGACACCAGCTCCAGGCTTTAACGGACCATCACCAATTTGGAAGGAACCGACACTTTTCACTCTTCCTAAACAGGCATCAACCGCTACAATAAACGGGTGTTTATGAGCTTGTTCAATTTCAGCGAGTTTTTCTTTTAAATTGACCGCATGCACTGGGTCAGAGAGTGTTCCATATACATGAAGCTTTTTCAAATCCAGACCTGAAAGCTTTGTACCAACAAGTGGACCTAGAGAGTCGCCAGTTGAGCGGTCTGTTCCAATACAGACGATGGCAACGGGTCTTTTTCCTGCTTTCTGAAGATGCGAGAATAAAATACTTTTAAGCTGTTGAATGGCGTTTGTATCCGTATGGGACACGTATTCTTTTACCCTATTTCTAAAAAAAAGACCGTTCTTGCTATTCATAGGTCTCACTTCCTTGTCATAGTAGTTAGTAACAGTATACGGAAACAAGCTTAATTCTATACCTATGAGGTGATGATTGTGTGGAAGGCTGGTTCAAGGTGGACGCTTTTAATTTTAGGAAGCTTAATAGGAGCGGGATATGCTTCCGGCCAGGAAATTTGGCAGTTTTTTGGCATTGATAGCGGACTAGCCATTCTACTGTTTACATTGATGTTTATGCTCTCTACCTATGTGGTGTTAAAAATCAGTTATGAGGTGCGTGCCGATCACTTTGTTCCAGTGCTGGAACGGCTTGTCGGTCCATGGCTGGCTAAGGTGTATGACGTTTTAATTGTCCTATATTTATTCACGACAACGACGGTCATGATTGCCGGCGGCGGGGTGACTCTTGAGATGTATCATGTGCCTTTTTGGATTGGCATCGGCGCGTTTTGTTTGTTTTCATTTATGATTTTTTTCTGGGATGTGAAAGGGCTTTTATCTGTGAATGCTTTCATTATACCAATTTTGGTGGCGGGGCTCATCTATGCGTTTGTTTTTTATTATATGAATCATGATCATATGTGGCGTATTGATTTTGGGCAGCAGTACAATTGGCCTGCCAGCATTGTCTTTGCTTCTTTGAATATATTATCTGTCGTGGCAGTGCTGTCTTCGGTTGGGAAAGAAATGAAGGGGCTTGGGGAAGCCAAGGTGGCGAGTATATTAAGCGGTCTTATTTTTGGTGTCATCTCGTATGTGTATAACGAAATACTGGTTGATATTTCTGGAAGCCTTTCATCAGAGGGAATTCCTTTGTTTACAGTATTAGAAGGGGCGCCGACTTCTTTATTTGTGTTTATGACCGTTGTCCTTTGTCTAGCAATTTATACGACGACGGCAGCAGGTTTATTTGGATTATCAAGCCGGATGCTTTCTTTTGTACGAATGCCTCGCTGGCTGGTTGTATTGGTGATGCTTCTTTTGATGGCTCCTTTAACATCTCTTGGATTTGCTGATTTGATTGCTTTCTTGTATCCAATTTATAGTTTGTTGAATCTTTATTTGCTCGTCTGTTTAATGCTGTATCCGATTTTAAGTAAAAAGATATTTTCTCGTCCTAAAAATTATATTGATAAAACAAAATAAGCACCTCTCTTTTTTAGAGCTGTGCTTATTTGATCTGAATTGAATCAATAGCTTCTTTGATATCATCATAGACAGGCATTTGCTTGAGACGCTGGAGGCGATCCTCTAATTCTGAAATGGCCTGTCCCTTTAAATGCTGGGAAATGTGTTGTTTGACAATGGTCGTCTGGTTTATCATGTCTTCTGTTTTAGCCAATTGATACTCCAAGTGCACGCGAGTATTTGCTAATTCGTCGTGCAGCCGCATTTTGAGCAGCCGTTTTAGATCCTTTCGCTGTCCTTCTCTGCGCATGGCCTGAATGGCGGCCATTTCTTCTGGAGACTGTGTTTGTGTGTGTGGTGCCGATTGATTTTCGAATACAGACATGGAGCGGCGGGCACTCACATTTTGCAAGAAACGCTGGGCGTCACTAGGAGGCTTATTTTGATTGATCATGCGATGACTCCTTTCTTAATGAATACCCATTTGCATTGCAAGGCGTCTATCTGCCTTGGCGTAGTCATCACCCATTGTGTACATATGTCTTGAAAGAGCAGAAAGCTCTTGTTCGTAATCCCTCAGGGTGTACAAGGCATTCAGCTGTTTTTCGTGTGAATAAAAGGAGGAATGCGACTGTTCCATCCTCACTTCGTCTACCAGTGCTTCCACATCACTATGACTTAATAAATCATAGTGGCCAAAGCCTACGAGTCCTTTAAGCTCTTGTTTTACATGATGGACGGCGTCTTTTACACTTTCATCAATTCCATCGATTTTTTCAAATACAGTGTGCACTTCATGTTCAATAATGCTTTGCAGATCATAGGATGAATTTTTTAGTAAATGGGATTTTATGATAATTTCAAGTCCGCTTTGTGCATATGCACGTCCAGAATGAATTTCTTGCAGCAGCATGGCTGTAAAACTTGTATTATGATCAAGCTGTTCATCTAAAATACGGGCAGACCCATTTGGATGGAACGAATATCCATTTGCTTTGAATTCACCTGAAACGAGAGCTAAAAAAGCATTTGTATCAAAGGATTCGTTCCATTCTATATTCATAGATGCAAAAGCTGATTTTAAAAAGGTGTCAATTTCCCTTTTTTTGTATTTAACGGATTCTTGGACTGAGTCTTGCTGCCGTGGCGGTACGGTGTACTTGACTTGCCCAACTCCTTGATCATGACGATTGAGTAAACCGACGTAATGACTAGGCTGAATATATTCAGTCAACATGCGTTTATATTGACCTTGCTGCGCCTTTTGCTGAATCGAAGGCGATAGGCTGCTCCATATATTTGGGCTGTCAAAGGTAACGGCTTTTTTGACAGCTGGCTGTTCTGTTGCAACATAAGCACAAACAGCACCGGCAAGTGCTTGTCCAGTGAGGTGGATACCTGCATTCGGATGCTTCTGACAGACTTTCTCTATGTATTCCTTCCCTTTAAAAAAGACATGGTCTTGATTGCCGTCAAGGGACTTTCTTTCAATTGGATAGGCATAGTCTGTTTTGAGCAATGACTGTGCCACGTTGTGTACATCTTGCTTAGATGTCACCCTCATTTGATGTGGCAGCGGACAGTGAAAAGCGACGATGAATTCATCTGATTGTTCTGGCTTCATTGTTAAACCATATAATTTATGATCGATCTTTAGAAAATCGTGGACAGTGAGCGTTTGCTGACCAATTTCTATCGTATGGTGCTGCTGGTAATTGTCGATATTTCCAGCATGATCGGATATGATTTTATATTCTTTATCAGTTAATCTATCCTTTCGATTGACCATCGTACCTGCTCCCTCACATAACATTTATGCAGATATCATAAATCAAAAAATATGGAAAAACCACCGCGTTCTACCAATAAAAACCTTTTGACCTACAGTGTTTGTGACAATATTGAAAAAAAACGGAGTTTAAGTAACTATTGGTCACAAATAAAATGATCTAAAAGAAGGGTTTTTTCTCTAAAAAAGAATAGGATGAACGATTGAAAGAGACTCTTTGTTTTGTGCATTGCCCTTCATCGCCGTTTTTTTGTACAATAGATTCAATGAAGTGAGCAAGGAGAGGTGAAGGCTGATGGCAGACAAAGCGTTTGGGTTACATGATGTTGTAGAAATGAAAAAGCCCCATCCATGTGGTGCCAATCGGTGGAAGGTCATTCGTTTGGGCATGGATATCCGTATTAAATGTGAAGGCTGCGGACACAGCGTGATGATCCCAAGAAGAGATTTTGAACGAAAAATGAAGAAAATTCTCGTCAAGCATGAGGAGCCAACTGCTTAAGTAGGCCTCATGCTTTTTTTATTAAATTTGTCTTTTCTACAGCAAAGCCAGGTGCATTTTCACGTTTTGAAGCATTGATTTATTCTTTTTGACGATGTTTCTTCTATTGAAAATGCATGATGGTTAGCTTGTCTTTTCATGTAAACCTACTTATAATTGCTCTAGGTTCATATTACGCAGTATAACGAGCACGTTTGATATAGAGGAGATGAAAGAATGGCTTTAACAGCTGGTATTGTTGGCTTACCTAACGTCGGGAAGTCAACGCTATTTAATGCAATTACACAGGCTGGAGCGGAGTCTGCTAACTATCCGTTTTGTACCATTGATCCAAACGTCGGAATTGTAGAAGTTCCTGACGAGCGTTTACAAAAGCTAACAGAATTGGTGCAGCCAAAAAAGACAGTTCCCACTGCTTTCGAATTCACTGATATTGCGGGTATTGTCAAAGGTGCATCTAAAGGTGAAGGTTTAGGGAATAAATTCCTTTCTCATATTCGACAAGTAGATGCGATTTGTCACGTGGTTAGAGCTTTTGCAGATGATAACATTACACACGTAGCTGGTAAGGTTGATCCTGTGGCAGATATTGAAACGATTAATCTCGAATTGATTTTGGCTGATTTAGAAACAGTTGAAAAGCGTTTAGCTCGTGTGAGTAAGCTTGCAAAACAAAAGGACAAGGAAGCAGTAGCTGAATTTGAGATTTTGTCGAAGCTAATGAACGCATTTGAAGCTGGGAAATCGGCAAGATCTGTAGAATTTACTGATGAGCAGCAAAAGCTTGTGAAACAGCTTCATTTACTCACATCTAAACCAGTCCTTTATGTAGCAAATGTGAGTGAGGATGAAGTAGCGGATCATGAGGGCAACAAATATGTGCAGCAAATCCGTGAGTTTGCTTCTGGTGAAAACGCTGAAGTTATCGTCGTTTGTGCGAAGATCGAGTCTGAAATTGCAGAGCTTGAAGGAGAAGAGAAGCAAATGTTCCTTGAAGAGCTTGGCATTAATGAGTCAGGGCTTGATCAGCTAATTAGAGCATCTTACTCTCTTCTAGGATTAGCTACGTATTTCACAGCAGGTGAGCAAGAGGTACGTGCTTGGACATTTAAAAAAGGAATGAAAGCGCCAGAATGTGCTGGAATCATTCACACAGACTTCGAGCGTGGATTTATTCGTGCTGAAACGGTTGCGTATGAGGATTTACTAGCTGGCGGAAGCATGTCTGCTGCTAAAGAAGCAGGAAAAGTTCGTCTAGAAGGTAAAGAATATGTAGTGAAAGATGGAGACGTCATTCATTTCCGTTTTAATGTATAGGTTCTTGTCATAGGCCAAGTAATTTGTTATAATATACAATTGTGAGTAATATAATTTATTGCTCCTTGCCCGTTTAGGGCCGCTTAGACCAAAAGGAGGTGCAATCAGATGAGAAAGTACGAAGTTATGTACATCATCCGCCCAACAGTTGACGATGAGGCTAAAAAAGCAGTTATCGAGCGTTTCAATAACGTGTTAACTTCTAACGGTGCGGAGATCACTGGAACAAAGGATTGGGGTAAACGTCGTCTTGCATACGAAATCAACGATTTCCGTGACGGTTTCTACCAAATCGTAAACGTTCAATCTGACGCTGCAGCAGTTCAAGAATTTGACCGCTTAGCTAAGATCAGTGACGATATCATTCGCCACATTGTTGTTAAAGAAGAAGTATAAATCATTGAAATATATATTTAAAGGTGGTCTTTCAATATGCTAAACCGTGTTGTATTGGTCGGAAGACTAACAAAAGACCCTGAGCTTCGCTACACGCCTAATGGTGCGGCTGTAGCCACGTTTACTCTAGCTGTGAATCGTACGTTTACGAATCAATCTGGAGAGCGTGAAGCCGATTTCATTAACTGTGTTACTTGGAGAAGACAAGCCGAGAACGTGGCTAATTTCTTGAAAAAAGGAAGTCTTGCCGGTGTAGACGGTCGTTTGCAGACAAGAAACTATGAAAATCAGCAAGGACAGCGTGTCTTCGTGACAGAGGTTCAAGCTGAAAGTGTTCAATTTCTTGAGCCTAAGAGCGGCGGTGCTGGTTCAGGTGGATACAGCGGCGGTGGCAATAGCGGAGGCCAGTATTATGGCGGTAGCCAAAACGATCAGAATCCATTTGGAAATGAACCAAGTCAAAATCCATATGGCAATCAAAACAACCAAAATCGTAATCAGGGAAATAGCTTTAATGATGACCCATTTGCGAACGATGGTAAACCGATTGACATCTCCGATGATGATTTGCCATTCTAATTGATCTGAAAAAATGACTAAAGGAAAGGTGTGAAAACAAATGGCAGGTGGACGCAGAGGCGGTCGTGCGAAACGTCGTAAAGTATGTTTCTTTACTTCTAACGGTATCACGCACATCGATTACAAAGATGTTGATCTTCTTAGAAAGTTTGTTTCTGAGCGTGGTAAAATTTTACCTCGTCGTGTAACAGGAACTAGCGCTAAGTATCAACGTAAATTGACTTTAGCGATCAAAAGATCACGTCAAATGGCATTACTTCCATACGTTACTGGTGAGTAAGTCGTTGACTTAAAAAGCGGAGAGCCCCGAGCTCTTCGCTTTTTTTATTTTCCTCACTGTGAATCTCATCTATTTTTGCTAGAGTTGTTTTTGACAGTCAACCGAAGGGAAGTATGTAAAAGTGACAGTTTATTCTATACAAATATGAGGTTGATCTGTCATATTGATAGTCTAGAAAATAATTGCAGTCAGGGCGTGGGAAGATGATTGAATTTAAAAAGGTATCGATGCAATTTTCCGATGAGCGCTATGCCGTTCAATCCGTTGATTTGGAGATTCAGAAAGGTGAGTTTTTTGTATTGATTGGACCTAGTGGCAGCGGGAAAACGACGACATTGAAAATGATCAATCGTCTCATTTCTTCTACAGAAGGTGAGATTTACATAAAGGGTCAAAAAATAAGTGATTATGATATGTATGAGCTGCGCTGGGATATCGGTTATGTTTTGCAGCAAATTGCGCTTTTTCCTCATATGACCATAGAAGAAAATATTGCTGTGGTGCCAGAGCTTAAACAATGGAGCCGGAATGAGACCAATCAGCGTGTCGATGAACTCATGTTGATGGTCGGGCTTGATCCTGCTATGTATCGGCATCGAAAGCCAGCAGAGCTCTCTGGTGGACAGCAGCAGCGTGTCGGTGTGGCACGTGCACTTGCAGCTGATCCTGAGATCGTCCTGATGGATGAACCTTTTAGTGCGTTAGATCCACTAACGAGGGAGAAATTGCAGGATGATCTGCTTGATTTGCAGCGCCGTATACAAAAAACCATTGTTTTTGTGACGCATGATATGCAGGAAGCTATGAAGCTGGGTGATCGGATTTGTGTGATGAATGAAGGAAAAGTAATGCAGATCGGACGTCCTGAGGAGTTGGTTCAACATCCAGCCAATGCCTTTGTACAGGAGTTTGTTTCAGGGGCTGCCCGTCATGTGGGACATCAAGCTTTTGAGCTGGAAACCTTGGCACAACCGATAGCCCACGAAGCTCTTTTACCCTATGAGGCGGTATCAGCAGATGCCCCGCTGGATGAAGTCTTGTCTCAATTGGCAAAGCACGAGGAATTGGCTGTTGAAAAGAATGGAGAGCGGATTGGACTAGTGAATCGTCAAGCAGTGATTCAGTATTTAGCTGATTCTCCTAAAGAGAGGGGCGAGTCACATGAATGATTGGACCCGTGTGTTATGGGAACGCAAAGAACAATTGGGACACGCCTTACTTGAGCATATTCAAATTTCTTTTATTGCTTTATTTTTAGCGATTTTGATTGCTATTCCATTAGGTATCTATTTAACGAGGGTTCCAAAGTTAGCGGAGTGGGTCATCGGGGTGACGGCCGTCTTACAAACGATTCCGTCGCTCGCACTTCTTGGCTTGTTGATTCCTCTCGTGGGGATTGGGCAAGTACCTGCGATTATTGCGCTTGTGGTCTATGCCCTACTCCCTATTTTAAGAAATACATATACAGGCATTCAGGAGGTTGATCCTTCTCTGAGAGAAGCGGCACAGGCCATGGGGATGAATCATCGCAAACGGTTATTAAAGGTAGAGCTTCCTCTTGCTATGCCAGTCATCATGGCGGGTATCCGAACCGGGATGGTTCTCATTGTGGGGACCGCCACTCTGGCAGCACTGATCGGAGCTGGGGGATTAGGAAGCTTAATCTTGCTGGGAATTGATCGAAATGATATGTCTCTCATTGTCATTGGCGCGATACCAGCTGCCTTACTCGCTCTATTATTTGATGTGGTGCTGCGTACCTTTGAGAAAATTTCCTTTAAAAAGACTGTGATCTCTGTGACTGTTTTTACTCTGATTGCAGGAGCTGTTGTCGCTGCCCCCTCGCTGTTTCAGCAAGAAAAGAAAGAAATCACCATTGGGGGAAAGTTAGGATCAGAGCCTGAGATTTTGATCTCGATGTATAAGCTTTTAATTGAACAGGATACAGATATTCAAGTGAACCTGAAGCCCGGTCTTGGTAAGACGTCCTTTGTTTTCCAGGCTTTACGCTCTGGTGATATCGATATTTATCCTGAGTTTACGGGTACAGCGATTTCTGAATTCCTCAAAGAAACAGCAAAAAGCACAGATAAAAGAAAAGTGTATGAGCAAGCGCGGCGTGGATTGGAATCGTCCTTTCAGCTTCGCCTTCTTGAGCCCATGGCATACAACAATACGTATGCTTTAGCCGTGCCGCAGTCACTGGCTGATCAATATGAAGTGTCCAACATTTCAGATCTAGGTAAGATCAAAAACCGCATAAAAGCTGGATTCACCTTAGAGTTTTCTGATCGTCAGGATGGGTATCGAGGCATTCAAAAAGCCTATCAATTTTCCTTTGACGATGTTGTGACGATGGAGCCGAAGCTACGGTATCGAGCGATTCAAAAAGGAGATATCAATTTAGTCGATGCGTATTCGACAGACAGTGAATTGAGAAAATACAAATTAAAGGTGCTTCATGATGATCAGCATGTTTTCCCGCCATATCAAGGAGCACCGCTGCTCAGGCAGGAGACATTAACTGAATTCCCTGAGATTGAGACCTCTCTCAATAAGCTTGCGGGTCAAATCACAGACGATGAGATGAGAGAAATGAATTATGAAGTCAATGTGAAGGGGAAGGATGCATTTCAGGTAGCGAAGGCCTATTTAAAAAAGAAAAAATTGCTGCAATAATCCAATGAAAAGCAGAGCTGTTTCATTCAAAACAGCTCTGCTTTTATAAAAGAAAAACAAAAATCATTGACTTTTACTTAAAAACATCATATCCTTAATTCGAGATAAATATATTTTTTTGAACTAATATCTCGAATTCGAGATAATATAAAGACGTTAGTAAAGACATAATGAATAGAGGTTTGTTACTTCAAATAGGAGGTCATTAGAAGTGAAAAAAACAGAAGGAATTCACCATATTACAGCGATTGTGGGTCATCCTCAGGAGAACGTTGATTTTTATGCAGGTGTTTTAGGACTTCGTCTCGTGAAGAAGACCGTGAATTTTGATGATCCGGGCACATACCATTTATATTTTGGAAATGAAGGCGGCTCTCCAGGGACGATTATTACGTTTTTCCCTTGGCCAGGTGCTCAAAAAGGCCAAATTGGTGCAGGTCAAGTGGGCGTGACGACATATGTTGTACCAACAGGCTCTTTCTCTTTCTGGAAGGATCGTCTTGAGCAGTTCAATGTCTCTTATGAAACGGTTGAACGCTTTGGTGAAGCTTTTCTCTCATTTGAAGATCCACACGGCTTATTGATTGAGCTAGTAGAACGTGCGGAAGGAAAGCAAAACGAGTGGACATTTAATGGTGTCACACCAGATGTAGCCATTAAAGGATTTGGCGGAGCTGTTTTATTAACTTCGCATCCGGAGCAAACAATGCAGCTGCTAGAGCAAACGATGGGACTTGAACGAGTCGGAGAAGAAGGAGACTATGTGAGATTCCGTTCGTTTGGTGAAATAGGCAATGTGATCGATGTGAATAAGATGCCTGTTCCACGAGGACGTATGGGTGTTGGAGTTGTGCACCATATTGCATGGAGAGCAACAGATGATCAAGATCAATTAGATTGGCAAAGCCATATTGCACAAAGCGGGTATCAAGTGACACCTGTGCAAGATCGAAATTATTTTAATGCTATTTATTTTAGAGAGCTTGGCGGCATATTATTTGAGATCGCTACTGATCCTCCAGGGTTTGCACACGACGAATCAGTGGAAACAATGGGTGAAGCATTGAAACTGCCACCGCAATATGAGACGCAGCGCAGTCAGATTGAACAAATTGTACTACCAATTGAAGTGAGAGAAGTTAAAGGGAAAGGAGATTCATGATGAAGCATCTTTTTCGAAAAGGAAAGAATGAACAAAGACCTGTCCTGTTATTACTTCATGGAACTGGCGGGACGGAAGAAGATTTATTGCCGCTTGCACAGATAGTAGATCCTGATGCATCTGTTCTTAGTGTGAGAGGGAATGTATTAGAAAACGGCATGCCGCGTTTTTTCAGACGTTTGGCAGAGGGTGTATTTGATGAGCAGGATTTGATTGAGCGTACAGAGGAACTATATACATTTATCGGCGAAGCAGCTGATGAATATGGATTTGATCGTCACAATGTGGTGGCTATCGGATATTCCAATGGGGCAAACATTGCTGGAAGCTTGTTATTCCATTATGGGGATGCTTTAAAAGGAGCTATCCTGCATCATCCAATGGTTCCAAGACGCGGGGTTTCGTTGCCTTCATTAGCGGGGAAACAAGTCTTTATAGCAGCTGGTGAAAATGACCCAATGTGCCGTCCAGAGGAATCACAGGAGCTGGAGCAATTGCTCCAGAGTGCAGGCGCATCGGTTACACTTCATTGGGAAAATCGCGGACATCAGCTAACGAGAGAAGAAGTCGATGCTGCGGCTTTATGGTATCGTCGTCAATTTTAAATAAGGTGGGGAATACAGGTGGGATTTTTACAGAAGCTTTTTGGGCAAAACAAACAAAAGGAGCTGGAACAAATGGAAAACGTAAAATTAGCGATTATTTATTATAGTTCAACAGGTACAAACTATCAGATGGCGAAATGGGCTGAAGCTGGAGCAAAAGAAGCTGGCGCAGAGGTCAAAGTATTAAAGGTTGCTGAATTGGCACCAGAAGCAGTTGTCGCTTCAAATCCAGCATGGAAAGCACATTTAGACGAAACAAAGGATGTGCCAGAGGTTCAATTAAGTGATTTAGAGTGGGCAGATGCCATCATCTTTAGCATGCCGACACGTTTCGGTAACCTGCCAGCTCAAATGAAGCAGTTCTTAGATACAACAGGCGGCTTGTGGTTCCAAGGTAAATTGGCAAACAAAGCAGTCAGCGCGATGACTTCAGCTCAAAACGCAAATGGCGGACAGGAGCAGACGGTTCTCAGCCTATATACGACGATGTTCCACTGGGGAGCCATTATTGCCGCTCCTGGATACACAGATGATTCATTATACGGTGCAGGGGGCAACCCTTATGGTGTAAGTGTCACTGTTGACCAAAATGGAAAAATCCAAGAGGATGCAGAAGCAGCTGTGAAACATCAGGCAAAACGTACAGTCAATGTGGCAGAATGGATCAAAAAAGGTCAAAACGCTTAATAGATGTATACAAAAAGAATGCAGCCTCGCCGCTGCATTCTTTTTTTCATTAATAAGGATCTGATGGTGTGCTGTTGTTGATGGCTTCGTCCACGGCTTGAGCAGCGCCTGTAGAGCCGATAGGTCCACTTGGCTGTTCTTGTTTAAAGGCTTTTAAGCCGTCAGCGACACGCTTTCCGTAATCAGGGTCTGCTTTTGTAAAGTTTTCAATCATTTGGTCTTGAATGTCCTTTTGACATGTCGCAAGAGTATTGACTAAGTTCTTAATCAGTTCCTCACGCTCCCAATCATTAAAACGGCGATACGTTTCTCCCGCTTGTCCAAAGTTGTTTGGGCGGTCAATGGCTTCTCGTTTGACTTCACCCTCTACAAAAGGCGTATGATCCTTTCCATCCTGTTTGGCTTCTTTTAATCCTCCGAGGATCGATGGCTCATAATTCACATGGGGATTTTGGCCTTTGCCTTGATCGACATGGTATTCCATTTGCCCGTCTCTCTGATTGGTGGCGACATGCTTTTTCGGTGCATTGATCGGCAGCTGTAAATAGTTTGGCCCTACACGATATCGCTGCGTGTCAGAGTAGGAGAAGGTACGGCCTTGAAGCAATTTATCATCTGAGAAATCTAAACCGTCTACGAGTACGCCAGTCCCAAAGGCAACCTGCTCGACTTCTGCGAAATAGTTTTCTGGATTTTTGTTTAATACCATCCGTCCGATTGGTTTCCATGGATAGTCATCCTTGTACCAAAGCTTTGTCGGGTCTAGCGGGTCAAAGTCGAGGTGAGGGTGGGCATCATCTTCCATGATCTGTGCATATACCTCCCATTCAGGATAATCTCCTTGCTCAATCGCTTCATATAAATCCTGTGTGGCATGGTTAAAATTTTCTCCCTGGATCGCTTGCGCCTGTTCTTGGGTCAGGTTGCGAATGCCTTGTTTCGGTTCAAAATGATATTTAACCAGCACCGCTTTTCCTTCATGGTTGACCCATTTGTACGCATGGACACCTGAGCCTTGCATGTGCCGGTATGTAGCTGGGATGCCCCATGGTGAAAAGAGAAATGTCACCATATGCGTCGCCTCAGGTGATTGTGAGACAAAATCAAAAATACGCTCGCCGTCCTGACGATTGGTGACAGGATCAGGCTTAAAGGCATGAACCAAATCAGGGAACTTTAAAGCATCTCGAATAAAGAAAATTTTCAGGTTGTTCCCTACGAGATCCCAGTTGCCTTCCTCTGTATAAAATTTAATCGCAAACCCTCTCGGATCACGTAATGTTTCAGGCGAATGACCGCCGTGAATCACAGAAGAAAAACGAACGAAAACAGGCGTCTTTTTCCCTTTTTCCTGAAACAATTTTGCCCTCGTATAGGTGGAGATGGGTTCATCCCCGAATGTGCCGTATGCTTCAAAATAACCGTGAGCTCCGGCACCGCGTGCATGTACAACACGTTCAGGGATGCGTTCACGATCAAAATGACTGATTTTTTCTAGGAAATCGTAGTTTTCAAGCGTAGTGGGTCCTCTATTCCCAACAGTTCTCATATTTTGATTATCTGTTACGGGATGACCTTGCCGATTCGTTAAGGTTTCTTCTGACTCTGAAGATGATTTAGGCTGTTGATCTTCTTTCAATTAGAATCCCTCCTTTAATATCTCCCTAACAATATGGTCATGTTGCTCCCTATTTCATACAAGGATTGATATAATGATTGAAAACTTTCACGAGGAGCGAGCCTGATGATTCGGTTACACTGCCTTCACGCCCATCCATCCAATCAGTCATATATAGAAGATGCGTTTGGTGATACAGATGTTGATTTGCATCACACGGTCGATTCATCATTTATAGAACGCGCGACACAAGATCCTGCATTTGATCAACACAAGCAGCAAACGTATGCTATCAACAGATTAAAACAGGAAATTGAAGCCGATCTCATTCTTCTCACGTGTACACAATACATTGCCGCTTTGGGTGATCAGCAGCACCTCTTTAAACTACCGATTGTTCCAATCGATGAACCGTTATTTGAGCTGATTTGTGAGAAACAAAGGCCTATTCAACTGGTGTTTTCCAACCCAGATACAGTGGAAGGGACGATGCATCGGCTTGAATCATATGCCACAGAGCGGGGCAAACAGCTTGAAGTAGAAATGGTTGTGATGGAGGATGTCTTTCATCTCTGCCTAAACGGTGATATGCAAGCCTATGATGAACAAATCAAGGAGCAGCTGAGAAAATGTATGAAGCAAAAAGGGAGAGACATTTGTGTGATGCAGCTTTCGATGGTTCGTGCGGCAAAGCAGGTGGAGCGGGAGACAGGCGTTCCTATTATTCATCCGCTTTCTCCACTAAAACAGTTTGTCCATCAAACACTATCCGCTTGGAAAGAGTGAACCCATCTGGTTCGCTCTTTTTGTATAGGAACGTAAATGCGATGACATGTTAAAAAAATAACCGAGCGCAAACTATTTTCAAAAGGCGCGCGTCTATCCAATGTAAGAAATAACAGATGCGCATTTAAGATAAAGGAGCTCTTTGTAAAATGAAGAAACGAAAAATAGATGATCAATTTGCGGATTACGTCATGGAGCATAAACACAGTTTTTATCGGTTGTCCTATAGTTATGTCAAAAACCCAGAAGATGCTATGGATATTGTTCAGGAGGCCATTCATAAAGCACTCAAATCTGTTCACCGATTAGAGGATGCGAGCAAGATGCATAGCTGGTTTTATAAGATCGTGGTGAACACTGCCCTAGACTTTTTACGAAAGAAGAAGCGGGTGCAGGTGACAGATGATGATACGCTTGAATTCTTATCACAGGGAGAATCAGATGTATACGAGGATCAAGACGTCAAACGGGCTATAGAGGATTTGCCTGAGATGTATCGAGTCATCATTATTTTGAGATTCTTTGAAGATTTAAAATTAGAGGACATCGCCCAGATTCTCGATGAAAATGAAAATACCATTAAAACAAGATTATATAAGGCGCTGCGGCTTTTAAAAGTAGAATTATCACAGGAGGAAATATAAATGGATAAGTATTTGGAACATTTAAAAGATGAATATTTAGAAATTCCTATTCCACCGGAATATGATGCGATGGTTGAACGAACGTTAAAAAGAAAAAATAAAAAGCCTCATTTTCAGCAATGGACCATCGGACTTGTTGCGGCTGCTGCTCTTTTTGTCACAACTGTTAATGTCAGTCCACAGGCAGCAAGAGCGATTTCAGAGGTGCCTGTCATTGGCGAGCTGGTGAAAGTCGTAACGTTTACAGAATTTAAAAAGAGCGATCAAGGAACGAATATTGATCTTAAAACACCACACGTTTCAGGACTTGGGGACGAAACATTACAAGACAGCCTGAATCAAAAATATTTAGCTGAAAACAAAAAGCTGTATCAAAATTTTGAAAAGGAAACAAAGGGTTATAAAAATGGTCATTTAAGTGTTGAGAGCGGTTATGAAGTGAGAACGAACAATGATCAAATCCTTTCACTAGGCCGATACAAGGTGACGACTCAGGCTTCTGCGGCAGAGGAAATGACGTATGATACGGTTGATAAGAAAAACCATGTACTCATTACATTACCAAGCCTGTTTAAAGATGATCGTTATATTGATGTGATTAGTGAAAATATTAAAGAACAAATGAAGAAACAGATGAAAGAGGATTCAGACAAAATATACTGGATTGGCAAGGAAGAAACAGATCCATTTAAGAAAATTAAGCCGGATCAAAACTTCTATATCAATTCAAAAGGAAAGCTTGTGATTTCCTTTAATGAATATGATGTGGCTCCTGGTTACATGGGTGTTGTTGAATTTACGATCCCAACAAGTGTGCTAAAGGATGTTCTCGTTAGTGATATGTATATTCATTAAAAAGAATATAGACAAAAAAGACTGCTGAATGATTCAGCAGTCTTGTCGTGTTTTATTAAGAAAGTGCGTCTGTCAGTGCAGGTACGACTTGTTTCTTTCTTGATACAACACCTTTTAGTAAAGCTGTGTTGTTTTCAAGTGTAACGTTAAATGCTTTTTCTACTTTTGCTGCTTCTGCACCGAGTGCAAGAGCAAGGGAGTCATTTTCTAAAATATCTGTGATGACTAGAACAAATAGGTCAAGACCTTTTGCTGCAATGACTTCATTGATTTTCGCTTCAATGTCAGCCTGTCTTGCTGTCACTTCAGCGATATCTACTGTATTGACTTGTGCAATTTCCACCTTGCTTTTGCCTAGTGCGAATTCTTTTGCATCAAGTGTAATTAATTCTTGAACCGTTTTTTGGCTTAGATCAGCGCCTGCTTTCAGCATGTCTAGGCCATAAACTTCTGGATCTACCCCTGCGATTTTTGCAAGCTCATGTGCAGCATCAATATCTTGCTGTGTGCATGTTGGGGATTTGAATAGTAAGGAATCAGAAATGATCGCAGATAAAAGCAAACCAGCGATTTCTTTTTCAATCGTCACTTGGTTTTCTTTATACATTTTGTTTAAGATCGTTGCTGTACAGCCTACAGGCTCTGCACGATAGTAAAGAGGTTCACTTGTTTCAAAGTTGGCAATACGGTGGTGGTCAATGACCTCAGTTACTTGTACTTGATCAATATCGCTTACACTTTGCTGGAATTCGTTATGATCGACAAGAATGACTTGCTTTGTTTCGTTTGCAGCCGTTTCAATGAAACGAGGTGCTTCTTGTTTAAAGAAATCTAATGCGTATTGTGTTTCTCCATTAATTTCTCCAAGTCTGACGGCTTCTGCCTGAACGCCGATTTTGTTTTTCAGATCAGCGTAAGCAATAGCAGAACAAATCGTGTCTGTGTCAGGATTTTTGTGTCCGAATACGAGTGTTTTTCCCATGTGAATTCTCCTTCTTACATTTATTGATGATGTTTCTATTCTAACAGCTTTTGACCTTGAATTCAGGGTTTATAGCTAAGAATAATCTAAAAAATTGTAACATGCTGTTTGAAAACTTGCATGTGCCATTCCATATCGGTGTTCCACGTGAAACGCTCCCAGGACAGCCTTTATTTTACTTGAGATTTACCGCTATGGTAAAATAAAGGTTGGGGCAAGACATGATGGAGCTTACATCGTACGTATACATAGAAGTACACATTGAGCAAGATATAGACAAAAGGATTGGATAGAGGTGAAGGTGTGAAACAAACAAAAGCGTTAGTAGAGGGCGCAATCATGATCAGTATTTTCGCGGTCATGACGCTGTTTTATTTGTATGTGCCGCTATTATCCATTATTTTCTTTCTAGCTGCTCCGATTCCGATCATTCTCTATACAATCAGACACGGCTTGAAAAAGGGAATTGCTGCTGGCGCTATTGGCATAGTGATCAGCTTTTTAATTGGGTCTATAACTGGACTCATGAGTGCACCTATCTTAATTGCCGTCGGATTAGGCATGGGTGTTTTCTACAGCAGAAGGCAGCCTGGGAATGCCATCATTACAGGTGCGCTGATTTATTTGTTCAGTATTCTCATCTCCTTTGTTATCAGTGTTCATCTCTTTCAAATCGATATCATGAATATTGCGAAAGAGTCGATTGAGCAAATGATGCCGATGGTAGAGAGTGTTTTAAAGCAATCCGGGGCTTCTGAAAAGGACATAGCCAAACAGCTCAAACAGTTTAAAGAGATGCAGGATACGGCATTAAGTGCTTTACCTGTAGCGTTATTGATTTTGGTCACCCTGATGGCTTTCGTGAATCACTGGTTCGTGCAGCCTCTGATCAAACGGTTTGTCAAAGACATGCCGTCCTTGAAGAAATTTAAGGATATGCGGCTGCCAAAAAGCATGGTATGGTATTATTTACTCACATTGCTTTTGATGCTGATTCAGACGGAAAAAGGCAGCTTTTTATGGCTCGTTCAAACGAGTGCGTTTCAAATTTTATTTATACTGGTGCTTATTCAGGGATTTTCTTTTCTCTTCTATTATTGCCACGAAAAAAACATCTCAAAAGCGGTACCCATTTTCGCTGTTGTGTTAACGGTTTTCTTTCCGCCGATCGGTGTGATTGTGCGAATTATAGGGATTGCTGACATAGGCTTTGATTTAAGAGAAAAAGTAAAAAACAAATAATTCACTCTGAATGTTGAGGAGTTGATATCAGTGCCAAGCTTCTATAGAAAACCTGTCATCAAGTATCCGATCTTCGCGTTAATTGTTCTTGCGGTGGTCACAGTCCTCCTCAACCTTTATTTCAATTGGATCATAGGAGCGGTTGGTCTTTTCGTCCTTGCAGGTGTGCTCTACTTCTTAAAGTGGGCAGATACGCAAGTGCAGAAAGAGATTGATTCATATATTTCAACATTATCCTATCGAGTCAAAAAGGTTGGAGAAGAAGCATTAATGGAGATGCCTATTGGTATTATGCTGTTTAATGACCAGTATTATATCGAATGGACCAATCCGTTTCTCGCTTCATGCTTTCATGAAAGCACACTTGTCGGCAGATCCTTGTACGATACATTCGAGTCCATTGTGCCTCTTATTAAACAAGAGGTCGAGACCGAAAATGTGACGCTGAATGACCGGAAATTCAAAGTCATTATTAAACGGTCAGAGCGCCTTTTATATTTCTTTGATGTCACGGAACAGGTACAGATTGAACGACAGTACGAAAATGAACGAACGGTGTTATCTTATATCTTTTTAGACAACTACGACGATGTCACGCAGGGACTTGATGATCAAGTGCGCAGCGCGATTAATAGTGAAGTGACGTCTTTGCTCAACAATTGGGCACAAGAATACGGTATTTTCCTGAAGAGAATTTCGTCTGAACGATTTATGGCGGTTCTAAATGAGAGTATTTTAGCTGAGCTTGAAGCGTCGAAATTCTCCATTTTAGACGAGGTCCGTGAGAAAACAGGGGCACATAGTGCGACGCTCACTCTGAGTATCGGGATCGGTGCGTCCGTTCCTTCCTTGAAAGAGCTTGGAGCACTTGCGCAGTCGAGTCTTGACCTTGCCCTCGGACGAGGCGGGGATCAGGTCGCCATTAAACAGCCGAATGGAAAAGTGAAATTCTACGGTGGAAAAACAAATCCAATGGAGAAACGGACACGCGTACGCGCACGGGTCATTTCTCATGCTTTAAAAGAAATTGTATCTGAAAGCGGTAATGTCATGATCATGGGGCATAAGTTCCCAGACATGGACTCAATCGGTGCATCCATTGGGATTTTAAAGGTTGCCCAGGCCAATGGAAAAGAAGGTTATATTGTCATTGATGCCAACCAGATTGGCGACAGTGTTCAACGCTTAATTAGTGAAATTAAGAATTATGAAGAGCTTTGGTCACGTTTTATCACACCAGAGGAAGCAATGGAGCTTGCAAAGGATGACACATTGCTTGTGGTCGTGGATACACATAAACCTTCTCTCGTCATGGAGGAACGGCTGCTGAATAAGATTGAAAACGTCGTGGTCATTGACCATCATAGACGCGGCGAGGAATTTATCCGTGATCCTTTACTTGTTTATATGGAGCCGTATGCTTCATCTACAGCAGAGCTTGTGACAGAGCTTTTAGAGTATCAGCCGAAGAAATTGCGGATTAACATGATTGAGGCGACTGCGCTTCTGGCTGGGATCATTGTTGATACGAAGAGTTTCTCTCTGAGAACGGGGTCAAGAACGTTCGATGCAGCATCCTATCTTCGTGCAAAGGGAGCAGATCCTGTCCTTGTGCAAAAGTTCTTAAAAGAAACAGTCGATCATTACATCAAACGAGCAAAACTCATTCAGCATACAGAGCTGTATCAAAATCAGGTGGCTATCGCTTCATTGCCATCTGACAGGTCGGAGTATTATGATCAAATTACGATTGCCCAGACAGCGGATTCCCTGTTGTCAATGAGTGAGGTAGAAGCGTCATTTGCTGTCGCTAGACGAGATGACGACACAGTATGCATTAGTGCTAGATCATTAGGGGATATCAACGTTCAAATTATTATGGAAGCATTAGACGGCGGCGGCCATTTGACTAACGCTGCTACCCAGATTTATGGTATAACCATTGAAGAAGCGGTAGGGAAGTTAAAGGCTGCCATAGACGAATATTTCGAAGGAGGGGTTCAAAGATGAAAGTCATCTTTCTAAAAGACGTAAAAGGCAAAGGGAAAAAAGGCGAAGTCAAGAATGTAGCTGACGGATACGCTCACAACTTTCTCATCAAACAAGGGTTAGCTGTTGAAGCAACTCCAACGAACCTAAGCGCATTGGAAGGGCAGAAAAACAAAGAGAAAAAGAATGCCATCCAAGAGCTTGAACAAGCAAAACAATTAAAAGAAACACTTGAGGCGTTAACAGTGGAACTCACTGCAAAATCAGGTGAAGGCGGCCGTTTGTTTGGCTCAATTACAAGCAAACAAATCGCTGATAAATTGCAAAAAGATCATCAAATTAAACTCGATAAGCGCAAAATCGAGCTGAATGACGCCATCCGTGCGTTAGGTTATACAAATGTACCGGTAAAGCTTCATCCAGAGGTACAAGCAACGTTAAAGGTACATGTGACAGAGCAGGCATAAGCAGAAAAGAACCCGTCTCACGAGGAGGCGGGTTCTTTTTTATGAAGGATCTGAAATATAGACGCTGCGTCCGGCACGCATACCGGATAAAAACATGAAAAATAGGATGACAATAAAGATGATAATCGCGGGTGTCCATGTATGTGTGGAATCAAAAAGGATTCCAATCATGAACGGCCCAACAGCAGCTAATAAATAACCGAGAGACTGCGCCATTCCAGAGAGGGCAGCTGCTTGTTCCATATTGGTTGTACGTAATCCGATGAATGTGAGGGCAAGACTGATACTGGCCCCTTGTCCAATGCCGATCAATAGAACAAAGATGACAAGAATAGGCGTTGATCCTCCGAGAAGAAGTCCAATCATGCCAAGTAAATACACAAGGACAAGGCCGGCGACAAGCGGTCTTTGCGTTTTTAATTTTTCTGCAAGAACGGGCGTTAAGAAGGTGGATGGCAGCCCAACAAACTGCATAATGGAGAGCATCCAGCCAGCTGTCGACAGGTTCATTCCATGTGATGTTAAGATATCAGGAAACCATGCGATGCTGCTATAGAAAAGGAATGACTGCAACCCCATAAAAAAGGTCACCTGCCATGCAACACGTGAACGCCATATTGGCTGCTCTGTAAGAGAAATACTTTTGACGGCCGCTGTATTCTGATGAAGAAGCTGCGGCGCCCAAACCATCATGGCGAGAAGGGCAAGTCCAGCCCAAACAAGGAATGATGTATTCCAGCCGCCAGGCATCGTATGACTGAGCGGAACACTGACACCTGATGCAAGTGCAGCGAAAACGGACATTGAAGTCGTATATACACTTGTCATCAAACCTGCATGTGCAGGAAATTTATGCTTCACAAGCCCCGGTAAGAGCACATTACAAATCGCAATTCCAACGCCGACTAGCGCCGTTCCAATCATTAAGAAGGTGATGGTGCCAAATGAGCGAATCACAATCCCAAAGAGAAGAACGGCAAGTCCAAGCCAGAGGGTTCGTTCATTGCCCAGTCGTTTTCCGATTTTAGGTGCAATTGGAGAAAGCAATGCGAATGAGAGCAGTGGTAATGTCGTGAGAAAACCCGCCAGTCCATTTGAAAGCTGTAAATCGGAACGAATCGCGCCGATCACAGGGCCAACGGATGTAATGGCAGGCCGAAGATTAAATGCAATGAGCAAAATCCCAGCAATCAGCAGGATGGTTTGTCCTGTACTGCGAGGATGTAATGTTGATTTTTCTAGTTGTTGTTCCATGAATGTAAACTCCTTTATTTCTTTAAGAAGAACGATCTTTCTTCTGTTCAAGCTCCGCTAATTTAGCTAATAAGATATGCTGCGGCATATGCATGATTTGTTCTAACGGTACATTGAGTGATGCAGCTAGCTTTTGTGCGGTATCGGCTGAGATTTGTAAAGGTCTCAAGCGCAAATCCCTCCTCTTTCAATCTATACGTTCCAATATATCATATCGGCTTTGTGCCATGCTGATAAAAAATTAGCGTTCTCTTTGATAAAACCACTTTAGGGCCGATAAGAAATTTTTTTGAAATTGTTTCTGATGATGGCCCTCCCCTTGTTCGATGTGATATTGCAGCTGCCTTTCTTGCATCCCTTTCTGTAATAAAAGATCATGTAGTTGTTTGTTGAATAAAGGCATGTGCTGTTGAGCAGATGTTTTTCCTTTCCCTTCTTCACTGCCTACAGACAAATAGACAAGGTGATCCACACACTGAATGCTTTGTTGTTTAGCAAACGATAGAAAATCATGATACCAAAATGACCCGGAGATCGATGCGATGTTTTTAAAAAGATCAGGGTGCATGAATAAAGTATAAATAGCAAACAGCCCGCCTAATGAAGCACCTACGTGGCTATGTTCATGACAGGTCTCTTGAACTGGATATTCTCTTTTGATATATGGGAGCAAGTCATTCGCTAAAAATGACACATACGTCTGTGCCTCGCCTTTAAAGTCAGGGAACCCAGATCGCAGTGATGACGCCTTCCATGGTGTATATTCGTCAAGTCGATTGAAGGGGTGTATGCCGACGATGATGATTGGCGAGATGGTTTTGGCTTCGATCATTCTTTCGATCTCTAGCAGGTGTGTTCTAAACAAAGAAGAGCCATCTTGTACAAAGACAGCGGGGACATCAATAGAGGTGTCTTGCGGAAGGTAAATATCAAGCTGACGCCCGTTAAGCTCGTCATATAGAAACGTTCCGTTCATGTGTATCCTCTCCTAACGGTTTTCAACTGCGTTGAAAAGAAGACAAAGGGCTAAACATTTTAGCCCTTTGTCAACCATCTGATCACGCATCTTTTTAGTTGTTTTGATCTAACCATTTGACAGCCTTGTCAAGGAAGGTTGTTTTGCTTAGTGCTGTTCCTCCTTGAAGCATAGGGTCAACGGCATTTTCATTGATGTGCCCATTTTTCACAGCTTTTAGGCTTGTCCAAATTTTATTTTTCTCTAAGTCTTTCAATGCATTTGGATTCGATGAGTTTTCTTCTTTAGAGAACTGAACAAAAATATAGTCAGGATTGAGTTCTCCTAGGCGCTCCAATGAAATCAATGCCTGTGCTTTGGCTTTTTTGATATCACTTGGTACTTTAAATCCTAAATCCCCATATAAGGTAGAGTTGAAGTATACGTCTTCAGGATATACGTACAGATCGCCCTGTCTAATGCGTAAAATGACAGCTGTTTTATTGCTGCTTTTGTCTTTCAGGGTTTCTTTCGCTTGTTTGAGATCTTTCTGATAATCAGAGATGATGTTTTTGGCTTCTTCACTTTTTCCAGTCAATTCACCGAGTAATAAAAGGTTGCTTTCCCAGTCGGAAGAGACATGTGATACTGGGATCGTCGTTTGGACTTTATCTAGTTTTTTAATTGTTGCAGGAGGGAACTTTGTTGATCCAAGTATCACATCTGGTTTTAGTTTTAGGATTTTTTCTAGGTTCGGTTCTGTTTTTTCACCGATGCCTTCCGTTTTCGCTGTGATGTCTTTAAATAATTCAGGGAATGTGCCGCCTACAGTAGAAGCACCAATAGGCTCGATACCAAGTAATTTTGCATCTTCCATTGATTCAAGGCTTCCAGCAATGACAATTCGTTTCACTGGTGTTTTGAGTTTGTACGTTTGATCTAAGTAGTTGATGTTTGTTTCTACTGCTTCAGCTGACTTGCTTTTGGCTGTGTTTGAAGCAGGTTTATTTTCTGCAGCACCACAGCCTGCTGCGGTGACCGTCATGATACAAAGGATAAGCAATGCGAACCATTTTTTCATTTGTTTTCTCCTTTAACTGATAATTGTTCTCAATTAAAGATTGTATTAGGCTTTCGTCCTTTTATCCATAGACAAATCTCTGTCAAAGGATGGACTTTTTACGGAAAAAAAGATAAAAGGTCCTGAATGACCCGTTGATGACTGGCTGCTGTGTATTCACGCCAAGGGTCAGAAGTGAGCGGATAGACGGCTTGCTGCGTCACAGCCTTGAGATTTTGCCAAGACGCCTGCTGCTTTAACTTTTGATAAAAAGCAATGGTTTTTGGCTCCTTATGCAGGAATAGGAAGATGGCGTCTGGATCTAGCTGTTGTATAGAGCGAATGCTGATTTTCTTTTCTATTAGCTGACCATCATTCTGAAAAGCTGGCAGAAGGCCAATGTCTTGAAAAATTACTTCTGACATGGTGCGATTCACAGACAAATAGAGCTGATCTTGAAAGATACGAAGAGGCAGGACGGTTTTTGGTGGATGATCAAAAAGACATGCCTTTTTCGCTTGATTGACGAGTTCCTCGTAATGAATTAACCATTCTTCTGCTTCGTTCGCTTCGTTTAGGAACGTAGCTGTTTGTCTAAATTGAGTGCGCCAATCCAATTGTGTGAATGGAACAAAGTGAACAGGACAGATGGTTTTTAACACTTGTTTTTCTTCCTCTGTCACATGATCATTGGCAATGATCAGCTCAGGTTTTGTTTCCTTTAATAGATGTAAATTGGCTTCAGCGTGCTCGTTGATCCGATGTGCACTCAGGTGAATCGGAATTTCTTCTGCATGATGCTCAAAATCATGTGCTGTCCATTTTGGGTGAAGGGGAGCAGCATATGGGATGATATGAATGGGTGTGAGCTGGCCGAGTATGGAATGGCCATAGGCTGCAATTTTCCGCTGACGGCTTTTCATATAAGTAGAAGGGGTCATGCCCGTTTTTTTCTTAAAGATGCGGCTGAAGTAATACGGATCTTGATAGCCGATTTCAAGTGCAATGTCTTTGAGCTTTGCGTTGCCTTTTGCCATTAATTGTTTGGCTCTAGCCATCCTTTTCTTGGTGATATAATCAGTGACACTCACATCAAAATGCTTTTTAAATAGCTCACTGTAATGATTGGCGCTGATACCAGCCATATGAGATAGACTTGTCAGGCTGAGGGGTTCTTCGGAATGTTGATCGATATATTGTTTTGTTTTGAAAAGGGCATGTGCCGTGTCACAAATATCTTCTTTATGCAGTGTAAAAAGCTGCATAATAAGCTGCTGGAAAAGAGTTTGGCTTCTAAAAAAGCTAATAGATTCAGGTCTTTGCCATTCCTCTGTCATATCGGACAGTAAAGAATGAATGTGTTCAATCAAACTAATATCGATAAATTGCCATTTATTCAGTAAAGAACGGGCATGTTCCATTGATACTTCTCCTATTTTTTGATTTTGCAGCGTGTAGAGCTGAAAGCGAAAAAGGTAGAGCTCGTGTTTTTGATAAGGCTCTGTTTTCAACATAAATGTTTCCCCAGGCATGATCGTATAGAGAGTCAGATGTTTCAATCGCCATTTTTGATCGTTCAATGTGAGTAAACCGCTGCCGCTTATGCTGAAGAGGAGACAGAATGTATCTGATAGCTGCTGCTCCGTATGTGGAAGCTCTGCATTATTTATTTTTTCAGTATCTGTTAATCGATAGATGAATTGTTCGGCATTTGCCAACGTACGTAATTGATTATTGTTTCCCATAAAACCACCTGATCTCTTTTTAGTTGATAAACATTCTCAATTAAATTGTAGCAGAAAGAGCTGAAAGATGGTGATGTTTATTCTGTCAAAAAAGCACCCTGATGGAGATCAGGGTGCGCAGCGTGTAGACAAACCCTCGCATTCGCCCGCAGGTCTGCGCGCCGGTACTCACGAATGTCAAATTCGCTCCGCTCCGGTGCTCGCCCTTCCTAGGGCTGCAAAGGTTTTCTATCACGCTGAAAAGAAGACAAAGGGCTAAAATCAAGATCATTTTAGCCCTTTTGTCAACAATCATCGCACCCAGAGTGAGATCAGGGTGCGATGATTTATTCCGTTTTTCCATGAGCTAGCGCTGGTTCTTTTGTTAAGCTTAATGGCCGCAAGTCCTGCCAGTGTGTCTGGATATAATCGATGCAGGCATTTCTAGTGTCTTCACCAAAGACCTTTTCCCACCCATCTGGCACTGGTGCAAATGATGGCCAAAGTGAATGCTGTCCTTGTTCATTGACCAGCACAAGAAATACACCGTCTTCACGATCAAAGGGATTTGTCATTTGTCATCTCTCCTTTATTCTTAGTGCTTTTGTTTGACCCGATGCAGTGCGTTGTCTAAGATGACACCAATTTCTGCTAGGGGTTTAGGCTGGCACATGTCTTTGTGCCGGCAATGAATGTCGTGCTGTTCAATTGTTCCGTTGATATAAGGTGCCCATGCTTCGGGATCAATTGGTGTAAACCAATCTGGGATAATGGTAGATCTAAAGAATAATATGTCCCCCTGATAAGTTTTTGGCTGATATTCTCCGAGCAATCGAACTGAATTCACATAGGTTTCTTTTAGATTTCTAATGGCATCTTCACTTAAGCTTGCTAGTGCACTGCCATCTTTTTTCAAAATGTCGATGGCACTTTTCATCGTGAGCGGTTCACCTGTTAAGGTATCTGGATCATAACCGCCGAGCGCAAGAAGAGCGATTAGTGCTTCTTCTTCATCAGGTGCTGCTTTAATCGGTAAGAAATGATTTGGATAGGCATCCAGCATCGCAACGAGTACGATTTCTTCACCTTGCTGCTGGAGCTGTGTAGCCATTGCCTGTACAACGTTTCCGCCTAATGACCAGCCAAGAAGAAAATAAGGGCCTTTTGGCTGAATCGTTTGGATGTGCTTAATGTAATCCGCAGCCATATCATCTAGTGTGTGCGGGTAGTCATCTTTTCTTGCGATTCCTCGTGCCTGTAATCCATAAATAGGGATGTCTTTCTCTAATGTATTCAAGAGACCTGCATAGCACCAGCTCAGACCACCTGCTGGGTGAACACAGAAAAGAGGATATCTTTCTCCATTTGTTCGCAGCGGCAGCAAGATGTCTAGTGCGTTTTCATCGCTTCCTGTTTCTAGTTTCTCTGCCAAACTTGCCACATTTGGTGCTTCAAACAATGTTCCAATGCTTAGTTTGACACCAAGTGCATCACGAATGCGGCTGATTAAACGAACTGCAAGCAGTGAATGCCCGCCAATGTCAAAAAAGCGATCGTCTATGCTGATTTTAGGCAAATCAAGCACCTCTTCAAAGAGATGACATAGGATTTCCTCTTTCGGGTTTCTTGGGCCGCGGCCATCCGTTTGCTGTAAATGCAATTGAGGGGCTGGCAGTGATTTTTGATCAAGCTTCCCGTTTGCTGTAAGCGGCATGGCGTCAATCTGTACATATGCCGCGGGCACCATGTAATCAGGAAGACTGGCTGCTGCAAAATGACGAAGGGTCTCTGTATCGAAACGGTTTTCTTCAGTTGGGACGATATAGGCGACTAGGCGTTTGTCGCCAGGCTGATCCTCTCGCATCATGACGGCAACTTGTGCAACTGCATCGTGGCGTGCCAGAACGGCTTCGATTTCTCCAAGTTCAATGCGGAAGCCGCGTATTTTAATTTGATGATCAGCTCTGCCAATGTAATCAAGAGCCCCTTCTTCTGTCCAGCGCGCAAGGTCGCCTGTGCGATACATCCTTGTGCCAGGTGCGCCATAAGGATCGGCAGGGAATCGATCTGATGTCAGGTCAGGTCTGCCTAGATAACCTCTTGCAAGGCCAGCTCCAGCTACATACATTTCACCTGTCGTCCCAGGGGGAACAGGCTGTAGGTATTCATCTAGTACGTACACATGTAAATCAGGAATCGGTTCGCCTATTAAACTGCTGGAGTTCTTTGTGATCATATCTCGATTGAGTTCATTGTACGTAACGTGTACGGTAGTTTCTGTAATGCCGTACATGTTAATGAGCTTTGGCTTACAGTCTGAGTGACGGCTGTACCAATCTTCTAATCTGCTAAGCTCTAATGCTTCACCGCCAAAGATGACATAGCGGAGTGATAATGCTTGGCCTAGTGTTTGTTGTTCCTTGTCTATCTGCATGAGCTGATAGAAGGCAGAAGGTGTTTGATTAAGCACAGTCACACCTTCCTCGACTAGAAGCTGCAGCATCTCTTCTGGAGAGCGAGAGATGGTATGAGGTACAATGACAAGCCGGCCGCCATATAAAAGTGGTCCCCAAATTTCCCATACTGAAAAGTCAAAGGCATAGGAATGGAACATTGTCCAAACATCTTCTTCATCAAATTGGAACCAATGTTCAGTAGATGTCAGAAGACGGATGACATTTTGGTGTGGGATGACCACTCCTTTTGGTTTCCCTGTAGAACCGGATGTATAAATAATATAGGCCGGATGCAGAGAAGATAGCGGCTCAATTCTGTCTATATCAGCCGGATTGTGATTTGGCATTGTCAGCAATTGATCGCTCGTTTCCTTTTCGTCTAACAAAATCAAATCGCAATCAGCTGGAAGATGCACTGCATCTGCTTTTGTTGTGATGCTGCAAACGGGTTTGGCATCTTGTATCATGTATGCCAGTCTGTCTGCTGGGTAATCTGGATCAAGCGGAACATAGGCTGCGCCTGCTTTATGAACGGCTAATAAGCTTACGAGCATATCGATTGATCTAGGAAGGGCAAGTGCAACGAACTGTTCTGGTCCAACGCCTCTTTGTATTAATAAATGAGCAAGACGATTGGCTTTGTTGTTTAACTCACCATAGGTCAGCTGCCTTTTGCCATACGTTACAGCCACTCGATCAGGGTATTGCTGCGCCGTTTTTTCAAATAAGGCCGGGAGACTATGTGCTTGATCTAACTGAGCGAATGTCTTTTTATCAGGGAGAAATGTTTGCTGTTCTTTATCTGATAAAATGTTCACTTGACCAATTGGCACATGTGGGCGCTCAGCTACAACTGTTAAAAAGTGCTTCATTCTGTCAGCGATTGCTCGAATGGTGCTTTGTTTAAATACATCTGTACTGAATTCAAACAATCCTGTTAAACCTGCTGCTGACCCAGTTTCCGTTCTTTGTTCTGTCAATTCGATGGTCAGATCGAATTTAGCTGACCCTACTGGTTTCACGTAGAGGTCTGAATCAAGCTGTGTCAGCTTCATTTCCGCCTTCGGTGTATTTTGGAAGGCTAGCATGACCTGGAACAATGGATTTCTTGATCTGGATCGGGTTGGGTTTAGGATTTCGACTAGCCGTTCAAATGGCAGATCCTGATGCTCATAGGCTGCTAGGTCAACGTCTCGCACTCGCTTCAATAGCTCACTAAAGGTTGGATTACCAGCTGTATTTGTACGTAATACTAGTGTGTTCACAAACAAGCCCACAATATCGTCAAGTGCATCATCATTCCGTCCAGCAATCGGACTGCCGATTGGGATATCTGTACCGGCCCCAAGGCGTGTCAGTAATGCTGCAAGAGATGCTTGAAGCACCATGAACAAACTCACCTGATGCTGCTTTGCAAGCTCAAGGAGGTTCTGATGTAAAGCGGGTTCAATCGTAAAGTCTATCGTCGCACCGTTGAAGCTTCCTTCCTGTGGACGCGGGAAGTCATAGGGAAGCTCAAGTTCTTCAGGCAGGTCTTGTAAGGCACTTTTCCAATAGCTGAGCTGCTTGGCAAATAGACTATCCGTCTCTTCTTCACTGCCCAACAGCTTCTGCTGCCAAATAGCATAGTCAGCATATTGAACAGGTTCTGCTGGCAAGGAGATGGATTTTCCTTGTATACGGGCTTCGTAAGCAGCAGCTAAGTCTCGTGTCAATGGTGCAAGTGACCAGCCGTCACCAGCGATGTGATGCAGCAATAGAAGCAGTACGGATCGGTTTGCATCAAGCGTGAATAATTCAGCTCGAAGTGCAGGTTCTTCTTCAATCTGAAAGCTATACCGAATGGCTTCGTTTAACTGATTCTCAATTTGTTGATCGCTTGAAGCTGTGACATGGAGTTCAGGCTGAACACTTTTCGGGTGTAAAATGACCTGTCTTGGCATGCCATTCTTATTTGGAAAAATGGTTCTAAGGGTTTCGTGTTTTTCAGTGATATCTGCCAAAGCACCAATGAGAGCTGTTTGATCTAGTGTACCTGTCAGCTGAATGACAAGTGGAATATTGTAAGTTGGACTTGGCCCTTCAAGGCAATGAAGGAACCAGAGCCGTTTTTGGGCAAAGGATAATGGAATTTCATCTGGTTTGTCTTCAACCTGAAGCGGCGGCCGAATGTCCTTCGCTTTGTCAATGTGCTGCGCAAGCTCAGCAACCCGAGGAGATTCAAAAAGGGTACTCATGCTTAGGTCTGCACCAAGTGTATCGCGTATACGTCTAAGCAGGCGAGCGGCGAGTAAGGAATGTCCTCCTAAGTCAAAGAAACTATCATCTATGCCAATTTGAGATAGGCCAAGGGTTTCTGCAAATAAACTACATAACATGTCTTCTTGTGGTGTTCTAGGTGTCCGCTCAGAACTGACTAAAGACATATTTGGTGCTGGTAATGCTTTGCGGTCGATTTTGCCGTTTGGTGTAAGTGGAAGTTCTGGCAACACGACAACAGCAGAGGGCACCATGTAGTCAGGAAGTAATGAAGCCGCAAACTGCCTGAGCTCTGAAGGGTGCAGAGAAGAGCCATCTGTCAGCACAACATACGCACAAAGAAGTTGCTGCCCAGGTTGATCCTCACGAACGATAACAGATGTATGCTTTATGGCTTGATGCTGCATCATTACGGTTTCGATTTCACCTAGTTCAATACGGAAGCCGCGTATTTTAATTTGATGATCGGCACGGCTGATATAATCAATTGAACCATCTTCACGCCATCTGGCTAAATCACCAGTACGATACATTCTCGTGCCTTTTGTGCCGAATGGATCAGCGACAAAACGTTCAGCCGTTAAATCATATCGTCCAAGATATCCTCTGGATACTCCTTCACCTGCAATATAAAGTTCACCAATTGATCCTGCTGGGACTGGGTTTAGACCTTCATCTAAAATGTAAATGCTCGTATTCCAAATGGGTTTACCGATTGCCGGCCCGCTATTCTCCCGGTGTGCTGTGACATTTTCCATCGTAGACCAGATCGTCGTTTCTGTAGGCCCGTACAAATTAGTAATGTCGCATTGAAGAGATTGCAATGTGTGCAAAAGGGGAGCAGGGAGTGCTTCTCCTCCAACAAGAACACGCATACCTGTTATCACGTCAGGGTACTCATCTGCCAACGCATGCCACAACGTTGGCGTTGCCTGCATGATTGTGACATGATGAGAACGAATCATGTCTGAAAGCTTTGCTGGTTCTTGTATGGTTTCTTTTTTTGCCAATAAAATAGCAGCCCCATGTAAAAGCGGGAGAAACATTTCCAGCCCGGAAATATCAAAGGCAATGGTCGTGACCGCTAAAAGCTGGTCTTCTTGATCTAATAAAAATGAATCTTGCATGGACAATATAAAGTTGATGACATTTCGCTTTGTTACAACAACACCCTTTGGTTTGCCTGTCGATCCTGATGTGTACAGGATGTAGGCGGGGTGATGCGGAGAGCCATCGCTCCAAGTCGGATTGAGATGCGGACTGTCTGCTATCTCCTGATGGACAGTTGCATCATCCAGTTGAACGATGTGCGGATGGTCCAAACCGTCTGCTGTCTCTTTAATTGTGAGCAAGCACGCCGGTTTGGCATCTTCTAGCATATAGGCGACACGATCGTTAGGATAATCAGGATCTAGTGGCAGATATGCGGCTCCCGTTTTGACGACGGCTAATAGACTTACGACCATATTGATGGACCGAGGAAGAGCAATTGCGACAAATTGTTCTGGTCCAATGCCATGTTTTTTCAAATAATGAGCTAATTGATTAGCCCGCTGATTCAACTCTTCATAGGTCAAAGTAATTCCTTCAAACTGTAATGCTTTTGCTTGTGGTGTTTTGCTCACCTGTTTTTCAAATAGTTCCCGTAAAGATTCCTTTGGTAATTCTCGTTTTGTATCATTCCAGTGCTTGAGGATGTTCTCTTTTTCTTTAGACAAAAGAAGGTTGAATTGACTGATCGTCTGATCTTCCTCTAGTCCAGTTATTTTCTCCAGCAATTGCAGAAAACGCTGCTGATGAGCGTCAACTGCTTGCTCTTTGTAAACGGCAGGGTTTGCATCAAAGTCAATTTGAAATCCGTTCCCATCCGCGCGGTCGTATATGTTAATCGATATATCATCCACGGGTCCTGCTGAAAGGTTATGTGCTTGACCAATGCTCTGATCGAACATGAGATCATAATCAAATGGCATGATATTGATCTGTGGGCCAAATAATCGCTGATTTCTTCCGATGAGTTTAAAGTCTCTCCGCATGTCCTCGTGACGATATCTTTGATGAGGGCGAATGGTTTTTAGTTCATCAGATACTTGGCGAACAAGTGCTGAGAGTGTCATTTCTGGTTTGCATGTTAAACGAAATGGTACCAGGTTCATGACCATTCCGGGTGTTTGTAAGGCGCACGATCCAAGGCGCATCATCACAGGAAGCCCTAAAACAATATCATGTGCACCAGTCATACGATGCATATATAATGCGGATGCTGCAAGGATCATTTCATGCCACGTACCACCGAAGGCTTGAGCATTTCTTTTCATTTTGCTTACCTTTTCGGCATCGAAGCCAGCCGTTTTTCGAATAAAATGATCCGACGTTCTTGGTGCAAGCTCCGCAAGGCTGACAATTTCAGGTTGATCAGCAAAGCGATTTTTCCAAAACGCTCGATCAGCTTCATATCGATTGGACTGTCGATAAGTGGACTCCTCTTGAACTACGTCATGTAAGGCTCCAAATGTTTGAGGAGGCACAGGTGTCCCTTGCGATAAGGCTGAATAGACCTCAGCAACACGACGTGCAATGAGCGAAAAGGCGAATCCATCAATGGCAATATGATGAATGCGCTGATACCAGATAAATCGGTCGTCAGCAAGCTGAAAAAGTACTTCACGGAATAATACATCTTTCTCTAAAGAGACTGGTGTTGAAAGATCTGCCTTCATCCATGCTTTAGCTGCATCAATCGGCTGTTTTTCATTTTGTAAATGAATCAATTGGAATGGAATTTCTTTCTTAGATGTCATCCATTGCTTTGGACCGTCAGTATCTTCAATGAAGCGCATATACAAGGAATCTGCTTCTAAGACAGTCTTTCTAATGGCGGCTTCAAAATGTATGGGATCAATAGGACCTTTAATATCTATATACTCAGCTGTATTGAAAATAGGATTAGCTGGATCAAGCTGCTGCGCATACCAAATGCCTGATTGGGCACCGGTTAGTGGGAATGAATCGACTGACTGGATCGACAAGGGTATACCTCCTTTACAAGTAATCGATATTTGGGATAGATGGCTGCTTTTCTGGGAAAAGAAGAGTCCGCCAATGAGCGAGCGTTGGATTTGCTGCAAGCTCAACGAAATTGACTGCCGCTCCTTGCTGCCTCCACTTTTCCGCTAGGCTCATCATTCTAATAGAATCAAGCCCAAGGTAGACGAGATTCTCATCAAGCGGTATTTCATTTGGCTCGATTTGGAGATACTCAGCTACTTGGTGAACGATGGCCTCAAAGGATATATCATCACTGTTTGCTTCTTGTCCTGTTAAATGACTGATGATTTGGTTTGTCGTTGTGGTGACTGCACAGCGTTCAGCTGCATAGGTCATGGCCATTTTGTGATGTTTGAGTGAAAAGTCAGCGACGGCATCGGCGACAAAAAAGGTTTCAATATCCAGCATGAATGCTTCTGCGGCTGTCAGCATACAGCCAATATGTGCATATACGCCAGTAATGATCAGTTGATCACGCCCGCCTTCTTGAAGAATATCCAAAAAATTAGATTTCTTGAATGCGCTATAACGCCATTTTGTCAGCATTGTATCTGCTTCAGATGGAGCAAGCTGATCAATGATTTTTGTCAATGCTTCATCATCACCAAGTCCAGGTCCCCAAAAATCTGTTAATAAGGCACGATCCTTCGGGTCTTGGTCACCAGGCTGAGCTGTGTAGACGACTGGAATGCCAAGTTCATTGCATGTATTACGTAATTGTTCAATATGCTGAACTAACTCTGTGATCGGTGATGTATCTTGTTGAAATGCATTTAAAAAATATTGCTGCATGTCATGTATCAGTAGAACAGCACGTTTCGGATCAGGTATCCAGTTCACTTTATTTTCGGGTAAATCTTGTGTGCTTGGCATTGGATATGCAGGAATAGTAGGGATTGCCATGATTTTCACTCCTCATTTTTTATACGTTGGCAGTATGGGTTGCAGCTAATTCTCTTAATGCTTTTTTACTGACTTTACCTACACCTGTTTGTGGGAACGCATCGATCCATTCAATGCGGTCAGGAATTTTATAGGCTGCGAGCCCGCGTTCTCTTAGAAATGATTTTAAGACGTGCGGTGCTGGTTTGTTGTTTCCTTTCGCAATAACAAAGGCACATGAGCGTTCGCCAAGAAATGGATCTGGCATAGACACCATGGCGGCATCATGAATGTCAGGATGCGCAAGTAAATGGTTTTCAACTTCTTCTGCGGCAACCTTTTCGCCGCCACGATTGATTTGATCCTTGTCTCTGCCTTCTACAACAACATTTCCTTCTTTGGTTAATCGCACGATGTCACCTGTTCTGTAAAAACCATCGGGTGTAAATGTTTTTTTGTTTTGTTCATCGGCTTTATAGTAGCCGCGAATCGTATAAGGCCCTCTTGTTAAAAGATGTCCAGCCACTTCATGCGGGACGGGCTTGTCCTCATCATCTACCACTAGTACCTCATCATATTCAGACATCGGGCGTCCTTGTGTATGAATTACGATATGTTCAGGATCATCTAATCTGGTATAGTTGACCAGACCTTCTGCCATGCCAAAAACTTGCTGTAACTTACATCCAAGGGCAGGCTTCACTCGTTTTGCTGCCTCAGCACTGAATTTAGCACCACCGACTTGTAAGACTTCAAGACTCGATAAGTCATCTGATCGATGAGGAGCGGCCTCTAGCCAAATCAATGCGATAGGTGGAACGACAGCGGTAATGGTCGCCCGTTCTTTTTCAATGAGTGGAAAGACGACATCAGGGCTTGATCCAGGTGCAAGAACGACTCTTCCGCCTGCGTATAACGTTCCAAGGACGCCAGGCGAGCTTAATGGATAGTTGTGCGCAACTGGAAGTGCAGCTAGATACACACTTTCTTGTGTGAGCTCGCACACCTCATTGCTTTTCCAAAGACTATAAATATAGTCATCATGTGTACGAGGAATGAGCTTTGAAAGGCCTGTGCTGCCTCCAGATAACTGAAGAAACGCAATATCGCTTGCCTCTACATGAATTTGAGGATCAAGTGCTGGGTCCTTGCGCAGATCATCCAAGCAAAGGAATTCCTCAGCTTCCCCTGCAACAATGACATGAGGTAATGAGGGAAGCTTTTCTTTCACTTGACGTGCGAGTGATCGATAATCAAAGCTGCCATCAATATCTGGTATGACATATGCATCTGCTTCGGCAAACTCAATAAAATAAGTGATTTCACTGCTTCTATGAGATGGCAGAGAGAAGACGGGTAAAGCACCGATTCGAAATAAAGCGAAAATGACTTCAAAAAAAGCAGGAATGTTAGGAAGCTGCACGACAACTCGACTTCCTTTCTGAATTCCAAGCTGATGAAAACCGGCAGCAAGACTGCTGACGCGTTCGTCAAGTTCTTGGTAGCTTATGTGTGTATCAGCGTATGTAATGGCTGTTTTATTTCCTAACGATGCGGCGCGTTCACGAAGCATACCGCCAAAGGTTTCCCCACGCCAACAGCCGTTTTCACGGTAGCGTTTTGCAAATTCTTCTGGCCATGTAGGTGGTTGAACAAACATGTTTTTGTCATCTCCTATTTATTTTTATCACTGATGGATGCCCATCGCGTGAAGCATCGTGTTGAATTTTGCAGATGTTTCAGCTAGCTCTTCTTCTGCCTTTGATCCTTTGACCACTCCTGCACCAGCAAAGAGACGGAGAGAGTGACCCTCAGCTTCTGCACAACGAATGGTGACAATCCAATCACCATCACCATTTGTATCTGCCCAACCGATCATTCCTGTGAAAAATCCTCGATCGAAGGGTTCAATCGCTTGAATGGCTTCACGTGCATCTGCTGTAGGTGTTCCGCATACTGCGGGTGTTGGATGAAGGCTAAGCGCCAAATCAATTGAGGACACACTGGAATCTATTAATTCACCTTTGACCACAGTAGATAAATGCCACATCGTTTCTGTTTGAATGACGGATGGTGATGCAGGCACATCTAGTGTATGACAGTATGAAGTAAGCGCTTTAGTGACAGCTTCAACAACCACTGCGTGCTCGTGTAAATCCTTCGCTGAGGTAAGGAGTTCATCTCGGCGGCGCTGGTCTTCTACTGGATCTGAACTGCGCGGCCGAGAACCAGCGAGTGGATTGGAAATCACAGATGAACCAGTTTTTGAAAGAAGCAGTTCAGGGCTTGCTCCAAGAAGTGTGCGCTTTTGGGAAGCCTTCGGGTCAGCTATATTTGCAGCAAACGTATAGCCAGTCGTATTATGACGAGCCAGTCGTTCGAGTATTGTTTTTGTATGAATATCTCGATTTGCTTTGAGATGGAGAGATCGAGAGAGTACGATTTTGCTAAGCTCCCCGTTCTCAATTTTAGCTAATCCTTCGTTCACACCATTCATGTAGACCTCTGGAGAGGGGACAGGTGTCACCTCATAGGATGGCGATGCCGCTTCTGACTTCTCATCACCTTGTTGAAATTCGAGTGGATCACTAAACTGTACATGGACTGGTACATTTAAACGAACGGGCTGCGCCGGATCAAATGGGACAGCACCAGCCACAATCGGTGTTTGGATACCAGCTTGTTTGGCATCGTCAAATACATGCGCTACCCTTGTGGATAGTTCATTTAGCTGATTGGTCTCAATATGCTGGAAAATCCCTTCGGCAAGTATCGTGCGTTTAGGTGAAGCAAGAAAAAAAGCGCCTGGCTGATAGTCTTGAAGCAACTGTATTTTTTCTTCTGACGACAATAATGAATGTTTCATGAAAAGGCCTCCTTTTAAATGAAATGCTAGATTCCGAGTGTTGCGCCGCCATCAATCGTGAGGTTCTGCATCGTAATATGACTTGATTGCTCAGATGCAAAGAAAATGACTGCATCAGCAATGTTTTGAGGATCAGCGATTTTTTGTAAAGGAATACCGGTTTTATACGTCTCTAATGAGCCTTTAATTACCTGATTTTCTCCTTGTTCATCAGACCATAAAGCCCATTGCATGGGTGTTGCGGTAGAGCCGGGAGAGACGACGTTGCATCTAATGCCATAGGCAGCCAGCTCTAAACCAAGCGTTTTTGTAAAGGAAGTAGCTGCTGCTTTTGAAGCGGCATAGGCAGCCATATTCATTCTAGGAATGGCACCAGCGTTAGAGCTGACAGTCACAATGACCCCTTCTGATCTTTTCATCATGTATTTGGAGACAGCTTGAGATACGTAAAAGACACCATGTGTGTTGACTGCGAAAGTTTGTTGCCAGTCGTCTGCACTAAGCTGGTCGATAGAACCCATTCGAAGAATGCCTGCTACATTGACCAGTAAATAAATGGGGCCAAGCTGCTTTTCAATTTGATCGACAATGTGCTGAACAGAAGCTTGATCGGTGATGTCACCTGGATAGGCAAAGGCACGTATGCCTTCATCCTTCATTTGCTGGACGGTGCTTTGCAGCTGCTCTTCATTTGCGTCAACTGCTGCAATAATCGCACCTTCTTCGGCTAGTCTTTTTGCGACTGCTTGTCCAATACCTTGACCTGCGCCTGTGATCAAGGCAATTTTTTGAGATAGACCATTGTGTTTCATGTGTTCACTGCCTTTCCTTCATGTCTGTGGTTGTGAAAGGATCATCATGATAGAGTGCAAAACGAAAAGCGTAATTCATCAGCACCGGTAAAACGGACGTATGTCCTTCTTCAGGGAATTCGCGATAAGACGTATGCAAGCCATATGCGGATAAAGGCAGCATACGATTTGCTAGTCCATGTGCATGATCATTCATTTGACACGGATGATGTTTTTCTAACTCACCTACACCTACAAGCAGCCTGACATTCATAGACATCTGACGTATATGGCTGGTGAATTGGTGTTCTTTTTCTAGAAATAATTCTTTGTTCCAGTGGATAGAAGGACTGCCCGCAATATATGTCTGATAAGCATCAGGGTGCTCAAATAGTGTGTGTAATACAAAAAGACCGCCAAGAGAGTGTCCAAACAGTGTTTGACGACTCTGGTTGATCGGAAAGCGCTGCTCGATATAAGGCTTTACAATCTTTTCTAAAAAAGAAAAGAACGCAGAGGCCCCGCCATATGTATGGTTGGAGAAGTCCTTTCTTTTGCCACCAATGGAAGCGTCAGGGCCGGTAAGAGTGAGATCATAATGCCTGAGCGGATGATAGGGAGCTTCTGTCTGATAGCCAATTCCAACAATGATGGCTGGTACGACACCTGTTTTTTCAGGTCTTCTTGACTGTAGACGAAGTGCTTCGACCATTGTGCCAAAAAGTGAATTTCCATCAAGCACGTACATGACTGGAAAACCAGCCGCTGGAGGAGTTGTATTCGGTTTAAATATAAAAAGTCTATAAGGGTGTGCTGTGATATCCAGCTGCTCCGTCCCAGGTATAAAAAAAGGACGGCTTTCTCTGAAAAGAGAATCCTCAGTACCCATTCCTTCAGGGCGTTTGGACATGTGTAAAATATCCCCTTCCTCAAATTGACTCTCATATGCTGATAAAAGCAGGCTTGCGGATATAGGATGAGTGTAGAGATTGAAGAATGGTCCCTTCAAATGAAAATGATTCTCAATTATCACGCAAGCAAATCAAATGATAATGGTTATCAATTATGAAGTCAAATGTTCATTAAGTGGTGTAATTGATAATTTGATCTAAATTTTCGGAAAATAAAGGACTAAATAACTACCAAATGAATGGAAATAGGGAATGCCGGACTGAGTCATTTAAAAAGAGGAGAAATGCCAAAAGACCTTGACCGTCACGGTATATTTACCATTTTCTTCTGTTTGATTCAGGAATATATATAGGTTTTTCTTCTTGAAATCATTTTGAGGAAAAATAAGTCTATAGACCTTCTTGTATTTTTAGGAAAAAAGAGGAGAATTTTTCGAAAAGCTGGTGAGCATATCTCACAACTTATTCAATCTCATGCGTAAATTCATATACAATTTTCTAAGGAAGACAAGATCGAAGTGAATGTAGGCAGAATGAAAACTCCATTAGGAAAGCTAAGGCTAAAACTGCTTGAACATCAGCTCAAACTGAAAAATACGTTTACAGTGGAAGAATATCATGAAATGAAGCAATCATTACATGATATACGGATGACATTTGCGGCCTATGAACAATGGGATTTATACCAGCGAGCCACCGATATGATCACCATCCTCCTCTTTCAACACGCCCTCAAGCAAAACCACCATTAACACTTTCACTTTTTATGAGCAGCGTATTTCTTATGAAAGCACGGTGCTGTTTTAAAGTTGGCCAAATATCATATAGCATCAAAAATGCGGCAATGAAAAAAGTAAGGGATGCCCCCTTACTTTTTGATCAATCGGTTTACATGTCTAAACACCATTCAATTAGAATCCATCTGTGACATCATATTCGTAACGAATATCGGCTTTGACATTGCTCATAGTAGATCTCGCAGTAGCCTTTGCGTTGTACTTAAAGCTCCATTTTTGCGCGACTTTTAATTGATCTTCCAGTGAAATACGATAGGACCCACTTGTTGCAGATGAAACAAGTGATGTGTACCAAATATTACTTTCACTAGCCATCAGTTTGTGTGTGACATTTCCTTGGTTAGGCGATTGGGTACTAGTCGTTGAAATCGATTTAACGACAGCACGTTTAGGAACTGTGGAATTATTAGTTAAATCCATTGTAATGACTGAAGAATCAACTCCTAAAAAATTTAAAGAAGAATTCCCCAAGTTAGTAGCAGTCCCCGTAAAATTGAATGTCCCATTTCCAGATTTGATACGATCTTGGATGGAGACAGTAAAATACATATTTCCCGTATATGTACCACGGGTCACTTTCACAAAATAAGTTTCTGAAGTTGAAGTAACTTCACCAGTGTTGGCAAAAATAAATGGCGTTATTGAATCAGGATTAATAACTTCGGACCCTGTCCTAGAGTTTTTCGAATTATACACTTCGATTTTCATCCCTGTATATTGCTTATTATACGAACTTCTTACATAAACCCTTTCACCTTTATTGATCGTGAACTGATAATACGCTTCATTTTCACCTTCAGGTAAGATTGTTGTATCTGAACGACTATTTTTCCAATATCCCATTGAGCTGGCTGTGTTAGGACTGTTATTCCCCGTGATAGCCGCTTCCGCTGAATGAGGTGCAAAAAAACTAGTAACAAGCACGAATGCCAATGCAGGTAATAAAAAACGTTTGAAGATAATATTTGTCATATTTTAACCCTCCTTGTAATAATTACTATATCGGATCAAAACTAACAAATTTTAACTGAAATGCCGATATATTTAATAATCACTAATTTTTTAAAAAAGGAGAATCAAAATGAATATTAATACGTCATACACGGCAGCTTCAAACAATCAGAACCGAATAGGCTCTAAAGACCAATCAACTATTAAAAGTACAAATGAGGTAATGACCGAATCTGATAGACGGATGAAAATATTAGATGAAAAATACGAAAAAATAAATGAACAAAATAAACGTTTCAATGATCCTCAAGACCATATATATAATAAGTATAGAAACCCTTACTCTTCTTATTTCAGAAGTGATCTAACAAAACCGGAAAGAGAAGCTGCTTACATTATGGAAATGAGTTGGGCAAGGAATAATAAAGGTGGACAATATGACTTTAATGATGCCATCTTCCGTAATGAAAAACGGTATGACCCTACCCAAGAAAGTGTAGAAAAGAAAATACTCAATCGTCAAAAGGTCAACGAACAATTACAAGATTTATTCTCTAAAAACGGGATATCCATTCCTAAAAATACAAATCTAACTTTCACCATTGACCCGAACAATTTTAAATTAGTGGTAAGTGGTTCAAAAGACGAATCGCTGATGAAACAAATAGAAGACTTATTAAATACAACCAACAATACAAGAGAATTATTTTTCCATATTATGAAAAGCAGAAATGATGATTCTACTCAATTCACATTGGATTCTCTGGCCAAGTTCCATCTTGTTAATCAAATCAAAACGGTCACAGGCTACAATTTAAAGGATTTAAGCATTGTAAATGGTCAATTTGTAACGGATAACGGAACGAATATTTTTGATCTATACAAAGAAGAACTTCTTAAAAATCCATACACAGCAGAAAATGCGCGCATTGCCGCTTCACATTACGGTGCACAGCTATTCGATCTAGCCAAAAACGGGTTTGATTCTATTCCCGATTTGGTTTTATCTATTAGTTATCAAAACGGCTCTTTACAAGACATTGGGCAAAAAGTGAATTATGGGGTTAAGAAAGCGATAGATTAACAAACCTTGAACGATGACAGATACAAAATCATTAGCGATAACGAAGGACTCTATAACAATTGTTGTTACAGAGTCTTTTCTATTGAAATGCGCTGGTTTGCACAAAATATCAACATGGTAATTTTGACTATAGTCGATGTTTTTCACTTTTTTATTGATGAAAATGTTAAAATGATGAGTAGCGTATTTTTTTATGAAAGGACGGTGCTTGGCATGACGGAACTTCTCGATGACCGGCTGCCGCCGCAAAATATAGAAGCCGAGCAGGCCGTATTAGGTGCTGTTTTTTTAGAACCATCTGCGCTAACGCTCGCTTCTGAGGTATTAATTCCAGAGGATTTCTATAGAATGTCGCATCAAAAGATTTACAATGCGATGCTTGTACTTGGCGATAGAGGAGAACCGGTCGATCTTGTCACGGTGACATCTGAGCTTGCCAATACAGATTTACTAGAAGAGGTAGGCGGGATTTCGTATTTAACCGATATTGCGAACTCTGTCCCAACTGCCGCAAACATTGAATACTATGCAAAAATTGTAGAAGAGAAATCCATTTTAAGACGTCTGATCCGTACGGCGACAACCATTGCACAAGATGGGTATACGCGTGAGGATGAAGTAGAGGACCTATTGAGCGATGCTGAAAAGACCATTATGGAAGTGGCGCAGCGTAAAAACTCAGGAGCCTTTCAAAACATTAAGGACGTTCTTGTTCAAACATACGATAATATTGAACAGCTTCATAACCGTAAAGGCGATATCACAGGGATTCCAACAGGTTTCTCTGAGCTTGACCGGATGACAGCTGGATTCCAGCGAAATGATTTAATCATTGTAGCGGCTCGTCCATCAGTAGGGAAAACCGCCTTCGCATTGAACATTGCCCAAAATGTGGCGACCAAAACGGACGAAAGTGTTGCTATCTTTAGTTTAGAGATGGGTGCTGAGCAGCTCGTTATGCGTATGCTTTGTGCAGAGGGGAATATCAATGCACAAAACCTAAGAACCGGTAATCTGACAGAAGAGGACTGGGGTAAGCTGACAATGGCGATGGGCTCGCTGTCAAACAGCGGAATTTTCATTGACGATACACCTGGAATCAGAGTAAGTGAAATTCGCTCGAAATGCCGCCGATTAAAGCAAGAAAATGGTCTTGGCATGATCCTGATCGACTACTTGCAGCTCATTCAAGGAAGCGGGCGATCAAGCGATAACCGTCAGCAGGAGGTTTCTGAAATCTCTAGGGCATTAAAATCGCTGGCAAGGGAGCTTGAAGTTCCGGTTATTGCTTTGTCTCAGCTTTCACGTGGGGTAGAGCAGCGTCAGGACAAACGTCCGATGATGTCTGACATTCGTGAATCAGGAAGTATCGAGCAGGATGCCGATATCGTAGCATTCCTTTATCGTGATGATTACTATGACAAAGAATCAGAGAATAAGAACATTATCGAAATCATTATTGCCAAACAGCGTAACGGTCCAGTTGGTACAGTATCACTGGCGTTCGTCAAAGAATATAACAAATTCGTCAATCTGGAAAGAAGATTTGATGATGCGGGTGTTCCGCCCGGTGCTTAAAGCCCAGCTCAAGAAGCTGGGCTTTTTTGATTGATCTACATCGAAAGAATGATTGAAAAAACAATCAAAATGAGGAGGAGAGGGAAAAAGAGAGAGCGTATACTAAAAGGAGAAAAGGAGTGAAGACTGATGAAATTTCAACAGTTTGAAGCCGCTCAATTACGTATCGCACGCCCAACCGTCAACATGAAAGAGGTTGTTTCCTTTTATGAAGAAGGCTTAGGGCTCAAACGAATAGGCTCATTTGATCAGCATGAAGGGTACGATGGTGTGATGCTCGGGCTGCCTCACCAGCATGTTCATTTAGAAATCACCAAACATGAAGAAGAAGACAGCCTGCCCGTCCCGCATCCAGAACAGCTGCTAGTTTTCTATATTCCAGATGCAGAGGAATTTCAGCAAATGAAAAAGAGATTGCTCTCATTTGGCGGACGGCATGTCACCTCAACGAATCCATACTGGGACCGGGGAGGAGCAACCATTGAAGACCCAGATGGGTATCGAGTTGTGCTGATGAACACAGATGGTATTACACCTGTTTAAAAAAGACGCCCATGGTTGGGGGTCTTTTTTATGTTGATGAACAGCTGGAAACGATAAAAAGTTGTTTTTGCTCGAAAACTCCATTTTTAAGCACTGGAAAAGTGATTAAAGCGCTTTTCTTTATATTTAAAACGAACAAAATTTGATTTCGAGATATTAATGTTCGGATTTCGCGTTGACTTTTTCGTTGTGCATTGATAAAATAAATGTGTTTGAAAGAGACAACGTTTTGAAAGGTTAACGGAGGTGCACGATATGTCTTCAGTAGTCGTAGTAGGTACGCAGTGGGGTGACGAAGGGAAAGGGAAAATTACCGATTTCCTTTCAGAAAATGCAGAGGTGATTGCCCGTTATCAAGGGGGAAACAATGCAGGTCACACGATCAAATTTGATGGAGTGACATACAAGCTACACCTCATTCCATCCGGTATTTTTTATAAAGAGAAAACTTGTGTCATCGGTAATGGAATGGTGGTTGATCCTAAAGCGTTGGTCACTGAGCTTGCGTATCTTCACGAACGGAATGTGAGTACAGATAACCTCAGAATCAGCAATAGAGCCCATGTTATTCTGCCTTACCATTTAAAATTGGACGAGGTAGAAGAGGAGCGGAAAGGGGCTAACAAGATCGGTACGACGAAAAAAGGAATCGGACCAGCTTATATGGATAAAGCTGCCCGCGTCGGTATCCGCGTCGCAGATCTATTAGATCGTGAAGTATTTGAAGAGAAGCTTGCACGCAATCTAGAAGAGAAAAATCGTCTTTTAGAGAAAATGTACGACACAGAAGGCTTCAAGATTGAAGATATTTTAGACGAGTATTATGAATATGGCCAGCAAGTGAAAAAATATGTCGTAGACACATCTGTTGTCCTGAATGATGCACTAGATGAAGGCCGCCGCGTGCTATTTGAAGGAGCACAAGGGGTCATGCTTGATATCGATCAAGGGACATACCCATTTGTGACGTCATCTAACCCGGTAGCTGGAGGCGTGACGATTGGTTCTGGCGTAGGACCAACGAAAATTCAACATGTAGTCGGCGTGTCAAAAGCGTACACAACACGTGTTGGAGATGGCCCATTCCCAACAGAACTCCACGATGAAATTGGCGATCAAATTCGTGAGGTTGGCCGTGAATACGGTACGACAACTGGACGCCCGCGCCGTGTCGGCTGGTTTGACAGCGTTGTTGTCCGTCATGCACGACGTGTGAGCGGAATTACAGATTTATCTCTTAACTCAATTGATGTACTGACAGGGATTGAAAAATTGAAAATCTGTGTCGCTTATAAATTGAATGGAGAAATCACAGAGGAATTCCCAGCAAGCCTAAATGAATTAGCGAAATGTGAGCCTGTCTACGAAGAAATGCCAGGATGGACAGAGGATATTACAGGCGTAAAGAACTTAAGTGAACTGCCTGCAAATGCCCGCCATTATTTAGAGCGCATTTCACAATTAACAGGTATTCCACTTTCCATTTTCTCAGTCGGACCAGATCGTTCACAAACGAACGTTGTCCGCAGCGTGTACCGTCCATAAGAATAGATTGATGAAGCACCAGTTAAATCTCGCATTTTACTGGTGTTTTTTTGTTTAAATATTCCTTAATTTCAGTAGAACGGACTTCCGGTCATTACCAAAATATGATAACTGTATAGGAGGAAGGAGCGTTCTAGTGAAAGAAAGAATACGATTATTAGATATTTTACGAGGTTTTGCCATACTAGGCACCTTGGGAACGAACGTCTGGTTTTTTGCGTATGCAGGGGATACCTTTGCGACAGATCAGATTGCGGATGAATATGAAAATGGCAGTTTTCTAGAAAGTCTTGTCTCCATGTTCGTTTATGGAAAAATGCTCTCGCTGCTCACGATCATGTTTGGTGTTGGATTGGAGCTGAAATACCAGCAGGCAAAAAGGAAGGACACGCCTTGGCCGGGTACTTATTTATGGATTCTTTTATTTTTATTTATCGAAGGCTTTGTCCATTTTACGCTTGTGATGGAATATGATGTGCTCATGAGCTATGCCGTTACGGGGCTGCTTGTGGCTTACATTGTACGGGGAGGAAGCAGGCGCATCAAAAAGGGCATGGTGTTCTCAGGTGTCATTCATTTGCTCATGATGTCATGTCTGATGCTGTACTCCCTCTCTGAAATGGAGTCAGCGACCGATGATCAAAGCGGTGAACCAGCGCTGGAAGAGCAGCTGCCAGAAACATGGATCTCGCAGGTTCAAGAACGGTTACAATACTTCTTCATGTACCGAGAAGAAGCGGTCTTTATTATTCCAATGAACACATTTCTGTTTTTATTAGGTGTGCGGATGATGAGAGCCGGCGTATTTTATGCAAATGAACGCGGACAATCTCTCCGGAAAATATTGTTCCGAATCGGACTGTGGATCGGTCTGCCGCTGAATGCACTAGTTTTCGTACCGAACGATTTAGTGGAATTTGTGGTGCGCTACGCCTTTTCACCATTTCTCTCTATTTTCTATATAGCTGTCATTGCGAAGCTCCTCGCACGCACGGAGTCATGGTTCATGTGGACTTGGTTTGAATATGTAGGGAAAATGGCGCTTAGCTGCTACATCCTGCAAAATGTCATCTGCTCCATTCTTTTTTATAGCTGGGGATTGGGTCTTGGCGGTCAAATCAATGCGCCTCTTATTGTATTGGCATGGCTGTTGATTTCACTTCTGCAAATCGCGGTTTCAGCAGTTTGCCTAAAGGTTTGGAGAATTGGACCAATGGAATATATCCGTTCACGGGCACTTCGCAGGGTGACGATGAAACAAGCATCATAAAGGGGAGAGCACAATGTTTTTTAAAAAAATGACGAAAAGAGAACAAGCGAATGCACATAAAGCTGCTGTGCCGGCATTTGTTTTTTATCTTCTGGCATTAGGAGGGCATGCGCTGTACATGTATTTCCAGGGTAATAAACCACCCGTCACTTTTGTCATTCTCGTGGCGGGTCTCTTTGTTTTTTTCACCGCAGATTGGCTATATAATAAAAAGCGTTCATAAAAAAAGCCCTCATCGCTAGGGCTTTTTCCTTACTTCAGGCTTTTATATTGGCCTTTTAAATTTTTACGGATGTACTGAATGATTTTGCGTAGTTCGTTGGCATGCGGTCTGCCAAACGGACTTGTTTGTCTTTGCTGATAGAGCACTTGACCTTTTTCATTTAATAAGAAATAGGCGGGTTCACCGTGCACCCCGTGGTCTTCATATGGGGCTTCTTCCCCGTGATAGTGGACTTCATATGCTTTTAATGACGTGAGGTCATGGTCATACATGATCGGGAAGGATAGTTCCTCTTTATCCGCAAATGCCTTCAAGTCATCAGGGTTATCCGTGGAAATCGCCATCAAGTGAATATCCTTGTCCTGAAAATATGACTGCTGCTGTTCGAGCTCTTTTAATTCTTCTACACATACCGGACACCAAGATCCTCTAAAGAAAACGATCAGGTGCCAGCTTTGATGCTCCTCTAAATGTTTGTCGAAATCAATGTGATCGCCCTGTATTGTTGGAAGTGAAAAGTTGGGCATTTTATCTCCTAATTTGAATGAACTCATACTGCTTCCTCCTTTTTCAATGACAATGTCACTTGTTTCATGTATAGCCATTTTTGAGCGGCCTGAAACGTGTCTATGTGTTTGAGTAGGCAGAAGACATCCGAAAAGGCGTATCTAATGAAGGCGGTTGCAGAAGTGGGAGCTTTGATAGGAGAAATTTAAGTCCGATACTTTTTTTAAAAAAATGTCGAAAAACGTATTGCCATATGTAATTACTCTATGATATTATAAATCTCGTTGTTGCAAAGGTCTCTGAAACTTGTTAGGATGCGATGTTCCAGCTTTTTTAAATCGATTGGTTTGGCGCAATACAGCTTCTTCAGATTCACTTTTCACAAACCGAGAGCCATTAGCTCAGTTGGTAGAGCATCTGACTTTTAATCAGAGGGTCGAAGGTTCGAGTCCTTCATGGCTCACCATGTATTGGCCCGTTGGTCAAGCGGTTAAGACACCGCCCTTTCACGGCGGTAACACGGGTTCGAATCCCGTACGGGTCATTGATTTACTTTAGCGTTAAGCTAATTTTTTCCTCACTTGCTTGAAGGAGCACCACGATTGCTTTTTCGGGCAAGTTACTGAGGTCCGGTAGTTCAGTTGGTTAGAATGCCTGCCTGTCACGCAGGAGGTCGCGGGTTCGAGTCCCGTCCGGACCGCCATTTATACATATTCATCTTTTTGATGATGGCTCGGTAGCTCAGTTGGTAGAGCAACGGACTGAAAATCCGTGTGTCGGCGGTTCGATTCCGTCCCGAGCCACTTCCAAACGCATCTGCAATCGCAGGTGCGTTTTTATTATGAAAAGAAGGCATAAAAAGGGAGAAGCCGGACCTAGGTAGGGCCCGGCTCCATAAGAAGAAGACGTTACATCTATATAGACGGCTGGTGATTGGAAAAGTTTCAATAAAAAAGGAAAAAGTCATCAATTTTTTCGGGAGGCGCCTTCCTATCCAGCGTTTACTAGAAAAGAAAGCCGTTATTATTTTTATCTTTGCCTCGTAAAACGTTATAATAGACAGTGAGCCTTTTTTTCATAAACGGAAAAGGCGTAATGATACATGCAAAATGGAATGACATAGATGCTAAAAATGCAGGAGGAAATCACAATGGAAAAAAAGATTCTTGTCGTAGATGATGAAAAACCGATTGCTGATATATTGGAATTTAATTTAAGGAAAGAGGGCTATGAGGTTCATTGTGCATATGATGGAAACGAAGCCCTTGAAATGGTAGAAGAAATCAAGCCGGACATTATTCTGCTCGACATTATGCTGCCGAATAAAGATGGTGTTGAAGTATGCCGTGAAGTGAGAAAGAAATATGACATGCCGATTATCATGCTGACAGCAAAAGACTCTGAAATTGATAAAGTCATCGGCCTTGAGCTTGGCGCAGATGATTATGTGACAAAGCCTTTCAGCACACGTGAGCTGCTTGCCCGCGTGAAAGCGAATTTGAGAAGACAAACCGCTGCTCCGCAGACGGAGGAAGAATCTGAATCAAATGATATTGAGGTTGGATCACTTGTTATTTATCCAGATGCGTATGTGGTGTCTAAGCGCGAGGAAACGATAGAATTAACGCACCGTGAGTTCGAACTGCTTCATTACTTAGCGAAACATATCGGACAAGTCATGACACGTGAGCACTTGCTGCAAACGGTATGGGGCTACGATTACTTCGGAGATGTCCGTACAGTAGACGTTACAGTCCGCCGTCTTCGTGAGAAGATTGAAGACAACCCTAGTCACCCGAGCTGGATCGTGACAAGACGAGGCGTCGGCTACTATTTAAGAAACCCAGAACAGGACTAAGATTCTTATGAGTAAAGTAGGTTTTTTTCGCTCGATTCACTTTAAATTGACCTTGATTTACGTGCTGCTGATCATCGTTGCCATGCAGATCATTGGCGTGTACTTTGTGAAGCAGCTAGAGCAGTCCTTAATTAATTCATATGATAATTCCTTGAATCAGCGAATCTACTCGTTATCGTATTACCTAGAACAAGATTCATCGAAGAGCAAGGTAGAATTAAAAGAGGATGCTCAAAAGATATTAAACGATTTTAACAACAAGGATGAGTCTAATGAAATCTCTGAAGTCAGCTATATTGATGAAAGCAGAGAGGTCATTGCCTCTGTAAATAACGGCAGCCAAGAGATTGCCGGAAAGAAAATCACTGATCAAATCATTAGCCGTATTTTTGCGGTTGGCAAAGACTATGAGAAAAAATTCTATGACCCTGAGTCAAATAAAAGGGTGCGTATTTCTGCGACAGCCGTAAAAAATGAGAACCAAGAGACCGTTGGTGTGATTTATGTTGTGTCTTCAATGGAAAGTGTGTTTAACCAAATGCGAACCATTAACACCATTTTAGCGACTGGGACACTGATTGCACTTGGGACGACTGCTCTACTTGGTATCTTCATCTTTAGAACGATCACTCATCCTATTTCAGATATGAGAAAGCAGGCGATCGAGCTTGCCAAAGGGAACTTCTCCAGAAAGGTCCGGAAGTATGGACATGACGAGATTGGCCAGCTTGCGACAACCTTTAACCATCTGACGAGAGAGCTGGAGGAAGCTCAGCTGATGACGGAGGGGGAGCGGAAAAAGCTTTCTTCTGTTATTGCCTATATGACGGACGGTGTCATCGCAACGAATCAAAACGGTGCAATTATTCTATTAAACAGCCCTGCATTAGAGCTGTTAAATGTTTCACGTGAAACAGCACTAGAGATGCCGATCACGTCCTTGCTTGGCTTAGAGGAAACCCATACATTTGAAGATTTAGTCGAAAATCAAGATTCCATGCTGATCGAAATTGAGCGCGAAGATCAGCTGTCTGTATTGCGTGTTAATTTCTCCGTCATTCAGAAAGAGCATGGGAAAATTGATGGCTTAATTGCGGTCATTTATGACGTCACAGAGCAGGAGAAAATTGATGCTGAACGCCGTGAATTCGTAGCGAACGTATCGCATGAGCTGCGCACACCGCTGACGACGATGCGAAGCTATCTTGAGGCACTGGCTGAAGGTGCGATTGGTGATAAAGAGCTTGCGCCAAGATTTCTCAGTGTCACGCAAAATGAAACGGAGCGCATGATCCGGCTTGTCAATGACCTGCTGCAGCTGTCTAAGTTCGACAGCAAGGATTATCAATTCAACCGTGAGTGGACGAACTTTATCAGGTTTATCTCGCTCGTCATTGATCGTTTTGAAATGACGAAGGAGCAGCATGTCGATTTTATCCGCAACCTGCCGCAGCGTGAAGTATATGTGGAAATCGACCAAGATAAAATTACACAGGTGCTCGATAATATCATTTCCAATGCCATGAAATACTCACCAGAGGGTGGACACATCACGTTTACCGTTGATCTGGATGAAGAGAAAGGCCTTGTGTTATTTAGCGTCAAAGATGAAGGAATCGGTATTCCGAAGAAGGATATGGATAAAATCTTTGAACGTTTTTATCGGGTAGATAAAGCAAGAACAAGAAAGCTTGGCGGAACCGGCCTCGGTCTTGCGATTGCAAAAGAAATGGTTCAAGCTCATGGCGGAGATATTTGGGCTGACAGCATTGAAGGAAAAGGGACAACGGTGACCTTTACCCTTCCGTACAATGAAGAACAAGAGGATGATTGGGATGAAGCGTGAGACCTTTAAAACCATAATATTGACAATCCTAATTGCGATCAGTCTTGTATTTACGTGGAATATCTGGATGTTCCAGCCCGTCATGCAGGATCAGGCAGATACCGGCACAAAGGTCGTGGAAACGAAGAAGATTTCAAGCGACGAGCCTAGAAGTCTCATTGATGTCGTGAAGCCGCGCGAGATGTTCATCCATTCAAATGGAGAGCATTTTAAAGTGGATCAAAAGGAACTCTTTCAAAACTTTTGGAATGATGTGAGCCTTTGGGATGTCAAAGAGATTAATGATGTGTCAGATCAATATTCCGAGCAGAAATTTAAGAATTTCTTCTATGGACGCGAAGGACAAGGGAAGACATTGGATCTTGTGTTCAATGATCCGATTCCGATTGATATTTTCCAAGCGCTCTTTAAATGGCCGAACAAGTCCATTGAATACAACTCGTTTGATCGGATGATCGTGCCGTTCGCTCAGCAGGATAAGGCGAATAAAAAAGTATATTTGGTCTCATACAGCAAGGAGACGGTGCTTGAGCTGACAATTGAGTCCGCCAATTACCGTAATCTAATGAACAGTATCGCAGCGGCTCAAAACGAGATGCCGCGCTATGATCTTTATACATTCTCGACGAATTCTAAACGAGATTTCCTTCTTCCGAGAAAGCAAAAGCAGCTTGAAGCGAAGATGTTCTTTATCGAAACGATTAAGACAAACAAGTTCAAAGACGCTTTGTTTACGGACCCGAGCCTTGTCGGTGAGGAATCTAATTTAAACCGGACGGTGTACACAGATGGCACAAGCCGCCTTGAGGCTAATCAAAAAGACCATCGCATTCAATATCAGCATCGCAATATCAATTCCAGCACTGTTTTCCAAACGGGGGATTTGATCAAGCGAAGCGTGAAATATTTCAATGATACGGGAAGCTTTACTGATGACTATCAATATTTTGGCATCAACAGCAACCAGCAGCTGTCCTTCAATATGTTTATGGACGGTCTGCCGATTGTGAACAGTACAAAGCATCCATTTGGGATGACCTCCCTTGAAGTCCAATGGGCGAATGATGACATTTTGAATTACAAGCGTCCAAACTATATTCTTGGCAATAAAGCCAGTCAAAGTGAACAGGTCAAGCTGATGAACGGGACAGAGCTGAAGGACTTGATCATCAAGCAGACGAAATATGATGACCTGGAGAAAATTGAACAGATTTTCCCTGCATATCAAGCTGCTTCAACTGCATCAGATCAAGATCAAGCAATGTTTGTCTGGCTGGAGCCTGTATGGTGCATGAAATATAACGGCAAAACCGTGATTCTATCGAATGATCTTTTGACAGAGGGGAGCGAGAATCATGGAGTGGAATAAGACCAAAACGATCTTTATCCTAGCCTTTCTCGTTCTCGATATCTTTCTAGGTTTTCAATACTTTGAAAAACGGTCAACCGATCATTTTGCGATTATCGAAAAAACGGATACGCTGGAGGAAATGAAGGCAGACGGGATCAAATATGGCAATCTATCAGATGAAGCGAAGATTGGATACCGCATTACAGCTGAAAAGAAGCAATATACGAAAAAGGATGTCGATGGATTAGCTGATCAAAAGGCGAAAAGCACATTCCCGAAATCAGACAAAGATGATCCTGTCACGCTGCTTGAAATGACCTTCAATAAGCCAGTTGCCTTGCCGAAAAAGGATATCAAAACAGCGGCGACGAACCTTGTGAACCAGCGATTGCTGGATGGGAAGAATTATAAGCTGTGGAATATAGATGAAGAGACAGGGAAAATCGTCTTTTTCCAAACGTATAAAGGGAAATACATCTTCCAAGAAGGCCTTGATGACACCGAAACCATCGGGCAAATTACCTTAAATCTCAACGATCAAAACGAAGTCGTCTCATATCAGCAATCGATGGTGACATCGATTAATGAAGTGAGAAAAGAAACCCTTGTCCCAGCACTTGAAACCGTGAAGGACTTATATACGCAAAATATGCTGAGTCAAAACACGACCGTGAAAAAGGTAGAGCTGGGCTACTATACGCAATACCCAGGGGCAAGCACGCAAGTCATGGTTCCTGTATGGCGGGTGGAGCTTGAAGGCGTATCAGCAGGTTCAAAGAAAAAGACAGAGGAAGAATATTTGATCAATGCCATCGATGGCTCAACACTTGATCATATAGAGAAAGATGACAAATCTTCAATGGAGTGAGAGAACATGAGCTTGCAGTTCAGTGTACTAGCGAGCGGAAGTACGGGGAACGCTTTTTATTTAGAAACAGACGAGCATGCCTTTTTGGTGGATGCTGGTTTAAGCGGCAAACAGATGGTCGAGCTGCTTGGCCAAATCGACCGCAAGCCTGAGGACTTGGACGGCATTTTTGTGACACATGAGCACTCCGATCATATTAAAGGGCTTGGTGTCATGGCAAGAAAGTACAAGCTTCCTGTCTATGCAAATGCGAAAACATGGAAGGCGATGGAATCTCATATCGGAAAAATTGATACAGAGCAGAAATTCCATTTTGATATGGAGACCGTTCAATCCTTTGGCGGCCTTGATGTCGAGTCATTTGGTGTCTCACACGATGCGGCAGAGCCTATGTTTTACGTGTTCCATTATGGAGGGCGCAAACTTGCCCTCATGACGGATACAGGCTATGTGAGTGACCGCATGAAAGGCATTATTAAGTCAGCCAATACGTTTGTGTTTGAGAGCAATCATGATGTCGGGATGCTGCAAATGGGCCGATACCCATGGAGCATTAAGCGCAGAATTCTAAGCGATGTTGGACATGTATCAAATGAAGATGCTGCTCTTGCAATGACAGATGTCATTGGAGATGCCACCTCACGCATTTATTTGGCTCACTTGAGTCAAGACAACAACATGAAGGATTTAGCCCGTATGGCGGTCCAGCAGACGCTTGAAATGAAGGGCTTTGTTGTGGGGGATGGCTTTGATTTATTTGATACAGACCCGAAAAAAGCAACCCCGCTTTGCGCCGTATGATTTTTATAATCGTATGATTAAGATAAGAGCTTCTTACCAACACTATATACATCATCTATTCACTGAAAGGAAGGAAACATAGTGGATTATCGCGATGTAGAGTGGAAGCCGAGACGAAGCAGAAAAGGATATTTTCTTTCTGGTTTGATCGGTGTATTGGTAGGAGCTTTTTTAATGGGATTCTTTTTCCCCTATGTATCTGGACAGAGCGGCAGTCCCTTTGGATGGCAGCAGAACGGTGATGGGCAAGCATCACAGGGTCCTTTAAAGACGGTGAATGTAAACGTCAATGATGCTGTCACGAAAGTGGTGTCTAATATGTCAGATACGGTGGTCGGCGTCATTAATATCCAAAAGTCAAGCTTTTGGGAGGAAGGCGGAGAAGCAGGCAGCGGGTCAGGTGTGATTTATAAAAAAAAGGGTGACACGTTTTATATTGTCACAAACCATCACGTCATCAAAGGCGCCAACCAGCTTGAAGTGAGCCTCCATGACGGGACAAGAATTAGTGCCAATCTTGTCGGCAGCGATCAGCTCATGGATTTAGCAGTTCTCACTGTCAAAAGTAATAAAATCAAGAAAACGGCAGCCTTCGGTAACTCAGATCATGTGAAGCCGGGTGAGCCAGTCATCGCCATTGGAAATCCATTAGGGCTTGAATTCGCAGGCTCTGTCACACAAGGAGTCATATCAGGCACAGAGCGTGCGATCCCTGTTGACTCAAATGGAGACGGACAGACGGATTGGAATGCAGAGGTACTGCAAACAGATGCCGCCATCAATCCTGGAAACAGCGGTGGTGCCTTGATCAATATGGACGGAAAGGTGATCGGCATCAACTCAATGAAGATTGCTGAATCAGAGGTAGAAGGAATCGGGCTGTCTATTCCAGCGAATCTGGTCATCCCTGTCATAGAGGATTTAGAGCGCTACGGAGAGGTAAAGCGTCCGTATCTTGGCGTCGGCATGAAATCATTAGCGGATATTGCGAGCTACCACTGGCAGGAAACGTTGAAACTGCCATCTAAGGTTACATCTGGGGTTGTTGTCATGAGTGTTGAGCCGTTATCTCCAGCAGGAAAAGCGGGACTAAAAGAGCTGGATGTCGTGACCTCCTTTGATGGCAAGAGTGTTCAAAATATCGTAGATCTTCGTAAGTATTTATATCAAAGGAAGGTCGGCGACAAGGTAAAGGTGCAATTTTACCGAAGCGGGAAGAAAAAGTCAGCAGAGATCAAACTTTCTCAAACCGACCGATATGGCGGCTAACCAGTTCCAGTAAGGGACTGGTTTTTTTGGCATGACTGACATATGATGAAGGAAAGGGGGGGGTAAGATTGGTTACACTACAACGGATGTCACAAACCGATTACGATGTATTGATAGAGAAGGCCATTCAGCGGTACGCGGAAGAAAAGGTACTCGCAGGAACATGGAAGAAGGACGAATCACTTGCGAACGCAGAAGAACAATTTGACAGGCTGCTTCCAGAAGGTCTGCAGACAGAGCATCATGAGCTGTGGAATTTCTTAAACGGAGATGAAGCGATTGGCTGGGTTTGGCTTTGTTATGACCCGAATCACCCGCAGCACGAAGGATTTATTTATAACTTTATTTTGTTTGAAGCTTATCGGGGAAAAGGCTTTGCAAAGCAGGCCATTGCTGCATTAGAAGAGCAGGCAAAGTCATTAGGTGTGCAAAAACTCTCGCTCCATGTCTTTGCTCACAATCAAATCGCCCGTTCGCTGTACGAGAAAACGGGATTTGCAGAAACTGGTATTTATATGAGTAAACCTTTATAAAAAAGAAGAAGTACCGTGCAGAAAGCGTACGGTACTTTTTTATGAGGACATCATGGCATCCTGAGCCGTGACTCTGTATAAATCGACTTTACACTTCACGAAAGCGCGAATGATCGCTGGAACTTGAGCTTCTGAACGAATTAACAATGAGGTCTCGTCATCACTGATTACAAGATCTGTTCCGACAGTTTGTAGGTACTGCGTGAGAACAGGTTTCACCTCATCATCAATCCATGCATGCTTGAAGGTTGCACGTATGTTTGAGGATGTGATGGTTTTTTCTTGAGGATGAGTATGTGGGGACACTAATTTTCCTTCAGAAATGAACGCCGTTTTGGTACAAATACTATTGGTGAACCTTGGGCGGTCAGCTGTTAAAAAGACGGTTTTTCCTTCATCCTTTAATGTTTCAATGACCCGCTGAATGTGCAAGATTGAATCTGCATCAATATCGGCAAAAGGTTCGTCAAGTAAAATAAATTCCGGCTGATGGGCGATGGCCTGCGCCATTCCGAGCCTTTTCTTCATACCAGGTGTGAAGGCACCGACCTTCTCCTGATGATCATGATGTAAACCGACAAATTCGAGCAGTTCTTCATAATCACTCGTTCTCTGGCGTGTTCCGGTGATTTTTGATAAATAGGCAATATGCTCAAGAGCCGTAAGACCTTCATATAAATCCGTATATTCTGGCAGAACACCGATATGCTGTCTCACTTTTTTTAGCGAAGGCATATTCATCACTGTAAACGTACCAGAGGTAGGGCGGGAGATGCCGGTAATGATATTGAAAAACGTCGTCTTACCAGATCCCTTTGGTCCAATGAGGCCGAAGATATCTCCCTGATTGACATCAAGATTAATATGATCTATTGCGACTTTTGTACGATATTTTTTTGTGAGCCCTTTTGTATGAAGCATCTACACATCCCTCCTTTGAAACAGCAGTGCAGTTCCAATGAGTAAGATAACGGTCAATGCCGTGTTCATTAGGACGTAGGTCAGCGGTTCACTCCAGCGCGCATAATAATAAGGCGTCATATATTGGAACCAATGAATCATTCGTTCTGAAGAAAGAACAGAAATCATACTGACGATTGGGAAAAGAAAGGAAAATAACATACCGACAAACATTGATTTCTGCGGTGTTGGAAAGAGCATGGACAAAAATAAAGCACATGAGATACCGACACTGATAAAGGTTAAGATTTTTAAGGCATCTGAGAACAGAAAACGGTGTGAAATCACCATATTCAGCACATATGTCGTCATAATACAGCTAAGCCAAAACAGCATCAGTCCTAGATATTTCCCGATGATAATGTTCAAACGGGTTGTTTTACTGACGAGAAAACGAATGGTTTTCAAATGAATTTCGCGGCTTAAAATATCATGAGACAACAAAAAAATAAGGAAGAAACCAAATAAAGACATCACCAGTTCATTCCCAATAGAATAAGGATCCTTTGCCAGTTCCCATTTTTCCTGATGAGCAGCGATAAACGGAAGACTTGAAACAAAAGTAGATAAAATGAAAATAATAACAATTGTTAAAATAGATTTTGTGCTTTTGAAGAGCTGCTTAAACTCATTCATACAGATGGTCCACACACGCTGTACCTCCCTTCACCTTTATTATACCCCTAGAAAAGAAAGACACCATATCTCGCTCTTTAACATTTGTTTAAATTTCATAAAAAGAAGACTCTTCCAGCACCAGTTGACTCATTTTTAAAAATGTTCAGAAAAATATCTTGATTTATCAAAAAACATCATGTATGATAGCTTTAATTCAAGATAGTTATACAGGCAATGACGAGAGAAAGTACAATCATCAATTTTTCCACAGAGAGCTTCGGCAGCTGAAAAGAAGCAAAAATAATGATTCGAAAAATGGTCTCTGAGCCTCGTGCTGAACATATCTATGATATTAGTAGGTGACGACGAGAGTTGGTACTCGTTATCAAAACCACAGTATATGAGCCAGATTGGAGCTTTGTACTTGTAGAGGCTGTTTAGCGCGAGCAAACAGTAAATAAAGGTGGTACCACGAGACAAATACCTCGTCCTTATGATTCAAAGATAAGGATGGGGTATTTTTTATTGTCCACTTTTTTTCATACAATTGTTCAAATGTTCCACGTGAAACACCACATCCATTTTTTCAAATGAAAGGGAGATTGACATGAGTGAACATGCATTGGTTTTACAATCAGATTTCGGCATTGATGATGGAGCTGTCAGTGCAATGTACGGAGTGGCAAATACGGTCAGCAGCAGCATCCGCATTTTTGATTTAACACACAATATTCCGCAGTATGACATTTGGGAGGCATCTTATCGCCTGCTTCAAACCGTCACATACTGGCCGGAAGAGACGGTATTCGTTTCCGTCGTTGACCCGGGCGTTGGATCAGAGAGAAAAAGTCTTGTCGTCAAAACGACAAGCTCACACTATATCATTACTCCAGACAACGGGACACTCACGCACGTTGCCCAGGATATTGGCATTGTGGAAGCCCGTTATTTAGATGAAACCATTAACCGGCTGCCAAAGTCGGGAAAATCACATACATTCCATGGGAGAGATATTTACGCTTATACAGGGGCGAGAATTGCATCAGGTGTGATTTCTTTTGAAGAGGTTGGGCCAAAGGCGAATATTGATGATATTATCCATCTTCCAGTCGTACAGGCTTATGCGGAAGAAGATGTGATCACAGGGACGATTGATATTTTAGATGTGAGATTCGGAAACCTATGGACAAACATTCATCACACGCTATTTGAACAGCTTTCAATTAATTATGGGGATGCAATAGAAGTTACCATTGCCAACGGGCCGAAAAATGTGTATAAAAATATCATGACCTATGGACGATCTTTTGCCGACTTAAAGGTAGGCGAACCACTCGTATATGTCAATTCACTCGACCATTTAGGCGTGGCGATCAATCAAGGGTCATTTGCAAAGGCTTATAACATCGGTACAGGCACAGGCTGGCGCCTTTCGATTCGCAAAGCTCCGCGCATTATATACGAATAAGAGGAGGATACATCATGGCAGGAAAACAACTTTCAACGAAAACTGTCGTTGCCATTGGAATTGGCGCAGCCGTCTTTGTGATTCTAGGACGATTCGTCTCCATTCCAACTGGTATTCCGAATACACAAATTGAAACCTCATACGCATTCCTAGCATTAATGGCCGTGCTATTTGGTCCTGTTGCAGGCGCACTGATTGGTTTTATTGGCCATCTCATTAAAGATGCGACCACATTTGGCCCTTGGTGGAGCTGGATTATTGTATCGGGTGTCGTTGGTTTATTGATCGGCTTTATTTCTAACCGTTTAAAAGTAGAAGAGGGAGACTTCGGCTGGAAGAAAATCACGCTCTTTAATGCCGTACAAGCAGGCGCACAGGCATTAGGCTGGTTTATCATTGCTCCTGTACTTGACATTGTGATCTATGCAGAACCTGCGAACAAAGTGTTTGTTCAAGGCATCGTGGCAGGGATTTCAAACATCATCACAGTTGGTGTACTAGGAACCATTATCATTGCAGCTTATGCGAAAACGAGAAGCAAAAGCGGCAGCCTATCGAAAGAAACATCATGAAGCAAGGTGGAACACATAAATGAAGAAACCGATGATTCAATTCGAACATTTCGGATTCAAGTATCGCAGTCAGGCAGAACCAACATTAAAGGATATCAACCTGACCATCTATGAAGGAGAAAAAGTTCTCATCGCAGGCCCGTCTGGATCGGGAAAAAGCACACTAGCCCATTGTATCAATGGGCTAGTTCCTGCGTCTTATAAAGGTTCTATGGAAGGAAGTCTTCACATCGGCAGGAAAAATGCAGAGAAAGAGAACATTTTCTCTCTCTCACAGCTTGTCGGAACTGTGCTTCAGGACCCTGATGGACAATTCATCGGGCTGACCGTTGGAGAAGACATCGCGTTCACGCTTGAAAATGATCAAGTCACACGCGAAGAAATGAACACACGTGTCGAGGAAGCTGCCAGATTAACAGAGGTAGACGGCAAGCTGGCATCGTCCGTGCATGAGCTGTCAGGCGGACAAAAACAACGTGTCGCCATTGCGGGCGTACTTGTCAATGATGTCGACATTCTGCTGTTTGATGAACCACTTGCAAGCCTAGACCCCGCAACAGGTAAAGAAGTCATCGACCTCATTGACCGGCTGCAAAAACAAACGAAAAAAACCATCGTAATGGTTGAGCACCGATTAGAAGACGTCCTCTTCCGTCATGTGGACCGCATCATCGTTGTCAATGAAGGAACGATTGTAGCGGATATGACACCAGATGAATTGCTCGCCTCAAACGTATTAGAAGCGGCGTATTTGCGTGAGCCTTTATATGTAAAAGCGATGAAATATGCAGGCATACCGGTCGCGCCAGGAGATCAGATCGCTGATTTACAGCGTCTCACCTTAGACGATGAGGAAAAAATGAAAATCGAGCAGTGGATGGAAGCGTCTGAGCCATCAGTCGAGCAGATTGCAGCACAGGATTTACTAGAAGTGCGCGAGCTGAGCTTTGACTATCCAACAAGACCAAATACGCTGAGCAACATCTCTTTTACCGTCAAAAAAGGAGAAATGATCAGCATCGCAGGAGCCAATGGTGCAGGCAAAACGACATTATCTAAGGTGCTCTGTGCATTTGAAAAGCCAACGAAGGGCTCAATTCTTTTAAATGGTGATGACATCACAGGAGATACGATCAAACAGCGCTCCGAACGAATCGGTGTTGTTATGCAAAACCCCAATCAAATGATTTCAAAACAAATGATCTTTGATGAGGTGGCACTCGGGCTTGTTTTAAGAGGCGTAAAGGAAGACGAGATCAAGGAACGGGTGGAGCGGGTCTTGAAAGTGTGCGGACTGTATCCATTTCGGAACTGGCCGGTCTCAGCCCTCAGCTTTGGACAGAAAAAACGCGTCACCATCGCGTCTATTCTTGTTTTAGAGCCAGAAATACTCATCCTAGACGAACCAACCGCAGGACAGGACTTTAAACATTACACAGAGATGATGACGTTTTTAGAGCAATTAAATCAGCAGGGTATTACGATTTTCATGATCACCCATGATATGCACTTGATGCTCGAATATACAACAAGAACCATTGTCATTTCAGATGGAGAAAAAATCGCAGATGATACACCAGCCAAAGTGCTGACAGATCAGTTGCTTGTCCAAAAGGCGAGCTTAAAGGAAACATCGCTGTATGAACTGGCGCTGAAAGCTGATTGGCCAAATCCAAATGAACTCGTGGATCGCTTCATTGAGGTTGACAGAAAGGAACGAATGACATGGCTGTAGACATGCTGTCTTATATCGATCGCCCGTCACCGATTCACCGGCTGACAGGTGCAACCAAACTCATTTGCTTTATCCTCTGGTCATCCGCAGCGATGCTCACGTATGATACAGGCGTTTTAGTGTTTATGCTAGTTGCTAGTATCGTGTTCTTTCAGCTATCGAACGTACGATTTCGTGATATTTCCTTCGTGGTGATTGTCCTGGCGATTTTCCTAGTGATCAATAACATCGCCATTTACATCTTTGCGCCCCAGCAAGGTGTCGCCATCTACGGAGCGAAGCACGAGCTATTTCATATTGCCGGCTGGTACAATGTCACACTTGAACAGCTTTTCTATCAGTTGAATATTACGCTGAAATATGTGACCGTGATGCCAGCAGCGCTTTTATTTATTGTGACAACAAATCCAAGTGAATTCGCCTCATCTCTCAGCCGAATTGGGGTCAGCTACCGGATTTCGTATGCGGTAGCGATTGCTCTTCGTTATATTCCAGATATTCAGCGGGATTTTCGCACGATCGCGATTTCTCAGCAAGCAAGAGGCATTGATTTATCGAAGAATGAAAAGCTGGGAAAACGGATCAAAAATGCGCTGTCGATTGTGATGCCGTTGATTTTCTCCAGCTTAGAGCGGATTGAAACGATCAGCAATGCGATGGAGCTGCGCGGATTTGGGAAACATAAAAAGCGCACATGGTTTACGGCGAAAGACTTTCAAAAAGCAGATTATGCTGCGTTATTGTTTGTTGGTGTGGTGCTGATCGTGTCGCTAGTGATTACATTTGTTAGAGGAACGAGATTTTATAATCCGTTTCTATAGAAGGAAGCCTTCACAGAAGTGGAGGCTTTTTTTAGTTTGTGGATAAAAGGTGTGAGAAATGGTAAAAGACTATTAACATGTGAATAAATCGGTTATATTGGACAATGAGCGAAACACTTGTGAATAACCAGAGAACCTATTGGAGGAATCAGAAACTTATGAACAAAACATATTATGCGTGTGCAGAACACATAGAAACCGTATTAGACATGTACATAGATGATCACGAAACGCCACCAGAATTCAGAAAAATCGAACATACACACAGTTTATCCACAACCTGTGAATTGTGCGATGAACCTGCAATATATATAGTGGGGAACGAATGATCGGACACAAAATACACAAATTTTATCCACAATTGTTGATAACTTATATGAATAACTTGTTCTTAAGGTGGGGATGACCTGTGAATATATCAATTATCACAGTAGGAAAATTAAAAGAGAAATATTTAAAGCAAGGCATAGCCGAATACACAAAACGATTACAGGCTTACGCAAAAATCGAGATCATTGAGCTCGCGGACGAAAAAGCACCCGAGAATCTCAGTGATCAAGACATGAAAATCATCAAAGACAAAGAAGGCGAACGCATCCTAAGCAAAATCAACCCAGACGCCCACGTCATCGCCCTCGCCATCGAAGGAAAAATGAAAACTTCCGAAGAATTAGCCGATACAATAGATAAGCTGGCAACATACGGAAAAAGCAAAGTATGTTTTGTCATAGGCGGATCCCTTGGCTTAAGCGACGCTGTGATGCAGCGTGCAAATGAGAAACTGTCGTTTTCGAAAATGACGTTTCCGCATCAGTTGATGAGGCTGGTGTTGGTAGAGCAGATTTATCGGGCGTTTCGGATTGTGCGGGGGGAGCCTTATCATAAGTGAATGAGGTTTTATTTACAGTTTTTAGAAAAATAAAGTGGCTATAAAAATTAAACAATAACTTGAAACTTATAAGGACGGTGTTAAAAATGTCTGAAGTGAATTATGAAGAATTTGAAAAATATGAAGAAGAAAGTGAAGAAGATTTAAAAACAGTTCCTGAAGCTTTTTCAGAAGCAGTAATTTGGGGAACAGATTGGACAGTAGAAACTATTAATTCTCAACTAAGCAAAGGTAATATTGATTTAAACCCTAAATTCCAGCGTAGAGACGCATGGAGTGAAGTGGAGAAATCAAGACTAGTAGAGTCATTAATGCTGGGAATTCCTGTTCCGCCAATAATTCTCGCTGAAAAAAGAGACCGTAGAGGTAAGTATATAGTAATTGATGGAAAGCAGAGACTCCTTGCGATTAGACAATTTTGCGTAGACGAAGAAAGTGGTTTTGACAAGCTAAAGTTGAAGAGACTTCAATTTCTAGAAGAACTAAATGGAAAAACCATTGAACAAATTGAAGGCGATTATAGCTATGTTGATTACAAAAATCAATTTGAAAATCAAACAATTCGAACAGTTGTTATAAAAAATTGGCCAAATGAGGAATTCCTATTTACAGTCTTCCTTCGATTAAATACAGGAAGTAAAAAACTTTCGCCACAAGAGTTAAGACAAGCACTTCATCCGGGGCCATTCTTAGATTTTTTAGATGATGCAACTGCAAATAGTCGAACATTCTGGGAACTCCTTAATAATAACGAACCTGACTCCCGTATGCGTGATGTAGAACTTGCATTAAGGTTTTATGCTTTTAAAAATAACTTAGAAAGTAATGTAGGTAACTTAAAATCGTTTTTAGATAATACTTGTCTGTTATTAAATGAAGATTGGGAGAAAAGGGAGTATGAAATCAAGGAAAACTTTAAGGAGTTAGAAAAAGCCATCAATCTATGTATTGATATTTTTGGTAAAAGTGCTTTTAGTAGATTTAACGGAAAGAAGTACAATAATAGATTCAATAGACCTTTATTCGAAGTATTTACTTTTTACCTATCGAATATGGAAATATATAAAGTTGTTAAAGAGAATAAGGAAAGCTTTAAAAAAGAATTTGAAAACATTAGTACACATGATGTTAATTTCAATGAGTCCATTTCTTCTTCTACTAAAGAGTTATCTAGGGTTGAATATAGGTTTAATAAGATTGCTGATATAATATCAGCCTATACAGAATTTCCTATCTTAAAGTTAAAGAAATCTGATGGTTTTTTGAGAAGAGTGATGGAGGAATAATGGTGGAAGATGTTAAGACCTATTCCGTTAGATATTATAATTTAGAAAGTAGATTAAATGATTTAGAAAATCATTATGTATCACAGTTGTACGAAAAGTCTTTCTTAGATTTAAATCCTAAGGAATTAGACATGTGTAGAGGTTATAGAGTATTATGTCACGCTGAAGTGGAAAGTTATTTAGAGGACAGAGCTTTAGAGTTGTTAAACCACTCACGAAGTAACTGGTTTCAGCATAATAAGATTAAAACAAGTCTATTGTCTTTGTTTGCTCATTACAAATTTCTTGATAATCCTGAAATCAATGGGTATAGGGATGTGGGTGAAAGAGGTAATAATAGAAAATATATGAAGTTAGACGAGAAGATAGGAAAGCTATGTGCAGATTTTAAAGAAGAAAAGATTAAAATGAATCATGGACTTAAACAAAAAAACCTCATCAATCTGCTTGTTCCAGTAGGGATAGATGTATTTGAATTAGATACAGCATGGCTTAGTACTATGGACTCTTTTGGCTCTAAAAGAGGAGAAACAGCGCACACTTCGGTACATACCCAGCAGCCGATAGATTTAACTACAGAGAAAAGTGATTTAGAAATAATCAAGCATGGATTAAGGGAACTGGATGAATTAATTGATAATATGCTAGAAGAGTAGTCTGAAGGAATGTGCTATTATGCTTATTCCTTTTCCCCTTTTTTAACAGAGTTTTTATGTGATATAGATATGACCGAGATGATTATTTCCCAAAAAAGGGGGTGATCAAACGCAAGAACACTGACTGAACTTATGCAGCTTAAAAGATGATATGAAATAGGACACAGTCGAATTCAGTGAAAACTTAAAAGGCACAAAAGGCTGCACAGCTTTAGCGTGTAGCTTTTTGCTATTTTTGATAATAAACTCGAAATATTCCAATTGATAGAAGAATGGTAAAATAATACATGGTGAACTAAATAAAAGGTGGTGACTTTCCCTGAATAAAATACTTGATGCAAAAGTACTTATAAATGCTAATGATACAAGAGCAAAACACTACCGGGAACTCCGCTAACAAAATGGTAAATTTAAAAAAGGCACTATGGGGAGTATTTTGCTATAGGAGAGCGATTAGGTATTCATTAAGAATGGGTAAGTCTACAATTATTTCAGTTATGTCTTGATGAATGGATTAAAATAGGATGAATGATGAATTAAGCCTATGAATAATTAAATTTGTGAAGAACACTAAATTCTATTAGAGACAGATTTAAATCTACAATTCTTAAAATTCAGGGACCGTATAACGGATAGAAATATAAGGAGATGGATAAATGAGTGTATTTTCAACGGCATGGATTGATGGAAAAATTGAAAATATTGATAAATTAATACAAGAAAATGATGATAGAGAATTTATCTTTATTTTAGACACAAATTTTGCAATCATGGCCAGATACTATATTACAGATAGAAAAGGTTTTAATAGACATTATGAAAAACAAAAAGGTGACTTTGAAAAAGTAATTAAGACAGTTAAGAATAATGCTAAAAGAATTATATATGCACTCGCATGTGAGGAAGCATCAAGATCAAAAACTACAGGTAATTTAGACTTTGAAAAGTATAAAGTAATGGTAGATTGTATAGGTGAATTATTTAATATGGATTTTAGAAGCGATTTATTATCTACTAATGAATTGCTGACTGAGGATATAAGATTTAGTAAAACACCGCTCTTACTTAAAAATGGTCTGTTTAAAAAGCAAGCAGTGATAACTTATACAACTATATTAAAAGCATATTTATTAAAACATTTTGATGATAGAGATAAGAAAACGAAAATTAAAGAAATGTTCCACTTTATGGCTGATGAAATAAATGTAATCTCACCCATTGGTACATCTTTTGTTATTCACTATTTAGGAGAAGAACCAAATATATTAAAAAAAACTAGTCCTTCTATAGGGATAGAGAAAATTTTAAATAAAATATATGCAGCGTCAATTGATATGCTTCTGCCAACTCAAGTTTCCCAACTGGCGGAAATATCCAATTATCGAGAAGTACCAATTTTTGTTACTTTCGATAAAGGTATAAAGTTGTTGTTTGATTCATTACTTGTAATGGGAGAAAATCAATTAGCAAATGGAAAGAGAGTTCCGGAGTATTCAACCAAGATTTTTTATAGTTCAGGTTGGAAGGATGCAGATATCTATGAATTATGTGAGTATGTCTTAAAAGTTCAAAGGAGTAAGAGAAAAATAGTTGATAATCAGGAAAATGAGTTGATTAGAATTAATCATTTGGCAACTAAACTTGAAAAAGTATTAATGGAAAAGTTAAAATATAAATCGCATTTAGACTAGTAACGATGAGTTTTATCATAAGAACGATAGTTTTTTTAAAACCTATTTCTAAAATAATAACTAGTTAAGGTACAGAGAATTTCCTGTTTTCTATAGATTTTATTTAAAGATTTTCTTAGTTAAATATCGAATTATATAACATGAAAACAAATATTCAAAAATATGAAACCACAACAAGAAAAAGGGGTTATTTGAGATACAGATACTGATCATATGCAATCCATCCATACTTAAAGGAGACTTTCATGGGTTTTAAAGCTGACTTTAAACGTGAAATGCGTAACGTAGTAAAAGATGTAGAAAAAGAAATACATAAAACGTGGAAAATTGATTACAAAGGGCATTCTATAGAAATTATAAACCAAATAAAAGAAGAACAACTAATCATTGATGGTGTGACAGTTGATAGAAAACAACGAAAAAGTGTATTGTCTCATATAATTCCATATTCAAAATTGTCGGGGATATTGGAGCTTCAAGATGGTACAAAACACAAGGTGTCCGTTAAACTTGGCGGGTATGTACGATTTCGTTGTATTGTGAAAGTAGATCATGAAACGGTTTTAGATGATTCAATGAAGATAGACTTTCTACCGTGGGATCATAAAGAGAAAATCGTCCCCTTTATTCAACAACAAATTCGAACACATCATAAAATAGTAGACGACCGTTTACCTGATGAAGATTATTTATTTTATGAAAATGAACCACGATTTGCTCCCGGTTTATCTGATTATTATGTAGATGAACGACCTGCCCCTTTTTATGTGACGAAACTATTGAAGCTTTTTGAAAAACAACTGAATCATCCTACAAATGAAACAAGAAAGAAGACTTACGAAAAAATCATTTCTGACAATATGGCGAGCCGCAGTAGTGAATTAATCGAACGATTTCAGCAAACACAATGGGATGAGTCTCTTGTACAGCAAGAAGCGTTATGGCTTCTTGAACACGCAGCACATCGGGAGGTTGTAAAATTTGCGGTCACGATACTAGGATGTACGACCTGCGAAAAATACAAAGAGCTCTTATTCACAATAGGTATGCACGAAGAATTTACTTCTTATGTCGCGTTTGCATTGAAGAATGGCACAATTCAAGGAAACGAACAAGTTTGGCGTCTTGCAAAGTCCGTCGATGGATGGGGGAAGATTTCCGCTGTTGAGCAATTGGAAGCCTCGACACCAGAAATAAAACGTTGGTTACTAACAAAGGGCTGTGAAAATACAATCATGAATGAATACTTAGCCTATACTTGCGCTCTTAATGGTGATTTGGAAGCAGCTTTATCTGAAGACGAAATATCCAAAGAATTATATGATGGAGCGAGCCTCATCATTCAGGCACTATTAGAAGATGAAGTTTCTATCCACAGTATCGAAGAGTATCCAAACGCAAGCTCAGTTCTCTGCCGTTTTATTCATCATGCTCATAAGCACTGTCAAGCAATTGAGGAATTTTATCCAATATTGAAAATAAATGAGTTTTTAAATGATGATCAAGAGATTTGGGAAGACCGATTGAATGACTCATGGACACAGGACGATTATAAGGCTGTCCAGGAAGCGGTTCAACCGTTTATCAATCACAGTAGATGGCCAAAGCTTGCAATCGATACGTTACAACAGGGTTTTAGCTCTCAAGCACTTAAAATCGCTCTCTTTTATCGTTTAGATGTGATTGAGATTCTATTTGCTTTACTTGAGAAAGACCCGGCAAATAGTGAAATATACTTTGCTGTGATGGACACAAATCATCATCAACATATTAGAGAGCTTTGCACATTTGCAGAAACACATTTATCGTTATCAAACCTCTCAGATGATGAAGTGGCTTGTTTACAATATATTGTGCAAGATTTATATGAACACGAAGGTGTAGGATTACCGTTGATTCAAGCTGCACTTAGATCAGATGATGGAAATTTACAGTATCATGCTTTAAGTGTATTAAAAGAATGGTCTCCTTCGTATTCGCAGCAAGCGGCCACAAGGGAATTGATTGAACATATTTCCATTAAGACGGATGATAAAGAAGATCGAAAGTTAGCCAAACATTTGTTAAAGAAATAATATTTGATTAACTAGCGCATAACAATTCAACGGGGATAAAACATAAAAATATTAGAAAGCAGGCACACCATGCACACAATCAAAAAAATAGGCCAAACCTTCTCCTACATCACACCAGTATCACTCACTGACCGCCCCATCCTAGGTATGTTCGTAAGCAATAACAAAACATTAATGATCGATGCTGGTAATTCAGAAGATCATGCGAACTATTTCATCCAAAAAACCTTAGGAAACGAGAACGCTTCGCCCGATATGGTTGTCCTCACGTATTGGCATTGGGATCATATTTTTGGTCTGCCGGCGCTGCCTGATACGGTTTCAATTGCTTCTGCAAAGACACGAAAGGAAATGGAGAAGCTTCTGCCGTTTTCTTGATTGATAAGCGGGTGAGGGAAGGAACGGAGATTGAGTTCTGCGCGAAGGCGATAAAAGAAGAATATCAGGAGCATCGAGATATTCAGGTGGTTTTACTGGATATGACGTTTGACCGTCGGATAGAGATTGATCTTGGCGGGGTTACTTGTGTCGTGCAACATGTTGGAGGCGATCACGCTATCCAAAATAAAATAATATTTTAAGAACCTTGGTAGATAATAACCTCATTTAAAGGTATCACGGTGAACCTTATCATAAGTTAGTGAGGGGTGAGAAGGCTAAATTTAGCTGTACAAGCAGCAAAAAAGTACTCTAATCCTTTCCCATCAAACATCTCCATTGCCAGGGGGAAAGAAGATATAAGGATTTTCCCACCACTCCACAAAAAACCGTGATTAAGCCTAAAACGGCGAGAATGACCTAGGAAATTAGAAAGTTTTAAGGAATCTCCAACAACACATGTTGACATATCGTTATTTATCGATATAATGATTTGTATGGAGCCAATAGAAGTTTTCAAAGCCTTATCCAATGAATCCAGATTGCAAATTTTACAATGGCTAAAGGAACCTGATCGTCATTTTACACCTCATGAAGGGATTGATATGAATACTACAGGGGTATGTGTTAGTCAAATAACAGATAAATTGAAAATGACGCAATCAACAGCATCTCAATACCTTTCAATTTTATTACGAGCTGGATTAATTACGACAGAGCGTATAGGTAAATACACGTATTATAAACGAGATGAAAATGCCATAAAACAAATTGCTGAGATTCTAGAAAAAAATATTTAATAAATGAACTGAATTCATACATCAGAATTCAGTTTCATTTATTAAATACAAATCGACTTATCGTAATATGTTTTTTTTGTCCATACATATTAACAATTCTAGATATGTAAATGCATTATATATAAGGAGTGATCTACATTGTCAAGCACTGTAAATATTTACATTTTAGCTATTGTCAGTTTTTTAGTTGGTACATCAGAGTATATCATCTCTGGTATATTGGATAATATTTCTGAATCATTAGGAATTACGATAGCTTCAGCCGGCCAGTTAATTACGATTTTTTCTCTTGTGTATGCCATCTTCACCCCAGTATTAATGGCTTTAACATCGGGAATGAATAAACGCAAGTTAATGTTATTTTCACTTAGCGTTTTTATTCTAGGTAATATTCTTGCATTCGTCCTCCCTGGGTATCAATTATTTATTGTGTCAAGAATTATTATGGCTCTTGGAGCGGGGATGGTCGTAGTTACTGCATTAACAATTGCTGAAAAAATTGCACCAAAAGGTAAGCAAGGTACCGCTATTGCTACAGTAGTAATGGGATTTACAGCATCATTGATCATTGGAGTCCCACTGGGCAGAATGACTAGTGATTTCTTCGGTTGGAAAGCTGTATTTGGAGGAATAGCCTTACTCGGATTATTAGCCATGGTGATAATTTCTCTTACGATTCCAAAAATCCAAGGGGATAAACCTGTACCTTTAATTCAACAACTCGCTCTTTTTAAAAAACCAAAAGTAGTGTTGGGATTAGCCATCACCTTTTTCTGGCTCGGTGGTTATTCAATTGCCTATACCTACCTATCCCCTTACCTTTTAAATATATCAGGTGTAAGCAGCAAATTGCTGAGTGGAGTTCTCCTCGTATTCGGGATTGCTAGTCTAGTTGGGTCAAAGTTTGGTGGATTTAGTACCGATCGATGGGGTGTGAATTTTACTCTGATTAGTGGAATGACATTACATGTCATCATGCTCATATTGCTCTCACTAGTTACGCATTCTTATGTTGGAGTATTGCTCATTTTAATATTATGGTCATTTGCTGCATGGTCTTCTGGCCCGACTCAACAATATCACTTAGCTACAATGGAGCCAGAGTCATCAGGTATACTATTAGGTCTCAATCAGTCAATGATGCAATTGGCGATGGCCGCAGGTGCAGCTATTGGAGGTATCTTTGTAGAGAGGGTTTCTCTATCTTCCGTTACTTGGGTAGGGGCTTTAGGCGTTGCAATCGCGATCATTGTCACAATATTGGCTTCGCGTGCTACTTCGAGTAATGAAATTCGATATACTTAAACAGTAGAACGATGGGAAAAATCGTGATTCAATTTAAAATATAATGACAGAAAGTAGGAAGCACCTTTGCACTCAATTAAAAAAATAGGTCAGAGTTTTTGGTACATCACACCAGTATCACTAACCGACCGCCCCATCCTAGGTATGGTCGTAGGCAATAACAAAACCTTAATGATCGATGCCGGTAATTCAGAAGATCATGCGAACTATTTCATCCAAAAAACCTTAGAACACGAGAGCGCCTCGCCGGATATGGTTGTCCTCACGCATTGGCATTGGGATCATATTTTTGGTCTGCCTGCGCTGCCTGATACGGTTTCAATTGCTTCTGCACAGACAAGAAAGGAAATGGAGAAGCTTGTTCCGTTTTCGTGGTCAGATGAGGCGATTGATGAGCGGGTGAGGGAAGGAACGGAGATTGAGTTCTGCGCGAAGGCCATTAAGGAAGAATATCAGGGTCATCGAGATATTCAGGTGGTTTTACCGGATGTCACGTTTGACCGTCGGATAGAGATTGATCTTGGCGGGGTTACTTGTGTCGTGCAGCATGTTGGAGGCGATCATGCGGCTGATTCCGTGATCGTGTATGTGAAAGAAGAGAAAATCCTGTTTCTTGGTGATTGCATTTATCCGAAAATGTATGCTGAGAGAGTACATTATACAGTGAAAGAAATATTGCGTCTTTTAGATGAGTTAGAAGCTTTTGATGCTGATACGTATATTCCTTCACACCAAAGACCGTGGACAAAAAAGGAGTTTCGTCAGGAAACAGACAAACTTCGGATGATAGCGAAATTCACTGATCAATGTGGTGGAGATAAGCAGAAAATCACGAAAGAATATCAACATTACGTGAAAAGAGAACTGAAAGAAGATGAATTAGAAACCATTGCTTACTTTGTAAATGGGTATTAAATAAACACTAAAAAAAGTCTCATTTGAGTGATTTCCCTCAAACGAGACTTTTTTTGCATCACGTATTGTGACAGACTTATTTTTAGCATTGATCATAAAAACAATCCCCAAGTAAGCTTGAGTTTTCCTTATTAGGAGGTAAAAAACAGATGGGCAAAATAACTGACCCTTACGACACTTTTAAAACCAAAATATCCAAATATCCAATCGAACAAAATCATTGGCAAGCCTTCAAAGATGGAACAACGATTAAACAATTAAAAGCAGGTACATGCATGATCAAGGCTGGCGATCCGGTGAAGCATGCTTATTTCTGCATAACGGGGCTCTTCCGTCTGTTCTATTTGTTACCGGATGGAAGGGAGTACAACGTGGCTTTTACGTTGGAAGATGATTTTGCTACTTCTTATGCAAGTATGATCAACGAGCAGCCTTCTCCTTATTCGATTGAAGCGATGGAGGATTCGATCGTGATTGAAATTCCGTATGATCTGCTTCAAATGTTGATGGATAGAAGTCATATGTGGGAGCGGTTTGTTCGGGTTAGTGTAGAAAGGCTGTATACGAGAAAGGAAGAGCGTGAGAGGGAACTGCTATATTTGCCAGCCATTGAGCGATATCAGGCGTTTTTATTGAAATATCCCGGGTTACATCAACGTATCGCTCAATATCATATTGCCTCATATATTGGCATTTCTCCGGTTTCGCTGAGCAGGCTGCTCCATACAGCTGAACATTAACTTATGTTAATGCATACTCCCTAGATCTGACGTACAATCACACATCATAGAAGAATCGGGGGTATGATGATGAAATATATGATGGTTGTTTTATTAGAGTTCTATCCATCTTGGCTTGCTTTGCCGCGAGAGGAGCGAAGAACCCATGCGGCTTCGCTGCGAGAGTTGATGCAGAAATATGAGGAACATGTGACGGTGCGCTTTTTTGATGCTGAAGCTCTTCCAGGTAAGGATTACACAGATTTTGTGATGTGTGAAACGGATGACCTTAAGTTTTATCATTTTATGTGGGAAGAGATTAGAGATTCTATTCCTTATACAAGAGGTTATCTAAAAATTAAAGAAGTCATCATGGGAATGGAAAATGCTTTTCAAACATATGAAAAGGAATCTCTGAAAATGAATCAGTAATCGAAAACCACCTGCTATCAGGTGGTTTTTTGTACATTCTATTTTTTGGTATAATCAGAGGTAATGTTAGAACGGATAAATTTTTGAACTGAATCGGAGGTACATATGAAACAGCTTTACATGAAGCAGAAAGTATTTAGCCTGAGCGGCAGGTTTACGGTAAAGGATCAACAGGAGAATGATGTATATGTGGTCGAAGGCAGCTTTATGAAGATGCCGAAGACGTTTACCATTTTGAATACAGAACGACATGAAATCGCTGTGATTACGAAGAAAATGTTTACCTTTTTACCGAAGTTTTTAGTAGAAGTTGGTGGTCAAGAGGTATTGACGATTAAAAAAGAGTTTACGTTCTTTAAAGCAAAATATTCAATTGATGCTGCTGGGATCGAAGTGCAAGGTAACTGGTGGGATATGAATTTCCAGGTGCTCCAGAACGGCGAAGTGATTGGTCAGGTGAAGAAGGAATGGTTTACTTGGGGTGACAGCTATAAGGTTGATATTTTGAAAGAAGAAATGGAGCCTGTGATGATTGCATTGGTTGTTGCAATTGATTGTGTGAAAGCTGATGAAGCAGCGTCTAGGTCTTCGTCGTCGGCGACGACGAATTAGTTAAATATATTCTTAAAGTATAATGAAATGAAGAAGAGTGATAGGACATTACTCTTCTTCATTAAAAAGACGAATCATGTTTCTTTACTTTTCAATGGGATATTTCTGTCCATTTTTTATTAATTTTTCTTCAATTATTTCTTTCACATCTAGATGAAGATCTGAACAAAGCATTAGTGAATATATTAAGATATCGGCTATTTCCTCTCGGATATTTTCTTCGTTCGCCTCAAGAGCTTCTTCATTACTTTTCCATTGGAAGTCTTCAAGCAGTTCAGCTGCTTCTATCGAGATTGAGATGGCCAAGTCTTTTGGGTTATGATATTGTCTCCAGTTCCGATTATCTCTAAATTGGTTAATTGAATGTATTAAATCTTTGATCTCAGTCATATTTTCCTCCCTCTTTTATCTCTTGTAATTTTCTTCTCAATTTTTCATCTGTTGCATAAATATAAAGCCCGTGAATGCCTCGCTTCATCAAAACGTTAATCGAGTTTAGTATAATCTTTTCTTTTGCCTGTTTGATTTCCTCTGGAGACATGTCACTTCTTGATGTGAATGCACCTGTGTCTTTATAATTTGATGTGTCTATGAGAAGTTCATCCTTTTCTTCATCATAGCTGATAGAAGGGCCAAGTATGACGCCGACATAATTTAAATCAAATCCTTGAACTGTATAGATTGAGCCCACTTCTCTAACTGAATCTGCATGTTCAGCCCATGTCCATTTATCATTTGTAAAATTCCATGGCATATTGATACCAGCTTCATCTACGATATAGGCAGCTCCATCTTTTTTATGTAAAAAGTCAAAGGTAGATACAATGCGGGATAGGCCTACCTCTTCATCTTTCTGCTGAATGGCCGTTTTAAATTTGTCAGGCTCCTCAAAAATTTTAAGTTCGAAAGAATCCTGTTTTATAGGCAGAGGTAATAATTGTTTTGACACAAATTGGTCAATCCATTTCAACGTATCAGTATCAGCATGCATACGCATCTGTTCTGTGAGTTTTACAGTCTTAGCATGATATCTATTTGTAATTTCCTCGAGTAATTTTTCATTCCAGTAGCTTTTAATTTTGAGTACCTGCTTTGGATCAAAAATGACAATGGTTATTTTACTTCGTTTGATAATTTCTTCTAGTTGGTTTTGGTAATGGAAGTTATTGTACTTATCATCTTTTGTTAATAAAAGATGGGCTTCATCAATTAACACGATGTCAGCCATTTCACCTGACTTTGTCATCTGATTGATAAACGAGGTTGGTCTCATAATTTGTTTCTTTTTCAGATTTGGCAGACTCTTTGCGATGTTTTGATATGTTTTAAGCATTTCCGCGTGATTTACAAGTAAATAATTGTTCTTATTGTTTAAGACAGAGTCCATATCATTTGATAAATCTTGAATCGTATTAAAAAGAGAACTCAGTAAAACACTCTTCCCAGTTCCTGCATCACCTTCTATCGAAATCACATGGTGACCTGACTGTTTGATATGCTCTTTGCAAAAAGATAAGATTTCATACTTAATTTCTACTTGTTGAGGTGATAATTCTTTATAGGGAGAAAGTTTATAAATATCTCTATTTTTTAAGGTTTCAATTGAATTACTAACGATCTTATCTTTTTGCAGTTGCTCCCATATCTCTTTAAAAACAGTTTCATTGTAAAAATCTTTTTGATAATAATGATGCATTTCCCTCGATCGTGTCTGACTAACATTTTTTAATTGGAAACGATTTTCTGCAATAAAGTAGTTTATGAGATTTGTCTCAATATTGTAAGAGGCAGATTGATGAAATCGTTCATGTCCGATCAGAATTGTTTTAGTTAATTTGTTCTTTTTTGGGTCTTTCAAATGATCCTTCAATCGTCTGCTAGCTTGGACTGACTGACCAATATAAGCAGATGGCTTCTTCTTTTCATCATAAAGAATGTAGACAATAGGTTGATTATGAAATAAGGTTGTTCGTAAAGAAAGAATATGATTTGTATTAAAATCGCGTTTTTCAATAAAAAGTTCACTCATTTAGCTAGCCCCTGTAGTCTTTTTGCCTATTATCGTATCATAAATTTAGCAAAATATCTCAGTGCTTATAGGTGGATATTGATTCTCGACAAATTAGACATGTTGAGTTATTTTCCATAGAGAGATAGGTGTCTTTGATTTACTGGTAATGGGTGGAAGTCGCTAAACCCAAATGAACTATATAACTAGCATTATTTTTCGATTTAACATATGAACATACGAGGTGAGCACACTGATCACATTCCAATACAAAGTATTTCTAACAGTCGTCGAATGCGGCAGTTTTACAAAAGCCGGGGAGAAGCTTGGGCTGACGCAGTCTGGGGTGAGTCATAATATTGCGAAGCTTGAGTCGGAATTAGGGATTGTGCTGCTTCGGAGGAATCGAAACGGGCTTTCGTTAACGGACGCAGGTGAGCGGGTGATGCCGCATATCCAGCAAATCATGCACCATGCGGCATTGCTTGAGCAAGAGGCAGCGCTGATTCAAGGGATGGAAGTGGGGAGCATCAAGATTGGGACATTCCCCAGTTTTTCTTCAAATGTCCTTCCACGCCTTATTCATCTTTTTACGCAAAGCTATCCGCATATCAAGCTGGAGTTATATGAAGGCGGTTATGAGGAGATTGAGGAATGGATTGCTTCAAGCACGGTTGATGTTGGTTTTTTAACGCAGTCATCGAGGGAATTCGAGACCGTTCCACTTTTTCAGGATGAGTTGGTGGTGCTCATACAAGAGAATCATCGCTTTCATACGAAGAAAGTGATTGAAGTGGACTCGCTACATGATGAAGCCTTTATCATGCCGAAAGCGGGCTGTGACATACTCGTTAAGAAGCTGTTAAAAGAAAGAGGCGGCGTGAAGCCTCATGTTCTGTTTGAAATTGAAGACAACAATACGCTCATTTCTATGGTGCAAGAAGGGCTTGGGGTCACGATCATTCCCAAATTAGTGTTGCCGCCGCACATACCTCATACGAAAATCATTCCACTGGAGACGAGCGTCTTTCGTGAGGTCAACTTGGCGCTCAAATCATTCAAAGCAGCTTCCCCATCGGCCAAGAGGTGGATCGAAACGGTCAAAAATCATTTTAAATAGAATCAGCTTGAACAGGAAGTCCCCATTCAAGCTGATGTTTTATAAGGTTAACACGCCGCGGATCGTGATGACAGCTGCGCCTGCCACTTTGATCACCGGCTCTGATTCATTTGGAATGACTGTGATACGAAGCAAGCCAGGTCTGCCGATGGCATCCCCTTGGGCAATGTTCAGGTGAGTGATTTCTTGCTGAGAAATGATACCCTCCAAATAAAGATATCCAGCCAATGCTCCGTTTGCTGCCCCTGTCACAGGATCTTCGGGTATACCAATCCCAGGTGCAAAATCCCTCGTATAAAGATCGCATTCTTTTGAGGGGTGAAACGTATAAAGGTGGGTTGTCGAGATGCTATGCTCTTTATTCATTTTAGCTAAAGCCGCTAAGTTCGGTGCCGCTTGATCAATGTCCTGTTGGTCCTTCATCGGAACAAGAAGATGCCAGTTACCGGTGTTTGCTAATTTGATAGGATAGGAAGGATCAAGGCGGTCACTGCTCACACCAAGCATGTCACTAAGCACTTCTAAATCGATGACAAAATCCCGCGTCTTCGGTGTCACCTGCGTCATTTCCACATCAACGACCTTGCCGTTTTCTTCATGCCATACAACAGGAACATTGCCGATCTTTGTTTCTAACACAACTCCTGATCTCTCTTTAGCCAGTCCTAGCTCCGTCGCCAGAAGCCAAGTCAATCCAACAGTCGCATGCCCGCAGAAATTGACCTCTTCCGTCGGGGTGAAGTATTTGACACGATAATCGGCTTCCTGATCATGGGCGGGCAGTAAGAAAACGGATTCTGGTAAATTCAACTCCTTGGCGATGCTCTGCATGTCATCCTCTGTCAAAAACTCACCATCCAACACCACCCCAGCGGCATTTCCTCCAAATTTCTCAGTTGTAAACGCATCGACATGATACACTCTAATATCTCTCATCTGACGAACCCTCCTACACATTTTTGTTATGTTTATCATAAGTTTGTTTGATGCATTCGTAAAATGAATCTTTTTGATGGTTTAAATCGGAAGTGTTCATGTAAGGGAGTGAGCTTTCGCTGAATAATGGTTTGAGTAAAGTATAATGAAAGAAAAAATGAAACGAGGGATGCATGATAGCTATAGGTGGATACATTAATGTCGGGATCGTTTTTTATGAGGCCATTCATATACCAAATACTTTTCGCCAACTGATTGATTATCTAGCTCAAAAAGACATGTCTATTACGAAAGTAAAGTTTAGTCAGGACCCTGACGGAGAAACATGGATTGAACACAGTGTTAAAGAAAATATCATCAAAGACGATGATTTTTCAGGTTATTATACAGAGTTTGAATTGTCAGGTATAAGTTCAGATCGAAAAGGGATGACAATCAACATACAAAAAGAAACGGGTTTCGTAGGGTTCGTTCTCAGTTTAAATTGGACAGAGGTTGTTTCTCATGATGTTATTCATCTTCAACAAGAGATCATACGCTGTCTTGTAGATCTTTATCATACGTTTACATTTGAATATGCCTTCATTGGACATGAAATTGAAGTCGAGATTCATCCAAATGAGTTTGAAAAGTGCCTGCTAGAACAGCATGCTTTTCCAGTTGCTCTAATTGGTAAAGGAGATCACATAGACATTTATTATGGTGATGTGGCGATTGATGGCCTTTCTTCTCAAGAAAGAAGGATAGAATATTTAAAGGTCAAAAGCTAATAGTAAAAAAGCCTCCTGATACTCTCAGAAGGCTTTTTCCATCCATCATCCATAATAATTATTCGCTTGAATAAAAAATTGGGATTGCATGTAGTTATATGTGATTTTCGAGAAGTCGAAGGGCTGGCCGTTTGTGAGATGAAAGACGGTCTCGACGCGGAGGGCGGGATCGTCTTGTTTGAGGCCGAGGTGCGTCGCTTCGGTTTCATTCAATTTGCCTACTTGTAAGTACATATCGGAAAAACCGACTTTGAGCCCCAAACCTTCACTGACGAATTTAAAAACAGAGTCGGCGGCAATTTCTGTATTGAGATAAGGAATGATCGTTTTTCGGTAATAGGATTCTTCTAAACATAAGGTTTGTCCATTGATGTAACGAATTCGTTTTAGATAAAAAACATCCTCTTCTTGTTCAATGTTCAAATTAAGTGCAGCTTCTTCGGACGGCTTGATGGTGTCTAGCATTAAAACCTCTGATGTCAGTTGAAATTCCTCTAAATCTTTTTTAAACCCTTGGTTGGATAAAAGGCTGATGTAGCCCTTGCGCCGGTGTCTTCGAACAAAGATGCCGCTGCCCCTCACTTGATAGATAATTCCTTTTTTTTCGAGTAATTCTAACGATTTGATAATGGTACTTTTGCTCACAGCAAATTGGCTCATGAGTGTTTCGAGTACAGGGAGCTTATCCCCTTGCTGCATCTCATGGGTGACAATATATTTTTCAATATCGCTCGCAATTTGTTGATACTTTAACATGGCTATTCCTCTTTGTTTTCACGATTTATTGTCTTTGTATTATAGCACATACCAAATTTCCTTTGATATGCTATTTGAAATTATATACGTATTGATAAATTGTACCGGTATAATTATAATGTACATATACTAGCAGTGATAAAGGGGGGGTTTATATGTCAAAAGTGAGGGATTATCAAAAGCTTGCAGAAGACATCTTAGAGGCAGTTGGCGGAGAAGAAAATGTGGTGAGTGCTGCAAGATGCGCCACACGGCTGCGTTTGGTCTTGAAACGTTCGAATCCAAAGGCAAAGGAAGCAGTTAATGCAATGCCTGGGGTCATTACCGTGGTGGAAAACGGCGGTCAATTTCAGGTCGTCATCGGTCAGCATGTTGGTGAGGTATATGAGCATTTTTCCACCCTTGTTCAGCTGCAGCCATCTGATGATGATCAGGTAAATGAAAACAAGGGAACGGTGCTGAATCGTGTCATCGCGACCATGTCTGCTGTGTTTGCGCCATTTGTGTATATTTTGGCAGCAGCAGGTATTTTACAAGGTGCACTTATCCTCATTAATTTATTATTTCCAAGCTTCTCGAAAACCGGAACGTATGAAGTCTTTAGCTTTATTTCCTGGGCGCCGTTTACGTTCTTGCCTATCTTTATTGCCATCACAGCTGCCAAGCATTTTAAAACGAATATGTATATCGCCGTAGCGTGTACAGCAGCGCTTGTCAGTCCAGCTTGGACGGAGATTGCTGGACGCGTGGCATCAGGGGAAGGCGTTACTTTTTTAGGCATAGCGTTATCTGAAACGGTTTATACGTCATCTGTTTTGCCGCCGTTATTCTTGGTATGGATCCTTTCATATGTAGAGAGATTTTTAAACAAACGTATTCACGAGGTGGTCAAACCGTTATTTGTCCCATTTATCTGTATGGTCGTCATGGTTCCGTTAACCATTCTATTAATTGGTCCACTTTCGACAGCGGGTGCAAATGGGATTGCAAACGGATACAATTTCTTAGCAGAACATGTCCCAGCTTTAGCAGGCGCCATTATCGGAGGTTTCTGGCAAGTGCTTGTCATTTTCGGTGTTCACTGGGGCATCACGCCAATGGTGCTCGCCAACTTTGAACAATATGGACGTGACTCCTTCCAGGCATATCAAACCATCGCTGTTATCGCTCAGGTCGGCGCAGTGTTAGGGGTTATTTTAAAAGCAAGAAACCGCGAAACACGAAAAGTCGGGGTTTCAGCGGGAATTACAGGTCTCTTTGGAATTACTGAGCCTGCGATTTATGGGGTCACCCTCCGTTTCAAGAAACCATTTATTTTCGGATGTATATCTGGAGCGGTCGGTGCCATTGCTGCCAGCTTCTTTACGCCTTATTACTTTGCGTATGCAGGGTTGCCTGGTCCACTGACGATTGTAAACGGAATTAGTTCAGATTATCCAACATCGATCATCGGCATATTGATTGGTGTCGCAATTGCGCTGATCTTACCAGTTGTGCTCATTCAAATGTTTGGTTATGGGGAAGATACAGTGGAACAGACAGCTGGTGAAACGTCTGATAAAGATCAAGTTGGAGAAAAAATGAATGCTTCGATGAATAATGAAGAAACAATCCCTGCACCTCTTGCAGGGAAAGTGATCCCGTTATCTGAAGTGCCTGATGCCGTATTTAGCTCGGGAGCGATGGGCAAAGGGTTTGCGATTGAACCGACAGACAACAAGCTGTATGCACCGTTTGACGGCAGTGTCGTCATGCTTGCGCCGACAAAGCATGCAATTGGACTGCGTTCAGAATTCGGGGTGGAGTTACTAGTTCATGTAGGAATTGATACGGTTTCCCTAGATGGCTCAGCATTTACTCTTCATATCAAAGAAGGCAGCAAGGTGAAGAAGGGTGACTTGTTGATGACATTTGATCAAGAAGCCATTGAAAGCAAGGGATTAAAAACAATCACACCCGTCATCATCACCAATACACAAGCGTATGAAGATGTGATTGTAGAAGAACAATCAACATGTCAGCCAACAGACGTCATGATCACAATTGTGAAATAGGAGGAATGAATAATGACATTACCAAAAGATTTTCTATGGGGCGGAGCATTAGCTGCACATCAATTTGAAGGTGGATGGAATGAAGCAGGAAAAGGCCCAAGTGTTGTAGATGTGATGACAGCAGGTGCTCACGGAGTACCGAGACAAATAACTGAGACGATAGAAGAAGGAACATTTTATCCGAATCATGAAGCGATTGATTTCTACCATCGTTATAAGGAAGATATCGCGATGTTTGCCGAAATGGGTTTGAAATGCTTACGTACATCGATCGGCTGGAGCCGGATTTTCCCTAAGGGAGATGAAGCGGAACCGAATGAAGCAGGTTTACAGTTCTATGATGATGTTTTTGATGAATTGCTCAAGCATGGCATCGAGCCTGTAATTACGCTGTCTCACTTTGAGATGCCGCTCCATTTAGCAAGAGAGTACGGCGGGTTCCGCAGCCGAAAAGTCGCTGAGTATTTCGCGAAATTCGCAGAAGTGTGCTTCAATCGATACAAAGACAAGGTCACATACTGGATGACATTTAATGAAATCAATAACAAAATGGATGTCAACAACCCACTATTCCTTTGGACAAATTCAGGGGTATCAGTCAAAGAAGGCGAAAATGCCAAAGAAGTCATGTATCAAGCAGGACACCATGAATTACTTGCAAGTGCATGGGCAGTAGCCAAAGGAAAAGAGATCAATCCTGCTTTCCAAATTGGAGCGATGGTTTCTCACGTGCCAATCTATCCGTATTCCTCAAATCCAGAGGATGTCATGCTCGCAGAGGAATATATGAGACAGCGCTATTTCTTCCCAGATGTACAGGTGCGCGGTTACTATCCGAGCTATGCATTAAAAGAATTCGAACGCGAAGGCTATCACATTCCATTTGAAAAAGGCGATGAAGAAAGCTTAAGAAAAGGGAAAGTGGATTATCTAGGCTTTAGCTACTACATGTCGACAACGGTTAAAAGTGATACGGTGTCTGATCACAACGGAGACATTGTCAACGGAGCCCTGCCGCATGGTGTAGATAACCCTTATATCAAATCAAGTGACTGGGGCTGGTCCATTGACCCGACAGGCTTAAGATATACATTGAATCGTTTTTACGATCGCTATCAAATCCCGTTATTCATCGTAGAGAATGGATTTGGTGCAATAGATCAAGTGGAAGAAGACGGTTCTATTCACGATCCAGAAAGAATTCAATATCTCGCTTCTCATATCGAAGCACTGAAAAAATCCATTGAATACGACGGTGTCGACCTTATCGGCTACACACCTTGGGGCATCATTGATATCGTGTCATTCACAACAGGCGAAATGAAAAAACGCTACGGCATGATCTACGTTGACCGCGACAACGAAGGAAACGGCTCAATGAAGCGCCTTAAAAAAGATTCGTTTACTTGGTATCAAAACGTCATTGCAACGAATGGTGAAGAAGTGTAATAAAGGAAAATAGAAGCCCGGTTGAGCGTGTATTCGCTTGTCCGGGTTCTTCTGTTTCTTTTGACAAAAATGGTGAGTATATCCTTTTGTTCACAAGAAATAAGTCTTATAATTTAGTAAGAATATTTATGGGATGGAATAGGAGAGATCGTAAATGACGAAATGGTGGATGGTTCGTGCAGGTGACCAAAATGAGTTAATTTCAATATGGGAAAAGGAAGGTATTGCATCGATTGGGTGGCCAAAATTAGGTAATCCAAAACAATATCAAACAAAGCAAGAGATGAATGATCGAGCTGATGTCATATTCGCCGAGAACAAACCTTTTACAAGGAGAAGCTGGGTTAGTCAGATATGGAGGTTCAGTAGAGAAATTAAAAAGGGAGATCGAATCATTACATATTTAAAAGAGAGTCGTGAATATCGAGTAGGTACTGTGACTGCTCCGCATTTTTTTGATGAAGCAATTGGAGATAAAATGTATCCAAATCATATTAAGGTGAATTGGGAGCCAATCGCCGTTAAACGAGATTCCCTCAGTCAACCAGCTAAGAACAGCCTCGGTTCTATATCAACTGTTTTTCGTGTAGATGATTGGGGGCAAGAGATTGAACATTTACTCAAGAACCCTACTTCTATTGCAGCATACGAAGATGAAACAGAAGAAGATGAAATTATTGAAGATTTAGTCAGCAAAGCAACTGTTATGATTGCAGATAAGGTAGATAAACTGGATCCGTGGCAGATGCAAGATCTAGTCGGGGGCTTACTGCAAGCCATGTCATACAATGTTCGCGTAAGCCCAAAAGGGCCTGATGGCGGTGTTGATGTATTAGCTTATAAAGATGCATTTGGATTTGAAAAACCTATTATAAAAGTACAAGTTAAGCATCGGCAAACCTCAGCTAGTTCCCCAGAAGTACAACAATTATTAGGGGCTAATCCCATGAATGCAAACAGTTTATTCGTTTCTACTGGTGGATTCACTTCAAATGCCAAAGCTGTTGCGAAACATAATGAAGTTCACCTAGTGGATTTAGAAGAACTCGTAAATCTTATTGTACATTGGTATGAGCATATGCCAGCTGAGACAAGATCTTTATTACCTCTGAAAAAAGTGTATGTACCTGAGTGATTTTTTATTGTCTACGCTTCAATAACGCCTGAATACAAAGGAAAAAGAGGATAATAACAATAAAGTAGTTCATTGGGTTTTGAAAGATATTGATGTTCAAGGATAATTGTAGAAAAATCCAAAAGCCGAATATCACGATAATTGCATAAATGATCCTTTATACAATTTGATTCTCCTTTCGTTTTAGTTGGCATTATCTCATATCACTGAAAAGATTGAACAGGGATTAATGTTCTAATAGTTCTATCACATAGTATGGTATAAAGGGCCAACTAATGTTTATAAATAGCATAAAGGTAAGGCTAGACAGAGCAAAGTGCATTGTCTAGCTTATTTTATTTGACCGTTAAATAGAGAGTCTATTCCATTTTTTATGTCATTTAGACTATTTTTCCGTTTTGAAGGTCACGGTAAAATAGACTTTATGATCAATAATGGAGGGAGTGACTTCTTCTGAGCAAGATACTTGATGCAAAAGCACTTACAAGTGCCATGGACGCAAGGGCAAAACACTATCAGGAACTCCGCGAACAAATGGTTGATTTAAAAAAGGCATTACAAGGTGTTGCCAACCTCGGTGATGATTTTACTGGAAAAGGAGCCGATAACATTAAAAGTTTCTATAAAGAGCTCGCTGGAAATGTAGACATGTTTATCAGCTTCATTGATAAACAAAAAGCCTTTCATGAAGGTGTTTCTGGGACACTGGATGATACGAGCTTTGGCGGCGATACCTTTGTAGAAGAACACTTTTTAGACAACGCAGTACATATGGGCATCAAGAATGCCAAAAGCATTGTGAAAGATCAAAAAAAGGCACTCAAAACGATTTTTCAAGATATTGATGACCTCATTTCCCTAGAGGTATTTGATAGCCAAACCTTTGATGAAAAAATAGAAGATGCGGAAGATGAACGAAAAAAGACGGTCAAAGAACTAAGAGAGCTTGATCAAAATTTAAAAGATGAATATGCTTTGTCAGAGACGGAGCAGCAAGCTACAATGGCATTGTACGCTGAAATGATGAATGCGACAAATGACGGAAAAGCGATTTCGCCTATGAATTTTGACAAGAAAGCCTATCAAAATAGCGAAATCTACAAGGCAAAAAGCGATATTGAGAAGCAAACTTCTGAATATCTGAAAATCAAAAAAGAACAAGAACAAGCCCGCGAAATCGCAAAGGAACAAGAAGCACTCGCCAACCGCCCTTGGTATGAAAAAGCCCTCGATTATGGTGGAAACATCGTCAATGAACTGACTGGTGTGAACGATGCAAAACGTGCCGCAACAGGCGTTGATCCAATCACAGGGGAAGAACTCACCGCAGGCCAGCGAGTCGCGGCAGGTGGCATGGCAGCAGCCGGTTACATCCCTATCGTGGGTTGGGCAGGCCGCATTTTCAAAGGCGGGAAGGCTGTCTATAAAACGACCCAAGCCACATCAGCCGCAGTCAGGGCGGTCGATATCTACAAGACATCGCAAAAATCTTTTGACGCCCTGAAAACATCTCAAAAAGGCTTGTATGGCCTCACCGCCACCAACGGCTTCAGCGAAGCGATCACAGGCCGAGACATGTTTGGAAATAAGATTTCGAAAGAACAGCAGGAAGCTAGTATGAACGCAGCGCTGGGGATGCTTTTGCCGTTTGGTAAAAAGAGCTTTTATGGTAGTCTGAGGATCGGTGAACAAAAAGTTGCTGAGAAAATTATAGCAGAAAGAACCAAGGGATTAGATTTAAAGAAGCACCCTATACAAAGAAAGCAGTTAAGCGCTAAGAAGATGAAAGAGTTGAAAGACAAATTTGAGAATAGGACGATTACGAAATTAGAATACGAAAATTATAAATGGAATAAAAAGTTTGCCAAACATAGAAACACTGGTGTGAATGAGTTTTGGTATCAGGAACGTCAAAGGATTTTGAATAAAGAGGATCCAACCAGAAACTGGGATAAGCAGCAATTAAGTGATATTCTAAATGGTAAGAAGCCTAAAGTAGATGGAAAAACTGTGCAAGGTCACCATTCTTACAGTGCATCACAATATCCACATTTAGCGAACAAAGGTGAAATTATATATCCAGCTACACCAAATGAACATTTTAATGGTTGGCATGGAGGTAATTGGAAGAACAGTCTGCCTGGAGAAAGAATTAAACCTATTGACGATTTCTAAACTATGGAGGAGAAAATAAATGCCTGAAATGAAAATGCGAATAGAGAAAGATGATAATCAAATCAAATATATCTCGATTCTAAGAAAACATACAGATAAAAGTATTTCTGAAATAAAAGAAGCAATAAATAAAAATGATTTTATTTTATCTTATAATTTATTAGATATTGATGAATTGAAAGAGATGAAAAAAATTATCAGTTTACTAGAAAAAGCTGGAGCTAAAATGCATATTTATGAAGATAGTCGAGAGGTTAGTGTTGAATTTTTAGATAATCTTATTGAATCTTATTTGGATACAGAAAAGTATCTAGAAGAAGTTGACGAGCAAATAAATGAAGATTAAATTTTGTGGCTTTGAAACAGATGATGAGTTGGACTGTATAAATTCACTATAAACCTTTAGTATGAAGGTGATTAACTTATATGAAGTATTCATATGAATTTAAGGAAGACCAATTTGGTGACTTAGCAATAATACTCCCAGAAGAAATAAGTATTTTCTCAGATTTTATCCAAGATATTTCAACAGAAGAAGAAGTGGATGAGTTATAGAATATATTCAAAATGTTATAGATGGAGTTTATGAAACCTTTGAAATTACATTGAATGCTACCAGTGTAAGTATTAAAAGAGAAGAGACAATGGTTGAACATCATTATAGAATTGAAGAACCTCATGAAAATAAAATTGAAACAAAAGAATTCATAAAGCTGTTGTTAATTTGGAAAGAGAAAATACCAGAAATATTCGAAGATTAATTATCATATTGACGATTAGAAATATAATGATTCGGGCACTTGATTAGTCCTTTAGGTTACAAGTGCTTTTGTTTAATTAAAATCTCTAAGTGTTTGAGTACTAAAAGAGTAAAGTAACCCTAAAAGGTGATTTCTATGTATAACAACAGAAATATAAAAATGGATTCCCTAAAAAGAAAAAGCAGAAGAAAGCACCTAATGAACGAATTAAGCTACATGAACTTTGAATTTAGACGGTCTCTATTTGAAAGATCATGACTTTATCGTTCTTAGTTATAGGTACGATTAGATGATATAACAGTGCTCTTTGATCTATATTTAATCAATTTATTATTTGATTTGTCAGAAAAACATTGCTTTTGTGAAGATAATTAATTACTATAAAGATATTAACATGTTAAAAGCGGTTTCATGAAACGATGAGAATTTTAAAATAGAATAATGCGTTCATTCAATAAGGCGTGTTACTGTTCGGCAGGCAAGACCTAGATTGGATGGGATATCTGTATTTGTATATTCCCACCCAATCCAGGTCTTTTTTTGTTGCCTGAGCTCCTATAATTAAAAATGAAAGCGGTGACTTTAATGAACCATAAAGACTTAGCTCAAGATATTCTTAAACATATTGGTGGAAGTGAAAACGTTCAAAACTCCATCCACTGTATGACGAGATTAAGGCTGACTTTAAAAGACTCCTCACTCGCAAACTCTGAAGAAATTAGCCGCCTTGATGGCGTCATTCAAGTAGCAGATACAGCAGGTCAGTATCAAGTTGTTATTGGCAATGATGTTGGTTATGTATATAAAGAGTTTGCAAAACTGATTGATCAAAATCCGGAAGCAAGCTGGCAAATTGTTCAAAACAAAGATCATAGCTTGAAAGGATATTTCAATCGTTTTGCCAATTTGATCACTGGCATTTTTGCACCGATTATCCCTGCAATTGCCGGGGCAGGGATGTTAAAGGCGTTATTAATTTTATTGCCAATGTTGAACTTGATGAAAGAAGACAGCCAAACCTATTTGGTATTGAAAATCATCTCAGATGCAGCGTTCTTCTTCCTACCTATTTTGTTAGCCTATACAAGCTCACAAAAATTTGGTACAAACCCTATGGTATCAATGGCTTTAGCTGGGGTATTGCTGCATCCTAACTTAACAGCCCTGTTTAGCAGCGGAGATCCAGTTGTCTTTGCGGGCATCCCACTAAAAGCTGTTTCTTATGGAGCATCCGTTATTCCGATCATACTCATTGTTTGGCTGATGTCTTATGTAGAAAAGCTGGCAGATAAATTATCACCGGGACCGGTCAAAATCTTTATGGTTCCTTTAATTACGATGATTATTGTTGCTCCGATTGGTTTACTGTTTTTAGGGCCGCTTGGTATGTACCTTGGTGCAGGTTTAGCCGCAGGGGTCTTATGGATCCAGCAAACGGCAGGATGGGCTGCCGTTGCCATTTTAGCCGTTTTCTTACCTTTTATCGTTATGTTTGGGATGCAGAAGGTGTTCTATCCAGTGGTTATCGCGTCCCTTGCTTCACCAGGATACGACGCTCTTATCGGAGTGGCCATGCTAGCGGCGAACTTTGCGCAAGGTGGAGGTGCTTTGGCTGTTTCCTTTAAAACCAAAGACCCTAAGTTAAAACAAATTGCAATGTCCGGAGGAATTTCTGCTTTATTTGGGATAACAGAACCTGCATTATACGGCGTTCATTTAAAACTCAAGAAAACATTACTCGCATGTATGATTGGAGCAGGAGTTTCAGGTATTTTTGTTGGATTGATTAAGCTGAAAGCGTTTGTGATGGTTTCACCTGGTATTGCAACGATGCCAATCTTTATTGAAAAAGGGACTTCAAACTTTACGTTTGCTATTATTGGTGCAGTCACGGCAGCGGTCATCGCGTTTATTGCTGTTTACATCATTGGCTTTAAAGAGGCAGAAACTGAAAACATCGAGAAGAAAAATGAGCCTGTCTCTACATCAGAAAGCACAAGAAATCGTGAAGTCATTTATGCACCAATGAAAGGAGACATCATTCCTTTAGCCAAAGTGAATGATAAAGTATTCTCTGAAGAAGTGATGGGGAAAGGGGCAGCGATTCAACCTAGTGAAGGGAAAGTATTCGCTCCTTTTGATGGGCAAGTGGAAATGATTTTCCATACAAATCATGCCATTGGTCTAAAATCAAACCTTGGTGTGGAAGTTCTGATTCATATTGGTATTGATACCGTTAACTTAAATGGACAATTTTTCACTTCACATGTTCAACAAGGTGATACAGTAAAACTAGGTCAACTTCTGATTGAATTTGATCAACAGAATATACAAAAGGCTGGCTATGATACAACAACACCAGTCATTATTACAAATACAGCTGATTATTTAGAAATTTTACCCCAAGAGGGAAAAACGAATCCTGTTTCTGGTCATCAGCAGCCACTTTTAACAGTCTTATAAATCGATTTTGAATGTAACCAGGAAGGTGATATGGTATGGAAATTATAAAAGTGCTGAATACCAGTGTGGTTCTCGCTAAAAGAGATGACGGTAAAGAAATCATCGTAATGGGTAAGGCGATTGGGTTTAAAAATAAGCCCGGCAGTCTTATTCAAGAGTCCGATATTCAAAAGATCTATGTGCTAGAAGATCAAAGCACGTCTAACGATTTAGCTGAGCTTATGAGGGAGACCCCAGAGGAATTTTTAATCATGACAGATGAGATTATATCCTATGCGAAGCGCCGTTTATCTACACACTTAAATGAGCATCTTTATATTTCTTTAACCGATCACCTTTTCATGGCTACGAAGCGCTTTAAGGAAAATTTAACGATACAAAATCGCCTGCTGTGGGAAGTAAAGAAATTTTACCCCGAGGAATTCAGTATTGGTCTGCATGCACTAGAGCTGATTGAAAAACAATTAGGCATTCAGCTGCCTGAAGAAGAAGCGGCGAATATTGCATTTCATCTAGTAAATGCGCAGCAGACCAAAGATAATTTAAATCAAATCGTAATGATGACCAATATGGTCAAAGACATTTTAAATATTATCAAAATGCATTATAAGATCGACATTCCGACAGATACGATTAATTACTCTAGATTTTTAACACATTTACAGTTCTTTGTTCAGCGTTTGCTTGAGAATAAAATGCTCGAAACAGATGATCACGATCTAATCGATCAAATCATGAGGAAATACCCTGAAGAAGTAAAATGTGTGGAGAAAATTGAGAAATATATAAAAACAAATGTTGATTACACGATATCCAATGACGAAAAAATGTATTTAATTATTCACGTCAATCGAGTGGTTCAAAGAAATAACGCATAGTCTTGAGGAGGAAGAAACATGTCTAATCAAATCAAGAAATTTCCAGAAGGTTTTTTATGGGGTGGCGCCATCGCGGCAAACCAAGCAGAAGGTGCATGGAATGTAGATGGAAAAGGGTTATCGACTGCTGATGTGGCGATCTTTAAAAAAGGTCTCAGTAAATCTGACTATAAAAAGCACAATAAAGTGGATGAAGAACAAATTCAGCAAGCAATACGTGCAGATACCGCTGAAGGTTATCCGAAACGAAGAGGTGTAGATTTTTATCATCGTTATCCTGAAGATATGGCCTTGTTCAAAGAAATGGGATTGAAGACGTTACGTGTCTCGATTGCATGGACGCGTATTTTTCCAAACGGTGATGAAGAAGAGCCAAATGAAGCGGGATTATTATTTTACGACCGCCTATTCGATGAAATGAAGAAACATGATATTGAACCACTCGTCACGTTATCTCATTATGAAATGCCGCTATATTTAGTGAATCAATATGGAGGATGGTCTCATCGCATTGTCGTTGATTTCTTTGTGAAATTTAGTCGAGTGGTATTTGATCGATACAAAGATAAAGTCAAGTATTGGCTGACTTTCAATGAAATTGATAGTATTGTCCGACATCCATTTACAAGCGGTGGAATCGTTTCAGAGCGCTTTGACAATGTAGAACAGGCCGTTTATCAAGCATTGCATCATCAATTTGTTGCAAGTGCGTTGGCCGTTAAATATTGTCACGAGATGATCCCAGGGGCAAAAATAGGGTGTATGCTGACGAAATTAACAACGTATCCGTATTCTTGTAATCCAAAGGATGTTCTAAAAGCATCAAAGAACAATCAGTTCAATATGTTTTTCACAGATGTACAGGTGCGCGGTGAGTATCCACGTTTTATCAATCGACTGTTCAAAGAAAAGAACATTCACATTGAGAAACAGCTGGGAGATGACGAATTACTAAAGGTGCATACTGTTGATTTTATTTCATTCAGCTACTACAATTCCTTAGTTGCTACTGAAAATAGTGAAGGCATGGAAACTGTCAGCGGCAATACAATAGGTGGAGTGAAAAACCCATATTTAGAAGTGAGTGAATGGGGCTGGCAGATCGACCCGATTGGAATTCGTATCTCTTTAAATGACTTATACGATCGCTATCAACTACCACTATTTATAGTTGAGAATGGATTAGGTGCATACGATAAGGTGGAAGATGGAAAGATAAATGATGATTATCGGATTAGCTATCATGAGCAGCATTTCCAGCAGATGCTGGAAGCCATTGAGGATGGAGTCGAATTAATAGGTTACACTAGCTGGGGAATTCTTGATTTAATTAGTTACTCGTCATCTGAAATGGAAAAGCGATATGGGTTTATCCATGTTGATCAAGATAACGATGGAAACGGAACGTTAAATCGAACACCTAAAAAAAGCTTTTACTGGTATCAAGAAGTCATTCGTCAAAATGGGTTGAAAATGAACGATGAACAGAATTGAGACATCATTTAAGGAGTGGAATGAACCACTCCTTTTTTCTATCGATGGTGTCATACGCTTAATTGATGAATTCCCCTCAAATTTAAGCAATTTACTATCTTTACCTTTCTCATTCGTATAAAATAAGAGCAGTGAAAAATTGAAGAAATGCTTGATACATGAAGGGCGTGTAAGCTGTGAGCTGCATGACATGATGAGATGTATGAACGTGAAGGCTGCAAAGCTGTTCTTCCTCACATATGAGATCTTGTAAGCGTAACCATTATTTGTCACTTCATTGCGATGGTGTTGAGGGGTGTGTCAGGATGAGGAATCCGTATGTGAGAACGGCTTCTAGTCTGTATATTAATTATTTTTTATTAGGTATGGTCAATATTATTTTGGCTTCAAATATGCCATTTTTAATCAAACAATTAGATACCAATAGTGCGGGAATTAGTTATATGATTTCGGCGCTTGGCATTGGCAGGGTGCTCACGTATGGTTTATCAGGCGTACTGTCAGATCGTTTTGGGCGAAAGCCGGTCATTTTGGTTTCTGGTGTGCTGATGGCGGTGTTCCTCATCGGAATCCCATTGTCTCCGAATTATCAAATCGCGTTTGCGTTTGCGATTTTGGCAGGGGTGGCGAATTCGGCAATGGATGCAGGAACGTATCCTGCGTTAATGGAGGCGTTTCCGCAAAACTCGGGTTCTGCGAATGTGATGGTGAAGGCCTTTATATCCATTGGGGCAACCATTTTGCCACTGGCGATTTACTTTTTAGCAGAGCATGATTTGTTTTATGGAATGGCATTTTTTGTTCCTGCTCTGATCTATCTTGTGAATGTCTTGATGCTGTGGACCTTGCCATTTCCGAATCATCGCAAGGTGGAGCAAGTCCAGGTAACAGAGCATGACGGACTTCCGCGCTTCTCGACAGAGCCTACATTTTGGAGAGAAGGGATCGCACTCATTGTGATCAGCTTTACGTCAAATGGACTGTATGCGCTGCCGCAAATTTGGCTACCTACGTACGGTGAGGCCATCTTGGGGATGACATCGGGCAGTGCTGTGAAACTGCTCAGTTACTATAGCATGGGCGGGCTGCTGTCTGTCGTGATGCTCGCGTTTCTACTGCGCCGCTTTGTCCGTCCGGTCACTGTACTGCTGATCTATCCAATCATTACACTTGCTTCCATTTGTGTGCTCTTGGTCGTGAAATCCCCAGTCATAGGAACCGTCAATGCGTTTGTATTGGGATTCTCAACGGCAGGAGTTTTTCAGCTGACGTTAACTGTGATGGCTGAATTCTTCTGGAAAAACAAAGGGACGATGACGGGGATTATCTCCACAGCAGGCGGCGTGTCGGCTGTCGTCATCCCGGTCGTAACAGGTTTAATTCAGAGTCACGCGTCCATTTTACAAATCTTTATGTTCGATGCAGTTGTGGCTGTTGCGGCCATTATCGGCGCACTGTATATCCTGTATCGATACCGTCAAATCATGGTACATGATTAAAAAAAGACGACCTCCGCAGGAAGTCGTCTCAGCGTGTAGACAAACCCTTGCATCCTTTTTCAGGTCTGCGCCGGTATTTCCGGTGCACGTCCTTCCTAGACTTCAAAGGTTTTCTATCACGCTGAAAAGAAAACAAAGGGCTAAAATGATCATCATTTTAGCCCTTTGTCTTTTTTTGTTTTAGAAACGGTCATTTTCAAACAGAATTTGTTTTACTTGATCAACTGGCATATCTTCACCAGTAAAGAGTTTGTAAGCAAGTGCACCTTGCCATAGCATCATTCCAAGACCGTTAATGGTTTTGGCGCCAGCTTCCTGTGCTTGCGCAAGAAGCTTTGTTTTTTGCGGGTTGTATACAACATCTGTCACGATCAAATCTTCACGAAGTACATCAAGTGTATCATCGATAATGCTGAGCTGATCTAGTGGTTTCATGCCAAGGCTTGTCCCATTTGCCAGGATCGCACTTTCTGCTACTTCACGGCGGAATGCGTCTTTGTCTTCAAGTGGGAAAATGTTTGCTTTGACACCAAAGGATTTCATTTCGTTGTTGATGTAATTTACATTTTCTTCTGCTTGAACAAAGTATTGATCATTACGAGCGAAAATGCTAATTTCACGAATGCCGGACTGTGCAAGCTGAATCGCAATCGGAGTCGCAGCGCCGCCAGAACCAACAAGTGTGACTTTCTTGCCGGCTAATTCAACGCCATGCTCAATCAAGTTTCTCACATATCCAAGACCATCTGTGTTGTAGCCGATGAGCTTACCATCTTTGTTTACTACAGTGTTACTTGCACGTGTATATCTTGCAGAATCATCTAGTTCGTCTAAGTAATCTAGTACTTTCATTTTGTTCGGCATAGAGACGTTAAATCCAGCTGCACCCATTGCTTTCATACCGTTTACAGCTGCTTCTAGTTCATCATTCCCTACTTCAAATGCGAGGTAAGCATAGTTGATACCTGTTAGTGTATAGCCAAGGTTATGCATACGTGGTGAAAGGCTGTGTCCGATTGGTGTAGCAAGAAGACCGACTAATTTTGTTTTTCCATCAATATTTCGTTCATGTATGTTTGTCATGATTGACATCTCCTTTAGTTATCTAAATAATTTTTTCATGCGTCCAAGAACAAAGACCGCTAGTAATACGCTAATAACCGCAATGATCATATCGAAGAATAACGTCATTTTAATATCGTACGTGCTGACCAATCCACTTGTAATGAGCGGCACGAGAATAAATGCTGAGCTTGCTGCAATGTTGACGTAGGATGAAGCCGTTGCTTTGTTTGTCGGGAATAATTTCATCATAATACTCATCGCCAGCTGGAAGATTCCCGCTGTAAATAGTCCTAAGAAGAAGGTGCTGACTATGACAATGCTGTACGTTTCAACTTGGAATAGTGCAAGCATCGCAAGGAACGCCCCAATTGGATAAATGATCGCCACCATAATCGGTGAAATGAATTTATCTAAGACGATCGAAAGCAAGAGAACAGATACGAGTGCACCAATACTAAAATAAGATAGAAGCTGTGTGGCTTGTCCTGTGCCAAGTCCGATTAATTTTAACCCGAGCTGCGGAAGCCATGTCTGCCATACGACAAACAATGCAGTCGACGTGAATCCCATAAGAACAACGGCTAAGCCTTCACCAAGCATTTTTGGTTCTTCCTTCAGCTGGTCCTGTACTGGAAGAGCATCTTGTGAAGAAACTTGCTTATGGTTCGGGAATGGCATAAAGAGTAAGTAAATTCCTACAAGTAAATAAAGAAGCCCTAGTCCAAAGAACGCCCAGCCCCAGAAGATGTCATGTGCCACTAGGTACGCCAAGATAAATGGAAGAACAGTCGCCCCAATGGATACAGACGCTTTTACTAAAACAGAAGCCGAACTTGCTTTTTTCGGAAATGACTCTGTCAAAGCAGGGTAGGTTCCTGAATCAAGCAGTGAGTTGGCAATACCTGCTGAAATCGCAAAGATAAATGCCAGTGTATAACTCGTTGTCGTTGGAATACCGATTAAGAATAATAAGTAAAGAAAATTTCCTGTAATAATGACAGGCTTACGTCCCCAGCTATCGGCTAACCGGCCTGAGAAAAAGAGAGCAATGAGTTTACCAATTCCGATCGCCGATACAAGCAAGCTGATTTTCGGAATATCTACATGGTAGCGTTCAGATAAGCTGTCCATGTTGGAAGCTACAATAATATTGATCATGCCAAGCATGAAGTAGTTTAAATACATGCCAAGTGACGATTTAATATAAGGATTTTTCATGTTCCCACTCCTATATTTGAAACCCCTTTAAGGTCAAATTCTTTGAATACCCTTTGTTATTGTTTCCTTCAAAATAAATAATATAAAGCCCATCACAACACCCCTTATGTGATTGATGAAAAAATAATGAATATTCATCTGTTCTTCAATCAAGTACATCGTTCTACTAAAATGTAAAAAATAATAACAGCCTTGATTAGGAAGTGAAACTTCATGATTTGATCAGAATCATAAAAAATCACTTTTAACTGTTTTTTGATAGAAATAGCGATAGGACGAAATAGGTATAACGATATACTAAAAGAAGCAACGAGATAAATATACTCCTGCTTTATAAATGTGTCAAGTTTATGACTTTGTGATTTAAAAAAAGAAAAATGAAACAAAGAAATAGTTGACTTGATCAATAAAAAAAGAGAATTGCTGTACACAATTCTCTTTTTCATCATGATGGAGAGGTTTCTCTAATATGAAGTTGAGGCTTTAAAATCAATCGCTGCAGCTCTTCATCCTGCTCGTTCATTTTATGATATAAAAGGTTCGCTGCTTTTCCCCCGATGGATCGGGGGAAGGAGGAAACAGTGGTGAGCGGCGGATGGTACATCTCCGCTTCAGGAACATTATCGAATCCAACCACATCAATATCTTCACCTGGCTGGATGCCCCGTGCTGACAGTTCTTGCATGACTCCAAATGCAACTAAGTCACTAAAACAAAAAATAGCGGTAGGAGGCTCGGATTGATCCATCACTTGAGCGAGTGCTTCTTTCCCGCCTTCACGAGTAGGTACGATATCAATAATAAGGGAATCATCAATCGTCAGGTTTTCATCGTCGTGAGCTCTTTTGAAACCTTTCATCCGCTCAATCCAAGTCGATGAGGTCTTGATGCCGCCTAAGAAGGCGATACGTCGATGCCCCTTCTGAAGAAGATGATGAATGGCCATCCAAGTGCCTTGTTCATAATCAACACCGACATAATCACATTGCACATCTGATAACTCACGATTTGCCAGTACTTTTGGGGTGCGAATTTGATTTAATTGTTTGACGGTTCGAGCAGAGCTTTTCGAAGCTGGGTTTAAAATAATTCCGCCCACTCGGTGCTCTACCATGGTGGAAATGAGCCGCTCCTGTTTATCGACACTGTCAAAGGTTGTACCAAGTAAAACAGTATAGCCCAGTGATTCAAGCGTAGTTTGCACGCCAATTAAAAACTCCGAAATAAAGGTGTTAGAAATATCCGTCACAATCACACCAACGATATTTGAGCTTTTTGACCGCATGTTGGCAGCAACGCGGTCGTATACGTATCCTAAATCCTCCATGGATTGCAGTACTTTGTTTCGAGTGGCTTCAGAGATTCTAGGATTGTTTCGAACAACGAGTGATGCCGTTGAAGTCGAGACACCGGCATGCTTGGCGACTTCCTGTAATGTGACACGCTGTTTGTTCATTTTTTTCATTTATCTTCACCAACTTCAATGGATTGCCTAACTTTGTTCATGATCAAGAGGGATTTCTCCATCAGACGAGCCGAACATCTTTTGGTTTATTATACATGAATTAGGGGGGATTGATGAAGTGAAGACATATGGGTATCACCGTAAATCATAAAAGATTACCATTGACAGCTTTCTGATTGAGGCGTAAAATATAAAATTATTCAGAAATAGCAACATTTTAATTAAATAACGAAGGCTATGATTGCTGTGGGTCACACTATAGCAGGAGCAGCTTCTGGAGAGACCGCATGTATGTGCGGCGCCGAAGGGTTCACAATCTCAGGCAAAAGGACAGAAGAGTACGAAATATTGTATTTGTGATGCATGGATGATGCCGTGTATGACTTTTCTCTATTTTGCTATTCTTTTATGACCGTGAGATTGGAGCGCATCCAATCTCTTTTTTTATGGACTTTTTAAAGAGTTCATTATTTCAGTATAAGATCGTGTTGTAGGAGGGTGTTAGCATTGGCACAACAAGAATTAAAACGAGATTTATCAAACCGTCATGTACAATTGATTGCCATTGGCGGAACCATTGGAACAGGGCTGTTTTTAGGCTCTGGAAAAGCCATTCAATTGGCAGGTCCATCAATCATTTTTGCTTATTTAATTGTCGGAATGGCCATCTTTTTTGTCATGAGGGCACTTGGAGAATTGCTTTTATCGAAGGCGGGCTATCAGTCATTAACCGATATTGCAGAGGACTATCTCGGCCCGTGGGCATCTTTTGTGACAGGGTGGACATATTGGTTTTGCTGGATTATGACAGCGATGGCGGATGTCATTGCGGTCGGGGTGTATGTGCAGTATTGGTTTGACATTCCGCAATGGATTCCTGCCATCATTTGTTTGTTGATTTTACTAGGATTGAATCTATTAACGGTGAAGCTTTTCGGAGAAATGGAATTTTGGTTTGCACTTATTAAAGTGATTACGATTCTATTACTGATCGCTGTTGGAATTGTTCTTTTAATCATTGGTTTTCAAACCGATGCCGGACCGGTGACAGTAACGAATTTATGGTCTCATGGCGGGTTATTCCCAAATGGTGTCACAGGCTTCTTGTTGTCATTCCAGATGGTGATTTTTGCGTATGTGGGAGTTGAACTGGTTGGCGTATCCGCAGCAGAAACAGCCAATCCGCAAAAAAACATTCCCTCTGCGATTAATAAGATTCCATTAAGAATTCTATTTTTCTATGTGGGTGCGATCTTTGTTTTACTATGTATCAACCCATGGACTGAGCTCAGTGCATCAGAAAGTCCTTTTGTGAAAACCTTTGGGCTCATTGGAATACCAGTAGCAGCGGGCCTTATCAACTTTGTTGTGTTGACGTCTGCGGCATCAGCTTGTAATAGTGGCATGTTCTCGACAAGCCGTATTCTGTATAATCTCAGTCATCAAAAGCAGGGGCCAGCTTCCTTTGGACGTTTGAACAAGCACGCTGTCCCTAGTAATGCGCTATTCGTTTCAACGATTGTAGTATCGGTCGGAGCTCTTTTAAGCAAGCTGATTCCCGAACAAGCCTTTGGGATTGTTACCACGATCAGTGCCATTTGTTTCATTTGGGTATGGAGTATTATTTTAATTTGCCATTTGAAATATAAAAAAACACGTCCTGAATTGCATGCAGCATCTACCTTTAAAGCACCGTTCACACCTTTTGTGAATATTTGCGTTCTTGCGCTCTTTGCTGCCATTCTCGTGATCATGCTCTTCGCAGATGCAACACGTCCTGCGCTGCTATTGACACCGGTATGGTTTGGTTTCTTATTTTTGATTTATGCAAGAAAGAAACGCCGTGCATCGTAACGGACGGAAAAGCACAGCCTTTTGACAGAGCTGTGCTTTTTATCATTTAACGATTTCTAATCCTCAACACATAATTTGCATTCAAAATGATCAAAACAACCCCAATGACCACGATCGAGAAGAGTTGAGAGTGATTGGCTCCGAGGGAATACACAATCAAAATAAACATGGCACTGGTCAATAGGATATTCATCATTTGATACGTGTGAAACAGTCCGCCAAGCATGATATGCTTTTCCCCTTCGTCTGATATGGCGAGCAGCTTTTTACTATAATCTTTGTCGGACGGACTTGGCAGATTGCGATTAGGATAGACAAGTTTAAGAACGGATATCGCTGCATAAGAACTGATAATGGTGACGATAAATAAAGCAGCATTGACCAGAATCAACCAGAGGGGCTGCTCGGTGACGATGGTTATACCGATGGCAATAATGGACAAAATCGTACTCACCGTATTGGCTAATGTCGAATCAGTAAAGGTCCGATATTGCTTAGCCTCCAGTTCATCTTCCTCATCTCCAGAGACCGAAAGAGACACTCTTTTTTTCATACGTGAAATCCCTGAAAAACAATAAATAATCAATAAAATTGTCAATCCACTGATGACAAGAGTCGCTTCAAATGCAATATCAAGAAGTGTCATCTCAAATTCGGCTGCCAGTAGACAGTAAGCACCGAGAAAGCCAAGGAGAGCACCTAAGAGCATTTTGTATACAGTTTTCAAGATAGTTCATCCTCCTCGAATAGAAAAATACGTTCAATGGGTTCCTGAAAAATTCGTGAAAGCTTAACAGCGAGCAAGAGAGACGGCATTAATTCATCTCGTTCCATTAAGCTGATGGTTTGACGAGAGACCTTTGCACGCTTTGCCAGCTCAGTTTGGTTTAAACCATCACGCGCACGAAGCTCTTTTAACCGATTTTTCATTCTGTCACCTCAAGTTTTGATTGAAATCTTACATTGATTGTAAAGTATTATATTCATTTTGACAAGTAAAGTTGTCAAAATGATAAAAATAATTGTCAGAAAGATCATCTTTATTGAAAAGGTGAACCATGATACGCTAAAGGAAAGAGAAACAGAAAACAGGTGATGGCCGTGTTCATTGATCAATTAAAAAATGACTTACATCAATCACAACCGTTGTTCATTGGAGAAGAGACAGCGTTCAAAGCAGCAGTCCTTATCCCTTTAGTACAAGTAAATGGAGAATGGCATATATTATTTGAGGTACGATCGCTGACCATGAGAAAACAGCCGGGGGATATTAGCTTTCCTGGAGGCAAGCTCGACGGCAGCGAAACAGCACAGGAAGCTGCACTGCGAGAAACACATGAAGAGCTGGGTATCCCGCCAGAATCGGTCGAAATCCTTGGACAGCTCAGTCCTTATATCGCTTCTCCATCCTTTGTCGTATACCCATATGTCGGTATCATTGATGAGCAAAAAGTGAAACACTCCTATAATCAAGAAGAAGTAGAAGAGACCTTTACTGTGCCTCTATCATGGCTCAGCCAATATGAGCCGTACCTACATCATGTATCCGTTCAGCCAACACCAGGAGAGGACTTCCCTTATGAAAAAATCATGAATGGTGAAAAATACAGCTGGGGGAGCCGTTCAATCGAGGAATGGTTTTATGATTACGAAAACTACACCATATGGGGATTAACAGCCCGCATATTAAAACATTTTGTATCCGTTGCAAAAAGAAATTCCTAGAGAATCGCTCTCTAGGAATTTGTTGTTTTCAGCCGTTCCTTCGCTGTTTGTTTTCCTTTACCAATTGGAATTGGCGCTCTCGCTTGGCTCAGTCCGTAGGAAGGCATGTTCACGTAGACGGATTCATACGAGCCGGCTTGAATTTGGTATGTTTCATGATAAATGCCCACCGCATCATTATTTCGTGCCATTTGGTTAAATCTTTTCCAAGCAGCCAAATGCTTCTCCATCTTGGCATAGGCAAGGAGGTCATCTGTTGATTTCCAATATTGAATCATCGCTGTCGTGCGTAATCCAAAGTAATTTTCTGTCCCAAGAAACCCTAGCTCCTCTTGATGGGTATACAGCTCCTTGATCATGCCAGGCATCGCCATGAACACAGGCATCCATTGATGAATGGCCCAGCGTTTGTTGATCCTCATTCCGATGATGAACACAACAATAGAATCAGAATTGTCCGTTGTAAATCTGCCAGCACGTATGTCTTTTTTCATTCATTTACCCTTCCTTCTTCATCGAATGGAATGTCTCCACGCACCAATCAATTCCAGCTTGAGCCACTCTTTTCCCATAATCTAAAGTAAACAGCCAATACTTCGCATCCGCTTCATCTGGATAAAGCTCTTGAATGTTTTGTTCAATCGCAACATATGTCTCATAACGAATACGGAGCTGCCTCTCATAATCCTGTAAAAGCGCTAGTTTCTTCTCAAACGAAAGATATTGACCGAAGAATAACTTTAATAACACCTCATTACGTTCTGTTGGTAACTGATCGAGCGGCTGCGCCAGCCATTCTCTTAACGTGTCCAGTCCTTTTTCAGTCAAATGATATTCCCGCTTGTCTGAACGACCAGAGCTAGCAGCAGGTGAAACCTCCGCAAGGCCTTCCTCGACTATTAACTTTAAAGCTGGATAAATTTGTCCATAACTGATTTTCCAAAAATGATGCAAGCTCCTATCAATTAATTGCTTCACTTCGTACCCTGACTTACAATCTGTCGTTAAAATACCTAAAATCGCATACGTCGTATCATTGTATTTTTTCATATCAGCACACCTATCTAAAAGATATATCATTTAGATATATAATAAATGATGGGGAGTGGCAGATACAAGGGGTTGTTGAAAAATAAATTCGATAAAGGAGGTGGGTATTTACCTTATTTTGTTAATTGGGGAAATGAATCACTCATATATATGAATAATCATTCATCAGATCATCTATTGGAGGGGTACGTATGAGTAAATCGAAAATCTGGATTGTGGCTGTCCTGACAGTATTAATCATTGGTGCAGTCAGCTGGTTAACCTATCAAGCAATCGAAAAAAGAGTGCATTGAATCAATCCTACGCCTTTGCGCATAAGACAAAAGAGGGTGTGAATTGGTTTAAGGTAACAGAGAGAAAAGGGAAAGTAACCGGTCACTTGAATGAAACCATTTTAGAAGAAAGTCCTGAAATGCATTTTGATCCGAATTTATTTAAACATAAATATCAATTAACTGGAAAATTAATTGAAAACGGTTACGAATTTGAAGTGAAGCAAGGAAAAGATTCGATGATGTATGAAATACATGTTGCTGGAAAAGATCTGTCAGTGAAAAAACAAGGTGAAAACAAAAGCATCACATACAAAGCCGTTGATCAAAAAAAATTAAATGCATATCAAAAAGCCATTCAAGATCGATATGATGAGTTAATTGATGACTCAGAAACGAGATTTTATGATTATTTAAGAGACTACATCAAGAAAGTAACAGGCGCTTACGGTTATCTGTATACGGCGGAGGATGGTTCATGCCAGCTATTTCTACAAGTAAAACACATGCACATTGAGGGTGAATGGGAAGGGTCTTTTCTGATGAGAACGGTTCCTGGCGATGGTGGAGAACCTTATAAAGAAACGAAACTTGAAGCCGGTGGTGTTTCTGACGGAATCATGTTTAATATAAGCAGCTATCCTGAAATAGAGGAAACCAAAAAAGGTTACATCGTAGGTTCAACAAATCGAGGTGCAAAATCAATTAAACTTCCTTTAAAAATGGCCGGGGGCACTGCAGAATTTAAACCAGTCACTAAACAGGAATATCAAAAGCAAGCGGAAGCATTTAAAAAGCAGGCGGAAGAAAGGAAAAAATAGATCGTGTTGGTTCAAGTGAATAGGGAGTGGTTATGGTATTATCCATTTCCCAAATCTTATATTTAGAGGAGGTACGTATGAGCAAATTGAAAATGTGGGTCGTGTCTATCCTGGCCGTACTCATCTTGGGTGGAGGCGGCTGGACAGCATATCAAGCAATCGCACAAAAAAATTCATTGAATCATTCCTATGCATTTGCGTATAAAACTAAGGATAGACTGAACTGGTTCGAGATATCTGAGAATAAAGGCAAAGTAACAGGTCATTTGAATGAAAGCTATATAGAAGAAATTTGGTGGGACCCTCAATTATATAAAAAACAATATGTCATAACCGGCCATTCAAAAGAAAATGGGTATGAATTTCAAATGAAAAAAGGAAAAGAAACGATCATATACGAAGTTCATTTTTCGGGGAAAAACCTTTCTGTGAAAAAACAAGGCGAGAAGCAAAGCACGATTTATAAAGCAATCAATCAAAAAAAGCTAGATACGTATCAAAAAAAGATTCAAAATCGACATCAAAATCTAGTTGATTCATCAGAAACTAGATATTATGAAAATATGAGACACTTCAGGGATAAAGTGGCGAAAGTATATGGTTTTCTATATACGGCAGAGGATAAACAACTATTTTTACAAATGGAAAGCATGCATGTTGAGAATGGATGGGACGGCTCCTTTTTAATAACAACTGTTTCTGAAGAAGGTTGTAAGCCCTATAAAGAAATGAAAATAGAGGTCGGGGGCTTTACTGATGGGGCAGGATTTTTCGAAATGAGCTATGATCCTATAATTGAAGATGGTGTCATTATAGGTTCGACTGATCGAGATGCAAAATCAGTAAAGCTGCCAATTAAAAAGACAGACGGTACAGTAGAGTTAAAGGCTTTCACGAGGAAGGAATATAAAAAATTCCCTAAACCATATATCATGACAGGCGATTCAATAGAGTTAAAAGCTGTCACGAAAAAGGAGTATGAAAAACAAGCGAAAGCATTTAAAAAGAGAGCAGAAGAAAAGAAAAAATAGATGAATTTAAACCAGATGAGTGAATCAACTTATCTGGTTTTTTGTGGAGAAAAATATTGTTGATTGATGATAGAAGGAACAAAAGAGTAGAAGGTTACCTATAAGTGAATAGAGAAAAGTATTTTAGGTATATAGACCCTAATAATTTTTAGAAAAATAAATGTTGACGCTTTCATATAATGCATATATACTAAAAGCAAATCCAATATGAATAAATTAGACATGTGACTGGTCATGCAGGCAGGATCTAAAAACGATGAATTTCTTTTATTTGTCGTTTTAGGTCCTTTTTTTATTGCCAAAATATAGGTCTCGTGTATGAGAAAAGGGGGAGGAAAAATGAATTACACACAAGTTGCCAAAGACGTTTTACAGCATGTAGGCGGCAAAGAAAACATTGCGCACCTTGAGCATTGTTCAACAAGACTTCGCTTCACACTAATCGATCAGAAAAAAGCAGATGTATCAGCACTAGAAAAAACACCAGGTGTTATAGCTGTCAGAATGTCAGGACAATGCCAAGTAGTCATTGGGAATGACGTCATTGAAGTGTATCAAAAGGTAACAAGTTTAATAGGCAGCAGCTCATCAGGCCAAGATGTGCCTTCCAATCAGCCAAAAGAAAAAAGAAAAGCAGGCACAGTTCTGTTAGATTTCATTGTAGGTGTCTTCCAGCCGCTTGTACCAGCTATCGCAGGCGGAGGAATTTTAAAATCATTTCTTCTCCTTTTCTCTTTATTAGGCTGGATGGATGCAAAGGGACAAACCTATCAAATACTGAACATGGTAGGTGACGCACCACTTTACTTTCTGCCTTTACTAGTTGCTGTAACGACGGCGAATAAACTAAAAGTAAACCCGCTGGTCGCACTATCAGCAGTCGGTGCGCTCCTTCTGCCGAACATGACGGCGATGCTTACAGAAGGTGCGCAATTACTTTCATTCGATGTAAAAAATATAGCTTATGCGTATCAAGTGTTTCCGGCAATCCTTTCTGTATTGCTTTACGCGCAAATGGAAAAATTCTTTACGCGGTTTTCACCAAAACCAATTCGGATTTTCTTCGTTCCGATGATGTCATTGGTCATTACTGTACCAGTTACGCTACTTCTGTTAGGGCCGATTGGTTTTACAGCAGGGCAAGGTTTTTCATCTATTATTCTTGCGATGTTTAATACGGTAGGCTGGGTAGCTGTCGCCATTTTAGCAGCGGTTCTCCCGTTCATGGTGGCATCAGGCATGCACAAAGCAATGGTCCCTTATGCAGTCACAACGATGGGGAACCTAGGGAAAGAAGCACTTTATTTACCAGCATCACTTGCGCATAATATTGCGGAAAGTGGAGCTTGTTTTGCTGTCGCACTTCGAACAAAAGACAAGGTACTCAGATCAACAGCCATTTCGGCAGGAATATCAGCATTTTTTGGCATCACAGAGCCGGCGCTGTATGGTGTGACACTGCAAAATAAGCGAGTCCTTGGAAGTGTTATGATGGGTTCGTTTGTTGGCGGGATTTTTATTGGTTTAGTTGGTATACAAGCCTTTGTGCTTGTTGGCCCTGGATTAGCAAGCATGTCGATGTTTATATCAGATGAGCTCCCGCGAAATTTGATGTTTGCTATCATTGGAGCGGTCATTTCGTTTATTGTCGCCTTTATCGCTGCTTTTGTATTAGGTAAAGATCGAACTGTAGAAGAAAAGACAAAGGACCAAGCTGGGTTTGCTGAAAAAATTGGAGCAGGAGAAACATTCAAAAGCCCTGTGATTGGTCAAATGATCTCTCTATCTGAAGTGAAAGATGATATTTTCTCTTCAAAGGTCATGGGAGAAGGAATTGCCATTGTACCTTCAAAGGGAGCACTTTATGCACCAGTAGATGGAGAGGTAACCTTACTGTTCGAAACAAACCATGCACTTGGTATGAAGACGGACCATGGAGTTGAAGTATTATTCCACATCGGCATTGACACCGTTCAGTTGGAAGGTCAGTATTTCCATCCAAAGGTGCAGGCTGGAGAGCGTGTTCAAGCGGGTGATTTATTGATTGAATTTGATCTAGAAAAAATCATGGAAGCAGGGTATGATCCAGTAACTCTTGCTGTAGTCACAAATACAGATCAATATGATATTAAGGTACAGCCATTACAAGAGGTCAATCGTCAAGATACATTGATGGTTGTTACACAATTAGGAGGATAATCATATGAAAAAAATCAAAGGTTTTCCAAAAGGATTTTTATGGGGCGGCGCCATTGCTGCTAACCAGGCAGAAGGCGCCTGGAATATAGATGGAAAGGGACCGTCTGTTGCAGATATTGCAATGTACCGTTCCAACTTGAGTGTAGAAGATTATGAAGGTCATCTTGCTGTTACCACTGAAAATATAGATCGTGCGATGAAAGACCCAGACGATAAAAAATACCCAAAGCGCAGAGGTGTTGATTTCTATCATCACTATAAAGAGGATTTGGCTCTCTTTGCTGAAATGGGATTTCAAACACTTCGCATTTCTATTGCATGGAGTCGTATCTTCCCTACTGGAGAAGAAGCGGAACCGAATGAAAAAGGGCTGCAATTTTATGATCGTGTATTTGCAGAAATGAAAAAACACAACATAGAACCGATCGTGACACTCTCTCATTATGAAATGCCATTAGCCCTTAGTGTGAAATATAACGGCTGGGTTGAAAGAAAAGTAATCGACCTCTTTGTGAAGTTCGCCAATGTTTGTTTCGAACGTTATAAAGATGATGTGAAATATTGGCTCACTTTTAATGAAATTGATAGTATTCACCGCCACTCTTTCATTACAGCGGGAATTATTCCTGATCGCTGTCCAGAAGGAAAAGTGGAAGAGACGGTGTACCAAGCACTTCATCATCAATTTATTGCATCTGCTCTTGTAACAGCAGATTGCCATCGTATCATCCCAGGCAGCCAGGTAGGATGTATGCTGACTAAATTGACAACGTATCCGCATACGTGCCACCCGAATGATGTGGAACAAGCTTTGAAACAAAACTTAGAAAACTATTTCTATGCAGATGTTCAGGTATTTGGCGAGTATCCACCGCTGATCAAGCGCATGCTTGAGAGAAAAGATATTCATATTCAAATGGAAGCAGATGATCTAACCATTTTAAAGGAAAACACAGTAGATTTTATCTCATTCAGCTACTATATGTCTTTAACGGAATCAGCCCAAGAAGGATTAGAAGAGACAGAAGGAAATACCATTCGTGGAGTCAAAAACCCTTATCTTCCTTCAACTGACTGGGGCTGGCAAATTGATCCGGTTGGTCTGAAAATTTCTTTGATCGAATTGTATGATCGCTATCAAAAACCTCTTATCATTGTCGAGAACGGCATGGGTGCAAAGGATGTAGTTGAAAGTGATGGCTCAATTCATGACGACTATCGTATTAACTATTTTAAGGAACATTTCCGTCAAATGAGAGAAGCCATTGAAGAAGGCGTCGAGCTCTTCGGATATACGAGCTGGGGCTCAATTGATATTATTAGTGCAGGTACATCACAAATGTCAAAACGCTATGGCTTCATTCATGTAGATCAAGATGATGACGGGAACGGGACATTAAAACGATCTCGAAAAGACTCATTTTATTGGTACAAAAAAGTCATTGAGACAAATGGTGAATCGCTTGATTGAACACCACAATCATGAAAACAGGTGATGACGATGTTTAAAATCAAAAAAGTTTTAAACTCGAGCGTGGTCCTGGCTGAAGATCAGAACCAACAGGAGATGGTTTTGTTCGGCCGAGGAATTGGCTATGGACAGAAACCAGGTCAAATGATAGAAGAGAAAAAAGCGGACCAAGTCTTTATGTCAGTCGATAACATGAGAGCAAAAGAATTTCTTCAACTGTTAGATTCAATGCCTCAGGAATTTATCGATTTAACTCAACACATCGTCCAATATGCAGAAAAACGTTTAAACTCAAATTTAAATTCAGGTATTTATTTTACCTTAATGGATCATTTGAATTTTGCAGTGGAACGTCATAAAAAGAATATTAATATTACGAATCGCGTGTATTGGGAAATCAAAAATTACTATACAGAAGAATTTGAAGTAGGAAATTACGCACTTGAGTTAGTCAATGACACATTTGGCATACAATTACCAAAAGAAGAAGCTGCCAATATCGCCTTTCACTTAATTAATGCATTAGGTGAAGAGTCCGAGTCGAAAGATGGTATGAAATACGCCAAGATGATCGGAAGTATTGTCAATCTTGTGCGCTACACGTTGAATATGGAAATGGATCAAGAGAATATTCATTACAGCCGGTTCATTACACATGTGAAATTCTTCGTAGAAAGATTTTATGCTGATAAATTATTATCAGATCAAGAAAATGAGTTATTTGAACAAATTGCACACTTATATCCTCAAGCGATGGATGTTGCTTTTAAAATCAAAGACTATATTAAACAGGTGCATAGTATCGTCATTCCTAATGATGAGCTTACTTATCTTGCGGTACATATACACCGCCTCATATGTTATCAGCAACTAAAATAAATGTGGAACCACTTGCCTTGATGAGGCGAGTGGTTCTTTGTATGACCAATGTTTATATTAAGTTCCGATAGGTCGTTCTGTTGTACCAGGATTGCCATCATTTAATGGATTGAAAGCCCCTATTTGTCCTAAAACAACGATGGTCAAAGTGATGATCAATAAACTCATTTTTTTCATTAGAATTCCCCCAGTCAATGATAGGATGTTTCATGCGATCAGCTTCCTTTAAAAAGAGATAGGCTTGATGAATTGCTCCCAGCTCTTCAAAGTGTTTTGCAGCTAATGCACTTAATTCACAGACTCCTTCAGCATCTTTTAATTTTTTAAGAATGCTGATTTCATCGAAACAGGCTTGAGCTTTTTGAGCCATATCTTCAGTGAAGTATAGATGGTAAAGCAAATTCATTTTTGCTATATAGATGGGGCATTTCTCTGATTCATGTTTTTGGTTCACCAATTCGAAGTAATAGAGAGCTTGTGTCCTTTCATCGATAGAAAGCAGCTCTTTCATTAACATGTACATGGAGTGATGAAAGTAACACGAAGAGAGGTAGTCTTCATCACTAAGAGCCTTTTCTAGGGCATCAATACATTTTTTGGATTCGCCAGCTTCGGCGTATAAAATGCTGATATTATGATAAAGCTGTGATGTTAGAAAATGATCGTTGAGACTGTCTGCGATGTGTAATGCTTTTTTGTAGTAGTCTTCTGCTCTTATAAAGTCACCAATGTCCATATAATTAGCAGCGGCGATGACAAAGGCTGCAGCTAGTCTTCTCTCATATCCTTCATGACTTTTGAAAATATCAATAGCATTCTGAATATAGTGTAGAGAAATCAGGCTTTGACGAAGCAGCATATATAAGTTAGCGATTTTCGTATGAAATTCTGCTACTTCTATTTCATCAGGAATGTGTTGTAGTTTTTTCTCGGCAATTTTAAACAGTCCAATGGCTGATGCATAGTCTCTTTTATATGAAGCGTAAAGGGCTTTGTATAGGTAAAAGTAGTATTCAATTAAGTCGTTTGTTTTAGAGGGGCAATCTGGCTCTGGCTGTTCCTTCAGTTTTGTACCTCTCCGTTCATATAACATGAGCTTATACTTGCCTTCTAGCAATGAGTAATAGGTCAAAACTTCCTGATTTTCTTCCATTTTTTGAAGTAATTCTTTTAATTCTGTATACATTGCTTTTGCACTGTGTACATCATGCTTGCGAATTGCAATTCTCCAATCATTTAAACGATTCCCCACCTGTTCAGCAGAAATGATAGCCATGGAAATTTCACCTCTTTAAGATCCTTTCACCTGTTTCATAAAAAACGATATCACAATTTTTGGTAAAATATAATCGTTTCTGCGAGGTGATTGACAAGAGGTAATAAAAAGGACCTAAGGTCATGTGATGTACGATATTGTAAGGGTGATTGCTTGTTAGCACAAATGAATAAAATCTCATTTTGGAAATCTAAAAAAGGGATATATACAATGGATTTTATGATAATGAACGAAAATATCGCTCGTATATTTGGAATAAAGAAGTTTTAGCTATTTCAGAGGAAAAATGGAAGGTCGATCTAGGAAAGAAAATCATGTATGATGTTGCTAGATCATGAGATAAGAAACTGGTAGATGACGACAAAAGTAAGTATTAAACACAAACTCCGACCTTTTAGAAAGGATGTTGAAATGAAAAAAAGATTTCAAAGTTTAAATAGACAAATCACAGTCATTATCGCGACTCTGTTACTTGTTTTAGTGACTGTTTATATGTCAAAGAGATACTTTTATAGCAAAGAAATTGAGCTGCTGACAGAATCTTGTCAACAAGCTGGCGGCAAAATTATCTTAGAAACAAATAGTTTGTCTATGGATTACTCGTTTGAGTGCCAGAAAAAGTAGAACAGGCAGTTTCCTGCCTGTTTGTACTCAAATTAAAAACCTAAATCTTGCAGCCAATGATTTAATCTCATTTCTCGTTTCTCGACAGTTGAACGGTCATATCTTCCTAATTGTAAACTGTCTGCCATTTCTCCGTCATTCATAAACATGATTCTTTCAGAACGAAGAGCCACCTTGTGGTCATGTGTGACAAGCAGCAGTGTTGCTCCTTCAGAGTGGATTCTTGAAAAAACATTCATTACTTCCTTTGTTGTACTGGAATTAAGAGCACCTGTTGGTTCATCAGCGAAAAGTATGTCTGGTTCATTCATGAGCGCTCGGCAGATAGCGGCTCTTTGAAGCTGTCCTCCCGATACTTCTGTCAAATATCTATTTGCCAAATGATCAATTTCAAGTTTTTCCATTAAATATTGAGCTCGTTCATTCACTTCTTGTCTTGGCTTTTTCTTTGCTAAATAAGCTGCTGCAATGATGTTGTCAAATAGATTAAGATTTTTTAATAAGTGGCTGTGCTGAAAGACAAATCCCATCTCAGTTAAGCGCAGAGCACTTAACTGTTTGTCTGTCATTTCTGATAGTGATCGGCCTTTATATTTGATCTCTCCTGTTGAAGCTTTTTCTATGCCGCTAAGCTGATAAAGTAAGGATGTTTTCCCACATCCAGAAGGTCCCATAATGGTCACGAATTCCCCACGCTTTATCGATAAATGAATATTCTTAAGAATCGTTTGTTTCTGTCCTTTTAATGAATCGATATGCAATGACAATTGCTGCGTTTCAATCAAGTGTTCCATGTGAAACATCTCCTTATAAAAGTGTATGCCTTGTCGTTTGACTAGAAAAAAACGTCTTCAATAACCAGGTGGTCAAAGCTAAATTGACAATAACTAGTGTAACGGGGTACACAACTGACACCCATTGCGGTGACAGCCACTGGAGGCTAGATGCCCCTAATGTTGCTCCACCTATACTCATCAAAGCAGGACCAATGGTACTCACCGCGATTGTTCCAATAAAGGCGCCAAAACACAGAACAACGATAAAACTCGTTATATATTGTGCTGTTATATCTGTTATAGAAAATCCAATTGTTCTTAGCATGTGGTTTCGGATCGAATCTTTCGCCTTTAACATGTGCAGAAACATGAATAGCATTAAGCTGGCGGTTCCAAAGGCAGCTAATGCAGCAAAAAATGCAATGACTTTTACAATAGCTGCTGTGCTGCCGATCGTTTGATGAACGTATTCTTTCATATCTGTCACTTTTGCAGGAGATACCTTTTTTTCAAATATTGTCTTTTTCTCTGCAATATTTACTCCTGGCTTTAGTTGGATTTGAATGGTTTGCCAAAGAGCTGTTTGAGGAAATGGCTGTGATATTGCTTTTGCTGTTTTGCCCCCATTGGTTACGTCCTGATAAATACCTGTCACCGTTCTTTGGATTTCATGCCCATTAGTTACGAGAGTGATTTTTTCTCCTATCTTTTTCTGAAGTGAATCTGCATTTAATACGGATAAGGCAATTTCTTCATTCTTTAAAGGCTGCCTCCCTTTTAAATAGTTGAGGGGAAATGCTGAGAGTTCACCTGTTTCTAAGTAGAGCGTTTCTAATGTGTTCTCCTTTGATTTCACCTGAAGAGAAGTAGTTTTATAGATGGCTGCTGTTTGTATGCCCTGATCTTCACGAATCATTGATTCTATTTCGTTTGTCTTTTTCGCTAGATGATTTCCTTGGCGTATATCCATTCGAAGGTCACTTTTGCCAGAGCCAAGGTATGTGATGAAATCCGGTGATTGTAAGGTATGCCATAGCTGAATAGGCATGAGCATTAAAAATGTACAGAGTGCAATAATACAAGTAATCGTTGTGTACAACTTCTTTCGTGATATCAGGTCTTTTAAACCAAGCCAAATATTGATCGGTATGAACCTGCTTTCCTTGAGGTGCATAGGTATTTTTTTCTTGTGATTCGGTGAATTGATAACACCTTGAAGTGCTTGAGCAGCTGATATTTGACCAAACTTTCTTAGGACAGCATAGCTGCAAGAGATGACGATTATTGCCGTCGCAATAGAAACAAAAAGCGGGATTAACCAATGAGCAAAAGAAGGCTGATTCCCCATGTATCGGTGAATATTGGTTGTAAACATATCACCAAATATAAGCGTTAACACATATCCTGCTATACACCCTGCACAAGCAAGCGCGGCATACTTACCAACGTATAATTGCTTGATTCTTGTTAAAGGGACCCCAAGCACCTTCAGTATGCCAATTTCACGTTCATCCTCTTCTATTGAAGCCGTCATAGCAAGATGGAGAGAGAGAAGGGCTATACTGATGAGCAGCAGGCAAACAAGCAGGAGAATGGCAATGACCATTCCATCTGTCAATGCATTCAGCATACGCAGTAAAGGTAGTGTGACAGATGGACCTTGTTGTGGCAGCTGTGATGATTGATAGATTGCTTGAAAAGCATCTGTCTGCGAGGCATCATGTAGTAAAAATTCGATTAAGTACTCTTTTTGTTGAAACACTTGATTTATTGCATCCCAATCCTCGTTATGAAGAAGAAATCTTTTTGAACTGACAAGACTGGGGTTCATTTGTGCATCTCGCAAGAACGCTTTGATGCGAAAGATGAATTGATTAGCTCCTTTCTCAATCAGTAATGTTTCACCTATGTTAAGCCGATACTTTTGTTGAAAATAAATTGGGACAGCCACTTCACCTTTATTGACAGTAAGCTTTTCGTTTTGTTCATCTAGAAGAAAATCAAAGTTGTGATTTTGCTTCACAAATAAATGATCCATCACACCTGCTTTGGCAGGCTCATGTCCGAACCTGATGTTTGCATGTTCAATTGGTATCATTGGGACGATGTGATGGGCTTTTACCATGGATTGCTTGCTTGAAAATACTTCAATGTCTTTTTCATTTAGGTCGCCGTCATGCATTTGGACAAAGTCTGGCGCTTTGGCAGAATGGAGCAGGTTAGAAATGGAACCATTCAGCTGTACGATCATTTGAGCTGCACTTGCTGCGAGAAATGAAGTCATCATGATGCAAATGGTTAAGCCGATTGAAATGAGACGGTGTCGGGTTAAGTCTTTCTTTATAAACGCTAATCTCATGAGGCTGCTTCTCCTTCATGCTGAAGCATATTTTTTGTTAAGCAGGCTAGTGCAAACATGAAAGTACTGACGATGAGCACCGTCACATACATGGTGGCTGAAAACGTATTGAACAAAAATCCATACATCATTTGGCCAAGCGGAGCAGCACATTGAGAAACCATTGTCAGATTGGCCATTACTTTTCCTAATTGATGATTTGGTGTTTTCTTTTGAACATGTGAAATCACAACGATTGAGATCATAGTTAGCAGCATAGCAATTGGAAGACATCCTGCTAAAAAGAGAAAATAAGCTGGATAAGTACCAAATTGAAGAGCTGTTTTGGATGTTGAGAGCGCCACAGGCAGCAAGATGACTGCGATGACAAGAAGCCAGCGATATAAAGTAGGAATGCGCCAATGCTTCGCTACAAGTCCAACTAGCAGAGCCCCTGCGATGACAGCGAACTCAATCAAGCCCATGCCTATTCCATACATGATGTCACTGCTCTTCATTGTGACCCTTAAAATGATTGGTCCCCCAACAATAAAAAATGGTGTAAGGATGAAATTTAACATTGCGGCAAGCAGCATGGCTCTTTTTAAAAATGGCTGGCTGCCAATATAAGAAAATCCTTGTTTCATATCTTTTATGAGTACCTTGCTCATGGACTCTGTCAGCGGACTAGGGGAGAAGGAAATGTTTAGCCGTAAAAGCATGCAGGCTGATAGAAAAAATACGATGGCACTCGCACCGATGATGGATTGGCTTCCAATCATTCCGTATAGAACTCCTCCGATAATAGGTGCGAGAACACCTGAAAGTGCCTGAACGCCATTGACAATGCCGTTTGCTTGTTCTAATTGCTCTTGTTTCACTAGCTGTGGAATGCTGGACATGACAGCGGGAGCATAGAACGTACTCATCACGCCAAGCAGTATCATGACAGCTCCGATCATATAGAGTGAATCATTTCCCGAAAATAACCAAAAATAAAAGGCAAGAATCATCATGCCGGTGAGGACATCAAATAAAATCATTAAATTCCTTCTGTTAAATCGGTCAGCGATTGCACCAGCTAACGGTGAGAGAAGGAGCGGGATATTGGATAAAGCGAAAAGTAAGGCATATAAATCAACTCGATGCGTCATATCCAGTACGTGTAAAGATAGAACAAACCGAATGAGAGAAGATCCGAAAACGGAAATAATCTGTCCGAGAACGAGGTAGATAAAGTGGGATGACCCTCTTTTGGATAACAAAGACATGAATATCACTCTCCTTTTAGACCGACCGTCAGTCTATAATGTATGCAGGATTGGTATTGAAGTGACCAATCACTGATTATTTTCATCCAGCTCTCCAGATAATCGCTTCAGCAGGAATGAAAAGCTCCCCTTTTCTGCATGCAATGAGGATTCGAGTATATCTATAAAAGCTAAAGCGCGTTGTATACTTTCTTCGGCTGTCCATTGAAAAAGGCCTTCATCAAATATGACCTGTGCAGAAGCAAGGAGAAATTCAACCGTCTCTTGCGGATACTTCGTTTTGAATGTCCCTTCCTCTACACCTTGCTGAATGACATCTGCCAATACTGGTGATAGTTCTTTAATGGCTTTGATTAAGCTTTTTTGATGCATTTCTGCATTAGAAGGCTGATGGAACTGATCGATCATGCCCTGTTTATGGCTTCCTTGCTGAGGTGATTGCGCCATGATGATACGAAATAGTTTGTCAATGACTGGAAGGTCTGGTTCAGCTGCAATACGCTTTGCTACGATGATATCTTCTTTGATGATCCTGTCAATAATGGCATCCATTACTTCTTCTTTTGATGCAAAGTAGTAATAAAAGGTTCCTTTTGCAATGCCAACGGCTTTTAATATGTCAATAATCGTTGTTTTCTGATAGCCTTTGGTTGAAAAAAGCGCTTCGGCTGCGTTTAATATGTCATTTTTACGTTCCTCAGGATGTTTAACGGTTCTCATAAAGCCATCCTTTCTTTTAACTAGACTGTCGGTCGGTTCTTGATTTGATTAAACACTTTTCAGGGTGTCTTTGTCAATGGCTGGTTTTTAAACACTTTGCATTTATTGTTCAAAGACACTATGATACATTGAATGAAAAAAACCTTCAGGGGAGATGACAAATGCAATTTTTGACCAGTGAATTGGCTCAAGAAATGGTTGAACGTACGATGCATATTTTACATAAAAACATCAATGTGATGAATGCAGATGGTGTCATTATTGGTTCTGGTGAACGAAACAGGATTGGCCATAAACATGATGGTGCACGGCTTGTGCTGACAAGCGGGAACAGTGTGGAAATTGACCAGGAGACCTCTTTGCGCTTAGAAGGGGTGAAACCTGGGATTAACTTGCCTATCTGCTTCCATGAACAAGTAGTTGGTGTGATTGGAATTACTGGTGAACCAGAGGACATTCGGCATCATGCCGAGCTGGTGAAGATGGCAGCTGAACTGGTGTTAGAGCAATCTTTTCTGCTTGAGCGGGTTCAATGGCGTCATCGAATAGAGAGTGAAATTGTCAATCAGTTGATTTCATATTCTGATGTTGGGGATCATCAGCTGAAAAATCGAGCTGCTTGGCTGGGGATGGATTTAGACAAGCGCCGAATGGCTATTGTTTTTCAGCCAGTTCCATCCTCAGAGGATGCTGTTCATAAATTGATGCATGCGATTCAATATGATAAGAATGCGGATGATTTACTTGGCATGACCTTTTGTCATGAATTGATTCTTTTAAGTCAGCCCATACCTGAACATCGAGTAAAGCAGGCGGCAGGTCATCTGCAAAAAACAATGCAAAGAGCAGTAGGAAGCCAAGTGTTAGTGGGGATAGGGACTGTCGCTGAAGACATCAGCCAGCTGCCAATTTCTTTTCAGCATGCGAGAGAAGCCCTGAGGTTAGGGAAGGCTCTTGAACCGGAAGAAAGTATGTATTTCTTTGAATCGTATCAGCTGGAAAGCTTATTCATGATGGCGGGAATTGCTGAAAAGAACAGTCGATGGACTGACTTTTACAAGCCTTTGACACAAGAAGCAGAGCTCGCCCATACATTAAGGGTTTACATTGAAGAGGGCGGTGATTTGCAAAGAATTGTTGATCGTTTATTTATTCATCGGAATACATTGCGTTATCGTTTAGACAAAATTCAAGGATTGACTGGAAAAGATCCTCGTCATGTAAAACAGTTAATCGAGCTTTATATGGCGCAGCTAATGACTCAACTATCTTGATTGTGCAAATGCATAATTCGGTAGAATGGTCAGTTAAAAAAGTTCATCCAGATTCACAACACAAACCCTTAGGGTAAACGCTTACAATTGGAGGGAGATATTTTTAGGGGGATTGAGGATGAGTGGAGATGTGACGGTAAGTACTCTGGGAGCCATGGCGGCGCTTGTGATCGCGATTGTTCTCATTCTAAAAAAAGTATCACCTGCTTATGGCATGCTGGCAGGTGCATTCATTGGCGGTTTGGTTGGCGGTGTAGATATTGTTCAGACCGTCAACGTCATGATGGAAGGTGCTAAGGACATGATTCCGGCTGTCCTTAGAATTATGGCCGCAGGTGTACTGGCTGGTGTTCTCATTGAGTCGGGTGCAGCGTTATCTATCGCTGAGGCCATCGTGAAAAGGCTTGGTGAGGCGAGGGCACTATTAGCACTCGCTCTTGCAACGATGATTTTAACAACAGTGGGCGTTTTTGTAGATGTTGCGGTTATCACAGTAGCGCCCATCGCACTTGCCATTGCCAAACGCGCAAAGCTCTCAAAAACGGGAATTCTCCTTGCTATGATTGGAGGCGGGAAGGCAGGGAATATCATGTCACCGAATCCGAATGCCATTGCCGCTTCAGACGCTTTTGGTGTACCTCTGACTTCAATGATGGCTGCAGGAATCATTCCAGCTGTGTTCGGGTTGGCTGTTACATATGTATTAGCTAAAAAGCTTGCAAACAAAGGGACACCCGTTCTTGAAGAGGAAACTGGGCAAAGTAAAGTTCAAATACCTTCTTTTTTTCAAGCACTGGCTGGTCCGCTGGTTACCATTTTATTGTTGGCTTTAAGGCCGCTTTTTCAAATCAATATAGAACCAATGATCGCTTTACCGATTGGAGGGATTGTAGGTGCTCTTTTCATGAAAAAAGGGAAATTTCTCAATGATTATGCGATGTCGGGGCTTCATAAAATGTCAGGTGTAGCGATCATGTTATTAGGGACAGGTACATTAGCAGGAATCGTATCGAATTCTTCCTTAAAAGATGTGTTTATTCAGGCACTGGATGCATCGGGTTTACCTCCATATTTACTTGCGCCTACTTCAGGGATATTTATGTCAGCCGCGACCGCTTCGACAACAGCAGGAACGGCGGTAGCGAGTGGTGTGTTTAGCGGAACACTGATTGGGCTTGGTGTATCTGCTCTTTCAGGGGCAGCCATGATTCATGCTGGCGCAACAGTGCTTGACCATATGCCGCACGGGAGCTTTTTCCATGCTACAGCAGGAAGTGTTCAAATGGATATTAAAGAGCGTTTGAAGCTCATGCCTTTTGAATCGTTAATCGGTTTGACGTTAACCGTTGTATCGACCATTATTTTTGGCGTTTTCCAGCTGTTTGGCTGAGGACATGATAAGAAAAGAGGGGCTTTAGGATGAAAATTGTGATCGCACCAGATTCATTTAAAGAAAGTTTATCTGCTTATGAGACAGCATGTGCCATTGAACGAGGATTTCGTTCTATTTTGCCAAACGCAGAGTATATCAAACTGCCGATGGCAGATGGAGGAGAGGGGACCGTTCAATCGTTGGTTGATGCGACTGGCGGACACATTGTTCATCAAGTGGTCACGGGCCCGCTTGGTGAGCCAGTGAATGCCTTTTTTGGCATGTTAGGAGACGGTCAGACTGCTGTCATAGAGATGGCTGCAGCCTCTGGTTTACATCTTGTACCCCGAGAAAAACGTAATCCATTATGGACGACATCAAGAGGAACTGGAGAATTAATACTTGCAGCTCTGGATAAAGGAGCGAAGCACGTGATCATTGGGCTTGGCGGAAGTGCAACAAATGATGGCGGCGTTGGAATGATGCAAGGATTAGGTGCAGATTTCCTTGATAAAACAGGACATTCCCTGACGTCAGGCGGCGGGGCACTTCATCAATTAGCTTCAATTGATTTATCTGGACTCGATCCAAGACTGCAATCCGTCCGTCTGGAGGCGGCTTGTGATGTGGATAATCCTTTAACGGGTGAGAGAGGAGCGTCTGCTGTTTTCGGTCCTCAAAAGGGAGCAGATGAAGAAATTGTTCAAGTGTTAGACAAGAATCTGGCTCATTTTGCACAAGTAGCTGAAAAGCAGTTCAATGTCTCCTTTGGAGATGCAGCAGGGGCAGGAGCGGCAGGAGGACTTGGTGCGAGTTTATTAGGCTTTTTACAAGCCGATTTGCAAAGAGGAATCGATATCGTGCTGAAGGCTGTTCATTTTGATGACGTCATCAAGGAGGCAGATCTTGTCATTACGGGAGAAGGCCGAATTGACCGGCAGACCATTTATGGAAAAACCCCAATCGGCGTAGCCAAAGCAGCAAAGCAGTATAATCTGCCTGTGATTGGTATTGCAGGCTCTCTTGCAAACGACAGTGGAGTCGTACACGATCATGGAATTGATGCACTGTTTAGTATCGTTCCAGGTATTACCTCTCTGTCTGAGGCGATACGAGATGCGGCTCTTCATGTAGAAAGAACAGCTCGGAATATCGCAGCTGTGATACAATCCAGCCTAATAAAACAAAAAAACTTGTAGATGCATCTACAAGTTTTTTTGTTAAAAAGATTCACAAAATACACATGAAAACGAATGAAAAGCCCTATGAAAATACTGAGAAAACAATTTATAACAACTATTCATTTTTGAGGTTTTGAATTATAATGTTTAGGATGTCAGTTGTGGGAATTTAGTCCCTCAAGATGATATTTGTCTTTCAAATATAAAATTTTGTGAGATACTTTGCAGGAAGTTTATATAGATGAGAAATAATTCAAAGGAGTTTTTTAAATTGAACAACATCAGGGACAAAAAGATATGGATTTTTAATGCTACTAATTCATTTGTTGGAAATCCTAAATGGTTATTTATTTATGTGAATAAATATCGTCCAGATATTACAGCATATTGGATGTGTGACGACGAAGAAGTAATTAATAGAATTAGAAGTTTAGGATACAATGCAGAATTATACTCTTCTAAAAAAGCAGATAAAATTAAACAACAAGCTGGAGTTTTTGTTGTACATCAGGTAAAAGAACATATACCCGTATTATTTAAAGATGAAGTTGTCATTCTCAATTTATGGCATGGCGTTGGATGTAAATCTATAGAGCGAAAAGTTAATTCAGTCCAATTAAAAGAAAGAATATACAAAAAATATATTAAGTATAATTCTGTTTTTAAAAATAATCAGCTGTTCTTGGTTACTTCTCCGTTAATGGAGAAGCACTTTAAAGAACAAGTCGGTATAGATGATGACAAAATTATTAGAGCTGGATATCCAGCTGTAACGTATAAAGAGTCATTTTCTTCTTATAATCATGATATTTTGAAAGAAAAAGGACTCCCTGAAGATACGAAAATTGCGTTATATGCTCCAACATTTAGAGATGGATCAACCACTGCATTTTTTGGAAAAGCGATACCTGATATGGATAAATTAATAGAAACATTAAAAGAAAATAACATGCTAATGATCTTTAAAATGCACTATTTAGTAAATAATGATTATCAATATAATCTTTTGAAAGAGAAGTACAAAGATTGTCCACATTTGCTATTCTGGAATGAGGATAATGATGTTTACGAAATTTTCAATAAAATTGATATCGCTATTATGGATTATTCATCGATATTTTACGACCTGCTTGCAGCTGGTGTCAAACATTTCACACGTTATATCTTTGATTATGATGAATATAATAATTTGCGTGATTTCGTTTTTGACTATAAAGAGATGACTTTTGGACAAATAACAAATAACTTCGAGGAGTTATTAGAATATCTGAGTTCTTATGAAGATAAGGTGGAAGAAGATAGAAGAGAAGAGATTTATGATCTTTTTTGGGAATACACTAACGACAATTCTTTTGAGGAAATTATTGAAAAAACGCTAAAGTTTAGTCCTGAAAAAAGAGATTTTCCTACTTTATATAGTTTTGATCTTTTTGATACGCTTATTCAAAGAAAAACGTTGGAACCGGTAGGGATATTTTTCTATGTTGGAGAGGCGGCTAAATACAGTGGACTAAAATTCCCTTCATATTTAGTTGAGAACTATCCACGTGTAAGAGCCCAGGCAGAATCTTATGTTAGGGATTATTATAGAAAATCCTTAATCATTCGAGAAGATGATAGATTAGAAATCTTTTTTGATGATATTATGCGGAGATTACAGGATTTATATCATTTAACAGATCAGCAAGTAGAATTTTTAAAAGCAGAAGAATTTAAAGCAGAAATAGAAAATATAGAACCTATGAAAGATAGAGTAGAATACGTTGCGGAATTGGTTAATCAAGGAAATGACGTTGTGTTAATTAGTGATATGTATTTACCTAAAGAAGTTATCTTAGAGATGTTAAAGAATGCGGATGAACGTCTGGCGGAATTACCTCTATTCTTATCTAGTGATTACGGTGATCAGAAAACAACAAGAAAACTCTATTTAAGAGTATTTGAGGAAATGAACTATAATTACAGTAAGTGGGTACATTATGGGGATAATCAAGCAGCAGATTTAAAGGCAGCAAAATCTCTAAATATACAAGCTGTACATCATCATATGACAAAATTTAACGCGTATGAGAAGCAGTTAGTAAACAGAACTAGAACCTATGATTCTTACTTAGCTTCAAATTTATTAGCTAGATTTAGAGAAACAAATAATGATGCAACTAGTTATTATGCTTATTCTTATGTAAGTATGTATTTTGTTCCGTATATTCATTGGGCGATTAAACATGCTATGAGAAAAGGAATTGATACACTCTATTTTATTTCAAGAGATGGATATTATCTCAAACTTGTAGCAGATTCAATAATCGAAACAAATAAGTATGATATAAAGACGAAATATATTTATGGTTCAAGGAAAGCATGGAGAATTCCATCTTTCATAGATAAAGTGGATGAAGAATTCTATTCCGTTTTCGGAAATTTTGAAGGCATGACCGATTTTGGTAGTGTACTAGATGCATTATCAATGAATGAATCTAAATTCGATGAAATATTCCCAGAACTAAGCCATCTAAAAACCATTAATAAGATTGATAAGAACACAAAAGAAGCAATAAAAACTACAGCAAAAAACTCTCTAAAATATGAAGAATATTTATTAAATAAGGCAAAAGAAGATAGAGAAATCATTACAAAATATTTGAAACAAGAAATTGACTTTAGTGAGCGTTTTGCATTTGTGGAATATTGGGGAAGAGGTTATACCCAAGATTGCTTAGATCGATTATTAAACGATGCATATGGAAGTAAAATAGAGACAATATTCTATTATGCAAGAAGTATTTATCCAACTACAGGTACTTCAGTTAGATATAATTATACTTCTAAAATGACCTCTCTAATATTTATAGAGTCAATTTTTGCTAATATACCATATCAAAGTATTACAGGATATTATGAAAAAGATGGTATAATTAAACCTGTAATTAAATCGAGAACATATGAAACAAAACTTCATGATGCTATTAAAGAACATACTGTAGAATTTATTAAACATTTCTATTCACTTCCTCTAACAGATGAGGATAATATTGAAAGAAGCTTATACGATTATGCGGTTGATTATTTCAGAGTGCATCCAACAGATCATTACATTCTGAATGTTTTTGCTCCCTTGAAAGATTCAGTAAGATTATACGAGCCAGAAGTTGAATACGCTCCTGAAATAACGTTAAAAAAGGTCATGCCTAAATTAGTCGGCAAACCGATTGATTTAGAGACAAAAAATATGAGAATGTCACTGGCAAGGTCATCTAAAGGAATCAAATTTTTACACAGGTTAGAAAAGAAATATTTTGAGAAAATTCAAAAGAGAATAAGAAACAGAATGGCTAGAAATAAAAAAATACTGAAGAATATATCGAATGTATTTAAAGTTTAATTTGCAGAAATCGGAAGGTCATCTATAAAGTGTCTTTCCGACCATTATTCTTGTGGAGGAAACAAAAATGTCTAATCTACCGAATTGTCCTTCGTGCAGCTCACCTTATACTTACGAGGACGGCAGCCTGCTGGTTTGTCCTGAGTGTGCGCATGAATGGTCACTTGAACAAGAACAAGCGGCAGAGGAACAGCTTGTGGTCAAAGATGCGAATGGGAATCTGTTAAGTGATGGGGACACGGTCTCTGTCATTAAAGACCTAAAAGTAAAAGGTTCTTCATCCGTTTTGAAAATAGGAACAAAGGTCAAAGGCATTCGTTTAGTTGAAGGCGATCATAACATTGATTGTAAAATTCCTAGCTTCGGCGCAATGAAATTAAAATCAGAGTTTGTGAAAAAGATATAATGTATGAAAAGAGGCTGTAAGAGGCCTCTTTTCTTTATTTTTAGGTGAAAGGAATAATCTCAAACAAAATTCCATACATATATACCTGTTGAAAAAGGTTCATTTTTAAAAAAAATCAAGCCTCTTTTCACATAAAAATCCGCAGTTTTCTTAACTCTACCTTAAAAAAGGCAGATGATTCGCTAAATTTTGGCTAATCCCCTTCACAACTTTTGGGCATTGCTGTACCATATGGAAGTGTTCTTCTATTTTTGACGGATCATGGTGTTTATCAGGAAATAGAATGATAGATGATACTTAGACAAAGAAGGAGAGGTAACGTGACGAACGTTTTAGAACTGCATAATGTATCTAGACATATTAGCGGGAAAAAGATTGTTCAAGACTTGAGCTTTTCTGTCCAAGCGGGCGAAGTCTTTGGCTTCTTAGGACCTAATGGTGCAGGGAAAACAACAACCATTCGTATGATGGTCGGTCTTTCTCCCATTACATCTGGTGACATTCTGATTAATGGCCATAGTATTCAAACATCCTATCAGCATGCCATCCAACATGTCGGTGCGATTATTGAAAATCCAGAAATGTATAATCATTTAACGGCAAGACAAAATCTTGTTCACTTTGCCAGAATGAATGGGAAAGTGGATGAAGCGCGAATTGATGAGCTGTTAGAGCTAGTCAGCTTGCAGCATGTGAAGCATAAGCGTGTGCGTACATTTTCATTAGGAATGAAACAGCGATTGGGCATTGCGCAGGCACTCATACATAGACCGAAACTGCTAATCTTAGATGAGCCGACCAATGGACTTGATCCTGAGGGGATTCGAATGATACGAGATTACTTGAGAAGGCTTGCGAAGGAAGATGGGCTGGCTGTAATTGTTTCAAGTCACCTCATGTCAGAGATGGAATTGATGTGTGATCGCTTTGCAATTATCCAAACCGGAAAGCTGATTGCGATTGAGGATCAGCGTGCTGAGACGAAGCAGGATGATTTGGTTAATTATCGAATGAAGGTAGCAGCCGGGGAGCTTGAAGAAGCACAGAAGCTCATTGATGCATTTGAGGAAGGCGTCACTGTAAGAGAAGAGGAGCAGTACTTATTTTTCTCTATGCCAGAACAAAAAATGCCAGAATTAATCCGTCATTTGAGCAGCGCGTCTATTCATTTGTACGAGATCAAAATTGAAAAACAAACCTTAGAAGATAAGTTCTTAAGCTTAACAGGTAAAAAGGAGGCAGACGTATGATTCGCCTCATTCAAAACGAGTGGATGAAGATTAGTTATCGTGTTGGTACTTGGATTATGGTTGGGCTTCTTGTTTTAGGTATGGTTGCCACGTTGATCTTTGTAGTGAAAACAAATGACAAAGATCAAGCTTCAGGTGATTGGAAAACCCAGCTAGAAATGATGAATAAGGAAAACAAGAAGGAGCTCAAAGAGACAGAGAATGGTTTCTTTAAAAGAGAGCTTGAAAAAGAGATCACTATTAATGATTATCGAATCAAGCATAACTTGCCGCCAGCTGATCAGTTTAGAGACAGTGTATGGGACTATGTGAAAACAAACGCCAATTTACTTCAGCTAGTCGGTGTGTTTGTGATCATTATTGCTTCCACCATTGTATCGGCTGAATACAAGCATGGTACAATTAAATTATTATTGATTCGTCCACCATCAAGGCTAAAGATCCTAATATCTAAATATATTACGGTGCAGCTGTATGCTCTTTTACTTGTTGTGGTGCTATTTATCTTGTCATTCATATTGGGTGCTATTTTCTTTGGACTTAACACTGATTATGTGAATTTGGTGTATCAAAATGGTGAAGTGATTGAACGTTCGCAGTTTGCAAATATGGTCTATTATTATCTTGCTCATTGTGCAATGTTTGTCGTTTTGGGAACCCTTTCGTTCGCCATTTCTACAGTATTTAGAAGTGAAGCTATCTCCATTGCCATTAGTGTTTTAGCGTATATTGTGGGTGGATCAGTCACAGGTATTTTAATGCTCTTCTTTGATTGGTCAAAATATCTGTTATTTGCAAACGATCCATCTCAATACTTTATGGAACAGGTTACTATTATCGATGGTATGTCTCTAGGATTCTCACTAACCGTCCTAGTCATCTATTGGGCTATTTTCTTAGCTATTGCCTTAATCGTCTTCCAAAAACGAGAAGTAAAAACAGGTTAATTTAATTTTTTAGGAGGTTTACACATGATTAAACGTAAAGGTGAAAAAATTATGGGGATTATTAGTATTGTCCTCAATGCCATTGGTGTCGGGTTTGGGGCATTAATCCTTTCTGTGGGTCCATCATTTTATGATGAAATCAATGAAGTGTTAAAAGAGGAAGGGGAAACATTGCCGATTGAAACGCTTCAGGCTTCGGTTCATGCATTTGGTACTCAGTTCATGGTCGTTTCCGCAATTGCGGCTGTGCTGTCGATTGTAGGTGTGATTTTCTTGAAAACCGACCGTCGTGCCGTGCTTTCAGGTATTCTTTTCTTGGTTTCTGCTGTGACTCTTTTAATTGGAACAGTTGGCCTTGCATTCGCTCCAATGGTTCTATTGTTTATCATTGGATTAATGTCTCTTATTAGAAAGCCGAAATCAGACATTCACACAAGTGAATATCCTTCATAATGAAAGAAAAGACATGCGCATATCCGCGCATGTCTTTCTTTTTAAATGATGCCAATCAGCATCGCCACGAACAAAAGGATAATACTGAATCCCCACATCCAAAAGAAGGAGTAGCGGATGTGTTTCCCCATATCAACCCCTGCAAGACCTACAGCGAGCCAAACAGCGGGAGCAAGCGGGCTGACAAAGGTTCCGATGATGTTCCCAATCATCATGGCATATGCCGCAGAAGTGCCTGGTACGCCAACTTCAGATGTAATGGATTCAACAATTGGCAGAAGGGCGTAATAATAGGCGTCTGTACTTGTCAGCATATCAAGCGGCACTCCAAGCATCCCAACAATGATATGTAAAAATGGCAGCAAGAAGGCTGGTAAAATGTGAATACTGTCAACAGCAATGGCTTTCAGCATCCCTGTGCCTTCAAGAATTCCTAAAAATGACCCTGCGGAAAAAATCACAGCCGCCATCATCAGCGCACTAGGTGCGTGTGCCTTGATCCTTTCCATTTGCAGATTCACATTCGGAAAGTTAATTAATAGTGCGAGAGACAGGCCAATCATAAACATAAAACTAGCAGGCATCACGTTCAACACGAGAAGCACCACAACACACAAAAACAGAACAAGGTTCACCCAAATGAGATGATAACGCTTTAAAGAGGCGTCTCCCGTTTCACTAATAGACTGAATGGCACGATCCCAATCTGCACCTTCTAGCTGAACCGCGGCTATTTCATTTGCAGCAATTTTCACCCGAATTCGCTTTTCTTCCCTCTTTCCTAAAATGAATGCCATTCCTAACACGAGTACAACGCCAATGAGCTGAATTGGAATGAGCGGCACCCAGAGTTCAGAGGGGTCCATATTCAGGACACTTGCTGCCCGTCCAGTCGGTCCAGCCCATGGAATCATATTGGTTAATCCGGCACTCGTCCCGATTAATAACAGCAGTAAATAAGGACTCATATGTAATTTTTTATAAAGCGGAAGCAGTGCAGGTACAGTTAATAAAAAGGTCGTAGCCCCTGCTCCGTCTAAGTGTGCGATAACCCCAATCAAAGCAGTTCCCATTGCAACTGTGACAACATTTCCTTTTGTCAGCTTGATTAAAGTCTTAATTACAGGTTCAAAGAACCCTGTATCTTGCAAAATACCAAAAAATAAAATGGCGAAGATAAACATGGTCGCCACCGGCAATACTTTGATAATCCCTTCCTCAAAGAAGGTTTGAATGTCATTGATCCCAAATCCCGCAATGAGCGCCCCTATTAAAGGCACCATGACCATGGCGACAATTGGACTTGCTTTCCCCCAAATCAGCAGCACAACAATCGTTAAAATAATCATCAACCCAACAAACGTTAACATAAGCCCCTCCCCCTACAAATAAAACGTTTACATTTGTCTATACTTTTCATCCAATGCATTCCCACAGGTGCATTGAAAAAAAAGGGTATCAAATTTATGAGTATTAAGCAACCGCTTTCATACCTATACAATGGTAAAAAAGGATGGATAGACCAGTCATGGCGCGGCATCAAATATTGTAAAAAAATTTAGATAAAAATAACGATTAAAGTTCACATTAATTAATATGGGTATTTAGACTTATTAAATTAAAAAGCGCCCATTAAATGGACGCTTCTTTCAACGATTTTTCAGGATGACATACTCGTAAGGATCAAGTTGAAGCTGCTCAGGCACTTGCTGTCCAGTCAGCATATTCTCATAGCTTGCCTCTGAATCTAGTGACATGTTCTGCTGCTCTTCTGTAAAATTCATCAAAAACACATAGTCCTGCGACCCGTCTGTTCGTTTTTGTACACTGACTCCTTCTGGAATTGCAGTGGATAGGACGGGCTGTATGCCAATACCTGCGATAAGGTCTTCGTAAAACTCATCATAAAAAGACTGCTCATTTTCTGAGGCCATATAGTATGCTTTCCCTTTTTCTAATGAACGGACAGTCAGGGCTGGCTGTCCTTCGTAGCAGCCATTTTCAAAATGCCCTAACACAGAGGCCGTTTCAGGATGTATAGATTCGCAATATTGTCCGACATGATAGGTGCGTCCATTCCCTGTGGTCATTAACACATGTTCATCAGGCATCAATGTGTTGATTTCCTCTGCCCAAATGCCAAGTACATGGCGGAGAGGGCCAGGAAAACCGCCGAGGAAACAGAGATCATTTTCGTCAACTATGCCGCTCCAGTAAGTCGCGATAAAAATGCCGCCCGCTTTGACAAAGGCTTCAATTTTTTCTGCAACGCCTGGTTTGATCATGTAGAGCATTGGCCCAATGAGCACACGATAGGATGAGAAATCCTTTTCCATCCCGACTATGTCAACAGAGATACCTTTTTTCCAAAAGCTTCGATAGTGAGTTTGACAAGCCTCTACATAGCGTTTGTTTGTATTATTTAAGCCTTGCGCATCATCAATGGCCCAGTGATTTTCCCAATCATAAATGATGGCGACCTCTGGCTGAACGGATGTGCCCGCAATTGGGTGCAGCTGCTCCAGTTGTTTCCCTAGATCAGCTACCTCTTGAAACACGCGCGTATGTTCATGACCAGAATGATCGACAACGGCACCGTGGAATTTCTCAGAGGCGCCTCGGCCTTGCCGCCACTGGAAATAAAGCACGGAGTCTGATCCGTGGGCAATTGCCTGCATGGCAGAAAGGTGTGCCATGCCTTTATGTTTGACCTTGTTCACTTCATGCCAGTTTACAAGGCTCGGCGTACTCTCCATGACGAGAAATGGCTGTCCGTCCTTTAAGGAACGATACAAATCATGTACAAAGGCAACGTTCGATGCTAATTCGGCCGTTGTTTCTCTGCCGCTGTGCCAAGCAGGATAGCTATCCCATGAGATCACATCGACCTCTTTTGCAAATTGATGATAATCCAGCCCAAGAAATGGACGCATATGCGGATAGTCGCCCATAAAGTTCGTGGTTACTGGGATATGAGGCGTCAATTCCCGCAGCGGCTTAATTTCATTTTGATAAAAATTGATCGTTTGTGCTGTGACAAAGCGCTTCCAATCCAGGTTCATGCCGTGAATCATGTGCTCCCCGTGTGGTGCGGGTGACTCGATTTGTGACCAATCACTATACGTGTGGCTCCAAAATCCTGTCCACCATGCTTGATTCAAAGCCTCAAGATCGTGGTTGTATTTGTCCTTCAAATAGTCTCGAAATGCTTCCTGGCACAGCTCGCAATGACACTCGCCGCCGTACTCATTCGAAATGTGCCACATGATCAGTGCTGGATGATCCTTGTAGCGTTCCGCAAGCAGCCGGTTGAGTGTATTCGTTTTTTCTCGATAAACCGGAGAGGTGAAGCAATGATTATGGCGCAGTCCATGTAAGTTACGCTGACGATTCGCTTCGACGCGCAATACTTCTGGATATGTTTGGGACAGCCAAGCAGGTCTTGCTCCGCTTGGCGTTGCGAGAATGGCGTGTGCCCCCTGTGCTGCCAAGCGGTCCATGATGTCATCCAGCCATGCAAAGTCATACTGACCCTCTGCTGGCTCTAGCTTACTCCATGCGAAAATGTTGATGGAGAATGTTTGACAGTGTGCAAGCTTCATTAATCGAAAATCTTCGTCTATGATCTCTGGCATATGGAGCCATTGATCTGGATTGTAATCGCCACCATGCAAAAAGCCTTTCACATTTGGGTGAACGAGTGGGTAACGCTTTCCCATTTTGTCACGTCCTATCCTTTTAGTTACGGTGTCATTTGTTTAAATACATCAAGAGAAGGCAGTGCTTTTCCGTTGAAATCAAACATCGCTTGATTTTCCCACGCATTTCCGACAGTCCCGGTTGTTTGGATATAAGCGAGCCCGTATTGACTAGACCACGGAGCACCTTTCGCTGGAATCCAAAGCGGCTCCCAATAAAAGAACCCCTTCCCGCGGTTGTTGTTTACTTGTGAAATTTTTTCGGATAGATCTCGTATAAAAGATGCCTGGCCTTGAGGTGAGGCTGGATAACCGGCTGTATTGACAGAGTCTTGGTTAAATGAGTTATCTAGGTTGTCACCGTTTGCTGTCGTAAAGCCGTAAGCAGTTTCTACCACGATGACGTCTTTGTTATAGCGGGCACTAATATCATTCATATTGGACGTAAGCCCGCTAAAGCCGCCGTCCCAATACGGGTAATAAGATAAACCGATCGTATCGAAGGAGACGCCTCGTTTTGTGATTTCATCAAACCACCAGCGGGATGCACCATTGTCTCCGCCATGTGCAAGGTGAAGCATGATTTTGATGTTTGAATCGACAGAGCGGACGGCATTTGTGCCAGCTTTTAGCAGAGCAGCGAGCCGGTCAAATTCACCACCGCCTTCACCCCAGCTTTTTCCGTTTGGCCACAGCATACCTGAGTTCAACTCATTCCCGACTTGAACCATATTCGGCAAGGCATTTTGCGCTCTCATCGCTTTGAGCACATCACCTGTGTAAGTGCCGACCGCTTTTTCTAAATCGCTTTGTGAGAGGGATGCCCACGCTTTCGGTTTGAATTGTTTACCGGGGTCAGTCCAGAAATCACTGTAGTGAAAATCAAGCAGCACTTTCATGTTTTGTGCTTTTGCACGTTTCGATAAAGCGATGGCTGTGTTGAGATCATTTGTGCCGCCGTTATAGGCACGGCCTTGATTGTCATATGGATGGTTCCACAGTCTGATACGCACATAGTTGACACCTTTATCCTTTAATAGCTTAAGCGGATCAACCTGCTGTCCGTTCTGGTTGTAGTATTTGCCGCCGCTTTTCTCCACTTCTGCAAGCATCGAGATATCGGCTCCCTTGATGAAATCACCTTGCAGTCCATTGATCGGTTTCACAGAAATCGTATCGGCCCTTGCTTCAGGCAGAATACCTAATCCCATCAGAAAGAAAACGACAACAGTGACAAGCAACCATTTCTTCATCAAATCTCCCCTTATCCTTTTGTCCCGCCTTGTGTGAGACCGGACACAAATTGTTTTTGTAAAACAAGGAACAATAAAGCGACTGGAATCGCAATGAGTAAAGCCCCGGCTGCAAAGGTCGTGTAGCTTGCACCCATTTTGTCTGACACAAGATTGTACAGACCGATTGGGAGCGTATACATTTCGGGTGAGCGGACAATGACACTGGAAATGATGAAATCACCCAGTGGACCTGTAAATGAGTTGATTGCGACAACAGCTAAGATGGGCTTAGCAAGCGGCATAATAATTTGGATGAAAATCCGGAAATGCCCTGCGCCGTCCATTCTGGCTGATTCATCGAGATCCTTTGGAATCGCATCAAGATAGCCTTTCATTAAATACGTATTCATCGGAATTTGTCCACCTGCATAAATCAAAATCAGGGCAAGGTGGCTATTAATGAGTCCAAGCATTTGAGCAAGAACAAAAATCGCTATCAGTGCTGAAAATTGAGGAATCATTTGCAGCAGCAAAAAGAGCATCAGCCCATTTTTCCGTCCTTTGAAGCGGAATCTGGAAAAGGCATAGCCTGTAAAACTGACAAGAACGAGCGTTAAAACCATTGTGGCAATACTGATCTTCATTGAGTTCCAATACCATTTTGCATAAAGTGCCCCCTGACCGAAGAACAGCTCGGTGAAGTGGCTGAACGTTGGATTCTTCGGAAACATGCTTGTACTCATGAGGCTGTTCCCAGGGTTAAAGGAAGCACCGATCGTCCAAAGCAGTGGATATAGAATACAAATGGAGGCAATGAAAAGGATAAAATAAGTGATGCTCAGGCGAATGAGCTTGTTTTGTTTTGATCCCATATCACATCATGTCCTCCTCTTTGAATGAATTCGTTCTCTTAAACTGCCAGAGTGCAATGGCGATGACAAAGATTGAAAGTAAGATCGTGACAGCGGCAGCGAGTGCATATTGAGAAGACTGCATCGTGAGTTTGTAAATCCAAGAAACCAAGATGTCCGTTCCCCCAGCAGTTGAGCCAGCGACAGGCGGTCCTCCGCCATTAAATAAGTAGATGATATTAAAGTTGTTAAAGTTAAACGTATATTGCGTGATTAATATAGGCGCAATGGAATAAAGGACAAGCGGTAGCGTGATGGACCGGAACTTCTGAAAGAAGTTTGCCCCATCAATGGTCGCAGCTTCGTATAGATCCTCTGGAATTGCTTGCAAAACACCGGTTGTCATTATGAAAACAAAAGGAAATCCAAGCCAAGTCTGCATCACAATGAGGGCAATTTTGCTCCAAAATGGATCTGTCAGCCATGGTTTTGGATCAATTCCAATCGATGCAAAAAGTGTGTTGTTAATGGCTCCAAATGTATCGTTGAACAGTCCGGCAAACACCAAAATGGTCACAAAACCCGGAACAGCCCAAGGGAGAATCAAAATGGTTCTAAAAAAACGTTTTCCTTTTAAATCCTTCTGATTGAGCAGAACCGCTAGAAAGATGCCGACAGCACATTGAAGGGTCGAAGCAGCCAACGTCCATACGACGGTCCAGCCAAGTACATCAATGAAAGTGTCTCTCCAAATATCAATTGAAAAGATATTTTGGAAGTTCTTGATCCCTACCCAATCGATCAGATTGGCAGGAGGCGAGTGGTATAAATCGTAGTTCGTAAAGGCAAGCGCAAAGCTGAACATAATAGGAAAGACAACAGAGAATAGAAGTAAAAAGAAAGCAGGAGTGCTCATTAAGTAAGGAAAGCCTTGGTCGATCAGCTGATGATATTGAGCTCGGATGGAATGAAGCGGAATCCCTTGATCACGTTTCTTTCCGTTCATAAAAGCATCACGCATCATGAGTACGTAAAAGCCGATACCAAAACAAGCTGTTAACAGCGCAATAATCCCTTTTGCTAAAAGAAAAACAGAGTTGTCACGAGGCAGCATCGTACCAAGTGTGAACAGCCCCCAAAAGCCAATATTGAATAAATCATAAAATACGATGAAAAAAGAGACGCCAAACAGGAAAAAAAGTGCCCCTTTGCCGTACTGTTTGTTGTACATTTGCCCCATCCCGGGTATTAAGGAGAACATTAGCGCCCGTCTCCGGTGTGTCTTTGATTCCACTATGTGTGTGCGGTCTAGTTCAAGGTTACCCGTCACGTCTAACACCTACTTCATATGAAATTAGATCAAATACGGGCAGCTTGATAGACTTAAAGGCTACCCGTGTTTGATGATTACTTAGAGTGATTTGCTTTAATTTGAGAGTCGATTTGATTGACCGCATCATCAAATGCCTTTTTCACATCTGTCCGGCCTGTTGCAATGAGACCTAACGCGCTGTCAATCGGCTTCCACACCTCTGCCATTTCAGGGGTATTCGGTGTCAGCGTGGCATATTTCGTTTGTTTTGAAACAGCATCCGCATTTGCGTTTCCTGTGATGATTGGATCCTTCATCAGCTTTTTCACTGGTGGAATTTCCTCTGTTACTTCGAATCGCTTCTTCGAATTTTTTTCATTCGTGATAAACTCAACAAATTTCTCAGCTAGGTCTTTATTTTTAGAATAAGAGGAGACGTTGTAGCTCTTTACACCTAAGAATGAGCTCATATGCTTTCCGTTCGGGAGTGTTGGCAGCTCTGTTACGCCATAGTCAATACCAGCTTCTTTATATGGACCAAATGACCATGGACCAGAAATGACAGCTGCGGCCTTTTTCTCTGTGAATAAGGAGTTGAGGACATTGATTCCTTGTTCACCAATGATGCCTTTCGGGAAAAGTCCTTCGCTAAAGAATGTTTGAATGTATTTTCCGCCTTCAACCGCGCCATCGTTGTTCAGTCCAATATCATTCACATCATAGGAGCCATCGCTTTTCTGTTTGAAAATATAGCCCCCTGATCCTCCTAATACACTTTGGGCATAGTAAATTTCATCCCATTTCGCAACAAAACCGTATTTCCCGTCTTTTGTCAGCTTTTTCGAAAGGTCATACCAGCCATCAAGTGTAGTCGGTGCCTTTTTGACAAGGTCTTTGTTATAGAAAAGCACTGTCGTTTCAACGGATTTAGGAAGGCCATACAGCTTGCCGTCTACCGTTTGTGATTGAATGGATTCGTCTGTAAAGGAATTGATCACTTTTTGATCAGGCTTGATTTCCTGTAACAGTCCCTCAGTGACAGCTGATCCAATTTGATCGTGAGGCATCGTGATGACGTCTGGGCCTGTCCCGGCTGCTCCATCAAGGCGGAGAGCTTCGATTTGGTCGGCATACGCTTTTTCGACCACTTTGATTTTCACATCGTTTTGTTTTTCAAATTCTTTTACAGCGTCTTGAATCCCATCAGACTTTTTGACATCCTCCCATACTAGCAAGGTCTTTGTACCTGTAGATGCTGGCTGTGTCCCGCTTGAATTGTCATCTCCTGGCCCGCATGCTGAAAGCAGAAGCACAGCAGTACCAACGACTGCTGATAATGTCGCCCATTTTCCCTTTTTCATTGGTAATCCCCTCTCGTTCTTTTTTCACAGATGATAAGAAAACGCTTTCTTAATGTGAGAATATCAACTTAAGTAAAAAAAGTAAACATATTTTATTAAATTTATTAAGTAAAATTTTTTACTCGTATAGAGAGAAAAGAAGCCCTCCACTTTGGCAGGACTTCCAGTTTGTTTATATGGTGCTTTTCCGAAAGACAGGCTCTGAGGCAATCAGCACAGTTTTAGGCAATGTTCTGCCGTCCACAAGTCTTTCTAAAAGTAAATCGATCGCTGTCTCACAAAGTAATGACGTATGGATATGATACGTGGTGAGCGGCGGCGACACATATTGAGACACATGAATATCGTTGATACTAAAGACGCTGACGCGGTTCGGCAGAGAAAATCCTCGCTCATTTAATGCTTGTAAGCAGCCGATGGCAAGAGGGTCACTAGCGACACAAAAAGCGGTGGGCAGATCATCACCAAGCTCGTCGATCGCCTTCATCATCAGCGAATAGCCTTCATCTACTGAGAAATGGTGGCCGATATAGACCAATCGCTCATCAAGCATATGGCGGGCCAGCATGTATTCACGGAAAGTCGTTTCACGAATATCTGGAATGTGCACGTTCGTATTGAGATCAAGGTCTGTACCGCCAATGAATCCAATGGATTGGTGCTCTTTTTCGATAAAGGAATCGATGATCTTTTCAACAATTCGTTTCAGGTTCGGTTTTACTGAATCAAAACGGTCTTCATCAGGCGTTGTATCAATAAAGACAATATGCGGAGTGATCGCATATAATTGGTCAAGCTCTGACGTTTTAAAGCGGCCGATGGCGATGATTCCTTCTGTAGCAGAATCAATGGAATCAAGCCCATCAGATGGATTGTAAGCGGTGACATTTAAGCTCCGAGTATTGGTGAGTTCCTCAATACCGAGTCGAATGGATTTAAAATAAATATCTTCAAGCTCTTCCTTTTCGGTCATCCAATAGAGAAAGGCGATTTTTTTTAATGAATGTTTGAATGTCTTCTTTTGGTAGGACAAAGCTTCTGCGGCGGCATATACTTTTTCGCGTGTTTGATCGGTGACAGATAGGTTGGGATCTTGGTTCAGTACGCGAGATACCGTTGCAATGGATAAGCCTGCTTTTTCTGCAATGTCCTTTATTTTAGCTGCCAAATCAGCACCTCCTATAGAAAATATCTCCTCTTAGTATAGAGTCTTTAAAAAAATTAGTAAATATTTTTATTAAATTGTTTTCGTTTAGGCGGTTCTTTACGTGCTGGAAAGGAATTAGTAAGATATATATAGGTAAGGTGTTGGATTAAGATTTCTGATAGGAGAGGGACCGATGTATTACGATGCACTGAAGACATTTGTGACAGTGGTGGAGGAGAAGAACTTTACAAAAGCAGCCCAAAAGCTGCGAATTTCTCAGCCGAGTGTCAGTCTTCATATTAAGAACTTGGAGCAGGAATTCCAGACCGTTCTGCTGAATCGTTCACCAAAGCAATTAACCGTTACACCAACTGGGGATATGCTGTACCATCGATCAAAACAAATCATTCGTCTCTATGAACAGGCGAAGCAGGACATTTATGAGCATCATCATTTGGCAAGAGGAAAGCTGACCATCGGGGCGAGTTTCACAATTGGTGAGTATGTGCTCCCGCAAATATTGGCGGAATTTCATCAGCTCTATCCGCATGTTGATATTGAAGTGGTCATTGATAATACAGAGGCGATCGCCAGACATGTCCGTTTATTCCATGTCGACATCGGTTTGATCGAAGGACAGACCAATGACAAGGAGCTTTCTGTAGAAACTTTTCTAGAGGACGAGCTTTATATTGTGGCGCCATTAGATCATCCTTTTGCCAAGAAAAAAGATGTCACCATTGATCAATTACAAAACGAAACATGGATTACGAGAGAAGAGGGATCAGGGACAGGAGAATATTTACAGCATGTCCTGAAATCAAATGGACTGAAAGCGCGAACTTTTGTGACTTTTAGCAGCAATCAAGCGATTAAAGAAGCTGTGATCCATGGAATGGGTCTTTCTGTTTTATCTAAATATGTCCTCCAGCGAGGCAGCATTGGCGGTGAATTGGCTGTTATTTCTGTGAGAGGCATGGATTTCAAACGAAAGTTCTCCTATGTCGAGTCACCGATGACCGGGGGAAATAAAAATAAGGAATTGCTCGTTGAATTGTTAAGGAAAGAGAAAGAAGAAGCTTCTCCTCAGTAGGAGAAGCTTCTTTTTTATAACCCTTTAATTTTGATTTCATCGACTGGAAGGAAGATCTCACCTGTATCAGTGTATTTCATGGTGATCTGATCGCCCTCTTTTAAATAAATGACGAGAGGTTCCTTTTCAGATGACATGGTGTAGCTTTTTCCATCGTCTAGCAGGAAGGTGACGGTTGTATAATCACCGGTCTTTTCTTTGTAGACTCGTTTGACCTTCCCTGCTGCTTCTTTCTTTTCCTGCTTAGAGGAACTGTTAACAGTACCGCCGCCCTTTTGAAGAGCTGTCTTATAGGCTCTCAGTGCTTCGTTTGGTGTAGAAGCGTACGCAGCGATTTCTGGATTGGCTGCAGAAACGATAAAGTAGTTTTGCAGGAACCCATTTGAATCGAGAACAGGTGTGAGCCAGCTGGCTTCCCCATAGAAATTATAGAGAATCGGCATGCGGCCTTTCCATTTTTTCTCGATGAATCGTTTCTCAATAATTTGCAGAGCGCCCTGAGAATCCATGTAGGATTCTTCAAGATTTCCGGTATAATAAGTCGCTTTTCCTGTTCGGGCATTTGTCAGGGCATATCCGAGCATGGAATCAACGCCCTCTTTCGGACTTGTGAAATCTGTGAAGTAATACATATCTCCTTTTGAATCAAATACCGGGCTCACATTGGCTTCCGTTCCTTCATCGGAAGGCAGCTTTACATCTGACTTTCCAAACATACTATTCCAGAATCCGTGAATATAGTTTCCGAAATAGCTGTTTTGCAGACTGACCGCCTCTGGTGAAACAGCACCGTCGATAAAGGCAGGTACTTGATCTAGAGCATATTTCTTCGTCGCACCTGTTTTGGCATCAACAACGACGACACCGGAAGCTTTAAAGCCGTTTCGGGCAGAGATGAAATCGCCATACGTTTGAATGTAATAAGGCTTGCCGTCATCATTGATTTCCAGCTGTGTACCGCCGTAGAAAATCAAATCTGGGTACTGGAGACGGATATGCCGCTCAATTTCTTTGTTGAAATAGGAAGAAGGCGTATAGACCATCTCTGTTTTCACGAACTTTGGATTAGCAGAGGAGTCGGTCGCACTTAATGTAAAGTAACCCGGCGTGCTGCCTGCACGAATCCATTTAAAGAAGTCCGAGAACTCCACTGGAGCGATGTATACATACTCACCGTTGACCTTCTGAATTTGCAAGCTGCCAAGCTCATAGTAGCTTGTGTTTGGCACCTGTCCGAACGATTTCTTCATTTTGTTCCGAGCAAATTGAGGCGGCACACTCGCAGGTGTTTCTTTTTCATCAAATGCTTTGATTTCTACTTTTTGCTCCATTTTGGAGACATCGAATTTCTCATTCGCATTGAATAAAAAAGCTGTCGCCATGTAAACACCGAGCAGCAATAGAATAAGAAACAGCACGCCTTTGATTTTACGCTCCAATCCAACTGACAAAAAGGCGCCTGCTGCTGTCACAACAAGTCCAATCAGCCATAGAGATGAAGGGTTACGGTCTAAATTGGTAATGTAATAGAAAACAAAAATACCGATCATGAACAGCAAAGCAAGGCCTGCAATCCACATGAGCGGCACCTGCTGTTCTGTTCCTTTCTTTCTAACGATCAACCTGAGCGGTGTGAGCAAAAGGGTCAAGACAAGACCGATCACAACCGAAAATAACAAAATATATCCCACAAACAGATCTCCTTTCAAATCAATCACTCTTTTAGTATATACGAGTGAGGCGGGGAAAAGATTCATCGGATGGAAGGCTCATCTAAATGCCAATCGAGTTGATGGCAGATTGAACATCTTCTTTCAGTTCGTAAAATTTGAGTCTTTGTTCAATTTTTTCTATTAAGGCGTCTATGGCTTCACCTGACATGTGTGTATGGATGCGCTGTTGCTGTTTATACACTTTGACCAGAAGGTCGTCAATTAGATCTAAAATTTTTTCCGCTTCTTGGCGATCTTCTGCAAATTCATTTTGAAGCTGATGCCGGATAGCTCTGATAAGTGCTGTTTTCTGTTCTTCTTTGATCTTTGCTTTCAAAGCTGCCAGCTCTGCTGGTGTCATGTCTTCCGTGTCAAAGTTTGCTTTTGAGAAGATGGAGCTTGATGTATGCGTATCTGTCATTCTTTGCAAAAAACGATCTGCATCTGTTGGTTGTTTCTTTGAAAATTCCATTTGTCGTTCTCCTTAAGAAATACCCATGTTCTTCGCCAGGGCTGTATCTGTATCGTGGTATTGTTTTCCTAGCTCGCTCATATCATCTGATATTGAGTCCAGCCATCTTTTTAAATTCATAGCGTTATCAATCGCTGTATCATACTTTTTGACCGAATAGAACTCATTCTCAAGACTCTCTGTTTTTAAGTGGCGAATCACAGTATCCACATCTGAAGCCGTCAGCTGATCATATGAACCAAAGCCAACAATTTGTTTATACCTTGAGCGTACCCGTTCCACAGATTGATCCACTTTGTCATCGAGTTTCTCAATTTTACGAATGATTTGCTGCATATGATGATCGGCATATGTCGAGAATTTACGCCCTGTGTTCATGAGAACGTGGGATTTAATTAAAATCGCCACCACACTATGAGGATCAACATTTGATTGGCTCAACTGATGTAACATGGCCGTGGTAAGTGAAGGGTTTTTTCTCAACATATCATCAATGGTTTGAACGGAGCCGTCTGCCGAAAAGGTATAACGATCTAAGCCATGGCTGCCAGCGATTGCTTCAAGGAATAAATTCGCATCCAGTGAAGGATTCACACTCATTGCCCGATTGAGGAGGTCTTTCATGAATTGGACGGCTTTTGAGGAGTCCTCGGAGTAATCGACACCTTCGGGGAGAGCGGCATCATACATCACTTTCACTCGACCGATTTCTGTCGTATGGCGATTTAAAAGAGAAAGCCCGTCATTGAGATTGATATATTCTGTTAATCTACTGCGGTAATCGCCTTTTAATGCTTTAGACTGTAGACCATCCGATAGATTTGGATAAATATTTGGATTCTCAAATGTGACCCCGCCTTGAATAAAGTCGTTTTTGACAAGAACATAGGAAGCATTTGACCCGCCGAGTGAATGACCTGTCACATACATTTTGGCATTCGGCATTTTCTTATGTATTTCTTTCGCATATCGATCCGCTTGAACCATTTGATTCTCTGCACCATGCTCAAATGGAATATTTTTAATCAGATACTTTGTATCCGAAACCACCCAATCTTGAACAATTTCATTTGTATAGGCGGTCGTGCCTGTTGTCAGCTTAGTCGTCACTTCCTGTGAACCTTTCGATCTACTAAAAGGAGGCAGCTTCGTCAAAATGGTAGAAAGAAGATCATCTGACTCTTTTTTTCCATGTTTTTTAATGGTATCTTTATATTGGCCTGCACCAATCGGTTCAGAACCACGGTATGCGATGACGGCGTTTTTGATTTTGGTGAGGTCTTTGCCTCCATTAGATCGAGTGAAATCCTCTTCAGAAACAAGAGTTAAGGCATTGAGCCCTTTTTCCGTCTCTTTATAATCAATGACGTACATGTTGTTACCATTACTTATTTTTATCATGTTTGAATCACTATAATTTTCTATTTTATAGGATTCGTCCGAAATTTTATTGTAGTCTTCATCGCTAAGCATAATTCTTGATATCTTTTTAGACAAAACTGTCACTCCTGTAATATTTATCATAATAATTATATTATATAGTTTATTAAATATCTATTATGATCTGGGATTGAAAGAGTATAAAGTTTAAAAATATATTTTAAATTTTTAAAAGGTGGATATAGTTGCTAATGAAAAATACATTAAAGGTTTTATTTGCTCTAATTGTAATAATAATCATATCGTTGGCAGTGCTTTTAATCCAACATGATAAGCAAAATAAAACTAGCGATTCAGGAGGAAAGAATACTGTGCAAGAAAAAGAGAAAAGTGATCAACAAAAGGCAGAAGAACTAGCCGAAAAAATGAAACCGAAAATAGAAAAAGATCTTCATGAAATGGACATCCATCAATTTATAAAAGATATAACTTTTAAAAAGGGAGTTACCATTAGTCCTATGGGCTATATTATTGTTAAAGGATACGTTAACGATGAACCTGAGAAGTTCAATTTTTCTGCATCTTTAAAGTATAGAACTAAAGAAATTAGTTCAATGAGTTATTCATACGAGTTATCAATTCGATTCAGGGATTGGGAAAAATATAAAGATGAACCGGAATTAAAAGAGAATTTCCTAAAAAGCCTCCCCAAAAAAGAACGCGAACAATATCTTAAAGACATTGGAGAAAAAGAGTAATAACAAACAAGTAATTTCCGATTAACCCCAAATAGTTGAAACAGGCATATGCTATCATTCACCTAACAACACTTTTAAGGGGGAGATTTCACCCATGGCAAATACAAAGAAATTGATCTTAGATGTAGATACTGGAATCGATGATGCGATTGGGATTTTGCTGGCAGTGAAAAGTAAGCAGTTTGATATTTTGGGGATTACGACGGTATGCGGGAATGTGTCTGTCGATGCGGCTACATTGAATACGTGTAAAGTGCTTGAGCTGGTTGAGGCAGATAACATTCCTGTCATCAAAGGTTCAGCAACTCCTCTTTTAAGAGCGCCTCACTATGAACATCGGGTACACGGAGAGGATGGAATTGGCGGGGCTTTAAAGGATGTCCGGCCAAAGAAAACAGCAGATGCTGGTTTTGCGCCTGATTTTATCATTGAACAAGTGCTGCAGTATTCGAATCAGGTCACGCTTGTGTTGACAGGGCCTTTAACGAATTTAGCCCTTGCGATAAAAAAATGCCCTGAGCTGATTCATCATGTGAAAGAGGTCATTTTTATGGGTGGTGTCGTGAAGGGGCAGGGGAACGTCTCACCAGTTGCGGAATTCAATACATATGCAGACCCAGAAGCAGCGAAATTGGTGCTGGATGCTGGATTCCCTTCATTGACTCAAGTGGGGTTAGATGTCACGAGACAGGTCTTGTTAACGGATGAGAGAATCGATGCCATTCAAAATGAAACGTTGGCAGCTTATATCAGAGAGAGTACAAGCATTTACCGACAGCGCTATTTTGAGCGCAATGGTGTGTGGGCGTGTGCCATGCATGATCCGCTTGCTGTAAGTCTTGCCATTAACAAGGAGCTTGTAAGCACACAGGCTTTTCATGTAGAAGTGGAGACGAAGAGTGAGTTTTGTGACGGTCAAATGATCTGTGATTTTCAGCATCAGTGGGAGAAAGAGCGTAATGTCCAAGTGTGTATGGATGTAGATGATGAAGCTTTTTTCGATTTATTGATCAAAACGATGAATTCATAAAAAAAGAAGTCTGTGCAAACAGGCTTCTTTTTTATAAGATGGGAACATGAGGAAATGTATGCGCTCACATGAATAAGGAAGGAGTGAAGTCAATTGGCTTCTGTCAGTTTAAGTAGTATTGAAAAAATACGAGCAGCAAGCAGAGGATTACCGCCAAAGTTGAAAGGAATTGCAGAACATATTACGAGTGAACCTGGCGACATTATTCATTTATCAATTGTCGAGCTTGCTAAAAAGACAGCGAGCTCAGAGGCAACGATTTTTCGTCTTTGTAAAAGGCTTGGATTTGAGGGCTTTCAAGATTTGAAGATTGCAATTGCCCAGGAAATAGATCAAACAAAACCTGATTATGTAGATGAAGAAATGAGTCTTGATGATGATACGGCCGTTTTTATGCAAAAGGTTTTTCAGGCAAATATAACTGCATTAAAGGATAGCTTTCAATTGTTGAATCCAGAGGATGTAGAAAAAGCCATACAAATCATTCATGAAGCAAAGCGCTTAGAGTTTTATGGGAGTGGCGGGTCTGGCCTCATTGCAACAGACGCTTTTCATAAATTTATGAGGACAGGTATCAACTGTATTGTTCACACCGATTCCCATTTTCAAGCGATGTCTGCCGGTCTTCTCGACCAGCACAGTACAGTGATTGGTATATCTCATTCTGGCCGTAATAAAGATTTACTCGATGCAATGAAAACAGCAAAGGAAAAAGGAGCGAAAACCATCGGTATTACAAGTTATCAGCGCTCTCCATTGAGCCAGCTTGCCGATGTCACCTTGTATACATCGACGCAAGAAACGGCTTTTCGAACAGAAGCGATGTCTGCAAGACTTGCTCAGCTCACTGTCATTGACGTACTATACTTTGCACTTGCTCACTTAAGACAGCAGGAAACTTTAACGAATTTAAAACAAATGAGAGAAACCATTTCACAAAAAAGGGTGTAATGGTTTCAAAAATAAATTTTTCTATTAGTGAAAAATGCCGTTGTGGTAACGATTTTGAGCTTTTAAGTGAAAATAATTTTCTTTTTAGTCGTTGAATGTCGAAAAAATTATTCCTATAATGGGATTTAACAGGTTTATCAAAACAATAAAATATGATTTCAAATCAATGATTGGGCGTGATACAGATGAAGGGAAACCAGGCGGTAATTGGTTTGGATATTGGAACAACAAGTACAAAGGCGGTTCTGTTTGGACCACAGGGGAAAGTGATAGCAAAGCATTCGGTTCCTTATGATCTCATTCAGCCCCAGCCAGCATGGGTTGAACAGGACCCTGAACATATATTAGAAGCCGTCATTGCAAGTGTAAGAGGTGCATTGACGAAAGCAGCATTTGATGCAAAACATCTCATAGGCGTCGGGATTAGTACAGCGATGCATTCCTTGATTGTGATGGATAAGCATGGCAAGGCGCTAACGAACAGTATCATTTGGGCAGATAACAGAAGTGCAGAACAAGCGAAGCGAATCACTTCAGACATGGACGGCTTCCAAGTGTATAAAAGAACCGGTACACCGATCCATCCAATGTCACCGCTTTCAAAAATACGGTGGATCAAGGAAATGGCACCTGATGTCTTCAAGAAGGCAGCGAAATTCATTTCCATCAAAGAATATATTCTTTATCATTTCTTCGGTCAGTATGTCGTCGATTATTCAATCGCTTCAGCAACGGGACTGTTCCGTTTGGAAACGCTTCAATGGGATGAGCAGGCGCTGCGTATTGCTGGAATTGAGGCTGATCAATTGTCTGAACTTGTTCCCACGACGTATCAGCTGAGAGGGCTTCAGCCAGAGATCGCCCTGCGAATGGGCATTGCGGAAGATACACCATTTGTTGTTGGTGCGAATGATGGGGTTCTAGCGAACTTAGGTGTGGGAGCGATTGGAAAAGGTGAGGTGGCTGTCACGATTGGGACAAGCGGTGCAGTCCGTACGGTCGTGGACAAACCAATAACAGATGAACAGTCAAGAACGTTCTGCTATGCGTTGACTGATAAGCATTGGGTGGTTGGAGGACCGACGAATAATGGCGGGATCATGCTGAGATGGCTGAAGGATGAATTCGGATCCTCGGAGGTAGAGGTAGCAAAGCGTCTTGGAGTGGACCCTTACGACCTGATGATTGATATTGCGAAAAAAGTTCCAGCCGGCTCAGAGGGACTGCTGTTTCTGCCATTTTTAACAGGTGAGCGTGCACCATATTGGAATCCAAATGCGAGAGGCACTTTCTTTGGGATCGGTCTTCAGCATAAGCGGGAGCATTTTATAAGAGCTGTGTTAGAAGGCGTCATTATGAGTGTGTTCTCAATCGGTGTTGCCTTAAGGGATTTAACCGGTTCAGCAAAGGATGTCAGGGCGTCGGGTGGATTTGCGCGATCTCCGTTGTGGCGGCAAATTTTAGCGGATACGATGGGCAGGGAAGTACTTGTCCCAGAAAGCTACGAAGCATCAGCACTTGGGGCGGCTGTGCTCGCACTTCATAGTTTAGGTTATATGGAAGAGATAGAAGAGGTTCAAGATTGGATTCGAATCTCTGCCCGTCATGAACCAAATATGGAGAACAATGAAACATACATAGAACTGTTTTACTTATATGAGCGTCTCTATGACAAACTCAAGGATGAATTTGATGTCATTAGTGCGCTTCAATTAAAACAAAATCATTAAACATCAGGGAAAAGGTGGGAGAGCATGCTTTTATTCATCGTGATTGCCGCAATTGTCCTTTTACTCATCCTCATAACAGTTGCTAAGTTGAATCCGTTTGTGAGTTTAATTATTACCTCTATGTTAGTCGGCTTTGCCACAGGGATGGACCTGCAGGAAATCATTCAATCCATCAAAACGGGGTTAGGCAATACGTTATCATTGCTGGCCATCGTTCTAGCGCTTGGAACCATGCTTGGGAAAATGATGGCTGAATCAGGTGGAGCTGAGCGGATTGCTCACACATTAATCGGCCGGTTTGGGACGAAAAATGTGCATTGGGCGATGATGTTTGTTGCTTTTATTGTGGGAATACCTGTCTTTTTCCAGGTTGGTTTTGTTCTTCTTATTCCTTTATTGTTTACGATTGCGATTGAAACGGGCATCTCGCTCGTGACAATTGGGATTTCGCTCATTGCTGGCTTGTCTGTCGTTCACGGTCTTGTGCCGCCTCATCCAGCTGCTATGGCAGCTGTCGGCATCTATCATGCCAACGTGGGGAAAACCATTTTCTTTTCCATTATTGTCGGTTTGCCGACAGCTATTATTGCTGGGCCGCTGTATGGAAAGTGGATTGGAAAGCGGATTCATAAACCAGTTCCAGAGCTGCTGAGAAAGCAATTTACTGAACGCAATGAAGATCGAAAACTTCCCGGCTTTGCAAATACGATGTTTACGATTTTGGTGCCAGTGATTCTAATGCTTCTTGCCACACTGGCGGATATTATTTTACCAGAGGACAATATTTGGTATCAGGTATTTAAGTACATTGGAGATCCAATTACAGCACTGCTGATTGCAACGGTGTATTCTTTCTTCAGTCTTGGCTTTGTGCAAGGGATGAGCCGTGACCGGGTGCTTTCCTTTAGTAATGAGTGCTTAGGACCGATTGCTTCTATTCTGCTTGTCATTGGAGCAGGCGGGGCTTTCAATAATGTGCTCATCGATTCGGGTGTTGGTGATTATATTGCAGATTTAGCAAAACACTCGCCGATCTCGCCAATTTTGCTTAGCTGGCTGATTGCTGCGGTTATTCGTGTGGCAACAGGATCTGCTACGGTCTCCATGATGACCGCAGCTGGTATTGTCGCACCGATTGCTGCATCTATGCCGGATGTGAGCAGAGAGCTTCTAGTGTTAGCTACAGGGGCGGGTTCATTGATTTTGTCTCACGTCAATGACTCAGGTTTTTGGCTGATCAAAGAGTATTTTGGGATGACCATTAAAGAAACGTTTTTGACATGGACGGCTATGGAGACGATCATTTCCGTTTGTGCCATTGCATTTATTATGATCATTAATATGTTTATTTAGTGAAACGCAACAGCCTGATTCTTCGGAATTGGGCTGTTTTTGCTTTTGGCAATACCACCTTTGTCAGATTGGGGTAAAATAAAGATATTGAGAAGCGGGAGGCGGACACGATCGAACCATTAAAACATGTTTATCATGAATTATTTATTGAAGAATTAGCGGAGAAACTTGCACAAGCGTCGACTGGGTTTGATGCTGGAGAATTCCAGCGGCTTGTGTTTCAAAAGGATTGGCAGCAGCTTGAGTTAAAAGGCAGAATGAGAAGAGTTACTGAATCGATGCATGCTTGTCTGCCTAAGGATTATGAGCAGGCAATTGAGGTGCTGCGTCAGACAGCCCCGCATTTTTCAGGACTTAGTGCGCTTGTATTTCCAGACTACGTCGAAACATATGGCCTAGCACATTGGGATATCTCGATCAAGGCGCTCGAATTCTTTACGCCTTTTTCCACTTCTGAATTTGCCGTTCGGCCTTTTCTGATTCAGGATCAAGACAAAATGCTGGCGCAAATGCTTGTATGGTCACAGAATCAAAATGAGCATATTCGGCGGCTGGCTAGTGAAGGATGCAGACCACGTTTGCCATGGGGATTAACTGTTCCTGCACTTAAAAAGGATCCTTCGGTTACGCTGCCTATTTTAGAAAATTTGAAGTCGGACCCAGCGCGCTATGTGCAAAAAAGTGTAGCGAATCACTTAAATGACATTTCAGCGATTCGGCCTGATCTGATGAAGAAGACGGCTAAAAGCTGGTATGGAACGAATGAACATACGAACTGGATCATCAAACATGCATCTCGTACCTTACTAAAAAAAGGCGATCCAGATATCATGGCTTTGTTTGGCTATGGGGATGATCCATCTGTTCAAGTAACAGTTTTGAAGGTAGTGCAAGACCCTATTCGTATTGGAGAGAAAATGACCTTTCAATTTACACTTCAGGCTGCTAAGCAACTAAAGCTGCGTGTAGAGTATGCCATAGACTATGTCAAAGCTCGGGGTACCCGCAATCAAAAGGTATTTAAAATCACAGAGTTTGAAACAAGTTCAGCGTTACATAGAGAATTTATCAGGTCACAGTCCTTTCAAAATATGACGACGAGAAAGCACTATGAGGGAACCCATACTTTAACGATTATCATCAACGGCATTCCAAAAGCGTCGATTGATTTTGAGGTAACAGAAGATAGCAGCTCATAAAAAAAACCGCCAATTCGGCGGGTTTTGGCGTTTAAGCCTTCTTTTTCATTAAGAATGAAGCGATGATGGCAGCGACTAAGAAGCCGATACTGATAATGGAGCTAGGCAGGTTTTCTTGTCTGAATAGGAACAAAACAAAGCTCAAACTGAGTACAAGACCTGCAAATAAAGTTAGATACGGAAACAGCCACACCTTGAAATACGGCTCCTGTGGATATTTTGGACGCAGCTTCAGATGTGCCAGACAAATGCTGATCCAAATGAGTGAAACAGCAAAACCAGGAATAGCCAGCATGTAGCTGAAAATTTGGTCTGGATATAAGTAAGCAAAAAATGTTCCGATGAGAAGAAATAGAACGGTAACCCATAAACTTAAAATGGGTACGCCTCTTTTGTTGACCCGTGCCAGTTTTTTCGGACCGCCTTCTGATTTAGAAAGAGAATGAATCATTCTCGTCGTTCCATAAATACCGGAATTCGCCGCAGATAGAACGGCTGTAATCAAGACGAAATTAATGAAGTGAGAGGCGCCTTGCATACCAGCAGCAGAAAAGACTTGGACAAAAGGACTGTTATTTGGGTCAATTTGATTCCAAGGAATAAGGCCGCAGATGATCAAAATCGGCAATGTGTAAAATAAGATAATCCGCCACATCATACTTTTGACTACTCCAGGCAGAACCTTCTCCGCATCCTTTGTTTCAGTGATGGTCAGCCCGATCAATTCAGAGCCTCCATAAGAGAAAATAACCACTAAAAGTGATGCAAAGATCGCACCCCATCCGTTCGGGACGAAGTTTTGATAGTTGGTAAGCGCTGGTGTGCTTTGTTCGTTTGGAATGATCCCAAATAATAATGCTGCACCGAGAATAATAAAGACAATAATAACGAAAATCTTCATTCCAGCGAACCAAAACTCAATTTCACCAAAGTATTTTACATTATTTAAGTTAATTCCGATGACTAAGAGTGAGCAAAGTAAACATAGTGACCATAACGGCACGTTCGGCAGCCAGTATTGAAGCAGACTTCCAGCTGCAATAATCTCAATGACACATACAGTGAGCCACATAAAACAGTAAACCCAGCCGACGACAAATGAAAAACGTTGACCAAGCGCAATTTGTATAAGGTCACGAAGATTATTTCCCGGATAGACAATGGCCATTTCGGCTAATGCTGCCATTACAATGAGGAGCAGCAATCCGGCAAATACATAGGAAAAAATGACCCCAGGGCCTGCTAAACCAATTGTATCGGCACTTCCTTTAAAGATTCCTGTACCAATGACCCCGCCCATCGCAATCATGCGAATGTGACGCGGTGATAAAAGCTTTTTTAATTCTTGTTGCTCCTGATTCGCGCTCATGACGTTCTCCTTTTTTAAAAATGCTTATGTTCCATTTTCTTTTTTCAAGACGTCAGTGTCAATATAAAAAAAGAGATTTTTCAGACAAAAATAGAGGTTGATTCTATCAAAACATATATTTATATCCATAATTAACTTATTTTATCCATACCCTAAAAGTGAAACTTCAAATAAATGAACATTTGCCTTATTTATGACATAAACAATTTTCAGTTTTTGTCGATATATCATTTGTATTACTAAAGTCCTAATAAAGAATTGTTTATAACTGTAAAATATTTCAAGAACGTTAGAGTTGGAAGGAGTTATGAAAGATGTTTAAGAGAAAAGCAAATGATTCATCGGCTGAAGTCCTTCTGAGTGAAAGCAGCCAATTAATAGAACGAATTGAAAAGGGAGACTTTTCAGCAAGATTAGATACTGCTGCATTTTCTTCTAGCCAAACGATAGAAGCAGTGGCACAAATGAATGAAGCTTTGCAAAAGATGCAGGAGGCCAATGAAAATATTCAAATGCGGATGGATTTAGTGACAAAAGCCATTCAAGTTGGCTTATGGGATATGGTCGTCATCGCTGGAGACCCGGTCAATCCAAAGAATGAATTCACATGGACGGATGAATTCCGCAAAATGCTCGGCTTTCAAAATGAGCATGATTTTCCGAATCTATTAGACAGCTGGGCGTCTCGAATTCATCCGGATGAACAAGAATATACTCTAAATGCATTCTCTTCGCATTTATTGGATCATTCAGGGCGTACGCCGTATGATATCGAATATCGCTTAAAGTTAAAAAACGGGGATTATCGTTGGTTCAAAGCAACTGGAACGACCGTTCGTGACCGAAATGGTGTCCCTCTTCGTGTGGCGGGAGCTCTTTTTGATATACATGATCAGAAATTGAAAGAAGAAGAGCTGCAAGCATTTGTCACAAGATATGACTTAATCAACCGTGCGCTTGTCGAAGCTCCTTGGGACATGGTGGTAGAGGCAGGCGATCCAGTCAATCCAAATAACGAATTCTGGTGGTCTCCGCAGTTCAGAAAAACGCTTGGTTTTACAGACGAAAAAGATTTCCCGAATGTTCTGAGCAGCTGGAGCGACCGTCTGCATCCTGAGGATCAAGAAATGGCTCTGCAAGCTTTTGCAGATCATTTAAATGATCACTCTGGCCGCACACCATTCGACATTGATTACAGATTACAAAGTAAAAATGGTGAGTTTCGCTGGTATCATGCAGGTGGTGAAACCATTCGTGATGAAAAAGGTGTGCCTCTTCGAGTGGCAGGAACCATTCGTGATATCACGTTAGAAAAAAACAAAGAGAAAACAGCGAATGAAATGGCGTCACAAGTAGAACAGCTTTCAAGTTCTATTAGCGAGATGGTATCGGGCATTAGCTCTGTGACCAATCAAGCACAGGAGCTTGCTGTTGCTCAAGAGCAGTCAACGTCTGCCGCAAATTTAGCAAAAAATAGTGCAGATGAGACGAAAAATATTTCTGACTTAATCAAAGAAGTGGCGAACCAAACGAACCTGCTTGGTCTAAATGCTGCGATTGAAGCAGCTAGAGCTGGTGAACAGGGCCGCGGATTCTCTGTCGTTGCAGATGAAGTACGAAAGCTCGCGCTGCATAGTGCCAATGCAACGGAAAATATCGAATCTAGTTTAACAGATATGAAAACACAAATTGATGAAATTCTTGAAAATATCTCGAATATGACAGCTCTTACGCAAACTCAGGCTGCTTTAACAGAGCAGGTGAACGCTGCAGTCGATGAAGTGAATCACATGTCTCAGCGTCTTGTGGCGTATTCAAAGAGTATTTAATCGTCAAAAACCGCCCTCTCATAGAAGGCGGTTTTTTTCATTAAATTTGATCAGCTGGGAAAACAATACCTGCATCTTTTCTTGCGGCATCAAGAACTTTCATCACGGAGAGACTTTCATCAAGCCATGCATAGCACTGTTCATGATTTTTTGTTTCAATGATCTGCTGGAAAGCTTCTGCTTCATAAAACAGCCGATTTGGGTTCGTTTGTGCATTGAGTGAGATGACCCTGTCATCAACATGCAGCAGCACTTCCTCGCAGCCATTCGCCCCATTTTTCACATGAATGAAGCCTTTTTCTCCTTGAATCAATGCAAAGTTCATGCTGCTTGTATCCTTACTGCCGACACTTGTCGCAATAAAATCATTGTAAGTGAACGTCAAAACACCAGATGTGTCTATACCGTTTGGATGGCGGTTTGCCTGATATCGGACTTGCTCTGGTGATCCAAAGAGGTTCATGATGAAATGGACATTATAGATATTAATATCCATCAGCGCTCCCCCAGAGAACGCAGGGTTAAAGACATTTGGCGTTTCGCCGGCTAGCAGCTGATTATATTTGCTTGAATATTGACTATAGTTGCATTGAACCAGTTTGATTTTACCTAATTGATGAAGGTGCTTTTTGATCAAATGATAGTTTGGCATATGAACGGTCGTAATGGCTTCAAATAGGAGAAGCTGCTTTTCCTTTGCGAGAGCGATTAAGGCTTCCAGCTCTTTCACATTAGAGGTGAAAGGCTTTTCGCATATCACATGTTTTCCGTGTTTCAATGCAGCGGTTGCATGCTCGCTATGTAAACGATTCGGTGATGCGATGTAAACGGCTTCTACGTGAGGATCTTCTAGCATAGCAGTTAGATCCGTATAAGTTGTCTGCACCCCAAATTTGTCTGCGAGCTTCTTTGCTGTTGCTTCCTTTCTTGAATAGACAGCGTGACAAGAAGCACCGTCGAGCTGTTCAATCGCTTGCAGGAAGCCTTCCACAATGATACCTGTTCCGATGGTTGCGATGTTCAATCTCAAAACCCCTTCCACTCGTTTAAGCTGACTCTAGTATAACCGATGTTTTCATTGAACGTGTACTAAGATACCTGAGCAAAGGTGTGCCAGTGATCAACACCGGCACACCTTTGGCAGCCCTTACAATCAGCTGATATTTGCTAATGTTTGCTTTGTTAACAATTGAATAGCTGCCTTCCTTTTTTTTAACTCTTGAATAGAGTGCTGGATATCTTCGACTTTTTGCTCGAGCAGCTGTTCAGCTTCTGTTTTTGACTTTTTTTCGAAAAGTGATTTGATAATTTCACGAATTTCTTTAAGTGAGAAATCTAGCTTTCTCGCTTCGGTGATAAATGACAGCATGAGTACATATTTTTTATCATATAGACGATAGCCGTTATGCGCTCTTTTGGGCTCTGGGAGCACCCCTTCATTTTCGTAAAAACGAATGGTTTCAATATGTACTCCAGACATTTTTGACAATTTACCTCTCGTAAACGTAATCATTCCCTGCACCTCCTTTCTTTGCTATTCATCATACAATTAGATTTGCTCGTTTCAAAACATTCTATAGTGGTGGACAATTGTTCTGTTTTACTTGTTTCAAATGGGTGATCAGCACGATGAATAGAATGCGTTATAATAGAGTAGACTCATGTGATATTTGTTACAGATAAGAACAAGTAGACAGCGTGAAGAAAAAACGATAGGCTAAAATAGGTAAATAGTAATGAAATAACCTGTCATCATCGTAATGGTGGCTCAAAATAGTGACAGCACGTTTTTGCTGAGAAAAGGGGACCAGTGAATGTATAAATTAGTCGCAATTGATATGGATGGTACGTTATTAAATGATCAACATATGGTGCCGGATGAAGTGTTTGAAGCCATTCAACAGGCTAAGGCAGAAGGAATTAAAATTGTTTTATGTACAGGCCGGCCAATTGGCGGGGTAAATCGCTATTTAGCTGATCTTCAGCTTGATCAAGAGGGAGATTATGTGATCGCCTATAATGGAGCGCTTGTTCAAAACAGCCATACAAATGAAGTGGTGTCAGAGCTTACATTATCCTATGATGACTTAACTTCGTTATATGAATTGAGCCGTCAGCTGGACACGCCGATGCATTATTTCGATTCAGCCAATTTATACACACCGAATCGCGATATTAGTGAATACACAGTGCTTGAATCCTACTTAACAAAACTGCCGCTGAAATATATGCCTGTTGAAGAGGCAGATTCATCGATGAGACTTCCAAAAATGATGTATATTGATCAGCCAGAACGGTTGGAAAAAACGATACAAGCCATTCCATCTGAAGTGAAGGAAAAGTATATGATGGTAAAAAGTACAGATTTCTTCCTTGAAATCCTGCATCCTGATGTGAGTAAGGGAAATGCCGTGAAGCTTCTAGCGAAGGAGCTGGGAATTCCTCGTGAAGAAGTCATGGCTATTGGTGATAACGGGAACGACGTCTCAATGCTAGAGTTTGCGGGCTGCGGCGTCGCTATGGGAAATGCCATTGATGATGTCAAAGCCGTAGCTGATGTTGTAACAAAATCTAATAATGAAGCCGGAGTAGCACATGTCCTGCATGAGCTGGTTTTAGGAAAATAAGAAAAGAGCGGTCTGCCAGTGCGGTAGCCGCTTTTTTATATATTGGAGAAAAAGTAAACAAGCATACGTCTGCTGCTTAAATTCGTCTTTTGCAGCATCGCTTTCACATGATCATGAACGGTATGGGGTGAAATATATAACGTACTCGCAATATCCTTTGTCGACTGGCCCTTTAATAAGCAGTCGAGGACGTTCATCTCTCTTTCTGTCAGCCTGTACGTTTTCGCTGCATAAGGAAGAATATCATTTGTTTGGGCTCGTTTGACGTGAATCATGACAGCCTCCTCCTGCCTGTCAGACTGCGCCAATCGAAAGGCTTGAAGGGAAAGAAAGACTCCCGTAGGCATTCTTGTGATGCTTGCTGCTGTTTGATCGGTGCCGCCGTATAAAAGTTTAGCGCCTAATGCTCTGAATGGGCGGGGCATGACGGCTTGGTCATGGATTTGTTCAAAGGCTTGAAATGTACGAAGCCAATGGAGCCCTGTCTCATTTCCATAAAGAAGCTTGTAATGAGTTGAAAGAATGAGAAATCCTTGCTGCTCCGCCGCATCATCATCTTCAGTGTCTCTTTTTTTGAAAAGCTCATCTCTCAGCTTGGCTGCCAGTGCCGGTGTTAGATCGATGACTGCTTGTATATCTCGCTTCTGAAAAGGTTCCTTGCCCTTTTGACGATAAAGGCTGGCGATACCCCAGCATTCTCCTTGAATCACAAGGGCTGCCCGCAATTCATCAGACCAACCGTTAGGTAACAAAATATGCTGATAGCGCTCGCTGTTCAAATATGCCCCGCTTTGGATGAGACTCGCAGCATGAATAGGGCCTTTGGCTAGAATCTCATGCTGATGCACGTCCCTTTTTAAAAATTCATTTTGAAAGAGCTGGTCATGAATTTCTTCAATCGGTTCATCAGTGTAGGAACCTGTCGAGAGGAGAGTGGCTGGATCGATGGTTGTGATACAGACGGCATCAAAATCAATGACAGCAGCAAGCTCGTCCCGAATGTGCTGCCTTATCTGCTGAAAATGAGTGGCTGGATTGACCACATGATCTCCTCCTCAAAAACCCCCACTTTTAGGGATCGTTTTTTCTGGTGCCTCTTTTTACAATAAAGATGTCATATCGTTAGTGTACAGGAAACGATGGAAAGCGGAAAGGAACTGGAGGAGAATCATATGAAAGGAAACCAGCATTGGCACGACCCTGTTGCTGAATCATACGCAGCAACGATTTCACATAAAGTACCCGGCTATCACCTTTTGCATGAGTTATCAGTAGATGTATTAGAAACTGAAATAAAGGGAGCGGCCTCTCGTATTCTAACTGTCGGAGCGGGTGGGGGCGAAGAGATCATCAACATGCTTCAGAGAAAAGAAGACTGGCTCATCACAGGAGTCGATCCGTCTGCATCTATGCTGGATATGGCGAAACAGCGGGTTTCACAGCTCCATATGGAGGCGCGTGTCACCTGGTATGAGACCGCATTAAACAAGGTGTCTGCTGAAGCTGTTTACGATGCCGCAGTGAGCCTGCTCGTGATTCATTTTGTTGAAAATCGGCTGCCATTTTTACAGGAGATTGCCCGAAGGCTTCAACCAGGGGCCCCGTTTGTACTCGCATTTATACAAGGCGAGATGAATTCAAACGCATTTCAGCAAGAGCTTCATATGCTGTCTCTTTTCATGAAGCGGCAAGGTCTAGGAAAAGAAGTGTTTTCGTCCTTTAATGACAGGCTGGGACGTGCAACATATCCTGTGCCTGAGGAGGAGATGAGAGGACATTTAATTGAGGCGGGGTTTCGAGACATCAGACCTTATTTTCAGGCAGGAATGATCAAAGGGCTTGTTTGCAAGCGAGGTCGTAGAGAGGCGGATGAGAGATGAGATCACAGGTGATGGTAATTGGCGGCTATGGACATGTCGGACAGCAAATATGTCTTCAGTTAAGTGAAGTGTATCCAGGGCAAATTGTTGCGGCGGGCAGGAGCTATGAGAAGGCCGAACAATTTTCACAGCAGACAAAAAGAAGAGTCCGTCCTTACAAACTAGATGTTAGTCAGCCATTACATTCGGACTGGATGGATGAAACAAAGCTGGTGATCATGTGTCTCGACCAAGATGACACGTCATTTGCTGAAACCGTTCTGCGGGCAGGCATTGATTATATCGATATTTCTGCAAAGGGGGCGTATATGGAGCAAATGGCACAGCTGGATCAGCAGCAAATCAGTGCAACGGCTTTGCTCAGTGTAGGTCTCGCGCCCGGTCTTACAAATTTATTAGCTGCAAAAGCGGCATCTATGCTTTCATCAGTGGATCAAATAGATATTGGGATTATGCTTGGGTTGGGGGATCAGCATGGAAAAGCCGCGATTGAATGGACGATTGATCATGTCCATACTGAATATGAACTCACTGAACATGATCAGCGGAAAAGAGTGAAAAGCTTTACTGGAGGCAGACAGGTCAACTTTGGTGAACAGCTTGGAAAGCGGTATGCCTATCGATTCCCCTTCTCTGATCAACTTACATTGCCTTCTACACTTCATGTGCCATCTGTGACGACAAGGCTTTGTTTTGATTCACGTCTCGCGACGGGTGCATTGGCCTTCACAAGGAGCCTTGGACTGACGTCGTTCCTTACACTGCCGAAGATGAAGGACAGAGCCATTTCAATGATTCAATCTTCTCAAGCGGGAACAGATCAATATGCAGTCAAAGTGGAGGCGGCAGGGACGGATGGGAAAAAGGTTCATCATGCAGCGCTTGGTATAAAAGGACACGACGAGTCTCAAGCAACAGCTCAAGTCGCCTGTGCTGCGGCCCTGCATTTATTGAACAGGCGGTTTCAGTCAGGAGTTTTTCATATTGAACAATTATTTTCACTAGCATATGAGAACGGGCTTTTTGCTTTGGTGGATCAAAAAACAAAGGAAGAGCAGACATTAGCGATAAGGGCCAGCCTTTTGACGGCATAAAAGCAGCGTGCAGACAAACCCTCGCATTCGGTGTCAGGTCTGCGTGCCGATACTCGCCCTTCCTCGACTGCAAAGGTTTTCTATCACGCTGAAAAAAAGACTAGCATTCTGCTAGTCTTTTTATGATGACGTCGACACATCCCCTTTTTTCTTAATGCTTGCTGTGATGAGCTGTGTCAATGTGTCAGAACCTTTTTTTGAAAGGTGGACCCCATCGGACTGAAAATAGGATGGCTGTCCAGTAGCGGCTGAATGCCAATCGACTAAGGTGACGTTTTGATCTTGATCAGCCACTCGCTGAATGACCGCATTCACATCATTTTCCCATGACCTTGGAACCCTCGTATTCACTAGGAAAATATGTGCCTTAGAAAAGTTTTGAATGAATGCTTTCAGCGTGTCCTCAGTAAAATAACCATTTGTGCCAAGTTCAATGATAACAGCAGCATCAGATTGATTAAATGATTTGTATTGAGGGGCGATGCTGATGGCTTCGTTCATCTGTCTGCCAACTTTCCCATCGATGGTGATTTGTTTATATGCTTTTTCAAGATTCGGCGCAATGTCTAGCATGACAGAATCACCTATGGCAAGAACTTGGTGAAATTGTTTTTGATCAGCTGCTTTTTTCTCGTGCTTTTCTTTCTTTTTCTTCGCTTTTGATTCCGATGGTTCGGCTGTTTTTTTCGGTGCTGTCTTAATTTGCGTCACTTCCTTCACATATGGGGAGGAAGTGGACGAGTTAGACATGCCAATGATAAATAAGATCAAAAGAGCTGCGGTGATTCCAAGGAACACCTTATTAGATGTAGACCACTGTTTGATTCCTTTTTTCCAAATAGACCAAGAGGAAAAATATTGTCTGAAGCCATGCTGGCGGATCGGTTGTTCGATGAAGCGATAGGAAGCCTCAGCAACTAGTAAAATGGCGATGAGCTGCAATGTGACACGCGCTATGGAAGGCTGTCCAATTTCAATGACCGGTGTGGTCAGTACGATAATGGGATAATGCCACAGATAAATACCATAAGACCGCTTACCTAGCCAGACGAGCGGCTGAAAGGACAGCCATTTCCCTATAAGACTTGCAGGGTGGCAGACGCACGCAATTAAGATGGCCGCATTCAGACAGAATAACAGCATGCCGCCCTGATAGAGAAAGGCATCGAAATCGTCCACTGCATAAACACAAAGAAGGAAAATCGCAAACGAACCGAACCCGGCAATATGTAAAATACGTCTGCCAACAGGAAGTAATTTTTTGCTGGACAGTCTTTGCATAGGCCACACAAATGCCAGGCTGCATCCAATCAGGAGCGCAAATGCACGAGTATCTGTTCCATAATAAACCCTGCTTGGATCGGTATCTGGTGAATAAAGAATCGCCATCCATAAGGCAGAGACAAGTGCAAGTCCAAAGGTGATCATAGGCAGATGGGATCTGTTTTTTACCCATTTCAGCCCTGCAATCAACAGTACCGGCCAAATGATATAAAATTGCTCTTCTATCGCCAGAGACCATAAATTTTTCAGTGGAGATAGGGCATTGAAGCTATCAAAATATGAAAGCTGATGAAAAATGTACCACCAGTTACTGACATAAAAAAAGGACGATATGGCATCGCCACGAATGGACACTAATGCGTTTGATCCAGCAATCGCGCACCAGCTGACGGTTATAAAAATCATGATGTAAGCGGCTGGAAGAAGCCTCCTGATCCGTCCCATCCAAAATGGCAAAAGCTCTTGATAGCCTAAATCCTGCTTATGTAACAAGATCGTTGTAATCAAGTAACCAGAAATGACAAAAAATAAATCAACGCCAAGAAACCCGCCGCTTGCGGGTCCGATATGTAAGTGATAAGCAATGACTGCCAATACAGCAACGGCTCTTAGTCCATCTAATCCTAAAATATAACGAAAACGATTTTCCTTGCTGTTCATGAAAATGAATCCCCCATCAATGTCAAACGCTTCTTTTTGTTGTTCATTCAAAAGAGCAACGATTCTTTTATTTTATATAAGATTAGACGAATCAGCATTACATTTTGTTGGCGAATTTCTGTCTTTTTTAAAATTTTTTTAATTGGTGAGTAAGAGATGTCGAATTTGATACTCAAAACCAAAATCCCTGTCATAATAAAAGAAGAAGGAAAGGGGATGTATTGAATGAAAACGGTTGAAAATGATCAGTTATTGGTTCAGATTCATGAAAAAGGAGCGGAAGTGAGGGAGGTGCTTGACAAGGAAAGCGGGCGTCACTATATGTGGTCTGGTGATCCAGCTTATTGGGGCAGGGTGTCGCCTGTCTTGTTTCCGATTGTTGGGCGATTAATGAATGATCAATACAAGATTGACGATCAAACCTTCGAGCTCACACAGCATGGGTTTTTACGTGATGTCAATTTTGATTTATATGAAGAAACGAAGCATACGGTGACCTTTCAATATGAATCAAGAGGCCGGCACGTGAAGCAATACCCGTATGAATTTACAGCGCGAATTCGTTATGAACTATTGGAAAATGGACTGAAGATTTCCTGGGAAATTGATCATGACGGAGAGGATACGATGTATTTCTCCATTGGAGGACACCCAGCATTTCGTATTCCGCTTGTTGAAGGTGAGCAAACATCAGATTATTCACTCACATTGACACCTTCCACTGAACATCTCCCTGTGCAATATGAACTGCGGAATTCACTTGTCAGGGAGAAAGAAAAAGGCATTCAGCTTGAACCGATCCAGCTTCGCCCAGAGCTTTTTCAGCATGATGCGATGATCTTTAGCCATATCAATCGAGTGTCATTGACTTCTAGGGCAGGTCACGGAGTTGAGGTCGATCTCACTGGTTTTCCGTTCGTTGGCATTTGGTCGCCTTATGATCAAGAAAAAGGAACGATGGCTCCTTTTGTTTGTATTGAGCCGTGGTATGGCATCGCCGATATGGAAGGGACGAATGGACAGTATAAAGAGAAGTTTGGGATTCAAACATTAGAAAAAAATGAGACCTTTCATGCCGCTTATACGATTTTCTTCAAATGAACATTTGTGCATGATGAGGTGAACAATTTGTTATGATAGAAGAAAAAGGGGGCGTATGAATGGATCGAGAGAAACAACAGCTGAGTATTGAAGCGGCAAGGCTTTACTATATGTCTGATTACAGCCAGCAGGAAATTGCCAAACAGCTCGACCTGTCGAGACCGACTGTATCTCGGCTGCTTCAATATGCGAAAGAGAAGGGGTACGTCCAGATTACGGTGATGGATCCGTTTGAGGATTTAAATGAGCTTTCTTCATTGCTCAAGGAAAAATATGACCTGCTCGAAGCTCATGTGGTGTTTTCGCCAAAGGACGACTATCCAACCATCACCGATTATTTGAGCCGATTTGGTGCAGATTACTTGCAAGAGACGGTGAAAGACGGTGATATCGTTGGCGTGAGCTGGGGAACGACTATGTATCAAATTGCACAAAAGATGCAACCTAAACAGGTAAAAGGTGTAGAGGTTGTCCAGCTCAAGGGCGGAATCAGCCACTCTCATGTGAATACATATTCGGCGGAAACCATCCAGCTGTTTGCTGAGGCCTTTCAAACAGCACCGCGTTATTTGCCGCTTCCTGTAGTATTTGATAGTGCTGCCGTCAAAGAGATGGTTGAGCAGGACAGACATATTCAGCGAATTATTGAAATGGGCAAGCAGGCGAATATCGCTGTGTTTACTGTTGGAACGGTAAGAGATGAAGCACTTTTGTTTAGACTAGGTTATTTCCGTGAAGAAGAAAAAGCGCTCCTCAAGGAATCCAGTGTCGGAGACATTTGCTCGCGTTTTTATGATCAAGATGGACGCATTTGCAGTGAAGCCATTAACAATCGCACAATTGGCGTAGAGCTAGATGATTTAAGGACAAAAGAACGATCCATTCTTGTCGCTGGCGGTCATCGAAAGGTGGCTTCTATACACGGTGCACTAAGAGGAAAATATGCGAATGTATTGATCATCGATCAGCACACAGCGAGGGCTCTTTTAAATGTCACAAAATAGATGAACAAAATTTCATAACTATGTTTACAATTGTTCACTCGTCATATATGATGAAAGTATCATAATTAAAAGGAAGTGTGAAGCATGACGATAGCAAAGCTCATTGATCATACAGCACTAAAACCAGATACATCTAGAGCTGCAATTATGCAGTTACTTGAAGAAGCAAAGACTTATCAATTTGCATCTGTTTGCGTAAATCCAACTTGGGTATCTCTAGCGTCGAAAGAACTAGCAGGAACAGGTGTTGATGTATGTACAGTCATCGGTTTTCCGTTAGGCGCAAACACAACAGCGGTGAAAGCATTCGAAACAAAGGATGCCATTGAAAACGGTGCAACAGAAGTGGACATGGTCATCAATGTTGCGGCATTGAAAGACGGCGAATATGATGTGGTTGAACAAGATATTCGTGCAGTTGTAGACGCAGCAAAAGGCAAAGCATTAGTGAAAGTCATTATTGAAACATGTTTACTTACTGATGAAGAAAAAGTCAAAGCTTGTGAGCTTTCAGTGAAAGCGGGCGCTGATTTTGTGAAAACATCGACTGGATTTAGTACAGGCGGTGCAACGGCTGAGGACATTACATTAATGCGTAAAACAGTAGGACCTGACATCGGTGTGAAAGCATCAGGCGGCGTGAGAACAAAAGAAGACGTTGAGGCAATGACAGCTGCAGGTGCTACCCGTATTGGCGCAAGTGCAGGCGTTTCCATTATCAAAGGGGATCAATCAGCTCCTTCGAAAGACTATTAATTCATACGATCCTATGGTAGGATAACATTCATGACTCATAAATGATGAAAAAGTCATATGCGGAAGGAACTCGCTTCTGGGAATTTCTTCCGCGTTTTGTTTGCGAAATAGGGTTTGTTCTATACAAGCGCATTAATGTAAACGAATTCATTCAAGGAGGAAAAACATGAAATACGTGATTGGTATCATCGGTTTGCTAGTGATTCTCGCCATTGCATGGCTGGCTAGTAATGGGAAAAAACGAGTGAAATTCCGTCCAGTAATTGTCATGATTGTACTGCAATTTATTTTAGGTTATATTCTGCTCAATACAGGTGTTGGAAACTTTCTAGTCGGAGGCTTTGCAAAAGGATTCCAAATGCTTCTAGGCTATGCCGGCGAAGGAATCAACTTTGTATTTGGCGGGTTAATGAATGATAATGCGTCCACTTTCTTCATCAACGTCTTACTGCCGATCGTCTTTATCTCGGCGTTAATCGGTATTCTGCAGCATTGGCGTATTCTTCCGCTTATCGTACGCGGAATTGGATATTTGCTTAGTAAAGTAAACGGTATGGGGAAACTAGAATCTTACAACGCAGTAGCGTCTGCGATTTTAGGTCAATCAGAGGTCTTTATTTCTATTAAGAAACAGCTTGGATTATTACCTCAGCAGCGTCTTTATACATTATGTGCATCTGCAATGTCGACGGTATCGATGTCGATTGTCGGTGCATACATGCAAATGATTAAACCAGAGTACGTGGTTACAGCACTTGTGCTGAACCTATTTGGTGGATTTATTATCGCATCGATCATCAATCCATATGAAGTGTCTAAGGACGAAGACATGCTTGAAGTCGTCGAGGAAGAAAGACAATCCTTCTTCGAAATGCTTGGCGAATACATTATGGATGGTTTCAAAGTAGCGATTGTTGTTGCTGCAATGTTGATTGGATTTGTTGCATTAATTGCGATGATTAACGGTATCTTTACAGCTGCCATCGGTGTTTCTTTCCAAGATGTACTTGGATACGTCTTTGCTCCATTTGCGTTCATTGTTGGTGTTCCTTGGAGCGAAGCGGTACAAGCAGGAAGCATTATGGCGACCAAAATGGTATCTAACGAATTTGTGGCAATGCAAATTCTATCCGGTGATGCTTTCCAATTCACTGCTCGTACAGAAGCGATCATTTCTGTATTCCTTGTATCATTTGCGAACTTCTCTTCTATCGGTATCATTGCTGGAGCAGTCAAAGGCTTAAACGAAAAGCAAGGAAACGTAGTCGCACGCTTTGGATTAAAGCTGTTATTCGGTGCAACTCTTGTCAGCTTCTTAACAGCAGGCGTTGTCGGTTTGATTTACTAATTTAAAAAAAGGAATGGTGAAAACAATGAGAATGGTAGATATCATTGCGAAAAAACGTGACGGAAAAGAATTATCTTCAGAGGAAATTTCTTTCTTTGTCAAAGGTTATACGGACGGAACAATTCCTGACTACCAAGCAAGTGCCTTGGCTATGGCGATTTTCTTCCAAGATATGACGGATCAAGAACGTGCAGACTTAACACTCGCTATGGCGAACTCAGGAGATACAATTGACCTGTCTGCCATTGACGGTATTAAAGTAGACAAGCACTCAACAGGCGGTGTAGGTGATACAACAACGCTTGTACTCGCTCCTCTTGTTGCGGCGCTAGATGTACCTGTTGCGAAAATGTCAGGGCGCGGTCTTGGGCATACAGGCGGTACAGTGGACAAGCTTGAAGCGGTCAAAGGCTTCCACGTAGAAATTACAAAAGACGAATTCATCGAGCTCGTGAACCGTCATAAAGTAGCGGTCATTGGCCAATCAGGCAACCTGACACCAGCTGATAAAAAGCTGTATGCTCTTCGTGATGTAACAGGAACTGTTAACTCAATTCCGCTTATTGCAAGCTCCATTATGAGTAAGAAAATTGCTGCTGGTGCAGATGCGATTGTACTTGATGTGAAAACAGGCGCAGGTGCTTTCATGAAAACACCAGAAGACTCAGAAAAGCTTGCAAAAGCCATGGTACGCATCGGAAACAACGTAGGCAGACAAACAATGGCGGTTATCTCTGATATGTCTCAGCCGCTAGGATTAGCGATTGGAAATTCTCTTGAAGTGAAAGAAGCGATTGACACACTCCGAGGCGAAGGTCCTGAAGACTTAAACGAGCTTGTGCTCACATTAGGAAGTCAAATGGTCGTTCTTGCGAAAAAAGCAGACACACTTGATGAAGCAAGAGAAAAGCTGATTGAAGTGATGAAAAACGGCAAAGCACTTGAGAAATTCAAGGAATTCTTAGAAAACCAAGGTGGAGACAGCTCAATTGTGGATCAGCCTGAAAAACTGCCGCAAGCACCTTACAAAATCGAAGTACCAGCAAAAGAATCAGGTGTCGTAGCTGAAATCGTCGCGGACGAAATCGGTGTTGCAGCGATGATCCTCGGAGCAGGACGCGCAACAAAAGAAGACGATATCGACCTATCTGTCGGCATTATGCTGAACAAAAAAGTGGGCGATCGTGTTGAAAAAGGAGATTCACTTGTGACTCTGCATGCGAATCGTGAAGATGTTGCAAATGTCATGGAGAAAATTTATGACAACATCCGCATTGCTGATCATGCCGATGCACCAACATTGATCCACACAGTCATTACTGAATAAAGAAAAAGGACAAAAGTGATTCGTCGCTTTTGTCTTTTTTTATGGTCATTTTAGGCTCATTTTTTCTATTGAAATAAAAAAATTCACTTTATGAAACAAACCTCTTGCAATCATCAAACAATGGGTGTATATTAATTGACGAGTCAATAATTGATATATCAATTAATTGATTTCTGAATAGAAAAGAGGGGATAGCATTGACTGCATTTTGCTCTGAAGAGGCAGAGGTATTATATCGTTTGCAGTGCGTGAACCGTATGATGGGTGTGAAGTTCGAAGCATGCACGGGCATCAGCCAATCAAGACTTGAGTTGCTATCGCTGTTATTCCAAGCCGATGAAATCAGCCAATCAGATTTGCAGAAAAAAGTAAATATTGATAGTGCAGCTGTGACGCGTCATTTAAAACAGCTGGAAACAAAAGGAATGGTCACACGCAGAAGAAAACCAGAAGATAATCGAGTCACACTTGTCCGCTTAACAGAAGAAGGCAGAACGAGAATCGAAGCTTCTAAAATAGAAAAAGAACGATTTATCTCAGAAATGCTTGAAAACGTAAGTGAAGAAGAACGAAGGCTTCTCACTGATGTGCTCATCCGTATACAACAAAACATCGAAAAGATTCAAACAACCTAAAGGAGTGTTACACATGGCTACAACATTAAAAACAAACGATTTTATGGAAATTATGAAAGGGCGCCGCTCTATTCGTAACTATGATCCATCTGTGAAAATCAGCAAAGAAGAAATGACAGAGATTTTAGAAGAAGCAACAACTGCACCATCATCAGTAAATGCACAACCTTGGCGCTTCATGGTGATTGACAGCCCAGAAGGAAAAGAAAAGCTTGCACCACTTGCAAAATTCAACCAAACTCAAGTGTCAACATCAGCAGCTGTCATTGCAGTTTTTGCAGATATGAAAAGCAATGAATACTTAGAAGAAATTTATTCAAAAGCAGTAGAGCATGGCTACATGCCGCAAGAAGTGAAAGAAAGACAAATTGCTGCATTAACTGCACACTTTGAGGTTCTTCCGGAGCAAGTGAACCGCGAAACCATCTTAATTGACGGTGGGATTGTGTCTATGCAGCTTATGCTTGCTGCACGTGCACACGGTTATGATACAAATCCAATTGGCGGATATGATAAAGAAGTCATCGCTGAAACATTTGGATGGGATAAAGAACGTTATGTACCAGTCATGTTGCTATCAATTGGGAAAGCAGCTGACGAAGGCTATGCATCTTATCGCTTACCGGTAGATCGTATTGCTGAGTGGAAATAATATCTTTTCAAAAGGAGACGATCACATGATTATTATTCATGCAGGGATGACCATTCATCCAGAAAAAGAAAACGTATTTTTAGAAGAAATCAATGAGTTAATGAAAGCTTCACAGGCTGAAGAAGGCAATGTTTCCTACAAGCTGTTCAAGGATACAGAAAAGGAAAATACCTTTTTAATGGTAGAAGTGTGGAAAGATGACGCTGCGGTTCAGAGCCATAATGCAAGTGCTCATTTCCAGGCTTTCGTAGCGAAGGCAAAAGAATTCTTAGCCGCTCCACTTGACGTGGTTGCCTTTCAAGGCCAGCAGCTTTCATAGAAAAACTACAAACACCCTAGGCGGTTATCGCCTAGGGTTCTTTTATTTTCGACATATGGTTCCACCCATTTCATTCACGTATTGTGCATTTTCCACAAAATTTCTGAAAATAAAATGTTTTTCGACTTAACTATATTGGAATATGCTAGAATTAGATATTATTTATTACCAAAATAGGGAGGAACCAATATGAAAAAAGGGAAATGGACGAAAATTGCACTAACCGCTGTCCTAAGTTTAGGCACATTGACAGCTTTCAGCACCCCTCTATCTGCCCACACCACAGAAAAATCAACATCCTCTGATGGCGGTCATTATTCAGGTATTCCATTTGACTCAAGTGTCGTGAATGAAGACCGTCTTGTCAAAGCCTTGAAAAAACAAGGAAAGATCAAAAAGAATGCCAATGAGGCAGAAACCCAAAAAGCATTAAAGAACTATCTAAAGAAAAAAGAAGAATCAGCAATGAAACAAAGTGCCAGCACCTTAACAGAAGAGCCTGAATTCCTGAAAGAGTACAAACAAGAGGTACATAACAAACTTGCCAAAAAGAAAAAATTAAAGAAGCATAAAGGAAAAGAAAGCAATCAAGTAAAACCGGTCAAAAAGGAAAAGTATAAAGGTGATGTCCGCAATGATAAAGTATTGGTTTTATTAGTAGATTTTAAAGATTATAAGCATAATAGTATTAAAAAAGAAGAGACTGATATGTACTATGACAAGTACGATCAACAGCACTATCAAGATATGCTTTTCGGAAAAAATGGCTACATCGGTCCAGATGGGAAACGGAAAGTATCCATGAAGCAATACTATGAAAAGCAGTCTGGCGGCAGTTACACAGTTAGTGGAACAGTTGCAGGATGGTATACAGCGAAGCATGAAGCAGCTTATTACGGCGGGAACGTACCTGACGATTCAGGCAGTGACGGCAGACCGCGCGAATTGGTGAAAGAAGCACTCGAAGCAGCAGCAAAAGATCCGAATATTGATCTAAGCGAGTATGATCAATGGGACCGCTATGATATTGATGGCGACGGTGTTTATAACGAGCCAGACGGCATCATTGACCATCTAATGGTCGTTCACGCCGGCGTAGGTGAAGAAGCAGGCGGCGGACAACTTGGTGCTGATGCGATTTGGTCACACCGCTGGTCACTTGGTGATGTATTTGAAATTCCGGATACTGAATCTGAAGTTGGTCAAGGCGGGAAATTAGGCGCGTTGGATTACACCATCGAGCCTGAAGATGGCGCAGCCGGTGTGTTCACACATGAATTCGGACATGATCTTGGTCTTCCTGACGAGTACGATACACAGTACACAGGCAGAGGAGAGCCCGTTTCTTACTGGTCGATCATGTCAAGCGGAAGCTGGGCAGGTAAAGTTCCTGGTACGGAACCAACAGGCTTTAGCCCATATGCGAAAGAAATGCTTCAAAATCTGCATGGAGGCAACTGGCTTTCTGGACAAACCATCGATGGTAAAACATTAAAGAAAAGCAAAACAGTATTAATTGATGAAGCAGCAACAAAAGGAACGAACCATGATGCCGTTCGAGTCGATTTACCAGATAAAGAGATTGTCGTCACGACACCTGCTCAAGGGAAATATTCGTACTTCAGCGGAACGGGTGACAATTTGAATGCAACCATGACGACAACAAGTATTGATTTGTCAAAAGGAAGCAAAGCAGAGCTGACATTTAAAGCATGGTACGATATTGAAGAAGATTATGATTATGCGTATGTCGAAGTGCGTGAAACAGGGACTGATCAATGGAAGACCATCGCGGGTAACATCACGAATGATCGAAATGAAGCAGGTGCAAACGAAGGCAATGGCATCGACGGAAAATCAGACGGCTGGGTAGATGCAGCCTTTGACCTGTCTGCTTATGCAGGGAAGAAAATCGACCTGCAATTCCGTTACACAACTGATGCAGGCTATTCACTTCCAGGCTTATTCGTAGATGACCTGAACATCACGGCAGATGGAACGAAAGTATGGTCAGATGATGCCGAGGACACGCCTACTTTTACCTTTAATGGATTCTCAAAATCTAATGGAAAACAATATGCAGCACAATACTATTTACTAGAGTGGCGCTCTTATGCTGATGTCGATAAAGGCTTAAAGCATATTAAACGCGGGGCAAGTCTGATGAGCTATAATAACGGGTTGGTCGTTTGGTATGTCGATCAATCATACAGTGATAACTGGGTAGGAAAACATCCGGGGAACGGCTTCCTTGGCGTAGTAGATGCAGATCAGCAAGTATTAAAATGGAGTGACGGTTCCATTGCCGCAACAGGGTTCCAAGTACATGATGCAGCATTCTCTTTGAATCCAAGTACGAAGCTGAATATAGATTATACAGCAACAACGGGCTTAACTTTGCAAGATCGCTACATTCGCCCGGCTCGTACATTTAGTGATAAAAAGAACTATGTGAATCCAAACAACCCAGATGCAGGACGCGATGTACCGACATATGGGTTATCCTTTAAAGTCGTTGGACAAAGTAAGGATCGTTCTGTTGGAAAGGTGTTAATTTCGAAAAGTAACTAAATAGAAAGCCGGATTCTACCATTGAATCCGGCTTTTTGATATGTGAGAAAAGGATTGTGAGGGCACGATTGTTTTTTAAATCGAATGTCTGTTCTTTTTTATTTTGATATCCGAATGAAACCATTATATAATAGACACTGGAAGGTTTTTCTTTCAACCATGATTCTTTTTAGCTGTTAAAACAAAGGAAAGGATGAGCGTTACCAATGAGTTGTGTCACTGCCAAGCAATTAAAGGTGATTCGAGGGACGATGCAGACTTTTTGCAGCCATTTGGAGTATGCTGGTCACGGTAAGCTTCATATCAATACCATCATGGCTTTTATTAAAAAGGAATTCGGCGTGAGAAAAATGAAAGACATTCCACAAAGTCGCTTTACAGAAGCGCTAGAATTGATACAAGACTTTGATTTATACACGGACAAAATAGAGATTCGTGAACGTCTACCAGAAAGGAATTAACTAAATTGAATATTTTAGCAATGATTTTAGTAGGAATTGTCGCATTAGAACACATTGTCATCATGTTATTAGAAATGTTTTTTATGGAATCAAAGATGGCGAAGCGGTCTTTTAAGCTGCCAGAACACTTGCAAAAAGATCCAAATGTCAAAGTGATGTTTGCCAATCAGGGGCTTTATAACGGGTTTTTAGCTGCAGGACTCATTTGGGGGCTCATTCTTGGATCAAATACCGTTGGATATATGATTCAGCTGTTTTTCATTCTTTGTGTGCTCATTGCAGCAGTATTTGGCGGTGTAACATCCAATAAATCAATTATCATCAAACAAGGAGTACCAGCACTGCTTGCACTCATTGCACTGATGCTGGCGATCTAATCTTAAATAAAGCCGCCCCTAGTGAGGGCGGCTTTTATCTTTTTCGAAGACCCATCAAACGAATAATGGATGTTAGACAAAGGGCTACGGCAACGGCCAAAATGATTTTTCCGTACATGACCCCCGTTAGGTTCATCAAAAAGACGGCCAATATAATACAGAGCGTGATGATGATCATCACAATCGAATAGGTTTTCATCTCTTTTTCACTCCTTTAAAAATCCCCTCATGTGACGAGAGAACTGTCAATCTTTCCTCATATTATATCACTCAATGACAATTTTACATGAAATTCCCTACCAATAGAATGTGACATATTGATTAGATTTGGAGTCATACCATATTTTTTAGAAAATCGGGTATAACATAATGAGCTGGCCTAAAGTCATATTGCTTGATATTTAATTGTGCAAAATATAAAATAGCCACAGGATAAATCGAAAGGATGATCAAGATGAGTAAGAAAGTGTTATTAGTATCGACAAGCAGCCCGGAAATGAATGGACATCCAACAGGCTTATGGCTAGAAGAGTTAGCAGAGCCATTTCATATTTTTAAAGAAAATGAACTAGAAGTACAAATTGTCTCTATTCAAGGTGGCACTGTACCAATTGACAAAAATTCAATTCCTGAAGGTGTCCCAGCGCAATATCAAGATGTATATGAATTACTTCAAGACACAAAGGCGCTTACAGAGGTGAATCCCGCAGATTATGACGGAATTTTCTTTGCTGGAGGGCACGGCCCTATGATCGACTTTGCGTCTAATCAACTGGTAGCGGATGCGATCTTAGCAGTTTCAGATAAAAATGGTGCGATCGGAGCCGTTTGTCATGGTGTTTCAGCATTCGTTGATGTGAAGGACCAAAATGGCAAATCATTTATTGAAGGCAAAAAAATCACAGGCTTCACAAACGAAGAAGAGGAAGCCGTGCAGCTGACATCAAAAGTTCCATTTTTATTGGAAACAAAACTTCGTGAGCAGGGGGCAGCGTTTGAAAAAGGAGATGCCTTTGCGCCATTTGCTGTTGTTGACGGACAAATCATCACTGGACAAAACCCGGGATCAAGTGCAGAAACAGCACGCTTGTTTGTCAAAACCATTACATAAAACGATCAAAAACCAGTCGTAACTCATGCGGCTGGTTTTTTTGTTATAAAAATGTCCCAAAAAAGACCAAAACAATAATGAGAATAATGGTAAAATAATAACAGGGTAAAAAACCCAAATGAGGAAAAAGGGGATGTTCCTGTGAGAGCATTTTATGTCAAAATCACCGCAGCTTTACTGTCTGTTTTACTCGTCGCAACAGGTTTGTTTTCACCAGCATTAAAAGCAGAAGAAACACCGAAATCAGAAGGGAAAATATCACCACTGACGGAAAAAGCGATTCAGCAAGTGCAAGAATCGTTTTTGAAGCAGGATGAAGGAACTGCTATTCAACAGAAGCAAGTGAAAAAATCATTTAAAGTGAATAAGAAGAAAGGAATCAGTATCAAACGAAAAGCTGCTAAAGAAGGCAAAATGCGCACGTCTGCCGTTCGCTCCATTGATGGACTAGCTATTAATCAATCGGCTGTCTTAACAGAGGACGACCCAGTTGATTTATGGTTTTTAAGCACATCTTCACCTCAGGCACTCATCAGCCGGATTACCTCTTCAAACCCTGATTATTTTGTTCAATTATTTGTTGTTGATTATGAAACAGGACAAGCCTACCCGACAGATTTAATTCAACCGGCAGGCAGCCTGCTTGGATTGACCAATTTACCAGCAGGTGATTATGCATTCGGTATTACAAGCGGCGGAGAATTTGGAGACTCCTACACGATACAAGTGAATGCAAAAAACCCGCCCAATTTCACGGGGGCTGTATCCCTTTCGTCCACCTTGCAATATTTTGTAGCTGAGTATGCAAACGGTGATGTTTTCGCAAATGGTACAAAAGTGTACAATAAGCAAACAAAGACCGCCGATTATAAATGGGAGCGTGTGTTTTACTTCTCATATGATGGAAAATATGAACAGAGAACTCATTCTGTTGACAGTGTGAAAGTGAAAAGTATTTCGGCACCAGTGTCGTACTCCGCTCCATACGCAAGTTCCTCTGAGGCCATTCTCGTCTACTTAGATGTGGAGACTTTATTTATGTATCATGAATCATCGTTTGCTAGCGGGCAGTACTACCATAGTAGCTTTGTTGATACACTCGGGAAGACAACACCAAGACGCTTAGATATTGATGATATGACAAATTACGGTGATCATATTTTAGCTGTAGATTTAAAAACAGGAAAGCCGATTGATTTCTTCAGTGTGCTGAATTTCTACTATGCTGCAGGGATCGAGAAGCTGCCAACAATCAGAACGTTGAATTAAGAAAGGCGGTTGACATCAAATCGCCACATGTGTAGAGTAAAGATAATTAAATGACAAAAGTCCACTAGGGGAGTCATGTATGACTGAGACAAGAGAAAATCTTGGACCCTTTGAACCTGATCTAGTTCGTACTAGCGGAGGGAAGTGGAGCTGGACCTTGTCTTATTCATGATTGAATCGATAAGAAGGCCGCTCCATTTGGGGTGGCTTTTTCATTTATTCAACTGAAGAAGAGGAGGCTTTTTTTATGACATTTTCTACGCAATTAAGGAAAGAAGCAGAACCGTTATTTGAAGCCATTTATCAGCATTCGTTCGTCAGAGGCCTGGCAGCAGGAAAGCTGGAAAAGGAACAAATCATTCATTACGTCAAACAAGATGCAGAATACTTACAAGCATTCATTAAAATTTATGCAGCAGCGCTCAGCAGATGTACAGACAGGGAGGATATTGCGTTTTTCCATCAGCAGATTGCGTTTGTACTAGATAGTGAGACACACCCTCATCAAAACCTTTGCCGAGTGGCAGGGGTAGCATATGATGAGCTCCAAGGTGCTTCTTTGGCTCCGAGTGCTCACCACTATATTCATCACATGCTGCAAGTTGCGCAAGAAGGTACGCTTGGTGAAATCATCGCTGTCCTGCTTCCATGTCCTTGGACATATTGGGAAATAGGGAAACGAATGCTCACAGATGTGCAGCCAGACCCGTCACATCCGTTTTATGAGTGGATCACGTTTTATGGAGGATTAACTAATTCTGTTACAGGTGAGCTTTGCAAGCGGCTCGATCAGTTTGCGGAAGCAGCAAGTGAGAAGGAAAAGGAAAAAATGAAACAGCACTTTATCTTAAGCTGCCAGCTCGAGTTCAAGTTTTGGGAAATGGCCTTCACTGTTGAAGAGTGGCCAGTTCAACTGGAGGTGCATTCATCATGACATGGAAGATGAAAGAAGTCGTCCTTGCGGTGATTTTATCCGTTGCGTGCGGTGTGATCTATTTAGGATGGTCCACGCTATACTTACCGATTACAGCACTTGTTGGCCCAGCAGGAGGCAACATCATGTTTGGAATATGGGTCATTGCAAGTCCAATCGTTGCATATATCATTCAAAAGCCGGGGGCTGCTCTGATTGCAGAAACAGCCGCCGCTGCTGTGGAATTATTGACAGGCAGCCACTTCGGACTTTCAGCTCTGTTAATTGGTGTATGCCAAGGACTTGGAGCAGAAATCGCCTTCGCCATTTTTGGTTATAAACAATATCGCATGTGGACACTGGTGCTCTCTGGTGCCTTTGCCGCTATCGGAGCGATGGCGTACAGTCTCGTGGCAAATGGCTTTGGTTATTACACACCTCAAGTTTTACTTATGACCCTTGTGACTCAAATTATCAGTGGAATGATACTTGGCGGCTGCCTTGCGAAAGTGGTGGTAGACGCACTATCCAAAACAGGTGTACTGAATCAATATGCCATCATGAAAGAAAAACGAAACAAAGGTGAACAGCATGAATTCATTTCTCGCGTGCAATGAACTCTCTGTCCGATTTTATGAACAGCCTAACCCCGTTTTGCATCAAATCTCCCTTACGATTCAAAAAGGGGAAAAGGTGCTTATTTTAGGACCGAGCGGAAGCGGGAAATCCACGCTCATTTCGGTTCTGGCTGGAATCATTCCAGAGCATGTGGAAGCAGACATGCAGGGTGAAGTGGTGCTGCAAAGACATACAGGCGTCATGTTTCAAGATCCAGACTCTCAGTTTTGTATGCACCGCGTCAATGAAGAAATTGCCTTTAGCTTAGAGAACCGTTCCGTCCCTCGTGAAGAGATGGATGACATCATTCAGCAGCTCATGCAAAAAGTCCAACTGAATGTCGATCCGCATACAGAGATTCACACGTTATCTGGCGGCATGAAGCAGCGATTGGCACTTGCTTGTCTACTCGCATTACAGCCGGATGTTCTATTCTTTGATGAACCGACCGCACAGCTTGACCCGGCAGGTAGAATGGACATATTTCAACTGCTGCAGCAGCTTGCAGCCGATCAGCAGCAGACCATGATTTTTGTAGAGCATGTGCTTGACGGTGTCATCGAATGGATGGACCGGGTGATTTTATTAGATGATCAAGGCAGCATTTTAGCAGATGGAGCTCCAAAAGATGTGCTCACGGCATATGAGGAAGAAATGAAAGAGGCTGGAATTTGGCGGCCCAAATTATTTCCCGAGAAATGGTCCACGATCATTCAAGATCCATTTCATCCTCTGAGTCAAACCTTTATGCAAACCTTTAAAGCGCGAAAAGAGCAGCATGAAAAGGTGCCATCAATCGAACGAAAGACAATGATTCGTACAGAAAATCTTCAATTAAGCTACGGGAAAAAAAGGATTATGAGTGATCTCCAGCTTGATATCAAATCAGGGGATTGGGTGGCGATCATTGGGAAAAATGGAAGTGGAAAAAGCACACTTCTCAAACATTTGGTTCGTTTAGAGCCAACGAAAAAAGGTCACATTTTCTTAAAAGATACACTCCTAAAAAAGTGGTCAGACCGAGAACTATATGAAAAAGCAGGCTTTGTGTTTCAAAATCCGGAGCTTCAATTTATACAAGACACAGTATTCGATGAAATTGCCTTTGGCGGCAGACAGCGAAACTGGCCAGAATCAGTCGTACAAGAAAAAACGGTTCAGTTGCTGAAAGAGTTCGGTTTAGAGAAGCATGCAAAAGCACATCCCTTCGCCTTAAGTTTAGGGCAAAAAAGAAGATTAAGTGTTGCCACGATGCTCCTTTTTGATCAAGATGTATTGCTGTTAGATGAGCCGACTTTCGGGCAGGATGAAAAAACGGCGAAGGAATTGATGAGGCGTTTAAAAGAGCGTCAGCGCCAAGGCACGACCATTGTGATGGTCACACATGATATGGAGCTTGTCGATGAGTGTGCCGATCAAGTGCTTCTGTTTCATCATGGGAAGCATGTGTATGATGGCACCCCTTATGATTTATTTTCAAATCAAGAACTTGTCGATACTTATCAGCTGAGAGCTCCTTTACATTATCGCTATGTGGCAGAAAGAAAGGACGTGCTGACGATTGCAAAGTAATCAATCCTTTCTTTCTACTGTGAATCCAGTCATGAAATTACTCGCTCATCTGCTTGCGATGGGCTGTCTCATGGCGATTTCTGACCCTAAAACTACCTTTATCATTTGGCTGTTTGCTCTCGGCATTGGAGTTGTTTTAGGTGGATGGAATATGAAGTATCTCGTTACAAGGCTTGTCCCTTATCTGCTCTTTTTTATTCTCGTGTTTTGGATGATGGCGGCCTTCGGCAAGGGGGATCATACCGTTTGGAAGTGGGCGTGGTTTCATATCACAGAGGAGAGTTTAAGAAATGGGCTTACCATCGCTTTTAGAATGCTGGGATTTGTGACATTTGGTCTCCTTTTTACGTCCACAACAGATTTGACGGCATTTATGATGAGTCTGATTCATCAATGCCGAATGTCCCCAAAATGGGCGTATGGCATGCTTGCCGGTTTCCGGTTTATTCCGTTATTTCAAAGTGAATTAAAACAAATGAAAGCTGCACACAAAATCAGAGGCTACAAGCAAAAAAACAGCTGGAAAGCCTTTATGCGTTATGCATTACCCCTTTTTACACAAGGTGTACGAAAATCAGAGCGCTTAGCGATTGCGATGGAAGCCAGGGGCTTCACAGGGACGAGAGAGCGAACGTATTATCATATCATCAGCACCTCATGGATTGACTACATGTATCTTTTTCTCATCGGTATCAGTGTCTTCATGTGCATTTACTTTGTTTAAAAAACACCCACATTCTCTTGATAGAATGTGGGCTTTTTATATGTCTTAGGTCATTTGATTGATATTAGTACACATTACAGGCTGTAATAGATCATATAACGAACCGATAAAGAAGGTGTACTGAGAAAAAGAGAGGATGAACGTAAGCGAATGTCACAGAGAATTGATAACATAATAGACGCTTTACCAATCATTGGACTTGCTATGAGAGAGCAGCTAACCTTTTCTGTCTTAGGGAAAGAGAAGGTTCTTTATTATCAGCAGCATGGGAATATTGATTTAGGATTTAAAGCTGGTGATACAGTAGATGCTGGATTCCAAAACTTTGCCATGCTGAAAAATGGGAGAGAACCATCGTTTATCCAAATTCCGAAAGAAGTATACGGGATTCCAATGGATATCGTAGCCGTTCCAATTAAAGATGAATCAGGTCAAGTGGTTGCTGCCTTCTGTGTGGCATATGACCAAACAAATCAACAACGATTAGATCACATCATGACGGAGAGCAACGAAGCTTCCGAAAAACTAGTCGCAATGGTACAACAGGTTGCCGCACATTCAGAGGAACTACAAGCGACAAGTGAACAAATTCTACAAAATACGAAAACCACTGTCGAAAATTCCTCTAAAATCAATCAAGTGTCCAATCTCATCAAAGGTATCTCTGATCAAACGAACTTACTTGGACTCAATGCATCTATAGAAGCTGCAAGAGTAGGGGAAGCAGGAGCAGGCTTTGGAGTGGTCGCAACAGAAGTGAGAAAGCTGTCAACTCATGCGAAACAGGCGACGACTGATATTGAAACAGCCCTAAAATGTGCAGGGATCGATCAAAGGAATGGAAGAAGAAATTGCGCAAATTGTCGCTTCCTCTGAGCATCAAGCAGAGCTAGTAGGCACTTTTACAAAAATTATTGAAGGTCTTCACGAAACAAACGAAACGATGAAAGCATTAGCAAACGACTTAGTAAACTATCAAGTGAAATAAAAGAACGACAAAACCTCCAGCTGAATCGGAGGTTTTTTTATCATTTCAAGGTGAGAAACTTGTTAGGATTTTGACCGATTTATCACTGACAGGCAGGGTACACTTCTGTATGATAGAAAAAGAGAGACTAGTTTTGTCATTAGACCTATTCATAAGGAGGAAGATCATCGTGACACAATCAGCGAAGCTGCAGGAAATACTTGCACCCTACCGTCCATTGTTAGATGAAACGGAAAAACCAATGATTCAATTGCAGATGAAACAAGGAAAAACAGGACCATACGACAGCAAAATAGCTGGTGATCCTTATTTCCCAAAAAACGAAGAATATCCAGTTGACGGCGAAGGACATCCTATGAAACTTTTGGCACAAATTAATTTCGGCCAGCTGCCCAAGCTGAAGGATTATCCAGAAACAGGGATTTTGCAAGTCTTTATTTCTGTGCATGATGATCTTTATGGGATGAATATTGACCATAAAACAGAGCAAAAAGATTTTCGTATCAAATTTATTGAGGAACCTTTCTTGGCAGAAGAAGAGTTAATGACTGATTTTTCTTTTGTGAAAATTCCAGACGATTTTTATTTTCCTGTGACGAAGGAAGGCGCAATTACAGGTGAATTATCAAGCGAAACGATCAGTGTAGGAGATTTCCGCTTTGAAAAAGTCACAGGAAAGAACAGCTGGAACCTATTTGAAGATGCAGATGGTGTTAATGGCGATGAAGCAGATGCCCTGCTGGATGAATTTTATGAAACAGCGAGTGGCTTTGGTCACAAATTGGGCGGGTACCCAGGGTTTACACAAGAAGACCCGCGTACCTATGAAGATCAAGAACATACCGTTCTGTTATTACAAATTGACTCAGATGATGAAGTAGATTTGATGTGGGGAGATTGCGGTATTGCCAACTTCTTTATCAAACCAGAAGACCTTAAACGAAAAAATTTCGAGAATGTCGTCTATAATTGGGATTGCTCCTGATTTTGTAAAAAACACACTTTAAACACTCTTTTAGAGTGTTTTTGTGTATGTTTTTAGACTTTTTTGCCCCTATTTCGTCATTTTTGAGAGGTAATATGTCATTCTTTCTAGTTGACCGGATCAAAAAAAAATGTAAAATCATCTTAAAGTCCTCTTTTTTGAAAATAATAATAACATGACATATCAATCAACGATAAAATGCTCGGAAAAGCGGAATGTACTGGGGGGTATCAATTGATCATTTCTAAAGTAATCAATAATAATGTTGTCAGTGCGTATGATGACGAGCAGCATGAGCTGGTCATTATGGGCAGAGGGATCGCGTTTCAAAAGAAAAGCGGAGACCCGATTGACGAAGAACGAATCGAAAAAGTATTTTCTATTCAAAATAAAGATATATCAGAAAAATTCAAAACCCTGCTTTATGATATTCCAATCGAGTATATGCAAGTGTGTGAGGCGATTATTGAGCATGCGAGAACAACCCTTAACAAAAATTTAAATGACAGCATCTATGTGACGCTGACGGATCATATCACCTTTGCCATTGAACGTCATCAAAAAGGAATGGACATCAAAAATGCCTTGCTCTGGGAAATCAAACGGCTGTATAAAGATGAGTTCAGATGCGGTTTAGAAGCTATTCGGATCATTGAGGACAAGCTGAGCATCCATCTTCCTGAGGATGAAGCAGGCTTTATTGCCATGCATATTGTCAATGCAGAGCTCAATGAAGAAATGCCAAACGTGATTCAAATCACCAAACTCATTCAAGACATTTTAAACATCGTTAAGTATCACTTTCAAATTGATTTGGACGAGGAATCATTAAATTATTTCCGTTTTGTGACGCATTTGAAGTTTTTTGGTCAGCGTCTGTTTAACGAAACACAAATGGAAAATCAAAATGAGTTTCTGTATGAAGTGGTAAAAGAGAAAAACACCGCAGCTTTTCAGTGCGCAGAAAAAATTAACGAGTATGTTCAAAAAGAATACAACCGAAGTCTCATAGAAGATGAAATGCTATATTTAACTTTGCATATAGACAGAGTAATAAAAAGAAAATAAATTCAAAAAGAAAGCGTTGACATCACAAAATTAACATGATAATTTATAACTATAAACTAAATAACCCACAATCTTTTAGGATTGTTACTGGTCAAGCAGGCAAAACCTAAATCATTGTCCCTATCTTTGATAAGGCGTGATTTAGGTTTTTTATATCTAAAGACTTATAAAAATTAAATAACGATCAATCGCTATGAAGGATTGTTACTGGTTAAGCAGGCAAAACCTAAATATCGATTAATGTCTGAATCGCTATTTCTCGGACATTAATGGATGTTTAGGTTTTTTCTATATCAAGATGAAATCAACGATTGGAGGGTAACACAATGAACCACAAACAAACAGCAAAAGAAGTGCTAGAACTTGTCGGCGGTGAAAAGAATGTTAAACACGTCACGCATTGTATGACAAGACTTCGCTTCAACTTATACGATGAAAGCAAGGCAGATAAAGAGAAGCTGCAATCAACAGACGGCGTCATGGGCGTGAATCAAAGCGGAGGCCAATATCATGTCATTATCGGCAATGATGTCTCAAATGTCTATCAAGCGATGGTCGCTGATTCAGGTCTATCATCTGATGTAAAGTCAGGCGGTACAGAAGAAGCGTCAAAACAAAATGTGATATCAAAGCTTTTCGATTTTATCTCTGGTGTCTTCACACCGATTCTTCCAGCCATCGCTGGGGCCGGTATGATCAAAGGGATTTTGGCACTGATGCTCACATTCCAGTGGATATCAGATAAAAGCAGTACGTATGCGATTTTAACAGCCATCGGAGATGGAGCCTTTTACTTCTTACCGATTTTGCTTGCTGTAAGCGTAGCCAAAAAAATTGGCACAAATCAGTATATCGCGGCTGCCATTGCAGCAGCAGCACTGCACCCGCAGTTAACCGCTTTACTGGGCGCGGGAAATACAGAATTTTTAGGCTTGCCAGTGGTTGCCGTTGTGTACTCTTCATCGGTGATTCCAATTCTACTCACCATCTGGCTTGGTTCATATGTTGAAAGATTCGCAGAAAAATATAGTCCGAAATCATTAAAGATCATCCTTGTTCCAACAGTCACACTTCTAGTCGTTGTACCAGTTATGCTCATCGCGGTTGGACCGCTTGGCGGGATTATCGGAAGTGGCCTTTCAGGTGGAATTGATTTATTGTTTAAACATGCAGGTCTTTTGGCCGGACTCTTGATCGGCGGATTCATGTCACCATTGATCATTACGGGCATGCACTATGCACTGCTTCCAATCATGATCAACAACATTACGTTAAACGGTTTTGACTACATTCTACCAATGATGTTTGTAGCGAATATGGCACAAGCAGGCGCAGCATTCGGTGTCTTCTTAAGATCAAAAAACAAAACATTCAAATCATTGGCGATGTCTACAAGTATCACAGCCTTAATGGGTATTACTGAACCTGCTATGTATGGTGTGAACATGCGATTGAAAAAACCGTTCCTTGCAGCCCTTATTGGTGCAGCAGCAGGCGGCGTGTTCATGTCAATCTTTAAAGTAAAATCATATGTGATATCTGGATCAGCAGGCCTTCCAGGTCTCCCAACATTCATTGGACCAACATTTGTCTACTCAATCATCGGTTTAGTCATCGGATTTGTTGTAGCAACGATCATGACACTTGTTCTAGGATTCAAAGATGTACCAGTGAAAGATGATACAAAAGCAGACAAACCAGAAGAAAAGAAAGACACAGCAGCACTTCAAAATGAAGTGGTAAAAAGCCCGCTTGAAGGTCAACTAAAGCCGCTCAATCAAGTAAATGATGCAACATTTTCTAATGAAATTATGGGTAAAGGTGCAGCCATTGTACCAACAGCTGGGCGTGTTGTAGCACCGTTCAACGGCAAGGTTGAAACCATTTTCCACACAAAACATGCCATTGGCTTGAAGAGTGAACAAGGTACAGAACTTCTCATTCATGTCGGGATTGACACGGTAAAACTTGGCGGAAAGTATTTCACAAGTCATGTGCAGTCAGGTGATCTGATTCAAGCAGGAGATGTACTCATTGATTTTGATATCGAGGGCATTCAGCAAGAAGGCTATGATGTCACCACACCTGTTATTGTCACCAACACGAATGATTATGCACAAGTTGATGCGAAAACAGATGGAACGATTACAGTGAAAGAGACACTGCTTACAGTCAGTGTAGAAGAAAAAGAGGAGGGTATTCAACATGAACAAGTTAGAAAAAACATTTCCTAAAGGTTTCTTATGGGGCGGCGCTGTTGCAGCCAACCAAGTTGAAGGCGCATATAATCAAGATGGAAAAGGCTTATCGACAGCTGATGTGTCACCAAATGGTATTATGCACCCATTTGATGAATCAATGAAAGACCTTAACTTATATCATGATGCAATCGATTTCTACCATCGCTATAAAGAAGATATTGCACTCTTTGCAGAAATGGGATTCAAGTGCTTCAGACTATCCATTTCTTGGCCGCGTATTTTCCCAAATGGCGACGATGCGGAACCGAATGAAGCAGGCCTCGCTTTTTATGAAAAAGTATTTGATGAACTGCATAAGCACGGAATTGAGCCAGTTGTCACCATCTCTCACTATGAAATGCCGCTCGCACTTGTGAAAAACTACGGCGGATGGAGAAACCGCAAGCTTGTCGATCTTTATGAAACATACGCGAAAACATTGTTCACTCGCTTTAAAGACAAAGTGAAATATTGGATGACATTCAATGAAATCAATGTCGTGTTACATGCGCCTTTCACTGGCGGCGGACTTGTATTTGAAGAGGGTGATGACGAGAAAAGCATTCAATATCAAGCAGCGCATCACCAATTTGTTGCAAGTGCTTTGGCTGTCAAAGCAGGACACGAAATCATTCCTGATGCGAAAATCGGCTGTATGATTGCAGCGATGACAACTTATCCGTACAGCTCAAGACCAGAAGATATGTTTGCTGCAATTGAGCAAGACCGTAAAACATTATTCTTCTCAGATGTACAGGCAAGAGGTTATTACCCAGGTTACATGAAACGTTATTTCCTTGAAAATGACATCAACATCGAGTTCCAAGAAGGGGACGAAGACATTTTAAGAAACCATACAGTGGACTATATTGGCTTCAGTTATTATATGAGCTTTGTGACAAGTACAGATCCAGAGATTCTTGGACAAGTGACTGGCGGTAACTTATTTGAAGGTGTGAAAAACCCTTATCTAGAAGCAAGTGATTGGGGCTGGCAAATTGATCCGAAAGGACTTCGTACAACACTGAATCAGCTGTATGACCGCTACCAAAAGCCATTGTTTATCGTAGAAAATGGATTGGGTGCTGTCGATCAAGTAGAAGAAGACGGATCAATTCAAGACGATTACCGAATTGATTACCTCAGAAGCCATTTGCTAGAGGCGAGAGAAGCGATCGCAGACGGAGTTGACCTGATCGGTTATACAAGCTGGGGCCCAATTGACCTTGTCAGCGCATCAACGGCTGAAATGAAAAAACGCTACGGCTTCATTTATGTTGACCGTGATAATGAAGGAAACGGTACATTAGATAGAAAGAAAAAGAAAAGCTTCGATTGGTATAAACAAGTGATTGCGACAAATGGTGAACATTTGGATTACTAAACAGAGGAAATATTGTTTCGATCCTTTAAGAACATCTAGTGTCTTGAAATGGTGAAAACAATTTGAATCAGGCATTATCATTCATTGGGTCTCCTCTAGGGGCATGATGGGTGATAATGCCTTTTTTATGAAAAAGACATTATCGAACAAAAAATAAACCACACTTTAATTTGTTGCGTGGTTCATATAAATCATATAATGGTTTTAATTCGGTAATACCCATTCTTCAAGTATTTCTTTTATATCTTCAATGATTAGGGTATTTAAAATTAAATTCTAGTAGACTTAACCCTTTCCCAATTGTGGTCTAAGAAAAGAATCCTATTCTCAAATGGTTATCAGCAGCAATTCTGTCTTCAATTCAGTAATTATACATCTGAATCTTTCTCCACTGTATGAATTCATAATCAATATTATAAAATTTAACTAGCCCAGGATAGACTATTAATAACTTGGTAGTACTTATGGAACTAGTCAGTCAGCTTTTTATAGTCATTGTATCAACCTTTTTTCAAATTCTAATTCATCTTTGACATGTATTCCGTAATTTCCTATAGAGGGAATTGTAGGTTTAACCATTCTTGCTTTATCAATTGCACCAATATAGATGTTTTTGAAAGAATATCCCTTTCTTTGATAAAACCTAATTGCATTTAAGTTATCATTACTAGTGATTAAATTAATAGAGTGTATATTTTGTGTTTTTAGATTTTGTTCTAACTCAAAAAGTAATCTACTTCCAACACCATGGTACTTTTCTAGAGCCTCCAAAGTCAGGATTTCTGCCTCTTCTTTGAATATTTTGTAAACTAATATTCCTACTATATAATCTCCACGTTTAGCCAACAAAATGTTTTCATTTAAAACATTATAAGTTGTCCCTTTAGACACCATAGTCGTTCCACCCCAATGTTCATTAAAAAACCATGTTAACCACGAAAAGTCTTTTGAACTTGGCTGAGTTATTATCAATTCTTCTGAAAGAGAACATTTTTTTGACAGCTGGATATGGGCTATTTCTTTTTCATGCGCTTGATCCTCAGAAAAATGGATTGAGATGCCTAGTTTTTCGGCGTTTATTTGAGCAAGTTTTTGTGCATAGTTCGAAAAATCTTCAGGGTCAATACCAAAATAAAAAAAACTCTCAGGTGGATTCTTTTTGTACCACAGTTTGCTACTGATGACATATTCGTTTTGTTTTGTTTCAGTTATGCTGATATCATCATATAATAGTGCTCTTCCTTCAATAAACTCTAAGACAAATTCATCTAATTTGTTTTGAGTAAATATACGGTTTTTTTCTTGAAAATATCCTATTTCACTTAATTTGCTGTGAATCCAATTAATTAAATCATCCTCGTTTAGTTCATTATCTCTCGCTAGTGCCATTAGCATTGCAATGTAATTAACGATTGTTTTGCTTCTCTTAGTTGAAATGTTTTTATAGATGTTTTCTAAAATATCGTTGTTAAGTTTATTCATTTTACATATACAACTTCCTTTTCAATTAATTGTTTACTCAATGCTTGCAGGTCTTCGATACAAGTTTGAACATCTGTATCATATTCTTCAGTAATTTCTAACAAGTTACCAAGATTGTGGCTTTGGCTCGTTTGTATCCATACTTGTTGGAATATCTCCGTTCAACGGAGAATTCTAAAGGATGGAATGAATAATTTGAATACCTGTGCTGGTGTAATGGGGGTATGGTTTATAATTTTATTACCTATCGACGGATAGTTTATTTTCTTTGGCGAAATCATTATATAAATAACATTCATCATAAGTTAGCCATGAATGTACACTCCTTTCCTAAAGTGTTAAGGTATGAAAAAACAAGTTTATAATACATGTCCATTAGCAATAACTACATTACTAAACTCAACAAGAAGAGTAGTTTTATAAACTTTATTCTTGTAATCATTTTTCTATTTATGTATTAAATTTCAAGTTAATACCCTAACGGAAGTCATAATATCACATTTTTCTTATTTTTTTAATTTAGATCAATAAATTTTTGACAAGTTTTTATATCGATACTCTCTATCTAATAAAGTGAATATCATTGAGGAGGCAGTGACCTTAACGAATTTTTAGTACCACCTGTAGGGGGCAAAGAGTTGGTATGAAAAAGAGTTGCCTTAGCATTTGATTTCACCGATATATTTAAACCAAAGCTTCGAGACCCCATAAACTATAGTCACACTTTTAGGTTTGCTTGAGGGAACGATGGAAAAAGCAGTATTGTAATTTCTAATAATTAGGGTGGATTTTCAGTAGGAGATATTCTGGCTAGGAAGATGACTTGAATGTATCAATCCACTTAACTTGTTAGACAACTTATGAGTATAAAAATGGTTTTTAAGAAGATAACGTATGTTCAATATCTTCTTAAACTTAACTATAGAAGTAATACGATTAAACTTAATATCAAGTTGATTGAGATGACAAAAAATAAAGAACCGCTTAAAAAAGCGGTTCTTTATTATGAAGGTCAGCTTTTTCTGTAAGTTTCCGCCTATTTCCACACTTGATCAGCAATCTCAATCACATGACGCAGCTTTTCCCATTGCTGCTCTTCTGTTAACAGGTTGCCTTCCTCTGTTGAGGCGAATCCGCATTGTGGACTCAAACAAATTTGGTTAATGTCCACATATTGAGCCGCTTCCTCAATGCGTTTTTTAATCTGTTCAACTGGCTCAAGCTCTCCATATTTTGAAGTGACAAGGCCTAGTACGATTTGAAGGTTTGGGTTCTTCACATATCGAAGGGGCTCAAATCCGCCAGAACGATCGTCGTCAAACTCTAAAAAGAGACCATCAAGATCTAAGCCGGCAAAAATTGTTTCTGCCGCTGCTTCGTAACCACCTTCAGCTGCCCATGTCGATTTAAAGTTACCGCGGCAAATGTGCATCGTAATCACCAAATCCTCTGGGCGGTCAGCAACAGCTTCATTGATTGTCTTCGCAAACGATTCGCGAAGTTCATCTTCTTCTCGGCCAAAGGCTTTGATTTGTTCGTGGCCTTTTTCAGAAAAGAACACCGCCCATGCCGTATCATCCAGCTGCAAGTAGCGGCAGCCTGCATCATAAAAAGCACGGATTGCTTTCTTATATGCCTGTGCCACATCATGGTGGAATTCCTCTAAGCTGTCATACACCCCTTCTTCAAGCTTTCCACGGAAAAAGAGCATATTCGGACTTGGAATCGTCATTTTAGCCGTATGATCACCAGCGATGCTGTGAAGGAAACGATAATCCTCCAGCATTGGATGATCTGTAAAATCGATCTTGCCTGTTACCTTGATGCCTCTAGCTTTTGTCGTTGTGTTATGAAATTGAATGCCTTGATCTGCTTCAAACCCTTCAACCCCATCGAGTCCTTCAAGAAAGTCAAAATGCCACCATGCACGTCTGAATTCACCATCTGTGACAACCTCTAACCCAATTTCTTTTTGCTTCTCTACAATACGTGTAATTTCTTCGTTTTCAATTTGTCGGAGCTGCTCTGCTGTCAGCGTACCGTCTGCTTTTTGCTTGCGTGCTTCCTTGATGCGCTCTGAACGAAGTAAACTTCCTACTTGATCTGCGCGGAATGGCGGTTTCGTTGTTTTCTTTCCAATGGTTTGTACTTGAGTCATGCTGAATCCCTTCTTTCTTCAGGTTAAAAAATCAAATAAAAAAGCTCTTCCTTAGATAAGGAAGAGCATCATATACTGTGAGAACTCTGCCTTATCTTCAAACAAGCATTTGCTTGCTTAAGGAATTAGCACCATTCTGTTCCTAGGAACAGCGGTTGCCGGGTTTCACAGGGCCAGTCCCTCCACCACTCTTAATAAGGTTACCTTTTGATTCAATTTTCTTAATAAACACAATTATTCAACGTTTTCAGGGAAAAGTCAATGGTTTTTACAATTTAATTTCCTACATGAACAAATCAGCGACAAGAACACCAGCTAGTCCGACAAGTGAAAGCACGGTGACCATCAATGTCCACGTTTTAAAAGTTTGAGCCATTGATAGGTTAAAGTATTCTTTATAAATCCAGAAACCCGCATCATTCACATGAGAGAACGTGATACTGCCGGCACCTGTTGCGATCACCATTAATTCAGGGCTGACACCCGTCAGGCCAATCAGTGGTGCAGAAATGCCAGCCGCCGTGAGACCGGCGACAGTGGCTGATCCTAAAGAGACACGAAGGACAGCAGCAATGAGCCAAGTCAGAAGCAGGGGAGAAAGTGTGCTTCCTTGCATGATTCCTGCAATGTATTGATCGACGCCGCTATCAATGAGCACTTGTTTAAAGGCACCGCCGCCTGCAATAATTAATAGAATCATAGCAATAGACCCGATAGAATCCGTGATGGACTTCATCACATCCTGCATGCTCTTTCCTCTTCCAAGCCCAAACGTGTAGATGGCAAGCAGCACTGAGATTAATAGTGCAATCGCCGGTTCGCCTAAAAACTCAGCGGTTGGCAGCAATAGGGAGGATGGGAAGAAAATTTCTAGAAATGCTCTGAATGTCATAAGTAATACAGGCAAAACAGCAGTGAAAATGCTAATGCCGAAGCTAGGCATTTCTTCTTCTGTGAATTCCTTTGGATTAAATAAGTTCTTTGGGATATGTGCGTGCAACTGATCTTTTTTAAATAGTTTCGTAAACAGAAGTCCGCCTACTAAAACAGCAGGAATCGCTAAAATAATCCCAACCAATAAGGTTTGTCCCATGTTTGCCTGAAAGACATTCGCAATGGCAGTTGGTCCTGGGTGAGGAGGGAGGAAGCCATGTGTGGTGATGAGTGCAGCGACGAGCGGCATACCCACATACAGCACAGGAAGTCTTGCAGCCTGAGCGATTGTAAAGACTAATGGAATTAAGATAATGAATCCGGTTTCATAAAATAGAGCAATTCCAATCACAAACCCAGTCAGCATCGTCGCCCATTGGATTTTTCCGATGCCAAATCGGTCAATAAGTGTCATCGCGATCCGCTGAGCTCCGCCAGAATCAGCCATCAATTTCCCAAGCATCGCTCCAAAACCGAGAACGAGTGCCAGATGTCCGAGCGTACTGCCAAGTCCTTTTTCGACGGAAGCGATCGCTTCTAGTGGTGTCATCCCTTCTAACACAGCAACAATTAAAGAGACAATAATCAAAGAAATGAAAGCGTTTAACTTAAAGACAACCATGAGTAACAGCAATAACAAAACGCCAAGTCCAATAAACACTAATGACATGATCTTTCCTCCTTTGTGGTGCATAAGGGGGCGCAAACCCCCCCTATGCCTTATCCTTCAAGTATGTCTACAGCTTCTTTTAACGTATCCTTTGCCCCAACATTTCCCGGGAAAATCACATAAGACATGAAAGGGAATTTACTTTCTTCTCCTGTTTGCCAAACAGGGATCCCTGGTTTGATTTGACCTGCCACGGTCGCACGTTTCACGCTAAGTCCTCTTGTCCCAATATCGCTGGAGGTAATTCCACCTTTGGCAATAAGATACTTAGGACGAATGGTGAGACGCTGGACAATACTTGTCACAGCATCACTAATCTGTACAGAGAGCTTTAGTTCTTCCTCTTGGCGATCATCCCCAAGATCAAGCCGTTCTCTTCTTGTATAAACAGCCACAGATTGACCAGCTGCCAACAGTGTTTCAGTTTGCTGAATGACGCGGTCAATTTCTTCGCGAAAGGCATCAGGCTTTAACACGAGGTGGGTATTAAATTCAATAAAAGCCATCTCTTTATTTTGCTCAAGCGCTTTTAATTGTTCTGTTGTTTTTTTCACATGAGAACCGACCATAATGAGACCACCATGAGGGCTTTCTTCTTGTATCAAGTCATCTCTTGTTAATAAGGCTTGATCCCCTATACCGCCAAGTACTTTTGTGAGCGCCGCCGCACTTCTGAACATCAGCTGCTGTCCTGCTTGAATGGCTTCAATGAGAGCGGTGACAAAGACTTTGACATCGTCATAATCCACTGCGTTTACAACCACCTTTTTGAAATCCTTCACACCCATGAGCTGATGTTTGATTTGATCAATGCGTAAAGCCCGCAGATCAGCTAACGAAATGTAGGTCGTGTTCTCTTTTGTGAACATTCCTTCTGACTTTTCTTCAATCCATTCTCCAAGATGAGATGATTGAAAGCCGAATGTGCGGTCTCTTGCAAATTCTGTGTTACCAGCAGGAATTAATTCATGTCCTTCCTGTACGTAATGAATATTGTCGATCGTAAAGCGTCCACCTTCTTGGAAAAAAGGAAGAAGGATTTCACCATCGAAATGGCGGGAGCTTTGCTGTTCAATGGTCGTTTTGAGTACTTCAGTTTCAAGCGGAAAGTGTCCACGAAGAGTAGAATCCCCTCTGCTGACAATGACGAAGTCCTGATTAAGCCGTTTAGCCACCTTTACAATGGTTGCTGCGATTGTTTTGTGCGCAGCGGCAGTTTCTTTCTCTGTCATACTGCGAGAATTGGTCAAAATAAAGAACATGCGGCTGTCTTCAAGAAAACCAGCTTCAATGCTTTCCTCTGACCAATCGGTGAAAACAGAGACGCCATGTACGGTTTGAATCCCTGTTGGATCATCGTCTAATACAATAACTTTATGCTGAAAGCTGCTCAGTGCTTGTTCGTATGCTGATTGAATGGCCTTTGAATCTGCTTTCGGAATGGCATTCAGTATGTCAGTGCTTTGTTTCATGACCATCTCATCCTTTCTTTACTTCGACATGAGCCATTTTTTCGTAATATTGAACGATGCCGCCATGATCAAGCCCGGATTTTCCGTCCGCTTTGAGGGCGTGGAAGATTTCAAGCAGCTGACTAGAAAGCGGAAGAGGAACACCGATATCGTGAGCAGTTTCCATGACATTGGTTAAATCCTTCAAGTTGATGTCGATGCGTCCGCCAGGTTCAAAATTTCGTTCTAAGATGAGAGGGACCTTTGCATCGAGCACGGCACTTCCTGCCAGTCCGCCGCGGATGGCTTCATACATCTTATCAATGGCAATGCCTGATTTAGCAGCTAGAACGAGCGCCTCGGACATGGCCGCAATATTTAAGTTGACGATGATTTGATTGGCAAGCTTCGCTGTTGTCCCGCTGCCATTTGCTCCAACTAATACGACTTCAGTGCCCATTGCAAGCAGGACATCCTTCACTTGCTCAAAGATGGATTCTTCGCCGCCAGCCATGATGGCAAGTGTTCCGTCTATTGCCTTCGGTTCTCCGCCGCTGACAGGTGCATCGATAAATTCCACCTGATGCTGTTTGGCAAGAGCAGCTAAAGCCCTGGAGGTGACAGGAGAAACTGAGCTCATATCTACGATGATAGTGCCAGGTGCAGCTGTCGTTAAAATGCCTTGATCACCTGAAACGACTGCCTCTACATGCTCTCCTTTAGGAAGCATTGTGATGATGATATCGCTTTCAGAAGCTGCCTCAGCTGCTGAAACAGCACCTTTTGCTCCGGCTTCTTGTAACGATCGAATCGCTTCCTCATTTAGGTCAAAAACTGTCAAAGTATGACCAGCTTTTAATAGATTGAGTGCCATAGGTTTCCCCATAATACCTAGTCCAATGAATCCAATCTTCTTTGTCACGTTGCCTGCCTCCTATATAGAAAACCCTTACAAAAAGCGCTTTCTTTTCATTTTGTTAGTATATATACTATCTTTTAAATTTGATAGTAGGAAATAAACTATTGTTCATTTAATGTACATGACGTGATAGGAACGTGTCAACGGAAAATATGAAAAAAGTCACAAAAAAAGACCGGAATCAGCTCCGGTCTTTTGTGTTTATGTTTTATTTTTAGCTACGGCTAAACGAGATCGTTTCACGTTTTCAATGGCATTTGATCCTAGCTCTAAAACAGCGGTGACGTATAGTACATCAATGATCACAAGCTGGTTGATACGGGAGATCATGGAGTCTGATCGATAGGTTGTCTCTCTTGAAGAACTAAGCAGATGAAAGTCAGACCGCTTTGCGAGCTCAGATTTCGGATAGCTGGTGATAGAAGCAACCTTTGCCCCTTTTTCTTTTGCAAACTGTACGGCGTCAAGAATTTCTCTGCTCTCTCCTGAATGGGAGATTGCGACGATAAAATCGTGTTCCGTGGCGTGTGTGGCAATCATATTCATCATATGCGGATCACTGCATAGGCTCACTTCAAAACCAAGCTGCAGGAACTTATGATAAGCATCCCCAGCAATAAAGCTGGACGAGCCTGCTCCAAAAAAGACGGTTTTATGTGCCTGTTTCATGTGTTCAATGAATTGTGTGACGGCATGATCTTCTAAAATATGCTTCATATCTTGTATAGAGTTTGTTGTTAACTCTATGACCTTATGTTTAATATCAGCTACACTATCGGTTGCCTCGATCTCACCGTATATGGATTGAGGTGTATTGGTCGCGATATCCTGTGCGACATGGACACGAAACACTTGATACGATTCATAGCCAATTTTTCTTAGAAACCGAAAGATCGTCGTTTCACTTGTGCTGCATTCAGCAGCGAGTGCACTTATAGAATGAAGCACAACTTTCTGAGGGTTTTGTAAAATGTAATTGGCAATCTTTTTCTGGGTTGGGGACAAACTATGAAACGTTGTCCGAATGTGACTAAAAATATTCTCTTCTATGATAAACACCACACTTCATCTAGCATTCTACATTAAGCATACAGGAACTTATGAAAACGGTAAACAAACCCGATGTGGAAAAATGAAGAATAATATGGAAAAAATACTTCTTTTGGTTCTTTTGTCATGGTATACTCATTTGGTAATAGACAAAAATGGGGGTTTTTACTATGACAATGAAAAAAGGCCTAACGATCAGCCTGCTCATTTTCTCACTGATTGTTTCCTTGTTTGCGCCAGTTGGATCTGCTGATGCCAAACAAGCAAAAAAAGCAAAAGTAAGCACACACTATTATAAGAAGAAAAAAACGTTCAAATATGCACAGGTGAAAAATCTAAGCAAGACGCATATGAAAACCATCAATCGTGATTTAAAAGAAGATATCGCCTTCTCTTATTCTACTTACTTGTACTTAAAGGACGAAGCGAAAAAGGAAGGCTACGGGAAGGTCACGTATGAGAGAACGTATAAAACGAAATTTAACAATGGTAAGAAACTGAGTATCTTAAACTATGATTACATGTATAACGGTGGAGCGCACGGAGACACAATGGTTTCCAGCATGAACTATGTGTTAACAAAGAAAAAAACAAAGCAGTTGTTCTTGACAGACGTTGTGAAAACAAAGAAAAAGCGTACGAAAGTAAGAGATTATATTTATAACTACACAAAGAAACATAAAAGCAAATTCTACGCGAACCTGAAAAAAAGCGACATTGAAATCAACTACAACACGCAGTATTACTTCACGAAAAAGGGAATTGCTGTTGTCTTCCAGCCATATGAAATTTCACCTTATTATGTTGGAATTCCTATGATTCAAGTTCCTGCGAAGGTATATAAATAAAAAGAAAAACGACCAGATTCAGTGGTCGTTTTTTGCTGTTTATTCAACAAAAAGAGCCCCCTCATGAGGCTCTTTTATTTGGATTTATACTTGTTTAGGTGCATCGTTTAGTGGGTGACGGCGTTTTCCGTTGTAGTGGCGGCGCATACGAAAGATTTCAAACTCCGAAAGCTCTGCGCTTTTTCTTTTTTGGGTGCGGTTATCTTTTTTGAAAGAGAATAGTAAGTAGCAGCAAAGTGAAGCGATAATCAATAAAATCATCATATGACATTCCTCCAATTCATCCTATTCTTTAAGTGTAGACAGGGTGAGTGATGTTTATAACTGAAAATAAGCAGTAGAGTCGGTTTAGTTCTTAAGGTCCATTCAATCTGCTATTTTAGGTCTAAAATACTGGTTGTTTTTAACTATTATATTTCCAGTTATTTCACTCGTCAAGAAGAATTTTTTCTGGGGTTGTCTCTATTAGTACGAATAAGTGTCATAAAAGTTTCAGAAAATTGTAAACTTTTATTAAAAAACCGTTCCCGAACAGGAACGGTTGTAAACATGTTTATGCTTTTTCTTCAAATAAACGGGCAATTTCAACGATAACTTCGGTTGCTTTCACCATGTTTTCAACGGAAATAAATTCATATTTACCGTGGAAGTTTTCCCCGCCAGTAAAGATGTTTGGCGTTGGGAGACCTTTATATGAAAGCTGGGAGCCGTCTGTGCCGCCGCGAATTGGTTCAATGACCGGTGTTACTGAGCGATTTTCCATGGCTTCATGAGCAATGTCCACAATATGTTTCACCGGCTCAATTTTTTCTCTCATATTATAATATTGATCCTGAATGCTGAGGGTGATGCTGTTTTCTCCGTACGTGGCTTTTAAGTCATTTGCTATTTTTTCAAACAGTGCCTTGCGATTGTTGAATTTCTCTTTATCAAAATCACGGATAATATATTGCAGCTCGGCCTCTTCTACTTCCCCTACAAATTTCGTCAGGTGGAAAAAGCCTTCGTAGCCTTCTGTATATTCTGGAGATTCGTCAGAAGGCAGTTTGTTGTGAAAGAGCATCCCAATTTTCGCAGCGCTGACCATTTTGTCCTTTGCTGTTCCTGGGTGGACGTTGTTTCCTTTAATGGATACTTTCGCGCCCGCTGCGTTGAAGCTTTCATATTGCAGCTCGCCAAGCGGTCCGCCGTCAATTGTGTACGCATAGGAAGCGCCAAAGGCATCAACATCAAACTTGTGCGGCCCTCTGCCAATCTCTTCATCTGGCGTAAAAGCGACGCGGATTTTCCCATGCTTGATTTCTGGGTGTTCGATGAGGTAATGCATAGCTGTCATAATTTCTGCGATACCAGCTTTGTTATCTGCACCAAGCAGGGTTGTGCCATCTGTTGTAATCAGCGTATGTCCTTGGTACTTTTGTAAATTTGGAAACTGTTGTGGAGATAAAACGATATGTAGATCTTCATTTAAGGTAATGTCGCCGCCTTGATAGTTCTTATGAAGCTGCGGTTTTACATTTTTGCCGGTGAAGTCAGTGGCTGTGTCGATATGAGCCAGGAAGCCAATGGTCGGCACGTCTTTGTCTGTGTTAGATAGGATTGTCCCCATGACATAGCCGTTTTCATCCATAGTCACTTCTTGAATCCCGATGGATTTCATCTCTTCAACAAGCTGTCTCGCCAGGTTCAATTGTCCTTCAGTAGATGGGCAGCTTTCCTTTTCTGCATCTGACTGCGTATCTACCTTCACATAACTTGTGAAACGCTGAATCATTTCCTCTTTCATCTATACGTCACTCCTTTTGTAGAATACGTCCATTTTATCACGTCTTGAATGCGCTTCATAACAAGAAAGGCTTTCTCTGGCAATTAGAGAGGAAAAAGGCCTACTTTCATTAGGTAATGTGCTGAATGGTTCTTTAGGGTGATTTTTTTGGGTGTCTTTTTATTTATAATGAGGACATATAAAATCATCCATTTGTACGTTAAATTGGGAGAAAGGGGTGCGAAAGTTGGATTCTAGTCAAACGCTGGCACTCGCTCAAAAGTTTCAGGAAGCGGCTGATGAGATTCGGCAGTCCAAGCAGCTGCTGGAAAATCGGCTGAAGGCAGTAGGATCAGGCTGGCAGGGAGAAGCAAGGGATAAATTTGATCAAAGCTTTGAAGAAACAAAGGCACGCTACGATCAATTTGAAAAAGATTTGCTTGAAACAAGTCAGGAACTGCGGGATGCAGCGGTCAAAATTGAGGAGCGTAAAGCTGAAATTGCCAGAATGGAAGAGCTTGAGCGAAAGAGACGAGAAGAACGGAGAGAAAGAAACCGAGAAGGGAGATGATGTGATGGCACGTGACATTGTGGTTGATCCAGATCAGCTGACTGGGCTGGCGAATGATTTTGTAGGCGAGCTGTCAGCCATTGAAACGAAGCACCGCGATTTACATAGTGAACTGGACGGGCTGATTTTAGGCTGCGATCCTCGGTATAGAAGCTGTTTTTCTGGTGTCGGGGATGCATGGGGAGCAGGACAGGCATTAATCAGCAAATTGAGCAGTGATGATATTGCCATTCGTCATGCAACCGATAAAATGGTCGAAGCAGATGATATATTGCGGAAATTGTACAGTATCTATGATCAATATGGTACACTCACGAGCTTAGCTGGTATCGTGATGATGCAGGCGAAATATTACGGGCTTGGGATGACGACTTTCATTAAAGAGAATGGCCGATATGCAGCGCAGCATTCAAAGCTGCTGCTTGATCTGACCAGCCGGGTAGAAGGAACGAGATTTGACCGGTTAGCAAGGATTTGGCTGAGTAAAAAAGAATTATTAAAACGATCGAACTGGCCGATGGCTGACTTGGTCCATAAGAAATTCACAAAATTTTATCCTGACGATACAGTTGCGTTCACAAACAGTGTTCGTGATTTTACAAAAGGAAGTATTAATTGGAAGGACACGGCTGCGATTAAGTCTGTTCTGAAAAATGGTGCAAGATTTGCGAAAGGAAATGCCATTATTGCAACAGTTGTCACTGGTGCAACAGAAACGGTTGGCTGTGGATTGAAAATTGCCGAGAACTATGCAGAATTCGGAGATCAGCCCGAAGTTCTTAAGCGTGAAAATGCAAAGGCTGTTGGAAATGCAGTGAACAATACGGTCTTTATCGCTGGCGGTTCTGTCGCAGGTGCCGTTGTCGGCGGTGCTCTTGGCAGCTTTGCAGGTCCGATTGGAACCGTTGTTGGCGGAGCCATTGGTTCAGCTGTAGGTGGATTTATTGGAGAAAAAGTCGCCAAGCTGACTTCCGGTTTTGCTGAACAGATGGCAGTGAAATTAAAGGACCCGATTCATGCAGTCGTGGATAAAGGGAAAAAAGCATTCGAACTGGCGGGTCAAGGTGTGAAAGCAGTGAATGATACCATTGATCAGGCAAATCAAGTGATACATAAAGGGATAGAAAAAACAAAAGAAACCGCAGATTCGCTCATAAAGGGTGCAGGCGATTTCTTTAAGGGTGCATTTTCTTTTGGATAAGGAGAGATCAAGTTGGATCAGCTAAGTCTAAGTATTGAGGAACTCATCTTTAGTTTTTACAGTGAAGGCTATTTTGAACAAGGCATGTCCTTAAAGGAGGCCTATTATCCTGAAGTAGAGGACGAGCGCCTTGGGTTTTTATTTGAAATTGCGTGCCGCTCTTTGCTTGCAAAAGGTGTACTGGAATTTCGAAACAGACAATACCGTTATAAAGCGGAATACCGTCATTTCATCCAGGCGATGAATGATGCCTCTCACACGATCAAGGCATCTAAATTTGGAGACACAGATGAAGAAGTCAGCACCTCTTTTCACACAACACAGGCGGGTGTATATGCGCATCATACGCTTTATGATCAACAAGTGCATCAGATTCGCAAACTGGACGGCGATCAGCAGGCAGAGGAGCAAGTGACAGCCTTTTTCAATATACAGATGAATGATCACCCTGAACCTGTCATCAGCCTCCAGGCAGAGGAATTTGAAATGCTGTTAGAGCAAGCAAGCGAAGCGAAAAATGAGTGGCCATCCTTCCTGAATAAAGCGGAGAATCAAGAGCTCGTGAAGGCATTTGTTTCTGATGTACAGACGAGAAAAGGAAAGATGGACTCCCTCATGAAGGTCGTCTATGACAAAAATAATACGCCTGATGTGGAGTCGATGATATTTGTAATTCCAGGTGAGAACCAATCGTGGCTTGTATCAGGAATAAAAGAAAATGAATTTCGCATTGAGACGGCTCATCTAGACGGGTTACGTTCTATATTCTAATGGAGAAAAGGAGAATGACGCTTGAATCCAAGTGAAGTAATAGAAGTAAGGAGCAGACCTTTTTTAAGAGTATGGGCATTCTTAGCAACGGGCGGCTTCGGTATCATCGGTATTTGGTTATTTTCAGAAGCCCTTACATTTGAATCAAACTATACATTGTTTTTATTTTTAGGCGGACTATTAGGTATTGTCTATGGCTGGATCTCCTTTTTGATGATTTTGCCTGCTTTTACGAAGAGGGGAAATGTGATTTTTCGCATTCAGCGCGGAGAGAATGGCGCTGTGCTGCACCGGGAGCGAACGATCTCTTTTCAAGATATTCAATCAATTGACATGCGCAGGCATCGTTACAGTATAAGAGGATTTCTTTTCATGGATGTGCTCATTCGGAAAGTAGATGGGAAATTGATCAAAATTCCGGCGTACAGCATTTTAGATGAAGAAGTATTTGAACAGACCGTCAAACAGGAGATCTATCCATATTTACATCAGACAGCCCAAGAAAATTGGAGACAGCAGCATGGCCAAGGAGAAGAGAAGACCGACTAAGCTGTTTTTGTCAGAATTCTATAGGATGAGGCGCCACTTTTTCGAAGAAATCGTGTATGATGTCAGTAAAGACTGAACACTCGAAAGAGGCGATGAGAGATGGATAAAGAGATGGTAATCGACCTCGTCACAGAACAAATGGCACGGATTCGAAAAGAAAAGGATTATACGCAGGATCGTATGGCGGAGGTACTTGGTCTATCGAAACGGCATCTACAGCAGGTTGAAAAAAACAGGCTGCGTCTCAACTGGACGCAATCCGCGGCCGTATGTGCATTATTCAGAGATAGTGACATTCTGAAAGGGACACTAGGGGATGACCCGCTTGAGATTTTGGAAGTTGTGGCACATGATGAATTACATCTATCAGTTGAGCGTACGATTGGCGGAAAGGTTTGGTGGAGGACGTCTGTCAAAAAAGGCACGTTTCGACTTCAGCAAAATGTGCTTAGTCAGCATTACCGCATCTTAGATGAGGAGAATTATCGCTATTATAGTTCGTTTAATAAAGAAGAAGCGAAGCGGCGGCTAGAGGAATTAAGCCAGCTGTCTTCTCCGTATTGAGATTGGAAAAGGAAAGAGAGGCACCTGTTTATAAGGTGCCTCTCTTTTCTGTGTTTATACTTTTAGAGTGTTTTTCGCCCGAATAAAGGCAACAAGCTGTTTGATTTCTTCATCATTTAGGGGAACGCCGTCTACATGAATGGTTCCTTCTTTTGCTTCCGTCAGTTCAATTTTGATATCAGAGATTTTGCGTTGTATCTCTGGCTCGTCCGTTCTACCAAGTAAAAAATCAATGGACGTATCATACAAATCAGCCAGCAGCTTCACTGCTTCAAGCGAAGGTCGTCGGTACCCAGATTCGTAACCGGCATAGGTGCTTTTGGCGATACCTAGGCGATCTGCCGTATGCTGGAGAGACCATTTTTTCTTTTTTCTAAGGGTGGTTAAACGATCGAGTATCATACATGAACGCTCCTTTATTTACAACAACAGTATATCATATTTTGACATAGAATGTACGCGTTATGCGTAACAATTTCTTGATTAATTCGCGTTATGTGACTATAATGGCAATGAAGGTACGCGTAAAGCGTATATTATAGAATAGCACAAGCTAGCTTATAATATGTGTGACAAACGAAGTAATTTTACGAAAGAGGTGGACCTGTTGAAGAAATTATTGCTTTTAACGACTGGTGGGACGATTGCATCTGTAGAGAGTGAAAATGGTTTAGCTCCAGGTGTTAAAGCTGAGGATCTTTTGAGCTATTTAAACGAAATTAATGCAGAATATACAATGGACACAAAGTCCCTAATGAGTATAGATAGTACAAATATGCAGCCTGAATACTGGGTTGATATCGCAACAGCCATTTATGAAAATTATGATCAGTATGACGGGTTTGTCGTTACTCATGGAACCGATACAATGGCCTATACATCAGCAGCGCTGTCTTATATGCTGCAAAACCCTGATAAGCCGATCGTGATTACAGGTTCACAAATTCCGATTACTTTTAAGAAAACAGATGCGAAGAAAAACATCACAGATGCCATTCGCTTTGCATGTGACGGTGTTGGCGGCGTGTATGTCGTGTTTGATGGCAGGGTCATCCAAGGAACACGTGCGATCAAACTAAGAACGAAAAGCTACGATGCATTTGAAAGCATTAACTACCCATATATTGCATCAATTGAAAACCATCAAATTGAATACAATAGCAAAGTAAAAAGAACACCAATGAAACCGCTTAAATTAGATGCATCCTTGAACACAGATGTGTGTCTGTTAAAATTGCACCCAGGCCTGAAGCCTGAGTTTTTAGATGCAGTCAAAAGCATGTACAAAGGCGTCGTCATTGAAAGCTACGGCAGCGGCGGAATTCCTTTCGAAGGAAGAAACCTTTTAGAAAAGATCAACGAATTGCTGGAAGAAGGCATTTCTGTTGTCATCACCACTCAGTGTCTTGAAGAAGGAGAAGACATGAGTGTGTATGAGGTAGGACGCAAGATCAATCAAGAATTGGTGGCACGTTCAAGAAACATGAATACAGAAGCTATCGTGCCGAAACTGATGTGGGCACTAGGCAAAACAACAGATCCAAGAGAAGTCAAAAAGATTATGGAAACGCCAATCGCAGAAGATTTAGTGATTTAACTATTCTATAGAAAGCAGGTCATAAGAGATGGTTCAAGCAACTTATCGCTATGAGAAGGATTTTCTTGGTGAAAAAGAAATTCCAGCAGACGTGTATTATGGGGTTCAAACCCTTCGTGCAAAAGAGAATTTCCCGATTACAGGATATCGGATGCACGAGGAACTAATCAGAGCCTTTGCCATCGTGAAAAAAGCAGCAGCTCAAGCCAATATGGAAGTTGGACGTTTATATGAGGGAATTGGAAATGCCATCGTTCAAGCGTCTGATGAAGTCATTGAAGGCAAGCTGCACGAGTACTTTATTGTCGATCCAATTCAAGGCGGCGCAGGAACGTCCATGAATATGAATGCCAATGAAGTGATTGGAAACAGAGCACTAGAAATCATGGGACATCAAAAGGGTGAATACATCCATTTAAGCCCAAACACACATGTGAACATGTCGCAATCAACGAATGACTCATTCCCAACGGCGATCCACATTGCTGTGCTCAAGCAGTTAGACATTCTGCTTGAAACGATGCAAGTCATGCAGGACGTCTTTCAAAAGAAAGCGAAAGAATTCGATCATGTGATCAAAATGGGACGTACGCACCTTCAAGATGCTGTTCCAATCCGTTTGGGACAGGAATTTGAAGCTTACAGCCGTGTGCTGAGCCGTGATATTAAGCGGATCAACCAATCAAAACAGCATTTATATGAAGTCAATATGGGTGCAACAGCTGTTGGGACAGGCTTAAACGCAGATCCTCGTTATATTGAGATCGTGGTGAAGAAGCTCGCTGATATATCTGGTCTTCCTCTTGTAGGCGCAGAGCATCTCGTGGATGCAACGCAAAATACAGATGCTTACACAGAAGTATCCGCCGCTTTAAAAGTATGTATGATGAACATGTCTAAGATTGCCAATGACCTCCGCTTAATGGCATCTGGTCCGCGCGCAGGTCTTGCTGAAATCGCATTGCCGGCCCGCCAGCCTGGATCATCCATCATGCCTGGGAAAGTCAATCCAGTCATGGCAGAGCTCATTAACCAAATCGCATTCCAAGTCATTGGGAACGACCACACGATCTGTCTTGCTTCTGAAGCAGGCCAACTTGAGTTAAATGTGATGGAACCTGTTCTGGTCTTTAACTTGCTTCAATCTATTAGTATAATGAATAACGGATTCCGCTCATTCACAGATCATTGCTTAGCGGACATTGAAGCAAATGAAATACGTTTAAAAGAATATGTAGAAAAAAGTGCAGGCGTGATCACTGCCGTGAACCCTCACTTAGGCTATGAAGCAGCCGCTAGAATTGCAAGAGAAGCCATTTTAACAGGACAATCGATCAGAGATCTTTGCTTGCAGTACGATGTTTTAACGGAAGAAGAACTTGATATTATCTTAAATCCATACGAGATGACAAAGCCTGGTATTGCGGGTGCAGAGCTCCTAGAGCGATAATAATATCAAAAATTTTATTTTATTAATATGTGGAATTGCCTGTGAAAAAGAGAAAAACAGGCAATTCACTTTCTTTCGAATTGACACACTTTTTTCACAATATTTTGAAAACGCTTAACGCACGCACAAAGGGAGGAAACAACATTGAAATCGGTTCGCTTGCCATCTATGGTGGAGATCATCGCCGTACTAGGTTTATTTTTGGCGATTGTCTTATCATTTACTATTTATTTCGACTTGGATATTCAACTGGCTTTATTTATTTCTTGGTTTCTAGCAATTGGGCTTGGTCTTCATTTAGGACACTCTTACAAGGATTTACAGGGTGCTATTACAAAAGGGATATCAAATGGATTAGATGCTGTTTTGATTTTACTTGCTGTAGGTGCTTTAATTGGAACTTGGATCGCTGGCGGAGTCGTGCCGACACTGATCTATTATGGTCTTGAATTTATTCATCCAAATATCTTCTTACTGGCAACACTCATTATTTGTGCCATTATGTCTGTCGCAACAGGGACATCTTGGGGAACAGTTGGTACAGCTGGGATTGCCATGATTGCCATTGGTGAAGGTTTAGGGATTCCTCTCCCAATCGTTGCAGGTGCCGTCTTGTCAGGTGCTTATTTTGGAGACAAGCTTTCTCCACTGTCAGACAGTACAGTTCTCGCCTCGTCCTTATCAAAGGTTGAAGTTCTGGCGCATGTAAGAGCGATGATGGTCTTATCCATACCTGCTTTTGTTATTACAGCTATTATGTTTACGGTCACTGGTTTTATCTATGGAGGTCGTAATATTGATCAAGAAAAGGTTGAATACTTAAAGAATGCATTGCTCGATACATTCAATATTAATGTATGGATGCTCATTCCAGCTCTAATTGTTGTGGTTTTACTTGTCATGAAAAAGCCTGCTCTGCCGGTTATTGCAATCGGTGCTTTGTTTGGGGCGATCTGGGCCTTTGCTTTTCAAGGTGCGAATCCTAGTGATGCAATTGGTGCAGCATACAATGGATTTTCAATTCAATCAGATGTAGACTTTCTAAACCAACTTCTCAATCGTGGTGGAATGGTCAACATGCTTGGCTCTTTGGTAGTGATTATTCTTGGGCTTGGTTTTGGGGGAGTATTGGAACATCTGGGTGTATTGAAAGTCATTGTCTCAACCTTTGAGAAAAAACTGCACAATGCGGGAAATGTTACTCTTTCCACTATTCTTGTTGCATTCTTTGCTAACATTTTTGGTTGTGCAATGTATGTATCAATTATCCTTACACCAAAAATTATGGAAAAGAGCTACGATAAATTAAAGTTAGACAGACGAGTTTTATCCAGAAACTCTGAGGTCGGTGGTACGCTTACGTCTGGTATGGTTCCATGGTCAGATAACGGTATTTACATGGCAGGAATTCTCGGCGTATCGACATTCTCTTATTTACCATTTATGTGGTTGAGTTTTGTCGCCATTGGTCTTGCAATCATTTACGGATATACAGGTAAATTCATTTGGTACGTGAAAGATCAACAAGAAAGAGAAGAATCGGCCTCATAAGCCGTTTGCAAAAGCCGCTCCTGAACGGGGCGGCTTTGTTTGTCCTAGGACCGTGAGACTATATGTGACATATAGCAAACGAACAGGAGTTTAGACCTCCTATAAATGAGGTCGAAAGGGGTGGTGTGAAGCAGAATGAAAGCATATTTATCCCATAAAAAGGGTACAAATCCCTATTCAAACATGAGTCTTTGAACCTTATAATAACAATATTGGAAAAAGTGCTATTCACCTTACGCTCGTTTAGAGGGACTCTAAGCAGCGTTTTTATTTTTTGACAGGAGGAGGAACCCATATGAGCTTATCGGATATGCTGTCTGCCCTTAACGGTGGCATTTCAAATAAAAAAGCAGAAATTGAAGAGAAAATCGCTCGACTCAAAAAGGCGAAAAGCAAGGTTGAACGTGAACAAGATGCGGCAGAAACAGATTTAAAGCAAATCAAGCAGCCAAAGCTTGGGACCTCTTGGAAAGGTGAGCGAAGCCAGGATTTCAAAACAGACCGAAATGAAGCACATGATGCGCTGCAAACGATCGTGAACGATCAATACCCACGCTACGTGAGCCGTATCGAATTCAAAATCAGTACATTAGAAGCAGAACAAGCTGCGTTATCCTTTGCCAGTTCCTTAGCTGGAGACGCCGCACGTCTTGCTGAAAAAGGAGAAGACGCAGTAGAGGACGCAAAACGCTTGATCTCAAAAGCATGGAGCAGCTTGTAAACGAGTTTCATGCTGAACAAATCTGGAGGATATCACAATGGGACAAATTAAGTTAAACTACCAAACAGTTATGGATAAACTAGATGAAGTCTCCCAAGCCGTCGAAGCTTTAGCGATGAAAAAAGCAGCAGATAAAGCAGGTGAAAACAGCCTTGAATTTGTAACCAAGTGGACGGCACGTGAAGCAGAAGTGAGCGAAATGGTCTCAAGCTTTAAAGAAGCCTTAATTAAAAATGTTCAGGATACACGCTCTAACGTGAAAACATTAAAAGAACAAGACGAAGCGATTGCTGCAAAATAATCAGCACAATCGCTTTTATTTATGGGTACCATTGACATAATATGATTCTAGTCTTAAAGACTCATATAAAATAAGGGGTGTAAGACCTTGTATTATTCCGTTTTTCTTCCAAACGCGTCGCTAAAAGGACACCTTTTCCCTATTTAAGCCTGAGGCTTTTCGCCTTATACTATACTTAATGAAAGCAGAACGATAGAAATGTCAGGATTGGAAAAATCAAGTGAGTCGATGGTTTCCAAAGGCGCTCACGCCGTGCTTTCGTATGAGGTCAGATATAGAGGTGGATGACATGAGTTTATCCGAGATGCTGCACCATCTGCATATGGGAATTGAGAACAAACGTGCAGAATTTGACGAAATGATCTCTCGGTTAAAGACAGCCAAAAGTAATATTCGAACAGAACAAGATCTTGCCCAGTCAGATATCAAAGAAATTAAGAAGCCTGCACTAGATTCGTCATGGAAAGGCGAGAGAGGAACCGACTTTCATCGCCACCGGAAAGATGCTTACAGCGTGATGCACGACGTCGTCAACAATGAATATGAAAAATATATAACAGAGATTGATCAAAAAATCTTACACTTTGAATTGAAAAAAATGGAGCTGGCTGTTGCCAGTAACTTTGCAGGAAGAGCTCAGGACGTGATGGAAAAGGGCGAGGATTTTGCAAAGGATGTTAAACATTTGATTGAACGGGGCTGGAAAGCTCTTTAAAACCATAAACGAAACAGCCGTCTCTTAAAAGGCGGCTGTTTTTTTGTTTAGTCACATCCACCACCGCCGCTGTCACCTGAATCACTCCCACAGGAGGCTTCAGAAGCGTGATGGGTATACGAATCAGTATAAGTGCTCGTCGTTGAGCTATGATGTGCAGAACGCTTAGCAGATGCACGTTTATCATTTGATGCGAACAAGCTGGCAATGATGGCTCCTAAAAAAGCTAATATGATAATGACAACAAACATAAAAGCATCCCTCCTCTAGTTTCATATTCATACGAATGAGCCATATCTAGGTTCCCGATTTGAAAGAAATACTGGGCAAAGAGTTCTATTTTCGTTTATGATGATAGGCAAAAGTAAATGCCAAGGGAGGAGAGCCCATGCTATCTCTACGTCAGGAGGAGCTTCTGAAACGATTGATGCAAGCGGAGCAGGAACTGACAAGTGAAGAAATTGCACGTGTGATCGGAGTCACATCACGAACCATCCGCACAGATATGAAAGCGCTTAAAGTGATCTTAGAAGAACATGGTGCCGCACTGCATATTAAACGCGGGGCAGGGTATACATTGAGCGTTGAAGATTATGGAGCATTTCGTACATTTTTGAAAACCTCACTGAGAGAAAGGAATGAGAAAAAGGAACCGTCCATTCCCAATCAGCCTGAGGACCGTGTGGCTTATCTATTAAAAAGGCTGCTTCTGTCAGAAGACTATATCAAATTAGAGGGATTGGCAGAGGAATTATTTGTGAGTGAATCTACAGTGAAAAATGATTTGAAAGCTGTCAGGCACTTGTTTTCATTGCATGGACTTTCTATATCGCACCGGCCTAAATATGGCCTTCGTCTGACAGGCGATGAAATGAAATTAAGATATTGTATGGCAGAGCATGTGTTTCAGCAGGAGCATGCGAATGCTGCACTGTTACCTGAAGAAACGTATCAATTGATTCAGGACATCGTGCGTTCACGTACAAAAGCTACCGGACTTCATCTATCAGAAATCGGTTTAAGTAATTTAGTGACCCACATTGCCATCGCATGCAAACGAATTGAAGAAAAAAAGCTGGTCAAGATGCCAGAAGCGGAATTGAGAGAAATTCAAGTGCAGCCAGTTTTTCAGGTAGCTCAACAAATGGCAGAAGATATTCGCCGCGTATTAGCGATTGATTTTCCGTTATCTGAAATGGCGTACATTGCGATTCACTTAATGGGAGCAAAGATGATGGCATATGGAGAGGCTGGCCATACGCTATTTCATCTGCTGGACGAAGACCATTTTCGTTTCACTCACCAATTGCTTGCTTATGTAGAGGAGCACATGTCACTTGATATTCAGTTTGATAAGGAGCTGATCGTTGGTTTAAGTCTTCATTTGCGTTCTGCCATTCATCGTTTTAGATACGATATGAACATCCGAAATCCTTATTTACCAGACATTAAAAGGCATTATCCCATTGCGTTTGAGGCGGGTGTTTATATGGGCAGATGGCTGAAGGAAAAAGAGGGTGTTGAGATTCCTGAGGATGAAATCGGATATTTGGCACTTCATATTGGGGCTGCAATCGAGCGGACAAAATCACAGCATGTAAGAAAGACATGTCTTATTGTGTGTGCGACGGGTGTCGCCAGCAGCCAGCTTCTTCTTCATAAACTCACGGCAGCTTTTAACGGAAGGCTGGAGATCGCTGGAACTGCAAGTGTCGGGGAACTTCCTTTGTATGATTTAAGAAGCATTGATTTTATTATTAGTACCATTCCGCTTCAGAATACATTGCCGGTGCCAGTCATTGATGTACATACGATTCTAAGTGACGATGATATTGTGCGGCTGAAACGATTTGTGCAGAATTCACAGGATACAGGAGTTTTGCGGTATGTGAGTCCGGCGCTGACATTTTTTCAGCAAGATCTCCAATCAAGGGAAGAGGTTCTTCAATTTTTTGTGAACGTGCTAAAGGAGCAGCATCGAATCCCAGACGAGTTTGAACAATTATTGTTAGAAAGAGAGCAAGTATCACCCACATCTTTCGGTCATTTGGTTGCGATTCCTCATCCAATTAAACCGGCAACAGATGACACGTTTTGTGCGATCTGTACGTTGAAAAAGCCGGTACTGTGGGGAGAAGATCGAGTACAAGTCGTATGCTTGTTAAGCATCCAGAAGACGTATCAAAAAGAATTACAGTCGCTTTATCAATTTCTTGTGCGGCTGACAGAACGGAAGGAAGTGGTGGAACAACTCATCAAAGCTGCTTCATTTGAAGAACTGGCAGCTGCGCTTCAAGTATTGGAGCATTCAAATGAAAAAACGCGGCACCCATTTCCGCATCTGTGAGGAAAAAGATTAGATGTTAATGAAAGCGCTTTTAAAATAACATCAAAAAGGAGGATGATCACGAGTTTTTGCAAAGGGGGAGACGGATCATGAGCTTCAAGGAGAAAGCGGCAGATGTCATGGGGCATGTGGCTTATCGCATCACCAACCAGAAATATATTATGGCGATTAAACAGGCATTTGTCACACTGATGCCGATCATCATTACAGGAGCTTTTGCTGTACTGGTGGCGAATATGATTATGAGCCCGGAGACAGGGCTTGCTCATTTTGAGATATTCAGGTTTTTAGCAGAGCTTCAGCCTATTATGAAGGCAATCAATTATGCCACGCTGAACTTTTTAACCATTGGGGCTGTGTTCCTCATTGGGATTGAGCTTGGGAAAATCAACGGTCACAAGTCTCTGTTCCCAGGATTGATGGCATTGATTTCATTTATATCTGTTATTCCAACGACACTTCTTCTTGAAGTCGATGGATCGATGCGTGAGGTTGTTGACGTGTTGGCAAGACAATTTTCTGATCCAAAAAGCTTATTTTTAGGGATGATCATTGCGATCGTATCTGTGGAGATTTTCTGTAAGCTGACCGAGGTGAAATGGCTGCAAATCAAGATGCCGGATTCGGTTCCGTCGAATGTGGCAACATCTTTTTCGTCACTTTTCCCATCCATCATTACAATTACAATCATTAGTTCATTCGGCTTTGCATTTCATCGTGTGACAGGCATTTATTTGCATGAAGCAGTGTATAACGTGGTGCAGCGTCCTTTAGAAAGTGTTGTACAGGGGCTGCCTGGGATTTTAACGTTGATGTTTGTGGCGCAATTTTTCTGGGTGATCGGCATCCATGGCAACCAGATGATTAAGCCGATCCGGGAGCCGCTCTTATTAGGATCGATTGCAGTGAATATGACAGCATTTCAAGAGGGAAAAGAGATACCGAATATCATCACGATGCCGTTTTGGGATGTGTATATGAGCATCGGTGGTTCAGGTGTGACCATTGGTCTTTTGGTTGCGATTTTTATTGCTGGGAGAAGGGAAGAGATGCGAAGTATTGCCAAGCTCTCATCAGGACCCGGACTGTTCAACATCAATGAACCCGTTATTTTTGGATTACCTGTGATGCTAAACCCTGTGATGGCGATTCCATTTATCGTCACACCGCTTGTGACAGGTACGATTGGTTATATTGCGACGGCTACAGGATTCGCTGGAAAAGCGGTCGTGATGGTGCCGTGGACGACACCGCCGCTTGTGAATGCATGGCTGTCCACCGCTGGCAGTATGGGCGCTGTCATCACACAGCTTATCTGTATTGTGGTTGCTGTTTTCATCTATTTACCGTTTGTTCTCTTGTCTAACCGCAAGCCAGAAGCAGCACCAGATTCAGAATAAACATTCAGACGAAGAAAAGGGAGGCGGCGACATGAACAGAATTGAGATTCCAAGTGATTTTATCCTAGGTGCTGCGGCTTCTGCTTGGCAGACCGAGGGATGGAAGGGAAAGCGGGCGCATCAGGACTCGTACATCGACTTATGGTATAAGGAAGGATATCACGTGTGGCACGAAGGCTATGGTCCTGCTGGTGCGACAAACTTTTACGAGCGCTACCCTGAAGATGTAGCCTTAATGAAAGAGATTGGGCTGACACATTACAGGACATCGATCAATTGGTCGAGGTTTCTCATAGATTACGAGAATGGGATAGTGGATGAGGCCTATGCTCGTTACATTGATGATCTGATCAATGAATTAATCGCAGCAGGTGTAGAACCAATGTTTTGCTTAGAGCACTATGAGCTTCCTGCCGTTTTGTTTGAGAAGTACGGCGGATGGTCATCAAAGCATGTTGTCGAGCTGTTTGTACTTTATGCAGAAAAGGTGTTTGAGCGCTACGGAGACCGGGTCAAGCATTGGTTTAGTTTTAATGAACCGATTGTTGTCCAGACACGTGTTTATCTAGATGCCATCCGATATCCGTTTGAGCAAAATACGAAGAAATGGATGCAGTGGAACTATCATAAAGCACTAGCGACAGCAAAAGTAGTGAAGCTGTTTCAGGAGATGGGTTTGAAGGAATCGGCAGGAGCCAAAATCGGCGTGATTCTCAATCCAGAAGTGACGTATGCAAGATCGTCTGCCCCGCATGACCAAGAAGCGGCACGTATGTATGACTTGTTTTTTAATCGAATGTTCTTAGATCCTTCCATCAAAGGGGAGTATCCAGAGGAACTGATCGATGTGTTGAAAAAGCATGATATTCTTTTCGATTCTACAGAGGAAGAGCTTCAGATCATCAAGAATCATACGGTGGATGTCGTTGGGCTTAACTTGTACTATCCGCATCGTGTCAAGGCACCGAGTAAGGCTTGGAACGAAGGAACACCTTTTCATCCATCCTATTATTACGATATGTTTGAGCTTCCAGGGAGAAAAATGAATCCTTTCAGAGGCTGGGAAATCTACCCGAAGATTGTCTATGATATGGGGATGAGAATAAAAGAAGAATACGGAAATATTGAGTGGTTTGTGGCCGAAAATGGCATGGGTGTCGAAAAGGAAGAACGGTTTAAAACAGAAGACGGTATCATTGATGATCAGTATCGCATTTCATTTATCAGCCAGCATTTGAAGCGGGCACTTCAAGCGAAAGCAGAAGGATCAAATTGCACAGGCTATATGCTTTGGGCATTTACAGACAATGTCTCACCGATGAATGCCTTTAAAAACCGCTACGGATTAGTCGAAATCCAGCTGGAGAATGAACGAAATCGTCAGCTGAAAGCATCTGCGTATTGGTATCAGACATTAATCAAAACTAGGGAACTGACAGTTGAAACAGAAGTCATTTATCAATAGGAGTGATGAGAAATGAAACGAATCATTCTCGCTTGTGCAGCAGGAATGTCAACGTCCATTGTGGTGTCCAAAATGAAGGCTGCCGCAGAAGCTAAAGGACTGGATTACTATATTTATGCTATACCTGAAGGAGCCATTGCGGATGAACTAGAAGAGCATGGAGAGGATGTACAGGCGATTTTACTTGGACCGCAAGTTAGTTTTATGAAAAAAGCAGCAGAAAAAACAGCGGCACCTTATCAAATCCCTGTCGATGTCGTCAATGTGAGATTATACGGAACAGCAAACGGAGAAAAAATTCTAGAGCATGCACTGAAACTAGCAAATGAATCTTAAATAATTGGAGGAGAAGCAGATGACGGTATTAGAGGAAATGCAGGGAGCAGCCTTTCAAATCATTGCCCATGCAGGCGAGGCAAGAAGTCATTATGTAGAAGCGATTCGTCTAGCAAGAGCTGATGATTTTGAAAAAGCGCAGCAGTTGATCGAAAAAGGGGAGGAAGCGTTTCGAAGCATCCACAACCTGCACTTGTCGCTGATTCAAAAAGAAGCGGCAGGTGAACAGCTTCCGTTTTCTTTACTGCTGATACACGCAGAAGATCAAATGCTCACAACAGAGACCATTCATCTGCTCGCCATCGAAATGATCGAAATGTGTAAAAAAATGAATACCCTGTCAAAATAGTTGTCAATGAATAACCAATTTCTGTTATAATCATTCGGTAGATAAAGAGAAAGCAGGATTGGTGAATGAAGAAAACATGTAGGCTGATGACGATTGGTTTTATGCTGCTGCTCATTTCGGGCTGTATGGGAATGAAGGAGCAGGCGGAAGGAAGCCAGCAAGTCGTCAAAGAGGAAAAGGGTCCATTACAAACAAAAGAGATTCAGCAGAAAAAAGAAACGGCAGTGATAGAGACAAAAACCTGGATGAAGCAAAAGGAGCCGGTCGAGCTCCCGATTTTGATGTATCATAGTATCTCAAGCGGCAACTCGTTACGTGTGCCAAAGAGCGAATTTGCATCTCATATGAAATGGCTGAAGGACAATGACTATGTCACACTGTCGCCAGAAGAGGCGTACCGCGTTTTCACAACAAATTCGATGCCAAGTAAGAAGAGTGTCCTCATTACATTTGATGATGGATATACGGATAACTATACAAAGGCATTTCCAATTTTAAAGCAGTATGGAATGAAAGCAACGATTTTCATGATTGAGCAATCCATTGGCCGTCCAAATCACTTAACGGATGAGCAAATGGATGAGATGATGGCACATGGGATATCGATTGAGAGTCATACGATTCATCATTTAGAGCTCAATCGATTATCAAAGCAGCAGCAGGAAGATGAGTTAAAAGGATCAAAGACATTCTTCGATCAGCGGTTTTCTCAGCGTACGAGAATGGTCAGCTATCCTGTCGGGCGCTATAATGAAGAGACGTTGAAGCTGGCGAAGGAAGCTGGATATCAAATGGCTGTCACCACTGAACCAGGACATGCGAAGAAGGAACAAGGCATGATGTCCTTGCACCGCGTCCGCATTTCATCGGGACTTTCACCAGAAAGCTTTGGCAGGCTGGTCGAAGGGAAGTAACGATCAATGTTTCACATGAAACATTTTACGACAAGTTTCACCAAAATGAATCACCGCCCATACACCTTGACATGATATGTCTTGGTTTCAACTGTTATTATAAGAGACACTTAGATAGACAGAACTTTCATGACCAGGGGAGTTCTGTTTTTTAAAATTGTCATTCAAACCCTACATCGTAAGAAACACCTCAATGAAAGACTCAAAGTATCAAGCCCGCCAATGAAGTAAGAATCAAATATTGCTCAGCAACGCAAAACTTAAGAAACCCTACATAGAAAACCAATTGAGAAAAGAAAGGGAGAGGGAATATGTCAAACTTTTTTGGAATCGACCATGTTCAACTAGCTGCCCCAAAAGGCAGTGAAGAGAAAGCTCGTTTGTTTTTTGGCGAAATTTTAGGGATGAAAGAAATACCTAAGCCTAGTAATTTAGCTAAACGCGGAGGTGTCTGGTTCCAATGCGGTCATCATCAGCTTCACATTGGCATTCAGGAACATTTTCAAGCTGCAAAGAAAGCTCATCCAGCTTTTCTTGTAAAGAGCCTATCGGAATTAAAAGAGGTATTATTGAAGCATCAGATTAGTATAAAAGAAGATGAGCCATTGGAGGGTGCCAATCGGTTTTATGTAGAAGATCCTTTTGGGAATCGAATTGAGTTTTTAGAGAGAAGAGACTAGAAGACAAAAATAAGGCTGTCGAGATTTTCTCGACAGCCTACTTGTTATTGATAAACGGGATAGCCCGTTATTTTAATATCTTTTCCAAGTGGTTCCACGGTGAGTTGATCCAGTTCAATGGCATCACTCATGAGGCGAATGCCTTCGCCTCCAAAAAAGGAAGGGGAAAGTCGTCCGCCAATGAGCTTAGGCGCCATATAGATGACCAATTTATCTACAAGCTGCTGTTCTAAGAACGAGGCGTTAATCTGGCCGCCGCCTTCAATCATGAGAGAGGAGATATTTTTTTCTCCCAGCACTTGAAGCACTTCTTGCAGGGGCACCCGCGTGTCGTTGTCTGTCATGAAGACACGAACGCCAGCTTCTTCTAAGGCCACTCGTTTTTCCTCATCGGCTTGCTTTGTTGTAAAAATCCATGTAGGTGCCATCTGATCGGTGACGATCTTTGCTGTCAGTGGTGTTGACAGCTTTGAGTCTAAGACAATTCGAATCGGATTGTTTCCATTTGGAATCCGCGCAGTTAATGAAGGGTCATCGTGAATGACGGTTTGAGCACCGACCAAAATCGCATCATTGATACTGCGGATATGGTGAGCATCATAACGGGATGTCTCAGATGTAATCCACTTGCTGTCAGACGTGGAAGAGGCGATTTTCCCATCTAAGGTAATGCCCGCTTTGAGCGTCACAAAAGGTGTTTTTTTCGTAATAAAGTGATTAAATACTTCATTCATTAGAATGGATTCCTGTTCAAGTACGCCCGTGATGACTTGGATACCCGCGTCTTGTAAAATGGCAATCCCGCGGCCAGCGACAAGCGGGTTTGGATCAAGTGCCGCCACGACAACGGTTTCGACGCCGGCTTTCACAAGTGCTTCCGCACAAGGGCCTGTGCGCCCATGGTGGGAACAAGGCTCAAGGGTCACATAAATCGTGGCTCCTTTTGCCTTGTCCCCGGCCATGTTAAGTGCATGAATTTCAGCATGCGGTTCACCGGCTTTCATATGAGCACCGACTCCAACAATTTCATTCTCTCGCACAATCACAGCCCCGACGAGCGGATTCGGAGATGTCTGACCTTTCATTGCCCGTGCATTATCAAGGGCTAGCTTCATATATCGCTCATGATGTGGCAATCGTACGCACCTCTTGCTCCGCCTTCATGTGACCTGAGCGGTTGATTTTTGTCTGCAAGTATTTTTCGTTAAATTCAGAGACATCTCCCCAAAGCGGAATGCGTCCAGAAAGAGATAAACCTGCATGGCTGATCGCATCTGTCTTTTTCGGGTTATTGGTAATGAGTCTGACCGGCTTTGTACGAAGTGTTTGAAGAACGGCAATGGCTTCTTCGTATTGACGTGTGTCATCTTCAAAACCAAGTGCTTCGTTCGCTTCTACTGTATCATAGCCGTTTTCTTGAAGAATATAAGCCATGGCTTTACTGAAAAGACCAATGCCGCGGCCTTCATGATTGGCTAAGTAAAACAGGGCTCCTGCTCCATTGTCCTCAATCATTCGCATAGACTGCTTCAATTGGAATCCGCAGTCGCAGCGCTTGCTTCCGAAAATATCGCCAGTGTGGCAAATGGAATGCATGCGGATAAGAGCTTCGTCAGCATGCTCAAAATCCCCATATACAAGAACGCTTGACTGCTGATGATCAGCAAGCTGGCGGGACGAGAGGCTTTCAATTAAAGCTTCATCCGACAATGGCTCTTTTCCATCATCTTTTAACCATGAATACCAGTTAAACATGACGGTTCTGCCGTCTAAATTCACTGGCAGTTTAATGGGTCCAGTGATATATATATACCCGTCTTCTTGCTGTACTCGTTTGATTTTATCTTTTAATATGGCTGTTTTAAGCTCTGTGTGTTTGTCCATATTCTGCACCTTCTTTTTAGTCTGTTTCTTCAATCTGTAAACGAACGAGAACGCCAAATGGATCAACAAATTCGCTGCTTTTTCCTGTCGTGTTGACTAGGGTGCCTGCTTTTGTCAGGCGTTCGATGACGGATTGTCTGTCTGCTTCTTCTGGGAAAACCAGTGTATAGCTTCTAATTCCTGAGAAACGTGGATCAATGGCTCCTTTTCGTCCGCGTCCCCATGCATTAAAGGCAAGGTGGTGGTGGTATACACCAGCGGCGATAAATAGGCTTGCTGGTGGAGCCATTCGGATATGAAAACCGAGCGTATGGACATAAAAAGGATCTGCTTCTTCTGGGTTGAGATGGAAATGCAAGTGTCCCATCACTGTGCCCGCAGGGAGTCCTTCCCATGTGGTATCAGCGGCTTCCTGCAGGAGTCCATCTCCATCAAGCGGTGAATTTCCGCCACCTTTCAGTTCTCCATGCTCACCTACCCAAATGTCCTGAGGACGGTCCGCATAAATTTCTACGCCAATGCCGTCAGGATCACTTAAATAAATGGCTTCACTGAAAAAGTGATCGCTTGCTCCAATTAAAGGATAGCCTTTTTTGATCACATGTGCCAGCCATGTGCCCAGGTTTTTTCTGGTAGGTAATAAAACAGCAAAATGATAAAGTCCTGGCTCATGATCAGGCTTCTCTTTGAGCTGTGCATCTTCTTTTAACAAAAGAATCGGTTCCTTTGCATTGCTGCCAAGTGTCACCGTGGAATCTGTTTTTTCTAATATAGAAAATCCTAAAATGTCTGTATAAAAAGGTAAAGAACGATCAAAGCTGGACACATGTAATTCTGTCACACCCAGCCTTAGCTGCTCAATTGTCTTCAAGCTCGGTCATCTCCTTCATGATATATGCATCGGCATGTTCAAATGTTTTTGAAAATCTATAAAAAATGAATACCTTGTTACTTTTAGTAACTAAACTATATAATAGTTAGTGACTTATTTCAAGTAATTAATTATGTTATAATGAAAAAAAGAGAAAAAAGCAGGAGGGAGTAAGATATGGCTCAAGTAGATGGCTGCCCAATTACAGATGCCATGGAGATTCTAGGCAAGAAGTGGGTCATTCTCATCATCAATCAACTTCTGACAGGGCCTAAGCGTTTTTGTCAGCTTGAAAATGAAATGAACATCAGCGGAAGATTACTATCAGAAAGGCTGAAGGATTTAGAAGCTGAGGGACTTGTTGAGAAAAAGGTATACCCCGATATTCCAGTGCGGATTGAATACGAATTAACAGTGCAAGGGAAGAAAATTGAACCGATTATTCGTGAAATGTATGCTTGGTCTTTAGATCGTAAAAACAGCAAAATAGGGGAACATGTTCCTTCTTAATCCATTTCGATCAGTGTGTCTGATCGAAATTTTTTTGTGTGATTTTCCAGAAAACTAAGACAATAGTATGAAAAATGATATTGACAATTATTTCACCCATTATATAATATCAAGGAGAAGAGGGTTCTTTTCCCTGTAATGGAATGGAGGTTATGCCATGGTATTATGAATGGGACAGATTGCCTAAAACTCTTATCAATCCATCATTTAGAAGCAGACATCTTTGACTTTAGGAAGCAAAGATTTATTTTTTCAACTCAATTGATAATGATTATCATAATCATCTATAAGTGTGTTCCAGCACTTATGAAGGTTATTTTTTTTATTGTCTATTGAGAATAATTATCAATATCATTTAGGAGGGCTCACATGAAAGTCATTCGTTCAACATCACCCGTATTATTATTCCTTAGTTTTGTTTTATTATTTGCTCTAGCTCCTGTTAGCTCAGCCTCAGCAGCTGGCTTAGCAGATGGTCAATATTCAGCGCAATATGTGGTTTGGAAGGCTGATAGCGATTCGACTTCAACAGCGAATACGTATTTCGAAAAACCAGCCAAGCTTGTCGTCAAGGATGGAAAAATCAAAGCACAAGTCACGTTAACGAATAGCTCTTGGATCACAAGCTTTAAGACGCTCGATCAAGGTGTCTACAAAGATGCGAAGGTGATTAGTACAAATACAGCTGCGAATAAGAGGACAGTAGAATTCAATGTGAACAGCCTGACTGAGGTCGTACCAGCAAAAGTGAGTGTGACTGTACCGGCCATCGGATATACAGGCAATTACGACATTCGCCTCAAGTTTGATGCGGCATCTGTTCAATAGAAAGGGAGGAAATTCGCTTGATGAAAAAAAGAATGAGGCTGTCAGTCTTCATGGCGGTTTTTTTACTGGCACTTATGCTGCCTTTTTCAAACGCACAGGCTGCCGCATTAAAGGATGGTACATACTCCGTCAATTATACAGTGCTGAAAGCTGAAGGAAATGCGGTCTCAATGGCAAATGATTACTGGCTGAAGCCAGCAAAAGTGATAGTGAAAAATGGGAACCTGACAGTGCAAATGACGATTAAAAATAGCAGCTGGGTAACGGAATTTAAAGTACCAGGAAATGGCGGCTATGTCGATACAACCGTTCTCTCAACAAATAAAAAAGCCAATACAAGGCTTGTTCAGTTCCAGGCTCAAAGCTTGTCTAAACCAATCACGTCAAAAATTCATGTCACTGTGAAATCTGCTGATTATGATCATGATTACACCATTCAGCTGAAATTTGATGAAAGCAGCATCAAGTCACTTTCGTCTAACAGTGCAGATCAATCAGCGGGTGCAGCAGAAAGTCAGCAGCCATCAAAAGAATCAACGAACAAAGCTGATTCATCCACAACGAAACAAGAAGAAAATCCCCAAACTGGTGATACAAGCCAAACAGGGTGGCTCCTTGTGCTTGTCTTATGTTCAGGCGGGTTTTTAGCAAGAAAGTGGATCATCAAGCATTAACGGAAGGAAGTGTCACCATTTGAAACGTCTTTTTCATCTAAAGGCAGCCATTCTGCTCGTTTTATTCAGTTTGTTGACTGCGTTTCAGATTCCTCAAGGAACAGCTCAAGCGGCATCATTCGTTGATGGTGAATACACAGTCGGATTCACCATTTTAAAAAATGGCAGCACAGAAGCGTCCATGATGGATACCTATACAGAAAAGCCAGCTAAGCTGATTGTGGAAAATGGCAAGAAAACAGCCTATGTCACACTGAAGCAAAGCAAAGAAATAACAGATTTCAAGGTCGAACAAAATGGTGCTCTCGTTACCACTGAAACGGTCAGTGAGGACGAAACAGCCAATACACGTGTGATCAAATTTAATGTCGACGACTTATCAGCGAAATTAAACGGCTGGGTGAAAATTTACTGGGATTTAGGCGGCTTTATTTATGACGAAGCATATGACGTACAGCTTGCATTTGATCAAAGCAGCCTAACACTCGTTACGCCTGCAAAACCAGACGATAATGAAACAAAGCCAGATGACCAAAACGGTACAAAGCCAGACGATAGCGAAACAAAGCCGGATGACCAAAACGGTACAAAGCCAGACGATAACGAAACAAAGCCGGATGACCAAAACGGTACAAAACCAGACGATCAACCGACAACACCAGGCAATAACAATGGCACAAAACCAAAACCAGATGATTCTGCGCAAAATCAATTAAAAGATGGCGTATATCGTATTAATTACAGTGTGCTAAAAGGGGATACGGATGAGGCATCTCGAATGAGTGATTACTTCTCACACCCTGCATCCTTAACTGTCAAAAATGGAAAGCAAACCATTTCCTTTACGGTGAAGGACCATAAGTCTGTCGCTTCTTTAAAAACAGAGAAAAACGGTTCTTATCAAGAAGCCAAAACAGTCAGCAAGGATGAAGCAAAGAATACAAGAGTGGTTTCATTTGATGTAGATGATTTGAAAAACGAGGTCAAAGGAATAGTACACATTGTAGTAGCAGCCGCTAACTATGACCAAACCTACGATATTCGTTTTCAATTTGATTCAAAGAGTATCGCTCCAGTGAAGGACGGGCAGGTGGTAGAGGAAGAAAAACCAGCTGCACCAGAAACACCAAAACCAAACACACCAACAACAGAAACAAATAACGGCGGAGCAAATCAAGAGACGGCTCAGCTAAAAGATGGTGTATACAAGCTTCCTTTCTCAATGAAGAAAGCAGATAAGGATGAGCTTTCTCGCATGAACGATTACGTCGTGAGTCCTGCGACACTGGTTGTAAAAAATGGCCGCCATTTCGTTTCATATACAGTGAAGAACAGCTCAGCCATCACGTCATTCCAAGTAGGAACAGGCGGAAAGTTTGAAGAGACTCTTGTTGCGAAAACAGATCAAAAAGCAGATACACGCGTTATTCAATATGAAGCAAAAAGTTTAAGTGGAGCTCAGGCTGCACGCGTAAAAATTGATATTCCAGCTGCGAACTACCATGAGCAGTATGATGTCAAACTTGTCTATGACACAAAAGGAATCGCTCTCGGTGAGGGAAGCGGAATTTCAACAGTCATTGGAGACGATGAGAGTATCGGCTTTGTCAAAAATCCAAATGATCACGATTCTCAAACAAATCAACTTGAGAATGCAGCACCTGAGGAAACGGGTGCGGAGCAGATGACATTTACGCCATCAGATGATCAAACCAAATCTGAGTCTGGACAGCTGAATCCGAAAACGGGAGATACCTCTCTTCTTTGGGTGTATATTCTTTTATTCGGCGGGTCGTTATTCGTACTCGTTAGAAAATATCAAACACGGACAAGATAGTTCGTTTTATTTTAAGTGAGATGCGCCTTTTACCTCGGCGCATCCACTCTCTTTTTTCGAAAGGGGGCTTCTGTTTTTGAAGCATCGAATGTTATGTACCTTGATCGCTGCCTTCAGTGTGTGCATGATCTTATCGGGCTGCTCACAGTCAGCTGAAAGCTCAGCAAAAGGCAAAAAAAGCGCTGAATCAAGTGAGCGCATTGTGGCAACGACTGTAGCTGCTGCAGAGATCATGGATGCTTTAGAGGTGGATCTTGTCGGGGTGCCAACAAGTCAAAAATCCTTGCCAGCTCGTTACAAAGGACTGCCGGAAGTCGGCAACCCAATGAGCCCGGACATGGAAATCATCCAATCACTTCAACCGACAGATGTCCTGTCTGTCACAACCCTTCAATATGATTTAGAGACACCCTTTCAGCAAGCAGGTGTCCCTGCTACATACTTAAATCTTGAGAGCATGTCCAACATGGAGAAGGCCATCACGAAGCTTGGAGATCAGTATGACAGAAAGAAGCAGGCTGAACGCATTGTGTCTGAGTTTGAGCAAAAAAAGAAAGACATTCAAGAGAGGACGAAAGGAAAACGCAAGCCGTCCGTTCTGATTTTGCTTGGTGTGCCAGGCAGTTATTTGGTGGCGACAGAGAATTCATATATTGGTGATCTTGTGCGTATCGCAGGAGGAAAGAACATTGTGGAAGGCGAGAAAATGGAGTATTTGGCATCCAATACGGAATATTTACAAAAAGCCAATCCAGATATCATTCTCCGGGCCGCACATGGGATGCCAGACGAAGTCGTCCAAATGTTTGATGAAGAATTCAAAACAAATGACATCTGGAAACATTTCAATGCGGTCAAACAAGACCGGGTGTATGACCTCGAAGAAAGCTTATTCGGGACAACAGGCAATTTAAAGGCAGCAGAAGCATTAGATGAATTGACTCGTATGTTGTATCCGTCATAAGCGGCGAATCTTAATGATAAAAGGACGTTCAAGATGAAAAAAACAGGGATTTTATTTCTGATAGTCAGTCTCTTACTGGTCTGCGTGTTTATTTATTCAGCCATTACTGGGAGCATTCATGTCACCCCAATTGAATTATTAGAAGGGCTCATCACCGGTCAACATGCACAGGTAGAAATCATTAAAGATTTGAGAATTCCCCGCATGCTTATCGCGATGTTTACAGGGGCCGCCTTATCTGTCTCTGGTGTACTGCTGCAGTCGGTCATGAGGAATCCGTTAGCTGATGCCGGCGTCATTGGCATTTCATCAGGAGCCAGCTTCTTTTCATTAATGGCGATTACAGCGCTTCCTCAATTTTATTTCTACTCTCCTTTATTTTCGGTATTAGGCGGAGCTATTGCGTGTTTCCTCGTGTATGTTCTGTCTTGGAAGGGTGGTTTAAGCCCAATCCGCATGATCTTGGTTGGGATCGCCATCAATGCCATGTTTACTGGAATGGCTGAAGCATTTGTGACCATTTGCAGCTATTTCAATATCACGATTAATCAGTCGGGACAGTCGAATCTCACGATGAAAACGTGGGGAGATGTCCGTTTAATCGGTGTCTATGGTGTCGCCGGCCTTATCGTTGCACTCTTCTTCAGCAGGTGGTGCAACCTCCTGGCTCTTCAGGACAAGACAGCGAAAAATTTAGGATTGCGTGTGACCAGAATGCGCCTTTTGATTTCCATCACAGCCGTTTTACTTGCGGCGGTGACAGCTGCAGTAGCGGGCGTGATCGCCTTTGTCGGCTTGCTCATTCCGCACATTTCAAGAAGGCTTGTCGGCTCGGATCACCGGGTACTGATTCCATTTTCTGCGTTAAGCGGGGCTTTGCTTATTTTGACGGCTGATACGCTTGGCAGGACGCTTGTGGCGCCAAATGAGATTCCTGCTTCTACGATCATGGCCGTGATTGGCGGGCCGTTTCTGATCTTTTTATTAAGAAGGGGGGACCGTCTCCATGGACATTCGTGAAGTGTCATTCTCATATGACCAGCAGAAGGACATCGTTCAATCAGTCACAACAAAGATTGAAAAGGGGAAAATCACAACCATTATCGGTCCAAATGGCTCGGGAAAATCCACGCTGCTTTCCTTAATGGCGAATAATCATTGTCCAAATAAAGGGCAAATTCACTTAGACGGGCAAACGCTGAATACGTTCAAGCCAAAGGAGCTGGCAAAAAAGCTCGCTGTCGTCCATCAGCAAAATGAAGCGCCGCTTGATTTAACGATCGAACGGGTCGTGGCATTCGGCAGAACGCCGTACCAGACGATGCGCGGAGGAGACAAGGAAGAGGATGAGAGAGCGATAGAGTGGGCGCTGTCCAGTACAAAGCTAACGGACAAACGAAAGGTGCCGCTCGCCTCACTGTCAGGTGGAGAGCGGCAGCGTGTATGGATTGCGATGGCACTTGCGCAAAAAACACCGATCCTTTTCTTAGATGAACCGACAACTTATTTGGATATTTACTATCAATTTGACATTCTTGAGCTGATCCGTGAACTGAATGCCGTGCATGGATTAACGATTGTCATGGTGCTGCACGACATGAATCAGGCTGTCCGCTACAGCGATATCATCATAGCAATGAAGGATGGACAGGTTATCAGTGAAGGACAGCCAAACGATGTGTTAACAGAGGAAAACGTGCGGCACATTTATGATGTGTCCGTCACGATTAGACAGGATGCAGAAACAGGGATGTACATCGTGCCTGTTGGTATATAAGCTGGGCAAAAAGCAGGTGAGACAGTGTGAAACGAGGAAAACGGCTTTGGCAGCGAATGCTGACGATCGTTTGTTTAGGCGTATTTATTTATAGCGGGACAGCCATCGGCTTCGAACTTTTCGGTTATTATCAAAATCGCCAGGTGCTTGCAAAGGCTCAGACGATGTATGGATATGAAGAAGATATGACTGAAAAACGGGAGCAGGGAAAGATCCGTTCGTCATTTGATGAGCTGCGGAAGGTGAATGAAGACATTGTCGGCTGGATCAATATGAAAGACACGATGATTCAGTATCCGATTGTTCAATCTCACGATAATGCGTTCTACTTAACTCGCAATTATTTAAAAAACGACACCCGGGCAGGCAGTATCTTTATGGATTATCGTAATGATGTCCTGCATGAAAGCCCAAATACAGTGGTGTACGGCCATCGGATGAGGGATGGATCCATGTTCGCTGGACTCACAAACTATCTAAAAAAAGATTTCTTCCAAGAGCACCGGACATTTCAGTACGATACGCTGTATCAAAGCTATGAAGCGGAGATTTTTGCTGTGTATGAAACGACGGTTGACTTTGACTATATTCAAACCGATTTTCAAGATCTTGGCGAATATGCGCACTACTTGCAAGCTGTGCGGAAGAAATCAATCTATCAAACGAAGACAGACGTGTCCACAGATGACCTCATCCTCACCTTATCGACCTGTGATCATGTGCTTGCACCTAAAAGCGGGCGTCTCGTGGTACAGGCAAAGCTAAAGAAAGTTTACTAGAAAAGGAGAGACAGACGGTTGAAATTTTCACATGTGATCTTAGCGGGACTCGTCTTGATGCTTCTCCTCGGCGGATGCAGTCAGGCAGCACCTGTAGAGAAAGGAAGCGGGCAAGGAGCGCTGAAGATAAAGGATTTTACCGGAAGAACGCTGTCGTTTGATGAATCCCCTCAGCGTATCGTCGCCTTGTCGACCGGGGACATGAGTATTCTGTATGCTTTAGGCGGTAAGGCGGTCGGCCGGCCAACTGCTGAGCTACCAGCCAGCCTACAAAAGGCAAAGTCCGTACAAACGATTGGCACAACACATCAATTTGATGTAGAGCTGATCACAAGCTTAAAGCCTGATGTTGTGCTTGGAAATGAACAATTAAACAGCAAGGACATCTCTACAATAGAAGGAATTGATTCACAGCTTCTTTTGACAAGTGCCAATTCAGTGAAGGACATCCAGCGCCAAATCTCGTTATTTGGGGAGTTGCTCGGAAAGCAGCAAAAGGCTAAAGCACTCAATGAGCAAATTGATGAGCGAAAAAAGCAGGTCAAGCAGCCTAAGGAAAAAGTGAAAACACTCGTTGTGTACGGTGCACCCGGCACATATATGGCGGCACTTCCTCAATCCTTGAGCGGAGATTTGCTGCACATCGCTGGGGGTGCAAACATTGCTGAGAATGAACCGGCACTCGAAAAATTTCCTCAATACGCTCAAATTAATGCAGAAAAGGTGATCGAAGCCGATCCCGATCTCATTCTGCTCATGACACACAGCAATCCTGACGATGTGAAAGCGGGCTTTATGAGTGAAATGAAACAGAATGCAGCATGGCACGACGTATCAGCTGTCAAAAATGGACGCGTGGAGATTCTGCCTAGTGATTTATTCGGGACAAACCCAGGCGCAGACGTTATAAAGGCGATTGATGAACTAGAGAAGAGATTGAAGCGATTGTCATCATGAAGGTGAATGCAGAGTTAGATTTTCAAAAAAGACAGTCGAGACGAAGATGGTTGATACCGGGACTGCTTATCTCACTAGGTGTGGGCATATGCCTAGGGCTTGCATTAGGTTCTGTTCAATTATCGCTGCCAGATTTGATCGCTGCTTTGACGGGATCAGGCCAGCCAGTCCATGAAAAAATCGTCATGGATTTACGCCTGCCGCGCGTTCTCATAGGTTTTATCGTCGGGGCCTGTCTCGCAGCATCAGGGGCCATTTTACAAGGAGTCGTCCGAAATCCACTCGCTGACCCCGGGATCATCGGTGTGACTGCCGGCGGCGGGTTAGCTGCTGTACTCAGCATGATTGTGTTTCCGCAATTCACTTATCTGCTTCCAGCGGCTGCCTTCCTAGGGGCTTTATTAGCGGCACTTGTTGTGTATATTTTGTCGTTCGATCAAGGGGTTTCACCACTGAAATTGATTCTGGCGGGAGTGGCAGTCAATGCCCTGCTTGGTGCGGTCATGAATGGGTTTATGGTGCTTTATAGTGAGCGTGTGCAGGCTGTTCTGCCTTTTTTATCAGGAGGATTAAATGGACGGAGCTGGCATCACCTGAGCTTTGTGTCACCTTATGCGATTGCTGGATTGTGTCTTTGTTTTTTTGCGATCAAGCCGGCAAATCTTCTTTTGCTTGGTGATGATTCAGCACAGCTGCTCGGCCTTAGAGTCGAGCGAACCCGATTTTTCTTAATTGCACTGGCGGCGCTTTTGGCGGGTGCAGCTGTAAGCGTGAGCGGTTTAATTGGATTTGTCGGTCTTGTCGTCCCTCATTTTATCCGCCTTTTAATTGGAGATGACTACCGTTACCTGCTGCCGATCTCAATGCTTGGCGGCGGCGTACTTGTGGTTTTTGCTGATACAGCAGCACGGGTATGGTTTACACCGGTTGAACTGCCTGTTGGTATTCTGCTTGCCTGTATTGGTGCACCTTTCTTCCTCTATTTATTAAAAAAGAAAGGGAGGGGTTAAGTTGGATGTGATTGCGATGGATGACGTGAGCCTCAGTCAAGGAGGCTTTCGGCTATCGTCTATTTCAGCAGCTGTGCCTAAAGGAAGTGTAACAGGAATTATTGGACCGAATGGGTCAGGGAAGTCGACGTTTATTAAAGCGGCCGCACGCCTTACGTCGATTGAAAGCGGCATGATTTATATTCACGATATACCGCAAAAAGAAATGACAGCACAGGAGATTGCACAAGAAATCGCAGTTCTGATGCAGACGAGAACGGCCATCCCATCGATGACAGTACGTGAGCTGGTCGCACTTGGACGAAGTCCGCATCGTTCGATCTGGAAAAAGAGCTCGAAGACAGATCAGGAAGCGATAGAGTGGGCGCTTGATGTGACAAATAGCCGCGTGAATGAAAACAGGATGCTGCATACATTGTCAGGCGGAGAGAGGCAGAAAGCGTATATTGCCATGGCACTGGCTCAGAAGACAGAGACGATTATTCTGGATGAGCCTACCACTTACTTAGATATTGCGCACCAGCTTGATTTACTGGAGCTGCTCAAACAGCTGAATGAAACGCATGGGATCACCATTTTAATGGTTCTTCATGACCTGCAGCAGGCAGCAAAATATTGTGACCGCCTGATTGCAATGAAGCGTGGTCAGGTTTACCAAATAGGGACACCAAAGGAAGTATTAACAGAAAACTTTTTCAAAGAGGTCTTTGGGATTCAGGCAGAGATTCACCTAGATGGAGAGCATCCGCTCATTATCCCAATCGCTTCGATCCAACAACAAAAGGGAGATGAATCAAACATGATCATTGTAAACAACCAGGTTAGAGTAGAAAAAGGCAGTGCAGACCACCTCGTCAAGCGTTTTAACAAGCAGGGACAAGTAGAATTCATGGAAGGATTTTTAGGCATGGAAGTCTGGGTCACACAGCAGACAACCGATTACGATGAAGTGACTATTCATACCCGCTGGAATCGAAAAGAAGACTTTGTGAACTGGACAAAATCTCAGGCATTTGGAGATGCACACGCTCATGGAAAAGCGAAACCTGAAGGCCTATTAAAAAACAAAATTACGTACTATGAAGTACAAGTGACAAGACCTGCTTTACAGAAAAAAGCTTAAAATAGAAACAAAGCGCTGCGGCTCACATGCAGCGCTATTTTTTTGCAGTTGTTTATTTCCCGTCACATATTCTTGACAAAGTATTCAAACAACTGACACAATACCATCCAAATTTTAGGTAAAATTTACTTTATTTTTGAAGCGTATGGGTGTAAAGTACAGGTATAAATAACTAACCGAATGAAAATCAAGAGTAAAATTTCACCGAGTGAACCATTTCAAATGGACTTTTATTTGTGAAACATTGAACAAATAGTGAACATTTTGTGAAATGGTGAGCATGAATCGTTCGGCATGTGAAAGTAAGGGAGGATGTAAGACTGTGAGTGAGCTGTTTTTAGCAAGATTTCAATTTGCTTCAACGACATTATTTCATTTTATTTTTGTTCCTATGTCAATAGGTTTGGTGTTTATCGTCGCATTGATGCAGACCCTTTATGTCGTCAAGAAAAAAGACATCTATAAAAAGATGGCGAAGTTTTGGGGTCACCTGTTCTTACTTAACTTTGCAGTAGGTGTGGTGACAGGGATTCTACAGGAATTCCAGTTTGGGATGAACTGGTCAGATTATTCAAGGTTTGTCGGTGATGTCTTTGGTGCACCGCTTGCCATTGAAGCACTTTTGGCCTTTTTCCTTGAATCTACATTTATTGGACTTTGGATATTCGGCTGGGATCGTCTGCCGAAGAAGATTCATTTATTGTGCATTTGGCTTGTTTCCCTTGGTACGATCTTTTCGGCGTTTTGGATTTTACTCGCTAACTCATTTATGCAGGAGCCAGTTGGATTTGCCATTAAAAATGGCCGTGCAGAAATGAATGATTTTGGCGCTCTTGTGACGAACCCGCAGCTTTGGGTTGAGTTCCCGCACGTTCTGTTTGGTGCGCTGGCAACAGGAGCTTTCTTTATTGCAGGAGTTAGTGCCTATAAAATGATCAAAAAACAAGAAATTGCCTTTTTCAAAAAATCATTCCAGATTGCAATGGTCCTCGCTTTAATTTCTGGTTTAGGTGTGGCGTTCTCTGGACATGATCAAGCGAAGCATTTAATGAAATCACAGCCAATGAAGATGGCAGCAAGTGAAGCCCTTTGGAAGGATAGTGGAGATCCAGCGGCTTGGACACTTTTTGCCAACATTGACACAGATAAAAAAGAAAACTCTGCGGAGATCAATATTCCGTTTGCCTTAAGTTATTTGGCTTATCAGAAGTTCAGTGGAGATGTTCCGGGCATGCTGACACTTCAAAAAGAATATGAAGCCAAGTTTGGCCCTGGAGACTACATTCCACCAGTGAAAACAACATTCTGGAGCTTTAGAATCATGGTCGGTGCCGGCATGCTGATGATTTTTGCTAGTATGATTGGCTTGTACTTAAGCTTTAGAAAGAAACTCGAAACAAACAAATGGTATTTACGCTTCATGGTATGGATGATTGCGTTCCCGTTTATTGCGAACTCAGCCGGCTGGATCATGACTGAGATCGGGCGTCAGCCGTGGACCGTCTTTGGTATGATGACGACGGCTCAATCGATTTCACCGAACGTATCGTATGGCATGCTGTTATTCTCAGTCATTAGCTTTACGGCGATGTATCTGATTCTTGCTATTGTGCTCGCCTACTTATTCATTCGAGAAATTAAAAAAGGTGCACATTCTGAAGAGGATACAGATCAAAAGGATGAAACGGACCTGTCTACAGATCCATTTGATGGAGGCGCATATCATGGCATATCTTAACGAGATTTGGTTTATTCTTGTCGCAGTATTGTTTGTTGGATTTTTCTTTTTAGAAGGATTTGATTTTGGTGTCGGGATGTCCATGCAGCTGCTTGGAAAGGATGCGCACGAGCGCCGCATTTTAATCAATACGATTGGTCCTTTCTGGGATGCGAATGAGGTCTGGCTGATTACAGCTGGCGGTGCTATTTTCGCTGCATTCCCTCACTGGTATGCCACGATGTTCAGCGGATACTATATTCCGTTTGCGGTTCTTCTCTTAGCGCTCATTGGGCGCGGGGTCGCCTTTGAATTCCGAGGGAAGGTTGAGAAAGCCTCTTGGATTAAGGCGTGGGACTGGGTGATCTTCTTTGGCAGTCTGCTTCCGCCGTTTTTGCTCGGTGTGTTATTCACGAGTATTTTACGCGGGATGCCAATTGATCAAGACATGAACATGTACGCTGGATTTACGGACTTTGTGAATCTTTACTCTGTGATCGGCGGGTTAGCTGTGACGGTTCTTTGCCTGCTGCATGGCTTGATTTTTGTCACACTTCGTACAGAGGGTGACTTAAGAGATCGTGCAAGAAAACTGGGCCAGCGTGTCCTGCTCATTGCCCTCCCTGTTCTTGTTATATTTGTCGGTGTGTCCATCATTGAAACAGACATTTATACCGTACGCCCGATCATCACCATTCCGTTAACTGTGCTGATTGTGGTTTGTTATATAGCTGCCCTTGTTTTGATGAGAAAAGAACGTGATGGCTGGACATTCTTATTCACAGGGACAGGCATCATGGTGACGGTGGCCATGCTGTTCACAGCATTGTTCCCGCGCGTCATGATTAGTTCAATCAGCCATTCGTTTGATCTCACAATTCAAAACGCTGCATCTGGATCTTATTCACTGACGGTCATGACGATTGTTGCCGTTTCTTTGCTGCCCTTTGTGCTTGGGTATCAAATTTGGAGCTATTACGTCTTCCGTAAACGTGTAAGCGGTAAGGAGCCAATGACCTACTAATGGATAAACGTTTGCTTCAATTAAAAGGAATGAGAGGGCTTCTTGCCCTCTTAGGTATTGTGTCACTCATCCAAGGAGCAAGTATTATTTTCCAAGCACAGTGGCTGGCACATGCCATTACAACGCTGTTTGACGGGAAAAGCCTCTCGCAGGCAACACCTTATGTCCTGCTGTTTCTTGCTGCCTTTCTTGTGCGGCACGGTCTCACCTTGATTCGGGAGAAGGTCATGTTTACCTACTCTTCCCGAATTGGAGCAGACGTCAGAAAGCAGCTGCTAGACCAACTCTTTCGATTAGGGACTGCCTTTGCAAAGAAAAAAGGGACAGGAAAGCTTGTCACATTAGCAATGGAAGGAATTGCTCAATACCGTCAGTATTTACAGCTGTTTTTGCCGAAAATGGTGAACATGGCAGTGATTCCGGCGATGGTCCTTATCTATGTGTGGACATTAGATGAAACATCAGCCGTCATTTTAATTGTGACGCTGCCAATTTTAATTATTTTTATGATTTTGCTAGGCCTTGTTGCTCAGCGTAAAGCGGCCAAACAATGGAGATCGTATGAGAAATTATCCAATCATTTTACTGACTCTCTCCGCGGTCTTGAGACGCTTCGTTACTTAGGGATCAGCAAAAAACACTCCCGTAATATTGCGGAGGTGTCAAAGCGATATCGAAAAGCGACCATGAGTACACTGAAGGTCGCCTTTCTGTCATCGTTTGCCCTCGATTTCTTTTCCATGCTATCGATTGCAACCGTCGCTGTTTTTCTTGGATTACGTTTAATTGAAGGAGAGCTTCTGTTATTGCCGGCTTTGACGGCGCTTATGCTGGCACCGGAGTATTTCCTGCCGGTACGTGAAGTGGGAAATGATTATCATGCGACGTTAAATGGAAAAGAAGCGAATGAAGCCATGCAGGTCATTTTAGAAGAAAAAGGCTTCCGCGCCCAGGAGACACAATCTGTGCAGCTGAATAAGTGGGATGAACAATCCGTGCTCACCCTGCAAGATGTTTGTGTTCAGCATGATGAACATGCCCCTTATTCCATTCAGGATGTGGATCTCACTGTCAAAGGGAAGAAGAAAATCGGCATCATTGGTGCCAGTGGTTCAGGAAAATCGACATTAACCGATGTTCTCGGCGGCTTTGTTGAACCGTCTACGGGTCAAATCACACTGAACGGCCAGCCGCTTGTTCATTTACAGATGAAGGAATGGCAAAAGGAAGTTGTCTATATGCCGCAGCATCCCTATTTATTTCACATGACTTTAAGAGAAAACATTCGTTTTTATGAACCGGATGCAACAGACGAAGAAGTGGAAAGAGCAGTGCATGAGGCTGGCTTATCTCAGCTGGTTACGCAGTTGCCAAATGGCCTGGAGGAGGTCATTGGAGAACAGGGAAGAGGGCTAAGCGGCGGACAGGCGCAAAGAATTGCGCTTGCTCGAACTGTGCTGGGCCAGCGGTCCATTATGCTGTTAGATGAACCAACGGCGCATCTCGATATTGAAACAGAGTATGAACTGAAGAAAACAATGCTTCCACTGTTTGAACATAAACTTGTGTTCTTAGCGACACACAGGCTCCATTGGATGCCGGACATGGATGAAATCATTGTCATGGATCAAGGAACCGTCGCAGAAATGGGGACACATGAATCATTAATGCAAAGAAAAGGCGTGTATTATCAATTGGTACAGGAGCAAATGGGGGCGGTCACACATGGTCAGTAAAGGCTGGTTTATACCTTATATCAAGGAGAATCAAAAGCTGTTTGCCTTGGTTTTATTTTTAGGAGCCATTGCGGTATTCTCTGCTTCTATGCTGATGTACACGTCTGGATTTCTCATTTCAAAAGCTGCGACAAGACCTGAGAATATACTCATGGTCTACGTCCCAATTGTGGCTGTACGTACCTTTGGTATTTCGCGCTCTGCTGCCCGCTACGCAGAAAGGCTGGCAAGTCATCAGCTCATTTTGACAATGATTGAAAAAATGCGTGTACGCCTCTATGACATGGCTGAACGAAGTGCCAAACAGACAAAGCTGGGGACAGGTGAAATGCTTGGTCTCTTGTCAGATGATGTGGAGAGATTGCAGGACGCTTATTTAAAAACCATCTTTCCATCTATCGGTGCACTGCTTTTATATGCCGCATCCATTGGAGCACTTGGCCTTTTCTCATGGCCTTTTGCTGGACTGATGCTGCTTTATATGGCACTTCTCGTATTCGTTTTCCCATACGTCACAGTGCTTGTGAACCGGGCAAGACTAATTCAAATGAAAAAAGGCAGAAATGAACTGTACAGCCATTTAACAGATGCAGTCATGGGCGTTAGTGACTGGCTGTTCAGCGGCAGGCAGAAAGATTTTGTGGATGGTTATGAACAAAAAGAAGCGCAGCTGTTAGCGCTTGAAGCAGCCAAACACCGATTTATCCGGGTGCGTCAATTTTTTGCACAGCTCTTGATTGGAGGAGCTGTCGTGCTTGTCGTGTATTGGAGCGGCTCGGTCGTTCAGTCAGGATCCATGTCACACACACTGATTGCAGCCTTTGTGCTTGTGCTGTTTCCGTTAACAGAAGCCTTTCTTCCGCTGTCAGATGCAGCAGGTGATATTCCCGTCTATCAGCATGCCGTCAGCAGGTTGCATCATTATGAAAAGCAGTCATATGAAGGAGAAGCTGAGAGAAAGGCAGTGGATCAGTCAGCCATTTCACACGATGAAGCTGTCTGTTTTGATCAAGTGTCCTTTCGGTATGACACGCATCAATATGTCCTTCAAGACCTGTCCTTTTCTCTGAAGCAAGGGGAATCACTCGCGCTTTTAGGAAAAAGCGGTGCAGGCAAATCGACCATTTTAAAATTGTTAGAAGGGGCAGTCGTTCCAAATCAAGGAGCGGTCAGTATTCAAGGGAAATCGGTTCAAAGCATTCAAGAGAAGGTGGCTGCCTATGTGTCTGTGCTCAATCAACAGCCTTATTTATTTGATACGTCTGTTTTAAACAATATTCGTTTAGGATCTCCAGAGGCGACAGAAGAACAGGTAAAAGAAGCAGCAAGACAAGTGCAGCTGCATGATTACATTGAGTCTTTGCCAGAAGGTTATCACACAGGTGTTCAGGAGACAGGGGTTCGATTTTCAGGTGGAGAAAGACAGCGTATGGCGTTAGCTCGGATATTGCTTCAGGACACGCCGGTAGTTATATTAGATGAACCGACCGTCGGGCTTGATCCGCGGACAGAGCGTGAATTGCTTGAAACCATCTTCTGTGTGTTAAAAGGGAAAACAGTTATTTGGATTACCCATCACCTGACTGGCTGTGAGGCATGTGACCGCATCATGTTTATTGAAGACGGGCGCATTGAGATGCAAGGTCAGCATCAGGATTTACTAAAAGAAAACACGCGTTATCAAAAGCTGTATGAAATGGATCGTCCATTTTCTACTATTTAAATGAATGAAATGACAAGAACGTTCGGACAGGAAAACTCTGCCCGAACGTTTTGTGGTTTAAGGGTTTACTTTCCCAACACCTGCATTTGTTATCACTTCTGATTTCACATTGTTCACGTTAAGCAAAGAGTAGTTATAAGGAGGGTTATACGTTCCTGTTGAAGACGTTGGCAGACTGCCTGTGCTGTTAATATACGAGTTGTTGATGACATGCCATGTACCAACTTGACGGCTGTCCCAGCTTCCGATCGCATTTTTGGTGTTTTCAAATACGTTGTGTTCAATTCTCATCTTCGCGCCCATACGCGAGTTAATCGCTGTTGTGAGGATGTCTTTGTAATAGTTGTTATAGACATGTCCTTCCCCGAAGCGCATAGACGGTACACGAGAGTTCAGGTTTTCAAAGCGGTTGTTATGGAACGTAATTTTTCGATTGTAGTTATCGTTATCGGAGCTGCCCATGAGCATTGTTTTCCAGCTGTCATGTACATAGTTCCACGAGAAGGTAATGTAGTCAGAGTCATTTTTTACATCAAATAAACCATCGTAGTCATCCTTCCCGGAATTCAATGTGTTGTACAGTTCATTATGATCGACCCATATGTTTTTAGCACCGCCTTCAATCCCGATGGCATCTTTGTCACCGATTTTGCTGTGGTGGATTTTCAAGTTGCGGATGATGATGTTATTGGCGCGCCATACTTTAATGCCAATCCCATTCAATTCGCCGTTCGTCCCTTTACCGACGATCGAGACATTATTTGTATCTTTCACATCGATTTTATTGGCTGATGTATTAGAGGGGGTAATCGTCCCGTCTACAACAATTTTTAATTTTTCGTTTGTTCCTTTATTTTTGAGGGCAGCCAATAGTTCATTTCCAGTTTTGACTGTGACGGTTTTACCGCCTTCACCGCCTGTTGTGCCGCCATTTAATGTGGAGAAGCCTTGTTGATTAAAGTTGGCCATAATAGAAGGGCTTTCTGGATATTTGGCTGCTGCCTTTGCCTCCCCGTTTGGTGCAAATAATGAAGTGACGAGACCGACAGCTAATACACTGGCTAACATTGGAACTTTTCTCTTCAAAGTCAACATCTCCATTCTATTTTATTTTAATGAAAACGTTTCCAAAATAAGCTGTGATTCAACCAATCCTCCTTCCTTCACAAGCATTGCTTCTTTCGGAATGTAGGATGAGCATAGCATGCAAAAAGGTATCATCGGCTAAGGATAGGCGCAGCGTATTCCATGATTTTCTAGGAAGCTAAGCCAATGATTATTTCATTTTCATCTTCATGAGATAAGGACCATTGTCGATAGGTATGAGGATGACATCTTGATTATGGAGAGGAGGCTCTCCATTTCGTAGAAAATCAAGATGATTACGAACGCATCATTTTGTTAGAGAAGAAGGAATGCCATAATCATTACATAAGAAAAAATTGGATATAAAACGAGAATCATAGAGGATATGCTAAAAAATAAGGTTCATTTTAAACGATATTGTCATCCGTGTCGTCTCATGAGTAAGAGAAGAAAAGGAAGGAGGGGCGTGTTTGGAGCAGACAGAAGAGACATTATTGATTCAGCGGGCAAAACAGGGAGATGATGCCGCGTTTACAGCCCTTTATCGGCATCATTATTCCTTTCTTTACCGATATATGTTGAAGCTCACCCTTCAACAAGAGCTCGCAGAGGAAATCATGCAAGAAACGATGCTGAAAGCGTATATGAAACTTTCTTCATTTAGAGGAGATGCCTTATTTTCAACCTGGCTCATTTCGATTGCATCTAGGCAATTTTTAGATCACCAGAAGAAAAGAAAACGTGAACAAATGAGAGAAGGTAAAGCGAATCAGGAAGCCATACGCCGCTTTAAATGGGACGTTCAGCAAAAGGGGAACACATGGCATGACATGTGGGATGCTTTAAATGAATTAAAGGCTCAGGAGAGAGCCCCGATTATTCTCCACTATTATTATGGATTTACCTACCCAGAAATAGCTTTAATGCTCGGAATGAGAGAAGGCACTGTGAAATCGAGGGTCCATCATGGATTAAAGAAAATTCGAAAGGAGTGGGATTTATGAAGGAAGATCGTTTGACCGAACGTTTAAAAGAAGAGCTCAAGCAGCTAGACGAACAAATTGAAGTGGAAAAGCCAAGTGAGCTGGCTGTCATGATGATGCTGAAACAGGCGAAGGAACAAGAGAAAAGGCGTTTTAAACAAGAAGTGCTGGCATACATTCTGATCAGTTTGACCATTCTGGCACTCTTTGCAGCTGCCATTACCCATTTGCCTATCATCTTCATTGTTCTCCAAATAGTGAGCGTCCCCATCTGCTTTGTTGTTGGCTACAAGGAATATCAACATATCAAAGGAGGGTCTTCCTTATGAGTCAGACGGAAATGATCATCTTATTGTGCGTCTTGCCGTTATTGTTTGCACAGGGCTTTCTTTTATTTATGGATGCAAAGAAAAGAGGGCGTTACAAGTGGTTCTGGGGCATTGTCGGTCTCATTAACTTTCCATCGTCTTCTATTTTGTATTGGCTTTGTGTCGTGTTACCTGATCGAAAAAGAGGCGGGAAGCCCCGAAAAGATTGAGTGCATTCGATCAAACTTTTGACCCTTTTTTCGTTGGAAAACGAGCTAGAAATTCATCATGATTCATGTATTTGTCAAAGAAAACGGGACGAGAAAAATCCGCTTGTTCGTTTCTAGCACATTAGTCATTCCTTGAGCGCTTATTTTTAATGACAATCGCTGCGGCTGCTTGATCTATCTCAATTCGGCATCATTTTCATCTGTTATCAATATTGATCAGATTTTACAATTGGTGTTAAATTAGTCTCAATATGCGTTAGAAAATCTAACAATTAAATGTGTGAAGATATCTACAAGGAGGCAGATGCGACATGTTGACCTTAGATCGAGCAGCACAAACAGCACAAAGCTACATCCACCGTGTGTTAGAAGAGGTGGAAAAACGAAATCCCGGAGAAGAGGAATTCCAGCAAGCCGTAAAAGAAATTCTGGAATCACTCGTCCCAGTTTTTGCAAAGCATCCAGAGTATGAAAAACAAGGCATTTTAGAACGGCTCATTGAGCCTGAGCGGCTTGTGGTATTTCGAGTGCCATGGGTAGACGATGAGGGCAAAGTACAAGTCAATCGAGGATTTAGGGTTCAATTCAATAGTGCCATCGGTCCTTATAAAGGAGGCATTCGCTTTCATCCAACCGTTAATGCAAGCATTATCAAATTTTTAGGATTTGAACAAATCTTTAAAAATGCACTGACTGGTATGCCGATTGGCGGAGGGAAAGGCGGATCGGATTTTGACCCTAAAGGGAAGTCTGATGGGGAAATCATGCGTTTCGTTCAAAGCTTTATGAGTGAACTCGGCCGATATATTGGACCTGATCAAGATGTGCCAGCAGGTGATATTGGTGTAGGAGCACGCGAAATTGGCTATATGTTCGGACAGTACAAGAAAATGCGCGGTGCTTATGAAGCGGGTGTACTCACGGGGAAAAGCCCTGGATTCGGAGGCAGCTTAGCGAGAAAAGAGGCAACAGGCTACGGACTGGTGTACTTCATGGAGGAAATGCTGAAAGCACATGGGCTTCAATTTGAAGGACGTTCCGTTGTTGTGTCGGGCTCAGGAAATGTGTCTATTTATGCAATGGAAAAGGTAATCGAATTAGGCGGTAAGGTTGTGGCTTGTAGTGATTCAAGCGGAGCGATTTATGATCCTCAAGGAATTTCACTTGAGACCATCAAGCAGCTCAAGGAAGTCGAGAATCAGCGGATTGGGGCATACATAGACATTCACCCGCATGCTGAATTAATTGAAGATTGCGAACAAATTTGGTCCGTTCCTTGTGATATTGCGCTGCCATGTGCAACACAAAATGAAATATCAGAGGCGCATGCACAGCAGCTTGTGGCAAATGGTGTCATCGCTGTAGGAGAGGGAGCCAATATGCCGTCCACTCTTAAGGCGGTCAAAGTATTTGAAGAGAATCGTATTTTATTTGCGCCAGCAAAAGCGGCCAATGCTGGAGGAGTAGGTGTATCAGCACTGGAAATGGCACAAAACAGTGCAAGAATATCTTGGACATTTGAAGAAGTAGATGCTCAGCTGAAACAAATGATGCAGTCTATTTATCGTCAGTGTACAGAGACAGCAGACGAATATGGACACTCAGGGAACATCATGGTTGGAGCAAATATTGCAGGATTTCGTAAAGTGGCAGATGCCATGATCGCACAAGGCGTGATTTAACTCCTGCTCTCCCGCACCTGTTTATTTCATGACAAGATGGGGAATCGTCCTTTAAGAATGACAATAAGGAGGCGCGGGAGAAATGAAAAAATGGCTGAAACAAATTGTCAAATGGGCACCTGTGATTTATCCATTGGTGAGAAAAATATATAAAGAGCGAAAAGCATCTAAACGTCGTAACGTATCAGCCGGATAATCCGGCTTTTTTTTATGCAAACATACAGAGCCTGTGTTGTAAGAAAAAAATAATAGAATCGAATGATCTATTTTCTCCCTCTCTCCGTTAAGTACATAACAAACGGAAAGAGGAGGAAATAAAAGATGAACATGAAGAAAGCAATGTTAACCATTCCACTGAGCGCAGCATTATTATTCCCAGCGGCTCATATCGCAAGTGCACACGAAGGACATATGCATGGGGAGGCGAAGAAGACGTCTTCGTCACAAGAGGTGTCAAATAAAGCCACAGATCTTCGAGCAGCACTAGATCAGCTGTTTTCAGAGCACGCCTATTTAGCAGTGATCACGATGCAAAAAGGAATTGACGGCAGTAAAGACTTCAATCAAGCAGCGGCGGCTTTAAATGAAAACACGAATGACTTATCAGATGCAATTGCCTCTGTGTATGGAAAAAAAGCAGGCAAACAATTCAAGGACATTTGGTCAAGTCATATCGGCTACTTTGTTGACTATGTACAAGCCACAGCGAAAAAAGACGATGCAGGTAAAAAGAAAGCGATGAAGCAGCTTGATCAATATCGAATGAAACAAGCCGATATGCTCGATCAAGCAACAGACGGCAGACTGAAAGCAAGTGAGCTTGAAGAAGGCTTGAAGATGCATGTGAATGAACTGTTAAAAGCGTTTGACAGCTATACTGAAAAGGATTTTGATAAGACCTATGAAACGGTTAGAAAATCCATTCATCATATGTTTGAGGTAGGAAAAGGCGTGTCATGGGCCATCACAGATCAATTTCCTGGGAAATTTGATCAAAAGTCAGTGGATACACCAGCAGCGGATCTTCGTGAAGATTTAAACTACTTGTTTTCAGAGCATTTGGCACTCGCGGTAGTTGCCATGCAAAAAGGAAATGATGGCAGCAAGGACTTTGAGCAGGCTGCAGCAGCTTTAAATGAAAACACAAATGATTTATCTGCTGCGATTGCATCTGTTTATGGTAAGGATGCAGGCAAACAATTCAAAGACATTTGGTCAAGCCATATCGGCTATTTAGTTGATTATGTCAAAGCGGATGCATCAGGGGATCAACAAGCAAAAGAAAAGGCTGTCAAAGATTTAGATGCGTATCGAATGAAGCAAGCGAAATTCCTAGATCAAGCGACAGATGGACGTTTAAAGGCAGCTGATCTTGAGGCTGGTTTGAAAACACATATTGATGAGCTGATCAAAACATATACGTCTTACCATAATGGCGAATATGATCAGCTTTATCCGACAGTGAGAGAGGCTTATGGTCATATGTTCATGGTTGGTCAGGATGTCGCAGCAGCGATTGTTGATCAGCATCCTGAGCTGTTCAAATCCAACATGCCTAATGAAATACCGAAAACAGGCATGGGAGGCACAGCAGGTCCTTTAGGCATGTCCTATGAAGCATTTGCGGGAATGATCGCAAGTTTAATCCTAGCAGGCGGTGCAGCCGGTGCATTTTTCCTCATTCGCCGTAAGGCATCAAATTCTAACTCATAAAGACAGATGGGAACGTGCACAATCGTGCCGTTCCTTTCTTCAAAAGGAGGCCGGCTTAGATGAAAAATTGGCTGCTCAGTATTCTTTCGCTTCTCATCATCACAGGCTGTTCATCACAGTCAATGGACGAATCCTCATCCTCAAAAAACATACAAGTTACTAAGGAAATGACCACACATCAAGCTGAGAAAAAGAACCACTCACACGATACATTAAAAGACGAGCCGTCTGGCATTGTACCAGCTGAAATCGCCATTCCCGCGATTGATGTCAAAGCAAAAGTGGAGAAAACAACTTTATCAAAGGATGGCAGTATGGGTGTCCCTCAGGAAACAGACAACACGGCTTGGTTTGAAGATGGTCCAAAGCCGGGAGATAAAGGGAATGCCGTCATGAACGGCCATGTAGATAATAAATGGGGTCCATCGGTTTTTTATCGATTAAAGGAGCTAAAAAAGGGAGACAAGGTGATCGTCACGTCTTCATCAGGAAAAAAGCGAACCTTTGAAGTCATAAAAGTAAGAGGCTATCCGCGTGAAGAGAAGCCTAATGCGTTTTTTGGATATGCCTTTACACGGAATCTCAATTTAATCACTTGTACAGGGACATTTGATCATGCAGCAGGTACGCATGAAAAAAGATTGGTTGTCTTTACCCAGCTGATTTCTTCATAAAGAAGGCGGGTACACGATGGTGTACGCCTTTTTTTCGTGGTTTTCGCAAGTATCTTTCAAAAAGATTCATAGGACATTAGATATGGTTAGTTGTATAAATAGGGGCATTTGTCATATATATGAGTTGGCAATTTTTATTTCTTTTCAGTAGAATATGAGTAATGAAGAGAACTGCAAGCGTATACAACCTGTCCAGACAAGGCAGATTCTCCACCCCTACATAAGGAGGCCGATCTGATGCTGAGTAAAAGACTGGCGCACATCTTAAGTCAGCTCATGGCAGCTGAGACCCCGCTCACAAGCGCTGCACTTTCTGCCAGTTTACAAGTGACAAGCCGCACCATTCGTACAGACATAAAAGAACTGAACGACCGTCTTGCCCCTTATCAAGCAGCTGTAACAGCTGTTAGAGGAGCTGGCTATGAGCTGCTGATCAACGATGAGAATGCCTTTCGCCGTTTTATGAAGGAGGAGGTCGAGCAGGAAGAGCCGCTTGCTGTGCTGCCAGAGGAGCGTGTTCGGTTTATTTTAAAAAGGCTTCTTTTGGCAGAATCCTATGTGAAGCTGGAGGATTTACAGGAGCAGCTGTTTATTAGTAAATCAACGATGAGCAACGATGTGAAATCGGTCAAACGTAAGCTGGAGCCCTTTGGTCTGAAGCTGGAAGCGAAGCCGGGCAAAGGCTGCCGAATCAAGGGATCAGAGATGAAAATCCGTTATTGTATGTCAGAATATTTATTCAATGAATGTCGTTCTTATCAAACGATGCTGAACACAGCTGTTACCATTTTGCCAAAGCATGAACTCGAATTGATTCAGAAAACAATGATCAATTATATCAATGAGGAAGGTATGAATCTATCAGACATTTGCATGAATAATTTAATCGTTCATGTCGCCATTGCCTGCAAACGAATTAGACACGGAAACTATGTATCTGTTCTTCCAGAGGAAATCAGCGAAATTCCCCGGGCAAAGGAATATAAGGTCGCTAAAAAAATGGTGGAGCGTCTTGAAGGGCTGCTGGATGTCTCATTTCCACAAGAGGAAATCGTCTATATCACCATTCATTTGCTAGGAACAGCCAAAATGGTACAGTCCTTTTCCTCGAGCGGTCAAAAACAAATTGTAGATGATGACACGAGCCGGCTTGTACAGCTCATGCTGAAGGCCATTGATCAAAAATTGCAGCTTGATTTAGCCGGTGATACGGAACTAATGATTGGATTGAGTCTGCACTTAAAGCCTGCCATCAACCGATGTAAATATGGAATGAACTTAAGAAATCCGATGCTTGATGAAATAAAAGCGGGGTATCCCCTTGCTTTTGAAGCGGGGATTATCGCCAGCAGGGTTCTTGAAGAAGAGGAAGGGCTGAGTATTCATGAGAACGAAATCGGATATATGGCGCTTCATTTTGGTGCGGCTTTAGAGCGGAGGAAAATGGAGATCCCGCCGAAGCGGTGTCTCATTGTCTGTGCGTCTGGTGCAGGGAGTGCAAGGCTGCTGCAGGATCGTTTGCGGTCACAATTTGGATCAAAGCTGACCATTTTAGGAACAGCAGAGCTATATTCGCTTCCGCATGTCTCTTTGCATGCCTTGGATTTGATTATTACAACGATCCCAATTCATATGGATTTACCGGTTCCAGTCATTCAAGTGAACACCATTTTGGGAGGCGGTGATTTTTTAAAAATTGAAGAAGCCCTGACGAGTGAAACAAGGGTGACATTGGCCTCTCAATATATGAAAAAGGAATTGGTTTTTACAAAACGCGCCTTTCAAACAAAGGAAGAGGTCATCACCTTTTTAACGCAAAAAGTCATCGATATGGGCTTAGCGCCAGCTGAACTCACACCATCAGTCATGGAAAGAGAAGAGGCTGCCCCTACCTCTTTCGGACATTATACAGCGATTCCGCACCCGATGACGCCGCTGACAGATAAGACGTTTTGGGCGATATGTACATTAGAAAAACCAATCATTTGGGGAGAGAAAAAGGTTCAATTTGTCTGCCTGCTTTGTGTCGAAAAAGAGAATGCCAAAGATTTAAAAGGCATGTACCGCCTGCTGGGGGAGCTTGTGCATAATGTGAAATTCATTCAGCATCTGATCGCCTGTGATACATTTGAAGACATGCTTGATATCATGTATAAAAAGGCTCCATCGTACAAGAACTAACTGTGTGATACTAACTTTTTCCGCTTCCTAAAGGAAAAAGTATGGGTGTTTATGAAAGCGGTTTCATAATATGATGAATGTGTAAAGAATAGCTTCACACTTTGAAAAGGGGGCGTTTACACATGAACATCTTATTGGTTTGCGCAGCAGGTATGTCTACAAGCTTACTTGTCACAAAAATGGAGAAAAGCGCACAAGAACAAGGAAAAGAATATCGTATTTGGGCAGTATCAGGAGATTCTGCGAAAAATCATATTGATCAAGCCGATGTGCTTTTATTAGGACCTCAGGTTCGATATTTATTACCGCAAATGAAAAAGCTCGGAGAAGAAAAAGGAATCCCAGTAGACGTGATTAATACTGTGCACTATGGCGTATGTAATGGCGCTGAGGTTTTAAAATCTGCTGAACAGTTAGTGAACGGATAAAGGGGGCGGAGGGGATGAATGGATTCAACCGATTTCTAGAAGAGAAGGTCATGCCGTTTGCAGGGAAGATTGCCGCTCAAAGACATTTACAAGCATTGCGTGACGGAATTGTTTTAACCATGCCTCTCATTATTGTCGGTTCACTGTTTCTCATTTTAGCTAACCTTCCGATCCCAGGATACAGCGATTTTATGGCAAGTATCTTTGGAGCAGAATGGGCCACGAAACTATCCTATCCTGTGAATGCAACCTTTGACATTATGGCACTTGTTGCGACCTTCGGGATTGCTTACAGGCTTGCTGAAAAGTATGCCGTTGATGCGCTATCATCTGGTGCGATCGCTGTTGCGGCTTTCCTTTTGGCTACACCATATCAAGTACCTTTCACACCTGAAGGCTCAACAGAAGCTATCCTAGTAGGCGGGGGAATTCCTGTCACACTGATGGGCAGTAAAGGTTTATTCGTTGCCATGATTATTGCCATGCTTTCAACCGAAATTTACCGCTTCATTGTACAGCGGAACATTGTGATCAAAATGCCTGATGGTGTACCGCCAGCAGTCAGTAAATCGTTTATTGCACTTATTCCAGGTTTTGTGGTCATCACCCTGATCTGGGTCGCTAGACTTGTGATTGAGATGACACCTTTTGAGAGTATTCATAATATCATCACGGTCTTAATTGGCACACCGCTATCGATTCTTGGTGGCAGCTTAGGCGGCAGTATCGTTGCGATGGGTGTGCAAATGCTCCTCTGGGCATGTGGTATTCACGGAGCAACCATTGTCGGCGGCGTCATGGGGCCAATTTGGCTCGGTGCAATGGATGAGAACCGTCTTGCATTCCAAGCAGGAGAAGTACTGCCGAATATTTTCACAGCGCAGTTCTTTGAAATCTTCATCAACGTCGGCGGAAGCGGAGCAACGCTTGCTTTGGTGCTGACCATGATCTTACGCGCCAGAAGTAAACAAATGAAACAGCTTGGCCGCCTTGCCATTGGGCCAGCCATCTTTAACATCAACGAACCGATCATTTTTGGAATGCCGATTGTCATGAACCCAATGCTCCTCATTCCGTTTATCCTTACGCCAATCATGATGATCATCACCACATATATCGGAATGAGCACAGGGCTTGTGGCAAAACCAGCCGGGATCGCTGTCCCATGGACCATGCCGCCAATCATTTCAGGCTATCTCGCCACAGGAGGCAAAATCTCTGGTGCTGTCATGCAGCTGATTAACCTTGCGCTGTCATTTGCTCTATACTACCCATTCTTTAGAATGTGGGATAAGCAGAAATTGAAAGAAGAAAGTGAGCTAGAAACAAAAGCATCAACTGATGAAAATGTCGTCAGCATGTAATAGAGGGAACAAGGGGGATGCGGCCGATGGAAATGGAACAAATTGTGTTTCAACTCATCCTGCACGGCGGAAATGGCAGAAGCTCCGCGATGGAGGCCATTACATGTGCAAAACAAGGAAACTTTGATGAGGCGAAGCAAAAATTGCAGGACGCACAAGACGCGTTAAATGAGGCGCATCACGCACAGACAGAGCTGATCCAAGGAGAAATCAGGGGCGAAAAGACGGATATTAGCCTCTTAATGATTCATGCGCAGGATCATCTCATGAACGCAATGACCGTCAAGGAGCTCGCAGCAGAAATCATCGAACTCCATGAAAAAATGAAGCAACTCGGAGGTGTCAATTCATGAAAGAAGGAATCAAAATTGTCACAATAGGCGGTGGATCGAGCTATACGCCTGAGCTCGTCGAAGGGTTTATTAAACGATATCATGAATTACCTGTAAAGGAATTATGGCTTGTGGATATTGAAGCAGGTCAGGAAAAGTTAAACATCGTAGGCGCTCTGGCGAAACGTATGGTTGAAAAAGCGGGTCTGCCGATTGAGGTACACCTGACTCTTGACCGCCGGGAAGCCTTGAAGGATGCAGATTTTGTGACGACACAATTTCGTGTAGGACTGCTGGAAGCACGGGCAAAGGATGAGAGAATACCGCTTAAATACGGCGTCATCGGTCAGGAAACGAACGGACCAGGCGGTTTATTTAAAGGCCTTCGGACCATCCCAGTCATTCTAGACATTGTGAAGGATATGGAAGAGCTTTGCCCAGACGCATGGCTTGTGAACTTTACAAATCCAGCGGGCATGGTCACTGAAGCTGTTTTACGCTACACGAATCTAAAAAAAGTGGTCGGTCTATGCAATGTGCCGATTGGGATCAAAATGGGGATTGCCAAAGCGCTTGATGTGGACGTTGAACGCATCGAGGTACAGTTTGCCGGTCTCAATCACATGGTCTATGGATTAGACGTATATTTAGATGGGGTCAGCATTATGGATCAAGTGCTAGATGAACTAGGAAATCCAAACAGCCAGTGGTCCATGAAAAACATTGAAGCGAAAAACTGGGAGCCTTCTTTTGTGAAAGGATTAGGGGTCATCCCATGTCCGTATCACCGCTATTACTATAAAACGAAAGATATGCTGGAAGAAGAGCAAAAGGCGGCTCAAGAAAAAGGAACACGAGCAGAGGTTGTACAGCAGGTTGAGCAGGAATTATTTGAGCTTTATAAAGATCCTGATTTGTCCATTAAACCACCGCAGCTCGAAAAAAGAGGCGGGGCCTATTACAGCGATGCGGCCTGTAACTTAATCAGCTCCATCTATAATGATAAGCACGACATTCAACCAGTCAATACAGTGAACAGAGGGGCGATTGCTAGCATTCCGGCTGAATCAGCGGTTGAAGTAAACTGTATCATTACGAAGGACGGACCAAAACCAATCGCGATAGGTGATCTGCCTGTAGCTGTAAGAGGACTCGTTCAACAAATCAAATCATTCGAGCGTGTGGCAGCAGAAGCGGCTGTGACTGGAGATTACGAGACAGCTCTTGTGGCGATGACCATCAACCCGCTCGTCCCATCTGACGACATTGCAAAGCAAATTTTAGACGAAATGCTCGAAGCGCATCGTGAACATTTACCGCAATTCTTCAAATCAGTCAATGCTTAACACATAATGGCCCCTTCATGGGGTCATTTTTTATGATTGCCCCATATGGAAACTGGAGAAAGAAGTGTATGATTAGAAAAAACAGCATGTATGGCTTCAAAGAAAGGACTGTTGGAATATGGTTGCAATTGGTTTAATGTTTTACGGGTTTGTCGTACAGCCTGTCATGAGTTATGGTACAGTGATCTTGTTTTTGTATGGTCTTATTGCTTCATTTGTTGGCCTCATTCGGCATAAGGAATATGTGTGGATCTATGTTCTCCGCCTGCTCGTTTGTTTTACCATTCCGGTGACCAATCTGTTGATGTATTTTGCAACGATTGGAGGAGATGCAAGAAAATTTGATTTCCGGTCAATGCCGCTTGTTTATTATCTTGTCTTTATCCTAGAAATCATGATCATCTTTTTGCCAGAGATCTTTTTACTGATCGAAAAAAAGCGGAGCATCAAAAGGAAACAGTGGATATACACAGGGGCGATTGTCGGGGTGTCGGTCTTGTTTTGGTGCACGATTTGATGGGAAGCAGACGGGTCAACTAAGTCTATTTCGCCTTTTTTTCTGTAACTTCTTTCGTCTGACCTTCACAAAAGTAATGGAAAGAGCAAGGATAGAAATCCCAAGCGCCTTAAATAGAAACCGGGTGAGGAACGGTGAATCGTCGAAACCAGTGGCGACGATCATCGATCCGATGCAGATTCCAAAGAACGCTAGTAGATAAGTAAAAAACATACCATCACTCTCCTTATTCATGTGTATTTACCATTATAAGGGATAAAGGAGAGGTGAATAAACAAAAAAGAACCCTTCATGATTGAAAGGTTCTTTTATATGCTTATGCTTGCTTGACGACTGAGTCAACTTCAACTGTCCAGCCGAAGATGTCTGGCTGTGTCCCTTTTTGGATGCCAGTAATGGCTTCGTACAATTTCTTCGATACTTCGCCTGTTTGACCATTTTGGATCACATATGGCTGATCATGATAAATTAATTCTCCTACAGGAGAGATGACAGCTGCCGTTCCAGTCCCGAAAATTTCTTCAAGCTCGCCAGATTGATGTGCTTCAATTAACTCATCAATTGAAATTTTGCGCTCTGTTACTGGAATTCCCCAATGCTTTAACAGCTCAAGTACAGAGTTACGTGTGATGCCTTCTAAAATACTGCCGTTCAATTCAGGCGTCACGATTTCTCCATTGATTTTAAAGAAGATATTCATGCTGCCGACTTCTTCAATGTATTTTTTCTCGATCCCATCAAGCCAAAGAACTTGTGAAAATCCTTTCGTTTCAGCAACTTGCTGTGCTTTAAGGCTTGAGGCATAGTTTCCAGCTGTTTTGGCATTTCCTGTTCCACCCTTAACGGCACGGACAAACTCATTTTCAACTGCAATTTTGACCGGATGAATGCCTTCTTTATAGTATGATCCCACTGGAGATAAGATAATGAGCAGCTTATACGTGCTAGACGGTGCAACGCCTAAATATGGCTCAGTGGAAATAATGAATGGACGAATATACAAGGAAGTGCCCTCTGCATCAGGTACCCAATCCTTATCAATACGAATGAGTTCATTTAAGCCCTCTAATACTGTTTCTGTATCAATTTGCGGAATACACAGGCGGTCATTGGATCTGTTTAAGCGCTCCATGTTTTTTTCCGGACGGAATAAGAGAATTTTTTGATCCTCAGAAACATAAGCCTTCAAGCCTTCAAAAACAGATTGACCATAATGGTAGACCATCGAAGCTGGGTCCATTGGAATGGCCTGATAAGGGATAATTCTTGGATCGTACCAGCCTTTCTCAACTGAATAATCCATCACAAACATATGATCAGTGAAGATTTTTCCGAATTCAAGTTGATCAGATTGAGGTTTTGGTTTTTTTGTTGAACTAAGTTCAACGCGGATGGGTTGTTTTGGCATTATAAATCTCCTTGCTGTTTGGTTATTTGAAAATTCTAATAATATGAAATAATTATGATTCTATTCTATACCTTCACAAAATATTAGCAATAGGTTTTCTGGAATTCAGACAAGAAAAATCTGTTAAAGCGCTTTCCTTCTCTCTGCTGTCAGTATGACTCCTATCACCCCTTTTTAAAAAAGAAATAAAATCCAAATGCATTATTAACTGATTAATCTGACAATTTAAAAACGAGTGGTTTTCCTGTAAGATATTCTTTCAACCATACACCTTTTGTCTAGTACATTGCAAGGGACATCGTCATATTTTAATCCTCTTTTTTTTAACCGATAAAGGAAGAAGAGAAGAGAAAGGAGCAACAACAAGATGAAAAGAGCGATACCAGGTATTTTACTCATTTTATTCATGACCGTGATCAGCTTTGGCTGTCAGGCGATGACAGATGAGGCTGGCGCTAAGCAAAGCACAGCCTATTACGTAGCGGTAAACGGAAGCGACAAAAACCCGGGCACAAAGCAAAAACCTTTCCGCACGTTGAAAAAAGCAGCAAGTATGGCGAAGGCTGGGGCAACCATTTACATGAGAGGCGGTACATACAAAGAAAAATTGGTTGTCCGCCATTCAGGAACAAAGAAAGCACCCGTTGTCTTTCAAGCTTACGGAAAAGAAAAGCCTGTAATTAGCGGGGCTTCCCTTAAAGGAAATCAAGCCGATGGAGGACTTGTCACGATCGATCAAAAAAGCTACATCACCCTCAAAGGACTGACTGTAGGACATCTTAAGACGAATAAAGAAGATTTGACACCAGTTGGTATTTTCATCAAAGGAAGCGGTAAAGGCGTCAAACTGCTTAATAACCGAGTGTATGACATTCAGACGAAACATAAAAATGGAAATGCACATGGAATTGCTGTCTATGGGACAAAAGCTCCTGCTGCGATTGAAGACATTGAAATCAAAGGAAATACCGTTGAAAAATTAAAGCTGGGCTTCAGTGAAGCGCTTGTGCTAAATGGAAACGTCAAAAAGTTCCGTGTGACACATAACACGGTCCGGCACACTGATAATATTGGCATTGATTTAATTGGTTTTGAGAACGTAGCACCCTCCAAAAAGTATGATCAAGTGAGAAATGGGGTTGTCTCTAGAAACAAAGTATATGAGATTACGAGTGCAGGAAACCCAGCCTATGGCAGCGACATCTCCGCTGGCGGAATTTATGTTGATGGCGGAAAAGACATTGTGATCGATCATAACATCTCACATCACAATGATCTAGGGATTGAAGTCACAAGCGAACATAAAGGAAAAATGGCAGACCGCATCCGCATCGAACACAATCAAGTATATTTAAACCGTTATACAGGCATTTCTATTGGCGGCTATGATAAGAAGCGGGGCGGTACAACCAATACGACGATTTCACATAATATTTTGTACAAAAATGACACAGCCGGCTTAGAAGGCGGTCAATTGCTAATGCAGTATCAAGCAGTGAACAATCGAATCACGAATAATATCATGTCAGCTAGTGCCTCGCATTACTTGGTCGTGAATCTTTATCAAGTGAACCAAAAGAATACCTTCCAGAAGAACGTTTATGATGACCGAAAAGGTGCGAAAGCATCACAGTGGATTTGGCGCGGGAAATGGATGGAAGGCTACAAAACGTATCTCTCTAAAAGCGGTCAAGATAAAGGATCAGCACATCTCAACCCACAATTTGTGAATGAGAAAAAATATGATTTCCGTCTGAAGAAATCATCACCTGCGAAGAAAATCATCGGAAGTTGATGGTATTTTAGAAATTTTCAAAAAAGTCATTGACATTGATGTGACATCACATTAAAGTAAAGAAGACATTTCAACGAAAACAAATTTCATAACGGATCTCTTATCAAGAGAGGCAGAGGGACTGGCCCTATGACGCCCAGCAACCGTTTCTATTTTAGAAATTGGTGCTAATTCCTGCAAAGCTGTTACAGCTTTGACAGATAAGAGAGGAAGACTTCCCGATACATGTTTCATGCAACGGTGATCAAGCCTCTCTTTCCAAGAGAGGCTTTTTTTCGTCTCTTTTTCGAATCAAATGCCTGTTTTACAGGCGTATTTCCACTTTTTACCTAGTTTTCCGATGTGAAAAATAAAAACAACTTGAGGAGGAACAGCAATGAAGCGTAAGCATTTTACATCATTTCTTGTTTTATTAACGGCATTGACCGTCCTATTAACAGGCTGCGGCACCGGATCAAGTGCAGGCTCAAAAGCAAATACGAACGAAAAGGTTTCCTTTGACAATGTACCGAAGCGATTTGCAAAGGGTCAGGGAGCAAAAATTAAAGTTATCCGCAAAATTGGAGGAGACGATCATACAGCTCAATTTTTAGCGGGGACCAAGGCAGAAGGTGAGGCACTCGGCTTTAAGGTAGATGTCTACACCGCAAATGGTGATACAGCGAAATTCCATGATGCCATCTCTCAGGCACTGGAAGAAAATTATGATGGCTTTATCATCTCTCACGGGGACGACGAGGCGACAGTCGCTGATGTGAAAAAGATCACAGCGAAAGGCATTCCAGTTGTAGCATTTGATTCGAATCCTAAGCTGAAGGACATCAAAGGGGTCACAGTGACGTCTCAAGATGACGAACAATTAGCGAAAAAATCATTAGACGCGCTCGTGTCTGATTTCAAAGGAAAAGCAAATATTGCATACCTGTGGGTAGATGGATTCCCGCCAATGGTGAGACGAAATAAGGTCTATCAAGAAACGCTTAAACAACATTCAGGGATCAAGGAGCTTGACCGCTTTGGTATTGCCTCCTCTGATACGTCTGTTCAAACGCAAAATGCAGTAGCAGCCATGCTGAATAAGTATCCAAAGGGCAAGCTGGACGCTATTTTTGCCACATGGGATGCCTTTGCCATTGGGGCAGCAAGAGCGTTAAAGGAAGCAGGAAGAACAGAAGTGAAGATTTATGGGATTGATGTGTCAAATGCGGATCTTCAAGAAATGACGGCGAAGGACAGTCCGTGGAAGTATACAGCAGCGGTTGATCCGAAGCTCATCGGTGCAGTCGACGTGAGGATTCTTGCGAAGAAAATAGCTGGTGAGAAAACACCAGCTTCCTATGACCTTGAGGCCTCTCTCATCTCGCAAAAGCAGCTTCAGCAAGCAGGAAAAGCCATTAACATGGTCAATCTTGCAGACGAAGTGAAGGGATTCGGTTCATCGACTGCTTTTGAGGAAGATTGGATGAAGACCTTGAAGAAGCATTATACAAAATAAGCGACGTGCACTCTCTTTTCATAGAGGGTGTTTCGTTTTTCAGATGATATCAAGAGAAGGAGGACACCTATGACAGCGCCGCTTGTTCGTATGAAAAATATTTCAATTGAATTCCCAGGGGTCAAAGCGTTAGATCAAGTGAATTTCACATTAAAAAAAGGGACGGTCCATGCACTGATTGGAGCAAATGGTGCTGGGAAGTCAACGTTAATGAAGGTTCTTTCTGGCGCTCATTCCCACTTCCACGGAACCATCCACATCAATGGCCAGGCGGCAACCATTCAAACTCCAAAGGATGCATCCTCATATGGTGTGCAGACGGTCCACCAAGAAGTGGATACGGCTCTTGTTCCCTATTTAACTGTTGGTGAGAATATGATGATGCATGAAATTGAGAAAAAAATATTTGTCAGCTGGAAAGAGCTGCATCGCAAGGCGGCTCAGCTATTAAAAGAAATGGACATCGACATTTCCACAAATCGACTTGTCAGCGATCTGACCCTTGCTGAAAAACAGATGGTGCTCATCGCCAAGGCTGTTTCCATTAAATGCAGCATTTTAATCTTAGATGAACCAACGGCTCCGCTTAGTCATGCAGAAACAAGCAAATTATTCTCAATGATTGATCGGTTGAAACAGCATGGGACGGGGATCGTGTTTATTTCTCACCGCATGCCTGAAATTTTCACCATCTGTGATGAACTGACTGTGATGCGAAATGGAACGGATGTCGCAGCTCACCTTGTCAAAGACACAAATCCGCAGCAGGTCATTGAAGAAATGCTAGGCGCACCATTAGAGGAGCAATTCCCGTCTCGCAGGCCACTGAAAGATGCACCTATTGTGCTTGAAGTGAAAGAGCTAAACGATCAACATAAATTAAACAACATTCACTTTTATGTCAAAAAAGGAGAAATTCTCGGGATCGCAGGACTTGTCGGTGCTGGCAAAACAGAATTGTGCAAAGCCCTTTTCGGTGCCTCAGAAAAAAAGACGGGGACCGTGCAGCTTCATGGTCAAACCATTCGCATCACATCGCCTCATCAAGCGGTGAGAGCTGGAATGGCTCTTGTGCCGGAAGAGCGGAGAAAAGAAGGAATTCTGACCGAAGAGAGCGTGGGGTGGAACTTAACGGCTGCAAGTCTTCACTCATTTTCACGGATATTCAGCTTCTTACATCGTTCGAAGGAAAAGCGGGAAGCAGGCGACATCGTCAAACGGCTTGGTGTCAAAACGCCGTCTCTTGAAGCAAAGGTGAAGCATCTATCTGGTGGAAATCAGCAGAAGGTTGCTATCGGAAAATGGCTGCTGGCTGAGGCAGATGTGTATCTCTTTGACGAACCAACCAAAGGTGTAGACGTTGGAGCGAAAAAAGATATTTTCACTTTGATTGCAGAGCTTGCCGCCCGCGGAAAATCTGTCATTTATGCGTCGAGTGAGCTGTCAGAGATTGCAGGTATCGCTGACCGAGTATACGTGCTATATGATGGCAGCATTGCCCGGGAAATGACCGAACCGACGACTGAAGAGGAGCTTTTATACCATTCAACAGGAGGACAATCATGAGCGAACAACAAATTCCGGCCCCTGTGCAGCAAATCAAAAAACAGCGGCCATCCTTTCATCTGTTTGATTTCTTTTATCGATATGGCACAATCTTAACCATTGTCGTGTTGATTGTGGTATTTGCGGCATCGAATCCAGCGTTTTTGCAATCAGGAAATATCATTAATATTCTACGATCTATTTCGATAGTGACCATCATTGCGGTGGGCTTAACTATCTCATTGGCAGTAAACGGCTTTGATTTATCAGTTGGATCAGTCGCTACGCTATCAAATGCGATTGTCATTTCTATGTTCGTATGGTTCTCGCAAAACCCACTAATTGCAATTCTCTCGGCACTAGCGGCATCTATCATTGTTGGTTTGCTAAATGCATGGATGATCGTCAAAATGAAAATTCCAGATATGCTCATGACATTAGCCATGATGTTTATCATTCAAGGGCTGGCTCAAACGTATACGAAAGGAGCAACTATTTCTGAAAATATGGTGCTTCCCGATGGCACGTTCTCAACGGGAACGATTCCTGCCTTTTTCAGCAAAATTGGACAGGTGCCATATATCATTCTGATTATGGCTGCCATTGTACTATTTGCGCATGTTTTCATGTCCTACACAAAGCACGGCCGATTCATGTACATCATCGGTGGGAATAAGGAAGCGGCTCGATTGTCTGGCATACATGTGAACAAATACAAAATTGCGGCCTATCTGCTTTCTGCTTTATTTGCAGCGATCGGCGGTATCGTACTGGCTTCAAGGGTCATGACAGCAGAAATTAATGCGGGTGCACCATATTTAATGGATGGAGTAGCGGCTGCTTTTATCGGTTTTTCCGTCATGGGAGCAGGTAAGCCAAACGCATTTGGCACTTTTATCGGGGCTGTACTCATCGGTATTTTACAAAATGGGCTTGTGATGATGTCTGTCCCTTATTATGCAATGGATATTGTGAAAGGTTCTGTGCTGGCCCTTGCACTGGCGCTGACATATTACAAACAACGAGGCTAACTGCGTATTTTTTAAAACCATTCGAGTTCTCTCTCCGTCTAGTAAACGGAAAGCGGTGCAGCTGCCGTTTCCAAAAGGAGATGACAAAAAGAAAATGAATATGTCAGCAACTCATGTAGAAGATTTGAAAAATGTCATGGAAGACTGGAAAAATGAACTATTAGTATATAAATTTGCGTTAGATGAAATGGATACAAAGTTTTCAATTATCAGCCAGGAGTATAATTTAATCCATGGACACAACCCAATAGAGCATACAAAATCACGAATTAAATCCTTTGAAAGCATAGTGAATAAACTAGCAAGAAAAGGATGCGACATCACGACACAATGTGCCAAGGAGCATATCCATGATATCGCAGGTGTCCGCATCATCTGTTCTTTTATTCAAGATATCTATAACATTATGGATGTATTGAGGCAAAGAGAGGATTTAAAGATCCTTGAAGTGAAGGACTATATTCAACATCCGAAACCAAATGGCTACAGAAGCCTTCATTTAATTGTTGAGATACCTGTCTATTTAACAAATCGTGTGGAGCATGTGAAGGTTGAGATTCAGGTGCGGACCATTGCGATGGATTTTTGGGCGAGTCTGGAGCATAAAATCTATTATAAACTGCAAAACGATGTTCCTCATCAGCTAACTGATGAACTGAAGGAAGCCGCAGATATTGCCCATTACTTAGATGAAAAAATGCAGAATATTAAACGAGAAATTGATTAGCACATCAAAAAGCAGCTGTTTTGATCACAGCTGCTTTTTTTCATATTAAGGGTTGGTTCCACGGTCTCTCTTTTGAATAATATCTTGAGATTGTGCTGATTGACTGTCTTTTTGAATGGAAGTACCAACAGAAACACCTGTTATCAAGAGGGTTAAAATCGCACTTGTGATGAGCCATTTCTTCATCATACATCACTCCATTTTCTTAACAAGTTTTCAAGGACAACGCCTTGTTTCTAAAATAAGAGGATTCTTCATGAAGCCCAAGATCCGTTAAGTAAGCTGCTGCATCCTGACAAATAGCTTCAAGGTCAACAAGGAAATTCATTGATTCTAATTGATCGCAATAAGCCTTGATTTGCTCAATCATGTTGTCTGGCTGAATCATAAGTGTTTCTAAAATGGATAATTTAAGTGAAATGTTTCGTTGTTTTAAATTTTCTGCTTTTTGAAGTGAAAGCTGTACATAATAGTGGAACAAACCTGGCTTTTTCAGCTTAAATAGTGCTTTTGTGTAGGCGTACATGGCAAGTAAATAGCCGCCTGGAGAAGAAGTTTCGAATGATTCTATCATTAAAGCCTTTTCTAGGAGTGGCACAGCTTCACTGTATTCATTTCTTAGACTTTTAATAAAGGCTGCATTGCAATAGGCATGTCCAAGTAAATCTGGATCATCCATCTGTTCTAGTGAATGAATGACTTCTTCGAACAGCGATTCTGACTCATCATATTTCGACTGATCCGCATAATTCAAAGCAAGCATCATTTGACAGCTGATTGATTTTTTCACATAACATGGATCTGCGTCGTAAATAGATGAAGCCATCTTTAAGTGGTGAATGGAGAGAAGCGTGGATCTAATATTATAGTAAAGACACCCTGTTTTATAATGAAATTCGGCTTTTTCAATGTCATCGTGCACGAGATCTAATTTATCCTCGGCCAATTTTAAATGGTGAAATGCCGTATCCTGATTGCCTCTGCGCATTTCATACATCCCTTTAAAGAAATAGAAATAATAGCTGAGCATATCATCCGTACGGATGGCATTTTCATCAACAAAAAGACTATGATCTAACGAAGCTGTATCTTCTATTAGATCTTTAAAACGGTACTCTAGCAGTTGATAGTAAAGTAAGACGTCTTGATTTTCTTCCATTCGATCAAACGCTTGAAGAATGTCTTTTTTTAACTGGATAGCACCTTGTATCTCTCTTTTTTTCATCATGACATACCAATCATTGAGCATATTCGCTACATCAACGGACGACAAAACACCTGCTTCTGCCAATTCATATCCTCCTTTCTTCATCTATCAGTAACCGTTCTTCTGAATCAACTTCCCATATTCCAGTATCTTCTTATATTTTAAGCTCTCTCGTGCAGTTTGTAAAACATGTTTTTTGATGTAAATTCAACCAGTAGTGAAAGAAATAGGGAGCCACTGCTCTTTTTGTATACGCTTACATATTTTTAGGTAAAAAGAGGGTTTTGAAAAAAATATATTACAATATCAATAAAGAGAGGAAGGAAGTTGTTGAGTTTGCTTTCGTATGCAAGGGAGAAACTTCATTTATCAAGGCGCTGACTCGTTTTTTGTGAGATTATCTCACATCATAATTGTGAATCACTCTTCTTTTAGAATAAAATGAGTTATTCGCAAAAAAGTAAAATTTAAAGAGACTATTGATCTAGAATTGTATGGATCTTTGGTATTGATAAAAAATATCACACACTATAGATTTAGCGTGGTATAGTATTATTGTTATTGCGAATATTTAGACAAAACTGACAATGGGGGTCGTGTTTTATGAAGAAATCGATGTTATTGATCATGGGACTAATTGTTGTGCTTGTCATGGCAGCCTGTGGATCAAAATCGGACAGTGGTTCGGGAGAAGGCAAAGGCACATATAAAATTGGGATAGATACAACTTATCCGCCATTTGAATTTGAAAAGGGCGGTAAATATGAAGGGATAGACGTTGATTTAATTAATGCAATCGCGAAAGACCAAGGTTTCAAAGTGAAGCTTGAAGCCATGGACTTCTCAGGCATCATTCCAGCGATGCAGGCAGGACAGCTTGATGTTGGAATGGGCGGAATGAGTATTACAGATGAGCGTAAGAAGAAAGTAGATTTCTCAGATCCTTACTTCGACGCTGGACTGACAGTTGTTGTGAAAAAGGACAGCAGCATCAAATCTATTAATGATTTAAAGGGGAAAAAGCTAGCTGTTAAAAACGGGACGACTGGTGCAAAATTCGCATCTGATAACGCTGATAAATATGGGTATGAAGTCGTTCAATTTAATGACAGCCCATCTATGTTCCAGGAAGTATCAAACGGAAATGCAGATGCCTTAATTGAGGATTATCCTGTCATTACGTATGCGATCGCACAACAAGATTTAAAATTGAAAACAGTTGGAGACCGCTTGAATGGAGACCAGTATGGTATCTCTGTCATGAAGGGGAAAAACCAAGACCTATTGAAGAAGATCAATAAAGGCCTTGAGAACCTAAAGAAAAACGGTGAATATGACAAAATTATTGATAAATATTTGAAGTCATAACACAAGCGAGGCGCGCTCCGAGCGCGCTTTCTTTATGTGTCAGCCGTATGTGAATTAGGGAGGGAGAAACATGGATACTATTATTAATGCATTTCCGTATTTAATGGATGGTTTGCAAACCACTTTATATATCTTTGTTGTTGCCATCATTTTAGGGTTTATCATCGGGTTAATTGTGGCATTATTCCGTCTGTCACCATTTAAAATCTTAAATTTCATCGCACTCGTTTTTGTGAATGCCATTCGAGGTACACCATTTATTGTACAGCTATTCTTCATTTATTTTGGTTTGAATACACTTGAATTCATTTCGCTTGATCGAGTGCCTGCAGGAATGATTACAGTAGCGATTAATGCAGGGGCTTATTTCTCAGAAATTATTCGTGCAGGGATTCAGTCTATTGATAAAGGACAAACAGAAGCTGCGCGCTCTTTAGGCTTTACAGGGGGGCAAAACATGCGCTTTATCGTCCTTCCGCAGGCATTCCGCCGAATGCTCCCAGCGATTACAAACCAGGCCATCATCAGCTTGAAGGATACATCTCTCTTATCTATTATCGGGATTGCCGATATTATGCAGCGAGGACAAGTTCAAGCATCGGCTACATTTGATCCTTTGAATGTCTGGCTTATTGTCGGTGTCATTTATTTCGTGATCATTTATTTACTTTCTCTACTGGCTAGCTACGCAGAAAGGAGATTTGATATCAAATGAGTATGATTACGGTGAAAAACTTAAAGAAATCTTTTGGCGATCACGAAGTGTTAAAGGATATTAACGCAGTCATCGAGGAAAAGGAAGTAGTGTGTGTCATTGGTCCTTCTGGATCAGGGAAAAGCACGTTTCTAAGATGCCTCAATAAATTAGAAGATATCACGGCTGGAGAAGTCGTTGTCCACGGACACACGATTACAGACCCAAAAGTGAATATCAATAAAGTACGACAAGAAGTAGGCATGGTGTTTCAGCACTTTAATTTATTCCCTCATAAAACAGTTTTAGAAAATATCACGATTGCACCGATCAAGGTAAAAGGCATCGAGAAGAAGGCAGCAGTCGAAAAAGCGTTAAACTTGCTTGAAAAAGTCGGCTTAAAAGACAAAGCTCAAAGCTTTCCTAATCAATTATCTGGTGGACAAAAACAGCGTGTCGCCATTGCAAGAGCCTTGGCAATGGACCCGAAAGTACTATTATTCGATGAGCCGACATCGGCTCTTGATCCTGAGGTTGTGGGGGATGTATTAGCTGTAATGAAACAATTAGCTGTCGAAGGCATGACAATGATTGTGGTTACACATGAAATGGGCTTTGCAAGAGAAGTAGGAGATCGTGTCATCTTTATGGATGGCGGATATATTGTCGAGGAAGACAAACCGGAAGCTCTCTTTGGGAACCCGCAGCATGAGCGTACAAAATCATTTCTTAGTAAAGTGTTATAAAAAAAGAGTAAGGGCATGTATATGCTCTTACTCTTTTCTTTATGAATAAATGGAGAGATTTAGCGGCCCCATTTCCTAGGAAATATTAGCGCTGGAAGAATTCGATCCATTCTTGGTCTGGTCCTCTGAAAAAGAAGTAACAATATCCATTTGGTAATGTCGTGATTTCTTCATCAATTAATTCAATTTGCAGTTTTTGAATACGATTGAATTCAGCATGAATATTGTCTGTTGTGAAAGCGAGATGATGGACCTTCCCTTCAGATGGCAGGTCACTGCTGTAGCCTTGGATGAGCTCAATTTCCGTTTCGGTTTCATCTTTAAAACCGAGAAAGGCAAGCTCAATCACTCCATTTGTATGAGTGATGCGGTCCTTTAATTTCATGCCCACCACTTTTTCATAAAAATCAATCGACTGATCAATATTCGAAACCATAATACCTGTATGATCTAAGCGTAATGTCGTCAAACGAAGTGCCTCCTCTATGTCATGTTGATATTTTTCTCCTCATCTTATCATAATAGAAGTAACGTATACATTCATATGGTAGGATAGAGAGAGTCAATTTAGGATAAGGATGACACAAATGAAAAAAATCTCATTAAAACAAACATTTGCGGAGCAAGTGAAAAAAGGATATCCGCTCATTTCCAAAGATGCAGTATCGCATGTGAACGGTGTACGGGAAGGCGAGCTCATTGAATGGGTAGATGAGCGAGGCGCTTTTTTAGGAAAAGGGTATTATGGTGTACAAAATAAAGGAATCGGCTGGCTCCTAACCTTTGATGCGAACGAAAAAATAGATCAAGCTTTCTTTGACTCTAGGCTTGAGCAGGCGGCGAAAAGCAGAACGCATTTATTTCGTGATGCACAGACGACTGCTTTCCGCGTCTTCAACGGAGAGGGTGATGGAATTGGCGGCGTCACGATTGATCATTATGACGGATTCTACCTCATCCAATGGTATAGCGAAGGAGTCTATACATTAAAGGAAGATGTATTGGCTGCACTTGAGCACGTATATCCAGACTATAAAGGCATTTATGAAAAGAAACGATTTGATACGTCTGGACAGTATATAGAAGATGATGATTTTGTGAAGGGAGAGAAAGGTGAATTTCCTCTCATTGTGAAAGAAAACGGCATGAACGTAGCAGTTTACTTAAATGACGGTGCGATGACAGGCATTTTCCTTGATCAGCGTCATGTGAGAAAAGCGATCCGAGACCGTTATGCAAAAGGAAAGACTGTGCTCAATACGTTTTCTTACACAGGCGCTTTCTCAGTGGCAGCTGCGCTTGGTGGAGCGAGCCGTACGACAAGTGTGGATGTTGCAAACCGCAGCTTGAAAAAAACATCTGAGCAGTTTGAAGTCAATGGTATTGATGTGGACGGGCAGGATATCAAAGTCATGGATGTCTTTAAATATTTTCCGTTTGCAGCGAAAAAAGGCTGGACCTATGATCTCGTCATCTTAGACCCGCCTTCCTTTGCACGAACGAAAAAGCACACATTCAGTGCGGCGAAGGATTATAAGAAGCTATTAAAAGAAGCCATCCAAATTACAGCTGAGAACGGCGTCATTGTGGCATCAACGAATAGCAGTGCATTTGGCATGAAGAAATTTAAAGGGTTTATTGCACAGGCTTTTAAAGAATCAGGGCAAACCTATCGGATACTTGAAGAATATACCCTTCCTGAAGATTTCCGTACAACGAAGAATTATCCTGAAGGGAACTATTTAAAGGTTGTTTTCATACAAGCATAAGAAAAAGCCATTTCCGATAAGGAATGGCTTTTTTCTATAAGGCAAACGACATAAGGATAGGCGCTGCACATAATGTAATAATGGCTGAAATAATCATCGATACACTTGAGATCGTCCCTGAGACGGAGCTCATTTCAAAGGCCTTCGATGTTCCTGCACCGTGTGCACCTGTTCCAAGCAGGACGCCCATGGCAATGTCATTATCGATGCGGAAATAACGGATCACCATTGGACCGATAATCGATCCAAACAGTGCGGTTAAAATGACAAATACGGCCGTAACGGACGGCATGCCGCCGATCATTTCTGACACACTCATCGCTACAGGTGTTGTGACCGATCTTGGGACAAGGCTCTCAATAAGGCCAGTGTCCAGATGAAACAACTTGGCGATAAATGCCGTTGATAAGATCGCAATGACAGAGCCGCAAGCCACATTCAAAATAATTTCCACTGCATGCTTCTTCAGGATATGAAAATACTTATATAAAGGAATGGCAAAAGCAACAGTCGCAGGCTGCAGCATATTCGTGAGCCATTTCCCGCCTTGATTATAAGCATCGTAAGGAATGTTGACAATTAACAGCAAGACGACAAGGACAAGCGGAGTGACAAGTAACGGTGAGACATAAACCTTAGGATGCCGTTTGTACACCGCTTTTGATCCGAGATATAAAAGAACTGTTAAAATCAGAAATAGTCCGCCAACTAACATAGCTTTTTCCGCTCCTTTCGTTTCGCAATCATTTGCGTCATGATACCAGTTGAGAGCATAACCACAAACGTACTAATTAAGACGACAAGGACAATACTTGTGCCAGATTGAGAAAGCAGTTTTCCATAATCAATGACACCAACTGCTGATGGAATAAAGAAAAGCAGCAGTTCTCCGAGCAGCCATACGGCGCCAAGTTCTATCCATTTTAATTGAATGATCTTAAAATGAAGTAATAAGAAAATGACAAGAATGCCTAAGATCGTGCCCGGAATTCTTAAATGCAAAAAGGCCGCCAGCACATTCATGAATTTCGCAAAAATAAACAAGGCCATAATCTGAAGGGCAGCAATGAGCGGCGTTTTGAGCAATTTCACTTTCTGTTCACTCCTTTTTCTATATAAATTGTTCAGTGTTTCACAAAAACATGACAACGTTCCAAGTGATGAGCTTACTTTAAAGTGTACAGCACGTTCAGTTATAGGTAAAATACATATATCGAATAGTAATTATTCCTTTTGTCTATAGGAAGGATGAAGCATGTGGACATCAGACATTTAACATATTTTTTAGAAGTGGCAAGGTTAAAGAGCTTCACGAAAGCATCGCAGTCCCTTTACGTATCGCAGCCGACCATTTCCAAGATGGTCAAAAACCTGGAGGATGAGCTGGGGGTCCAGTTGTTTTACCGCAATGGCCGGCAGGTTGAAATGACAGATGCTGGCCAAACCATGTATACACAGGCGAGTGAAATCACACAGTCATTTCAGAATTTAACGAGCGAATTAAATGATTTAATGAATGTGAAAAAAGGGCATATTCGAATCGGACTGCCGCCGATGATTGGGTCAAGTTTCTTCCCGAATGTCATGGGGGAATTCCGTCAGCAATATCCAGATGTCACATTTCAATTGGTTGAGCACGGCTCTATTAAGGTAGAAGAAGGAGTTGAGGATGGGTCGCTTGATATTGGTGTCATTGTTCTGCCTGCAAATGATAAAATTTTTCATACGTACACCATTATTAAAGAGAACATGAAGCTCGTGACGCATCCATCCCATCCGATGGCTGGTCGTGAGGAAGTACATTTAGCTGATTTAAGGGAAGAGTCTTTTATTTTCTTTAGAGAAGATTTTGTTCTGCACAGCCGGATTTTGAATGAATGTATGAATGCGGGATTTCGGCCAAATGTCATTTATGAAACGTCTCAGTGGGATTTCATTAGTGAAATGGTAGCTGAAAACTTAGGGATTGGACTTCTGCCAGAACGAATCTGCCGTGATCTTGATCCCGAAAAGGTAAAGGTCATTTCCCTAAACCCGTCGATTCCGTGGCATTTAGGTGTCATTTGGCGAAAGGACCGCTATTTGTCGTTTGCGGCAAGAGAATGGTTAAAGCATACGAAATCCTACGTGTGGGATGCAGAGTAAAAGGGAGGACGATACGGATGAAAACAAGCTGCGCGTCTCATTTATTGGAGAGGGTTAGAGAAAAAAATCCACTCGTTCATAATATCACCAATCAAGTCGTGACGAATTTTACAGCGAATGGACTGCTTGCTTTAGGTGCTTCGCCAGTCATGGCAAACGCCAAAGAAGAAGTGGCTGAAATGGCGCAATTAGCGGATGCACTTGTGCTTAATATTGGCACACTGACCAGAGAGACGGTGGAAGCTATGATACTCGCTGGACAAGCCGCCAATGAAAAAGGTGTACCTGTTTTGTTAGATCCTGTCGGCGTCGGTGCGACAACGTTTCGAGCGAATGCCGCTAAACAGCTGTTAAAGAAAGTGAAAATGACCGTTGTCAGAGGAAATGCTGCTGAAGTGGCTCATTTACTTGGAGTGGATGGCTGGGAGTCAAAAGGCGTTGATGCGAAAGCGGCGAATGGAGATGTATCGGCATTAGCCAAACAAGCGTCTATTGCACTTCAGACAATAGTGGTAATCACAGGAAAAGTCGATGTGGTGTCAGATGGAGATGAGGTGCTGTCCATTCATAATGGACATGAATGGCTCACCAAGGTGACGGGAACCGGCTGTTTGCTGACGTCAGTCATCGGGGCATTTTGTGCAGCAGGTGAACAGCCGCTTCATGCGTCGGCCGCTGCATTGCTGTTTTATGGTGTCGCCGCTGAAAGGGCAGCTCTGAGCGCAAAGGATAAAGGACCGGGAACTTTTCAAATGGAATTGTTAAACGCACTATCACACACAACCGGTGAAGATGTGCTGACACTAGGGAAAATAGGGGGAGTTTCACATGACAAAGGCTGAGCAACAGCAAATCAAACAGCAATTATCGGTTTATTTTATTATGGGCACAGCGAATACAACGAGGCAGCCGCTTGATGTTGTGAAAGAGGCCATTCAAGGCGGAATCACCATGTTTCAATTTCGTGAAAAGGGTGAAAAGGCTTTGCAGAGTGATGAGAAGAAACAATTGGCTCGTCAAATTCAAGCGCTTTGCCAAGAAGCAAAAGTTCCTTTTATTGTGAATGATGATGTACAGCTAGCGATTGATCTTGATGCAGATGGCGTTCATGTTGGACAGGAAGACACAAATGCAAAAGACGTCAGAGAAAGGATCGGGAATAAAATATTAGGCGTGTCGACGCATAACCTAGACGAAGTAAAACAAGCCATGAAGGACGGAGCAGATTATGTCGGGATGGGCCCAGTCTATCCAACAGAAACGAAAAAGGATACACGCAGTGTCCAGGGTGTGTCTTTGATCACTGAAGTCCGCCGTCATGGCCTTCAGATTCCGATTGTAGGTATCGGAGGGATCACATACGATAACGCTGCACCAGTGATACAAGCTGGGGCAGACGGTATAAGCATCATTAGTGTTATTAGCCAGAGCGCCGATCCAAAAAAAGCAGCAGAAGAGCTGAAATCACTTGTTGTAGCAGAAAAAGCATCTCTTTAATCTGAAGGAGACATGGATGGAATCAATTCATGTCTTTTCTTATGCCGGGGAAAATAGACAGGATAGAAACAATTGTGTACAATCACGTTAGTTCGATTGTTTTCGAAATGACAGGTAAATAAAGGAGAATGAACATGGAAGTGCTCGATACGTATTTTCGCCGGTATGATGAAGCAGGAAAAGGGCAGGAGCAGCTGGATGAATTGCTGGCATTGTTTTCTGAAGATGTCATGATTGTCTTAAATGGCGCACAAAAGCCTGGTATCCAAGCATTCACACAGTTTTTGAACACATTTTTCCACGTGCATGAAGACATTAAGCATATGTGGGATGGGTGGATGAAAAGAGAAGATGGAAAGTATGAAACAAACTGGGCCGTTTGCGGAAAGCTTTCGGATGGCCGTGTTTATACAGCAGAAGGAATTGATATCGCAGAGCTGGACGACCAAGGGAAGATCGTTTATTTAGAAAACGTTCCGAAAAACCCAGAGTTATTCCAGCGCTATTAAAAAGCAGGCTGAGCAGCCGGCTTTTTTATTTATCTATAGAATATGCTTCAATGGCTTCTTGAGCAGATGTTTCTTTATCAAAAATGCATTATCATAGGTTTCGTCTGGAAAGCCTTGTTCGACTTTTTCCTTCACTTTACGGCGGTTTTTAGCTTTTACCAAGACAATTCGTTCTTCAAAGATTTTATCAGGTATACTGCTTGGCGTTGAGATGGATTCAAATAATAATTTTGCAGAATAAATCCTTTGCATATGTCATCCCACTTCTTTCATGTCGTTTTAAATAATTTCCAGTATGTGTATAACATGATAACATAGGAATGACATCTTGCAGGGGATACATAACTATAAATAGATTCATTACGGGGAGGGATAGGAATGAAGAGTGTGGTGGATAACAGAGGGGAAGTTCATGAAATTCTGTTAATCATTATTACATGCTGCTCTCTAATCACGTTTAGAAGGATGGCCAGATTAGAGAAGTATAAAAATAAATTAAAAAGCCAATTTATACCTTACTGAGACTTGAACAGAAGATCACAAATACAGCCGGCTGAGCAGCCGGCTTTTCCTTATGAATCAGTATCCATATGCATGCCTGTATGTGCCTTTACTTGAATTTCCGTAAAGGTGTCTTCATCTGCTTTTTCAGAAGAGAATATCGTGCCTAAGTAGGCGGCAAGGAATCCGAGTGGAATCGAGATAATCCCAGGGTTCGACAGCGGGATGAGCGGCTCTCCTGTGAAGATGGCTGCTCCTGACGGGTCCCAGACGCTTGGGCTGAGCGAGACAATGATCAGTGCGCTCAGAAGGCCTGTTAAGCTTCCTGCGATGGCACCCGTAGAGTTAAATCGTTTCCAAAAAACAGTGAAGATAATCAAAGGTAAGTTCGCACTTGCCGCCACTGCGAAGGCAAGAGACACAAGAAAAGCGACGTTTAAGGACTGGGCAAATAATGCAAGAATGATAGAGAGGATCGCCACGCCGATTGAAGCAAAGCGCGCCGCCTTCACCTGCTCCCGTTCACTCGCTTTTCCTTTGCGGATAATCTGACTATAAAAATCATGCGCAAAGGCAGACGCGGCGGATAGGACGAGACCAGTTACCACCGCCAAAATAGTCGCAAAGGCAATAGCGGAAACAAAGGCAAATAACAAATCTCCTCCAAGAGCTTGGGCGAGCAGTGGAGCGGCCATATTCCCTGCTGCATCTGCTGCCGTGATCGCTTCTGTTCCCACAAAGGCAGCAGCACCGAAGCCAAGGAAAACCGTCATTAAATAAAAAATCCCGATGATCCAAGTAGCAGAAAGAACCGATTTTCGCGCAGAAATCGCATCCTTTACCGTATAAAAACGGATCAAAATGTGCGGCAAACCTGCTGTCCCAAGCACTAAGGCGAGGTTAAGAGACAGGGTTTCTAAAGGCACATCATATTTATTTCCCGGGTGAAGAAACGATTCACCAAGCGGGGTTGCAGTTTTCATCTGTTCAAACATCTTCAGCAGGCTAAAATCAAATTTTGCAAACACAAGCAGAGAAATAATTAATGTCCCAAGCATGAGAAGCACAGCCTTTGTGATCTGTACCCAGCTGGTCGCAATCATGCCACCAAACACGACATAAATGGTCATCAGGACACCTACGATCAGTACAGCGATCCAGTAATCAATGCCAAGAAGCAGCTTGATTAATGCACCTGCTCCAACGAGCTGTGCAATCATATAAAAAGTGGAAACTGTAATGGTATTAAAGGCGGCAACCCCTCGAATAGCAGGGCGCTTAAATCGTGCAGCGATCATATCGGCCATCGTATATTTCCCCAGATTTCGAAGCGGTTCAGCCACAACGTAAAGAACGACAAGATATGCTACTAGAAAACCAATGCTATAGAAAAAGCCGTCAAATCCGTTTAACGCGATCATTCCAGCAATCCCTAAAAATGATGCAGCAGACATATAGTCTCCAGCAATGGCAAGGCCGTTTTGAAACCCAGTCAGACCTCCGCCTGCTGTGTAAAAATCACTCGCATTGCTTGTTTTTTTCGCAGCAAAATATGTGATGACCAATGTGAGTCCTACGATCGCTACGAACAAAATAAAAGCGGTCATGCTCATTCGTCATCACCTCTTGATTCAGTTTTTAAAGCGCTTACATAATTGTCGAACTTAGCTGCTTTTTTCGCATAAAGTCCACATAAAACCCAGGTCATGACAAATTGTGTGAGGGCGAATAACCAAGCCCATGAGATCGCGCCAATTGCCGGCGTGTTCAAAAAGGTGAAGTAGGATGTAGCAACCGGAAGTGAAAAGTAAAAGAGAAAAAAGAAAATCGTCATCGGTACGATAAATCTGCGTTTTTCCTCAAGAAGTTTTCGAAAATCCTCTGAAGCGGCAACCTTCTTATAATGAACTTTTTTGTCTGCCATTGTTTCCTCCTTTGTACGAATTAGGGACAAGGTACTCCAATGCATATGAGACGATCTGGCTGTTTATGACAGTATATCATAAAAAAGGCACCCGAAAAGGGTGCTTTCTATCGATAATTTGCAAGAAATGTTTGTCTCGCTTTTTCATATGTTTCTGCGTCAAAATGATCTCCGCATTGATGAATACACCAAGGCTCTTCTTGTTTTGCAATCCCAACTTCATAGCCCTTCTGAGTGAATTCAAAGGACTGCGAGACATCATAAAAATGAAAGCCGTCAAAGAGGTCCTCACGCCACCTCACATCGTATTGTGTTGCCATGAATAGACCATCAATGGCTGCAGCTTTGATATAATCTTGCGCTTCGGGCTGCTGACGGTCTCTTTCAAACGAAAGCAGCTGATAGGTGTCGTGACGATATTCAATGACTTTTCCCCTGCAATCAGAACTCTCCCACCAAATTCCATTGTTAGGCACGTTTTCTGCTCCAATCACGCCAACCAGGCCAAGTGATGGATTTTGTAAAAAAAGCGGGATGAGTTCAAGCAGCATATGCTGTTTGACAATCAAGGTATCCTGATGAAGATAAATTTTAAACTGAGCTGGATGAGTGATGGCTTCATTGTATGCAGAGGTCATACTTGATGCATGTCTGATTGGTAAGACCTCCACATGGTATCCATGAGGAGCCGGAAGTGAAGCCAGCTGCCGGAAGCAAGCTTGAAACATCGATTCATCATTCACACATAAAACAAACAGAATCGTCGGATTACTCATGAAATGGAACCGCCTCGACCACATATTGATAGGCTGTAGCAGACTCGTGAAAATCAGAACGAATGCCGTGTTTCATGAGTAATTCATGTAGATCATTCAACACGCTTGCATAGGAAGGATGCTGTACGCGAATGGCCTCGAATTCGCGAATGCGAAAACCCGCTGAATGAAAGAGTGCATGTATTTCATGAAGGGTGAAGAAACGTAAATGTGTTTGATCCATTAACCCTGCATCTGTATAAGTAAATCTGCCGGCCAGTAATTCTAAAACCGTTGAAATGTGGCCGATATTTGGAATAGATGACAGGATGGCACCCTCTTTTTTAAGGAAGGGTTTCACCTTTTTTAAAACGGCCCAAGGGTCCAATAAATGCTCGAGGACGTCTCCGAAAATAATGCAGTCAAATTGTTCATGTTGATAAGGGAGAGCCATCTGTTCAATATTTCCGCAGAGAACATGATCCAGCTCTTGCTTAGCCTCTTTTGCTGCATCTTCAAATGACTCAATGCCATAAATGGTCCGGCCCTTTTGTTTCAGGACTTTTCCAAGCTTGCCTGTGCCGCATCCGATATCCAATAAAGACGTCCATTCCGCGCGAATACGGCTGACGATGACCGGGTTTACCCCATGATAATACTGATCCTTTTTTTGGTGATAATACGAAAGGGAATCTGAACTCACGCTCTACCCACCTTTCTCTTTCTCGTTGTTTTCATGCTTAATATATGGGAGAGCAGCTTGGTTTTATAACGAGAGAAGGACAATTTTCATGAATGGCGGCTAAAAAGGGATCATATAAAGAACAGGAAATGGACTGTCCTCCTAATATAGAAAGACAGAACCCCATTGAGTGAAGGGATTGGTATGGAGAGGTGTTCAATTATTGTAGCGTATCGTCATGAAAGGATTTTCAAAAGGTCAATTGACAGGTCAGAACTTATAGCCAAAGCAGTCTGAAAGACAAAGGATAACGGCGTTGATTTACGGTTTGTTTATCATCTTCTGATCACCGTTGGATGTTAAAAAAGCTTGTATTTCTTCGATGCCTAGTCCAATTTTTTTCGCTTCCTGAATCAAATAAACCCACTCTTCGTCAACTCTTCTTTTCACTTGCGTATCCATAATATCCTCCAGTTCAATAAGACATATTCACTGCAACCAATGACTTGAACAAACCGTCTAGTAACTGTACGTGTGGTTGAAAACAGCGCAAAATAAATTTTGTCGAAAAATGATGACATTTAACCTATTTTGTAAAATCTATCACCTACCACGTCCCTAAAAAAATGACTAAAAAACCCATAAATATTGAAATCTTACTTCTAATAATAAACAATTGTAAAGTCAGTTGAAAGATTATAAATTAAAATAATGATAAAGACCTAAAACATTTGACTCATATAAACCAATTGCTTTGACATTTGCCATCGAGTAGAACAAATTTCATCTTTGCAGGACATACATATTGTTCGTTTGGGAAGTTCTTCTCAAGATGGTATTCTAAAAGAAACAGAAACCACCAAGAAGGAATGAAGAAAGACATGTATAGCCTTTTTCAAAAGTATCAAGAAGTTGTCATGTATCTTGTGATGGGTGTGTGTACAACCATTGTCAATATCGTCAGCTTCTATTTATTCGTTGAGATGTTTTCCATGGATTACAAAACAGCTACGGTTGTTTCATGGGTATTTGCTGTTCTCTTTGCTTATATCACCAATAAGAAGTATGTCTTCAAGCAAAAGGCTCGTGACACAAAAAGCCTCATGCGTGAGCTTTCTTCATTTTTTAGTGTCCGTCTCATGTCTCTAGGTGTAGATCTGGGGCTGATGATTTTATTTGTGAGCCAAATGGCGCTCAATGAAACCGTCGCAAAAATTCTCGTCAACTTTGTGATTGTGGTGGTCAATTATGTCGCCAGTAAGTGGTTCGTCTTCAAGAAAACAAAAGAAGATGCGATTTAACACATAAAAAAAGATAGGTGATGTGAAATGAGCAGCAGGCCAGACGACTTATATGATGCCATATATCAACAAACAGAAAAGCAGCATGAACAAGTGCTGAGGCTAGTCAAAGAAATGACCGCACATCCAGAAGCGTTTTCGGAACAAGAAAAGGAAAAGATCAACCGAATGGACATTGCGCTTCAAACGGCAGCGGACATCTTAGAAAATTTAATGACCCCTGATACGCAAATGACCATTGTTTTAAGACAAGGGAGAATTCATGTTGACCTGTCAAAAGCGTAAAAGAAGCAGCCTATGATGCAGCGGCTGCTTTTTATTATGCATCGCTTGTTTCCCGCAGTTGCTTTGGAGACATGCCGATTTTCTTTCGAAAGACTTTATTCAAGTAATTCGCATTTCGGTAGCCGCACTGTATGGCGATTTCTTCAATCGAGTATTTCGTTGTTTTTAGTAATGTTTCCGCCTTTTCTAACCGGATATTGGTTAAGTAGTGAATAGGTGTGAAGCCAGTGGCCTTTTTGAATTCTCTCGTAAAATGACTTTTGGATAAACGTGCCGCAGCTGCCATATCGTCTGGGCCAATTTCCTCGTGAAAATGATGGCTGGCAAACAAGGCCGCTTGGACGATGGGCTCAGGCCATTTCTCCATTTGTCCCTCAAGCTTTGGCAAATATGAATACAGTTCCATGACAAATTGATAAGCAAGGCTAGACCCCTCAAATGGATTGGTAATCCGTCTTTCACTGGCTTCATCATAAATTTTCTTCAGCAGGCGGATCGGTTTGGAATGAGGATGAAAACGCATGACCTGCTTTCCTTGATCTATAAATTGGTCAAAGCAAAGATCGCAGGCTTCCCCATAAAGCGTCAAATAGAGAAATTCCCAATGCTCACTGTCCTCTGGAAAATAATATTGATAGGCACTAGGGCTTTTCACAAGAAAGGCCTGCCCCGGCAAGACTTTAAACCGCTTCTGTCCGATTTCAATCATGCCATGTCCAGACAGTGTGAGCTGAAAGATGCACTTGCCCTGATCCTTCCGCTCCACGCCATTCCAGCTGTATAACGAAGATGATTGAACCTCCCAGCCAACAGACCATATTTGTGCCGGCAATGTAACATCAGAATGGTGAAAACGAAATGCAAATGCTTCCTTCTTCAAATTGGAAAACCTCCTTCACAGCAAAAAACAACCTTTTTCTATTTTGAATCATGGTACACCTCATATCACATCGTACCATTCACAGCAAAAAAAGGGTATTTTTTAACGATTTTTTTACCATTGAACATACGCAGTTCAGGCAACTAAAATAAGAGTATCAGAAGAGAAAAGGGGAATGGATATGATCGATATGTTACGCACGGCATTTCACCAGCAATTTGGGGATAGAGAAGAAGAACTTCGCTATTTTTTTGCCCCGGGAAGAGTGAACTTGATTGGTGAACATACAGATTACAATGGAGGTCATGTATTCCCTTGTGCGCTCACTCTCGGTACATATGCAGCATGTGCAAAGCGGACAGATGGCCGCGTGAGAATGTATTCCTTGAACTTTGATGGCGATGGTGTGAAAGAATTCGACCTTTTTGAAATCGCTTACTTAGAATCGGATGGCTGGGCGAATTATCCGAAGGGTGTGTTCCATCAGTTTATCGAAGCAGGGATGAAGATAGAAGAAGGCTTTGACATTGTATACGGCGGCAATATTCCCAATGGCGCAGGCCTGTCTTCCTCTGCCTCGATTGAGCTTGTCACCGCCGTCTTCATCAATGAATGGCATTCATTCGGCGTTTCAAATGCCCGTCTTGCCCTCCTTTCGCAGCGTGCAGAAAATGAATTTATTGGCGTCAATTGCGGCATCATGGATCAGTTTTCAATTGCTCTTGGAAAAGAAGATCACGCCATTTTGCTCAATTGCGATACCCTTGATTTTCAATACAGTCCGTTTCGGCAAGAGGGACTGGCGCTTGTCATTGCCAATACAAACAAAAAGCGGACACTGGCAGACTCCAAATACAATGAACGCCGGTCAGAGTGTCAATCAGCTTTAAACGATTTACGAAAAGAAATCGATCTTGCCCACTTATGTGAGCTCACGGCAGATGAATTTGCCGAACATGCCCATTTGATTCAGGATGAAACATGCCACAAACGTGCAAGACACGTAGTAACAGAAAACGAGCGGACCATAAAAGCAGTCAAATTTCTGAAAGATGATAAAATGGGAGAAATAGGTGCGCTTATGAAGTCTTCTCATCTTTCTTTAAAGAATGATTATGAAGTGACTGGATTTGAACTAGATACACTTGCAGAAGCCGCTTGGCTCCATCCTGGAACGATTGGCTCCCGGATGACGGGCGCGGGTTTTGGCGGCTGCACGATCAGTATTGTGAAAGAAAAGCAGCTGGCATCATTTATAAAAGAAACGGGTGCGATTTATCAAGAGAAGACGGGCATTCAAGCCTCTTTTTACACAGCTGGAATTGGAGGCGGCGCAAGAGAACTTACGAAGGAGGAAGTATAATGACGATTTTAGTGTGCGGGGGAGCAGGATACATTGGCAGCCATGCGGTAGCGGCTCTTTTAGCGAAAGGTGAACAAGTGGTGGTAGTGGATAATTTGCAGACAGGCCACAAAGAAGCTGTTTTGGAGGGAGCTGTTTTAGAAGAGGGAGATTTACGAGATCAAGATTTTTTAAGACAGGTTTTCAAAACACATCAAATAGAAGCGGTGATGCACTTTGCCGCAGATTCACTTGTCGGCGAGAGTGTAACAGACCCGCTAAAGTACTATGACAACAACGTTGGAGGAGCGACAGCCTTACTTCAGGTGATGAATGAATTTGATGTGAAACACATCGTTTTCTCTTCAACCGCTGCCACATATGGTGAACCAAAGCGAGTGCCGATCGTTGAAACGGATGAGACGAATCCAACCAATCCTTATGGAGAAACGAAACTGGCCATTGAAAAAATGCTGAAGTGGTCTGAGCAGGCATATGGAATGAAATACGTTGTGCTTCGTTACTTTAATGTAGCTGGCGCTCATACAGAAGGACTTGTCGGAGAGGATCATCAGCCTGAGACACATCTCATTCCGATTATTCTGCAAGTGGCTTTAGGAAAACGAGATCAGATCATGATTTACGGTGATGATTATGAGACAGAGGATGGTACGTGTATTAGGGATTACATTCATGTCATGGATTTAGTAGACGCGCACATCTTAGCTGTTGATCGTCTGCGCGCTGGAAAAGAAAGTGCAACATATAACTTAGGGAATGGCACTGGTTTCTCCGTGAAGCAGGTAGTAGATGCTGTTAGAAACGTCACGGGGCATGCGATCCCAGCACAGGTGGCTGACAGACGTGCGGGGGATCCAGCAAAGCTGATAGCTTCTTCTGAAAAAGCGCTGCAAGAATTAGGGTGGACACCTCAATATGCTGACCTTCACACCATCATTCAAAGTGCGTGGGATTGGTTTCAGAAGCATCCAGACGGCTACCAGAGTAAATAACGCATAACAGGCAGGCAAGAGAGGGGACAGAGAGAATGGCGGTTGATATTTTTGAAAAACTGGAACAGCTGATTCAATACGGGATCAATCATGAGCTGATCACACGACTAGATATCGATTATACGAGAAATCGGCTGCTAGAGGTGCTTGGGCTGGATGAAGCTGAGCTAAGAACAGTCTCAGGGGAGGCGGAGCTTGAAGACATCTTAATGCCGATGCTGGATTGGGCAGCTGAGACTGGCCTTATCCCTGAGGGGACGGATACGTATCGCGATTTACTAGATGCGAAAATCATGGGATGCTTGGTGGCGCCTCCAAGTGTCATCTACGCAAAGTTTGAAGAGAAACGCCAGCATGAAGGGCCAGAGGCGGCTACAAGCTGGTTCTATGAAATGCAGCAGCACGCACACTATATTCATACAGGCAGAATCGCCAAAAATGTGCAGTGGTTTACACCAACAGATGATGGCGTGCTGGAGATCACAATTAATCTATCAAAGCCGGAAAAGGACCCAAAAGCAATCGCTGAAGCCAAAAAGCTTAGTCAAAAGCAATATCCTCTTTGTCTCCTTTGTAAAGAAAACGTTGGGTTTGGGGGGCGGATCAACCATCCAGCGAGACAGAATCACCGGATTATTCCTGTGACACTCACAGATGAATCTTGGTTTCTACAATTTTCACCTTATGTGTATTACAACGAGCACTGCATTGTGTTCAAAGGCGAACATGAGCCGATGAGCATCTCCAAAAAGACCTTTGAACGATTGCTTTCTTTCATATATATATACCCGCACTATTTCATCGGATCGAACGCCGACCTTCCGATTGTCGGGGGCAGTATATTAAGTCATGACCATTTTCAGGGCGGTGCGCATGAATTTCCGATGGCGAAAGCGGAGGTGGAAGAGGTCTTTTCTCTGAATGCCTTTCCGAATGTGAGGGCTGGCATTGTGAAATGGCCGATGTCTGTCATCCGGCTTCGAAGCAGCGACCGGCAGACGCTTGCAGACGCCGCAGACTTTATCTTAACCAAGTGGAAAATGTATTCAGATGAAGAAGTGGAGCTGCTAGCTCATACTGGAGAGACGCCGCATAATACCATTACACCCATTGCACGCCGCCATGGCGATGACTATGAATTAGATCTAGTGCTGCGCAATAATCGTACAAACAAGCGGCACCCGGATGGAATTTTCCACCCGCACGAAGAAGTCCATCATATTAAAAAAGAGAATATCGGATTAATTGAAGTGATGGGTCTTGCCGTTCTTCCTGGTAGATTAGCAGAGGAATTAAGCCAATTAAAAGAAGCGCTCTTATCCAAAAACCCCCTTGAAGAAATCAAAGCCCGCCCTGCTATCACAAAACACGAAACATGGGCAAAACGTCTGCTTGAAGAGAACACCTTTACAGAGGACAATACAGAAGCCATTTTACAAAAAGAAGTCGGTATGATTTTTTCTCGTATTCTCTCACAGGCGGGTGTGTTTAAAAGAACTGAGCAAGGGAAAACAGCTTTTAAACGTTTCATTCATACACTCATATAGGCAGGTGATTAGATGATTGAACAAGTAAGAACATTAATGGAAGAAAAACAGCTCGACGGTGTCTTGATTCAAAAGCGTAATAACTTCTCCTGGCTGACAGGAGGAAGAAGAAATCACATCGTGTTAAATACACCAGAGGGCGTGTGCAAGCTGCTTGTGTTAAAAGACGACATCGTCCTCATTGTGAATCAAATGGAAGAAAAGCGGATCATTGAAGAAGAGATGGCCTATATCGATCACCCATTTCAAGTGGTAACGATGGATTGGTTTGAGGATGATACGGCACACATTCAAACACTCACAAAAGACAAACGGATCGGGTCAGACATTCAAATGGATGGATTTGAATGGATCGAGCCGGATTTGTCGCAAGTCCGATCCATTCTTTCTGCATCACAGCTCCGCCAATATGAAACGCTTTGTCATGAAACAGCAGTTATTGTAGAGAGTGTCTGTAAAGAAATCGTTCCAGGACAGACGGAGCACGAAATCGCTTCGCTTGCGGCTCAAAAAGCGATCGCGCAGGGAATGACGATAGAAGTACTGCTTGTGGCAACAGATGACCGGATTCATCAATACCGTCATCCAATTCCGACAGACAAAAAACTTCAAAAGCATGCGCTTGTTGTTCTTTGCGCTGAACGGCATGGACTCGTGGCGAATGTCACAAGGTCTGTTTACTTCGGTCAGCTTCCAAAGGAGCTTGAAGAGAACAAAGAGCGGCTTGCCCGAATTGACACGGTCATGAATGCCGCCACGCGCCCTGGTAAGACATTGGGAGATGTATTGAAAGCAGGTATTGCTCAGTATGAAAAAGAAGGCTTCCCTGATAGCTGGAAAAAGCTTCATCAAGGGGGAAAAACGGGCTTTGTATCTAGAGAAATCATTGCAGTTCCCTCATCGAAGGAAGAAATTCAGCAGCAACAAGTGTTTACTTGGAACCCTTCATTGCCTGGATTGAAGTCAGAGGATACGATGGTCGTAGAGAAAGAGGGGAACCGCTTTTTAACCTATACAGGCAAGTGGACATACATTGACGTTGAGCATGAAGGGGACATCTATAGACGCCCTGATATTTTAGTGAGAGAAGAATAACTGCAGAATGCCGGCGCTGAGCCGGTTTTTTGCTGGAAGTCATTTAGCGGGATTCCACATATTCATCATGATTGCCAATTCTTACACCGCATAGTCAGAGGATCGATACTTTCTTTTCTTGTCAACTTGCGTTAAAATAAGTAAGGTTTTTGTTAAATGTGGGGATACCTATTTTGAAATTGTTTACCTAGATAAAATTTCATTAAGTTAAATTGAAATTTGACCAAACTTTTTTATTGTGGTAAACCTAAATTTGACAAAGTTCTTGATTGTTTGTCCTTTGCCTTCAACTCTCAACTTTTCAAAATCCTAGAAATTTATTGTGTGTGCAATAATATAAATTTATGTCGAATTTATGACATTTTGAGAGAAATCTGTTGAAAAATAAATGAACTTTTGAAAAAAGGGAAGCTAACTCTAACAGATTTTGATAGCATTACAAAGGGAAGAAAAGTTTTCGAAGGCAGATGGCTTTTCACAATTATTCAGCAATTTATACATTATTTAAGGAAGGATGGTGATCTTCTTGTTCAGAGCCATTAAACCTATGCTTTTATTAGCGATGCTCGTGAGTGTTTTTGTATTAGGAGGTTGCAGCAATATCGCTGTTTTAGATCCTAAAGGACCAGTCGCAGCACAACAAAAAGACTTAATCCTTTTATCTATTGGATTCATGCTCTTTATCGTTGGTGCGGTATTTGTACTGTTTACCATCATTTTGGTTAAATACCGTGAGCGTAAGGACGTTGGAAACGCCTCTTATAACCCAGAAATACACGGGAATACGCTTCTAGAAGTTGTCTGGACAGTGATCCCAATATTAATCGTTGCTGCTCTTTCGATTCCAACTGTAAAAACAATTTACTCTTTGGAAGAGGCACCTCAAGCAACAAGCCATAAAGATCCACTCGTCGTTTATGCGACAGCTGTTGATTGGAAATGGATCTTTAGTTATCCAGAGGAAAATATTGAGACAGTGAACTACTTAAACATTCCAAAAGATCAGCCGGTTTTATTCAAAATCACTTCCGCTGATACAATGGCATCACTATGGATTCCTCAGCTAGGCGGGGAGAAGTATGCGATGGCTGGAATGGAAATGGAACAATATCTTCAAGCTGATGAAGTAGGCACATACCAAGGAAGAAACGCCAACTTCACAGGCGAGGGCTTTGCTCAGCAAAAATTCAAAGTCAATACGATGACGCAGTCTGACTATGATAAATGGGTAAACAAAACGAAGAAAGAAGCACCAAAGTTAACGAAGAAAACGTATGACTACTTGATGCTTCCTGATGCTGCAGATGTGCAGACATTCTCATCAACACATTTATCCTTTGCGAAGCACGGAGAAGATTCTGAATATGCACTCCAAGCACGCAAACGTTTAGGTTATCAAGCAGTTTCTCCGCATTCCAAGACAGATCCTTTCGAGAATGTGAAGAACTATAAAAGAAAATTAGAAACAGAATAAACTGACTAAGGAAAGGAGGAGGCCGTTATGCATTTAAAATGGGATGAGTTTTTTGTAACTGGAGACCCATTAATTCTTGGTGCGCAAATTTCTATCGCTCTCACTTCCATTGCCATTGTGTTTGTTTTAACCTACTTTAAAAAGTGGAAATGGCTTTGGAAAGAATGGCTGACATCAGTTGATCATAAAAAGCTTGGAATCATGTATATCCTTGCTGCTGTGATTATGTTCTTCCGCGGTGGGGTAGACGGACTGATGATGCGCGCGCAGCTGGCGCTTCCTAATAATACGTTTTTAGATTCAAACCACTATAATGAAATCTTTACAACGCATGGTACGATCATGATTCTATTCATGGCGATGCCATTTTTAATTGGTTTAATCAACGTCGTTGTTCCTCTTCAAATTGGTGCACGTGACGTTGCATTCCCTTATTTGAACAACCTTAGTTTCTGGACATTTATGGTCGGAGCAATGCTGTTCAACATTTCCTTCGTTATTGGAGGATCACCAAGTGCAGGCTGGACGAGTTACATGCCGCTCGCCGGAAATGATTTCTCACCAGGACCTGGACAGAACTACTACTTGCTCGGGCTCCAAATTGCAGGTATTGGTACACTTATGACAGGTATTAACTTCATGGTGACCATCTTAAAAATGCGTACAAAAGGTATGACACTTATGCGTATGCCAATGTTTACATGGACAACATTGATTACGTCTGTCATCATCGTGTTTGCATTCCCTGTACTAACAGTTGCTTTAGCACTTATGACATTTGATCGTTTATTCGGTTCTGCATTCTTTACACTCGAAGCAGGCGGTATGCCGATGCTTTGGGCGAACCTTTTCTGGATTTGGGGACATCCTGAGGTATATATTGTTATCCTGCCGGCTTTCGGTATTTTCTCAGAAATCTTTGCGACGTTCTCAAGAAAGCAGTTGTTTGGTTACAAAGCGATGGTTGTATCAATTGTGGCAATCTCTGTTCTTAGTTTCCTTGTGTGGGTTCACCACTTCTTTACAATGGGGAACAGTGCAGCGGTTAACTCATTCTTCTCGATTACAACAATGGCGATTTCTGTACCAACAGGTGTGAAAATCTTTAACTGGCTCTTTACGATGTATCGAGGCCGTATCAGCTTTACATCACCAATGCTTTGGGCACTTGGTTTCATCCCGAACTTCGTAATCGGTGGTGTAACTGGGGTTATGCTTGCGATGGCAGCTGCGGATTACCAGTACCATAACACGTACTTCCTTGTATCCCACTTCCACTATGTATTAATCGCAGGTACTGTATTTGCTTGTTTTGCTGGTCTTGTTTTCTGGTATCCAAAAATGTTTGGTTACAAGTTAAACGAAAGAATCGGCAAATGGTTCTTCTGGGTATTCATGATCGGATTTAACATCTGTTTCTTCCCGCAGTACTTCCTAGGACTGCAAGGAATGCCAAGACGTATTTATACGTATGGACCAGAAGATGGCTGGACTGCACTCAACTTTATTTCAACAATTGGTGCATTTATGATGGGTATCGGATTCATCATCCTTTGCTACAACATTTACTACAGCTGGAGACACTCAAAACGTGAAGTGTCTGGAGACAGCTGGGGAGAAGGACGTACACTTGACTGGGCGACATCTTCTGCAATTCCGCCGCATTATAACTTTGCAGCACTTCCAGAAGTGACAACACCAGATGCATTCCATCATTGGAAGCAAAACAATGTGGACGTTCATCCTGAAAAAGAATTCAAGAAAATTCACATGCCGCATAATTCAGGCAGACCGCTGATCATGTCTGCATTCTTTGGACTTGGTGCATTCGGTCTTGTATTTGAATGGTACTGGATTGGCGTTATTGGCTTAATCGGTGTATTCGCAACGATGATTTTACGTTCATTCGAGTATGACGATGGCTACTATATTCCTGTTGAAGAAGTCATTGAAACAGAGAAAAAGAATAAGGAGGCGCAGAAGTAATGGGACATAATGATAGCAGCTATGCAAATGCACCGCTTGAATATCAGTCTGAAACCGGACGTTTAAACATCCTTGGTTTCTGGATATTCCTTGGCGCGGAAATCGTGTTGTTCTCAACACTTTTTGCGACCTACTTTGTTCTACATGGCAGAACAGCTGGCGGCGTTTTACCAGCTGAGCTGTTTGATATGAAGCTTGTATTGATCATGACATTCCTGCTATTGGTTAGTTCATTTACATGCGGGATTGCTGTTCATGAAATGCGCCGTGGAAGTACAAAAGGGGTTGTCATTTGGACGATTCTCACACTGCTTCTAGGTGCAGGCTTCGTTGGATTTGAGCTTTTCGAGTTCTTCCATTATGTACATGAAGGTGCGAGCATCCATACAAGTGCGTATTGGTCTGCATTCTTTGTACTTTTAGGAACTCACGGACTACACGTATCGATCGGTATCTTCTGGATTACCGGGATCTTGTTCCAAATTAAAAAGCGTGGATTAACTCCACAAACAGCAGCGAAGATTTTCATCTCAAGTCTATATTGGCATTTCCTTGATGTTGTATGGATTTTCATCTTCACAGCTGTTTACTTGATCGGATTAGGGGGGCTTTTGTGATATGGCTGGAAAAACACATTCCTCAGCAGAGCACGAACACTTCCCTTGGAAACACGTAGTTGGCTTTATCCTATCCATTGTGCTGACAGTCTTAGCATTCTGGATTGCGATTGGAGCTGAAATTGGCAGTTCCGCAAAGCTATGGATTATCTTTGGTTTTGCGTTCATTCAAGCATTCTTGCAGCTGTTCATGTTTATGCACATGACAGAGAGCGAAAACGGAACTGTTCAAGTCGGAAATACTTTGTTTGGTCTGTTCTGTGCGATTATCTTCGTCATCGGATCTGTTTGGATCTTTGCGGCTCACTACAGCCATGGAGAGAACAGTAAAGACGGGTATTCACCGTCTGCGCCAAAGCAGTCTGAGCATTCAGAGAAATAATAAAAAAACCACTCATCTCTTGAAGGTGAGTGGTTTTTATCATGATGGTGATAACGCTTCCAATAGTTGGGCGATATCTATCGGCTGCTGAATCTTTTGCGAATGAATGGAAGTCCGTAGATGAGGAACGCTGCAATGTGAGCCAAAATCACGTTAATGGCAAAGAATGCGATCATGAAGGTATGTCCTGCTGGAGATAAACTGCTTGTCATGTAAAGACCGAAGAAAATCCACATAATCATAATGGGTGGAATAGATGCTAATGCAATTTTTCTGTTTTCCAGCCATAAAAACAGGGGTGTAGCCGTTGCAATACATAGGTACGCAAAGAACATATCCATCGTATCCAACTCCTTTGTAAGTTGATATTCAAATCAAATGAGAGGTCAGGATGCAATTGTGTCTGTTTTTAGGAGATATTGTGAACATTTTGTTACAAGTATTATACCACAATTGACTTTGAAGTAAACGCAATAATTGGAAAATGGGCCTTATTCCATACAAAATGGTTTTATTCCTCTTTCCTCAGTGCAGCTTATCTCATCTGATGTTTACTTGTTATATCGCCACATAGGTCATTGAATTTTTCCCTTAAAATCTGTAAAATAAACTTTTTAAAGGACTTGAGATCGATTGAATGAAAAGTGTATAGAGGGATTTTTTCCTATTGTTAGGATGAAAAGTATTTCATTTTTTGAAAATTGAATGGAACCTTTCGGATGTATCTTCCGTCATATTTAAGGTGAGTTGATTTTGTGAAAATTTCAATCTAATATAAATAAGGGCTTTTATGTTTTGTAATAAGGGTGGTTAGTTCATGAACAAGCAGAATACATCTCCTTACTATCAAGGAGATTTGATTTTTATATTTTTAGCCTTCTTTGCCATCAGTATCATTGCGATTTATGCTGCGGGTCAATTTGGGCAGTACGGATCTAATGCGTGGACCAGACAGATCATATACTATATGGTCGGAGTTATATGTATTGTTGCTATTAATTATTTTGACTTAGAGCAATTAGAGAAACTGAGCTTATATATATTTATAGGCGGCATTATGCTGTTAATTCTTCTGAAAATCGCTCCTGCACAAATCGGAGGTCATGATTTTGCCCCAATCAAAAATGGTGCAAAAAGCTGGTTTGTGTTACCTGGAATAGGGACATTTCAGCCCTCGGAGTTCATGAAAATTGGTTTGATTATGATGCTCGCATCTGTTATTGGAAAGTCTTCACCTAGAGGAAAGCGGACATTAGAGGATGATATTTTCCTTCTATTAAAAATTGCCGGCGTGGCAGCTGTACCAGTTGGACTGATCTTCTTGCAGGATGCAGGGACTGCGGCTGTTTGTATGTTTATTGTTGTTGTGATGGTGTTTTTATCAGGGGTGAATTGGAAACTGATTTCTCTCATCGGTTCAGTGGTTGTACTATTGGTTGCCGCTGTGTTAACCGTCATCATTCTCTTCCCTGATTTTGCGAAAACAATCGGCATTCAACAGTACCAAATTAACCGGATTACCGCTTGGCTGCCTGATAGTTCTTCGACAGCCAACCAAGCACAGACGCAGGATGCATCTGGATCTGATAAATATCAAGTAGAGCAGGCGATTATGGCCATTGGTGCAGGGCAGATTTTTGGGAATGGTATTAAAAACTTAAAGGTCTACGTTCCTGAAGCACAAACGGATATGATTTTCTCCATTATAGGTGAAGCCTTTGGCTTTATCGGCTGTGCGTTTGTTGTGATCATGTTCTTCTTCTTGATTTACCGGCTTGTCGTACTGATTGACCGTATCCATCCTTATAGCCGATTTGCGTCATTCTTCTGCGTAGGATATACAGCATTGATTGTAATCCATACGTTCCAGAACATTGGCATGAACATAGGCGTGATGCCTGTAACAGGGATTCCGCTCTTATTTATCAGCTTTGGAGGAAGCTCTGTCTTGTCTGTCCTCATTGGATTTGGGATCGCCTATAACGCAAGCGTTCAATTAACGAAATATCAAAGTTATTTATTTAAATAAAACGGGTAAGGGCAGTCTAAGTATAGGCTGTCTTTTTTATGCGAGTTTTAATTTTTGAAAAGCCCTATGTCTTTGCCTTATGATAGAAGAAGTGAAGGAGGTCTTCGAATTGAACAAAACGATAGAAACCATATTAAATCATCGATCCATCCGTTCGTTTACAGACGAGCGTTTGACAGAAGAAGAGGTGCTGACACTGATCAAAAGTGCACAGGCTGCTTCGACATCAAGCTATGTACAGGCGTATAGTATTATTGGGGTGACAGATCAGGAGAAGAAGGCCAAGCTTGCTGAACTGGCTGGGAATCAGCCATACGTTGAGAAGAACGGGCATTTCTTTGTCTTCTGTGCAGACTTGAAACGCCATGATCATATTGCAAAAAAAGCAGGGAAGAATCATCAGGAGGCGCTTGAGAATACGGAAGCCTTTCTCATTAGCGTCATCGATGCGGCATTGGCTGCACAAAATGTCAGTGTTGCTGCAGAATCAATGGGACTTGGGATCTGCTATATTGGCGGACTGCGTAATCAGCTGAGAGAAGTCTCTGAAGTGCTTGAAACGCCATCTTATGTGCTGCCGTTATTCGGTCTGGCTGTTGGCCATCCAGCTAATCAGTCGTCACAAAAGGAACGGCTGCCAGTTGAACTCATATATCATGAAAATTCATATCAGCAAGATGAAGCGCATGTGGATCGTTATTTAAAAGAATACGACGATCGTATTTCCGCATATTATGAAGCACGAACAAACGGTGAGAGAAAAGATACTTGGTCTGAGCAGATGCTGCGGGGCTTCAGCCAGCCAAAGCGTGCCTTCCTTGGAGAATTTGTGAAAGAGAAGGGCTTTAATCGAAAATAAATAAGACATCCCCCTTTCCATTAAGAGAGGGGGATTTCTGTAAGAGGTGCAGCATAATGAAATTAAGTATACTGGATCAATCTCCTTTGATAGGAGGCGCTACGCCTGCTGAAGCACTGAAGCAGACGGTTGAACTGGCGAAGCAGGCGGAGAAGTGGGGGTATCACCGTTTTTGGGTATCAGAGCATCATTTTTCAAACCGGCTTGCAGGATCGAGTCCAGAGGTGCTTCTCGGCCATTTATCAGCCGTTACATCGCACATACGCATTGGCTCTGGCGGCGTTATGCTCCCGCACTACAGCGCCTATAAAGTAGCAGAGAACTTCAGGGTCCTTGAAGCGCTGGCTCCTGGCAGAATCGATCTTGGGATTGGACGTGCCCCTGGTGGTATGCCTATTTCCTCCATTGCCCTTCATCATGGGGAGCGAAAGCGTCTAGGCGACCAGTATCCTGAGCAGGTAGAGGAATTGAAGGTCTATTTACATGATCTAGCGGATGAATGTTACCCGCTGCCTCATTTGACTGCTTCTCCGAAGGTAGAGACAGCGCCAGAAGTATGGATGCTTGGTTCTTCTGGAGGGAGTGCAAGGCTTGCGGCGAAAGCAGGTGCAGGCTACACGTTTGCACTTTTTATTAATGGTGAAGGCGGAGAAGACTCTGTGGAGCAATATATCAATCGATTTGAACCTTCAGTATTCGGTGATCAGCCGCGAGTCAGTCTGGCAGTCTTTGTTTTATGTGCCGAAACGGAGGAGCAGGCAGAAAAACTGGCTGTCAGCTTAGATTTATCTTTACTTGCCAATGAACAGGGGCTGAATCTTGAAGGCTTTCCTTCATATGAAGAGGCACAGTCGTATTCCTACAGTCCTTATGAACAAAAACGAGTGGCTGCCAATCGTCAAAGGATGGTCATTGGAACACCAGCATCTGTGAAAAAGCAGCTGACCACACTCGCGAAGGCTTATCGGACAGAGGAATTGATCGCTGTAACCATCACACATCACTTGCAAGACAGGCTCACATCGTATCGTTTATTAAAAGAAGCCTTTGATGCATAACGTATGTATATTTATCGCCTGCGGAGCCAGTACAAGGGGAAAAGGAGCATCATGGTGAGGAAGAAGGCGGCTGACACCAGCAGGCTGAGCGGATAGATACAGGAAGCATAAACAGTCAGCTCGCATGCTTGTTGAAAAGGACGAGGCTGCTTCGTATGTAAAAAGGTTAGAAAATAAACCAATGTGATCGTCAGAAAAAAAGCAGTAAAAAAAGAAACGATCCATAGCAATATCAACATGAGTTTCTCTTTCCTCCATATATGATCGAAAAGCCTTGATGAGCTTATCCGCTCATACAAGGCTTTTCTTGTGATTCACATTTATTCAGGGTAAATTTCGAAAGGTTCCTTCGTTTGTACGGTATCTGATTTTCCTTTCAAACTTGCATACGCAAGCATTGTATACTCACCAGCTTCAAGCTTCTGGCCTTGATTGATTGTGCCATTCCATTTTACGCGGTGCTCTCCTTTATCAACATGTTGATAAACACCAGCTTCACCTAAATACTCTCCATCGGTCGAGTAGACAAGGAATGCAAGGTTCTCAGCACCGCCAGGCAGGTAGCTGCTAATGACATAGCTTCCAGCACGATTGTCCGGCTCTACGGAAACAGAAGTGACGCGCGGATAATCAGGCTCTTTCACAATCAATAAAGTAGGGATTTCCGTGACCTTTCTGCCATTTTCGCGAATGGTGATGCTGCCTTGGTACGTCCCTTTTTTGGTTTTTCCGTAATTCACCTGGACTGCGGAAGTAAAGGATCCAGTGGAATTCCCTTTGACGGTGATTTTTTTCGTTCCGTTTGTACTAATGCCGCTGCCATTGAATTTGTAATCAATGGTATACGTTTTCGGTGCTTTTGAAAGGTTTTCTACCTTAAATTTCTTCGTTTTGATTTGAACGCCTTTTTCCTTTAAGAAAGTGCCGTATGAATAGCTCGCATCAGAAACGATAGAAGACGCTTGAAGTGATTCCATGATTCGAACGCTGCCTGTTCCTTGTGTGTTATGAGGGAATGGGCTGCCATTTGCGTCAAATAGTTTTTCTGCTGTATTCATCAGCAATGCTTTGATTTGTTCAGTTGAGTACGATGGTTTTGCTTGTTTGATGATCGCTGCAACTCCTGCCACATGCGGAGATGCCATACTTGTTCCTTGCTTAGAACCATATCCGTAAGGCTGAGAAGGATCATGTGTTGGGATCGTACTCACAATGCTGACACCGGGTGCTGATAAATCAGGCTTAATCATCCACGTATCCACAACCGGTCCGCGGGATGAGAAGTCAGCGACTTGCTCACTAAGTTCTTTGACAAATTGAATGGAGAAAGCCGTTGTATCGTTTCCAGCCTCAATGGCTTTGATAAGCGCTGTTCCTTCAGCCTTTGACAGCTTAATTGTAGGAAGTGCGAGACCTGGTACGTCGACTGGAATCTCTCCATCGGTATTGTTATACATCACAACGCCGATTGCACCAGCGGCTTTTGCATTGTCGACTTTATCCACAAAAGCAATGGCACCACGTTCAATCACGGCCACCTTTCCTTTAACATCGATGTCTTCAAATGCCTTTTCGTCACCGATTCCTGCTTGGACGAGTGTGACTTGTTTTTGGTCAAGCGCTTTTAAATCACTCTCTTGGTAGTATCCCATGACTTTTGCAGTAGAATAATTCGGGAATTTCACATTGTAAAGGCTGTACGGAAGCTGGGTTGCTCCGACAGAAATGGCTTCTCTTGACGTGCCGGGAGAACCGACAGTCCAGTTGTTAGGACCGCTGTTTCCATTCGAAGTAACAGCTACAACGCCTTCAGACATGGCCCAATCGAGTGCAATGCTCGTTGCATAATCAGGGTTATTGACACTGTTTCCAAGAGAGAGGTTCATGACATCTGCTCCGTCAGTAACAGCCCGGTCGATGCCTGCAAGAACGTTCTCAGTTGTTCCAGATCCACCTGGTCCAAGTACACGGTATGCAAGAAGTGTGGCATCCTTTGCGACCCCTTTAATTTGTCCATTTGCCGCAATCGTTCCTGCAACGTGTGTGCCGTGATCTGTGGATTCGCCTCTAGGATCTCCTTTAGGTGTCTCTTGCGGAGAATAATCATTATCAACAAAATCATAGCCTTTGTATAAACCGAAGTTTCCTTTTAAATCAGGGTGGGTATAGTCTACTCCAGTATCAATGACTGCGACTTTGACCCCTTTTCCAGAATAGCCGGCATCCCATGCTTTTGGTGCACCGATAAATGGAGCGCTCTTATCCATAAGCGGGGAGACATCTTCGTTTGGAAGCTGGATGCTTTCCTTTTTCACTTCATCGGTTTTATATGTAACATCCGGATAAACGGCTTTTACTCCATCAACTGCGAGCAGCTTCGGGATTTCGTTTGCAGGAAGTTTCATAGAGAAACCAGAGAAGACTTTTTCATATTCTTGACGAACACTCGCTTTATCTACCTCTTTGAGTGCTGCGTTCTTTACTTTTGTTCGAGATTTTTTGAGGGAGGCTTTTGTTTGTGATTCGCCTTCTTGCTTGGCTTCAACTAAGGATTTTTCCTTTAATTCAACAATGACAGTGGTTTGTTTTCTCGAGTTGACATTGATTTCACCGAAGATTTCTGCTTTTTCTAGTTCCATCTTTTTGTTAGATGGAGCAGCAGCAGCCTGTTGACCGGTAAAGAATGTGGATAAAATAAAAATAGTGGAGAACAATAGAACAGAAGAACGAGATATGACCTTTTTCATTAATTTTCCCCTTTCTAGCTGTGTTTTTAGGGAGATAGCCTTTCTTTTTGTGGATAAATAGGAAAGATTCACTGCCCGTTATTAAGTATTCAATACGTTGAAAACAATTCCTTTACTAAAATGGTCTTATTTTACATAGTTATAAAGAACTATTTTGTTTATAAAGTCGCACTTATTCACAAATGTCTGTTGATAACTCGATTATTCAGATACATATATGGAAAATAAAAAATTCACATACACAAAATCTAGTAACAGGGTGTTGATATGTGGATAAATCCTGTTGATAAGGTGTGCTTATCTTTGGGATAGCGTGTGTATAAAATTTTCAATGAAACATCCAGGCACATGATGATCTTCTGCACTTTTCAACAAAACTTCTGAAAACTAGTTTGTTTTTTCACCCAGATTGTGACAAACCTCTCTTTTTTCTCGGGATATGATAGGAGCAGTTGTTTTGCTAGAGCTGCTAGATTCTAAGAAAAGCGGAGGGATGTTCAGTGAAGAAATTAAAAAGCTGGTTGAGCGTATGGTTTGGTTTCATGATGAATGTGCTTGTGAACCCTGGTGTGATGATGAAGAATCAAGGGTTTCAGACGGCCGCGGCAGATGCTGGATTCTTTCAAGTAGTGAAAGAGAGAGAGCTGGAGAAGCTGGCAGAAGAACATAAGAAGAAACGCAGGGCAGAGAAGCGGTTTACTCAAAGTCTGATGATGCTTGAAGAGAAGACGATGCGAGAGGCGCGTGCTGGTCCGCTCTTACCTTTACAGAAAAAGTGAAACAGGGTAAAATCCCACATAAGAAATGTTATCTGCTGGGAGAGGATACCCCTTGAAGATATATAAAATATTGAATAACAACGCAGTGGTTGTGAAGGAGGGCGATCAGGAGAAAATTGTGATGGGACCCGGAATTGCTTTTCAGAAGGGGAAAAATGACGTCGTTCCTCTTCAAAAAATAGAGAAAATCTTTGTTGTGCGTGAAGAAAATGAGAAATTCAAACAAATTCTTGCCACATTGCCAGAAGCGCATATTGAGGTGGCAGAGCATATCATCAGTTATGCAGAGGGGAAACTCATGATGCCGCTCAGTGATCACATTCACATATCACTGACTGATCATTTGTCCTTTGCCATTGAACGCCTTCAAAAAGGCATTGTGCTATATAATAAATTGCTTGGTGAGATCAAAGTCTTATATAAGCAGGAATATGAGATTGGAAAGTATGCCATTCGTTATGTAAAGGAGCGGCTTGGGGTTGAACTGCCGGACGATGAGGCAGGATATGTGGCACTTCATATTCATACGGCCAAAATGAATACGGAGTCCATGAAAAAGACCGTGAAATATACAACGATGATTAAAGAAATGATCGAGCATATTGAAAGCTATTTTCAGCATTCAATTGATGAGGATAGTATTTCCTATCAGCGGCTTGTGACACATTTGAGGTATGCATTAGGCAGGTTGGAATCGAATGAGGCATTTCAAATCATGGACGAAGACATGCTGATTTTTATCCAAACAAAGTATGATACGGCGTACCGGTGTGCACTTGGACTCGCTGATTTGTTAAAAGATGAATATGGACTTCATCTCCCTGAATCGGAGATCGGCTACATCACGCTGCATGTCCAGCGTCTGCAGGAAGCCGAATTGGTTTAAAATGATCGTGCCTGCATGCAGGCTTTTTTTTATGCACACTACTCTTATTAGTGTATATGGGTCATTGGATTTGAAAAAAGAGGTTGACGCATGTCACAGTCTTATACTATGATGAAAGCGTCATCAAAAATTGATATCGTGGGATTGTGACTGTCAGGCAGGCAAGACCTAAAATTTGCGTAACGAGGGGACGTGTATGTCCTTTACTCGTTGGTGAATTTTAGGTCTTTTTTGCTTTAAAAAAGGAGGAGACATCATGGATTATCAAAAAACAGCCAAAGAATTAACGAAACTGTTAGGCGGCAAAGAAAATGTCATCAGTGCAACGCATTGTGCAACAAGACTCAGATTGGTGGTGAAAAATGAGGATTTGATTGACAAAGAGGCCATTGAAGAACTTGAAGGTGTGAAAGGGGCTTTCTCAAGTTCAGGGCAATTTCAGGTCATTTTTGGAACGGGATCTGTCAACAAAGTGTATGAACCATTTGCTCGTGAGACTGGTCTTGAGACAGGCGACGAGAATCAAAAGCCTGTCAGCCATGATGAAGCAGTGAAACAAAAAATGAATCCACTTGCGCGTTTTGCAAAGACGCTATCGAATATTTTTGTACCGATCATTCCAGCAATTGTGGCAAGCGGTTTGTTAATGGGTCTCTTAGGCATGATGAAAGCCTTCAAATGGGCTGATCCAAGCTCTGCGATCTTTCAAATGCTTGATATGTTCTCAAGTGCAGCCTTTATCATTTTACCGATTTTAATTGGGGTCAGTGCAGCGAAAGAGTTTGGCGGAAATCCGTATTTAGGGGCTGTCATTGGGGGAATTATGATTCACCCGAATCTGCTTAATCCGTGGGGATTGACGGAAGCAAAACCAGAGTATATGCATTTATTCAATGTTGATATTGCTCTTCTTGGTTACCAAGGGACGGTCATTCCAGTGTTATTGACCGTATATATCATGTGCCTTGTTGAGAAGAATTTAAGAAAAGTCGTTCCGAACAGTATTGATTTACTTGTGACCCCATTTGTGACCGTGATTGTCACTGGATTTGTGACGTTTATTGCAGTTGGACCGCTTGGAAGAATGCTTGGTACAGGAATTTCGAGTGCACTGACATTTATTTATGACCATGCAGGGTTCTTAGCAGGACTCATTTTCGGCGGTGCTTACTCTTTAATTGTGCTCACAGGGGTTCATCATAGCTTCCATGCGATTGAGGCAGGATTGCTGAATGATATTGGGCGTAACTATTTGCTGCCGATCTGGGCTATGTCCAATGTCGCGCAAGGCGGAGCAGGATTGGCTGTCTTTTTCTTAGCCAAGCGTGCAAAAACAAAAGAAATTGCCCTTCCTGCTGCCTTCTCTGCTTTTTTAGGAATTACCGAGCCTGTCATATTCGGTGTAAACCTTCGCTATCGTCAACCATTTATTGCGGCGATGATTGGAGGCGCATTGGGCGGGGCATTCGTCGTTTTCACGAAGGTAGCTGCCAATGCTTATGGTTTAACAGGCATTCCGATGATTGCGATTGCAGCACCATTCGGTATTCAGAATGTGGTCAATTATGTGATTGGTATGTTAATCGCTGTTGCTGTTTCATTTATTCTCACTATCATTTTTAAAGTAAAAGAAGTCGAAAAATAATCAAGGAGTGGTCACAGTCATGACAACAACTGACGCAGCACTTCGTCAAAAGATAGCAGACCGTATTCGAAACTATGAGCATTTGGTTAAAAAGGATGTGTACCGGCAGCATTTTCATTTGATGCCGCCAGTCGGTCTTTTAAATGATCCGAATGGGCTGATTCAGTGGAAAGGAATTTACCACGTCTTTTATCAGTGGCAGCCATTCAAAACGGGGCATGGTGCAAAATTCTGGGGGCATTATACATCGACAGATCTAGTCAATTGGCAGCACGAAGAAGCCGCTCTTGCCCCAAGTGATTGGTTTGATCAAAACGGCTGTTATTCTGGCAGTGCATTTATAGACGATGGGCAGATGCACGTGATGTACACTGGAAACGTTCGGGATGAACAAGGGAACCGTGAGACGTATCAATGTTTAGCTGTTTCGGAAGATGGTATTCACTTTGAGAAAAAAGGTGTCGTGGCAACGCTCCCTGAAGGGTTCACTGCCCATTTTCGAGATCCGAAGGTATGGAAGCGAAATGGCCGGTGGTACATGGTCCTTGGTGCACAAAGCTTAGACCTGAAAGGACACCTTGTCTTATTTACCTCTGATACGTTAAATAATTGGACGTTTCAAGGCACGATTGCAGGCAGCGGAAAGAATGGTTTAGACAATTTCGGCTATATGTGGGAATGTCCAGATCTGTTTGAATTAGACGGCCGGGATGTATTGATCGTGTCACCACAAGGACTAGAGCCAGATGGCTTAAAATATCACAATACACATCAATCAGGCTATTTTGTTGGCACATTGGATGATCACTCGTATCAATATACACACGGAGCGTTTGAGGAACTGGACCGTGGCTTTGACTTCTATGCGCAGCAAACCTTTCTAGACGAATCAGGCAGACGACTTTTAATCGGGTGGATGGGGGTGCCTGATCAAGGAGAAGAGCATCATCCGACAATTTCTTATCAATGGATACACTGCCTCACGATCCCGAGAGAACTCCGTTTAGATGAGGACGGACATCTGATTCAAAAACCAGTAAGTGAACTTCAATCCATGCGGACCAATGAACAAGAGCATGTTTTTCATATTAAACGTTCTGTTCATTCCATCCCTGTAGAGGATATTACGAGCGCAGAGGTTTTCATTGATCAAATTGACACACAAAAAGGGTTTGAATGCTGTATCCGTGCAGCTGCACGTATCATCTATGATAAAGAGGAAGGGAAGCTGACATTAGAGCGGGATCGATTTGAAGATCGATCAAAGGAAGTTCGTGAAGCAGTCATAGAGGAATTACACGACCTTCATATCTTTATCGACTCATCGTCAATTGAGATTTTTGTAAACGGAGGCCGAGAAGTTTTTACTGCACGTTACTTTCCTTCCCCGGGAAATAAATCGATCTCCATCAGTGGCAGAAATGAAACAAAGCTGAAACTGAAGACATGGCATTTACAAAGAGAAGCAAATCGTTGATCCGTATCCTACAAGTGATGATCAGTATGACGTGAAATTGAAAGTAACAGAAACAGCAAGGCATATAAAAAAGGGCGCTTCAGCACCGTCTGCACGATTGATAGAGAAGGTGCCGATGTAGAATTACATTTCTCTATCAGATTATTGAGGTGCGGTATATTGGGGACCCCAATACCGCATCCTCGTTTTCTTTGTTAAATTCCCCGCCCGTTCCGGCTAAAGTACCTCGTCCAAATTTTTAACTTCAATCATATCAGCCCGTTTAAATAGTTCTGCTTCTGATCGATCAGTTTTGAAAACTAACCCCGCCTTCCTCAGGATTAATCGATGTTTTGCCATTATTAGCTGCTTCAGCCAAAGAAAGTCTTGCATCTTATTCCACTGATCATAAGTGGAATTTTTATTTTCATTGTTTTTTTGGATTTTGGACCAATGGCAACCACGACGTCTGCATCCCCTCGCCATTAATTCCATTATATTTTCTTGATAACTATCAGTTAAAACGATTTTCCCCCGTTTGCTTCACTGTTCGTTTTACTTTATCATGCTGTTCTTTATAAAAAAGGTTTACTTTATTAATTATGAGTGATAACATACATTTAAATTATTAGTAATGAATATTACTTTTATATAAAATAAAGTAATTTTTATTACATAGGATAAATCATATAAACTTTTTTATGATGAGGGGTGCTCTGTCTCTAAAATGAAAGTTGTCAAAGATAGGGGTTGTGTCATTCATTTCATTTTTGAAAGCGCTATCTTATTGGTGTATGTTGGTCAGTGATTTAGCACCAGTGGTTGGATGTTATCAATGCATGTAAAGAAGTGCTATTGCAAACAATTAAAAAAATTAATCTATTAAATCAAAATGAAGTTAAGGGGTGTATTTGCATGGGAGTATGGAATTTTAAAGGCGGTTCTATTTGGTCAGAAAAGGGGTTCATTCCAAATAAGTCTACAAGCATAACAGTTACTCATGAGAATGATAGGGATATTCATTTATCTGAATCTAGCGTAATTGTACCGGGACTAGTAGATTTTCATTGTCATGTATGGGCACCTGGAGCAGAGATTGGTGTAACAGATAAACAATATCTTTCCTCAGGAGTAACTACAGTTGGGGACGCAGGTACTTTTGGCTATGACGGATGGGAGGAAGCAAATCGTTATTGGGAAAACAGCCCGTTAACAGTTCGTTCTTGGTTATCAGCTTTACCAGAAGGGCTAACAAATCACCCCAATCCTAACCCAACCAAGCCAGAAAGTATTTCGTTGGATCGAATTGTTGAAGTTGCATCTTTAGCTAATGATTGTTTATTAGGAATTAAGATTCGCTTAGGTCAGGTGGACAAAACGACTGACCGGTCTTTATTACGCTTAGCAAGAGAAGCAGCCGATCGAACTGATTTACGAATGATGGTTCATTTAACTGAAACTCAACTAGATATTGAAGAGGTAACACAATATTTTAATAAAGGGGACATTCTCACTCATCCATTTCAAGGAAGGGATGGAAACGTGTTGAATACTGCCGGGAAGGTAAAAAAAGAATTTCTAGCTGCAGTAGAAAGAGGAATAGTATTAGATATCGGTCACGGTAGAAAACACTTTAATTGGAATGTTTTTTATAAATGCTTAGCTGAGGGAATTAAACCAGATACGATCAGTACAGATTTAACAAGCGCGTCATGGAGAAAATACCCTGTTTATAACATGAGCTACATCATTTCTAAAATGATTGTAGGTGGACTGTCTCTTGATGAAGCTTTTAGAGCAGTTCTGGTAACAGCTCCTAAATTGTTAGGAATTGATGATTTTAATTTTACTCCAAATCACCTTGTGGTACTAGATTCTACTTCTACTGAGACTGCTTTTCCCGATGTAGATGGAGAAACGGTGTTAGGTAACATTAACTATCAACCGAAACATGTAATTTTTAACGGTAAACCAGACCTTGAGAGCAATTTCAGTTGAAAATAAACGTTTTTGACACGATGAAAGAAAGTTTTCATTTTGTTCGCTGTCTTGAGGAAACAACAGAAGAGTAAATGGAGATACTCTTACACATCTTACAGAACCGTAAGAGTATCTCTTTATTTTCAACTTAATGTAAGCGTTATCAAAATTTCTTTTTATTATTTTAAAAGGAGGAATTTGAATGGAAAATTCTCAATTGAATTTCGAAAAGAAGACGATTCGAAAGGTGACAAGAAGAATTATCCCTTTACTATTTTTACTCTATATTATTTCTTATCTAGACAGGGCAAATGTGGGATATGCTGCATTGGAAATGAACGAAGCATTAGGACTAACAAGTAAAATGTTTGGTCTTGTGACAGGTATTTTTTTTATTGGTTATTTTCTCTTTGAAGTACCAAGTAATATTTTAATGCAAAAATTTGGGGCAAGAGTTTGGATTACTAGGATTCTCTTTACTTGGGGAATTATTTCTATGGCAACTGGGTTTGCTCAGAATGCTACCCAGCTTTATATTATTCGATTCCTTCTTGGAATAGCAGAAGCAGGTCTATTTCCTGGCATTATTCTATACCTTACTTATTGGTTCCGAGCTAAAGAAAGAGCAAGTACAATTGCGATGTTTATGACAGCAATCGCAGTTTCTTATATTATTGGAGCTCCCGTTTCTACCTTAATTATTGATCATATTCATTGGATGAATGTACCTGGATGGCGTTGGATGTTTATTATCGAAGGCGCCCCTGCTGTTATTTTAGGGTTTGTTACATATTTCTACTTAACAGACCGGCCAGAACAAGCAAAGTGGTTAACAGCTGAAGAAAAAAATTGGTTGATGTCAGAATTAAGAAAGGACGAGGAGCTAAGAGAAAAGCAAGGCCGACAAGCCTCTAGTCATAAGATGGCCTTGACTGATCCTAAACTGTGGTACCTCGCCTTAATTTACTTTGTATATACTGCAGGTACACTGGGCGTTGGTTATTGGATGCCCCAAATTATTAAAGGGTTATCTAGCTATTTATCAAACACCCAGATCGGCTTCATTGCTACAATCCCTTACATTATTGCTTCAATCGTCATGAATTACTGGTCAAGACGCTCAGATCGCACTGGTGAAAGACGTATGCACACAGCTTTACCGTTACTCGTAGCTGGTTTAACGTTACTCAGTGTAGGAATGGTGTCCAATCCATTTATTGCAATGATTTTTATCACTATTTCATTGGCAGCCATGTATTGTTTTAAAGGTCCTTTTTGGTCATTACCTACTATGATATTGAGTCCAGCCACAGTAGCTGTTGGAATTGCAGTCATTAATTCAATTGGAAATCTAGGAGGTTTTGTTGGCCCTTATGCAGTTGGGTGGCTAAAAGATGCTACAGGAAAAATGCAGGCCGGTTTGATTTTCTTAAGTATGATTTTAATAATAGCTTTCCTATTAGTATTAGCTATGAAATTTGAGCAAAGAAGAACTCCCTTAAAGAGTCAGAAGGAAATAGGGGAAATCCGACTTGAAAAATAATTTCTCTACAATTTAAGCAGATCAATGATCTGCTTTTTTCTAGTGAGATTAGCCTGTATCTTAGAGCCTATAGCGTGTATATACAAGGTTGGCCTAAAGCGGTTTGATGACGTTTTACATATATGATAACAGGTGGAATTATGGTATCATTTTAAAATATATACAGCTGAGGCTGACGTTTATCCAAATGCGGTAGGACGAAAAAAGGGGTTGTTTACTTGAATTCAAAACAGCAGCCGACGACTAGAAAACGCTTGGAGACAATGGCAGATCATGTTGAAGATAAACGTGAAGAATATAAAGAATTGCTCATTCAAGTTCAATCTATTCTCGGTGAACCTTCTTTAGAGCAGGAAGAAGTGAAAGAGAAGCTGTCAGATACGTATAAACAAATGAAAGAATATGCTTTATTTGTTGAATCCATTGAAGCCTTTATTCGAAAAATGGCGAAAGAGTCCGATCAGCAAAAATAGGCATTCATGTATGGATAAAAGAGTGTACCTGCTTGCGGGTACGCTTTTTTGTATTCTGACTGATTATTCAGAAATTTAAATGAAAGCGTTGACATTTATATTGTCATGATCAATAATAAATAAAAAATTCATCTGAGCATGTACAGGAGGAACGATATGAACCATACAACCAAGAAATGCCTGATCACCTTTATGATTGTCCTATTTTCTATGAGTTTTCTTTTTCCTTCCGTTTCTTCTGCCCGAAATCATACGTCGTATGCTGCATCAACTGCTTCAGTCCCATCTGGTCAATATTATCGTTCACAAGAGGTAGCTCTGCATTCTCACGTTCAAAAAGCTTCTCTTTATTACACAACAGATGGCAGCCAGCCGACAACTCAAAGTCAGTTATACAAAAAGCCCATTCATATCGAAACTGATACGACTTTGAAAGTAAGCGTTTACAAGAAAAACCGCCGCCTTTCCACGTCTACGTACAATTATCGCTTTGTCACACGAGAGGACATTGCATCATCTTTTTTATCTTTCGAATACAAAGGAATGCCTTATCGGCTGTATATTCCAAAAAACCATAAAAGGGGTAAAGCCTATCCTCTCGTCCTATTCTTACATGGAGGCGGGGAGAGGGGAACAGACAATCAAAAGCAGTTACTTGCGAATGATGGTGCAGTTTTATGGGCTTCTCCTGAAGTCCAAAAGAAACATCCTTCGTACGTACTTGCACCTCAGGCGCGAGATGCTGTCGATGGAGGCTTTGCTTTAACAAGAAATTTGCAAAATGAAATTGATCTCACGAACGTGTTTCAATTTTCACCAGATTTACACAAAGCTTATGATGTCCTTCAGCATGTGTTAACTTCTTATCAGATTGATCAGAAAAGAATTTATGCGACGGGTTTATCACAAGGTGGATTTGGCACGTACCAGTTGAACATCACATATCCTCGTCTGTTTGCAGCAATGATTCCTATTGCGGGGGGAGCAGATCCAAGCAAGGCAGGAATTTTAGCAAACAAGCCAATATGGGCATTTCATGCAGAAGATGATTCCATTATCCCTATCAGCTATGCAAGAAATACAATTCAAGCTATTCAAAAAGCTGGCGGCCAGCCGCTTTATACGGAGTATGCTAGTAAGTATGGATATGACCATGCATCATGGACGCCTGCTTATGAGACGCCAGGCTTAACAGATTGTCTGTTTGCACAGAGACGAAGCTTTCGATAAACAAAAACCGATTCACCTCCTAACAAGGCGAATCGGTTTTTTTCTGTTTTATTTGTCAAAACGATGAGCAGAATGCTTTGTTGGTCCGATGTATTCGTTTAGCTGGAAAGAGCCTTTAATGGCAGCCGTGATGAATTCTTTTGCTGCATAAATGGCTTCTTTCACGTCTGATCCATTCGCTAGTTCAGCTGTGACTGCTGCTGAGAATGTGCAGCCTGCGCCGTGTGTGTATTCTGTGTCGATTTTATCTGTTTCAAGGCGCTCGAAGGTTTGTCCATCATAAAGTAAATCGATGGCTTTGTCTTCGCTGAGCTTACCGCCTCCAGTGATAACCACATACTTTGCACCAAGTTCGTGAATGCGTTTTGCTGCTTCTTCCATTTGTTCGATCGTTTTAATCTCGCCGATTCCGCTTAATTGACCTGCTTCGAAAAGGTTAGGTGTGATAACGGTTGCCAGTGGCGTGAGCTTTTCACGCAGTGCTTCCGCGTGCTCTGGGTAAAGGACTTCGTTCGCACCCTTACAAACCATGACAGGATCAATGACGACATTTTTTAGGTCATATGTTTTGATGGTGTCAGCTGCAAGCTCGATCACGTCGACGGTAGGAAGCATACCCGTTTTCAGTGCATCTACACCAATGCCTTCTACAATGGTAGAGAGCTGCGCGCGAATTGTCGCCGTATCAATTGGAAACACCTGATGATCCCAATGATTATGTGGGTCCATTGCAACGACAACGGTTAAAGCTGTCATCCCGTAGACGTTTTTTTCTTGAAACGTTTTTAAATCTGCTTGGATACCTGCACCGCCGCTTGAATCCGAACCTGCGATGGTGAGTGCTTTATTCATAGACATAGTTGCTGAACCTCCAATGTGATGTGTAACAGTTATTGTTCTATCCCTTATTATAATCAGCTTTTCCGTTTATCACAATGAAACGGTATAAAAAAGCGTTCCTCTCTTCGGAACGCCTCTCTTTCTTACCTTTTACAAATCACCAATTTCCCTTTTTTCAGCTCGTCTAAAAGGGTTAAGGCTAACTCTTGATCGGCCCCAGTTGACATCATTTTGGCCATCAGTTCATCAACCCGGGTGCGAATGACATTGGCGACTTGATCCAAAATTCCTTGATCGACCGCTGTCATGCTTTTGGCGTCTGTGTACTCTGTTACGGTATCAGAGCGTTCTGGGTCGTAGGCAAAAACAAAAACAGCGTCCTTTGATGATCCCGATGAATGAATGTGGTCAATGGTCTGTTTTGCTTCTTTACTATTCTCCACCGTGATATATTCCATCATCATCACTCCTTTTCATCAAAAATTCCCATTTTCCCATCAAATCAAACCGCCTTTTATATCATGAGAAGAAAGTCAATTTATGTTTTAATGGAAAAAGACGAATCTATTAAAGGAGTAAGCTGCATATGAAGATTTCCTTATTAATTGTGACACATAACCGGCTCAGCGCACTGTGTGAGCTGCTTGAATCCATTACAAGACAAACCGTACAGCCTTTTGAAATTGTTGTCGTCAATGATGCAGGAGAGCGAGTCGACATCATTCGGGAACTTTACCCTGAGCTTCCGATCCGCTTGATTCATTTAGATGAGAATGTCCAGCATGTAAATGCCAGAAATGTGGGGGTGCGGGAGCTGACAGGCGACGTCATCATGCTGAGTGACGACGATGATTACTTCACACCTTGTCATATCGAACGCATGAGCAAGGCGCTGGAGGATGCCGATTTTGTCTTTTCTGATGCAGAAATTGTATCATTTGAAGAAAAAGGCGCGACCCGTTTTCCGCTGTCGAGACGTCTGTTTGCTTATACAGCAGATATTGAGGATATGCGTGTCTTTTCTACATATGTTCCTTCGGGCAGTATGTACAAACGCTGTATACACGATGAGATAGGCTATTTTGATCCAGCGATGCATCATTATTGGGACTGGGACTTCTTTTTGCGTGTATCACAGCATGCCCGAGTGAAACGAGTGCCAGCTGCGAGCGTGATCTATGCGTTTTTTGACGGCGGTGGAAATCAGTCTAGTGATCTTGGTGAAACAAGGAAAAACTATTTAGATGATTTAAGTGAAAAGCATGAACTGGGCGATCTGCCGACAGCGAACTTTGCTATATTATTAGAAGAACCGGCGATGAAAAAAAGAGAATCAGAGAGTGAGATTGTGTGGGATGGAAAACCGATGATCTCCAGACTAGCACAGCAAGTAGAAGGAGGAAAACCGCAATGAAGCCATTTTTAAATGATAGCTGGTGGGCTGTGATGAAAAGTGAATTTGATCAGCCGTATTATCAGGAATTACGTGAATGGATGAAGGAAGAATATCGCACGCAGACCGTTTTTCCAAAACCAGATGACGTGTATCGTGCTCTTCATTTGACGTCATATGAAAAGGTCAAAGTGGTGATTTTAGGACAAGACCCTTATCATGGCCCAGGGCAGGCACATGGATTAAGCTTTTCTGTTCAGCCGGGCGTCAAACATCCGCCATCTTTGAGAAATATTTTTCAGGAGCTAAAAGATGATCTTGGCTGTCCTGTTCCAAACCACGGCTCACTTGTCAGCTGGGCAGAGCAGGGTGTTCTGCTGTTAAACACTGTGCTGACTGTGAGAAAAGGCGAGGCGAATTCTCATAAAGGCAAGGGCTGGGAACGTGTGACAGACCGCGTGATTGATGTGCTGAATCAGCGTGAACAGCCGGTCGTTTTTGTGTTATGGGGAAGACATGCTCAAAACAAGAAAGAACGCATTGATCAAAACAAGCATTTCATCATTGAGTCACCTCATCCAAGTCCTTTTTCTGCAAGAAACGGCTTTTTTGGCAGCCGGCCGTTTTCAAAGGTAAACGCGTATTTAAAGCAAATGGGGATTGAAGAAATCAATTGGTGTATCAAGGATATTGAATGAAAATAGGACGAGGGGAGAGACCCTTCGTCCTGTTTATTTTAAAAATTTACGAACCAAGTCGAGTCCGTTTTTCGCATTTGGATAACGGAAGGAAAAATCGAAGCGATTGGTTTGCCGCAGGACGCTTTTTTCATGCGTAAAAGTAAAGAAGCTGTCCTTCCCGTGATATCGCCCCATGCCGCTTTCGCCGACGCCTCCGAATGGCAGGTAAGGTGTAGCGACATGCATAAGCGTGTCATTGATACATCCTCCGCCAAATGAGAGGTTGTCTAGAATATAGGTTTCTGTTTCTTTATTTGTTGTAAATAAGTAAAGCGCAAGCGGCTTTGGCCTTGCTTTGATCATATGAACTGCCTCATGCAGAGAATCAAAGGTCATGACAGGCAAAATCGGTCCGAAAATTTCCTCCTGCATGACGGGATCATCCCATGTGATGTGGTCTAAAATGGTCGGAGCGATTTTGAGCTCCTGTTCATTGCGCTGTCCACCTGTGACGATCGTTCCATTTGAGAGAAATTGTGTAAGCCTGTCAAAATGACGCTGACTGACATTTTTTCCAAAGTGCGGATGCGTTTCGGGATGTTCACCATAAAAGTCACGGATACAGGCTGTCATTTCTCGTAAAAGTTCCTCTTTGATGGATTCATGAACGAGCAAATAGTCTGGTGCAATGCAGGTTTGCCCTGCATTGGTGAATTTTCCAAAGGTGATCCGCTTCGCTGCTAATTTGATGTCGGCATCAGGCATGACGATGCTGGGACTTTTTCCGCCAAGCTCAAGTGTGACAGGGGTCAAATGTTTTGCGGCGGCTTCCATGACGACTTTGCCAACTGCTACACTTCCAGTAAAGAAGATATAATCAAAGGGCAGTTTCAGCAGTTCTGTACTGACTTCAACACCGCCCTCTACGACAGCCGCATGGTCTTCTTGAAATACATGTTTGATGATAGTGCTGATCACTTGTGAGACTGCCGGCGTCAGCTCAGACGGCTTTAAAATCACAGCATTTCCCGCAGAAATCGCGCCGACTAATGGAGAAAGGGCCAATTGGAAAGGATAGTTCCAAGGAGCAATGATGAGCACACTTCCATAGGGTTCCTTGATGATCATGCTTTTTGATCCGATATGAGTCAGCGGTGTTTTCACGCGAGTTGGCTTCGCCCATTTGTGAAGGTGCTTGAGGGTATGATTGATTTCTTCATACACTATCCCGACCTCTGTTGTATAGGCTTCCAGTTCGGATTTATGTAAATCATGGGCTAAGGCCTGTAAAATATCCTTTTCATGCTGTTTGATTGCTGCTTTTAAGTCTTGAAGAATGCGGATGCGTTCTTGAACCGCCGGCTTCTGAAAGACTTTTTGTTTCTGAAATAGAGCAGTGAGCTTGTCCATTATTCAATCCTTTCATAGACGATGTTGTTTCTTTTATTATGTGTGAATGAAGATGACGGGTCAAATAAGAGAGTCGTGAGCGCACTGCTTTGAAAAAATGAACCCATTTGGTTTGTTCATTTGGTAAAATAATGTTGAAAAGAGATTTTTTTAGATTGGAGGGTCTACCCTTGAATATTCATATATCAAGCCTGCTTCAAAAAATGGAGGAAGCGGTCCAAAAAGCAAAACAAAGTGGAAATGATGAAGAGGTGAAACGTCAAGTGGCGGCCATTTCTTCACTATGTGATGTCATTCTCGACGCACCATCACAGGTGCAAATGCCGCAGTCGCCGGTCATTTCACCACCTTCATCGATACATACACCATCAGCACCATCTGTGTCTGCAGATCAAGCCATGCTGGAGAAACTCATGGGCACAAGTGGCGCGAAGAAATTTCAGCAAAATGATGAGGGTCAAAAAGAGAAGGACGGGAACGGCGACTCTATTTTTGATTTTTAATGGTCTTGTCACGACAAAGGGAAGGTGATCGGTTTGAAACTATTTTTGGGCGCCATTCAGTGGATGGCATTTTTTATCGCAGCTTCTATTGCCGTACCAATTGCGATTGCACAAGCATTTGAATTGAACCAAGTGCAATCGGCGGAGCTGATTCAAAGTACTTTCTTTTCACTTGGTCTTGTTGCAATGGTGCAGTGTTTATGCGGCCATATGCTGCCGATTAATGAAAGTCCAGCAGGGCTTTGGTGGGGTGTGTATACCCTTTATGCCGGCATGACAGGTACAATCTTTGCGACGTATCCTGAAACCCTGCAAGCATTACAAGGGGCTTTAATTTTTAGTGCTGTTTTCTTTTTTATTTTTAGTCTATTTAAAATCATCAATTGGCTCGCGTCTTTATTTACGCCAGTCGTCACAGGCATTTACCTGCTGCTGCTTGTTGTGCAGCTAAGTCAGCCAATTATGAAAGGGCTGATGGGCATCGGCTATCGGGGAAATCAAGTAGATGGGCTTGTCTTTTGCTTATCGATCTTGATTATTATCCTTACCTTCATGATCAGCCGCTCAAAATGGCATTATTTAAGACAGTTTTCTGTGTTATTCGCACTTGCAGGCGGATGGCTGTTATTCGCTCTACTCGGATTGGCGAAGCCGGTCCGAATTCCAGAACAAATCATCGAGTTTCCGAAGCTGTTTCCATTCGGTATGCCGGTCTTTGACAGTGGATTGCTTGTCACGTCCTTTTTTATAACGATTTTACTCATTGTGAACATGCTGGCAAGTATTCGAATTGTGGAAAGCTCAGTGAAGGCATTTGGTGAACTGCGTGAGCGGAAAAGAGCACGCCCTGCCGGTTTTGTCGCAGCATTTGGTCATTTATTAAGCGGGCTCATCGGGGCGATTGCGCCTGTACCTATTTCTGGGGCAGCCGGATTTATCCAGACAACCAAAATTCCTTCGAGAAAGCCTTTTTTCATAGGAAGTCTGCTTGTTGTTCTCATTAGTTTGTTTCCTCTGCTCATGAGCTTTTTCTCTGCATTGCCATCCCCTGTGGGGCTTGCTGTAAACTTTGTGGTCTTCTCTTCTATGATTGGGATTGCGATGTCGGAGTTTGATCAGTATGAGAAAGAAGAAATTCCGCGGATTCGCTTTGTTCTAGGGATTGCTGTTTTAGCAGGCGTAGGGGCGATGTTTGTGCCTCAGGGAGCCTTGAAAGGGATGCACCCTGTGCTCATTTCATTATTAAGCAACGGTCTTGTTCTAGGCACACTCATTGCGATCGTGGTCGATCAGGTCTTGTTACGAAAGAAAAAGAAATCCGACAATCTCGTGTCAACGTAAAGGGAAAGTTGAATGTCGCCCTTCACCCGCGCTATGATAAATATAATTGACGAGATAAGGAGAATGACGAATGAAACTATTTTTCATTTTAGGTGCCATTAACGCCATGCTTGCTGTTGGACTTGGAGCCTTTGGTGCGCACGGTCTAGAAGGGAAAATCCCTGAAAAATATATAGAAATATGGAATAAAGGTGTTCAATATCAGATGTTCCATGCGATAGGACTATTTATTGTCGCCTTTCTTGCAGATAAGCTATCAGGTGTTTCCCTAGTTCCAACCGCTGGCTGGGTGATGCTTGCAGGCATCCTTTTCTTCTCAGGAAGCCTTTATGTGCTGGCATTAACGCAGGTGAAGATTCTAGGTGCCATTACTCCTATTGGCGGAGTAGCATTTATCGCCTCTTGGATCATGCTTGTCATTGCAGCAGCAAAAAATTTATAAGCCAATAAACCGATGCTCTCATAGGGGCATCGGTTTTTTTCTTAACTCCAGTAAGGGGTATAGTTGGGCGGTGCTTGATAATATGGGACGTAGTGAGATGGAGGGACAGGATGCGTTTGAGACTCTTCCTCCCGGTGGCAAAATGGTCCGATAAACACACTTGGTTTCACAGGCTTTATCGCCTGCTTCCACTGTGTTTCGTTCATGCAATAAGTATGGGCCATGATGTGAGAAGGGGTGAGGGTGAGAAGGTCTGAGCCTAGGATCACTTCAGGTGTAGATGCGTTAAAAATGGCTAACAAATGAGTTCTGTCTTGGAGAGCGACTTCATAGTGCCACCAGCCTTGAGGCACGTTTGCCACCTGTCCAGGTGTGATGGTGTAGGTGTGCAGTTTTTTTGTAAATGGATTCAGCATCGATACGGCAGCAGAACCGGCTATACAATAAACAAGCTCTGCCGCATTTTGATGATAATGAGGCTCTACGACTTTGCTTTTACTCAAATATATATCCAGCAGGGACACTTGATCCAACGAGTTTAATTGTTTTTTTCCTAACACATTAATCAGGTTATGCTGATCGAATTTCACAAGGGGGCTTTGATTCAGATCGTATGAAAATTTGACATTTGGTGATGTATAATCCAGCTCAACAGTCATTGATGTCACCTCTAGGCTTTTGATAAAAACTACTAGGCATCTTATGAGCAGCGCACCAGAGGTGTGACAAAAACCTAGACAAAAGAAAAAAGCAAGGGCACCTGAGCCTTGCTTTTGCCATGATTGACGTTATCTCGGAGAATATGTTGACATCGAATAAGGATAATCATATTGAATTTCTCCATCAAACGTAATGTAATCAAGATAGATTGTTAATAGTAAGTATCGTGTTCCTGTCTTATTATCACTAATGATAATGTGGTCACGCCCTGCAGCTTCTATGACGCCTCTAAAAATCTTCGAATTCCATTCCTTACTCGCCTCAAACGTCATATAAATCGTGGCTACCTTGCCGCGGTTCAATCGTAAAATATTTTCAATATAGGACTGCTCAATAGGCAGCTGTCCTGTGACATTCTGCTGATAAACCGGTCCAGAAGGAATTTGATAGGGCTGACCGCCGCCCTGCGTTCCTTGGCCTCCTTGTGAAGTACCGGTAGACGGCATTGGTGAAAACCCCTGCTGCATTTGACCCTGCGTTTGGGGAGGGACTGAATAACCCATCTGCTGCGCAGGATACGGATTTGCTCCATATTGTTGCTGGCGGAAATCTTGACCTTCGAAACCCGAACCTTGCCCAAATTGATTTTTCAATTTCATAACGTTCCTCCTCTTTCCTCATGGTGTTCTAAACAGAAGGCGCTAAAGCACCTGTTGTTTCCATAGCATTCTTTCTCTCTTTCACACTATGAGACAGGAGGGGAGAATATGTACATTGAACGAAAAAAAGGAACTGCTATGCAATTCCTCAGCGTGAAGACAATCCCTCGTATTCTATCGGTACTCGTCCTGTTTACATGATCCAGTTTATAGCGTGCTGAATATCAAATAAAAGTGTCATGATGAGAAAAAACGCGGCGAGCGGTGTGATCACAATGATGAAGGCTTGCCATAATCTGAGTTTCATCACAGCGACAATGCCTAAAACAGCCATTCCCAATATCCACGTCTTAGCATATGCTTCCGTAAGAGGTAAAAGATCGAGATAATACCATACTTCATAATGCTGATCTAAATATGGTGAGATTTTAACAAACGTATACGGACCTAGCATCCCAACAGTGAAAATCCAAGTAAGTGAAAATAAAGCAGAAGGGAAAAAGACCGTCAGTGTGCAGGCTTTGAGTATATCTCGATACGCCGTTTGACAGCCGAAAAAGAGACGTCCTAACCACTTGATGATGAGGACACCGAAAAATAGAATCATATTGCCTGCCAAAATACCATATCCCGCTCCTTGTAACAGAATAAAAGGGAATGGAATATGATTGCCCATATACTCGCTAAAATACCCTTCGTAGATCCAGCCCGTACCGGCGATACTTGCAAGGAGCATCATCAGCCAAATGGGAATATTGGAATGTTGATATGAGCGAATAATCGTTTTTGTCGCGACGAAAATTTTAAAAAATCGAAAAAATCCTTTTACTTCCTCTTCTTGGGAGTGATCATTCTTCATAGCTTCCAATGTTCTTTACTCCTTTAATACACACAAATGATTACTTATATTACCAAAAAGTTCGCGTTTTTCAAAGATAGATCAATAAAAAAATACAATTTTATAAAAAATAGGTCACTCTACAGTCTCTTTAAGAGGAGACACATATGATAAACATAGTTTGAAAGAGACCGAGGTGAAAACTTTGACAAAAGTAACTGTCATTATGACGAGCTACAACAAGGCGGCTTACGTCGGCAGATCGATTGAAGCGGTCTTGCAGCAGACGCTGTCAGACTTTGAACTTTTTATCATGGATGATGGATCAAACGAAAAAACCCTTGCTGCTATTGAACCGTTTCGCAAAGATCCCCGCGTTCATTTTATTCAAAGCGGTGTCAAAACGCTGGAAGAGAGAACAGCGAAAACTCGCTACGCCGTGCTGATTAATCAAGCATTAGAACTGGCAAAAGGGGAGTATATTTCCTATGCCACAGATGACAATGTCTACGCCCCGGACCGTTTAGAGAAGCTCACTCATTATCTAGATGCCCATCCAGGTAAAGATATTGTCTATTCTAGTTCTAAAGTGATCTATTTAAATAGCAAAAAAGAGCCAGTGAAGGAAACGATTCGGCCGGCGCAAACAGTGCAATGGAATGCCCCCTGCGCCATAGATCATTGCTCGGTCGTGCATCGTACATCCATTTTATCAAAAATTCATGAGAAATTTGGGTCTTACTGGGACGAGAGTCCGCATTTTTATCGAATAGGGGATGCCCGTTTCTTTTTCCGCTTAAATCATTTTTATCCGTTCTATCCCTTTGATGAAATATTAGATACAAATTACATTACAGAACAGTCCATTCATTATCAGCTGGCAGAAGAAGAGAAAAGTGCCTTTATTCAAGCACTTCCCGAGCAGTCCACCTGCTGGGAGCTTCGCAGTATATTAAAACAAAGACATGGGAGGTGACCTGAAGTGTCGCACTATATTCATCATTATTGGCAGGTGTACTTTGAGTATGTGAATCTGATGAAGGATTTGTCCTACAAGCAAATTCCTCTTGGGTTGATCAGTAATTTTTATCAATATATCAGTCCTGAAGTGAGGGAACGCATGGTAGATGAGGCATTCGGTCAAGAACTGACAACCGCTTGTCCATTACCGGAAGAGATTCAGCCATTTTTTGATCAGCATAAACAGCAGATCAAGCGTATTGCTTATCGTCCGGCGAATGGAAAGGTATTGCTTCACTTTGAACACCTGCGTTTTACGGAACAAAATTACATGCGGTTCCATCCAAACCAAACGGTGGTGCTCGCTCGCTGGAAGAAGGCGGATTATTACGGATTACCCGTGATCAGTAAGCCGGAATTAGCCGGAGAGGTTAATAAAGAAGCCCACGCTGAATATATTGAAAAAGCAAATGCTCTCCTTAAACCTTACGCTCACCACCCTGTCTTTGGCAATGTCTTTTTTAGAGAAAAACTGCGGAAGGACATTGTGCAATTTATTGATGTCATTGACCAGATAGAAATGCTATTTCAAATGCAGCCGATTGCAGCTGTTATTGTTGGAACGACAGAGGATGTCTACAGCCGCGTACTCGCTTTGCAAACAGTGAAACGCCAGCTTACGAGTATCTGTCTTCAGCACGGCGCGCTTATGGGAGACGAAGCCTTTTTACCGATTTTTACGACTTGCCATGGGGTGTTTGGAAAGTATGAAAAGGATTGGTATGTAGACAAAGGCTGTCAGCCGGAACAGGTGGAAATCACAGGTCATCCGAGGTTTGATTTGGTGAAGGAGCGAACGCCGCTTCAACAGGATCTCATTTTTCGTAAATTGAATTTCAGTCCGGCTAAAAAGACCGTGCTTGTGGCAACGCAGCCGTTTTCTGAAGCCTTTTATGGCGATGTTCTTAAAACGATCGCCAAACGGAAAGACATTCAGCTGATCATGAAGCCGCATCCTTGGGAAATTGCTCGAAATCGATTAAATGACTATGTGTCTATTGAACGAGCGGGAAATCATGTGAAATTGATTAAAAAAGAAATTGATCTGTATGACCTGCTGCCATATGTGGATATCGTGATTACGCTCACATCTACAGTGGGTCTTGAAGCGATGCTTTTTGAAAAGAGTGTGCTGATCGGGAAAATGACAGAAGGCAGAAGATACCCATATTACGAGTCGCTTGGCAGCTATCATATGGAAAACCCTGTTGAACTAGCTGAGAAAGCCATTCGTATTTTGTCGGATGAACAAGAGATGAAACTGGCAAAGCAGCAAGGAGCTCAGTTCATTAAACAACATTATCCGCATGCGCGATCTATCGATGTTCTGCTTTCTCTGCTCAAAACAAAAACTGGTGTGGATTTTCAGAGATGAAGATAGGGGTGTGCAAGCGATATGGGAAAAAAGAGAGCACAATTTCTTCCTTATGCTCTGCCTTTCATTGAGCAGGAGGAAATTGATGAAGTCATTGGAACATTAAAGTCCGGCTGGCTGTCAACTGGACCAAAAGTAAGACAGTTTGAGGAAGAATTTCAGCAGCTGACAGGTGCAAAACATGCGATCGCTGTCAATTCATGTACGGCTGCTTTATTTTTAGCCTTAAAGGCAAGAGGGATTGGGACTGGGGATGAGGTGATTACAACCCCTCTGACCTTCTGCGCAACAGCTAATACGATTATCCATACGGGGGCAGCGCCTGTATTTGTCGATATTGATCCAGCGACACTCAACATAGATGCAGAGAAAATAGAAGCGGCCATTACACCACATACAAAAGCGATTGTTCCTGTTCACTTTGCCGGTCAATCGTGCGATATGGACCGAATTTTAGCGATTGCCAAAAAGTATGATCTATTTGTACTTGAAGATGCTGCTCACGCTCTTTACACAACGTACCACGGTCAGCCCGTTGGATCCATTGGTGATGCGACCGCTTTTAGCTTTTATGCAACGAAAAACCTAGCGACTGGTGAAGGCGGCATGCTGACAACAAATGATGATGCGCTTGCTGCTCGGATTAGAAGAATAGCGCTCCATGGGATGAGCAAGGGAGCGTGGAATCGTTATGGAGAAAAAGGAACGTGGTATTACGAGGTCGAGGAACCAGGCTATAAAATGAACATGTTTGACGTGCAGGCATCGTTAGGGCTTGTTCAGCTAAACCGTCTGGATGACATGCAGGCACGGAGAGAACAGATTGCAAAAGCATACAATCAGGCTTTCCAAAAAGAAGCGGGTCTGATCCTGCCGCCTGTGCATCAAGAAGGAAGACATGCATGGCATTTGTATGTACTGCAAGTGAATCCAAAAGAAGCATTCATCACGCGGGATGAACTGATTGATCAGCTGCAAAAGGAATATAAAATCGGCACGAGTGTTCACTTTATCCCTGTTCACTTGCATCCATACTATCAGGAAACATGTCACTATTCACCAGAGGATTTCCCTGAGTCACTCGCATACTACAAGCAGACGCTCTCACTGCCGCTCTATCCAAGTATGACAGATGAAGATGTGCAGGATGTTATCACAGCGGTGTTGTCTATTTTAAAAGAACAGAGGGCATCATCATGAAGGTCGTTCATGCTGTAGATGATCAGGTGCTTGCTGCTTGGCTGGAGAAATACGGTCAACAAGCGGAACAAATGAACGGCTTCAAGCAGTTTGCTCTTGTTAATGGCGCCCAGCTCAAAGCAGTCCTGTTATATGAATGGTCAAAATGGGAAAGCGGCATTTTTGATCAGCATATTTTTCATGTGAAGTTTGTGGAAGCGGAGTCAGCGTCTGCTTTTCAAGAATTGATGGAGCGTTTCATCAATTGGATGAGAACTGAAAAATGCGATTTTTTCTTTTTACGTCTTGAAGCGTCTGATCTTGTAAAAAACCGCATCGTTCAAAGACTGTCACATGTGTACTATGTGGGAGGTCTCACTCGTCTTGAGGCGCCGCCTGTTCAAATGGAGCTCCCATCAACAGGTGAAGATGTGGTTATTAGTCTGCCAGATGAAAAGGATTACGATGAGGCGGTCTCACTTGCTCATCAGGCGTTTGGGAAAAGCCGGTACGCACTTGATCCTTTTTTAGATCAGAATGTCGTCCAGCATTTCTTTCAGGAATGGATGAGAAACAATTTACTCGGACGTGCAGATATCAATCTCGCGGCAAAGGTAAACGATGAAGTCATTGGTTTGATTCAAGGGGTAACAAAGGGCGATGAACTAGTGCTTGATTTATTGTCCATTAGACCGGATGCACAAGGAAAAGGGATCGGAAAAAAGCTCGTGATGGCGATAATAAAAGCCTCTTATGAGAGAGGGCATCGGTTTATGTCTGCCGGAACTCAGATGCATAACACAACCGCGATTCAGCTGTACGAAAAGCTGGGCTTTAGAACAAAAAATGCCTTCTTGTATTACCATGTGTGGCCGAAAAAAGGAGAGAGGTAAGATGGCGCATTTCTATATCGGAGATCGCAAATTAGGGGATGGTGCGCCTGTCTTTATCATTGCAGAGGCAGGCATTAACCATGATGGAAAGCTGGATCAGGCGCTTGCTTTAATTGATGTGGCAAAAGAAGCAGGTGCCGATGCGGTGAAGTTTCAAATGTTTCAAGCTGATCGGATGTATCAAAAGGAACCGGGTTTGTACGAAACAGCCAAGGGAGAAGAGGTGTCTATTTTTTCTTTAGTGGAACAAATGGAGCTGCCGCCAGAATGGCTCCCGGTGTTATTGTCACGTTGCGCGGAAAAAGGGCTGATATTTTTAAGCACAGTGTGTGACGAAGAATCTGCGGATCTATTGAATCAAACCGATCCGCCGGCTTTCAAGCTGGCATCCTATGAAATCAATCATCTGCCTCTTATGCGTCACACGGCATCTTTTCAAAAGCCCATCATATTCTCAACAGCCGGGGCAACTATTTCGGATGTCCATGAAGCATACGAGGCGATTACAAGCGAGCAAAATCAGCAGGTCGCGATCATGCATTGCGTAGCAAAGTATCCAGCACCTAGAGCTTACACGAATCTGCGCGTGCTTCAAACTTTAGCTGCGGCATTTCCCGAGGCAGTCATTGGCTTTTCTGATCATAGTGAGCATCCAACTGAAGCGCCTGTAGCTGCTGTGAAGCTTGGGGCAGCAATCATTGAAAAGCATTTTACAGTCGATAAAACGTTACCTGGGGCTGATCATTCCTTTGCGCTTGATCCTGAAGAATTGAAGGAAATGGTTCAGCATATTCGAGCGGCAGAAAAGCAGCGGAATTTAAAAGAAGCTGACACTCATTCAGTGCCAGAAGAGCTCCTTGGCAGTTCTTATAAAACGACAACAGCTATTGAAGGCAAGATTCGTGAATTTGCGTATCGAGGCATTTTTACGACAAAAGGCATTGCGAAGGGTGAGACATTGACCGCAGAAAATCTAGCCGTGTTACGTCCAGGACAAAAAAGCCAAGGTCTGCATCCAAGGTATATGTCGGTTTTACTTGGCACAAAGGCTGCCAGAGATATCCCAGCCCATACAGGGGTTTCGTGGAAAGATGTACTCATGAAGGAGACGCCAAATGATCAATGATGTCCTTTTTGTCATACAGGCGAGAATGGGCTCAACAAGGCTGCCAAAAAAGGTAATGAAACCGATCGGCGGTATGGCGCTGATCGACCTGATTGTTGAACGAGTAAAGCAATCAGATCATTACAATCACAAAACGCAGAATCTCATGATCGCCACAACAGTTGAGGCAGAAGATGATCTGCTCGCCCATTATTGTCTATCTAAGGGCTATAAAGTATTTCGTGGCAGTGAGACGGATGTACTGCAGCGATTTGCGCAGATTGTCCGTCATTTTGAACCGCAAACCATTGTGCGTTTAACAGGAGATAACCCATTTATAGATCCGGTCCTTTTGTCGAAAATGCTTGAAAAACATAGACAAGAGAAGGCTGATTACACGTATACGGCTGGAACGCCACTCGGTATTTCCGGGGAAATGATCGACGCACAGATTTTAAGTGAAATCGACAATTTTCCCCTTACGCAGCCAGAGCGTGAGCATGTCACGCTCTATATCAGAAAGCATCCTGAGCAATTTCACCTGCAATTATTCACACCGCCCAAAGAACTTGCATATCCTGCTTATCGATTCACGATTGATACAGAAGAAGATTATGTGTTTGCGACCCGTTTACTAGAGAAAGCTGGCGGCTCCATTGCTGTGCCTACGGCTGAACTCATCACCATTTGCGAACAAGACCCTGATATTGTTCGGTTGAATCAATTTGTGAAACAGAAGGATGCTGAATGAACAAGAAAATCATGATTGTTGTGTACGGTGGGTTTTTAAGAGGAATGGGGCATGTCGTCAGAATGAAACGGCTGGCAAATCAACTGTTTCAAGAAGGAAACGACATATCTTTCTATACAAATGAACAGATCTGTGTAGAAATGCTCTCAGGTCCAGATTGGCACGTTCATTTGGTGCAGGAGTCGAAGGCATTCCTTCAGATGGAGCAGGACATAAAAGAGCTGAATCCAGATCTTCTGCTGATTGATGTACTTGATTGTGACCTCCAATTTCTTCGATTGATCAAAGCGTCCTCCGGCTCTGCAAGGCTGGTTTTATTTGAAGAAATAAGAGCAGAAGCCTGTCAGCTTGCCGATGCTGTCGTGAACGGCATTTATGGCGGTCTGGACGAAAAGCACATGCAAGTAGATGGGACAGAATATTTTTATGGAACACCTTATTTATTGTTAGATCAAGAGATAAGCCGATTAAAAGACACATATGAGGTTCGAAAAGAATGCAAAAAGGTGGTCATCAGCCTTGGGGGCAGTGACCCGCGCGGATTGTTATCAAAGGCTGTATCAGCACTCCTCGAAGCTGACCACTTACACATCTTAGCGGTTACAGGAAAAGCCTCCCGCATTGAAGAACAAATAGAGGCTGAGCATATTCAATTCATTCGTCATACAGATCAATTACCTGCACGCTTTTCGAAAGCTGATCTGGCAATAGTGGCTGGCGGGATGACGTTATACGAGGCAGTTTGTATCGGAGTGCCCAGTATTGTCCTTTCACAAGTCGACCACCAAGCAGTGACAGCCGCTCGTTTTGCACAAAAGGGAGCCTGCCGTCATCTTGGATTAGGTGAACTTGTGGATGAAAAAGATATACGATGTGCTGTGGAAAGGCTGTCCGGCAGCTATTTTCTCCGCAGGAGCATCCATCTCAATGGACGGACACTCATCGATGGAAAAGGAACTGAACGAGTGAAAAACATTCTTATACACCTCATGAATCATCACCAAAAAGAACATAAGGATGTGTAGATGTGAAGGGAGTTATTTTAGCAGGAGGAAAGGGATCACGACTGGCGCCTTTAACGAAGATTTTCAATAAACATTTATTGCCGGTTGGTCCATATCCAATGATTTATTGGTCATTGTTCAAATTGAAGGAAGCAGGGATTTTAGATGTGATGGTCATATCACAAGAAGAACAAATCCCGCTGTTTCAAAAGCTGCTTGAAAGCGATCAGGAACTGGGGATGAACGTCGTATATCAGGTACAGCCTGAAGCGTCTGGGATATCAGACGGCTTATCCTATGCAAAGCCCTTTGTCAAAGGGGAGAAGTTTGTGCTGATGCTTGGTGATAATGTATTTGAGGATTCGCTAAACCCTTTTGTTGAAGCCTTTCAGCGGCAAGATAGAGGAGCCAAGGTTTTGTTGAAAGAAGTGGCAGATCCAAACCGGTTTGGCATTGCAGAAATTGATGCCACGCGCCAACGTATTTTATCAATAGAAGAAAAGCCGGAGTATCCGCGCTCATCCTACTGCGTCACGGGCATCTATTTTTATGATCAAGAAGTCTTTCAATATATTGAGAGAATCTCGCCGTCAGATCGAGGCGAATTAGAGATTACAGACGTGAACAATCTCTATATCTCAAATAGCCAGCTGACCTATGATATGTTAAAAGGGTGGTGGATTGATGCAGGAACACATGAATCTCTCCACGAAGCATCTGCGAAAATGTTTGAAACGATGAAGAAAAAAGAGGGATCCGAATGACGAAGTCTTATTTAATTACAGGCGGAGCGGGTTTTATCGGACTGAATTTTGTGAAGCTGCTGCTTCAGGATACAAATGTCAGGCTCACCGTTTTTGATAAATTAACGTATGCCAGTCATCCAGACGAGATGGATGAATTATTAAAGTTGTCTCATTTTCGGTTTATTCAGGGGGATATTACCCTTCAGCATGAGCTGGATCAAGCATTTGACGAAGTCTATGATGCGATCATTCATTTTGCGGCAGAATCGCATGTTGATCGCAGCATTGAATCGGCAGAGCCTTTTATTCAAACAAATGTCCTCGGAACGTATCGTATGCTTGAAGCGGTCTTAAAAGGAAAGGCGAAAAAGCTCATTCATATTTCAACAGATGAAGTATATGGAGATTTGGAGCCAGATGATCCTGCTTTCACAGAACAAACACCACTTTCACCGAATAATCCATATTCAGCAAGCAAGGCGAGTTCAGACCTGCTTGTGAAATCCTATATCCACACTCACCAATTACCCGCAATGATTACACGATGCAGTAACAATTACGGACCGTATCAGCATGAGGAAAAATTAATACCGACCATTATTAGAAAAGCAGTCAATGGAGAGAAAATCCCGATTTATGGAGACGGCCGGCAAATTCGCGATTGGCTGTATGTAGAGGACCATGCGAGAGCTGTGAAGAAGGTGCTCGAAAACGGCACAGCCGGACAGGTATACAATATTGGCGGCGGCAATGAGAAAACAAATCTCGATTTAACCAAAACGATTCTATCGCAGCTCGGAATCAGTCATGATCAAATTGCGTTTATTCAAGACCGAAAAGGACATGACAGACGGTATGCCATTGATGCCAGTAAGCTAAAAGGCGAGCTCGGCTGGACGCAGGAGACGTCATTTGAAGAAGGTATCGAAAAAACGATCAATTGGTATCGAACCAAATACGATCAGAGCGAAGAAGGGTGACGGATGAAAGTTTTAATCACCGGTGCAGGCGGCCAATTAGGGAAAGAATTGAGCAGACAGCTCAAAGAAAAAGACATGACCGTCATTGCCTTAACGAGGAACATGCTCAATATCACAGACCAGCAGGCAGTTAGACATGCGATGAGACACTATCAGCCTGATATTGTTGTCAGTGCAGCAGCCTATACATCTGTTGATCAATGTGAAACAGAAACCGAAAAGGCGTATCTTGTGAATGGCATTGGCGCCTACTATACAGCCCTGGAAGCAAAGCGCGCAGGTGCTGATGTGTTACATGTCAGTACAGATTATGTGTTTGACGGGCAGGCGGACACCCCTTACCAAGTCGATGCACAAGCAGATCCTCAAACCATTTATGGAAAGAGTAAGAAGCTTGGTGAGGAATTGATTCAGCTTGTGTCAGACGAAGTGAAAATCATTCGTACCTCGTGGCTCTACGGACATGAGGGGCATAACTTTGTGAATACCATTCTTCGGCTCGCTGAAACGAAGGATCATTTGCGCATTGTGAACGATCAAATAGGGTCTCCTACTTATACAAAGGATGCAGCCGAGGCCTTGATTCATTTGTTTGATCAGAAGGCAGGCGTGTACCATGTCAGTAACCGAGAAAGCTGTTCCTGGTTTGATTTTGCGTCAGAAATTGTGATGAAAAGCGGCCTGTCCGCTACAATTGAGCCGATTTCCACGGAAGAGTATGGCTTCCAAACGCCTCGTCCAGCCTATTCTGTCTTAGATCTTCAAGCGATTGAAGCCACAGGCTGGCAGCCGAGGCATTGGAAGGATGCACTTCACGAATATTTGCAGAAAGAAGGGAGATGGCAACAGCATGATTGATGGTGTTCAAACAAAAAAACTCATGAAACATTGTGATGACCGCGGCTTTTTTGCAGAGCTCATTCGAGATGATGAGCCGATGCTGAAACGCTTTGGTCAGGCGTCATGGTCGAAAAGCTTTCCAGGCGTGATCAAAGCTTTTCATTATCATGAAAAACAAGACGACGTTTGGTTCTTCCCGGCAGGTCATGCACAGGTCGTGTTATACGATTTGCGTGAGGACTCTCCCACAAAGGGGCAAACCGATGTGTATTATATGGGGGAAGACAATCCGATGCTGCTTCTCATCCCAAAGGGTGTCGCGCATGGCTACCGTGTACTAGGTGAGACGCCGCTGCAAATTGTGTATTTCACAACAGAATCGTATGACCCGAAAAACCCAGATGAAAAGCGAATCGCCTGGAATGACAAAACGATCGGGTTTAATTGGGAAACGACATTTAAATAGAGAACGGGGGGCCTTTCGGAAAAGAAAGGTCTTTTTACTTTTATACAACAACAGTCCTTCATTTCTCTAAGCACCTCGTTCACGTTTATAGCTGACAAAACTGACGATACAACCAACAAGCGTAATGAGTGCACATACAAGCCCTACCGTATGATAGCCGAAATGGACATAAACAGGTCCCATCAGAGCGGACCCAAGCATAACGGCAAGATTGGAAGCAAGGCTGTAAAAAGCCATCACTTTGCCTCGGTGGGTTTGAGAGCAGTCGCTCAGGACGGTGCTCAAAAGCGTGACGGATAAACTTTGCATGGCACCCCAAATAAATAAAGCGAAAATGAGCAATGTCCATGAGAACGGTGCATAAGGAAGTAAGGCAAGAACGAGCGTAATGCCGCCCAGCACAAAGAAAAGTGAGCGTGTTTTGCCAAACCAATCAGCTAATTTCCCGGTAAATATACTCATGGAAAAACCAACGCCATAAGCCATGATCAGAAGTCCAGCTGTTGATTGCCCCCCAGAAAACAGACTTTGCAGGTAAGCCCCTAAAAATGAGTACATGCCATAAAATCCAAGCATGTTACAAAATGTCACGGTCAAATAGGCAGGGACTCGGTCGATTTTTAAAGCCCCCCAGATAGAGCCTGATTTCTCCCTAGCTTGAGATGCCTTCGGATCAGCTGCTGCGACTTGTTTTCGAGATTCAAGAATGACGAGCAGCAGGACAACGAGACTCATCATGGCGAAAATCCAAAATGTCCAGCGCCAGTTCAAACTTTGACCAATAAAGGCGCCAATGGGCACACCAAGAACAAGAGAAAGAGACCAGCTCGATACAATGAGTCCCATCACTTTGCCGCGATATTCATATGGAACCCGGTCGCCCACGAGAGCATAGGCTGTTGGCACAAATACACCAGTCGCCAGCCCAGAAATAGCTCGGCCTGCAAAAAACACGGCCAAATTGGGGGCAACAGCACACATCACTGTTCCAATCAAAAAGAAAGACAGCCCAATAATCAAACACAGCTCTCTTGAATACCGGTCCCCTAAAGGAACGAGCAGCGGAGCCCCAACCAGCACAGCTAACCCATAAATGCTGATGGAAAGAGCGAGAATATCAAGAGAGTGCTGAAAGGAGTTTGATAAATCAGGCAGCAGTGGTGAAATCACCAGCTCTTCCGATCCCGCCGCAAAAACGCCAAGTGTGAGTGCAATGGCAAGTGTGATGGGAAATGTTTTAGAAGCCTGGCTGTCTAAAGATTCTTTCATCAAGTGATCCCTCCATACTTGCTTTTTCATTCAATTCCGTTAAAATAAATTCTACCATTATTTAGTTTTATTTTACATTTCGCATCATAAGTATTATCATAAAATACTTTTCAAATGGAACGATTTTTGGACAGGAGAGGTACGAATGAAAATTACCGATGTAGATGTGCATATTTTAAATGAATTGAGAGAAGATGCCCGCTTATCCATGAGGGAATTGTCCAAACGAGTGAATTTATCAGCACCTGCGGTAGCAGAAAGAGTGCGTAAATTAGAGGATGCAGGGATTATCGAAGGGTATTCTGTTCAGGTCAATTATAAAAAATTAGGGCTTCTGATTGACTGCTTGCTGGAAGTTACGGTGTTAAATGGGGAGTATCAGCGTTTTGTGACTTTTATGAATGAGCATCCACGCGCCTTTTTTGCTTATCGAGTGGCAGGGCAGTCTTGCTTTTTCATTAAGCTTTCAGTTTCTTCTCTTGAAGAAATTGAAGCCTTTATTCAAGAAGTATCTGGATTTACAAAAACCGTCTCCCATATTGTCTTGTCAGAGCACTCTTTTTCCCATCCAATTCAGGAACGCTTGAAACAAATAGAAGAGCCAGAAATGACCGTGGTGAAATAAAAAAGGACCTGACTTAGGTCCTTTTTGTTCGTCTATCTGACTGATAGCTCATAATTGTAATGATAAGACCAATAAATGTCACAGCTGCAGCAAATAACGGAACAAGCTGTAAATGTGTGATTTCGATAGCAAGACCGCCAAGCGCTGCACCGCCGGCATTTCCAATATTAAAGGCAGAATGGCTGAGCGTCGATGCGAGTGTCGGTGCTTCATGTGCCATGTTCATCGTGCGGTATTGCAAGGTAGGAACAAGAATAAATGAAATGATTCCCCAAACAAAAATGGTCAGCACGGCAGGCACTTTGAATTCGGAAGTGACTGTAAACAATAACAGGACAGCAATGAGCAGGATCAGTGTCACCATAATACTTGGCATCAGCCTCCAGTCAGCAAGCTTTCCGCCAACTAAATTTCCGATAGTGACCCCAAGTCCAAATAGGACAAGGATGAGCGTCACCCCATTTTCCTGAAAGCCAGTGACTTGCAGCAAGATTGGGCTGATATACGTAAAGGCTGTAAATACACCAGCAAAACCAAAGATGGTCATTGCAAAGGAAACGAGTACTTGTGGTTTTTTCAAAACGGATACTTCATTTCGAATATCGAGTACTTCTTCTTTCGACTGATTTGGGACTAAGCTGATGATACCAATTAAGGAAATGAGCCCAATGACGGCAATGACTAGAAAAGACATACGCCAGCCGAATTGATTTCCGATAAAGGTACCGAACGGCACACCGAGTACATTGGCAACTGTCAGTCCTGTAAACATGAAGCTGATCGCGCTTGCGCTTTTCTCTTTAGGCACAAGCCGTGCAGCCATAATGGCTCCGACGCCAAAGAAGGTTCCATGAGCAAATGACGTTAAAATACGGGCGGCCATTAATAGACCATAAGAGGTCGAGACAGCGGCAGCAGCATTTCCTGCAACGAAAAGAATCATTAACAGAATGAGGAGACGTTTCCTCGACATTTTTCCAGTCGATAACGTTAAAATAGGTCCGCCAACTGCGACACCAAGTGCATATCCAGTAATCAGCTGTCCTGAAGCAGAAATTGATACATGAAGATCGTTTGCGACATTTGGTAAAAGTCCCATGATGACAAATTCAGTCATGCCAATCGAAAACGCACCGAGCGTTAACGCAAAAATAGCGATGGGGAAGTTTTTCATGATGTGATCACCTTTCTAAACAAATACATAAAAAAGCTTCGGAGAGATCCGAAGCTTTAAGATTTTATCATACATGGAAATAAGACGCCAGCTGCTCGTTTGCTAATCGGTTTCCAACAAAGAAGGAACCAAATTCGCCGTAGCGTGCACTGACTTCATCAAAGCGCATTTCATAAACCAATTTTTTAAATTGAAGCACATCATCAGAGAAAAGGGTAACGCCCCACTCATAATCATCAAAACCAACAGAACCTGTAATGATCTGTTTTACTTTCCCAGCATAGCTTCGGCCAATTAAACCGTGGCTTCTCATAAGAGATTTACGCTCATCCATGGAAAGCATGTACCAGTTGTCATTGCCAGAACGTCTTTTATCCATTGGATAGAAGCACACGTATTGAGAAGAAGGAAGCTCTGGATATAAGCGAGCACGTACATGCGGGTTCTCGTAAGGATCTCCGCCATCACCGCTTCCTGCTAAGTAGTTGCTGAGCTCAACAACTGAAACATACGAATAAGCTGGAATCGTAAACTCTGCTAGTCGTGTTTTGTTGAATTCAAGTTCAATTTCACCTAGTTCTTCCATTGTCGGACGTAAAATCATGAGCATAATATCTGCTTTTTGGCCGACAATACTATAGATTGTTTGGCTTCCAGCTTTATCTTGCTCAGCTGTTTTCCATTTTTCCAATAGACCTGTGAATTCATGAATGATGGCTTGGCGCTCATCACTTGTCAGCAGCTTCCAAGCTGTCCAGTCGATTGTTCTAAAATCATGCAGCGCATACCAGCCATCTAGTGTTTGAGCTGCTTCATTTGTTGTATGTTGTTCGCTCATTTCTTTCACTCCTATTAACAGTTTTCCATCTGTTCCAACTATAACATAGTTTGTCCAAATGGAGATGTGATCAAAACTTGAACGAGGAAAACAGCTTTTCTCAAAATTGATTAAATTAGTTTGAAAAATAAGAATTTAATTTGTAAGCGCTATAATATAAGTTGGTAGTTTGAATTTAGGTAGAAGAAGAGTATGCTTAAAAGAGAACGCTTTTTTTGTAAAATCAAGGAGGGTATTGAAGTGGCAGATATTTTTTCAACAGTTCAGGAAAAGGTTGCAGGTAAAGGAGTAAAGATCGTTTTTCCTGAGGGAATGGACGAACGCATTCTAACAGCCGTTCAAAAACTAGCAGATGGCAAAGTATTGCAGCCAATTGTGGTAGGAAAAAAACAAGAAGTTGAAGCTAAAGCAAAAGAATTAGGTCTTACACTTGATGGTGTTGACGTGTATGATCCTCATACATATGAAGGTTTTGAAGAGCTTGTACAAGCTTTCGTTGAAAGACGTAAAGGCAAAGCAACAGAAGAGCAAGCAAGAAAAGCATTACTAGATGAAAACTATTTCGGTACAATGCTTGTGTATAAAGGTCTTGCAGACGGACTTGTGAGCGGTGCGGCACACTCAACTGCTGACACAGTGCGTCCAGCACTTCAAATCATTAAAACAAAAGAAGGCGTTAAGAAAACATCTGGCGTCTTCATCATGGCTCGCGGCGAAGAGCAATATGTGTTTGCTGATTGCGCAATCAACATTGCACCAGACAGCCAAGATCTAGCTGAAATTGCGATCGAAAGTGCAAACACAGCCAAAATGTTTGATATCGAACCACGTGTGGCAATGCTTAGCTTCTCTACAAAAGGCTCAGCAAAATCAGACGAAACAGAAAAAGTATCTGAAGCAGTGCGTATTGCAAAAGAAAAGGCACCTGAGCTTGTACTTGATGGAGAATTCCAATTCGATGCAGCTTTCGTTCCTTCAGTAGCAGCGAAAAAAGCGCCAGATTCCGTCATCAAAGGCGACGCCAGCGTATTTGTTTTCCCTAGCCTCGAAGCTGGAAACATTGGCTACAAAATTGCACAGCGCTTAGGTAACTTTGAAGCTGTAGGTCCTATCCTGCAAGGCTTAAACCAGCCAGTAAACGATCTATCAAGAGGCTGTAATGCCGAAGACGTTTACAACCTTGCGCTTATCACAGCAGCTCAAGCACTATAATGATCTCGACAAAGGCAGCCAGTACGATAGATTCGTGCTGGCTGTTTTTTTGATGACAAATGTGTACAATATAGGGGGAAAAGAAAAAATTTTGATCGTAGATAAAGCCGATAGAATGGGCAGGTGCTATAATGGACGATTTAATACATAAGCTTCAGCATAAGGTCGCGGGATTAACCGAGGCACAAAGGAGAATTGCAGATTATATCGTGCAAAATCCAATGGAGGTCGCGTTTTTAACTGTAGATAAATTGGCGTCAAAAGTAGGGACGAGTACAGCGACCATCATGAGATTCTCTGCTGCTGTAGGGTATTCCGGTTTCTCCGAGCTTCAAAAAGAGCTTCAATCAAATATGAAGCATAAAGCTGCTCCTCAAACGAGACTTGAAGCGAACCTCAAGCATTCAAATAAAAGTAAGCTCCTGCATAACCATGTCGAGCTGCAATTTCAAAATATCCAGTATGCTTTAGACAATATCACGGAAGAAACCTTTCAGCATATTGTTGAAAAAATAGCCAGCTCCCGCCAGGTTCTGTGTACAAGTGTCCGAAGTGGAAGACCTGTTGGAGAGTATCTGTCACAAGGAATCAATCGCCTGTTGGGGAACTGTCAATATATTGATGCAGACAAAAGTGACTGGGTCGACGAACTCGTTCATTTTCAATCTGATGATTTCATTATAGCGGTCAGCTATCCTCGCTATGCAAAGCGTATAAAGGATTTGCTGGAGGCAGCGAAGTCATATGGGGTGGAAGTGCTTTTAATTACAGACAGCTACAGCTCTCCACTAACCAAGTATGCACAATATGTATTACCATGTTCCTCAGCAAGTGCGGGCTCTCATAACTCTGTCGTATCTGCTATCTTTATCGTAGATTACATTTTAAGTGCCTTAGCCATTAATGACCCTGAAAGGACAAAACCTCGTTTAGATCAAATCAATCATATGTTAACGAAAATGAGTTATCACACAACACATTAGTCGTGTGGTGACTCATTTTTTTATTTTAAAATTTTATGAAAGCGCTTTACTAAATAAAAATGAGATGGTATGATCTTATCACAAAAGTAATATATATTACTTTATATAATATTAAATGTAATGAATATAACTGAAAGGGGATGAAGGAAACAATGAGTACTGTTCAATTCGTGTCAAATGATCTAATAGATCGGGCAAGAAAGCTTAACTCAACTTTGCTGTCAGACGTGATGGGATGCACCGGTGCGATGGATCATCAAATCAAACCAGTTGCAAGAGGCATGAATGTAGCAGGTACAGCTTTTACCGTTAGCTTACGGCCAGGGGATAATTTATTTCTTCATCAAGCGATCTACTCTGCAAAAGAAGGAGATGTACTGATTGTTGATGGAAAAGACCATAAGGGTCATGCATATTTAGGGGAATTGATGGCAGGTGCTGCAAAGGCTGTAGGAATAGAAGGAATCGTGATTGACGGGCTTGTTCGCGACAAACTCGCTTTAGAGGAACTAGCGTTTCCGATCTACAGTAAAGGGTTTATGCCAAATGGACCTTTTAAAGATGGTCCTGGGGAATTGAATCAAACCATCTCGTGCGGCGGTGTCAAAGTAGCACCAGGTGATTTAGTCATTGCAGACGATGATGGAGTCGTCATCGTTCCAAAGGAAAAGGCGGAACACCTGCTGACACTAGCGGAAGAGAAACAAGCGTATGAAAATCAAAGATTAAAAACGATTCAACAGTATATGAACGAAGGAAAGCAAGACATCAGTCTTTTAGCACCGCCATGGCTGGAAGGCAGAATGAAAAAATATCAGGGATAGGGGAATTTGTGATGATGATAGGCTTTATTGGATATGGAGAAGCTGCATACGAGTTGTCAACGGGATTGAAATCAGAAGGATTAGACCAATTTTATGCGTATGATGTACTTTTACAAAATGAGAAATTGGCTGGAGCGATAAAAGAAAAAGCAGCCCGTACAGGAGTGGAATTGACAAGCAGTATCAGCGAAGTCATTGAGAAATCTGATATTGTGATTGCTGCTGTGCCGGCAAATAAAACCTTAGAAGTGGTCCAATCCGTATCGGGAAGTTTGAAAGAGAATCAAGTATATGTAGATGTATCGGCATCAACCCCAGACATCAAAAAACAAGTGGCAAACGAAATTGAAAAGCAAAAAGCTCTATTCGTAGATGCTGCCATGCTAGGGCCTCTTCCAGTCAACAAACACAAGGTTCCGATCACGGCAAGCGGCAGTGGAACTGACCAATTCATGAAAGTAATGAATGCTTATGGCATGAATATCACAAAAATCAGTGACCAGCCAGGAGATGCTTCGGCCTTGAAGCTGATCAGAAGCGTTTATATGAAGGGGATCGTTGGTCTCATGATTGAATTTTTGGAAATTTCCAAAAAATATAATGTGGAACAACAAGTGATTTCTTCACTAAGCGATACAATGGATAGCAAAAGTTTTGAAGAGACTATGAACCGTCTTGTGACAGGGAGTGCACTTCATGCAAAAAGGCGAGCGATCGAGCTTCTTGGCTCTATTGAAATGCTAGATGAAGCAGAGGTTGATGCCAGTATGTCTCGGGCAGCACAACAAAAGCTTGAGAGATTAGCAGACTTTCAATTCGTTGAACGGTTTAATGGGAAAAAGCCGGCGAGCTGGGAAGAAGTCATTGACGTGATGCAGCAGGGGCAATAAATTGTAAGCGTTTTATTTAACGAAGGGGAGGCGAAAAACGATATGGGTTTTATTGCGTTGATTGTATTCATAGCTGTCATCATTATATGGAATGTCTTCGTGAAACGGAATATGGGAGAAGCCATGCTATTAGGCTTTATTGCAACCACATTATTTGGCGGATTGGATGCATTAAGACTTTTCTGGGATGGATTAAAATTTGCATCCACATATGAGGTGCTCTATGCAGCTGTTGCATTTGTATTCATGGCCTATTTAATCGAAAAGCTGGAATTAATTCATGCACTCTTGCGAATCTTAAATTCGGTTGTAGGAAAACTTCCTGGTGGGGCGGCTTATATGAGTACGTTAGGTTCAGCAGTCTTAGGTGCTCTTTCAGGTTCAAATTCTGCAAACACAGCGGCCACTGGCTCTATCACAGCTTCTTGGATGATTAAATCAGGCTGGAGCCGAACCCATACAGCCACGATTTTAGCAGGGAATGGCGGACTTGGGGCAGCACTGCCTCCGAACTCTTCCATGTTTATCATGCTGGGGTTTGCACCAATTGCAGCCCTTGTATCTGAGGGAGATTTATATATTGCCCTGTTAATAGGAGGACTGTATCAAGTCGTATACCGATTTATTCTTGTGTATATTCTGGTGAAAAAGAATAAAATTCAAGCCATGCCGCCAGATGATATTCTTCCTTTTAGGGAAGCTGTGAAACAAGGGTGGAAGTCGATCTTTATTTTTTTCGGTGCCTTGATTCCTATCATTATCACAATAGGTCCGCTGGCAAACTACTTAAAAAGTAATCCGAACATTGGCCCAGAGGCAATGGATCAAATTTCTTTAATTACGTGGATTCCGATTCTCATGATGTTAATTAGTTTAACAATTGGAAGGAAAAAGGCGTCTGCACTAGATTGGTCTCAGTTTTTCAAGTCGGCCATTCCTAAGTTTACAACGATCGGTGCCTTGATGCTGTTTGCTGTTGCTGCTAGTCAGGTGCTTGCTGAATTAGGATTGGCAGAAGATTTGACGCAAATCACATCAGTACTTACCATTCCGAAGTGGCTTATGGTGCTCATTGTGGGAATTCTTGTCACGCTGGTGGCTGGGCCATTATCTTCTACAGCCACGTTAACAGCTGTTGGACTTGTCTCATTTTCAGCTCTAGTCTCAGTCGGAGTGGACCCAGTTGTGGCTGTTGTCGCCATTCTTGCTTTTTCATCGACAGAAGGTGCTTCCCCGCCGGCATCAGGATCGATTTTCATTGCTTCTGGTCTTGCAGGGGCCAGACCGGAGAAAACATTTATACCACTGATTCTCTACTATATGCTGCCGATCGTAGGAATTGGCTGGCTCATCGGAATGGGAATACTTCCAGTATAGAAAGGAGAAACACATGAGAGCATTGATGGAATTTTTATTTAAAGTGCTGCTTGTCCTGTTCTTAACGTCAGGAGCCCTGTTGGTATTCGGTCAAATACTAGGGATTCTTTTGCAAAAGGGAGATATGATCATTGCAAGTACGAACCTATTCAAAAACCCAACATTGGTGTTAAGTGCCTTTTTCAGTCTTGTCGGTTTCTCTCTCCATTATATTCCTGAAAAGAAAGACACCTCATTTAGCGATCATCCATCAGCAACAGCAGGTGATTCGCTCAAATAAGCAATAAGAAGCTGGATTCAGTAAATGAATCCAGCTTTTTTGTGCGCGAGAAATAGGTATTAAAACCCAATACGTACGATTCATTTTTTGGTAAATTCACTTTCAATCATATGCCTCTTGTGCTAGTAAATGGTAACATAACGGAGGACTATTTAAGGAATAGAGGTGTTTAACCATATCTGGAGCAATCATCGGTTATAAAGCAGCCTTGTATTCGTTAAAGGCAGATATATCTATTAAAAAAGAACAAATCATCGAACTTAATATGTGCCGAAAAGAAATCAAAGAGGCAAAATGGGCCCTGTCAGATGCCAGCAAAAAAATCACTCATCCAGATCTGACATCACATACATGGTTTGGCCATTTGGCAGACACGTTTGATGACATTCGAGATGGAATGGCTTCCGCCAGTCAGGAAATAAAAGGTGTACAGCTGACCAATCTATTAAATCGAATCGATGAGAAAATCAATGATTTCACATCGGAGATCCATTCGTTAGAACATGAAATTCATTCGGTTGAAAGAAAAATAGAGAAAGAAAAGCAGCAACAACTGGAAAAAAGAGGGTAGTCACATGAGCAGAGAAATTAAAATAGATGCCAGTCAGGTCAAACGAGTATTACAGCATGCAAAACAATCAGGCGCTCAAATGAATGCAGCCCTTCCAACAACCGTCAAAGGAAGAAATCAGCTCCTGACGGTAGACACAATAGAAAAGATCAATCAGCAGCTGAACGAATTAAGTACATCCTATATAGGCATTCTTCAGAAACAGCTTGTACAAACAGAACAAGCGGTGAACACCATGATTGAAACGGACAAGGCGCTTGCTTCCAGCAGTAAAAGAAAATAAAGGAGAACGCAATGAAAACCCTTGACGCCTTTGCGCTAATAAATGGAATAGATCAAACGCTGAATGCGTTAAAGCAGCAGTCGCAGCAAATCAGCTCCCTAGAAAAACAAATCAATCACATCATCTCACTCGATGGCGCACTAAAGGGAGAGGCGGGACAAGCCATCCGCGCCTTTTATACAGAATGCCATATTCCCTTCCTGCAATTCTTTCAGGTCGTCATTGAGGAATATAGCGCTGCATTAAAAAACACAAAGCAGGCTCTTCACGCATTAGAATCAAATGAGCACGGATTTATATCACAAGCATTTATCGAACATGATCTTGATCAAGGCTTAAAAAAAGCTGAACGAACGATTTCTGAAATCGTATCAGAGGTAAACCATGCCATCGGCAGAGTTGGTCATATTGTTCATTTGCCAAATGTAGACGAATCAGTGTTTCAGCAAAACTATCAAAAGGCATGGCTCGAGACATCAAGAACCATTGGTCTGCTTCATGCATTTGACAGGGAGCAGACAAGTGCTTTACATGAAACCAAAAGCTCCCTTCAAACAATGAAGCAATACATAGATACCTTAAATACCATGTTCACCGGCCCAAAAATCGACATCACGAGCTATCAAAAAGGATCTATTTTCAAAGATGGAAAAGAAGAAAAAGTAAGCAGCACCATCAGTGGATTGAAGAATAAAATAGACAACCCAAAAGACAATCCAATGATGATCATGCTGAAGAAACTGAAAGAGAAACAACAGGCGAATGTGGAGACGGTTGTTCGAAATGACACCCATAAAAACATCAGTAAACAAGTCACAGCAAACGATCCATCGCTTACGACATTGCAAAGGGAAGCAGTGAACGGTAAAAACAGGATTCATAGAGACATCAGAGTCATAAATGGTAGACTATACAACGTAAAAGACATTAAAAAGTTAAAAGAATTCGACATCGCAGATGAAGTCGTCACGGATCCGTCGGATATTGATTTTATTGGTGGAAGATACACCGTTTACGCCAATAAACAAATCATACGAACGTATATCGCAAACGGCGAAATAAGAATAGAAGAAGTCGACAAAATTCCAGAAAGCCGCAGCCGTGGCAACGCTAAACGCATATTAGACGGTGAAGTCGTCTCAACCACCGAAAACATCATCTTAGAATACAGCGGCATCTACGACGGCTACCGAGCCGTTACTGGCAAAGACCCAGAAACCAGCCAAAATATCAGCAGCACAGACCAAGCTCTATCCGCCGCCTCTATCATCCCAATAACGAAAATAGTGAAGGTTGGGAAATATGTTTTTAGGTTGGATCAAGGGAAGAATGTGAAGAGGGTTGAGAAGACGGCTAAGGATATAAAAAAACTACCTTCAGCCTTTGCTGATCGGGCAAAATTAGAAGGGCATTTTGATAAACATGGAAAAGAGTTCTCAGGACTATATAAAAATGCTAACGAATACCTTGAAGGTGCAAAAACGGTCATTAATAGCGGCATAAAGGTCAAGTATCAATATAAAGGTGAAATAAGGACAGGGTATGTCAAATTTATGGGGAATAATAAACATGGTAGGGCTAAGTTTGAATTTGTAGGAACAAATAATAAAAATGAAATTACAACTTACCATACCCAGAGTGGTAAGAAGATATGGAAAACGATTAATGGTGAAAATATTCCAGTCATCAATCCATCAGATTAGAGAGTGAGGGTGTATTATGGTATACGACTGTTTTGTTAAAAGACTTGATCCTCAGATTGAGGAGGAAACAACTATTGAGATTAATGGAATAGAATTTACAGGATTTGCTGATATTTGTCCATATGAAATTGAAGTGGGAAAAAGTTATCCAGTATCAATAGGATTTACTATATTAGACGAGTTGATAATTCATGAAATTCCAATAGAGAAGAAAGAGATAGAACGCATTGATTCAGGATATGAATATTATATAAGAGGTTTGCTAAAAGAGGATAAAATTGATGCAGGCATAATTTTTACTGACGAAGATGAGTATTTTCTCGACTTTCCTGAATTAATGAATAAAACTGTTGAAATAAAAGTTGATAGAATTAGCATAGAATTTTTAAGAACCAAAACTAACTAATTGGTAAGGGGTAATTTACAAATTTTGTATAGAAAGATATGCAGATCAGAAAAAAATCACGAACATCATGCTTTTATCTATTTTCTTTAAAGATGCTTCTTCGAATGTATAAAAGGGTCATAAAAAAATCAGCGGCTTAACATAGAGGAGGCTCTTAAAAATGATCAACTTACCTGAAATCCCACATCTGCACGTGAACAAACCAGCCAGTGACATACATATCACAGAGGCAGAATCACAGCTAAACATGCTGCTGCCGCGTGCTTATAAGGCTTTGCTGAAACAGACAAATGGATGTTCCATTGGCGGTGAGGTGCTTCTATACGGTACGGAGGACATGGTGGAACGCAATGCAACATGGGAGGTTCAGCAATATGCAAGCGGTTATGTAGCAATTGGCGACGATGGCGGCGGACAAGTATTTCTCATGCGGCTGGCTGATGAGGAGAAAAAGGTGTGGATGGTGGATGCAGGTGTGATGGACCCTCAGCATGCAGAGCTCCTAACCGACAACTTTCTGAAATGGGTGAGTGAGGGCTGTAATATAGAAGCGTAATCCAATAAAGGAGATGATCACATTGCCTTGGAATACATGGATCACTGCTTGTCTCGTAGTTGTGATACCCATCGTTTTAGTTTTCTCTGTATATTTCATCATGAAAAGCAAGAACAAGAAAACCAAATCATCCAACTGAAACGCTCTGTGACGCCAAATGTTATGGAGCTTTTTTGCATTCTCCCCCCATTCATCCCATGTTATAATAAACACAGTTTATGTACGAGAGGATATACAGGAGATGAAAAATGAACCTATTGAGTTACTGACACAGCCGAAATGGCGAATCATAGATCAATCGAGCCTTGGTCTTTATGTGGACCCGAAGCAATCTTTTGCGATGGATGATACGCTTTGCGCGTCGGTGGGGAAGGGCCTTTCACCAGCGACAGCCCGTTCTTGGGTGCATCACAATACGATTGTGCTTGGGATTCAGGATACAAGACTTCCATTTCTCCAAGATGGCGTAAAGCTGCTTGAGGAAGAGGGATATCGTGTGATTGTGCGCAACTCAGGCGGTCTTGCTGTGGTGCTGGATGAAGGTGTACTGAATGTGTCTTTAATCTTTGCGGAACAAAAGAAGGGCATTGATATTGACCGCGGATATGATGCGATGGTGGAATTGATCAGCCGGATGCTGTCTATGTATGATGTGGACATTGAAGCCTATGAAATAGTCGGCTCTTATTGTCCAGGCAGCTACGATTTAAGTATCAATGGAAAGAAATTTGCAGGCATTTCTCAGCGTAGATTACGCGGTGGGGTCGCTGTGCAAATTTATTTGTGTGCAGATGGAAGCGGGCGTGAACGTGCCGACTTGATCCGCCGTTTTTATGATGCCGCCTTAAAGGATAAACGGCAAGAAGTGAAGGCAGTATTTCCTGATATACAGCCGGATACGATGGCATCCTTATCAGAATTAATCGGTGAACCGATTGATTGTACGCTTCTTATGCGTTTATTACTAGAGGAGCTTCAAAAGCTTAGTGATCAGCTGACAGCCTCGGGCCTGAATGCAGAAGAACAGCTGGAATTTGAGAAAAACATGACGCGGATGATTGAGCGGAATGAAAAGGTGTTTTCGTAAATATCAGTCTTTTTATCTTGAAAAGAGTAGAGGTGAAGTGATGGAAACAAAGCTTGAAAAAGCCATTGAACTTCGAAAAAGTGGACATCTTCAAGAATCAAATGAATTGCTGTCTCATCTTACAGAGGAGTATCCAGACGATGCCTCTATTCATTATCAATGTGCCTGGAGTTATGACCTGTTAGGAGAGGAAAGGCAAGCTGTCTTTTTTTATGAAAGGGCCATTGAGTTAGGATTGTCTTCAGAAGAACTAGAAGACGCTTTACTAGGGTTAGGAAGTACATACAGAACTTTAGGAGAATATGAAAAGTCAAAACAGATATTCCTAAAAGGGATGGAAACTTATCCGGACAACAAAGCCATTCAAACGTTCTATGCCATGACTTTGTATAATTTAAAGGAACATAGCAAAGCGATGGAAATATTACTGAACTGTTTAACTGAAACGACAAAAGATCCTGCTATTTTAAGTTATCGAAAAGCGATTGATTTTTATTCAAATCAATTAGATAGGTTATGGAAATAATAGTTGATTTGGCTGCTTGAATAGATTTGGAGGGGCAATGTGATGAAAAAATCCCCTCCTTTGTTATGGAATTTTATATGTGATAGTCATTTATGGCGTAAGAAAGAAGGTAAATTTGTTGTCATTATTCACCACGTATTACCCGCTGTTTATGCTTTGTGTTTTGTCTGTGTTGTATGTGATGTATCGGATTCAGCCGCTTGCCTCTACTGTTAAAAAAATCATCATTGTGCTCTGTGTGTTAACAAATGCTGCCTATATTTGCTGGCGTCTCTTCTTTACACTGCCGCATGAAGGTACATTTAATATGATAATGGGCATCTTGCTTGTTGCCTGTGAATGTATTGGATTTTTACAGCTGCTTGTGTTTTATACACTTGTTTGGAAGCCTTCAAATCGGAAACAAGTCACGATCAGTGATCTTGACAGGCTGCCAACAGTTGATATTTTCATAGCTACATATAATGAACCGATTGAAGTGCTGAAACGCACGGTTGCAGGCTGTTTGAATCTCTCTTATCCAAAAGACAGCGTCCATATTTATTTATGTGATGATGGCAAGAGGGAGTCTGTGGAGCAGCTTGCATCTGAGTTTGGCGTTCATTATCTGACAAGAACAGATAACAAGTTTGCTAAGGCGGGTAATTTAAACCATGCGATGTCTCAAACGAATGGGGAGCTGATTCTCACACTTGATGCTGATATGGTCCCCCTTCCTGCCTTTTTAGAAAAGACAGTGCCTTACTTTCATGATGGAGCGACTGCGTTTGTTCAAGTTCCACAGGCATTTTATAACGAAGATCCTTTCCAATATAATATGTTCTCGAAGGATCGAATTCCAAATGAACAGGACTTCTTCATGCAAACCCTCCAGGCTGGTAAGGATCGGTTCAATGCGGTGATGTATGTCGGGAGTAATACTGTATTTAGAAGAACGGCCTTAGAGGAAATTGGCGGATTTGCTACTGGAGTGATTACAGAAGACATGGCGACCGGAATGCTTCTCCAAGGGAAGTTCAAATCTGTGTCTGTCGGAGAAGTATTAGCTGTCGGTCTCGCACCTGAAAGCTGGCTTGACTTGTTAAAGCAGAGAGACCGGTGGTCGAGAGGGAACATTCAGTGCGCCCGTAAGTTTAATCCATTGAAAGTTCGCGGCTTAACGCTTATGCAGCGAGTTCTTTATTTAGATGGCATTGTGTATTGGTTTAACGGTTTGTTTAAAATGATTTACATTCTTACACCGATTTTGTTTTTATTGTTTGGTATTCAAAGTTTCTGGGCAGATTTCCAGTCCATTTTTATGTTTTGGCTGCCGGCGTTCTTTAGTTCGTATTTAGCGTTTAAACTGGTGTCGAATCAAAAAAGAAGTATGTTTTGGAGTCATATTTACGAAAGCTCTATGGCATTCCACTTGGCTGGTGTAGCTTTAAGTGAGCTGTTTTTGAAGAAGAGGGTTGAATTCCTTGTCACGCCGAAGGGAATTCAAACGGACAAGAGACATTTTCATTTGAAAACGATGATTCCTCATTTGATCTTCTTGCTGCTCTCATTGCTTGTCCTTGTGAAAATAGGATACGATATGAAGGTAAATGGGACGATGAATGCTGATCTCACGTTGATTAATATTTTTTGGGTGCTTTATAACGGTGCAGGTCTATTTATGGCACTGATTGTGGCGTTTGACCGTCCGCGTTATCGAAAATCAGAGCGGTTTGCCATAGAAAAAGAGGGGCATCTCTGTTCTGATCGTCAAGATGAATCGATTGCTTGTTTTCTACTAGACATGAGTGATTCAGGTGCGCGTCTATCCATTCCATTGGATCAAGCTTCTTCTTTAAATCAAGGACAAATGCAATTGTTCTTTTCAGAGGATCAAAGTGTGGCGTGTGATGTGGTTTGGAGCCATCCAGAGGGAGACAAGCTGATGGTTGGTGTTGCTTTTACTGATACAGAAAAATCAGAGTATCTATCACTGATCCGCTTCTTATTCACACGAGAACATGTATCGATAACGGATCGTGAGAAAAAATCCTATGCTGTTCGGACATTTCTCCGCTTTATAAGAGAAACGGAGAAAGTACCAAGGGCCTTGCGGCGCAAATGGGTGAGAAGACCGTTGCAAAGCGTGACAGGCACGCTGTCCTATGAGGGCCGGTTAGAAGAGAAGGTGCCGGTGAACATACATGATATTAGTGTATCTGGGTGCAAAATCGAGTCTGAAGCTTCAATTGAATTACATGAGAAAGTGCTGATCACCATTGACACAGAATCTCTCACAGATCAGCCGGCGATTGCAGTCTGGATATCACAAAAACGCGGTCGCACAATGGCCGGACTTAAGTTTGTTCAGCCTGAAATCAAGCAGATAGAAGAAAGAGAGGGAGTGGTTTCTTGAAGTCCAAAAACGGCGGTTACCTCTATTTATTATGGCTTCCTGTCATCATGGGAGCCGGCTACGGCATTTCGCTTTTAGTGCCATTTCTTCAGCCTGTCCTGACACTTGGCATTGCAGGTCTTTATATTTTTATGTTTGGTGATTTTCAGGTAAGGCAGGTCAGGTATATTTTTATGTTTGTGTTTTTGATCAATGTCCTTTTTAGTGTGATGTTATTGTTGGGCATTTAAAAAGTGCTTCCCGAGGCGGGGAGCACTTTTTGTTATTCTGCCATTTTTTCAAGGTTGCCGTTCCGGTCCATTTTAAAGGTTGGTGCGGCACTATCGTCCTCTTCAAATAAAACTAGTTTTCTTGCACGGTTCATGATTTTGACGAGTGTTTCATAATCTTCTTGAATCGTGAGCTGATCCTTTTCAAGCTTCTTCACTTCAGCTTCTAGCTGCGAGACTTTATGAGAAAGCTCATTGTTCTCTCGTTTTAAGCGGCTGTTTTCCATACGTAAGGCAGTGGATTGCTGACCATCGCCTTCATAACGGCGTAAGAAATCAATGATATCGTCGATGGTTAATTCTTGATGCTGCCTAAATGGATTTGCTTCCGGCTTTTTCTCTGCGGTATTTGGGGCAGGAGCAGCCTGTGACAATAAATGTGATAAACTAGCTAACTCTTCATTGTAGCTTTGATCCACAAACTGAAGCTGTTCAGCCGTTTCAGCTGCCGGTGCAAATGTTTCTTCCTTTGCTGGCTCCAATTCCTGTGAGAATTCCTCTTGAGTCACCGTTTCTTCTACTTGCGGCTGATAAAGTAATCGTTTTTTCGCAGGCTGGCCATTGCCAAGTGCGCGCATCCGTTGTTTTCGCTGTTTTTTGGCAAGTGCCAACGCTTTTTCATATTGATGTCTGACGACAGCGTTCCATCTAAATCCGCATGCCGCTGAGGTGCGGTTCAGCTTGTCTCCAACTTCTTCAAACGCATTTAGCTGCGTGCTACCCTCTCTGACGTGACGTAAGACGGTTTCTGCCAGGAGGAGATCATTTTCCTCTGACCAAGCATCTTGTCTTTGTTTTGACATGTTTAAACCCCCATAAGATTTGATGGTATTAGATTAGCCAAGTTCAAGAAGGTTTATACAAGTTTGCTAAAAGGATAGTGGAAAATACTAGCTTTTATGTAAGCGGATGATGGGGGCGGCAAAGCATCTTGCAAGTCCAGGCGCTTCGATGTACAATGTTGGGTGGTATATTATTCACGATTGGCTGTCCAACTGTTTCATATAGAATGAAGTATCATCATTGAAAGGAAGCGTAAGACCATGGCTAATGAGTTTCGCGTATGTGACGATTGTGATGCGACGAACCTAAAGACGTTATTGCCTCGACTCAAATCGGTTGACCCTGATGCAAAAATTGAGATCGGCTGTCAATCCTATTGTGGTCCAGGACGAAAAAAGGCTTTTGCGTTTGTGAACAATCGCCCATTATCCGCACCAACAGAAGATGAATTACTCGAAAAGGTTCAAAAAAAAGTCAAATAAATGTCACTGAATGTGTTCAGTCGACCTAAAAAGAGGTCCGTCCCTGTCAGGTCGGGCTTTTTACGTCCGTGCAATCTTTGAGAACACATTCACCAGCAAATTCAAGGATGTTTTCGGGAAAAGTTACCCGATATAATAGAAACACGTCTTAAAAAAAGAGGGACGAAACGATGGCGTATCCAAAAGGGAAATTATCTGAGGAAAAGGTATTTAAAGATCCTGTGCACCGTTATGTTCACGTAAGGGATGCATTAATATGGGATTTAATAGGAACAAGAGAGTTTCAGCGCCTGAGACGGATTAAACAGCTAGGAACCACGTATTTGACGTTTCATGGTGCAGAACACAGCCGATTCAATCATTCACTCGGTGTATACGAGATTGTGAGACGAATTGTGGATGATGTGTTTAAAGGGCGGCCTGAATGGGATGAAGGAGAGCGCGAGCTTGTACTTAGTGCAGCCTTGCTTCATGACCTCGGACATGGTCCATTTTCTCATTCCTTTGAAAAGGTCTTCCACTTAGACCATGAATCGTTTACAAGAGATATTATTTTAGGGCAGACGGAAGTAAATGAAGTGCTCCGCCGGGTGAGTGATGATTTCCCGAAGCATGTGGCTGAAGTCATTGCCAAAACGTATCAAAACAAGCAGGTGGTCAGTTTGATCTCAAGTCAAATTGATGCCGACCGAATGGACTATTTGCAGCGTGATGCCTACTATACAGGCGTCAGCTACGGCCACTTTGATATGGAACGTATTTTACGTGTGATGCGCCCGAGAGAAGATCAGATTGTGATGAAGCAGAGCGGGATGCATGCGGTTGAAGATTATATTATGAGCCGCTATCAAATGTACTGGCAAGTCTATTTCCACCCAGTGACACGCAGTGCGGAAGTCATTTTAACGAAAATCCTTCACCGTGCAAAAGAGCTGCATGAAACGGGTTATATTTTCACACATGCCCCCGTTCACTTTTATTCAATCTTTGAGGGGAATGTCACCACAGAGGACTATATTAAGCTGGATGAATCCATTGTCTTATTTTATTTCCAGGCGTGGGAAGATGAAGAAGATCACGTGCTGGCTGATTTGTGCCGCCGTTTTATGAACCGCCGATTGTTCCAATATACAGAGTTTAATCCAAATGAAGAAATGACGAAATATTTCAAGCTGACCGCCTTGTTCAAGGAGGCAGGAATTGATCCTGACTATTATTTAGTGGTCGACTCTTCCTCTGACTTGCCCTATGACTTCTACAGACCAGGCGAGGAAGAAGAGAGGCTGCCAATCCACCTTTTGACGCAAAGCGGTCATATTAAAGAACTGTCGAGACAGTCAGATATTGTTGACGCCATTTCCGGTAAACGAAGAACCGATCATAAACTTTATTTCCCGATGGACTTAATTGTAGATATGTCGGAAAAAGCTGAAGAAAAAAAGGCGATCATGAAGCTGCTTGGTTTGGGATAAGGAAGTACTGAAAAAGGAGATGTCGGGAATTTGTTGAAAGAGCATGCAAAGTTGATGAAGGTATTCTCTGAATCAGGGGAAATCGTTGGACGGAAGAAGCTGCAAAAGATGATTTACATAGCAAAGAAGCTAGATTTGCCTTTTTACGAGAAATACGATTTTCATTTTTATGGCCCCTATTCAGAGGAGTTGACGCTCAGAATTGAAGAGCTGTGCAACCTTGGATTCTTGGACGAAATGAAGGAAAAAAAGGGCGGATACTATCAATATCGCTATTCGCTGACGGACAATGGGAAAGAGTTTCTCGATCAGTGTGAAGTGGACATGCCTGACCTCAAAGCGCTGACGCAGCAGATGAACGAGCAATCATCCCGTTTCCTAGAGCTTGTCTCAACGATTTTATATTTTGATAACCTGCCAGAAGATGAGGTGAAGGAAAAGGTCTTCACCATTAAAAGCAAGCAGCGCTATACGGACGAAGAATTTGAGGCGGCCCTTGCTTATATTGATCAGTTGAAGGAATTGAACTAGTTGAACAAAAGCCCGACTTTTAGGGCTTTTTTTGTTTTGTAAGACACAGACCAAAAGCGCTATTTTTCGATGAAATGTGTGTCAAAATATCCGAAAAATTAGTGAAAATGACGTGATTCGACTTTCTTCCTGTGCATCTAATTCCCTGTTTTTGACTGAATAGAAGGAAAATGGTGAATTTTCAGTGAATATATAACCTTGTGAAAAACAAAGGAGGGATAGGAATGAAAAAGCGTTCAGTCTTTTTGTCATTTTTATTGGTAGGTAGTTTGTTACCGGGGGTAAGTTCAGCTTCAGCACCAGTAGCGAGTGCAGGTCATGGGCATGATCATGGTCATGCGCCGTTCGAAACCCATATTAGTGAGGGGTTGCCAAAAGCAAAGGATTTTAAAGATTTGACGACAGCACCTCCAATTGAACGAGATGTGACAACAAAGGTATTAGATGAGTCTGGTAAGCAGGTAGGCTCAAGAACCTTTAAGGCCAATACAGGAGATTCAATTTCAACAAAGGCAAGCACAGGCAGTCAGAAGGTCACTGTTTATGCTGTCGCTGATGCGCAGTATCGTGCGAAATATAGTGACTGGCAAACACGGATTGTCAGCATCATCGAGCAAGCAGATGTCACGTTTAACCGTGATCATGATGTGGACTTTGTCGTACAAGCAGTAGGATCATGGACGTCTTCGGGTTCAAATGCAGAGCAAATTTTGTCTAACCTTGCGCGCAGCTTTGATGGCAGAGGATATGACTTTGTCACTGGATTTACAGCAAATCCAAACTTTGATGCTGGCGGAATCGCTTATGTCTACAATAGTGCACCAAGCGGAAGTGCATTCGCCGTTAACCTTGATCAAGGAACAGCGAACACTGCAAAAGCGGCTACGCATGAATACGGTCATAACTTTGGCTTACCGCACGACCCGCAAGGAAGCGGCATTGTCTGCCTAATGAATTATGATTATTCCTACACAGTCGATTTCTTCGATGCGGCTCATAAAAATCAAGTGAACCGTAATAAAGCGTGGTACAGATAAGAATGCAGACAAAAGGACAAACACATTGAGTGTTTGTCCTTTTTATATGCTTACAGATCGCTCATTCGCTTTCCTGCTACGGCATAGTGTTCTTTTTTCATTTCTTCAATAATAACAGAGACTTTTTCTGCACCTGCGCCTGTTGTTTCTACAACGGCATCAGTGACTTTCTCCACAAGAGCTCTTTTCTGCTCGTCTGTTCTTCCTTCAAGCATTTGAACGGTGACAATCGGCATGGCGAAAACCTCCTTTTTCCTTTAATGCTACGCTTCCCTTTAGTTTAAGGGACTTCTTATAGTATACTGAATGAAGTAAATCATTGTATAGAAAGAAAGAGGGATTCATGCCTTTGAACCAATTTCTTGTTTATCCATTAGAACTTATTCCATATGTCGCCATTACGCTTGTTGTTGCATTTACGATGCACGAGCTGGCGCATGCATATGTTGCGTACCGATTCGGAGACCCGACGGCTAAGAATCAAGGGAGACTGACGTTAAATCCACTGAAGCATCTCGATGTATTCGGAACAATTTTGATCTTTGTGGCCGGGTTTGGCTGGGCGAGACCTGTACCGGTGAATCGTTACCATTTTAAAAAACCGCGCTTAGCAGGGATTTGTGTCTCCATTGCTGGGCCATTAAGTAACTTAGTGCTGGCGTTTTTGGGCTTTTTTGTGTATGTGCTTCTTCAGAAATTTGGCGGGGAGTGGATCATGCGCTTTGAGCCGGGAGTCGATAATTTCTTTTTAATCTTTATTAACTTAAACGTCATCTTGTTCCTATTTAACTTATTACCACTTCCGCCGCTGGATGGGTATCGGATTATTGAGGACGTCGTCAGCCCCCGTATCCGGGCGAAAATGACGCAATTTGAACAATATGGGATCATTATTTTTCTTATATTCGTGATCACACCGCTGGGACAGTTTGTGTTTGGTCCATTGATCGGAATGCGGGATCAAATCATACACTGGTTTAATCTTATTTTGAAGCCGCTGCTTTAGGAGGTTTAATAAATGGAAGGTAAAAAGAAGAAACCAATTGGTTTTAACATCATTAAAAAAACAGATGCAACCGACGGACATGGAGGCTTTGGGGCAGGTGCACTCAGCCTTGATAATATCTCGCCAGTCATCATTGATGTAGAGGAAAAGGAAGCTGTCATTGATATTGGTGCTATGCATGCAAGAAGTGCCGTCGAAAAAGGAATTAAATTTTTGAAAACAAAAGAAGAGGTGCCGAACGGAAAACCGTATTGGCTTGTATGGGTGACGATTGACCGCAGAGAAGAAGGGCCTTATTATGCAGGTGTGACGGCTTGTGAAATGACCGTTGACCGTTCGATCCGCCGCGGGTATAAGTCACTTCCAGAGCATGTGAATTTAATGGATAAATCGATGAAGCGAAAAATTGTCGTTAGTCATATGGATGACGTATCCAAAAAGGTGCTGGCTGATTTCTTAAAAGGTCATAATCAAGCGCTATGGGACGCATCAACAGATGAATTAAAAGAAGGATTGGCTGTCCCTGAATAATTGTGAAATTTTTGTGAAGATTGGCGGATGGCTACCAATTCTCTCCGGTTTTTGAGTAAACTGGTGTTAAAGCTAGGACATGGAGAATCCCGAGATGCAGATCTCGGGGTTTTTCATGTCTTTTTTAACGTTTCAGCCACTTTTCCCACCATTTCTTTGGCTTTTGATCTTGAACTGGTTCCTGCTCAGAGGCTTTGTCCTCAGCACCATAGCAGACACCTGTCGGCTCCGTTCCTTCTATAAAATAGGTGAATACCTTTGATTCACATCCTGGACCTGCGAGGTCGCCGGTTTTTGGATTAATATATACCCCTTTGACACCGTCTGGCGGCATGAAGGAAGAGGCTGGCTGCTTCGAGAGAGCTGATTCCATAAAGGAAGCCCATATTTTTTTCGCATAGGCCGTTTCTTCGACTGAGTCAATGGTGCGGCCTTTATCATAGCCTGTCCATACACCTGTGACGAGCTGGGGAGAGAAGCCGATCATCCAGCTGTCGGCGCCTGTAGTCCCAGACTTTCCTCCGTATGTTCTTGTAAGGTCCTTTATAATGGTGCGGCCAGTGACACTTGTATAGCCGTTTAATTGATCATTGAACATGCCTGACATCATGTCGGTGGTGACAAATGCTGCTTTTTCATCGAGGATTTGTTCTCGTTTTTGTTTCTCTTCAAAAAGCACATTACCTTTTGCGTCGGTTACTTTCGTAATAAAGGTTGGTTTGACGCGTTTTCCGCCATTGACCAGCATGGCGTAAGCATTGGTCATTTCAATGGGTTTCACAGGAGACGTGCCCAGGGCAAGAGAGGGTACTTGATCTAGTTTCTCCTTGATTCCAAATGTCTTGCCAGCACGTACAAGCTGTTCCATTCCTAAAAATAGATGGGTCTTTACAGCGTAAATATTATCAGACAGTGCTAAAGCTTGAAACATTGTAATGCCGTCATTGGCGTAATAGCCGTGATAATTGCTTGGTGAATAAGCGGCATCGCTGCCTTGATCATCTAATTCAAACACCGTTTCCTCACTGCGCATGACGGTTGCGGGTGTAAACCCGTTTTGCAAGGCAATGTAATAAAGAAGGGGTTTCATGGTTGAACCGGGCTGCCTTTTTGCTTGTGTCACCCGATTGAATGGACTTTTCTCATAATCCCTCCCGCCTATGAGGGCAAGTACATGCCCTGTTTGAGGATGGATGGCGGCAAAGCCGATTTGGATTTCTGATTTGGAATTCATCGTATTTTTTAACGTCTTTTCTGCGATTTTCTGTAATTCTGGATTGAGAGTCGTTTGGATATGAAGCCCATAGGTTTCAATCTGTTCTTCTGTTAACCCCAAGCTTTGTTTCAACTCTCGAATCACATCGTCATAAAAATACGGGGCTTGCTTTGCTTGCAGCTGCTTCTTTTGCAAAGGGCGATAGGACAGCTTTTCTTTCGCAGCGTCATCGGCTGCTTTTTTCGTAATCATGCCATCCTCGTGCATTTGTCTCAAAATCATATTCTTTCTTGCGCCGGCTTTCTCCTCATTCACATAAGGGGAATAGAGAGAAGGCCCCTTTGGGATACCGGCAAGCAGGGCAGATTCAGCGAGGGTTAAGTTCTTTGCTTTTTTCCCGAAATACAGACGGGACGCTGCTTCCACACCGTACGCTCCGTGACCATAATAAATGGTGTTCAAGTATCCTTCTAAAATCTCATTTTTTGTATAGTTTTGTTCTAAACGAATCGTGTAAAAGGCTTCATTCCACTTCCGCTTCCACGTTTTATCATGATCTAAATACAGATTTCGTGCATATTGCTGGGTGATCGTGCTGGCACCTTGCACCTTAGCCATGGCACGAATATCGGCCACCGCAGCACCTGCCATCCGTTTCACATCAAAGCCATGATGCTCATAAAAGGTTTTATCTTCAACAGCGACAACTGCCTGTCTGATATGAGGAGACATCTCCTTTAATGGCACCCAATATCTCTTTTCTCCAAAGCTGGATTCTCCAAGCTTTGAGCCATCGGCTGCATAAATGGTCGTGGATTGGGGAACTTGAACAGAAGGGGCACCTTGCCATTTAGCTATCAATAGAATCGTCAAAAAGACGGTACCTGCAAATAGAAAAGCGAGCAAGCCGATAAAAAAACAGGCTCGAATCGTTTTCACGGTCATGCGGATTTTTTTATTACTCATGATTGTGTCCATGCAAAGCCCCCATTTTGACGGTTTTTTATCAGTATGGAACAAAGAAAACCGTTTTAAACAAGCGATTGCAGGAGCGCTTTAAAAAATGAAGAGAACTCATGCGGTTCTTTACAATTTGATATGAATCCACTATACTTTTTTCTTGGACAATCGATATAGTCAAAGCCGATAAAAGGCGCTAACAATAGATGTTTGTTTATTATTGGATGAGAGGAAGATGAACAATGAGCGAACTTTGGTATACAGAGAAGCAAACGAAGAATTTTGGTATTACATTGAAGGTGAACAAAACCCTTCACACAGAACAAACAGACTTTCAGCATTTAGAAATGGTGGAAACAGAAGAGTTTGGCAATATGCTGTTTTTAGACGGCATGGTGATGACATCTGAGAAAGATGAGTTTGTATACCACGAAATGGTGGCACATGTTCCTCTTTTCACTCATCCAAAACCGGAAAATGTTCTTGTCGTAGGTGGAGGAGATGGCGGTGTCATTCGTGAGATCCTCAAACACCCAAGTGTGAAAAAAGCGACACTTGTTGATATTGACGGAAAGGTCATCGAATACTCGAAGAAATTCCTTCCTTCTATTGCTGGGAAACTAGACGATCCTCGTGTAGATGTGAAAGTAGGAGACGGTTTTATGCACATTGCTGAAGCTGACAACGAGTATGATGTGATCATGGTTGACTCTACTGAGCCAGTTGGACCAGCTGTGAACCTGTTCTCTAAAGGATTTTACGCAGGAATCGCAAAAGCACTGAAAGAAGACGGTATTTTCGTTGCACAAACGGATAACCCTTGGTTCACACCTGAGTTGATTACAAATGTACAGCGTGATGTAAAAGAAATTTTCCCAATTACGAAGCTTTACACAGCGAATATTCCAACGTATCCAAGCGGTCTTTGGACATTCACCATCGGTTCTAAAAAATATGATCCACTTGCTGTAGAAGACAGCCGTTTCTTTGATATTGAGACGAAATATTACACAAAAGAATTGCACAAAGCGGCATTCGTTCTGCCGAAATTTGTGAGCGACTTAATCAAATAAATCAAGCGAAATGGACATGCGCAAATGACGGTTTGCGCATTTTTTGAAGCGTAAAAGGAGGAATCTTGCATGAGATTCGACGAGGCTTATTCAGGAAAAGTGTTTATTGGAAGTCATCCGACATGGGAAGATGCAAAGGTCATTTTATACGGCATGCCGATGGACTGGACAGTCAGCTACCGCCCAGGTTCACGTTTCGGTCCGAACCGCATTCGTGAAGTATCGATCGGTTTAGAGGAATACAGCCCTTATTTAGATCGTGAGCTGCATGAGGTGCCATTCTTTGATGCGGGTGACATCCCACTTCCTTTTGGGAATGCACAAAAAAGCTTAGATTTAATTGAAGAGTATGTTGACAGCATTTTAGAAAAAGGGAAGTTTCCATTAGGAATGGGCGGCGAGCATCTTGTGTCTTGGCCGGTTTTCCGTGCGATGTATAAGAAATACCCTGATTTGGCCATCATCCATATGGACGCACATACGGATCTTCGTGAGGAATATGAGGGTGAGCCGCTTTCACATTCAACACCGATTCGTAAAGTTGCAGGACTGATTGGACCTGAAAATGTATTTTCTTTCGGCATCCGTTCTGGGATGAAAGAAGAATTTGAATGGGCAAAAGAAGCGGGTATGCACATTTCTAAATTTGAAGTACTCGAGCCATTGAAGCAAGTATTGCCAAAGCTAAAAGGGCGTCCAGTGTATGTGACGATTGACATTGATGTACTTGATCCAGCTCATGCACCTGGTACAGGAACGGTAGATGCTGGCGGTATTACATCAAAAGAGCTGCTTGCATCCATTCATGCGATTGCAGGATCTGACGTCCAAGTCGTTGGGGCAGACCTTGTCGAGGTAGCACCTGTATATGATCACTCTGACCAAACAGCGAATACAGCGAGTAAGCTTTTACGCGAAATGCTGCTTGGATTTGTGAAATAATCAGTTGATAGAGGAGCTTGTCATCTCATGTGGACAAGCTCTTTTTTTACATTGGTCAAAAAATAAAGGAGGGAGCTCATGTTTTCGTCAATATTGATGGTGTTCCTCGCTTTATGTGTGTTAGGGGCAGGCTTTCTCACATTGAAACGAGAGCTCGCAGCTGATCCGCCTGTTTTTGCTTCAAAGAAGGAAGCAAAGGAAGAGATGCTGGGGCTGTTTCACGATCGAGGCTTTTTCTATCTGACGGCCATTGCGTTATTCATGCAGGTGGTTTTTAAAAAGGATCAAATCGCACCATTTGATTTTTTTCAGGCATTTTTGGCAAGTTCAGGCATACAGGCTCTTTTTTACTTAATGAAAAGAAAAGACTTAGGTGTAAAGGCTGGACTTGTCGTAGTGGTCAGTTGTATTTTTCTTTTTTTCTAAAGGGATGTCTGAAAATGAAAAACGAAGTTTAATCGCCGTGAAGAAGAGAAATGATGGTATGATAGGCGATCATGATTATGGTATACTATTTTAGTTAAACGGGTCTTAGCAAAGGAAGTGCAAAATGACACAAAACCAAATTTCAATTCATGTAAAGTCAGTGATGAAACCAGAGACGGAGCCGGCTGAAACGATCGAATTCCGCACGACTGGAACGTACCAAGAGAAGAATGACAAAACGTATCTCACTTACCATGAAGAACATGAAATGGGTCAAGTAAAAACCGTTGTGAAAATGAGTGAAAAAGAAATTTTTGTGATGAGATCAGGGGCTATTCAAATGAAGCAGCGCTTTCTCATTGGAGAAACGACCGTCACACATTACACGATGCCATTCGGTACACTTCAGCTAGATGTGCACACACATGGTATTGATCTCGATGTGGACAAGGGGCTGCTGCACATTACGTACGATATGCTGACAGGAGAAGATCAAAAGCATTTACATACATTATCGATTTCGTATAAGGAGGATTTACGTTCATGAATATCGCAGAACAGGTCAAAGATGCGTTAAAAGAAGAAATCATAGCGGCAGTCGTCAAAGCAGGACTTGCCGATGAAAGCCAGGTGCCAGATGTCCTTTTAGAAGTGCCGAAAGACAAAACTCACGGTGATTACTCTACCAACATGGCGATGCAGCTTGCCCGCATTGCGAAAAAAGCACCTCGTCAAATCGCAGAGGACATCGTCAATGCGTTTGATAAAGGGAAAGCTTCCATTGAAAAACTGGATATCGCAGGTCCAGGATTCATTAACTTTTATATGAACAATCAGTATTTAACAAAGCTCATTCCAGCTGTCCTTGAGGCAAAAGAAGCTTATGGCGAAACGAATACAGGCGGCGGTCAAAAGGTGCAAGTCGAATTCGTCTCAGCCAACCCAACAGGTGACCTTCACCTTGGACATGCCCGCGGAGCAGCTGTAGGAGATTCCCTTTGCAACATCCTTGATAAAGCAGGGTTCGATGTGAGCCGTGAATACTATATCAACGATGCAGGGAATCAAATCAATAATCTCGCTTTATCTGTAGAAGTACGTTATTTTGAGGCACTCGGTCTTGAAAAAGAAATGCCTGAAGACGGCTACAGAGGAGAAGACATCAAAGGCATCGGACAAAAGCTTGCGGATGAATTTGGTGACCGTTTCGTTCATGAACCGGAAGAAGAGCGGATGAAGTTCTTCCGTGAATACGGATTGAAATACGAATTAGAGAAATTACGTGTAGACCTTGAGAATTTCCGTGTGCCATTTGATGTATGGTATTCAGAAACTTCTTTATATGAAAACGGAAAAATCGAACCAGCGCTGGAAACACTTCGTGAAAAAGGCTATGTCTTTGAAGAAGACGGCGCAACATGGCTGCGTTCAACTGATTTTGGTGATGACAAGGACCGTGTGCTGATTAAAAAAGACGGCAGTTTCACTTACCTGCTTCCAGATATCGCATATCATAAAGACAAATTGGACAGAGGCTTTGACCAGCTCATTAACATTTGGGGAGCGGACCATCACGGCTATATTCCTCGGATGAAAGCGGCGATCCAAGCACTTGGATATCCAGCTGACAAGCTTGAAGTAGAAATCATTCAGCTTGTGCATCTTTACAAAAACGGCGAAAAGATGAAGATGAGTAAACGTACAGGAAAAGCCGTCACAATGCGTGATCTGATTGAAGAAGTCGGCTTAGATGCGACTCGTTATTTCTTTGCGATGAGAAGTGCGGCGACACATATGGACTTTGATCTAGACTTAGCGATTTCTACGTCTAACGAAAACCCTGTGTACTATGCACAATATGCGCATGCGAGAATTTGCAGCATGCTGCGTCAAGGAGAAGAAAAAGGCTACGAACCTAACCTTGAAAAAGCCGATTTCTCTCACATTCAATCGGAAAAAGAATACGATCTTCTGAAAATCATTGGCAGCTTCCCAGAAGTTGTAGCAGAAGCAGCTGAAAAGCGTATTCCGCACCGCGTGACGAACTATATTTATGACCTTGCATCAGCCCTTCACAGCTTCTACAATGCCGAGAAGGTCATTGACGCAGAAAAAGAAACAAAAACAACAGCACGTCTTTCACTCATGAAAGCAACACAAATCACGCTTGCTAATGCATTAAAACTAATTGGTGTATCGGCACCGGAGAAGATGTAATAACACGAAGAAACCCACTCGGCATAAGAGTGGGTTTTTTGTCATTCAACGTGTATATCATTTTTATTTCTCTGGAAAATCTCAATTTCATAATCCTCTAATGCTTGTTTAGGAAGTTTTTTTTCTAATACAGACTGCAAGCCTGCTATATCTTTTGAAGTATCAATGCCAATAGAAATTGTGGGATCTGTCTTAACGATTTGATAATGAAGCAATCCATGCTCTTTCCATAATGAGTCTAATACCTGTGTCACCTTTTGATCTAATTCTTCTTCAGAAAGAGTGAGACGATTTGGAGTGGAACTTAATCCAAGAATACAAAGAGTAATAAAAAACAAACCAATCAAACGTTTTTTCATGATATCTCCTCGAATAGTCAATATATTCTTTTAATGGATTATATCATCCAATTAGGTTTGTTTTAATAACTTAACAGAAACATGCTCATAGAAGGCAGTGTTCTAGGTTTATTTAATGGGACAACCAATCTCATCTATTCAAAATATGTAAAACCCGCTATCCTTTAAGAGACAGCGGGTTTTGAAAATTATCCAAGCGTATTAATTATGTTAGAAATAGAATCAAATAATTGGCTAAGTACATCAGAGAACATGTTTTTGCCTCCTCTCTTTTCTTTTTATATCTACTTAACGAAGGGGATGGAGGTTGGATCACTTTTTCTAAAAACTTTCTTGAATCCTATTTTAAAACTTTAGCTCAATCATTTTTTCTAAAATATTTTTTTGATGTGGCGGCAAATTGACTATTCTTTCTTTTAGATTTATTTCAAATTCTTGATTATAACTTATCTCACCTAAGCTCAGAGCTTTGGCTACCGAATTGTTTGGGTAGGTTATTTTATAAGATAGCTTATCTTTTAAGCAATAAAAAAAATCAGGATCATTTAAAGTTAGTAATTTGTCAAAAACCACTTGATAATCTGATTTTTGATCTATATTTGAATGATATTTTTTAAAGAAAAGAAAACAACACCTCGGTTTTTTTTGAGTAAGTATATCGAAATCATTATTGATGAACTTTTCAAAAATAATCTTAACTAGTTTTAATTGTTCTTTTGATTCTTCATCTGAACGTGCAGGTACAAACGTAGGTAAGATTTCTAATTTTTCGGAAATATCCAACTCATCAAGAGGTAAAATATTATTTATATAAATATCTGATTTTTTTCGATTTTGTTTATTTGATAGTACATTTAAACAATCGTATATTATAGAGTCTGATATAGAGAGTCTTAAAAAAGCTGCGTCTTGTTCTAGATTTTGCATCTTAAAAATGATTATATTCCTCAATAACGATAATATTTTAGTTTCCGGAGTATTACTATTTAAATTAAGGTAATGTTTCCTTAAAAAATCGCTGAAATCCTCCATCTGACCTTTTGAGTGTATTTCAATCAATCTACTCAAATTGCTATTAAAATTTATAAATACATCCTTAACTGCTTCAATATTCAATGTTGTTACGCTCAATATATTTTCAATCTGGTAATATTCGAAGTTTTTTTCGTTTTTTATACTAGGGAAGTTGAATTTATCATGCTCACGATTAATAAATATAGAATATAAGAATTCATATAAATTGGGCGAGTTATTCTCTCCTATATCTTTTTCAATTGTATCTTTTAATATAAGTTGATTTTTTTCTATACTGACAAAATCTTTGTGAGGAATAACTTTTTTTTGGTATAAAAAATTTGAATTCTCAACTATCCATTCGTAAATTTTATAATGAAATTGATAAAAATAACACAAAGCAAGCTGTTCGCTGATATTAACATTTATTTTAGTTGATTTTGGCGATTTTTTATAGAAAATATTAAGTAGGAGTTTCGCCTCGCGAAATGTTCTTTGCTCATCTACAAAAATATTTCGAAGTTTTTGAATTAATAATATATCCGAATCTGTTAAATCCATAATTTTTATATTATCACTATTGAATTGTTCTTCAATTACTTTGATCCAAATTTGAGAAGCTTTATTATTCAACGGCATGCTCTCTAAATTTGAAAGGATCTTTTGAATGAATAAAGAGTCGCCTTCATCTTGCACAATTTTGTTATAATCGCCTATAACTATTAGAATACTTTTTTCAAAAGAATTTAATTTTGACAAGTATGCATAAAGTTGTTTTCTATTTTCTGATTCTAATCTATCAAAATCATCGCAGATAAAAATTACCTTCTTGTTGTAATTTTTACTCTTTAACTTTTTTTTAACAAGCCATTCAAATATACTTTCTGTAGAGAATTTATCTAATATTAAATTGAGCAAGCTTATTGTAAGGATTAAAGCGCCCCATATGAAAAAATCCATTCCTGAAATATTATCTGTTGGCTTGGTGATAATATTATAAAAAAACTGTATAAGTGCTAACAACACTACTAATAAAATCGGTGAAGTTTTCACGATCCAATAGAACATAGGATTTAGTTTTTTTGAGAATAATTCAAATGGTTTAATAATCCAAGGGTCAGTCCAAAAATTGATATCAATAAATTTGGTTCTTTTGGAATCGGATTTTTCCTTAATTAAATTTAAGTAGCTTGTTTTGCCAATTCCCCACTTTCCATTTAATAGTATTGAACCTGTAAAATTAGAATTAATGTACTGTTCTATGAATTTATCTACGTTATCTGAGATACCTAAATTATCATCTTCTACTGACTTGATTTCTAAATCTTTCTGCAAAAAACACACCTCTAATGATAAGTTATTTTTTTATTTTATTATTCAGTTTTTTAAAAATAGACATTTAAAAGCGTTATTCTTTGAATAGATAGGCTTCTTAGTTTTGAAAAATTCGCAGCTTCACTTCACGGCCATTACACGTTAGCTCGACACTCCCGCCAATCGGGAAGGTGAACACTGGCTGTGTATGTCCGATATCGACGTCGTAAATTACTGGGATGTGTTTGAGCATTGGATGCTTATCTAAAATGAACCTCAAATGTTCCTCTGTCATCTTGGATTTCTTCTGAAAGCGCCCGATGATCAACCCTTTGATTGTTTCTGCATGCTGCAAGAGGGAGGTAAGGTCTCTGGCGAACATTTCAGGGAACACCAACTCATCATCCTCCACAAATAAGATGGCATCCTTTACATTCGGCATAAACGATGTCCCTTGCAGTAAGTTCAGTGTACAAAGGTTTCCGCCATACAAGGTGCCTTCAGCTGTTCCTTCCTGATAAATCCCCCATGTTGTCGGATGAAACTGCCTGTTCGCTTGATCTAAATACCACGCGTCATCACTCCATTTTGTCGAAGGAATCACATCAAACGGTTCGCCGCCGTTCATCAAGCAAGCTTGAAACATAACGGTCTGCTCCTCCTGTCCCTGCTCCATTTGAAAGCTTGAGAAATGGGGGCCAGAATATGTCACCATATCACATTTCGCTGTAATGGCGTTTGCAAGTGCAGTGATGTCACTATAGCCGCAAAGGACTTTAGGATGCTGTCGGATCAAATCGTAATCAATATAAGGCAAAAGCTCATTGCAGTTAAAGCCTCCGATGGCTGTCAAAATACCATCAACCTCATCATCTTTGAACGCCTCATGCAGATCAGACAAGCGGTGTTCAATAGACGATGAGGAATGAATGTCACATTCAAACACATGCTGTCCAAAAGAGACAGTGAAACCTAAAGACTCTAAACGTTTTTTCGCTTGAGAAATTCCTTCTTTTGATAAAATGCTGGCACTTCGGCTTGGGGCAATGACACGAATATGGCCGCCTTTTTTTAAAGGAGAGGGTGTATGCATAAACAAATCTTCCTTTCCATCACATATTTCTCCATTATATCGGATCAAATAGCTCAAGTCTGTAAAGGCTAGGAAAAAGGATTGGGTCGTGCGTTTCATACAAGCTGTGCAAAGGGTATGGAAGAGAAAAAGACAGAATGAGGGCGGAGAATGTGAAAAAGAGAAGACTGGAATTTTTATTTTTATATTTTATGATATTCGGGGCATATGTGGTGTATTGGTGGACTGTGCCGGCGTGGAGCGTTCAGCTGTACGCAGCGATTTATATCGCCATTATTTTATTTAGTATCATCTCACTCATGCTGGAGAACCGTACATCACAGCACACATTGTTATGGATATATGTGCTCATTTTTTTCCCGATCATTGGCTATATGTTCTATCTGTTCTCAGGGCAGCTCTATGTAAAGGGTCATTTATTCAAATCAAAGAGAATGTATAACCGCGAGAAATTACGCAGAATCTCTGAGCTTGAGAGTAAGCCGAATGAGTCACGTTTAACCGATAATCAGCGTGCTTTTTTTCATTACACAGAAAAAGCAACAGGTATGCATGTGAACACAAATAGTGATATGGAGATTTTAAAGAATGGGGAGGAGACGTTCCCCAGAATTTTTGAAGAGCTAAAAAAGGCAAAATCGTTCATTCATATTGAATATTACATGTTCAAATCCGATTTCCTCGGCCACCGGATGATGGAGATTTTGATTGAAAAAGTGAAAGAAGGGGTAGAGGTCCGTTTCATATATGATGCGGCAGGCAGCATCCGCTTCTCGCGAAAAGATATTAAACGCTTGAAGCAGGCAGGGGTCAAGGTCGCTCCTTTTCTACCTTTAAAATATGGATTCTTTAATCAAAAATTCAATTTCCGAAATCACCGGAAAATCGTCATTATTGATGGAGAGACAGGGTTTGTCGGCGGGTTAAATGTCGGCAAGGAATACGTAGGACGGGATGAAAAGATCGGATTTTGGCGTGATACACATGCCATGTTAAAGGGTGAGGCTGTTCAGACCCTTCACTCCGTTTTTATGCTGGACTGGGAGTATGTATCAGATGAAGTATTAATTGATGATCCGAAGTATCATACGCCGCATTCTGTGACAGGCGAGGATGTCATTCAGGTTGTACCAACTGGACCTGATATGAAAGAAAGTATGAGTGATTTATATGATGCCCTCATTTCTAATGCGAAACAATTTGTTTGGATTGCCACACCTTACTTTGTACCAAACGAATCGATTCGCACTGCGCTCAAAATCGCTGCCACAAGAGGGGTGGATGTGCGGGTGATGGTACCGGAGATCAATGACGGTTTTCTCACGCAATATGCCACACGATCCTATTTTTCTGAACTTCTAAAAGAGGGCATCAAGGTGTATCACTATCAAAAAGGGTTTATGCATCAAAAGGTGATGATCGCAGATGGAGAACTCGCCTCTGTCGGCACCGCGAATGTCGATATGAGAAGCTTTCAGCTCAATTTTGAGGTCAATGTCTTTACAGCCGCGAAAAAGCCAATTGAGCAATTAATGGCCCACTATGAGGAAGATATGAAAGAATGTGAGCAAATGGGTCCTGTTCATTTTTATAAAAGAGGCTTAAAAGAGCGGTTGAAGGAATCATTTGCTCGGTTGTTTTCTGGCGTATTATGAGGATTTCCAGTCAAAGAAATCATTTCCTGATCTAGTATTTTGAAGAGGATTCCTCTATAATTGAAAATGATTATCAATTATAGAGGAAATGAGGTTCTTTTACATATGCTAAAACGCTTTTTCGCCTATTACAGGCCCTATCGCGGTCTGTTCTTTTTAGATTTCTTTTGCGCTGTCGCAGTTGGACTGATGGAACTAGGTTTCCCGCTGATCGTGAACTACTTCATTGATACATTATTACCAACAGGGAACTGGACGGTCATAGCCTGGACCGCACTTGCTCTGTTTATCATTTATGCACTCAGCTCGGTTATGCAATTTATTGTGTCGTACTGGGGACACATGCTTGGCATCAATATTGAAACAGATATGAGGAAGAAGCTGTTTGATCATTTTCAGCGTCTCTCATTTAAGTTCTTTGATAACAACAAAACGGGTAAGCTTATGTCTCGAATGACAAATGACCTCATGTACATTGGTGAGGTAGCTCATCACGGACCTGAGGATTTGTTTATTGCGATTATGACGATTCTTGGCGCCTTTGCTGTCATGCTGATGATTAACTGGCAGCTTGCCGTTTTAACCTTCCTGATTATGCCTGTCATCATCTGGCTTGCCCTTCATTTTAATAAGAAAATGACACATGCGATTACGCAGTTAAACAATGACATTGGAGACTTTCATGCAAGGGTAGAAAACAATATTGGCGGCATTCGTCTTGTTCAAGCCTTTGCCAACGAACATTTCGAGAAAAAGCGTTTTGCTGAAAACAACAACCGCTTTCGGAAAGCGAAGCTTCTTTCATATAAAATCATGTCGGTTAACGGCTCAATCAGTTACATTCTCACCCGTCTTGTGACACTGTTTGTCCTTCTAGCAGGGACATGGTTTGTTTTGCAGGGTCAATTAACGGCAGGTGGATTTATCGCGTTTGTTCTAATTACAAACGTCTTATTCAGACCGATTGATAAGATCAACACGGTGATTGAAATGTATCCAAAAGGAATTGCGGGCTTTAAAAGCTATGTCGACTTACTTGAAACAGAGCCAGATGTGAAGGATACAGAAGGAGCTCGTGATGTATTCGGATTGAAAGGTGAAATTGAATATCGAAACGTGACATTTGGCTACGATGAGCACAGCCATGTGTTAAAGGACATCGATCTGAAAATCAAACAAGGAGAAACTGTTGCGTTTGTCGGGCCTTCAGGAGCCGGGAAATCGACGATTTGCAGCCTGCTGCCACGTTTTTATGATGTGGATGAAGGGGAGATTACAATTGATGGTGTGAGTACAAAATCGATGACCCTGTCTTCTTTAAGACAGCAGATCGGCATTGTGCAGCAGGATGTCTTTTTATTCTCAGGCACCATTCGTGAAAACATTGCGTACGGCAACCTAGAAGCCAGCGATGCAGAGATTTGGGAGGCTGTACGTCGTGCGCATTTAGAGGAACTCGTTCAGCGTTTCCCAGAAGGATTAAATACGGTGATAGGCGAGCGCGGCGTCAAATTGTCAGGCGGTCAAAAGCAGCGCTTGTCAATTGCGCGGATGTTCCTAAAAAATCCTTCGATTCTTATTTTAGATGAAGCCACATCAGCACTTGATACAGAAACAGAAAAAGCCATACAAGATGCACTAAGCGAACTGGCTGTCGGCAGGACAACACTCGTCATTGCCCACCGCTTGGCAACAATTAAACACGCCGACCGTATCATCGTCGTGACAGAGGAAGGCATCCAAGAACAAGGCCGCCACCAAGATCTCATTCAAATGGGCGGCGTATACAGCAGACTGCATGAAGCGCAGTTTGGTCATTGATCAGCGCGTAGACAAACCCTCGCATTCGCCCGCAGTTCTGCGTGCCGGTGCTCACGAATGTCAATTCGCTCCGCTCCGGTACTCGTCCTTCCTAGGGCTGCAAAGGTTTTCTATCACGCTGAATGAAAAACAATCTGAGCCCTTTTGATAAAGGGCTTTTTTTGTTAGGATAGAAAAAACGTTTGTAGGAAGGATCTGATGGAATGAAGGGGCTTCGGCGATTACAAAAGGGCGATAAGATCGGTATTTTTTCACCTTCTAGTCCTGCATCAGCGACCTCGCCTCTTAGGTATGAGCGGGCGAAGAAGTGGCTTGAGCAAAAAGGATTCATTGTGGTTCCAGGATCATTAACAGGGAAAGAGGATTACTATCGTTCAGGTACAATTCAAGAACGAGCAGATGAGCTGAATGAGCTGATGGCTAGAGAGGACTTGGCGTGCATCATGTCAATGATTGGCGGGACGAATTCAAATAGTTTGCTGCCTTATCTTAATTTTGACCTGCTGAAACAACATCCGAAAATCATGATCGGTTATTCAGATGCGACAGCGATTCTACTAGCGGCGTACGAAAAAACGGGACTGACTGTTTTCTACGGGCCGGCGCTTGTTCCTTCTTTTGGCGAGTTTGAACCGTTTGTTAATAATACATATCAGTCATTTGAGGACATCCTGATGTCCCAACAAACCATTCCTTATCAGATTGAAAAACCGCCTTTTTGGACAGATGAACGAATCAATTGGGAAGAGAAGACGCGTGACAAAAAACAGCGTCCGAATGATTGGCTGTGCGCCATAGAGGGACAGGCAGAAGGCAGATTGATCGGCGGAAACTTGAATGCGATGTACGGCATATGGGGAAGTGAATTCATGCCAGCGGTGAAAAACGGAGACATCCTTCTCATTGAAGATTGTATGAAAACCGCGTCAGTTGTAGAAAAGAACTTCTCTTTATTGAAAGTAAATGGAGTGTTTGAACGGGTATCAGGGATTCTTTTAGGAAAACATGAGCTGTTTGATGATGAAGGAACGGGCAAAGAACCTTACGAGATTTTACTTGAGGTGCTCGGAGAGACAAAAAGACCACTCATCGCTGATTTTGACTGTGCCCATACGCACCCAATGCTTACGATGCCAATCGGGGCACAAGTGAAAATGGATGCATCCTCCAAACAAGTTTGGTTAACAAAAGAGTGGATATAGCAAAAGAGCAGCCCGCGGCTGCTCTCCCAGCATGTAGACAAACCCTCGCATTCTGTGTCAGGCCTGCGTGCCGGTGCTCACGAATGTCAAATTCGCTCCGCGCCGGTACTCGTCCTTCCTAGGCTGCAAAGGTTTACTATCACGCTGAAAAGAAGACAAAGGGCTAAAATCAACATCATTTTAGCCCTTTGTCAACCAATCTGAAAGAGCAGCCCGTGGCTGCTCTTCTTTATGAAACCTTCTCTTTTTCAAATGGCCTTAGGAGGTCTTGCGCTTTTTTCCCCTCTACGACAATTAAGTAGTCAGACTCTAAATGAGTGAGCCTGAAGGTTTCAAGCTCTACGATGTTCTTAATGCTACACATTGTTTTTTTAGAATACACATATATACGATGCTGAGCCTGCTGGCACTTTTCATAAAGAGAAATAAGCTTATGTAAATTCAACGCTTTCGCAGCGATTCGGATTGAATAGATTTGAGACATCTTCATATCCTCCTGTTAATTACTTTCTCACAATAGCTTTGTTACCCCCATTTGCACAAAGGTAAACCTTTCTTTATGATTTCCACTCAATGGTTCCTCCGCCCGTCCGCCGATTGCCCCTTATCGCAGACAGCTCTTCGACTAGACGGAGCAGAGCCTGATCCTTTAATTTTGCTTCAATCATGAAATCTACATCCAGGCCATACGGTTTTAATGCTTGAAAAAGCGGTAAGACAAAATTCATATCTACTCCATCTGCATGACTGCGTATAGCTTTTTCTGATTTAGGTGAAGACAAATGGATTTTGGGCGGAATGCCAGTGTTTATCCACGTGACGAACATTCTTGGCAGGATGTCATCGAGTGCGGCATCGTCATCTTTATTTGCCACGTGATGATGGTAATCAAAAACAAACGGAATATCATGCTTTTCACATACACTAAGCGTTTCGAGCGACGTATATGTTTTGTCATCGTTCTCAAGTGTCATTCTCGCTTTGATATGAGCTGGAAGCTGTTTGATATTTTCATCAAAGCGTTGAAGAGCCGATTCTTTATCGCCGTACGCCCCGCCTACATGAATGTTCATGTAGCCTTCCTTATCGAGCTTCATCGCCTCAAGCATCTGATAATGGTACGTCATATCGATGACGGCATTTTCTGTAATGGAAGGTTTGGGGCTAGTAAACAAGGTGAATTGATTGGGGTGAAAGCTGACCCGTAAGCCGTGCCGTTTCACCAGCTTGCCGATCTCAAGAAATTCTTTGTGAAAAGGTGTCACAAAGTCCCAGCGCACCTCTGGATGGGTCGCGAGCGGGACGATCGAGCTTGAAAAACGGTAAAGCGGGATATCATGAGCAATGGCGAAATAAAGCGTTCTTAATGTATTCACGAGATTGGCCTTCGTTGTTCGCAATAAAGCCTCTTTTCTTTCTCCCTTAGCCAGCTTGCTGTATCTAGCAAAGGTCAGCGACTTGGCAGGAGAAGCTTCCCACAAGGTGACGGCATTGGATACATAACCAAATCGATAACGCATAGGTCATCTCCTTTATAAAAAATACGAGAACATGGCGGCAACCCACTCAAGCGGCCGAGTGAAAAGCGGGCGCTTTGACAATGTTTCTTCTGTCAAGATCTCAGAAACCTCCATATGCTCCCGAATCTTTTCTTCTACGTGTGCAGTAAAAGCGGGATCATCAATGGCTACATCTACTTCTTCGTTTAAAAACAAGCTGCGTTTATCAAAATTCGCGGTACTGATCATACAGCGGCTGTGATCAATCAAAATGGCTTTCGAATGATAAAACCCTTTATAAAAACGATAAACAAGACATCCAGAGGCAATGAGGTCCTTCAAATAATGAAAGCCAGCCTCTTTGACAAGTGGATGATCCGCTTTCATTGGAATGATGATTTCAACTGTGACGCCCCGCTTTCGTGCATCAAGCAGCGCCTTTAGAAGAGGGGCTGATGGAATAAAATAAGGCGTACAGATGATGATCTGTTTCCTCGCCTGCTGAATATCTTGGAGAAATAAAGCTTCTAAAGAAAAGCCGGCAGTCGCGCGTGTTGTGCATTGTAATGTTCCCGGTTCCAATGCAGGGAAAACCTCATATTGCAGCTGATGAATGCCAGACGAACGGTACAAATCATTCAGAAACACATGCTGGAGATCTGCGACAACCTGTCCGGTCATCCGCAAATGATAATCCTTCCAAATGCCAAACCGGCCTTTCTTCCCAACATATTCATCGCCTATATTAAATCCGCCAATATAGCCAATTTTCCCATCAATCACCGTAATTTTACGGTGATTTCTCATGTTTAGACGGTAAATCAAAAAAGGAAAACGAGGCTTATTTAAAAAGTAAAATTGAATCCCGCTTCTTTCTAGCATGTCAATCGCCTTTTGATCAAACGGATAGGAGCCTAATCGGTCGGTCAGCAAAAAGACGGAAACTCCTTGCTCCGCTTTGGCTTTCAAGGCTTGTAAGACCCTTTGACCAATCTTGTCGTTCTTTACAATAAAGAACATCATATGAATAGAAGAAGAGGCCTGCTGTATATCGGTAAGCAGCTGATCGAAAAATGGTTCGCCATCATGATAAAAGGCGGCATCGCCGCTTGTTTGGTCAAAAGACCGTTCAAATGCGTGAGTAGAAAAATATTTCCTCCCCATATAAAGGTCTAACATCACGAGCAAAACGATGGCAATGAGTACGAGTAGGATGATCAATGCGATCATGAAACTTCCTCCTTTTTTGCATATTTCAATAGTGTACCCAAACGTGTAAAAAATATTGACTGAATACTCATTCATTATTTATGATAGAGGTACAACATGGAAACGGAACAAAGTGGGTTTTGGGGAATGAAAGGGGGAGCAAGATGAATAGCCTTTTAATTATCAACTTGATCGCATTTGCGGCGGTGACCGCTTACGCAGTGTATTTGTTTGTTTATCTCATTCGAACACGAGCGGCGTATATTCGTCTTGGTAAAAAAGAAGAGTTTCAACAAGACATGAAGAAACGCTTAGAGCGTGTTTGGGTCAATGTATTTGGGCAAAAGAAGCTGTTAAAGGACAAGAAGAGCGGTATCATTCATGTGCTGTTTTTCTACGGATTTATCCTCGTACAGTTCGGAGCCCTTGATTTTATTCTGAAGGGGCTTATTCCAGACAGCGGGCTTCCTTTAGGTCCGGTGTACGGCGTCTTTACGTTTTTCCAAGAGGTGGTCACACTTCTCATTTTAGTGGCCGTTGTATGGGCTTTCCATAGAAGATACGTGGAGAAGCTTGTCCGTTTAAAACGAGGCTTCAAATCAGGTCTAGTGCTTTTATTTATTGGCGGCTTAATGCTGACAGTCTTACTTGGGAACGGCATGAACATCATCTGGCATGGACACTCTCTATCACCAACTGAGCCAATCGCTTCTGGTATTGCTTTCTTGCTGGGCGGAATTTCACCTCTTGCGGCTGCGATTGTTTTTTATGCCGCATGGTGGGTGCATCTTCTTATTTTGCTGACATTCTTAGTATATGTTCCTCAGTCAAAGCACGCCCATCTGATTGCAGGGCCTGTGAACGTATTTGTCAGCAGATTAGACCCGCCAGGCAAGCTGCAAAAAATCGATTTTGAAGATGAGACACAAGAGACCTTCGGTGTGGGGAAAATTGAAGACTTCCGTCAGTCTCAGCTCATCGATCTTTACGCTTGTGTGGAATGCGGGCGCTGCACGAATATGTGCCCGGCAACAGGGACAGGGAAGATGCTGTCTCCGATGGATTTGATTTTAAGGTTAAGAGATCATTTAACCAATAAAGGGGCCGCTATTACATCAAAGACACCTTGGGTCCCGCAGCTTGCCTTCAAGCAGACAACAGGAAACCAGTTGGCACTGCAGGCGAGAGGAGCAGGTGCGGAAGAGTCGGCTGCCAGCTCGATATATCATCCTTCTCTTATTGGAGAGGTCATTACAGAAGAAGAAATCTGGGCATGTACGACGTGCCGAAATTGTGAAGACCAATGCCCTGTCATGAATGAACACGTTGATAAGATTATTGATATGCGCAGATATCTTGTGCTGACCGAAGGAAAAATGGACGCAGATGCACAGCGTGCCATGACAAGCATTGAGCGCCAAGGGAATCCGTGGGGATTAAACCGGAAAGAAAGAGAAAATTGGCGTGAACTGAGAGAAGATGTGCATGTGCCGACAGTGAAAGAGCTGAAAAAAGCAGAGCAAACCTTTGATTATTTATTCTGGGTTGGGTCAATGGGGGCATATGACAATCGAAGCCAAAAGATTGCACTTGCTTTTGCAAAGCTCCTCAATGAAGCGGGAGTATCCTTTGCGATCCTAGGCAATAAAGAGAAAAACTCAGGTGATACACCAAGAAGACTCGGAAACGAATTTTTATTCCAAGAGCTTGCTGCAAAAAACATTGAAGAATTCCAGAAAAACGGCGTTACAAAGATCGTCACGATTGATCCACACGCCTACAACTTATTTAAAAATGAATATCCAGACTTCGGACTTGAGGCAGAAGTGTACCATCATACAGAATTACTGGCAGAGTTAGTGAAAGAAGGGAAAATAACACCTGTACATGAAGTAAACGAAGTGATTACCTTCCACGACTCTTGCTACCTAGGCAGATATAATGAAGTGTACGACCCGCCAAGAGACATTTTAAAAGCCATTCCTGGTGTGACGCTGAAAGAAATGGAGCGCAATCGTGAAACTGGTATGTGCTGCGGAGCAGGCGGGGGCTTAATGTGGATGGAAGAAGAGACGGGTACCCGGATTAACACTGCACGAACGGAGCAGGCCTTACAGGTACAGCCGTCCATCATCAGCTCGGGGTGTCCTTATTGCTTAACGATGCTGGGAGATGGGACGAAGGCGAAGGAAGTAGAGGAGCAGGTAGGCACATTTGATGTCGCCGAACTTCTTGAAAAATCAGTGTTTGGTGAGCCTGGAAAGCAGGTGTCGTAAACATGACAGGCCGATGAATAGGATGTTCATCGGCTTATCCATGGCGCTGCTTCATCAGCTGCCTAAATGATATGTAAGCGGTAACAAACGGGGAGGGGCATATATGAGTACGACGGTCATTGTATCTGGAGCAAGAACACCATTTGGAAAACTAGGCGGTGCTCTCAGTGGTTTGACTGCCGCAGAACTAGGCGGTATAGCGATCAAGGCTGCACTGGAAAGAGTTTCGGGTTCTCATGAAATAGATGAGGTCATCATGGGATGTGTGTTACAAGGAGGGCAAGGGCAGATTCCTTCAAGGCAAGCAGCAAGATATGCTGATCTTCCTTGGTCTGTTCCAACACAAACCATCAATAAAGTCTGTGCATCCGGAATGCGCAGTGTGACTGCAGCAGATCAAATCATTCGAGCCGGAGATGCTGAGGTCATCGCAGCGGGCGGTATGGAATCTATGTCTCACGCTCCTTATCTGCTAAAAAAAGCGCGATGGGGCTACAAAATGGGAGATGGTGCAGTACAAGATGCGATGATTTTAGATGGGTTAACCTGTTCGTTTACAGGCGTTCATATGGGTGAGTATGGAAGTATGGCTGCAATGGAGCTCGGCATCACGCGCGAAGAGCAGGATCTGTGGGCACTCAGAAGTCATGAACGGGCCATCGAAGCGCAAAAAAACGGCTTTTTTCAACATGAAATCACCCCCGTCACCGTCAAAATAAAAACGGGAGAACGGCTGATCACAGAAGATGAGTCTCCGCGGCGTGATACGTCATATGAACGGCTGTCAAAGCTCATGCCTGTTTTTGATCAGAAGGGGACCATCACCGCTGGAAATGCACCAGGTGTCAATGATGGTGCAAGTGCGCTCCTTTTAATGAAAGACACGTATGCTGCACGGCATGACGTAAAGCCAATGGCAGTCGTTCTCGGTCATGCTCAGATTGCTGTAGAGGCGAAGGATTTTCCGAAAACACCAGCCTTTGCTATCGAGAAGCTTTTAAAGAAAACAGGAAAGCGCCTAGAGGATATTGATTTGTTTGAAATCAATGAGGCCTTTTCAGCTGTGGCTTTGGCATGTGAAAAAATAACCGGGATCGACCGGCGGAAAATGAATATCAACGGGGGGGCTGTCGCACTCGGTCATCCGATTGGGGCAAGCGGAACACGCGTCATATTGACATTGATTCATGCATTAAGACAAAGAGGCGGAGGCCTTGGCATTGCGGCGATTTGCAGCGGAGGCGGTCAAGGAGACGCCATCATGATAAAGGTAGATGAAAAGGGAGGCGTTTATTGATGAGTATAGAAGATACCGTTATGGTCGTTGGGGCTGGTCAAATGGGATCAGGCATTGCCCAAGTGTTTGCTCAGTCAGGCTATACAGTTCTGCTCCATGATGTATCAGAAAAGCAGATTCATCGAGCGATTTCCTCCATGACCAAACAACTGACGAAGCGGGCAGAAAAAGGAAAGCTGGCACATCAGGCAGTCCGAGATATTACGCAGCGGCTTGCCGTTTCCACAGATTTAAAAGACATGCAACAGGCTCATTTAGTCATAGAAGCCGCATCAGAACAAATGAGTGTGAAAAAACAAATCTTTGAAACACTTGATCAATTTGCAGAGGCTGAGGCCATATTTGCGACAAACACGTCTTCCTTGTCGATCACAGAATTAGCAGCTGTGACGAGCAGACCGGAGAAAGTGATTGGCATGCATTTTATGAATCCGGTTCCTGTCATGAAACTGGTTGAAGTCATTCGAGCACTGCAAACGAGTGATGACACATATCAAGTTGTTTATGAAACAGCGAAGACATTAAACAAAACCCCAATTGAAGTGGAAGACTTCCCGGGGTTTGTATCAAATCGCATATTGATGCCAATGATCAATGAAGCCATTTACACCCTGTATGAAGGCGTAGCAGATGCAGAAAGCATTGATGACGTGATGACACTTGGGATGAATCATCCAATGGGGCCGCTTCGTCTAGCTGATTTCATCGGACTGGATACATGTTTATTTATTATGAATACCCTTCACGAGGGACTTGGAGACAGCAAATATCGGCCTTGTCCTCTTTTGAAAAAATACGTGAATGCAGGCTGGCTGGGCAAAAAGACAAAGAGAGGTTTTTACACATACCACGACCACTCATAGGGGGAGTCAAGATGGATGTTTTGCTTACGGATAAACAGCGTCTCTGGAGAGAACAGACAGCAGAATTTGCACGCCAGCGTATATTCCCTGAAGTAGAAGCCATGGAACTAGGCCGGTTTCCAAACACCCTTTTAAGTGAAATGGGGCGGAAAGGCTATCTAGGAATTCCAATACCAGCTTCGTATCAAGGCTTAGGAGCAGATTTTACAACGTATATCATCGCAATCCATGAATTATCGAAAGTGAGTGCGACCATCGGTGTCATTGTGTCCGTTCATACATCTGTTGTGACGATGCCTATTTTGACTTTTGGAACGAAGGAACAAAAAGAAACTTATGTCCCGCCGCTTGCATCCGGGAAGAAGCTGGGCGCCTTTTGTCTGACTGAACCAAAGGCCGGATCAGATGCCTCCAGTATTCAGTTAAGAGCAGAGCGGATGGGCGGCGATTATGTATTAAATGGGACGAAAATCTTTATCACAAGCGGCGGAGAAGCAGAACTGTATCTTGTCTTTGCGGTGACTGATCCGGCTTCTGCGAGAAAAAATATATCGGCGTTCATTGTCGAGAAAGATACGCCGGGATTTACGATTGGAAAAGATGAGAAAAAGATGGGACTGCACGGTTCAAAAACAGTCACGCTTCATTTTGATGGCGTGCGGATTCCAAAAGATCAGCTGCTCGGTGCAGAAGGAGAGGGCTTTCAAATTGCCATGTCCAGCCTAAATGCAGGGAGAATCGGAATTGCGGCTCAAAGCCTTGGCATTGCAGAAGCCGCTTTAACCGAGGCAGTGACCTATTTAAAGAAGCATCCAGCAGGTCTTGAAACGACGATTCGGCTGGGCGACTTGGCGGCGAAGCTTGAGGCAGCCAAACTACTCGTCTATCAAGCGGCTTCTTTCAAAGAGGCAAATCGACCGGTCACAAAGGAAGCATCAATGGCAAAGCTATTTGCTTCAAAAACGGCGGTAGAGATCAGTACAGAAGCGATCCATTTGCTAGGCATGGATGGTTATACGAATCGCTATCAAGCAGAACGTTACTTTCGTGATGCGAAAATTTGTGAAATCTATGAAGGAACAAGTGAAATTCAAAGGCTGGTCATCTGTAAACAGCTAATATGAAACGAGGTGGCTCACGATGCAGTTCCAATTAAGTGACGAACATGAAATGATTCAAAAAATGGTGAGAGACTTTGCGAAAAATGAAGTGGAGCCAACAGCAGCAAAGCGAGACGAAACAGAGACATATGATCCATCTATTTTTCGCAAAATGGCGGAGCTCGGTTTAACGGGTATCCCTTGGCCGGAAGACGTGGGCGGAATTGGCAGTGACTATTTAGCCTACGTCATAGCAGTTGAGGAGCTTTCAAGAGTGTGCGCCTCTACAGGTGTCACCCTGTCCGCTCATACATCTCTTGCTTCATGGCCAATCTATACATTCGGAACAGATGAACAAAAAGAGACCTACTTAAAGCCGCTTGCAGAAGGGCAGAAGATAGGAGCATACGCACTTACTGAGAGCGGTTCTGGTTCAGATGCCGGCGGAATGAAGACAACGGCCGTCAAGGCAGGCAGTGAATATGTCTTGAACGGGGCGAAAATTTTTATTACAAATGGGGGCATTGCAGATTATTATATTGTGTTTGCCGTAACAGACCAAGAAGCTTCATCTCGAAATACAACTGCTTTTATTGTAGAAAAAGAGACACCTGGTTTTTCCGTTGGCAAAAAGGAAAGCAAACTGGGCATACGTTCTTCTCCAACAACTGAAATTCGATTTGAAGATTGCCGAATTCATGAAAGGAACCGGCTCGGTCAAGAAGGAGAAGGGTTCAAAATAGCCATGATGACACTCGATGGCGGCAGAAACGGCATTGCTGCACAGGCGGTTGGGATTGCTCAAGGCGCTCTTGATGCGGCGGTTGATTATGCCAAGGAACGTAAACAATTTGGCAAACCAATCATTCAGCAGCAAGGGATCGCCTTTAAGCTGGCTGATATGGCAACAGCGATTGAAGCATCAAGGCTGCTTACTTACCAGGCGGCATGGCTCGAAACGAAAGGCCTTCCGTATGGGAAGGAATCTGCCATGTCCAAGCTCTTTGCCGGTGATACAGCGATGAAGGTGACGACAGAAGCGGTTCAAATCTTCGGCGGGTACGGCTACACAAAGGATTACCCAGTCGAACGATACATGCGTGATGCGAAAATCACTCAAATTTATGAAGGAACTCAGGAAATCCAGCGCCTGGTCATCTCTAGGAAACTGCTAGATATATAGAAAACAAGCAAAGACCGCCTGAACGTGAGGTGGTCTGTTTTTGTTCGTCATGCAGTTTTCAAATGTAAGCGCATTGTCAATGTTCATCCATATCATCATCGTATTATGTTAAAATTAGGGAAAATATCAATATGGAGGTTATGATGATGAACTCAACAATTATGGGCATTTTGGCAATCGTCACGATGGTGATCTGGATCATGGTGTCCGCGGAGCTTTCCAAATCTCCAAAAAAGCAGGAAGAAAAAGAAAACAGCCGCAGAAAACTAATCGTACTCATGTCTGCTGGAATGTTATTCACGATTCCTGTCGTTGTCTCACTCATTCAGAACATCCCATTTTAAAACAGACGAGAAAAAACTGAACGACAAAAAGCATACCGTACACACTCTAGGTGCTCCCCGTGAGAAAAATCAAAAATTAACATCAATAAAGGTGGCATAAACTCCCCTAATTTGTTTATAATGAGAGGTATGGTTTGTCGTAAGAATAAGGTATAAGTACTTATTATTTCACTGATAAATGGATACATACATGTAATAGAAAGGGAGTGTCTGACCTTGAGTTTGAAAGAATACTCACAGGAACAGCTCAAACAAATGTCTTTAGTTGAACTTGCTTATGAAATTTTCAGAGACAGTAAAACACCAATTACGTTTTCCGAGTTAATAGATGAAATTGTCCGTTTGCAAGGAATACAAAAATCCGATCTAGATGATCGACTTGCTCAATTTTATACAGACTTAAATATAGATGGCCGCTTTATTTCGTTAGGTGATCAGAGATGGGGACTTCGCAGCTGGTATCCAGTTGATCAAATCGAAGAAGAAGTTCAGCCAGCTGTGAAAACAAAAGCGAAAAAGAAAAAATCAAAAGCAGCTGTCGTTGAAGATGACTTCGATGAGATCGAAGAGGAAGAAGAAATCGACGAGCTTGAAGAAGATCTTGATCTTGTTGAAGACGACGATGATCTCGACCTAGACGATGATGAAGAAATTGAAGAAGATCTTGAAGACTTCGACGAAGATGATGATGAAGATGATGACGGCTTAACGGAGATTGATGAAGACGATTTAGACGATGATGAGGAAGACAAATAACCCTCTCAAACCGGTCTTCAAAACAGGACAAAACCGTCTTGACTTTCGAGAGCGAACTATGTAGTATGTATTTTGGGCTCTCTAAAAAAGAGTACGTAAAGATACGTTCATTTACGCTCCCTTTCATTTATTTGAAAGGGAGCTTTCTTATTTTTCAAGAGATTTAGGGATACACTCTAAAAAGGATGAAGCTGTGCATGTGTAGACATGCAAGGGTAAAAAAGAGAGGAGCATACGAAATGACAAAGTATATTTTTGTAACAGGAGGAGTTGTTTCCTCACTTGGAAAAGGAATCACGGCTGCATCGTTAGGCCGCCTTCTGAAAAATAGAGGGATGGATGTTACCATTCAAAAATTCGATCCATACATCAACGTAGACCCAGGGACAATGAGTCCATACCAGCACGGTGAGGTTTTTGTCACAGATGATGGTGCTGAAACAGACCTTGACTTAGGTCACTACGAGCGTTTCATTGATATTAACTTAAACAAGTACAGCAACGTCACAACTGGTAAAATCTACTCTACTGTTCTGAAGAAAGAGCGCCGCGGTGATTACTTAGGTGGAACAGTACAGGTCATTCCCCACATTACAAATGAAATCAAAGACCGCGTGTACCGTGCCGGAAAAGAAACGGGTGCAGATGTGGTCATTACAGAAATCGGCGGAACAGTAGGAGATATCGAATCCCTTCCATTCCTTGAAGCCATTCGTCAAATGAAGAGTGACATCGGCCGTGAAAACGTGATGTACATTCATTGTACCCTTGTTCCTTACATCCGTGCAGCGGGTGAATTGAAAACAAAACCAACACAGCATAGTGTAAAAGAACTCCGCAGTCTTGGTATTCAGCCAAACGTCATCGTGGTCAGAACGGAAATGCCAATGACGCAAGATATGAAGGACAAAATTGCGCTATTTTGTGATATTGATACAAAAGCTGTTATTGAATGTCAGGATGCGGACACGCTATACTCCATTCCGCTTGATTTACAAAAACAAGGGCTGGACAAGCTAGTATGTGAACATATGAAACTTGACTGCCAAGATGCAGACATGACGGAGTGGACAGCGCTTGTTGATAAAGTGCAAAACCTTTCGAAACAAGTCACAATTGGTCTTGTAGGGAAGTATGTTGAGCTGCAAGATGCTTATATTTCAGTCGTTGAATCACTTCGTCATGCTGGTTATGCGTTTGATGCAGATGTTCAAATTAAATGGATCAATGCAGAAGAAGTGACAGCAGAGAATATCGCTGATTTCGTACAAGATGTTGACGGTATTATTGTTCCGGGAGGCTTCGGAGACCGCGGAGTAGAAGGGAAAATCATTGCTACGCAATATGCCCGTGAAAACAAAGTGCCATTCTTCGGAATCTGTTTAGGAATGCAAGTGGCATCTATCGAATACGCGAGAAACGTATTAGGCCTTAAGGGAGCTCATTCAGCGGAAATTGATCCTGAAACAGCATTCCCAATCATTGACCTTCTTCCAGAACAGAAGGATGTAGATGATCTAGGCGGAACACTTCGTCTCGGTCTATACCCTTGTAAATTAAATGAAGACTCAAAAGCATTTGCTGCATACAATGACGAAGTGGTCTACGAACGCCACCGTCATCGCTACGAGTTTAATAACGAATACAGACAGCAAATGGAAGCAGCAGGCTTTGTCTTCTCAGGTACAAGTCCAGACGGACGTCTTGTTGAAATTATTGAGCTGAAGGATCACCCTTGGTTCCTTGCTTCTCAGTTCCACCCAGAATTTGTTTCAAGACCGACAAGACCACAGCCGTTATTTAGAGATTTCGTTGGTGCTTCACTTCAAGCATCTGAATCAAAATAAAACAAAAAACTGCCGAGAATATCACTTCTCGGCAGTTTTTTTATTCATATTCCTCGACGATTTCCTTCACAGTAAACGATAGAGCGTGGTAGACGTATAAGCAGGTCATTAAAGCAGGATAACCAAACCTTGTCCCATCTTCAGCGGGCACAAGCGGTTTCTTGAGCTGGAAATCAATGTGGACATCACAATACTCTTCAATCGTGGACGGCTCCTTTTGTGCCGGTCCTACACCAACAACGGGCGTCCCTTGTTCGTGCAGTTCTTTGACAAGAGATTGAATTTCTGGATCTTCTGGGTCTGAATAAAATAGCAGCACCCTGTCACTTGGATGAAGTAAGCTGCGCTCCTTTTGATCGAGCGGCAGTACCTTCGCACCGGGAAATGGCTCCTTGCTTTCAGATGCTTCTAGGGCGACAGCAGCCAGTTCATTCTTTCCGTGAAAATAAACGGCATGTCCACTGACCACAGCCTGTGCAAGGAGGCGTGCACCGTCCTCAATCGCTTCAGCCTGCTTTTCTCCAATACGTGAAAAAATACCTGATAACTGGGTCGTAAAAATTTTTAACAAGACTCATTTCCTCCTTCGGTCAGATCATTTTATAATAGAATATAAAGAGAATATTAGGAAAAATGCTCAGAAAATGTCGTAAAGTAAACTATTATAATTAAAGGAAATGTGAAAATCAAACAGAATTATTTAACAACAGCTCTTTTTATGGCGAAAAATGAAAGCAATGGGGTGTAACAGATGAATGAGAAAATTTTAATTGTCGATGATCAGTACGGTATTAGAATATTATTGAATGAAGTGTTTCATAAAGAAGGCTATCAAACCTTTCAAGCTGCCAATGGACTTCAGGCATTAGATATTGTGAAAAACCATAGACCGAACCTTGTCCTGCTTGATATGAAAATTCCCGGAATGGATGGTATCGAAATTTTAAAACGAATGAAATTAATTGATGAAGACATTCGTGTCATCATTATGACAGCCTATGGAGAATTAGATATGATCCAAGAGTCCAAAGAACTCGGTGCATTGACGCACTTCGCTAAGCCTTTTGATATTGATGAAATCCGAGATGCTGTTAAAGAATACCTGCCGCTTGAAACAAATGGCTAGATGGAAATGATTGAATCGAGTCATTCTGTTGCCGATTTGTCGAATAATTGGTATTCTAGAAAAGAAGAAGAAAGCGATCTGACTTTGAAAGTTTACATATGGCGAGAAATTCTGGTCATGCTAGGGTGGAGAGCTTTTTTTAGCAAGCAAATTAGCTACATAGGGAGGATTTTTCATCATGCCTTTAGTTTCAATGACAGAAATGTTGAAAGACGCAAAGGAAAAAGGTTACGCTGTTGGACAGTTTAACTTAAATAACTTAGAATTCACGCAAGCGATTTTACAAGCTGCTGAAGAAGAGAAGTCTCCTGTTATCTTAGGAGTATCTGAAGGAGCAGGACGCTACATGGGCGGCTTCAAAACAGTTGTCGCAATGGTTAAAGCGTTAATCGAAGAATATAATGTAACAGTTCCTGTTGCGATTCATTTAGATCACGGTTCAAGCTTTGAATCTTGTGCAAAAGCGATTCATGCAGGATTTACTTCTGTCATGATCGATGCTTCTCACCATCCATTCGATGAGAATGTGGAAACAACTGCGAAAGTCGTTGAACTTGCACATTTCCATGGTGTGTCTGTAGAAGCTGAACTTGGAACTGTTGGTGGGCAAGAAGATGACGTCATCGCTGAAGGCGTTATTTATGCTGATCCAAAAGAGTGCCAAGAGCTTGTAGAACGCACTGGTATTGACTGCCTTGCACCTGCATTAGGTTCAGTACATGGTCCATACAAAGGTGAACCAAACCTTGGTTTCGCTGAAATGGAAGAAATCGGTAAAACAACTGGTCTTCCACTTGTTCTTCACGGCGGAACAGGTATCCCAACTGCTGACATCAAGCGTGCAATTTCACTTGGTACAGCAAAAATCAATGTAAACACTGAAAACCAAATTGCTTCTGCGAAAGCAGTACGCGAAACACTTGCAGCAAAAACAGAAGAGTATGATCCACGTAAATATCTTGGACCAGCTCGTGACGCAATTAAAGCGACTGTTATCGGCAAAATGCGCGAATTTGGTTCTTCTAACCAAGCATAATTTGATGAGAACCGAAAGCCGCCTGAGTCACAGGCGGTTTTCTCCATATCTTGAGAAAGCGCAATCAAATTTACATTTCAGACAATTTATTGATAGGAGAGTGGCACAGTTATGTTATTTTTCGTAGATACAGCGAATATTGAAGACATCAAAGAGGCGCACGAGCTTGGCATTTTAGCAGGCGTCACAACAAACCCTAGTTTAGTAGCGAAAGAAAAGGACGTCTCATTCCACGACCGCCTTCGCGAAATCACTGACGTGGTATCAGGTTCTGTCAGTGCAGAAGTGATTTCCTTAAAAGCAGAGGAAATGATTGAAGAAGGAAAAGAGCTAGCTGCCATTGCACCGAATATCACAGTCAAAATTCCAATGACTACAGATGGCCTTAAAGCTGTCAAAGCATTAACAGACCTTGGAATTAAAACAAACGTCACATTGATTTTTAGTGCAAACCAGGCACTTCTTGCAGCTAGAGCTGGTGCGACGTATGTTTCTCCATTCCTTGGCCGCTTAGATGACATTGGCCAAAATGGTCTTGATCTCATCAGCGAAGTGAAAACTATTTTTGATGTTCATGGATTAGATACACAAATCATTGCTGCATCTATTCGTCATCCGCAGCATGTGACAGAAGCTGCGCTTAGAGGTGCTCATATCGGCACAATGCCGCTGAAAGTCATCAAGCAGCTGACGAAACACCCATTAACGGATGCAGGCATTGAGCAATTTTTAGCAGACTGGAATAAATAAATGATTGTGGCAGGCGGGATCGTCTCTCGTTTGCCGCAGTTTTCCTTATAAACGCTAAGAAATGTTTTGTGCAAAGAAGAGAACATCACAGCCTCGCAAAGCTTCGATTATTTTTCTTCCGACAAATTTCGTTTAACCTGTATTCTTTCTCTTGATATTGGCTAAATTTTGGACAAGACCTTTTAAAGCGCGACATCCACAAACAGTATAACTCCAACAGTGATCTTCTTTAAGAAGGGAGACAAATATGGAAAAGTTAAACATTGCCGGCGGTGATCCCTTGCGCGGGACCGTACATATTAGTGGTGCGAAAAATAGTGCTGTGGCACTGATTCCTGCCACGATTCTTGCTGATTCTCCAGTAACCATTGAAGGCCTTCCGCATATATCAGATATCGACACATTACGGGATCTGTTAGAAGAAATTGGCGGAAAGGTCACTTTTGAAAAAGGTGAAATGGTTGTGAATCCTGTTTCCATGATCAGTATGCCGCTTCCTAATGGAAAAGTGAAGAAACTGCGTGCATCCTATTATTTAATGGGCGCCATGCTGGGCAGATTTAAGCAGGCTGTCATCGGACTGCCAGGAGGATGCCACTTAGGACCTAGGCCGATCGATCAGCATATCAAAGGCTTTGAAGCACTTGGAGCCGAGGTGACAAACGAGCAGGGTGCGATTTATTTGCGTGCTGAAAAATTAGTCGGAGCCCGGATTTATCTTGATGTTGTCAGTGTAGGTGCGACGATCAACATCATGCTGGCAGCCGTACTGGCTGAAGGAAAAACCGTGATTGAAAATGCTGCAAAGGAACCCGAAATTATTGATGTAGCGACACTGCTTGCAAGCATGGGAGCCAAAATCAAAGGTGCGGGTACCGATGTCATTCGAATCGAAGGTGTAGAATCTCTTCATGGCTGTAAGCATTCAATCATCCCTGACCGCATCGAAGCAGGAACATTTTTAATAGCTGGTGCAGCGATGGGTGATGAAGTTGTACTTGATAATGTGATCCCAACTCATTTAGAATCAATTACGGCGAAACTTAGAGAAATGGGGTTCACCATTGAAACGAGCAACGATCAGATGCTGATCGTTGGCAGAAACGAAGGACTCAAGCCTGTCGATATCAAAACCCTTGTGTATCCGGGCTTTCCGACGGACCTTCAGCAGCCGATGACGGCGCTGTTAACAAAAGCAAAAGGCACGAGTGTGGTCACAGATACGATCTACTCAGCCCGCTTTAAGCACATTGACGAATTGCGTCGAATGGGTGCAAACATGAAGGTCGAAGGAAGATCTGCTATTATTACCGGACAAACACAGCTCCAAGGAGCAAAGGTTAAAGCAAGTGATCTGCGTGCAGGCGCTTGTCTTGTTGTCGCAGGGTTAATGGCAGACGGTGTGACCGAAATCACAGGGCTTGAACATATAGACAGAGGATATAGTTTGCTTGAGAAGAAGCTTGAAGGCTTGGGTGCAACCATCTGGCGTGAAAAGCTGAATGACCAAGAAATAGAAGAACTTCAAAATTCATAAGGCTTTGACTGTGAGAGGAGATTTGGACAAAAATGGAAAGAAGTTTATCGATGGAACTAGTACGGGTGACAGAAGCAGCTGCATTAAAATCTGCCCGTTGGATGGGAAGAGGATTAAAAGACGAAGCGGATGATGCTGCAACAAGTGCAATGCGTGATGTATTTGATACCATTCCGATGAAGGGAACAGTGGTCATTGGCGAAGGAGAAATGGACGAAGCACCAATGCTTTATATTGGGGAAAAGCTTGGGAACGGATATGGACCTCGCGTGGATGTCGCTGTTGATCCATTAGAAGGAACAAACATTGTGGCAAGCGGCGGCTGGAATGCCTTAGCTGTCATTGCAGTTGCAGATCATGGCAACCTGCTGAATGCACCTGATATGTACATGGATAAGATCGCAGTAGGTCCAGAAGCGGTAGGCTGCATCGACATTGAAGCGCCTGTCATTGATAATCTTCGCGCTGTTGCAAAAGCAAAAAACAAAGATATTGAAGATGTGGTTGCAACGATTTTAAACAGAGATCGACATGAGAAAATTATTGCTGAACTGAGAGAAGCAGGAGCAAGAATTAAACTGATCGACGATGGTGACGTTGCAGGAGCCATTAATACAGCATTTGATCACACAGGTGTTGATATTCTATTTGGTTCAGGCGGAGCGCCTGAGGGTGTCCTTTCTGCTGTTGCGTTAAAGGCACTTGGTGGTGAAATTCATGGTAAGCTTCTTCCTCAAAGTGAAGAAGAACTAAGACGCTGTGAGAAAATGGGGCTGGATGTTGGGAAAGTCCTCAGAATGGAAGATCTCGTAAAAGGAGATGACGCCATTTTTGCAGCGACAGGTGTAACGGACGGAGAATTACTTAAAGGTGTTCAATTCAAAGGCTCTGTTGGAACAACACATAGTGTTGTCATGCGTGCGAAATCAGGTACGGTTCGTTTCGTAGACGGCAGACACAGCTTAAAGAAAAAACCGAATCTTGTCATTCGTCCGTAATCTGAAAGCGGGTATTCATTACCCGCTTTTCATATAGGTGTCAAATGTATATCATTTTCTTTTAAAAGTTGAATATTCTCTGCAAATGAGGTAAAACTAAAGAGTGCTGCGAAATTTTCTGCGAATTTACTTCTTTTAAGCTTCAACAAGTTTAAATACTGCCGCATCATGACGATATACTCATTATCCTTCTCTATGTTGACAAAGCTCTATTTCACATTGTTCCTATCTTTCACGATAAAACGAGTGGGAGCGTTACCATCAGAGCGAGGTCATTCCAACAACAACGGAATTAAAAGCTAATCAAATACAATGGTCATGCATTTGTAAAGAAATACATTGACTAGAAAAGTGTGGTGTCCATATTGAAAGATGTATCGATTTCATCTTTGGAAAATATGAAATTAAAAGAGCTGTATGAGTTAGCAAAACGATACAAAATCTCTTATTACAGCAAACTAACAAAAAAAGAATTAATTTTTGCCATCTTAAAGGCGAACGCTGAGCAAGAGGATCTCTTATTTATGGAAGGGGTTCTTGAAATTATTCAGTCTGAGGGATTTGGTTTCTTAAGACCGATTAACTACTCCCCAAGTTCTGAAGACATTTATATTTCAGCTTCACAAATCAGACGCTTTGATTTACGAAATGGAGATAAAGTGTCTGGAAAGGTACGACCTCCAAAAGAGAATGAACGCTACTATGGCCTCCTTCATGTAGAAGCGGTAAATGGGGACGACCCAGAATCAGCAAAGGAACGTGTTCACTTTCCTGCACTCACACCGCTATTTCCTGACCGTCAAATGATTCTTGAAACACAGCCTAATCACCTGTCTACTAGAATTATGGACATGATGGCGCCAGTTGGATTTGGACAGCGTGGTTTAATCGTTGCACCGCCTAAGGCTGGGAAAACCATTTTGCTTAAAGAAATTGCCAACAGCATTTCTGAAAATCACCCAGAGGCAGAGCTGATTGTCCTTTTGATTGACGAACGCCCAGAAGAAGTAACAGATATCGAACGTTCTGTTGCAGGGGATGTTGTTAGTTCAACCTTTGACGAAGTACCGGAAAACCACATTAAAGTAGCAGAGCTTGTCTTAGAGCGTGCTATGCGTCTTGTTGAACATAAGAAAGATGTCATCATCTTAATGGACAGCATCACAAGGCTTGCTCGTGCATACAACCTTGTGATTCCGCCAAGCGGCCGAACGCTTTCAGGTGGTATTGATCCTGCGGCTTTCCATCGTCCAAAACGCTTCTTTGGTGCTGCGCGTAACATTGAAGAAGGCGGAAGCTTGACGATTTTAGCCACTGCACTTGTTGATACAGGATCACGTATGGATGACGTAATTTATGAAGAGTTTAAAGGAACTGGGAACATGGAGCTTCATTTGGACCGTTCTTTGGCCGAAAGAAGAATTTTCCCTGCGATCGACATTCGCCGTTCTGGTACGAGAAAAGAAGAACTGCTTGTGCCAAAAGAGCATCTTGATCGTTTATGGGCTATGAGAAAATCGATGTCAGATACACCTGACTTCGCTGAGAAGTTCATGCGCAAAATGAGAAAAACAAAGACAAACCAAGAATTTTTCGATATTTTAACGCAAGAATGGAAACAAGCCAATATGTCTGCATCAAGAAGATAGCTTCTCTGAAAAAATACATTTGCAATCATAGACTCACACTGTTATAATTTTATCATGTGCGTTTCAGAATTTATTTCTGAGATATTAACTCTGTTTCCGAATTGGATTCAGGGCGGAAGGAGATGACAGTAGATGAAAACAGGAATTCATCCTAACTACAAAAAAGCTACAGTCAAATGCGCTTGTGGAAATGAGTTTGAAACTGGATCAGTAAAAGAAGAGGTACGCATCGAGATTTGCTCTGAGTGCCATCCTTTCTATACAGGCCGTCAAAAATTCGCTTCTGCTGATGGACGTGTTGACCGCTTTAACAAAAAATACGGTCTTAAGTAATAATAGATACAATAAACAGGCAGGAATCCGTTCTTGCCTGTTTTTTTACGTGGATTGATGGAACTTTAAAACGGGGGAGAAGACCTTATGTATGTGATGAAACAAAGCGGTTGGCTTGAAGTCATCTGCGGCAGTATGTTTTCTGGAAAGTCGGAAGAATTGATTCGGAGAGCCAAAAGGGCCACCTTTGCCAAACAAGAAGTAAAAATATTCAAACCATCGATTGATAACCGATATAGTACAAGCTCAGTTGTGTCACATAACGGTTCATCATTAGATGGGATTGCAGTAGCCTCACCAAAAGACATAATAACGCACATATCAGAAAGAACCGATGTCATTGGCATTGATGAGGTGCAATTTTTTGATGAGACAATCATTGACATTGTCACTCAATTGGCTGACCAAGGCTATCGAGTCATTGTTGCAGGCCTGGATCAAGACTTCAGAGGAGAGCCATTTGGTGTTGTTCCGCATTTAATGGCATGTGCAGAGCTTGTAACAAAACTTCAAGCAGTTTGTTCGGTATGCGGCTCCCCAGCGAGTAGAACACAACGCTTGATCGACGGTAAACCCGCATCCTATGATGATCCTATTATTTTAGTAGGTGCGCAGGAATCATACGAAGCACGATGCAGACATCACCATGAAGTACCAAGACTTGATGTTGGTACAACACTTGACAAATAAAAAAATAGCAAATGCCGCTGTGTTTCGTTTTTCGAGATTTTGGCTGAACACCCATCATTTGTACTTAAATAAATTAAATAACACTACGATTAAATTATCTAATTTTCAACGCTTGCGTTTTGTCATAAGCAGGCATAAAATGACTAACTGTAGTGTAAAGCATTTAAACGAAAAGTTCGATTTCTTGTCATAATTTTTTTGATTAAGGATTTTTCTCCTTAATCGTTCTTTGGATTAATAGTTCACTTTATTTATATTTTAGAAAGAGGGTAGTTTTTGATGAACAACGTGAAGAAAACAAAAGAAGGGTACCTCGAAACCACTTTGACAGGTAAAGATGTATTATCGATTCCAACGTTGAACAAAGGCGTTGCTTTCTCTGAAGAAGAAAGACAAGAGCTTGGACTAGAAGGCTTACTTCCTCCAACGGTTCTCACTTTAGAACAGCAAGCGGAAAGAGCGTACAAGCAGTTTCTAGCTCAGCCGGATCGTCTTCGTCAAAACGTATACTTAAGTGATTTGCAAAACCGTAACGAAGTATTGTTCTACAAGCTTCTAACAGAAAAGCTTCGTGAAATGCTTCCAGTTGTGTACACACCAACTGTTGGTGAAGCGATTCAAGAATACAGCCATGAATACAGAAGACCTCATGGTGTCTATCTTTCAATCGACGACATTGACGGAATCGAGAAAGCATTTGAAAACTTGCACGCAACTGCTGGAGATATTGACCTCATCGTTGCAACTGACTCTGAGAGTATTCTTGGAATTGGTGACTGGGGTGTTGGTGGTATCAACATCGCAATCGGTAAATTAGCTGTTTACACGGCTGCAGCAGGTATTGATCCTAGCCGCGTGATTCCAGTTGTATTAGATGTTGGAACAAACAATGAAAAATTATTGAATGATCCATTATACATTGGGAACCATCACAAACGTGTACAAGGTGAAAAATACGAAGAATTCATTGATGCTTATGTGAAGGCAGCACTTAAATTCTTCCCGAAAGCATTGCTTCACTGGGAAGACCTTGGAAACAAAAATGCGCGTAACATCATGAAAAAATACAACGATAACATCTTAACGTTCAACGATGATATTCAAGGTACTGGTGCCATTACTTTAGCGGGTGTTCTTGCAGCTGTCAAGAAAACTGGTACTCAATTAAAAGATCACCGTGTTGTCATCTTCGGAGCTGGATCAGCTGGTATCGGAATTGCAGATCAAATGCGTGACACAATGGTTCTTGAAGGTCTAACAGAAGAAGAAGCAAACAATGCATTCTGGACATTAGACTACAGAGGATTGCTAACAGATCAATTTGAAGATGAAGTGCTTGATTTCCAAAAACCATACCTGCGTACTTCTGATGAAGTAGAAGGCTGGGCACGCGATGAAAAAGGACAAATCTCATTTGCTGAAACTGTTCGCAGGGTGAAGCCGACCATCCTTATTGGTACATCAGGTCAAGGCGGCGCATTCACTGAAGAAATCATTAAAGAAATGGCAGCTCATACAGAGCGTCCAGTGATCATGCCAATGTCTAACCCAACACCGCTTGCTGAAGCTGTGCCAGAGGATCTATTCAAATGGACTGACGGCCGTGCGCTTGTTGCAACAGGAAGCCCGTTCGAAAACGTTGAGTATAACGGAATTGAACATGAAATCGGACAATCAAACAATGCATTCGTTTTCCCTGGACTTGGTCTTGGTTCAATCGTAACAGAATCAAAAATCATCACAAAAGGCATGTTCGTTGCTTCTGCGAATGCAATTGCTGAAATGGTTGATCATGAGAAACCAGGTGCTGGTCTTCTTCCAAGTATTGATAAATTGCAAGAAGTGTCAATTCATGTAGCTGTTGAAGTAGCGAAAGCAGCAATTGAAGATGGTGTCGCAAGAAAAACGCCTGACAACATCGAACAAGCTGTGAAAGACGCAATGTGGATTCCTGAATATAAAAAAATTGTAAGAGCATAATAAAATGTGTAACGCGGCATTGCTTCGGGTAATCTAAGCAATGCCGCAATAAATAAGAAACATGTAAAGGATTTAAGGAGGAAGAGTAAGATGGACTTTTTAAATATTTTGATCCTCCTAGCACCGATTTTTTTCGTTATCGCGCTGGGTTGGTTCGCAGGGAACTTCGGCAGCTATGACGCTAAATCTGCAAAAGGTGTAAGTACACTTGTTACAAAGTATGCTTTACCAGCGCACTTTATCGCCAGTATTCTGTCAACACCAAAAGATAAATTCTATAGTCAAATCCCATTTTTCGTTGCATTGATTTTCGGAATCGTTGGTTTTTATATCATTATCCTTTTAGTTACGAAATTTGCTTTTAAATATGATTTAACAGATTCTTCTGTTTTCTCGTTAAACTCAGCACAACCGACCTTTGCATTTATGGGGATTCCGGTCTTGGGCAGTTTATTTGGAGCTCAAGAGGTTGCAATTCCGATTGCAATTACCGGAATAGTTGTAAATGCACTGCTTGATCCAATTGCAATAATTGTATCAACTGTCGGTGAAAAAACAAAAGGAAAAGCCAAAGAAGGCGAAAGCTTCCTAAAAATGACGACAAAAGCAATTTTGCACGGTTTATCAGAGCCGCTTGCACTTGCACCGTTAGCCAGTATCATTCTTGTTCTTTTAGGATTTAAACTTCCTGCAATCGGACATGAAATGTTAGAGGAAATTGGCAGCGTCACATCAGGTGTGGCATTATTCGCAGTCGGTGTCACTGTTGGTATCCGCAAAATTAAATTAAGCTTGCCAGCCTTTAGTATTGCATTGCTAAAAGTAGCTGTACAACCATTACTTATGTATTTCATTGCCGTTCTTATGGGTCTTTCGGCTGATGAAATTACAAAAGCTGTATTGCTTGTTGCCTTCCCAGGTTCAGCTGTTGCAGCGATGATCGCAACACGATTTGAAAAACAAGAGGCGGAAACTGCATCCGCATTTGTGATCAGTGCCATCATGTCACTCATTACATTACCGATCATTATTGCACTTACCGTATAATATAGTAGAAAGGCTGCCAAACGAGGCAGCCTTTCTTAGCGAAATGAATGAAACAGAGGGAAGAGTACACGCTTTTTTTTGATGTCGGGGTGTGCGATTTCCTTTTTTTCTTCTACTTGTGACGGTTGTTTCAAGGTTGCGGCGAGGCGGTCAAATTTTGTGGATAAGTCTTCAATTTCTCTGCGGTGCTGAAGCAGCTGATACGATACACCTTCATCTGCTTTTTTAGCCAATTTCCGTTCAAGTTCTTGCAGGCGGTCTTCTACATCAGTGACATGTAATTGCTGCTGAATGAGCGCTTTCACTTGTTTTTCTAATGCTTCAATCCGCTGTGTAGAGATATCAGCTTCGGCAGCAGGTGCTGATTGACGAACGGTTTCCTTATGGATTGGCAGTTGAATATCTTGGAGGATCACACCTTCACTCATTTGGTGTTTGACCTCTTTGAGCAGCTGCAGAATATCTTCATGAAATTCATAATGTCCAAGTTCATTCCGGGCGACAGGGATGTTGAGCTGTTTGACCCAGCGCTGAATCGTCTTTGAAGAAACACCAATTTCCTTTGCAACCTCATTTGTATTCAAACCAAATGCCCTCCCTTTTTTCAATTACAAGTACCATTCTCTTTAAGGAGGACCTGTTCCTTCACGTTAGACAAAACAAGTAACCAATCGCCAAAGATCGTGTTTTCTAGCGAAAAATTGCAGGAAATCAATTGTTTTGGAAATTTTTTTGACTGTCATACCCCGCTATACTATAATTAGACTGTTACGCACAAAACAGAGGTGAAGACCATGTTAGACCGTTTAAAATCAATTGAAGAACGCTATGAAAAGCTAAATGAATATTTAAGTGACCCTGAAGTGGTGAACGACCCTAAGAAGCTTCGTGAATATTCGAAAGAACAATCCGATATTCAAGAAACTGTTGAGGTATATAGACAATATCGTGCGGCATACGACCAGCTGAATGATGCGAAAGCAATGCTCGAAGAGAAGCTGGATGCCGAGATGCGCGACATGGTCAAAGAAGAAATTTCAGAGCTCACGGAAGAAACGGAACGTTTAGAAGACGAGCTGAAAATCTTGCTGATCCCGAAAGATCCGAATGACGATAAGAACGTTATTGTGGAGGTTCGTGGTGCAGCGGGTGGAGAAGAGGCTGCTCTTTTTGCGGGAAATCTTTACCGTATGTACAGCCGTTATGCTGAAATGCAAGGCTGGAAAACGGAAGTCATGGAAGCAAGTGTCACTGGCACAGGCGGTTATAAAGAAATCATCTTTATGATCAGCGGGAAAGGCGCATACTCCAAACTAAAGTTTGAAAATGGTGCACACCGCGTGCAGCGTGTTCCGGAAACAGAATCAGGCGGACGGATCCATACATCTACTGCGACAGTCGCTGTATTACCTGAGGCTGAGGAAGTTGAAATTGATATCCATGAAAAAGATATCCGTGTGGATACATTTGCATCAAGCGGACCTGGCGGACAAAGTGTCAATACGACCATGTCTGCTGTTCGATTAACTCACCTTCCAACAGGTGTTGTTGTGTCCTGTCAGGATGAGAAATCACAAATTAAAAACAAAGAAAAAGCCATGAAAGTGCTGCGTGCGAGAATTTATGATAAATTCCAGCGTGAAGCACAGGCTGAATATGATCAAACACGTAAATCTGCGGTTGGAACAGGGGATCGTTCAGAGCGTATCCGTACGTACAACTTCCCGCAAAACCGTGTAACAGACCACCGCATCGGATTGACGATTCAAAAGCTTGATCAAATTTTAGAAGGAAAACTTGACGAGGTCATTGATGCACTAATTATGGAAGACCAAGCAAGAAAGCTTCAAGATGCAAAATAAAGAGCGAACAATCTTCGAAGCCCTTAAATGGGCTTCTTCTTTGTTAACGGAAGCTGGCAGAGACCAAAATGCAGCAGAACTCCTGTTGATGCATGTGCTCGGCTGGAGCAGAAGTGAGCTTCTTGCGCGATTTCATGATGCGCTGCCTGAGGAGCAAGATCAACTGTTCAGCAAATTTGTGACACAGCATAAGGCGGGTGTTCCTGTTCAGCATTTAACGGGTGTTGAATTCTTTTACGGACGTCCTTTCGAGGTGAACAAGCATGTTCTTATTCCTCGTCCTGAAACGGAAGAAGTTGTTCTGGCGGCGCTCAATTTGGTAGGTGACGTTTTCCCGCCCGATCAGCCGCTCAAAGCAGTTGACGTTGGCACAGGAAGCGGAGCCATTGCGATTACGCTGGCTCTTGAAAAAAAATCACTATCTGTCACAGCGACTGATATCTCACAAGAAGCGCTTGCGGTAGCAAAACGGAATCAACAAGCGCTCGGTGCAGACGTTCATTTTTTACATGGAGATTTGCTTGAACCGGTTATAGCTCAAGGCATTAAAGTAGATGTATTTATTTCCAATCCACCTTATATTGCGGCGGAAGAAATGGACAGTCTATCTGAGGTTGTGACGAAGCATGAGCCGGTGAATGCGCTGACGGACGGACGTGATGGCTTGTGGTTTTATCAGCGTCTCGTTCATGATCTTCCCAGCGTGCTGAGTGATCAAGCAGTTGTTGTCTTTGAAATTGGACATACGCAAGGTCAAGATGTCACAGCGCTACTTGAGCAGGCATTTCCTAAAGCGGATGTCTGCATCGTCAAAGATATTAACGGAAAAGATCGAGCTGTTTGCGCACACATTCAAAACGGAAAGTCCGGCTGAAGAAAGCCGGACTATTTTATTATGTAAAGATGAAACTTATGGTAAAAGAGAAACGTATATATAGAAGAATGAACATTCTGATCATGATTTTTTACATAAATTTGTTTTGAAGGAGCGAATGGTGTGAACAAAAGGTATGCGATGGTGTTGGTCATCGTCAGTGTACTATTGATTGTGAGTGCTTGTGGTAAACCGAGCTTTAAAAAAGAGGCAGCAGCATTTGGAGAAAGCTATAAAAAAGCACAATACACAGTGAATCGAACGGATGACCTATCTGACATGAAAGAGAAGCTGAAGGTTTATTTAACCGAACATGAATATCAAGAATATACACAAGACAGCATGTTCCCGAGCATATTAGAAGCGGCGAAGGATCAAGATTGTCAAATTAAGCTGAAGAAAATTATGTTTACGCCTTCAGATGAAAGCGATGACAGAATTGAATTTAACTATGAAATGGTGATCCAATTTATCGATCAAAAAGGGAAAGTCAAAAAAGAAATCGAGAAAAAAGGAGCCATGACTGTCATCAAAACAGAATCTGGTTTAAAAATCAGCCGAGATTGGGATGGGAGACTATACCCTTCTGACTACCAATCCTCACTCAAAAGTCGTTCTTAATGAGAACGGCTTTTTTGTTTTGACTCATAATCTATTAAAAAATTCATATTGACTGTTTATGAAATGAGTTTCCTGGACACAATGTTTGTAGCGAAGAGAAAAAGTGGGGGGAACACACAATGTTGAAAAGTAAAACGATGATTTGTCTTTATATGTTTCTATTATTATGCGGTGCTTTTGCAAACCTTGGTAAGGAGGAGACGGCCGCTGCTTCTGCAAATCAGCCTGTTGTTATACCAGATGAAGCGATTCGATTACGCATTTTAGCAAATAGTGATCGTTCAGCGGATCAGGATGTGAAAAGAAGTATTCGTGACGAGGTCAATGCGAATATGACGGAGTGGGTGAAAGACCTCACATCCATTGAAGAAGCAAGACGTGTCATTCGATCAAAGCTGCCAGAAATCAATCGTATTGCTAAAGCGAAATTGAAAGAACAGCACATAGATCAATCCGTATCGGTCAGTTTTCAAAAAGCTTCATTTCCAACAAAGCTCTATGGAAATTTCGTCTACCCTGCTGGGAAATATGAAGCCATTTTAATTACGCTTGGAGAAGGAGACGGTGCCAACTGGTGGTGTGTGTTATTTCCGCCGCTCTGCTTTATCGATTTTTCAAACGGAGAAGCCATCGCCTCACCAGAAGGGGATGATGATAAACAAGTGACAGCGCAGCAAACGAAAGAGTCTGTTAATGAAGTGGTGAAAGAAGAGGAAGAAGAGACAGGTGAAGTGAAGTTCTTTTTGTTCGAATGGGTCTCTAGTCTTTTCTCTTAAAAAAGGTATAAATCGGTTTTTGCCTCATAGAGTTGAAGTAAGAGATCAAAAAGAGGTGAAAGCATGTATTATCAATTAAGAATAGCTACAGAAGAAGATGTCCCGGCGATCAATGCTTTTCTTGAAAAGGGACAAGCAAAAGGCGGAGTAACGCTTGCAGAGCGAACGGCATTTGTAGTGATGGAAGATGCGGATGGTCAGTTGGCAGGCTGCTTAGGTCTTGAACAGCTCAATGAACAAGAGGGATTGCTGCGGTCTCTTGTCATATCAGATAAGCTCGGTCAGGGACACATTGTCTCTTTGTTCCAAAGTGTTCAAACGCTCGGTGAAAAAATGGGTGTGGATACTTTTTATGTCGTCGCAAACCATTCCTCTTCCCATGATTTTTTGGCATTAATGGGCTTTACGCCTTTAAAGGAAATTCCAGAAAGCATATGGAGCTCTGCACATGCGAAAGAGACATTGGGGAAAGAACAGGCTGTGGTCCTGCAAAAAAAAGGCAGTTAATCACAAAATGATGGACTTATACACATACTTATCCACTACAAAACAAGTGTTATCCACAAATTGTGGACAACGCTTGTTTTATTGATCATCATCTTTTATACTTTCAAAAGGATAATTGAGATATATCAACAGTTTTATCTTTTTTAAAAGGAGTTTGTATGATGTTAAATACAAAAAGGTGGTCTGTGGATTTAGAAAAGGATTTATCCACATACTATCCACAAATTAAACAGGCGGCCGATCTGCTGAAGCAAAATGAAGTGGTTGCTTTCCCGACAGAGACCGTTTACGGACTCGGGGCAAATGCGAAAGAGACAGAAGCCGTGATGAAAATTTATGAAGCGAAAGGGCGTCCGAGTGATAATCCGTTGATTGTTCACATTGCGGAGGTTCAGCAGCTTCACGAATTTGCACAAATAGAAAGCGAAAAAGCGAAGGCGCTGATGGATGCCTTTTGGCCGGGCGCCTTAACCATTGTTCTTCCGTGTAAACCGGGCACTTTATCAAAGCAGGTTACAGCAGGTTTATCCACAGTAGGTGTGAGAATGCCTGACCATCCCATTGCGCTTGAGCTCATCCGAGCAGCGGGTCTGCCAATTGCTGCACCAAGTGCCAATCGTTCGGGAAAGCCTTCACCAACACAAGCTGACCATGTAGCGAGTGATCTCGAAGGAAGAATCGCTGGGATTGTGGATGGCGGTTCAACTGGAATTGGCGTTGAATCAACGGTTGTATCCTGTGTCGGTGAGACCCCAGTGATTTTAAGACCAGGCGGGATTACAAAAGAAGCATTAGAAGAGGTAGTCGGAACGGTGAGTGTAGACCCAGGGCTGACAAAAAAGGACGAGGCGCCTGTATCGCCCGGAATGAAATACACACATTATGCACCTGAAGCCAAGATGTATATCTTTCATGGAAGTGATGAAGACATGCAGCGTCACATTCAGAAATACAGAGCTGAAGGTTTAAAAGTCGGAGTGCTGACAACAGAAGAAAAGAAATCGCTGTTTGCGGCAGATGTTGTGTACAGCTGTGGATGGAGAGAAAGACCTGAAACGGTTGCTGCAAACCTTTATCGTGTACTGAGACAATTTGATGAAACGGATGTAGACTTGATTATTTCAGAAGCCTTTTCAGAGCAGGGGGTTGGTTCTGCCATTATGAACCGTCTGCAAAAAGCCGCAGGAGGGCGTACACTCCCTTCGTTCCAATAGTTCTAACCTTTCTTGGACAAACATAGGTTAAAGGAGAATGTGTGTCCAAGGGGGATTTACATGAACGAACTAGCTGGCGAATTGCTGACACTCAGCATCATGGCTTTTGCACTTGGGATGGATGCTTTTTCGGTTGGACTTGGTATGGGGATGATTCAGCTGAGGTTCCGCCAGATCATTTATATTGGACTTGTTATTGGGATATTTCATATGTTTATGCCGCTTTTTGGCATGCTGACAGGTCAGCTCTTATCTGGATGGCTTGGACTTCTTGCCACCTATATTGGCGGGGCGCTGCTTTTGGTGCTGGGACTGCAAATGATTGTTGCTTCTATCCGCAAAGAGGATAAGCCCTTTATTGCACCAGTTGGGGCTGGTCTTGTTCTTTTTGCGACAAGTGTAAGCCTAGACAGCTTCTCCGTTGGTTTAAGCCTCGGGATTTACGGTTCCCAGGTGTGGATGACTATATTATTGTTTGGTTTTTTTAGTATGCTCCTCACATGGCTCGGATTATTACTCGGTAAACAGGTTCGGTCATGGGTTGGTTCATATAGCGGCGCGCTTGGTGGGATCATTTTACTAGCCTTTGGTATCAAATTATTATTTCCGCTCTAGCCAGTCTCCTTACATAACATGTAGAATGAAATGCTATATAATAGAAGAAAAGGAGGGCGAAAGATGAAAATCTTATTTGTTTGTACGGGAAATACATGCAGAAGTCCAATGGCTCAAGCCCTTTTTGCTTCAATTGCAGATGAAAAAGGCTTAGAGGTCACTGTAAAATCAGCGGGCATTTTTGCCTCCGATGAAGGGAAGGCTTCTCCTCAAGCGATCGAAGCATTATTTGAGAAAAGCATTCCACTGAATCACTCATCATCAAAATTGACAGAGGATCTTCTACGCGAAGCTCATTACGTCTTTACGATGACGATGCAGCATAAACAGTTGATTGCAGAGCAATATGCGCATGCAAAAGGCAAGGTCTTCACTTTAAAGGAATTTGCGACAGGAACAGAAGGCGATGTATCCGATCCGTTTGGAGGAAGTCTTTCTGTTTATCAGGAAACTCGAGATGAACTAGAAGCCTTGCTGTATCAGCTCGCTGAGAAGCTGAAAAAAGATCATCATAATAGATAACCTGTAAAACCGTTGCCTCAACGGTTTTTCTGCTATTGTTTGCAAATCACTAGGCAGAGGTTAAAATATAACTGTAAATAAAGAATGAATGTAAGACATAACAGATCAACTCACCCTTAGGAGGAATTGCCCGATGAAAGTAGCCATTGCATCCGATCACGGCGGAACGAATATTCGTGAAGAAATCAAACAACTGATGGATGAATTGAAGATTGAATACATTGATATGGGTTGTGAATGCGGATCAGGTTCTGTAGACTACCCAGATTATGCTTTTCCTGTAGCCAATATGGTGGCAAACGGAGAAGTCGACCGCGGCATTTTAATTTGTGGGACAGGCATCGGCATGAGCATCTCAGCAAATAAAGTAAAAGGAATTCGCTGTGCATTGGCTCATGATACATTTAGTGCGAAAGCAACGAGAGAACATAATGATACGAACGTTCTTGCAATGGGAGAGCGAGTGATTGGACCAGGATTAGCACGTGAGATTGCGCACATTTGGCTGACGACAGAGTTTACAGCAGGACGCCATGCTGTGCGGATTGGCAAAATTGCTGATTACGAAGAAAAGCACCTATAAGGAGCGCTTAACATGAACATTGGTCAAGATTGGCTTGAAATGTTAAAAGAGTTTCATCAAACAGTTGAATTGCGTGCCGGGCAAATCTTAGTCATTGGCTGCAGTACGTCAGAAGTGGCTGGTGAGCATATTGGTACTGCAGGAAGTGAGCAAATTGCTGCCTCTATCTATCAAGAATTGGATCAGTTAAGACGAGAGACCGGCATCGAGCTCGCCTTTCAATGCTGTGAACATCTAAATCGTGCCCTTGTTGTTGAAGAAGAAGTGGCTTTCCGTTTTAACCTGGAGATCGTAGCTGCAGTACCTGTCCGTAAAGCGGGTGGTTCGATGGCGGCTCATGCGTATCAGCAAATGGAACATCCTGTATTGGTCGAATGCATTGAGGCACATGCTGGAATTGATATCGGCGATACGTTAATTGGGATGCACTTAAAGAGAGTCGCAGTACCTGTCCGCCTCAGTCGTCATCGATTAGGACATGCACATGTGACTTTTGCGAAAACGCGTCCGAAGCTGATTGGCGGAGAACGAGCCGTTTATACAAGATCATAGCTTCGATATATTTCTAATATAATGTTGAATGATGAAGACGCTTTACCACTTGAATATTCGGGTTTTCATAAAAAAGAAGTCGATTTTCCAAAAAAAACTTTTACATTTTACTCAAAAACCGTGTACAATGAGATGGTGAAAACATCGAATGGAAATAGATTGGAGAGGATTTCGCTGATGAAACATTTACCTGAGCAAGACGCACAAGTATTCAAAGCAATTCAACTAGAGCGGAAACGCCAGCAGGACAAAATCGAATTAATTGCATCAGAAAACTTCGTAAGCGAAGCAGTCATGGAAGCACAGGGCTCTGTATTAACAAACAAATACGCTGAGGGCTATCCTGGTAAACGCTACTATGGCGGCTGTGAACATGTAGACGTTGTGGAAGATATCGCACGTGACCGCGCAAAAGAAATTTTTGGCGCTGAGTATGTGAACGTACAGCCTCACTCAGGTGCTCAAGCGAACATGGCCGTATACTTTACAATTCTTGAGCATGGCGATACAGTACTTGGCATGAACTTATCACATGGCGGACATTTAACACATGGAAGCCCTGTAAACTTTAGTGGTGTACAGTACAACTTTGTAGAATACGGTGTAGATAAAGAAACTCAGCATATCGACTATCAAGATGTACTTGAAAAAGCACGTGAACATAAGCCGAAACTCATCGTTGCGGGTGCAAGTGCATACCCACGCCAAATTGATTTCAAAAAGTTCCGTGAGATTGCTGATGAAGTCGGTGCTTACTTTATGGTCGACATGGCTCACATTGCTGGTCTTGTTGCAGCAGGTCTTCATCCAAATCCAGTTCCTTACGCAGATTTTGTGACAACAACAACTCACAAAACATTACGCGGACCTCGCGGCGGAATGATCCTATGCCGTGAAGAGTTTGGTAAAAAGATCGACAAATCGATCTTCCCTGGTATTCAAGGTGGACCACTGATGCATGTCATCTCTGCAAAAGCTGTTTCTTTCGGTGAAGTATTGAACGGAGATTTCAAAACATATGCACAAAACGTCATTAATAATGCAAAACAACTAGCTGAAACACTTTTATCTGAAGATATTCAGCTTGTATCTGGCGGAACAGATAACCATCTTGTTCTCATCGACTTGCGTTCTCTTGGCATCACAGGAAAAATTGCAGAAAATGTTCTTGATGAAATCGGTATTACAGTGAACAAAAATGCAATTCCTTATGATCCAGAGAAACCATTTGTCACAAGCGGTGTACGTGTAGGTACAGCAGCAGTAACAAGCCGCGGTTTTGATCAAGAAGCGATGAAAGAAGTCGGTTCCATTATTGCACTTGCGCTAAAACATCATGAAGATGAAGCGAAATTAGAAGAGGCGAAAAAGCGTGTATCTGATCTTACGGCCCGTTTCCCTCTATATAACGAATTAGATTATTAAAAAACAGACCCATTTGCCTATTTTTGGCATGTGGGTTTTTTTTGTAGGATTTGCGAATCATATTGAAAGATGATGTCTTTTTATGTAGAATTGTAGGAAGTGTGCAAAGTTCACCGGAAGATGACAGAAAAGGAGTTGTAGCAAGCAATGGCAAAGGTTTATGTATTTGATCACCCGCTTATTCAGCACAAACTTACATATATTCGTGACGTTCATACAGGAACTAAAGAATTTAGAGAGCTAGTGGATGAAGTCGCAACATTAATGGCATTTGAAATCACAAGAGACTTACCGCTTGAAGAGGTAGATGTAGAAACACCTGTACAAGTAGCCAAATCAAACGTGATCTCAGGGAAGAAACTCGGGGTTGTGCCAATTTTAAGAGCAGGTCTTGGAATGGTAGACGGGATTTTGAAACTCATTCCAGCTGCTAAAGTGGGACATGTTGGTTTATACCGTGATCCGAAAACATTAAAGCCTGTTGAATATTATGTGAAGCTTCCATCTGATGTGGAAGAACGTGAATTTATCGTAGTAGACCCAATGCTTGCAACTGGCGGTTCAGCAGTCGAAGCGTTAAACAGCTTGAAAAAACGCGGTGCGAAAAACATTCGCTTTATGTGTCTGATTGCTGCCCCTGAAGGTGTAGAAGAAATGCAAAAGCATCATCCAGATGTTGATATCTACATTGCAGCATTAGATGAGAAACTAAACGAAAAAGGTTACATCATCCCAGGTCTTGGTGATGCTGGTGACCGTATGTACGGAACGAAATAAGAAAGTCTTAATAAAAGCCCACATGCAAACGTGCATGTGGGCTTTTTGAAATATATGACAAACGGTTGATACCGTTCTTAGAAAAATCAATGTATACTGAACATTGGCTGTTTTTTTCAATGAATGTCACATCTCTCCTAAAGTTTGATGAAATTGTGAACATTTTGTGTGCTCTATCACTATAGAAAAGTTTTTTAACTTTCAACCGATTGACACATCATAGACGCTATTGTATGCTAAACGAGGGTATTATGGTAAGGTTTTCATAGCCTATAGCACTCTACTAATCCTCATTGTGAACCCTTTAATAATCAGGGTTTGTATCAACGAATGAAGCAGCATCCCATAGATCTAAAGATTTCAAGTCTGATTGTGCAATTAGACCGATGGGTGATTGATTTTTTTCGAATAGGACGGCTTATCATCAGCGTCTTCTACGCAGTTTTCATCACCATTTATCACCTTTTTTACAATACTTTTCATCGGGAGTCAGATGAATGAACGATCCAAACGCGATTTTCCGCAGACAGAGTAAATACATGTTCTATCTATTGGCAATTTTTGTGTTTGGCTATGCCATGCCTGGTTTTAAACCACTGTTTCTTGGTTTCATTATCGGCACAATTTTTGCTTTCTTTAATTTATTCCTACTTATACGGAGAATGCACGCTTTTGATCGAGCGGTTAAAAAAGGAAAATCCATTCGTTCAATGGGGAGTACAGCCAGGTGGGCCAACGCGATTCTCGCAGTAGCGATTGCTTGGCGTTACCCTAATGAAGTTCATCTGGCAGGTGTTGTTATAGGATTAATGACAATATATCCTGTCATTATGATAGATTCCTTCATTCAACTTAAACGTTCTACTATGGAAGAGAGGTGAATACTCTTTGGGTCACAGTTCAAAAACTACAGAATTTTTAGGGTTAACGTTCAACTTATCCAATGTTCTCATGATTACGATTGCTAGTATCATCGTTCTTCTCATAGCGGTGCTGACTACTCGTGTTCTGTCTATTCGTCCGACTAAGGCGCAGAACTTCATGGAATGGATCGTTGATTTTGTTCGAAATATCATAGGTAGTTCGATGGACATGAAAACAGGAGCCCCATTTCTAGCGCTTGGCGTTACATTACTCATGTACATATTTGTTTCAAACATGCTTGGACTGCCATTCTCGATTACGGTCGATCACAACTTGTGGTGGAAATCACCAACTGCTGATCCTGCAATCACAATGACACTAGCAATTATGGTCATGGGACTTACACACTTCTACGGTGTCAAGGCAAAAGGAGTCAAGGAATATACGAAAGACTTCTTCAAGCCAATCCCATATTTAGTGCCGCTGAAAATCATTGAAGAATTTGCAAACACGTTAACACTTGGTTTGCGTCTTTATGGAAATATTTTCGCTGGAGAGATTCTTCTTGGGTTACTTGCAGGACTTGCGACCAATTTCTACACGCAAAACATTGCGCTTGGTATCGTTGGTACATTAGGTGCCATCGTGCCGATGATTGTATGGCAGGCATTCAGTTTGTTTGTCGGAACAATCCAGGCATTTATCTTCACCATGCTGACAATGGTGTACATTTCCCATAAAGTCAGCGACGAACACTAAAAAATTGAGAGTCCAAAAAGGACGTTATTTTAAAGGAGGAGCTTTTTAATGAATTTAATAGCAGCAGCAATTGCAATCGGTTTAGGAGCACTAGGAGCAGGTATTGGTAACGGTCTAATCGTATCTAAAACAGTTGAAGGAATCGCTCGTCAGCCAGAAGCTGGTAGAGAACTAAGAACACTTATGTTCATCGGGGTCGCTTTAGTTGAGGCACTTCCAATTATCGCTGTCGTTATCGCATTCTTGGCATTCTTTGGTTAATATGTGAGAAGCGTTCTAATATGAATTTTAATGGCGAAGATCAGATTAGTTCGAAACTTCGCCATTCCTTTATGTTTTGTTTCTTAACATATTATTTAAAGAAGGGAGTTGCCGTACTAAATGTCTCAGTTACCAGTGGTTTTAGGAGCAGGGGGCTTAAGTTTCAACGCCGGTGATATGTTATTCCAGCTTATCGCTATGCTCATCTTGCTTGCACTTTTAAAGAAATTTGCGCTTAAACCTTTATTAGGTATTATGAAGCAGCGTGAAGATTATATAGGAAATGAAATTTCAAGTGCTGAACAAAAGCACGTTCAAGCTGAAAAGCTTCTTGAAGAACAACGTGTCTTATTGAAAGAAGCACGCGAAGAATCACATACACTCATCGAAAATGCGAAAAAGATTGGTGAGAAACAAAAAGAAGAGATCATTCAAGCAGCACGTCAAGAATCAGAGCGCTTGAAAGAGTCTGCTAGAACTGAAATCGTGAAAGAAAAAGAACAAGCTGTGGCTGCACTGCGTGAGCAGGTTGCATCACTATCTGTGCTGATTGCATCTAAAGTGATTGAAAAAGAACTTGATGAGCAGGCACAAGAGAAATTGATTCAAGAGTACCTTAAAGAGGCAGGCGAAAGCCGATGAGCGTAACTATTGTCTCTAAGCGTTACGCTTCTGCTCTTTTTGACATCGTTCTTGCTTCTTCGGCAGTAGACGAAACTGAAAAAGAGCTGAATGAGATCAAAAAAGTTCTAAAGGCTGATCAAGAACTCAATGACTTCCTTGTTCATCCAAAGATTACGGCAGACAAAAAGAAACAGTTGATTGCTGAAGCTTTCAAAGGTGTTTCTACTTATGTATTGCACACAATGTATTTACTGATTGACCGCGGACGCACGAATATTTTCTCTGAAATGACGTCTGAGTTTGTGAAACTTGCAAACCGTGCGAAACAAATAGACGATGCGGTCGTGTATTCAGTGAAACCGCTGAGCGGTGCTGAAATTCAATCTTTATCTGAAGTATTTGCCAAAAAAGCCGGAGTCACATCACTGCGTGTTGAAAATGTGATTGACAAGGATCTAATAGGCGGAGTGAAAATCCGTATCGGAAACCGCATTTATGACGGCAGTGTCAGCGGAAAGCTTTCCCGCATTGAACGTCAGCTTGCAGGCGAAAATCGTTAGAAGGGGTGAAACCTTAGTGAGTATCAAAGCTGAAGAGATTAGCGCGCTGATAAAGCAGCAAATCCAAAACTATCAATCAGAAATTGAAGTAAAAGATGTCGGTACAGTCATTCAAGTAGGGGACGGTATCGCGCGTGTACATGGCCTTGACAACATTATGGCAGGAGAGCTGGTTGAGTTCTCTAACGGTGTAATGGGTATGGCTCAAAACCTTGAGGAGTCTAACGTAGGTATCGTTATTTTAGGACCTTACAAAGATATCCGCGAAGGTGACGACGTAAAACGTACAGGTCGTATCATGGAGGTTCCAGTAGGTGAAGAGTTAATCGGACGTATTGTGAACCCGCTTGGTCAGCCTGTTGATGGACTAGGTCCAATCTTAACAAGCAAAACACGTCCAATCGAAAGTGAAGCACCTGGCGTTATGGATCGTAAATCTGTACATGAGCCACTTCAAACAGGAATTAAAGCAATTGATGCCTTGATTCCAATCGGCCGCGGACAGCGTGAATTGATCATTGGTGACCGTCAAACAGGTAAAACATCTGTTGCAATCGATACGATTCTAAACCAAAAAGATCAAGACATGATCTGTATTTATGTTGCCATCGGACAAAAAGAATCTACGGTTCGTGGTGTTGTTGAAACACTTCGTAAGCATGGTGCGCTTGACTACACAATCGTTGTCACAGCTTCTGCATCACAGCCAGCTCCACTTCTTTACCTTGCTCCTTATGCAGGTGTAACGATGGGTGAGGAATTCATGTATAACGGCAAGCACGTACTTGTTGTCTATGATGACCTTTCTAAACAAGCGGCAGCTTACCGTGAGCTTTCATTATTGCTTCGTCGTCCTCCAGGTCGTGAGGCATTCCCTGGTGATGTTTTCTATCTTCACTCTCGTTTATTAGAACGTGCAGCGAAGCTTAGTGACGAAAAGGGTGGCGGTTCTATCACAGCATTGCCTTTCGTAGAAACGCAGGCTGGCGATATCTCTGCATATATCCCAACAAACGTTATTTCCATCACAGATGGACAGATTTTCTTACAATCTGACCTCTTCTTCTCAGGCGTACGTCCAGCGGTAAACGCAGGATTGTCTGTATCCCGTGTAGGTGGTTCTGCACAAATCAAAGCGATGAAAAAGGTAGCAGGTACACTTCGTCTGGATCTTGCTTCTTATCGTGAGCTTGAAGCATTCGCTCAGTTTGGATCTGATCTAGACCAAGCCACTCAAGCGAAATTAAACCGTGGTGCAAGAACAGTTGAAGTCTTAAAACAAGACTTGAACAAACCGCTTAAAGTTGAAAAACAAGTAGCGATTCTTTACGCACTAACAAGAGGATACTTAGACGATGTAGCCATTGCTGATGTTAAACGTTTTGAAGCTGAGTTATTCTTGTACATTGAAGAAAACCATAAAGGCTTGTTTGACACAATCTCTCAAACAGGAAATATGCCTGCTGATGAAGAGTGGAAGACAGCAATCGAAGGCTTTAAACGTACGTTTGCACCAAGCAACTAATTAGTAATCTTTCCGAGAGAAAAAGATTCTCTTTTTCTCTCTTTTCACGTAAATGAACACGGATTCCTGAAAAAAGGTGGTGAAATCTTTGGCCTCATTACGCGATATAAAGTCAAGGATCACGTCAACGAAAAAATCGAGTCAGATCACAAAAGCGATGCAAATGGTATCAGCTGCGAAACTGAATCGTGCTGAAAACAATGCGAAGTCTTTTGTTCCTTACATGGAGAAAATCCAGGAAGTGGTTGCTGCAATCGCAACTGGAACAAGTGCTAAGCACCCAATGCTTCTTTCAAGACCTGTCAAGAAAACAGGGTATCTCGTCATTACATCTGATCGAGGGCTTGCAGGACCTTTTAACAGCTCGATTTTGCGTGCCGCTTACCAAACCATTCAATCTCGTCATCAATCCGCTGATGAATATGCGGTGATTGTCATTGGTAAAATCGGACGCGACTTCTTCAAAAAGCGTGGTATTCCAGTTATTTCTGAAGTAACAGGGCTTGGAGACGAAGTAGCGTTTGCTGATATTAAAGAATTAGCAAGCAGTACAGTTCAAATGTTCTCTGATGAAGCGTTTGACGAACTTTACATGTTCTACAACCACTTTGTCAGTGCGATTTCACAAGAAGTAACAGAGAAGAAATTATTGCCGCTAACGGACCTTTCGGCCGCAGCGACACCAAATAAACGTTCCGCATCTTATGAGTTTGAGCCTTCTGAAGAAGAAATTCTTGAAGTTCTCCTTCCTCAATATGCAGAGAGTTTGATTTTCGGTGCGCTTCTTGACAGCAAAGCAAGTGAACATGCTGCAAGAATGACAGCAATGAAGAGTGCAACAGACAACGCAAAAGAATTGATCGACAGCCTGACACTCTCTTACAACCGTGCTCGTCAAGCAGCGATTACACAAGAGATTACAGAAATTGTCGGCGGAGCAGCTGCCTTAGAATAGAAATAATTGTCAGGAGGGAATGCAATGAAAACAGGACGCATCAGTCAGATCATGGGACCAGTCGTAGACGTTCGTTTTGAAGACGGTCACTTGCCTGAGATTTATAATGCGATCAAAGTTTCGCATAAAGCGGAAAGCGAAAGTGAAGTTGATATCGACTTAACTTTAGAAGTAGCACTACATTTAGGTGACGATACAGTGAGAACCATCGCAATGGCATCAACAGACGGTGTGAAGCGCGGTATGGAAGCTGTAGACCTTGGAAAACCAATTTCAGTACCAGTTGGTAACGTAACACTTGGACGTGTATTCAACGTACTGGGAGATAACATTGACTTAGATGAGCCACTTGGTGTGGAAGCTCAAAGAGATCCAATCCACAGACAAGCGCCTTCTTTTGATCAACTTTCTACAGAAGTTGAAATTCTTGAAACAGGTATCAAAGTTGTTGACCTGCTTGCTCCTTACATCAAAGGTGGAAAGATCGGTCTATTCGGTGGAGCTGGTGTAGGTAAAACCGTTCTGATTCAAGAATTGATCAACAACATCGCACAAGAACACGGCGGTATTTCTGTATTCGCTGGTGTTGGAGAGCGTACACGTGAAGGAAACGACCTTTACTACGAAATGAAAGATTCTGGCGTTATCGAGAAAACAGCCATGGTCTTCGGTCAAATGAACGAGCCACCAGGTGCACGTATGCGTGTTGCCCTAACTGGTTTGACAATGGCAGAGCATTTCCGTGATGAACAAGGTCAAGACGTATTGTTCTTCATCGATAATATCTATCGCTTTACACAAGCAGGTTCTGAAGTATCAGCCCTTCTTGGACGTATGCCTTCAGCGGTAGGTTATCAGCCGACACTTGCAACAGAAATGGGTCAGCTCCAAGAGCGTATCACGTCTACAAACGTAGGATCGGTTACATCGATTCAAGCGATCTATGTACCTGCGGATGACTATACAGATCCAGCTCCTGCAACGACGTTCGCTCACCTTGATGCAACGACAAACCTTGAGCGTAAGCTGACTGAAATGGGTATTTACCCAGCGGTTGATCCTCTTGCTTCAACATCTCGTGCACTTGCACCTGAGATCGTTGGTGAAGAGCATTATGCGATTGCGCGTGAAGTGCAGCAAACATTACAGCGTTATAAAGAGCTGCAAGATATTATTGCCATTTTAGGTATGGATGAATTATCTGAGGACGATAAGCTTGTGGTACACAGAGCGCGTCGTGTTCAATTCTTCCTATCTCAAAACTTCCACGTAGCAGAGCAGTTCACTGGCCAAAAGGGTTCTTATGTGCCATTGAAAGAAACTGTTAAAGGCTTCAAGGAAATCTTATCTGGTAAATACGATCACCTCCCAGAAGATGCATTCCGCTTAGTTGGACGCATTGAAGAAGTGGTTGAAAAAGCCAAAGAGATGGGTGTAGAGGCCTAATCTGGTCCTTAGGAGGGTAAAAGCATGAAGACCGTTCAAGTCAATATCGTTACTCCCGACGGCCCAGTGTATCAAGCGGATGTGGAAATGGTCAGTGTAAGAGCAGAAAGCGGTGAGCTTGGTATTTTAGCTGGCCACGTTCCAATGGTTGCTCCGCTAAAAATCGGTGCAGTTCGCTTAAAACATAGTGGATCAACTGAATTGGTTGCAGTAAGTGGCGGATTTGTTGAAGTCCGCCCTGAACAAGTAACCATTCTGGCTCAGGCCGCTGAAACATCAGATAAAGTTGATGTCGATCGTGCTAAATCAGCGAAGCAGCGTGCTGAAGAGCATTTGAACCACCCGAATGAAAGTGATGTACGCCGGGCGGAACTCGCATTAAAACGGGCGTTAAACCGTTTAAATGTAGCAGGGAAATAAAACAGAAAAACCTTCTTATCACAATGATAAGAAGGTTTTTTTTAGAATGACATGAGAGATTGATACATGGACACATAAGGGTGCGAATCCTGTTTTTCAAGATATAAGTGCTCGCAAAACTGCGTACTATGCCACGTTTTATTGTGACGGCGCAAACCAAGCGTATATTGATGCGGAGAATCCATATAAGGCCGCACCACCCAGTCAGCATCTGAATGATGACGGATGACAACCTCTCCTAAATACACACTCATCATCGCTTCTAATGCATCTATCGGCATTTTCCACTCAGCGAACAGCTGCTTGGTCAATGCATCAAAGTATAGTGATTCTAACTGATACAGGCTTTCCTCAGAGTAATCCAAAGAAATGTTATGAAAATGACACAATTGCGCTAATTCTTCTAGCTGTGTCTGTCTATAATCAAAGTAGAAAGCAATGGCCTCCCATTCATAATCAAATGAGGGAACCAATTCTCCGTACAAATCAACAAAGTCAGGAAAAGAATCTTTCAATGTGTTCAGCTCCTTCCACACGCAGTATATCATCTCCTTGGCATCAGGATAAGAGGGGATTCACACTAAATGTAGCTCTTTTTTCCAAATGATTCATCTTTCCGATTTTCGAGGATATAATGAAAGGGAGTTTTCCTTTACAGAAATAAATAAAAGGAGGATTCAATTGTATGGAAGACGTAGGACAACAAGCAATCGTGGGCATTGTGATCCACCTATTTTTTATCGCGGTTACATGGTGGGCACTGCTAGCTGTTAATATTGATCCACTCATTAAAAAAGGGAAAATCGTTCAAGCAAGGCTGCTGATGATGCTCATTACCATTGCCATCGCATCTGCGGTCAGCAATTTCTTCCTTGATTACTTAAATTTCTCCAGACAAATTCCTTATATGTTCTAACATAAAAGGTTTGGTCATGACCTTCTGCGGGAACGTAAAAGGAAGGGTCAAAAGGTTGGCCTTTTGTTGTCTTTTCCACGTATGCATTGACCTCCTTGCGGCAACACTTGTAGCAAGGGGGAATGACAAGTGAGAAAGTATTTGAAAGGTTGGCCATTATTTGCGTTTATTCTTTTTTTTGTTCTGATGATTCAAGGTGTTCGTGCGGAAGAATCTTCCCCGCTCGCTCAAATAGCAGAAGGTCTGAAAAACCAGCAAATTGAAGTCGATGGGTGGACCCTCCATGCCAAGACAAATGTAGATATTTCATCCGAACAATTTTCAAAAAAAGTGAAACGTTTGAAAGACGAACTACGACAGTATGAGTGGACCGAAAAAAAAGAGCAACATGTCACCAAAGTCACAGGAATTTACAAAGATGAAAAAAATGATACAGAATCGAAAATTTTACTCGTGAAGACCGACACAAAATCCAATCAAAAGTCGTATTTATTATATGAGCAAAAAGGTGCTCGCCCACTGAATACCTGGGAGCATACATATGATCAGTTCGTACGTCATGCAAAAAGCATATTACAAGAGAAAATTGTAATTTTTACTTGTCTCGATGGTCATGTAAATGGTATGATGGATGTTGTTTTGCAAAAAAAAGCTGAAATGTTAGCAAATGAATTTCAAGCAAAACCAGTTGAGTATCTCGTTGAGTCTAATTTTGTGTCGCTTTCCGCTTACACAGATAAGTGGGAACAGTTCATTATGACTTCAAATGATAAAATGAATGTTCAAATTGCCATCAGAAGTTCGGAAATGAACGAAAATCATACGATTACGGTTGGCACACCAATCGTAACGACTGAATATTAATATAGAGAATTTGGGACGCGGAGGGGAAGACCTTGGAAAAAATCATCGTCCGCGGCGGTCAAAAGTTAAACGGCACAGTTAAAGTAGAAGGCGCAAAAAATGCCGTTTTACCAGTTATCGCTGCATCTTTGTTAGCAAGTACAGAAAAAAGCGTAATTTGTGATGTACCTACGCTCTCCGATGTATATACAATCAATGAAGTGTTACGTCATTTAGGAGCAGAAGTACATTTTGAAAATAACGAAGTATCAGTTGATGCATCTCATGCACTAGAAACTGAGGCTCCGTTTGAGTATGTCCGTAAAATGCGAGCATCCGTGCTTGTCATGGGACCACTTTTAGCAAGAACAGGTCATGCAAGAGTTGCATTACCTGGAGGCTGTGCGATTGGTTCAAGACCAATTGATCAGCATTTAAAAGGCTTTGAGGCAATGGGTGCTAAAATTCAAGTAGGTAATGGTTTCATCGAGGCTGAAGTAAAAGGCCGTTTAAAAGGTGCAAAAATCTATTTGGATTTCCCAAGTGTAGGGGCAACTGAAAACATCATCATGGCAGCAGCATTAGCTGAAGGAACAACGATTTTAGAAAACGTAGCAAAAGAACCTGAAATTGTTGATTTAGCAAACTACATCAATGCCATGGGCGGTAAGGTTCGCGGTGCTGGTACTGGTACAATCAAAATCGAAGGTGTGGAAACACTTCACGGTGCAAAACACAACATCATCCCTGACAGAATTGAAGCAGGTACTTTCATGGTGGCAGCAGCCATTACAGAAGGAAATGTTCTTGTAAAAGGCGCAGTGCCAGAGCACATGACATCACTTGTGGCAAAAATGGAAGAAATGGGTATTCAGATCATTGAAGAAGAAGAAGGTTTAAGAGTCATTGGACCATCTGAGCTCAAGCCAATCGATCTAAAAACAATGCCGCATCCTGGGTTCCCAACGGATATGCAATCTCAGATGATGGCGCTATTGCTTCGTGCGAACGGAACAAGCATGATCACAGAAACGGTGTTTGAAAACCGCTTTATGCATGCTGAAGAATTCCGCCGCATGAATGGCGATATTAAAATTGAGGGTCGCTCTGTCATTATCAATGGGCCGGTTCAACTTCAAGGTGCTGAAGTGGCAGCGACTGATTTAAGAGCAGGAGCAGCACTTGTACTTGCTGGATTAGTGGCAGAAGGTCATACACGTGTCACTGAGTTGAAGCATATTGACCGTGGTTATGTGAACTTCCACCAAAAGCTTGCAGCAATCGGTGCAGATATTGAAAGAGTTAACGATGAATCAGCAGATGTGACACAAGAACAAGTTGTATCAGATCTGAACGCTTAATCATGAAAGAAATCAGTGTGTCCATTGGGGCATGCTGATTTTTTATTAGAATCATAGAATGCCTCATTTCACGAAGCTTATCATTAGTGTATCCAACCATCTTAAATTTTATTCATACAGACGAACAGTAAAATCCATTCTAAGAACAGGCCCATACTTTTCATAAAAGACTTGTCCACTAAATGAAAGAAGCTGTCATATTAGCTTGTCCCTGCCCATAGGATAAAAGAGATTCAATGACAAATGGGGGCAGCCAAATATGAAACCAATGATATGGACAATCGCAGGAATATGCATCATTATTTTAATGATTCCAACATTACTTGTGTTGCCGACGTTCCAAGGGAAACCGGCGGCAAGCCAGCACGTAGCAGCAGAACCATCAGTTAAAAAAGAAGTGAAGGGTTCAGTCAAATTGAAGCAATCACCCGTCGCTATCCCCGTCTATCGCTCAGCTCATCAGCAGGTAGAAAACATCCCCTTAGAAGAGTATGTGATCGGTGTCGTAGCATCTGAAATGCCAGCTGATTTTGAAATGGAAGCACTCAAAGCACAGGCGCTCGCAGCAAGAACGTATATCGTCAGACAAATGATCAGTGATAAGACTGTCAAATCACCTAAGGGATCTCTTGTAGATGATACCCAAATGTTCCAAGTTTACAAAAACAAACAGGAACTCAAGAAAATTTGGGGGAAAGCGTACAATTGGAAATTAAAAAAGGTCACGGAAGCTGTCGCCAGCACACAAGGAAAAGTGCTGACTTATGACGAGAAACCAATTGATGCTTCATTCTTTTCAACAAGTAACGGAAAAACGGAAAATGCCGAAGCCTATTGGAAAAACGAAATCCCTTATTTGAAAAGTGTCTCAAGTAAATGGGACGAAAAATCGCCAAAATTTCAAAATAAGAAAACCATCTCAGTCAGTGAATTTCAGCAAAAATTAGGTGTGACACTCACTCAGCAGGCTCAGGTCGGACAGATTGTAGAACGGACACCAGGAAACCAAGTAGCGAAAGCCGTGATCAACGGTAAAACACTGTCAGGCCGAGACATTCGAGAATCACTAGGCCTTCATTCAGCGGACTTTACATGGGAACGCAAGGGCCAGCAGATTGTCATTACAACAAAAGGATATGGTCATGGTGTAGGCATGAGTCAATATGGTGCGCATTATATGGCGCAGGCAGGCAAAAAAGTAGATGCCATCGTGAAACATTATTATAAAGGAATTCAAATCGAATCAGCCGATCGTTTTCTCAACACGTATATGGCTAAAAAATAAAGCAAAGGTGTCTCAGAAATGAGGCATTTTTTTTGTGTGTTCAAAGAGATTTGAACAGAATGTGTCAAATCGCGACTTAAGACGCAGGTCAGGAAATCTTAAACATTTATGTCCTGACAAGAACCGATGGCCGATACAAAGTCCCTCGAAAGACAGAGAAAACGAGAGGATAATGGGTGTGTTAGGTGAAAATATCTAGACATCTGACAGAATTTTAGTGATTTTGATGAAAGAGAAAAAGGGACCGAGTCCTATACCATTCCAAGACAGAATAATTTACGATTAAGGTGTTTCAATTAAATACATAAGGAGGAAGGAAAATTATGTTGAAAAAAGTATTCTCACTCGTAACCTTAGCTGTATTGACATTATCTATGTCAATCTCTTCACCAGTATTTGCAGAAGCATCTACAGTCAAAAAACATAATAAAGATGTAAGAGTCACAATCTTACTTGATGCAAGCGGAAGTATGGCAAGAAAAGTAGAGGGAGAGCGCAAATTTGATCTCGCTAAACAAGAGGTATTTAAATTTGCTCAGTCACTTCCAAAAGACGCTAAAATTCGTATGAGCTTGTTTGGTTCTGAAGGAAACAACAAAAATTCAGGTAAAGCTCAATCATGTGAAGTCATTAGAGGCGTTTACGGCGTACAGCCTTATGAAAAAGACAGCTTTGAGAACTCTTTAAACGGACTTGGGCCGACTGGTTGGACACCGATTGCACGTGCACTTGAAAATGCAAAGCAAGCGGATGAGCAGCTTACTGAAGGAACAAAGCATATTGTGTACTTAATCACTGATGGTGAAGAAACTTGTGGCGGAGATCCAGTAAAAGTAGCAAAAGAATTGCATAACTCAAAAGGATCAACTGTTGTAAATGTGATCGGGTTAGACTTTAACGATGGCTATGAAGGTCAATTGAAGCAAGTAGCCAAAGCTGGTAAAGGCCATTACTACCAAGCAAGCACAGGTAAAGAAATGGGATCTATCTTTTCAGCAGAATCATTAAAACTACACGAATAACTTGCTGAACAAAAGGGAAACGATTGATTCATGCTTTCGTTTCTCTTTTTCTGTACAAAAGTAAAAAAGGGAGGTCTTTTTTGATGAAAAGAAATATCGTATTAACCATTTTGGCTAGTCTTGTCCTGCTTCTTTCTTCACCAGCTCATGCTGTAACAAAACAGGAGCCGCCTGCTCATGTGGTGATATTACTCGATTTAAGCGGCAGCATGGCACAGTCAGTTGAAGGTGAAAAGAAAATTGAAATCGCCAAACGGTCTATTCAAAGCTTTGCGAGCATTTTATCAGAAGATACACAAGTTCTGCTTCGTGTGTTTGGTCATGAAGGAACCAATAAAAATGCAGGGAAAGCCGTTTCTTGTTCAAGCTCTGAAGCCGTTTACGGATTTGGATCATATGAGCCATCAACATTTCAACAAGCACTGAATGTGTATAAGCCAACTGGCTGGACACCACTTGCAAAAGCATTAACGGATACGAAACAAGATTTTGAAGATCACCAAGCTGAAGGGAAAAATATTGTCTATGTTGTCAGTGATGGTGAAGAAACTTGTGGTGGAAGCCCTTCACAAGCAGCAAAGGAATTACATGAAGACGGAATAGATACAATCGTCAATATCATTGGCTTCGATGTGAATGAAAAGGAAGCAAAAAGTCTTAAATCTGTTGCAAAAGCGGGTGGAGGACAATATCAACCGGCTGCAAATGCCGAAGAATTGAACCATATTCTTCAACAGGAAGCGAGCGCTTTTGGTCGGTAGAGAGTGAATGGCAGCTGGGGAAAACAACCCCAGCTGTTTTTAAGTTGACGATTAATTCAAAGTCGTTTCTAATTCATCAATTCGTTTCTCCACATAATGCTGATCCTTTCTTGCATGGAAGGTTTCGGCTTTTTCTAATATGGCAGCTGTATTATACTCGGGAATCTGTGAGTAGCTCTCATACACACCTTTAGGAATTAAAACGTTCCCTTCCGGCCAATAAACTGCGATATTGCCGCGTCTCAACTCTCCGAATTGAGCCACTCCTTGATAGGATCCATATTGATTAAAGAGAACAACTGGATCACCTTCTTGGATGTAAAGCTCTTTTGCATCTTCTTCATTCATTAGGATAGAATGACGTTTTCCACCATTAAAGGCATCCTTTTCACTGTAGATCATGGAGTTGAATTGCTTTCCTCTTCTTGTCGTGATATTGAAATGTCCTTCGGTTTTTCGATATTGAGGCAGCTGGGCAGGAAGAAGATGTCCCTTGCCGTCTGGTGTTGGACACACGCCATCTTCACAAAGCCATGCACCTCCCCATTGAAAAACGTCTCCCTTGTGACGTAAATGCTGGATGCCATCATAATTTCGGTTGGCGACCGCAATCTCACGACGAATGTCTTCAGCTGTTTCAAAATGTATCAGCTCGGCATCTTCTGGCCGGACTCTTTTCGCAAGATCAACATAAATGTCCCATTCCGCTCTGGCTTCCTCAATACGAGGTCCTTCAATTTCTGGACTGAAATATACCATGCGTTCCGTACTGGTTGATGTGCCGCCGCCTGGTTGTTCATACCTTGTCATAGCAGGCAGCACAATCACCGCCTCTTCAGCGTCTACCAGCGTAGAGGTATTCAAAATGATATCTTGGTGAACACGGAGTTCAAGTTCAGATAATGCTTTTTCGATCGCTTCCGGATTTGGCATCGTTTCTAAAAAGTTTCCGCCACTCGTAAACAGCATTTTGAGTTTTTGTGGATGGTCTTTTGGGAGAGCCATCTTCTCAAAGGATTGCCCAATGGTGTCACCATGCCATTTAGGAATGTCAAACCCCCATATACGTTCGATTCTTTCAATATTCTCTTCATCAAAATCACTACCCGGCAAAACGAATGGATCAGCACCCATTTCACCAGAACCTTGGACGCCGCTATGCCCCCGAATTGGCATGACACCACAATGTTTTCTGCCGATAAATCCGCGCAGCATGGCAAGGTTGGCAACCTGTGATATATTATCAGTTGCAAAGCGGTGCTGAGTAAGGCCCATACTCCAAATAAAAACGCCTGAATTAGCATTGGCAAGCAGTGTCGCAAATTCCTTCATTCTTTCTTTTGATAAACCTGATGATGCTTCTAGGTCCTCCCACTTCAATTGTGCGACATGCTGCTTTAAATCCTGTATGCCCGTTGTATGTTTTTGAATAAATTCGTGATCAAGAGCCGAATGGGGAGCATGCTGCTCCATGTCAAACCAATGCTTGATGACGCCGTTCATAAATGCAATATCTCCGCCTATATTGACTTGGTAAAAATCATCTGCAATTTTTGTACCGAATAAAGCACTCTCTGGAATAGAAGGAACCCAATACTTTTCCATAGCAGGCTCTTTATACGGATTGATGACGATAATTTTTGTTCCCTTCTTTTTAGCAGCGTACATATATTTAGTGGAAACAGGCTGATTGTTTGCTGCAACAGATCCCCAAAAAATTAATACATCCGTTCCAATCCAATCACTGTAATTACAGCTGGAAGCACCGATGCCAAGAGACCGTTTAAGAGCAGTTTTACTTGGTGAATGGCAAATGCGAGAAGCATTATCAATATGATTCGTCCCTATAAATCGAGCCGTTTTTGCAGCCGTATAATAAACTTCATTTGTAATTCCTCTGGCGGTTAAATAGAAAGCAAGCTGCCGTTTATCAATTGATTGGATTTTAGCAGCGATTTGATCTAGTGCATCATCCCAAGAAATACGTGTAAAGGCATTGTCACCTTTTTTTCGGATCAATGGATAAGGAATCCGCCCAAGCTTGCGAAGAGAGGTGCTGTCCATTTGCTTTAGCTGCTGAATATCTTCAAACCATTTTGGATCAATAGCTGGCATTGTGTTAAGACGAAGCACATTTAGTCTTGTGGTGCATATATGAGGTCCTGCGAGCGTTTGATCATACAGTCCTGAGACGCCAAGGGCACAGCCGTCACAAACACCCTGCGTTAAAATACGGTACGCGTAGGGAAGGTTATCTTTGTTCTCCCATGCCACTTTCATCGTATCTCGAATGTGTTTCGGTTTCACTTTGCCAAGCCCCATTGGTACAAAAGAGGCCCATAGCTTTGGTGAGGGTTTTTTATTGAGTTTAACAGGCCCCTTATGTTTTGTTTTCCCCATGAGATCATCACCCTCCTATTACTTTGTAAAGCGTTTTCATATCTAAAAATTACCTTTAGATTGTGATTCTGTCAAATTCAAATTAAGATCGGGCTGAGACAGAGGAAGCAGCAGATAGGTTTTTTTCTCTTAGCTGCTGAATATCCTTTCGAATGAGAAGTGATATGATAAAAGCAATGAAAAATAAGCCAGAGAACACCATAAGGCTTTGTGTGTAATTACCTGTTATATCTCGGATGAAGGATGAAAATAGTGGTCCTGCTAATCCCGCAGCGGCCCAAGCAGTCAAAATATAACCGTGTATGGCACCAAGCTGCTTTGTACCAAACAAATCCCCAATATAGGCTGGAATTGAAGCAAATCCTCCTCCATAGCACGTATAAATGATCGCCATAACGATTGAAAAGATGAGCGGTTCTTTTAAATAGGGGAGTAATGGAAAAGCAATGAGCTGGATACTGAAAAAAATCGTATACGTATTCGGTCTTCCTATATAATCTGAAAACGATGCCCAGCCAATGCGTCCTAAACCATTAAAAGCACCTAAAATGCCCACAAGAGTAGCTGCAGCACCTGCAGTGAACCCAACACTTTCTTGAGCAAGAGGTGACGCTACTGAAATAATAGCGATTCCGCATGTGATATTAATAAAAAGCATAAGCCACAAATAATAAAAACGTCTTGTTTTGATCGCTTCATTTGCTGTAAGCTGTGATAAATCTTGAGGGATTTTTCTTTTCTTTGTTTTGAATACGTCAAATTGTTTGACGTCATCAGGCGTTGGTGGTGATAAATAAAGAGATGAGATCACCATGATGATAAAATAGGAGATTCCAAGAATATAAAAAGTATTTGCGATATTCACTTTTTCAATGAGATATTGAATAATTGGGCTGCAAATAAGAGAAGCAAACCCAAACCCCATAATGGCTAAGCCGGTTGCAAGACCTCTTCGATCCGGAAACCATTTGACTAGAGTTGATACAGGTGCAATGTAGCCTACCCCTAAACCAATTCCAGCGAGTACACCATAAAATAAATAGAGGAGAGGCAGTGAGGACATGTGGACAGCGAATCCTGAACCAGTCATTCCGATGCCGAAGAAAATAGCTGAGAAGAGCCCCGATGCCCTTGGACCATACCTTTCAACGAAATGTCCCATAAAAGCAGCAGATAAACCTAAAAATAAAATAGCAATACTGAAGGTGAGACTTATTTCTGTTAATGACCACTGAAAGGCTTCATGTAAAGGATTCGTAAAAACACTCCAAGCATAAACAGACCCAATAGATAAATGAATTCCTACAGCACTTGCTGCGATGAGCCAGCGATTTTTCGATTTGTTCATTTTGTTCCCCCCATATAAAGCAATCAAGAAGTTTGATAAGATAGAAATATGTTACATTTTTATGACTTTTTAAAATAATATCACAATTTGATTGGATCATATAACTAAATTTGCATTGAAAGGAAGATCATACAATGAATTCTTCTGTTAAAAAGAAACGAGTCATACACCAATACCGTGAAGGCCAGTTTACCTGCAAAACTGATGAAATTGTAGAAGAATATCCTTTAACTGTGATGGTGAATGGAGAAGAATTTGTGACACTTGTTTGTTCCCCAGAGCACCTGAAAGAATTGGTTATCGGCTTTTTGGCTTCAGAAGGGGTCATTCGATTTGAAAATGAGATTAAAAGGTTTACAATAGATGAAAGTATGGGTTTTGCCTATGTTGATTTAGTTCACTCAAGTGGATTTGATTCATCAGATTTTACAAAACGAGTGATTGGTTCATGCTGCGGGAAAGGAAGACACTTTTATTTCCTTCAAGATGTGAAGACGGCAAAAACAGCCATTGATCGAATCAGTATTTCTGCTGAAACCTGTATGCATCTCATGAAGAGTTTGCAAGAAGAAAGCCAATTATTTCAACATACTGGTGGAGTGCATAATGCTGGACTGTGTGACACAGAGAAGCTATTCATCACTAGAACTGATATAGGAAGACATAATGCTTTAGATAAAATTTATGGATATTGTTTACTTCAGCGAATTCCACTTAGAGATAAAATCCTTGTTTTCAGCGGCCGGATATCGTCAGAAGTTCTATTGAAGGCAGCAAAACTAGGAGTGTCTATCGTCATTTCAAAATCAGCACCTACTGAGCTGGCGCTTAAAATGGCAGAAGAATTAAATATTACGACAGTTGGATTCGTCAGAGGGAAATCCTTTAACATTTACACGCATCCTCAGCGTATTACAGAATAGGAGGCAAAGTATGGTCAGTATTTTAGATAAAAGACATCGACCATTGCGCGATTTAAGAATATCAGTAACTGATCGTTGTAACTTTAGATGTACGTACTGTATGCCTGCTGAAATTTTTGGACCGGATTATCCTTTCTTGAAAAAAGAAGAACTGCTTAGTTTCGAAGAAATTGAACGACTTGCTACCCTTTTTGTAAAGAACCTAGGTGTGGTAAAAATACGCATCACGGGCGGAGAACCTTTAATGCGGAAGGATCTGCCTGTCTTAATAGAAAAGCTCGCAAACATTCCAGGGATTGAAGACATTGCGATGACAACCAATGGAACGCTTTTACCTTTATATGCTGATCAGTTGAAGAGAGCTGGTCTTAATAGAGTCACCATTAGTTTAGATTCATTAAATCCCGACCGTTTTAAGCAAATGAACGGAAGGCATATTTCTATCCAAAAAGTGTTTGATGGTATTGAGGCTGCAAAAAAGGCTGGACTTGCTATCAAGATTAATATGGTTGTTCAAAAAGGTGTAAATGATCAGGATGTCTTACCAATGGCAGCTTACTTCAAAAAAGAAGGACACGTTCTCAGATTTATTGAATTTATGGATGTCGGTAATACGAATAAATGGAATCTAGAACATGTCATGACAAAGAAAGAAATAATTGAATTAATTGATTCAACATATCCTATCAAACCAGAACCTCCTCAATATACAGGTGAAGTAGCCAAACGATTTTTTTACAAAGATGGTTCAGGAGAGATAGGCATTATTTCTTCCGTTTCAGATGCTTTTTGTGGAACATGTAACAGAGCAAGGCTGTCTGCACGGGGGGAATTATTTACATGTCTGTTTGCATCATCGGGTTTTGATCTGAAACAGATGATTCGTACGACAAAAGATAATGAAGAATTAACGAACAGGTTAAAGGAATTATGGTCGAATAGACATGACCAATATTCAGCCGAGAGAGAGCAGAAAAAAGATCTGAAAAAGGTTGAGATGTCATACATCGGTGGGTAATGACAATAAAGTATCATGATCATGTATTTTTGAAAAGAAGAGAAAATGTCATAATCGTGGTTGAAAATCTTTTTTGAAAACAGGTCTTTTTATCTTATGAACTCAGTCACTAAAAAAAACCAGCAGAATCTCTGCTGGTTTTTAAATTGCTATTTTACACCTCAAAAAGATTGAGATAAGATTGGAAAAAAGATTTTCCCTCATTGTGTGCTGCTTTACTTTTACGAGTGCTGTGATAAGATCAAATCATTCTTTACCAGCTCGATTTTTTCACTCCAGGGATATGACCCTTATAGGCAAGCTCACGAAAAGCAATCCTAGACATTTTGAATTTTCGTAAATAACCTCTGGGACGGCCCGTTAATTCACAGCGGTTTTTTAAGCGGGTAGGGGAAGAGTCTCTAGGTAATTTTCGTAAAGCTTCATAGTCACCTTTTTCTTTTAACTCTTTCCTTAATTCTGCATATTTCAATACAAGCTGCTGTCGTTTTTTTTCTTTAGCAATCTTAGATTTCTTTGCCAATTAAAACCCTCCTGGCCTAATTTTGTATTTTCCATTGAAAGGGGTCCTCAAATGTAGTCCAATCTTGATCAAATTCCTCAGGTGTGAGCAAGCATTGATCAAGAGTACGAATGATTTCTGCTTTAGGCAAATCTACACCGATAAACACAAGTTTTGTATGGCGATCACCAAACTCTGCGTCCCACTCATCTAGAAGCTCTGGTTCCTGATTTAATATCCGTGCTTTTTCTTGTTCAGGCAAAGCAGCAATCCAGTATGCAATTGGTTCAATCGCAACAGATTTCCCAGCTTGTGAAATTAAAATGGTTAAATCATGATGTGTGGCAAGCCAAGTAAAACCTTTCGCACGAACGATCTGCTCAGGCATTTGATCTAACCAAGCATTCAGTCTGCCAGTATGAAAAGGGAGTCTTCTTTCGTAAACAAAAGATGAAATTTGGTATTCCTCTGTTTCCGGTGTATGCTGACCATGTCCTGCGTTGATTTCTTTGATCCACCCAGCAGAAGCACTTGATTTTTCAAAGTCGAATAAACCAGTATTCAAAATGTCATCTGGCTGTACTATACCTTTTGAGGTTTTGATGATAGATGCTTCTGGTTGTAGTTTGTTCAGCACATGCTCAAGTCGATCTAATTCAGAGGGAGATACTAGATCACATTTATTGATAATAAGCACGTCACAAAATTCAATTTGATCAATGAGTAAATCGGAAATTTCTCGCTCGTCGTCATCGGAAACCGCTTCTTTACGATCTAATAAACTCTCTCCTGACTGGAAATCAGTCCAGAAACGATTTGCATCTACTACTGTGACCATCGTATCTAGCCGGCAAAAGCGGGTCAAATCTATACCCATTTCTTCATCAATATAAGAAAACGTTTGAGCGACGGGAATTGGTTCACTAATTCCGGTTGATTCAATGACAATATAATCAATATTACCCGCTTTACAAAGGCGTTCTACTTCGATTAACAAGTCTTCTCTTAAAGTGCAGCAAATACAGCCGTTAGATAATTCAACGAGTTTCTCATCTGATCGAGAAAGCTCGCCACCTTGTTTGACTAGTTCTGCATCAATATTAATTTCGCTCATGTCATTGACGATCACAGCCACTTTTAATCCTTTGCGATTTTGAAGAACATGATTTAATATCGTTGTTTTTCCTGCTCCTAAAAAGCCGCTTAATACTGTAACAGGTATACGCTTATTCATTTGTTTTTGTCCTTTTTGAAAACGATCATTTTGTTTTCCGCCTCACTTAAAAAGTAATCATTACGATTTATAATCTAAAAAATTTATTTTGTTTCTCTATGAAGGGTATATTTCTTTAATCGAGGAGAATATTTTTTTAACTCCAATCGGTCAGGATTCGTTCTTTTATTTTTTGTTGTGATGTAGTTTCTGTCACCTGTTTCAGTACAGGCCAACGTAATATTCACGCGCATAAGTAATAGGATCCTCCTTTAATTCGTAATAGTTACGATTTGTATTTTAAAATGATCAAGACTGAATGTCAAGCATAGGAGAATGATCCAAGTCAAATGATAAAAACAAAAGGGGTATCGAATGACTATTGATACCCCTCTCCATTAATAAAAGTCACCGAGTTCTTGTTCGTAATCACCTTCATACTGCTGGACATCATAAGGAATTTCTTGGAGGAAGGCTAACCCGCCTAGTATAAGTATCAAAACGATAGCAATGAATGAAAGAATAACTGCGGCAATACTTGAAATGGCAAACAGTGTTTGCATTTTCATCATCTTAGCGTACTGTTCTAATAATTCTTCGTAAGAAGTATCTGGAGCCTGAATCAAGTGTTCAGCTGCTTTTACAGATTTTTGTACATGAATTCCCATCATAATGAGGAAGACGCCAAGGGCTGCAGGAAGAACAAGCCAAAAACCAATAAGAATAGCCAGACCGCCTGAAATATAGAGAAAGATACTACCAACCTTTCCCCACTTTACGATTGAATGAAGAGATTGAATGATTTTCTCAGTTTGTTGCAATGGTGTTCACTCCTTTATGTATTCACTCTTTATCATACTTGAGTAAGTAGTGCTTTAGGAAGAGTGAATGTTGTTTAATTAAAATGTTTCTATCTTCACTTCATTATTTACAGATAAATAAATTATTTTCAAATAAGAAAAAAGTAACATTTACTATAAAAATTATCAACAAATTATGTCATAAATAAGATTGGTAGTAAAAAATAATTAGTAAATTTATCAAAATATGTTGTTAGTTGTCTAGTAATTGGTTATTATTGTGTTGTGTTACCATAAAAATTGGAAGGTGGAATTCATATGTTAGATCGTTTCTTAAACAAGATGACCAATGTTCAACCTGCAGCTGCAAGATGTATTTTGCAAAAATTAGTCACTTCATGTAAATCAGCACCGACTTGTTTCCTTCAAGGTGTTGGAACTTTCCGTTACTACGTGGATCGTGACACAGGTGAGATTTGTACTAGTCAAGAACGCGTTAGATGTGGCTGCTAAATCTAAGGATCATATTTAATAGGATGTGAACGCATGAGCATATCTTCAATTTCATTCTTAACAAATGCTATGCAGACTTCAAATAGACGTCAAGCGGGTCAAACATCAAATTCTTTTTTAACCCAAGCGGCTCAAATTGTTCAAGGTGACCATTCTCCAGAAGAGAGAAAGGCATTATTTCAACAACTTACTTTAGTTCAGCAAGGAAAAGATTTAGAACTTCATGTTTCTAAATTAAAGGAACTAGAGAAAGAGGCTCAAAAAGAGACGTCTTTTTCGTCTGTTACTGTGAATGAGCATGGTGACCAAGTAGACATTTCAAATGAGGCTCGGAGTGAGTTTGAACAAGCTGAGGAACAGGCTTCAGGTGAAGCGAGTGAAGCTGCTGCAGGAGAAAAAGATCAAGATGTTCAGTCAGATCCACAATAAAAAAATGAGGCATGTGTTTGATAGTCTTCACATGCCTCATTTATCTTTATTTTGCAGATATCCTTGAATAAAGACCATCCGGAAAAGGTGCTGCGTATGAGATGATTTCATCTTCTTCTACCATAATGTAATAAGGAAATTCTTCAATTTGGAATGCGTCTATCATTTGCTCGTCCACAGGGATAATTCGCATGTTGGTTTTATTATCACGATATAATTCTTGATCCTCTTTTTGCCCATTCTTTAGCAAAATACTAAATGAAACGTCCAATTTACGCTGCTTTTTCGTTTCTAGGAATTGTTCAAGTGATGGGATGCAATGCGGACATGATGTATCAGTGAAAATAAGTAGCTGCTGCTTGTTGTTGGTTTGCAGTAAATCATTCACTGGAATAGGTGATGGTTTTTCGAGCAGCGGATGTACAAGTTTTTGTCCAACATGCTGTATCGGTAAGATGATCAGTTCCATTTGTTGTTTTAAATAGATGATGACTCCGATCGTTAATAATAGGCTGCAAAGAATAAGAGTGAGCTGTAAAAGTAGGATTGAATTCATCGTATATCGTCCTCTCAGAGTAAAGTTACGCAAAGCTATCATAATATAAATATCAAAAATATGTCAATTATACTAAATGGTGTAAGGTGGAGCGTTTGATGAGTACAGTGAACCATTGTTTATATGCAATCTCCTATACTTGGAAAAGAAGCCGATCTTATCTTCTTTTAACCTTGTTGATCCAAGTGATCGTTGGTTTTATGCCTTTAGCTAGTGTCTGGATTATTCAAACTTTGATTAATGAAATTATTTTATTCATGACGTCTTCAGGAGACATTCAAAAGGTTTTGTGGTTATTTGGGCTGCAAATGGTCATTGTGGTTTTAGGATATGGGCTTCAATTCATTCTTCAGCTTAGCCAGCAGAAAGCGACAAATTTGATTGGTTTGCATTTGAAGGGTGAATTGCTTCAAAAGGCGATCAGGCTGCCGTTTATTACATTTGAACACCCGTCTTTTTACAATGAAAGTCAACGTGTGATGAACAGTCATCAGCATGTTCTGAGCATGGTTAGAAGTATCTTTACCATCATGAGCGCATTGATTACTGTTGTATCACTTCTTATCTATATGATTGGTATCCATTGGGGCTTGGCGGTCATTCTGATCGTGTTTACCCTGCCTGTCTTGTGGATTGAGCTTTTCTTTGGAGGAGCGCGTTATCAATTAAACCGTATGTTAACAGCCAATGACAGAAGAGAAATGTATGTGTCCGATCTTGTCGCACAACGGGATTCATTGAAGGAAATCCGTTTATATGGAATCGGGAATTATCTTCTTCAGAAATGGAAAGATCATTATGTAAAAAGTGCAGATGAAAAATATAAACTGCTTAAGCGGCAAGTCCGCTGGGAGATGGCGGGCGGATTGCTTATGACATTTGCCTATGTATGCTGCGGCCTTTTTATTGTTTTTCTTATTTTTCAAAAAAAATTAGCTGCCGGGACATTTGTCGCTGTGCTGCAAGCGGTGCAAAACATCCAAAGTGGTTTTCAAGACTTAACAAGAGAATGTTCTAGTTTATATGAAACAAGTCTTTATGTTGATGAAATGAGAGCTTTTCAAAAGAGAGAAGAAGAGATTCATGAGCAGACAGAAGAAGGAGCATCGCTTCGAAAAATCGAGTGTATTCAGTCCATTACACTTGAAAATCTCTCTTTTACTTATCCGAATATGAAAACACCTGCCATTGAGCATATACATTTTCATATCAATAAAGGTGAACGTATTGCATTGGTGGGGGATAACGGATCAGGTAAAACCACCTTGATCAAATGTTTGACCGGTTTATATGATCCAGATCAGTCGAACATGCAAAAAGTCAACGGTGAGTCCATTTCTACTATTCATAAAAAGTCATATCATGCAAGAATGGCTGTTCTTTTTCAAGATTTTATGAAGTACGAGTTCACTGTGAAAGAAAACATCGGGTTTGGCCGTATTGATCATATGGACGAGGGAGAGCGGATGATCTCAGCTGCACGGCAAGCAGGCATAGAGAAAAGAATTCATCAAATGGAAGAAATGTATGATGCGCAGCTTGGCCGATTTTTTGAAGAAGGCCATGAACTGTCTGGCGGGCAATGGCAAAAGCTCGCGATGGCTAGAACCTTCTTTAGAGAGAGTGATTTTATCATTTTAGATGAACCAACTTCTGCTCTTGATCCACTATCGGAAATTTCACTTATTCGAAAGCTATTCGATCACACGCAGGATCAGGGTGTCTTGTTTATCACACATCGAATGGGAGCAGCCCGTTTAGCAGACCGTATAATCGTAATGAAAGATGGTGCTTTCGTTGAAGAGGGGAACCATGATGAACTGATGGTGTTAAACGGAGAGTACAAAAGGCTTTACGAGGCACAATCTCAATTATTTCAACAAAAGGAGATGGCGTAAGGTGAGTGTCTTTTATTACATAGGTGTCTATTTATTAGGTATCATTTTTGCTGGTGCTTGGCTTGATAAAGTAAAAAAACAGACGGCACATATGCAGCAGATGAATGCTTATCGGCTGCTGCCTTCTTCTTTCACGGGACCCATGTTTTATTTGTTTTTAACTGCAGAATTGGTTTGTACTGTTTTTTTATTCGTATGGCATATGACTCTTGTACCTGCGATTGGTCTTACAGCACTTTTAAGTATTTATACTGGAGCGGTGACCTTCAATTTATTGAGAGGACATCGTGATATTTCTTGCGGCTGTGGTGGACTGCTTGATAATGAACGCCTTCACTGGGGAATTGTGATTCGCAATGTGTCGATGCTGGCTCTTGTGATCGGATTGTTTTATGTGCATCCCTATGCAGAAACCATTCCATGGCAATATAACATCATTTGTTTTCTCATTGCCGTGGCTGTCTCTTTCATAATAGCGGTGGGTCAAGAAGTCTTAATGTTTAAAAGAAAATGGATCAATCAATTTGAATTATTTATAGAAGGAGACGATGTGAAATGACAGATATTCTATTGATTATTGTGTTATTCATTGTCATTGCTCAGCTGGCTGTGATATTTTTGCTCGCTCGTTTTATCGGAAAATTTATGAATAAGATCAAAACCCTTGATGGAATTGAATTAAAGGAAGCGGATGTGGGGGATCCTGCACCGTTATTTCGAAGCTATTCCCATTTAGGCGAGAAGGTCATTTTGAAGGAATATGTTCAAAGCGGGAGTGCTGTGATGCTGTTATTTGTGAACTCTACTTGTATGACGTGCAAAAGCATTTTAGCAGACTTGCAGCAGCAAATCGCTGTTGATGATACTCAATTCATTTTTATTAATGGGGATGAACAGGCGGATGATACGCAGATCCTTGAATTGCTGCCGTCTCAGGCTGTGTATACTCGTTCTTCACAAATCATGGAGCTATACGGGGTAACGGTTGTTCCACAAGCGATTCTCATTGATGAACATGGTATCATTCTGCAAAGAAAATCTCTTCAAAATGCGAAACAGTTTGAACAGCTGTTACATGCGTCATAAAAAGCGTCTCTTTTTCAGGGAGACGCTTGTTTTATAATTCTTTTCCTAGGATATCTAAATCGTATCTGCTGCCGTCCATTTCTGCGATGCGTGGCAGGTGGCCCCATGTCTCAAAGCCGTGCTTTTTAAATAGTCGAATACTGGCTTCGTTGTGCCCGAAAATAAAGGCAAGTAACGTTCGAATGCCTAATGAGGGTGCTAAATCAATGGCTTCTTGCAAGAAAAGTGATCCTAAGCCTTTTCCTCGATAGTCTTGGTTTAAATAGATACTCATTTCAACGGTCCCGTTGTATGCAGGTCTTCCGTAAAACGTTTCAAAGCTGAGCCAGCCGTAGATATTTCCATCCTCATCTGTTTTCACATAGAGAGGTCTTTTCTCGGAATGATTCAAAAACCATTGCCGGCGGTCCTCGACAGAAACTGGTTCTGTATCTGCGGTCACTTCTCTTGAAGCAATGGTTGAATTGTAGATATCAACGATCGCTTTGAGGTCATCTTCTGTTGCTATACGGTTGAAAGTTTTCACAATTAAGTCTCCCATCTTTTTTTCATTTATCATACATATTATTGATGCGATTGCGCAAAATAAAAAGAAAAATGATTTCGTGTGTATATATTTTTTGAAAAGTGTTCAGAATGTTGCTGAGGTGATGAAAAATGAGAGAGGAAGAAAAGAAACGTACTTCCAAAATCACAAAAGTTCAGCAATTTTTCCGTAAGCGCTGGGTATTCCCTGCTATTTACTTGGTCAGCGCAGCGGTCGTGTTAACAGCCGTTCTTTGGTATCAAGCTGTATCAAAAGATGTGAAAGACCAACTATCTGATGGAAATCAAACAGGGCAAGAACAGCGCGATGATGCCGTTGAAGTTGGAAAGCCAATTGAAAATGTCGCAATGCCGGTCCAGAATTCTGATAATGTTTCTGTCGTGAAAAAGTTCTATGAAGCAGATGCTGACCAAAAAGAAAAAGAAGCAGCACTTGTAAACTATAATAACACCTATACCTTGAGCAAAGGTATTGATCTTGCAGATAAAGATGGCAAAGTGTTTGATGTCACAGCTGCTCTTAGTGGAACAGTGGTTCAAGCGAAAAAAGATCCAGTTCTTGGTCACGTTGTTGAAATTGAACATGAAGATGGATTATCGACTGTTTATCAATCGTTGTCACAAGTGAGTGTCAAAGAAGGCGATGAAGTCAAGCAGAATGATGTCATTGGTGCTTCTGGTAAAAATCTATATGGTGCTGAAAGCGGCAACCATGTGCATTTTGAAATTCGTATGGAAGGTTTAGCGCTTAATCCGCTTAGCTTCATTGACAAGCCTGTTTCTACAATTGAAAAAGCAGCGCAAGAAGTGACGGAACAAGCAAAAGAACCTGCTCAGCCAAAGACTGAGGAAAAAACGAAAGAACCTGCTGCTGAAGATAAAGCCAAAGAGCCAGCTGGAGAAAAATCTGAAGAAAAGTCTGATGAGAAGGGTAAATCCTCTGATCAAGAAAAGTCTTCTGATTCCTCTAAAGACAGCAGTCAGTCAGAAGAAACAAAACAATCTTAATGACTTACAAGGTCCTCTGTGTATATGAATATGCAGAGGTTTTTTCTGCTTAAAAAGATCCTCCGCCACTCGGCGGAGGATACACTATAGGGCGGCAGGTCCTTCTTCACCTGTCCGGATGTTGATTGTATTCGCTACCTCATATATAAAAATTTTCCCATCCCCTGGTTCGCCTGTACGAAGTACCTTTTGAGCTGTTTCAACGACCTGTTCGACAGGTACTTTGCTTAGGACGATTTCGATCTTTAATCGTTCGTACACGTTGCTTTCCTTTTTGACGCCGCGGTATAGCTCTGTATGTCCCTTTTGTAAGCCGCAGCCGTGTACATTTGAAAAGGTAATCGAGGTGACACCAATCTTTCCAAGCTCCACCTTTAATGTTTCAAAATTAGCTGGACGTGTGACAATCTCCACTTTATACATTTTGCTCATAGAGACACCCCTTTTTCTTTAATCTTGATAAGCTTTTTCACCGTGCATGGTTAAATCAAGACCCACTGATTCTTCTTCTTCGGTTGCACGAATTTTGAAGAAGACATTGACCACTTTGATGATTACGTATGTCACAACGGCAACAAAAGCGTACGTGGCAACAATCGCGACCACTTGCTTCCAAAGTAAGCTGGGATCTCCGTAAAATAAGCCATTGGCTCCGCCGTCATTGACAGAAGTTGTGGCGAAAAGTCCTGTTGCAATTCCTCCCCAAGTACCGCCAATTCCGTGAAGGCCGAATGCATCTAGTGCGTCATCATAGCCAAATTTGGCTTTGAGTGAAAAGACTCCCCAGAAACAGACGATCCCGCCAATGATTCCTATTATAATAGAAGCAAACGGTGTAACAAAGCCTGCGGCAGGTGTAATGGCGACAAGACCTGCGATGGCTCCAGAGATCGCGCCGAGCATGGTCGGTTTTTTGTTGATCATCCACTCTACTAACAGCCAGCCGATGATTCCTGCAGCAGCAGCTGTATTGGTGTTAATAAAGGCAAACATGGCCACGCTGTCTAATGTAAGAGCACTACCCACGTTAAAACCAAACCAGCCAAACCAGATGACTGCTCCGCCAAGAAGGGTGTAGATCAAGTTATGCGGAGAAGAGCTTGCCGCTTCTTTACGCTTCCCGAGCACAATCGCCACGACAAGACCCGCAACACCGGATGAGATGTGAACCACGTTTCCGCCTGCGAAGTCAAGTGCACCCATCTCGCCAATCCAACCGCCGCCCCATACCCAGTGTGCGACTGGAGCGTATACAAATGTGACCCAAAGGAGTGTAAATACAACGACTGCTGAGTAGCGGATTCGTTCAGCAAAGGCCCCTGAGATGATGGCTGTTGTTAAGACGGCAAAGGTCATTTGAAACATCATGAACAATGAATGTGGAATGGTCTCACTATAGGAACCAGGCTCAAAACCTACGCCTTTCAGGCCCACCCAGTCTAATCCTCCGATCCATGCATTGCCTGGTGCAAAAGCTAAGGAATAACCGAATACGATCCATACGATTGAAACGATCGCTAGTGACGTTAAGCTGTGCATGGTTGTGCTTAACACGTTTTTACTTCTCACGAGTCCTCCGTAGAATAAAGCTAAACCCGGTGTCATTAACCACACGAGTAGTGCGCAGAAGAACATAAATACTGTATCACCCATTTGCATGCTGCATTCCCCCGAATCATTCAGAATTATTGTTTTCTTAATTCTTCATTATAGAGAGAAAAGTCATATATAACATATACATGTAAGTTTATCTGACATGGTTTTTTGGTTAAGTTCAATATAAATGGATGAAAAGTTCGTAAAAAATGAGCAAAAACGTAAGTTAAGCACTAAAAATGAAGGGCGTTTGACCTATAAAATGGAGCTGAGAAACAGTTTTGTACGTTCCTCCCTAGGAGAGTCAAACAATTCCGAAGGGACGCCTTCTTCGACGATGCGGCCTTCGTGCATGTAGACGACACGACCGGCAACTTCTTTCGCAAAGCCCATTTCATGTGTGACAATGACCATGGTCATGCCTTCTTTTGCGAGGCTTTTCATCGTTTGCAGCACTTCGCCTACAAGCTCTGGATCAAGGGCAGATGTAGGTTCGTCAAATAACATGACATCAGGCTTCATGGCGAGAGATCTGGCTATGGCTACACGCTGTTTTTGGCCGCCTGATAGTTTAGAAGGATATACGTTGGCTTTATCCGCAAGTCCGACTTTTTCTAGCAAGGCGCTGGCTTCAGCGATGGCTTGTGCTTTCTTTGTTTTTTTCACCATAACAGGCGCTTCGATGATATTTTCAAGAACAGTTTTGTGCGGAAAAAGATTAAAATGCTGAAACACCATTCCTATTTTTTGTCTCATTTCGTTTAATTGATCGCGCTTTGGATGAACAGGACTGCCATCAATGATAATATCTCCATCATTTTTTATTTCTAAAAAGTTCATACAGCGGAGCAAGGTGCTTTTTCCAGAACCGCTTGCGCCAATTAAGACGACCACATCATTTTCATAAACAGTGAGATCGATATCTTTTAAAACATGAAGCTCTCCAAAGTATTTATTGAGTTTTTCAACACGAATGATTTCCTTTGATTCTGTCATGCTTCTCCTCCTATTGGTCACTGGCGGATAGTTTCTTCTCAAAGGTTTGGACAGCGAATGTTAACAGCAGGACAAGAACTAAGTAATAGACGGCGACAACAAGTAAATACGTCATATTATCAAAACTGTTGGAGCCTTGCGTGGTGGCGACGTTAAATAGTTCATTGACACTGATAAAGGCGGCGAGTGATGAATCTTTTAAGCCGATAATGAACTGGTTGCCAAGAGGGGGGAGGGCACGCCGCATCGCTTGCGGGAGAATGATGCGCCTCATTGTTAAAAAACGACCCATGCCAAGAGAGCGTCCTGCCTCTTTTTGCCCCTGATCGATGGATTGGATAGCACCTCTAAATATTTCGGCTATATAGGCCCCATTATGAAAGGCGAGCGCAATGGAAGCAGCCCAGAAGTCGGGTATATTCAATTCTGTGAGGCCGAAGTATAGGATAAAAATTTGAACAATAAGTGGTGTTCCGCGTACAAGAAAGATATAGGCATTGGCGATATAACCGAAAACGGCTATGCGGGATATTTTCAATAAAGCAAAGAAAAGCCCGATGAACATACCGATGAAGATGCTGATCACCGTCAGCTGTAAGGTGATCAGCATTCCTTCTAAGAAAATACCTCTAGAATCAATCAGCGTCTGAAAAAAGTGTGATAGGGTAGGCAAAACAATCATCTCCATTTGAAGAAAGTGCGCCTATAAAAAGGGCGCACAATCGTGGTTTTAATCTTGTTTGACCGTGATGTCTTCATCAAAGTACTTTTCACTAATTTGTTTTAATGTTCCGTCTTTTTTTAGTGCGTCAATCGCATCGTTGATCTCTTTTATGAGCTGTTCATTTTCTTTTGATACAGCAATTGCCTGCTCACTTTGTCCGAGTCTTTCCTGTGCTGTGATGTTCAATTTTTTCTTCATCGCTTCTGCACCTGTGGCGAAATCTGTTACGACTGCATCGTGTTTTCCGTTGGCCAGTGCTTCTAAGGCGACGACATCACTATCATAATATTTTGGTTCTTGCCCGCTATGTTCCTTAGCAATATCAGCGTAGGACGATCCTTTGGATACAGCAATTTCTTTGTCTTTTAAGTCATCAGCATGCTGAATGTCTGATCCGGGTCTTGTGAAAATTTGCGGACCAGAGTAGTAATAGGGCTTAGAAAAAAGGACGTGTTTTTTTCGTTCCTCATTGATGGTATGACTTGCAACTGCCGCATCAAATTTACCTGCTTTCACGCCTTCGACGATGCCTGCGAATTTATATTTTTTCTGTATAGGTTCGAGACCTAGTTTGTCACTAATCGCATTGCCTACATCGATATCAAAGCCGGACATCTGATTTCCATCCATGTAACTAAACGGATGAAATTCACCTGATGCTGCAAAAATAAATTTTCCATCCTCCAAAATTGGCGACCCTTTCGCTGTAGAATTACGTTTATCTCCGTTCCCATTTGTTTCATTTGAACCACACGAAGACAGAAGTAATACTGCAACCGAGAAAAGGGCTGGGACCCAAAACCGTCTTTTTTTAATAATAAGCTTCTCCTCCTTTTCAGCCGTTCTCCATATAAGGAGAAAGTAGGCTTTTCAATATGTGTAGCATCTTACCATTTGTTCCTCATATTCTCAATTTTATATGTGTTATTCCAACAATCGTCCTTTTTAGAATGTATGTCTTGCTTTTCTAAGAGAGAACTTGAATTGATTAGGGTAAAAAAGGGAAATGAATCTCATAATAACGAAAGGGTTGCAAAAAGGAGGTCAGTGTATGAACAAGTGGAGAGACAATCGAAAAGTTTTTTTAACCGCTATTGCCTTTGGAACGATGTTGAATCCGCTGAATTCATCAATGATTTCTTTGGCCTTGCATCAAATTCAGCATGAATTCGGTTTGTCGTTTACGACCGTATCTTGGCTTATTTCTTCTTTTTATTTAGCAAGTGCAGTAACACAGCCAGTGAGCGGCCGGATTGGGGATCATGTGATGAGCCGGAGAACCTTATTTTTATTCGGTCTCGTTCTTGTCGCAGTCTCAGCCATTTGCGCGCCGTTTGCCCCAACGTTTGCGGTGCTGATTGTGATCCGTTTGTTACAGGCGATTGGAAGCAGTGCCATTTATCCTTCTGGAGTCGGACTCATTCGGGATCATATTCAAGAAAGACAGGCTTCGGCGTTAGCGGTATTATCCATTTTTGCTTCAGCGATGACGGCGCTTGGACCGACGCTTGGCGGATTTCTGATGACCATTGGCGGCTGGCCGGCTATCTTTTTAGTGAATCTGCCGTTTATTTTGATCAGTTTCTTTCTCGGTCTATTGTTGTTTCCGAAGGAGCAGAAAAAGAGAAAGCTGCGCATAGGCGAAACTGTGCGAACACTCGATTTGCCAGGGATGCTTCTTTTTACCGCCTGCATTGTTCTCCTGCTTTCATTTTTATTATCACTGGGTGATGGTATTCAATATGTTCAAGGCATTCTTTGTCTCCTGAGTGCAGGCGCTTTTATCTGGTGGGAGTATCAGGTGGATGAACCGTTTATTCAAATGCGGATGTTCAGAGAAGAGCAGCGGCTGTCACTTGTGTATGTGCAATTTATCATTTTAAATATCTTTTTCTATTGTCTCTTTTTTGGTTTGCCGAGTTATTTTCAGGATGAGTTAGGCTGGCGTGTGGAGATGACGGGTCTTTTTATGCTGTGTATGTCAGGGGTGAGCATTATTGTGTCGCCGCTGACAGGAAAGTGGGTGGATCGCGGGGATGAACGCCATCCAGTTTTAGCGAGTGCTGTATTGATGCTGGCTGGAGCGTCTGCCATGACTTTCTTTTTTATTCCTGCGCCATTATGGGGAAAAGGATTGGTTCTGGCGCTGCTTGGGCTCAGTTACGGGATTGGGAATGTCGCGCTTCAAGCTGCGATGCTCAAGGCAAGTCCTCAGCAAATGATTGGCACATCCTCTGGACTTTTTCAAACATGCCGCTACCTTGGTTCTATTCTGTCGTCTGCTGTGCTTGGTATGCTGTTTGGGGATGAAATTGCTGGTGCTCATTTTGCGCAATTAGGCTGGACGTTGATCATCATTTCTCTTATTGGCATTGGCGTCAGTCTTTATTTTTCAAATATGGTTAGAGGGAGACAGCCAATAAAAAAAGCGGCGCGATAAGTGAGAGAAGAATCTTCATCACGTTATCGCAAGGCCGCTTAAGAGTTGGACAGGTCTGAGCCCTGATCCTTTGTCTTCCTTCTGAAAATTTTCCCTACAATTGTCTCGTAAAATGTCACGATGCGATCAATTGGAGAGTCAAAGAACTTCCATAATTTATTCATGATAAAGACAACCACAATCGATACGACCAAGCTGCCTAAAACATCAAATGGATAATGATGACCGACCCAGATGCGGGAGAATCCTGTAAGTAATCCAAAGACGAGCAAGATGTTGCCGAGCTTTTTATTACGGGATCGAATGGCTAGTGAAAGAGCCAATGCACCTGTTGTATGGTCACTTGGGAAGGAAGCGTCTGCTGAATGCGGGATGAGTGTGTCGACTTTATGCGCCACAAACGGCCGCTCTTCATAATGAAACAATGTAATGGCAAAGTTGACGATAAGTGCTGCAATGCCTGTTACACCGGAAAAGAAGACATGCTTCTTAAATTTGTGATTCCCTAAAAACCAGCAAATCAATAAGACAAGGGCGTACACAAGAATGGCCTTTTTCGTAATAAAGATCATGGCCTGATCTAAAAACTCAGAATGGTGAGCCATCCCGTGTATGACTTTAAACAATTCGTAATTCAAAACATCACCTATACTTTCGCTTAATGCTAACTATTTTTCAACAAAGCTTGTATGCTCTATTTGGAATATCCTATATATTAGCATGTTTCCGGCGAAGTTTAAAATAGTACCCTTTTATTCTGAAAGGGAGACCTTTTGTGCTTTTGATTCCTGGGGTTTTCGTTCGCTCCAATAAAAGACGCCCATACTCAGTAAGACCACAATGCCTGCAATGAGGTACACATTTGAAAAGTCTGTGAAACTGACAAGGAGTCCAAAGACAAATGAGCCAGCAGCAATACCTGTATCATACAGAGTAAAGAAAGTAGCCGTCGCATACCCCGTACGGTGAGCTGGTGAGTGCTGAATTGCAAGTGTTTGTAAACATGGCACGAGCGAACCGTAGCCAAGTCCAATCACAGCGCCTGATAGAAGAAGCATTGTAGCTGAATGTGTCGCTGTCAGCATCCATAAACCAATGGCAAAAAGGGCAATCGAAGGATAGATCACAACGTGAGCTCCAACCCGGTCAAAAAGTCTGCCTGTAAATGGACGTGATCCAAGCATTGCAGCCGCAAACACAATGAAGAAATAACTGCTTGCACCCATCAAATGGAGTGAATTGGCATAAACTGAAATAAATGAAATAATCGGCGAATAACAGAAGGAAATAATAATGCCGACGGCCGCTGTTTTTAATGCGCCTTTTTCAAACAGGTGAGAAAACGTGAATCGGAAGACGATGCTTCCACCGTTTTCAGGCTCTGGCTGTTTAATCAGTATCGTAAAAGCAGCTCCGATCGTCACGATAATGGAAAAGAGAAGAAATAAGGAATGAAATCCTATTTTTCCTACTTGATTCAGTGCGATAAACGGACCGATGACAACAGCGAGGTTCATGGACATCACAAAGTATCCGAGTCCTTCCCCGCGTTTATGTTTCGGGATCATATCAGCCGCAATGGCACTGGCAACTGTCGTCAAAATACTAAAAAAGATCCCTTGTACGAAACGCAGCACAAGAAGCGTTTGGAATTGATCAATCGGAATGTATAAATAAGTGAGTAAGGCAAAGGCTGTAGAAGAGAAAATCGCCATCCGTTTTTTGCCGAATTTTTCAATAATGGCGCCAGAAAACGGTCTTGTCACAATAGCAGATAATAAGAAGACCGTCACAAGGAGACCGCCCTGTGATTCTGTTCCATTTAGTTCATCCATTGTGTAAATGGGCAGTAATGTCAAAAGGGCATAAAAAGAGGTGAACGTAAATAAATTCACCAGGACAATCATGATAAAATCTTTTGTCCATATGCGTTCGTTCATGATGTATGTCACTTCCTATTCAGTAGATAATTTGTGTAAAAGTGTATGGAGGAGTTGTTTTTCTTCGTAGGTAAAATCTGAAAGACATTCTTCTTCAAATTGTTCCATCGTGCGTTTGATTTCTTCAAATCGGGCTTTTGCATCATCTGTCATCACGATCAGATTCTCACGTTTGTCTTTGCCTTGTACACGTTTCACCCAGCCGTTTGCTTCTAAGCGGGTGACGGTTCTGGTGATGGTCGGTGCTTCGACGTTTAAATATGTCCAGATGTCTTTTTGGGTTTTTGGGCCGAATGTATCCAAACAAAAAAGCACAGTCCACTGGGACATGTACAAGTCATAAGCAGCAAGCGCTTCGTTCGCCTTTTTAGACAGCAGCCGCGCGCCTTGATGTATTTGATGTAAACACTCTCTATTTAACGTATCCATATGCTCACCTTTTTTAAATATTTAGCTAGGTAAATAAATTCACCTTTTCTATTTTACGTGCTGAATCCTTTCTTGTAAAGTGGAAATTTTCGCGCCCCGAAATGATTTTTTGTTTTGCCTTTTCTGATAAATCCCTTGTCCCATCTTCATTTTTAGCATATTCCCTATTCAATGCTAATACACTGTTACAAACCTGACAAAGAGAGTGTTTGAGGTGAGGGATCGTGTTTGGCATTTACTACCTAATGGATGAGAAATTACGACGAACAAGCGCCGCTGAAAATGGATAATCTTCATACGGATCTCATTTCACACTTCTCACATCCATTTTAGGGAGGTCGAGTGGTGTGCACGATTACATCAAAGAGCGAACAATCAAGATAGGAAAGTATATCGTGGAGACAAAGAAAACCGTTCGTGTTATTGCGAAAGAATTTGGAGTCTCTAAAAGTACTGTACACAAGGATCTAACAGAAAGGCTGCCAGAAATTAATCCAGATCTGGCTAATGAAGTAAAGGAGATACTGGATTATCATAAATCAATCCGCCACTTGCGAGGAGGAGAAGCCACCAAGTTAAAGTATAAAAAAGAAGAAATTTTAGAAGGCGAACCTGTGAAACAGTAAGCTTAGTTCTTTGTTCATAAACATAATATATATATCTTCCTCATATCGGTAGTTTCTAACCACAAATTTTGTAAAGACTTTTGTAAAGAAATATCTTTTTTTCTGCAAATTATGATAGAATATATAATTAGGGCAGAATGTGGTATTTGCTATGGAAACAGATTTTCAAGGAGGATATATATAGATGTTTGCTAGGGATATTGGAATTGATCTTGGTACTGCCAATGTACTGATTCATGTCAAAGGAAAAGGAATTGTGTTAAATGAACCATCTGTGGTAGCTCTTGACAAAAACAGCGGGAAAGTTTTGGCTGTTGGAGAAGAGGCTAGACGTATGGTTGGACGTACACCTGGGAATATTGTTGCGATTCGTCCATTAAAAGACGGCGTAATCGCTGATTTTGAAGTAACTGAAGCGATGCTCAAGCATTTTATTAACAAATTAAATGTGAAAGGGCTGTTCTCTAAGCCGCGTATGCTCATCTGCTGCCCGACAAATATTACATCTGTTGAGCAGAAGGCGATCAAGGAAGCTGCTGAAAAAAGCGGTGGTAAGCATGTATTTCTTGAAGAAGAGCCAAAAGTAGCAGCGATTGGTGCTGGTATGGATATTTTTCAGCCAAGTGGAAACATGGTCGTAGATATTGGAGGCGGAACGACAGATATCGCTGTCATCTCAATGGGTGACATTGTAACCGCCTCTTCTATTAAAATGGCTGGAGACAAATTTGATCTGGAAATTCTAAACTACATTAAAAAAGAGTACAAGCTGTTGATCGGTGAGCGCACGGCTGAGGATATTAAGATCCAAGTTGCAACGGTATTCCCAGACGCACGTCACGAAGAGATTTCGATTCGTGGACGAGACATGGTGACAGGATTACCAAGAACGATTACCGTCACAAGCAAAGAAGTAGAAGAAGCATTGCGTGAATCTGTATCTGCGATTGTTCAGGCTGCGAAGCAAGTTCTTGAGAGAACACCGCCTGAATTATCAGCTGATATTATCGATCGCGGCGTCATCATTACAGGTGGCGGAGCTCTTCTAAACGGGCTTGATCAATTGCTTGCAGAAGAGCTGAAAGTACCAGTTTTCGTTGCTGAAAATCCAATGGACTGTGTAGCAGTTGGTACTGGCGTGATGCTTGATAATATGGACAAGCTGCCAAAGCGTAAACTCAGCTAATGATTTCCCTCATTCTTTTTAGAAAGAATGGGGGATTTTTATTAAAGAACCCTGCTAATCAGCCGATATATTTCATAGAAGATTGTGTTTAGGTCATGTGAAAGAATTTGAATGAGGTGAGCACGTGTTAAAAGGACTATACACCGCAACATCTGCCATGATCGCTCAAGAGCGGCGGACAGAAATGCTTTCAAATAATATCGCAAATGCGAATACCCCAGGCTATAAAGCGGATGAAGGGGCAATGCGTGCATTTCCAGAAATGCTGCTGAGCCGAATGGAATCAGGACGTTTCCAAACATCCTCAGGCAAAGGTTTTAGTGTTCCACTGCAATCGCCGATTGGTGGAATCAATACTGGGACATATATGCAGGAATTAATCCCTCAATTTACACAGGGAACTTTAAAAACAACAGATCAAACAACAGATGTAGCACTAGTTGAAAATAATGTGCCGATCAATCCGGAGACCAATCAGAAATCAGCGCTATTTTATGCGGTCAACACACCAGAAGGCGTTCGTTATACGAAAAGCAGCTCCATTACATTGAACGCACAAAAGCAGCTGACGATTAATGGACGCGCTCTTCTTTCCGTGACGGGTCAGCCGATTACGGTTCAGAGTGAGAACTTCAAAGTGAATGCAGATGGTACTGTGTCTGAAAATGGCCAAAATCTTGGTCAGATCGATGTACGTGTTGCGATGGATACAAGAAACCTAGCGCGTGAAGGAAATGATTTATACCGTACAGCTGATAACCAGCCCCTGCCAAGTGCAGTCAATAACGGTCAAATGTCCTACACGTTAAGCCAAGGCGTATCGGAGCTGTCGAACGTGGATGTGACGAAATCATATACAGATATGACAACGGCTTACCGAGCATTTGAAACAAACCAAAAAGTGGTTCAGGCGTATGATAAAAGCTTAGAAAAAGCAGTGAATGAAATTGGCAGAGTGTACTAATCAAGAAATGAAAAAGAAAGGAGGAAAATTATGCTTAGAACGATGATAAATGCAGCTGTATCGATGAATGAAGTGCAAAAGCAGCTTGACATCATCAGCAACAACATCGCGAACAGTGAAACAACAGGATACCGCGCGAAAAATACCCGTTTCTCAGAGCTGATCAGACAGCAGTTTAATCAGGTAGATGAAAAAAATGAGCAGGTGGCAAACAGTCGTCTGACACCTGCTGGGTTAAGGCTTGGAACGGGTACAATGGTCAATGCGTCCATTAACTCGCTGCAAGGCTCGATTAAAGAAACAGGACGTGATCTTGATGTTGCCTTCGGAGCGCCGTCGCAGTATTTGCAGGTCAACGCCGGCGGTAATATCCGTTATACAAGAGATGGCTCACTTTACTTACAGCCGGGCAATAACCGTAACCAAGTGCAGCTTGTCACGAGCGAAGGCTATCCGATTCTTGATGAAAACGGAAATGCAATCGTCTTAAATGCGAATTTCCGTGATATTTCAATCGATAAAAATGGACGGCTTACGGCGATTTCAAGAGATAATCAACCGAATCAGCAAGTGAATCTAGGCGTTGTACAAGTCAATAATTCGTCAGCACTTGCCTCTGAAGGAGATAATTTGTTCTCGGTCGACGGAACCTATCAAGGCGCATTAACAGCACTAAATGGAGCAAACCGAGAGGCGATTCAGCTTCAGCAAGGTGCACTGGAAACGTCAAATGTGGATATGTCGAAAGAATTAACAGACCTCATGACAACACAGCGTTCCTATCAGATGAATTCAAGAACGATTACGATGGGCGATCAAATGCTGGGATTAATTAATACAATTCGATAATCAGCAGGCTGGTATCAGCCTCTCATGATAAAAAAGGCGGCTCGCTCAAAGTCGCCCTTTTTTTTATAAAAATCTGAGACATCAGCAAGCAGATCCTCAAGATCAATCCAGGCTTCTTTTCGTTCAAGACATGTGACGAGCGTGGCGATCTGCTCATCTGCCTTTGGCGTTTGGCTGTAGAGAAGAGATAAGATTTGAAACTTCATTCTTAATATATCAAACTGGGAAGCAACGGCTTCTTTCAGTCCTTTTTGAATATATTTCATCCCTTCATCGGTTAAATTTTCTTTAAAACAGGAACGCACAGTTTCGTATAGGCACGATACATAGGAGTGTGCTGACTTTCGGTATGCTGGAAGACGAAGTGCTTTTTTGAAGTATTCTAGCGCTTCCTTATGACGGTTTTGTCTTGACTGAATAAAGCCAGCATCATAGTAAACGATACCGAGCAGCTCTTGATCATCAATCTTTTTCACATAATCAATAATTTCAATGAAAATATCTTCCGCTTCCTTATATTTTTTTTGGTCGCTATAGTTAAGAGCGAGCACAATTTTACACCGATAGATGCTATGGATATCTCCGTGCTTTGCAAAAATATCCATGGCTTTTTGAATATGACGAATCGATAACAACGAGTAACGGTTGTTATAATAAACACCGCTTGTACGGAAATGGAACTCTGCTTCCTCCAGCTCATCGTTAAGTAATGGCAGTCGTTCCTCTGCCTTTTCGAGATAATGAATCGCATCATTTTGATCACTTTTTAAAGATTCATATAATCCGAGAAAGAAATAAAAATAATATTGCAGTTCTTCGTTCATTTCATCTTTGTGGGGCAGCAGTTCATGTTTGAGTTTTTCTAAGTCATCTGTCTGATTCATCCAGAGCTGATGACGGAAAAGCATCAGCTGATAATGGAAATAGAGTTCCTGTTTTTTTGATAATTTGCGTTTATATTTTAGCAGTGTTTTTTTGATTTCTTCAGCCTTCGAAAAATGTCGATGCTTTAGCATTGTATACCAGGAATGGAGAAGTTTTTTTATGGATTTATCGCTCATAAAATTCATTTTTACCCTCTTATTCAATCAATGTTGTAATATATATTACCATATTTGTGAAAAAACAATGAGTGTAGTGTGGATTATATTTGATGACAATTGGTAATGGTAGATTCTATTTTTTACCATATGCATAAGGCGAATATTGAAAAATGCCAGCATTCATAATATACTTCTATAGGAATCAAATGAAGATCAGCGATATAGAAAAGAAGGAGAGATCAAGATATGCTTGATGCTCAGCAAATTCAAGACATTATTCCACACCGTTATCCATTCTTATTGGTCGACCGTATTTTAGAGGTAGAGGGAGAAAAAAGAGCGGTTGGAATTAAAAATGTCACAGTGAATGAAGAATTTTTTAATGGCCATTTCCCTGGATACCCAGTCATGCCTGGTGTGCTTATAGTAGAAGCACTCGCACAGGTTTTTGGTGTGATTATGTTAGGCAAGGAAGAAAACAAAGGAAAGATTGGTTTGTTTGCAGGGATTGACGGATGCCGCTTCAAAAGACAGGTCAAGCCTGGTGACCAGCTTCGTTTAGAGGTTGAAGTGACGCGCCTCCGCGGGCCGGTTGCAAAAGGAAAAGCAGTAGCGACAGTAGATGGCGAAGTTGCATGTGAAGCAGAACTGACATTTTCTATCGGTCCTAAAGTATCATGATTTTCCTGGCGGTTCATCAAGCATGAATCGCTTTTTTATTTAGAAACGTTCAGTTAGAACGGATAAGGACTTGCAATTTTGACAAAAAAACGTCATATTAGACAAAAAAAGATGAAGGTGATAAAGGATGCTGAAAGAATTTAGAGAGTTTGCCGTCAAGGGCAATGTCATTGACTTGGCTGTAGGTGTCATCATTGGGGGAGCATTTGGCAAAATTGTCACTTCTCTTGTGAATGATTTAATCATGCCGCTTGTCGGTATTATTATTGGAGGGCATGATTTTAGCGGTTTATCCATTAAAATCGGAGCTGCTCAAATTTTATATGGAAACTTTATTCAAACAGTGGTTGATTTCTTAATTATCTCGTTTTCCATTTTTATCTTTATTCGTTATTTGAATAAGTTAAAACGGAAAAAGGTCGAGGAAGAAGAGGTTGTGGAAACGCCGGATCAAACGGAAGTTCTGCTAACTGAAATTAGAGATTTATTGAAAAATCAAAGCCAGTCTAAAGATGTGCAATAGAAAAAGAGCGGCTGATCCCGCTCTTTTTTATGTGTTTTGTTTAAAAGCATCCAGTAGTTTTTCTCCTGACAGCCCCTCTTTGACGAGGTCTTTTAATACTTCTTCAGTTTCTGTTCTGTAACGATTTGTAATCATTTTACCATCGAGTAATACAGAAATGTTTTCTTCTAAGGCAACGATGTTTTTGACTTGGACAGATAGATGAACAGGGCGGTTGTTTTCTTTAGTGATCGTTACAAGAATCTTCACTTCTGTGTGCTGCTGAAAGAGTACCTCAAATACCTGTCTATGTTTCTTTGGAATGAGTGCCTCAATCATCCAGTGATTTTCACCGTCTTCTTTATTAATGATTAAACCGTCACGAAGGGGAATGCTGGACATTTTATCTTGCTGTGGATCAAGTTCAATTTTTAAATCAATCAGCCTAAAGGTTTTCATATTTATCACCTCACAAGCGTTCATTATTCGTAAGTATTATTATAGCATACAACATCTGTATAAATGAAACCGCTGCCTGCTTAGAACTAGCTGCACATGAGTGAAAGGAGATGTTTTATGGAGTCCTATCAATTGAGAAACATTCATATTGGCGACGACAAGGCAAAGAGTGATATACGTGTTTATTCGTGGGGAGACATTCTTTCATTTTGTGATGTGTATATGGAAGAAGGAGAGTCACTCACGTTTCAATATGTCACCAAGGATCAAATGGACTGTTTTGAGTTTCAGCTGTCGATTCATGATGGCCGGCTTTGTTTTTATTGGTTTGCGTGGGACGGATCTGATTATATTCACATGCCTTCTAGTAATTGGATTCATTCAGATATTTTTTATCAATTTATGAAAAATAAGTATTTCATCAAACAAAACAAGATGATGTTTTATACGCAAGCCGTAAAAAACAGAAATTAATGAGGATATAGAGAATTTGAAGGCCTATTTTGCTATTTTCATGTTTTGTCCCATACGGCCTTTCTCCGTAGACTAGGGGTAGCTGAAAGGAAAGGAGGCAAGTCCCGAATTAAAAGGTAACGTCTATCATCTGACAGCCCCCCTCTAGCTAAAGCTGATAGATGCTGCCTTGTTCATATGAACACTGCGTAATATAGAACCAATGCTTCTTTGTATAGGTCATGTGTCCCCTTGTGAATCCCCTATGTGTGTATCCGGTCATATTTGCGTGGCCGGATACCCTTTTATTCACTGTTTAACCGATCAGCTCTTGCAAATAGTGGATACTCATTTCATAATGATGATGGATTTTGTTAACGGTATGTCGGTTGAAAATAAAGACAAAAAGGAGAGAACGATGACAAACATTCAATTAATCGCAACGGATTTAGATGGAACTTTATTGAACAGTGAACACAAAGTGAGTCAGGAAAACGAGCAGGCATTAAAGGAAGCAGCTGCGAATGGAATTGAGGTTGTCGTGTCAACAGGGAGAGCGTATTTTGATGTGAGGTCTATTTTTGACCAGCTTGGTATGAATACATGGGTGATTAGTGCCAATGGAGCTGTGATTCATGATCCAACTGGACAAGTGTACCATTCAGCTGCTTTACAAGCAGAAAAGGCTAAACATATATTGTTATGGCTTGAAGAACGTAATTATTATTATGAAGTCTTTACAAACGAAGCCATTTTCACACCGAATCGCGGCAGAGAACTTCTTGCGATTGAAATGGACCGTTTAAAAAGTGCAAATCCAGAAACGGATCAGAATGTCTTAAAGCAAGCGGCAGAAGTTCAATACAGCCAGTCGGGTTTTTCTTATATTGATACATATAAAGAATTGTTTCGTGAGGATCGAAAGCTTTCATTTTACAATATCTTAGGTTTTTCTTTTTTTCAAGATAGATTGAATGCCGGATGGGATATGTTTGGTGATGATTCAGATTTAACATTGGTCAGTTCGGCTGATCATAACTTTGAAATTGGTTCAAAGGACGCGTCTAAAGGGCAGGCATTAACAAGGCTGGCAGAAAGACTAGGTATTCCTTTAAGTAGGGCAGCGGCTGTAGGAGACAGTTTAAATGATGAATCAATGCTTCGAGCTGCTGGTGTTGGGGTTGCAATGGGGAATGCGAGACAGGATATAAAAGAAATCGCTGATCACGTGACGTTATCAAATGATGAACACGGAGTCGCGCATATGATCCGGCACCTTTTGAAATAGATGAATCAGATGTCGTGGTATAAATCACATAGGATGAAGCGCATTCTACAAAAGAGGAATTCAGAACCACTTCTATTTACACATGATGTGGAACATCATATAATTTAATTATGAATATAACCCGCTTGTAAGGAAAATAAGGAGAGTAAACGAATGGCGCTGGAATCTTATAAGTCCGAAAATCTGCATTTAATCAAGGAAGCCTTGGACTATACTCAGGTTGGCCTGACGGTGACGGACCCGTCTTTACCTGATAATCCTTTAATATATGTGAACAAGGGCTTTTTAGATATGACAGGCTATCAAGAAACCGAAGTATTGGGGAGGAATTGTCGTTTCCTTCAGGGAGATGAAACTGAACAAATCGCTCTCAAGCAAATTAGAACAGCCATTGAGAACAAAGAGGCTGTCACGGTTCAGCTGAAAAATTATAAAAAATCTGGACAAATGTTTTGGAACGAGTTAAGTGTCGCTCCTCTTTGGATTGACGAAAAGGAAGGAAAACGTCTTTATTTCGTTGGTCTGCAAAAGGATGTCACGAAAGAGAAGGAACAGCAGGAGCTTCTTGAGCAATCAATTGATGAAGTGCTGAATATTTCTGTCCCAATCGTTCCGGTGAAAGATGGTATCTCTGTGTTACCGATCATTGGTACGTTAACAGCGCCTAGATTTGATAAGATCATTTCAACGGTCTCCACCTATATCTCTCAATCCAAGGATGATTATTTTATTGTCGATCTGTCCGGATTATTAGAAGTGGATTCATTTGTGGCAGATGCGATCTTTAAGCTGAACGATTTGATTTTAATGACAGGTACTGAACTCATTGTGACAGGAATTAAACCGAATCTTGCAATGAAAATGGGAGAAATGAGAGAGGACTTCCGTGAATTAAATACGTATATGAATGTGAAATCTGCATTGAAAAAACTGAACATTTAGCGTACGTTATATGAAATGAAAAAGAGGACTTTTCTCAAGATTAATGAAAAGTCCTCTTTTTGCTGTGATTAAGATGATTGAGCGGCGGCACTTAAGGTAAATAAGTCTTCTAGTTCGTTTGTCGATAGCTCTGTAATCCAGCTTTCGCTTTGGATAATTTGATCATTTAATGTTTGTTTTGTTTCGAGCATTTGATCGATTTTTTCCTCGATTGTGCCCGTTGTGATCATCTTATGGACGTGAACAAATCGTTTTTGTCCAATCCGATAAGCTCGGTCTGTTGCTTGGTTTTCCACAGCAGGATTCCACCATCTATCGTAGTGAATGACATGGTTTGCAGCGGTTAGATTGAGTCCTGTTCCTCCTGCCTTTAAAGAGAGAATTAAGATGTTGAATTCTTTCTTCTGGAAGCGGTCCACCATTTTGTCCCGCTCTTGTTTTGAGAGGCTGCCATTTAAAAATTGGACCGGTTCTCCAAACATCTTTTCTGCCAGCTGCTTGATCATGTTGCCCATTTCAATATACTGCGTAAAGATGAGACAGCTTTCTCCTTGCTCATGTATCACTTTTAACAGCTCTGCGAGTTTATCCATTTTTAACGAACGTTTCAGCAGTTTCACATCTGTTCCGCTCTCTTTTAAATAGAGCGCAGGGTGATCACAAATCTGTTTGAGTCTGCCAAGCATACTTAAAATAATGGCTTTTCGCTGCATCCCTGTTAATGATGCCATGTGTTCAAATGTATCCTTCACGAGCTGTTCATATAAAGACGCCTGCTCAGCGGAGAGCGGAATGAATTCTTTTTCTTCGAGTTTCTCAGGCAGGTTCAGGGCAACCTCTTCATCTTGTTTTGTTCGTCTTAATAAAAATGGTTTGATCAGCTGCTGGAGCTGTTCAATTCTTTTTTCTTCACGGTCTTTTTCAATCGGAAGGACGAACTTTTTATGGAAGCTGGTCAGGCTGCCGAGATATCCTTTGTTGACGAAGTCGAATATGGACCAAAGCTCTGTCAAACGGTTTTCCATTGGTGTCCCGCTGAGGGCAATGTGATGCTGTCCTTTGAGCTGTCTAATCGCTCTCGATTGTTTCGTATGGGCGTTCTTGATGTTTTGGGCTTCGTCTAAGCAAATGGTATTCCACTTTGCTGCCGTTAATTCATCACGATCAGAATGTGAGAGTCCATAAGACGTCAGAACAATATCTGTTGACTCGTATGCTTTTGTGAAGTCCTCTCCCTGTGGACGCGATGGGCCATAATGCAGGGCAACCTTCAAATGTGGTGCGAATGTTTCGAGCTCTCGCTGCCAGTTTCCTAAAACAGAGGTCGGCGCAATGATGAGAGAGGGAGCGGCATTTTGCTCCTGCTCCTTCAAATACGTGAAATACGCGATCATTTGAATCGTTTTTCCAAGTCCCATATCATCTGCTAAACAAGCCCCAAATCCATGAGATCTTAAAAATAAAAGCCAATTCACGCCATGCTGCTGATACGGACGCAGTGTGCCTTTGAAGGACTCACTCATTTCGTAAGAAGGCAGCTCGTGCGAATCATTTAATTGGTGGACAAGCCCTCTTAATTGCGATGAAAGTTCAAATTGAATATGGGCAAATGCTGAACTGTCTAGTAGTTCTGGAATCGATTCAGAGGAAGCTTCTTGATCTGCCAGTTCGCGTGACAAAATATCAGACATGTGAAGTCCTTCATTTTCGGCACGCTCCATCCACTTTTTCATTTGCTGAATGAAGGTCGGGTCTATTTTGATCCATTGTCCTCGAATGTTGACAAGGCGTCGTTTGCTTTGGACAAGTTCGTTAAACTCATCTTCTGTCAGTTCAATGCCGTTTGTAGCAAAGCGCCAATTAAAGTCCATTAATGCGTCCATTCCGACATGCGATTCGCCTCGCGGTGTAGAAGAAATCCTTGCTTTTAACATCATCGTGCTGTCTTTAACAATTTGCCACCACGATGGGAGCAGAATCTCAATGCCCATATTGACAAGTGTTTCACTTGCTTCAGATAGGAAGAGCCATGCTTCTTCTTCTGACATAAGTGTGGTGCCAGATGTGAAAGAAAGCCAAGGGACGATTTGACTGAATCGTTCCAGCTCTCTTGAAATTTTATCTTGATACGGATGCCAAGACCTTTTCAATGAACGAATGCCTTCAAAAAAGTGAAGGTCACTGTTTTTCTTGTCCCGCAAAAACAATTCGATTTTCCAATCATCTCCGTCAAAATCCGGTTCATTTAAGCGCAAGCCGACAGTGAACGGCGTCTCATCATCTATCCAGCCAATCGTCTCCAAGAAATCCTGCTCATCTAGAAAATGTCCTTGGAAGGTTGAGAGCGCAGGCGATTGTGCGTTCATGAGTTCCCATTTGTGCTGCAAGGCATCATCATACTGAATGTAATCCTGTACAGCAAAGGAGAACCAATCAGCCGTATAACCATCTAATAGGCCTTCTTTATCTTTAAACCGAAGCTCGCCTTTTGTCCACGCCTCATAATCGGGAACGAAATCTTCGTCCTCGATGAATTCGTAAATGGTGGAGGCAGTCTTCATCAGTGGTTCCGTTTCATCCGTTAATGTCACATGACTAAACGTATTAAATGAATTTTTTCCTAGCAATTCAACGGTCATCCAAGGGCTTAACAGAAAGGCAGGAGTGCCAATAAAGCTGACATCTTCTAAAAATGTTCCGTAGAAAGAAGATTCGTGCCATTGGAAAAGCTGCCTCTTCATTTCATTAAGCGGAACAGGGTGTCCGTCCTCTGCTTGCGCTGAAATGGTGAAAGAGAAATCTTCAGTTTGTTCTGCATGAATGACAATTTGTTTATGGCGTGTCATCAATCAATTTTCCTTTCTTCATTTCCTCTTGGAACGCACGCAGCCGTTTTGTTGAATCTTGCAGCTGCTTTACATACCTTTCCCAGATCACGGTTTTTTTCGTTTTATGATAAAGCGTACGCAGTTTCTTCAGCATTTTCACAGACTCTCGATAAGCACTTCGATTCTTTTGATCGAGAAGCAGTGAGATTTCACGGTGGTACGATGGAATGAGGGCTTCCGGCTCCTCTTTTGCAATCTGTTTGATCAAATCCTTCTCCAGTTCACTAATGGAGAAACCAACAAGGCTGTGAATCTCAATCCATTCCGCATAACGCTGCTGTGCATACAAAAGCTGACTGTATTCTGTAAACGCATAGGGCATACAGATTTGGAGATAACGTTCATATAAATGATGATCCTTCGTCTGCTTAAAGTATGCATCTAAATAAAAGAAGAAGTCACTGACGGCTCCCCGCAGTTCTCTGTAGGAAAGGTCGAGCTGGCAATATTCCTCTAATATATAGGTGATTTCATGATACCAGAGCTTGAGCCGCTTCCAGTCCTTTCGGTTTGTGAGATCCTTCAGCCAATTGAGCACATTTGGCAGCATATCCGCATTAAGCAGCTGTAATTGCTGAAAGAGGCTTTCGTCTTCTTTCAGTAAATAATCCATGTGCATCAGCCCGATGGTACGTTCAACCGTTTGTTCTTTCTTCTGGGCGTTCTTTAGTAATTCTGTTTCTTTTTTGACCCATTTCCCTCTATTTAATATGGTGCCCCAAATCTCCATAAAGACCGCTACTCGTTCATGCTGGAAAGGTCCATTGATTTGAAGAAGTGTGCGAACGGCAGTTGGTGTGTTTTCAAGAAACGGATCGAGGGAAAAGGAAAGAGCGTATGTCTTCAAATGATCCACTGAATCGAAAATGGTGTTCATGAGCTGTTCTACATAGGGATTCATGGAATAAAAGTCTTTTTCGGCATCAAGCCGGCCGAGGTCGACGAGTTCATGGAGCCTCAGCCATACATCGATCGACGTATGAATTGCATACAAGCTCTTGAATTCAGGTGAAGCAGGTGCGTGTTTTTTTAGGATCGATAAATAGCCGTAATATAAATGCTGCGGTGTTTGCTGGTGCTTCGGTGTCCGTTTCAGCCAGAGGTTAAATTCCTCTTGAAAAAAAGTCAGCCAGCTTTGGAGTGATTGTTCGTCTGGGCGCTTCACTTGGAAGTGCTGGCGAATCAGTTCTTTGCTGCGCTGTAATTCATCTTTTTCTGACCAATGTTCTGTAAACCCTGTCACACTCTCTACTTGAGCGTATAGCGAAAAGAAGACAGCGAGAATGTGTTTACAAAGTCCATCTGCTGGACATGAGCAGCTGCTTCTCACAGGAAACAGCACATGAAGGTGGACTCTTGCTGCCACGACATCATGTACATAAGCTGACCATTCGGTATCAGACTCTTGCTTGAGCCGATATACGCTGTCCTGTCTATAAGTAATCAATGCTTTTTTGATGAGTTGTTTGTTTTCATCTGTTGCAGGAAGAAGTTCTTTGATCTGTTCGGCTGTTTGTTTGATTTCTTCTTCGTTGATGTTGTGCTGAAGCATTTGATCCGCTCCTAACCAAGTAAAAGATTCCAATTCTTTTATTATAGCTCAATGGGGATTTATAAAAAAGTTTTTCATGAAAATGGTCATAAATTTCAAAAGCTGTCGAATGATGTAATAGAGTATTGCATAAACCAACCTTACAGCATATAATAATGAAATTAGTGGAATCGAAAGGATACAGACATGGATAATAAGGGTTTAAATCAAGAAGAGTTTTTAAAGATTTTGATGTACGCTCATGATATTGGTGAAAATTCAAATGATGTCACAACAAAAGAAATGCTTGAAAATCTGATTGCTCATATTCGAAATGGTCTTGTTTCATAAAAGTGACCCCCTGCTAGTGATGGCAGGGGGTTTTTGTATGCTTTTAAGAATGGAATGAACGCTCCCGGCATACGATGTCATTACAAGCATAAGGAGTATGGGGAGCTGATGGAGTCATGAATATTGCGATTGCAGGCTGTGGGTATGTGGGGCTTGTGACAGGTGTGTGTTTAGCGGAGGCAGGTCATGATGTGGCGTGTATTGATATTGACCGCCGAAAGGTCATGCAGCTGAAACAGGGAACCCCCCCAATGTATGAGCCCGGGTTAAAAGAGTTATTGAAACGCAACCTTGAGCAGGGACGAATTCATTTTCACATAAATGGAGCGGAAGTCTACCCGCGGGCTGATGTGTTAATGATTGCAGTCGGCACCCCGCAGCAGGCAGATGGCCAAGCTGACTTACAGTATGTGTTTCAGGCTGCAAAAGAGATGGGCTTAAAAGCAAAGTCAGGGGCGATTCTTGTGGTGAAAAGTACGGTTCCTGTTGGAACGGGTGATCAAATCGATCAGTTGATCCATCAAGAATTAGGACGGAAGGAGCCACTAGCGATTGCATCTAACCCAGAATTTTTACGGGAAGGCTCTGCCATTTCAGATACATTGAGGGCGGATCGGCTAGTGATTGGAGCTGAAACAAAAGCCGTATTAGACAAGTTAGAGGACATGTATGCTGATTTCCACCTTCCGTTGGTGAAAACAGACCGTAAAAGTGCTGAAATGATCAAGTATGCATCAAATGCATTTCTTGCGACAAAAATCAGCTTTATGAATGAGATTGCCTCCATTTGTGAAAAAACAGGGGCTGATGTTGAATGGGTGGCGCAGGGAATGGGACTTGATCAGCGGATCGGTTCTTCCTTTCTCAGAGCGGGCATTGGCTACGGAGGTTCTTGTTTTCCCAAGGATACAAATGCCCTTGTCCAAATTGCAGGGCATGTGTCCCATGATTTTGAGCTGTTAAAGGCTGTCATCAAAGTAAATAATGAGCAGCGAGCAGGTTTTATCCGCAATATTCAGGAGCGGCTGGGGGCAGCTCTTGAAGGGAAGCGAATTGCGCTTCTTGGTCTGTCCTTTAAACCGAATACAGATGATATGAGGGAGGCGCCATCTATTCCGATCGCTCATGAGCTCCATCAATTAGGTGCGGAGCTTGTGGCATATGATCCTGTTGCTGCCCGGCATGCAGCTCGCGAGCTGCCGGATCAAGTCTTATTTGCTCAAACGATTGAGGAAGCGATCAAGGATGCCGATGCGGTCTGTCTATTAACAGAGTGGGCGGATATTCAGTCGTTTCCACTCGCTTCCTATAAGAAATGGATGAAGCGGCCGCTTATTTTCGATGGACGAAACTGTCATACACTTGAAGAGGCAGAACAAGCAGGGGTCGAGTATCATTCGATTGGGCGCAGATCAGTTTCTCCAATTTATATGTAAAAGAAAACCGATAACAGTGAATGTTATCGGTTTTTATGAATGCGGCAGAATGAATCCGCCATATAAAAATGCAGCCACAATCAGAAAAGCAGGGTGCAGCTTGAATTTGGTCATCAAGAAAAAGGAGATCGCAGCAATGGCGAGCGATTGCGTCCAGCCGATGGCTTTCACAGCATCTCCGCCGATTTCCCATGTTAATAAAAGCATCATCATCGCAATGACAGGCTGAACGGATAAGGTCATGCCTTTTACGACGGGAGATTGACGAAAGCGGTCAATCAGCTTGAGCAATAAAATCAGCCCAACAGCGGATGGCAGGACAGTTGCAAGCAGTGCCACGATAAAGCCTGGCCAGCCCATGACGTCATAGCCGACATATGCTGCAATCTTCGTAGCGATTGGCCCCGGCAGTGCATTGGCTAAAGCCAGCATATTGGAGAATCCTTCGTTCGTCATCCAATGAAAATGATTGACGATTTCTTCATAATTGAGCGGGATGGATGCAGGGCCACCGCCATATCCTAATAGATTGGATAAAAAGAATGCCCAGAATAAAAAGAGAATCAGCATCATGAAGACACTCCTTTCTCTTTATTTGGCCGATTCCAGCGATTTTTCAGTTTAAAATGAAAGGCGCCATAAAGTAAAAAGATCATGACAATAATTCCTGGATGAATGGACAGCACTTGCAGCCCAATAAAGGCAAGAAGAAATAGAACGATCCCGAAGATCATGCCGAAGCCTTTCAGCGCTTTTTGTCCAAACTCATATGCCATGATACCTAACAGAACAGCAATGACAGGGGTCACAGCGCCAATCATATTTTGAATGATTTGTGAGGAGCTTAAAACGCTGACAAGTGTAACAAGGGCTACCATGGCGAGACATGTTGGTAAAATATGAGCAGCTGTGGCGACAATTGCGCCAGATACGCCCTTTAATCGATAGCCGAGGTATGCTGACATTTTCGTAGCGATCGGGCCTGGTAATGCATTGGCGATGGCGAGTGTTTCTCCGAATTCGTCATCGTTGATCCATTGGTATTTCACCACCGCTTCATGGCGAATAAGCGGTATGACGGAAGGGCCTCCGCCAAAACCGAGAATACCGGTTCGCACCATAGCGATAATGAGTTCGATATATGATTGCAAGTGGTTCAACTCCTGTCTACAATTTCATGCCCATGCGGCTTTTGTATCGTTTAATGAGCATTTGGCAGTCCACACTGACAACGCCTTCTAGCGGGTATAGCTTTTTTGTCAGGAAAGTCTCCATTTCCTGTTCATGTTGAAAAATGCCATGCATATGCAGCTTGCTTGGTCCTGTCATGTGGTAAAGGCTTGTGACAGCCGTTTCCTTTTCAAGCTGAAGGGCTACCGCTTCTAAAAATTTCGGCTCTACCTCTACATTAAAGAAGACAGAGACATGAATGCCGACCTTCGCTGGGTTAATCACAGCGGTGAATCGTTCAATGACTCCTGCTTCAATGAGCTGCTGAATGCGGGCTTGTACGGCAACACGTGACAGACCGACCTGTTTGCCGAGATCTGTATAAGACATGCGCCCATCCTCGTGTAATAGGGATAAAATTTGTTTATCTCTTTCGTCTAATGTTAGGTTTGGAATGCTATAGTCTTTTGACACCGTATAACCACCTTTCTTCTGTTGATATTCTATCATATTTTATTACGAATAGAATGGATGATTTCTATTTTGGTATCGAAACGAAAACATTACGTGCGAGAAAACATCTTTGTGCATAAAAAAACACCCCGATCTCATCGGGGTGTCTTCATTTATTGATCCGGGCTGCTTTCTGCACTGGCAATTTGCTGTGCAAGATCAGCACGATCAATGTCTGCTTGGAAGAATTCCTGCGTATTTGGCAGGTGTAAATTCATATGGCGTTTTTGAGAAATGCGGATGGTGACTTGATCAACGGTGTAATCAAATACGTGTCCGCCAACACTTCGATCTTCATCAATAAAATGAAGATGATATCCACTCACCGCAATGCCATGTGCATACTGCGGTGTACGGAAGCCTGCGATCGTGCCTTGAATATCCTCGAAGTCGAAAATAGGCTGAGACTTGACTGCTTCTACCATTGGAACGTAAGGTTTTTCCTGTTTTTCAACCGTACGTGTTTGAACCTTTTTGAATGATCCATCAATGCGGACCGCATAAAAGATATTTTTACTTGGTAAAATGCGGTCGATTTCTTCTTCAAGTTCTTTAGACGTCATAGGTGCATCAATTCGATGAACGATATCTGTTTCAAAGAATGCTAGAGAGCAGAATGGTGAATAATCTTGATTGGTGACCGGTGTCGCTGTTCCGTCCGAGCGCAGCCGGTAGAATGCGCCGTCAAAGCCGATCAGCTCTCCATCTAATTGATTGAATGTACCGATGCCAAAATCACCGTGTTCAGGAATATGTGCGAGGGAGAAATCTCCATCATATACGGCTTCCAGCAGGGAGGTCATTGTTGATACTTGATAGACCTCTTGCTGTTTGTCATGCTGTCTTGTGTCATTCTGTTGATTCATTGGGTGCATCATACCCATAACCGCTCACTCCTTTAATGTAATGTATCGAAGTCTTATCTGACGTTCATTGCATGTTTTTTGCGAAAGACTTCTGGCCATTTTTGACTGGCGAGGTCAGGGTTGTCTTGATAGTCAATCGGAATATCAATAATCACGGGTCCTTCTATGTTTATACCCTTTTGAAGGACGGTTGAAAGCTCCTCAGGTGAGTTGACCCTTAGTCCAGTCGCTCCAAAGCTTTCCGCATATTTCACTAAATCGATCTGCCCGAATTCAACGCAGGATGTACGGTCATATTTCATTTCCTGCTGGAACGCGACCATGTCGTATGTGCTGTCGTTCCAAACAAGGTGAACGAGGTTTGTTTTCTTCCGGACTGCTGTTTCTAGCTCCATTGCGGAGAAGAGAAAACCGCCATCACCTGAGACCGAGATAATCTTTTCATCTGGATTCATGATAGAAGCCGCAATTGCCCATGGTAATGCGACGCCTAATGTTTGCATGCCGTTACTCACCAGGAATGAGTTCGGTTCATAGACGCGGAAGTGACGGGACATCCAAATCGCGTGAGATCCGATATCACACGTGACCTTCGTGTCATCAGGAATCAGACGTCTCAATGTATGAATGACATCCAGAGGGTGAGATCGATGACTTTCTCTTTCTGGTGTCTTTTCGATGTCGCTTAATAGTTCCTGTAATTCAGTGACGAATTCTATGTTCTCTTTGCTTAGAGAAAGGGGAACACTGTCATGCGCTAGATGTTTGACGGTTTCAGAAATATTGCCTACAAGCTCAAGCGCTGGCTCATAAAAATGGTCAATATCTGCCTGCATGTCATCAACATGGATGATCTGACGCTGCTGCGGCTGAAGATTCCAATGCTTCGGATCATATTCAATTGGATCAAAGCCAATGGTCAAAAGGACATCTGCATGTTCAATGAGAAGATCACCCGGCTGATTACGGAATAAGCCGATTCTGCCTACATATTGAGACTCGAGCTCTCTTGAGAGAACGCCGGCTCCTTGATACGTTTCAACAAATGGGATACCAAGTGTTTTTAATAATGCTCTTGTGGCATTTGCAGCAGCTGGACGACTAGCTTTCATTCCCACAATCGCAATAGGTAAGTGTGCATTTTGAATTTTGGCGATAGCCGAACTGATGAGAGCATCTGGTGCAGGACCTAATTCTGGAGAAGGGTGAGCAGACACTGGTGTTTGTGTGGTGTGTTCTGTCACGACATCTTGTGGAAAGCTGATAAATGCTGCTCCAGCCTGCCCTTTTTGTGCCGCGCGAAAAGCATTCGTTAATGCTTCTGGTATATTATGAACGTCTTGTACTTCAACGCTATATTTTGTGACTGGTTTGAATAATGCCGCATTGTCGAGTGATTGATGTGTTCGTTTCAGACGATCTGCACGAATGACGTTTCCGGCGATTGCGACAACAGGATCACCTTCTGTATTGGCTGTTAATAGACCTGTTGCTAAATTAGATGCACCAGGACCTGATGTGACAAGACAAACACCTGGTTTGCCGGTTAATCGTCCGACAGCAGCTGCCATAAAGGCTGCATTTTGTTCGTGTCTGCATAGGACAAGCTCTGGACCTCTGTCTTTTAATACATCAAATACAGCGTCAATTTTTGCACCTGGAATCGCAAAAACATGGGTCACACCTTGAGCAATCAGCGTATCAACAATCAACTCTGCTCCTCGTCTTGTTAGGGGTTGTGCTTGAGATTTCATTTACCCCGCACTCCTTTCGGCAAGTAAAATTTTTTATGAAAATATATTTTCATGATATGATTTACTATACATTTCATAAAATAAATTTTCCAATATATGTTTAACGTGGTTTTGATATGTTTCACGAATAAGTGTGTGAGGAGTGAAAGGATGGAACTGAGACATTTGCAGTATTTTGTCACAGTAGCGGAGGAGCTGCATTTTGGCAGAGCAGCCGCGCGGTTGAATATGACACAGCCTCCACTTAGTCAGCAAATTAAGCAGTTTGAGGAAGAATTGGGTTTTCCTTTATTTCACCGGTCGAAGCGGGTGGTGGAGCTAACAGCAGCTGGAAAGGTCTTTTTACATGAGGTTCGGGGAGTGCTGCAGCAGCTTGATAAAGCCGTTGATCATGCCCGTCATACAGCAAGAGGAGAGCTGGGGAAAATCATCATAGGTTTTGTTGGAACGGCGACGTATGATATTCTGCCGCCCGTTGTACGTGAATTCAGGGAGCTGTATCCCTCTGTCAGTATTGAGCTGCAGCAGCTTTCTGTTCCGCAGCAGCTAGAGGCACTTTTAAATGGTGAGATTGATATCGGTTTTTTACATCCTACATCGCCGCATGAAGAATTAGTGAGTCGTTTGATGAAGCAGAGTGAATGTATTTTTGCGATTCCAAAAAATCATCGATTGGCTAATAAAGAGACGGTCGCGATTGAAGATATCCGTCATGAACCGATTATTTCTTTATCACAGGAATCATGGCCGTCTCTTTATCAGCACTTTGTCCTGCTATGTGAAAAGTACGGGTTTTCTCCAAATATCGTGCAGGAAGCGGCGGAATATCAAATGATCATTGGCCTCGTCACAGCAGGGATCGGTATTGCAGTGATTCCAAAATCAGCCCGGCGTTTATTTAATCTGGATGTTGTATATCGGGCCATTGAGGATGAACAGCTTCTGGCGGAATGGACGATTTCCTATAGACGGGAAAATCATAATCCTGCTTTATTTCATCTTGTTCACCATATCCTGCATCGCACCGAGCTGGAATAAGAGGTATAGGGAACGGGTTATGGTATGATGTCGTTACATGAAAAGGAGGCGTACCTGAATTGATTACATTGCAAATGGATCAGCTGTCACGAAAAGAGGCATATAAATTATTATCTGGTTCTATCGTTCCAAGACCGATAGCGTTTATTACAAGTCTGTCTAAAGAAGATGTTGTCAATGCCGCACCATTTAGTTTCTTTAATGTCATCAGCGGACACCCGCCGCTCATTGCGGTTTCTATCGGACGACGTGATGGTCAGATGAAAGATACTGCGCAGCATATCATTGACAGGGAAGAGTTTGTCGTCCATGTGAGTGATGAAGACATGATAGAAGATATTAATGAAACAGCTGCTACATTGCCTCGGGAAGAGAGTGAGCTGGATCGCACCGGACTTCATCAAGTAGAGAGTCATGTCATTTCAGTGCCGGGAATCAAGGAAGCGCGCATTCGTTTTGAATGTCAGCTGGAAAAACATCTGACCTTTCAAAATGATGAAGGGGAGATCACAGTTGATCATATCATTGGCCGGGTTGTATGTGCACATTTAGATGAGGGTGTTTATGATGCAGAAAAAGGCTATGTTTCTACTAATGAACTGAAACCAGTTGCTCGCCTAGCAGGTAATGATTATGCCCATTTAGGCACGTCATTTGTGCTGAAAAGACCACAGTAATAGGAAAACCCCCGAGGGAAATCGGGGGTTTTCTGTTTATTTCTTCTGTTCTAGTTTGAGTGGAGCTGCGATGTTCTTTTGTACCTTTTTCCCTTTTAATACGTCGTTTGCAGCACCGACTGCCAGTTGACCGATCAGCTCTGGCTGCTGCGCGACTGTTGCAGAGAGCTTTCCTGCTTTGATTGAGCTGAGTGCATCTTCGTTTCCATCAAAGCCAACGACAAGAATGTCTTTCCCAGAGCTTTGAATCGCTTCTAGTGCGCCAAGTGCCATTTCATCATTGTGGGCAAAAACGGCTTTGATGTCAGGGTTTCCTTGAAGGAGGTTTTCCATGACATTCAGTCCTTTTGTCCGATCGAAGTCGGCAGCTTGTTTTGCTGTCACTTTTAGATCTTTATCCGCTATTTGATGGAATCCTTTTCCACGCTCACGTGTAGCGGAAGCGCCTGGTACGCCTTCTAATTCAGCGACTTTTGCTCCTTTGCCAACCTTGTCAATGATAAATTTAGCTGCCATTTCTCCGCCTTTGACGTTATCTGAGGCGACAAGTGCTTCTACCTTTCCACTTTCGGCTGAGCGGTCTAATGTGATGACAGGTATATCAGAAGCGTTTGCTGATTCGACAGCGGTTGATATGGCAGATGAATCCGCTGGGTTGATGAGCAATGCGTCGACGCCTTGCTGAATAAGGTCTTCAACATCACTTGTTTGTTTAGCTGAATCATTTTGTGCATCTGCAATCACGACTTCAATGCCTAGCTTTTTCGCTTCTTTTGTCACACCGTTTTTCAGAGAAACGAAGAATGGGTTATTTAACGTCGAGATCGACAGCCCAATTTTGATGTCCTTTTTCTTGCCATCCTTTGATGACTTGGCCCACTCCGGCGGTTCAAGTGAGCAGGCAGAAAGCATGAACAATGAGAGAGTCAGGATGAGAATAAGATATTTTTTCATAGCGGCTGCCTCCTTAAGCAGATTTCTTTCTGTCTAATAGGACTGCAATCAAGATGACAATCCCTTTCACAACAGATTGATAGAATGATGAAACGCCAAGTAAGTTCATACCATTGTTCAGGACACCGATAATGAGCACCCCGATGAGTGTGCCGACAATTCGTCCTCTTCCGCCGGACAGGCTTGTCCCGCCAAGTACGACGGCAGCAATGGCATCAAGCTCATAGGACGTACCAGCTGTTGGCTGCGCTGAATTTAGGCGAGATGTTAAGATCGCACCTGCTAAGGCAGACATGAAGCCTGCTAATGAATAGATCATAATTTTCACGCGTGGTACTTTGATTCCTGAGATGAGAGCCGCTTTTTCATTCCCGCCGATGGCATATGTTCTTCTGCCGAAAGGTGTTTTATGAAGCAGTACCCAAAGTACGATAAAGGTGAGAAGCATCGTAATCGCTGGAACAGGAATGCCTAAGAAATATCCGCGGCCGAATAACTGAAAGGCATAGTTAGAGCCAAGCCCAGTAATCGGGTTTCCGTCTGTATAAACGAGTGTCAAACCTCTGAAAATTGTCATCGTGGCAAGCGTTGCGATAAATGGAGCCATCTTGCCTTTTGTGATTAAAAGACCGTTGATCATCCCAAGAACGGCACCGATGATACACCCGACGATAATGGCTAAAATCGGATCCATGCCAGAAACGATAAAGCCGGCAGTCAGGGCACTGGACAGTGCAAGAATAGCACCGACTGATAAATCAATACCTCCAGTTAAAATAACAAACGTCATGCCAAAGGCAATGAGGGCATTAATGGAGATTTGTCTCAGTAAGTTTAAAATGTTTAATGGCTCTAAAAAGGCTGGGTTTAAAATAGAAACAATGGCGACAAGGATGATGAGTCCTAAGAATGGCCCAAGCTTTTGCATGATGTGATCAAATCGTCCATTTGAAGTAAGTGGTTTCATGTTACTTCCCTCCTGTAGCTAGTGTCATAATTCGTTCCTGCGTTGCTTCTGCTTTGTCTAATTCTCCGCTGATGGTTCCTTCATGAATGACGAGCACCCGGTCGCTCATCCCGAGTATCTCTGGGAGTTCAGAGGAGACCATTAAAATGGCAACGCCTCGATCGGTCAGCTCATTCATTAACTGATAGATTTCTCGTTTCGCTCCGACGTCGACTCCGCGTGTCGGTTCATCTAAAATCAAGACCTTCGGCTGTATGCCGATCCATTTGGCGATGACGACTTTTTGCTGATTTCCACCAGACAGGCTTCGGGCAGAGATGTCAGAGGAAGCCGTTTTAATCGTCAGTCGTTTGATGAGAAGGTCGACAAAATCCTGTTCTGTTTTCTTATCAATCAGTCCCTTTGGAGAGAAGCTTTTTAAGTTTGGCAGACCGATGTTTTCTCGGATGGATGCATCAAGCATCAATCCTTCATCCTTGCGATCCTCTGTGATAAAGCCGATGCCGAGCTTGACGGCATCACTTGGTTTTTTAATAACAGCCTTTTTTCCATGAACCCATATTTCTCCTTGATCAAGAGGATCAAGACCAAACAGCGACCGCATCATTTCGGTCCGGCCAGCACCCATTAAGCCTGCAACACCAACGATTTCTCCAGCTTTAACTGAGAAGCTGATATCTTGAAATTGTCCTTTTCTCGTTGCTTGTTTCACCTCAAGGACAATGTCTCCTGTAGAAGGCGTTCGCTCAGGATATCGATCTGTCAATTCACGGCCGACCATTTTTTTGACGACTTCATGGAAATTCGTTTCAGGTATGGCTTTCGTATCGACCGTTTTCCCATCACGCATGATCGTAATCCGGTCACAGATTGCAAAGATTTCCTCCATACGGTGAGAAATATAGACTATGGAAACGCCTTCTTTTTTGAGAGATTCAATGACCTGGAAGAGCTTCTCGATTTCCCGTTCCGTAAGAGCTGCTGTCGGCTCATCCATGATGATGACCTTTGCATCGGTCATTAATGCTTTTGCAATCTCAATCATCTGTTTTTGTCCAACAGAACAGCTGCCTGCCTCTTGTTCAAGTGAGAGATTCACAGACAAACGGTCCAGCTGCGTTTGGGCGAGGGTCTTCATTTTTTTAGTATCTAGCAGTCCGAGTTTCGTATAGATTTCTTTCCCGATGAATAGGTTCTCCAAGACGGTCATATCCGGCCATATGTTGAGCTCCTGATGAATGAAGGCGATGCCGTGCTGCTCCGCTTCCTTCGGATTTTTGAAAGCGGTTTCTTTTCCGTCGATTTGTATCGTTCCTTGATCTAAAGAATAAAGACCTGTAAGCAGATTCATTAAAGTTGATTTTCCCGCACCATTTTCACCCATGAGTGCGTGGACTTCACCTGTGACGAGGTCAAAGGAGACCCCGGAGAGAACGGTGTTTTTTCCAAAAGCCTTATGGATGTTATGCATCTCTATGTTCATATCTGGATCCTCCTTTTAAAAGATGACACCGGCATGAAGAATGCAGTTTGCGTATGGGGTGGCTTCACCCGTTCGAATGACTGCTTTTGCCTGTTTGGTCATGTCTTTGAACGTCTCGTGGTCTACTTCATGTAACGGTTTTGAGAGCGCTTTCTTAAGAAATAAATGATCTCGTTCATTGGCTTCTTTGATTTCACTAGCTACAGTGATGTTTTCAACGGCCATTTCCTGAAGAAGGAGGGAGGTGACCTCCTGAAAGGATGGTGTTCCGATTGATAATGCCAGGTCGATTTTGACTGGACCTTCTGGGATAGGGAGACCACAGTCTGCGATGACGATTGTATCTGTGTGGCCAAGATCAGCAAGCACCTTGGCGATATGGCTGTTTAGGATGCCGTTTTTTTTCATTTCTTTTTCTCCAATTCTTCTCTTGTTGGCATGCCGCCTTGTGCGCCAAACTTTGTGACGGACATTGATGCTGCAAGGTTGGCAAAGGCAAGTGCGTCATAGAGGGATTTGCCTTCTGTTAGAGCGACAGCCAACGCTCCGTTAAAGGTATCGCCAGCTCCTGTTGTATCGACTGCTTTGACAGGAACGCCTGGAACCAACACGTCTTTCGTTCCATCAAAATATCGAACCCCATTTTTTCCTTCTGTGATTAATAATTTGTTAGGGTATTGACGCAAGGCATCTTCAATTGGCAGACCATCAAACATCAGAACAGCTTCATGTTCATTCGGTGTAATGTAAGCAGCCTGATCTAAAACCTGATTCGATACTTTACGGGCTGGTGCAGGGTTTAATATGACAGGGATTTCTTTTTCACTGCAAATGGCGCAGACCGCTTCGACCGTTTCTTCAGGTATTTCCTGCTGGATGAGAACCATCCCAATATCATCAATTGTAGAAAGAGCATCACTTACATAGTCAGGAGTGACCTCGTCATTTGCCCCTTTGACCACAACAATGCTGTTATCACCTTCTGCTAAAATGATATGAGCTGTGCCGCTCTCCATTTCGGTAACCGGTTTCATATATGAGGTACGGACACCTTGTGCTTGTAAATTGCTGAGAATATCATGGCCATAAGCGTCATCACCAACTCGGCCTACCATATATACATCTGCACCGAGTCTGGCGCTTGCGACTGCCTGATTGGCACCTTTCCCGCCTGGGACCGTTTTAAACGATTCGCCTAAAACCGTTTCACCGGCATTTGGCCGTTTATCTGATGTGACGACTAAATCCATTGAACAGCTTCCTACTACAACAATATGTCTCATTGTGAATCCACCTTTCTTGTGGTCTCTCGTTCAATAAAAGAAACGGGCATTTGAATAACTGGTTGATCTATCGGTTGTTTCTGAATCGCTTTGATTAACAGCTGTGCTGCTTCTTTTCCCATCTCATAGGCCGGCTGCCTTATGGTCGATAAGGAAGGAAAGAGCAGCTCACTTTGCGGAATATCATCAAATCCAATGATTTGAACGTCTCCTGGAATCGCTTTTCCGATTCGAAGCGCTTCATGGATGACCGCTGTTGCGACGATATCATTGCTGGCAATGATCCCATCTGTTTCAGGGTACAGCTGGAAAAGGGCCTTGGCACTTTTTCGAGCTTCTTGAAAGGAAAAGGAAGCATTAGACATCACATGAAAGTCGACACCTGTTTCCGTGAGAACATCGAGTGCGCCTTTGAATCGCTGCCGCGCTGTTTGCAGATGGGCAGGTCCTTTTAACAGTGTGATCTGCCGGCTGCCGCGTCTGATTAATTCCATTGCCGCCATTTTCCCGCCAGCTGTAGCATCTGCAAAAACAGAAGGTGCATGTGGAACCGTTCGATCTAAAAACACAACAGGCAGATCATCATCATTGTATATATCTGATTCAGGTTCATTTGTGACCGCGATGACACCGACCACTTGATTTTGTTTAAAGGTTTGCAAGTATGCCATTTCTTTCTCTCGATCTTCATCACTGTTTCCGAATAATAACCGAAAACCGTGCGCATGAATCTCATCCTCAACGCCTCTAGCAAGCTGAGGAAAGAAGGGGTTTGTGATATCAGGCAAGATTAAGCCGATTAAGCGTGATTCTCTTTTGAAAAGGGATCTAGCCACTTCATTGGGAAAGTAGTTCAACTCCTGCATCGCTTGCGTCACGCGGGTTTTCGTATCAGAATGAACATATCCAGTATCATTGAGCACGCGTGAAACAGTGGCAACAGACACTTGTGCAGCTTTTGCGACATCTTTAATTGTAGCCAATGGAGAGCCTCCCTTCATGAATGTGTAACCGTTTACACACATAGATTATCACGAAAGCATCGAAATGACAATCTAAAAAAAATAAAAAAAGAAAAGAAAGAAGGCTTCTTCCTTTTCTTAACTAATAATACCTGTTTGTGTAATGTTCACTTTCACTTTTGGAATGATTTTCACCTTCGGATAATCGGTGACCCAGTTCATTTTCATATATTCATCATAGTGTTTTACCCGATATTTTCTGCCAAGGCTTAGGACGTCAGAATTTGCTTCTTGCAGGGCCGCAATAACTCTTTCGGCGTCTTTAGTCAAAATAGCTGACAGCCTTTTATTTAACATTTTAATTTTCTTGTCTGTATCTAAATTATCTTTCGGATATTCAATAACAGAGGTATTGAATTCAAACTCAAGAGAGAAGGTTACGTTTCGATGATCAGGATTGACGATTTTAATGTCTCTTTTTGTATCGGTAACTTGAATGCTGATGTAATTGTTCTCCTTTGATTTCATATCACTTCTTACTTTTTTTGTGAAGTTTGCATAACTGCCCATTTTTCCATCCATGATGGTGAGCAGAATGGCATCTTGCGCATAAAGTTCTCCTTTCATTTTCTCATTATCAAATAAGGCGACCCCCCTTACACTCGTTAACTTTTTTGATTTATCGTAGTAGAGTAATGGCAGTGTGAAATCCTCGCCGGTTTGCAGCATTTTGGACCGGATATTTTGAATGTTCTTAGGTGCAACTTGTGAGGAGCGTGATGCAGAAGTGATCAGGTTGTTTAAATAGTCGCTCACAATGAGTTTTTCCTTGAGCAGAGAATTGATTAAGTCCACACAACTCCCGCCTTGCACCACTGCCAAGTTTGCGAGCAAAGGGCTTTTGGGATCGCGATAAAACATATCTAAGTAAGGGAGCAGCCGGTTTTGGGCAAATTCATCACCGATCAGCAGGACCCTCATTTTCGACATATCAATTTTTTGGTCTACACTTCGGCTAAAGTTGCTTCTTGCTTTTCTTAAAGTAGGCGCATCGGTTGTGAGAACAGTGGTTAAATAGCTGCCAGAATTCCCTTGCTGCATACTTTGAGACTGCTGCACCTTTCGATAGGTAATCGAATATCTCGCATTGTCATCCTCTCCTTGATCAACAGCTGAAGTTAATACGAGCGAGATGTCTTTTAATAGGTTTTGATCCCAGCAGCCAGGCATGAAAATGAGGGAAACACACATAAGCAGTGTCAACATGTACCTATGATGCATGTGATTTCACCTTCTTTTTGCGGTGTTTGATAAAGATGATAACGGCCATCATGATCGGAAGTGTGTATATAAATGAATATTGTGCAGCGGTAGTAAAGTCATTGAAGCGCTGAATTCTAAAGTTATCAGTTGAAAGAAAACAGCTTGCAGCATAAATCAAAATGGCAAAATAGTAGACATATTTTTTGTGATTTTTTTTCTTCAGCATACTGGACACACCATTTGCACAAAAGTACAGATAATTACTCAGTGTGGCTAAAATGACAAAGACCCAAAAGCTTAGAAAAATTAAATCCGTGCGCTCAATGACACCGAATGTAATGGTTTTTAATAGATACAAAACAGGATTCGGGATAACATCAAGCTCAGCTGGGCTGAAAAACATAAAACAAATTAATGTAATAAATAGGTAGTAAAGCGTCGTGCATATATTTGAAATGGTCATCACTTTATATCGTTCCTTAATGGTGCCCTTCATCAGTGGAGAGATGATTAAAATCATCTCAAATCCATTCAATGACAGCACCACGTCCTTCAATCCAAGCTGAAATTGAGAAATATCTGTTTGGAAAAAAGGCAGAAGGTAATCAATATTGGTTCCTTTCAATGAATAGAACATCAATAGAGAGAGCATAAGCAAAAAGGGAGTTAAGATAAAGTTAAACCTGACAATGGCTGTAATTTGCTCCTTTGAGATATAGATAATGCATATCATCAGTAATAGGTTAATCACCCAGTTTGGTGTGAGCGGGAGCACCCATATGCCAAGAATCCTTGTGAATATAGAAAGGACTACGATGCAGACCGAGGCAAAGTATACCGTATAGAGCACGACCAAGGCGCGTCCAATCCATTTTCCAAAGACCTCAATCAGCGCTTGGAAAAATGACGTTTCTGGATACTTGTAAATGATATAAAGAAAAATGGTATTGATGATTTGGATAAAAAAACACGCGACAATTATTGCCATCCAGCCATCGTGTCCCATGTCTTTCATTAGCAAATGGGGGAGCGCTAAAATACCAACACCAATTTGAGATTGGATGATAAAAAAAACAGCTTGAGGTGGAGATATTTTATTTTTCATTTTTCTTTTTCCACCCTCTCAGTTGTTCAATTTGTTTGTTCTTTTGCGGATTTAAATAAACAGGGCGGTTTTTGTACATCCACATTGGGAGTCGAACCACAGTATCTTTTAAGTCCTGCCAGTTAAATGGAGCAACAGGTGATAAATATGGCACCCCTAGTGATTCTAGGCGGCATAAATTCATGAGAATAATGGCGAGCCCAAATGAAATGCCAATAAATCCAAACATCGATGCCATAAACATGAGCGGGAAACGAAGCATCCTGATGGTGGACGTCATTTCAAACGACGGAAGTACAAATGAAGCGACAGCCGTCACAGCGACTACAATCACTTGGACATTCGAAATAAGTCCTGCTTGTACAACCGCATCCCCAATAACCAAACCTCCTACGATGCCAATGGTCTGCCCGATAGGTTTAGGCAGACGCACCCCAGCCTCACGTATAAGTTCAATTGTGATCTCCATCAGCATAGCCTCAATCAATGGAGGAAAGGGAATGCCAATAATAGAGTTCTTCATCGTAATAGCTAGTTCATCTGGGACAACCTCATAATGAAACGCAATAACAGCAATATAAAAAGATGGCAATATGACTGCGATGATGCAGGCAAGATAACGAAGAATACGAATAAACGTAGCAGGAATCCAGCGGCTGTTATAATCATCTGGCGACTGAAAAAAACTAAAGAACGTGATAGGCAGAATAATGGCCATTGGACTGCCATCCATGAGTACGACTATTCTGCCTTCAAGAATTGCAGATCTTACCTTGTCCGGACGTTCTGTATCAATCAGCTGCGGGAAAATAGAATATGAATCTTCCTCAATTGCCTCAACGATAGAGCCAGGACTTATCAGTGTGTCTACTTTAATAGAAGAAATCCGTCTGTTGACTTCTTCGACCTTTTCTTGATTGGCAATATCAGATATATAAACCGTTGCAAGCTTTGTTTCCGATTTTGTACCGACCTTATGATATTGAATGGCAAGCTTCCGATCATTTAAATGCGAACGCAGTAAGTAGATATTGGTATCAAGACTTTCAACAAAACCATCATGTGCACCCGCGATAATACTTTCAGAAGACGGTTCAGTAATAGAGCGCAGCGGCGGCTGTCCGACAGCAAACAGCTTGATTTGCGAGGAGTTTTCATCAAGAAAGGCAATACTTCCCGCAATAATACTGTCTGTGATCAGCGTCAAGTCGCCTGTTTCAAGTGTGCTAAGAGACTTTATATAATTCTGCTTTCCAGGAGAGCCTAATAAGTTACCGATAATGAAATCATTTAATTTGCCTTCATCAATTCTTGTTTTAATAAAGAACAGCACAGATTTTGTTTCATTCACCATTAACTCTCGATATTCAAAATCGCCGCTTTGCTGAAATGTTTTTTTTAGGATACGGATTTTTTCCTCGAAGCTGCCTGATAAAAAATGCAGGCGTGTCTGCTCATTGGTGTTTGGCATCTTTAGCCTCCTCTCACAGATTTTTTACCCATAGTGTAAGCGGAGAAGCGGATTTTATTCGTCTCCTTTGGGGAAAGCATGCCATAAGCTGACAACTTTCAACTAAATTCACATTAAAAATGTTAAGAAATGATGAATCTTGATAAAAACAAATGAATAATGTTTCATTGTTTAGGTCATAAGGTGCGAATCTCGTAAAGAGAAGGTACACCTAAATGATCAAAATTTTACATCTTATCCCAATTTTTCGTGACCTAAAAATAAGCAGATGACTTGATTTTTTTAGAGGTGACCTTTGTCATAGGCCAACACATAGCAATCTGACCAATGAGAATGACTTTCTAACCTGTTCGTTCAAAAATATAAAATATTCTAAAACACGCACTATTCATTTAAAGCGCTGATATGACTGATGTTATAGAGAAGAGCGGGCTTTAAAACATTGATTCAAAATACATCTTAATAATTGTCAAAAAATTTAGGGAGAAAAGGACAAAAGATTTTCGGATCATTGATGGTAACGCTTTCTCATGAATTCAGCAGAAATTCAGATTGATTTTTGTCCGCCTTTTGGCCTTTTCATTTAAAGGATGGGTAGGCAAAAAAGCCTTCTGATTAGAGGAATTTGGCATACGAGGAAGTGAAAGATTATGTTACATAATACCGATTGTGATTTTATGCTGAACAGATATACTGTTGATTGAATTTACATATCACACTCATAAAAAAAGGAGATGTAGATAGCGATGTGGTTAATCGTTATAGCCTGTGTCATCATGTTAGGGATTGGCTTTATTGAAAAGAAGCGTCATCAGAAAAATATCGATGCCCTGCCGGTGCGCGTCAATATTAATGGTATTCGCGGAAAGTCTACCGTCACAAGATTGACAACCGGTATCTTAATGGAGGCAGGTTATAAAACTGTCGGTAAAACAACGGGAACGGATGCAAGAATGATTTATTGGGATACGCCAGAGGAGAAACCGATTAAAAGGAAACCGCAAGGACCGAATATCGGAGAGCAGAAAGAAGTTATGAGAGAAACAGTTGAAAGAGGAGCAAATGCCATCGTCAGTGAATGTATGGCGGTAAATCCAGATTACCAAATTATCTTTCAGGAAGAGCTGCTTCAAGCAAATATTGGCGTGATCGTAAACGTTCTTGAAGACCATATGGACGTTATGGGGCCGACACTTGATGAAATAGCAGAAGCCTTTACAGCGACAATTCCTTACAATGGACACTTGGTTATTACGGATAGTGAATATACAGATTTCTTTAAAGAGATTGCGAAAAAACGCAACACAGAAGTCATTGTTGCGGATAATTCCAAGATTTCTGATGAGTTTTTGCGGAAATTTGAGTACATGGTTTTCCCAGATAATGCTTCACTTGCACTTGGGGTTGCCCAAGCATTAGGGATTGATGAAGATACGGCATTCAGAGGAATGTTAAATGCGCCGCCTGATCCAGGAGCGATGAGAATTCTCCCATTAATGGACGCGAAAACACCTGGACACTTTGTAAATGGATTTGCGGCAAATGACGCAGCATCTACATTGAACATTTGGAAGCGTGTGAAAGAAATTGGATATCCAACAGATGAACCGATTATTATTATGAACTGCCGTGCAGATCGGGTAGATAGAACGATCCAGTTTGCGGAGGATGTACTTCCATATATTGAAGCAAGTGATCTTGTCTTAATTGGTGAAACAACTGATCCAATTGTGAAGGCATATGAGGAAGGGAAAATTCCGGCTGACCACTTACACAACCTTGAATATCAATCTACAGAAGAAATTATGAATATGCTTGAGAAAAAGCTTCATAATCGAGTGGTTTATGGAGTCGGCAATATCCATGGTGCCGCTGAACCGTTAATCGAAAAAATTCAAGAATACAAAATTAAGCAGCTTGTCAGCTAGGAGGAAATATAGAAAATGTTCGGATCAGATCTTTATATCTCGTTAATTTTAGGTGTTCTACTTAGTTTAATCTTTGCAGAAAAAACAGGAATCGTACCAGCTGGACTTGTTGTCCCGGGTTATCTGGCACTCGTATTTAACCAGCCAGTCTTCATTTTAATCGTCTTATCTGTCAGCTTGCTTACGTATGTGATCGTTCGCTTTGGCTTATCAAAATTCATGATTTTATACGGACGCAGAAAGTTTGCTGCGATGCTGATTACAGGGATTGCCTTAAAGCTGATATTTGATTTCTTCTATCCAGTGGTCCCATTTGAAATAGCAGAATTCCGCGGAATCGGAATCATCGTCCCTGGATTGATTGCAAATACGATTCAAAAGCAAGGTCTTACGATTACCCTTGGAAGCACGTTACTTCTAAGTGGTGCAACATTTGCCATCATGTATGTTTACTATCTATTTTAAGATAAGGTGTGTCCAATGATGAATAAAAAATTGAGCTTTCAGGAAAAGCTGCTGAAAATCACAAAGAATCAAAAGAAAAAGACGAATAAACACGTACTCATTGCTTTACCGATCGTCATTGCTTGTACATTTCTATTTACGTTTATCGGGAAAGCACAAGTGCCAACTGTACAAAAGAATCCAGAAAACATCCTGACCGCTTCGTTTGTCGGTGACATTATGTTTGGAAGAAACGTAGAGAAAGTAACAGAACGCTATGGAAAAGAGCATCTCTTTCGTTATGCCAAGCCATATTTTGATGTGTCAGATTATGTGACAGGTAACTTTGAGCATCCCGTCGCATCAGATAAGGAACAGGCAGCCCAAAAGAATATTCATTTAAAAACAGATGAAGATTCTGTCCAAGCGTTGAAGGATTTAAATTTCTCTGTCTTAAACTTTGCGAATAACCATGCGGCAGACTATGGTGAAAAAGGGCTGAACAACACGATCAATGCCTTTGAACAAAATGGTATGGATTATACAGGTGCAGGCCGTAACCTCCAAGATGCGAAGCAGAACATTTCGTATAAAGAAGTAAATGGTGTCAAAATTGCTACACTTGGTTTTACAGATGTGTATGGGAAAGATTTCAAAGCAACGAATCGCCAGGCGGGTATTCTGCCAGCCGATCCATCTATCTTTATTCCGATGATTTCGCAGGCTGCTGAAAAGGCAGATCTCGTCGTTGTTCATGCTCACTGGGGACAGGAGTACAACAATGAAGTAAACGACAGACAAAGAGAATTGGCAAGAGCGATGTCTAAGGCCGGAGCTGATATCATTATCGGTGCTCATCCGCACGTCCTTGAACCAATGGAAGTCTATAACGGAACAGCGATTTTCTATAGCCTAGGCAACTTTATTTTTGACCAAGGCTGGTCAAGAACACGTGATTCTGCACTTGTTCAGTATCATCTGAATGAAGATGGAAAAGCGACATTTGAAGTTGTCCCAATGTACATCAAAGAAGCAACACCTGCTCCAGTAAAAGCAGGATCTCTAGAATCAAAAGCCATTATCCGTATGCTGACCAATGGAACGAATGCAGATTGGAAAGAAAAAGACGGACACATTTTCTTTGAAGTAGATCACGCTGATAAAGTTAAAAACTTAAAAGAAAACGGAGGGAAAGAGAAGAAATGAAATTCCTAAAAGCAAGCTGGCCGTTTGTTGCGTTAATTTTAGTCTTTGTCTTTATGTCTGCTTTTAAATTTAGTGACAGTCTGACAGATCACGAAAAACAAAAGATTTCGGTTGAAATGCAGAAAATTGAACAGCAAAAGCAGTCAAAAGCGGAAGCAGGTAAATAACCTAAAAAGGATAAAGGGCACGCACATCGCGTGCTCTTTTTTTGTCGAAAAAGGGTGTAAAATGAAAGGTGTCATGCCGAAACTATAGAAGATTGGAGGGAAAAGATCATGAAATGGAAAGGAATATTGATAGGAGGGTGTGCGCTTGTTGGGCTGATGTTCATGTCTCAATCAGCGGTATCTGCTCAAACACCATCTCTTTTGGAGCAAGCGGAAAAGCTGATTGGAACACCTTATCATAAAGGAGGAACCGATCCAAAAACGGGCTTTGATGCATCTGGGTTTATTCAATATGTGTACAAGACATCCGAAACATTTGATTTGCCGCGGAAGGTAATCGACCAATATCAGATTGGAAAAAAGGTATCATGGGATAAAGCGCAGCCCGGTGACCTTGTGTATTTCCGAAGCCTTGAAGAAACAAAGGATATCCCAACACATGTGGCGTTGTACGCTGGGAACAATCAGGTCATCCACATCACGCTTAGTCAAGGTGTGGTGAAAACGGATGTCAGCAAAAGCAAATATTGGACAGACCGATTTTATGCGGTCAAACGCCTGCCCGGCACGCAAGAAATTTCTGATGACCCTCTTGTGAAAGATGCGCTGACCTATTTAGGAATTCCTTATGAATTTGGAGGAGCAGATCCAAAGACTGGATTTGACTGCTCAGGATTTTTACAGTATTTATTTGAAAAATCGCTTGGGATTTATTTACCTCGAAGTGCTGAACAGCAGTGGATAGTTGGAGAAAAAGTGGCATTAGACAATATCCGCCCTGGGGATTTTGTCTTTTTTAGCAACACATATAAGCCCGGAATTTCTCATGTAGGTATGTATATTGGAGGCGACCGCTTTATTCATGCGAGCCGTTCTGAAAGTGTGACAATTTCTTATTTGTCTGAATCGTATTGGCGCGAAAAATGGACAGGTGCGAAGCGGTTAACAGATCTGGAGCTTGCGAAAGAGGACCCTATCGTATCAAAAGCCGCTACGTATATTGGTGAAGTCCCTTATGTCAAAGGCGGTACGAACCCAAAGGAAGGATTTGATACAGCAGGGTTCACGCAGTACGTGTATCAAAAAGTGCTTGGCATTGAGCTGCCCCGCTACGCATCAGGTCAAGTTAAAGCAGGTACACCTGTGAAACGTTCTGAGCTTCAGCCGGGAGATCTTGTCTTCTTCAGCGGAACATCATTGATGCCGGCGATATATGCAGGATCCAATCAAGTCATTCATGTGACTGTCTCAAACGGTGTTGTCTTAACCAATATGAAAACAAGTACGTACTGGAAGGACAAATATGAAACGGCTGTTAGAATCAAAAAATAAAGAAAAAGCCCGATCAATACTTGTATCGGACTTCTGGACTTCTCTCTAGGCGCTGATCAGACAAGCGTCTTTTTTTCATGGAATTGATTTTGTAAAAGAAGATCAATAAAATAAGCGACACCGTCTTCATGATTTCCTTTTGTGATGAAGGTGCTCTTTTCTTTAATGACATCAACAGCATTCCCCATTGCAATGCGGTGGCCTGCTTCTTCAAACATAGAAAGGTCGTTTGGGCTGTCACCAATTGCATAAATATGTGAGCGGTCTACACCATAATGGGCTGCGAGCTTTTTCAGGGCATGTCCTTTTCCAGACTCTTTTGGCAGCACCTCAATAATATGTTTTCCAGACGAGGTCAATGAAAGCCCAGGCATGTCTGCCAGAAGATTTCGTGCTTCGTTCAGTTTGTTCATATCAAAAGAGAAGCAGAGTAATTTATAGGTCGGTTCGTTCGACTCAAAAATCTCACGGATATCATCCACTGGTTTGATGCCAAATTGTTTAAATTGCGTCATGGCTCCTTCCCATAGATCAGCGAGATCCTCATTTGGGTTTGCGCTTTTGATCAGATCAAATTCTGCTTTCAGCTTCTCTTTTCCATCAAAAGGAGAGAGGAGAGCATCATCTGTATAGACTTCAAAGTAAATGTTTCGTTCCACTAATGCCTTTGCAGCCCGCTTGCCTGCTTCTTGATCCAGTGTGATTCGGCTGAAGAGCTCGTATCCTTCTGTATGGACAGTCCCGCCGTTTGCCGCAATAATGGGGATGTCCAAATCACCAAGCAGCTCCTTTACATCAAAAGTTGCCCGCCCTGTACAGATGGTCACAATATATCCAGCTTCCTTTGCACGAATCAATGCCTCACGGTTTTGAGCGGATATTTCACTTTTTGTATTTAAGAGTGTACCGTCTAAATCAATCGCAATCATTTTTTTCATCGCTGTCAAATCCTCCTTCATTCATGCAATAGCCTCTTCAAAGTATGTACGATTTTCTTCATTCTCATAAAAAAGGAAGGTTGATTCCTCTCTATCAAGGCTAAACAAAAATGAGTGAATGATCAAGGAAATAAGAAAAAGCGCCCCTTAGGGACGCTTCCAGCGTGTAGACAAACCCTCGCACTCCGTGTCAGGTCTGCGCTCCGGTACTCACGAATCTCAAATTCGCTCTGTTCCGGTGCTCGCCCTTCCTAGATTGCAAAGGTTTTCTATCACGCTGAAAAGAAGACAAAGGGCTAAAATCAAGATCATTTTAGCCCTTTGTCAACAATCTAAAAGCGCCCCTTAGGGACGCTTTTATTTATGATAATTCAAGCTGCTTCTTCAATTCAGTTTTCACTTCGTTCAGCTGGTTTTGATCCAATTGGAAATAATAAACGCCGTTTGGCTGGTAATCAGATCCTTTAAGCTGAATGGTATCAACCGATTTCAATGAAGTCAGAAGCGGGAAAAGACCGACTAACTCCTTCATAGAAAGGGTGGTTGACACATTATCACCGAGTGTATCAATGATATTGTCGTATGACGGAATAGACGTTAATGATTTTGATTTATCAAAAATGGCTTTTAACACTTCCATTTGTCGCTGCCCACGCATTAAGTCACTATCTGCTTTTCTCGTTCTCACATATGCGAGCGCTTGATCACCATCTAGTGTATGAGTTCCAGTTTGAAGCACAACCTTGCCTTTTGTATCCTTTTTAATCTGTTTCACAAGATACTCATCCTTGATGTTAATAGGAACACCGTTTAATTCGTTGACGATTTCTTTAAACGCTACGAAATTACTTTGGATGACAAAATCGACCGGAATATCTAGTAAATCTTCAACTGTGCTCACTGTTAAATCTGCACCGCCAAATGCGTGTGCGTGAGTAATTTTATCAAAACCGTGGCCTGGAATATTAACGTATGAGTCCCTAGGAATGCTTAATAATTTAACGGTTTTATTTGTGCGGTTAATGGTTGCCAAAACCATTGCGTCACTTCGTGCTTGTTTCACTGTTTCGCCCGGTCTGCTGTCAATTCCAAGCAGCAAGACAGAAAAGCTGTCTTTTCCTGGATCGAATGCTTCAATCCGTTTCACAGATTGTGCGCCGCGATCAAGAGATACTTGAGCCTTTTTGGCAGCATTTGTTATTTTATAGTAGGCATAGCCTGTGACTGAAGCAGTTGTCAGTAAAAGAATACTAATAATAAAAAGAGTGACTTTCACCCATGGTTTTAAACGCTTTTTTCCTTTGCGTTTACTTCGTGATTGATCCATATATTTTAAACCCTCGCTATGATTTTATAGTAAAGATGTCCTTCTTTCTGCTTACAAACTAAAACAAATATACCTTAAAACGGGATATAGTGCGACATTTTTTTCACTAACGCTTAATTGACGTTTTCTTCTCGTAAAAAGTTTCAAAGATACACAAATGAAATATATTTGTCATAAAACATCGAAATGTTTGAAATGACAGGAAGTGAGGAAAATGACTTTTCATAAGAGTACAGAGACAAAAGTGGGGTTATGTATATGAAAAATCGGAATGGATGGCTTTATTTCTTCGGCGCCCTTGGCGGTGCTTTATATGGCTATGATACAGGTGTCATCTCTGGCGCCATCTTATTTATGAAAGAGGATTTAGGGTTAAATGCGTTTACAGAGGGGCTTGTCGTCAGCTCGATTTTAATCGGGGCGATGCTCGGTTCCTCTCTTTCTGGAAAGCTGACAGACCAATTTGGGCGGAAAAAAGCCATCATCGCCGCAGCTATTTTGTTTATTATCGGCGGATTTGGTACAGCTCTTGCACCGAATACAGAAGTGATGGTCTTATTCCGAATTGTGCTAGGGCTCGCTGTCGGGTGCTCGACAACGATTGTTCCATTATATTTATCTGAACTTGCGCCAAAGGAATCACGAGGGGCACTGTCCTCTTTAAACCAGCTCATGATCACATTTGGTATTCTTCTTGCCTATATTGTGAACTACGCTTTAGCGGATGCAGAGGCATGGCGCTTGATGCTTGGAATTGCGGTTGTTCCTTCTGTTCTATTATTATTCGGGATTTTGTTTATGCCAGAAAGTCCCCGCTGGCTGTTTGTCCACGGACAGGCTGACCATGCGAAGGAGATATTATCTAAACTCAGAAAAGGTCAGCAAGAAGTGGAAGAAGAAATTTCAGATATTCAAAAGGCGGAAAGTGAAGAGAAAGGCGGTTTTAAGGAATTATTTGAGCCGTGGGTACGCCCAGCATTGATTGCCGGTGTCGGCCTAGCCTTTCTGCAGCAGTTTATCGGTACAAATACGATCATTTACTATGCACCTAAAACATTCACAAGTGTTGGCTTTGGGAATTCAGCAGCGATTTTAGGAACTGTCGGAATTGGTGCAGTGAATGTCATCATGACGTTTGTTGCCATTAAAATCATTGACCGTGTAGGGCGTAAAGCGCTGCTTCTATTTGGGAATGCAGGAATGGTCCTTAGTTTAATTGTTCTGTCAGTGGTCAACCGATTTTTTGAAGGATCAACAGCTGCAGGATGGACAACCGTTATTTGTTTAGGTCTCTTTATCGTCATCTTTGCTGTCAGCTGGGGGCCAGTCGTTTGGGTGATGCTCCCAGAGCTGTTCCCAGTACATGTCAGGGGAATCGGTACAGGTGTCTCGACCTTCCTTCTTCATACAGGAAATTTAATCATCTCGCTGACATTCCCAGCTTTATTAAGCGCGATTGGTATCAGTAATCTTTTCCTCATCTATGCGGTCATTGGCGTAGGCGCCTTCTTATTTGTGAAATACTTGGTGACCGAAACGAAGGGGAAAAGTCTTGAAGAAATTGAAGAAGATTTAAAAAAGAGAAATCGTGCCGTCGCAAGTGGCGAAGGAAAAACGGTATGAACAATGGCCAGCTGCCGTGTGCAGCTGGTTTTTCTATGTTAAACAAACGTTTAATCAAGAAAGGACATTCCCTCATCTTCTGAACGTGCTGCCTATCACATACATATGGAACAGGCGGGAGAAAGGTGGAAATGAGATGAAAGGGAAAACAAGCATTGTCATGCTGACGTACAATGAACTGCATTTGACGAAAACATGTATCGATAGCATTAAACAGCATACGAATAGTGACCAATATGAACTCATCATCGTCGATAATGCATCAACTGACGGCACGAAGGAATATGTAAGAGAGCTGGAAGATGTGATTTTCATTAATAATGAAGAGAATCAAGGTTTTGCAAAAGGATGTAATCAAGGGGCAAAAAAAGCTTCAGGAGATAGCATTCTCTTTTTAAATAATGATACGATCGTGACGGAAAATTGGCTTTCTCCATTAAAAGAGGCGTTATTCGCATCAGAACAGATTGGGATGGTGGGGCCAGTCTCCAATTATGTGAGCGGCCCTCAGATGGTCCAGCCATCATATACAGATGTGAAGGAGCTCCTAGCCTTTGCTAAAGAGTATACGTCTAAGAGAAAAGGGCAGAGAACTTATGTGCACCGGCTTGTGGGGTTTTGCTTGCTCGTGAAAAGAAAGATGATCGAGGATGTGGGGTTATTTGATGAGCGGTTCGTATATGGATCATTTGAGGATGACGATTTATGCTTACGTTCATTACTGAAAGGGTATCAGCTGCAAATTGTGCATGATTCCTTTGTGCATCATCATGGTCATGCTACCTTCAATGCCAATCAAGAAACGAACATCTCTACACTGTTTACTGAGAACAGACTTCGATTTTTAGATAAGTGGGGCATAGATCTAAATTTGATCACCCCTCATCCTTATTTTGCGGAATTACTCCCTGAGGACGCTACACACGTGCTGGATGTTGGGTGCGGCGCAGGGGCAACCGGGCTTGAACTAATGAATCGTCAGTCTGTTGACATGTACGGGGTAGAGGCGGATTCATTAAAAGCAGCGGTCGCAAAGGCGTATTATGAAGAAGTCATCGAGGCACATGCGGATAAATACCCATGGTCAGAGAAAGAGGCCTTTTTTGATGCGGTCATTTTTTCAGATGTTTTAGAGCATGTTTCAGATCCTTGGCACATCATTGAGCAAGCGCACGCATCTTTAAAGCCAGGCGGTGTCATCATCTGCTGCCTGCCTAACATGATGCATGCAGAGGTGCTTCTTCCTTTGATGACAGGGGACTTTACGTATCAAGATGTAGGAATTTTAGACCGAACCCATATGCGGTTCTTCACACCAAACACGATGCGTAAGCTTTTCCCAGACCAATTGTTTGAACGCGTGATCGAACAGCGAATCAATGTACAGATTAATCAAAACGTCCAATTGTTTTTTGACGAAGTAGCAAGGATAGGGGCGTCACTTGGATTTGAAACAAAAGCGTTATCTGACCAAGTGACTTTGTATCAGCTTCTCATTGTCGTACGTAAAAAAGGCGGCCTCTCATTGGGATAACCGCCTTTTGGCATTACCATTTGAAGCTTTTTGTTGCGCCTTCTGCTCCAAAGTTCAAGATGCTGACTTTTACATCGTAATCGATGGCTGCTTCTTGGAATAGTCTATCCCACTCGGTACCATGCTGATCCCAATAGTCAGGATATTTCATACGGAACTGTTGGTTAAAAAATATAGGATCAACTCCCACTTCTTTTTGCACATGATGAACCGCTTTTTGAATATGTTCTTTAATTTTATGTGCAAAGATACGCTCAAATCGTTTGATGTACTGCTCATCGAATGAGTTTTCAGGAGGATTTTGATCCTCAGACAATTTTCCATTTGTTTGTACGCTAATTTTAAAGGATACCTTTCCATCTTTCAGATAGGGCTCAACCTTCGTTTTAGCTTTTTTTATTTCATACGTTATCGGATAACCTTTGTAGGTGGCAGGTACGACGCCGCCAGTGATACGGCCCATTACCCAGTTTAAAGATTGGACATCTTTTGCTGGGATAAAACCAATCAGCTTTCGCGTTTTCCCATTTATGATTCCTGCCCCATCATAAATAATTTCACTGTCGATCACATCTACACTTTGCACAAGGAAGCTAACACCCATCTGAAAGTAATCAGACGCCCGGCCAATACGTGTTGGCGGTGCGATCTTTCCGTTAAAGCTTTGGTTTTTGGATGTTTCAAAGATATGCTCAACCGGTACCTTCTGTTGAGACTTTAACTTTTGATTGACCACTTTTGACGCATCATCTCGTGACACGAGGAGATAGCTGCTGCGCCGAACCTCATCATCTCGAATAAAATGATTAAGTGTTCCTTGAATATCGTGATGCTCCGCTTGATTTCTGCCAAACAAGAAGATTTTCAGGTGATCACTATAGATCGGCGGGTCCTTCAAAGCGACATTACTGACAGCCTCAAGCACATTCTTTCCCTTCGAGACAACATTCACATAGCCAGGAGAATCGGCTTCTTGTGTTCCGCTTATTTTTGGTACAAGGTTTTGGTAGGTTAGCTTAACTCCATTCTCATCTTGTTCATCAATGCCAACACCGCGTACAAACGATAGTTTTTCAATATCCTTTAAGTCCCAGCAGCCAGCTGATAGAAGAAAAAGACAGCAGGAAAAAAAGAATAACAGTATACGCCTGGCTTTCATGTAGAACGACCTCCCCATTTTTTGCGTATCATCAGCAGGATAGCTGTAATAAAAGGAATGGCTAATACCGCGAACAATGCGTAGCCGAGTAAAGTAGAGTAGTAAAAGACTTCATTGATATTTTTAGGGAAAAGTGAGAGTGCTGATGTAATTAAAAATAGCAGCCATAGCAGTCTTGTTATATTGGTTGTTTTAAAAACGGTGAAGCAGCCTTTAATCGCAAACTGGAAAAAGCCCAGCATACAAATGAACTGCTGGCACGTCCAAATTGTCAGTAAGAATATATCAAATCGTTCGATAAACACCCCTTCAAGTTCAAGCGCTTGAATGAGGGAAACCGTCGGCCAAGTGAGAGATTTTGTTTCTCCTACTGTCATGGAGCCGATTACAATAAAAAGTGTGAGTGAGTAAACGAGGGTTGTAATGCCAACTCCAATGGCAGCAGCCCATTTCGCCTTCGACCACTTGTCTTTATAAATGAGTGGCACGACAAACAAAATCACTTCAAACCCTGTAAATTGAATAAAGGTTTGAGAGAACAGGTTACTAAAATCTTTAAAACCATGCGCCATCACAGGGCGCAAATAATCAAAATCAAATATTTTTAAACAAAACAGCATGAGCGCTATGTAAATGACCATTGTGATCGGATAAATATAGGTCACCATTTTGACGACTGGAAGGATACCGCTTTTTAAATGATAGATCGCCACAAGTAAAAATATCATCACAATCACGGTCATGGGAGTCGATTGTAGTAGGAAAAACTGAACCACTTCCCCAAGGACACGTGCTTCAAAGCCGACAATGCCAAGTAAATAGGCGATCAGCATTAAATTAAAGATCGTGCCAAAGAATGCCCCTGCTCCTTTTGTATTTGACTCAAAGATGGTGTCTGGTGCATTCTTTTCGGCAATCCACCCCAACAAAAAAGCAACGAAAGCAAAGATGACTCCCTGTATTAATACAATGATCCAGCCATCAGGGAATCCTGAATTGGCAGAACTGCGTGGAATGGTTAAAATTCCAGCGCCTATCATTGTAGAGCTGCACAGAATGGTGACTTGTAACAATGATAGCTTTTCAGGTCTGTACATCGTTTAATCTCCTTGTCTTTTGAGATTTTTTATTTTTGCTGTTTTTGGTCTAGATTTAAATAGCCCGATTGGTAAACGAACGTACGTATCCTTTAAATCTGAAAACGGTGAAGACAACACTGGTGTGAAATAGTCAAAACCAAAAGTCTTTAACTGCATCAAGTGACAAAGCACAAATAAATAACACATGATTAAACCGTATAATCCAAACAATGCTGAACTAAAAATGGCCATAAACCGCAAAATACGCAGTGGGAAACTAAAATCATATGACGGTGCCGTGAAGTCAGCCAGTGCGGTCAGCGACACAATAATCACCATTAAGGCACTGACGATATTGGCTTGGACAGCTGCCTGACCAATAATAACGCCGCCAATGAGTCCAATTGTCTGTCCAATGGCTCTTGGAAGCCGTAGTCCAGCTTCCCGCAGAAGCTCTATTGTAAAAGACATGAGAATGGCTTCGACAACAGGGGGGAATGGAACATTTTGCCGGCTGCCTGCGATGGTGATTGCCATTCGTGTCGGTAATAAGCCGGGATGATAAGAGACAAGGGCGATGTAGAGCCCTGGTAAAAAAATTGTTAACAGTACGGCGAAATAACGGAGGAGCCGTAAAAGAGTCGCACTTGTCCATCTTTGGTAATAATCCTCTGGTGATTGCATTAGGGCTGTAAGTGTCATAGGTAAAATGAGCGCAAAAGGAGTTCCATCCAGCAAAATGGACACTTTGCCTTCAAGTACAGATGCAATCACCCGGTCAGGACGTTCAGTGTTTTGAATCTGCGGAAAAATGGAAATGTGACTGTCCTCAATCAGCTGTTCAATATAGCCGGTTTCTGGGATGTCATCCATTTTGATTTCGGTCATGCGTGATAGAACATCTTCTACTAATTTGGGGTCAACAATATCACGAACATATACAAGAGCAGCATTTTTTTTATTACGGGAGCCCACACTGATCTTTTGAATGACAAGATTAGGGTCATTTGCCCGCTCACGAAGTAAAGCTGTATTTTTTTCAAGGTTTTCAATAAAACCGATCCGTGGTCCTCTTACTAGCACTTCAGATTGCGGCTCTTCTACTTCCCTAAATTGAAAAAGATTTGTATGGAGTGCAAGTGCTTGAGCCGCTCCATCTACAAATAAAATAGCCTTGCCGCTATATAACTGCTCGATGGCAAGGTTTATATCATCCAGCACATCATTTTGAATGCCAAAGAACGTTTTTGAAAGGGAGGAAAGTGTAGTAGAACTAACCTCAGTGATGTCGAGTTCCTTTTGCATTGGTGAAATGATTTGCTTAGAAAGCATCTCAAATTCTGTGAGTCCTTCAACGTACACGAGACATGCAGAAATAGTAGAAGGACCAAATGAAAAAGAGTGGAACACGATATCATCACTTCTTCCGGCAAAGCTTTTGACACGCTTAATGACGGACGTTATATCTTGTTCAATACGACTTTTCATAATACCTCACCCTCATCACATGTTTTTTATAGAGTGACTCGGAAGGTGGAGAATTATGCAAATAGAAAAAAGAGAATACCCGAATAGGAATTCTCTCGTATATTTATCTCGCAAGCCAGCCCCCATCAACTGCTAAAATGTGGCCGTTCATATAATCAGAAGCTGGTGAGCTAAGGAAAACAGCAGCACCGGCTAGATCCTCAGGCTTTCCCCAGCGTCCGGCGGGGATTCGTTTGAGAATCTCTTCATTTCGATTTTCATCGTCCCGAATGGCTTGTGTGTTATTGGTCGCAATATACCCAGGAGCAATCGCATTCACTTGAATATGCTGGCTCGCCCATTCGTTTGCAAAAGCCTTCGTCAGCCCTGCGACTGCATGCTTACTTGCTGTATAAGCAGGGACAAAAACGCCGCCTTGAAACGATAGAAGGGAGGCGATATTGACGATTTTCCCTTGCCCGTTTTTCAGCATCTGCTGTCCAACCTTTTGCGTGAGGAAAAAGAGACTGTTGATATTCACATCCATGACTGTATGCCAATCTTCCTCTGAATAGTGAACCGCCTGCTCTCTTTTAATGGTTCCAGCATTATTGATTAAAATATCAATCGTATGCTTCTTTAATATGGCATCGACAGCCTGCTTTGCAGACTGAGGATTAGAAAAGTCAACCTGAACCGCATAAAATGATCGGCCTGCCTGTTCGACAAGCGCCTTTGTTTCTTCAAGCGGTGTGTGATGGTACGTACCGATGATATCTGCACCTGATTTGGCAAGCGCCACGGCAATGCCTTGCCCAATGCCGGTTCCAGGACCTGTCACAAGGGCAGTTTTACCTTCAAGGGAAAAGAGGGACGCTGCATATGAAGTTGTCATCACCCTCGTTACCTCAGCTGATCCATTGGGACAAAGTCCATATCTTTGAATGTATAGTTTTCTCCCGCCATTGCCCAAATAAATGAATAATTCGCTGTACCTGAGCCTGAATGAATGGACCAGGCAGGTGAAATGACTGCCTCCTCATTTGCCACAACAAGATGTCTTGTTTCAGATGGCTCCCCCATAAAATGAAAGACCCGTGCATCCTCTTCGATATCAAGATATAAGTACACTTCCATCCGGCGATCATGAATATGAGCGGGCATCGTGTTCCATGTGTTATTGGTTTCAAGCTGAGTGATGCCCATCATGAGCTGACAGCTTTGGATGCCGTCTGCATGGATGACTTGATACAGGTTTCGTACATTGGAGGCAGCTGCTTCCCCTAAGTGGTTTGGTGTTAATTCAGCGATGGCTGCTTTTTGCGAAGGGTACGCTCTATGAGCCGTGGCTGAAACTAGATAGAACTTGGCCTCGTCGCATGATGAACTAGCAAACTGTACATCTTCGTGACCAAGACCAATATATAAGAAATCTTTATGCTCCAGCACAAAGGCCTCACCATCAACAGTGACCGTTCCTTGTCCGCCGACATTCACAATCCCGATTTCTCGTCTTTCAAGAAAATACTCCGTACGTAAAAAGTCCCCAGCATCTAGTGTGATCGGCTCTGCTGCCGGCATGGCTCCGCCGATCACCACGCGGTCCTCATGTGAGTAATAGAGCTTTAATTCACCACTGACAAATAGCGTAGGAATATGAAAATGACGACGAAGTTCCTCTGTTGTAAAACGTTTGACCTGCTCAGGATGTACAGCATAACGATTTTCCATTTGGATAAGCCTCCCTTTCCATCTGAAACAAATATTGATATTTATTTGGTATCGGTTTCAAGGAAAATTTTAGAGGAAAAAGAGAGCGTCGTCAACCGTTATTTTGAAATCGCTTTCTTTTCCTCTGATTAGACAAATTTTTTCTATCATCGTGCAAAAAAATCTTCTGAAATGCGTTCAATTATGATATGCTCTTTTTAAGTTTATTTGAAATCGGTTTCAAACCAGATGAGAAGATCAATTGTGGGAGTTTTTTGAATGAAAGAGAAAAAGCAAACGAAAGTGACCATTAATGAAGTTGCAGCTTATGCAGGTGTCTCAAAATCAACTGTATCCAGATATATCAATGGCAGAACAAATGAAATTTCTTCAGAAAAGGTAAAAAAAATCAAGAAGGCCATTGAGGAACTCCATTATCGCCCGAGTCAGCTTGCTCAAGGACTGAAAGTCAGAAAAAGCAAGGTCATTGGGTTTATTGTAGCCGACATTACGAATCCATTCTCTGTGGCAACACTTCGCGGGGTCGAAGAGATTTGTGATGAATATGGATACAGCATCATGGTGTGCAACACAGATAATCGTCCAGAAAAAGAACGGGAAATGCTCCTAAAGCTGAATGCACATTATATTGAAGGGCTCATCATCAATACGACAGGACAGAACAATGACATTCTGGAGGATTTTAAGAAAAACGGTGTACCGATTGTTCTTGTGGACCGGAAGCTGCCTGAACTGAAAGTCGACACAGTGACCACAAACAACCGTGATATCACCATCCGGCTGCTTCAACAAATGTATGAGAAAGGCTATGATCACATCGCTTTCTTTACTGAGCCTGTCGATGGAATCAGCCCTCGTGAAGAACGAAAGGAAGCATATGAACAGACAGTCTTGAGTAAACATAAGAAGCCGATCATTGCAGAAATTGATTTAAAGCAAAAGGAACAAATGCGCGAAGAGATTGGCCGTTTTTTACAATCAAACGAACAGAAAAAAGCAATTTTAGCCGGCAATGGATTACTCATGCTGAAGCTGATTAGTGAACTTGTAGAGCTTGGGGTGGAGATTCCTGAAGAGATAGGCATTGCAGGGTTTGATGATACAGAATGGTATAAGCTGATTGGACCTGGAATCACAACGGTTGCCCAGCCATCTCATGAAATGGGGAAAGCAGCCATGCAAAAAATTAAGACACGGCTTGAAGGGGATGAAAGTGCGCCCCAAACCATTCAGCTTGATGGAGAAATCATAGTAAGGAAATCTTTATAAATGATAGGCAGAGAAGAGTATACATACGTGCATGCTCTCTCTTTTTCAACTGATTTGAAACCGGTACCGAGAAAGGGGAGAAATGAGTGAAAGCATTGGATGCGGTCACATTTGGAGAATCAATGGCGATGTTTTATGCAAAAGAAGTCGGAGAGCTTCATCAAGTGCATACATTCCAAAAGGCGCTTGCTGGTGCAGAGAGTAACGTGGCTGTCGGCTTGGCGAGACTGGGCTTTCATGTGGGCTGGATGAGCAAAGTCGGAGCAGATTCACTTGGCACATTTATTTTAGAAGAGCTTCAAAAAGAAGGGGTCGATACAAGTGCAGTGCTCCGTTCAAATGATGGGTCTCAAACGGGAATCTTACTTAAATCAAAAGTGACGGAAGGAGACCCTGACGTCACGTATTATCGGAAAGGCTCTGCTGCGAGCACAATGAGTCAAAGCGACTTTCCCGCCGCCTATTTCAAACAGGCAGGCCACCTTCATATGACTGGTATTCCGCCTGCCCTATCCAATGAAATGAGAGCGTTTTCTTTTCGTGCCCTTCAAGAAATGAAAGCAGCGGGCAAAACCATTTCATTTGATCCAAACCTTCGGCTTCAGCTATGGGAAGAGGAAGAAGATATGATTCAGACGGTGAATCATATCGCCTCGCAAGCGGATTGGTTTTTTCCAGGGCTTGCAGAAGGGCAAAGGCTCACGGGTTGTCACGAGCCAGAAGAGATTGCAGATGTCTATTTACAAAAAGGTGTCAAGCTAGTGGTCATTAAGCTAGGGGCAGAAGGTGCCTTTTATAAAAGTGCAGCCGGTCAGGGGATTGTGAATGGATTTTATGTGCAGGATGTCGTAGACACAGTTGGAGCTGGTGATGGATTTGCAGTGGGGGTCATCAGCGGCTTGCTTGACGGCTTATCAGATGAAAAATCCGTGACAAGAGGCAATGCGGTCGGGGCAATTGCAGTGATGTCACCTGGCGATAAGGACGGACTGCCTACCCGGAAGGAGCTTCAGGCTTTTATGAAAGAAGCCAAGCGATATCAAAGGCGGGAGTACATGAAAGGGGATGAGAGATATGGGAAAGTCAGCAAGTTTGAGCGTTAAAAAGCAGCTCGCGTCTTGTAAATTGATCGCAGTTGTGAGAGCGGATAGTGAAGTAGAAGGTATTGAAATGATTGAGCGTTTAAAGAAAAAAGGAGTTCGTGCCATTGAAGTGACGTATACCACGCCAAATGCTGAACGCATCATCGCATCCTTCCAGGAGGAGCAGGACCTCATAGTAGGAGCGGGAACAATTACGACGCTGGAGCAGGCGCAATCAGCCATTGAGGCAGGTTCACAGTTTATCGTTAGTCCAGGATACCTTCCTATGATTGGAGAACATCTTTCATTTTACGACACACTCTATGTACCAGGGGTTCTCACCCCGAGTGAAATCATGCAGGCGAAAGCAGATGGCTATTGCTTGCTCAAACTTTTTCCAAGCGGCTCCTTCGGTTTATCCTATATGAAAAACCTGAAAGGTCCATTTCCAGAGATTGAATTTATTCCTACGGGCGGCATTCATCCAGCTGATGTTCCAAAGTGGCTCAAAGCAGGCGCGGTGGCTGTTGGTGTCGGAAGTCAGCTTGAAAGCAGTACAGCAGAGGAATTACAAGCAGTTCTTTCTTCATAAATACTTGTCAACCGAACAAACAACTGGCTTGTTGATGCCGGTTGTTTGTTCGTTTATCTGACATAACAGCAGGTAAACATTCAACTCTTCACGTACAATGATCGTGAAGGAGTGATGGAAATGTACATTCTACAAGATGAACTCACGGATGGACGAATTGACCAGCTGATTACCGCACATATAGAAGAGATGAAGGAGCATTCGCCGCCAGAAAGCATTCATGCCCTTCCATTAACTGATTTAAAAAAACAGGATGTTACGGTGTGGAGTGTGCGAGATGGAGAGGAGCTTCTTGGCTGCGGAGCGTTAAAGGAACTGTCAAGTGAACATGGGGAAATCAAATCGATGAGAACCGCAGCCCTCCATATGCGAAAAGGTGTAGCGAGGTATATGCTGAATCATCTTCTCCAAGAGGCAAAACGGCGCGGCTATACACGTGTCAGCTTAGAGACAGGGGCAATGGCTTTCTTTGAACCAGCAAGAAAACTATATGAGAGCGCTGGATTTCAGTATTGTCCACCTTTTGGTACATATCAAGAAGATCCAAACAGTTTATTTATGACAAAGGAATTATAGAGGTCGAGAGAGTATGCTTATAAGCAGCTCTTTTTTTTATGCGGAAATAGTGGAAAGGAGGAGGACACGGTGAAATTATCTAAGTGGATCGGAATGAGCGCATTTCTCACATTTTGTGTGGTATCTGTCATCTTCTTAACGTTATTAGGTCAAGATTTATTTAAAATTGAAAGCGCTTCCGATAAAGCGGAGTCAACGTATCAATATCATTTTGTTCTTGTACCGGAGGAACTTGATAACGAATATTGGCAGCTTGTACAAAAGGGAGCTGCGGATGCGGCAGACGTTCATCACGTGTATCTAGAATATTTGGGCCCAAAGCAAGCAGATGTAGACGATCATCTGAAAACCATTGATATGGCGATCGCTGGGCATGTTGATGGCATTATGACACAGGGACTTGATGCGAAAAAATACAAACCGCTTTTTCAGAAGGCGAGGGAAAAAGGAATTGATGTTGTCACCGTCGATACAGATGCAGAGGGGAGCAAGCGTCAAGTGTATGTAGGGACGGACAATTACTATTCAGGCTTTATCGCAGGACAGGCACTCATCGCAGATACAAAAGGTGAACAGTATGTAGGAATTGTCACAGGCAGGCTGGATGCCATTCATCAAAAGCTGCGCGTCAAGGGCTTTCGAGATGCCGTTGCTGCTGAAAAACGCATTCATATTGCTGGAATTGAAGAATCAGCCATTACGAAGTCAGGTGCCTCAGGTGCCGCTTATAAACTATTAAACGATCATGCGAAGCTCACCGCATTTTATGGTACAAGTGCATTAGATGGTGCAGGCATTATTCAAGCAATCGCACAGTATCGATCATCCACTGATTTTTATGTGCTTGCATTTGACACATTGCCTGATACGATTCAGGCGCTTGATGATGGAACAATTGATGCCGTGGTCGTACAGCATCCTTATGAAATGGGCTATCAAGCGGTTGAATCACTTGTTCGTTTGCAGAAAGGTGAAAAAGAAGAACCGCTTCAGTACACGGGAACGAGTGTGATCCGGCGCGGGGATCTGCCTCTTCAGCAAACAGACAGAAAGCAGGGAATGCAGCCATGAGAAAGATTCGAAGTAAGCTGTTATTAGCATTTTTAATCCTTGTGCTTCTTGGCAACATAGCCGCTTTTTTTGTCTACTGGAGCAGTTCAAAAATCACATCAGAATATAGCCGGAGCTTCCGTTCTTTTCTCCTGCTCAATGATATATCGACAGAGGCGAAAACGATGTATGAAAAGGTCAATGCCTATGCCATTGAAAAGGATCGGAAGTTTGCCAAAGAGTATCTTACGTCAAAACAGAAAATGAAATCCTACGATCAAGCGCTGAGAAAGGATGCCGGTCTTCATGCGGCGATTCCTTCTATTGAAAAATATCAATATATGATGCGGACGCTTATCAATGAAAGTGATGCGACCATGACACATGTGAAAGAAGGGAAAATCGAAGAATATGCTGCAAGTGTGAAGGAAGTGAGAACCGTCTCCTCCTATATACAAGAGCAGACGATGACTCTGCTTGATGATGAATTATCTGAGTATCAGGTACTCTATCAATCTCTTCAAAAAAGGCATCAAACCTATGCGCTCTTTACCTTATGCCTGTTTACGTTATCAATCGGGATCGCTTTATGGATGGCGTATATGATTGCTGGCGGGATATCAAGACCTATCGTTCATCTGTCCCGAAGCGTAAAAGAAGTATCAGAAGGAAATTTTGATGGAGCGAATTTGCATGTTACCTCAAAGGATGAAATCTCTGTTTTAAATGAAGCCTTTCAGCGAATGCGGCAAGAGATGAAAATGATGATTGAAGAGATCAAACAAAAGGCAGCATTGGATCAAAAAATCAAAGATATGAAGCTAAAAACGCTGCAAAACCAAATGAACCCGCATTTTTTATTTAACACATTAAACATCGTTTCACGTATGGCTTACTTAGAATCAGCGGAAGCCACATCGAGGTTGATTCAATCCGTTTCCACGCTGATGCGGTATTCGCTGTCTGCTCTTAGTACATCCGTTACATTGGAACAAGAAGTGAAAGTGGTGAAAGAATATTTTCATATACAAGAAACGAGATTTGCCGATCGTATTACGTGCAAAACGTCCATCGATGAATCATGTTTATCTGTGCATATCCCAAGTCTCACCTTACAGCCGCTTGTCGAAAATGCCTTTATTCATGGCGTCGAGCCAAAGGAGGAAGAGGGACTTGTCGAGCTCTCGATCTATGAAGAAGGCGGCTATGTGATGATTCGGATTCAGGACAATGGGATGGGCATCAATGAACAGGAGAAAAGAAGATTGCTATCAGAAAAAGAAGAGGAAGAGCCGAACATACTGAGTAAAGGCCACTCGACAGGAATCGGTCTTCGAAATGTAATGTCAAGACTGCGTTTGTTTTACGGGGTGCAAGATGCCCTTCAAATTGATTCAAAGCCAAACGAAGGCACCACCATACAATTGGCTATTCCGATGAAGGAGGGACCGACATGCTGAACGTGCTAATTGTCGATGATGAAAAAATAGAACGGCTAGCGATGCGGAAATTCTTAACCGAATGGGTTCCAGAGTGTCATATAGCAGGAGAAGCGGAAAATGGAAAGAAGGCGGTTGAATTCGTGCGATCTGAGTCCATTCATCTTGTGCTCATGGATATTCAGATGCCTGGCATGGATGGACTGACAGCGATCAAACAGATCAAAGCAATCAGTCCTCATACAAAATTCATTATGCTGACAGCCTACGATACATTCGATTATGCCAAGCAAGCGATGCAGGAGGGGGTGAAACAATACCTCGTCAAACCAGCTGACAAAGATGAAACCATTGCAGCCATTCGATTTGTAGCAGCAGAGATTCAGCAGGAGGCGTCTCTGCGGCAGTCGGCAGCGGCCGATCAGCAGTCAAAGTGGCTTGAAGCGCATGTCATGAACGGTCAATCTTATACATCCATGGAGTTTCAACAACTATTCTCCAAATATGAAGCAGGTCTTATCATCGCTGTGCAGCGGACAGAAGGAGATCAGCTGTTGATCGATTTACAGAAATCTGCACGATTTCATACGGTGCCGATTCAGATGGGGGGAGAACTGTTTACATGCCTCATTTATAGTCAGCAAGGACCAGGTCAGCTAAAGGCAGAGATTCTGCAAGCCATTCGAGCTGCCATGACAAACGGTCAGCCTTCACCTGTCGTTGGCATAGGGCATCCAGTCTCAAACCCGCTTCATCTTCAGAAAAGTGCAGCAGAGGCGAAGCTTTCCTATTATCAGCGAAAAAAGAGTGGGGGCGTTGTTCGTTATGGCTTTTACCAAACAGAGGTGAAGTCCGGTCCATTGATTCATCTGCCGGAGCTTGCAGACAGTATGATGCAGGCGCTGGAAGAAGGGAGAAGAGAGAATGCACTGGCTTTATTTGATGCCTTTCAATTAGAGGGGGCGACGATTTCACAAGTAAAAGAACTGCTGATTCTCTTCAAATCACGCCTCCGTACAGACCTATCGATATTGACAATCAGCACCGCAGCGGAATGCCGCCAGTGCTGTGAACACCTATTTGATGTGTATGAAGCGAGAACCCAGACCATCAATGACATCGAGCGGGCAAAACGTTACATCAAAACGCATTATTGTGAACAGATCACGCTTGAGCAAACGGCCGCTTATGTTGATTTAAGTCCCACCTATTTCACAAAACGATTTAAAGACGAGACGGGTCTGACATTTAAAGAGTATGTGACAGCCTGCCGGCTGGATAAAATCAAAAAGCTCCTCATAGACAGCACGCTTAGCTTAAAAGAAATTACCTTTCAGGCAGGATATACAGATCCTAATTACGTCAGCCGTGTGTTTAAGAAGATGGTCGGCTGTTCACCGAAGGAATATCGAAAACAGGCCGTAAAAAAATGAAGAATTTCATAAAAAAGTGAAGAAGTTTGCCTGAACAAAAGCAAGGATCTGCCATTATACTTATTTTGATAACGCTTACAAAATGGGGATAGGGGGATCAATTATGAAGTTCAAATTAGGCTTTACACTGCTGGCACTCTGTATGCTTATCGTCACTGCCTGCAGCTCATCGACGAACTCAGAGGCAAAAAAAGAAGGCGGAGCGGAAAAGCTCGAAATTTTCTCTTGGTGGACAGGAGCAGGTGAGGAAGACGGGCTGAAGGCACTCATTCAATTGTTTGAAGAGGAGAATAAAGACATTCCAATTGAAAATGCAGCCGTCGCAGGTGGTGCTGGTACGAATGCAAAGGCTGTCCTGACTAGCCGTATGCAGGGAAATGATCCGCCTGCTACGTTTCAAGTGCATGGCGGGGCGGAGCTGAATGAGAGCTGGGTCGCGGCAGGCAAAATGGAGCCTCTGGATGATTTATATGAAAAAGAAGGCTGGAAAGACAAATTTCCAGAATCACTGATTGACCTTGTCAGCAAAGATGGGAAAATCTATTCCGTGCCAGTAAATATTCACAGGGGCAATGTGCTTTGGTATAACAAGAAAGTATTTGATGATGCAGGCTTAGAGCCGCCAACGACATTTGATGAATTTTTCAAAACAGCAGATGCATTAAAGAAAAAAGGAATCACACCACTTGCACTTGGAGATAAGGAGCCTTGGGCAGCGACTCATTTGTTTGAAAGTGTTTTGCTGGGTGTATTAGGTGCAGATGGTTATCAAAAACTTTGGGCTGGCGACATGAAAATGGATGACCCGAAAGTGAAGGAAGCGGCAGACATCTTTGGACGTATGCTCGAATACGTCAATGACGATCACAGCTCACGTAACTGGCAGGATGCCTCACAGCTCGTGGCAAAAGGAGAAGCGGCAATGAATGTCATGGGCGACTGGGCGAAGGGGTACTTTGTGAATGATCTTGATTTGAAGGTGAATCAAGACTTTGGATACACGGCGACTCCGGGAACGGAAGGAAGCTTTATGGTGATCACCGATACATTCGGACTGCCAAAGGGTGTGAAACAGCCAGAAAACGTGAAGAAATTCTTATCTGTTTTAGGATCTGTTGAAGGACAGGATGCGTTTAATCCGCTAAAAGGATCGATTCCAGCACGTGTGGATGCAGATGTATCAAAATATGATGAATACGGAAAATCGGCGATGAAGGCATTTAAAGAATCAAAACTGGCGCCGTCTCTTGCTCATGGCTCAGCTGCTGAAGAAGGGTTTGTGACAAAAGCGAATCAAGCCGTCAATATCTTCGTGACACAAAAAGACAGTAGTCAGTTTGTTTCATCTTTAAAAGAGGCAATGAAATAAAGACGAAGGAGGCGGCGGCTAGGCACCGCCTCTTTTTTAAAAAGGAGTGTAGCTTCATGCGCATAGACACATCGCCGATGACAAAAACACCTGTGCCCAAAGTTAAACGTATGCGGAAAAAATGGAATGGAGACCAGCTGCTGGCGCTGCTCTTTTTAGCCCCGTCAGCGGTTTTATTATTCATCTTTGTTTACGGTTTTATTGGCTGGACAGGATATGTATCATTATCAAACTGGACCACGCTTGTTCCTGATTTCTCTTTCGCAGGTCTTCGCAATTATGTCATGCTGTTTCAAGATTTCCGCTTTCAATCAGATCTTCGAAACACGGTCTTTTTCACTTTATTTTTTATTGGAGCGGTCATTGTCTCTGGTCTCGCACTTGCGATTTTACTAGACCAGAAGATCAAGGGGGAATCTCTTTTTCGGAATTTATTCTTCTTTCCGATGGCCCTGTCCTTCGTTGTCACAGGAGTCGTATGGCAATGGATTTTAAACCCGTCAACTGGGGTGAATTTATTTTTGAAAACGCTCGGTATCCAGCCAAAGTGGTATACGGATACGAACATATTGGCCGGATTTGTCTGGGGGAAAATTGAGTTTGGTGTACCTGCGGCCATGATCGCTGTTGTGATTGCAGCTGTTTGGCAAATGACAGGCTTCTCTCTGGCGATGTATTTGGCGGGTCTAAGAGGAATTCCAGAGGAAGTAAGAGAGGCTGCTAGAATGGATGGCGCAACGGAGTGGCAGATTTACTGGAAAATCATTTTTCCTCTTTTAAAACCGATTACTGCAAGTGTTGTTATCATCATGGCTCATATTTCTTTAAAGATCTTCGATTTGATTTACTCGATGACAGGGCCGGGTGCGAACTTTGTCACGGATGTTCCGGGCGTGTATATGTTTGAAATGACCTTTAGAGGAAACCATTATGCAGGCGGTGCCGCCATTGCGGTTGTCATGCTGATCTCTGTTGCGGTCTTTATCGTGCCATATCTCCTGTCGAGCCGGAAGGGGGCTTCATCATGACAGCCAGATGGTTTGTCCGTCCAGTCCTTTATGCTTTATTAATTTTGTGCAGTCTCTTTTTTCTAATGCCTGTTTATGTCATGCTCGTCACAAGCTTGAAGCCATTAGGTGAAGTCACCCTTGAGCGAATGTGGACGCTGCCATCTACTATCGATTTTTCAAGCTATCAAATCGCGTTTGAAAAGCTGGCGCCCAATTTAATGAATTCTCTTTATCTTGTCATTCCTGCTACTTTATTGTCAGCTGTTTTAGGTGCAATGAATGGCTATGTATTATCAAAATGGCGTTTCAAAGGATCAGAAGTCGTCTTTACGCTGATGCTGTTTGGGATGTTTATTCCATATCAAAGTATCCTGATCCCGCTCATTCAATTTTTGCGTGAAGTCGGATTGTATAATTCAATTCCAGGGCTTGTGCTTGTCCATGTCGTATACGGACTTCCGATCACAACGCTCATGTTCCGAAATTTCTATGTGAGCATCCCAGATGAAATGATTGAATCGGCGAAAATGGATGGTGCAGGGTTTATCGGGATTTTCAGACATATGATTCTTCCGCTTTCGATCACAGGATTTGTTGTGGTAGCCATTTGGCAGTTCACAAATGTGTGGAATGAATTTTTATTTGCAGTCACGATGACCACTGCGGAGCATCAGCCGGTAATGGTAGCCTTACAAAATCTATCAGGCAGTCAAATTGTACAATGGAACGTCCAAATGGCAGGGGCGATATTGGCTGCGCTGCCAACACTACTCGTCTATATTCTTCTTGGAAAATACTTTGTCAAAGGGCTTCTCGCAGGCTCTGTCAAAGGGTAAAATATTTTTTGTGTTATCGTTTTCATTCGGTGTACTGAAAGGATTGACTTCTCTTTAGATAGCGTCATAATAAAAGTTGAGACTTACTAGTTTTCATCAAGCTAGGTAAGGATTATCAAAGGGTAGCAAAGGGAGGAGTCATCCTGAATGAAGCAGTCACCAATTTTTTTACTGCCTGAATTGAAGGAGAGAATATGGGGAGGTACAGCCTTAAGGGATCAATTTGGCTATGATATTCCTTCTGATCAAACGGGAGAATGCTGGGCAATTTCTGCTCATCCAAACGGGCCAAGTGTCGTGAAAGACGGTCCATATAAAGGGAAAACGCTGATCGAACTTTGGGACAATCATAGAGAATTGTTCGGGGGGATAGAAGGCGACCGCTTCCCGCTCTTAACCAAAATATTAGATGCAAACCAAGACTTGTCCGTGCAAGTACATCCAGATGATGATTATGCGGAAAGACATGAAAATGGCGAGCTTGGAAAAACAGAGTGCTGGTATATCATTGACTGCAAAGAAGGAGCAGAAATGATCTATGGGCACAATGCAAGAACAAGAACTGAGCTTGTAACCATGATGAATAGCGGAGATTGGGAAGGTCTTTTGCGGCGGGTGAAGATTAAGCCTGGTGATTTTTATTATGTGCCAAGCGGTACCATTCATGCGCTTTGCGAAGGAACACTTGTCCTTGAAACGCAGCAAAGCTCAGATACAACCTATCGCGTATATGATTATGAACGAAAAGACCAAGATGGCAACGAACGTGAACTTCATTTTGCGCAAGCGATTGATGTCACAACAGTTCCTCATGTAGACGGGTATGCAGATGAATCAGTTGAAACACGCCGGGGAGTGACCATTCGTACATTTGTCGAAGCAGAATATTTCTCTGTGTATAAATGGGAAATTGATCAAAAAGCAGAGCTTTCGCAGGATTATCCGTTTTTGCTATGCAGTGTGATTCATGGAGAAGGGTCTTTAGAGCATGACGGAAACACATATCCACTGCCAAAAGGTACTCATTTTATTCTGCCGGCTGAAACAGGAAACTTCTCAATTGAAGGATCTTGTGAACTGATTGTGTCGCATATATAAGGAAAAGAGGACTTCGAGGGGTCCTCTATTTTTCTATTGCATAAATGACTTGAAAGAGTACTTGTTTTTGTCGATAAAGAGATTAGTAGACTATTATGCAAAGTTAAGAGAGGGACAGGGAACGTGAAAAAAACCATCAAGATTATGTTACTCGCAGCTGCCTTTGGTATGACATTACACACGGGTAAAGAAGCGCAAGCAGCCTCCTATGTCGATCAATCCATTTATACGATGAACACCTCAAAGGTATTTACAACAGAAGCAGAAGTGAAAAAAGCAGTGGAAACACTAAAGAAAGACAAAAAGTGGACAGCCACTTATCAAACCTCAGGAAATACGTCGACCTATCAGCTCACTGCTTCAGGATATGAGTCGCAAGCAGCAGCGAATGCAAGTGCAGCTGCATTAAAAAAAGAAGTGGGCATGAGCGGTACGGTGTCTCCAGTAGGTGACCGCCTTCCTTTACAAAAGGTCGTATCTGACCCAGTCAATGATGAAAGTCAGGCGAAAAAGCTTTCACTTGAACTAACAAAAACATCAGGGCTCAATAGCTCCTATGAAGTCATCAATCAAAGCAAACCTTCTTATCAGGTCATATCAGGAACCATTGATTCTGAAACGAAAGTGAAAAATATTCAAACTGAGCTGCAAAAGCAGACAGGTGTCACCAGTACATACCAAACCGAAACGAAAGCTGGCACTGTGTATCAGCTGATTTCAAGCGGTATTATTGGACAAAGTAAGGCGAATACCATTCTGCAAGGCTTTCAAAAGGCATCCGGTTTAAAACCAGTGCTTCAAACGGTAACAGCGGGTAAGCCGTATTACATCGTCACATCCGCTGCACAAGCGAACCAGTCGAAAGCACAGACACTCCTTACTCAGCTGCAAAAAGAAGCAAAAATCAGCGGGAAGATTCAAAAGACAGGAGCCTTAAAAAATGTCTACAGCTTGGAATCAGGCTATTTCAAAGACAACAAACAAGCAGCTTCAGCTGCGGCTCAAATTAAGAAGCAAACCGGTGCTGCAGGTACTGTGCAGCGAGTGGGAAAAACAAAAAATTATATCGTAAAGCTCAATCAATTGAACGATACAGCTTACGCAAAAACGATAGCTTTTTTCAAGAAAAAGAAATGGCGCTACACGTCCAAAAAGATTTCTTCTACACAGCCATATCAAGTAGTGACAGGGAATCTTTTAGGAGATGACCAAGCGAAAAAAGCAGCGGCTTTCTTCCAAAAGAAAAAAGTATCTGCAACAACGAAAAAAACAGGCAAGGTATCAGACAGCACATATCGACTCGTCGTCAATCAAGCAGTGGACCAAGCGAAAGTGAATAAAGGTGCCGCATACTTAAAAACGCAGAAGGTGACAAGCAGCATCAAGACAAGCAAGGGACAGGCTGTCAGCAAAACATATAGTCTTAAGACAACACCTGTATATGAACAAACTAAAGTGAAGCAGGCTCAAGAGATCATCAAGAAAAATGGTATTGCCAGCAGTACAAAAACGCTGACAGAAGCGGTCAAGCAATACCGTATCACGACAGAGCCGACAGTGAATCAGACAAAACTGAATCAAGCACTCAGCTATTTGACGAAACAAAAAATGAAGGCTGCTGCACAAAAAACAGGCGCAGTCGATTATGCTCAATATCAGATCAAAACAGGTGCCATCTCAACAGCTGCACTGCGTGACCAAGGCATGGCATTTTTCAAAAAACGGAATGAAACCGCTGCGTATACAACAACAACGAAACCAACTTACAAAATCAACATTACGCAGCAATTTACAGGATTACCAACTGTAAATGAAGCCATTGCATTTGTGAAAAGCCAATATGGCTGGACTGCCACAGCCGTAAAAATTAAAAATGGCCCAATGGTCATGCAAACGAACTACAACCTCACTGTCAATGAGATGGTAAACAAACAAATGAAGGTGTCACCACAGACAGATGGTGCGGCCTATGTCTATGCAGCATATGTAGACCAAACAACATCGACAGTGAATACGGATGGCTTAAATGTCCGTTCTACACCTGATTCGAGCTCTGCAAGCAACATTGTCGCACAGCTGAATAAAGGAGCAAAAGTGAAACAGCTTGGAAAAGAAGGAAACTGGATCAGGATCAACCTCGGCTGGAGAAATGCAAGTGCAGCAGAGGTGCAAAAATATGTAGATCCAGCCAATATTGCAGAAGGCACGCAATCTTATTTTCAATTTCTGAAACTCTCTGAAGCTGCGAATCTCAATCCGGCAGAGGTCAATACAAAGATTTTAGCAGGCAAAGGAATTCTTGCTGGTAAAGGACAAGCCTTTATTACAGCAGCAAAAACGTATCATATCAACGAAATTTATCTTATTTCTCATGCGTTGCTTGAAACGGGTAACGGAAGTTCCATTCTAGCGAATGGTACAATGTTTAATGGAAAGAAAGTATATAACATGTATGGCATTGGTGCATATGACAGCAATCCGAATTATCTCGGTGCAAAGTATGCGTATGAACAGCAATGGTTCACGCCAGAGGCTGCCATTATTGGCGGAGCAAAATTCATTGGCAACAGCTATATCAATAATGCCACATACAAGCAAGATACAATTTATAAAATGCGCTGGTCGGCTACAGCGACTCATCAATATGCAACAGATATTGGCTGGGCTTCTAAGCAAGTCACTCGCATGTATAGTTTGTATAACCTGCTTGATGACTATACACTGTATTATGATATCCCGGTGTATAACAAATAAAAAAACGTCCGTGCTTCCTAATGAGAAGCCGGACGTTTTTTGTGTAGGAGCAGCTGCTGTTCAATAAATGAGAGGAGCTGCTGACTGGATTGTCCCTTTGAATATTGGTTCCATTCCTCAGCAAAGGTTTTGATTCGTTCTTTATTGGTTGATCTGTTTAGGTGTAAAAGCTCCTGCAAGAGCATGTCTTGAGTGACGCAAGCCTTTCCAGGAATGATATCTTCATACCGATCGACTAAGCCGCGTTTCTCTCGATAAGTGTCTAAGTCATAAGTGAAGAACAACACAGGCTTTTCGAGCAGTGCATATTCAAACACAATGGACGAATAATCTGTCACCAGGACATCACAAGCACAAAGCAATGGATAGAGCGGCTGATCGGACACATCAAATATCCATTCACCGTCTGTTTCTGCTTTCGCTAAATGTTTGACCGCAGGATGAAGCTTGACGAGCAGAATGTAATCGCCGTTCAGCTCAGTTTGCAACTGCTCTTTTGAAAAAGGCAGCACAAGACCGTCCATTGCAAAGTCTCGATAGGTCGGTGCATAGAGCAGGATTTTTTTCCCTTTTGGAACATCATTTAGCTTCAAGGAAGGCTGATGCTGTTCATAGTACATATCCGTCAGTGGTACACCAGTTGGTAAAAAGCGATCATCTTTGACCCCAAACGAGGTCTTGAAAATCTCACGCATGTGATCTGAGCCTGTCACAATGTAATCGAAAGACGCATAAACACGCTTGAAGCGTTCGATGTCACGGGGACTTCGTTCAGAATTTGAAGCATCTTCAAGCCCGAACTTTTTCAAAGCTCCATTGGCATGCCATACTTGAATACAGGTGGTAGAAGGCCGTTTTCTTAGCACACTCGTCATGAGAAAGTAATTATCCGTCACGACAACCTTGCTTTTAAACATCGTATATATACATTGAATGAGATGGAGAGGATTTTTTTCATGAAAATAGCGAAATGACAGATGAGGCCCGTCCTTTTCTATCGCAGAAGCATGCTTCGTATAGAGGACAGTGAGCTTCATTGTCATGTTCGCCTGTTGTTGATAAGTATGAATGAGAGCAGCCGCATTCTCTTGGAATGAAACAAGCAGCGTCACCTGGTTTTCACGCGGTTTCACGCCGCTCATCAGCCATCCAATGAAAGAAATAAAAGCTGCGTAACATGAAATCATCATTGAGCGTATAATCATCATTTTTCAGTCTCTCACAGCTGCTTCGTCTGATCCTTTACTTGCTCAGGATAGTAACGTTTTTTTCCTTTGCTTTCCTTTAAGACGGCAAAAGCGTACTTAGGAATATTGAGCATTCGTTTCCATCTCCATGGATTCACAATCAATCTGTACAGCCATTCTGTATTTGTCTTAATCATCCAGCGTGGTGCACGCTTCACCGTTCCGCTAAATACATCAAAGCTTCCGCCTAAACCGATGCAAACAGCCTGCGGGAATAAATGGCGGTATTCGTAAATAAAGTTCTCTTGGTTTGGATAACCTAATGCAACAAACACCATATCAGGTTTCGAGCGCGCGATTTGCTTCGCTACGAAACGTTTATCGGCTTGATAGCCGTCACAGCTTCCTGCGAGGACCACATTTGGATATTCCGTATCAATTCGCTGTTTTACAGCCTCAAGCACTTCTTTTTTCGCACCATATAAAAAGATTCTTTTAGACTGCTTGTTTGCTAGATCAAGCATAGACATGAAGACATCAAAGCCGGCAATTCTAGACTTAAGCGGACTTTGGGTCATGCGGGACATCAATACGACGCCTACGCCATCCGGCAGTACATAATCCGCAGAGGAGACGACTTGATGGTACGCATGATCCTTCATGACGGCATAGCCTATCTCTGGATTGACAGTCGCAATCATGGCGCCTCTTCTTTGAGAAATATGATGCTGGTTCATATAGCTGATAAATTCATTTAAGTCGCCGTTTACATAAGAAAGGTTAGAGACCACTTCTGTTTGCATTGTTTAGACCTCCTTTTTAACTTGTTATCTATGAACGTTCATTGTAAATTCATTCTTCGCCTACTCATCATTTTATCACAGATGCTCCATGAAATATTAACAATAACTTTACAAACCTTTAAATTTCATGACATTTTCATCATTTCATCTGGACAATCCTTTGTGAAACATTGATTCCTCGGACTTTTCCTCCTATGCCCAATAAATTGGAAATAGTTTGTCTTTACATCTGCTTAACGTTTGGTGGGCGCTGTGATATAATGAGGTTCCGAAGAGCGAATCGAATATCACAGGATTACGGATAAATTACTGCACGAGTGCAGTCGAATAAGGATTGAAGAAAGGAGTTTATGTTTGCAATGAAGAAAGTTATTACTTACGGTACATTTGATTTATTACACTGGGGGCACATTAAGTTGCTAGAACGTGCAAAGCAGCTCGGAGATTACTTAGTGGTGGCCATCTCTACAGACGAGTTTAATTTACAAAAATCAAAAAAAGCTTATCACAGCTACGAGCATAGAAAACTGATTCTTGAAACCATTCGTTATGTAGACGAAGTCATTCCAGAAAACAGCTGGGATCAAAAAGTCCGTGACGTGCAAGAGCACGATATTGATGTGTTTGTCATGGGAGATGACTGGGAAGGTAAATTCGATTTCTTAAAAGAACATTGCGAAGTCGTATACTTGAAAAGAACAGAAGGCATCTCGACAACACAAATTAAGGAAGAAATTGCAGGACTTTAATAGATCGAAAAAAAGTACTTCTTATCTTTTGGTGAGAAGTACTTTTTCATGTAAAATACAATGAGCAAGCCATCATTATTTTTAAGGAGAGCTTCCTTTGTTTCAAAATTGGATGAAGAAAAAAGTTGAAGACACATTGGATCAATCTGAACAACATGAAACAATGGCATCAATGGACGTTCCTGATATGGACTATTACTTTATTATGGGTGATGTGCCAAAACAGGATGAGAGCTTAACGAAGTCTTTACAGACAAGGATTAAGCCTTTGGCTGATCAACATAAACGTACTGCAATTTTAACTTTAAATTACGATGCAAATGTGAAAGAACGTATTCATCGCATGGGAGAGTTCTTTTCTCCTGAGGTTGACATATTAAATGTATATGAACACTATATTCTACCGGAAAGTGGTAGTAAAAGACGTTACTCGGAATTTATTGTTGGTGAATCATCGCATTCGATCAATGAAGCAGTGATTCCAGCAGATGAATCCACGATTCAAGTGACGAGATATGAATTGCCTGCTTCCCCCATTTGTTATATTGATCAATATAATGAAGAGCAGCAACTGGTGAAGAGGGAAGAATACAATTGGCAGGGCATTTTGTGCAGAGTACAAAGCTTTGTTCCACATACAGGTGCTCTATACTTAGAGGAATTAATCAATGACGATGGCAGCATCTATATAGAGATCATTTATCCTGGTGATGCAAAAAAGAATCCAGTCCGGCATATTAATTGGTATAAAAAAACAGGAATTCAAACATTTACAAAGAAGACGGATATTAAACAATTATGGTTATCCAGCATTCAATCACAAAATGACCGTTTGAAACTCATGATCACAGAAGACCGTGATCAGGACCGCCACCTGTTTAAAATCGATCAGCCTGAAACAACCTATTACGCTGCATTTGTGCATCACGCACATTATGAGGAAGATCTGTATCAAGTCAATTCTCAATTTGAAGAATTATTTAAACAAATAAGAAAACAGCAAGTGGATGCTGTCTTTTTTTGGGATACTAAACATAAAGAAGATGTCGAAAAACTATTGGGAGAACAAGCCTATTTTTATCTTGTTCCTTCTGACGAAGAGACTGTTTGGAATACGGCGATTCATCATATGCTCGAAAATCGTGAGCATAAAGATGAACTGAGAGGGATCGTTGACAGCATGAAATGGGTCTTGCGAGATCTAAGCTCTGAGCATCATGTTCTTCACCTTCAACTCGAGTTAAAAGGTGAAATGAGTCATAAGAATCATGTGCAAATTGATTTCGCAGGATATGATCGAGTGAATGGAGCTCAAATCATCTCTCAAACAATCGATGAGAACCATCAAGTCAGCTTCCCAATCGGCCATTTTCAAACAAAGAAAAACATTGAAATCAACCAAACGAAATTTGTGGATTTTTACATTCGTTTTAAAACAGAAGAACTTCAAGAGGTTTTGCAAAGGGTAGAAGTAGAAGGAGAATTGCTTACAAATAAACCATCGTCCATCGATGGATGGTCATATCAAACGAAAAACGGATATTATTCATGGAAGATAGGTTGAAGAATTTTGAAAGCATGTGAAATTAAATTGAAAAAAATTCTAACGATTATGTATATAAGTATTTTTAAGTTCTTATTCAGGCTTGTCAGTAAGCTGCCTCATAATAAAAAAACGGTTGTTTTTGAAAGTTTTAACGGAAAACAATTCAGTTGTAACCCGCGTGGGATTTATGAGTATATGAAAGAACATCACCCTGAATATACGCTGATCTGGAGCGTTAAAAAGGGTCATGAAGCACCGTTTAAGGAAAAAGGCATCTACTATATCAATCGTCTGTCATTGAAATGGATCTTTACGATGGCAAGAGCTGAGTATTGGGTCGTAAACAGCCGTTTGCCGCTATGGGTTCCAAAGCCAGATCACACAACATACTTGCAGACTTGGCATGGTACGCCGTTAAAACGATTGGCAATGGACATGGACGAGGTGCATATGCCTGGAACAAACACGAAGAAATACAAAAAGAATTTCACGAAAGAAGCATCGAATTGGGATTATCTCATTTCTCCTAATGCCTACTCGACTGAAATTTTTACACGTGCGTTCCAATTTCAAAAGACTATGATTGAGTCAGGATATCCGAGAAATGACTTCCTTCACAATCAAAACGATGAAGAAACGATGAGAGCACTGAAACAAAAAATGAACCTGCCGCTGGATAAAAAATTGATCTTATACGCACCGACATGGAGAGACGATCAATTTTATAAAAAAGGGCAGTACAAATTTGATTTAGACCTTGATCTGCATGAGCTCAGAGCTGCAATCGGAGATGAATATATCATCATTCTGCGTATGCACTATCTAGTTGCTGAAAACTTTGATTTAGGACCATATGAAGGCTTTGCCTATGACTTCTCTCATTACGAAGACATTAGAGACCTTTATATGATTTCTGATCTGCTCATCACAGATTACTCATCTGTATTCTTTGATTATGCAAACCTCAAACGTCCGATGCTGTTCTATGTGCCAGACATTGAAACATATCGTGACAAGCTCAGAGGCTTCTACTTCGACTTTGAACAAGAAGCACCTGGACCACTTGTGAAAGAGACAGCAAGTGTCATTGACTGGGTGAGAGAAACAGAACAGCCAGACTTTACACTACCAGCTTCTTTTGCACCGTTTTATGAGAAATTCTGTTACTTAGAGAGCGGGGAGTCGTCAAAACGGGTGGTTGAAGTGGTATTTGAATAAATAAAATAATAGGATAAAGGCTTACAGCTAACGGCTTGTAAGCCTTTTATCATGATATAAAGTGAAATATTCCTCAACATCTGTTACAATTATGAGCGGTGCTTTTTAAAAAAAGTAATTCCAAAAACTTATATCTAAGGAAGATTAGAATGAACGCAATGTTGACGATACTAAAGGAGCAAATCAGTTCATTTCCGCTGATTATGCGACTTGCTGTTTATGAAACAAAATCAAAATATCAGATGAATTATTTAGGTGTTTTATGGCAGTTTTTAAATCCATTGATTCAAATGCTGGCTTACTGGTTTGTTTTTGGTATGGGCATTCGCGGTGGGCAGCCAATTGTCATTGGCGGCGTTGAAATCCCATTTATCATCTGGATGCTTGCCGGGTTAATCCCGTGGTTTTTTATTAGTCCGACAATTCTTGATGGGTCAAACAGTGTGTTTAAACGCATTAATATGGTATCGAAAATGAATTTTCCGATTAGTGCGTTGCCGTCTGTGGTGATTATGTCCAACTTGTTCAGCTACTTTGTCATGATGGGTGTCTATCTGATTGTGCTGATTTCCTATGGCATCTACCCTGACGCGCATTGGCTGCAATATATATACTATTTTATTTGTATGATCGCGTTTATGTTCTCGTTTAGTTTGTTTAATTCCACGATTAGCGTACTCGTGAGAGACTATCAATTTCTTTTACAATCCGTGACACGATTACTTTTCTTTTTGCTACCGATCTTTTGGAATATTTCAGAAAAACTTACTGGAGATAAGGCGTGGATTGGAGATATTTTAAGACTGAATCCCCTTTTCTACATTATTGATGGTTTCAGAAATAGTTTGTTAAAGGGAGAATGGTTCTTCCATGATGTGAAATACACACTTTATTTTTGGCTGATCACGCTTCTTCTTTTAACAGTCGGTTCATTGCTTCATATGAAATTTAGGGATAAATTTGTCGATTTTCTTTAAAAAGTAAGGAGATTATACGATGAAACTAAAAGTTTCGTTTCGAAACGTATCCAAGCAATACGTCCTATATAAAAAACAGTCGGATAAGATTAAAGGGCTGTTTTTACCTAATAAAAATGAAAAAGGTTTTTTTGCTGTTCGTGATGTGTCCTTTGATGTATATGAAGGCGAGACGATTGGTTTTGTAGGAATTAACGGGTCTGGAAAATCGACAATGTCGAACCTTCTAGCGAAAATCATTCCACCGACAAGTGGTGAAATTGATATGGACGGCCAGCCTTCGTTAATTGCCATTGCTGCAGGGCTGAACAACCAATTAAGCGGGAAAGATAACATTCGCTTAAAGTGCTTAATGATGGGACTGACGAATAAAGAAATAGACGAGCTTTACGAAAAAATCGTAGAGTTTGCGGATATTGGCGACTTTATTGACCAGCCGGTTAAGAGCTATTCAAGTGGAATGAAATCACGTCTTGGCTTTGCTATTTCAGCGCATATCGATCCAGATATCCTCATTATTGATGAAGCACTGTCTGTTGGAGACCAAACCTTCTATCAAAAATGTGTGGACCGCATTACAGAATTCAAGGAGCAAGGAAAGACGATCTTTTTTGTCAGTCACTCCATTAGCCAAATTCAAAAAATCTGTGATCGGGTGGCTTGGATGCATTATGGTGAGCTTCGTATGTTTGATGATACGAAAAAGGTCGTGAAAGAATATAAGGAGTTTGTTGATTGGTTTAACAAGCTTTCCAAGAAAGAGAAACAAAAATACCAAATGGAACATAAAGAAGGTAGAAAAGGTGTACAAAAGACGGAAAAGGTATCTCGTTATCAAGAGAACGGAAAACGCCGCTCATTGTTCGGACCCGCATTTCAAGTGACAGTTTTAGCGGTCTTAACGTTATTGCTAGCCTTATCGATGTTTTCAGATCGCCCGCTTCGTACATTGGCGACATTTGGTGCAATCCCATCAGATAAGACAGAAGCGCCTCAGTCGAAGAACCAGCAGACCAAAGGAGCGCCTGATATGAAAAAGGTGGATCAACAGCTGATAGTCACGGCAGATCCACTTACGGTTTACAAAGACCAAGCCATGAAAAAAAAGGCCGATATCACTTTGGTATTTGGACAAGAAGTACAGGCTGTGGCTGAAAATAAACAAACCGTTCAAATTAAAACTGCGTCAGAAACGTATTTTGTTAAACCTGCTGCGCTTCAAAATGCAGAGGATTTAAAGTCATTATCCATTGGACCAGGACAGTTTAATTCCTATGTATCACCTGCATCGGCAGGTTCGTATGAATATTTACTGTCTTTCCTTGGAAAAGAAGAATCTGTGCTGAAACAGAGAATGCAAACGCTGAGTTCAGTGAAAAATGATCAAGGAGATACGATTGAGCGATTGACCACAGAGAAAACCGACTATGTCATTCAAAATGGTCAGGCAAACACGATTGTGTTTCGCGATATTATGCCAATCTCTCCTTCCACACTTGGGCTGACAGAACAAAATGTCTGGATGAATGAGAAACGAACAAAGTTCGCAGTGAAGGGCGAAAACAACCTGTTTGTCATTGATAATGAACAGCATACACTGACTATTTCAGTCATTAAATAAAAAAGCTGCCGATGATGGCAGCTTTCAGCGTGTAGACAAACCCTCGCATTCGGTGTCAGGTCTGCGCTCCGGTGCTCACGAATGTCCAATTCGCTCCGCTCCGGTACTCGCCCTTCCTAGACTGCAAAGGTTTTCTATCACGCTGAAAAGAAGACAAGGGCTAAAATCAAGATCATTTTAGCCCTTTGTCAACAATCTGAAAGCTGCCGATGATGGCAGCTTTTTTTAATTCACTTCTTCTTTTTCGAGAAGCTGTTTCATAAATGGAATGAGTTTCTTTTTCAATTCTTCATCCTGAAGAGCAAACTCAAGCGTCGTTTCGATGAAGCCTTGCTTCTCGCCGACATCGTATCGTTTCCCTTCGAAATCATAGGCGAATACGCGCTGGATGTCATTTAGCTTTTGAATGGCATCTGTCAGCTGAATTTCTCCGCCTGCACCAATCTCTTGTTGATCTAGGTACATAAAAATCTCTGGTGTGAAAATGTAGCGCCCTAAGATGGCTAGGTTTGATGGTGCTGTTCCTTGCGGCGGCTTTTCAACAAAGTTTTTGACTTGGTAGCGGCGTCCTTCTTGTGTAAGAGGGTCGATGATCCCATAGCGATGTGTATCACTGTCAGCTACTTGCTGAACACCGATGACAGAGGAAAGAGTTTTTTCGTATTCGTCCATCAGCTGGCGAAGGCCAGGCGTTTCGGCTTGAACAATGTCATCACCTAATAAAACAGCAAAAGGCTCATCACCGATAAAGTTGCGTGCGCACCAAACGGCGTGTCCAAGTCCTTTCGGCTCTTTTTGACGTATGTAATGAATGTCAGCAATGTTAGAGGACTTTCTCACTTTTTCTAAAAGCTCGCTCTTTCCCTTTTCCTCAAGATTGCGCTCTAACTCTGGTGCAAAATCAAAATGATCCTCAATGGCTCTTTTCCCTTTTCCAGTGACGATAATAATGTCTTCGATTCCTGATTCAACAGCTTCTTCAATAATATATTGAATGGTTGGTTTATCAACGATTGGAAGCATTTCTTTAGGCATTGCTTTTGTTGCAGGGAGGAAACGTGTTCCGAGACCTGCAGCTGGTATAATGGCTTTACGTACTTTTTTCAATGAACTTTGCACCTTCCTTACATATAGAAAAAATGATTTGACTTCATTTTTCATCTTTCATAAAGTGTAACTTACAAATGATAGAAATGACAAATGATTTACGATAAATGTATGAGCTGATTCAATTCTATTGTAATGAGTCTGTGTAAATTTTTATGTTGAAAAGAGTAAAGGCGATGTAAAAATTGAAAACAGAATGATTAGGATTCGTTTCTATTCTTTTGTATAATACACTTATAAATGAGAAGGAAAGAGGCATCGACTATTGAAAACATTACATGTAATGACTGTATTCGGGACGAGGCCTGAAGCGATTAAAATGGCACCCCTTGTCCTTGAGCTGAAAAAACATCCGCAAATCAAATCCTCAGTCACTGTGACTGCACAGCATCGGCAAATGCTTGATCAAGTGTTGAAAGCCTTTAACATTCAACCGGATCATGATTTAAATATTATGAAAGAACGTCAGACATTATCTGAAATCACATCAAATGCACTATTGAAACTAGATCAATTATTCCAAGAGGAGAAACCTGATATTGTCCTTGTTCATGGAGACACCACTACAACCTTTGCAGGAAGCTTGGCCGCATTCTATCACCAAATTTCAGTCGGTCATGTTGAAGCGGGTTTAAGAACACATAATAAGTACTCACCGTTTCCAGAAGAATTAAACCGTCAAATGACAGGAAGCATTGCAGATATTCATTTTGCGCCTACACATGAGGCTAAGCAGAATCTTTTAGTTGAAAATAAAAAAGCAGAATCTATTTTTGTAACAGGTAATACAGCAATTGATGCATTGCAAACAACGGTTACAGATCAGTATCAACACCCTATTTTAGAGAAAATAGGCACAGATAAAATGATCTTGTTAACGGCCCATCGCAGGGAGAATCTCGGCCAGCCGATGAAGAACATGTTTAGAGCGATTAGGCGTATTGTAGAAGAGTTTGAAGATGTTCAGGTTGTATATCCTGTACATTTAAACCCTGCTGTTCGTGATGCGGCTCAGACAGAATTCAGTGATCTTGACCGTGTGCACTTAATTGAGCCGCTCGAAGTCGTTGATTTCCATAACTTCGCTGCTGCCTCATACTTTATATTAACGGACTCCGGCGGTGTACAAGAGGAGGCGCCTTCTTTAGGGAAGCCAGTATTAGTGCTTCGCGATACAACAGAGCGCCCTGAAGGCGTGGAAGCTGGCACGCTTAAGCTCGCAGGTACTGATGAAGAGACCATTTACAAGATGGCAAAACAGTTGCTAGTCGATCAAAAAGAGTACGACAATATGTCGAAGGCATCTAACCCTTATGGTGATGGACGAGCTTCGAAACGAATTGCTGAGATGCTTCTTTACCAATATGGCTTAACGGATGTCAAGCCACTCTCATTTCTAAAAACTGATCGTTCTACCAGCTAGAGGACAATTTTCGACAGGTGTTACATTTTCTAAATCAAAATGTGGTATTATAATGGCATATATTAAGATATGAGTGGTTTTTTTGTAATATAATTTACAATCCATTCATATTGAAATATTGCCATTTTTTTATTTGACATGATTGAAAGGGGTATTAAGTATGATTTATGCAGAAATATTAGCTGGTGGGAAAGGCTCTAGAATGGGTAATGTAAATATGCCAAAACAGTTCTTGCCATTAAATAATCGCCCTATCATAATTCACACTGTTGAAAAATTCCTATTAAATGATCGTTTTGAAAAAATTATCATTGTAACTCCCAAAGAATGGATCAACCATACGAAGAATATACTAGAAAAATACATACATGCTGATGATAGACTAGTAGTAATAGAGGGCGGAATTGATCGAAACGAATCGATTATGAGTGGGGTTCGTTTTATTGAAAAAGAGTATGGTCTAAATGACGACGATGTTATTGTGACACATGATTCAGTGCGCCCATTTTTAACCCATAGAATTATTGAGGAAAATATCAATGCCGTTCTAGAACATGATGCTGTTGATACTGTTATACCTGCTATAGATACCATTGTGACTTCAGAAGATGGAACAAATATCACTGATATTCCAGTACGTGATGTTATGTATCAAGGACAAACACCTCAAAGTTTTAAGATATCGCTCTTAAAAAGGCTTTATAGCGAGTTGACAGAAGAACAGAAAAAGGTACTTTCAGATGCTTGTAAAATTTGTATTTTAGCAGGACAGAAAGTGAATTTAGTCCGAGGCGAGGTATTTAATATAAAAGTAACGACACCATACGATTTAAAAGTTGCGAATGCTATTTTACAGGAGAACATAAAAAATGATTAATCAAACATATCGATTGGTTTCTGCTAGACAATTTGAAGTGACTTATAAGGATAAGGAGTTTACATCTGGACAAGTCGTTATTAGACCAACCCATCTGTCAATATGCGCTGCGGATCAACGCTATTTTACAGGAACAAGAGGTAAGGAAGCAATGGACAAAAAGCTTCCAATGGCGCTGATTCATGAGGGTGTAGGAAAAGTAATGTATGACCCTACTGGAACGTTCAAAGTCGGAACACATGTAGTGATGGTTCCAAATATCCCAAATGAAGAAAACGAATTTATTGCAGAGAACTACTTGCGCTCTAGCTATTTTAGATCAAGTGGTTTTGATGGATTCATGCAGGATTATATGTTCATGAATCCGGATCGTCTTGTAGCTTTACCAGAGCAAATGAATCTTCATGTTGCGGCTTTTATTGAATTGATCACCATTGCAGTTCATGCAATGAGTCGATTCGAAAGAGTGGCTCACCAAAAGCGAGATGTTTTTGGGGTTTGGGGTGATGGTAATCTAGGATTTATCACCTCTTTAATACTAAAAAAACGTTATCCATCTTGTAAGGTGTACGTTTTTGGAAAGAACCAATATAAACTAGAGCATTTCTCTTTTGTTGATGAAGTTTACCAAATTAATGACATTCCAAAAGAAGTTCGTGTTGATCATGCATTTGAATGCGTCGGTGGACGTGGCAGTGAAAGTGCGATTGAACAAATCATTGATTTCACTCAACCAGAGGCTTCTGTGGCATTATTAGGTGTTTCAGAATATCCCGTGAAGGTTTCCACAAGGATGGTTCTCGAGAAAGGAATTATTCTCATAGGAAGCAGTAGAAGCGGCAGCAAAGACTTTGCCAATACAGTAAATCTATTAAATGAATTTCCTGAGATTACAGATTATTTGGAGACATTGATTGGCACAGTCCATATTGTGAGAAGTATAGAGGACATTGGAAAGGCATTTGAAGAAGATCTGACTTCTTCTTGGGGAAAAACAATAATGAAATGGGAAATCTAACAACGATGCACATGACAAAAATGGTGAAAATTTTTTTCCGAATAGTCTATAAGATTTTTTCTAAATTGTTTCAAGTGAGCCAGCAAAAAATCGTGATCGCTTCTTATAGAGACAATGAAATAAACGATAATTTCAAAAATGTTTATAATGAATTAAGAAGTCAATCCAATTTGAAGATTATTCTCTTATTTAGAAAATCGGAAAGTGGCTTTCTAGGAAAACTTTTCTATATCATTTATTTATTAAAATCTCTTTATCACATTGCTACTTGTAAGGTGCTCTTATTAGATGATTACTATTATCCTCTTTATTTAATTAAAAAGCGGCCGGAAACAAAGGTAGTTCAAATTTGGCATGCCTGTGGTGCATTTAAAAAATTTGGGCACAGTATTAAAGACAAACAGGGAGGACCTTCATCAGAATATTTAAAAGTAGTGCCTGTTCATTCAAATTATGATTATGCAATTGTGAGCTCTGAAGAAGCAATTGGTCCATTTTCTGAAGCGTTCGATATGCCCAAGGAAAAAATATTAGCAACAGGTGTTCCAAGAACTGATTTTTTCTATTCTGAAGATCAAATATATGAAGTGAAAAAGAGGTTTGACAAGGAATATCCCGAATTGAAGAATAAAGTGAAAATATTGTACGCTCCAACTTATAGAGGAGGAGTAAATAAGCAATATGGCGAGCAATTTCTATTGAATCAAGAAACACTTTTCAAACATTTGAGCCGGGAGCATTATGAGTTGCTCATTAATGTGCACCCTTATATGCGAAAAAGTGTTTTTGGAGATATAGATTTATCTAAAAAGTTTTCTTTGTATGAACTAATGATTATTTCTGATGTATTGATTACAGATTATTCTTCAGTCATTTTTGAATATAGTCTTTTGAATAAACCAATGTTTTTCTATTGTCCAGACTTAGAGAACTATATGCAGGAGAGAGATTTTTATTATTCATTTCCAGAGTTTGCGCCAGGACCTATAAGAACGAAAATAGAGCCTCTCATTGAGGATTTGAAGAATATAAGGTTGAATAAAAAACAAATCAATTACCATTCATTTTCAAATCGGTTTATGAATCGTTGTGATGGAAATTCTACAGAGCGAGTTGTTTCACTAATATTAAGCTTAATAAATGAAACAATGAATGAAGGAGAGAGAGTTTTTGAAATTTAAACTAGGGACACTATTTAGGAAACGGAGTGTTCAAAAAAATCTTGACCATGTAGATGAAGTAAGTGAAGAAAAATTATTCTCACTTTTCGATAAAGCAGAAGATGTCATCGTGAATAAAAATATTCCCCAAAGAGAAATAACACAATTTCAATGGAACGAATCATTTTTAACGATCGAGGGGTATATGTACATTGATGGTATCCCCTTGCAAAGAGAAGATACGGTAAGAAGAAAGTTATTGATCGTTCAAAAAGGGGCTATTATAAAATCTATTCCTCTAAAGAATCAAAGGTTAAACGAAACAAATAGACAACAACTAGGGCTTTCTGAACAATATGAATGGGCTGGTTTTTATCAGGAAATAAACTTCTCAAAGGTAAATGGTGGCAAGCCATTACCACAAGGAAACTTTCATTTATATTTAGAATTAGAAGTATTAGATGGGAATAATATCAAGTACCATGAGACTCATACGCTGGGCAATATAAACAATTTCCTGAAGCAGGATATCTATGCAACGAAAATGGAACATTTTTCAGCTAAGAAAAGAGTGAAATATAATTTCATTGTCACATACGATGAAGAGGAAAAAACTGCACATGTATCATCACACAAACTCCAAGAAATTGACCAGGGTGCAATAGAGACTACTATGAAAAATGAAAATCGAATCATACGTAAAATGAAGCGTGTTATGTTTCAAATCTTATATCAACTATTTTGTTTCCTGCCAGTAAAACAGAAAAAAATTACTTTCGCATCAGATAGTCGCACTGACTTATCAGGGAATTTTGAATTTGTCTATCAAGAGCTTTTAAATAGAGAAGAAATGTTTGATTTTCAATTTTTCTTAAAAGAAAGCATTAATACGAAAAAAAGTATAGCAGAATATGTACGAATGGCCTATCATTTTGCTACAAGTAGGCATATTTTAATTGATGATTTCTATCCGATCATCTATCCATTGAAAATTCGTAAAAATGCGGATCTTGTTCAGCTGTGGCATGCAGTGGGCGCATTTAAGACGTTTGGTTATAGCCGTATTGGTCTGCCAGGTGGACCGTCACCAACATCCAAAAATCATAAGAATTATACGAAGGTCATTGTCAGTTCTGATCATATCCGGAAGCATTATGCGGAAGGCTTTGGAGTAGATATTGAAAATGTCATTTCCACAGGAATACCTAGAACAGACTTCTTTTTCGATGAATCAAAAAAAGAAGAAGTCAGATCAAGGTTGTATGAAGAATTTCCTTTTTTAAGAGGGAAAAAAGTGATTTTATTTGCCCCGACATTTAGGGGAAATGGTCAGCAGTCCGCTCATTACCCGTTTGAAGTATTAAATTATGATCAGCTTTATCAAGAGCTGAGTGATGAATATATCTTTTTGTTCAAGATACATCCATTTGTTAAGAATCAAATAAATATTCCTTATCAATATAGTGAATTTTTCTATGATTTTTCTGATTTTAGAGAGATTAATGAGCTGCTTTTAATTGCGGACGTTCTTGTAACTGACTATTCATCTGTTTGTTTCGAATTTGCACTTTTGCAAAAACCAATGATTTTCTTTAGCTATGATGTGGACGAGTATATTCGTACTCGTGATTTTTATTATGAGTATTTCTCCTTTATTCCGGGACCACTTGCTAAAACATGTAATGAGCTGGTGTCAATTGTTAAAAATAATCAATACGAATTTGAAAAATTAGATTCGTTTGTACAGTATTTCTTTGATGATTTGGATGGTCTTTCGAGTAAAAGAGTAGTAGATGCCATCTTATTAGAGCAAAGTGAAGATGATGAAAAAGAAATTCAGTAAAAAACACCTTTCATGGAGAAAGGTGTTTTTTTATTAAGAGGCTTCCAAACTTTCCTTCAATTCCTTCTTCACATTCGCAAGACTGCTGTCATCAAGCTGGTAGTAATAAATGTTATTGATACGTGTGCCTGATCCTTTCAACTCGTGCTGCTTCACATGCTGTCTTGCATCACGATAATCATTCATCATCGTCCACATATCATCAAATGACATGTTTGTCTTCATATTATTTTCTACGACTTTGAACATATCGCCGAATTTCGTAATAGATGAAATGTTGGCGCCTTTTGCAATGATGCCTTCAATGACCTGACGTTGTCTTTGCTGACGTCCGAAGTCACCCTTTGGATCTTGCTTTCTCATTCTTGTGTAGGCAAGGGCTTGATCCCCATTCAGGTTAATTTCTCCTGTACCAAATGAGTGGCCGTCATAACTAAATGCAAACGTGCTATTTACTGTAATACCGCCAAGTGTATCAACAATATCCTTGAAGCTTTCCATATTGACTTTAACGAAGTAATCAACAGGTACATCAAGCAGTTCCTCTACAGTATCTGCTGCCATTTGTGTACCGCCAAATGCATAGGAGTGGTTGATTTTATCCATTGTGCCTTTTCCGACAATCTTCGTATACGTATCACGCGGGATGCTCACCATCTCGGTCGTTTTCGTTTTCGGATTTACTGTCATGTATATTAATGTATCTGCACGGCCTCGGTCATTTTTTCGTTCATCGACACCCATGACTAAAATAGAAATCGGGTCTTTTTTACTTAAATCGACATCTTTGTCACGCTTATCTGACTTCTTTAAATTCTCCTGAATGCCTGCGACGGTCGATGCTGCTGTGTTCCAAAGATGATATGCGTATCCGCCAGTTGCTAATACGAATAAGCCAATAATCGATAAAACAATCCAAAGAACCTTTTTCTTCTTTCTTTTTCTTTCAGCTCTCATAATGTCCCTCACCTTTTCTATGATTCTTCCATGATTATAGGTTTACGAATCTTGATAAACAAGTTATTTTTTTACTCTGAACCTAGATATAGACGTTGTAACAAAAAAAAGGTTTCAAAAAACCTTAAATTTACCTTAAAATAATAACTTATAAGACGATACAAAGACATGAGGTGAAAAAAATGAAGAAAATCGTCGTTTTACCGTTCTTAATACTGCTACTAGGTATCGTGCTCACAGCATGTGGAACGGCCGAGCAGTCCTCAGGAGAAAACAAGACAAGCAGTTCAACTCCTCAGGTACTGGAAGAGAAAGCTGAATTTATTGGAATGGCTGATGCACATACAGTCGAAGTGAAAAAAGTGAATACGACCCTAAGCTATGAATTTACGGATAATTTTAAAGATGTGTTAAATGAATTTAAACCAGGAGACACAGTAGAAATCTCTTACTTTATTAATGACAGTGGTCAAAAGGAAATCCAGAAGATTGAAAAACAGAAGTAAAAAAGATGGGCGGGATGAACAAAATTGAAGAAAACAGGCGTTACACTAATCGTTCTCATGATACTGACTCTACTAGTTGCACCCTTTCAGTCTGCCATGGCAAGCTCGGCAATTTCAGTGAAATTGTCTAATTATATCGGAAACAAAACAAGTATGGATATCTCAACAACTGGGGAATACAAGCTATCAGGATCAAATGTTGCTGTGTCGAAAAGATATGATGGCGAAAATCGATATGAAGTAGCCAATAGCATCGCATCTGCTGGCTGGAAAAATCCATCAACTATCGTCGTTGTAAATAAGGATGCTTTTGATCATGCAATGACCGTTTCTCCATTGGCTTACAAGCTAAATGCACCTATTCTTTACTCTGGTGCTGCTAAGCTAACAAAAGCAACTGAGACCCAAATTAAGAAAATGAAACCCGATAACATTCTAATCATTGGAAATACACAGAGTATCTCATCTACAACTGAAAAAGCTTTAAAAAAGTACGGAAAGATTAAAAGAATTAGTGGAAAAGATAAATTTGAAATATCCCAAAAAATAGCTAAAGAGATGGGGAGCTATAAGCAGGCAATTGTTGCTGGTGGGGCTTCTTTTATGAATGGAACATCCATGATCTCTTATGCAGCTAGAAAAGGATATCCAATCTTATTAACAAAAAAAAGCTCACTTCCGTCTTATAAGATTCCTAGTAAAGTCATTGTTGTAGGAAGTACAAAAAGTATTAGTGAAAAAGTTGAGAAACAATTAAAAAAGACATCACAGGTGACAAGAATCAGTGGTGAAAATCGTTATGAACTTTCAGTAAATATCATTAAAAAATTGAATTTAAATGTTGATAAAGTTTACATTGCTAAAGGTTCAAGCTTTAAATATGCAATTCCTATGTCACTTTTAGCTGCGAAAAACAATCGTACTATGATTTATGTGAAAAAAGACTCTATCTCTTCTTCTTTAAAGAAGCTTTTGAAAGATAACGGCACACATACATATCATATTGCAGGCAGCTCAAGTGTGCTTTCAGATACACTAAAAAACTCATTAGCCAAACAAGTCTATCTGAAAAAAAATCAAAACTACCAATTGAATATTTCTAACGGAAAAATTTCATTAAAAGGCATAAAGACGTATAACACAGTAAGAGTTGTTCCTGAGAAATATTCAACAAAAAATGTCCTTCAAATTGCAGGAAAGCCGTATTTAGGCGACGTAAACTTTGCAATTGAATCAGGGTATATCAGGCCGACTCTCGAAAATATTCCATTTGAAGACTATCTAAAAGGTGTAGTACCAAATGAAATGCCTGCAAGCTGGAATGTTGAAGCGTTAAAGGCACAGGCGGTTGCCGCTAGAACGTATTCGGTGAAAAGTATTGGCAAAGTCGTCCCTGATACAACAGCCTTCCAAGTATATGGGGGATATAACTGGTACACAAATTCGACAAAAGCTGTCGATGCTACAAAAGGAAAGGTTCTGAAATACAACAATCAGCTCATTTCAGCAACCTATTACTCTAGCAATGGCGGTTACACAGAGGCAAGTGAAGAAGTATGGGGAAATGCACTGCCATACTTAGTGGCCAAAAAGGATCCAAAAGATCCAGTCAATCCATGGACACTGAAACTCTCTAAGAAACAACTAGGCACGACATTCACTGCTAGCACAGCAGCATCTGAGTGGTCTAAAGCAAAAGAGACAAATGCAGCTGACCTTGCAGGCCTGAAATCATGGCTGCTCAAAAACAAAGAAACTGCTGCATCTGATATGAAAATCGCATCCATCTCAAGCCTGACGTTCTCAGGGAAAACAAAAGGCCAGCGTGCGAAGACGGTATCGATCAAACTGACATACCATCTGAAAAACAAAACAGGCACATATTCGGTAAACAAAAGCACAACGGCAAGTATGAAGATGACCGAGTTTCGATCAGTCATGGGCGCAACAAAGGTGAAAAGCACATTTGCGTCAGTCAAAAACAATGCAAATGACTTCACGATTTCAGGAAAAGGGTATGGCCACGGCATTGGTATGAGCCAATACGGAGCGAAAGCGAGAGCTGAATCTGGAGACTCATATTCTTCCATACTCTCGTTCTACTATCCAGGTACAAAACTAACAAACTATTAAAGGGTAAAAGGAGGACATAGAAGATGCGCTCAATGATGAAAACAGCCATCCTCAGCCTCATCGCCATATTCGTTATTGTTCCAACAGCTTCAGCGGACAATTCTGTATCACGAATAGATGGGGGCAATCGATATTCTTTATCTGTCAATGTGGCGAAAAAAGGTTGGGGAACAGCTAATACAGTTGTGTTAATAGGAAAGAAAGCGTATGCTGATGCAACAGCAGCTGTCCCATTAGCATATCAACATAATGCCCCGGTTCTTTTTACAAATAGTAAAAACCTTTCGTCAGAAACGAAGAAAGGATTAACGTCTTTAAAAGCGAAAAATGTGATTGCAATTGGTACGACAGCAAGTGTTTCAAATAATGTAATCAATCAAGTGAAAAAACTAGGTATTTCAACAAAACGAATTACCGGAAAAAACAGATATGAAATTTCTACGAATATTGCAAAGCAAATGAAAAGTCCTGCTGGTGTAGTGGTTGTAGAAGGTCATTCATATGCGCATGGGATTGCGATTGCGCCGTATGCGGCACAGAAAGGTTTCCCAATTCTATATACAGATAAAAAGGGACTTCGTTCTGAAATTTCATCTTTCGCAAGATCTAGTAATATTAAGCAAACAATTGTGATTGGCGGCGAATCATATGTCACCAAAGCCGCATACAGCAAGCTAAAGTCACCAACGAGAATTAAGGGTGCCAACCGCTATGATATTGCTGCAAAAATCGTGAATAAGTATAAACTGAGTACGAGCAATACGTATGTTGCTAGAGGCTTTGGTTATGCCTCTGCCCCTGCAGCTGCTGGAATCGCAGCTAAAGAAAAGAAAGCTCTTTTATTAACAAATGAGAAAACCTTACCAGTTCATACTAGATCCATTATTGGCAGCAAAAACATTTCGAAGTTTACAGTGGTAGGAAATTCTACAACGGTCACCAATACTGTAGCATCTCAATTAAAGAACCCGGTTGTAGGAAAAAACGTATTCATTGATCCAGGACACGGTGCTCATGATTCTGGTGCTGTAGGATATGGTCTTTATGAGAAAAATTTAAACTTAGATGTAGCGAAGAGACTCAACACTAAACTGAAAAATGCAGGTGCTCTCACTACTATGTCAAGAACATCAGACACATTTGATAGTCTTCAAACACGAGTGAGCAAAGGTGCGTCAGCAAATGCAGATATCTTTATCAGTGTCCATGCGAACTCAAACGATAACAGCAGTGCAAATGGAACAGAAACGTATTATGACAAAACCTATGCGGCTGCAAACAGCCTGAAGCTGGCGCAAAACATCCAGCCTAAAATGGTCAGCGCACTAGGTACAAGAGACCGTGGTGTGAAAACAGCTGGCTTCTACGTCATTAAATATTCTAAGATGCCGAGCGTTCTTTTGGAAACTGGTTTTGTTTCCAGTCCAGTAGATTCAAACATCTTGAAATCTGCTACGTATAAAGATCGATTAGCGTCAGGCATTTCAAACGGTGTGTCAGGTTATTTTAGATAAGAAAACACAAACCTGAGGGGTGCCTCAGATACTCCTCTTAGGCTGCTCGAGAACGTACTCGGCAGCCTTTTTTCAAAAGTCCATGAAGCATCTTTGGTGAAGGGTTCAAACCAAGGAGGTTGACTTCATGCGTTTTGATATCAAATGTATGTTACTGATTGCTATTTCAATATGTTTATATACACCATCCGTTTTTGCTCAGCACACTGTATCGAGAATAGAAGGAAGCAATCGATATGATGTGGCTGTAAATACCGCGAAAAGGGGCTGGAAGGAAGCGCCTGCCGTTGTTCTTGTGGGCGGTGATGCTTATGCAGATGCCCTGAGTGCTGTGCCTTATGCTTACCAGCAAGGGGCCCCAGTCCTGTTAACGAATGCTGGCAGTCTTTCAGGTCCTTTAAAGACAGGGTTGCAGCAGCTCAAAACGAAGCAGGTAACGATTCTTGGAGGGACTGCGAGTATTTCTGAAAACGTCGTGAAGCAGCTAAAAGCAATGAATCTATCTGTTTCCCGTATTCAAGGAAAGAACCGCTATGAATTGGCGGCAAATGTGGCGAAGCACATGAAGAGTGCTAGTGCGGCAGTCGTCGTGAATGGTTCTGCTTATGCTGATGCTGTCGCGATTGCTCCATACGCTGCTAAACAAGGCTATCCTATTTTAGTAACAGATGCGAAAGGACTGCGAGAGGAAACAGCCAATCTATTAAAAAACAAAGCAGTCAAGCGGACCATTGTGATTGGCGGAGAAGCAAGTATCAATAAAATGGCTTTTCAAAAGCTTCCATCACCAGTCAGAATAAGCGGAGCCAATCGGTATGAGGTGGCTGCCCAAATTGCTAAAACGTATCCAATGAAGACAAGCCAAACATTTATAAGTTATGGGTATGCCTATGCAGATGCAGCCGCTGCGGCAAGTATAGCAGCGAAACAGGGCCAAACCCTTCTTCTCACAGACGCTCAAACGGTGCCGGATGCTATCAGAAAAGTCATCGGAGCCAAACAAATGTCAGCTTTTTCTGTGGTAGGCGGAACATCAACCGTTCAAACGAATACCATCACGCAGTTGAAAAATGCGGTGTTAGGTGAAACGATTTTTATTGATCCAGGTCATGGTGCGCAGGATGCTGGAGCGGTAGGGAATGGGCTGCTTGAAAAGAACATCAATTTAGAAGTAGCATTAAAGCTGCGGTCAAGGCTTCACCAAGCGGGTGCCCTTATTGTCATGTCGAGAACTTCTGATACATTTGACTCCTTGCAGACACGTGTCAGTAAAGGAGCCCAGGCAAGTGCTGATATATTCATCAGTATCCACGCCAACGCAAATGATAACAACGGTGCGAATGGAACAGAGACGTATTATGATACGACATATGCAGCTGCTAATAGTATCAAACTGGCACAAAAGGTTCAGCCCCGGATGGTCAGTGCCCTTGGAACGAGGGATCGAGGAGTGAAAACAGCAGGGTTCTACGTCATCAAATATTCTAGAATGCCGAGTATTTTGCTAGAAACCGGCTTTGTAACAAGTCCAATCGATGCGAGTATTTTAAAATCTACCACTGCAAAGGATCGGCTGGCTTCTGGAATTACAACTGGTGTGTCCAATTACTTTGACGCAAAATGAATCATGAGTGGGGTGTCAAGTTAAAAATACATTTCATTTTTGGTTATGTTTGTTATAATTGAAACATAGAAGGTGAATGGTTTACACATAAATCTTCAAACGACAGCAAACCGACAAATCATGAAGAGGTGACGATTTTGAAAAAATTAATCACAATGCCGTTTCTAGTATTGCTTCTAGGAGTATTGCTCACAGCGTGCGGCACAACAAATCAATCAAGCGATAACAAAAAAGAAGACAGCAAAAAAGAAACAACTGAAGCAGCCGATCAAAACAAAGATAAGGCTGCAGACGAAAAATCAGAAGATCAATCATCAAAAAATGAAAAATCAGATGATCAAAGCAAAGAAACAGCTGCTCAAACAGAAGAGCCAGCAAGTCAATCTGATGAAGAGGCAAAAGACAGCTCAAGCAAAGAAATCACAAAAGAAGAACCTGTTAAAGACCAATCAAAAGCTGACTCTAAAGGTGACTCTAAAACAAAGAAAGAATCAACGACTAATAAGAAAAATGAAGTCACCAAAGAAGGCACATATGTCGGTTTGGCTGATGGACATACAATTGCTGTCAACATTGATGGAAAAGAAGTTGCTATTCAATTCGGAAATACATTTTCTAAACAAGTGAACAGCTTAAAAGAAGAATCAAAAGTAAAAGTAACCTATACAAAAGATGCAAACGGAACACTTCGATTAAAAACGATCGAATCTGTAAAAGCAAAATAAAGAAAAGACCCGGAGACCCGCAGAATTGCGGGTCTTTTTTACGTTCAAAAGGGCATAACTTGATATAAGTGCACATTCTTAACACAGTTTTACAAGACTTAACAGCGCATTTACATTTGCTTAATGTTGCTCTGCTAAACTGACTTTCATAGAACATCTCTTTACACAACAACTACTTTGAATGGTGAGGTGCAGGTCAGTGAGTGCAGAGAAAGCGATGAATCTTTACAGAGAATATGAAGTGAGACGAAATCACTCTTTTGCCTTAACAGAACATATGGTTCGTTATTTATTTGCAAAACGTTTCATAGATTTAATGTTCTCGTTCATCGGATTGATGTTGAGTACGCCAATCATTTTGCTGTTTGCTCTTTTGATTAAGCTGGAAACACCAGGGCCGGCCTTTTATATGCAGGAAAGGGTCGGGAAAGACGGTGTTTACTTTAAATTATGGAAGCTCAGATCGATGAGAATTGACGCAGAAAGCGGAGGAGCGAAATGGGCGCAAAAAAATGACCCGCGTATCACCAAAGTGGGGGCATTCATCCGTAAAACAAGAATTGATGAACTTCCGCAATTTATCAACGTGTTAAAAGGAGAAATGAGTATCGTAGGTCCTCGTCCAGAAAGACCGATGTTTACCGCAGAATTTAATCGGACGATTCCAGGCTTCACAAAAAGGTTGGCGGTAAAGCCAGGGCTGACAGGTCTTGCTCAAGTAAATGGCGGATATGACATGAGTCCAAGTGAAAAATTAACACACGACTTACAGTATATTCAAAACTTGACATTTTCTCTCGACACGAAGATTATGGTAAAAACGTTAAAAGTCATCATGACTGGTGACGGAGCCAGATAAGTAAAGTAGGGAAGAGAAATGGCAAGTATGAAAAAACGCATGCTAGGCGGGGCAAAATGGACAAGCTTGTCCGCATTGATCATCACCATCATCCAAATTGCACAGTTCGCCTTTTTAGGGAACGTGATGTCACTCAAGGAGTTTGGACTCGTTGGCATGATAACAACTATCACAATATTTACGCAGATTTTGCTTGATCTAGGAATTGGGGCAGCGATCATTCAAAAGGAACAAACGACAGAACGTCAATTATCTACATTATATTGGATCAACTTGCTTACAGGGATTCTCTTGTTTTGTCTGCTCATCCTGCTAAGCCCAATGATAGCCGCTTTTTATAACCGGCCAGAGCTAGAGGGTCTGCTCAAGCTATTATCGATCATGTTTCTAATCGCACCGATTGGCCAGCAGTACCAGTATATGATGCAAAAAGACTTAGCCTTTAAAACATTAAGCACCATTGAAGCCATTGCGACCATCATATCGCTGCTCGTTTTACTCGTTTTCGCCTTCTTCATGAATCCGATTGTCGCCTATGTCATTTCTCAAGTGCTGCTGCAATCAGGAAAAGGTCTCATGTATGCAGCAGCTTATTGGAAGAAGTGGCGTCCAGCACCTGTTTTTGCATTAGGAGAAGTGAAGGAATTTTTCTCATTCGGTGCATTCCAGCTCGCATCCAGACTGGTCAACCGAGCAGGATCGAACATCGACATGATTTTAATCGGCCGGTTTCTTGGAGCGGAAGCATTAGGTATTTACAGCTTGGCGTATCAAATTGTGACTATACCCGTGCTGAAGATAAATCCGATTGTGACGAGAGTGGCTTTCCCGGTTTTCGCAAAAAGTCAGCGGGATCACTCCATGCTGCGAGAGGGCTTCCTAAGTATGACGAATATGCTCGCATTGGTTAGTTTTCCATTATTAATCGGCCTTGCTGCCGTATCAGACAGCTTTATAGAAGTCGTGTTTGGAGAGAAATGGCTAGTAGCGGTTCCGGTTCTAAATATATTGTGCATTGTCGGCCTGCTGCGTGTGCTGATGAATCCAAACGGTTCAATACTTCTTGCAAAAGGGAGAGCGGACTTAGCCTTTTATTGGGATACGGGGATGCTCATCGTGTATGGCTGCGCATTATATGCAGGTGTCACGACAGGCAGTCTGCTCACAGTAGCTTGGATCTACTCAGGTGTCAGCCTGCTCAACTTTATTGTCGGCAGATGGCTTATGGCATATGTTATTCAGCTTGATATGAAGGTGTATTTAAAATCACTTGGAAAGCCTGCTGTCATGACGCTGCTCATGGCGGTCTGTGCGGTAGCTTTACATCAAGGGATGAAGCTGACGTCAGCAGATATTTCACTTCAATTACTACTAACTGTTTGTGTCAGTGCTGCATTGTATAGCTTGCTGCTCATCAAAATGTATCCGCAGGCTGCAGGCAAATTATTGAGAAGAGGTCGTTCGTCATGAAGGTACTATGGCTGACAAGTGTATATCCTAGTGAAAAACATCCGAGTGAGGGCGTATTTCATGAAACGCAAGTACAGGAGCTGCTCAAACAAGGAATAGAAGTGACTGTCATTTGTCCTAATCCAGTGAATCCGCCGGTTTTACGGATGCTCAAGGCATCCTATCGGCAGAAAAGGGATCTGCCTGAACAGGAAGTGAGAAGCGGAGTGACGGTTTACAGACCGCCTTATCCAGCGCTCCCTGGACAGCTGAAATGGGCGCAGCCGAGTAAACGAATAGCGGCTTCCGTTCTCAGAGCAATGCAGCATTATCAGCTGTCACCAGATTTTATCCATGCGCACTTTGCCATGCCGTCTGGCGGAGCGGCGGCTGTCATTCAGAATGAAACGCAAATCCCTTATCTTCTGACCTTGCACGGCAGTGATGTGAACGTATATCCGAACTATAGCAAAGGGGCGAAGGCAGCCTTTGAAACGGCGGTGAAGCAGGCATCTGCTGTTCTGACAGTGAGTGAGGAGCTGGCTAAAAAGACAAATGAGATGACGAAGGTAGAAGCAAAATGTCTTCCGCTTGGTATTCCGCTCGAATCATTTTCCAGAACGGAAGAAGATCAAAAAAGCATCAGAAAGCACTTAAGTTTACCGCTTCAAGATAAGCTCGTTGTTTTCGTCGGGCGTTTAGTGAAAGAGAAGGGCTTGCTTGAATTAGCTGATGCTGTCAGCAGCATGGATGGAGTGAAAGCAGTCTTTGTTGGAAAAGGTCCCCTTGCAAAGGAGCTCACGGAACGGGCGGGAGCATCTATTATACTCCCAGGGCAGGTACCGAATGAGCAGGTGAGAGATTACTTAATGGCAGCTGATCTGTTTGCACTTCCTTCCTACAGTGAAGGAATGCCAACCGTCGTTCTAGAAGCGCTCGCTTTAAAAGTACCTGTCATTGCAACACGGGTTGGTGGTCTCCCATCCTTATTTTCAACCTATCAACACCTGCTCGTTGAACCACGTTCGACGCGTCAGCTGAAAGAGGCAATTCACGCCTGCCTTTATGAAAACAGATGGAATGAAGCAGTGAAGAACGATCTTCATGAAATGGTTCATACAGAATATTCATCAGAACATAATGCGAAGCATCTCATTCAGCAATATGAGAAGGTGCTCAATCAATCAACACCCATCGTTTAAACAAGATGAAATGTGCAAAGAATGATAGATAGATAAACGGCTTGGAACGGACAATATGCTTTTATTGAGAGGATGAAAAATGTTGAAGAAAATTGCTGTGATTGGAACAGGTTATGTCGGGTTAGTATCGGGTACTTGTTTTGCTGATATCGGAAATCGTGTCATCTGCTGTGACATCGATGAATCAAAAATCAACAGCTTAAAAAGTGGTGTCGTTCCCATTTATGAACCAGGTTTAAAGGAATTGATTGAAAAGAATACAGAAGAAGGAAGACTGTTTTTTACAACGAATATTCCTGCCGCTATTAGGGAATCAGAGATTATCTATATTGCCGTAGGGACACCGATGACACCACAGGGGGAAGCAGATTTAACGTATGTGAAGGCTGTCGCTCAAACGATCGGTGAACACATGAATGGCTATAAAATCATCGTCAATAAAAGCACAGTGCCCGTTGGAACAGGCCGTCTCGTTCAAGCCATTGTGGAAAAGGCATCGCGCAGCAAATATCCTTTTGATGTCGTATCCAATCCAGAGTTTCTCCGAGAAGGCTCAGCGATTCAAGATACGATGAATATGGAGCGGGCGGTCATTGGGGCGACTAGCACTCATGCCTCTAGCATCATCAAAAGGCTGCATGATCCGTTTCAAACAGAGGTTGTAGAGACCAACTTAGAAAGTGCTGAAATGATTAAGTATGCTGCAAATGCCATGCTTGCCACAAAAATCTCATTTATTAATGACATTGCAAATATTTGCGAGCGTGTAGGCGCTGACGTTGAAAAAGTCAGTGAAGGAGTTGGATTAGACAGCCGCATCGGGCATAAATTTTTAAAAGCAGGCATTGGATTTGGAGGTTCTTGTTTCCCGAAAGACACGATGGCTCTTCTCAAAATTGCCGAAACATCCGGGTACCGGTTCAAGCTGATCGAATCTGTCATTGAAACGAACAACAACCAAAGAGCCCACCTGGTCAGCAAATTGATGAGTGTGTTCGGTGATATTAAAGGAAAAACCATTTCTGTCTTAGGGCTCGCCTTTAAACCGAATACAAATGATATGCGTTCAGCGCCTGCATTAGATATTATCCCAATGCTGAGAGAGCTGGGGGCTTTTGTGAAAGCCTATGATCCGATTGCTTATGTAGAAGCTGAACGTGAGCTTGGCCCACAGGCGGTTTTCAGCAACGACCTGTATGAAACAGTAAAAGATACGGATGCCTGTCTCATCCTAACAGAATGGGATGACGTACAGAAGATGGATAAAGACCAAATCAAGCAGCTGCTTCGTTCGCCGATTGTAATTGATGGAAGGAATTTGTTTGATCCAGCAGAAATGAAAGAGAGAGGATTTATTTACCAGTCGATCGGCCGCCCAAGTGTATGGGAAGCAGAATTGGTATCGAAGGCACAATAACAGGGGGAGCTTGGATGAAGAAAGTATTGGTTACTGGGGGAAGCGGATTTATTGGATCACATACGGTAGAGGCTTTACTAGAAAAAGGCTATGAGCCCATCGTTCTTGATAACTTTTCAACTGGATCTCGAGAAAATATTGCTCATCTTTCCGTGCAATGCATGGAGGCAGATGTCACAAAGCCAGCGACGATTGATTTGATCAAACAAATCGCACCGGATTATATCATTCATCTTGCAGCACAAGTAAGTGTAGCCGTTTCCGTTCAGGATTTCGTATATGACGAAGAGGTCAATATAAAAGGATCTCTGCACGTCATGAAAGCTGCGGCTGAAGCAGGAGTGGAAAAAGTCATCTTTGCCTCATCAGCAGCTGTCTATGGAGACCCGGTGTATTTGCCAGTAGACACCGCTCACCGGCTAAAGCCTGGTTCACCTTATGGCTTAGCAAAACTGACAGTAGAGCGGTATTTAGAAATGGCAAAATTACTCTATGATGTGGACTATTGTATTCTCAGGTACAGCAATGTATATGGTCCGCGCCAAGATGCACTTGGCGAAGGCGGTGTTGTCTCTATTTTCTCTGATAAGTTTGCAAAGGATGAGGCTCCTTTTATCTTTGGAGATGGAGAACAAACAAGAGACTTTATCTATGTGGGTGATCTAGCAGCAGCGAATGTTGCGGCTTTAACAGCCCAATCAAACGTTTGTTTAAATATTTCGTGTGGTGATTCCATCACTGTGAATGAACTGTTTCAAACGATGAAACGGGTAACGAGATCACAGCTTGAACCGATTTACAAGCCGCAGCGTGCAGGAGATATCGTGCATAGTACATTGGCAAATGAGGAAACGAAAAAAGTCTTAGCATGGGAGCCTGTTGTGAGTTTACAGGAAGGTTTGGCTCGTACCATTTCCTACTATAAACAGGAAGTCAAGGCTTAATCCCTCAAATCGGATGGGTTGCTTAGGAGGAAAATGGGTATGAGTGTGAAACAAACAGCATGGCAAATCATGATTGGTTGTATATTATTTGCAGCAGGGCTAGGACTTGTACAATTGGCGTCTGCGCAGCCCGCCGGGTTAAAAAAGATTGTCGCCATTCCGGTCCTGCTTTTAGTCCTGACGGCTTTTCTCGTGTTAATGAAGCTATACATGAACGGTGAGCAAGTGTTCATGTCAGCCATATATCTTTTAATTGCATTGACCTTTCTCAATAACGCTTTCTTTTCAATTAGTGCCGGGTTCTTTAGTCTTTTTCTCTACCGTATCATGCTCATTGCCGCCTTTGCTTTATTCATATGGCGGATGAGAGATAAGGGGACGTACATATCGCAGTGGCAGCAGATTCGTGTCAAAGGGATTCTTGGTTTTTTCGCTGCATGGTTTCTTTACGGGCTCATCTCACTGCTGTGGGCTCATTCGGTCACAGACGGTCTCAAATATATGTCCCTGCTTGCTATGGGGATGGGATTTGTCTTTCTTGTGGTTATGTACATTCAGCGAATCGATCAAGTGGTCACCTTTTATAGCATTTGGCTCGTCATGACTGTATTTGTCATGGGGATAGGGTTTTATAATCACTTTACTTTGAACCATTTACCGAATACTTCATTGTATCTTGGGCCGGCGTATAAACAGCACTATCCTACAGCTGTCTTTTTTAACCAAAATGACTTTGCGACGTTTTTATCGATTAGCTTTTTCTTGTATTTAGCGTGTATGCGGCAAATGAAAAATGGTTATATCAAAGCATTTGGATTATTTGGCGCCATCGCAGCACTGTATCTCATTTTGTTAACAGAATCCCGCGCCAGCCTGCTTGGCATATTTGCAGGAGCGTCCATCTATGTGTGGCTTCTCATGCCGCGCTTTCTCAAAAAGTGGTCACTCATCACAGCAGGTGGACTTGGTGTCATCTGTATCGCTGTTTTTTCAGCCAAGATTTATTCAGTCTTTTATGACTTGTTTCTCGCTTCTCAGGTGGCGCATTCTTTTAGTGAACCACTCCCATCCAACATTGCGAGAGCGAATTTGATCAAAAATGCATGGCATTTCTTTACGGATTCATACGGGTTTGGTGTCGGAGCGGGGAATGTGTCTTACTACTTAGCCCACTTTTCGATCTTTGATACAGATCAAGTCGTTGAAGTGCACAATTGGCTGCTGGAAGTGATGACAAACTTTGGATTTGCGGTCATGCTGGGCTATATCTCCGTCTACGCTTATCTCATGTTCACGCTGTATAAACAATACCAATGGGCTGACACAAGAACAGCAAAAATGATCATTGAAGGTTTGTTTGCTGCCATGCTGAGCTTTCTCGTTTCAAGTATCAGTCCTAGTTCTGTCTCGAATTTATATTTCCACTGGGTCTTTTTAGGACTCGTGATCGCAGCGGTGAATATGTTGAAAAACAAACAGCGCTTGGTAAACCATGTGTGATGCTGCGCTGGTATGGCTACACTAATGAAAAAGCAAATACGTCAATGTTGGGAGAATGAACATGTCTAGTTTCATATCTAGAATAGGGAAGCGAATCAAAAAGTATATTGTATGGCTTGTGCTGCTGCCTGTCGTATTAGGCGCTTTTGGATTCTTTTTTGCCAAAGGAACAGTGCAGCAGTCTAGTTACACAGCTGCCGTTACGCTTACACTTGGTAAATATGATGACGGAGTGTATAACAATATCGCAGAAGTGACATCTCTATTAAAAAGCGATGCATTTTTGAACGAAGCGCTCAGTGATGTGAAAGAAGAAAGGCAGGATGTGAAAAGCCGCCTCATCCTCACCAATCAATCAGATACACAATTACAGCTGTCCTTCACAGATGCTGATAAGGATCATGCTTTAGCTGTCGTGAAGCAGGTGTCGGATACATTTCTGAAGCAAGACAAAGCATTATTTACAAAAAGGCAGCAGGTGATTGAAAGTAGATTATCTGCTCTAGAAGACGAATCTGTCAGCAACGATTCCAAAGTAGATAAAGAGCGATTTTTATATGAATTGGAGTCTACAAAGCTTGGAATGAAGCAGGCGAAGATTGTTGATCCTGCTCAAGTTCTTGATGAAGGCAATAAAGGCATGTCAGCGAAAAAGCGGGCACTGCTTGGACTTGTCATTGGCTTTAGTATCTCGCTCATGTTTGTGGTCTTACCCGAAGTGTTCAAAGAATCTTAATGATGAACTGGAGATGAGTCTTAGGTGAACAATCAACCGTTAGTATCAATCATTACACCGGCCTATAATGCGGAACGTTATTTAACGGATACAGTTCATTCCGTCCTTGCCCAAACCTATTCTAATTGGGAACTGATCATCGCAGATGATTGTTCAACAGATGGAACAAGGAAGCTGCTTGGGGACTTAAGTGAAGCAGACGACAGAATCAACGTCATTTATTTAGAGCAAAATGGGGGAGCCGCCATCGCTAGAAACGCAGCCATCAAACAGGCAAAAGGCCGCTTTATTGCTTTTTTAGACAGCGATGATAAGTGGAAAGAGACGAAGCTTGAACAGCAGGTAGACTTCATGCTGACAAACGATTATGCCTTTACATTCACGGCATATGACATCATTGCAGAAAATGGAGAACCGTTAGAAAAAACCGTCACTGCACCAGCAAGATTAACTTATGATGAAGCTTTGAAAAATACCATTATCGGCTGTTTAACGGTGATGCTTGATGTACAGAAGATAGGACATATAGAAATGCCGAACATCCGCACAAGACAGGATTTAGCTACATGGCTGTCCATATTAAAAAGAGGATTTACAGCCTATGGAATGAGTAAACCGCTCAGTGAATACCGCATCGTTGGAAACTCGATCTCTAGTAACAAGTGGAAAGCAGCGAAAAAAACGTGGTTCGTCTACAGAGAAATTGAGCAGCTTCATTTTGTCAAAGCATCTTGGTGTTTTATGCACTATGCGACAAATGCTGTGAAGAAGCGCTTATAAACAGAAGGGAAAAAAGGTGATAAAGGTGAAAGCAGACTCGATCATACATGTTATCGTAGCGACGGGAGAATGGGGACAGGACGGCTTGAGGTACAGACGGCATCGACTGGCGGAATTTCTAGCATCTGATCCAGAAACGAAAGAGGTCATCTGGGTATGCCCATCTGCATCCCGTCATACAGCTCCCTTTCAACCCATAACCGATCGAATGAAGCAATTGACCATTCCTGATGTGCTCAAGAGCAAATTTTTTCGCTTTGGCCGATATCAAGACATGTTCTATATTCATAAATTGTCCCCTCTTCTTGAGCATTTGCGGCAGGAAGAAAAAAAGGGAATCGCTGTTTGCTTATGGTATACGTTTCCGGGTTTTCCGCTCTTATCTTCTTTATTTGAATGGAAACATATTGTCTATGACTGCAGTGACCTGTGGGGAGAGCCGATAAGCGGCAAAAATAATTTGCTTTCTTATATGAGACAGCGTGTCATTGTGAAAGCAGAAAATCGAATCATCAAATACGCACACAGCATTACATGCTCTTCTCAATACTTACACGATCAAATCAAAAAGCGTCTGATGGGCGAACCAAAAGATGTGTTTACAGTTGAAAATGGCGTCGAGTACGATGTGTTTGCAAAAAGCAATCTTCCATGTAAGGAGGATGTGCTGCAAGGAAGAGAAGGAACTGTTCTTGGTTTTATTGGAGGCATCAAGCCGAAGCTGGATTTTGACATGATAGCAGAAGCTGCCCGCGTGAAGCCTGATTGGACATTTTTATTTGTCGGTCCGGATGGAACAAATGGTGATCCATCTTTTCAGCATGCACTTAAACTGCCGAATGTGATTTGGACAGGTGCTGTTGCACCAGAAGAAGTGCCTGCGTATATGAAGCTGATTGATGTAGGAATGATGCCATACAAACAATCTCCTTACAATCAAGCCGTGTTTCCGCTCAAGCTATATGAATTTTTAGCCGCAGGAATACCGGTTGTCGGTTTAAATCTTCCGTCAACGGAAAGGCTAAAAGAGAATGATGTGTATGAATATTTAGAAGGCGAAGATCCTGCACTCTTCGTAGAAGCCTGCCAAAAAGTGATCAGCAAAAAAGACGACATGACCTATAGACATCTAAGACAAAGCCGTGCGAAGAAAAAAGATTGGCACGCGCTGTTCACAAATATGGTGGAACTAACGAATATTAAAGAAAACGCATAATTCATCAGGGATTGTGCGTTTTTATTTGTTTCTTCTTCACAGGGGGAGCTTGTGATCATCCTCTATTCAATTGTATAATGGAAAGAGCGGCCAATATACAAAATACAGATTTCAATTTAGAAGGAGACTGACCTATGGATTACGAACGCGCCTTATTAGCGTTTTTTGTCTCTCTGGCTACAGTTTTAATTGTGACACCAATCGTCAAAAAGTTTGCAATTAAGATTGGTGCAGTGGACCAGCCGAATAAACGAAAAGTTCATGATAAAGTAATGCCTCGAATGGGCGGTTTGGCAATTTTTATTGGGGTAGCGGCTGGAGCATTAGCAGGCGGGCTGTTTCTACATAATAAAATTACAGCAATTTCAGTTGGTGCCGTACTTATCGTCATTCTAGGTATATTTGATGATAAATATAATTTAAGTGCAAGATTTAAATTTCTCGTACAAGTTCTTGTTGCTTGTCTGATTGTCAGCACAGGCTTAAAAATGGACTTTTTCTCTGTTCCTTTCTTAACAGATCGAATTGAGTTAGGCTGGATGGCATATCCCCTAACCGTGTTATGGATTGTCGGAATCACAAACGCCATTAATTTAATTGACGGCCTTGATGGACTGGCTGCTGGAATTTCTGTCATCGGTTTATCAACCATTGCCGTGATGGCATTTTCAGCTGATAAAATTTTGATTCTTTCTTTATCTCTTGTTGTTATTGGCAGTACCATCGGCTTTCTCTTTTACAACTTTCATCCGGCGAAGATTTTTATGGGTGACACCGGTTCGCTTTTTTTAGGCTATATGATTTCGGTACTGTCACTATTAGGGCTGTACAAAAGTGTCACTTTGTTTAGTGTTGTTGTCCCAGTGATCATCTTAGGTGTCCCTATTTTCGATACCACCTTTGCCATCATTAGACGAATATTAAACAAACAGCCGATTTCAGCACCTGACAAATCTCATATTCATCATAGACTGATGGCCTTTGGCTTGTCCCATCGCATGGCTGTCATCGTGATTTATATGATTGGCTTAGTCTTTAGCTTAAGTGCCATTTTGCTGACAAGTGCCACCATATGGTTATCACTGATTATTATCTTTTTACTGGTCATGTTCATGCAAGTGATTGCGGAAGTCACAGGCTTGGTGAATGAAGAGTTTAAACCATTTACGAAATTTTATAAACGAATGGTCAAAAGACAATAAAAAACAGCCCGTTCCTAGGAACTGGGCTGTTTTTATTATTGTCCAGGTGTGCTGGTCGAAGAGTTAGGTGTATCATTTGTCCCTGTTTCACCAGAGGACGGATTGGTTTGTGAATCTGTTTCTGTTGAAGACTCAGCAGGCAGCTTTAAATGCGTCCGTAATTCATTTTGGACGTTAGCTAGATTGGTTGTATCTGGCTCAAAGTAATACGTCCGATTTGACCCTAAGTAAAGGTCTGTTCCTTTAATAGAGAGTGTTTCTGTGTCGTCTCCTTTAAATCCGCTGTAGATTTGCTGAAGCGCGAGACCTTCTGTGATACGGAAATTGGTCTTAATGTGATCACTGACTTCTTTAGCAATGTTATCGACGTTCGCAATGTTATTAGGCTTCGCCATTTGATCAATCATTGCGCGTAAAATTTGTTTCTGACGATCGTTACGTCCGAAATCACCGCGTGGATCTTGTTTTCTCATCCGTGCGTAAGCAAGAGCTTCTTCCCCGTTTAAATGCATATTGCCTTTTTTGAAGTAAATCTTTTTCGATTTTTTAACATCACTTTTTTCATTGAAGTCAAATGGAACATCGATATCAATTCCGCCGACTTCATCAATGACATCCTTGAATCCGTCAAAATCAACGGTTGCATACTTATCAATCGGAATATGCAAGAATTGTTCGACAGTTTCAATCGTTTCATCTTTACCACCTTTAGCAAATGCTGCATTGATCTTTTCTTTACTTCCTGTTGTATCACTTGCAAGCTGTACGCGTGTGTCACGAGGGATACTAACCATTTTCATCGTTTTGTCTTGAGGGTTAATCGTTGCGACAATGAGTGAATCTGAACGGCCATGATCACCCTTTGTGGCATAATCCTCAATTCCGACAAATAATACAGAGAAAGGTTTTTTCTTAATATCAATGACAGCATCACGAAGATTCGATTTCTCTCCACGGTTTAGTTCATCATATGTTTTGTCAGCAGCTTGAAGAGTATTGACGATTTTATATACTGCAAATCCGCCCATGCAGATGATAAGAAGCAAAAATAAGACCAGAATACGTTTGATCATTCTCTTCTTCTTACTCTTTTTCTTTCGTACACGCACTTTTACTCGTTGTGCCATTCATCTGTCTCCTTTATCGGACCAATGTCCTTTTCTAAATAAATCAGTTCGCCTTCTTTTGAAACACTCTTTCCATTTGTCAGCTCAGTCATCCACTCAATGAACTGCTCTGTTTGTGTTTCTTCGACATATGTCTCAAAAATAACATCTTCTGCATAATGGATTTCTTTTAGCTGAAAAGATGAGGCTCTAAGCTCATTCTCTACCTTTCCAAGCCATGTATAATCTATTGTTGTGTGCATTGTACGCATTAAACAGCGCTCTACCATTCCAACATGGTTGATAGCTTCTGATACAGATTTTCCGTAGGCACGAATCAATCCACCGGCACCTAGCTTGATACCGCCGAAATAACGAGTGACCACAACAACTGTATCTTTCAGCTTCCGTTTTTTTAGCACTTCAAGCATTGGCACACCTGCTGTACCGCTTGGTTCACCATCATCATTCGCTTTTTGAATCAGGTCATGTTCACCAATGAGATAGGCTGAACAATTATGTGTGGCATTCCAATGTTGTTTTTTAATGGATTGTATAAATGCTTGTGCTTCTTCTTCTGAGACAGCACGCTGTATATGACAAATAAAACGTGATTTTTCAATGACGATCTCATGCTCGCCACGACTTTTTACTGTAAGATAGCGATTCAGCAAAAGACATACCCTCCTGACAAGCAAATTGTAAGACTAGTGAAAATTTGCATTGGTTTTAGAATTTTACAGCGTATTTTGTTATGATGATAGGAGCGGAAAAAGGGTCGTCATAAAAACTTCATAATTTATACGCATTCTTTCATTATAATTCGACATAAAATGCAGATCAATGACATTTATAATAAAAAAAGATGACATCACTGTTACGGGAGGGAAAAGCCATGACAACACCCAAAATGGATCCGAAATTATTGGATTCAATCATCATGAAAATGCTAAGTACAGTTGATGGCAGCAAGGACGAAGTATTTAGAATAGGCGAACAGTCCCGTCAACAATATGAAAGCCTAGTAGAAGAGCTCAAGCAAATCAAACAGCAAGTAAACGAAGTAATTGATTTTGGGGATAAGCTGGAAGTCCATACAAGACATGCTAGAAACCGCTTATCTGAGGTCAGCAGAAACTTCAACAAATTCAGCGAAGAAGAAATACGTGAGGCCTACGAAAAAGCACATAACTTGCAAGTGGAACTCACCATGATTCAGCAGCGCGAGAAGCAGCTGAGAGAAAGAAGAGACGATCTGGAAAGACGATTATTAAGCTTACAAGACGTGATTGAACGCTCTGAAACGCTTGTGAGTCAGATTACAGTTGTTCTCAACTATCTCAACCAGGATTTACGCCAGGTTGGCGTTTTACTTGAAGATGCTCAGGCAAAACAAGATTTTGGGCTGAGAATTATTGAAGCCCAAGAAGAAGAACGCAAAAGAGTGTCTCGGGAAATTCATGACGGCCCTGCTCAAATGCTGGCAAACGTGATGATGCGTTCCGAATTAATTGAACGGATTTTTAGAGACCGCGGTACAGAAGAAGGCTTTAAAGAAATTAGAAGTCTCAGACAGAATGTGCGAAATGCACTGTACGAAGTGAGAAGAATCATTTATGATTTAAGACCGATGGCTTTAGATGATTTGGGTCTGATTCCGACACTGAGAAAATACTTAAACACAATTGAAGAATATGATGGGAAAACCAAAATTACGTTCCAATGCCTAGGTGATACCGAAAGTGAAAGAATTGCTTCTCAATTTGAAGTAGCACTGTTTAGACTAGCCCAAGAAGCTGTCACAAATTCATTAAAGCATTCTGAAGCTGAAGAAATCTCTGTCAAAGTAGAAGTAACGAAAGACTTTGTGACCTTAATTATTAAAGACGATGGAAAAGGCTTTGATATGAAAGATGTGAAAACAAACAAAAACAAATCCTTCGGTTTACTTGGCATGAAAGAACGCGTAGACCTACTGGAAGGTAAAATGACCATAGACTCAAAAATAGGTCTAGGGACATTCATCATGATTCGCGTGCCACTAACATTGCAAAATAAAATTGTAAAATAGAGTCAAAAGACATATTGACCATAAAGTTCAGGTGTAGAACAATAAACATGGGGAGGCGTAGCTTGTGACTAAAGTAAATATTGTAATTATTGATGACCACCAATTATTCCGTGAAGGTGTCAAACGGATTTTAGATTTTGAACCTACTTTTGAAGTAGTTGCAGAAGGAGACGACGGTGACGAAGCTGCACGTATCGTAGAACACTATCATCCGGATGTTGTCATTATGGACATTAATATGCCGAATGTAAATGGTGTTGAGGCTACAAAGCAGCTTGTTGAGCTTTATCCCGAATCAAAAGTCATTATTCTATCTATTCATGACGATGAAAACTATGTAACACATGCATTGAAAACAGGGGCGAGAGGCTACCTGCTAAAAGAAATGGATGCAGACACACTCATCGAAGCAGTGAAAGTTGTAGCTGACGGAGGCTCTTATTTACATCCGAAAGTCACTCATAATTTAGTAAATGAATTCCGACGCTTAGCAACTAGCGGCGTTTCAGCACATCCACAGCATGAGGTATATCCTGAAATTCGCAGACCACTTCATATCTTAACTAGACGTGAATGTGAAGTTCTTCAAATGTTAGCTGACGGAAAGAGCAACAGAGGAATCGGTGAATCGCTCTTTATTAGTGAGAAAACAGTTAAAAACCACGTGAGTAACATTTTGCAAAAAATGAATGTAAACGACCGTACACAAGCTGTTGTTGTAGCTATTAAAAACGGCTGGGTAGAAATGAGATAATGTTCCGGACAAGTACTCCTTTTTCGCCTGTTTTTATTCTCTCACATTTTAGGTGGAGGGAAATGATAGACAGGGTAAGGAGTCTTTTTCGGATATAGCGGGCTTGCCTATTGATTAGGCAGGCTTTTTTGATTACTATTATAAATCTAATGAAAAAATGATCATTCTTTTAAAATAAAAAAGAGTAACTTAACGAATAAGGAAGGTATTTAAGAATGAAAATAGCCGTTGTAACAGACAGTACTGCTTATTTACCACAAGAGCTGCGTGATAAACATAATATTCATATGATCCCCCTTAACGTCATCTTTGGCAGTGAATCATACCGTGAAGAAATAGAAATGGACTGGAAGACATATTATGAAGAAATCAAAAAACACAAAGATCTTCCAACAACCTCTCAGCCTGCTTTCGGTGAATTAATAGCCTTATATGAAAAACTAAGTGAAACATACGACGCCGTGATTAGTATCCACCTTTCAAGTGGAATTAGTGGAACGTATAACAGTGCTGTCTCAGCGAATGATCTAGTTGACGGGATTGATATTTACCCGTTTGATACAGAAACAAGCTGTATGGCACAAGGTTTTTATGTGTTAGAAGCTGCTGAAAAAATCCAAGAAGGTGCTTCTTTAGAAGAAGTGTTAGCACATCTAAATTACCTGAAGGAAAGTCAGCGGGCGTATTTTATGGTAGACGATTTAACTCATTTGCAAAGAGGCGGCAGATTAAATGGTGCTCAGGCTTTTATTGGAAGCCTCTTAAAGGTAAAGCCTATTTTGCATTTTGACAACAAGCTAATTGTTCCTTTTGAGAAGATTCGCACACGTAAAAAAGCCATTTCACGTATTTTTGAATTATTTGATGAAGATGCATCACGTGGTGTTCCGATGAGAGCAACACTGATACATGGTAATAGAGAAGAAGAAGCAGAAGAATTAATTGCGCACTTATCAGAAAAATATCCTCATGTTGAATTTTATAAAAGCTACTTTGGTGCCGTAATCGGCACCCATCTAGGTGAAGGTTCTTTAGCCCTTGGCTGGGTGATTAGATAATTCCTAAAAAACCTCTTTTCTTATGGAAAAGGGGTTTTGTTTTTCTATTTTACCTGTTGGACGAAATGTCATGTTTTTGTGCATAATAGCCGAACATCAATTGAAAGGTGTTTGGTAATGTTGAATATGGACAAAGCAATGGAACTAATGCGGCAGCTGCATTCACGTCATCTGCTCACCGTTGAAACAAAGTGCCCACAGTCCAATTTAGATTGGCTGGAGGAGAAGGGCTTAGTCAATCGGTCTCCAGCCATTGAGAGGAAAGCAAATGGTTTTACATGCTACCGGTGCGGTGTATCACACAAGCGGTATTTCGCTCATTCTCCATGTGAAGTGTGTCAAAAGGATTGTGTGTACTGTAGATCATGCATCATGATGGGAAAAGCAGCAGAATGTGGGTTTCTTTATGAATGGACAGGTCCACAAATGGTAGAAACATGTCGAGCCGAATTAACATGGCAGGGAGAGTTGTCTAAAGGACAAAAAAGAGCGTCAGAAAGAATGATTGAAGCTATTAAAAACAAATTTGATCTACTTGTTTGGGCGGTTTGCGGAGCAGGGAAAACGGAAGTGCTTTTCCACGGAATCGAATATGCGTTAAATCAAGGAATGAGGGTCTGTATTGCGACACCTAGAACAGATGTAGTGCTTGAACTCGAACCACGGCTTAGAAAAGCATTTCAAGGGGTGACAATTACCGTACTTTACGGAGGCAGTTCTCAAAGGTTTCAAATAACACCGCTTGTGATCACCACAACCCACCAGCTGATGAGATACAAAAATGCTTTTGATGTGCTCATTGTAGATGAAGTCGATGCCTTCCCTTATTCAATGGATGAGCGTCTCCAATTTGCTGTTCTAAAGGCGATGAGAAAGAACAGAGGGGTTAGGATTTATTTAAGTGCGACACCCTCTAAAAAAATGACGAGAGAGGTTTCTCGTGGAAAACTGGAAGCGATAAAAATTCCTTTGCGATTTCACGAGCAACCATTACCCATACCGACCTTTCATTGGATCGGTCATTGGAAAAAGAAATTAAAAAAGAACCAGCTGCCCCCTAAAGTGATGAATTGGATGCAGAGACATATTGCAAATAAGAGAAGAATATTACTTTTTGTTCCTTCAATTGCTACCATGAAGAAGGTAACGAAGATTCTTCGAGAACAATCCTTAAATGTGGAGGGGGTATCTGCCGATGATCCGGATAGGAAACAAAAGGTTCAGCACTTTAGAGATTACGTATACGATGTACTAGTTACAACCACTATTCTAGAAAGAGGCGTCACGATTCCAAATGTTCAAGTGGGGGTACTAGGTTCGGAATCTACTATTTTTACAGAGAGTGCACTTGTTCAGATTTCTGGGCGGGTAGGCAGACACCCGGATTATTGTACAGGAGATGTTTTCCTTTTTCATTTTGGTTTAACGAAAAGTATGAAACAAGCAAAGAAGCATATCGCAAAAATGAATGATACGGCTGCAAAAGAGTTTTCTGAAAAACAGTGTGGGTTCAACTAAATCATGGTACATTATATTCACAATACACAAATGGCAGGAGAGACAAATATGCTACTCAATGCAAAAGAAATACTACTCAAGGAAATTCTCAATCAATATCTCAACCAATTAAACATGATTTGTCATTGTGAAAAGTGTATGGAAGATGTATTAGCGATTTCACTGAATCAAGTGAAACCACAATATATAACAGATATCGATAAAATATCCTACAGTAAATCTGAGATGGTGGATAAACAGAAGAATACTGCGATGCTGGTCATTCTGACAGAAGCAACTTCCAAGGTCTCTGCATTTCCAAGGTGTGAAAATCGTCTGCTGCTGAACAAGGAATCCTATTGATTTGCCAAATTTGCGAGGGACATTTTGTGCCTGCTTTTACATGGAAATCATTCCTACTATTAAATGATGATCGCCTTTGTGTAGCATGTAAGAATCACTTAGTAAAGATTGAGCGTCCTATTTGTCCAACATGCGGAAGGGCGCAGTCAAATGACCAATTGTGCCAGGACTGTAACAGATGGAATGAACGCTCTGATTCTATTAAAATCCTTGTAAAAAATAGGTCAGTTTATACTTACAACGAGTTGATGAAAGATGTCCTTGCCCGCTTTAAATTTCGGGGTGATACGGCTTTAGCTGAGCTGTTTCAAAAAGATGTACAAGCAGCATTTAAACATTCCTTCTGCATAAAAGACCCATTGCTGATACCGATTCCTTTAAGTCATGAAAGACTAAAAGAAAGAGGATTTAATCAGTCCGTGATAATCGCTTCTTTGCTAGATAAGCCAATATTGCAGCCACTCGTGAAAATACATCAAAGTAAGCAGTCTAAAAAAAAGAAAAATGAACGCCTAGATCAAAAAGGATTGTTTCAAATAAAGCAAACAGATGCGATTGTTCAAAGGGATATTATATTAGTTGATGATATCTATACAACAGGAGCAACCATCTATGATGCGGCAAGAATTTTGAAAGACGCAGGTGCTAAAAGTGTTTCTTCTTTTACGTTGATACGTAGTTAAAAATCATGATAATTAACCGATAATAAGAAAAGAAAATAACGTAAGGGGTTTTGGTTATGAATCAATTGGCAAACTGTCCACAATGTAATCAGCTATTTTTAAAAACCACCATCCAAACGGTTTGTAACAAATGCTTTGAAGAAGAAGAACGTTCTTTTGATATCGTATATAAATTCTTGAGAAAACAAAGCAATAGACAATCAACCATCGCTGAAATAGTAGAAGCAACAGAAGTTGATGAAGAATTAATCTTGAAATTTATTCGTTTGAAAAGACTGCAAATTAGTCAATTTCCAAATATTAATTATCCTTGTGAAAGATGTGGCAAAGCGATCAGGAAAAACAAGCTATGCAGCCAATGTGAACAGGATATTCATTCGCAAATCAGCCAAATGAACCAAGAAGAGGAGCGTAAAAGGGAGATTGAATCTAGGAAAAAAGACACCTATTATGCCATTAATCCTAAAAACGACTGATTCCCTAAACTAAGTTGCAGTTTGGTCGATAAAATGGATAGAATCAAGACAGACTGTAACGGAAAGCGAGAGGAATCCCGTGAAAATTAATCGATATGGAACACAACCAGTAAATCCTTACAAGAAAACATATGAGAAACAAACGTTGCAATCGAATCAAGCTAAATCAACTGATAAAGTCGAAATTTCTAAAAAGGCAATCGAAATGCAAAAGGTGCCGAATATTATGAGAGAACGCCAAGATAAAATTGACCAAATTAAAAAAAGCATTGAAGCCGGAACATATCAAGTAGATACAAAAGGCATTGCAGATAAAATGCTGAATTTCTATAAACAACAATAACAAAAGGGAGCAGCGTGAATGTCAGTTAAAATAATTATTGAAGAACTGCATCGTCTCTATGGAATGCATGAACAGCTTTTAAAGTTGTCTAAGGATAAAACAGAAATGCTGAAAAGCAATGAGATTGATGCTCTTTCAGAGGTCCTGAATTTAGAGCAAAAGTATATTCAGGCCATTTCTCAATTAGAAGAAAAACGAATTGAAGCGACCGTTCAATTTTTACAAAGTGATCAATCACCAACCATCACTGCATGTATCGAAAAGGCTGAAGGTACAGATCAAGAAGAGCTCATTTCATTATATGAGAAACTAAATGACATCATGGTGGAACTAAAAGATGTAAATGAACTGAACAAGCAGCTTATTCAGCAGTCACTTCAATTTATTTCACTGACATTCGATCTCGTTAACCCTAATAAAGAAAATATGAATTACGGACAAAATGGTCTTGAGAGTTCAAAGCCTAAACAGCAAAGGGCTTTGTTTGATTCAAAGGCGTAAACAAGGAGGATACCAATGGGTTCTACATTCATGGGACTAGAAACGGCAAAAAGAGGAATCACAGCCCAGCGTGCAGGGCTTTATGTCACATCAAACAACGTCTCCAATGCAAATACGGAGGGCTACTCAAGACAAAGAGTGACCTTTAAAGCAGAAAATCCTTATCCAGTCATTTCGGTTTATGACGGCAAGACGTATGGCCAAATGGGGACAGGCGTACAAGTTGGAACGGTTGAAAGAATTCGAGACAGCTTTTTAGATCTACAATACAGAGATCATAATAATAACTTATCTTACTACTCAACGAAGTCAGATGCCCTTTCACAGATGGAAGGGGTTATGAATGATTTGACGGATGAAGGCTTGAACAGAGCTTTTGATAATCTATGGAAATCATTACAGGTCTTATCGGAATCAAAAAATGCTGATACAGCTTCTGCACGTACAGTTGTTAAAACAAGTGCACAGGCTTTAGTTGACCAATTCCGTCTGCTCAACTCCTCTTTAACGACGATACAAAAGAATTTAAAAACGGAACTCGATTCAACAGCCAAAGATGTAAACACTCTTTTATCTCAAATAGATGAAGTGAACAAACAGATTGCAGCAGTTGAGCCAAATGGATATCTTCCAAATGATCTTTATGATACACGTGATACTTTGGTCGATCAATTATCCTCACTTGTTGATATTAAGGTCAGCTACAATCCTCCTGGCGGTAATGCACTCAAAATTGCTGAAGGAACTGTCAACATCGACATTATCGGTGCAAATGGACAATCTGCTGGAAACATTTTGAATGGTATTACGAACGAAAAGTCTGAACTGCAAATCTCTTATGATAATACAACGGGACTTGTTAACTCACTTCAATTCGGAACAACAACAATTGCAGCGGATCAATTACAAGTGAACGGTAAAGTAAAAGCACTTGTTGAGGCTTATGGCTACATGTCAAACGGTGCTGAAAAAGGCATGTATCCAGATATGCTTGCAGAGCTGGATGAAGTAGCAAAAGTATTCATGGATACATTTAACGATGTACATAAGCAGGGGTACACGTTAAATGGTGCAAGTGGACAAGACTTTTTTGATATTGAAAATAACAATGAGTTGAATAAAGGTTTGGCAGCTCGTATTAAAGTGAGCGATGTCATTTTAGCATCAACAGATAATATTGCTGCATCTCTCAATCAAACACAAGGTGACGGTTCGAATGCTACGAAATTAGCTAATATACAAGACTTAAAGTTGCCAATCGGCGGCAATACAACGACAATTCAGGATTATTACCAAAATGTTATTGCTGAGATGGGGGTACAAGGGAAAAAGAACATGACGCTTGAAAGCAGTTCAGCTGCTCTTGTCAATTCAGCCAATGAACGTAGAATGTCGACTAGCGCTGTCTCCATTGATGAAGAAATGACGAATATGATCCAATTCCAGCATGCATATAATGCGGCTGCGAGAATTATGACATTACAAGATGAAGTATTGGATAAGGTCATAAACGGCATGGGTGTCGTAGGAAGGTAGGGATAACGGATGCGAGTCACACAAGGTATGATTTCTCAAAACTCACTTCGAAATATTAGTAAAAGTTATGAAAAACTTTCTAAAATTAATGAACAGGCACAAACAGGCAAACGTTTTACAAAAACGTCTGATGATCCTGTTGCAGCAGTAAAAAGCCTTCAATATAGTACTGCCTTGTTTCGAAATGAACAATATAAAAATAACTTAAATGAAGCACAAAACTGGATTGATACATCTGAAACAAGTGTCACTGAAATCATTGATATTATGTCAAATATACGAGATAAAGTGCTTGATGCGGCAAATGGAACAAAGCAGCCCGAAGATTTAGCAGCTATCGGAGTGGAAATTGGCCAGATGAAGAATCAAATCATTGATGCAATGAACACTCAAATGCTAGGTAAGTTCGTATTTAATGGGACAAATACAAATGTTAAACCAGTTGTTGAGAATGCAGACGGAACGTATACATTTAACTTCGAAAATTATACAGATGCGAATGCTGTTCAAGCGAATATTTCTGATGGTATCACTTTAAATGTAAACTCAAATCCAATCTCAGCGTTTGGCGGACAGGCTAACGGTCAAAATGTCATTGAAATGCTGACTGATTTAGAAAACTCATTGAAAAATGGAACGTTTGCGAATTCTGATGATGCACTAGGAAGTATCGATCAGTTCAAAGAAGTGATGAGTGCTGAGCGATCCGACCTAGGAGCGCGTTCGAATCGTGTTGACTTAGTAGGAAGTCGTTTGACTTCACAATACCAAGTACTGAAAAATGCTAAATCAGATAATGAAGATGTTGAAAGTGAAAAGGCAATTCTTGATCTTCTTCAACAAGAGACAGTGAATAGAGCTGCTTTAGCGACAACAGCTAAAGTCATTCAGCCATCTCTTGTAGATTTCTTAAGATAATAAAAAGCATCCGATGGGTGCTTTTTTGCATCATGGAGGTGAACATATGCAAATCCCTAGATTGTTAATGCAGCAAACCTATGCAAAACTTCAAATGTCGACAACTCCTTCTCGGCAAGAAGTAGAGCAGCCACAAGCTGATCTTGAGATTCAGCAGCCACGAGCTGTCATGAATATCAAAAGGACAACGTCGAAATTAACCATTGATCAAACCGAGGCGTTTGCCGATATGGACATCAAGTCAATTTTTAGACGTTCTGAGGAATGGGCAGCTGAGGGGAAGCGTGCTGTTGGAGAAGGAATGGGTCGCAGAGCGGAAGAAGGAAGTGAACTCATCAAGATCGAGAATGGTGGGAATGCGATTGCTGAGTTTGCCAAAATCAATGGCAGTCCCCCAGCAAAACAATTCACCATTGGTGTGATACCTTCATTCTTTAGTGTGAAAATTCACTATCAGCCTTCTGAGCTTCAAATTGATGTGGAGCCGCAAAAAGCTATCATAGAGGCCACACCTCATAAACCAATCGTTAACTACCAGCCAGGTAAAGTCAATATTGATATGTTACAATATCCAGAATTAAAAATAGAAGTTGACGAAACGGGCCAAAATGGTGATAAGGTATAGTTAAGAAAAACGAAAAAGGTCGTGAATTATGATCATTCAAACAAAATACCATGGTGAAGTGACAATCAAAGAGGAGCAAATCATTCACTTCTCTAACGGGATACCAGGATTTCTGGATCAAAAACAGTTTGTCATTTTGCCTTTATCAGAAGAGTCTCCATTTTTAGTTCTTCAATCATTAAATAACTCGGCATTAGGTTTTATCGTCAGCAGCCCGTTTTTATTCTTCAATCAATACGAATTTGATTTAGACGAAACGGTTGTAGACATTTTGGAAGTAGAAGATGCCAATGATGTGGAAGTAATGGTTATTTTAACAATGGAATCTTCTATTGAAAAAACAACAGCCAATTTAAGAGCGCCTATTATTGTGAACCGGAAAAACATGAAAGCCAAGCAGGTGATTTTGCATGATTCAGCCTATCATACAAAACATTTGTTAGAGGTGGCATCCTCATGTTAGTGCTGTCTCGTAAAGTAAACCAGTCGATTCAAATAGGCGATGATATTGAAGTCAAGATTATTTCAATCGAAGGCGATCAAGTGAAAGTCGGGATTGAGGCTCCTAAGCACATCGATATTCACAGGAAAGAAGTGTACCTGTCTATTCAAGAAGAGAACAATCGTGCAGCGAGTTTATCCTTAGATCTTCTCTCTCAATTATCCTCACAAAAAAAGTGAGGATTTTTTTATCGCATTCAGCTGTCCTTCTCCGTGTGAAAGCGTTTCGATACAGATGTTCATGATCTATAGGAAACTTTAACAAATCGGTCCATCTATATTTAATTTACAAATTCAAAGCCGATATAAAAGATAGATTAAAGCACAGGAGCTGAATAACTATGTCTGTTGGTAAGTTGACATCATTAGAGCCAATTATCGATGCATTTCAAACCCGTGTTTCTAATAACCAGAATGACAATGTAAACTCTGACTCACAAGCAAATGGCAGGACTGTTTCAAAAGAAGAAATTGAAAAAACGCTTCAAGGGGCAAACAAGCTGATTGAACCTACTCAATTTCATCTTCAATTTGAATTACATGAAAAACTCAACGAATATTATGTCAAAGTCGTAGATAACCAAACAGATGAAGTCATTAGAGAAATTCCGTCCAAGGAATGGCTTGATTTCTATGCGGCAATGACAGAAATTGTCGGTCTATTTGTAGATAAAAGAATGTAAATGAAGGGAGAACATAAACAATGGTCAATCGTATTACTGGATTTTCAAATGTGTTCGATATTGATGAAATCGTTTCAAAGCTGATGAAAACGGAGCAAGCACCACTTGATACAATGACGCGCCAGAAACAAACACTTGAATGGCAAAGAGACAGCTATCGCGAGGTTAACTCGAAAATTAAAGAATTAGATGATTTGATCAACAGTTTAAACTTAACGCGTCCAAGTACATATGGCGCCAAAAAGGTGACAAGCTCTAATGAATCTGCTGTCACAGCAACTGGATCAACAAATGCAACCTCTGGCTCTATTCATGTCACTCAGCTAGCGACAGCTTCCGTCTTCAAATCCTCTGGTACATCTGGATTTACACCAACAAACGGAACGTTTACGTTTGAAGTGACGACACCAGATTCAACAAAACCGAAAATGGTGACGATCAATACCTCTGATTCCGATACAATCGATGACATCGTGAAAAAGCTAAACAACGCTCAATTAGGTGTGACGGCTTACAAAGGCCAAATCTCTGATGGCACTAACTACGTGGATACAATTGCTCTTACTTCTCGGACAACGGGTGAAGGCGTCAGTATTAAAGCAGCTGATGGCAATTCGGCTTCATTTTTAACGCAATTAGGCTTCCAAGTAGATGGAGATAACAAATTAGTTGCGACTACTCAAGGACAGAAGGCGCAATACGAGATTAATGGTCTGAAAATGGAAAATAACAACAATACATTCACACAGGCTGATATTACGTACGAGCTTAAAGCAACCACGGATCAGCCGGTCAGCTTAAACGTTTCAACAGATGTGGATGCAATATATGATAAAATTAAGCAATTTGTTGATAAATACAATGAGCTTGTTGAACAGATTAATGGTAAAGTCAATGAAAAGAAAAACAGGGACTATCATCCATTAACGGCTGAAGAGAAAAAAGCGATGTCTGAAAAAGAAATAGAGCTATGGGAAACGACCGCGAAGTCTGGCTTGCTGAGAAGTGATTCCATTTTACGATCTGGTGCCTCTAAAATAAGAAGTGATTTGTATGCTAATATTACGACAAGTGATGGGAATAAAATTCAACTCACACAAATCGGTATTTCGACATCATCCAGCTATAAAGATGGCGGGAAGCTTGAATTTAGTAAGGATAGTAATGGAGTAGAGAAATTAAAGAAAGCCATTGAAGAAGACCCGGAGAAGGTCAGACAAATGTTTATATCGGGTAGTTTAAATGTGGATTCAAAGGATAAAGACAAAGCGCAGCAGCAATATCAAGAACAAGGAATTATCTATCGTGTCAAAAATTCCTTATCAGACTTTTCGAAGAGCATTCAAAAAAAGGCTGGCAGCACAACTATGGAATTAAAGGAATACGGACTTGGTAAGGACCTTGACTCTTTGACCAAACGAATGAGTACGTTCCAAGACCGTTTGAAGATGGTTGAAGCCCGTTACTATACGAAGTTTAACGCCATGGATAGTGCAATTCAAAAGCTAAACAACCAATCTGGCTACCTTTCTCAACTGCTTGGACAATAATTGGAGGTTTATAACATATGGCAATACAGAACCCTTATGCCGCCTATCAGAAAAATTCTATTGAGACCGCAACACCTGCCGAGTTGACGCTTATGCTTTATGAAGGCTGCTTAAAGTTCATCAGAATAGCGAAGCATGCCATTCAAAAAGAGGATGCAGAAACGAGAAACTTGAACCTGAAAAAGGCTCAAAACATCATTCAAGAATTAAATGTCACCTTAAATCGTTCCTATGACGTATCAAAGAGTATGGCAAGTATGTATGATTACATTTATCGCAGACTGATAGAAGCCAATCTTCAAAATGACGAAGAGATATTGAATGAAGTAGAAGAGTACGTAACTGATTTCCGTGATGCGTGGAAGGAAGTCATTCAAACCGATCGTAAAGGCCGTCACCACTCTATCGGGGGTTCTCTATGAGTATTGTGGACCAGCTGCATGATCAAACATTAAAAATGGCAGCCGAAATAGCGGAAAATCCGCAAAGTGAGACACTGGTTGAAGACTTTGATGCCTTTTTAATTGAGAGAGACGAATTAATGAGAGATATACAGCATGAATTGACGGATCAAGATAAAGAGAAAATCCGAGAAATCATCCAAACAGATCAACAGATGGCGAAGCAATTAACGGTTATCCAAAATGGGATAAAAGCAGATATTCAAGCCATTCAAAAAAAGAAAACAAAACAGCTGAATTATCAAAATCCATACCAGCCCATAACAAGTGACGGCGTATACTACGATAAACGGAAATAAATAGGTGAGACCTGTGGCGTATCGTTCAAATGACTATATTTTATTAACCACATATTATGAACTTCTATACACGATAGAAGAGAGTCTAAACTATTTAGATGAAATTGAGAAGGATTTTGACAAAACAGAAGGGGATCGGATCTTTAATGATCTGATCCATGCCTTCTTTCATTTAGACACAACACATCCTCTTCTGCTTTCAATTATTGAAAATGAACACTTTGCCAAAACGATTCGTTCGTTTGATCAAATATTTTTAAGCTTTGATATACTAGCTTTCTATACATTCCCTTCAAATCACTTCCAATCATTCCTGAAAACATACTTTATACCTGAATATAGAAAGTGGATGGATGAAATACATGCCTGTATGAGGCCGTATGTCATTCATTAATTTTTGTCCAATTCAGACCATTCGGAGGAAATTATGAGACTAAAAAATCAATTTTTATTTGGGCTTATTGTCATATGTGTATTGTTTGTCAGTATGTTAGGATTTTCAAGCTTTCTCTATTACAAAACAGATCAATCCTATAAAGCGCTATTAAGCAAGGAAGTGAAGCTTTATCAGACCTCGCTGGAATTAGAAGCGCTTCTTCAACAGCAGGAAGCACAGATTAAAACATATGTTGTCGTACAAGACAGGGAAATCTCACAAAAAATTGAAGATACTTATGTTGATATTAATAAAAAAACAGGAGATGCTTTAAAACTTAGTACAGTCAAACAGGCAAAACAATTATTAGAAAAGATATCTCAAAAGAATGAACTCTACTATGAATCCACAAAAAGGTTATTTATATCATTAAATACAAACAATCAAAAAGAATTCAACACCCGCCTCAGTCAAGAATTACAACCTATCGAACAAGAAATACATACCTTTACAAAAGAGTTCGCTCAAAATCAGCTAAAACAACGTGATCAAAAAATCAATCAGCTCAATCAAGATAGTAATCAATTATTGCTTACACTCATTTTGGTCAGTGCAGCGATTATTGTTGGCCTTTTGGTGATTGGGATCAGATTTGTTCATCGCATGACAAAACCAATTGTTTCTGTCACAAATGCCGCAAAAAGGATGGCAGATGGTGATCTAACCCTTGAAGAGATTGAAGTGACCTCTAAAAATGAGATTGGTCAACTCGGCACAGCCTTTAATCAAATGACGGCTCATTTGCGTCAGCTTATTTTGCAGGTGCAAAGCGGATCAAGACAGCTTGCTGATTCTGCTGCTCAATTTGAGGAAACCATCAGTCAAACGATATCGGCTAGTGAGCAGACATCTAGCTCGATTGAACAGGTCAGTGAAGCTTCACGTGAACAATCAGATGCGGTCGGAAAAGTGGCATCCGCTATTCAGGAAGTGTCGACTGGCATGCAAAATGCAGCTGTACACACGTCCGATGTTTCGGGTCACTCAATTTCAGTGACTGAAAAGGCTGAAGAGGGTGCCGCCCTTATTCAACAATTTGTGAAACAAATGAGTTCTATTAAAGAGTCTGTGAATGAACACCATTCCACAATGGCCAATGTGCAAGCACAGTTTACAGGCATTCAAGATCTGTTAGGTCATATCCATGCCATTGCTGACCAGACGAATTTGCTTGCTTTAAACGCAGCTATAGAAGCAGCAAGGGCAGGAGAACATGGAAGAGGCTTTGCAGTTGTAGCCGATGAAGTGAGGAAGCTGGCAGAAGAATCTAGTCAGCTGACAGATCAAATTAGCCAATTACTCGAGAACGTGAACAAAGATACAGAAAAGTCATCACAATCGATGACGAAGGTCGAGCGTGATGTAGCAGAGGGTGTAAAAGTATCACAATTATCTGAACAGAGCTTTCATGAAATCTTGGAATCTATTCGTGATATTTCAATGAAAGCAGAAGAGCTGTCAGCCACTGCAGAACAAATTTCTGCTAGTACAGAGGAAATTTCTCAAACGGTTGGTGTCATTGAAGAAGGTGCGAAACGAAACTCAGAAGAAACAGAGTACATGTCTGCTGCTGTTGAAGAATCATTAGCGGCCAATGAGGAGATGAAAGCCGCTGCGGAGGATTTAAAATCCTTATCTCAATCGCTGAAAACATCGATTTCATCTTTTACCATTTAATGTGCGCTGGTCTTTTTCAAGAATCAGCCGAATATATATTCATCACCTATCAAGCAACAGTTGAAGCACCGCAAAATTCGACAAATTTCAATAAATATTCACATTTTTTTTACGTTTGAGCAGGAGAAAAGGAGGGAAAAGTAGAAATAGGTTTACATATCCTTAATTTTAAAGGAGGCGTTCTTTACATGAATTACAATGTCAGAGGAGAAAACATCGACGTAACACCTGCACTAAGAGATCATGTCGAGAAAAAAATTGGAAAGCTGGAGCGTTATTTTGAGACAGATGTAGATGCTTCAGTCAACGTGAACTTGAAGTTTTACAACGATCAAGAATCTAAAGTTGAGGTTACCATTCCAATGACTGATCTAGCACTTCGAGCTGAGGTGCATAATGAGGATATGTACAATGCAGTAGACCTAGCAGCCAGTAAATTAGAACGTCAAATTAGAAAGCACAAAACAAAAGTAAACCGTAAATTCCGCGAGCAAGGTGCCAAAAAGCACTTATTTGCTGGAGGAAATGGTACGGCTGAAGTAGCAGTTCAAGATGACGAAGAGATTGATGAAACAGAAATCGTCAGACAAAAACGTTTCAACTTAAAGCCGATGGATAGTGAAGAGGCCATTCTCCAAATGAACATGTTAGGTCATAGTTTCTTCGTTTTCACAAATGCTGAGACAAATTTGACCAATGTGGTTTATCGTCGAAATGACGGTAAATATGGACTCATTGAGCCAAACGCTTAAATATCAGTTGATGCTGATTTAAAAACAACCTAAATAAAGTAAACCCGTTCCCTTCATAAGGGGCGGGTTTTTTGTGCGAAATTATGGCAAATTCTTTGGAAATGAAAGAAGGTATGGTATGATAAATGCAGGTAAATATGGACCTGTCAAACTTTTGGACATGCCGAAAAATTGCATGAAATAGAGGAGCGTTATTATATGCTTGGAATCTTAAACAAAGTGTTTGATCCTACGAAACGTACGATCAGCCGATATGAAAAAAAGGCAAATGAAATCGAAGCTCTCGCTCAAAATTTTGAAAAATTATCTGACGAGGCTTTACGAAATAAAACGATTGAATTTAAAGAAAAACTTGAAAAAGGACAATCCGTGGATGACCTGCTGGTTGAAGCATTTGCAACGGTTCGCGAGGCATCCCGCCGCGTAACAGGAATGTTCCCATTTAAGGTGCAGCTCATGGGGGGCATCGCGCTTCACGAAGGTAACATCGCTGAAATGAAAACAGGTGAAGGTAAAACATTGACATCAACAATGCCTGTTTATTTAAATGCTCTTTCTGGAAAAGGCGTCCACATCGTGACAGTCAACGAATATTTGGCAAGCCGTGATGCGCAGGAAATGGGCAAAATTTTTGAGTTTCTTGGTTTAACAGTCGGCTTAAACTTAAACAGCTTAGACAAAGATGAAAAAAGAGAAGCGTACGCCGCTGATATCACGTATTCAACAAATAATGAACTCGGCTTTGACTATTTACGAGATAACATGGTGCTGTACAAAGAGCAAATGGTTCAGAGACCGCTTCATTATGCCGTGATCGATGAGGTTGACTCCATTTTAATTGATGAAGCGAGAACACCTCTTATTATCTCAGGACAAGCTGCGAAATCAACAAAGCTTTATGTACAAGCCAATGCATTTGTCCGCACATTAAAAATCGAAGATGATTTCACGTATGATATTAAAACAAAAAGTGTGCAGCTGACTGAAAGCGGAATGACGAAGGCGGAAAAAGCATTCGGCATTGAGAACCTGTTTGATGTCAAACATGTCGCGCTGAACCATCACATCGCTCAGGCGCTGAAGGCACATGTTGCGATGCAAAAAGACGTGGATTATGTGGTAGAAGAAGGCCAAGTAGTCATCGTTGACTCCTTCACAGGACGTTTAATGAAAGGACGCCGTTATAGTGAAGGGCTGCATCAAGCCATCGAGGCAAAAGAAGGTCTTGAAGTACAGAACGAAAGCATGACACTAGCAACAATTACGTTCCAGAACTACTTCCGTATGTATGAAAAATTATCTGGTATGACTGGTACAGCAAAAACGGAAGAAGAAGAATTCCGTAACATTTACAACATGCAGGTTGTGTCAATCCCGACCAACCAACCAGTGGTTCGTGATGACAGACCTGATTTAATTTACCGCACAATGGATGGTAAATTTAAAGCAGTGGCTGAGGATGTTGCGCAGCGCTATATGACAGGGCAGCCAGTTCTTGTCGGAACAGTAGCAGTTGAGACATCTGAGCTTATTTCTAAGCTGCTTAAAAATAAAGGCATTCCTCATCAAGTGTTAAACGCAAAAAACCATGAGCGTGAAGCACAAATTATTGAAGAGGCTGGTCAAAAAGGTGCTGTGACCATTGCAACAAACATGGCAGGACGTGGTACAGACATCAAGCTTGGCGAAGGTGTAAAAGAACTTGGAGGTCTGGCTGTTATCGGGACAGAACGTCATGAATCCCGTCGTATTGATAACCAGCTTCGCGGACGTTCTGGACGTCAAGGAGACCCAGGGATTACCCAATTCTATCTTTCCATGGAAGATGAATTGATGCGCCGATTTGGTGCAGAGCGGACGATGGCGATGCTTGACCGCTTTGGCATGGATGACTCTACACCAATCCAAAGTAAAATGGTGTCTAAAGCCGTTGAATCATCTCAAAAACGTGTAGAGGGGAACAACTTTGATTCCCGTAAGCAGCTTCTGCAATACGACGATGTGCTTCGTCAACAGCGTGAAGTAATCTACAAACAGCGTTTTGAAGTCATCGATTCTGACAACTTAAAATCAATTGTCATCAATATGATCCAATCTTCAATTGAGCGTGCTGTGGGATCTTATACGCCAAAAGAAGAGCTGCCTGAAGAATGGAAACTAGATGGTCTTGTTGAATTAATCAACACGAACTATTTAGACGAAGGTGCCATTACGGTCAAAGATATCTTCGGTAAAGAAGCAGATGAAATCACAAGCTTCATCATGGATCGGATTAAAGAAAAATACGATGCAAAAGAAGAAACATTTGGCGAAGAACAAATGCGTGAATTTGAAAAAGTCATCGTTCTTCGTGCGGTGGATTCAAAGTGGATGGACCATATCGATGCGATGGATCAGCTGCGTCAAGGGATTCATTTACGTGCGTACGCACAAACGAATCCGCTTCGTGAATACCAAATGGAAGGATTTGCGATGTTTGAGCATATGGTGGCTTCAATTGAAGATGATGTGGCCAAGTATGTCTTGAAATCAGAAATCCAAAACAACCTAGAACGTGAAGAAGTGGTTCAAGGTCAAACAACGGCCCATCAGCCGCAAGAGGGCGATGAGGAGAAGACAGTGAAGAAGAAGCCGGTACGTAAAGTCGTAGACATTGGACGAAACTCCCCATGTCACTGCGGAAGCGGCAAGAAATATAAAAATTGTCATGGGAAGACAGAATAAGTAATGGAAAGAGGTGAAAACCTCTTTCTATTCATGTCAGCCCCCATACATCTATGAGGTGAAGGATATGGAATTAGTAGAAATTAGACAAGAGCTTGAAAATATGGCTAGCAGGCTAGCTGATTTTAGGGGGTCTCTTTGACTTAGAAACAAAAGAGGCCAAAATCGCAGAGCTTGAAGCGACGATGTCAGAGGCTGATTTTTGGAATGATCAGCAAAAGGCTCAAGGCGTTATCAATGAAGCCAATGCACTGAAGGATTCTGTGAATTCCTATCATGAGCTCAGTGAATCGCATGAAGAGCTGCAAATGACGCATGACTTATTAAAGGAAGATTATGACGAGGAGCTTCATGCAGAGCTTGAAAAAGAGCTGAAGAGCTTAACGAAGCAGTTTAACGAATTTGAACTGCAGCTTCTTTTAAGCGAACCTTATGATAAAAACAATGCCATTCTTGAGCTTCACCCAGGTGCAGGCGGTACTGAATCACAGGACTGGGGTTCTATGCTTCTGCGAATGTACACTCGCTGGGCAGAGCGCAGAGGCTTTAAGGTCGAAACGCTTGATTACCTTCCAGGTGATGAGGCAGGGATTAAGTCTGTGACTTTGCTCATCAAAGGGCATAACGCGTACGGTTACTTAAAAGCTGAAAAAGGTGTCCATCGTTTGGTTCGTATTTCTCCTTTTGATTCTTCTGGCCGCAGACATACATCCTTCGTTTCCTGTGATGTCATGCCGGAATTCAATGAAGAAATTGATATTGATATTCGGACAGAGGATATCAAGGTAGATACGTATCGTGCAAGCGGAGCAGGTGGCCAGCACGTGAATACGACGGACTCTGCCGTTCGTATCACACATATTCCAACGAATGTCGTCGTGACGTGCCAAACAGAAAGATCACAAATTAAAAACAGAGAACGTGCGATGAAAATGCTGAAATCGAAACTTTATCAAAAACGGATCGAAGAACAGCAGGCAGAATTGGATGAAATCAGAGGAGAGCAGAAAGAAATTGGCTGGGGAAGCCAGATCCGCTCTTATGTATTCCACCCTTATTCTCTTGTGAAAGACCATCGAACCAATACGGAGATGGGAAATGTTCAAGCGGTGATGGATGGAGATTTAGATTCATTTATCGATGCGTACCTACGTTCGAAATTATCATAAAAACTCGGCTTCTTGCCGGGTTTTTTTAATTGTGAGAAAATATAATGAATATAAAGGAATACATACGACATACTGATTCTATATCCTTTGTATGATGAAATTAGCAAATAAAGGGGGAAATATTTTGGGATTAACACCATTGCAAGAAACGTGGGATTTAGATGCCTTTTTTAAAGGAGGCAGTTCTTCACCAGAATTTAAGACATACCTGCAAAACATTCAGCAGCTACTAGATGAATTACGACAAAAGGTGGGTGCCTTTTCAAAAGAAGATACACACATTGAAAGCAAATTAACGTCTGTCCTTGACACGTATGAAACTACATATAAAAAATTATCTCAAGCAGGTTCATTTGTATCCTGCCTCCAAGCTCAAAATACGAAGGATATGAAAGCAGGCAGCCTTCGAGGTACGATTGCCAAGCTGGAAGCTGATTTAGGAACCATCCTTGCACGGTTTGATCAAGCGCTTGCTGCTATCCCTGTAAACAAGTGGGAAGAATTGATGAATTCAGCAGCCTTTTCAGATGTCCGCTACATATTAAATGAGCGAAGAGACCGTGTGAAGGATCAATTACCTGTTGAACAAGAAACGCTGATTCAAAAGCTGGCTGTAGATGGGTACCATGCGTGGGATGAGCTTTATTCCCGCTTAGTGAATAAAATTACCATTCCGTTTGAACAGCATGGAGAAACGCAGATGATCTCTGTAGGCCAAGCAGAAAATGCTATGGATGATTCAGATCGTGAAGTCAGAAAGGCCGTTTACCACAACCTAGAGCATGCATGGACGCAGGATGAACATTTATTTGCTAGTACGCTCAATCACCTTGCTGGTTTTCGTTTGCAAGTGTATGAAGCAAGAGGCTGGGATCACATTTTAAAAGAGCCGCTTGAAATTTGCCGTATGAAACAAGAAACCCTTGATACGATGTGGTCTGTGATTGATGAACATAAGCAGCCATTCATTGATTATTTACACCGTAAAGCTGATATGCTTGGAGTGGATAAGCTGAGCTGGTTCGATGTTGGGGCTCCTATCGGCAGTGAGACCAAAATCTATCCTTATCAAGAAGCAGCTGCTTTTATTGTGAAACATTTCGCTGGATTTGGAGAAGAGCTCGCTGCTTTTACAGAAAAAGCCTTTAATGAACGCTGGGTAGAAGCTGAGGACCGTCCAAACAAACGGGTAGGCGGCTTTTGTACAAATTTCCCTGACAGCGGAGAATCACGTATTTTTATGACCTTCTCAGGAAGTCCATCCAATGTGGCGACACTAGCACATGAGCTTGGTCATTCGTTCCATCAGGAAGTGATGCAGGATGTTCGCATTCTGAATCGCAAATACGCAATGAATGTAGCTGAAACAGCGTCGACATTCGCAGAAATGATTGTTGCTGATGCTTCATTAAAAGAAGCGGCAAATGAAGAGGAGCGTCTCAGCCTGTTAGAGGATAAGCTGCAGCGCAGTGTAGCATTCTTCATGAACATTCAATCTCGTTTCTTATTTGAACAGCGCTTTTATGAAGAGCGTAAAAAAGGAGAAGTGCCGGCTGATCGGTTGAATGAATTGATGGTCGAAGCGCAGAAGGAAGCGTTCGGTGACTCATTAGATGAATACCATCCGCATTTCTGGGCGTCTAAGCTGCATTTTCATATCACGAATGTTCCATTTTATAATTTCCCATACACCTTTGGATACATGTTCTCGTTAGGAATTTATGCAAAAGCATTGCAGGCTGGTACATCGTTTGAGGAGAAATACATTGCATTATTAAAAGATACTGCTTCAATGACAGTAGAAGATTTAGCCAAAAAGCATCTAGGCGTTGACCTTACCCAAAAAGCATTTTGGGAAGAAGCCATTCGTTTGGCTGTAGCAGATGCTGAAGAATTTTTAGAAGTGACAAAAAAATAATAATGAAAAGCTCCCATTACGGGAGCTTTCAGACTGTTGACAAAGGGCTAAAATGATCTTTATTTTAGCTCTTTGTCTTCTTTTCAGCGTGATAGAAAACCTTTGAAGTCTAGGAAGGACGAGCATTGGCGCGGAGCGAATTGAACATTCGTGAGCACCAACGCGCAGGACTGACAAAGAATGCGAGGGTTTGTCTACACGCTGAAGCTCCCATTACGGGAGCTTTTTTGCTGGCTTCAACCAGTCAAGCATTGTCTGAATGAGATCATTTTGCTGCGACAGGGCTGGAATGTCCGCTGGCTGATCCCCTTTTTGTTTGCCATACATGCCAAATTGCGCATGATTCCCGCCTTTTATTTCATGATAAACGGTTTGAGACGGCAGATTTGCTTTCGATTTCTTGATTTTCTCTTGTGTTGCCAGCCCATCCTTTTCACCTGAAATAGAAAGGACTTTTAATGAAGATTGTTTCAGGTCATCTGATGCTGGATAAGATGCTAGGAAAAAGAGTCCATCGAGCTTGCTCTGATTTTTTTCTGCAAACATTGAGGCAGCAGCCCCGCCAAGTGAATGTCCGCCAATATACCAGTGTTTGATCGTTTGGTGATCTTTGATGATGTCCTGCGCTTTGTTTGGATTGAAAATCGCAAAGGAAAATGGCATGTCAGGGATAAAAACAGAGTAGCCTTTTTTCATCAGCGTATCCCCGATATAGGCATATGCAAGTGGTTCCACCTTTGCCCCAGGATAGAGAATGATGCCAGTATCACTTTTTGATGCTTCAAATGTATAAACATTGTTTTTATGTTCCACTTGCTCCATGTTCACTTGTTTTTTTAATGCTTCTGATGGTCCATATGTAAAGCGGCTCCATGTATAGAAAGCACCAAAAGCTAAGATGATCAGTGCAAGTAATGTCATACCTGTTATCTTCAGTATTTTCTTCATCGCATGCCCCTTCTTTCTCATGTACATATTAAATATACCATCATTTACTTCTATGCCAACCGGCAAGTACGCTGATCCGTCTGTGTGATAAAGTATTAATCCATTAGCACTGCATTTGGCTGTTATTTACAATCGTTTTAAGAGGGCTTAAAATAGGTGTGCATTCAGAAGTAACGGAGGAAGAAAGACATGAAGCAGGGACATTCACAATTTTGGATCGAAGTGAAAAATTATTTGTTCATTTTAATCGGATCTGCCATCGTAGCGATTGGGTTTAATACGTTATTATTACCGAATCAGATTGCAGCAGGCGGTGTGAGCGGCATTAGTACCATTATGCAGTCATTCGGCTTTGAAGCGGCTTATGTGCAATGGGGGCTCAATATTCCATTGTTTATCGCTGGCTTTTATTTATTAGGCGGTACATTTGGAGTGAAAACACTCGTTGGCTCGATTTTTTTACCTTTCATGGTGTTTGTCACAAGACATATTGCACCTGTCACACATGAAGCACTGCTAGCGGCTATTTTTGGCGGAGTGGTCATTGGGATCGGAATAGGGCTCGTGTTTCTTGGGAATGGATCAACGGGTGGAACGGCACTCGCTGCCAAAATCATCAATAAGTACACAGGACTCACGCTAGGCACCTGTTTAGCAATGATGGATGGCTTGATTGTTCTGGCTGCGATGACGGTCTTTGGAATTGAAGAGGGGCTGTACGCGGTCATTGGTGTGTTTATTTCTAGTAAAACGATTGATGTGGTACAGGCTGGCTTCAGTCATTCAAAAATGGCAATGATCATTACAGGGCATGAAGATGAAGTCAGACAGGCGGTTTTTGATCAAATTGACCGTGGTGTGACGAAGATCTCAGCAGTCGGAGGATATACCGATCATGACCGCCCAATTTTGATGTGTGTCGTTGGGCAATCACAATTCACAAAGTTGAAACAAGTGGTGAAAGCAATCGATGCATCAGCATTTGTCATCGTGATGGATGCAAAAGAGGTGCTTGGTGAGGGTTTTAAAAGGGCATAAACAAGGATATAATAGCGTTGACCAAATGATTGCAAGGGAGGGAAATAGATGAAAAAAAGCGGATTAACGATGCTATTTGCAGCGATGCTTCTTGTTCTCGCGGCTTGTGGAGGAAATTCAAGCAGCAGCGACAAAGAAGGCAGCAAAAGTGCTTCATCTGTGAGCAGTGGTGAGGAGATCTATCAGCAAAACTGTATTGGCTGTCATGGGAAAGACCTATCTGGCGGAGGCGGACCAAGCCTGAAAGAAGTAGGGAAGAAATATAATGAAAGACAAATCGCAGATATTGCGCAAAACGGTAAAGGCTCTATGCCAAGCGGAATGGTAGATGAGAAACAAGCAAAAGAAGTAGCAAAATGGCTTGCAGAGAAAAAATAAAACCTTTGTCTAATCGACAAGGTTTTTTTGTTTTTTTATATGTAGAAAAAGACTTTTGGATAGTATGAAAACGCATTATATTAAATTTTATTTAAAAAATAAGGGTATAAAGGCATGTTTTTCGGTTTTGATTGTTCTATTTACCTTTTATTTATAAGTTTTGAAATATAAATGTAATACCATTGCGTCGATTCATGACGTATAATTGGAGTTGTTGAAATTTAGACGATTCAATTTTTTCATCTTTTTGGATGAAAAGGACATAAATTGTTAGTAAGTATCGAAGGGTATGAGCGTGACCATACATAACGTTTTTTGACGAGAAGTGTCAAAACATCATGATAAGCTGTTAGTCAGCGAATAAGAAAAGATTAGGTGATTACATGATTCAAATGAAGGAAGTCTACAAGATCTATCCTAATGGCGTAAAGGCGATCAATGGAATCAATGTCTCTATCCATCCAGGAGAGTTTGTGTATGTTGTTGGTCCCAGTGGTGCTGGTAAATCCACTTTCATCAAAATGATGTATCGTGAAGAGAAGCCAACCAAAGGGCAAATCTTAATTCATAACAAAGATTTAGGCTCAATGAAGGAAAAAGAAATTCCTTACGTAAGAAGAGAAATTGGCGTAGTATTCCAAGATTTCAAGCTGCTTCCAACTCTTACTGTGTTTGAGAACGTAGCATTTGCGCTTGAAGTAATTGGTGAACAGCCTCATATCATTAAGAAAAAAGTGCTTGATGTTCTCGATCTGGTTCAGCTAAAGCACAGAGCGCGCCAGTTTCCTGACCAGCTGTCCGGCGGTGAACAGCAGCGTGTGTCTATCGCTCGCTCGATTGTCAATAGCCCTGAGGTCGTCATTGCAGATGAGCCGACAGGAAACCTTGATCCAGACACTTCTTGGGAAATCATGAAGACGCTCGAAGAGATTAATAACCGCGGGACAACAGTGGTTATGGCGACACACAACAAAGAAATTGTAAACACCATGAAGAAACGCGTCATCGCAATCGAAGATGGAATGATTGTGCGTGACGAAGCAAGAGGGGAGTACGGAATTTATGATTAAAACTCTCTCGCGGCATTTACGTGAGAGCTTCCGTTCACTTGGAAGAAACACGTGGATGACATTTGCATCAATTAGTGCGGTTACTGTCACATTGATTTTAGTTGGGGTTTTCCTTGTGATTATGCTCAACTTGAATAACATGGCATCGAACGCTGAAAAAGAAGTAGAAGTAAAAGTATTAATCGAATTAACGGCGAATCAAAAGCAGCAGGATGAATTAAAAGCAGAAATTGAAAAGATTCCTGAAATCAGTGATGTGAAGTACTCATCTAAGGATGACGAACTGAAAGCACTGATTAAAAGCTTTGGAGAAAATGGACAATCCATGGGGCTTGTTGATCAAGAAAATCCATTAAACGATGCGTTTATTGTGAAAACAACAGATCCTCACGATACACCAAAAGTAGCGAAGAAATTAGAAAAACTAAAGGGTACATATAAAGTAACCTATGGAAAAGAAGAGGTCAGCCGACTCTTTAATGTAGTCGGAGTAGCACGTAATGTCGGTATTGTGCTCATTATTGGGCTGTTATTTACAGCTATGTTCTTAATCTCCAATACGATCAAAATTACGATTTTTGCTAGACGTAAAGAAATTGAGATTATGAAGCTGGTAGGTGCAACGAACTGGTTTATCCGCTGGCCATTCTTCATTGAAGGATTATTGCTTGGTGTATTTGGTTCCATTATACCAATTGCCCTATTGCTTGGCACGTATCAATATGCAGTAGGCTGGGTCGCACCGAGAGTACAAGGCTCATTTATTTCAATGCTTCCATACAACCCGTTTGTCTATCAAGTATCACTGATCCTGCTAGTGATCGGTGCAATCATTGGTGTATGGGGAAGCTTAACGTCTATCCGTAAATTCTTAAAAGTATAAATATATTTTGATGGCAGCATTCGAGGAATCTATAGAAGATGTGACCGGTTGATCTGATTCATCCGGTCGGCTCTTCATGTCGACAGTTGTCATGGGAGGGGAATATCGTTTTGAAAAGAAAGCTGATGATGGCTGGAATGGCAGCGTTTATTGGAACAACGTGGCTATACATTCCAGGGAACGAGAATCGTGCATTCGCATACGAAGACCTAGATCAAAAACGTCAACAAATCGAAGAGAAAACATCGAAGACTGAATCAAGCTTGAAGAAGAAGAAGTCAGAGCTGGCAAAGCTTGAAAAGAAAGAATCAAAGCTCAAGAAAGAAATTGAACAAATTGACCAAAAGGTAAGTACTGCAACTGAAAAAGTCGCTGAAAAAGAGAAAGAAGTTAAAAAAACGAAGCAAGAGATCAAGAAGCTAAAAAAAGACATTCAAGTCATCAATGAGCGAATTGAAAAAAGAAAAGCCATTTTCAAAGACCGAATTCGTTCAATGCAAAAAAGCGGCGGTACGATCAACTATTTAGATGTGCTGCTAGGTGCTCGCAGCTTTAGTGATTTTGTCGGTCGTGTTGGGGCTGTCACAACGATTGTCGAAGCAGACAAAGACATGATTACAGAACATGAAAATGATTTAAAGCTGGTGGAGCAAAAAGAAGCAGAGCTAAATAATCAGCTAAGCGGACTTGAAACATCTCTGAAAGAGCTAGAAGCACTTAAAAAAGATTTATCTAAGAAGCACAAAGAAAAAGAACACATTTTAGGTGATGTGACAGATAAAAAAAATCATGCACATGATGAACTAGGCAAGCTTGAGAATGAACAAGAAATCCTAGCGAATCAAAAAGCGGCAGTGAAATCTGAGGAAGCACACCGACAAAAGGAAGAAGCGGAGAAAGCAAAACAAGCAGCTGAAAAAAATGCACCTGCACCTCACAGCGGCGGCTCAGATCAAGTATCTGATACACCAGCAAGCAGCTCAGGCTTTATTAAACCAGCTGCTGGCCGATTCTCATCTGGTTTTGGCGGACGTTCTGGCGGAAACCACTTCGGATTAGATATTGCAGCAAAGGGCACAGTTCCTGTCTATGCAGCAGCATCTGGAACCGTCACAAACTCAAGCTACTCATCGAGCTATGGAAATGTTGTGTTCATTACGCACAATATCAATGGACAGACGTATCAAACTGTATATGCCCATCTGTCTACAAGAAGTGTGTCAACAGGACAGAGAGTCGAACAAGGACAATTCCTTGGCTATATGGGAAATACCGGCCAATCGCATGGTCAGCATCTTCACTTTGAAATTCATAAAGGATTATGGAATGGCGCAAAATCAAATGCAGTCAATCCAGCGCAATATATCCGCTAATCAAAAAGCCGATAACATGATGTTATCGGCTTTTTTGGTCTAGATAGAATTAAAACAGCAGCAGTAATCCGGCAATAATAGGTGTTAACAGAACAGCTGATTTCAATAAGAGCTTCGGTGCAAGGCGTGTGAATTTCGCGCCGATAAATGCGCCTAATACGGTTCCAATTAATATTTGGATCAGCAAGATAAAATCAACATAACCCTCTGAAATATATCCAATTCCACCGCCGATAGAAATCGGAATAATGACAAGCATGGTCGTGCCAACAGCTTGCCGAATCGACAGCTTCAGTAAAATCAAAAGTCCTACTTGAATAAATGGTGCAGACCCGATACCAAACATGCCTGACAGCATCCCAGACACAAGGCCTAAAATAATGCCTCTTGTCATCAGCTGACGTGAAGAAAGCGGCTGCTGTTCAGCCTCTTCATTAAGAACAAATAGTTTGATCATCATAAAAACAGCGGATAAAAAAAGCATTCCTGCTGTTAAATAGTGCAGACTCTCTTCTGGAATAAAAGGAGCAACCTTAGCCCCAGCAAAAGAAGCGATACAAGCAAGAGCCCCGACAATCAAACCGGATTTCAGCTGAATGTTCCCTTCCCGGTAGTGGCTGTATGCACCTGATAGTGTCGTAAATGCCATAGCGGCTAATGACGTCCCGAGTGCGGTATGGATAGGGATATCAAAAATTAATGTAAGCAATGCGATGACGAATCCCGCCCCGCCTGCTCCTACAAAACCTAATAAAATTCCTAATAAAAGCATCGTCAAGATAATATACATAGCGAAGACTCCTTCTCAATCATAACAAAATAAAAATTACACCTAATAAAATGATTCGTCAAGCCTTCACGAGAGAATGTCTTTACATGAAATCCCTTCTTCTGGCATATAATAACTCAGGTCATGAGGAAGAGTTGAAGAAGGAGGCCAAATATGAAAAAACAAATCGCATCTATTATGGCAAGTGTCGTTCTCTTAATAAGTGCAGGTGTGATGACGCATAAAGAGGGAACTCATGCGGAGTCAACGCAAGCAGCCGCTGCAATGGCTGGACAAGCTCAATCAAGTGATAAGGCGAAAGAGAATGGGATGGAAAAGATCGAGAAAGCCTATGACCTTATTTCAAATGAATATGTAGAGGAAGTGGATCGGCAAAAGCTGCTTGAAGGCGCGATCCAAGGAATGCTTTCGACGTTAAACGATCCGTATTCAGTATACATGGACAAGCAGACCGCAAAGCAATTTTCTGATTCGCTTGATTCTTCCTTTGAGGGAATTGGGGCAGAAGTGGGGATGGATGAAGGAAAGATCATTATCGTCTCCGCCTTTAAAAAATCCCCTGCGGCAAAAGCAGGTCTAAAGCCAAAAGATGAGGTCATCAGCATTGACGGTGAGCCGATGAAAGAAAAAAGCTTAAACGATGCTGTACTGAAAATAAGAGGAAAAAAAGGGACGTCTGTCGCCTTAACAATCAAACGAAACGGGATTGAAAAAGAGCTGACGTTCCATATCAAACGAGAAGAAATTCCGCTTGAAACAGTGACTTCCTCTGTAAAAGAGGTCAATGGTCATAAAACAGGCTATATTGCGATCTCCAGCTTCTCTGAAGATACGGCGAAGGATTTCACGTCAAGCCTGAAACAGCTCGAGAAAAAGGGCATAGAAGGCCTTGTACTGGATGTGAGAGGAAACCCTGGCGGCTATCTGCAAAGTGTGGAAGATATTTTGAAACATTTTATTACGAAGGATCAGCCCTATATTCAAATCGCAGAACGGAATGGCGATCGGAAACGATATTTTTCAAAACTGAAAGAACAAAAGCCTTACCCAGTCAACGTCTTAATTGATAAAGGCAGTGCTTCCGCTTCGGAAATACTTGCTGGAGCCATGAAAGAAGCTGGAAAGTATGAAGTTGTCGGTGATGTCTCCTTTGGAAAAGGAACTGTGCAGCAGGCGGTTCCGATGGGAGATGGAAGTAATATTAAATTAACGCTGTATAAATGGCTCACGCCAAAAGGCAATTGGATTCACAAAAAAGGCGTCGTACCGACAATTGCGATTCATCAGCCGGATTACTTTACCGCAGGTCCGCTTCAGCTGAAAGAACCGCTTCAGCTTGATATGAACAATGAAGAAGTAAGACAAGCGCAGACGCTGTTAAAGGGATTGTCATTTGACCCTGGCAGAGTAGATGGATACTTTGATGAAGAAACGAAAAAGGCCGTACTTGCCTTCCAAAGCACATACAATCTCGATAAATCAGGTGTCATTGATTTAAAAACAGCAGAAATGATGAACAAAATGGTGGATGAAGTGAAATCTTACGAAAAAAATGACCTTCAATTACAGACTGCACTAAAAGCACTATATCTTAAAAAATAAAGAGGCGAATAATAGCCTCTTTTTTTTGGTTCATAAGTGTCATGAACATGTAATAATTTATGATTAAAAATAAATTATATCGAGAAATATATTCATTTATTTTACAAAAAACATAACATTCCTTCAATTTTACCCGATAACATATGTATATAAGAGACTTTCTGTTGATTTAAACATGTCATGAAAATGAAACTTTTGAAAGTTGTATGTTACATAAATAATTCTTACAATAAAAAGTAGCACTCATTTTAAATATTTTATTTTTTGCGGATATTCAGCTTGAGCATTAAGCTGTACCGAGGTTTGCGCTTTTCTTAAAAGAACTAGTAAATGGGGGTACACAATTGAAAAGGGCAAGTATTGTGAGAGAGAAAAAATATTACGAGTTGGTAGAGGAACTTAAGAGTCGTACGAAAGATGTGACGTTTTCCGCTACAAAGGCATTAAGTCTGCTCATGCTGTTAAGCAGGTACTTGGTCAATTACACAACGGTAGAATCAGTCGACGAAATCGATGAAGACTGTGCTGAGATATACTTCAATTATTTAATGGATAATCATAAGAGACTTGGTATAAACTTAACCGACATCAAGAGGTCGATGCAGCTGCTCGGCGGCATACTAGATGTAGATGTCAATCACTACTTAAAAGATTTTTCACTGTCGAATGTCACACTTTGGATGAATCAGGAGAAATAAACCTGATGTCAAGCATCGATTTATTTGATAGAATAAGAGAAAATGCTTGACTTGGGCGGTGAACGATAATGAGCTCGGAGTGGATGGGAGCCGGATTAAAAGCGGTCGGTCTGTTTTTAATCCATCCTCTTTTTTATTTCATGATATTAATCAGCCTATTGCATGGCTACATCCGCGTAAAGCGGGAGAGAAAAGCGTTTCAAACAAGAATAGAAGATGTATACGATGAACTTAAATTTACATATTCAAAGGGATGGATTCTAGGGATTTGCCTATCCGTTATTTCAGTAGGCTTAGGGATTGCCCTCCCCCCTGGATTCATCGTGCTGATTGCAGCGATGACCATCGTTTTCTCTTTATTCTTTAAGGCGAGTGCGCTTTCGTCTGCATACACACTCGGTTTCAGTTTTATTGCGGCACTTGGACTGATGCATTTCCAAGTGAGTCATTCTTGGCTGCCGCAGCTCTCAATGATGAATGCATCAGCCGTTGTCATTCTGCTAGGACTTCTATTAATGACCGAGGGAATTCTAGCCTATCGAACGGCGCATTTACGTACATCGCCTGCTATGGTGATGAGTGCGAGAGGACTTTTAATTGGTCAGCAGCGGGCGAACCGTCTGTGGCTTTTACCGCTTGTTTTGCTGATGCCGGCAGGTGAATTCACTTCTTCTCTGCCATGGTGGCCGGTGCTTCAAGTGCATGATCAAAGCTTTTCATTTATTTTGATTCCATATATCATCGGATTCGGTCAGAGAATTCAAGGCTCACTGCCAATTGTTAGTATTCAAATTACAGCGCGGCGTATTCTCATGCTCGGACTCGCTGTCGCCTTATTAGGTGCTGCAAGTATTTGGTTTGAACCGATTGCTTGGGGAGCTGTATTGATTGCGGTGATAGGAAGAGCCTTTCTCTCATGGAAGCAGAGGGTCAATGACAATGCTGCCCCGTTCTACTTCTCTAAGCGTAATCAAGGGCTGATGGTGCTGGGGATTATTCCAAATACACCAGCGGCTGATTTAAAGCTTGAGATCGGAGAAGTCATCACAAAAGTGAATGGAATTGAAGTCAAAACCGTTTCGGAATTTTATGAAGCCCTTCAAACCAATCGTGCTCTAACAAAGCTCGAGATCATTGGCCTAAATGGTCAGACAAGATTTGAGAAACGTGCTTCTTACGAAGGGGAGCATCATCAGCTTGGCATCCTGTTTGTGAAGGATGATCTACAGCAAGAACCAACGGCAATTTCATCTTAAAAAAAGCTGCTAGAGATGGCAGCTTTTTTCTTTTGGGCGCACTTCTTTCCCGTAGGATTCGCCCCATTCACGCATGGCGAAGATGATAGGCTTTAATGTATTTCCGAGAGAAGTGAGGGAATATTCGACACGAGGGGGGACCTCCTCATAGACTTCTCTATGGACAACGCCGTCTTGTTCAAGCTCACGCAATTGCAGTGTGAGGACACGCTGAGAAATTCTTGGCAGCAGCCGGCGCAATTCATTGTAGCGTTTTGGTCCGCAAGTCAAATGATAAAGGATCACTCCTTTCCATTTCCCTCCGATGACACTTGTCGTCACTGAAACGGGACAGCCATGATTGACAATACTGACTGGATTGGATGGTGCACTCATCTTAACACTCCTTTCTAAGACAAATTTGGTGATACACGAACAAGATGGTAACTAACGAACAAAAATGTGCGTACTTGAATCACTCGAAGCTTTTCTTATACCATAGAGATATCACATCACACATTCGGGCTGTTGTTTTTTTATCATAACAATTTCTATATGGGAATGGAAAGAAATTGGATTGATGAAACTAACGCCCTAATTGGTTAATAGAAAGGATGAATACAATGCGAGACAAAGAGCAATTAAAAAAAGAAATCATTGAGGCGTATGAGTTCCGCCATGCGACAAAAGAGTTCGACCCAACGAAAAAAATATCAGAGGATGATTTTGCATTTATTTTAGAAACAGGAAGACTTTCCCCAAGCTCTGTAGGGTTTGAGCCTTGGAAGTTCCTCGTTGTTCAAAATGAAGCATTTAGAGAAAAATTAAAAGAGTATACATGGGGAGCGCAAAAGCAGCTTCCTACTGCCAGCCATTTTGTGATCATCTTGGCAAGAACAGACGCCCGTTATGATTCAGCATATGCAGAATACATCAACAAGCAAATCAAAGGAATGTCAGACGAAACGTTCGAGATGGTGAAGGGACGCTACCAAGAATTCCAAGAGAATGATCTTCATTTGTTAGAAAATGAACGTACGCTCTTTGATTGGGCTTCAAAACAAACGTATATTGCCCTTGGAAACATGATGACAGCCGCTGCACAAATTGGCATTGATTCATGCCCAGTCGAGGGATTCAGCTACGATGAGATTCATCGCATTCTAGATGAAGAAGGGCTGCTTGAGGATGGTCAGTATGATATTTCTGTCATGGCAGCCTTTGGTTATCGTGTCACCGAGCCGAAGCGCGGCAAAACGCGCCGTCCGATGGATGAAGTAGCTGTTTGGATTCGTTAAAAGAGAATGTCTGAAAAAGGATGTTGACAATTGCGTGGTTAGTCAGTATATTTAAAAAATAAAATCTTTGATGAATATACAAATTGACTATAAACGCTTTGACTTGAGAATAGTAGATGAACATCCGTTTTTTTAAGAGAGCTGCGGGTTGGTGCAACGCAGTAAAACGAATCATTGAACTCGCTCAAAGAGCGGTAAGACTGAATGAATAGTAAGTCTTTACGTGTGACCTCCGTTAACGGGTTTTAAGTTGGATTCAGCTATGGCTGAATCAATTAGAGTGGTAACGCGGTTGCAAGGTCAGTCGTCTCTTCAAGGAGATGACTGGCCTTTTTATATGCTTTTATCCTATATTTGTCTGAAGATTCAAATTTAAAGGAGCTATAGAAAATGGAAAAGGAACATGTGCAGTTAAAACGAACAATGACGTCAAGGCATATTATGATGCTCGCACTTGGCGGAGCAATTGGTGCTGGTCTGTTTAAAGGAAGCAGCTCTGCTATTGATATCGCAGGTCCTGCTGTCATTTTGGCATATATGATTGGTGGTCTTATTTTATTATTTATTATGCAAGGACTTGCCGAAATGACGGTTGCACGACCTGGCGCAAGAACATTCCGTGATTTAATTGAACCGGTGTTAGGCAAATATCCGGCTTATTTCTTAGACTGGATATACTGGAAAATGTGGGTGCTGAACATTGCAGCAGAAGCAATCGTATCTGCGATCTTTATTCAGTACTGGTTCCCACAAGTGCCGATTTGGATACTTGTGTTAATCATTTCACTTGTTGTGACATTGATCAATGTTTGTTCTGTTAAAATGTTTGCTGAGACGGAGTACTGGTTAGCTTCTATTAAAATTGCTGTCATTCTTTTATTTATTATCATTGGGTTAACCATGTTGTTTGTCTCATTTGGTCAGCATGCAGCACCGGGATTATCCAACTTAACAGACCACGGAGGATTTTTCCCGAATGGAACAGGCGGCTTAATTGCGGCCATGCTTGTGGTGGTGTATTCATATGGCGGGACTGAAATGATCGGGGTCACATTAGCAGAAACAAAAAACCCTGAAAAAGTCATCCCAAAGGCCATTCAAAGTACATTTGTACGAATCATCGGCTTCTATGTACTGCCGTTCTTCATCATCGTCAGCTTGATTCCTTGGAATCAAGTAAACAATGAGCAAGTGAGTCCATTCGTCACCGTGTTTGCAACGATTGGCGTGCCATATGCAAGTGACATCATGAACGGTATCATTTTACTAGCGATCTTGTCTTCTATGAACTCTGGGCTGTACGCATCCTCAAGGGTACTTTATACGCAAGCGATGGATGGGCGTGTATGGAAGGGCTTTTCAAAGCTATCAAAACAGCAGGTGCCTGTTAGAGCGATCCTAGTGTGTACATCTACATTGTATGCCGCTGTATTGATTTCCCTTTTTGTAGGAAGTCAAACTTTTAATTATTTAATGGGATCTTTAAGCTATACGGTCTTATTCATCTGGTTTATTATTGCTGTCGGGCATTTAAAATCTCGAAGTGTAGCAGAACCAGGAGGATATCGCGTGAAGCTGTATCCTTTCACAACATGGTTTTCTGTGATTGCGATCATTGCCATTTTCATCGGCGTTGTGTCAACAACTCCAATTGTCCAAACGATGGTCACAATGGGCATTTATCTGATGATTACTCTTTCTTTCTTCATCAACAGAAAGCGGTTTGAAACAGCCGCTTAATACAAAAAGCGTGCGGGACCTTTAAAGAGGTCTCACACGCTTTTTTAATGCTGTTTGTATTGCTTGAAATGAACAGGGGGTTGAACAGAATGTGGCTTTGACTGAAGCCCGTAACTCTCTCTTACGATGTAAAGTGGTCGATCTTTTGCCTCGTCGTAGATTCGGCCGATGTATTCCCCAATCATTCCTAGCATAAAGAGGATGATGCCGCTAAAGAACAGCTGTATGACAATTAATGAACTCCATCCTGTAATGGTGCTGTTTGTAAAAAGCTTTAAGTAAAGTACAAGAAACATTGAAATGAATCCGATAGCGGAAAGGGCAATTCCTGCGATACTCGCTAGCTTCAAAGGTTTATAGGAAAAGGAAGTGATTCCATCCATCGAGAGCTTGAGCATCTTTTTGAGCGGGTATTTTGTTTCTCCTGCTAGACGTTCATCTCGAACGTACTCTACTGCAATTTGTTTGAAACCTACCCAGCTGACTAGGCCGCGAACAAATGGATTTTTTTCTCGTATTTTTCTCATTTCATGGCACACTCTACGATCCATTAACCTGAAGTCACCGGTGTCGATTGGGATATCTACTTCGGTGATTTGACGTAAAACGCGATAGAAAAGGGAAGCGGTTTGCTTTTTGAAAAAAGTCTCGCCTTTTCGTTTGGTGCGCACGGCGTATACGACTTCATAGCCTTCTTTCCATTTTGCGATCATCTCTAATATCAATTCAGGCGGATCTTGTAGGTCTGCATCTATCACGATGACAGCTTCTCCCTTTGCATAATCCATCCCAGCTGTAATGGCAATTTGGTGTCCGAAGTTACGTGAGAAATCAATGAGTCTTACATTCGGATCGTTTTGGGAATACCCTTTAATTAGTTCAGCTGTTCGATCCATACTACCGTCATTGACGAAGAGAAGCTCGTATGCTTCTCCCGTCGAATCCATGACTGTTTTCAGTCGCTGATAGGATTCATGGATCACAAGTTCTTCATTATAGACTGGGACTACAATAGAATATCGTATGTTCTTTTCCATCAGTCATCCTTCCTCCCTTTTAATAGATGAATTAATCAACGGATAGTTCATAAAGAGTGCCGCTCTCCATTCCGCCCATTCTTCTATTTGACTGATCATTTTGTTCTGATTGTTGGCTGTCTGTTTGCTGGTTCGTTTTGGATGTAGAGCTGTTCTGCCATTTAGAAGCAGGTACTTCTTTGCCATTTTTTCGAATCCAAGTGAGAATGTCAGAGCTGCCGCCTCTCATACCAGAAAGATAGAAGTATTTGATTTTGCCGTCTTTGAGGAGCTGTTTGAATTCACTAAGCGTGAGAATGTTATCAGATCCACTAAATCCACCTAATGCCATAACAGCTTTTCCTGTTTTAATAATGTAAGGTGAAGCAGTGGTTGCATCTGTTGTTCCGAATAGGAATTCTTCTCCCGTATTATTTTTCTCAAGATAGCTGATCAACTTTTCATTGACTTGTGAACTCATGCTGCCACTTGAAGTTGCAAGCTGAGGGCCAGCCTCTGGAAGCATACTGTTTCCCCCATAAAGAAGAGGTGTGCTTGCCCAGTATAGTGGTGCAATCAGCATGCCAAGGATGGCGATAAGAGACACGAATTGTTTTAGTTTTTCTTTTCCTGTTATCAAAAGCAGAGAAAGGATTGTTCCAACACCAATGATACCGACTGCAATGCTTAGTCCAAGACCGATCGTGCTTGTAAAAGTAGATAGGATAAAGATTTCAAATGCTGTTGTGACGAATATCGCAATTGGAAGCAGCCATTTTTTAAACCCAGTTCCTGTTTGGAACAATTGTGTCATAGAAACCCATCCGGCTCCTGCTAATACAGCAATTGGCGGTGCCAGCATGATCAAATAATAATGATGGAAAAATCCTGCTACACTGAAAAATGCAGCAACAGGAATAAGCCATGCTAACCAAAATAGTGTTTCTTTTTGTTTTGTATTGAGACGTCTTCTTTCAAAGGCAGTCGAGAAGAAGATACCAATCGCACCGAAGATTGCAAATGGAAGCAGCCAGCTGATTTGATCGGACAGTTCAGATTGGAACAGACGTAACGGTCCCTTGGTTCCTGTACCAAACATGCCGGAGCCATTTCCCATTTTTCCGCCCCCGCCAGTTGGAGGTCCATCACCATTACCGCCTGAAGGCATATCAGGTGGTGTTGTGCTGTCTGCACTGCTTGGTGGTCTTTGCATTGAAGGCTGTTCCTGACTGGGTGATTGGTTTGAATTGTCTGAGTTGTTTTGATTTCCATGAGATGGCGGCTGAGGCATGGTGGATGAATCATTGTCATTTTGCTGATCACCCTGCTGTGAAGGTGGCTGTCCCTTACCCTGATTTGTGCCGCCTCCCCCGCCAGACTGTTGACCAGTCAGCCGCTGGAGACCGTTGTAACCAAAGGCTAATTCTAATGCAGAATTCGATTCACTTGATCCGATATAAGGACGATTCTCTTTGGCAGTGAGATCAATCGCTATTGACCATGAAGCAGATACACCTAAAAGGACAATCATTGAAACGATCAGCGAGAGTAATTTTTTCTTCCATGTCGATCGGTAAGCAAGGATGTAAAAAAGAATGAGTGCTGGCACGATCATATAGGCTTGTAGCATTTTTGTATTAAAGCCGACGCCAATCATCGCAAACGAAGCAATCGCCCAAAGAACCTTTTGCTGTTTTACAGCCTTGAACATCATTCCTGTTGCTAGTAAAAGTATAAAGACAAGTAAGCTGTCAATATTATTTGTGCGAGATACAGCAACCGCAATAGGTGTACACGCCATGATAAGTGCCGCTAATCTTGCCGCTGCTTGACCAAAAGTTGGTTTGACAAGACGATAGATCAGATAAACAGATCCAATACCCGCTAAAGCTTGAGGCAAGATGACGCTCCATCCATGGAGACCAAAAATTTTGGCACTGATCGTTTGCAGCCAGAAAGTGAGCGGGGGTTTATCCACCGTGACATACCCTGCTGGATCAAATGAAGCAAAGAAGAAATGATGCCAGCTTTGCATCATACTTGTGACAGCCGCAGTATAATACGCATTCACCGTATCATCTTCCCAAATGTTATAAATGTTTAAGATGGCAGATAAGATCAATATGAAAAATAAATAAATATCAAATTTCTGAAAACGTCTGATCAAAAGCATGTCACTCCTTTTTCTTCACTTGAAAAAAGTGTAACAAGCAAATATGAATAAAATGTTAATAAAAAAAGACCATTTTTTTATTTTTTAGAAATAAAAACAGCTCTTGATGAAAAGAGCTGTTCTAGTTGTAGAAAATCCTATGGATGCAGAATTTATTGATAAAGTAGTAATTCCAAATGATATTTTAAAATATGTGAGTAGCTATAGAGTAGGTGAGCTCTCATTGAATGGAGCATTGGGAAGTTGAATAATGGCTGTCGTACCAAAGTCAGGTTCAGATTGAATGTCGAATGTTCCATGATGTTTTTTAATGATTTGATAGACAATGGCTAGTCCAAGGCCAGAGCCGCCATCCTTTCTTGTTCGTGCTTTATTTACACGATAAAATCGCTCAGAAACATGTGGGAGATCTTCTTTTGGAATACCGCTGCCTTCGTCGGTCACTTTCAATTCAGCAACACCTTGGTGAACTTGTAATTCAATCGATATTGATTTTCCAGATGGTGTGTAATGAATGGCATTGTCCAGTAAATTACGTATCACTTGTTGGAGACGGTCGCTATCACCATAAACAATACAATCCTCTTCAAGCGTTCGTTTGAAAGTAATGCTTTTTTTGTCAGCGATGAATGCCATTTGATCAAGAACATCGTGGATCAGCTGTGCAAAAACGATTGGCTCCATCGTAAGTGGATAAGAGTCACCTTCTAACTGTGCAAGATCTAAAAGATCGTGCACTAGCCGGCTTAAACGTGTGGCCTCATCTTGAATGATTTGCATTCCTTTTTTTTGATCAATGATCCCTTCTTCAATTCCTTCTGCATAGCCTTTCATATAACTTAAAGGCGTTCTAAGTTCGTGAGAGACATTCGCAAGAAATTCCTTGCGGTGCTGTTCAACTTTTTCGAGGGTTGAAGACAGTTTATTAAAGGAGCGGCTAAGCTGGTTTAACTCATCTCCTTTTTTGGTTACGGCCATTCGTTTTGAGAAATCACCAGATTCCATTTCCATTGCAATTTCTTTCATTTTATTAATTGTCTGCACTACTTTATTGGAGCTCTTATATCCGATCACGAATATCAGGAGCAGAATCATTAAGATGGATATGCCAAGCGTCAATCTAATTTGGACAAAGGGTTCATATACATCTGATAAGGGCATGGAGAGGAAAATAGTTCCCGATAGATCATCATTGCTTGAGAAAACAGGGATGGCGATGCCAAGAATATCTTGGTGAAACTTTGGGTGTTCTCTAATTAACACGACGGTTTCACCTTGAAGGAGCTTTTGGCGTTCCTTGAACGTAATGAGATTATCATTTGTGTCCGTATCAAAAGGAAGTCCACTTGAAAGCTCCATTGGATCATCTGTAAAAATAATGCTTGCCTGACTTGAGTCATTTGCCCATTTCATTCTGTCGGTAAAATACTTGTCTTTCCCATGTGTGTGATAGATTCCTGCCAGCTTCTTACCTTGCAAACTTAAGGAATCGATCTGTTTATCAATATATAAATGCTGGTATAAGTAAAAGGTAAGGGCAAGCGCTGAGGCTGCAACGATTCCGATCACTGCAAGGATTAAGAAGAGTACTTTCTTTTTAATCGATAATGGCTTCATTCTTCCTCCTCAAACTTATAGCCGACACCCCAAACGGTTTTAATATATCGTTCTGCTTCCTTTAATTTCAGTCGCAGCGTTTTGATATGTGTATCGACAGTTCTTAAAGAGCCGCTCGTTGAATGTGATTCCCACAATTTTTGATAAAGGTGTTCTCGTGAAAACACTTGTCCTTGGTTGAGCAAAAGAAACATGAGTAAATCAAATTCTCTTCTTGTTAAATTAACGGGCTGTTGATAGAGGTAAACTTGTCTGCCATCTTGATCAATCTCCATGTCACCGATCTGTATTCGGCTGCGCTTTAGCGAAAGACCTCTAATTCGTCTCAGAGTGGTTTCGATTCTTGCGGCAAGCTCACGCAGACTGAAAGGCTTCATGATATAATCATCTGCTCCAATTTCAAGTCCTCTAATTCGGTCCTCTTCATTACTCCTCGCTGTTAAAAATAAAATCGGTATTTGAGATGTTTGTCGAATACGCTGACAGACTTCAAATCCATCCATGTCAGGCATCATGATATCTAATACAACAAGATCAACAGATTCCTTTTCAAGCTGATGCAAGGCATCTTTTCCATTATTCGCAGTGATAATGTGAAAGCCATGTCTTTTTAAAAAAGACCCGATTAACTCAAGCATATCAAGCTCATCATCTACGATTAAAATACGCATTTGTTCCTTCATTTCTTTTCCTCCAACACGATAGCATAAGGTCCTGATGGGACATTCAGTTGATTTTTCATGATAAGTGAGTGTTTATCGATGATGGATACTGAGTTGTCATCCAAGTTACTCACATAAATTGATGTCGTATCAGCGGTGATATAATTCGGATTTTGACCAGTTTCAACAGAAGCAAGCTGTTTATTTGTTTTGGTATCTACTTTGTATAGCGTATGATCTCCATGACATAGTACATATAAAATAGAAGAATTTTTCTCTGGAAAAAATGCAACAGGCATAACGCCTAGCTTTATTTCTCGCTGTTTTTTTCCAGTTTTAGGGTCATAAGCAAAAATACTCTTATTTAAGGTGCCTTGTTTACCGTGGCCGCCGATCCAAATGGACTGTCCATCAAAATGAATCCCAGAAGGCCGTTCAAGTACAGAAAACGTACGTATATTTTTTTCCTTTTCAATATCTATGACGGAGACAGTATGACTTTCTGCATTTAAAACAAATAAAATACCTGATGAAGAAAGAGTCATAGAAGAAGGTAATTTTCCAGTTTTCACAGTCGATTTTATTTTTTTGCGCTCCGTATCAATAAAATAAACGACATTTTTCTGTGAGTTGGCAGCGATTAATGTATGAGAAGCTGCATCATATGTAAGGGAAGTCAGTCCTTTATCCACATTCATATAATCTGTCGCTGTACCTTGTTTTAGATTAATTTCGATAAGGGATTCTCCCTCTTTACTTGTAGCGATGATGACGTCTTTATTGATTTGAATAAGATCAGTGAGTGGGTGTTTTAAATCCACAGAAGAGAGCATTTTATTTTTTTGTATATCAACTATTGAAAAGGAGGCTTTTTTTAATTGAGAGATGACAGCGATGGATTGAGAGCTGCCTGGCGGCGTAAATTGCTGTTCTTTTCCACAGCCTGTCAGGAATAAAAGTAGAGCTGATAAACAGATCAAAACATATTTCACACGTTCCATTCTTCCGCTCCTTTGCGTTCTCTATTTTCAAAATCATACCACAAAAATTGTGAAAAAAAATTGAAGTTATCCATGCTGAAAGAATGAAAAAAAGCTTTTAGGTAAGTGAGGGAGACCATTTGTACCTGAAGTTCCTTTTTTGTCTGGACATATGCCATTTTTTCTTCTTTAAAAGATGATTTTCAGGATTTGATGGATGCACTCGCTATAGTTTACAGTGATACAAATGATGAAAACTCCCCGCTCTAACTAAACATAGAGCAAGGGAGTCATTAGGCGGAATGCTCAGATGATGGGGAGGTTGATTTGGTTTTTACACGCTGAGATAAAAGGAAACCAAGAATGCCTGCACCCATTAATACAATAAATAAAGATTGAAAACCACTCATGATCCCAATCAATGTAGACGAAATGATACTGCCAAAATATCGAAAGGTAGAGAAAATACCAGATGCTGAACCAGATAAGCTTTGATCAACAGACGTTAAAGAAGCCATCTGCATACTGGTCATTCCAATACCTGATGAAATTCCGCCTGCGACAAGTGTCACGATAAGCAGTGGTAAGGTAGGGAACTGACTGAGTGTGATTAACATGATGCCTGATAAAATGAGACAGAGAAATGAAAAGCCAATCATTTTTTTCGCGCCTTTTTTCGGATGGAGTCTTGCTCCTAACAAGCCGCTAATAGACATGCAAAGAGAAAATACTGATAGAATAATACCGCTTTGTGTATGAGAAAGTGCAAGTTGTTGTTCCATAAACAGCGGCATAATTAGAAGAATGGCATACATCACAAAATTACTTAGCATGATCGACAGGTTTGCGTTTGTAAATGAACTGTTTTTAAAAAGCGACAAATCGATAATCGGATTCTTTACTTTTCGTACATGTTTAAAGAATAAAGGAATGACGATCAACGCTAGAATTCCATAGATCAAGTATTCATTTAGCAATTGGCTTTTAGTGCATAGAATGAGTGTGGCAATCCCGATGGTTAAGTATAGTGAACCAGTGATGTCTACATTTGCTTGTAAGCGTGTATGTTTTGTTTTTGGAATGAGTAATACGCCGGTAACAAGTGTAAGGAACAAGAATGGGATATTGACAAAGAATATAGAATGCCAATCAAAACTCTGAATAAGAATCGAACCAATAAAAGGTCCAAGTGCGGCACCAATACCGGCTCCAAACCCAAAATACCCCATTGTTTTAGACAGTTTTTCGGGGGATACTGTTGCACGAATCAATGCAATGCTATTAGGTGTTAAAATAGCACCGCCAGCTGCTTGAATGGAACGAAAAGTGATGAGAAAAGCTAGATTAGGAGCTAAAGCACATCCAATTGATCCAATTAAAAAGAGCATGACCCCAATTAAATACATTCGCCTGTGTCCGTATATATCTCCTAACTTACCAGCGATAGGCTGAGTGACTGCCATGACAATTAGATAAATTGTGACAACCCAAGTGATGTTTGCAAGGGATTGATCATAATAAGTTGATATGGATGATAGAGCGACAGCGATCATCGTTGAATTGACTGGAACTAGTATAGCTCCAAGCAACAAAGAATAGATGACGAAACTCTCTTTTTTTAACCTCAATGTGTATACCACCTTTTGTAAAAAAGAAGAATTCCACCCTTTAAGCGGGAGAAATTCCTCTCATGAAAATGTGTGTGCATGTTTCAATAAAATCTTCTTTTTGTGTGAGAACGAGTTGAAAATCTTGCTCAAGCTGCTGAATGAAAAATCCGAAATACGTACTAATGAAAATATCTGCATAAATGTCTTCATTTCCTTTTAATACATGATGCTTGGCACCCATCTTTTTGAAATATTGTATGAGCATTTCTCTTAGTTCTTGAGGATATATTTTTTCGTGACTGGTTAAATCCTTAAACATAGCCGGTTCTCGCATGCTGATATAAATAAATTCTTTTTTGGAAGTCAAATCTTCAAGGAAATAGGTACCGAGAAACTTCAAATCGGTGTATAAATCGCCTTTGAATTCTGCTTCTAAGGTTTTTGTCGGAGTTGATTTCATCTTCATAATGGCAGCAATCACGCCGCGTTTGTTTTTAAAGTTGCGAAAAATAGTTGCTTCACTCACATTCGCTTTTGTCGCTATTTCTTTGGTTGTTGTTTTTTGATAGCCCTTTTCAGTTAATAAATCCATTGTTGCGCGAATGATTCGTTGATTTGTAGATTTTAACAAGCATACTCACCTCAGGTTATGAATGTGTTTGCAACAAAGTAAGTATACCGATAAAACCTATGACCGCCAATATCATCCAAAATGATAAGTTTATGCACGCGAGTACTGTTTTAATATCTGAATGCGTCCATTGCTGCCATCTACTGTCACAAGGTCACCGGATTGAAGTGTTTCAGTTGCTATTCTAGTACCTAAGACAGCTGGCATCATATACTCTCTTGCGATAATAGCTGAATGAGATAAAATGCCTCCAGCATCGGTGATGACTGCTTTCGCATCTCTAAATAAGCTCGTCCATAAAGGTGTGGTCGTTTTACAAACTAAAATATCATCCTTTTGAAATTGTGAGAATTCGTCAGCACATGTAATGACTTTTACTCTTCCAGAAACAATACCGCTGGATGCGCCAATTCCATGGATCACATCGTGTGTGTTGTTTTCATTTTCTCTTAATGAACCAAGCATTCTTTCTACTTGCTGCAGTTCCGCTTCAGTTGGTGTACCAATGTAAGCCGGTGGTTGAATATCTTCATTTTCCTTCATTTCTATCTTTCTTTGCTGGATAACCGAATCAAATGAGATAGACGTTGTGAGCGCTTTTTGTACCTCATCATCGTAGAGATACCAAAGATCTTCCTGATGAGGAATAGATCCTTTTTGTACTAGAAGTTCACCAATTTTTAATAGATATACCCGGGCTTTTGCATCTAACATGGCATCAATATAGAAGTGGTGGTCATCTCGGATATTCGCTGCTCGAAGGGCAAATTGATACAGCGTCTCAAATTTTGTTTTAAACGATTCATCCTTCACTTGACTCATAAAATGTTTATATGTCTCTTGTCTTTTGATCACTGCTTTTGCAAATTCTTCATCAAAATCACAATGGCAATGGATGTTATTTCTGATGATATCTAATATAAACTCCGGGTTTTCTGCCCAAGTCTCATCTGTAAGGTCATGACTTTTAACAGATCGCCAGCCGTAAACTTGGAGAAAATCCTCCAATTTTGAAATGAAATGCTTCCCTTTTTCCGAGTGATTGAGTGCATGTAACAGCTCCGAGTTCTTTTCTTGTTGAATAAATGCTTGATGAAGTTCTGGATCTTGAAGGACATCCTTTGCGATATCAGATAGCACCTTGTCTGTTTCAAGAGATTTGTTCATCACGCCTATCATCATTTCGTGCAGCAAGACGACTTGGGTTTGATCACCAGTATACGTTACAAGCATGTCTTCAATGATGGCTGATAGAATGACTTGTGGTATGACGATATCAAAATGATCATCATATGCTTGGATATAAAAATTCTTTAATTCTTCAAAACCAATGATGGCTTTTTCAATGGTTATAGGTTCATTCATTTGGCGATCGAGTTTTTCGTAAAATGGAAAGAAATTTTTCTCTAGAATCTCATACATCCGTTCACTTAAATGAGGAAATAACTCAAATATGCTTTCATCAAAAACGGGTGCAGCTCCTTCTTGCGCTTCTGGCAGATCCGGTGCTGAGTATAGGTGGCCTCTGTAAAGTTTAATATCTTTGATGTTCATATCAGGTACTTGATACTTTTCTCCATTTTTCTTCATCCCGCTTTTTAAGGCTGGTATGATTAGGCTTGAGAAAAGAGGACTCGTTGGACCAGGCATATGATCATCCATTGAAATCCAGAAATCCTGCAGCTCTTCTGGCTTCATTTGAAAAGAAGCACCTGCTGTTTTATTTACTGCTTTTGGAAGAGCTGTAGTAATCGGCCTTGCTTGAAGTAAATAAAACGATCCATCTGCAATTCCAAATTCGATATCGACTCCATGTCCGTAAAGTTCTTCTACTTGTTTCGTGATTTGTGTGATTTCTTTCAATTGATCATCGTTCAGGCAAAACTGGCCAGCCATTTCTTCCGATACTGGCTCCTCGATGACACCCTCTTGGAAAGGAACAATTTGTAGCTCTTTCGCCCCAAGTGTTTTTTCAATCGAAAAGTTCTCTTTATCTACAATAAACGTGTCTGGTGTCACAAGACCGGAGACAATTGCTTCTCCCAATCCGTAGCTTGCGGTCAGCATCATTTCATTTGTTTTCCCCGATACGGGATTCTCACTAAAGATGACACCGGAGACGTCAGAATGGATCAATCCTTGAACGACAACGGCCATAAGCGGCATCTCTTCCTCATTTTCATTCATCTCTTCCTTATATTCTGTGACTCTCGCTGCAAAATAAGAAGACCAGCATTCTTTGACTGCCTGTAAAAACTCTTCATTTGTTTTGATATTTAAATAAGTCTCGTACTGTCCTGCAAATGAGGCGCCTTCGAGATCTTCAGCAACAGAAGAGGACCTGACTGCAACTGAGGGGTAAGTCTTCCGCAAGGATTGAAAGGACGAAAGCAGCTCTGCTTCCATTTGTAAAGGAAACGATGCTTCTTTGATTTTTTGAGAAAGGTTTTGTTCTGCTGGCTGCAGATTGTGAAATGAAAGAAAGCTTGCAAAGCTGTTGGTTTTGATAATAAACCCATCTGGGACTGGCAGGCCGTGATTGTTTAATTTGATTAAATTCAGGCCTTTTGCCCCTGCGAGTGATGCGGATTCTTCAGCCGCATGAAATAAAACTGAATACATGGGAATGCCCCCTTATCCAAATAGCCAATGGTTTGTATGTCTCTCTATTTTTTAAAATGATAGTGCGCACTATCATTTTAATCATAGGATTGATTGGATGTTATTGTCAAAGACGGAAAGACCTATCTTTACAAAGGGGACAATCTCACTAATTTCCTTCTATTTCTAAAACAAAAGTCTCCGAACATGGAGAAAAAAGGCGAAATTGAAAACTGTGAATTGTTCAATATGCCAATCTTTACTATAATCAAGGAAGTAGACCATGAAGAGGGAGGGTTTTTGTGATTACAAAAGCCATATTTGCACTAGTTTTTCCTTTCTTGCTCGTTATTTTATTTTCAAAGGTTACTTATAATCATTATGTGGGCATTGCGTTAACAGCAGCGCTTTTATTTGCTTCGTACATGAAAGGCTATACAGAAACCTACTTTATTGTGGGATTAGATATTATTTCTTTAGTAGCTGGGGCTTTGTTTATGGCTAAGAAAGAAATCGAAAAAAGAGAAAAAGCTGAAGAAAATCAATGATGTCATCGCTATCAAGAGCATGATGGCTGAAAACTGACATGTTTTAAACAAGAGCTGTGCTTACGATTTCTAGTAAGCACAGCTTTCTTTTTCTGCTCATCGAATATCTCACTCCAAAATGTTCCATACTGAAAGGAAGGTTTTCTTAAGAGGGTTATTTCCCATGGGAGAGAGGGTATGACTGTATTGGAAATAAAAATCAAGTAAGAGCCGAACTTTAGTTCGTATTTTTGTGTTCTTTTATGATAATATATTCATTAGATAGATTTCGTAACGAAACGGAGGCTTTGATGTGAGTGACCGCTTTGAATTAGTTTCTAACTATCAGCCCCAAGGAGATCAGCCAAAGGCGATTGAAAAGCTTGTTGAGGGGATCCATCAGGGGAAACAGCATCAAACGCTGTTAGGTGCTACAGGTACGGGAAAGACCTTTACTGTCTCCAACCTGATCAAAGAAGTGAATAAACCGACACTTGTCATTGCGCATAATAAGACACTTGCCGGTCAGTTATACAGCGAATTCAAGGAATTTTTTCCGAATAACGCTGTTGAATATTTTGTGAGTTACTATGATTATTATCAGCCAGAGGCATATGTGCCTCAGACCGATACATTTATTGAGAAGGATGCCAGCATCAATGATGAGATTGATAAGCTGAGACACTCGGCTACGTCCTCGTTATTTGAGAGAAGAGATGTCATCATCATTGCCAGTGTGTCCTGTATTTATGGCTTAGGTTCGCCAGAGGAATACAGAGAGCTTGTGCTGTCTTTGCGTACTGAAATGGAGATTGAACGCAATCAGCTTCTTCGTAAGCTGGTGGATATTCAGTATTCTCGTAATGATATAGATTTTCAGCGCGGAACCTTCCGAGTCAGAGGAGACGTTGTTGAGATTTTTCCCGCTTCACGAGATGAGCATTGTATCAGAGTGGAGTTTTTCGGTGATGAAATTGAACGTATTCGTGAAGTGGATGCGCTGACTGGAGAAATACTTGGTGATCGTGATCATGTGGCGATTTTCCCAGCATCTCACTTCGTCACAAGAGAAGAAAAAATGGAAAAAGCCATTATCAATATTGAACAAGAGCTAGAAGAACAGCTTGAAAAGCTTCGCGATAATGGAAAATTACTTGAAGCGCAGCGCCTTGAGCAGCGGACAAGATATGACCTTGAGATGATGAGAGAGATGGGCTTTTGTTCAGGAATTGAGAACTATTCAAGACATCTGACCTTGCGTCCGCCTGGTTCAACACCTTACACACTGCTTGATTATTTCCCAGATGATTTTATGATTGTTGTCGATGAGTCGCATGTGACGATTCCGCAAATCCGCGCCATGTACAACGGGGACCAAGCTAGAAAGCAAGTGTTGGTTGATCACGGATTCCGCCTGCCATCAGCACTTGATAACAGACCGCTCACCTTTGATGAGTTTGAAAAGCATATCAATCATATTGTGCATGTATCAGCAACGCCTGGTCCGTATGAGCTTGAGAAAACACCAGAGGTTGTGGAACAAATTATCCGTCCAACAGGATTACTTGATCCAATCATTGAAGTCCGTCCGATTGAAGGACAAATTGATGACTTAATTGGAGAAATTCATGCACGAGTTGAGAAAAATGAGCGTGTGCTCGTGACCACACTGACGAAGAAAATGTCTGAGGATCTCACAGATTACTTAAAAGAAATCGGAATCAAGGTGAATTACCTGCATTCCGAGATTAAGACCCTTGAGCGGATTGAGATTATCCGTGATCTGCGTCTCGGTAAATATGATGTGCTTGTTGGAATCAACCTTCTTCGTGAAGGACTGGATATTCCAGAGGTGTCGCTTGTGGCCATTTTAGATGCGGATAAAGAAGGCTTTTTGCGCTCTGAAAGATCCCTCATCCAGACGATTGGCCGTGCAGCGAGAAATGCAGAAGGCCGGGTCATTATGTATGCAGACAATATGACGAAATCGATGGACATTGCGATTCAAGAAACGAAGCGAAGACGAGAACAGCAAGAAGCATATAATGAGAAATTCGGGATTACACCGCAAACGATCCATAAGAAAATTCGAGATGTCATTAAGGCAACAAAGATACATGAGGATTCAGAAGAATACGAAACAAAAGCAGCACCAAAGCTTTCGAAAATGAGCAAAAAAGAACGAGAAAAAGTGATCGAAAAAGTCGAGATGGAAATGAAAGATGCAGCAAAAGCGCTTGATTTTGAAAAAGCAGCAGAATTAAGAGATCTATTGTTAGAGCTAAAAGCGGAAGGATGATTGCCTGATGGCTATGGAACGAATAGAGGTGAAAGGTGCTAGAGCACACAACCTTAAAAATATTGATGTCAATATCCCGCGTGACCAGCTAGTGGTCATTACGGGATTATCTGGTTCAGGAAAATCGTCGCTTGCCTTTGATACGATTTATGCAGAAGGTCAGCGCAGGTACGTTGAATCTCTTTCAGCGTATGCACGCCAATTTCTTGGGCAGATGGATAAACCGGATGTAGATGCCATTGAAGGTCTTTCTCCGGCGATTAGTATTGACCAGAAAACGACGAGCCGAAACCCTAGATCAACAGTTGGTACTGTCACTGAAATTTATGATTACTTGCGTCTCTTGTATGCTCGAGTCGGAAAACCTATTTGTCCTATACATGGAATTGAAATTACGTCACAAACGATTGAGCAGATGACAGATCGTATTTTAGAGTATCCTGAAAGAACGAAATTACAAGTGCTTGCGCCAGTTGTATCCGGCCGCAAAGGAACACATGTGAAAGTGCTTGATCAAATTCGGAAGCAGGGCTATGTACGAGTGAGAGTCGATGGAGAGATGGAGGATCTTTCAGAAGATATCGAGCTTGAAAAGAACAAGAAGCATTCCATTGAAGTAGTCATTGATCGAATTGTCGTGAAGGAAGGCGTTGCTGCTCGGCTGTCTGACTCCCTTGAAACGGCGCTGCGGCTGGGCGAAGGCCGAGTGATGATTGATGTGATTGGACAAGAAGAGCTGTTATTCAGCGAACATCATGCTTGTCCGCATTGCGGGTTCTCTATTGGTGAACTTGAGCCGAGAATGTTTTCGTTTAATAGTCCTTTTGGTGCCTGCCCGAGCTGTGATGGGCTCGGTTCAAAACTGGAAGTCGACCCTGAGCTTGTCATTCCTAATAAGGATCTGACTTTACGGCAGCATGCCATTGCACCATGGGAGCCGCAAAGCTCGCAATACTATCCACAGCTTCTTGAGGCTGTTTGTACACATTATGGCATCGACATGGACATTCCAGTGAAAGATATCCCATCGCATTTATTTGATAAAATTTTATATGGAAGCGGATCTGAACGGATTTATTTTAAATATGAAAATGATTTTGGCCAGGTACGTGAAAATGAAATTGAGTTTGAAGGCGTTCTTCGTAATATTGAACGGCGTTATAAGGAAACCAGCTCTGATTATATTCGTGAACAAATGGAAAAATATATGGCCAATCAGCCATGTCCGACATGTAAAGGATATCGTCTGAAAAAAGAAACGCTGGCGGTTCTCATCAATGGCAAGCATATCGGAGAAATCACCGATTTGTCTGTCTCTGATGCCCTTGATTTCTATGAAAAAATTGAGTTGTCTGAGAAAGATTTGCAGATTGCCCAGCTCATTTTACGTGAAATCAAAGAGCGTTTGTCCTTCTTAAATAATGTGGGCTTAGATTATCTGAATTTGAGCCGGTCCGCTGGCACACTATCAGGCGGAGAGGCGCAGCGGATTCGCCTGGCAACTCAAATCGGCTCAAGGCTGACAGGTGTTCTTTATATATTAGATGAACCATCCATTGGTCTGCATCAGCGCGATAATGACCGGTTGATTGGGACGTTGAAAAATATGCGTGACATCGGGAACACACTGATTGTCGTGGAGCATGATGAAGATACCATGCTAGCCGCTGATTATTTAATAGATATTGGACCTGGAGCAGGAGTTCATGGAGGAGAAGTGATTTCAGCTGGAACGCCAGAAGAAGTCATGAAGGACCCGAAATCATTAACAGGCCAATATTTATCAGGTGAGAAATTTATTCCGCTGCCAATTGAGAGAAGAAAGCCTGACGGCCGCTATATCGAGATAAAAGGTGCAAAAGAAAACAACTTGAAAAACGTGAATGCGAAGTTCCCTCTGGGTGTCTTTACAGCTGTGACCGGAGTATCCGGCTCAGGAAAAAGTACGCTTGTGAATGAAATTCTATTAAAATCACTTTCACAAAAATTGCACAGAGCGAAGGCGAAGCCAGGGCAGCACAAAGAAATCAAAGGAATGGATCATTTGGATAAGGTCATTGATATTGATCAATCTCCAATTGGCCGTACACCAAGATCCAACCCTGCCACGTATACAGGTGTCTTTGATGATGTGCGGGATGTGTTTGCACAAACAAACGAAGCAAAGGTACGAGGCTATAAAAAAGGCAGATTCAGCTTTAACGTCAAAGGCGGCCGCTGTGAGGCGTGCCGCGGGGATGGCATCATTAAAATTGAAATGCACTTTTTGCCAGATGTGTATGTGCCTTGTGAAGTGTGTCACGGGAAACGTTATAACCGCGAAACACTCGAGGTCACATATAAAGGGAAAAACATTGCTGATGTGCTTGAAATGACTGTGGAGGACGCACTCCAATTTTTCGAGAATATCCCGAAAATAAAGCGGAAGCTTCAAACGATTTATGATGTGGGGCTTGGATACATTACACTTGGACAGCCTGCAACGACATTGTCCGGAGGAGAGGCGCAGCGCGTGAAATTGGCATCTGAGCTTCACCGCCGTTCAAACGGAAGGTCCCTTTATATTTTGGACGAGCCGACAACAGGACTGCATGTAGATGATATTGCCCGTTTATTAAAGGTGCTTCAGCGTTTGGTTGAAAACGGAGATACGGTGTTGGTCATTGAACACAACCTTGATATTATCAAGGCTGCTGATTATCTCGTTGATCTCGGACCAGAAGGTGGTGCAGGCGGCGGAACGATCATTGCCTCTGGCACTCCTGAGCACATTGCAAAAGAAGAAGCATCTTACACAGGTCAATACTTGAAGCCTATTTTAGAGCGTGACCGTAAACGCATGAAACAACTGGTTAAAGAAACGGAAAGTGTGACTTCTTCATAAAGAAAACCCCTCGATAAGAGGGGTTTTTCTTTTACTGCACATCTTCCTTCGGCATTAAATTACTGAGGTGCGTTAAATCCTTTAAAATATGGGTGCTGCTGCTGTCGAGCAGTACCTTTAAATAACGGATATCACCATACTTTGGATGAGACGGATGAATGGTCTCAAGCTCCTTGATCATATCGCTGTTCATGCTTTTCTGTTTCTGTATAAGGTCTAAAAGCGTTTGAGCCGTATGTTTTGAATTATGATGATCTGTCAAAATAATTACCCCCTATAATGATAATCACCATCTTTTCAACATATTTTAAAGGGTAATCTTTGAAGAATCTACTCTTAGGTGCAAAAAGAAATAATTTGTGTCTAAGGTCATATGTAAATCGAATGATTTTGAAACTTTTTATACGCAATAAACGTATGAGTTAGAAAGGGATTTTCGTTATGAAGGAGCGAATATATATGAATAGAGATCAGTCGATTATTGCTTCTATTTGTTATTTTAGTGTATTATTTATGCCGTTTATCGTACCGATCGTGGCGTTTTTTGTAGTAGATCAAAAGGAAACGAAGCGGCACGCATTGCGGGCATTATGGTCACATCTTTTGCCGGTCGCAGCGTGCATTCTGTTGATTTTTGGGTCTATCCCATTTTTATTGACGACACAGGCAGGTGACTCGCTCATTCCAGTCATGACGGTGTTCATCTTGTCTTTTTTAGTAGTCATTGGCTTTTTGATCTCTGTCATTTGGAATATCATTCAAGGGATTAAAGTACTTCAATCCATCAAATCTTAGGAGGGCTTTGTATGAATGAAAAAGAACGAATTTTAAAATTAGTAGAAGACGGAGTATTATCAGCAAAAGAAGCAATTACGCTGCTGGAAAAACTAGAAGAGGGTCAGTCAGTTTCATTAGAAAAGTCTACGGCTGATCACACCTTTCATGAAGAAAAAGCTGGAGCAGAGAGCAAAGGAAACGGCACCGAAAATCTTGGGGCAAAGCTGTTTGGCTGGTTAGACTCTGCGGTGAAAAAGGTAAAAGATGTGGATCTTGATTTGAACTTTGGACAGTCCGTTGATGTTGAGCACATTTTTCAGTTCAAGGACGCATCGCTTTCCCATTTAGATATTCAATTGGCGAACGGCAGCCTCAACGTGATGCCTTGGGACGATCGAGATATTCGAGCAGAGTGTCATGCAAAAATTTACCGTGCAGAGGATGGAGAGCAGGCAAGACAGCAATTTCTCAATCAATTGGACTGCGGGCTTGAAGGAGATAAATTTTTTATTCGAACCGAAAAGAAGACGATGAAAGTCAATGTTACATTATACGTACCGCGTATCCAATACGATAAGATCAAGGTCAAGCTGTTTAATGGACCGATTCGCGGGGAAAAGCTAAAGACAAAAGAACTTGCCGCGAAAACGACTAATGGTGTTGTCTCTTTTGCTTCGTTACATGCAGAAAAAGTCGGAATAGAAACAGCAAATGGACAAATCAAACTGGCAGATCATGAGTGTGGTATGATTGAAGTAGAAACCATCAATGGGCTCATAGACCTGCGCGGGAAAAGTGAATCAATTGATGCTCAAAGCTTTAATGGAAATATTGCTGTTCAGCTGTCAGATGAAAAGTGCCGTTCCATCTATGCGAAAACGACAACAGGCAGTGTGGACGTTCAGATTCCGCGTGCATGTGCAGTGACCGCTGAGCTGAAAAGCAATCTTGGGTCTATCTCTCACGATTTACTTGATGCAGAGATGATTAAAGAAAAAAATGAAACATTACAAAAAGAGAAAATGATCAAAGCCAATCAACAAGCGGTGCACAGTATATCCATTTTTGCAGAAACAAAAACAGGCTCAATACAAGTAAAGCACCAATCAGACAAGGAGTGATTCTACATGAAGAAGCTTTATCGTTCAGCAACAGATAAAAAAATAGCGGGTGTTGTTGGTGGACTTGCGGAATATTTAAGTGTTGATGCATCGCTGCTTCGCATTTTAACCGTCATCATCGGATTTTTGACAGCATTTATGCCGATCTTCCTGATCTACTTCATCTGGTATTTTGTTGTTCCGGAAGAAGGCACTAAATAAATGCTTAGATGGATCGTCAGTATTTTAGTAAATGCATTACTTTTAATCGTCATTGCTGGATATTTTGATTCGGGCATTCTGCCTGGGCTCGGGAGCGTGTATATTGAAGGTTTTGGTGCAGCCATTGTGGCAAGTATCATTTTGTCCTTGCTCAATATTTTAGTGAAGCCGTTTTTGATCATTTTAACGCTTCCAGTGACCGTTCTTTCACTAGGATTGTTCTTATTTGTCATCAATGCGATTACACTCATGATGACATCGAGCTTTATGGGAGATAGCTTTAACATTGATGGATTCGGAACGGCCATTTGGATGGCTGTCATTTTATCCATTTTCCATCTGTTGATACAAAAAGGAATTGTAGAGCCGTTAGCGAAAAAAAGCTAACGGTTTTTTTGTGCAAATTTGCATCGTTTCTCTGTTCCATCTGACATAAAAACGACCTTCAGGAGACACAATATCCGAAGGGAGGCGGTGCAAGATGGTGAACGTGAGCAGACAAATCATGCTTTTATGTTTTTTTATCATTCTTTTTTGTTTCAGTCAGCCTGCTTCAGCAGGACCTTTTCTTCAAACAGAAGTGAATGTACCGGACAAGCCTTTTTCGCCTTTTATCTTTGACCAATTTCATGTGGACGTCCGCCCGGTTCTAGGAAAAAGCCATGATCTACAGTTTCGTGCGTCCATTAGTGACCAAGAACAGATTTTGTCTGCGAACTTGTATTATAAACAAAGTGATGAACTGGGGTACCGCTTGATTCCAATGGACCGGCTGCCAGGGATGAAGCCAGAATTTACAGCGAAAATTCCGCCAGATCAATTATGGAATCCAACCGTTCGTTACTATACAGAGTTCCTTACGCAAAAATCAGTAATCAAAACGGCAGAGAAATCGGTTCATTTAAATGGATTTGAAGAAGATCTTTCACATATTCCGGATTTATTCATCACAGAAATTGTCGTCAATTCAAAAAACCGAAAAGGCAAAGATGCTTTTGAGTTTATCGAAGTGTATAACACGACACATGCGCCTATCTCTCTTAAACATTATCAGCTCCGCTACCGCAATCCTGCACAGGGCATTGAAATGGATGATGTATATTCCTTTCACACAAATCCAGTCACCATTTCACCTGGAAAACCTTATGTATTCTGGCTGAGAAAAAAAGGGCAGGAGCATTTAACGGCAGCGGACTTTAATGCCATGTATAAAAGCCAATTAAAAGAGGGCGAGCATTTGTCCATTATTGAGAGCAAAGGGCTGTCCAACTCTAAATCTCGTCTTGTTTCGATCACAACAAATATAGGTGAAGAAATTTCTTCTGCCGCTTTTCGTTTGAAGCCACCATGGTTTAGCGAGCATAAATCCTTGCTGTTCAAGTATCCAATGGATGGTACGACGCAGACGAAGCTGATTTCGAAAATTGAGGAAGAACCCACTCCAGGTAAAGTACTAAAAGCACAAATTCCATCTGAGAAAAAGGAAATTTCTCAAGATATCCATAAACCTGTGATTGAAGATATGACGGTAAGGAAGCCGGTGAAACCAACTGAAAGTGTAGAGATTAAGGCAGATGTCCAAGATGATCAGGCTGTAAAAACCGTCAAGCTGCGCTATCGAACGAATCGAAAAGATGCGTTCAAGGAAATCCTGCTGCAAAAAGACCATAATGACCGGTTATTTCATCATATTATTTATTCACCTGAGTTGATTGGGAAAGAACAATTGGAATATCAGCTTGAAGCGTCAGACGGCGGAAATGAAGCCAAGACGTTGAAAAAAACGATTGATGTGGAGCAGGTCAGCAAAGCCCACGGTCTGCGATTCAATGTAGAAGAGGGAGATACGGTATCAGGTTTATTTTCATTAAAGGCAACGTCTGATCAGAAAAAAAGCATCGAATTGCGGATAGATGGAAAACGGAATCAGCAAGTATCCTCTGCCCTTGAAGCAGATCCATATATCGCATTTGATGTCAAAGGAACAAATTTATATTTTAAAAATGGTGTGTCTATAGGTAGGCGTTTACTTTCTATTTTTGATGATTCGACAAAAGTGTACCGTACCTATACAATGCCAATACCCGAAGAAGAGATAAAAAAGGCAGGTCTCCAAACGATCTCTTTCCACGCTGGCACAAAGTCTTCTCCGATGGACCGGCTGCCTGGAGAGAATCATGATGATTTTGAATTGAAAAACGTCAGGATGATCTTATCAAATGGAACACAAATTCCGCCAATCAATGCGAAGCCGCTAAAAGAATGGAGAATGGGAGACAGCGGGAACGCAAAAAAGGTGAGAACGTTTCAATTTGAGATTCCAAAAGAGGCGTATGTCTCAACCTATATAAAGTGGGACACAAAAAGGCTGAAAGAAGGGCCGCACCTAATTGAGGCCAAAACCTCAGACGAGCACGCTTCAGTACGTGTGAAAGTTGATAACACTGGGCCGAGAATTAAGACCAACGTACAAGCAAAGGATCAATATAAAGGCGCCTTTACATTAAAAGCAAAAGTAACGGATCGCTGGAGTGACATAGAGGAGTTGAAGGCATATGTAGATGGCAAACCAGTTTCTTTGCCATATCAGACGTCCTCTAGTGAATTAAAGCCTGGGAAGCACACGTTTACGATCAAAGCAAAAGACGCTGCCGGGAACATGTCGACGTTAAAAAAAGAGTTCAAGACGGTACATGAGCATCCTGAAACACCAGAGCGGGTGGCAGATAAGACAAAAATGAAATCATCAAAACAAACTGTGCTAACAAAGGATCCAACGAATGATAAGTTAGATTACTCTTTTTATCGTGCCTATCAATATACATCGCTGCATCCTTCAATGAAGATTTTTAAGTATGCAGCAGAGACAGAACCGCCTAAGAGTTATCTCCAAAAAGGAGAAATGATTTTTTCTGATCAAGAAAGGAACCGCATTGCATTTGTTGATGGGAAGTCAGTTGAAACGAAGGATTTACAGCGTTTTCCTTATCATCGTTTTCAAATTAAGGTTCATCATGATGTACGTGAAAAGGATGTCGTCGAAGCTGTATGGAAAGGGAGTTCATTGTCAGGGAGAAAGGTGACAATGTACGCGTGGAATCACCAGCAGGAAAAGTGGGATAAGATCACTCATCATTTTGCCAAGGATCAAAAGGAATTTTACCTGAAAGGGCTGCTGTCAGTGAGACAGTACATGAAGAATCAAACGTTTGATTTGCTAGTACAGGATGAAATCAGCAAATCGCAAAAGCCATATAAGATGGTATGGATGTCTGACACTCAATATTATGCAAAGAGCTATCCTCATATCTTTAAACAAATGGTTGAATGGATCAGAGATCAAAGAGAAAAATTAAACATTCAATATGTGTTCCACACAGGCGATATTGTGGATGATTCAAAGGATAAGCAATGGCACCGTGCTGATACATTTATGCGTGTATTGGATCAGAATCACATTCCCTATGGGGTTTTAGCAGGAAATCATGATGTTAGACACAAGGACGGTTTATATGCGGAATACGGGAAATATTTCGGGGAAAAACGCTTTGCTGATAAGCCTTACTATGGTGAATCCTATCGAAACAATAAAGGTCATTATGATCTCATCTCTGCCGGCGGCAATGATTATATGATGGTGTACATGGGCTGGGGGATTAAGCAAGATGAAATTGATTGGTTAAACCGTGTAATTTCTGAGCATCCAGATCGTATCGTCATTTTAAATTTCCATGAGTATTTGTTAGTGAGCGGCAACCGGAGTCCGATTGGCGACCTCATCTTCCACCAAGTGGTGAAACGCCATCCTAATATTGTGGCCGTATTTAGCGGCCATTACCATGGAGCAAGCAGGAAAGTAGATGAGCTTGATGATGACCATGATGGAAAAGTCGACAGGAAAGTATATCAAATACTCGCCGATTATCAGTCAGGACCTGAAGGTGGTCAAGGGTTTATGAGGGTCATAACAGCCGATCAAGAAAAAAATCAACTTCATTTTACGACATACTCTCCTTACTTGAATCAAGAGCATTTTTATGATCCTAAAACGTATGGAGATCAGGATGAATTTTCAATCGATGTAGATTTGACACCGAAAATGAAATCTGTCAAAACCAATTATTTTGAACTCAATGTGTATACGAATGTTCTTCTAGGAGAAGCGCGCGGTGTAAAAAGCGGCAAAAAAGCAAGCTTTGAGTGGAAGGGCTTAAAGCCAAATGAAGATTATTATTGGTACACTGTAGCAAAAGATCGTTTTCAAGGAAAAGCCATTTCACCAATATGGAAAATTCATACAAAAAATGATGGCGAAACAAAATTTCTTAGGAAATAAAAAAACAGTGCTCCGTGTCAGGGGCACTGTTTATCTTTCCATTGTATGAATGAGCTTATAACGATCCCCTCTATAAACAGAAACGACATACTCAAATGGAATGTCTTGTTGAAAAAAAGTCGTTCTTGTTATTGACAGCACAGGATCGCCTGCTGAAATAGACAGCAAGTTTGCTTCTTCCTTTGAGGCAACATTGGCTTCAAGCTCCTGTTTGGCATGAGCAATAACTTGGCCAGTGTGAGTTTCTATATATTCATATAAAGAGCCAGTTAAGTGTTCCTTTGTTAAATCTCCGGCAAATCTTTCAGGTATATAGCTCGTTTCAATCGCCATCGGTTCATCATTTGCAAGGCGTATTCGTTTTAGCTCAAATACAGCATCACGATTTGACAGGTGTAAGACTGGCAGCAAGTGCTCTGGACATGCGGTTTTTTTAAAGTCAATCAGCTGGCTTGATGCTTTGAGCCCTCGCTGGCGCATATCCTCTGAAAAGCTTGTTAAGCCTTGAAGCGGCTGTTCAAATTTTTTTCGGCTTACAAAGGTGCCTTTTCCTTTTTGTCGATACAAATATCCTTCGTTCACAAGATTCGATAAGGCTTGTCTGACAGTCATTCGACTAATACCAAAGCGTTCGGCATATTCTCTTTCAGAAGGAATGAGTGTATCAGGTGCTAATGTTCCATCCTCAATCTGTTTTTTCAGGTTCTCCATAATCTGATGGTACATCGGAATAGGTGACTGCTTATCAATAAACATGTGAAAATCCTCTCGTTTTTAGCGTAGTGATCCAGCTTCTCGATCAATCAAGACCGTTACATCTTCATGAAGTTTCAGTGCAGACGCTGGGAAGTCCGGATGAATCTCTGCCTGTTCTAAATATTGTATCACTTTCGCTTTTGATTTTCCCGAAGCAAGAAGGAGAATCTTTTTACTTGAAAGAATGCTCGCAATTCCCATTGTGATGGCATGTGTAGGTACCTCATCAATAGAAGAAAAGTATCTTGCGTTAGCCTGTCTCGTGTTTTCATCTAACTGCACGACATGAGTTTTTGAGTTGAAAGGGGTACCAGGTTCGTTAAAACCGATATGCCCATTTTGACCGATTCCAAGGAGCTGAAGATCGATGCCGCCTACATCCTCAATGAGCTGGTCATATCTTAAGCATTCCTTTTCTAAATGAGCTGCATTGCCATTTGGAAGAAAATACTGATCGTGAGGGAGATCAATATGGTCAAATAAATGACGTTTCATGTAGGTCATATAACTATTTTCGTGTTCTGGATCAAGTCCTGCATATTCATCTAAATTGATTGTTTTTGTTTGCTTGAAAGACAATTGACGCGCTTGATGAAGTTGAATTAACTCTTTGTAAGTTTCAATAGGTGTACCGCCCGTTGCTAGGCCGAGTACGGCATCAGGTTTAGCAGCTATTGTCCTTGCAATAATGGCAGCTGCTTCTTTTCCTAATTGATCTTTGCTTTCAAATTCGATGATGTTCATTAGTGGTTGGCCTCCTTTTTTTCAAAGACGATTTGTCCACGGCAGATCGTCATCATCAGTTCACCAGATTCATCCCAAATCACCAGATCTGCTAGCTTTCCAACTTCGATGGAACCGAGCTGTTGATCAAGTCCCAGCTGAGCGGCCGCATTGGTTGAGGTCATCTTCGCAATCTCTGTCCAATCACAATCAGTGAGCTGTTTCATCCGTTTGACGCCATCTTTCATTCGCAAAATCGATCCTGCAAGTGTACCATCGTCCAGCAATGCTTTTTCGCCGCTGACTGTGACCGTCTGACCGCCAAATTCATACGTTCCATTCCCAAGCCCTTTTGCACGCATCGAGTCTGTGATCATGATTAAACGATCACTTCCTTTTGCCAAATACGCAAGCTTGATGGAAAGAGGATGGGAGTGAATCCCATCTGTGATCAGCTCAGTATGAAGATTCTCGTTCGTAAGAGCAGCACCTACAGCGTTCGGTTCACGGTGCTGAAACGAACTTATTGCGTTATAAAGATGCGTTACATGGCGTGCACCATGCTTAGCGGCTAAATTGATCATGTCATGATGGGCATTCGTATGTCCAATAGAAGGGATAATGTTCTTTTCCTGTAATAGAGAAAGAAATGCAAAATCTGTGTCTTCCTCAGGTGCAAACGTGACAATTCGAATGAGCTGATCAGAAGCATCCAGCCATTTTTTAAAAAGCGGGATGTCCGGCTGTTTAATCCATTGAACAGGCTGTGCTCCTGCCTTATCTTTAGAAATAAATGGACCTTCGAGGTGGATTCCTATACATTGTGCCTGATTTCCTGCTTGTGCTTCATTACTTTGTTTCCACTGAGCGACATTTTTAAGTGCATGCTCAATCTCATGATGGTTTTGTGTGATGGTTGTCGCTAAAAAACTTGTCGTTCCTTCGGATGGAAGGTTGTCAGCGAGTGTATTCATCGCTTCTGCCGTCGCATCCATCATGTCTGCACCGTATCCGCCATGGATGTGAATATCAATCATTCCGGGGAGTAAATAAAAGTTTTCCCGGGAAATATATACTTTTTCATAATTTCCTGTCGGTGGTGATGTTGAAATATAGTCAATCTTGCCATCGCGTAAACCGACAAAACCGTTTTCAATGACCTTTGTCTTTGTCACAATATGAATGTTGGAGAGCAATAAAGAACCGCTCATGTTTGAGCCCCCTTATTCGTTATCTTTCATTTAAGTTTACTCTTTTTAAGTATAGTTGTCTATACCAGTTAGGGCAGGGAAACAGGAACAGGATAAAATACTGTTTTGGGTTCATCATTGAAAGTGATAAAATAGAGCTGTATTTCTGAATCGCCTGTGATAAAAGGAGGAAGAAACGTGCCGAAAGTTCGTACGAAGGACATAATGGAACAATTTCATCTTGAACTGGTAAGTGGGGAAGAAGGGATTAATCGTCCCATTACAATCAGTGATCTTTCCAGACCAGGTATTGAAATGGCTGGTTATTTTACATATTACCCAAAAGAAAGAGTTCAACTTTTAGGGAAAACTGAGCTTTCTTTTTTTGAACAGCTCCCAGAACGCGAACGAAAGCAGAGAATGATGTCTCTTTGTACAGATATTACCCCTGCCATTATTTTGTCACGAGATCGTGATGTCCCGAAGGAATTAATCGAAGCATCAAATGAAAATGGCGTGCCTGTTTTACGATCTAGTCTAAAAACGACAAGACTTTCCAGTCGATTGACCAACTTTTTAGAAAGTAAGCTTGCACCAACGACTGCCATTCATGGTGTGCTCGTAGATGTATATGGTGTAGGTGTGTTGTTAATTGGGAAAAGCGGAGTAGGAAAAAGTGAAACAGCCTTAGAATTAGTGAAGAGAGGACATCGGCTGGTCGCAGACGATTGCGTGGAAATTCGTCAAGAGGATCAGGATACGTTAGTCGGGAGCGCACCTGAGCTGATTGAACATCTTTTAGAAATCCGCGGGTTAGGCATTATTAATGTAATGACCTTATTTGGAGCAGGCGCTGTCAGAAGCTATAAGAGAATTACGATTGTAATGAACCTTGAGCTTTGGGAACAAGGCAAACAGTATGATCGTTTAGGACTGGAAGAAGAGAAAATGCGCATTATCGATACAGATGTGCCGAAGCTGACGATCCCTGTGCGGCCAGGACGAAACTTAGCGGTCATCATTGAGGTGGCTGCGATGAACTTCAGGCTGAAACGTATGGGACATAATGCAGCGGAACAATTTACAAGTAAACTTGCCGATGTCATTGAAGACAATGGCCAGGATGAATAGGAGTTGACTATATGAACGAAGCAATTCAGCCAATTGATCCGATTGCTTTTCACCTCGGACCTATTTCGGTTCATTGGTATGGTGTGATTATTGGGGTCGGGGCCTTGCTTGGACTTTGGCTCGCCTTGAGAGAATGTGAAAAAAGAGGAATCAATAAAGATACGTTCATTGACTTAATCTTATTTGCCATTCCAATAGCGATTATTTGTGCCCGAATTTATTATGTATCCTTTGAATGGGATTACTATCAGCAGCACCCAAACGAAATCATTAAGATTTGGAATGGTGGAATTGCGATTCACGGCGGGCTGATCGGTGCCGTGCTGACAGCCATCATTTTTACAAAAGTGAGAAAGATATCCTTTTGGAAAATAGCTGACGTCGCAGCACCTAGTATTTTACTAGGGCAGGCAATTGGACGCTGGGGGAACTTTATTAATCAAGAAGCACACGGTGAGGCGGTTTCAAGAACCTTTTTAGAAAATTTGCATCTGCCTGAGTTTATCATTAATCAAATGTATATTGATGGTACCTATTATCACCCGACGTTCTTATACGAATCATTATGGAATCTTGTTGGTGTTGTCATCTTGATTTTATTACGCAGAACTTCGCTGCGCAGAGGCGAAATCTTCTTGTCTTATTTAATTTGGTATTCCATCGGCCGTTTCTTCATTGAAGGGATGAGAACAGACAGCTTAATGCTGACAGAGCATCTTCGAATCGCACAGATGATTTCGATTGCGATATTCGTAGTGGCTGTTCTACTGATTTTCTTTAGAAGAATGAAAGGATACGCATCGATTCCGTATAAAGAGAACAACTCATCGAATTAAGCAGGGGGGATCAGAAGAAGATGGGAGAGACATGGAAAAACGGCTTGAAAGCAGGGCTGTCGACAACTTGGACACTTGGTAAAGTCATCTTTCCAGTGACCATTCTCGTCAGTATCTTGCAGCATACGCCTGTCATGGATTGGATCATCCGATTCATTCAGCCATTTATGGGGCTGTTTGGTCTTTCGGGGGAAGCAGCGATTCCGCTTGTATTAGGAAACATGCTGAATTTGTATGCGGGAATTGCAGCCATTTTGACATTAGAGCTTCCTGTGAAGGAAGTGTTTATTTTGGCAGTGATGCTGTCCTTTTGCCATAACTTGATCATCGAATCAACAGTGGCAGCAAAGGTTGGACTGAGGGTATCTGTGATTTTGCTGGTCAGAATCAGTCTTGCTGTTATTTCTGCTATTGTCATTCATCTCGTTTGGCAGGGAGGCGAGGAGCCGGCGCAATATGGACTGCTTAGTGCAGCTCAGGCGGCTGATGTGCCTTCCAGCTGGTACATGATCGTCCTTCTTGCTTTACAAAAAGCAGTACTCGGTGTGCTGCAGCTTGCCTGTATCGTTATCCCGCTCATGATCATCATTCAATTCATGAGAGATTTAGGTTGGCTCCATACACTGTCTAAGTGGCTGTCACCTTTTACTAGAATGCTTGGAATGAAAGAAAATACGTCTATGACGATGGTGGCTGGATTAACGATTGGTCTCGCTTATGGAGCCGGTGTGATGATGAAGGCAGTGGAAGAGGACGGTGTGAGTAAAAAGGACTTAACCCTTGCTTTTATTTTCCTTGTTGCCTGCCATGCGGTGGTCGAAGATACGCTGGTTTTTATTCCACTTGGTATTCCGGTATGGCCGCTTCTTGTCATCCGTCTGATTTCTGCAATTTTATTGACAGCTGTCATTAGCTATATTTGGCGGAAGCGGGAACATACAGCTGTTAGAAAGGAAGCCATATGAACGAATCAACGATCAACACAGTGCTATTTGATTTAGATGGCACATTAATCAATACAAATGAATTAATTATTGCTTCATTTCAGCATACGCTGGATCATTATTATCCTGGTCAGTACAGCCGTGAGGATATTCTTCATTTCATTGGTCCGTCCTTGTTTGATACATTTTCTGCGATGGATCCTGATTTGACAGATGACATGATTCAGATGTACCGCACGTTTAATCATAAGCAGCATGATCTGCTTGTGACTGAATATGAGACCGTTATCGACACATTGAAAGTCCTGCAGGATCGAGGATTTAAGCTCGGTATTGTCACAACGAAGATACGGGATACGGTTTTAATGGGATTGAAGCTGACCGGTTTAGAGCCGTTCTTTGAGGTCATTGTGACGCTCGATGATGTCCAAAATGAGAAGCCGCATCCGGAGCCTGTTCAGCTGGCATTATCAAAGCTCGGCAGTGATCCGCATGAAGCGGTGATGGTCGGTGATAATTATCACGACATTTTGTCTGGTCAAGCGGCAGGGACAAAGACGGCAGGTGTTGCTTGGTCGATTAAGGGAGAAGAGGCCCTTTTAAAGCATCGCCCTGATTTCATGCTGAAGAAAATGAGTGATCTCCTGGCGATTGTTGGAGCTGATTAAGTTGAGAAAAACAGATCGTTATCCTGTAAAAGGGGTCAATTCGCTGCGGCAAGTCTATCGGACAGTTTCCTTTTTCAAAGTGGTGAAAAACTTCATTTTTATTCAAATGGCAAGGTACACGCCTTTTATGGGAATGAAAAATTGGATTTACCGAACCTTTCTTCGTATGAAGGTCGGCGAGGATACGGCGTTCGCCTTAATGGTGATGGTTGATCTGATGTTTCCTGAGAAAATCACTGTCGGTCGAAATAGTGTGATCGGCTATAACACAACCATCTTGTCCCATGAGTATTTGATTAAAGAGTACCGACTTGGGGAAGTCTATATTGGTGATGAAGTCTTAATTGGAGCTAATTCAACTATTTTACCTGGTGTGACCATTGGGGATGGAGCGATCGTATCGGCTGGTACACTTGTTCATAAGGATGTCCCAGCAGGCTCATTTGTTGGAGGAAATCCAATGCGCTTGATTTATACGAAAGAAGAAATGGAAGCACGTCAATCTACGTCTGCTGAGTAGCTCGGCAGACTTTTTTGTTGACAATGTGACATGGTGTAACTATAATGATTACAACAGAGGTGAGAAAACATGAAAATCAGCAGCAGATTTACTGTCGCTGTCCATATTCTGGCCTTGCTATCACTTGAAAAAGGATCATTACAGACATCGGAGGATATCGCGGGAAGTGTGAATACAAACCCAGTGGTCATCCGCCGCATTATGAGTAAATTAAAAAAAGCAGGTCTAATCTCAACGAGTCTTGGCAAAGGTGGTTCTCAGCTGAACCGCAGTGAAGACGACATCACACTGCTCGATGTGTATAAAGCGGTTGAAGTTGTGGATGAGGGAGAATTGTTTCAAATTCATGAAAGCCCAAATCCTGACTGTCCGATCGGTGCAAATATTCAAGCGGTGCTTGAATTAATTTTATGCCGCGCTCAAAGTGCGATGGAGCAAGTACTTGCTGAGATCAAATTAAGTGAACTAACGCATGTGCTAATCAAAAAAATTGGATGATCAATTCAATTTTTTTTACCTCTGTTGTAACCGTATTAGTTACACCTTTCTTTATCAACATAAAATCATATTGCAGGAGGAGTTAACATGAAAATTGGAATTATTGGCGCAACAGGTAAAGCAGGACAAGAAATTGTGAAAGAGGCTCAATCAAGAGGACATGAAGTAACGGCAATCGTCCGTGATGCACAAAAGGTGACAGATTCATCTCTAGCTGTTCTTGAGAAGGATGTGTTTCACTTGCAAGCAGAAGACATCAAAGGCTTTGATGTGATTGTAAATGCATTTGGCGCACCTGCTGGAAAAGAGCATCTTCACGTAGAAGCTGGGAAAAAGCTGATCGATATTTTAAAAGAGGCACCTGAGACTCGTTTGATCGTTGTGGGCGGAGCAGGAAGTCTATTTGTAGATGAGGCGAAAACAACAAGACTAGTGGACACACCAGAGTTTCCTAAAGAATTTGTTGCTACGGCTTCACAGCAAGGAGAAAACCTAAAAGATCTTCAACAGACAGAGGGATTAAAATGGACCTTCCTCAGCCCAGCTGCATTCTTTAATCCAGCTGGCAAACGTACAGGTTCTTACGTGAAAGGGAAAGACCATCTGATTGTCAATTCTAAAGGTGACAGCTATGTGAGCTATGCTGACTACGCCATTGCACTTGTTGATGAAGTGGAGCAGGCAGCCCATGTTGGAGAACGTTTTACCGTCGTATCTGAAGCTGAATAAGCAGTTTCATGGCCGTCTAAAAATGATAAATAGGGAGTCTAACGTATGAATGAGCAAGAATTGTCTTTCATCTATGTATGGGATGCGTATTGTGGCTGGTGTTATGGATTTTCAAACAGTATCCGCACTTTGCATGAAAATCATCCGGAAATATCATTAACACTTGTGTCTGGTGGTTTATTTGTAGGAGAAAGAAGTCTTCCAATAAAGGATTATCCACACATTCCAGAAGCAAATCAGCGTATTAGTCAGCTGACTGGTGTCGAGTTTGGTGAACGTTATCAGAAGCTGTTAGCAAACGGAACGTTTCTTTTAGACTCTGAGGCTGCGGCCATTGGTTTTTCTGCATTAAGATCCATCGCACCTGAGCACGCATTGTCCTTGGCTTCATCGATGCAAAAGGCTTTTTATCAAGACGGAAAAAGCCTGAGTGATGAAGAAACGTATCGGGAGATCGCTTTGGCGCATCATCTTGATCCTGACGCAGTCATAGAACGCATGAAAACAAAAGAAGCGATGAATGATGCGTATGCCGACTTTGCCAAGGTTCATCAACTTCATGTGAACGGCTATCCTACACTTTTATTAAAAAGAGGGGATGAATACTTCAGCCTGGGCGGAGGTGCGATGACAGCTGAAAAGCTTGAAGACCGCCTGAAGGAATTACTAGGAAAATGAAGCAATAAAAACAACCTCTACGTGAATAGAGGTTGTTTTTTTACGCTTTAATGATAATCGCCTGACTGCCCATCTGTTCCCAAGAATCTTCAAATTGATCACGGTCGACTTTTTGATTCTTTTCTCCATAGGGGTTATTCAAGTAGACATGCTCCTTGTCATAGCCTGTGATGACAACGCTATGCATATTAAAGCTTACATCTATTTTGCCATTTGGTGTATTCCAAGTTTCGATGTTATCTGTTTTGTCAAAGGTGGATGTCGTAATCACCCAAACAGGATAACCCTTTTCAAGTGACTGATAGATGGCCTTTTTAACAGGCTTTCCGGTTAAATCGACTACTTGATCGCCCGCATATTTTTTCGCAAGCTGATAAATCGGTTCATGGTAAACACCAAGACCCGGTCCATTCTCCATATCGCCTACAAACCCGTCATGAGGGTCTCCTTTTAAGCCATTTTCATAATTGATCGGAACACGTTTGATTTCATTTGCCAATGCGTTTTTCGTTACTTGCTCATAGCCGCTGTAATGAAGCAGCATCGCTAAGCTCGTGACTTCGCATCCGTTATAAAGCTTTGGCGCATCCATTTGATTGTAGAGAATGACGTCCATGGCTTTTTTGCTTCCTTTTAATGAATGATGTGTGGTTTCTGCTTTTTTCGTTGAACGAGTTTCTTCAGCCGCAAGTGCCGTATCGTTTTCTTTTTCTGCTTTTTGCGGCGAAGCTGTTTTCTTGACTTGATCGATTTGTGAAACGTATATAAAGCCGAAATAAACAAGACATGCGCACAACAAAGTTAAGATGAATGTATTGATGAACTTCACTGTTAATCTCCTGTGTTATTCAATATTTTTAAGTATTATAGCACGTTCCTTCATCGAACATACAGAAAAGGCACAGGTGTCACTTGAATGTAATAATTCCAGAATATGTTGATGAAAATAGGGAGAAATAAAAATGATTGATTTAATCACTTTATTTTGTTAGCATATTATCATATTAGCGAACTAAAGGATTCGGAATTTTTTGTTTTAATGTGTTGGAGGTGCGGAAGAACATGTTTATGTTTGAGAAACCATATGGTATGCGGGATTCATTACCTGGATTGTATGAGACGAAGAAGAAAGTGAGACATTCTTTAACAGAGGTCATGAACGGTTGGGGTTTCCGTTTGATGGAGACACCAACACTTGAATTTTACGATACGGTCGGTGTGCAATCGGCGATTACTGATACACAGCTTTTTAAGCTTCTTGATCAAAACGGGCAAACTCTAGTGCTGAGACCTGATATGACAGGTCCGATTGCAAGGGTGGCGGCTTCTAAGCTTCACCAGCAGGCGTATCCGCTTCGTGTTGGGTATGCAGCCAATGTGTTCCGTGCCCAGGAAAGAGAAGGCGGAAGGCCGTCAGAATTTGAGCAGGTCGGAATTGAATTGATTGGTGATGGTTCAATTAGTGCAGATGCTGAAGTCATCGCGCTTGCCGTATTTGCCTTAAAAAATGCCGGGCTAAGGTCCTTCAAAATTGCGATCGGGCATGTCGCTTTAGCAGAGACGTTATTTGTTGATGTACTCGGAAATACAGAGCGTGCAAATGTCCTTCGGCGCTTCTTATATGAAAAGAATTATGTGGGATACCGTCAGCATGTGAAACAATTACCGCTCTCCTCCATCGATAAAACGAGGCTGTTACAGCTTTTAGAGTTAAGAGGCGGCCATGAGGTTATAGAGCGGGCAGAGGAAATCGTTGTTTCACAAGAAGGAAAAGAGGTGCTCGCACAGTTAAAGTCGCTTTGGGAGACACTTGAAGATTACGGCTGTACAGAATATATCCGTTTAGATTTAAGCATGGTGAGTCATATGAGCTACTATACGGGTATTTTGTTTGAAGTATTTGCAGATCATGTTGGGTCGGTCATCGGAAGCGGCGGGAGATATGATCAATTGCTTGCTCACTTTGATGCACCTGCACCAGCTACAGGGTTCGGACTTCGACTAGACCGTCTTCTTGAAGCGCTCGATGCAAAAGAAATCATTGAGCCGCAGGAGGCTGTGATTTTTAGTAAAGAACAAAGACTGGAAGCCTTTGCTTTTGCAGAAAAGGAGCGGTCAAAAGGGAAAAAGATTGTCCTGCAAGACTTAGCGGGGATTGAAAATATTGACGCGATGACCAAGGCATTTGAACAGGTGACTTATTTTATCGGTGCTAGAAAGGAAGAGCGAAATGGGTAAAGTGTTGACGATGGCGATGCCAAAGGGCCGGATATTTGAAGAAGCAGCAGGGCTGTTAAGACAGGCGGGGTACCAGCTGCCAGAGGAATTCGAGGATTCAAGAAAATTAATCATTGATGTACCAGAAGAAAACCTCCGCTTTATTTTAGCCAAGCCAATGGATGTGACCACCTACGTAGAGCATGGTGTGGCGGATGTTGGCATTGCAGGGAAGGATGTCATGCTTGAAGAAGCTCGTGATGTGTACGAAGTGCTCGATTTAAACATCAGTAAATGTCATTTAGCTGTTGCTGGATTGCCAGGAGCGAGCTGGGGTGGTGTCGCACCGCGTGTGGCAACAAAGTACCCAAATGTCGCATCGTCCTATTTTAGAGAGCAAGGAGAGCAGGTGGAGATCATTAAGCTGAATGGTTCCATAGAATTAGCACCGCTCATTGGGCTTGCCGATCGCATTGTAGACATTGTCTCTACAGGTCAAACACTAAAAGAAAATGGACTTGTGGAAACGGAACATATTTGTGATATCACGTCACGTTTTATTGTCAATCCTGTGAGCTACAGGATGAAGGATACGGTGATTGATGAAATGGCGCAGCGTCTTGCAAGAATCATTGGAGAAGGGGAGGAAACATCATGAACATCACCTATCTACAAGAAGGTGAGACAGATATTCTCTCACTCAAACGGTCCTTAGATACAGGAACAGAAGAGCAGCGTCAGGCTGTTCAGCGCATTATACAAGAAGTGAGAACAAATGGTGATGAAGCTGTACGGTCTTTTACAAAGCAATTTGACGGTGTGTTGATTGAGGATCCGCTTGTCACAGAGGATGAAATGGCAAAAGCCTGTGACCGCTTGGACAAAGAGATGGTTCAGATTATCCAAACGGCTATCAAGCATATTCGCACATACCACGAGCGGCAGCTCACGTCCTCTTGGTTTTATCACCAAAAGGACGGTTCAATGCTTGGTCAAAAGGTGACACCGCTTGATGCGGTAGGTGTGTATGTCCCCGGTGGAACAGCTGCCTATCCATCATCTGTATTAATGAATGTGATCCCTGCGCTAGTCGCTGGCGTTGAACGAATCGTACTTGTGACTCCCCCTGGGAAAGATGGCCGTCTCTCTGACGCTGTCCTGGCTGCGGCGAAGGAGCTTGGTATTTCTGAAATGTATAAAATGGGCGGTGCACAGGCGGTTGCGGCACTTGCCTATGGAACGGAAGGCATCAAGCCTGTTGATAAAATCACAGGTCCAGGCAACATTTATGTCGCGCTGGCAAAGCGGGAAGTATTTGGTCAGGTAGACATTGATATGATCGCAGGTCCAAGTGAAATTGCAGTTCTAGCAGACGAAACAGCAGTCGCGCATGAGGTAGCGGCGGATTTACTTTCGCAGGCAGAGCATGATGCGCTGGCATCTAGTATTTTGGTAACACCGTCTAAGACACTTGCTGAAAGCGTGCAGGCAGAAGTAAGAAAGCAGCTTGATACTTTGCCTAGAAAATCAATCGCAGCAAAATCTATACAAGATCATGGCCGTATTTACGTGACAGAATCAATCGATTGTGCAGTAGACGTCATCAATCAATTAGCACCAGAGCACTTAGAGGTGCTGACAGCATACCCAGAATCACTTCTTGGTCAAATCAAGCATGCTGGCGCAATTTTCTTGGGACGCTATAGTCCAGAGCCGGTGGGCGATTATTTTGCAGGGCCGAATCATGTGCTGCCAACAAACGGAACAGCTCGATTCTCCAGCCCGCTTGGTGTGACTGATTTTCAAAAGAAAACGAGCATTATTTCATATAGTCAAGAAGCCTTTGAAACACACCGGGAAAGCATTGCGGCTTTTGCCAGATTAGAAGGGCTTGAAGCACATGCAAGGTCGATTGAAGCGAGAAAGCGGGAGGAATCGTAATGAGACAGGCGAAAACAGCGAGAAAAACAAATGAAACGAACATTTCATTAGCGCTAGAAATTGATGGAGAAGGGAAAGCGGATATTCAAACAGATGTCCCTTTCATGACGCACATGCTTGATTTATTTACGAAGCATGGACACTTTAATTTGACCGTCGATGCGAAAGGAGATACGGATGTTGATGATCACCACACAACAGAAGATATCGGCATTGTACTTGGGCAAATGTTTAAGGAAGCGTTAGGCGATAAAAAAGGGATTAAGCGGTATGGCTCCAGCTTTGTTCCGATGGATGAAACACTTGCCCAGGTCGTGGTCGACTTAAGCAACCGTCCTCATTTGGAAATGAGAGCGGCCTTTCCTAGTCAAAAGGTTGGTACCTTTGATACAGAGCTAGTACATGAGTTTCTGTGGAAATTTGCACTTGAAGCCCGGATCAACCTTCATGTCATTGTTCACTACGGAACTAATACACATCATATGATTGAAGCCATTTTTAAAGCGATGGCACGTGCCTTAGATGAAGCAACAACCATTGATCCACGTGTGAAAGGAATTCCTTCGACAAAGGGGATGCTCTAATGATCGGAGTCATTGATTACGGAATGGGAAATTTGTTCAGCGTATCAAAAGCACTGGAACGAGCAGGAGCCCGCTATATCGTCTCCTCTGATGTGGAGGAGCTGAAAAAAGCAGATGCTTATATATTGCCCGGAGTAGGTTCGTTTCGTGATGCAATGCAGCTGTTAAAAGAGACTGGACTTGAGGCGTTTATTCACCAAGTTGTGCAGGAAGGAAAGTTGTTATTCGGCATTTGCCTTGGCATGCAGCTGTTATTTGAAGAAAGCGAAGAGGCAGGCCGTACAAAAGGATTGGGGCTGTTAAAAGGGCGTGTCGTTCTTTTAAAGGATCGTGATCAGGACGGGCAAAGGCTGAAGGTACCTCATATGGGGTGGAATGAGCTCACATTTCATCAGCCCTCCCCATTGTTTGACGGTGTACCAGAAGGATTTGCGTACTTTGTTCACTCGTATTATGTGAGCGATATGAATCCAGATGAGCAATTAGCAAGCGCGGACTATGGTGTTCAAGTACCAGCTGTTGTTGGCAAGGGAAATGTGCTTGGAGCACAGTTTCACCCTGAAAAAAGCAGTACAACGGGAATGGCGCTGCTCAAACAATTTATTCAATTAGCAAACGAACAGAGGGTGAGCAAATGAGTGAGTTTACATTATATCCGGCGATTGATATGAGAAATGGCAAATGTGTACGTCTTGTGCAAGGAGATTATGATCAAGAAACCATTTATGGAGATTCACCGCTCGACATGGCTGCGCAATTTGCGAAGGATGGAGCAGCATGGATTCATCTTGTGGATCTAGATGGTGCAAAAGCAGGGAAACGTGTCAATCATGAGCATGTGCTGGCGATTGCTTCTTCCTTAGATGTGAAGGTACAAATCGGCGGCGGTATTCGGACGGAAGAAGACGTTGCCTTTTATTTAAAGAGCGGCGTAGATAGAGTGATTCTCGGCAGCTCAGCTGTTTCGAACCCAGCCTTTGTGAAAAAAATGCTGGCGCAATATGGAGAGAAAATCGCAATTGGGATTGATGCGCGAAATGGCTTTGTATCGACTGAAGGATGGCTTGAAACGTCTAAAGTGAAGGCAGAGGAACTCGGCAGGGAATTGGCAAAGGAAGGCGCAGAGGTCTTTATTTTCACCGATATTCAAATGGATGGCATGCTGTCTGGTCCCAATGTAGAAAGCACGGTTCGCTTAGCAGAAGCAACCGGCAAACAAGTGATTGCTTCAGGTGGTGTCAGCGCAGTAGCCGATCTTCAAAAGCTGTCAGCGCAAAAACAGTCTGGTGTGTCTGGTGCGATCGTTGGAAAAGCACTTTACACAAAGCAGTTTACTTTAGCAGAAGCATTTGAAGGGCTTGACCGCATATGATGACAAAACGAATCATCCCATGTCTTGATGTGAAGGAAGGGCGTGTTGTCAAAGGGGTGCAATTCCTAGGCTTAAAGGATGCTGGTGATCCGGTCGAATTAGCGCAGATCTATGATGAGGAAGGGGCGGATGAACTCGTCTTCCTTGATATTTCTGCTTCTCATGAAGGCCGGAAAACGATGGTGGATGTGGTCAAACAAGTCGCGTCCACTCTTGCGATACCATTTACGGTGGGAGGCGGGATTAACCACCTTGATGACATGAAGCGTATATTAAGAGCGGGTGCAGACAAAGTATCTGTCAACACAGCAGCTGTGTTAAGGCCGGAACTGATTTCAGAAGGTGCTGACTTTTTTGGCTCCCAGTGTATCGTTGTTGCAATTGATGCAAAATATGATGAAGAGAAAAAAGCATACATGGTCTATACACACGGAGGACGCCGTCAAACAGATTTAGAGGTCAGCGACTGGGCGAAGGAAGCTGTGCAGAGAGGTGCAGGAGAGATTTTGCTGACAAGTATGGATGCTGATGGTGAAAAGACAGGCTTTGATCATCGATTGACAAAGCTTGTATCAGAGGCAGTCACTGTGCCAGTGATCGCTTCTGGCGGCGCTGGCAATGCCCAGCATATGCTCGAGGCCTTTACAAAAGGAGAAGCTGATGCAGCATTAGCAGCCTCCATTTTCCATTATAAAGAAACCTCCATTCATGAGGTGAAGACATATTTGAGAGAACACGGGGTGAAGGTCAGATGAAACAGGCAAATGAATTAACCTTTAATGAAGCAGGCCTGATTCCTGCGATTGTACAGGATGCTCAAAGTAAGGAAGTATTGACGCTTGCGTATATGAATCAAGAATCCTATGAAAAAACGCTGGAGACAGGTGAAACATGGTTTTATAGCCGGTCGAGAAACGAGCTTTGGCACAAAGGCGCCACCTCTGGACATACCCAGCAAGTGATTTCTATTCGATATGACTGTGACAAGGACGCTCTGCTTGTCCTTGTCGCGCCAAGTGGCCCAGCCTGCCATACTGGCAGCTATAGCTGTTTTTCGGAAGAAGGGGTAAAACGCCTTAGCGAAGAGCAGGAACGTTTTGCGATATTAAATGAACTTGAACAGGTCATTGCCAAGCGTCAGGCGGAAATGCCAGAAGGGGCTTATACAACCTATCTATTTGAAAAAGGGGTCGATAAAATCCTGAAAAAGGTAGGGGAAGAGGCGTCTGAGGTGATCATTGCAGCGAAAAACCGGGATCAAGAAGAATTGAAATGGGAAACTGCTGACCTCCTCTATCATCTTCTTGTATTATTACGTGAACAGCAATTGCCGCTTGATGATGTATTAAAGGTATTAAAAAAACGTCATCAAGGTGAATGAAAAGCCGGGGGATATCCCAGGCTTTTTATGTTTAAATGAAAAACAAATCCTTCCTTTCCTTTTGTTCTATGTGACGACTGGTGAAGTATGTTATACTACACACGGTACACTGTTCGAAATGGAGGGTATCGGTGAGTAAATACACTTCTCAAAATAATCACACACAAGTCGTCCAGCTATTTCAAGATGGGCATTACTTTTTTCATAAAGGTCTTAAAGCATATAGAGAAAGAAATCTGTCTAGGGCAAGTAAGCTGATACAGCGGGCCATCGTACTTGAGCCTGAAAATGTAGAAATGCTGTCACAGCTTGCCATTATTTATACTGAAATGGGTCATTACCAGCAATCAAACGAACTGCTTGATTTTATCCTTGAACACATCGATGAAAACATGTCTGAGTGCCACTATTTTAAAGCCAATAATTATGCGAATCTCGGACTGTTTCAAGAGGCATATAAATCAGCTACTGCTTATGCCGCGTTGGAAGAGAACGGGGAATTTGCGGATGAAAATGACGACCTTCTTGACCTGCTCGATATGAGCGACGAAGAAGACGAAGATTTTCCTTATGATCAGGATGACCTGATTGTGAAGCAGGATCAAGCAAACCATTTGCTAGAAAGCGGCAGACTCGATGAAGCCATTGAGATGCTAGAACAGATGATTGTTGAGTATCCAGAATTTTGGTCGGCGTATAATAATCTCGCTTTGGCCTATTTTTATTCTGGTCGAATCCATCAGGCGAAAGAAATGTTGAACCGGGTCCTTCATGAAAATCCCGGTAATCTGCATGCCCTTTGCAATCAGCTAGTCTTCTACCATTATGAAAAAGAAGAAGAAAAGGTCAACGTGTTAGCAAAGCAGTTAACGCACGTGTATCCAATACTAAGTGAACAGCGTTATAAGCTTGGTGCAACATTTGCCCTTGTGGGAGAATTTGAATGGGCCTTTAAATGGCTTTATTCTTTGTACAAAACAGGTTTTCAAGGAGATAGTACATTTTTATACTGGCTTGCAAGCGCAGCCTATCATACAGGCCACAAGACGCTCGCCCAAACGGTTTGGGATAAGATGGTCGAAGAAGATATCGATGCAGATGAAATCAAGCCGTGGCAGGATAAACCTGAGGTGACAGAGCCAATGGTCTCGATTGAGGAACGGCTGACTGCGTACTATGTCAGTAAACAAAAAGGGGAACGTGACGTTCTGCAGTCTGTCCTTGATGCACGCGCAGCGAAAACGGCCTTTGAACAGCAATTCATAGAACTGCTTTTATATGAAGATGAAATGAAAGAAAAGTCTTTTTCAGAAGATGCAGTTTTTGCAAAACAAGCGGCATCCAGTCTGGAGGAAGCGGTTCAGCCTGACAGCCATATGCCTTATTTTTGGTTATTCCATATTATTCAGCAGGCACGTGCTTCTGGTATTGATAAGAAAAATGCACCTGCCTGGGCAGCAGCATCTTATTATCTATGGATGAATGAACAAGAAGCAGCTCTCAGCAAAAAAGATGTTGCGTCGGCTTTTCAGATCAGTGTTCAAACACTGTCTAAATACGAACGAGAGATCTGTACGTTAATCGATTAAATTAGGCAAATAGATTCAGAACATCCCAGCATGGCCGAAAAGGTCATGCTTTTTTCTTGGATAAAAAGGTGGGATTTGCAAGGAATTGGCGAAGTATGACAATCACGACATGTTTTTGAAACATAAATGTAATAAAAATATTAGCTCATTTTGTCGATGTCTCATGTATAATGAAACTCGTGGATAAAACAAAGATAGATATTTAAATATTTTACTATACATAATGAAACACCTAGTGATAGAAACAATCTGGTCAACATCTGACTGAACAATCAGGAAGAAAGACATAGAGAGCACAGATTGGTCGCAGAGAATTTGCTGCTTTCTAATGTCGCTTGGGAAATTTTCAAAGGAGGAACTATTCGTGAAAAAGTTTATTACTTTCGGTTTAGCTTCGGTGATCGGAGCGAGCGGTTTATTTATTCCATTTACGCATGAAGCAAACGCACAGAACTTTGAACAAAAGAAACAAGAACTAGACAGCAAGCAATCTGAGGTAAACAAGAATCTTCAAAAGAAAAAAGAAGAGCTTTCAAAGCTTGAAGCAAAACAAGAGGCACTTGCACAAAAGCTTAAAGATATTGATGAGAAAGCTTTAAAAACAAGTGATCAAATCGAAGAAAAACAAAAAGAAAATGAAAAAACAAAAAAAGAAATCAAAGCACTGAAAAAAGAAATTGCTGATACGGAAAAACGTATTGAAGAAAGAAACGAGTTCTTGAAAAAGCGTGTACGTGCCCTTCAAGAGAGCGGCGGTTCTACGAAATACATAGATGTATTACTAGGAGCAAAAAGCTTTAGCGATTTCATCAGCCGTGCAGGTGCAGTATCTACACTGATCAACGCAGACAGTGAAATCATTAAAGAGCAGGAAAAAGACAAAGCAGAACTTCAAAAGTCTGAAAACGAATTAAACACAAAGCTTGAAAATGTGCAAAACACACTTGCAAAGCTTGAAACGCTTCAATCAGACTTGAATAAACAGCTTGATGAAAAAGACAAGCTATTCAAGCAAGTGAAAAAGCAAAAAGGAAGTGCTTTTTCTGAAATCAGCGAGTTAAACAGTGAGGCTAACAGCATTGCATCTGAAAAAGACGCAACAATCGCTGCACAAAAACAAGCTGAAAAAGAAGCAAGAGAAGCAGCTCAAAAAGCAAAAGAAGAACAAGCGCAAAGACAACAGCAACAGCGTCAAGCTAGTGTTCAAGCGGAAGACAACAGCTCAAGTAACGATAGCAGCCCGTCTTCAAGTAACAGTGGATCATCTAATGACAACAATAACAGCAACAGCAGTGCACCAAGCAAGAAGCCATCTTCTGGCGGTGGATCACCTGTCAGCAGTAACGTAGGCGGAATTGAAGGTGCGATCAGCACAGGTTCTACGATTGTTGGACAATCTCCATATAAATGGGGCGGCGGCAGATCACAAGCCGATATTGACGCACGTCGTTTTGACTGTTCTTCATTCGTTCGCTGGGCATTTGCATCAGCAGGCATCAACCTTGGACCAGTTGGCGGTACAACAACAGATACGCTTGTAGGTAAAGGAAGAGCTGTAAGTGCATCTGACATGAAACGCGGAGACCTTGTGTTCTTTGATACGTATAAAGTAAATGGACACGTTGGTATTTACTTAGGAAACGGTTCATTCTTGAACGATAACAGCTCTCGCGGTGTTTCAGTTGACTCAATGAACAACGTATACTGGAAAAAAGCTTTCAATGGCGTTGTAAGAAGAGTCGTTGAATAAATCATTACTTTTTATATAACCGTAAACAGGCTTCCTTAAACAGCAGTTTAAGGAAGCTTTTTCTTTTTTTGAAGATATGAGCAAATGATTCGCTTATTCCCCGCAGATTTAATAGGATATGGGTAAGGAATAAAAGCTAAGAGTGGAAATGATGCTCTCTGTCATGAATGGAAGCATCACCCAAGGGCATTCTAATAAGAAATGCGAGCAGCAATTGAAGAGGGAGTGACAGTTGTGTCAGAAGAAAAAATCTACGATACGATCATCATTGGAGCGGGTCCTGCCGGAATGACAGCCGCTGTTTATACATCACGGGGAAATCTTTCAACATTAATGATTGAAAGAGGAATTCCAGGCGGACAAATGGCGAATACGGAAGATGTCGAGAACTATCCTGGCTTTGAAAGTATTTTAGGGCCGGAACTTTCAAATAAAATGTTTGAGCATGCGAAGAAATTCGGTGCAGAGTATGCATATGGCGATATTAAAGAAATCGTGAACGGTGAAGAATATAAAATCGTCAAAGCCGGCTCAAAAGAATACAAAGGACGCTCTGTCATTATCGCGGCAGGGGCTGAATACAAAAAAATCGGTGCACCAGGTGAAAAAGAACTTGGCGGCCGTGGCGTATCATATTGTGCAGTATGTGACGGGGCTTTCTTTAAAAACAAAGAGCTTGTCGTCATCGGCGGCGGTGATTCTGCGGTAGAAGAGGGTGTGTATCTCACACGCTTCGCTTCTAAAGTAACGATTATCCATAGACGCGATAAACTTCGTGCACAAAGCATTTTACAAGCACGCGCCTTTGATAATGAAAAAATTGACTTCAAGTGGAACAAAACCGTCAAACAGATCAATGAAGAAAACGGGAAAGTCGGCAGTGTGACATTGGTTGATACGGTGACTGGTGAAGAAGAAGACTTTAAAACAGACGGCGCCTTTATCTATATCGGCATGCTGCCACTGTCTAAACCATTTGAAAATCTCGGCATTACAAATAAAGAAGGCTACATCGAGACAAACGAAAGAATGGAAACGAGAGTGGAAGGTATTTTCGCCGCTGGTGACATTCGAGAAAAAACACTTCGTCAAATTGTGACAGCAACAGGTGACGGAAGTATTGCAGCACAAAGCGCACAGCATTATGTAGAAGAGCTTGCTGAAAAACTCAAAGCAACGAAATAAAAGGCTGTCGTAAATCCTTAATATAGCGTCATGGGCTTTTAACTGGAATGTAACACGGGTGAAATAATTTTCCGTTATGATGAAACTAGTAATTGACCCCCTTTTATAAGGAATACATGTTTGGCACGGATGTGAATCCGTGTCCTTTTTTTTGCCTAAAATCAGAAATTCACGAGATGTTCACAAATGACGCATGGAGAACCGTTAGATGCTGTAAAATAAAGAGTAGAGAAATTGCCCGTTACACGATTCAAACGAAAACCGGTCTGTTTTCGGGGAAGAACGGGCATGTTCATTGTGGGAGTCAGGTTGAACCTGTATAATAAGTTAAAGACATAAAAGAGTAGGTGACAGCTGATGCAACGAGTAACGAATTGTGTGCTGCATCACGAAGATCAAGTTCTCTTGCTGCAAAAGCCAAGACGGGGCTGGTGGGTAGCACCGGGCGGCAAAATGGAAAGCGGAGAATCGGTCAAGGATTCAGTCGTTCGAGAATATAGAGAAGAAACAGGTATTTATATTTTAAATCCGCAGCTGAAAGGTGTTTTTACCTTTATCATAAAAGAAGGCGATCAAATCGTTCAAGAGTGGATGATGTTCACCTTTATGGCAGATTCATTTACCGGAAAAAACGTAACAGAGTCAGAGGAAGGTATTTTAAAGTGGCATGACGTAAAGGATGTGCCTGATTTGCCGATGGCCCCAGGAGATTCCCATATTCTTGATTTCATGCTTAAAGGAAAAGGACTTCTGCACGGCACTTTTACGTATACACCCGATTTTGAGCTGATTGCTTATCGGTTAGATCCTCAGGGAGAATAATACATGAACCGTTTTCATAAAGAAGGAGAGGAAGCAGGCATGAATACACACAAACAAGAAGATATTCAGCTTGTGATTATTACAGGAATGTCAGGTGCGGGGAAAACCGTCGCCATTCAAAGCTTTGAAGATTTAGGCTACTTTTGTGTTGATAACCTGCCGCCATCACTTTTACCGAAGTTCTTAGAGCTCATGAAGGAATCGAATTCCAAGATGAGCAAGGTCGCTCTTGTGATGGATTTGCGTGGACGCGAATTTTTTGACAGTTTAATTGCCGCGTTAGATGAAATGAGTGATCTTGACTGGATCACGCCAAGGATTCTGTTTTTAGATGCAAATGATAAGGTACTTGTCTCAAGATACAAAGAAACGAGACGTTCGCATCCCCTTGCGACAACAGGTTTGCCGCTTGAAGGAATTGCAATGGAGCGCGAGCTGCTAGAGGAGTTAAAAGGCCGGTCTCAAATGATTTTTGATACATCGGATTTAAAACCAAAACAGCTGCGAGAAAAAATTGTCACGCACTTTGCCACGAATCAAGGGCAGGTGTTTACAGTAAACGTGATGTCCTTTGGCTTTAAATACGGTCTGCCGATTGATGCTGATCTTGTCTTTGACGTGAGATTCCTGCCGAATCCTTACTATATTGAGAGCATGCGTCCACAGACTGGAAACGATGAAGAAGTGCGCTCCTATGTGATGAAATGGACTGAAACACAAAAATTCACAGAGAAATTAATCGATCTCCTCAGCTTTATGCTTCCGTCCTATAAACGAGAAGGAAAAAGCCAGCTTGTGATTGCCATCGGCTGTACAGGCGGACAGCATCGATCTGTGACACTAGCCAACTATTTATCGGAGTATTTTAAAAACGATTACTATACACATGTCACTCACCGGGACATTGAAAAGAGAAGCAGAAAATAGATGACGACACTACCAAAGGTGGTCATTCTTGGCGGCGGCACTGGCTTATCTGTTTTGCTCAGAGGGCTTAAAACGAAGCCGGTGGACATTACCGCTATAGTAACGGTTGCTGATGACGGAGGCAGCTCAGGCAGACTGCGGCATGATTTGAATATTCCCCCTCCAGGTGATATTCGAAATGTCCTTGCGGCTCTCTCTGATGTTGAACCGCTTGTAGAAGATTTATTTCAGCACCGTTTTAACAAAGGGAATGACTTAACAGGCCACTCACTCGGCAACCTCATTCTTGCGGCCATGACAAATATAACCGGTGATTTTTTTCATGCCGTCACTGAAATGAGCAAGGTTTTAAATGTGAGAGGAAAAGTATTACCAGCAGCAAATTCAAGTGTTGTTCTTCATGCGGAATTAGAAAATGGGCAAATGGTGACAGGAGAATCGAAAATTCCCACCTATGGTGAGCGAATTAAACGAGTGTTCCTCACACCCGATACGATTGAACCGCTCCCAGAATCCATTCAAGTCATTCGTGAGGCGGATTTAATCGTCATTGGGCCTGGCAGCCTGTATACGAGTATTTTGCCAAACTTGCTTGTCCCGCATATTGGAGAAGAAGTGATTCGCTCTAAGGCGAAAAAAGTGTATATATGCAATGTCATGACGCAGCCGGGGGAAACGCTTTCCTACAGTGCAGCTGATCATGTTCAGGCATTAAATGATCATATGGATCGTCCATTTATCGATACGATTTTTGTGAACAATAAAGAAATTCCAGAAGAAATTAAAGCAAAATATGCAGAAGAACAGGCACAGCCTGTCCAATTCGACACAGATGCACTGAAAGCAATGGGACTAGAAGTGATTCCTGGAGAAATCATTACATATGACCAGCATGTCATTCGTCATGACACGCTGAAAGTAGCCTCGCTGCTTGTCGATCTGCTGCAACAGAAAAAATAGGAATGGGGGTGGCAAGGATGTCATTTGCATCCGAAACAAAAAAAGAGCTGACTAATCTGGACGTGAAGGACTGCTGCACAAAAGCAGAGCTTTCTGCCCTCATCCGTATGAACGGTTCATTATCTTTCTCTAATCGAAAATTGATTTTAGATATACAGACAGAGAACGCAGCCATTGCAAGACGGATTTATACGCTGCTCAAAAAGAAATATGATGTGACAGTCGAACTGCTCGTCCGTAAAAAAATGAGATTGAAAAAGAATAACGTGTATATTGTCAGACTGGTAGAACGAGCGAAAACCATTTTAGAGGATTTAAAAATATTAGGTGAGCAATTTGTATTTGAGCGCAATATTTCAGAAGAACTTGTGAAGAAAAGATGCTGCAAGCGCTCCTATATGAGAGGTGCTTTTTTAGCAGGCGGTTCTGTGAATAACCCAGAAACGTCCTCCTATCACCTTGAAATTTTTTCACTATATAAAGAACATAATGATGCCCTTTGTGAGCTGATGAATCAATTTCATCTCAATAGTAAAACACTTGAGCGCAAAAAAGGGTACATTACGTACATGAAGGAAGCAGAAAAAATCACGGAATTCTTAAGCGTTGTGGGTGCTCATAACTCACTGCTTCGCTTTGAAGATGTGCGGATCGTCCGAGATATGAGGAACTCCGTCAACCGGCTCGTCAATTGTGAAACAGCAAACTTGAATAAAACGATAGGTGCATCACTGCGTCAGGTCGAGAACATTCAATTCATTGATGAAAAAATTGGGCTTGATGCCCTGCCGGAAAAGCTTCGTGAAATTGCCAAACTGCGAGTCGACTATCAAGAGGTCACGCTGAAGGAACTTGGAGAAATGGTGGAAAGCGGCAAGATCAGCAAGTCAGGGATTAACCACCGTTTAAGAAAGCTAGATCAAATCGCAGAACAATTACGAAACGGACAAGCTGTTACACTCAAATAGGAGAATGAAAAAGGGAGGCAGATCATATGGTGGAAAAAACGGTCACCATCCAGCTGAAAACAGGCTTGCAGGCACGTCCAGCTGCTTTGTTCGTACAAGAAGCCAATCGCTTTGGTGCTGATATTTTTCTAGAGAAAGATGGGAAAAAAGTCAATGCGAAAAGCATTATGGGTCTCATGAGTCTTGCGATCAGCTCTGGGGTTACTGTCACACTGATTGCAGATGGTGCAGATGAACAAGAAGCCATTGAGGCGTTAACAGATTTTATCAATCAAGAAAACTGAGCCTCTTCAAAGGCTCAGTTTTTTTAGGAGGGAATGTCATGATTCAATCAGCTTTTTTACAGAAGGTCGGATATGAAGGCCAGTCCATCACCTTTAAAGACTTGCCTGTATTATTAAAAAAAATGGCCTATACCTTTCCATTCGAAAATAGATCTGTTTTGAACAAACAATCCTACGCTTTGAATCAAGAAGGGTTGAAGCAGCATCTACTTGAAGAAAACAGAGGAGGTCTTTGTTACGATCTCAATCCTCTCTTATACTATGTGTTAAAAGAGGCAGGGCTCTTTGTACAGCTTCTTCAAGGCACAGTGTATAACAAAGAAGCGGATACGTGGGCAATTGATGGCACGCACGTAGCTATCATGCTGAAGCATCACAACGAACGCTTCCTCATTGATGCGGGATTTGGTGTGAATTTACCTCTTCAGCCTGTGCCTTTTACAGGAGATTGGGTGAAAGGAGCGTCAATGCGGTTTCGCGTCAAAGCTGAGGAAACCGAAAAAGGGACACATCTGTTCCAATTAGATAAGGGAGATGGCGCTGAAACAGGCTATGCTTTCACATTGAACGAGGTGGACGAGTCTGTATTAGCCCAAATGAGACACGAGATTTATGAAAATGAATCCTCTCCATTTAACAAAAGACCGCTTGCGTCAAAGCTCACGCCAACAGGACGTGTGATCGTTACTGAGGATCATGTCACCACACATGAACACGAAGAAGTGTCGAAAAAGCCGCTGCCGATTCCTTTTGAGGATTACGTAAAAAAGCTTATACCGTAAACCACCATATGAAAAGACAGCCCCAGATCAAATAGGGCTGTCTTTTTTATTGATTATCGAATACGTGTGAAAGTCGCATAATGGTCTGTTGTTTTGTAAATGAGCCAGTCGCTTGAATACACAAGACGGTCTGCATTGCGGAAGCCTGAAACGTAGTTGATGTCTGCCTCACGCCATGTTCGGCCGCTTGCTGAAGGAAGACGTCCCTCCCGGTTTGAGAAAATATCTCCACCAATGCTTTTACCTGGCGCCACCTCGGCTAGATTTCCCTTAGATGCCACCCATCCGAGAGCACTTGCTTGTGATTTCGTAATGTAGTTATCAGGCAGTCGTTTGTAGCGAATTAAATAATCTGCTACACCATCAAACGTATTAATGACGGCAAGGGTACGCACATCTGGCGTGAGCTGAATAGAAGCAGTTTCAGTTGTGGCTGTTGGTGTAAGAGGTGTTTCTGCATGAGCTTGCTGCGGGACAAATCCAGAAAACAGAATAGCAGCGATCAGAGCGAATATAGTAAAAACCGAACTCAATCTTTTCATCTTCATCCTCCTATTAAGGAAATCGGATGCCGTCCTCTTGATGCTTGTCTAGCTCATATTATAGCACCCGAACATGAAGGAAATGTAAAGAATCAGGATCTTTGCTAAAATGAGTCTTTTCTCCTGATGTCTCCTAAAGAAATAAATAAAAAGACGCAGTCTCTGCGTCTTTTCAGTTCAAGATGAAGCAAGCTCCTTCACAACATCAACAGGCGCCTTCCCATCTATTCCATGAATCACATTATGAATGGCTCGTTTCAGCATGAGATCCCTTGTTGTTTCAGTAGCGGAACCGATGTGAGGAGCTAGGGTGACATTGTTCATCTCTTTGAAAGGATGATCCTCTTGAAGCGGTTCCTGCTCATACACATCAAGACCAGCACCTTTGATCCATCCTTCCTGAAGTGCTTGAATGAGGCTTTTTTCATCCACTGTTTTCCCGCGGGAAATGTTTACAAATAAAGCCGTTTGCTTCATTAACTTCAATTCTCGTTCCCCAATCATATGATATGTTTCCTCGGTCAGCGGTGTAATCAACACGATGATATCAGCTTGTTTTAAAAGATCATCAAGTGCACAATAGACAGCGCCATACGCCGATTCAGCCTTTTCATTCCGGCTTCGGTTATGATAAAGAACGTTCATATCAAAACCATGTGCTGCCCGTTTGGCCACTTGTTCTCCGATACGTCCCATGCCAATAATACCGAGCGTTTGGTGATGGACGTCGATGCCAAAGATCTCTTCTTCCTGTACGAATTTCGTCCATTTTCCTTCACGGATAAAACGGTCAAGCTCGGCGATTCTTCGTGCAGAGGAGAGAATGAGCGAAAAGGCAAGGTCAGCCACGGTATGATCGAGCGTATAAGGAGTATGCGTACCAATCACGCCTCTTTGCCTCATCGCTTCTATATCAAAATTGTCATAGCCGACAGAGTTATTGCTCACCACCTTGAGTTTTGGTGCGTGATCTAACAGCTCTTGATCGATTTTTGTTCCAGACGTTAAAAGACCATCAGCGTGCTGCAGCTTCTCAAACAAAATGTCTCTTGGAATAGGGTCTTTGGATTGCCAAACCTCGTATGTACAATGTTTCTTTAGCATTTCCTCAAAAGAGGCAGGTAAGGGTTTTGCGACAAAAATGTGTGGTGTCACAGTCAATTCGCTCCTTTCACATGGTCATCTTGCTCCTTTTATTATAAAGCAACGATTTCGGCAGAACACGTTTGAATGTTAGTAGCTCAATATTTAATATACTGAAATAACGGTAAAGAAAGACATTTTCTTAGTGAAAAAGTAGATTCTTATGCCATCTGATGCATTTTTTATCTATATAAAAATAAGCTGATAGTAGATGAGACATGTGAAAATGCAAAAATTTACGAGAGATTATCTGACAAACTGGAAAATAGATCGAGACTTTTTGATAGAAAATTTATTATATTTGAAATGTATTAAACGGGATGGTCATTTTCTACTAAACCATTTTATTGTCTTTTGGTGTGATGAGAACAATAGATTGAAAACAAACCCGCGAAGCCGTTGGGATGAAGCGTAAAATAGAGAAAATGATGATATTTCTTCTCATCGTTTTCTCATTTTTTTCTTTTTTTTCTATCATTTTTCTTCTCTATTCTTGAGAACACAAGAAAGAAAAGGAGGACAGGCACGAGTTTACGTTACTTAAAAAAAGATGGGAGATGGCAAAATGGAGTCAAAATTAGAACAGATTCTTCAGCACAATTCAGAGTTTGTGAATGAGAGACATTATGAGCCTTACAAAGCGGGGAAATTTCCTGAGAAAAAACTGGTTATTTTAACGTGCATGGATACCCGTCTTTTGGAATTATTGCCGCAATCTATGGGTCTGCGCAACGGGGATGCAAAAATCATTAAGAATGCAGGCGCCATCGTGACACATCCGTTCGGCAGTGTGATGCGGAGTATCCTGCTAGCTATCTATGAGCTAAAGGCAGAGGAAGTATGCATTGTAGGGCATCATGAATGCGGAATGGCAGGTCTTGCGGCGGACCCTTTACTTGAAAAGGCGAAAGCACGCGGAATCGAAGAGAAATGCTTAAGCATTGTGAAAAACTCAGGAGTTGATTTAAAGGGCTGGCTGACAGGCTTTGATTCAGTAGAAGAAAGCGTGGCCCAAAGTGTGAAATTAGTGAAAGAGCATCCACTGATGCCAAGTGATGTGGCAGTTCATGGACTGGTGATTCACCCAGCGACAGGAAAGCTGGATGTCGTAGTGAAAGACAAACAAATTGACCCACAGTATACCTAAATCATCTACACATACTTGAAGGAGGCTAACACATACCATGCGTTTTTATGGAAGATTTGAAGGGTACAATTCATCAAAGTTTAGACGCGATTTAATCGCTGGGCTTGTCGTGGGCGTTGTGGCAATTCCTTTAGGAATGGCATTTGCCATTGCATCTGGTGTCGGACCAGAATATGGATTATACACAGTCATCGTTGCCGGCATTTTGATTTCATTGTTTGGTGGTTCAAAGTATCAGATCGGCGGGCCGACCGGGGCGTTTGTTCCAATTTTATTCGGGATCGTCAGCCAGTACGGTATTGAAAACTTGCTCATTGCCGGTTTTATGGCAGGCTGTATACTTGTATTATTCGGAATATTCAAACTAGGAAAGCTCATGAAATTTATTCCTCGTCCGGTTATCATCGGTTTTACTGCTGGCATTGCTGTCATTATTTTTTCAGGACAGATTGCCAACTTCCTCGGATTAAAGGGTGTTGAAAAACATGAAAGCTTTTTCCTCAATATGAGAGAAATCGTGGTCCATCTTGGTACCACAAACAGTCTCGCCATTATCACAGCCGTCATCGGGCTCATCGTGATTTTGGCGGCACAAAAATACATTCCCAAAATACCTGGTGCTCTATTAGGTTTATTGGCTTCTACGTTTCTAGCCGTTCTCTTTTTTCAAGGACAAGTTGAAACGATTGGCTCTGCATATGGTGAAATCCCTCGTCAGCTGCCAACCTTCGCTTTTCCTGAATTAACGATTGAAAAAATGATATACCTCCTGCCTCCTGCAATTGTCATTGCGCTTTTAGGCGGCGTGGAATCGATTTTATCCGCAATGGTCGCTGATAATATGAAAGGCTCTAAGCATGACAGCAATAAAGAGCTTGTGGGGCAAGGAATTGCCAATATGGCGGCACCGCTTTTCGGAGGAATTCCAGCGACGGGAGCTATTGCCCGAACGGCCACGAACATAAAAAATGGCGGGGCAAGTCCGATTTCTGGTGTGGTGCATGGCGTTGTCGTCTTGCTGATCTTAATGGTATTTGCGCCGTATGCGTCGATGATTCCACTTGCTGCAATGGCACCGATTTTAATGTTTGTTGCTTGGAATATGAGTGAGAGAAAAGAGTTTATCAATATTTTGAAAGTGAAAAATGCTGATTCGCTTGTACTGGTCGTGACCTTCCTGCTCACAGTGATCGGTGATCTGATTATTGGCGTCACTGCTGGTCTCATTTTAGCATTTATCGCCTTTATCAAAAAAATGAGCCAGACGACCAATATCCATACAAATGTCGCCGTTCCTCAAATGGAAACAGCAGCTGCTTTAGAAAAACAGACAGAGGAGAAAGGGATCAGTATGTATTCCATTGAAGGGCCGCTCTTTTTCGGAACAACAGATTCATTAGAAAATTCGATATTGGATCATGTTCAAACAAAACCGAAAACGCTCATTCTGCTTATGAATAAAGTCAATTACATGGACACATCGGCAGAAGCGGTTCTAATGAATATCTCCAATCGGTTAAAGCATCATAATGGAAAGCTGATGATCGTTGGACTTCAATCACAGCCTAAGGAGCTTTTGCATCGAACGGGACTATTCCATCATATCGGAAAACAGCATTTCTTTGAACGAACGGATGACATTTCACCACAGCATCTTTAAGGCGTAAAAAACACGTGACAGCTTGGTCACGTGTTTTTTACTGGCTCTTTTTCTCCAGAAAAACGCTTTGTGAGTTTTTGTTGATGAGCGCTGAAGATCTCTTCTACTGTGACATCATATTGATCCGCTAAAATGAGGAGATTTGCTAAAACATCTCCCATTTCTTCAATGAGTTCTTTCTTCAGCTCAGATGATTCCTGTCTCTGCTCATCAGGCCGGTCTCGTCCGATTTCTATTGCTCTAACAGCGCGAGCGAGTTCTCCCGTTTCTTCCATTAAGAAGCCTAACCGGATAAACGGTCCGTATTCTGTCCAATTTCTCGTTTGATAAAAATCCTTGATCCACTTCTCCATCTCAGTTGTTTGCATTTTCTCTATACAGCTCCTTATATGGTGTTCACTCTTTTGATTTTACACTATATATAGAAGAAACGGCTGTTTCTTTACAAATCATTATAGTAGAATGAGTGGGTGAAGAAATCATAGAGAGAGATGGGGCTGTTTTGATGAAAACGATTTGTGTGTTTGCTGGTTCGAATCCAGGTGTAAATGATGTCTACAAACAAAAGGCTGTAGAGCTGGGTGCTTATATGGCGAAGCAGGGCATTCGTCTTGTTTACGGTGGATCGCGTATTGGTTTAATGGGCGCGATTGCCGATGAGGTCATGAGACATGGCGGGCAAGTGATCGGAGTCATGCCTAAGGGGCTTTTTAGAGGAGAAGTCGTGCATCAAGAGCTGACAGAGCTAATTGAGGTAACAGGCATGCATGAACGAAAAGCGAAAATGAGCGAGCTGGCCGATGGATTTATTGCGATGCCAGGTGGCTTTGGTACATATGAAGAATTATTTGAGGTGCTGTGCTGGGCACAAATCGGCATCCATCAAAAGCCGATTGGATTGTATCAAGTAAATGACTACTTCAATCCGCTCATAGACATGGTGAAATTCAGTGTACAGGAAGGTTTTTCGAATGAATCACATCTTCAATTGTTACATGCTTCGAGTGAACCGGAGGAATTAATCACGCAGATGGCTTCTTATCAAACACCGTCTCTTCAGCAGAAATGGACGGAGCTGTCTTAAAGTATGATGAAAACAAAAAACCGTCTGTTCAAGAACAGACGGTTTGTGTTGTGATCATTATTTTTGGTCTTCTGTATTACGGGTCAAGACTTTGTCAATGAGTCCGTATTGAAGTGCTTCTTCCGCTGTTTTGAAGTTGTCACGATCTGTATCGCGCTCAATGACTTCAATAGGCTGACCAGTACGTTCAGCAAGTACTTGGTTCAGTTTATCGCGTAAAGAAAGGATTCTTTTTGCCGCAATTTCAATTTCAGTTGCTTGACCTTGGGCACCGCCTAGTGGTTGGTGAATCATGACTTCACTGTTTGGAAGAGCATAACGCTTACCTTTTTCACCAGCAGCAAGCAGGAACGCACCCATAGATGCAGCCATACCAATACAAATAGTTGATACCTTTGGTTTAATAAATTGCATCGTATCGTAAATGGCCATACCAGCTGTGATTGAACCGCCAGGGCTGTTAATGTAGATAGAAATATCTTTTTCTGGATCTTCAGCTTCTAAGAAAAGCAGCTGTGACACGATGGAGTTGGCAACATTGTCATCGATCGCAGAACCAAGCATGATAATACGGTCTTTTAAAAGACGAGAATAAATGTCGTAAGCTCTTTCCCCACGATTTGTTTGTTCAATGACTGTAGGTATTAAATTCATAATGTTCCTCCTTCACCTTTTAGGTAAGTATGTAATTCAATGATACATTTTTGGTCAATAAAGGTCAAACAAAACGCTGACCTAAATTCAAATACCCCTATCCATTTTCCCCAAAATCATTCCACTTCAAACCATCATATTAGTGTATGAATACTAAGTAAGAAAATACATCATCATGACGAATGATTAATCATTGCTTTCTTGCAGCATTTCCCTTATAATTTGATATGCTGACGTTCAAAAAACATATCGTGCGCTCGTAGCTCAGTTGGATAGAGCGGTGGTTTCCGGTACCACGTCTGCCGGGGGTTCGAATCCCTCCGAGCGCGTACAAAAAACATCAAGGATACATACAGTAGCCTTGATGTTTTTTGTACATTCTAGTGAAACTTTAACCATACTATTTTTCTGTGTACTTTTGATTCATGAATTGAAAAACTTCAGCCAATAAAATAGAATATTTAGTAGGTGATTATATTATGAAGAAACTTGATGATAAAGAGATTCGTTCATCTCTTATTTCTAGGCTATCTAAATATAAAAACTGTAGGGTTTTTGAGGAAATGACATTGCCATCAGGAAAAGCTCGAGCAGATATAGTGGCTATAAATGGACATGTGGTTGCTTATGAAATAAAAAGTGATTTTGATTCAATTAAGCGTCTTTCAAATCAAATTCCCGAATACGACAAAAATTTTGAAATGATTTATATCGTAGTGGGTCTGAAGTTTTCACGAAGTATTCATGAAATACTTCCAGAACACTGGGGAATTATAGTTGCTGAGAAAACAAGAATCAATACTGTGCGTTTATCTTTTTTAAGAAAGGCAAAATTGAATCCAAACCTTTCAATGCAATATTTCCTATCTCTTCTCACTTCAAAAGATATAAAAAGAATTGCACAATCTGACGAATATTTAGGAAGCCGATTGCCAAAGAGTACAATAAGGTTACTTTTTAAACAAGAGGTTATAAAAAAGTTAGATGAGACTGTGCCTACATCTCGCAGAAAAAAGCTTAAAAATCAGGTGAGATACTCACTTAAGAATTTGTGAATTTTAGGTGTTTTTTTGAAATATAAGACTAATAAAACCCGCACTCGTTAAAGTGTGGGTTTTATTAGTCTCTTTTATTTTATAATTCATTTAAGCAAACTACGATATGTTTATTGATTCCAATAGAGCTCCATACAGAAGGATTTCCTTTGTTTTCGTTATTATTAATTACTGATTGTATGAATGAATCCGCCCAACAACTATGTTGGTCAAAATTTGTTGCACTAGATACTTCTCTACAAACCTTAACAAAATCATAATTCCCTCGGCGCAGTCCATTTCTTACGAACCAATACTCTGTTTCCAAAGTATATTTTAATTGAACTATAGCTCTTCCTCCAGTTGTTAATTTTGGGCTAACCGAAGCATAGTCACCGAAAAACAGCTCAGATGTTTTACTAGCATGATCTTTAATTTTAGAAAATAATTCTTTTTCAATTCGACTTAATCTATAGTTTTCTTCAGAGGAAACAGGTAGTACTTGTGGAACGGCACCACTCATAATAATAATTTTATGATTATCTAAGATTTCTAGTACCGGTTTAAACTTTGAGACTATTTCTGTATTCACACTATCTATATATTCAAAATCTAACATAATTCTAAGAGGTAAACTATTATGGCGTTCTTTTAACCATTGAATGAAGAAAGAATTAACTACTTTTTTATCAATCCTTACATAATTTTTTTCTCTCTTACTACTGTTATTCAAAATATATTCAACGGGATACATAATGTCAAAATTATCATTTTGATCAAGTTCTAAGAGTTCCTCCAATGAGTCAATGTCATCGGAGTCAAGTTCTCTTACATCTAATAAAACAAAGCTATTATAGCTATTTCTTATTTCGTTTAGACTATCTTGATCTGCATCTTTAACTATAATATTGGGTACAAATTTTGTTACATCATTACCGAATTCCATAAGTTGTTTTAAAGCCCTCCTTTCTCCTTGTTTTTGTCGAAGCGTAGCAAAATACATTAATATCACCTCAATAATTATTTAGCTAGTCTTATAGGTCTAGCTATATACATAATCTTACACCTATATGTAATTATTTACAATTTAATGAAAGGTAATTTTGAAAATATTTTATTTAATTGCTATGATTGAATAATCATTCTCAATTAAAGGTGGTTTCGTAAGTGAAAAAATGATCTGGCTGGCCAGTCTGCTGGCACTGCTGTTAGTGGCATGCGGGCAGAAAGAGAATAAAGAGCAAGCAGCAAGCAGCAAGTACGCGTACATATACAACGGAAACGGGTGAAAAGATCACCATTCCTGCCAAACCGAAGCGGATTGTTGTGTTAACAGCGCAGCTTGGGAACTTTAAAAAGTTAGGTGTGACACCTGTTGGCATGACGGATGTTTATCCTAAATCATCCTTTTTAGATGAAACAGGTGTGAAGCGGGTACCGATCGAAAATGTGGAGGCGATTGCAAAGCTGAAGCCTGATTTGATCATTGCTTATTCACAAAACGAACAGATTGAAAAATATAAAAAGATTGCCAAAACGATCACGTTTACGACAAGTAAACACAGCTTCAAAGAAATGCATATTGAAATTGGAAAGATTCTTGGAAAAGAAGCGTTAGCGAAAAAACAAATACGAGAAATGGATGAGAAGCTGAAGAAAGACGGGGAAGAAGTGAAAGCGAAAATTGGTGATGACAAGACATTCTCCATTATGGATGTCCAGCCAAAGCAAGTGTACTTACTTGGTACAGACTTTGGCCGCGGCGGGGAAGTCATCTATCAAGGCTATGGATTCAGCTTGCCTGAAAAGGCACTTCCAAAGGAAGGTTATCTCGGGATTTCACTAGAAGAGATGAATGAGTATACAGGGGACTATTTACTTGTACCAACAAAGGATGGAAAAGAGCCAAATCTTGATATTACGAATAGCGGTGTATGGAAGAAAAATCAAGCGGTGAAGCAAGGACATGTCCTGTACTACTCAATCAAGGAATTTATCTATGCAGATCCGATCTCCATTGAAAAACAATCTGCTGCATTTAAAAAAAATGCTGCTCAAATCATAATGTGAAAAAGACAAAGTGCTTATTAGGAGACTTTGTCTTTTTTCCTGCCACTTTATCATGAAATACTGGACGTAAGACTCATTTCTTCCCTTTTCAGGCGTATTTGTTGAGCCAGTTCACTGTATATGATTAACATGGAAGAGAATTTACAATGAGGAGGAATTTCTTGTGGCGAAGATTTTATTGATTACGTTTCCAGCTGAAGGACATGTGAACCCTATGTTAGGAATGATTAAATCATGGGCGGATCGAGGCGATGAAGTGCATGCGGTCACAACTGTACATTATGAGGAACGAATCAAACGCTTAGGCGCTCACGTACATATACATCCAGACTATATTCGGACATTACATGTGGAAGAAGGAGATTTAGATTCTATGCAGCCGTTCTTTCATGCCATGCTGCAAACGTCATATGATATTTTAGAGGTGGTGGAAACACTTTCCGAGAAGCATTCATTTGATTTGGTCTACTTTGATATGTTTGGGGCAGGGGAGCTTGTTCGAGATTATTTGCACATTCCGAGCATTGGTTCCAACCCATCTTTTGTGCTGCAAGAGACGCATTTTGATACACCGCTATACAGAAAGGATGAGAAAGCCGATCATCTGTTAGAAAAAATACAAGAGCGTTTTGGCGTTCAGCCAACGCGTTTGATGCAATTTATGAAAAACCGTGGAGAACTGAATATCGTCTATACAAGTGAATATTTCCAGCCGTCTGTTGATTCATTAAACGATTCGTTTGTTTTCATTGGACCGAGCTTTTTAAAAAGAGCCGATCAGCATGATTTCCCGCTGGAAGCACTTGAGCAAGAAAAAGTCGTTTTTATTTCCATGGGCACCGTTCTTGGTGATACAGAATCATTTTTTAATATGTGTATAGATGCTTTCGCAGACTTTGACGGAAAAGTGATTATCGCAACAGGTGAAAAAGTGGATCGTTCTCTCTTAAAAGAGGCGCCTGCTCATTTTCTAATCGAGCCTTATGTACCGCAGCTTGAAGTGCTCGAACTGACAGATGTGTTTATAACGCACGGCGGGATGAATAGTGTCAATGAAGGTATTCATTACCACGTTCCGATGGTCGTCATTCCAGTCGACAAAGATCAGCCGATGGTGGCACAAAGACTGACCGAATTATCTGCTGCCTGTGCACTTGATAAAGATCAGCTGACAGCAAAGCAGCTAAGAGAAACTGTTGAGACGGTTTTAGGCAGTGACACGTACCGTGCCGGTATTGAGAAAATTGAAGAAAGCTTCCAAGCAGCAGGTGGAACAGAAAAAGCATTAAGGGTGATCGACCAATTCATGCAAGCGAAACAGACTCAATCATGAGTCTGTTTCAGCGTGTAGACAAACCCTCGCATTCGGTGTCAGTCCTGCACTCCAGTGCTCACGAATGTTTCAATTCGCTCCGCTCCGGTGCTCGTCCTTCCTAGACTGCAAAGGTTTTCTATCACGCTGAAAAGAAGACAAAGGGCTAAAATCAACATCATTTTAGCCCTTTGTTAACAATCTGAAACAGACTCAATCATGGGTCTGTTTTTTTATGAAAAGACGTTGTATTTCCCATTTCTGTATGCTAATATTCAATTCGTAAACATTTCGATTAATAATCGTAATGATTACGATAATTTTGAATTGGGGGAAGTACATATGAGTGATCAACCAGTTTACATAAAGAAGAAATATGAGAAAAGGCATCCCTATGTGACATACACCTTGATGCTGTTTTCAGTGATGGCTTGTTTTTTATTGGCCTCATGCTCTGAAAACAAAGCATCTTCCAGCAATGATAGAGAAGAAGATGAGCTCGTGTATGCAAGTACAAAAGATATCAGGGACATCAATCCCCATCTATACGGTGGAGAGATGGCTGCTCAAAATATGGTGTTTGAATCGCTTGTCGTCAATACAGAGAAGGGTGTTCAGCCTGCCTTAGCGAAAAGCTGGGACATATCAAAGGATGGAAGGACCTACACCTTTCATCTTCGAAAAGGTGTGACTTTTTCAGATGGTGAGCCTTTTAATGCAAAGGCAGTGAAATTGAATATTGATGCTGTCGTCAAAAATATTGAAAAGAACGCTTGGCTTAATCTTGTATCCGAAATCAAATCCACAAAGGCGGTAGATGACGATACATTTGTTCTCACGTTGAAAGAGCCTTATTATCCTACGTTAGAAGAGCTGGGCTTAACACGCCCCTTCCGTTTTATTTCTCCAAAAAGCTTCATTGATGGAACGACTGCAAAAGGAGTCAAAAGCTATGCAGGTACAGGTCCTTATGTGCTAAAGGAACATAAGAAAAATCAATATGCTGTTTTTGAAATGAATGACCACTATTGGGGGAAAAAGCCGAAAATTTCAACTGTGAAATGGAAAGTCATGCCGGATCACCAAACCATCTTACTTGCGCTTCAAAAAGGAGAGATTGATCTTTTATTTGGAGCAGATGGTGACATGATCGATGGAGACTCATTCCAGGCTTTAAAAGAAGCAGGTCAATATGGTGTAACCGTGAGCCCTCCTGTTGGTTCAAGATCGATTGTTATTAATTCAAACCAGCCAATCACAAAAGATCCGAAAGTAAGAGAAGCGTTTCAATACGCCATTCAAAAGGACATGATCACAGAAGGCATTTTAAATGGAACGGAAAAGGTGGCACACACATTGCTTGCCCCTTCAGTCCCTTACGCAGATATTCCATTGAAAAAGAAAACTTATCAAAAGAAGAAAGCAGAGGCATTATTGGATGATGCAGGCTGGAAGATGAAAGAAGACGGGTATCGCTATCAAAATGGCAAACTGCTGAGTGTGGCTATTTACTATAATTCCGATAATGCAGGCGAAAGAACGATCAGTGAATCGATTCAACAAGATTTCAAGCAGGTGGGGATCAAGCTGGATATTAGAGGAGAAGAAAAACAGGCATTCTTAGATCGCCAAAAAACAGGAAAGTTCGATCTGATGTACTCGCTGTCTTGGGGGCTTCCTTATGATCCACAAACTTATGTCTCTTCATTCCGTGTAGCATCCCATGCTGATTATCAAGCTCAATTAGGACTGAAAAAGAAAAAGTGGCTGGACGAGACGATTACAGAAGTATTAGTAGAACCAGATGAGCAAAAGCGGAAACAAATGTATCAAGAAATATTGACGTATATCCATGATGAAAATGTCTACCTCCCAATCTCATATTCTGTGACAAAGGCTGTTTATAATAAGCGCCTGAAAGGCGTAGGTTTTCATGTATCTCAGTATGAAATCCCATTTGACCGTATGTATTTTGCGTCATAAAACGGAGGTAGAGACATGACTCGCTATCTCTTAAAACGAATATTGATGCTTTTTCCGCTTATGATCTTCATCACCTTCTTTGCTTTTGTACTGCTGACGATGCGGGCAAGTGATCCAGCAGAGGTCGCTTTGCGGGTGAATCAAGTCACTCCAACAGAAGAAATGATTGAATCGATGCGGCAGGAGTTAGGCTTAGACCAGCCGTTTTTCATCCGCTATGCTACATGGCTAAAAAATGGATTAACAGGTGATTTTGGCAGAAGCTATGTCAATCAGGAGCCCGTTTTTGATCTTATCATGGAGGCGCTGCCTGCGACATTGCAGCTTGCAGGAGCAGCGCTTTTTTTCATCATTGTGTTGAGTTTATTATTTGGAGTGATTTGTGCATATGCTGCTCACACTTGGGTGGACCGTTTATTGAGAGCCTTTGTGTTTATCGCCGCTTCAATGCCTAGTTTTTGGCTGGGGATTTTGTTGATTTGGCTTTTTTCTGTCAAATTCAATTGGGTCAATACGAGTGGAATGGAAGGATTCAAATCGATTCTTCTTCCAGCTGTCACATTATCATTTGGCTACTTATCGACCTATGTGAGACTAATACGTAATCAAATTCTAAAATTTCAGCACGAGCCCTTTGTTTTTTATGCAAGAGCACGTGGTTTAAAGGAACGAACCGTTCAACTGAAAATCTTGAGGCATGCCCTGCAATTAGCGGTAACAGCACTTGGCATGTCTATTCCAAAGCTCATTGCGGGAACTGTTATTATTGAGAACCTTTTTGCTTGGCCTGGGGTTGGCCGGTTGTGTGTAACGGCTATTTTCCATGCGGACTTCCCCATTATTCAAGCCTATTTGTTTGTGATGGGGTTCCTGTTTGTTATGTGTAATCTCATCGCTGATATGATGCAAATGACCATGAATCCGCAATTGAGAAAGGAGGTATGACAACAATGATAGGGTGGCATCAATTAAGAAAAGACCGTATGGCGATTCTTTCAATCTGGCTGTTAGCGCTTGTCGCATTAGCTGGACTGTTTGCTCCAATGTTAGCACCACATGATCCAACAAATACGAACATTCTCCAAAAATATGCCGGTATCAGTCTTACTTACCCACTCGGAACGGATCATCTAGGGAGATGTGTATTATCGCGGCTTTTATATGGCATTCGGACAACAATGCTTGCAGCTATGCTGACCATGTGTATCACGATGCTCATTGGCAGCGCACTTGGACTCATGGCAGGTTTCTTTCGAGGAAAGGTGGATGGGGTTTTGATGAGGCTGTGTGATGTCATGCTGTCCTTTCCAGCAGAGGTGATGATTCTTGCGGTTGTGGGAATACTCGGACCTGGACTATTCAATATTATTTTGGCGAATGTCCTAGCGAAATGGGCCTGGTATACAAGAATGATTCGGTCGTCTGTCCTTCAATATGCGAATGAACCTTCTGTTCAATTTGCAAAGGTGACTGGCGGCAAACCCTTTTACATATTGAGGAGACATCTATTTCCTCGCATCTCAGGAGAAATTGCTGTTTTTGCGACACTTGATGCGGGCTGGGTGATCTTAAATATATCAGCACTGTCTTTTCTTGGATTAGGTGTGAGTCCGCCTACACCAGAATGGGGCATGATGCTCAACGAGGCGAAGAATGTCATGGTGACACATCCAGCCCATATGCTTGCGCCTGGACTTGCCATCTTGTTTGTGGTCATGGCGTTGAGCTTTTTAGGAGACAGCCTTCAGCATGCCGCGAATCCTGCCATGCATCATACCAGAAAGAAAGGGGTGAGGCCATTTGCCTTTAATCGACGTAAAAAATCTGTCCGTACATGATCCACAGCAGCAAAAGAATATAGTGACGAATATCACATTTTCTTTACATCAACAACGCTGTTTAGCCGTCATTGGAGAAAGTGGCAGTGGAAAATCAACTGTCGCCAAAGCGTTAATTGATCTTGTCGCCCCTTCGCTAGAAGTGGAAGGAACGATCATTTTTGACGGCAAAACATTAACAAATCAAGAAGCGCATCAATGGCGGGGTAAACGAATAGGTTTCATCTCACAGGATGTCATGAATGCATTCAACCCTATCGAAACGATAGGTCATCAAATGGTGGAAACATTTCAGCAGCATTTGGGCTTACGAGGGAAAGAAGGGAAAGCACATGCTATGGCTGGGCTTACACGTGTCCATTTAAAAAATCCATATGATTTGATGAAAAAGTATCCGTATGAACTGTCTGGAGGAATGCTTCAGCGTGTGATGATTGGCATCACGATGATGCTTTCTCCAGACGTGATCATTGCAGACGAGCCAACTGCATCACTTGATGCCTTTAATGGGCGTGAGGTCATCAGACAATTACACAGTCTAAAGGAAGAAACTGGTGTTACCTTGATCGTCATAACGCATGATTTAGGCGTCGTTCAGGCAATCGCTGATGAGTTGATGGTCATGCACCAAGGAGTAATGCTTGAGCATGGGTCAGCCAAGGAAGTGTTCACATCACCCGAGCATCCCCAAACAAAGCATTTACTTGAGACGAGGCTTCGATTATCTGCCCCTACTGAAGCACTGCGGCAGCAGAAGAGAGTGGAGGCGTTTCCATGTTGATCACAGCTTTCGATCTAGTCAAACACGGTGAGAAGAAAGGTCTTTTTTCAAATCAAAAGAAACCAAAAGACCGCATATCAAATGTTTCGTTTCAAATCGAAAAAGGACAATGTGCCGGATTAGTCGGTGAGAGCGGAAGTGGCAAAAGTACATTGGCACGTATCCTGCTCGGTTTAGAAAAAATAGATGGAGGCGAGGTACAGATTGATGGTATGACAGCTGACAAATGGCGAAGGATGAACCGGGGGAAAATGAGTGTTGTCTTTCAGGATTATCTATCTTCTGTTCATCCCTCCTTTACGGTGAAAGAGATCATAGCAGAACCGATGCGTTTGTTAAAGCAGAGTCAGAATCTGGATCAGAAGGTTTTGTCATTACTTGAGCAAGTCAGACTGCCCTCGTCTGTACTGAATCAATATGCTCACCAGCTAAGCGGTGGTCAGCTCCAGCGAGTGTGCATCGCACGAGCCATATCGACGCATCCAGCCATTCTCATACTAGATGAAGTCTTGAGCTCACTGGATGTCTCTGTTCAAGTACAAATATTGGAGCTGCTTGAGACATTAAAACAAGAGCTAGACATGACCATGCTTCTCATTACTCATGATGTAGAAGCAGCGGTGTATCTATGTGACCGCCTTCTATTTTTACATGAAGGAAGCCTAGTGGAAGAATGCAAAAAGGACGAACTGTTTGAAGTGTCCCATCCATTTACACTCCAGTTAATCGACTCACTTATGCCATTTCAGCTTGACAAAAAATAACCAATCTTTTATCGTATACGTAACAAACGACGGAAGGGTGACCCAATGCAATGAAGTACTAATCCTATGACCTGTAAGCAAAATGAACGAACGAAGGCAGTGAGCAAACGATCCGTTTGCCATGTTTGCTGCGTTTTCATTTTTTAGCTTCGGAATAGGATGGTACAGCTTGGGAATCAAAAAATGAAGTGATTGATACGTGGGATGTGTGTGTTCAAATAGGAACGGCACACCATACTGGATCAATCCGCTTATTTTTGTACACCATTTTGCCTCCTATTCTGAGAATGGGAGGCTTTTTCATGTCTCCTGATACGAAAGGAGAGGATTGGATGTTATTAAAAGCCAATCAGTTAAAGGTATTTCGAAAAGATCGCTTGTTATTTGATATTGAGGAGCTCGCCATCCATCAAGGTGACCGCATTGGTCTTGTAGGGATAAATGGCAGCGGAAAAACGACTTTATTGCATGTGCTGGCAGGACAGGAAACACCAGACAGCGGCACGGTTGCCGCCACAGCGGTCTGTACGCTGCTTCCTCAATTGAAACAAGGAGACGGCAGACAGAGTGGCGGTGAAATGACCCAGACTTATATTGAAAGAGCATTAAGCCGGCCGTCTGCCCTTTTATTAGCAGATGAACCGACCACTCATTTGGATACGGAGCACATTGAGTGGCTGGAAGAAAAGCTGCGTCATTATCAAGGAGCTCTCATTGTTGTTTCGCATGATCGTGCTTTTTTAGATGCAATATGTACGGAGATTTGGGAGCTGGATCATGGGCAGCTTCATCATTACAAAGGCAACTACACGCATTTTGCACAGCAAAAAGAGCTGGCACATCGTCAGCAGGTGGAAGCGTATGAAGCTTATACACAAAAGAAAAAACAGTTAGAGCATGCACTGGAAAAGAAAAAGAAAAAGGCGGACAAAGCGACAAAGCCCTCCCAAAAGGTGAAATCCTCAGGACCTAAAATTGCAAAGCCCTACTATGCAAATAAGCAAAAAAAACTGCAAAAAACAGCCAAATCCATTGAAACAAGGATGGAGAAATTAGAAAAGGTGGAGAAGGTAAAGGACATTCAGCCCATTCAAATGACTCAGCATACGATGAAGGAAACAGCAAGCCGTACCATTTTGAGAGTGGAAAATGTAGATGGCAAGGCGGGAGATAAAGTGCTTTGGAGGCAGGCGAATGTGGAAGTGAGGGGCGGAGACAAAGTTGCCATTATCGGAAAGAACGGGAGCGGAAAAACGACATTTCTCCGTATGTTAGTGAATGGACATCCCGGAGTTACTCGTTCAGAGGCTGTCAAGCTAGCCTATTTTCGTCAGGATCTGTCAGGATTGAAGGTAGATGAATCGATTTTACAAAATGCGCTGAAAGAGGCGGTTCAAGATGAAACAGTGGTTCGAACGGTTTTGGCGAGACTAGGATTTAGAGGGGATGATGTGCACAAGCCTGTTGATGTATTAAGCGGGGGAGAACGGGTGAAGACGATGCTTGCTTCCTTACTCGTCAGTGATGCCAATGTTCTCATGCTGGATGAACCGACGAACTTTTTAGATCTGGCGGCAGTTGAAGCACTTGAAGGTCTATTGAAAGATTACCCAGGTACCGTTGTGTTTGTTTCCCACGATCGCAGGCTGATTGAGGAGGTTGCCACTCATATTTTCCATATTCATGAGGAACGTATTGAAGCATTTGACGGCACATATGAAGCCTATAAACAAAAGGAAGAAAAACCAGCTGTGACAAATAGAGAAGAGGAGCTTCTGTTAATTGATATGCAGCTGTCTGAAGTGCTCAGCCGTTTAAGTATTGAGCCGTCGCAAGAGCTTGAAGAGACATTTCAAGCATTATTGAAACAAAAAAAGTCTTTGGAGGCATAAAAGAAAACCCCTGTTTACTCTACAGGGGTTTCAGCGCGCGGACAAACCCTCGCATTCTTTGTCAGTCCTGCGTGCCGGTGCTCACGAATGTACAATTCGCTCCGCTCCAGTACTCGTCCTTCCTAGACTTCAAAGGTTTTCCATCACGCTGAAAAGAAGACAAAGGGCTAAAATAAAGATCATTTTAGCCCTTTGTCAACAATCTGAGACCCCTGTTTACTCTACAGGGGTTTGTTCATGTCGTTCTTTTTTTAATTGTTCAAGTTCACTCACTGTGACGAGCTGGTAGCCTTGTTTGGTGAGTTCATGGATGATCTTTACTGCTGCTTGGGCTGAGCTTTCATAAATATCGTGCATTAACACTGTTCTGCCATCTGCTGCATGTGAGAGAACGCGGTTTGTGATCTGCTGGCTGTTGCGGATTTTCCAATCTTCAGGATCAACATCCCACAAAGTGACCTTCATCCCAATTGCATGATTGATATCTTGATTTGTACCGCCATATGGTGGTCTAAAGTGCGTAGGTGTATATCCGCTTGCTTTCTCAATCAGCTGCTGGGTGTCCTTCACTTGTTTCACCGCTTCTTCTAAAGGCAGTCTTGTTAATAAAGGGTGATTGTAGGAATGGTTTCCGATCTCATTCCCGCCTTTTAAAATATCGGCAAGCATTCCAGGGTAATATTGCACCCTGCTGCCTAATACGAAAAAGGTGGCATGTCCTTTATTTGCCTTCAGCGCATCTAAAATTTTTGAGGTTGTCGCTGGATTCGGACCATCGTCAAATGTGAGTGCGATGGCTTTTTTATTCGGGTCAAGCTTTGATTTTTGCGGCAGCTTGACGGCTTTTCTTTTTGGATTCGGTTCTTTCATTTCATTTTTATTTTTGAGTTTATCCATATAATCTGGCTTTAATATGTCCTTCAGCAATGTCTTTTTGATTGCGAGTGTTTGCGGCCCAAGATCCTCTGCTGCTACTTGAGATGCAGGGAAATAAAATTCTACATATTTGTCTTTCAAGGCAAATTGACTGAAGTTTTGAGCATCAGGGGCTGTTCCCTTCTGAAGGAGAGGCTGATCCTTAGATAAGGTTTTATCCTTTCGAAGCTCTGTATATGTAATATAGGATAATTTCTTTAAATAATTGGTTTTAGGCAGAAATAAATCTTTGGTGTCAAGAAAGGTTTTTTTCTGAAAATCAAAGTTAATCGTGAGATGATTGGTGGTTCCACTTTGCTGGCCAGTATACGTATAGGTCGTAAAGCGGATGGCAGCAGACTGCTTCGCATAATGCACCATTTCATAATCAATATTCAGTTCATAGCGTTTATTTTCATCAATATCCTTTGCTTCACTGAATGTTTTTTTGAAATGCTCTAATGCTGAATTGGCATAGCTTTGAATCTTGTCATCTAGCTCTTTTTGATGAAAAAGAGGATAGTTGACTGCATATCTCATAAATTTCCCGTCATTTACGAGAGTGACAATTTCTACGTTTTTATAGTTCGTATCCTGCTTTACATTTTTCTTCTCTGTACCGCTTGCTTGTTGATTTTGAAAGAAAGCAACTGCTCCAATGACGACTGCAAGCGCAAATAGGACGATACTCCATTTTCCCTTTACTGACACAACTTTCAAATCTCCTCTCATGACGGGTCATTCTTTATTAGTTTGACATCTGTTTGTAATATTTTTATAACATTTGTCTTACTTTTGTAATTTTAGGGGATATTCATGTGAACTGTCAACTATTTTCCTATTAAACTAGGAGAAAAAATGATAGGCCGTGCTGAGCGGCAAAAAGAACCTCCCACCCCGATGCTCCGCATATACCTTCATTAATTAAAAAAAGGGGTGTACATTGATTTTTTAGAGGCTGACGGCTATAATTTTGTTGATTATGATTCTCATTTTCAAACTGACTTTTAATGAAGAAAAGGATGACACCGATTTTGCAGGATAAGCGAAAACCGCAACAAAAACGATCATCACATATTCTGTTCTTTTTGATATTTTTTCTCGCCGTCATTGGTTTAGCGGCTGCCATGTTTTTTGCTGTGTCATACGGTGCAAAAACATTGTCTCTGCAAACGGTTTGGACAGCTGTATTTGACTACCAGTCAAATGTCACAGAGCAGCAGATCATCCATGAATTAAGACTTCCACGTGTTTTAGGAGCAGCTCTAGTGGGAGCGGCGTTTGCCGTAGCGGGTGCTCTTATGCAGGGCATCACAAGAAATCCACTGGCAGATGCGGGGATTTTGGGCATTAATGGCGGTGCGATGTTTGTGGTCGCTCTCTGTTTTGCTTTTTTCCCGGGAATACCTTATTCAGCACTGATGTTTTTTTCCTTTATTGGTGCTGTGCTCAGTACGCTGCTGATCTTTGCGATTGGAGCGGCTGGCGGTGTATTGACACCGCTGCGCCTCACTGTGGCAGGAGCGGTTGTAGCCGCATTGCTTCATGCGCTCAGCTCTGGGATCGCGATTTATTTTGACCTGAGTCAGGATTTGGCTTTTTGGTATGCAGGCGGGGTAGCTGGTGTGAAATGGCCGCAGCTGACGATTCTCGCCCCGGTTATTCTGATTGTGATCGTATGGGCCATGCTATTAGGCCGGTCACTTTCCTTACTATCGCTCGGTGAAGATACAGCGGCAAATTTAGGGGTGAAAACACGGCAAGTGCGAATACTAGGAATGACTGCTGCTGTGTTATTAGCAGGGGTTTCTGTATCAGCAGTCGGATCGATTGGGTTTGTCGGTCTCGTCATCCCGCATATTGCACGAAAGCTTGTTGGTGTAGACTATCGTTTCGTCATTCCGATGTCAGCGATACTAGGCGCAATGCTACTTGTCTTTGCAGACCTTGCCAGCCGTACAGTCAATCCGCCAAGAGAACTTGCCATTGGCGTGATGGTGGCACTTGTTGGTGTTCCTTTCTTCTTATACATTGCCAGAAAAGAAGGGAGGAACCTGTCATGAGAGAGAAACAGCGTGCTCTTGTCGTGACACTCGTTTTGTTTTGCCTGAGTGCGGCTGTTGTGCTGTATAGTTTAAATACCGGTACACTGAAACTTAGCCCTGTCATGGTCGTCAAGACGTTATTTGGCTTTGGAGATTTCCAAAGTGAAACGGTGCTGTTTGACTATCGTCTGCCTCGAATCGTGGTGACGATGTTAGCTGGTATTGGTCTTGGCATTGCTGGCGGCATTTTGCAGAGCTTATCCCGTAACCCGCTGGCCGACCCTGGGATTATTGGATTGAATGCAGGGGCAGCCTTTGGCTTAATTGTGTTTGTGACATATTTTCACGCACTTGAAGGCAATCCGTCTCTTCTTATTCCGCTCTTTACGTTTGGCGGCGGATTGCTTGCGGCAGCGGTCATCGTGCTTCTTGCATATGACCGGCATGAAGGGCTTGTTCCTATCCGTCTGATCTTAGTTGGCATTGCGGTTGCTGCGGGATTTAGTGCACTCACCTTATATTTGTCATTGAAGCTGGATGAAGATACATATACGTTTGCTTCAAGGTGGCTTGTGGGCAATGTATGGGGGAGAGACTGGATTCATGTGCTGGCGCTTCTGCCTTGGATTGTATGCCTTGTGCCGCTTACGCTGATGCAGACAAACACGCTCAATGCATTGACATTAGGAGATGCTGTCGCCTCAAGTGTAGGTGTACGTGTCCAGCGTAAACGTCTTCTCCTCTTGACCTTAGCGGTAGGCCTCGCTAGTGCAAGTGTTTCAATGACAGGTGGTATTGGCTTTATTGGCCTCGTCGCCCCGCATTTGGCTAGGAGGCTTGTCGGTTCACTGCATCAGTATTTTTTACCAGTTAGTGCGCTGCTTGGCTTGTTGATTTTGGTCAGTGCCGATACAATTGGACGTTCCATCTTTGCTCCAAATGCCATACCGGCGGGTGTGGTCGTGGCCTTTATCGGTGCCCCGTATTTTCTCTATTTATTAACTAAAACGAAATAAATATGAAAGAGGAACTCATCATGAAAAAACTACTAGTATTTGGATTAACGCTCTGTTTCTTGCTGCTTGCCGCTTGCGGACAACAGGAAACAAAGAATACAACAAATGAAAAGACCAATGGCACACCAAAGATTGCTTCCTTGTCTATTCATTTAACAAATGACTTGTTAGCACTCGGTATCAAGCCGGCGGGCTCTGTTGTAGGAGGAGACTTAAAAGATTTCCTTCCACATGCGAAAAAGCAGCTGAGTCAGACGAAGAAGCTTGGCATTGCAGCTGATCCAGATATGGAATCACTGCTTGCGTTACAACCAGATGTCATTTATGTTGATGAAGAATTAGCCGGACAAGACTTATCGAAATATAAGAAGATCGCCAAAACAGAAGTGTTTAATTTAAATGATGGCACATGGCGGGATCATTTGAAAAAAATCGCCAAACACGTCAATAAAGAAAAAGAAGCGGATCAATATATTAAGAATTACAATCAAGAAGCAAAAGAGGTCAAATCGCTCATCAAGAAAAAGATTGGAAACGGAAAAGTCATGGCGATCCGTGTGACAGCAAAGGAGCTTCGCGTATTTAGCATGAAGCGCCCAATGGGTCCTATTTTATACGAGGATTTAGGCCTGACACCTGTTGATGGTGTGAAAAAGCTTGACAGCAAGCGCCCATTTGAAGTGATTTCTCAAGAGGTTCTTCCTGATTATGATGCTGATGCGATCTTTGTCGTTGTCAACCGTGATGATAAAGCGCAGCAGGCATTCAAGCAATTAGAAAAGACTCCGATTTGGAAGGGTCTAAAAGCAGTGAAGAAAAACCAAGTCTATCCGATTGCCGATCAGCCTTGGCTCGATTACTCAGCTCTAGGCAATAAAATGGCATTGGATGAAGCAAAAGAGATGTTTTCTAAATAAATAGCAAATGAAATCAGGCATCATTCCGCATATAGGAATGATGTCTCTTTTTTTGATTCGTTCTTCTATTCATTCGGCTGATGCATACATATGAGAGAGAACGAGCAATACCGCCCGTGAGAAGAGGAAAGGGAGGGGTTACAGTTGGAGGTTCAAAAAATTAGTGCAGGTACAATTGCAAGGCTTGTGCTGCTTTTACTGGCGCTTGTTAACAGTGCGCTAACTGCTGCGGGAAAAAGCCCAATTCCTATTGATGAAGAAGGCGTTCAGCAATTCATCACGCTGGCCTTTCTGGGAATTACATCACTATGGGCCTATTGGAAAAATAATGATATAACGAAAAAAGCACGAACAAAAAAAGAAGAATAACACAAAAAAGAGCCTTTCATGAAACAAAGGCTCTTTTTCATCGAAGCGTCAAACGCCTCTCCCCGCAATCATTCTTCCTGAAAGGCTTACGCCCGGCGTTCTCCCATGTTGTTGAGGAAAGCTTTTACTTCCTCAATGCTTAAGCCAATTGCCTTTGCTTCACTCATTAGACGCTTCCACTCTGCGATATTTGAATCAGTCAGCTTTCTATGGGTGACATGTAACGACTTCTCTTCCTGCTCCTTTCGGTACGTTTGGAGCAGCTGATAGAGCTCTTCTTTAGGCATGCCTGATTGGACGGCACTTACGATATGCTCCCGCCATTCGTGTTCACCACCCTCAGCGTAATGAAACATCATCGTCTCTGCATCAAACAGCTCTTGTAAATCAATCTCTAGTGAAGAGGATACCTTTTTTAAGAACTGGACAGATGGATTTCTGTGGACACCACGCTCAATTTTGCTCAAATATGACTTAGAGACATGAGCATCCTCAGCCAGCTGCTGAATCGAGTATCCTTTTCTCTTTCGGTAAATGCGTATCACCTTGCCTATCATTCGATCAATGATCTCCCTTCTCACCGGCGAATAGTTCTGCGACCTTTTCGTTCATTATAAGAAATAAATTGTTCTTTATAAAATTAAAAAACGTAAGAATCAGGAAGTAAACAAAAGAAAACGAACGATTTCGTTCTTTAAAAAGAACTATAAGACCTATTATGACATTTTTCTTTGCGGGTATTATCTTTTATAATCCAATCATTAACAAAAAGAAACCATATATAACCTTTTTATGATGAAATCGGGAGGTATCTATGAATGAGAATATAGGTTTTAAGCAGCTGTTTTCTGTCATTAAAGAGAAAATGGCCCTTCTGATCCTGATTGTCCTGATCGTAACGGGCATTTCAGCCTATTATCAGTTCTATGTCTCGACTCCTGTATATCAGGCAACCACTCAAATTCTTGTTCATAAACGCAGCAATGACGCACAAGCAGATTTAAACGATATTCAGATGAACCTTCAATATACACGTACCTTTCAAGTTTTATTAAAAAGCCCAATCGTCATTGAAAAAGTAAAAGAAACACTCCATCTCACAGAATCAGCAGAAGGACTAAAACACAAAATTGCCACAAGTACAGAAAATGAGTCTGAGGTCATCAATATTTCTGTACAAGATGAGGATCGCGCGAAGGCAGTCGCCATTGCGAATACCGCAACAGAGGTGCTGCAAGAAGAAATCAAAAAAACAATGAATATGGATCGCATTAATGTTTTGTCTGAAGCCAAGCTGTCCAACACGATTCTGATGAATTCAAGGAAGTTCGTTCATATCGTTCTGGCACTAGGCGCCTCTTTATTAGGGGGCATGACACTCATTTTCTTAATGAATTTACTCGATGATACTGTAAAACGAACACATCAAATAAGAGAAGAGATCGGATTGCCGTCGCTTGGCAGTGTCTATCAAATGCAGGCAGACAGGAGGGCCAAAAAAGACAAGCAGTCCGTCATAACGGGAGGACAGAACATTGATCTTTAAGAGGAAGAAAAGAGAAAAGAGAGATTTATCCTGTATTTCTGTATTAAATCCTCACTCTGTCATTGCGGAACAATTCCGTACGATCCGAACAAACATCGAATTCACATCGATCCAAACAAGGCTGAAATCGATATTAGTGACCTCCTCCTTACCGAAGGAAGGGAAATCATTTACGGCTGCAAACTTAGCAGCTGTTTTTGCACAGCAGAACAAGCGGGTGCTGCTCATGGATGCTGATTTGCGAAAGCCGGCCGTCCATGAATATTTTGACTTGAGTCATCATACCGGTTTGACGAATGTGCTATTAAATAATTGCAGCTTGGAAGAAGCCATTTTACCGACACCGATTGAGCATTTAGAGCTGCTTCCGAGCGGAACCATTCCGCCGAATCCAGCTGAGCTGCTCTCCTCTTCTGTAATGAAGCAGTTATTTTATGAGATTGAACAGCAATATGACATGGTGATTGTTGATTCCACGCCGCTTCTGCCAGTTGCAGATGCAAAGATTTTGGCGAACCGGACGGATGGGAGCATTCTCGTTGTCTTAAGCGGCAAAACAAAGATTGCTGCTGTGAAGAAATCAAAAGAAGTATTAGAAGGAACAACAAGTAAACTGCTTGGAGCTATGCTAAATGGCAAGAAAGAGAAAAAGGGCAGGCTGTATATGTATTAAAAAGATTGATAGGTGATGTCTCCTAATCTTTAACAATGGAGGCACTCGATCCTGCTGTGGGCATAACCGTGCCTTAGATGCTCGTCATCAGTAGTGGGATGTGAGGACGGGTTTGATGCCCATGTTACGTAAGAATAGTGATGCTTTAAAAAGGGGGAGGAGCGTTGACTTACGCCCAAAGATTATCAATCATCGTAGCACTAGATTCATATCTCATCTTAGTTGCCGTCTTTTTTGGTTTTCAATTTGTCCAAGAGGCGGCTTTAACCGTTTATACATTTGAAATGCTCGCCATTTCTTCACTCAGTCTGCTCATTGGGCACCATATATTTGCCTGCATTTTTCATGTGTACAAGCAAGTATGGGCTTATACAGGAGTAAGAGAGTTATTTTCTTTAATGAAGACCTTTGTGTGTTCTTTTTTATTTTCGATGACGATGCTGTACCTTTTCGTGCAGACATGGCCATTTCGGTTTTTATTCATCGTGTGGCTTTTTCATATCTTATTCATCGGTGCATCTCGTATGGCTTCTAGGTTATTTCATGACGGGGCCAAACGGCTTCAGGCAGAAAAAGAGCGGGCCTTAATTATTGGTGCCGGATCAGCAGGAACCATGCTCGTTCGTCAGCTTCAGCAATCGAGTGATGTACATATTGAGCCAGTCGCCTTCATCGATGATGACAAGACGAAACATCGGCTTGAAATTATGGGTCTGCCTGTTATAGGAGGAAAAGAACAAATTCAAACAGCTGTCGTGATGATGGATATTCAGAAGATTATCATCGCCATTCCGTCCAAAAGCAGCCACACCTTAAAAGGGCTGTATAAGGAATGTGTCGCGACCGGAGTCAAAACACAGATCATGCCGGAAATGGAGCAGATTTTAAAAGGAACCCATGCGCTGAATCAATTACGGGATGTACAGCCAGAGGATTTACTAGGGAGAGAACCGATTCAATTAGATACGAGCCGTCTATCTGCTCATTTAAAGGGAAAAACGATCATGGTCACAGGAGCAGGCGGATCAATTGGATCAGAAATCTGCCGTCAAATTTGTGTGTTTGCTCCTCAAGCGATTGTACTTGTGGGACATGGAGAATTTAGCATTCATTCTATTTTACTAGAGCTGAAAGAATTATATGGAGGCAGCATCAGACTCTATCCACAAATTGCGGATATTCAAGATAAACAGAAAATGAGTGAAATCGTTGGTCAATTTCAGCCGGATATGATTTATCATGCTGCGGCACATAAGCATGTTCCGCTCATGGAGATCAGTCCGAAAGAAGCTGTGAAAAACAATATTATCGGGACAAAAAATGTCGCAGAAGCCGCACACGAGCACGGCATTGAAACATTCGTCCTCATCTCATCTGACAAAGCGGTCAACCCTGCCAATGTGATGGGAGCCACAAAGCGGTTTGCTGAAATGCTGATCATGCAAATGGGGGCAAGCAGCGAAACAAAATTTGTTGCCGTTCGATTTGGGAATGTACTCGGAAGCAGAGGGAGCGTCATCCCTATTTTTAAGAAACAAATCGAGCAAGGCGGGCCGGTGACGGTCACGCACCCAGCCATGACAAGATATTTTATGACCATCCCAGAAGCATCAAGGCTTGTGATTCAGGCAGGTGCACTGGCAGAAGGAAGACAGATTTTTGTTTTAGATATGGGGGAGCCAGTGAAAATCGTGGACCTCGCAGAAAACCTCATTCACCTCTCAGGCTACACCACAGACCAGATTCCAATCACTTTCACAGGCATTCGTCCTGGAGAGAAAATGTACGAGGAATTACTCACCCAGCATGAAAAAGCACAGGAGCAAATCTTCCCGAAAATTCACATCGGCCATGCGCTGGATGGTGACCCATATGTGCTGAACCGTTTTATCCATGAATTTGACATGATGAGTGAAGAGCAGATGAGACAAGCATTATTTGCTGCCATTGAGTCGCATGATATGTTGTCCGATCAGATGACACGAGAGGAGGAAGCGCTTGCCAATGAAGAAAAAAGTCTTGTTTTGCGCAACGGTTGATTATCACTTTAAGGCCTTTCATCTTCCGTATTTCCGGTGGTTTCAGGAACAAGGATGGGAAGTGCATACAGCGGCAAACGGCCAGCTGAAGCTGCCCTATGTGAATCAAGCTCACTCAATTCCGATTCAGCGCTCTCCTTTTCATGTACGCAACCGGCTTGCGTATGTAGAACTGAAGAAGCTGTTAGCGAAAGAGCACTATGATTTCATCCATTGCCACACACCAATGGGAAGTGTCATTGGCAGGCTCGCAGCCAAAGGTACGCGCAAAAAAGGAACGAAGGTTCTTTACACGGCACATGGCTTTCACTTTTGGCAGGGGGCGCCGCTTCAAAACTGGCTGCTCTATTATCCAATAGAGAGATTTCTCGCCCGCTATACAGACGCTCTGATCACCATTAATGGAGAAGATTTTAAAAGAGCCGACCGTCTATCAAAAGAGTGGACATCTGTTTATTATGTGCCCGGTATGGGTGTGGATATGAAGCGGTTCGCACCTGTCGATGAAAAAGAGAAGCAGAGCCTTCGCGCAGCCTATGGCTTTTCCTCGGAAGATTTTATCGTGCTGTGTGCTGGCGAATTAAATACGAATAAAAATCAAGGGATGCTCATCAAAGCATGTGCACAGCTGTCTAGGAAAATACCAAATATAAAGATCGTGTTTGCGGGGGAAGGGACCATGAGGCCGAACTATGAAAAGCTTACCCGCCAGCTCCATCTTGAAAAACATGTCCACTTTGCTGGGTTTTGCAAACAAATAGAGGAATGGATGCATATGAGCGATGTATGTGTTTCCACCAGCTTGAGAGAAGGGCTCGGCATGAACCTGCTTGAAGCGATGTCTGCAGAAAAACCTGTGATTGCAACGGAGAATAGAGGACATTGTGAGCTTGTCAAACATGGCGTCAATGGTTTTTTAGTTAAACCGCAAGATGTGAATAGTTTAGCTGATTACTTGCAGCAGCTCTACGACAAAAAAGATCAGCTGCCCCTCATGGGAAAAGCGGGACGCTCTATGACTCATGCATTTGCACAGGAGCAGACGGTCAGTGCAATGGAAGAAATTTATACAATCTATATGGATCAAGCAGAGAAGGTGATACAGCATGCATAAACCAAAGGTGTCTATGATCATGGGCGTCTACAATTGCCAAGAGACAGTAGAAGAAAGCATTGAATCTATTCTTCATCAAACATATGAAAACTGGGAGCTCATCATATGTGATGACGCATCAACAGATGGCACTTATGAGAAAGTGCTGTCTTATACAAAACGACATCCTGAAAGAATTCGCCTGATCCGCAATCAACAAAATCAAAGACTCGCTGCCAGTCTCAATCGCTGCCTGGCTGAAGCGAGGGGAGAGTTGATTGCAAGGCAGGATGGCGACGATCTATCAGTGCCTGTTCGTTTAGAAAAACAGGTTCATTTCCTCGATACATATCCTGAATATGATGTGGTCGGTACGGCGATGACGGTTTTTGATGAATCGGGAACAAAGGGTGTGCGGGCACTTGTGTCAGAGCCTGATCGGAAGGTGTTGGCAAGAGGGACTCCTTTTTGTCATGGGACCATTATGATGAGGGCTTCTGCTTACAAGGCTTTACATGGATATCGTTCTGTAAAAACAACAAGGCGGATGGAAGATATCGATCTTTGGATCCGCTTTTTTGCTGCTGAGAGGAAAGGCTTTAATTTACAAGAGCCGTTATATCTGGTGAGAGAGGATGAAGCGGCCTTTCAGCGGCGGAAGTTTCGATATTCGATGGATAATGCCTGGCTCGTTTTGAAAGCATGCTGGCTATTAAAGCTGTCGCCGCTTGACTATTTATTTGCTCTAAAGCCGGTGGTCCGTGCCTGCTTGTCACCGAAGGTCATGAAGCTTTATCATCGCCGGAAGCTGTCGTCTTCTATGCTGAAGAGGAGGGCGGTTCGAGATGAGTGAGCCAAAGCGCGTGCTTCATATTGTGGGCGGGATGAACCGCGGCGGAGCTGAAACGATGATTATGAATATCTATCGTGCACTCGACAGGAATGTCCTTCAATTTGATTTCATTACTCACCGGCAGGACGTCTGTGATTATGATGAGGAAATTCGCCGGCTTGGGGGACGCATCTTTTACGTCCCAAGTATTGGGGCGTCCTCTCCGGTTGCTTTTGTGAAAACATTGACCAAGACAATTAGGCAAACAGGGCCCTATCAGGCAGTGCATGCACATACGGATTTTCAGACGGGTTTTTCCGCACTTGCTGCCAAACTAGCGGGTGTAAAGGTGCGCATTTGCCATTCACATAATACAGCGTGGAAGCAGTCGCCAAACTGGCTGGATCATATGATGCTCAAAGGATTTCGCCAGCTGATCTTTGCATTCTCTACACAGCTTGTTGCATGCGGCGAGGATGCCGGTGTCTTTTTATTTGGACAGAAAAAAATGCAGAACGGGCAAGTTGAGGTGCTTCCAAATGGGATAGATTTATCCCTTTTTTTTCAGCCTGATCCAGACGAAAAGGCAGAGATGAAAAAGCAGCTCCATCTTCACGAAAAAAACATGGTCATCGGTCATATTGGGCGGTTCCATGAGCAAAAAAATCATGTTTTTTTTATGGAGCTGGCACAGACCTTAAAGAAGCAAGGGGTTTCATTTCAGCTTGTCCTCGTAGGAGATGGACCGCTGAAGCAAGTAGTCGAATCGTATGCAGAGAAGGCAGGCTTGATGGAGGACATTGTCTTTACAGGCGTCGTATCAGACGTTCCACAGTATATGAAAGCATTTGATGTATTTGTGATGCCTTCCTTGTTTGAAGGTCTTCCGCTTGTATTAGTGGAAGCACAGGCGTCTGGTCTGCCTTGTGTGATTTCAGATCATATTACAGAGGAAGTAGATTTAGGCTGCGGGCTTGTGAAAAGGATGTCCCTGCGAGATTCCGCGCATGAATGGATGAAGGCGGTGCTTGAAGCATATCATGCAGAACCTCCTCTTCAAGAGACCATTATCTCTCAGCTTGAAAAAAGAGGGTTTGATGTGAAACAGAATATTACACGTGTGATGAATCTATATGGACTGTAAGGAAGGAAGGGCAGATGGCAGTTTATTTGGTGAACATGATCATGGTCTATTTATGGTCGAGCTTTGCCGCATTTTACGGCAGGCGTGATGATACCATTCAAAGCGGATGGCGGCCTAATAAGCTTCTGGTGTTTTTTCCGTTTCTGTTTCTTTGTATCGTAGCTGGTATTCGGTATAAAGTAGGAACCGATTTTGTCACATATGGCCAGATGTATGAGTTCTCCATCAACTACGAAAAGCCTTGGCATATATTCGGATTCGGTGTGGATAAGGCCGCAACGGATCCGGGGTTTACATTTATTTTATGGATGCTTAATCAACTGTCTCATGATCCGCAAATCATGTATATCTCAGTCGGAGCCATTACTTATTTTTTTATCATCAAGACGCTTATTCAATATGGCCGTCCATTTGAGCTGAGTATGCTGCTTTTTCTTGGGACCTTTCATTATTATGCGTCATTTAATGGCATGCGCCAGTATATGGTGGCAGCGATTCTTTTTTATGCCATCCGGTTGGTGATCAATGGACAGTGGAAATTGTATTTTCCGCTCGTCCTTGTATGTTCATTGTTTCATTCATCCGCTCTCATCATGATTCCTGTGTATTTTATTGTGAGAACAAAGGCTTGGTCTTGGATGATGCTGGTCTTATGCCTGGTGTTCTTAGGCTTAACCGCTCTTTATGACCGTTTTGTCTCAGTGTTTGTCGTGATGCTGCAAGGCAGTTCATATGGTCATTACGAGGAATGGCTCACAACGAATACGAATGGAATGAATGTGACAAAAATCGGTGTCTTGATTTTGCCGCTTCTGCTTGCTTTCTTTTATCGAAAACGACTTCGTGAGCTGACGCCTGAGAGTGATTATATTGTGAATTTTTGTTTGCTTGGTTTCTTGTTTGGCATCCTTGCAACGAAGGATGTCATTTATGCAAGATTTCATATTTATTTTGGCTTGTATCAGCTCATTTTACTGCCATATTTCACACGCATTTTTGATCAGCGGTCTAATGTGTTTATGTATGTAGGGATTGCTGTTTGCTATATTCTGTACAGCATCATGCTGATGCCGTTCGATTCTTCGGTTTTGCCGTATAGAACGATATTTAATAAGTAGATTTGAAGAAAGGTGGGGCATGCTGTAATGCCAGCTATCAGTCTATTGGTCGCAGTTTACAATACGAGTCAATATGTGGAGCAATGTCTTCAATCAATTGCAGATCAAAGTTTTTCCGATATAGAAGTCATTCTTATCAATGATGGATCGACCGACCGCAGCGGTGAATGGCTTGAAGCATTTGCTGAGCGTGATGAGCGTTTCCGGGTAATCCATCAATCCAATCAAGGGTTAGGCGCTGTGAGAAACCGGGGCATCGAGGAAGCGAAAGGGACGTATCTCGCCTTTGTGGATTCAGATGATATTCTCGCTCCTCATTACTGTGAAGCTATGTATGAAAAAGCCGAAATGACCGGGGCAGATCTTGTTGTGAGCGAGTATTGGATTCAATTTGAACAGTCAAAGCGAACGATAGAAACGACGCTGTTAGACAAGCGCTCAGCCGAAAAAACGGATGTAATCAAAGCGTTATTACACGGAGACTTGACTGGATTCTCATGGAATAAGCTGTATCGGCGTGCCTTTATGGAAAATCACAACATTCGATTTCCGCTGCGGGGTGAGCTTGAGAACATTGAAGATCAATATGTGACGCTGCGCTGTTTTTCTTTAGCACGCAGTATCGCCTTTGTTCATGAGCCTCTTTATTATTACAGGGTTCATCTGTCATCTATTGTACAGCGATATCAGAAGCAGTATTTTCATCATGGACTGACCTTTTATCATGCACAGCGCTCTTTTTTAAAAGAGCATGATGACATCTCTCTATATGAGAAAGCATTAGACTTTTTTATCGTCAATCATACGCTTCATTGTATGCTCAACGAATGGAAGAGCCAAAATGATCTCTCTATTCAGGAAAAACTTGATCACATGCGTGAAATGGTCACACATGATGCCTTTCAGCATGCTGTCAAACAAGTGGAACCATCGAAGCTCACAGTACGAAAGCGAATGATTTTATTTCTTGCTAAGTGCCGATTGGTTTATCCGCTTTCTGCCGCGGCTTCTAGCTATCAAAAATGGATCGAATATCAGACAAGGAAATAGGGGTGATGGGATTGACAGTGCAGCAATTGAAGGCAAAAACCGCAGAGTGGCTGCTCTTAAAGGTCAAATATCCGCTTGAGTATAGACTGAGCCGCCAAAGGCTGCCAGAGCTGAGTCAACAGAAGAAAATCATTCTCACGCTGCTGCCGGGCCATGATAATTTAGGGGATCATGCGATTGCCTATGCGAGTTATTGTTTTTTAAAGAAACACTTTCCAGCCTATAACATCATAGAAGTGGACATGAAAGAGATCTACCGCCTTGCCCGTCCGCTAAAGCGCAGCCGGCATCCAGAAGACATCGTCTGTATGATCGGTGGGGGCAATATGGGGGATTTATACCGGTACGAAGAATGGACGAGACAATTTATCATCAAGACCTTCAAGTCTTATCCCATGATCCAGCTGCCTGCTACTGTACATTTTACAGAAACAAAGAGAGGGAAACGAGAGGAACGCCGTGCCATTCACACGTATAGTCAGCATCCAAGACTGCTCCTCATGGCAAGAGATCAAACAACCTATGAATGGATGAAGCAGCATTTTCCTGATCAAAATGTGTGGAAACAGCCTGATATGGTGCTGTCATTAGATGAATCATCAAAGGATGAAACACGTGAAGGGGTTCTGCTTTGTCTGCGTGAGGATCAAGAAGCATATCTCACAAAGGAGGAGCGCCAGCAGCTGCAGCAGCATATCCAAGAGACATATGATCAAGTCGGTTTGATCACAACGACAATTGGCAGACGAGTCGATCGAACAACTCGCTTAGAGGAGTTAACGTCTTTGTGGACGGAGTTAAAACAAGCGCAGGTCGTCGTGACAGATCGTCTGCATGGCATGATCTTTTGTGCGATCACTCATACACCGTGTGTTGTCCTTAGATCGTTTGATCATAAGGTGATGGAGGGATTTGAGTGGGTGGCTCACCTTCCGTTTATGACCCTTTTAAAAGAACCAAATGAGGCCGCTGTGAAAGAGGCTATTCATCAGCTGATGAAAACAAGCGGTCAAAAGGGAGAGGAAGCTGGATGAGGGCTCTTAAACGCTGCGTGAAAGCACAATGAATCGAGCGTTTCTTTATAATGCCAGTGCGAACTTAATCACGTTTGTCCTGATGATGCTTATGTCTGTTTGTTTAACACCTTATATTGTTCATACGCTTGGAGTGGAAGCATTCGGCTTAATCCATCTGACGCAAAATATGATCAACTATTTATCGGTCATTACGGCTTCGTTAAGTGCGGTTGTTGTGCGATTTTTTTCTGTGGCGGCTCATAAAGGAGAGATGGAGAAGGCGCAGCGCTATCTCGCTTCCTATTTCGTCAGTTCGTTTTTACTATCTATTAGTCTCTTTTTGCTTTGTCTTTTCGTGTCTTATCAGCTGGTTGAATGGCTTCATGTGCCTGTTCATCTCGTGAAAGACACACAGACCGCCTTTATTTTAGGGGGTCTTTTATTTATGCTCAATTTCGTCATGTCTGGCATTGGGGCTGCTCCGTTTTATGCGAATAAGCTCTATGTATCAAGTATTGGACAGGCGATTCAAATGTTTTTGAGGGCGCTGATGATTGTCATCCTGTTTACATGGACGACACCAGCCATTTGGCATATTCCACTTGCGGCCGTCATTGGAAGCTTAGCGGCTATGGGAATCGGTATCTATTATTTTAAGAAACTCATCCCTTGGTTTTCGTTTAAGTGGCGGCACGTCTCATTATCGTCTAGTCTCACTCTTGTTCGATCAGGGGTCTGGCATTCATTTGAGCAAATGGGGATTTTGTTGTTTTTACAAATTGATTTATTGATGACCAACTTGCTCATTGGAGCGGAAGCGACGGGCCAGTATGCGGCGATTTTACAGTTTCCATTATTATTACGCACACTGGCAGGGACACTGGCCGTTGTGTTTGCACCAACGATCACGAAATTTTATTCGAATCAGGATAAAGAGGGACTCATTCAATATGCTGCAAACGCCATTAAGTGGAGCGGTTTATTTGTTGCGTTCCCAGCCGCCCTTCTAGGAGGTCTCGCTGGTCCGCTCATGCTTTTATGGCTTGGGCCTGCCTTTGAAGAGCTGAAATGGCTTCTCATGATTCATGCGGCTTATTTATGTTTGACCTTGATGTTTTTACCACTCACATATGTGCCGACCGTGTTTAATCGATTGAAAGTTCCTGCGGTTGTCACACTTATATTAGGTGTATCGAATGTGCTTTTTGCCTATGGATTGACTCATATGCTACAGCTAGGTTTATATGGCATTGCATCAGCAGGGGCAATGGTTTTATTGATCAAAAATATCGTGTTTCTGCCTTTTTATACGGCCAGGATCACGAATCAGAAACGTACCATCTTTTACAAGCATGCGCTGGTTCCACTTGCAGGAGCGCTATTCATTTGGGGCATCTGCGTAGGGATTCAGGCGGTATATAACGTGACTTCATGGTGGGAGCTGTTTTGTATTGGCGGGCTTTGTTTCATTCTCTATATGGGCTACTTGTATCTGTTTGCAGGAACAAAACGAGAGCGGATGCAGCTGATGCGTAAGGTAAAACATGCGGTCTCCCGCTAATATGAAAAGGAGATGCAATGATGAAAAGAATGATAGATGTGACGGTGGCATTGACGCTGCTCATCGCAGGCAGTCTTCTTTTTCTTCTCATCTATGGACTGATTAGATGGAAAATTGGAACGCCTGTGGTGTTTCGGCAGAAGCGGCCTGGTCTGTATGGCCGGCCTTTTATGCTATATAAATTTCGAACGATGACCGATGAACGCGATGAACATGGGGTGCTGCTGCCAGATCATTTGCGATTAACAAAAACTGGCGCCTTGATTCGAAAGCTTAGTCTTGATGAATTGCCGCAGCTAGTCAATGTACTCAAAGGAGAGCTCAGTCTTGTCGGGCCAAGACCGCTTTTGATGGAGTATTTGCCTATGTATACAGAAGAACAAGCAAGACGTCATCTTGTGAAGCCCGGCATAACAGGATGGGCACAGGTGAACGGCCGAAACATGCTTTCATGGGAGGAGAAATTCACCTATGACCTTTGGTATGTCGAGCATCAATCGTTTTGGCTCGATATGAAAATTTTATGGATGACCTTGCTGAAAGTCATGAAAACAGAGGGGGTGCAGCAGCCGGATCATGCCACAGCTGAAAAATTTAAAGGAACCGATATGTAAGAAGCAAACCATTGGTTTAATTGGGGCCGGAGGACATAGCAAAGTCATCCAAGATCTCATTTTTGCACATGCCGATTACTCATTATGTGCGGTATTAGATGATCAATTTGAAGAGGCGGTCACTGAAAGCGGGATTTTGTATGGACCGATCTCCATGAGTGAGCAGCTGAGAGAGACAATGCCTCATATGAAATGGCTGATTGCGATCGGACAAAATGAGATCAGACAGCTCATCAAGGAACGCCTCTCATTTGAAGACACAGCATATGCCACACTCATTCACCCAGAGGCGGTCATGAGTCCGTCATCTGTCATTGGAAGGGGGACTGTCGTGATGGCAAGGGCAGTGGTTCAAGCAGATGCAGCCATCGGTGAGCATACGATTATAAATACAGGGTCTATCGTAGAGCATGACTGCATGCTCGAATCGTTTGTGCACCTGTCACCAGGCGCGGTGCTGACTGGCGGTGTATCCGTGCGGGAAGGTGCCCATATTGGGGCTGGTGCCGTGGTGACACCCGGTACAACGATCGGAAGCTGGTCCGTCATTGGTGCTGGAGCAGCAGTGACAAGAGATATACATGATCAGAAGGTCGCTGTAGGTATTCCAGCAATGGAAATCAAAGACCGGAAAGAAGGTGGAATTTAATGAAAGAAGAAAGGAAGCGAATTTACTTATCTCCTCCGCATATGAGCGGAAAAGAGTATCTCAAAATAGAGGAAGCCTTCAAGAGCAACTGGATTGCGCCGCTTGGACCGCTTGTGAATGAATTTGAACAGGCAGTGGCGGACTATGCAGGAGTGAAGACAGGAGCTGCTTTATCCTCAGGAACAGCAGCGATTCACCTTGCTTTAAAGCTGATAGGTGTTCAAAAAGGAGACATTGTCTTTTGTTCCACCCTCACGTTTGTTGCAACGGCAAATCCGATTTTATATGAACAAGCGGAGCCCGTTTTTATTGATTCTGAAAGGGAGACATGGAATATGTGCCCGCTTGCTTTAGAAAAAGCCTTTGTTGAATCAAAACGTCTTGGGAAAAAACCCCGCGCGGTCATCGTTGTCCATTTATATGGGCAAAGTGCAAAAATGGACGAGATCATGGCTCTGTGTGAAGCATATAATGTACCAGTCATTGAGGATGCCGCTGAATCGTTAGGTGCGCTTTATAAAGGAAGAAAAAGCGGCTCAATGGGCAGGTTCGGTATCTATTCTTTTAATGGAAATAAAATCATTACAACATCAGGGGGCGGAATGCTTGTGAGTGATGATGAAGCTGCGATTGAACGATGCCGCTTTCTTGCTTCACAGGCCAGAGAACAAGCGATGCACTATGAGCATCAAGAGATGGGATACAACTATCGCATGAGCAACCTCTTAGCAGGGGTCGGGATTGCTCAAATGGAAGTGCTGGACGAGCGTGTTGAACAAAAGCGCCGCATTTTCCAGCGTTATCAGGACGCTTTATCAGAAGCAGAGGGACTTCATTTGATGCCAGAATATCAAGAAACGAAATCCAACCGCTGGCTGACGGCATTGACCATTGATCGTGACACACAATTGTTTCCAGCAGATATCATTGGTGCTTTAGAAAAAGAACAAATCGAAGCAAGGCATGTATGGAAGCCGCTGCACCAGCAGCCGCTCTTTCGTCATTGCCCTTTTTATACTGCGGAAAAAGGCACTCCTGTATCTGAGCTGTTATTTGAGCGGGGGCTTTGTCTTCCGTCTGGAACGAGCATGACAGATGCAGATCAGGAACGTATCATCCATATACTCCATGACATGCTGCGAGAAAAAACATTTACCTCTTCACAGGCTGCTCATTCGTAAGCAGCCTGCCTCTCTTTCTATCAAATTCCTCAATTTATGGAATAAATAGGAATAAGTATTGTCATTTCGTTTCAAATATGATATTGACAACGGCTTCCTTCCTCCTTAAAATGAAAATGATTATCAGCATCAATTAGGAGGAACAACTTATGTCTATTTGGAGAAATTTTCCGAAAATTAAAATAAATTCAGTATTACCATTCCTGCTTATTTTCTTTTTACTAGTAGGATGCTCTCAAACAAACAATGGAGCAGAAGGCAATAAGGATCATCCTGATATGATCACAATGGCGTGGCCAAGAGATATTGGTGAAATGAATCCACACGTATACAACCCATCACAATTATTTGCGCAATCAATGATTTATGAGCCGTTGGTCAGCTATCAAAAGAATGGTAAGCTGAAACCTGAATTAGCGAAATCATGGGATGTTTCAAAGGATGGCAAGGTGTATACGTTCCATTTAAGAGACGGAGTGACATTCTCAGACGGGTCTGAATTTAATGCGGACATTGTCAAAAAGAACTTCGATACAATTTTAAAAAATAAAGATTTACATAGCTGGTTAGGTGTCATTAAGAAAATCAAAAAGACAGCAGCCGTTGATAAAAAGACATTTAAACTCACATTAACAGCACCATATTATCCAACTGTGCAAGAATTAGCCGTTGTTCGTCCAGTTCGTTTCTTAAGTGAAGCAGGTTTCCCTAAAAACGGAGATACGTCAAAAGGAATTGAAAAACCAGTGGGGACAGGCCCTTGGGTTTTAAAAACATATAAGAAAGATGATTATGCCATTTTCGAACGAAACGATCATTATTGGGGAGAAAAACCAAAGGTAAAAGAAATCAAGGTAAAGGTCATCCCAGATGCGGAAACGAGAGTCATGGCATTTGAAAAAGGTGATGTGGATTTACTTTACGGAGAAGGAACCATTAGCCTTGATTCTTACAAACAGCTTGAGGCAAGCGGCAAGTATGAAACGAAAATGTCAGAGCCTGTTGCAACGAGACAGCTTGTTATGAACACAAAAGTGGATCAGCTGTCAGATGAGAAAGTGCGTCATGCCCTTCAATATGCCTTCAATAAAAAATCAATGGTAGAAGGGGTCACCTCAGGTTTAGAGGATGAAGCAGATCACATCCTGCCGACTAACATGCCGTATACGTCACACATTCAAGTGAAGTCTTTCAAATATGATGTGGACAAAGCCAAAGCATTGCTGGATGAAGCGGGCTGGACACTTCCAAAAGGAAAATCCGTTCGTGAAAAAGATGGGAAAAAGCTTGAGTTTAGTATGATGTATGACTCAGCGGAATCGATTCAAAAAGCGATGGCGGAAACGCTGCAAGCAGAATGGGCAGCCGTTGGTGTCGGCGTCAAGCTTGAGGGTGTGGATTTGGCCACACAGGTTCAACGCTTTAAAGCCAATAAGTTTGATATGAACTTCTTTAGCAACTACGGAGCGCCGTATGATCCGCATACATTTATGAACGTTCTTTCATCAGATGGTTTTGGATTCAAAGAAGCCATTTCAGCCTACCCAAATAAGGAAAAGCTGATCAAAGAAATGACGGAAATTCCATCCACAACAAATGAAAAGCAACGCAAAGCGCTGTATTCATCTGTCTTATCCTCTTTACAGGATCAAGGGGCAATTGTGCCAATCTCTTATTTTAAAAAGACAGCCGTTTATCAAAAAGCTGTGAAGGACTTTGAATTCCCTGCAAATCGTGATGAACATCCTTTCACAGGCATTAAGCTGAAGTAACAGAAGGAAGGTAAGGAAATGGGCCGCTATATCGTCAAACGAGTGCTATCAATTATTCCTGTATTTTTATTAGCCACACTGCTCACAACTGGTATGATTCACCTCTCGCCAGTTGACCCGGCTGAGGCATATTTAGCAGCGGCTCATATCCAGCCTACAGATGAAATATTAGCGCAAAAACGAAGTGAATTCGGCTTAGATGAGCCGTTTTATATGCAGTATCTTCATACCATTGAAAAAGTCATTCACCTTGATTTCGGCAGGTCGTATATGTCCAATCAGCCTGTCGTTGATGAGGTGATTTATCGAATACCGGCGACGATTCAATTGGCGCTTACCAGTCTGCTGATCGCTATTTGTGTCAGCATTCCGCTCGGCTTTTTCAGCGGTATGAGGAAAAATGGTGCCGTTGATCATGTGAGCCGGCTCATTTCTTTCTTAGGAGCATCTATCCCGACGTTTGTCTTGGGGTATTTGCTCATCTTCTTTTTTTCAGTGAAGCTTGACCTCTTACCAGTTGAAGGGATTGGAACATGGGAGCATCTCATTCTGCCGTCGATCACACTGGCAGTCCCTTTAATTGCTACGTATACAAGGCTGTTACGGTCAAGTGTGAGTGAGGCGCTTCAAGAGCCTTTCGTTCAATATGCGAGAATCAGAGGATTGAAGGAACAATCGATCATGTTCAAGCATGTGTTCAGAATGGCGATATCGCCAATGCTGACCGGACTAGGTGTGAACCTTGGCAAGCTGTTAACAGGAACCATTATTGTAGAGGCCGTTTTCTCATGGCCAGGGTTTGGCCGCTTTTTTATTGAAGCGATCTTTAACCGGGATCTGCCTGTCATTCAATTTTATGTCCTCATGTCAGCCTGTATTTTTATCTTGAGCAGCTTGATCGTTGACTTAGTTCAGCTGATCATTGACCCCCGTATTTCTAGAAAGGAAGGCCGCCAGCAATGATGACAAAAGTAAAACATCTCTTCTCTCATCAAAAGATGATCTCGATCTGCGCTTTGCTGCTCGGTCTCCTGCTGATTGTGACAATATGTGCACCATGGATCGCTCCACATGATCCGGCAGCTGTCAATCTAGCAATGAAGCTAAAGGGATCTTCATGGGAGTATCCTCTTGGAACGGATCAATTAGGACGATGCAATTTATCTCGTATTTTATATGGTGCGCGTGTTTCGCTCGGCTGTGCGTTATTAATCTTTCTTTCTTCGTTATTCATTGGTTTAATTGTCGGCCTCTTTTCAGGATACAAAGGCGGCTGGATCGATCATGTTTTGATGAGAATCTGTGACGGCGTCATGGCATTTCCCAACCTGGTGCTGATCCTTGGATTAGTCGGCATCTTCGGTCCGGGACTTCCTCAAGTCGTACTTGCCTTGATGCTTGTGCAATGGGTATATTATGCCCGCGTCTTCCGAGGAATGGTGCTGAGTTTAAAAGAACAGAACTTTATTGCAGCTGCAAAAATCAGTGGAACCTCGCATTGGAACATCATGAGAAAGCATATGATTCCCAATATCCTGCCGCCATTAGCAGTCATTGGAACACTCGAAATGGGATGGGCGATTATGGACATTTCTGCGATGTCTTTCCTCGGATTAGGGGTTCAGCCTCCTATGCCTGAATGGGGAGCGATGATTCATGAAGGGAAATCTTACATTCAAACGAATCCTCAGTTAATGCTGTACCCAGGGCTTGTGATCATGGCTGTGGTGATTCTGTTTAATTTACTAGGAGAAGCCCTTTCAGAGAAATATGGCATCAAACGCCGTGTGTAAAGGAATGATCAATGTGCAAGAGTCCATTTTACAAGTAGAGAACCTGCATGTGCAGACGAAAACACCTCAAGGGAAAAGCCCTCTTATTCAAGAAGTCTCGTTTGAAGTAGGGCGCGGTCAAATCCTTGGATTAATTGGTGAGAGCGGCTGCGGGAAAACAGTGACAAGTATGTCGATCTTACGTATGCTTGATCGAAAAACAACTGAAGTCACTGGCAGTATCACATTACAGGGACGAGAATTGATCGGTATAAGTGAAAAGGATATGCGTTCCATTCGGGGCAAAGACATCTCGTATATTATGCAAAATCCAATGAACAGCTTTACGCCGGTATGGACAATCGGTCATCAGCTGGTTGAAACCATCCGCCGGCATACTGCTGTCAGTAAAAGGAAGGCACAAGCACAGGCAATGGATGCGTTAGCGCAAATGAATCTGCCGCAGCCAGATCAGCTGTTCAATAAGTATCCTTTTGAATTAAGCGGAGGGATGCTGCAGCGTGTCATGATTGCCATGGCTGCCTGTATGCACCCGCCCCTCATCATTGCAGATGAGCCGACAACCGCATTAGATGTACACAATCAGAAACGGGTGCTTCAGCATCTGAACCAAATTCGTCATGAACATGGAACGGCCATTTTACTCATTACTCACGATCTTGGTGTCATTGCTGAAATGGCAGATCAAGTTGTCGTCATGAAACAAGGAGAAATTGTTGAAAAGGCAGGAGTTCTTGAACTTTTTGAACAACCAAAGCATGATTATACAAAAAAACTATTAGCAGCTCGTCCATCTATCCCAGCTGTTTGCCCGATTTGAGGTGAGAAGGCCCTTGTATTTATTAGAAGTGAAAGCAGTCAGTCATGCATACAACAGCCGGTCGTTTCTAATGAGAAATAAAAGCGCAGCCCCTGTTCTGAAAAGCGTCGATTTAACTATTGAAGAAGGCACATGCCTTGGGCTGCTGGGACAAAGCGGCGCAGGGAAAAGTACACTTGGCCGCATCATACTTGGTTTAGAGAAACCAAGAGCTGGACAGGTTCTTTTTAAAGGTCAGGATGTCTATTGTTTAGATCAGCCAACACGTAAGCATTTTCGCCGGCATGTGCAAGCGGTGTTTCAGGATTCCTATTCGGCGGTAAATCCAAGGTGGACAGTCGAACAAATTTTATCTGAGCCGCTTGAAAACTATGAATCTATGAGCCGGAAGGAACGTAAAAACGTACTGATTCACTGGCTGGAAAGAGTCGGGCTCGGTGAAAAGGATTTGTCTAAATATCCGCACCAATTCAGCGGCGGCCAGCTGCAAAGGATCAACATCGCTAGAGCTTTATTGCTCCAGCCAAAGCTCATTGTACTTGATGAATCTGTCAGCAGCTTAGACATGGTGACGCAGGCTGTCATTTTAGATTTATTAGTAGAATTAAAGAAGGAGCTGGGTGTGGCTTACTTATTTATTACACATGATATGACAGCAGCCTATCACTTATGTGATCAATTGGCGATTCTTGATCAAGGAGAGCTTGCTGCCCAATTTCAATCAAAGGATGAATTTTTTTCATCAGAAAAGGAAGCGGTGCGGAAAATGAGAAATGCAATGCTCGCAGACCATCCTTTGTCACGAACGATTGGCAGACCGGTTCGGTAAAGCTTTATTATCAACGCCTCTTTGAGAAGAGGCTATTTTTCATGAAAGGCAGGTGGCGTCGTGAACCATCGAGCGTATTTAGCTTTGGCCATTCCTTTAACGATTTCAACGATGACCACTCCTTTACTTGGAGCTGTTGATACAGCGGTTGTCGGTCAGCTCGCAAATCCCGCTTATATTGGAGGCGTTGCGGTTGGCAGTCTCATTTTCAGTACATTATATTGGCTGTTTGGTTTTTTGCGGGTCAGTACATCTGCTTTTGCTGCCCAGGCAAACGGTGCACAGAATGAGGAGCAGGGCGTTCTTGCTTTTCTAAGACCTTTTTTCGTTGCCATCATTGTCGGACTTTGTTTTATTGCCCTGCAATGGCCGATCATTCAATCTGCTTTTCTAGTGATCTCTCCTGATGCTGATGTCCGTCAATTCGCCGCAGACTATTTTCATATTCGCATTTGGGGAGCGCCATTTACTTTAATGAATTATGTCATATTGGGCTGGCTGATGGGGATGGCAAAAATGAAAGAAGCTCTTTCATTACAAATCTTGATCAATGTTATGAATATGGCCCTCGCATTTCTGCTGGCTCATGTGTTTTCGTTTGCAGTCAAAGGAGTTGCGGCTGCGACATTGATATCTGAAATAACCGCTTTTGTGTTAGGGGCATGGATCATCATGAAGCATTCGTCAAACGGATTCCAGATGCCTTCCATCAAGAAAATCATGAATACTCAGGCAGTGCAGAAAATGTTTCATGTGAATAAGGATTTGTTTATTCGTACGATCTGTCTGCTAGTGGTCATCAACATGTTTACGGCAAAAGGTGCTTCTTTTGGTACAGAGCTGCTGGCAGCCAATGCCATCTTATTTCAAATTCACTACATCATGGCTTATTTGTTCGATGGTTTTGCCAATGCGTCCAGCATCCTTGTTGGCCGATCAGTTGGTGCAAATGACCGCACCCTCTATGAAAGAACCTTAACCCTTTCGAGGCAGTGGGCACTTGTCATGGCATGTGTCATTGCGGCGGTTTATTTTCTATTAAAAGAGCCGATATTGAGCTTGTTTACAAATCTCCCTCAGCTGCTTGATGTGACATTACGCTATGCAGACTGGCTCGTTCTTTTTCCGTTTGCGGCTTGTTTCGGTTTGGTCATTTACGGCGTATTTACAGGTGCGACAGAAATTGCCCCTGTTAGAAATTCGATGCTGTTTGCGATGATTTTGTTTATCGTTGTTCAAACCGCGGTCACGCCCCTTTGGCACAATCATGGCCTATGGTTTGCCTTTATCATTTATACTGTCGGGCGGTCTGGCTTTTTGATGATGTATAAATCGAGGCTGGATCAGAAGCTGTTCGCAAATGATCAACACCCTTTGCCATCTTGACAAAGGGTGTTCTTTTTCGTTCATTCGCTTTCTTTTTTCACCTTTTGATAGGCTTCATCAAGATGCTGAATTCGCTTCAATACAACCGCATTTTTGGTCAGCTGGTCTTGAACAAGCGTTGACACTACTGAGCGGTAATAGGCATTCATGGCATGAACCTTGTCTTCATTTTGGTTCATGGCGATGTGCTGCTTCAAGTTGTCGACAAAGTATGGAACGGAAAAAAGTTCAGACATAGAAATCACTCCTATTTCGTATATACGGTCCGTCAATCTTCATGTAAAATGATGAGAGGGAGGGGAGACAATGAGCCTTAAACTGCAACAAGAACAGGTATTAAAGCAGGTGCTCACACAAGAACTTAGGCAGGCCATTACGCTGCTGCAGCTGAATTGCGCAGAGCTCGGCGAGTATCTTGACCAATTAGCGCTTGAGAACCCTCTGATTGAGCGGAAAGACACGGACAGCTACCAACCAGTTTATCATAAAAAATCACAAGATCGAATGACAGAGCCGTATCGAACGCATCAAAAAGAAAGCCTGCAAATGTTTTTAAAAAGACAGGCGATTGATTTAAATTTAAGTGAAAAGAATCAAAGAATCTTTCACTTTATGATTGAGTCCATTGATTCCAATGGCTATCTAAATGAACCGATTGACGCAATGGCAACTGTCTTAGAGGTGCCAGCTGAAGAAGTAGAAGCTGTCCTTCATCAGCTGCAATCGCTGGAGCCTGCCGGGATTGGCGCAAAATCATTGCAGGAATGCATCCTCCTTCAGCTGAGAAGGAAAAAGAAGCGCTGGTATGAAGCCGAGCTGATCATCGAAGAGCATTTCTTTCTTTTTGCGAGAAAGGCTTGGAAGGAAATTGCGGCCAAAACAGGTGTTTCAATGAAAACACTCCAGGCGGTACAAGATGAAGTATCTCAGCTTGAACCAAGACCAGGCCTTCATTTCTCATATGATGAAGAGCATGTGTATATAGAGCCTGATGTGACGATTACTGTGGTGCAGGATCACATCACATTTGAGCTGAATCAGCGCGCTTTTCCAGACGTAGAAATGAATGAAGGCTACTTCGCCATGATTCAAGACCAAAAACGGCATGAAGCATATGCGTATTTAAAGGAAAAAGAGCAGCAGTACAATTGGCTTGTCCAAGCGCTGAAGCAAAGAAAGCAAACGATGACTCATGTCGTTCGTGAGATTATCTCACATCAGACCGATTTTTTCCTAACAGGGAAACATAAAATGAAACCGCTTACGATGAAGCGGATTGCAGATATACTGCAAGTCCATGAGTCAACAGTCAGCCGGACTGTAAAAGGGAAAATGGTGCAAACCCCTTATGGTCTTATGGAAATGAAACAATTTTTCCAAGCGAAATTAGAAGGGCATTCGCTAGAAGAGGCGTCCAGCTACACAGTCAAAACGCACATTGCAGAGCTCATCCAAACGGAAAACAAGAAAAAACCGTATTCAGATCAGCAAATCATGACACTGCTTCAGCAAACCTTTGGCATCCGCGCGTCGCGCAGAACCATTGCAAAATATCGTGAACAAATGAATCTTCCGTCCTCTACGCTGCGGAAGCGATACGATTAAAAAGAAGTACTTGCCAGAACATGGCACGTGCTTCTTTTTTGTTGAAAGCAAGGCAGCTCGAAGATTTCTTGAAAATTAAAGAGGGGAGACGTGTGATCGGAAATTTTGGGGTAAAGTATAAGATAGGGCATGAGCCGATAGGGATAGACAACAGTGATGAGGTGAGACCAATTGAAATATAAACAAATCAAAACGAAAAAAATATATGAAGAAATTGCGGATGCATTAATTGAATCCATTCGTACAGGTGAGCTTCTTCCAGGGGAAAAATTAGATTCGGTTCAAGCGCTTTCAGAAAGCTTTCAAGTCAGCCGTTCCGCTGTAAGAGAGGCACTGTCTGCTCTCAAAGCGATCGGATTAATAGAGATGAAGCAAGGGGAAGGCACGTATGTGAAGCAGTTCGATCCTGAGCAGCTCACATTTAGTTTGTCTCCTGCATTTTTGATGAAGCAGCATGATATCACGCAGCTCCTTGAATTAAGATCCATTATTGAGACGGGTGCTGTCAAAAAGGCAGCGCTCTTGCGAACGGACGATGACCTTCATCAGCTGCGTGAGGCACTTGAACAAATGAAACTCGCAGAAGCACATAAAGAAACTGGTGAAGAAGCAGACTTCTCCTTCCATCTCGCCTTAGCCAAAGCTTCAAAGAATGATTTATTAAAAGCGTTAATGAATCAGGTCTCCACCTTGCTGGTAGAAACAATGCGGGAAACGAGAAAAGTCGTCTTATTTTCAAGGAAAGCCTCCATTCGGCAGCTTTACAAAGAACATGAACACATTTACAAAGCCGTCATGGCAAGACAGCCAGAAGAAGCAGAAAGAGCGATGCTCACGCATTTAAAAAATGTAGAAAAACTGCTGAGTGATGTGAGTCAAGAACCGGCAGGACAGTCAGAACCACAGTAAGCTGTGCCGAATGAGGGCACAGCTCTATTATTAACGAGAAATATGCAGTTTTTTCATGCGATATTGCAGACTTTGCCTGCTCATGCCCAATAACTTTGCAGTCTGTGAAATATTATCGTCCATTTTTTCTAAGTAATGGACGATGTATTGTTTTTCGAATCGTTCCATTTGGGTTTGAAAATCAGTCGTATGTTCTGGGCTTGTATAAATAAACGTGTCAGCTGCGGTATGCTGCAAAGGGTTCGTCTGTAATTGCGCTGCAGGACGGCCTTCCCTATGTTTAAATCTAAAATGATATGGAAGGTGATGCATGCATAAGTAATCCTCATCCATCATCATATTCATCCCCGCTTCAATCACATGCTCCAGTTCTCGTACATTACCCGGCCAATCATACGCTTGAAAAAGGGCTAGTACCTCTTCGTCAGCCGCCTTCACCTTCATTTGAAACAGTTCATTATATTTTTTAATAAAATGACTGACAAATGTAGGAATGTCTTCTTTTCGTTCAGAAAGCGGCGGAATAAATAAGGTGACAATACCAAGCCGATAAAATAAATCCTTGCGCATGCGTCCGCCTGCGATTGCATCTACAGGATCCTCATTCATATTGGCAATGACTCTTACATCAACAGCGATTTCTTTTGTGCTGCCAAGCCTTCTCACACGTTTCTCCTGTAATACACGCAGCAGTTTTGCTTGAAGACCAGGATTTAATGAGTTGATCTCATCAAGCAGCAGTGTACCTCCCTGCGCCTGTTCAAATAAGCCGGGCTGATCAGTTGCGCCTGTAAAAGCCCCTTTTTGTGTACCAAAGAGCAGACTTTCAATGAGATTATCAGGCAGTGCCGCACAATTCTGGGTAATAAATGGTCCAGATGACCGGCTGCTGCCGTTATGAATACTTTGCGCAAATAGTTCTTTTCCTGTCCCTGTTTCTCCAACAATGAGCACATAGGAAGAGGTGCGTGTCGCTCGTTTTGCATGCTCAATCACCTCTAAAAACGCAGGACTGTGTCCAATAATGGAATCAAAGGTAAAGCGTGTGCTTCCTTTTTTCTTCATATTGTGGTGAATCAGCCGTTCCAGCTTCGTCACATCATTCGAAATTTCAACCGCTCCTTGGATGAGGCCGTCTCGAACGAGCGGGTATGTATGATTAATCGTTGTGATTTCTTTTCCGTTGTAATTATGATACGTCTGCTTTGCATGAACGGTTTGTTTCCCAGTACGCAGCGCTTGGACAAGCGTACTGTGCATTTCGTCTTGGAAGACGAAGAGATCTAATACATTTTTATGGAGAACATCAGAGCGTTTCAAAGACTCAATCTCCATCATTTTTTTATTATAAACAACAGTATTGCCATTCTCGTCAATTGCATGAATCCCGACATCTATTAAATCAAGCATTTGTTTATACAGATCAATCTCATTTTCCAGCTTTGCAGTATACGGATCTTCTTTCATTGAAGCACCTCCAGACGTTACCTCTATTTTACATGAAAAATTTTGCGGTTTCCTCTAAAAAATTTGGCAGATGCAAAGATATTTTGCACAAAAATCAGATCAATCACCGCCACAATGCGGGCAGAAAGTTGGCACGATCCTTGCATATCATATGGGTGTAGATAAAAGAGGCTAGCTTATAGAAGGAGGAATAGACGATGACACAGACAAATGAATTGATTCAACAAACCGAACAATACGGTGCGGCAAACTATCATCCGCTGCCAATTGTGATTTCAGAGGCTGAAGGAGTTTGGGTGACAGACCCTGAAGGCAATCGATATATGGATATGCTGAGTGCGTATTCTGCAGTGAACCAAGGCCATCGCCATCCCCGCATTATTGAGGCGCTCAAAAAACAGGCAGACCGTGTGACACTGACTTCAAGAGCTTTTCACAATGATCAGCTTGGCCCTTGGTATGAGAAAATTTGTCAACTGACGAATAAAGAGATGGCACTCCCGATGAATACTGGTGCTGAGGCTGTAGAAACAGCTGTAAAAGCAGCAAGACGCTGGGGCTATGACGTCAAAAGAATTGAAGACAATCGCGCAGAAATCATTGCGTGCGTCGGTAACTTCCATGGCAGAACGATGACGGCTGTTTCCCTTTCTTCTGAAGCAGAATATCAAAGAGGTTTCGGTCCAATGCTTCCAGGCATCAAACTGATTCCTTACGGAGATATTGAAGCGTTACGTGAAGCCATTACACCACAAACAGCGGCTTTTCTGATCGAACCTATTCAAGGAGAAGCGGGAATTGTCATGCCGCCAGAAGGCTTCTTGAAGGAAGCGAAAGCGCTTTGTGAAAAAGAACATGTGCTGTTCATTGCGGATGAAATTCAGGTCGGATTAGCGCGAACAGGCAAGATGTTTGCATGTGACTGGGAAGACATTGAGCCAGATATGCTGATTCTTGGGAAAGCTTTAGGCGGCGGTGTATTCCCAATCTCGTGTGTGGTCGCAAACCGCGATATATTAGGTGTGTTTAACCCTGGGTCTCACGGCTCTACCTTCGGCGGAAATCCTCTTGCGTGTGCGGTGTCGCTGGCTGCACTGGATGTCTTAATCGACGAAAACCTTGCAGCGCGTTCTATGGAGCTTGGCGAATACTTAAAAGACAAACTCACGCGCATTCAAAGTCCTGTCATCAAGGAAGTGCGCGGTCGCGGATTATTTATCGGCATGGAGCTGACAGAGGCAGCGAGACCTTATTGTGAAAAGCTGAAACAATCAGGGCTGTTATGTAAGGAAACCCATGAGACCGTCATCCGCTTTGCACCGCCTCTCACGATATCTAAAGAAGATTTAGACTGGGCGATTGGTCATATTGAAGCATTATTACAAGCATAAATGTCAAAGGGGGAGAAACCTTCACTTTCTCCCTTTCTCTTTCAACGAACAGCGAATTTTGTCAAAGGATGATGAATAGAAGAGTGAAAGTGGGGAAGCGGATTTGAACCAAGAACAGCATAATGAACTAGAACGTTCCATGAAAAGCAGGCATCTCTTTATGATTGCCTTAGGCGGCGTCATTGGTACTGGTCTTTTCCTTGGGTCAGGACTCATTATCCATCAGGCTGGACCCGGGGGAGCCATTCTATCCTTTATCATTGGCGGATTGTTAATGTATTTGGTGATGCTCTGTCTTGGAGAATTAGCAGTGGCGATGCCGACAGCGGGTTCCTTTCAGGAGTATGCAACCAAATATATAGGTCCGTCCACAGGCTTTATGATCGGCTGGCTTTATTGGTTTAGCTGGGCATGTACAATAGGACTGGAGTTTACGTCAGCAGGCATTTTGCTCCAAAGGTGGTTCCCAGATATCCCTGTTTGGCTTTGGTGTCTTGCATTTAGCGTGATTTTATTTGCAGTGAATGCTATCTCAGCTCGCAGCTTCGCTGAAACCGAGTTTTGGTTTTCAGCCATTAAGGTCGCTGCCATTCTATTGTTTATTATCATTGGAATTGGCGCAATTTTCGGAATGATTCATCTGAAAGATGGAGAACCAGCCCCTCTATTTCGTCATTTGACGGATCATGGCGGACTATTTCCTAACGGCGTTTTTGCTATTTTATTAACCATGGTCACGGTCAATTTCTCCTTTCAAGGAACAGAACTTGTAGGGATTGCAGCAGGAGAGAGTGAAAGCCCTGAAAAAACATTGCCTCGTTCTATACGAAATATTATTTGGAGGACGATGGTCTTCTTCGTTTTATCCATTGCGGTTCTGGCCGCGCTTCTTCCGTGGCAGACAGCAGGCACCGTCGACAGCCCGTTTGTCGTCGTGCTGGACAAGGTCGGTATACCATATGCGGCAGATATCATGAATTTTATCATCATCACAGCCGTCTTATCTGTAGCAAACTCTGGATTATATGCATCATCACGTATGCTTTGGTCGCTGTCGAAAGACGGGAAAGGACCTGACTTTACGAAAAAGCTGTCCAAGCGTAAAATTCCGATCAATGCACTATTGGTGACAATGGGCGTATCTGCACTATCTCTGCTGACAAGTGTTGTGGCACCAAAAACGGTGTATGTGTGGCTCATTTCTATTTCTGGTATGGTTCTTGTTGTGGTATGGATGTCTATTTGCTTGTCTCAGTATTTCTTTAGAAAACAATTCATAAAGGCGGGCGGAGATGTAAAGGATCTCGTCTTCCGAACACCGCTCTATCCATTTGTTCCATTAGCAGGCTTTATCGCATTTGGTATTGTCCTCATCAGCTTATTTTTTATCGAGGATCAGCGGATCGGCCTTTATTGCGGAATCCCGTTCATGGCTGCCTGCTACATTATTTATTATCTCAAAATCAAACCGAAGGAAGAGGCAAAACAGCTTGGAACCATCACGAAAACATAAGCAGATCCGTAAAAAAATGTGCATGCTCATATCACCAGCATGCACATTTTCAATCGTGAATTCATTCTATATAAAAGAAAATTAATATTTTTCATAGCAAGAACCTTGATGACAAGCAGGCTTTCGGTGAAAATGTGTCTATTTTTTGTCTAAATGTGTTTGTAAGAGTTGAAAATGCAAGATTATCCTGTTAAAATAATTAAAGAAAGCAGGGATTGATTTTTTTTGGCTGTGGCGGGACGTTTTTTGTCACAGTGGGACGTTTTTAGTCCAACGTGAAAAGGAAGGGTCGTTAGCCATGAATCGTTTATTGGAAGCTCAAAAAAAATTATTGCCAGATCTTCTCATTGTTATGCAAAAACGCTACGACATTTTGCAGTACATCAGATTAGCTGAACCGATTGGCCGCAGAAGTCTTGCGACAAGTCTTGGTCTCAGTGAGCGCATCTTACGTGCTGAAGTTCAGTTTTTAAAAGAACAAAATCTGCTGGATGTGAAAACGAGCGGTATGATGCTGACGAGTGAGGGTCACGCTTTGCTTGAAATGCTTGAAGGAATGATGAAGGACGTTTTAGGTTTAACCTTTTTGGAAAATACATTAAAGAGAAAGTTAGGCCTGGAAGAAGTCATGATCGTTTCTGGAGACAGTGACGAATCCCCGTGGGTGAAGCAAGAAATGGGAAGAGCTGCTGTCCAATGCATGAAAAAAAGGTTTACTGGAAATAATATCGTCGCCGTCACTGGCGGAACGACGATGGAAGCCGTTGCCGAAATGATGACCCCTGATGCCAAAAACCGCGATACGATGTTTGTCCCTGCGAGAGGCGGTCTTGGGGAGAATGTAAAAAATCAGGCAAACACCATTTGTGCCCACATGGCTGAAAAAGCTTCCGGTACTTACAAACTGCTGTTTGTTCCAGGGCAGCTGTCAGAAGGTGCTTACTCTTCCATTATTGAAGAGCCGTCCGTCAAAGAAGTGCTTCAAACGATTAAATCGTCCACGATGCTCATTCATGGTATTGGTGAAGCAAAAACAATGGCGATGAGACGAAATACACCAGCTGAAGATTTAAAAAAGATTGATGAGCATGACGCAGTGACAGAGGCCTTTGGCTATTACTTTAATCGTGATGGTGAGGTCGTACACAAAGTGCACTCCGTCGGCATGCAGTTAGATGATCTAGAAAGCATTCCACATATCATTGCTGTTGCAGGTGGATCATCAAAGGCGGGGGCAATTGAAGCTTATTTCAAAAAACCGCGCCGAACGGTTCTCGTCACAGACGAAGGAGCCGCAAAAGAGTTATTAAGGGAGTCAATTGATCCCTCAATATAAAACATTGTGACCTATAAAAGGAGGAAACATCATGGCAGTAAAAGTCGGTATTAACGGATTTGGACGTATTGGACGTAACGTATTTCGTGCAGCATTAAATAATCCTGAAGTTGAGGTAGTAGCGGTTAACGATCTAACAGATGCTAACATGCTTGCACACCTTTTACAATATGACTCTGTTCACGGAAAACTAGATGCAGAGGTTTCTGTAGACGGTACAAACTTAGTAGTGAACGGTAAAACAATCGAAGTATCAGCTGAACGTGACCCTGCGAAATTAAGCTGGGGTAAACAAGGCGTAGAAATCGTTGTTGAATCTACTGGATTCTTCACAAAACGTGCAGACGCTGCGAAACACTTAGAAGCTGGCGCTAAAAAAGTCATCATCTCTGCTCCTGCTAACGAAGAAGATATCACAATCGTTATGGGTGTAAACGAAGACAAATACGATGCAGCTAGCCACGATGTCATCTCTAATGCATCTTGTACGACAAACTGCTTAGCTCCATTTGCAAAAGTACTTAACGATAAATTTGGTATCAAACGCGGTATGATGACAACTGTTCACTCATACACAAATGATCAGCAAATTCTTGATCTTCCGCACAAAGACTACCGTCGTGCTCGTGCAGCTGCGGAAAACATCATCCCAACTTCTACAGGTGCTGCGAAAGCTGTTTCACTTGTATTGCCTGAACTTAAAGGTAAATTAAACGGTGGCGCTATGCGTGTTCCAACACCTAACGTTTCTTTAGTTGACCTTGTTGCTGAATTAAACCAAGATGTAACAGCTGAAGACGTAAATGCAGCACTTAAAGAAGCAGCTGAAGGAGAACTTAAAGGAATCCTTGGCTACAGCGAAGAGCCATTAGTATCTGGTGACTACAATGGTAATGCAAACTCTTCAACAATCGATGCTCTTTCTACAATGGTAATGGAAGGCAGCATGGTGAAAGTAATCTCTTGGTACGATAACGAGAGCGGATATTCTCACCGCGTTGTTGACCTTGCAGCTTACATTGCAAAACAAGGTCTTTAATTTCTCACACTGAAGGAACTCACTTGGTTCTTTCCTAGAGACACGATATAATGAAGACGGACAAGGGAAGGGGAAGCATCCCTTTCCCTTTTTCTCTGTTTTTATCCGTTCTGCACGATTTCTCGTTTTGATGAGGGCAAAATGGGAAAAGGATAAAGAGAGTCTTGTCCAATGCGTAAGGAAACCAGAATAAAGGAGGATCTCCTGACGAGCATGAATAAGAAATCAGTAAAAGACATTGACGTAAAAGGTAAAGTTGTGTTCTGCCGCGTAGATTTTAACGTTCCGATGAAGGACGGAGAAGTGACGGATGATACTCGTATCCGCGCAGCATTACCAACAATTGAGTATTTAACAGGACAAGGCGCAAAGGTACTGCTAGCTAGTCATTTGGGTCGTCCGAAGGGTCAAGTTACTGAAGAACTGCGTCTGACACCTGTGGCAAAACGTCTGCAAGAGCTTCTTGGAAAAGAAGTGAAAAAAGCAGATGAAGCTTACGGCGACAACGTGAAAAAGCAAATCTCTGACTTAAAAGAAGGAGATGTGCTAGTGCTTGAAAACGTTCGTTTCTATCCTGGTGAAGAAAAGAACGATCCTGAATTATCAAAAGCATTTGCTGATTTAGCCGATGTGTATGTCAATGATGCGTTCGGTGCTGCACACCGTGCACATGCATCGACAGCTGGTATTGCAGCTTATCTTCCGGCTGTTTCAGGCTTCCTCATGCAAAAAGAGCTTGAGGTTCTAGGGAAAGCCATTTCAAATCCTGATCGCCCATTTACAGCGATTATCGGCGGCGCAAAGGTAAAGGATAAAATCGGTGTGATTGAAAGTCTTCTTGATAAAGTGGACAACCTCATCATCGGCGGCGGACTTGCTTACACATTTGTGAAAGCACTTGGCCACGAGGTAGGGAAATCTCTACTAGAAGAAGATAAAGTCGATTTAGCGAAATCCTTTATGGACCGTGCAAAAGAAAAAGGCGTGAACTTCCTGATTCCAACAGATGTTCTGGTAGCCGACGACTTTTCAAATGATGCGAATACAAGCATTGTGCCAATCTCTCAAATTCCAAGTGATCTAGAAGCACTTGATATTGGAACAGAGACAAGAGAAAAGTATGCTGACGTTATTAAAAATAGCAAACTTGTTGTCTGGAACGGACCAATGGGTGTATTTGAAATCGATGCATTCGCTAAAGGAACAAAAGCTATCGCAGAAGCACTGGCAGAAGCAAAAGATACATATTCTGTCATTGGTGGTGGAGATTCAGCAGCAGCTGTTGAGAAATTTGGTCTTGCCGATCAGATGAGCCATATTTCTACAGGCGGCGGCGCTTCACTTGAATTTATGGAAGGCAAAGAACTTCCTGGTGTTACTGCATTAAACGATAAATAAGACCAAAACTGCTATAAGGAAGTGTCAATCATGAGAAAACCAATTATAGCTGGGAACTGGAAAATGAACAAAACACTTGGCGAAGCAGTCAGCTTCGTTGAAGAAGTCAAGTCATCTATTCCATCTCCTGACAAAGTGGAATCCATTGTCTGTGCGCCAGCTCTTTTCCTCGAAAAGCTAAACAGCCTATCAAACGGAACAGACCTTAAAATTGGTGCACAAAACATGCACTTTGAAGAAAATGGTGCATTCACTGGTGAAATCAGCCCTGCTGCTTTAAAAGATTTAGGCATCGGCTATTCAGTGATTGGGCATTCAGAGCGCCGTGAATTCTTTGCTGAAACAGATGAAACAGTGAACAAAAAAGCACATGCTGCATTCAAGCATGGCATCGTTCCAATCATTTGTGTAGGTGAAACGCTTGAAGAGCGTGAAGCTGGCAAAACAAATGAACTTGTCGCTGATCAAGTGAAGAAAGCACTAGCTGGTTTAACGAAGCAGCAAGTTACTGAATCTGTGATTGCATATGAGCCAATCTGGGCTATCGGTACAGGAAAATCTTCTACAGCGAAAGATGCAAACGACGTTTGCGCACACATCCGCCAAACCGTTGCAAGCGAATTTGGTCAAGAAGCGGCAGACAGCCTTCGCATTCAATATGGCGGAAGCGTGAAGCCGGCAAATATTAAAGAATATATGGCAGAATCCGATATTGACGGTGCTTTGGTAGGCGGCGCAAGCTTAGAACCTCAGTCTTTCGTTCAATTATTGGAGGAAGGTCAATATGAGTAAGAAACCAGCTGCATTAATCATCTTAGACGGGTTCGGTTTAAGAGGCGAAACAGTCGGTAACGCTGTCGCACAAGCAAAAAAGCCGAACTTTGACCGCTACTGGAACGAATTTCCGCATCAAACCTTAACGGCTTCAGGTGAGGCAGTAGGTCTACCGGAAGGTCAAATGGGGAACTCTGAAGTTGGGCATTTGAACATCGGTGCAGGACGCATTGTGTATCAAAGCTTAACAAGGGTGAATGTTGCCATTCGTGAAGGGGAATTTGAGAAAAACGAAACGTTCCTAGATGCAATGACGTATGCAAAAGAGAATGACAAGGCGCTTCATTTATTTGGACTCTTGTCAGACGGCGGTGTGCACAGTCACATCCAGCATCTTTTTGCCCTGCTGAAGCTGGCGAAAAAAGAAGGCTTAACAAAGGTATACATTCATGGTTTCTTGGACGGACGTGATGTTGGTCAGAAGACAGCCAAAGTGTACTTAAAACAGCTGGAAGAACAAATCAAAGAAATCGGTGTCGGTGAAGTGGCAACACTTTCAGGACGCTATTACTCAATGGACCGTGACAAACGCTGGGATCGTGTGGAGAAAGCGTACCGCGCGATGGCATATGGTGAAGGGCCAAGCTATCAAAACATCTATGATGTCGTTGATGACTCCTATGAAAATGGAATCTACGATGAATTCGTTATTCCATCTGTCATTACGAGAGAAAATGGTGAGCCGGTTGCCAAAGTAAACGACGGAGACTCTGTGATTTTCTATAACTTCCGTCCAGACCGTGCCATCCAAATCTCGAACACTTTCACAAATGCAGATTTCCGCTCGTTTGACCGCGGAGAAGCTCATCCGAAGAATTTACACTTCGTCTGCTTCACACACTTCAGTGAAACGGTTGATGGCTATGTTGCCTTCAAACCAGTGAATTTGGATAACACAGTAGGAGAAGTGCTTTCTCAAAACGGATTGAAACAGCTGCGGATTGCTGAAACAGAGAAATATCCTCATGTCACGTTCTTTATGAGCGGTGGACGTGAAGAAGAATTTCCTGGTGAAGACCGCATCTTAATCAATTCACCAGATGTAGCAACCTATGACCTCAAGCCGGAAATGAGTGCTTATGAGGTAAAGGATGCACTTGTTGCAGACATCAATGCTGACAAGCATGATGCGATCATTCTGAACTTTGCTAACCCGGATATGGTTGGTCATTCAGGTATGCTCGAGCCAACAATCAAAGCCATTGAAGCAGTAGATGAGTGCTTAGGAGCTGTAGTCGACGCAATCCTGGCAAAAGGCGGACATGCCATCATCACGGCAGACCACGGTAACGCAGACGTGCTGATTACCGAAGAAGGAAAGCCGCATACTGCACATACAACGAATCCTGTACCAGTCATCGTGACGAAAAAAGGTGCGACGCTTAGAGAAGGCGGCATTTTAGCTGATCTATCTCCAACGCTTTTAGACTTACTTGGTCTTGAAAAACCAAAAGAGATGACAGGAACATCATTAATTCAGAAATAAAAAAATTGATTCAAAAGGAGAGAAATAACGATGCCATACATTGTTGACGTATATGCACGCGAAGTATTAGACTCTCGCGGTAACCCAACAGTTGAAGTAGAAGTTTACACAGAATCTGGCGGCTTTGGCCGTGCGCTTGTTCCAAGTGGTGCTTCTACTGGTGAATATGAAGCAGTAGAACTACGTGACGGAGACAAAGACCGTTACCTTGGAAAAGGTGTTCTGACAGCTGTAAACAACGTAAACGAAATCATTGCACCAGAGCTTTTAGGCTTTGATGTAACAGAACAAGTAGCGATTGACAAAATGTTAATCGAACTTGACGGAACAGAAAACAAAGGGAAATTAGGCGCAAACGCAATCCTTGGCGTATCTATCGCTGTAGCACGTGCGGCTGCTGATTTCTTACAAATCCCACTTTATCAATACCTTGGTGGATTCAACTCCAAAACGCTTCCAGTACCGATGATGAACATCGTCAACGGCGGAGAGCATGCGGATAACAACGTAGACATTCAAGAATTCATGATTATGCCTGTAGGTGCACCGAACTTCCGTGAAGCACTTCGCATGGGCGCTCAAATCTTCCATAGTCTGAAATCTGTATTAAGCGCAAAAGGCTTAAACACAGCTGTAGGTGACGAAGGTGGATTCGCTCCAAACCTTGGTTCTAACGAAGAAGCACTTCAAACAATCGTTGAAGCGATCGAAAAAGCTGGCTTCAAACCAGGTGAAGAAGTGAAACTTGCAATGGATGCTGCATCTTCTGAGTTCTACAACAAAGAAGACGGTAAATATCATTTATCAGGCGAAGGTGTTGTGAAAACATCTGCTGAAATGGTTGATTGGTATGAAGATATGGTATCGAAATACCCAATCATCTCTATCGAAGACGGCCTTGATGAAAACGACTGGGAAGGTCACAAACTATTAACTGAGCGCCTTGGCAGCAAGGTTCAGCTAGTAGGAGATGACTTATTCGTTACAAATACGAAGAAGCTATCTGAAGGAATCAAAAACGGCGTTGGTAACTCAATCCTGATCAAAGTAAACCAAATCGGTACATTAACTGAAACATTTGATGCAATCGAAATGGCAAAACGCGCAGGATACACAGCTGTTATCTCTCACCGTTCTGGTGAAACTGAAGACAGCACGATTGCAGACATCGCTGTTGCAACAAATGCTGGACAAATCAAAACAGGTGCTCCGTCTCGTACGGACCGTGTGGCGAAATACAACCAATTACTTCGCATCGAAGATCAATTGGCTGAAACAGCACAATATCACGGCATTGCAACATTCTATAACTTGAATAAATAATGTCAGCTATGCGCTGCGTTCCGCTCTTTCATGAGAGCGGGGCGCAGCGTTTTTTTGTGTTAAGCGAAATCCGCTGGCTAATTCATTTGACTTATCCTATTTTTGTAAAAAATCCTCCTTCAGTTAGAGAAAAAAGCAAAATCCCCTCCATTTATAAGCACTAAATCATGAAAAATCGACTAAAAATATGATCTGAAATGAACTTATGCTTTCTGTAAGGGGGTGGTATCATTTTACATATATTAGGGGGTGATGAGATGCTGAATCCTTTTAGCCTTCGTTTTCCAGTAGGTGTATATATGTATGTTCTTAACCTATTGGCGGCATATGATGAAAGGAAGCAACGAATTCTAACTTCTAAGAATGTACAGAAAAACGCATTTTGGATTTATGTCCTTGCCGCTATATTGGGCATTATTTCACTTGGAGCATTGATTTGGGCATGCAAGACCTTTGGACGAGGCTCCAAATTTTTAGGTGAGTTCAAATTATTAGGCATGTATGTTAAAATCCAGTGCGGTTTTTAACAGGGATGAGAACAGATGCAAGGGCATCTGTTCTATCTGAAACAAACGGAGGGATATGATGCTGACATTACGATTAAAAGAAAAAACATATAGCCGCACCTTCTCTCTCCGCAATATTCAAATGAATGTCGAGAAAGGGCAGATGCTGTTGCTTTTGGGGCATAATGGTGCGGGAAAGACGACGATAATCCAATCCATGTTTGGGCTGACGCCATTTAAAGGATGCGTCACTTTACATGGTAAACAGCTGAATCTTCAATCCTCAGAACATATCTCCTTGTTGAAAAAACATGTGTCCTATATTCCTGACGAGCATTCGTTGTTCGATTATTTATCACCGAGGGAATACTTTCAATTACTTCAACTGCCAAATGAGCAAGATGTCACACGGGAAGAGACGTTCATCGATCTGTTTGAGCTGGGTTCTTATATGGATCAGCCTATCGCTCAGCTGTCTCATGGCAATCAAAAGAAAACACAGATCATTTCACAGCTCCTCAGGCCATGTGATTATTATGTGTTTGATGAGCCAACGAACGGTCTTGATCCAGATATGATGATCATCTTAAAAAAGGTGCTCATGAAGCTGAGAGATCAAGGCGCTGGCATTCTCATTTCAACCCATCATTTGAGCTTTGGTGATACGCTTTATGACCATCTCATGATCTTAAGAAATGGGGAGGTCAAGCTGGATATGTCCCGCCAAGAAACGACTCAGACATTTCCTCATCAGGCACTTGAAGAGATTTATAAAGAAGTGAATCGAGATTACTATATGCAGGTGGAGAGGTTGCTCAATGATCTGGACACGACACGTTCTTCATAAAATAGAATGGGGAATGCTGACAACGAAAGGAAAGCAGCTCGCAAAAAAGTACCCTATACAGCTTCTCGCAGCCGTGGTTTTTTTCTTGCTCATGTATGCGATATATGTCGTCATCAGCCTTCGCTTTTTCATGCAGGCAGGAGAAAGTGAGCCGGCTGCTTTATACCTCCAATTGATGAAAATGACGCTTTTACTTCTAGGTGCAGGTATTGTGTTATCCCGCAATAAATTAAAGCGTCAGGAATATCAATTTTACTTTTTGAATAGTGCGATACAAAGTGTGCCATTTGTCCTTTGTGTGTATTTCTTTCCAGTGCTCTTTTGTTTCCTTATGGTTGGACTGCTTTTTTTACCGATTGTATTAGGCCTTTTGATCAGCGGTGTTACGCCATCTTTGTATTGGATAACGGCTGTATGCATGACTTGCTGTGTACTGGCGCTGCTTGCACTTGCTTCTTGGATGGTGATGCGGATTGCTGTGAGCCATTTCGTATCAAAAACAAAAGAGCATTTGCTGCTGCAAACGCTCGGCTTTGCGGTGCTGAATCTATTGGTGTTTCTCCTTTTGAAAAAAGCAATGGAGATGATCCGAGTATGGCCATCAGTCTATCTCATATTTCTCGTGATCCTTCTAAGCGCTGGCTGGCTCTGGCTGAAGGGGTTAGCGGCTTCTTATGTCCATCAGATGTTTTTGCAGCTGAAAACAGAGGTAAAGTCGTTTTCTTACAAGAAAATCAGAACGCAATCTTCCTTTCTGACGCACCTGCGGCAGGAATTGGTCTATTTCAGCCGGTCAGCTGTTTTTAAAGAACAGGGCATTTTGTTTCTATTTCTCATTTGTTTGACGGCGGGGCTGCCATTTGTTTTTACACCGGTAGAAACCGGCTGGCTGTATGCCTTTATTGTGCAGTATGCGTTAAAGGAAATATTGATCATGCTTCCGCTGATGATTGGCAGAGAATATCATATGAATCAAAGGGCCATCTTTATGTTAAATACATCAAAGGGTGCTTATTTATTGTCGAGAATTTTATTTTATTACGCTATTAATTTGTTGATATATTTTGTGTTTATTGGGCTTGCATCTATGGTGATAGGCATTGAAAGTGAAGGTCATGGCCTCGCAAGTTTGTCCATTTTGTTGATCACTGCCATGGCGGCCTGTACAGGGTTTATCGTGAAGATCAGTGAGTTTAATAAACTGTTTGTCATCGTAATGATGATTGCTGTATTCAGCTTCATCGATATGCTTTTATTGAAGTGGCTTTCATCAGATGTGTATCTTCTCGCTACTGCTTATCTGCTAGGTTCACTTGCATTTTATAGCTGTATATATACGGTCATGTTAAAGAGGCCTGTCTTGCGATGATAGAACTTGTGTGTAGTTTCCTAGCGGTTGTGATGATACATGAACTCGGTCATATGCTGATGATCATGTTGTGTAACAAGATCGAAAAAAGGCCGCTCTTTGATTTTGTGATCACGATTGATTGGAAGCATGTGGCGGTCGTCCATGAGAAATTTGTCCGGCCGAGCTTCAATATGATGGTGGCACTTGCAGGCCCGCTCTTTCCGGTGCTTTGTTCGCTTGTGCTTTATATGATATGGAAGCATCCTGTCAGTCATCAGCTGCTGTTTTTTTCTTTACTGAATACGGTGATGCTGCATCCAGCTTGCCCTGACGGAAAAAATATCACAGCCAGTTTAAAAGAGATGAAGGAGAGAAAGAGATGATCAAAGTATTTCATTCGTTTTCCAGCGGTATAACACTTGCGATGCTGTATGTATTTGCTGTGTTTATGACCCCTGTTTTTTTACTGCTGATAGAGGTCAATCATGTTGAATCAAGCCCAACATTGTTTGGCATGCCATTTTATATCATGAAAATTGAAGAGTATCAATTCAGCTCAGAGGCGACGCTCTTTGGATGTGTGGTCTGCTTTTTAGCTGGCGCCGTGCTTTATTTCTTCATTCAATATGTGAAGCATGTGGTAAAAAAACGCAGAACATAAAAAAGCAGACGGACGGAACAAAACATCAGTCTGCTTGCAAAGTGAGTGACAGCCGTACCATATCCATACACTGAATGCCATTTTCAAAAATCGGTTCATCATAATGCTTAAGAAAGAAATCGTGGTCAATAGATATCATGCGGAAGCCGCATTTCTGATAAAGTGCGAGCTGCTGAATGCTCGAGTTGCCTGTGCCGATTTCAACCGTGTGAAAACCTGCGGCTTTCGCTTCAGCAATGGCATGGCGGATCAGCTGCTTCCCAATTCCTTTTCCTTGCCATGATTCCTTCACGGCGACATTGATGATTTCGACTGTCTGCTGAGACAGAGATAAAAGCACATAGACACCAATCACGTCCTGTTCATGATACGCGGCATAACAAGAGCCGGATTGCACATAAGTAAGAACCTTTTCCTTTGAAGGATCAGCTAAGAGTAAAAGATCCATAGGGACGGATTGATCACCTGACAATGGCCGAATGTGTATCATATTTTTTCATCCTTTCTATTCTTTAATATATCCTTGTTTCACACCCCAATCATATTGATCCTGTACCCATTGTGAGGGCGGATTGTGAGTGACATTTGGGTCTTTTTTAACAGTTGGTTGCCTTGCAGCCTGTGCGCTCTGTTTATTCGCTTGAGCAGTGGCTTTCGCTGCTGTCAGCTCTTTTTGAAGCTGGTCAATTTTTGACTCAAGTATTTTACGTTGCTTGACTTCTTTTTGATAGGCTTTCTTTTCGTTTTTGAGCTTTTTGGTGATGGTAGACAGTTTCTTTTTTTGATCTTCGTTTTCATGCTTCATATCCGCTTGATCTGATTTTAATTTCGAAAGCTTCTCGTCGTTCGTTTTGCTTTCTTGCTGATGTTTTTCCTCAGCTGCTTTGATGGTCTGCTGCTGCCAAACCATCCAGCCGGCTGCTCCTAAAACCGCAACAGATAGAAGGATGATGGTGATCGTTTTCTTCATGTGTCATTCCCCTTTCTTTAAACCTTTATTATCATCGGTTAAATATATACAGGTTTTAACATCACAAGGGAATATTCACATCAGATTGGCAGACACTATGAAAAAAGGAGGGTGTCTGTTGATTTCCTTTATGATTCATGTTGTGGTTTCATTATTTGCTGTATCAAACCCTATTGGAAACGTGCCTCTTTTCATCACTTTAACAGAGGGATATACAGAGAAAGAACGCTCCCAGACAGCCAAAAAAGCCATTGTGGTCTCTTTCATTATTCTTGTTGCCTTTCTATTGGCAGGGAGGCTCATTTTCAAATTGTTTGGGATCGATATTCATGCACTCCGTATCGCCGGAGGTATTTTTATTTTTGGTATCGCTTACAATTTACTGAATGCAAAGGAGTCACATGTCCAAAATCCTCATTCTGAGGAAAAGGCAGAAAGCAAAGAAAAGGCGGATGTCTCCGTTACGCCGCTGGCGATTCCGATCATCGCTGGTCCCGGTACAATCGCTACAGTGATGAGTTTAACCCCGGGAAGTCAAGGGATGCTTCACATGTTTGCGATTTTAATCGGCATTGTCATCGTTCTGGCAATGACCTTTTATGCCTTTCATTATTCAAGTTTCATTATGCGGAAAATGGGGAAAACAGAGATGAATGTCGTGACGCGGTTAATGGGATTAATTCTTGCTGTAGTGGCAGTTGAGATGATCGGCGCAGGATTAAAAGGGATGTTTCCAATGTTTATGCAATAGGTGTATATAAAAAAGCTGTTTTTTTCTACAATGATGTAAAATAAAACAGCTTTTTTTAAGGTTTCGGCACATGCTTAAACACTTCTTCACTTTCAAAGAATTCAATTAAGCGGCTAATCCAATCATAGTAATCAAGACTTTCCTTGATTTCTGAAAGAAGCAGATTGATTTTATCTTCTGTCTCTTCTGGCAGGTCGTCCTGTTCAAGCAGCTCCAGCAATTCCTTGCACGTTTTCTTATGTGCCTTGCGGTTTTTGCTGACAACTCGGGACCAATTGGCTGCAAACAAGGAAATAAACGTTTGGTATTGATCTTGCTCAACGTCATATAGATCTTTACGTATTCCTTTTTCATAAACCTTTTCCGCAATATTCAAATCAAGCATTTCTCGAACGACTTGACTCATTCTCGTTTTGCTCATGCCTGTCGCCTCTGATAGCTCTCCAAGCGTCATTGGTTTACGGTTCATGTGAATGATACCAAGCACTCTACCCACTGTAGAAGAAAGACCAAAGGCATTCATGTTCTCGGCAGCTTTTTCAATATAATGATCCTGTGCTTTTTGAATGGCGCCTAACGCTTGCTTGTCCACTCCCCGATTCATCCCTTCACGACTGACAATTTGTAACACAATATATCATATACCTGTTTGTTGATGAAAACAATAAATATTGAGTATTTGCTCGTAATTTGGAGGAAAAAGGAGAGATCTCTATCTATCAGGCCGTTAACTGAAAATTTTAAATAAATGTTATGCAATACAAACACATCATAAACTTTTTATTTTATAAAGTTTGCACTATAATAAATAAGGTGTAAATTTTCTGAAAATATTGATCCGACTAATGGAGGTGTCTCATTTGCTGAAACTAGAGAATGTATCTAAGACGTATAAAGGCGGAAAAAAAGCTGTCAAAAATATTGATTTAGAAATAGCAAAAGGAGAATTTATTTGTTTTATTGGACCGAGTGGCTGTGGTAAGACAACAACCATGAAGATGATCAACCGACTCATCGAACCTTCCTCAGGAAAAATCTTTATCGAGGGAGAAAACATTATGAAAAAAGACCCAGTTCAATTAAGAAGAGAAATTGGCTATGTGATTCAGCAAATTGGACTGTTTCCCCATATGACCATCGCACAAAACATTTCACTTGTTCCGAAGCTGTTAAAATGGCCGGAAGAAAAACGAAAAGAACGGGCACGTGAACTGCTGAAGCTTGTCGACATGGGACCGGAATATTTAGAGCGCTACCCTCATGAACTCAGTGGAGGACAGCAGCAGCGCATCGGTGTTCTTCGCGCACTAGCAGCGGAACCCCCTCTGATCCTCATGGATGAACCGTTTGGCGCACTTGATCCAATCACACGAGATTCATTGCAGGAAGAATTTAAGAAACTGCAAAAAACGTTAAATAAAACCATCGTATTCGTCACACATGACATGGACGAAGCTATTAAACTAGCTGATCGAATTGTGATTTTAAAAGATGGAGAGATTGTCCAAGTAGGTACGCCTGACGATATTCTGCGGAACCCAGCCAATGAATTCGTAGAAGAATTCATCGGCAAAGAACGTCTGCTTCAATCAAATCCGAATATGGAACGTGTAGAACAAATGATGAACACGTCACCAGTCACCGTTACAGTTGAAAAAACATTAACAGATGCCATCTACATCATGAGAGAAAAGCGGGTCGATTCCTTGCTTGTAGTAGATGAACATCATGTGCTAAAAGGCTATATCGATATTGAAACAATCGATGCGAACCGCAGAAAAGCAGCTTTCGTTGGTGATATTTTAAATACAGAGTTCTATACCGTACAAGAAGGCGCACTTCTAAGAGACACTGTCCGGAAAATCTTAATACGCGGCATTAAATATGTACCGGTTGTGGATGCAGAAGGACACTTAAAAGGCATTGTGACACGAGCAAGTCTTGTAGATGTTGTGTACGACTCCATTTGGGGAGACGATACGCCGGCGGCTGTCACTGAAATGAAGTAAGGGAGGTGTACACATGGATCAAATCATCGACTTTCTAGAGAAAAATGGTGGGGAACTCCTCACAAAAATGTGGGAGCATTTATATATTTCCTTAATTGCTGTTGTGCTTGGTATTCTTGTTGCCGTTCCTTTAGGCGTGGTTCTCACACGAATGAAACGAGGCGCAGGTTTTATCATCGGTATCGTGAATATCTTTCAAACACTCCCTAGTTTAGCGATTCTTGCCTTTTTTATTCCTATTTTGGGGGTTGGGAAAATACCTGCAATCGTTGCTCTCTTTTTCTATTCGGTTTTACCTATTTTAAGAAATACGTATGCCGGGGTCCAAGGTGTGAACAAAAACTTGCTTGAATCCGGTAAAGGAATCGGGATGACAACATGGGAACAAATTCGTCTTGTTGAACTCCCGCTTGCTGTACCGGTCATTATGGCAGGTGTCAGAACGTCAACGATATATTTGATTGGCTGGACAACACTTGCAGCCTTTATCGGTGGAGGCGGTCTAGGTGACTACATTTTGATTGGACTTCAGCTGTATCAGCCGGAATTTATTATTGCGGGTGCGATACCAGTCACAATTTTAGCAGTCATCATCGACCTATCATTAATGAAGCTGGAGAAAAAAGTAACACCAAAAGGCTTAAAAGGATTGAAGGAAGTTTCATAAGGAGTTGGCTTATGTGAAGAATCGAAAAACAAAATGGATCAGTGCACTGCTTGCCGGATGCTTGCTATTGATAAGCGGCTGTTCACTTCCTGGACTAGCCGGCTCCTCAGGGGGCACGCTGCGAATTGGAGCACAAAACTTTACCGAATCAGAAATTATGGCCTATATGGTTGGCGATATGATCGAACATTACACAGATAAAAAGACGACCATTGTGAAAAACCTAGGTTCCAACACTGTGCAGCAGAAAGCAATGGAAAACGGAGATGTCGACATTTCTGCGACAAGATATTCAGGCACGGATTTAACAAGCACGCTTGGAATGGATGCGGAAAAAGACCCGGAGCGTGCGATGGAGATCGTCCAAAAAGAATTTAAAAAACGCTATGATTACAAATGGTTTGATTCTTATGGATTTGATAATACTTATGCCTTTGCTGTGACGCAGAAGATGGCGAAGGAAAACAAGTTAGAAACGGTCTCTGATTTGAAAAAGAATGCGAACAATTACCGGTTTGGTGTCGATAATATTTGGCTCAAAAAGAAAGGCGACGGCTATGACGGATTCGTGAAAACATACGGAATCAAATTTGGCAGCACGTATCCGATGCAGATTGGTTTAGTCTATGATGCATTAAAAAATGAAAAAATGGATATTGTGCTTGCCTATTCAACAGATGGACGAATCAAAGCCTATAATCTCAAAATCTTAAAAGATGATAAACGGTTCTTCCCGCCATATGATGCATCACCAGTAGTCCCGGAGAAAGTCTTAAAAGAAAATCCAGGGCTTGATAAGGTGATCAACAGGCTGATCGGAAAAATCGATACAGAACAAATGCAAGAGCTGAACTATCAAGTCGACGGGGAGCTTCAAGAACCAGCAACCGTTGCGAAGAATTTCCTGAAAAAACACAATTACTTTGAGTAAGATGGGGAGGTGTCAAGGCTGATGGACACACTGCAGCAATTATGGACGTATTATCAGCAGAACGGGTCATATGTGTTAGAAGAATTTTATAGGCATTTTCTCATGTCGGCGTATGGGGTGCTGTTTGCGGCGATTGTCGGGATTCCAGTAGGCATCTTTGTGGCGCATTACCGCAAGCTGAGCAATTGGGTCTTTGCCATTACCAATGTCATTCAAACGATACCGGCATTAGCGATGCTTTCTGTATTGATGCTTGTATTAGGACTTGGTGCAAATACAGTCATCCTATCACTCTTTCTGTATTCACTTCTGCCGATTATCCGAAACACGTATACAGGCATTGTCAGCATTGAACATGCCTATTTAGAATCAGGTAAAGCGATGGGCATGACGAAATGGCAAGTGCTGAGAATGGTTGAACTACCGCTTGCTTTATCAGTCATTATGGCTGGTTTAAGAACCGCACTTGTCATTGCCATCGGTATTACAGCGATTGGAACATTTGTGGGCGCGGGAGGTCTTGGCGATATCATCATCAGAGGATCAAACGCCACAAACGGAACAGCTATCATTTTAGCAGGTGCGATTCCAACTGCACTTATGGCTATTATTGCTGACCTTGTCATGGGCTGGCTCGAACGCTATTTAAGCCCGACAAACAAGAAAAAGGAAAGAAAAGCGTTAGCTGAAAAAAACATCACATCTGCTTAAGCGGTTGAAACAAAACCTCCCTTACATCTGTAAGGGAGGTTGTTTTATGAAGATCAGGCGGTTCGAATGCTGGTTTATGATTCAAGCGTGATCCATTCAGAGGACCACTTCGCAATTTCCTCAAAAACGGGTGCAAGTGAACGCCCCATATCTGTTAAAGAATACTCAATGCGCACGGGTGTTTCAGCAAAAACCTCCCGTTTTACAATACCTGCTGCTTCCAGCTCTTTTAATCTCTCAGATAATACTCTTCCGCTTAAATTTGTCAGAGCCGCCTCAATTTCACTAAAGCGCTGCTGACCTGAGAGAAGCTGAAAAACAATCAGTGCCACCCAGCGTTTACTCAATAACTCAACTGCTTTTTCAAACCGCGGGCACATGTCAGATTGATTCATCTTTCTTCACTCCAATCTGAACCCATTATACCGTAAATCTGCCATAAATCGGCGCAAAAAGCTTAAACATTTATGAGGACGAACGGCTGTTTAACATAAATAATAAATAGCGGTTGAGGTCCTCTATTTCTTTTTTCGAAAGGGTCGACCATATGTCACCATCAAATATTTCGAGATCAGTAAGTTCATATTGCGCTGCGGCTTCTTTTATTTTGGATAAAGAAAGATCATTTTCCTCGAGCTGTTGGACAGAAGTGGCTTCCTCAATATAGCCCGCAGCCTGCATCATGTCTTCATAAGGTACCTTTAACGCACCAGCTAGCTTTTTAATCGTAGGAGGTTTCGGAATGCCGCGTTTCCCGTTTTCAATACGAGATATACCGGCAGCGCTGACCTCAGAATACATCGCTAATTGGTTCACCGACAGCTTCTTTTCCTCACGTAATGCTCTTAAATATGCACCAAAGTTCATTAACGCAAAACCTCACATGGTTATAGATTCGATATGTCTATTTTACATGATTTGTTGACTATTGGCAATAAGTGCACCATGAAAATATTGACATTAGTTAATGGTGGATGTACATTAGGGTTATGCCCCGCTATTTGTTCACCTTTTTTGGTTGATGAGCGTGAGAAAGTATTCATTCAGCTGGCTGATGTCTTGTGCGGAGAGCCTTTCCCATTTGTCCCCGTCAAAAATGGGGAGATGTTCTACATCCTTTTGAAGCGCCGTTTGATAGATTTTTAACATGGACTCATATTTCGGTTTCATTTCATGAACTTGTTCCTGTTCAATATGACCGGCAAGCAGCATTAAATCCTCATAAGGCACCTTCAAGGCGTGTGCTAATTTTTTTATGGTTAACGGCTTTGGCACACCGCGCTTTCCATTTTCAATACGAGAAATTCCAGCAGCGCTTACACCTGAATACATGGCAAGCTGATTGACCGACATTTTTCTATTTTCTCTTAAAATGCGTAATTGTTCACCAAAGTGATTCATGACATCGAACCTCACATTTCAGTATATGACTTATTTTAGTATGATCATTGACCAAAGGAAATAGCAGAGGGGTAAAAGTGTTGACATAAGTTAATGAATCTACTTGATGTGAGAGCCTTACATGTTGTACATAATGATTCCATAGGAGGTTGTAATGATGGTCGAAAAGATTCAGATCAGGCGGGCTTTTGTCATGCAGTATATGATCGAGAACGATATGTCGTTAAATCAGCTCGCTGATGAAATTGGCATCTCTCCTGCCACACTTAGCAGGGTGTTAAATGGTCACCGAAAACCAGGACAGCTTGTCATTGGCAAAATGATTCATTACTTTGATAAAAAATTTGAAGATCTATTTTACTATGAAGATATTGACAAAAGTCAATAAATGATATCATCATATCAATCATCAAGGAGGAAATGTCATTGAAAAGGACTGGGATGGTCAGACACATTGATTCTCTCGGCAGAATTGTTCTGCCCTCAGAAATGCGCAAGGTACTCAATATTAAAGAAGAGCAGCTGTTAGAAATTTTCGTTGAAGATCAAACCATTATGCTGAAAAAATATGATGCAGATAAGAGCTGCCTGCTGACGGGACAAGTGACGAAGTACAACAAAAGCTATGGAAATGGGAACGTGATGCTGAGTCCTGAAGGAGCTGAACGTTTGTTAGTAGAATTAAAACAGCTATTGAAGGAAGAAGCAACTCATTAAAAATGTGTTTTTAACCGAAAAATTGCATATAAAAATGCTGCAGCCAGCACTTTGGAACGAAATTGTATCAAAATAACGAATCAAGTCGACAATATATAGGAAATCTTTATTTTGATGTTTCGTGACATGCACCTTGTTTTCATGTAAAATAAAGTTATGTGTACCAGTTTGTCTGGAGGTGTTTTCATGCACGCATTTGTTATCACATTACTCGTAATTGTCAGTATCGCACTTATCATCGTTGTATTACTACAATCAAGTAAAAGTGCTGGACTGTCAGGCGCTATTTCAGGTGGAGCCGAGCAGCTTTTCGGTAAGCAAAAAGCGAGAGGCCTTGACTTGATTCTTCACCGATTAACGGTTATTTTGTCAGTGCTTTTCTTCATCTTAACACTTGCATTGGCATATTTAGGCGTGTAAAGCGCGAGTAACAGAAGGTCTGATCTTTTTTCAGACCTTTTTTTATTATCAGCACTCTTTTGTGTTTGTTTCATACATACAAGTGGAAAATATAAACCATATCAGAAGGAAAGGAAGTCACATCATGAAAGTTGTTACACCAAAACCATTTACGTTTAAAGGTGGAGAAAAGGCGGTGCTTCTTCTTCACGGTTTTACTGGGAATACAGCCGATGTTCGAATGCTTGGCCGTTATTTGAACGAAAGAGGATATACATGCCATGCACCTCAATATAAAGGACACGGTGTGCCGCCAGAAGAGCTTGTCCATACAGGCCCGGCTGATTGGTGGAAAGATGTAGAAGAAGGCTATCAATTCTTAAAAGATGAAGGTTATGAGGAGATTGCAGTTTGCGGACTATCCCTCGGAGGAGTTTTTTCATTGAAATTAGGTTACACTGTACCTGTAAAGGGAATTGTACCTATGTGTGCACCTATGTACATAAAAAGTGAAGAAGTCATGTACCAGGGTGTACTAGATTATGCCCGTAACTATAAGAAATTTGAGGGTAAGTCAGAGGACCAAATTGAACAAGAAATGGAATCGTTCAAGAAAACACCAATGAATACACTGAGGAGCCTGCAAGAACTGATTGCAGATGTTAGAAACAATGTCGACATGATCTATTCACCTACTTTTGTTGTGCAGGCACGTCACGATCATATGATTAATACAGACAGTGCGAATATCATTTATAACGAAGTAGAGACAGATGATAAGCATTTGAAATGGTATGAAGAATCAGGCCATGTCATCACGCTTGATAAAGAGCGGGAGAAGGTTCATCAGGATGTCTATGCATTCTTAGAATCACTTGATTGGTCAATTTAAATATATAGGGGGTTAGAGTGTGCAAAAAGAAGAATTTATGGATGAATTACTCGCTTTTATGAAAGAAGAAGCGTATAAACCGTTAACTGTTCAAGAGCTGGAAGTCATGATGGAGATTACCAATCCCGATGATTATAAAGAGCTCGTCAAAGCACTTGTGACGCTGGAGGATCAAGGACTCATCGTTCGCACGCGCAGCGACCGTTACGGTGTACCAGAAAAAATGAATTTGGTAAAAGGAAAGCTGTCTGCTCATGCAAAAGGATTTGCATTTGTAACGCCTGAAGAGTTTGGACAGGATGATATTTTCATTCCGCCAAATGAGTTAGGCACAGCGATGAATGGCGATACCGTCATGGTTCGTGTCAGCCACAAATCAAACGGCACGAAAAAAGAAGGAACTGTCATCCGTATTCTCGAGCGTAATACTCAGACGGTTGTCGGTACCTATACAGAAACGAAAAGCTTTGGCTTTGTCATTCCTGATGATAAAAAAATCACAAACGATATCTTCATTCCGAAATCCGCTAAAAACGGTGCGGTCGAAGGGCATAAAGTCGTTGTGACGCTGACAAGCTATCCTGAAGGAAGAATGAGTGCAGAGGGTGAAGTGACTGAAATCCTCGGTCATAAAAATGACCCTGGCATTGATATTTTGTCGATCATTCATAAACACGGTCTGCCAGGTGAGTTCCCAGAAGAAGCACTTCAGCAGGCAGTAGACACACCGGAAACGATTGATGAAAAAGATCTTGAAGGCAGACGCGACTTGCGCAATGAAACGATTGTGACGATTGACGGTGCAGATGCGAAGGACTTAGATGATGCCGTAACTGTGCAAAAGCTGGATGATGGCAAATATAAGCTTGGCGTACACATTGCAGACGTTTCTCATTATGTCACAGAGAATTCCCCGATTGATCAGGAAGCTTATGAACGTGGAACGAGTGTGTATCTCGTCGACCGCGTCATTCCGATGATTCCGCATCGTTTGTCAAACGGTATTTGTTCATTAAATCCAAAGGTCGATCGTCTCACCTTGTCTTGTGAAATGGTTATTGATCGTAACGGGAAAGTCGTCAAACACGAGATTTTCCAAAGTGTGATCAAAACGACAGAGAGAATGACCTATTCCGATGTGAATAAGATTTTAGTCGACCAAGATGAAGAGCTTCTAAACAAATATGAGCCGCTTGTTCCGATGTTCCAAGAGATGGAGAAGCTTGCAGAGATTCTTCGTGACAAACGAATGGAGCGCGGAGCTGTAGACTTTGATTTCAAGGAAGCAAAAGTACTTGTAGATGATGAAGGCGCAGCGAAAGACGTTGTCATTCGTGAGCGTTCCGTTGCAGAGAAATTAATTGAAGAATTCATGCTTGTTGCAAACGAAACGGTTGCAGAGCATTTCCACTGGATGAATGTTCCGTTCATTTACCGAATTCACGAAGAACCAAATCCTGAGAAGCTTCAGCGCTTTTTAGAGTTCGTGACGACGTTTGGTTACATTGTGAAAGGGACGTCAACGAACATTCACCCGCGCGCACTTCAAAGTGTCCTCGATGCTGTCAGGGATCAACCAGAAGAAGTCGTCATTCAAACTGTGATGCTTCGCTCTATGAAACAGGCGAAGTATGATCCAGAAAGCATTGGCCATTTTGGATTATCAACGGAATTCTATACACACTTCACATCACCAATCCGCCGTTACCCGGATTTAATCGTGCATAGACTGATTAGAACCTATTTGATTCAGAAAAAGACAGATGAAGCGACCTTAGAAAAGTGGGGCCAGCTGCTGCCTGAAATCGCAGATCATGCATCTACAATGGAGCGCCGCTCAGTCGATGCAGAGCGTGAAACAGATGACCTGAAAAAGGCAGAGTTTATGCTAGATAAAATCGGTGAAGAGTTTGATGGCATGATTAGTTCCGTGACGAACTTCGGACTATTCGTTGAACTGCCGAATACGATAGAAGGTCTTGTCCATGTCAGCTACATGACTGACGACTACTATCGCTTTGATGAACAGCACTTTGCTATGATCGGTGAACGTACAGGGAATGTCTACCGTATCGGTGATGAAATCACTGTCAAAGTCGTGAATGTCAATAAAGATGAGCACTCAATTGATTTTGAAATCGTCGGGATGAAAGGCACTCGCCGTAAATCTCCAAAAGATTTCAAGTTCAAAAAACGGACAGATCCACCAGCGAAAAAAGGCCGTGGAGGTCAAAAAGCCTCTGGGGAAAAAGGCAAAGAGGATAAAAGCGGAAGTGACTGGTTCACAAACCGTAAAAAGAAGAAAAAGAAAAAACGCGTATTTGAAAACGCACCGAAACAAAAACGCAAAAAGAAAAAGTAACGTGCCAAAAAGCAAATAGGGCATCCCGCTCTATTTGCTTTTTGACCACATGGCGTCAGCATTGTCGAAAGCTGGATTGTTTGATAAAATAATCCGTACGATTTGGACCGTGTTTGTGTCAAAAGGAGGGTGTACGCCAATGCCAAAGGGAGAGGGAAAAGTTGTTTCCCAAAACAAAAAAGCAAATCATGATTACTTTATAGAAGAAACATACGAAGCCGGCCTAGTATTACAAGGAACTGAAATCAAATCGATTCGTGCTGGAAAAGTGAATTTAAAAGATTCCTTTGCCAAAATCGAGCGAGGAGAAGTGTTTCTTCATAATATGCACGTGAGCCCATACGAACAAGGGAACCGTTATAACCATGATCCGCTGAGAACGAGAAAGCTGCTGCTTCATCGAAAGCAAATCAGCAAATTGATTGGTGCGACGAAGGAAGAAGGCTATTCACTTGTGCCTCTGAAACTCTATTTGAAAAATGGCTTTGCCAAAGTGCTGATCGGAATCGGAAAAGGGAAGAAGAAATACGATAAGCGTGAAGATCTGAAGAAAAAAGATGCAAAACGTGAAATCGAACGTGCCTTCCGCGATCGTCAAAAGCAATTCTAGCCTGATGCTGATGGCTTGCTGAGAGCGGAAGCATTATGCTACAATATGTTATGCAGTAAACAATCATCGCTGTTTTGACAGAAACCACCAGTTGTTTCGAGCAGTGAGATTGTTATAATAGTTATATACGGAAGCAGTGAAGCTGAACTTCCATCCCGTATATCCCTTTTACAAGGGGACGTTACGGATTCGACAGGGATGGTTCGAGCTTAGGCTGCGAGCCGAGAGGCGATCTCGTTAACACGCACTTAAATGTAACTGGCAAAACTAAAAGTTTTAACCAAAACTTAGCACTAGCTGCCTAATAAGCGCAGCGAGCTCTTCCTGACATCGCCTATGTGTCTGTGAGGAGCCCAATGAAGTAGGCTACGCTTACGTTTCCGTCTGAGGACGTAAGAAGAGATCCATCAGACTAGCTCTCCAAGCGCCCGTCAGCAGGCATGAGGATGAGTGAACACGTAAATATGTTGACTACGCTCGTAGACGCTTAAGTAATCGATGTCTCTGGACGTGGGTTCGACTCCCACCGTCTCCATCAAAACTTTTAGAATGCAGCCGTATCAAGAGTTTGAAAGCCCTTGATGCGGGTCTGGCAACATGAATAATTAAAAATGACGCTTGTTATAGCGTCATTTTTTTATTTTTTATAAGATTATATTAGCAAAAGTAAGAATGCAAAATGTATTCTTGTTATTTTTATTTCAAGTCGGTAAGAAATGTGGTTTTTTTATGTTAAGTATGATAAATTGTTGTATCATAGAAGTGAAAAGGTAAGGCATTATTAAATCAACAAATTATTCTATTGAGTCGTCTTTATAGACGAATCTTTTTTTTGAATAAAAACATGTTTTTGTTATAATATTTATTGTTTTTGAATTCAACTTAAGTGATGGAGAAATTGAAACATTACTATATTTTTATACAAAATTCGGAAGAGGGATCTTATGTTATTTACTATTGTTATTCCTTATAAGGATACCAATAAAAAGTATACTGATAACTGCATCAAAAGTTTAGATGATCAAATTTTTAAAGATTTCGAAGTGCTTTTTATTCATCAAGATAGTCAACATTTAGAAGAAATATTAGAGTCTTATTCCTTTAACTATAGAACCATCAATATGGGACTTCATACTAATCCAGGCATTAGTAGAAATAAAGGCATATTAGAAGCCCAAGGAGAATACATCTTGTTTTTAGATGCAGATGATTTCTTACATCCTAATGCACTTATATATGCGAAGCAAATTATTGATCAAGAACAAGTGAATGTATTCAAACTAAAAGTTAAAAAGACAATCGTAGATAGAAAAACAACATTAAAAGAAAAGAAGCAGGCTTTGTATCAGCATGATACTTTAGATAATTTAAGCCATGTTTTGAAAAAATTAAATGTTAATGCGGATGAAAACAAAGTCATGCAAATGCTTTTTGAGGAGAATGTGGTTTCGGCACATTATCATGAAATTGCAAAAGAAAAATTCTTTAAAAAGATATCCTACCAATTTAAATCACACGGATTCGTTGTGCAAAAAAAATATTTGCTGAACAAACAAATACAGTTTGATGAAAGCGCACCATTGTATAGTGATATTCCTTTCTTAATGAAAATTTACCAAGATGCTTTCTCTATTTTGGAGACTTCAATTTGCTTATACTATAAGCTGATTCATAATGATCCTATCAATTATGCATCACTTTCTCAAGAAGATCATGATCATCGATTCGAAGAATTGTTTCGAACATTAAGCAAGTCAATTGAACAATGTGATGATTTGGCTTTGGTTAAACAAGTAAAGGTTGAAGCAATTAGTCAATATTTGTATAAAGTTGTAAAAAGCCCAATATTTAAAGTAGGAACTGAACGATTAACGCCTATTTATCAGTACTTTCAAACCATTTTGAATGCAGAGTCAAATCCATTCAAATTGAAGAGAAGACATACAAAAGAGATTGATGCTATTAAGAATGGGAATTACAATAAGGCATATCGTCTAAGTAAAAAACGCGTTCTTTATTATACTCTATATCAGAGTATAAAACCGAAAAAGAAGAGAGCGAGACAAAGAACAGTTCAACAAATGTTTTTTTCTAGATTACCTATCAAACACCACACAATTGTTTATGAAAGCTTTTTAGGAAGAAACTACTCGGATAGTCCAAAAGCGATTTTTAAATATTTGCTGAAAAATGAACCAAACAAATGGAAGCATGTTTGGATTCTTAATGATAAAGAAATGGTATCAAATGAAGAAGAATTTCGGCATAAGAACGTCAAAGTGATTAAGCGATTTAGCTGGAAATATTTTTATTATGTCACCGTCGCCAAATACTTTGTTTTAAACATGAGACAGCCAAAGTGGCTTTATAAAAAAGATGAACAAATTATTTTATCCACTTGGCATGGAACACCACTGAAGAAATTAGTATTTGATATGGAAAATGTAGTATCTGCTAATCCCGATTATAAAAAGGAATTTTACTTGCAGTCACGTAAATGGGATTACTTAATTGCAGCAAACCGATATTCCGAAAAAATCTTTGAAAGTGCATTTATGTATCCGAAAGAAAATATATTAACTTATGGATATCCAAGAAATGATATTTTGAAAAACTTTACTGATGAGGATAAAGTCAAAATTAAATCGAAACTTGGTATACCTGCTGATAAAAAAGTTATTTTATATGCACCAACATGGAGAGATGATGAATTTCATAAAGCAGGTCAGTATAAATTTAATCTTACCTTAGATTTAAATTTACTAAAAGAAAAGTTAGGCGAAGAATATGTCATTATATTACGGATGCACTATTTTATTTCAGATAATATTGATTTAACTGGATTTGAAGGATTTGCCTTTGATTATTCCAAATATAACGATATAAATGATTTATATATTTCAAGCGACATCCTAATCACTGATTACTCGTCTGTATTCTTTGATTTTGCAAACTTAAGGCAGCCAATTCTTTTCTTTACGTATGATATTGATAAATACAAAGATGTGCTGAGAGGTTTTTATATTGATGTTGAAAAAGATCTACCAGGTCCATTATTGTATACGTCTGAAGAAGTTCTAAATAGCATACAAAACATCGAAAGCGTAAAAGATGCTTACAAGGAAAAATATGATGTATTCCATGAAAGATTCTGTTCATTAGAAGATGGTAGGGCAAGTGAGCGGGTTGTGAAGAAAGTATTTACGAGTAAATAAATTTAAATCAGATGATTACCTCTACTTGGTATAGAAACAAGTAGAGGTTTTTTATGGAGTGAAGTTAAATACTCCTTTGAGAAGACTGCACCAACCGAACAAACAAAGGAAAAACGACAACCACCGCAATCATCATCAAAAATCCATCCGGCATAAGTTTTACAAACGTTGTCTGAATCACATAAACCGCAATCAGCAGCAAGTAACTGATCAAAAATAACAATCCAGAACTTCTCTTTTTAAACGGTTTTTCTAAAAGAATCAGCATAAACAGCCCCGTCATAATCATCCAAAAAGTCATATTCCTTTCGAGTCTCCTCTCCATTCATCCCCACATTGTACAGATATTTCTCCGAACGCAACATACTTCTCCCTCAAATTAAGCAAAAAGTAGTGAAAATATAAGGAATCACGAACCGATGACGCCTGAAATTTTACAAAAAACCTCCAACCAATTCAAAATCACATCTTCCCATTTGAGACGTCCTCATATATAGTAAGATTAGACTAGTTCTAAATAACTGAAATTGGGGCGTTTACATGGATTCGATTGTTTTACATTTTATTGTGATCATGAGTGTTTCTGGCATTCTGTCCGTGATATTATCAATCATTGCTCATGCAAACCGCCATCGATATATTGGCTGTCAATTGTTTATGTACATGTCTGGAGCAACTGCGATTTATATTTTTGGGCATACGTTTGAATTATTGGCTCGTACTCCTGGAGAAATCATGTTCTGGGTTTGTTTTCAATACATAGGTCTTCCGTTTATCGCACCGCTCAGTCTGCTGATTGTGCTACAATTTACGGGGTTCCATCAATATTTAACAAAGCGCCGCGTGCTTCTCATCTTATTGATTCCAACTCTCACAACCATTATGGTGTTCACCAACTCTTTACATTCACTCTTTTATCGAAGCATCACGATGAATCCAGTAGATGGGTTTTTATTGGCTGATTTTTCGATTGGCTATTGGTATATCATTCATGGCGTTTATACGTTTGGCTGTTCGATGCTTGCTATCTTTATGCTGCTTTGGTTTTTACGTGTCACAAAAAAAGAATATTTAAAGCAGATTCTGATACTGTTAGTGGGAATGTCATTACCAATTTTGACTTCTTTTATTTATTTATTAGGTGTTACACCCCTACATATTGATCCGGTTCCTGTGGTGATGTTTATCACCAATGCACTCTATTTATGGGCAATTATGTCGTTTCAGCTCTTTAAGCTGTCTCCTATTGCAATGGAGCGTGTGTTTGAGCATATGTCTGAAGGGGTTCTGATTTTAGATCGATATCGGACACTCATTGACTACAATCCCGCTGCTGCATCGATCATTCCAGCACTTGCGAATAAAAAGGGAATTGGCTATAAAATCGACGATATTTTCTCAGCAATCATCAAAGATTCAGCGTTCATTCAATGGCTGCGCTCTCCGCAGGATCATTCGCAATATGATTTAATGTGGAAAAAGGAAAAAGACCAGTCCTGCTATTATCATTTGACCGCTTCGTCTCTATTTAATAGAAGAGGAGAGATCGAAGGCAGGCAAATCGTGATCAGTGATGTAACAGAGCAGCGTTTGCTGCAGGAAGAGCTGGAGCGTCGTGCGTATATCGATGGTTTGACGAATATTTTCAATCGTTCTTCTTTCATCGAACGAACGCAGATGATCTTGGAAGAGGATGCACAGGATACGGCTGTTATGCTGTTTGATATTGATTTCTTTAAACAAATCAATGACACACACGGACATCATATCGGGGATGAAGCGCTGCGTCATGTTGTCTCTATTTGTCAGGAGCATTTACAAATGGATGATTTATTTGGACGATATGGGGGAGAAGAGTTTGCCATTTGTCTGCCTCATCAGTCATTTAAAGAGGCATGTCATATCGCGGAAAAAATAAGACATTCGTTTGAAGCAAGTTTCTTTACAAATGATGAAGAAAAAGTGCGAGTGACAGCGAGTTTTGGAATTGCTCACACAGCCAATGATCCTTGTGTATTAGAGACACTTCTATTTGAAGCGGATCAGGCCTTGTATATGTCAAAACGCCAAGGACGGAACCGGATTTATGCATCCACTGGTAAGGGCCATGTGCTGTATCAAGAGCAGGATCTTCCGAATTGACTGTTGTCCTGACATTCGATATGATAAACATAACATTTGAACGGTTTCCTAAAGGGGAGTAGCTTTTACGGTTTGGTCGTCATTACAGAAACATCCGTTGTTTCTCGGCTATTCCGGCATGAACAATGTTAGCCAGACCTTTGCCTATCACACATGAGGCAAAGGTCTGGCTATTTTTAAGGTCTTTTTGCATCTGTGTGATAGAGAAGCGGAACAAATGATGCTTTTAATCCTACAGATGAAAGGATGATCGACCTTGAAAAAATATGTGATGGCTTTCCTATTTTCCGGAACGCTTGTATTAAGCGGGTGCTCCGGCTTGCTTGATCAGGTCAACGATACAACGACATATGTCACTGAGGCAAATGACTATGTGACAGACATTCAGCAATTTACAGAGGATTTTCCAAAACTCGCTGAAGAAGCTGTGCAAAATGCCGCCAAAAAAGCAGAATTAACGCAGCAGCTTGAATCATTGAAGAAAGACATTCAAGATTTTAATGAAGTCACAGCGCCAAAAATGGCAGAAGACCTGCATGCGCAAATCATTGAAAAAAATAAAGTGCTGTCAGAGGAAATCCAAACGTATTTACAGCAATTGAAGGCAGGCGATATCGATGCTGCCGCCATACTGGAGGATCAGCAGGGATTGATGAAACAGCTTCAGCAATCCGTCAATCTTTTGCAGGATATCGAACAATTAACAAATTAGGACAAACACAGCTTTATATGCGGTGCTCAGCATATCTTTGCCTTTTCCGGTGGAGATATGCTTTAATTTAGGTACAGACAAGTCATAATGGAAAAAAGGTGATCACATGACAGAACATGAAGAAAGACATATGGCTTCGCCTAGAGCCGAAAAGGAAAAGGACCAATTGATCAATCGCTTAAAACGAGTGGAAGGACAAGTGCGCGGGATTCAGCAAATGATTGAAAACGATCGTTACTGTATAGATGTTGTGAATCAAATCTCCGCAGTCAATGCGGCTTTGAAAAAAGTCAGTCTTCATTTGATGGAAAAGCATACACATCATTGTGTTGCAGATGCTATCAAGAGCGGCAATGGGGATGAAGCCATTGAAGAGTTAATGACGGTCTTTACGAAACTGACAAAATCGTAGCATTTATGTTTACATTAATACCCTACTAGGGTATAGTAAATTGTAGAAAATGATTGATGGAGGCGATGAGAAATGGAACAAGCAACACTTCAAGTGCAGGGCATGTCTTGCGGACATTGCGTGAAAGCAGTCGAAGGAAATGTAGGAGAATTAGCAGGTGTTGAATCTGTGAAAGTCCATTTAGACAAAGGACAGGTGGAGGTTTCATTTCACCCGGATCAAGTCACGTTACACCGTATCTCCGATGTGATTGAGGAACAGGGATATGATGTTGTATAAATAAGTATACGTGCTGCAAAACAGCACGTATTTTTTTCAAAATATAATACCCCCATGGAGTATGTGGAGAGGTGAGATCAATGAAAAAGGAAATTGATTTTCAAATTACGGGGATGACCTGTGCTGCCTGTGCAGGCCGCATCGAAAAGGGATTGAACAGGCTGGAAGGTGTGGAGGATGCCAGTGTGAATTTGGCGCTTGAAACTTCTCATATCATTTATGAAACTGAGCAGTTAACACCAGATGATTTGAAGCGAAAAGTTCAATCTCTTGGCTATGATGTGGTGATGGAGCAAGCAGAATTTGATATAGAGGGAATGACCTGTGCAGCTTGTGCAAACCGAATCGAGAAAAAAATTAACCGAATGGACGGTGTCGATCACGGGTCTGTAAACTTTGCCCTTGAGACACTTCAGGTCACATATCATCCGGGCCAAACGTCTGCAAATGACATAAAAGATGCGGTGCAGTCTATTGGGTATTCTTTAATAGAACCAGATGCAGATCAAGCGGAGGAAGGAAAAAAAGATCACCGGCAAGCTGCAATAGAAAAGCAAACGGCACGCTTTTTATTCTCGATGATTTTATCACTGCCGCTTCTTTGGGCAATGGTCAGCCATTTTTCTTTTACATCCTTTATTTGGCTGCCAGAAGCGTTTATGAATCCATGGGTACAGCTGGCGTTAGCAGCGCCGGTGCAGTTCATTGTCGGCTGGCCCTTTTATGTAGGTGCGTATAAGGCTTTAAGAAATAAAAGTGCCAATATGGATGTTCTTGTCGCACTTGGGACATCTGCCGCGTTTTTCTATAGTTTATATGAAAGCATTCAGTCAGCGATTAGAGGCACACATGAGGCAGCCCTCTATTATGAAACAAGTGCTGTCCTCATTACGTTGATCGTGCTCGGAAAATTAATGGAAGCAAGAGCAAAAGGAAGATCATCAGAAGCGATTCAAAAGCTGATGGGCTTACAGGCGAAAGAAGCGGTTATCGAGCGAGATGGCAAACAGATGACTGTGCCTATTTCTGACGTGAAAGTGAATGATCTTGTGTTTGTCAAACCCGGGGAAAAAGTGCCGGTAGATGGAGAAATCATAGAGGGGACAACCGCAATAGATGAGTCCATGATTACAGGAGAAAGTCTGCCTGTTGATAAAACAGCAGGAGATATGGTCATTGGGGCAACGATCAATAAAAATGGATTCATCAAAATAAAAGCGACTAAAGTCGGGAAAGAGACCGCTCTTTCACAGATTATCCGAGTCGTAGAACAAGCGCAGGGCTCAAAGGCACCGATTCAAAGAATGGCAGATCAAATATCAGGGATATTTGTTCCTATTGTTGTAGGAATTGCTGTGCTCACATTCCTCATATGGTTTTTCTTTGTTGATCCAGGAAATGTGACGTCAGCACTTGAAACCTTTATAGCCGTCATTGTCATCGCATGTCCGTGTGCGCTCGGCCTTGCGACACCAACCTCTATTATGGCTGGCAGCGGCCGTGCGGCTGAATCAGGCATTCTGTTTAAAGGCGGAGAGCATTTAGAAGTGACTCAATCACTCGACACGGTGGTGTTAGATAAAACAGGGACTGTGACAAAAGGAGAGCCTAGTCTGACAGATGTACTGGCATATGCCAACTGGACAGAAGATACGCTGCTGCAGCTAGCAGGCTCGGCAGAACAGCAGTCGGAACACCCGCTTGCCCGGGCGATCACAGACGGTATGAAGGAACGAGGTCTTGAAGCGGTCGAGGTTGAAGCGTTCCAAGCAGATCCAGGTCATGGAATTGAAGCAAAGGCAGCAGGACACAAGCTTTTGATTGGAACGCGTAAGCTATTACAGAAACATCATATCCAATATGAGCAAATTGAAGCTTCTGTCACAACGCTGGAGGAGCAAGGGAAAACGGCTATGCTTGTTGCGATTGACGGTGAAGTCGCCGGCATTGTCGCGGTTGCAGATACAATCAAATCATCCTCTCCACAAGCCATCGCTCGTCTAAAAGAGCAGGGGATTCACGTTGTGATGATGACAGGTGATAATAAACTAACAGCAGAGGCGATTGCGAAACAGGCGGGCATTGATCATGTCATTGCTGAAGTGCTGCCTGAAGAAAAAGCGGCTCATATTGCAGCGCTTCAGAAACAAGGAAAAAAAGTCGCCATGGTCGGAGACGGTATCAATGATGCCCCAGCTCTTGCAACAGCGAATATTGGGATGGCTGTGGGAACAGGGACAGACGTTGCCATGGAAGCAGCAGATATTACGCTCATGACGGGAGATCTCCATGCCATTGCAGATGCGCTGGAATTTAGTAAAAAAACAATGAGAAACATTAAACAAAACCTATTTTGGGCGCTTGCCTATAACTGTATCGGGATACCGATTGCTGTATTTGGTTTCCTTGCGCCATGGCTTGCAGGAGCAGCAATGGCCTTTAGTTCCGTGTCCGTTGTGCTGAATGCGCTCAGATTGCAGCGATTGAAGCCAGTTAGAGAGGGAGTGGCAGAATGAAGCTGAATGTCAAATGGATTTGGACCGTTAGTGCATTGTTCTACGTTGCTCTTGTGCTCATTGGATATACGATTTATAATGAATTTTTTCCAAATCAACATACACCAAGTGAACAGATGCAAAATCATTAAGACTTCGCCAAAAGCGAAGTCCCAGCGTGTAGACAAACCCTCGCATTCTTTGTCAGGTCTGTGCGCCAGTGCTCACGAATGTCTATTCGCTCCGCGCTGGTGCTCGCCCTTCCTAGACTTCAAAGGTTTTCTATTACGCTGAAAAGAAGACAACGTGCTAAAACAAAATCATTTTAGCACGTTGTCTATATTCTAAGACTTCGCCAAAAGCGAAGTCTTTTTTTTACAATATTGTGGAAAAACCCACCTTTTTAAAGATTTTTCATAAAAAATTCACTTCTTTTTGTTCCTTTTTGTCGTTTTTTGTAGGTTCGTCGTTAAGATGCGATTAAGCAACAAAGAAAGCGTTATCAAAAAAAGGGGGTTCACGTATGAAAAAGTTAGGGTTAGCTTCTCAAATACTCATTGCACTTGTTCTGGGTGTTGTCGTGGGAGCGCTGTTTTATCAAAATGAAACCGTTATTAATGTGTTAACGCCGATTGGCGATATATTCATCCATTTAATTAAAATGATCGTTCTTCCAATTGTTATTGCTGCATTGATTGTAGCAGTTGCAGGTGTTGGAGATATGAAAACGATCGGAAGACTCGGCGGAAAAACCATTCTTTACTTCGAGATTGTGACAACGATTGCATTAGCAGTTGGACTGCTTGCAGCAAACGTCTTCCATCCTGGTACAGGAATTGATATGAGCAACATGGAGAAAGGTGATATCTCTAAATATGAAGAGACATCTAAGGCTTCTTCTGAAAAAGCGACTTTCTCTGAAACGTTGGTGCATCTTGTACCGACAAACGTTTTCCAATCCATTGCAGAAGGTGATCTATTACCAACCATCTTCTTTACAGTCTTATTCGGATTAGGAATTGCCGCAGTTGGAGACAAAGGAAAACCAGTATTAGGATTCTTTGAAGGTATACTCGAAGCCATGTTCTGGGTGACCAATAAAGTGATGAAGTTTGCACCATTTGGTGTATTCGCGCTCATCAGTGTGACGGTGATCAAATTCGGGGTCGGAGCGCTTCTCCCGCTAGGCAAACTGGTACTTGTCGTTTACGGTACAATGGCATTCTTCGTCATTGTTGTACTTGGCATTATTGCGAAAATGGCTGGAACAAGCGTCTTTACACTATTTAAAGTATTAAAAGAAGAAATCATTCTTGCATTCTCAACAGCAAGTTCAGAGGCTGTACTGCCTAGATTAATGGACAAAATGGAGAAGTTCGGCTGCCCGAAAGCGATCACGTCGTTCGTTATTCCAACAGGCTACACCTTTAACTTAGATGGAAGTGCCATCTATCAATCCATTGCTGCGATATTTGTTGCACAAATGTATGGCATGCCGCTTTCCATCTATGAGCAAATTACGTTACTATTAATTTTAATGCTGACATCTAAAGGAATGGCTGGTGTACCAGGTGCATCGATCGTTGTTGTCATCACAACTCTTGGTGCTATGGGACTGCCGCTTGAAGGACTTGCCTTCATCGTTGGGATCGACCGACTTCTTGACATGGTTCGTACAACAGTGAACGTATTTGGTAACTCACTTGCAGCCATTGTCATGTCTAAGTGGGAAAAAGTATTTGATCAAGAGAAATCGAAGAAGTATATTGAGGAATTAAAACAACAAACAAAAGCAGCGTAAAAAAGGAGATCTTTTCAAATGACGAAGCTACAGGACAAGCAAGTTCGAATCGAACGTGACTTTCTAGGTGAAAAGGAAGTAGACACTCAAGCATATTATGGAATTCAAACATTACGTGCAGTGGAGAACTTTCCAATTACAGGCTACCGTATTCATGAGGAACTCATCAAAGCATTAGGGATTGTCAAAAAGGCAGCCGCACTTGCAAATATGGATACACAGCGACTATATTCTGGTCTTGGAGAAAAAATTGTTCAAGCCGCAGATGAGGTCATTGAAGGAAAATGGAACAATCAATTTATTGTCGATCCAATTCAAGGCGGGGCTGGCACTTCAATGAATATGAATGCCAATGAAGTCATTGCAAACAGAGCGCTTGAACTACTAGGAAAGGAAAAAGGCGCTTATACTGAGCTAAGTCCAAACACGCATGTGAACATGTCGCAGTCAACAAACGACGTTTTCCCAACAGCGATTCATATTTCAACATTGAATATGATTGAAAAACTACTTTATACGATGGAAAACATGCATCAAGTCATGACCGAAAAAGCGCAGGAATTCGATCATGTCATCAAAATGGGACGCACGCATCTTCAGGACGCTGTTCCAATCAGACTTGGACAAGAGTTTAGTGCGTATGCAAAAGTTCTTGCTCGTGATATTAAACGTATCAAGCAGTCTAGACAGCATTTATATGAAGTCAATATGGGTGCAACAGCAGTCGGAACTGGATTGAATGCAGATCCTAAATATATTCGCCAAGTGGTTGGCTACCTATCTGACATTAGCGGATTACCGTTAGTTGGCGCTGAAGACTTAGTCGATGCCACGCAAAATACGGATGCTTATACAGAAGTATCGGCTGCACTTAAAGTATGTATGATGAACATGTCCAAAATGGCGAACGATATTCGTCTGATGGCTTCAGGTCCAAGAGCAGGCTTTGGTGAGCTGCACCTGCCGCCGAGACAGCCAGGTTCATCCATCATGCCAGGGAAAGTCAACCCAGTTATGCCTGAGGTCATGAACCAAGTGGCATTCCAAGTCATAGGGAATGATCACACAATCTGTCTTGCATCAGAGGCTGGCCAGCTTGAACTAAACGTTATGGAACCAGTGTTAGTGTTCAACCTGCTTCAATCTCTCAGCATGATGAAAAATGTATTCGAGTCCTTCGTGGACAACTGCTTGCGTGACTTAAAAGCAGATGAATCTAGATTAAAAGAATATGTAGAAAAGAGTGCCGGTGTCATGACGGCGGTGAACCCGCACATTGGTTATGAAGCGGCTGCACGAATTGCAAGAGAAGCCATCCTTACAGGCGCATCTGTACGTGAGCTTTGTCTGCAAAATGATGTGTTAACAGAGGAAGAGCTTGATGTCATCTTAAATCCTTTTGAAATGACAAAACCAGGTATTGCTGGTGCATCACTTTTAGAAAAGGATCGTTTAGAAGATTAAGCGGCATCATGAGAAGCGCACACCGGCAAAGTTCCGGTGTGCGCTTTTTCATGGAGGTTTGTTTTTCTTTAGCTCACATAGTATACTATCGTCAATTATTAGGGATGTGACTGCGTTTGAATCTACTGAAAAAATGGCTGAATACAGAGCCTTATTTAATTGTGCTGCTCATTGTACTGACGCCGATTGGCGGAGAGTTTAAATTTTATCCGTTTGAGGACAGCTTTCGGGTCAGCTTTGGAACCGTTATCTTTTTCTTTATCCTGCTACAAATGAAAAGATTTCCGGCATGGGCAAGCGGCATCATCGCTGGGATATCTGTTTTTGTGTTTCGCGTGCTGCTTGATACAGCTGTGACAGGGCATCTTCCGCTTGAAGAGGCAGTTTCATTAAGATTTCCTTCCCTGCTTTATTATGTTGTCTATGGCACACTCTTTTATTTATTGAAGGTGAGACGTTTCCGCGATCAGCCATGGCTGATTGGAGCAACAGGCATCGTCATGGAGCTGTGCGCAAGCGTTGTTGAAATCATCGCACTTCGAGGCACGATGGATGAAATTTTAACGGTGAGGACGCTGTTCCAATTATTTGTTTTGGCGATATTCAGAAGCTTTTTCGTGTTGGCTTGTTATACAATGATTCGCTTATATGAAGAGCAGGCGAGAGAGCGTCAGATGAAAAAGGAAAAGGAACATCTGCTGATGCTTCTGTCTAACCTTTACACAGAATCTACATATTTTCATAAAACACTCGCACATGCTGAGCATATTACGGCTACATCCTATCAATTGTATCAATCCCTTCACCACGCAAAGGATGCGGAATCATTGGATTTGAAAAAGCTCGGTAAAACCGCCTTGCAGATTGCAGGAGAGGTGCATGAAATCAAAAAGGATAACCAGCGGATTTTTTCTGCCTTATCAAAGCTGATTCATGAGGAAAACTTCCAGGCTTATGAGAGTCCTTCTCATATCGCTGGGCTTGTCATTCGCATTCATGAAAATTATGCAGAATCTCTTAAAAAAAACATCGTCTTTCATTATGATGAAGATGGAAAGCATCCCGCCTATCACGTGTATACCATTCTATCTTTGTTAAATAACATCGTATCCAACGCTGTGGAAGCCATTCCTGTAGAAGGAGAGGTGTCACTTTCTATTTCACAGAAAGAAAACCACGTGATTTTTCAAATCAGCGACAACGGGCCTGGCATAAAAGAACGTAATCATCATGTGATTTTTAAACCGGGCTTCACTTTAAAATACGATCAGGCTGGGAATCCATCGAGCGGTATCGGGCTTGCCTATGTAAAGGATACAGCGGAGAAGCTTGGCGGAAGTGTTGAGATGGAGAGTATCCCAAATGAACAAACGATTTTCACATTAACGATACCAGTAGATCAAGTCAGTAGAAAAGAGGGGATTGGGAGATGAGATTTTTTATTGTTGATGATGATGAAGCCGTTCGTTCTTCGCTGGCTCAGCTCATTGAAGATGAAGAGCTTGGCATTGTGGCCGGGGAAGCAGAGGATGGCGCAGAGTTAACAGCCAGCTACTTAAATGATTTGCACATTGATATCTTATGTATTGATCTATTGATGCCGGAAAGGGACGGGCTTGAAACGATTCGAGCGATCAAGGATGAGTTTCATGGGAAATACTTAATGCTGTCACAGGTTGAAACAAAGGAATTAATCGGACAGGCGTATACGCTTGGCGTCGAATATTATGTGACAAAGCCGATCAATCGTGTAGAGGTCTTAAGTGTTCTCCATCTCATGATTGAACGTCTTCATTTAGAGCATTCAATTGAAAATATTCAGCACTCACTCAAATCGGTCATACAATTTCAGCAACGCGGTCAGACGAAAACGAAGCAGCGGGGGAAAAGTCTTGCAGAGGCGGGGCAGTTTTTGCTGGCGGAGCTTGGCATTGTTGGTGAGAAGGGGTCTAAAGATTTATTAGATATGATTCTTTTTACAGACCAGTATTTAGCGCTGCATGCTGATCATCATGATTCCTTTCCTTCTTTAAAGATCATTTTCACTGGGATTACAGAGGATAAGTTAAGTGAGCCCTACACATCGGCAGACATCGCAAGAGAAGCAAAGGCGGCCGAACAACGGGTAAGACGTGCGATCAACCAATCATTAAAGCACATCGCATCACTTGGGCTAACCGATTTTTCTCATCCAACGTTTGAAAATTACGCATCTAAATTTTTCGATTTCACCATCGTACGGAAGAAAATGAGTGAATTGACGAAAGAGATGAGCGGAAGAGAAGAACACACCCGTATCAATGTGAAGAAATTTGTGCAGGTGCTTTACTACGAAGCGAAACGTATTTTTATGGAAGATTAAAAAAAGACATGCTCTCCAATTAAGGAGACATGTCTTTTTTTGTGATAGATTGCAGGTGCATCTGCAGTACGGAGCGTATGAGCTGAGGCGGTATGCGTTCGGGCTGCACGATTCCATTCAATGCAAGCCCATTGATGACCGCATAAAGCCGCTCAGTTTCTAATAAAAGATCGATATCAGTTAGCAACAGCCCATCCTCTTTCAATTTCATTAAACAATATTGCACCGTTTGGAATAGCTCGTCATACATCTTTGCATTGAGCGGCTGTAGATCTGGTTCAGTCAGCGCCTTGACTGTAAAAGCCTGCCACACCTCCATTTCAAATTTTCGCTCTTCATCAAGTGGAAGAAGCTGCTCCAATAAAGTGAGGACATTTTCCTCCGTTGAACCGTTTAATGAAAGCCCTGTAATCCGCTCCTTGACTCTTTCCTGAATTAAATTCATAGAGAAGAGAAATAACTCTTGCTGTGTGGAAAAATAATGACGCATAGAGCCGGCTGAAATTCCAGCTTCGACTGCTATTTTTCGTACAGAAGCGTTTTCCAATCCCTCTTGTTTAATCACTCTCATTGCAGCTTGAGCGACCTTTTGTTTTTGTTTATGGTGATCGACGATTTTTGGCATACATTGATTTTAGCATAGCTGTTGTTTTTTTAACACAGATGTGTTATTTTTTATTTAATACAATCGTATTAAAAAGGATGTGGAGAAATTGGTCGGGTTATTGATTGTGGCATGTGAAATTGGTTTTTGGCTGTTTATTCTAATAGGCTTAACGCTTCGTTATGTGTTTAAACAGAAAAAGTGGGGTGCTTTTTTTCTTGTCTGTACGCCAGTTTTAGATCTCATCCTTCTTGCGGCTACTTATATAGATTTAAGGCAAGGGGCTGTGGCGAGTGTCATCCACGGGCTTGCGGCTGTTTATATTGGTGTGAGCCTTGCCTTCGGACATCAAATGGTGAAATGGGCAGATGCTAGGTTTGCCTATCGATTTGCAGGAGGCCCTAAGCCAAAGGGAAAACCAAAGTACGGGAAAGAGCGGTCTGTGTATGAAATGATCGGCTGGGCGCGGCATTTCATTTCTTATGTTATTGGAGCGGGGCTGTTATATGGATTAACCTATCTCATACAAGCACCAGAGCGGACGGAAGCGCTGATGCAGCTTGTCAATACATGGGGGATGATCTTAACGATTGATTTCATCATTAGCATCAGCTACGTCATTTGGCCGAAAAAGCATCCAGAAAATATAACAGGCTGACAAAAAAGACAGGCGAATTCACTCCGCCTGTCTTTTCTTATGATGACAGCCCTTTGTAAATGGTGTCGATATTCCATTTCATCATCTTATAGTAGCTGTCTCCATCTTCCCCTTCTTTTCCAATAGAGTCGGTGAAGACTTTTCCTTTGATCGGAACCCCGGTTTCCTCAGAGAGGCTTTCAAGGCTGCGTTTATCAACACTTGTTTCAAGAAAGAGCGCAGGAACTTGATGATCTTTGACAAAATGAATAATGCGCTTCATTTGTCCTGGTGTTCCTTCACTTTCTGTGTTGATCTCCCAAATATAGCCGGCTTTCAATCCATACGCCTCTGCAAAATATTTGAATGCCCCTTCACTTGTGACAAGGAGTTTTTTATCTTTTGGCAGCTGATCAAACTTGTCTTTTGCTTCATCGTGAAGAGCTTGAAGCTTTTTGATATAGGCTTCTGCATTTTTTTCGTAATCCTCTTTATGTTCAGGGTCCGCTTGAATGAGCGCATTTCGGGCATTTTGGGCATAAAGGATCCCGTTCTCAACATTCAGCCATGCGTGAGGGTCCTGCTGGCTTTCAAGGCCTTTTGAGGACAAATGCTTCACTTTGACGCCTTTACTCAGCTCGGCTACAGGTGCATCATCCCCGTCCTTGCCGCTCGATTCAAGCAGCTTTTGAAACCAGCCGTTCCCTGTTTCAAGGTTCAAGCCATTATATAGAACAAGGTCTGCATCCGTCGTATACTGAACATCCTTTGGCAGTGGGTCAAATTCGTGTGGATCTGTACCAATGGGAACAATGCTGTGAATAGAGACATGCTGCCCACCTACTTCCTTCACAATGTCATAAAGAATGGAGTAGGTCGTGACAACTTTTAATGTGCCGTCATCTTTACCGGAATTACTTTGCTTGGTCGAACAGCCTGCGATGATCATAAGGGCAATGAATACTGCGGTCAAACGGATAGCAAATACCTTCTTCATATATGTCCTCCTTTTACATAGACGCTTCCTTTCTTAAGTGCGTTCGTTTTCGTTTAGATTTTAATGATCTCCATAGAATGCCTTGCTTTGGTGAAAAGATAAAGGCACTGCCGAATAAAATGGTCGCGACCAGCACGATGGAAGCGCCAGATGACAAGTTATACGTAAAACTAAGCCCAAGACCTACGACAGCAGAAACAGCACCGAAAAAAGCAGATAAATAAATCATGATCCAGAGCCGGTCCGTTAAGAGATAAGCGGTGGCTGCCGGCGTGATCAGCATGGCAACGACAAGAATAATCCCAACGGTTTGCAGTGATGCAACGGTCACAAGGGTCAATAAGGTCATGAGAAAATAATGAATCATACGATTCGGCAAACCGTAAACCGAAGAAATCACCGGATCAAATGAACTAATGAGCAGTTCCTTGTAGAAAACAATGACGGCTAGCAAAATAAAAATACCGATTCCCAGTGTAATCCACATATCAGATGATCGAACAGCTAGAACGTTTCCAAATAGAATATGATATAGATCACTTGAACTTTTCAAAAATGTGATCAAAATAATTCCGATTGAGAAAAAGGCTGTAAAGACAATGCCGATGGCAGAATCATTTTTTATGCGGCTGTTTTGACTCACATAACCGATCCCAATCGCTGTTAACACGCCAGTTAAAACGGCCCCGAAGAAAAAGTTAATTCCAAGCATATAAGAGATGGCGACCCCTGGCAGTACGGCATGAGAAATGGCGTCTCCCATCAGAGCCATGCCGCGTAAAATGATAAAGCAGCCGATAACGCCGCAAATGATGCCTACCATGACGGATGTAAATAGCGCTTTTTGTAAAAAAGCATATTCAAAGAGTCCGGTTAAAAATTCCATTACACGTCTCCTCCTGCTGATTTTAAGAATGGCAGCTGTGTTTCATATGCTTCCAGCATGATCTCTGGGCGAAGGATGTCATGTACAGGCCCTGCTTTGATGAGCTTTTTATTTAACAGAACAAGATGGCTGAAATAATCATCTGCCTTACTCAAATCATGATGGACAACCAAAATGGTTTTCCCTTCATCTCGCAATTCCTTCAAAATGCGAACCATCGTTTCTTCACTTGCCATATCAATCCCGACAAATGGTTCATCCAAACAGAAGAGCTGTGCGTTTTGAGCAAGTGCCCTTGCAAGGAAGACACGCTGCTGCTGTCCGCCGGATAACTCACCGATTTGTCTTTTGGCAAAGTCCTGCATCCCGACTTTTTCTAAACAGTGATACGCATATGCCCGGTCTTCTTTTTTTGGACGTTTGATTAGTCCGAGCTTCGGATATGTTCCAAGTAGTACGGTATCCAGTACATGAATCGGAAACGTCCAATCTAAATCATTTCTCTGCGGTACATAGGCGATCTGTTTTCTGACTTGTTTAAAGGGCTGTTCAAAAAAAAGAATATCCCCTTGGTCTTTTTCAATGAGATCCAAACATGCCTTGAGTAACGTCGATTTACCAGCACCATTTGGACCGATGATTCCTGTCATTGTCCCTTCCTGTATGGAAAGAGAGACGTTCTCTAATGCATCCTGTCCGTGATATGAGACATGAAGACGGTCGATTGTTAAAGCATTTGACATCTCTTGCGGCCCCTTTCAATCATCATTGCGCTTCCTAAAGATATATGCATACATTAAATAATTTTGACTAAAGGATGAAATGATTCTCTAACGCTAATTTGTTTCCTTAGGGAAACTTTTATTTTATTCTAAGCGTTTGTCCTTCTTTTGTAAAGAGAAAAACTGCAAACGATCGTTTTTATGTTATGCGGGGAGGGGGGGACATGAGCTTGGTTTATTGAAAATCCGTGTGACAGAATTGGACACAAAAAACCAATGATTTCTTCAGAAAGGATTGACAGAAGACAAGAACTCTTCATATAATAAAGGTAATCTAATATATGAATATATGTTCATATATAAAGTTCTTGATTTTTAATAGGTTTCATCGATCCAGGGAACGTTACTTATCATATAGAAAAAAGGTGAGAACATGAAAAAAATGAAGGATGAATACGTATTAAGCGGTCTTGATTGTGGAAACTGTGCACGTAAAATTGAAACAGGTGTCAGCAAAATGGATGGCGTTGAAGCTTGTTCCGTTAATTTTGCGACAGGGACATTGACTGTCACACATGCAGATAAGCAAGAAACGATGTCAAAGCGTATTGAAAAAACGGTTCAGTCCATCGAACCTCATGTGAGTGTATCACCAAAAGAAGAAGGACATCACCACGATCATGATCATGGGACAAAGAATTTAAAAGCGATTGTGCTGAAATTAATTGGCGGTGCAGTCATTGGAACAGCAGCTTATTTTATACCAGAAGATGGCTTGCTGAAATTTATCATGTTTTTCGCAGCGTATTTACTAGTCGGCGGTGATGTGGTTTTTAAAGCGCTGAAAAATATCGTGCGCGGCCAAGTATTTGATGAAAACTTCTTAATGACCATTGCAACAGCTGGCGCTTTTGTCATTCAGCAATATCCAGAGGCACTGGCAGTGATGCTGTTTTACCAAATTGGAGAGCTGTTCCAAGGGGCAGCAGTGAATCGTTCAAGACGATCCATTAGTGAATTAATGAATATTCGCCCTGAATATGCGAATCTCAAAGTAGGAAATGAAACGAAAAAAGTGAAGCCGGAAGAAGTAAAAGTCGGTGACCGTATCGTCGTAAAACCGGGCGAAAAAATTCCACTTGATGGTCTCGTCATTGAAGGCTTTTCACTCGTGGATACCTCTGCATTAACAGGTGAGTCTGTGCCGCGGGATGTAGAAGCAGGGAAAGAAGTTCTTGCAGGATTTGTGAATCAAAACGGTATTCTTGAAATTGAAGTGCAAAAAGGGCTAAGCGAATCAGCAGTGACGAAAATTTTAGATTTGGTTGAAAATGCGAGCAGCCGAAAAGCACAGACAGAAAACTTTATCACAAAGTTTGCAAAATACTATACACCGGCTGTCGTTGTATTAGCATTGCTGCTTGCCTTTGTGCCGCCACTTCTCATTCCATCAGCTCAATTGTCTGACTGGGTTTACCGGGCACTCGTTTTCCTAGTGATTTCTTGTCCTTGTGCGCTTGTCGTGTCCATCCCATTAGGATTCTTCGGGGGAATTGGGGCAGCTTCTAAACGAGGTATCCTTGTAAAAGGAAGTAACTATCTAGAAGCACTAAACTCTGTGAGCTATGCTGTATTTGATAAGACGGGCACACTCACAAAAGGGAACTTTACGGTGACCAATATCGTGACAACGAGCGACAAGTGGTCAGAAGAAGAGCTGCTTTCTTTTGCAGCTTTAGCAGAAGCCCACTCCTCACATCCGATTGCTGAATCGATTAAAGCGGCATATGGTTCGCCGCTTGATGAAAGCAAGATCGAAGCATATGAAGATATTGCGGGACATGGAATTAAAGCAACCATCAGTGGTTCCCAAGTGTTAGCGGGTAATCATCGCTTGATGGAACGAGAAGGCATTTCATATGAAAAAGAAAAACGAAGCGGAACGGTTGTGTACATGGCCATTAACGGTGAGTTTGCCGGATCGATCTTGATTGCAGATGAATTAAAGGATGATGCAATTGAAGCGGTCTCAGCTCTAAAAGCATCTGGCATTCAAACAGTCATGCTGACTGGTGATGCCAAGCAAGTTGGAACAGCGGTCGCCCAGCAAATTGGCATTGATGAAGTACATGCCGAATTATTACCGCAGGATAAAGTAACGAAATTAGAAGAAATTGATCAGAAAAAAGCGCCTCAAGAAAAATTATTATTTGTTGGGGACGGCATTAATGATACACCGGTATTAGCAAGAGCAGACATAGGAATTGCGATGGGCGGACTTGGTTCAGATACAGCGGTAGAAGCGGCTGATATCGTCATTATGACAGACCAGCCGTCAAAAGTTGCAGAAGCCATCGCTGTCGCTAAACGAACAAGAAGAATTGTATGGCAGAATATTGCATTTGCTCTTGGGGTTAAAGGGGTTTTCCTATTACTCGGAGCATTTGGTATTGCGACCATGTGGGAAGCCGTCTTCTCGGATGTCGGTGTGACTGTACTCGCTGTTTTAAATGCCATGAGGGTAATGAAATAAAATTGTTAGGAAAAATTCATGAATACCATCTTTCATAATGAATCCCCTCTTGTTAAAATAGAAGAAGTTGGATAATGGCATTATTCTAAGCTATTATCCTTTTTCTTTTGAAGGAATGAAAAAGATAAGGTAGGTGCTTATGTGAGTAAAAAAAATAATCAATCATCATCCATTAAATTTGCTGTCATTTTAACCATTATCGCAGCTCTTCTCATCGGATTATTCGTCGTCATTGGAAATAACAACAGCAAAGAAGCACAAACGGTTGACAGTAAGCCTTCTATTAAAGGACAGCCTGTCATGGGAGATAAAAACGCAGCCGTACAAATCGTCGAGTTTGGGGATTATAAATGTCCATCATGTAAATCATTTGAAACAGACATTTTCCCAAAGCTGAAAGCGGACTACATAGATAAAGGCGATGTATCATTTTCGTTTATTAACTTGCCACTTCCTGTTCATGGAGATGGCGCAGTGCTGGCAGCACTAGCTTCTGAAGAAGTGTGGAAAGAAGATCCGAAAAACTTTTGGGCATTTCATGAAGCTGTCTATCAAGCACAGCCAGATAGTGAAGCAGAATGGGTCACGCCTGCTAAGCTGACAGAGCTAGCGAAAAAGACAACAAAAATAGATACGGACAAGCTTAAAGATAACCTATCAAAGAAAACATATCAGCCGCAGCTGAACACAGACGATCAGCTTGTGAACCAATATAAAGTGAATGCAACACCAACTCTTTTCATTAACAATAAACAAGTCGAAAACTTTTATGACTATGATGAAATCAAAGAATTAATTGATCAAGAGCTCAAAGGGAAAAAATCATGAAGAATAAGCTTGTTTACTTATACAGTGCTTGGATCGTTTCTATCGTTGCGACGATGAGCAGCCTGTATTTAAGTGAAGTAAAGAAGTTTATCCCATGCGATATGTGCTGGTTTCAGCGTATTTTCATGTACCCGCTCGTGCTTTTACTTGGAATTGCGACATTCAGAGGCGATGTGAAAGTGAAATATTACGTTCTGCCTTTGGCTGTGATCGGCGCTTGTTTTTCTATCTATCATTATATGGAACAAAAGATACCTGGCTTTGCATCGATTCGCCCTTGCCTGAGCGGTATTCCTTGTTCCGTTGATTATTTGAACTGGTTTGGTTTTATCACCATTCCACTACTAGCCCTTATTGCATTTATTCTCATCATCATTAGTATGCTGCTGTTAAATGCAAAAGAAGATTGAAAGAGATAGCCTGCTTATAAGCGGGCTATTTTTTATTTTTGCAAAAAGATAAAATTTAAAGAAAATTTGTATTGCTTTTCACCTGTGTCAGATATACATTAAGGGAGTAGTGTTAGATGATCAGATAAAGGTAAGGAGATAAGCGGAAAATGGCATGGGAAGTCTTAAGTATCATTGGCATTGTCGCATTCGCTATTAGTGGTGCGATTGTGGCAATGGAGGAAGAGTACGATATTCTTGGTGTGTACATTTTAGGGATTGTGACAGCATTTGGCGGTGGAGCGATTCGGAATCTATTAATTGGTCTGCCTGTGTCTGCTTTATGGTCACAGGGCAAAATGTTTACGATTGCCCTTGTATCCATTACGATTGTGTTTCTTTTTCCAAAGCTTTTGCTCAAGCATTGGAGCACATGGGGGAATTTCTCGGATGCGATCGGTTTAGCAGCGTTTGCGATTCAAGGCGCATTATTTGCTGTGCAAAGAGAACTCCCGCTCAGTGCAGTTATTGTGGCAGCCATTTTGACTGGAAGCGGCGGCGGAATTGTGCGTGATTTATTAGCAGGGCGAAAGCCGCTTGTGCTAAAAGCAGAGATTTACGCCGTATGGGCAGCCCTTGGCGGCTTATTCGTCGGACTCGGCTTAGCACAAGGAGAGCTTGCTTTATATCTGCTGTTTGTCATCCTCGTCGTATGCAGAGTTTGTTCCTACTTATTCAAATGGCGTCTTCCCGCCAGGTCTTATTTTTTAAATAAAGGGTAAAACGAAAAAAGGGCGATTCCGCTCTTTTTTTTGTGTTTAATAAGAGCTGAATATCAGCAGATGATGGAGTTTTCGTGTAAAATAAAAGCAGGGTCTTTTGTTCATCATTTGAACAATACATATGATGAAAATTTTGTCAGCTGGCTGAATATCTAGATTCAGCCTTTTTTTGCCTAGATGGATTGTTATGTGTTGGTTTCACTTTTTGCGGAATACTAAAGAAGCACTTCTGAGCGGACGGATGGATGAAATGAACACATCTTTTGCATGTAAGCAAAACTTGACGAAAAATATACATAGGAGGGACATGTACTAGTGGAGATTTTTTTGGCAGTGCTCGTACTACTGGCACTCATTGCAGTATCTAATATTATCAATCGTTTTGTCCCCTTTATTCCCGTTCCGTTAATTCAAGTGGGCTTAGGAATATTGGTGGCAGCTTTTCCTTCAGGTTTACATATTTCTTTAAATCCTGAACTCTTCTTCGTTCTATTTATTGCGCCGCTGTTATTTAATGACGGGAAGCGTACCCCAAGGGATGAGCTATGGAAATTAAGAGCACCGATTCTTCTTTTAGCGCTTGGTCTAGTGTTTGCGACCGTCATTGTAGCGGGATATACCATTCATTGGATGATTCCAAGCATACCGCTTCCAGCCGCTTTTGCGCTTGCAGCAATTTTATCACCGACAGATGTGGTGGCAGTAAGTGCTTTATCCAGCCGTGTGAATATGCCAAAGGGCATCATGAGACTGCTGGAAGGCGAAGGGCTGATGAACGATGCATCAGGACTTGTCGCCTTTAAATTTGCCATTGCTGCAACGGTGACAGGAGCATTTTCAATTGCTCAGGCATCCTTTAGTTTTGTACTGATTGCAGCAGGCGGGTTATTGACTGGATTTATTCTATCCTTTTTTATCATTCGTTTTCGCTATTTTCTCCGCCGTTTAGGAATGGACGATGTCACAATGCATATCATCCTGCAAATCCTTACACCATTTGTGATTTATTTAGCAGCGGAAGAAATCGGTGTATCCGGAATTTTAGCCGTTGTGGCTGGCGGTGTGACACATGCCATTGAACAAGATCGAATGGAAGCGAATTTAGCCAAACTGCAAATTGCTTCATCAAACACATGGAATATTATTTTATTTATTTTAAACGGACTTGTTTTCGTCATACTTGGATTGCAGATTCCAGATGTATCTACAGTTATTTTCCAAGATGAATCCTTTAACAACATGCAGGTGATTGGTTACATCTTAATTATTACACTATGTCTCATGGTGCTGCGGTTCTTATGGGTATGGCTGTTCTGGGCAGGAAAATGGAGTGCAACAAAAAAGCAAAATGTGAAAAAGCCGAAGTTTCGCGCCTCGATGCTCATGACATTCTCTGGTGTCCGCGGGGCTGTGACATTAGCCGGTGCCTTCTCTATCCCATTTACGCTCGCGGACGGATCACCATTTCCAGAGCGGCATTTGATTATCTTCCTCGCAGCAGGCGTCATCTTATGTACACTCATTTTAGCCAGTGTGTTACTGCCTCTTTTATCTGAGAAAAAAGACAAACAAGTCGACGTGGACTTGGATACAAAGATTCAGCATGCGAAACGAAAACTGCTGAGAAGTGCGATTAAAACGTTAAAAGAAGGGATGAATGAGGACAACAGGGAAGTATCCCTTGCACTCATCAATGATTACCGAATGAAGCTGAGAAATATCCAGCGTGAACCATACCAATTCGGGATGAGAAAACAAGAGCGAAAAATCAGACTGCACGGCATCAAAGCAGAACAGATGAAACTTCAACAATTAATCGATGAAGAGAAAATTGACAAGGAAGAAGCCTATGAGCTGCAAGAGAGATTTCATGAGCTGGAAATGCTGTATTCAAACTCCTTCAAAATCCGTTTTTCAAAGGTGAAGTTTCTCCGCTTGCTTCAATGGCTGCAATTATGGCGGCCGAATCAGCACATTTCAAGCGGTATTTTAGAAAAAGAGGACGCGTACAAACAAATCCGTAAGAAAACGGCTGAGGCTGCGGTAGACTCGATCAAACAGCATATGACAGATGAAAACCAGCAAACGTGCCACCAAGTGATTGGTTTTTACAACCAAGTGATTTACCGCTGTGAACACGGTCCAAGCTTCTTCCAGCAAAAAGACCGTTCATTTGACCGAAAGAAAAAAGAGCTTAACTTCCAAGCTGTACAGTCGATTCGAAATGAAATTCAAACCTTATATGAAGATGGTGAGATCAACCGTGATATTGCCCATCATTTAAGGGAGTATATCAATGACATGGAAGCTGTTCTGCTCACCAATACGTGATGTTGTCATCTTCTCCCTCGTGTTTTATGATGAAGAAAGAGAACGAGCAGAGGGGAGATCAATGATGGCGTATTATGGAGCGATTGAAGCTGGGGGTACAAAATTTTGTTGTGCAATCGGCAATGAGCATGGAGACATCTTAGAGGAAATGACGATTCCGACAGAGCACCCAGAGAAAACAATACAGCAGCTTATTCCATTTTTTAAGCAGCATGACATTGCAGCATTAGGGGTTGGCTCCTTTGGACCCATTTGTGTTCAAAAGGATGATCCTTCATACGGTTATATTATGAACACGCCGAAAGTGGAGTGGAAGCATTATCCGTTCATTCCTGAGCTTGAGAAGCAATTAGGTGTCCCAGTATCCTTTACAACAGATGTCAATGCCGCAGCACTAGGTGAATTAACAAAAGGGGCAGCCAAAGGGCTAAGCAGCTGTTTGTATATCACGGTCGGTACAGGCATTGGTGCGGGAGCTGTTGTGAAAAATGAGCTTCTACACGGCCATTCACATCCTGAGATGGGACATATCCTTATCAGACAGGATGAATCAGATCCGTTTGCAGGTGTCTGTCCGGCACATGGAAATTGCTTAGAAGGGCTGGCAGCTGGACCAGCGATTGAGAAAAGGTGGGGAAAACCCGCCAAAGAGCTTACGCAGGAAGAAGCGGTTTGGGCACTTGAAGCGGATTATTTAGCGCAGGCGCTTATGCAGTACTCACTCATTTTAAGCCCAGAGCGCATCATCATGGGCGGAGGCGTCATGAAGCAAAAGCAGCTATTCCCACTCATTCGAGAGAAGCTGGCTGCTTATGTCAATGATTATGTGGATCTGCCGCCGCTTGATACATACATTGTCTCCCCCGGGCTTGAGGACAAGGCTGGCATGACAGGTGCGCTGCTCTTAGCCGTCGAAGCGAAGAGAAACGCCTGATAATAGAGTTTTGAAGCACAACATGAGATAATGAAAGAGATGGAATCTATAAAAAAGGTGGTTGTTAAAATGGTCAAAAGCTTGAATGATACCGTAACATTGAATAACGGAGTCGAAATGCCTTGGTTTGGTTTAGGTGTATTCAAAGTGGAGGACGGCAATCAAGTGGTAGATGCCGTAAAAGCAGCCATACGAAACGGATATCGCAGCATTGATACGGCAGCTGTTTATAAAAATGAGACAGGCGTAGGAAAAGCGATTAAAGAATCTGGCGTGAAACGAGAAGACTTATTTATCACATCTAAAGTATGGAACACAGATCAAGGCTATGAAAAAGCGCTTGAAGCGTTTGACGCAAGCTTAAACCGATTAGGTCTTGATTACTTAGACCTCTATTTGATTCATTGGCCTGGACCAAATGCAGATACATTTAAAGACACATGGCGCGCACTTGAGAAGCTTTATAAAGATGGGAAAGTCAGAGCCATTGGAGTCAGCAATTTCTACATTCAGCATTTAGAAGAGCTGTTAAAAGATGCTGAGGTTGTTCCAGCTGTGAACCAAGTTGAATTTCATCCGAAACTGACACTTGTTGAACTGCGTCAATATGCAAAGGAAAAAGGCATTCAAATTGAGGCATGGTCTCCGCTGATGCAAGGGAAGCTATTAGATCATGACGTATTGAAAGACATTGCTGCACGCTACAACAAATCTGTTGCTCAAGTCATCTTGCGCTGGGATCTGCAAAGCGGTGTCGTGACAATTCCAAAATCAATCAATGAAGAACGCATTAAACAAAATGCAGACATCTTTGACTTCGAGCTTTCCAAAGAAGACATGGAAAAAATCGATGCATTAAACAATAACGAACGCGTCGGCTCAAATCCAGAGACGATGACGGTTGGGTTTGAATAAATAATAAAATCCTCTTTCTTATATGAGAAAGAGGATTTTTTACGTACTGCTTCGGCGCACAGCCAAGAGCATGATAAAAGATAGGATCACAATACAAATCGTCCAAGCCCAAGCAAGCTCCATTCGTCCAGAATCAATTGCCACATAGATAGCGGTTGGGAGTGTTTGCGTTTTTCCTGGGATGTTGCCCGCAAACATTAAGGTCGCCCCGAATTCTCCAAGGGCTCTGGCAAAACTGAGGATGCTGCCTGACAAGAGGGAAGGCAGGGCAAGTGGTACAGTAATATAAGCAAAGACTTGGAATGAATGAGCACCATCTACTTTTGCAGCCCCTTCAATGTCTGACTCAATCGTAGAAAATCCAGCTTTTGCAGATTGATACATAAGGGGGAATGCCACAACCGTTGATGCAATTACCGCCGCCCACCATGTGAAAATGACCGGCTGGTGGAAGATCCATTCAATCACGCCTCCGATCAAGCTATGCCTTCCGAATATGACGAGCAATAAAAACCCTACAACTGTTGGCGGAAGGACAAGCGGCATCATCAAAAGCGTTTCTACGATCATTTTCCCCTTAAATGAAGTTCGCGCCATCCAATAGCCAATCATTGTACCAAAAACTGTTGCCAGCAGCCCGCTCACAATGGCAACTTGCACAGACAGCCAGATGGGAGATAGGAATTCTTCAGTGAGCATGGGCATTATGTTACTTGAAAGCCGTACTTTTTAAAAATGGATTTGGCTGCTTTTGATTGTAGAAATTGAAAAAAGGACTTGGCTTCTTCTAAATGTTCTGTCCCTTTTACGATCCCTACTGGGTAAATGATCGGGGAATGCATGTCCTGATTGGCTTCAGCTGCAATCTTTACTTTTTTGGAAACGAGGGCATCTGTCTTATACACAACACCTGCTTCCACATTTCCTGTTTCTACGTAGCTTAAAACCTGCCGTACATCCTTGCCGTACACAGCGTTCTTTTTCACTTGATCCCAGATGTTCAGCTTTGTGAAAATCTCTTTGCCGTATGTACCAGCAGGAACGGATTCAGGTGTGCCAAGAGCAACCTTTCCTTTTATGTGCTGGACGTCTTGAAAGCTTTTAATAGAGGAAGAGTGATCTTTTGGCACAATGAGTACAAGCTCATTTTGGATAGCATCCTTGATAAAATGTTGATCGATGTCTCCAGATTTCACAAGTTCATCAAAGGGCGCTTCAGCTGCTGAGAAAAAGAGATCCGCCTTTGCCCCTTGCGCAATTTGCTGCTTTAATGCGCCGGATGACCCGAAATTATTTGTTAATGTCACATTCGGATGCTCATCATTATAAGTAGATTCAATTTCCTTTAGTGCATCCTGAAGGCTTGCCGCAGCTGAAATGACAAGCTCAGTTTTTTTGGTTGTATCCGATGACTTCATCTCTGTTTGACACCCGCTCAGGAGCAAACAGATGGCGATGAAGGCGAAGAACGCATACTTCATGTTTACACCTCTTATTATTCAATATCATCTGTATCCTTTATTATAAGCAAACTTATTTGACCATTCATAGGCTTTCAGTAAAAAGAGAAAAGAAAAAGCCGCCAGAAGGCGACTTTTAATGCTGATAAAAACGGAGCAAATTCCCATTGATCACTTTGTCTGATAAGGAAAGCTCTTTATTGGCTTTTTCGATATAAGGCTGACACACCTCATCCTGTTCAACAGGCTCTTTTGTTTTTTGATCATAGCAGGTGTTCTTTGTATAGAGATAATCATTTGTAATAAAGTTCCCGTTTCTCAAAACAGCAAAAGGCGTCCGTTCGTTTGAAAATAAGTCATTGCCAAATTGAATGGCATCCTTCGTTTCAATACCGAGTAAGTGCAGGAGTGTCGGCTTCACGTCGATTTGCCCAGCTGTTTCAGAAATTGTCTGCGGTGCTTGATCTGTGACTCCCGGAATGTAAATCAAAAAGGGAACCCGCTGCAATTTCACAGCATCAAACGGTGTGATTTCATCTTTATTGAGCAGCTCTGCCATTGCCTGATGATGTGCCTCGGAGATGCCATAGTGATCCCCCATGAGAACAAACATTGTATTGTCATACAGTCCTTCTTCTTTCATACGTTCAAAAAATGTCTTTATGGCTTCATCCTGATAGCGGACGGTCGTCACATAGCGGTTTAAAATGGCGCTGGACGAATCATATTCATCAATCAATTGATCGTTTGGATCGATTTCAAATGGAAAGTGATTGGTCAAGGTAATGAATGTGCTGTAATAAGGTGCCTTCAACTTTTTTAAATAATCAATGGATTGGTTAAAGAAGTCGATATCCTTTAAGCCCCAGCCAGTTGAATTCTGTTCATTGACTTGATACGAATCGACATCATAAAAGCGGTCAATCCCAAACGATTCATACATCACATCACGATTCCAAAACGTTTTATTATTCGCATGAAATTGGACGGATTGATAGTTCTTTTTTTTCAGCTGCTTGTATAACGTGTCGTATTCGTTGTCACTCGCTGTGAAAAAGACAGCGCCGCTGCTAGATGGATAGAGGGAATTTGCGACAATAAACTCTGAATCCGACGTTTTTCCTTGCTCAGTCTGCTGATAAAATTCATCAAAATAAAAACTCTTTTTAGCGAGTTGATTTAAAAAGGGGGTGATGTATTGTCCATTCACCTTTTGATCAACGACAAATTGCTGGGTTGATTCGAGTGAAATGAACACAACGTTCTTGCCTTTAGCAAGTCCAAAGTACTCTTCGTTTGGTGCACTGTAATCAGCCTTTGTGTAGTTAGCTACGGTTGAAAGTGTATCTTCATCTGCAAAGGCTTTTTGTCCAATTCGCGCTGTTTGGGCAGCACCGTCATACAGGTGGAACTGGAACAACCCAAGGTTTCGTACAATCACTTCTCGATCATAAGAGCTTGTCAGAAAACGAGGGTGATCCATCATGGCTGAACTGACATGAAACAATAGAAAGCTGCAGCACACGGCATAATATGTTTTGATCGTCTTGAAGGAAGCTTTTGGTGCTAAAGGTTTACGCTTTAACAGCCATGCCAGTACCACGAAATCAATGAGCATCAGTAAAAACAGCGGGTGGAACAATTCTGTCATACTGCTGCCCATATCCCCCATGTTTTTCGCTTGGAATAATACAGGGATCGTAATGAAATCAATATAAAATCCATAAAAGATCGTATTCGCTATGAGAATCGCCGTCAAAATAAAATTTGCGGTCAATAAAAAAATCTTTTGCTTCTTTTCATTTAAAAAAAGAGCAATCCCAAACAAAGGGAGCAAAAAGCTAAGTGGATTGATCAAAAGCAGCCATTCATGAAACAGATTGGCCGTTCTTATGTGAAATCCGAATTGATATATGATGTATGTTTTCATCCACATGAAGAGGATGGAATACACTAAAAACCAGTGATTTTTGAAGAACGCTTTCATTTATGTAGCTCCTCATCATTCTGTATTCAGCTGCAAGGCAAAAACACTTATCTTAAACCTACTAAAAAAATGAGGAATGATCAATTCATATCCTGTGTTTTTCGGAAAAACTCTTTTTAATTCATTAGAATGGGATGGATATGCCGCAGATGACGGCGATGTAATAGCAGGTAACGACGGTAAGAGCAGCTAGTACGACTTGTTCTCCTGTGCTGCCTGTTTTGACATAGAAGGGAAGACGCACTTTAATGGAAGCTGGAAATAAAAATTTAATCCCGTTCACTGTTCCTGCATCCAGGATGAGATGACTTGCCATCCCGACTAGTAAACCGATACTTAGGCTGTCATTTGGAATGTATGTTGTCGCTAGAAAATAAATGATCAGCAAAAATAATAAACTGTGTGTAAACGTGCGATGACCGAATACACTGCTGATCAGTGCCGAGAGCAGCGGGAATTTTCTGCCGATTTTACTTTTTGTATGGCAAAGATCAGGGATCAGGGCACCAACTGATCCAGCAGCAGCCATCGTCACTGGGTCTAATCCATAATAGTAGGCAACGGCTGTAGAGGCGGCAACTCCGCCCATGATGTGTGTTTTTCCTGTCATGATGCGTACTCCTGTTCTATCTTTAGTTCAAGTACTCACTATATCAAGGGTGGATTTATTCAGCAAGGCTTATTTCTAAAGAAAAAGAGGCCAAAATGGTTGGCTGAATGGAAAAACATTCTATAATAAGGGAGAAGTCATGTTGATACTAACGATAAGGATGCGATTCGGATGGGTAATGCAGACATTTTAAAAGAAATTGTTCTTGTACATTATGAAGTCAGCCGTAAATTAAACCGCAAGTTACTTGAGTTAGAGAAAGACATCACGCCCCCGCAGATATATGCTCTTTCTATTTTGATACAAGGCAAAGTATCACATGCCGAAGAGCTGAAGCAAAGACTCTCTTTAAACCCTGGTGCAGCCTCTATTGCACTCAATAAATTATGTGAGCAGGGTTATATTCAAAGAGAACGGGACAAGGACGATTCATCACTTGTTCGTTTAGAAGTCACGGAAAAAGGGATGGCGATTTATGAAAAGCATACACGTCTTTTCGGAAAAGTGATTCAGCATATGATGTCAGACTTCACAAAGGATGATTTAAAAACCTTTCTGTCGTACTTGCAAAAAATGAGACAGACCTTTCATGATGATTGAGCCTCTTCCCTTGTATAATGCTGAGCGCTGTAGCGCAAATTAAACAGGCAACCGCATTTTATGAAAAGGGAGGAAACAGCGATGTCATTTTTCCAAAAGGATAAAAAGGCGAAAAGTGAGAAAAACCATCAGCAGGTAGATCAGCTGTTAGAGGAAGCAAGTAAAGAGCTAGCAGGCGATCCGCTTCAGGAAGCTGTACAAAAGAAGAAAAACAATCAACAATAAGCAGGTAAAGGGCAGAGAAACCGTTCTCTGCCTTTTTTCTATGTTTTTCCCTTTGACAGATGTGAGAATGTTTGATAACCTTCGTGTAGTAAAAATGAATAGAAATCCTCACGCTATGTCTCAGTGAGGTAGAGGTTGCGCGGATGATGAGTCACTCATAGGAGAGATGGAATCGTAGATCATGAGAAAAAAGGCATCAGCGCCGAAGTGTAAAGAGAGCTCCAACTTTCTTTATGCTGGGTCTGCATTGAATAAATGCAGGACTGCCACGTCTTTGAAGCGTGGAGGGCTATCCGGAGATCAAGGTGTATGTTTTGAAAAGCATGGACTTTTGTTCAGGCTTTTTTTTATGTTCTGAGTAACAAAAATAAGGGTATGCTGTGAATAAGTAATCCATGATGAACATAAAGAATGCAAGTCATTGCTTCACAAATATATCAATGAAGATACTGCCGGGTCTGGTCCAAAGTGAATAAAACGGAGGTACGGAAATGGAACAGACAAAAAAATGGGGTTTTTGGTTATTGACGGCTTTTGTCGTCGGAAATATGGTAGGTTCAGGCATCTTTATGCTGCCAAGTACGCTTGCCCAGCACGCCAGTCCTTTAGGTGTGACGATGGCATGGCTTGTCACAGGCGGCGGTGTGCTGATGATTGCGCTTGTATTTGGGCATTTGTCCATTCATAAGCCGCAGCTGACGGCTGGACCACAAAGTTATGCAAGGGCGCTTTTTAAAGATCCGAAAAAGGGGAAAGCGGCCGGTTTTACAATGGTTTGGGGATATTGGGTGGCAAGCTGGATTAGTAATGTCGCAATTATTACAAGCCTTGCTGGTTATTTAACGACTTTTTTCCCTATTCTCACCGTGAAGACTGAAGTTTTTACCTTTGGAAAAGAAGCGGTCACACTTGGCCAGCTCATGACGTTTATCGTATGTACCCTTCTTCTATGGGGAACACATACCATTTTAATCACTAGCTTAAGTGCTGCAAGTAAATTGAATTTTATTACGACCTTTTCGAAGGTGCTTGGATTCGTCCTTTTTATTGTGGCGGGATTATTTGCATTTCAAACGGCATTATTTGAACATTATTACTTCCCAGTTGAAACAGGCGGAGAAGGAGTGCTCGGACTTGGTGGCCAAATTCATCATGCGGCTATTTCCACACTATGGGCATTTATTGGGATTGAATCAGCTGTCATTTTATCAGGAAGAGCATCCTCACAGCGTGATGTGAAACGTGCGACGATTACAGGTCTTTTAATCGCACTTTCGATCTACATGATTATCACATTGATTACAATGGGCGTTCTGCCGCATGATCAATTGCAAGGCTCTGACAAACCATTCGTGGATGTGCTTCAGCTTATTATTGGGCCAGCTGGCGGAATTGTCATGGCACTGCTGGCGATTATTTGTTTGTTTGGTTCGATGCTTGGCTGGATTTTACTTGGTTCAGAAGTACCGTATCAAGCAGCAAAGGCTGGTGATTTTCCAGCAGTATTTGCAAAAACAAACAAAAAAGGAAGCCCTGCTTTCGCTTTGACTGTTACAAATATTATGTCACAGCTGTTTATCTTCTCTGTGATGTCACGTACGATTAATGAAGCTTTTACCTTTTTAACCACATCAGCGACACTTGCGTATCTTATTCCGTATATTGTGTCTTCCATCTACAGCTTTAAGGTCATCATGCAAGGTGACACATATGAGCTTCAAAAAGGAAATCGAACAAGAGACGGTATTATTGCACTTGTTGCGATGGGATATTCAGCTTGGGTCATTATTTCAGGAACAGCCGACTTGAAAACTTTTGGTCTTGGAATCGGTTTATTCTTAGTGGGTATTTTGCTTTATCCACTTATGTCAAAAGGATTTGCCAAAGAAACGGTATAAGATTAGGATAAGGAAGACGTTTCTCCATCTCTGGAGAAACGTTCAGCGTGTAGACAAACCCTCGCATTCGTTGTCAGGTCTGCGCTCCGGTGCTCACGAATGTTTCAATTCGCTCCGCTCCGGTACTCGCCCTTCCTAGACTGCAAAGGTTTTCTATCACGCTGAAAAGAAGACAAAGGGCTAAAATAAAGCTCATTTTATCCCTTTGTCAATAATTTGGACGTTTCTCCATCTCTGGAGAAACGTTTTTTTATGATGCAGATGTCAATCGGTCCACAATAAACTCTAGCTGACCTTCTAGTGACACTGGGTCATTAAAGAAGTAACCGACGGGATCTATTTCAAATACACGTTTATTTTTGACGGCAGGAAGTGATGTCCAAATGCTGCTTTGATACACTTGGTCACCATTACTTTTTGAGCCGCTCCATGGACCTGTGAAAATATAGTCACCTGCGAATTCTGGCAGCTTCTCAAGAGAAATGTTTGCATAGCCGACTCCGCTGTCGATCGCTTCTTTTTTGACGGCCTTCGGTGCTTTTAATTTCAGCTCGTCATATATGATTTCGCCCCCGCGGCCAAAGGTGTTTCCAAAAATATAAATACCTTTATCAAATGGCGATACGATCGAAACCGTTTTGCTGCCGACCGCTTTTGTTACCTTTGGTTTCACCTCAGCAATTTTGGTATCCCATTTCGTGATCCATTCTGTTGCTTTTTTTGGTGTATCTGTCATTTTACCGAATTCTTTTAGCTGGTCTTTGAAGGAATATTGGTTGTATTTAACCGCTACAGTTGGGGCGATTTTTTTGTATTGATCAAACTTCTCGTCTTCTCCCCATGCAATAATCATATCTGGCTTCAAAGCGGCTACCTTTTCGACTGATGGGGTCCTTCCGAGATTTTCCACTCCATCTGTTTTCCCTTTATAAAAAGGGTTTTTAAAGATGGGTGATGTTGTAGCAACCGGCGTCTTGCCGAGCGTGACGAGGTCCCCGTAATAGCTTTCTGCAAGAAGCACTATTCGTTTCGGATTTTTCGGTAGCTTCACTTCACCTTTGGCATCCTGATAGGTGATCATGTCATTCTTTTTCGCTGCAGATTGTTTATTTGAAGTGCTGCCGCAAGCGGCTGTAAAGATCATAAGGATGGATAAAGAAATCAAAAGAAATCCAGTTCGTTTTTTCACAAAAGTTCTCTCCTATTCACTTTCCTCTGATAATGATTCTCATTTTCAATTTTATCGTAACATGATAGGAACAAAAATGCATCGGCTAATTTAGAACCAAAAGAAAAATGATGAAATTCTCACAGTTTTTTGCCGAAAATAAAGAAATTTATCAGAACAGTGATTTCAAAAAGAAAAGAAAGTGATATACTAGACTTCGAGATTGATAATCATTATCACTAATACAGAATAGACATGAACGGAAAGGAAGAGACTGGTTTTGGGCTCACAATCGAATAAACAGCTGCCAGCCAGCGATGATACGATCGATATTGTCACGAAGCCTTTTGGAACAGCAGCTGTTATCATCATAGGAATGATCGCTTTAGCATTTGGTCTTTTTTTATCAGTATCATTAGGAGCGGCAAACATTCATCTACAGACTGTATGGGAAGCCGTTTTTCATTTTGATCCACATCAAACTTCACATCAAATCATTCGGGAATTGAGGCTGCCGCGTACAGTTGGAGCTGCCCTCGTCGGTGCCTTTTTAGCCGTATCAGGTGCCATTATGCAAGGAATGACAAGAAACGCGCTTGCATCACCTGAGATTATGGGTGTGACAAATGGCTCCGCATTTGCGATTGCCATTGCATTAGCATTTTTCCCTGGCCAATCTTCTTTTACATTAATTCTTTGGTCATTTGTTGGAGCCGCACTCGGTGCCTCTATTGTATTTGGTGTCGGTACTATGTCAAAAGGGGGGCTGACTCCTGTAAAGCTCGCACTAGCTGGTACAGCGGTTGGAGCACTTTTGAGCTCCATCTCCTCAGCCATTGCCATCCGTTTTGACGTCGCTCAAGATATGAGCTTTTGGTATGCTGGCGGAGTAGCAGGTGTGAATTGGAGTAACATTCATATCATCATTCCAGTTGCCATTGCAGGACTAATCATTGCAATGATCCTTGCCCGTTCGATCACGGTTTTGAGCTTAGGTGAAGAACTGGCGAAAGGACTTGGACAATATACAAAAACGGTCAAGGTGCTTGGTATATTGGTTGTTATTCTTTTAACGGGTGCTGCCGTGTCGGTAGCAGGCTCTATTGGTTTTATTGGGCTTGTGATCCCTCATGTCACTCGATTCTTGGTTGGAGTGGACTATCGCTGGATTATCCCATGCTCCGCTATTTTAGGAGCCACTTTGTTAATTTATGCAGACATTGCTGCAAGGCTGGTCAACGCTCCGTTTGAAACGCCAGTCGGTGCCATTACTGCGATTATAGGCGTTCCTTTCTTCTTATACTTAGCTAGACGTGAAAGGAGCGGGATTTAAATGGAAATGGTGCAGCAAGCAAAGAAAAAGAAATATCAACGAACGATGCTCATGATCTTTTTCGCGATCGTAGCTGTGTTTCTCATTAGTTTAAATACCGGAGAAATTCGAATCTCTCCGATGGATACATTGAAAACACTTTTTGGATTCGGAAGTGAAATGGATGAACTCGTATTATTCGAGTTCAGGCTTCCAAGAATGGTCATCGCTTTACTTGTCGGCGCTTCTATCGCTGTATCAGGAGCGATTTGGCAAGGTGTTTCTCAAAATGGTTTAGCTGACCCAGGTATTCTCGGTGTCAATGCCGGTGCTGGTTTTGCCGTTGTGCTATTTATCTTTGCATTTCAAGGCACGATGACAAATTTAGGTGATTTTACGATTTTTGTACTGCCGCTTTTCGCGTTCGTAGGTGCAGGCTTTGCTGCATTTCTCATCTATGTGTTAGCGTGGAAAAAAGGCATCACACCTGTTCGATTGATTTTAACTGGTATTGGTGTGAATGCTGCGTTTTCAGCAGCAATTGTGGTCATCCAGTTGAAAATGAGCCCAAATGATTTTAACCAAGCCATCGTGTGGTTATCTGGAAGCATTTATGGCTCGAGCTGGACGTACGTCTTATCTGTTCTGCCATGGATGCTGATTTTCCTTATATTAGCGCTTGTCAGATCACGCTACTTAAACATTATGAATTTAGGTGATCAGCTGTCCTATGGATTGGGCATTTCTGTTCATAAAGAAAGAAGCCTTCTCATGCTGATTGCCGTTGCATTAGCAGGTGCGAGTGTTGCTGTTGCAGGAAGTATCTCTTTCCTAGGATTAGCCGCACCGCACTTGGCTAGAAAGCTTGTTGGGCCAAAGCATCAAGGAATGATACCGGCCTCCGCGCTGATTGGCGCGCTGTTATTATTACTGGCAGATACAATTGGCCGCGTCATCCTTGCACCATCAGAAGTGCCAGTTGGCCTTGTCGTTTCTGCTTTAGGTGCACCTTACTTCATTTACTTATTGATGAAATCGAACTAATGAGGAAGGAGAGACAACATATGAAATCACTCGAAACAGAAAAGCTTTGTATCGGTTATCAAGACCGTTTGATTGTAGAAGATTTGAATGTCAGTATCCCAAAAGGCAAGGTGACAACACTGATTGGACCGAATGGCTGCGGGAAATCAACCATTTTAAAAACGATGTCTCGTATTATGAAATCCAATCGAGGAGCTGTTTACTTAAATGGCAAGGCTATCCATGAGACGCCGACAAAAGAAATTTCAAAACAAATGGCGATCTTACCGCAAACGCCCGAAGCACCAAGTGGATTGACAGTGTATGAGCTCGTGTCATATGGACGTTTCCCGCATCAAAATGGGTTTGGTCGCTTATCAAATGAAGATAAACGAATCATTAGGTGGGCACTTGAGGAAACGGGAATGATTGCTTTTCATGATCGGCCAATTGAAGCACTTTCCGGCGGACAGCGTCAGCGTGTATGGATTGCGATGGCACTTGCCCAAGAAACAGAGCTGCTCCTATTAGATGAACCTACGACGTATTTGGATCTTGCACATCAGCTCGAGATTCTTCAGCTGTTAGAACGCTTAAATAGGGAGCAGGGCCGAACTGTGTTGATGGTCATCCATGATTTGAATCATGCGGCGCGTTTTTCACATTACATGATTGCCCTCAATCAAGGGAAAGTCATAAAAGATGGTACGCCTCATGAGGTCATGACCAAAGATGTACTCAGTCGGGTATTCCATATTGATGCAGAAATTGTGCTTGATCCTAGAACGAATAAGCCGATCTGTTTAACATATGACTTAATGAATCATGAACGAAAGCTAGAAGCTGTGAATGGATAATAGATGTATAGGAACCCGGTGCAGCTGCCGGGTTTTTTTGCATGTTTAAAACTTCCTAGTCCCGCCATTTTCTCCAGTTGATATTTTTTCGCTTTTATGCAGAAAAGAGGTACTTTTTTACTTTAGACAATGGTAATATACGGTTAGAGATCATGCTAGAAAGGAAAGAGATGCGTGGAAACAGCAAAAATATTGATTGCAGATGACGAAGAAGCAATTGTGAAAATGGTTGAACGCGTATTAAAAAAAGAAGGATTCAAGCATATTTATAAAGCCTACCATGCAGATGAAGCATTAGATATTGTCAAAAACGAGGACATCCACCTCTTACTTCTAGATGTAATGATGCCCGGTAAGTCTGGCTTTGACGTTCTGCCTGAAATCAGAAAGTTAACGAAAGTGCCTATTTTCTATTTAACTGCAAGAACGTCTGATGTCGATAAACTGACGGGCTTTGCACAGGGGGCAGATGATTACATCACGAAGCCATTTAACCCGCTTGAGCTAGTGGCTAGAATTAAGGCTCACCTAAATCGAACATATATCTCCTTACAGGAGGAGCAAGAAGACACTCAAAGCCAATATCATTATGCCCATTTCTCCTATCATCCTCATGCAGCCGAATTGAAAGTAAGAGGAGAGGTGACGGCATGTTCTGCTCAGCTTCTTTCTTTGCTGAAGTACTTTTGTGACCATCCGAATGTGGTACTCTCAAAAGATCAAATCTATGAGAAAGTATGGGGCGTCCCATCATATGGTGATAACAACACTGTCATGGTTCATATTCGAAAGCTGAGAGAAAAGATTGAATTAGATCCGAGTCAGCCAGAATATATTGTGACGATCCGTGGTATGGGATATAAATTTATACCGCACCCTGCAAAGGTCCTTCAATAATTTATGAATTTACGAGCAAAACTTTTCTTTCACTTTGTCGGACAAATGTTTATTGTGATTGCCATTCTGACGATCGGCAATACGTTCTCTGAGAACTTATATTTAAATAAATACTATGAGAACATGACCGAAACTGGTTTAACAAAAGCTGATGGAGATACACTCATGAGCTGGCTTTATTTTAACGAGGATGGAAAAATGGAAGCCGACGATCAGCTCAAGCAAGCAGTAAAAAAAAGAGACGGCTGGCTGCAAGTGATTGATTCAAAGAAGAATACCGTTTATAGCTATCACCGTCCTAAATCAATTCCAACGTCTTATCAAAAGGATGAAATGATCAAGATCTTTGAAAAAAGACAATTTAAAGATTACAAGATGTACTTCTGGCCAATTGAGATTGATCAAGAAAGTTTTACTGTGTTATATGGGTTCAAAACGAACAGCACAAAGGTAGCCAATTATCTGAAACAGCATGAGAAAAATTTGGCTGCATTATCTCAATATTCGGCTGAAACGAAAGAATTCTTGAAGAGAATGAATGGATCAGTTCATTTGTTCAATGACGAAGGAAAATATTTAAAAGGCATTCGAGCCAACACCGATTTGAAACATAACGTAACAGATGTTGAACTGCTCAAGTATCAATCGAAGCCTTGGGAGTTTAGAAGTGATCTGTCTTATATGAAAGTGAATAAAAACCTGTATATTATTGTTTCGGTACCAAATAAAGTATACAGCCCGGACGAGCTTTATGATAAAGAGAGAGACGCTTTAAATCAATATACAACCATCTTAATTGCAGGTCTTGCACTCACTATTATTATTGTCATGACATTATGGTATTCGTATCGTTATGGGCTGCCAATTTATCACATTATTCGCTGGCTGATTTTCTTATCAAAAAATAAATTGCAGGAACCAACAAATAGAAAGGGAATTCCAGTCAGCAAAAATAAAAAAGGCCGTATTAAGCGGGAATACCGATTATTTGAGGATATCCTAAAAACAATGGATCAGCTCACGCTTACATTAAAAGAGAATGAAGCAAACCGAAGAAAAATTCAAACCACAAGGGAAGAATGGATTGCAGGATTGTCTCATGATTTGAAAACGCCTCTAAGTACGATTTATGGCTATGGACTCATGCTTGAATCCGATCAATATCAATGGTCCAAAGAAGAAGTCATGGAAATGGGACAGGTGATTCGTGAGAAATCAGAATACATGTCGACACTGATTGAGGATTTAAATCTCACGTACCGATTGAAGAATGGTGCCCTGCCTATTAATCGGAAACCGGTTGAACTCAGTGAATTTTTAACTTCCATTATGGACGAGTTTTCAAGAAGCTCCTCATCTGAGGATTATCCATCCTCCTTTGAAGATCAAACAGATGGTGTCATATTTGAGATCGATAAAGCTTGGTTCAGACGAGTGATTGAGAACCTGCTGGCGAATGCAGTGAAGCATAACGAAAAAGGCACACATATTACAGCTGTTTTATCTGAAACAGATGAAGAAGTTCGAATCGAAATGAAAGACAATGGCCGCGGAATGGCACAGGAAACGGTGGATCACCTGTTTAACCGCTATTACAGAGGGACAAATACAAACGATCCAACGAACGGAACAGGTCTCGGGCTTGCGATAGCAAAAGAGCTCGTCTTGCTGCATGACGGTGATATTCAAGTTGAAAGTGAACTAGGCACTGGAACAACTATTGCGATTATCCTAAAAAAATCATCACCTGTAAAATAGCCAAAAAACGATTTTCTTTTCTAAAGGAGATCGTTTTTTCCTGTTTTAGGATTGAAATCAATTTTGTAAACGATTACAATAAAATTGTTAACGTGAACAAATTATTTTTATCTATAAGAGAGATGGGGGAGTTTGATGAAAGCTTTTTTAGATGATCAGTTTTTACTCAACAGTCAAACGGCGGAACAGCTATACCATGAATTTGCAAAGGACCTTCCAATTATAGATTACCATTGTCATTTAAGCCCCAAAGAAATCTATGAAAATAAAACCTTTCATAATATCACCGAAGCATGGCTTTACGGAGATCATTACAAATGGCGTGCCATGAGAGCAAATGGCATACCCGAATCGCACGTCACAGGGGATGCCTCAGACTATGAGAAATTTCTGGCGTGGGCGAAGACCGTTCCCATGACCATTGGAAACCCGCTCTATCACTGGACTCATTTAGAGCTGAGACGATATTTTGGAGTTGAAGAACTTTTAAACGAAAAAACCGCAAACATCATCTGGCAAAAAGTAAATGAAAAGCTGCAAGGAGAGGGTTTTGGTGCAAGAGACTTCATTGTGAAATCGAACGTTGAAACAGTCGTGACAACAGATGATCCAGTCGATTCGCTTTGCTATCATCAAAAACTGCGGGAAGAAGGATTCACTGTGCAAGTACTGCCCGGATTTCGGCCTGATAAGGCACTCGATATAACGAATCACCTATTTACATCGTATGTTCACGAACTGGCAAAGGCTTCATCTACTCCAATCCAATCCTATCAAGACTTTTTGAAAGCACTCCTCGCAAGAATTGATTTTTTCCATGAACAGGGCTGCCTGATCTCAGATCATGCCATTAACGAAATGACGTTTGAAGAAACGACGGAAGAAGAAGTGGAAGCCATCTTTCATAAAAAAATGTCGGGGCATTCATTGACGGAAAAAGAGAAGGTTAAATTTAAAACACAAACATTCATTAAGCTTGGTCAGGCTTACTATGAGCGGGGCTGGGCGATGCAGCTTCATATCAATGCGCTTAGGAACAACAATACGAAAATGTTTGAGCGGCTTGGGCCAGATACAGGGTATGATGCGATGAATGATGAAGACATTGCCAAGCCGCTTTGCAGAATATTAGACCGTTTAGATCAAGAACAGGCACTGCCAAAAACCATTCTCTATTCCTTGAATCCTCGGGACAATGTTGTGATTTCCACATTGGCTGGAAGCTTTCAAGACGGAACGACACCTGGGAAGATCCAGCACGGCACAGCTTGGTGGTTTAATGATACGAAACAAGGGATGACAGAGCAGATGATGGCTCTATCCAGTATTGGGCTGATCAGCCGTTTCATTGGGATGCTGACAGATTCACGAAGCTTTTTGTCGTATACAAGGCATGAATATTTTCGAAGACTGCTTTGCGATATCATTGGAGATTGGGTAGAAAAAGGAGAAGCCCCTTATGATCTTGAGCTGTTAGGGGGAATCGTGAAAAGAATCAGCTATGAAAATGCCAGGCAGTATTTCAAATTTGACCGGGCAAATCAGCTCAAGCACCACCCAAACAAAATGACATGAAGAAAATGAAAGCGGTTTTATGATAAGATGGTAAAAAATCATAAAAGGCGGAATAGCATGACAGTCACAATTAAAGACATAGCAAAATTGGCAAACGTCTCTCATACCACGGTATCAAGGGCTTTGAATAACAGTCCTTTTATTAAAGAGAAGACAAAACAAAAGATTTTGTCGATTGCAAAACAGCTGAATTATTCACCGAATGTCCATGCGAGAGGCCTAGTATCACAAAAATCATTTACAATTGGTCTGTTTTTTACAAGTTTAACAGAAGGCACATCTTCAAGCTTCTTTGTGGATGCGTTAAAAGGTGTCAACAGCGTCATGACAGAGTATTATAATCTCTTTGTAAGAGGAATTGACGACTTTCACGATTACACAACCATTCATAAACAACGCTACGATGGCATTTTGCTCATGAGTCAAAGCGAACACGATGAAGCATTTATCCATCATGTGAAGAAACAGGGCATTCCCATCATTGTGCTGAATCGCCGTGTAGAAAGTCATGAGGTCATGAATATATTAGCAGATGATAGTCAAGGAGCTTACCAGGCTGCACACCATTTCATTCAGCAAGGTCATGAACAAATCGCCATCATTGAAGGGAAAGAAGGCTTTAAATCAACTCAGGAAAGAAAAGCTGGTTTCCTGCAAGCGTTAATTGATCACCAAATACCTATGAAGAAAGAATATATGATGAAAGGCGATTATCATATGAAAAGCGGCTATGAATCAATGGAATCGCTGCTGGCCCTCGATGATCCGCCAACAGCGCTCTTTTGCTCAAACGATGACATGGCGATTGGTGCAATGAATGCTTTATTTGCAAAAGGCAAAACGTGTCCAGGTGATATTTCTATTATTGGTTTTGATGATATTGCTTTTTCGTCCTATACCACACCTGCATTGACAACGGTGAAAAAACCGATTGAAAAAATGTGTGCACTTGGAGCAGAAGCTATCCTTTCAGTAATAAACGGTGAAGAGCAAGAAGAGGATCATATGGAGAAAGTGTATGTCCACACAGAACTGATGATCAGAGATTCAGTTAAAAAGGTGCAGTAATCAGCACCTTCTTAGAAAAAATGTTCACGTGTGCATAATACTTGGAGAGGGGAATCCATTTGAAACGATTATCAAAAGCCATATACCCGGCGGCTGAGTATCCGGAAACGATTTTGCAGATTGGCGAAGGAAATTTTATGCGAGGATTTATCAATTGGCACATCCAGAAGCTGAACGACTGCACAGATTTTAAAGGAAGAGCGGTTGTTGTTCCTCCACGAAAAGGATCGGTAGCAGCCTTAAATGAACAAGATGGCTTGTACACATTATGTATTCAGGGATATCATGACCAGCAAGAAATGAATGAACGTATGATCATCCAATCGATTAGCAGAGGAATTAGTACGTATACGGATTACGAGGAGTTTTTACACGTAGCGGAAAACCCGAATCTTCGCTATGTCTTCTCAAATACGACAGAGGCAGGACTTGTGTTCAGAAAAGAGGATCGTTTGGAGGATCGGCCGCAAGCCAGTTTTCCAGGAAAGCTGACAGCGTTCTTGTATCACCGGTTTAAAGCATTTGCTGGAGATGAGCAGAAAGGACTGATCATTCTGCCTTGTGAATTGGTTGAACAAAATGGTGATCGATTGAAGGAATATGTGATCAGTATGGCAGCTGAGTGGGAACTGCCGTCTGCGTTTATTACATGGATTAAGGAAGCCAATACGTTTTGTAATACACTTGTGGACCGGATTGTCCCTGGATTCTCTAAGGAAGCGGCTGAAATTGTACAAAAGGAGGAAGGGTATATCGACGAATTGCTTGTCACGGCAGAATATTATCATCTTTTTGTCATTGAAGCGCCTGCTTTTGTGCAAAAGGAGCTCCCCTTTCAAGAAGCAGGATTAAATGTACTTTTTGTAGAGGATATTGCGCCTTATCGTATGAGCAAGGTACGAATTTTAAATGGTGCACATACGGCAATGGTGCCGATTGCCTATTCATGCGGTTTAGAAACTGTAAAAGAAGCTGTGGATGATGAGCATGTTGGTCCGTTCGTCAGGTGTATGCTGGAGGAGGAAGTACTTCCAGGGCTTGAACTCCCTGAAGATGAGCTTCTTCTTTATACACAATCCGTTTGGGATCGTTTTTGCAATCCATTTGTAAAGCATCAATTGCTGGATATTGCGCTGAATGGGATATCCAAATTCCGAACCCGTAATCTTCCGTCATTGCTTGATTATGTTGAACGAAAGAAACAGCTACCAATGAAACTTGTGTTTTCACTTAGCAGTCTCATTTATTTCTACAGAGCACATGCGGGAAGGGTAAAGGATGATGAAACTGTGCTAACGCTCATGAAGGAAGCATGGGAAAGGGAAAACCCTTCTAATGAAGGAGTTGCAGCGAAAATTCTTTCATGCGAGTCATTATGGGGTAGAGATTTAACGGATATAAATGGATTGAGTCAAGCTGTAGCTGATCAGCTTACCCTCATACAGACGCATGGGATGAGAGCGGCTGTTCATCGAATGATGCCTAATCAATATGAAAGTCAGGGGGAGAAAGCATGAAAGACTTTATTGTCATCCACCCTTCAGATAATGTCGGTATTGCTTTAAAAGGACTTGAGCAAGGGGAGGAGCTGCAGCATCAAGGACATACGATTATCTTAAAAGAGACCGTCGCCAAAGGTCATAAGTTTGCATTGGCTGAAATCAAGCAAAGAGAGAATATTATCAAATATGGCTATCCCATTGGTCATGCAGTGACTGCCATTTCTGCTGGAGAATGGGTGCATACGCATAATATCAAAACCAATCTATCTGGCAAGCTAGAATACGAATACCAGCCTTCATTATCAGAAAACCCTTATGAAAAAACGAATCTTACATTTAAAGGATATAAACGAAAAAATGGCGGAAGCGGAATCCGCAATGAGCTTTGGATTGTTCCTACCGTTGGATGCGTGAATGGCATCGCCGATCAAATGATCCAAATATTTACCGCTGAAATGGGTGGAAACATCCATCCTTTTGAAACAGCCCTTGTATTAAAGCACAATTATGGCTGCTCACAGCTTGGGGACGATCATGAGAACACCAAAACCATTTTACAAAATGCGGTGAAGCATCCTAACGCTGGAGGAGTACTCGTTCTTGGACTTGGGTGTGAAAACAATGACATTGAGGATTTTCAGTCCACATTAGGTGAATATGACCATACGAGAGTGAAATTTTTAAGAAGCCAAGAAGTAGGAGATGAGATTGAGACGGGAGTCGCATTACTCAAGGAAATTTATGATGCCGCGAAAGAAGATCATCGTGAAGATATTCCGTTATCTGAGCTGAAAATCGGTTTGAAGTGCGGAGGATCAGATGGATTCTCTGGTATTACCGCAAATCCGCTTTTGGGCAGACTGTCCGATTTTATTGTTGCTCAAGGTGGCACGACAGTGTTAACAGAAGTGCCAGAAATGTTTGGTGCTGAAACGATTTTAATGGAGAGAGCGGAATCAGAAAAGACTTTCGACAATATTGTGCAAATGATCAATGACTTTAAACAATACTTCATGGATCATCGACAGCCGGTATATGAAAATCCTTCCCCGGGAAATAAAGCAGGTGGAATTTCGACATTAGAGGATAAATCTCTTGGCTGTACACAAAAAGCAGGTACTTCTGAAATTAAAGATGTATTGAAATATGGAGAGCTGCTGAAACAAAAGGGATTGAACCTATTAAGTGCACCTGGTAATGATTTGGTTGCTTCATCTGCACTGGCTGCTTCCGGTTGTCAAATGGTCCTGTTTACAACAGGCAGGGGGACACCCTTTGGTACGTTTGTACCAACAATGAAAATCTCGACCAACACAGCCTTATATGAAACAAAAAAGCACTGGATTGACTTTAATGCTGGAGAACTGCTTGAAGATGTACCGGAAGATGTTGTATTAGAAAAATTCATTTCAACTGTCATTGATGTGGCGAGCGGGAAGCTGTTAAATCATGAAAAAAACAATTTTAGAGAGCTGGCTATTTTCAAAACAGGTGTCACACTTTAAGTCGACTGGGGGATGAGTACGTGTCTAAAAAGCGGGATTTGATGTATATCACAGCAGGAACGGTACTAACTGGAGTCGGAATTGCTCGTTTAGCAAAGCAAGGGAAGAAAAATAAGAAAGCAAACGGAATTGATCAAGTGCTAAAGCAGATAAAAGCACCGCAGTTCCCAGATCGTGAATTGAATGTGGTGCATTATGGAGCAGATGCGGAAGGGCAAGAGCTTTCTACAAATGCCATTCAGTCTGCCATTGATGATGCGCACCGGTTGAAAGGGGGACGGGTGCTGATACCAGCAGGGACATTTATGACAGGTGCTTTAGAATTGAAAAGCAATGTAGAACTTCATCTGCATGAGAAAGCCTATGTGACATTCAGCCAAGACCCAAAGGATTACTTGCCTCTTGTACTGACAAGATATGAAGGGGTTGAACTTTATAATTATTCTCCTCTCATTTATGCACACCATGCAGAAAACATCGCTATTACAGGAGCTGGAACGCTTGATGGCAGAGGGGATGCGCATCATTGGTGGCCTTGGAAGTATGGGACAAATGGCCAGCCCTCTCAGGATCGGGATCGCCAGCTTTTGTTTGAAATGGCGGAAAAGAGAATACCGGTAGAAGAAAGGGTATTTGGAGAAGGTCATTATTTAAGGTCGAGCTTTATTCAGCCATACCAATGTCAGCATGTGCTAATCGAAGGAGTGACAGTGAAGGATTCACCGATGTGGCAAATTCATCCTGTGTTAAGTGATAACGTCATCGTCCGCGGCGTTAAAATCATTGGGCATGGACCAAACACAGATGGTGTCAATCCGGAGTCTTGCCGGAATGTGCTCATTGAAGATTGTTATTTTGATAACGGAGATGATTGTATTGCCATCAAATCGGGCAGAAACGAGGATGGACGGAGAATAGGGATTCCATCTGAAAACATTGTCATTCGTAGAAATGAGATGCGGGATGGACACGGCGGTGTGACGATCGGGAGCGAGATTTCTGGCGGGGTAAAGTATGTTTATGCAGAAGATAATGTAATGGACAGTCCGAACCTTGACCGGGCACTGCGTATTAAAACCAACTCTGTCAGAGGCGGCACCATTGAACATATTTATTTTAAAAACAATACAGTGAAAAGTCTAAAGCATGAAGTGGTCTGTATCGACATGATGTATGAGGAAGGAGATGCTGGTCCGCACCGTCCTGTTGTACGTCATATTGAAGTAGAAGGACTCAAAAGCAGCGGCGGACGATATGGTGTGAAAATAGCCGCATACGCACATTCTCCTGTGACACATTTTAAAATGAAAGATTGTGTCATAGATGATGTGGCGTATCCCTTATCTTTAGAGCATGCCGTTTCTCCTGCTTTTCAGAAAGTCGTCATCAATGGAGAACAAATCAATTCATTGAAGAGTGAAAAACAGTCTTTTTAGAGGCTGTTTTTTTGTTTTAGGAACAGAAAAGACGCTTTTAGAAATCACATATACAACCTATCTGCACTGTAGTATAATATTCCCGAAATTAGAAAAGAATTGACGAAAGAGATTTCGTTAAGCAGTACATAAACAGGGGGTTCACTCATGAAAAAGTTAACAGCTATTTGGCTATCGTTATTGCTTGTGATGGGTGTTTTAGCAGGATGTGCAGGCGCTGAGACAGATCACAAAGCAAAAGGGTCACAAAATAAAGAAACGGCCACTGCGGCTTTTCCAGTATCAATAAAAGATGCAGCTGGCAAAACAGTCGAAATCAAAGAACAGCCTAAACGAATTGTTTCGTTAATTCCAAGTAATACGGAGGTTGCCTATGCACTCGGTCTTGGAGATAAAATGGTTGGACGATCAGACTTTGACAATTATCCAAAGGAAGTCGAAAAGGTAGAGAAGATTGGCGGACTTGAATTCAATGTCGAGAAGGTCATTTCCTTAAAACCAGATCTTGTCTTAGCACATGCATCTCAGATGGGATCAAAAGATGGATTTAAACAGCTTGAAGATGCAGGGATCCAAGTGCTGACTGTAAATGATGCAACGTCCTTTAAGGATGTGTACAAATCAATCAATATGATCGGTGAAGCAGCTGGCGTGAAAGAAGCATCAACAAAGCTTGTAGACGAAATGAAAACAAAGCTGAATGACATCAAGAAACAAGCAGAGGGGATTTCGAAAGATAAGCAAAAAACAGTCTTTGTCGAAGTGTCAGGTGCACCTGAAATCTATACAACTGGTAAAAATACATTTATGGATGAAATGCTTTCTGTTATCCATGCCAAAAATGCTGCAGGCGATCAAACTGGCTGGGTGCAAATGACAGAAGAATCGATCATCAAGCGAAATCCTGATGTTATCGTGACAATTGATGGTTCCAGCTTAGCTGACTTGAAAAAAAGAGACGGCTGGAATGCAATGAAAGCAGTGAAAGAAAAACAAGTCTTTCAATTGAATACGGATCTCGCATCAAGACCGGGACCGCGATTGGTTGAAGGAGTCGAGGCTCTTGCGAAAAACGTCTATCCTGATACGTTCAAATAAATTGACCATCGCATATACACTAAGTGTTTTACTTCTTGTGATGAGCATTGGAATGGGAATCTCCTTTGGAAGCTTAGGGATTCCCATTCCTTCTATTCTTCGAATATTTGTTCACGAACTATTCGGCGTGCAGTTTGGAACCATTGATTCCATCGATCGCAATATTATGATGAACATTCGGCTGCCAAGAGTCATATTAGCGGCATTAGTCGGAGCAGCACTTGCGTTATCTGGTGCAGCTTTTCAAGGTTTATTAAAAAATCCTCTTGCTGACCCTTATACGCTGGGGGTATCTCAAGGGGCATCAGTTGGAGCCGTAGCGACCCTGTTTTTCAGCTTGCAGCTTCCGCTTTTTGGTAGTTTCACACTGCCATTATTCAGTATGACAACAGCGCTTGTGACCCTCTGTCTCGTTCTCTTTTTTGCGCGTCTTGTTCATCGGGGGATGAGCATCTCTTCTTTAATTTTGACAGGAGTGATTTTCAGCTCTTTTTTGGGTGCGCTCATTTCATTGATGATTGCTTTAACAGGTGATGATCTAAAAGAGATCATTCATTGGCTGCTTGGCAGTGTGTCCATGAGGGGCTGGCGTTATATTGTGCTTTTTCTTCCTTTCTTTCTTATTGGAACCTTTGCGTTAATGTTGATGGGGCGGGATTTGAATGTGATGACGTATGGCGAGGAAAAGGCAAAGTTATTAGGTGTACATGTGAAAAGGAGCAAATATATTGTGCTGCTGGCGGGCTCGATCCTGACTGGAAGTGCAGTTGCGGTATCAGGGACGATCGGTTTTGTAGGACTTGTGATTCCGCATTTTATCCGCCTCTTAACTATCACGGACCATCGGCATCTGCTGCCTTTGTCTATGCTGAACGGTGCTTCCTTTCTTGTATTAGCAGATGTGTTATCCCGTACCATCATCGAGCCGACTGAATTACCGATTGGCATCATTACTGCGTTAATTGGTGCACCTGTATTTGGCATCATCCTCATTCGTAAATATAGAGGGGGGACGCACATATGATTCAAGTGAAAGAAATCAGAGGTGGATATGGAGAGAAAGAGGTCATTCGTGGCATTAATCTTGAAGTAAAGCAAGGAGAATTTCTCGGTATACTCGGTCCAAACGGAAGCGGTAAGACGACCCTTCTTAAAATGATGGCAGGGATTTTAGCACCTATGAGCGGTGAAGTACGTCTCAGCGGTCACCTTATTCAATCCTATCAGCCAAAGGCGCTTGCGCAAAAGATGGCAGTTCTGCCGCAGAAAACGGACCAAGCTTTTTCATTTACGGTGGAAGAAACCGTCCAATTCGGTCGTTATCCATATCAAAAAGGGTGGCTGCAATCTGTCACGCAAGAAGATGTGAAGGTCGTCAGCAAAGTCATGGAACAAACGGGTGTTGCACAGTTTAAGAATCAATCCATCCATGAGTTAAGCGGAGGAGAACAGCAGCGTGTATATTTAGCACAGGCATTGGCGCAGCAGCCTGAATATTTATTGCTGGATGAACCTACGAGTTTCCTTGATTTAGCCTATCAAAAAGATTTGCTTGATTTAATTAAAGAAGAAACTGCTTCCTCTAGGTTAACGGTCATTGGCGTATTCCATGATGTGAACATCGCCAGTTTATATTGTGATCGGCTGCTGCTGCTTCATGGAGGAAAGACTGACATGTTAGGAATGCCGCATCACGTCTTGACCACTGAACGAATCAACCGTGTGTATGAAACAAATGTGACACCGCTCCAGCATCCATTTAGGGCAAACCCTCAGCTGATGGTTGAGCCTGCAGCCCCTTCTAAAGCATCAATTGTAAACATAGCGGATGGTTGGAGGACATATGGTTCAGAAGGAATGACGTTTTCCATTAATCAGCCTCTTCGCATCCTTTCCTCACATAAGAAAAACGGCGGGTTCTTTTGGAAAAGGTCTATTGGAACGGGGACGAAGGCGCTTCATGAGCAGCTAGAGTCAGCTGAAGAAATGCTGTTTTTCGAGCAAGCTAACAAATTAGCACAATTTGCCGCAGAAGACGCCGAAGACGATATGATCCTTTACGGCATGCTTCAGCAGGAAGCGTTGACCATTTGGCTTATCCTAAAACGATCTTTAGCAGATGGCGCAGTTGTTCAGCTCATGGGGCAGCTTATGCACATCATTAAGCAAGAAACAAGTTATCCGATCCATCATCTGTGCATCGCTGCACCCAATACGCAAGAAACGGAAGATGCTGACCATTTACACGAAAGATTAGGACAAAAGGTACAAAGGCTTCTTCAAACGTTGAATGTCATTCAAAAGTGAATGTACAATTATATTTAGGTTAGTTGAGTAAAACAGTTGAAATAAAAGGACTACACATATCTAAAATGTGTAGTCCTGACAATAGTTCTTAATCTTTGCTTTAAATAAGAAAAAAAGCTGCCACAATGACAGCCAGTTCTAATTTTATATCTAAGACGGTCGAATTCTAATTAGATGAAATGCCCTTTCCGCCTTGTGTTATTAAAGTATTGATTCTTTCCATACCAGTAATAATTGGTTTCGCACGACTTATTAATGTTTGGATAGCTTCGAGACCTAGAGACGCTTGATGGGCATCTTCATTTGCCCACACTTCATAAACATAAACAGAACTTGGTTCATTCTCGGAAATATTCACAAGATATATGTCACATTCATCCAAATTCTTCATTGATTCTGCTGCTTCTAATAGAATATCAACCATTTTTTCTCTTTCGCCTTCTTGTACCAAAAACTTGTTAAATAAACTAAATTTACTCATACCATCCTCCTTCATTTTGTCTTAATCATGTTTTACATTATAAACTATATCTTCAATCACTATTTTATAATGAAATAAAAAGGATGGTTTGCCTTCATAATGGACTATCTATCCTATTATTTAATATCTTAATTTAACAAATGGTTCACTTTTCTTTTTCATTGATGACATTCATTCCTCATGATTTAGTAAAACAACTGCATCTTATTCAGTTCGGGTTATACTAAAAAGACAAAGCAGTAGAAAAGAGGGAAAACCGTTGAAACTTTATACGAAAACCGGGGATCAGGGTCAAACAGGCTTGATCGGAGGAAGAGCCGATAAAGATGATGTGAGAGTAGAGGCGTATGGTACGTTAGATGAGGCGAATAGCTTTATTGGACTCGCGCATGCAAAATTACGGCATCATGGCGAATTGTTTCCGGACCTTTTGTCAGAGCTGATCGTTATACAGCATGAGCTGTTTGACTGCGGGGGTGATTTGGCAGCAGTCAAACCACGTAAAGAAGGCAAATTAACAGAAGCCTCTGTGACAGTCCTTGAGGAAAGAATGGATGTCTATGTAGAAGAAGCTGAGCCGCTTACTAAGTTTATTTTACCGGGTGGTCAGGAAGGCGCTGCTCTCTTACATGTAGCGCGGACAGTCGTCAGAAGAGCCGAGAGGCATATTGTGACGCTTGCAAAACAGGAGGAGATTCCAGCCGTTGCGCTCTCATACGTAAACCGTCTATCCGATTATTTATTTGCAGCCGCTCGAATCGTGAATTATCGGCTTGGTGAAGCTGATGTTGAATATGAACGAAGTGCCGATGTGTTTCGTTCTAAATAAGGAAAGCACTCTTCATAGAAGAGTGCTTTTTTATTAGGTTCTGCCGCTTAGTCTGAGCATTGTTACGACTCTAGTCGCAAACAAAGATCAATCTGTGACACGTTTTGCCGGCTTTCTTTTTTGACTATAGTTAAAGCAAGGAGCAAGAAAGGAGGCATGAAGATGAAAATAACAAGTAAAACCATTATCGGTTCAATTTTATTGTTTGTCGGTTTATCCATCTTCTTTGGTGGTTCATTTGGTGGTCTGATCCCGGTTTTGATTGGTGCAGGGCTCATCTATGTAGGTGTTAAAAAATACGAAAAAGGCAGTAAAACCTTAGGTGTCATTCTAGCAGTCATTGGTGTACTGATCGTCGTGCAATTTCTGCCGTTTATACTCGGCATCGCATTTGCAGGGGTACTTCTTTATTTTGGCTGGTCGATGATCAATGGTGAATCTACCGAAAAATCATCAAGCAGAGCCTATATGGAGCCAAACACGGCACCTAATACGGAAGAACCGATTCATACGTCTTTTGATCAAGAGTGGGAAGACTTTTTAAAGAAAAAATAAAGGGAGGAATATCAAATGGTATTAAGAAGAGTAAGAGATATGTTTGTTGCAACTGTCAATGAAGGTTTAGATAAATTGGAGAATCCGCGTGTCATGCTGAATCAATACGTTCGTGATATGGAGGATGATGTTGCGAAAGCGAAACATGCCATCATCAAACAGCAAACGATTCAGCAAGGCTTCCTGCGAAAAGCAGAAGAGACGGAAGCATTTGCTGAAAAGCGAAAGAAACAGGCCGAGCTGGCATATCATGCGGGAGAAGAGGAGCTTGCACGAAAAGCGCTCACAGAAATGAAGTATTTTGAGGAAAAGCACAACGAATATCAGGAAGCCTACCAGCAATCTGTGAAACAATTGAAAGAGCTGAAAGAGCAATTGCAGCACTTAGAAACAAAGCTGCGTGATATAAAAGACAAGAAGCAGGCCCTGATTGCAAGAGCCAATGCCGCACAGGCAAAGCAGCATATGAATGATTCCATCAATAAAGTAGACAGTGAAAGTGCATATAAAGAGTTTCTTCGAATGGAGAACCGTATTGAAGAAATGGAAACAAAAGCAGGCAGCTATGCACAATTTGCAGATCAAGGGGCATATGCTCATTTAGACTACGCCGATGAGGTTGAAAAAGAATGGCAGAAGCTGAAGCTTGAGAAAAAGCCTGAACAGCAGCAAGCAAACGTATAGAGGTCAAATCGGAAGAAAAGCAGGCTTTTTCTTCCGATATTTGATTTCTTTCTGTTTCGCTTTTCCTTATAATGAAAAGGTCAGAAGATAAAGGGATGGTATAAATGAAGCGATTAATCGGTCTAATTTGTATACTTGTAGGTATCTTTTTAATGATTGGCATGCTTTTCAAAAATGAAAATCTCTTTCATATAAGTTTTTCCCGTGAAAAACCAGTGACAACAGCTTCAGCGAAAAAAGAGGAGATTGATCAATTAGATATTTCTCTTTCTGGGTTTCGCGTGAAGGTAAAACCTGAAAATCGTTCCGATATCTCGGTGACTGCTGTCAATGGAAAAGGGAAAATGTATGCGGAGCAAACAGGCGGTACGTTCAAAATTCGTGCTGAAAATAAAAGCTTCTTGTTTTTCACTCAATTTGAAAAAGGAGAGCTTTTAGTTAAAATTCCAACAGATTATCATAAAAATGTGAAGATTACGGGTGGAAGCGGCGTCAGTGAGATTGATGGAGAAGGAAAGCTGTCCCTTCAAGATGTGATACTCAAATCAACGAGCGGAAACCTCACAGCTGAGAATTTCTCAGCAAAAAATGTAGAAATCAAAGCAACCTCTGGCAGACTGGCAGTGTCGCACATTGATGCGAAGGATAGTGATATTGGGGCAACTTCAGGGCGTGCTGATATTAATGATGTCAAAGGCGAGCTGCAATTGGGCATGACAAGCGGCCGATTGACAGCAAGTTTTGATACAATTGAGTCACCTGTCTCCTTTCATATGACATCAGGGAGCGCGAAATTTAATTTGCCAGATGACGGAGATTTCAACGTTCAGGTGAAAAAAACAAGTGGAAGCGTCGATCACTCGTATGACTTTGATCAAGTGGATAATGAAGGTCGAGGCTTTACAGGTACGCGGGGAAAAGGGACACATTTAGTCGATATTGAAATGACAAGTGGTAACCTCAAGCTGCGGTAATGAATGATAGAAAGGAAGGAGGCGAGTCAACTGCGTTTTACAAGGAATCAAATTTTAGGCATCATTGTTGTGATATTTGGTATTAATTTATTTCTCAAAATTATTGGGATCGGAGCAGATTTGTTTTGGCCTGTGTTTTTTGCGCTGGCGGGTTATTGGCTGCACTCACGATCCAAACGTTGGCTCGGTTCAGTTTCCTATATTTTTGCCGGCTTTCTCTTCTTAAAATTTTTGCTCAATATTACATTTAGTTTAACAGGTTACCTATTTGCGGCCTTTTTGATTTATGCCGGCTATCGCTTATTGAAAAATAAACCTGTTTTTGATGTCGATAAAAAGGAAACATCAGAAGACGGGAAGCCTTCACTGAAAGTCAATCTTGAAAAAAAGAGCGATCAGAAGAAAACAAAAAGCCAGACAAAGCCGCGCAAAGAGCATGACTTTTTTATTGGTGAAGTCAGGCTGATGAAAAAGCCGTTTCAATTAAGTGATTTGACGATTTCAGGCTTTATTGGCGATGTTAAAATCGATTTATCAAAGGCGATCATCGCAGAAGAAGAGAGTACGATCGTGATTAGCGGGCTGATCGGAGATGTGGATATTTACGTACCGCAGGATATTGAAGTATGTGTGAGTGCTTCCGCCGCGATTGGTGATATGAAAATCATAGATGAAAAAAGAAGCGGGTTTGGCAGTAAAGTGTACGTGATGACCAACGATTACGATGAGAGCAAACGAAAAGTGAAAATCTCCATCTCTCTGCTGATCGGAGATGTGGATGTGAGATACTTATGAGGAAATTGCATTTAGGTCTCCAGTGGCAATCTGTTCGTCTTGGCGTCGGTATCTCGCTCGGTGTTGTGACAATGACGACACTGCCGATGTTTTTTTATTATCAGCTTGATCCAATGATCCTGCTTTCTACCCGCTGGTTTGGCATACCGTTTTTTTGTATTTTACTTATCGTTAGTCTTGCGATTGGGATTTCTGCCGGGAGTGTATTTGGCTATCAGCATAAGAAACGCCTCGATCAGCTTGTTGAGTCGATTTTGAAATTTGAAAATGGAAACTTTGCATACAGACTACCGTCTCTTGGCGACGATGAAATTGGCTTAGCCGCCGATCAATTAAATGAAATGGCGAAGCGGGTCGAAGGGCAAGTAGCCTCTTTGCAAAAGCTTTCAAATGAACGGGCTGAATGGCAGGTTCAAATGAAGAAATCGGTCGTCTCAGAAGAGCGGCAGCGGCTTGCACGAGAGCTCCATGATGCGGTCAGTCAGCAGTTATTTGCAATTTCAATGATGACTTCAGCTATTCTTGAAGGCATGAAGGAAAAGGACGAAAAGATATTAAAGCAAATGCAGCTTGTCGAACGAATGGCTGGCGATGCACAAAATGAGATGCGTGCTCTTCTGCTTCACCTAAGACCGATCACGCTAGAAGGAAAAGACCTGAAAAAAGGCTTAATTGAACTGCTAAATGAATTCCAAGCAAAGCAGCCGATTGATATTGATTGGGAAATCGAAGATGATGTTCCGTTATCTAAAGGAGTAGAGGACCACCTCTTCCGAATTGTGCAAGAAGCCCTGTCTAATGTATTTAGGCATGCAAAGGCGACAAAGGTAACTGTGCGCCTGCTCATAAGAAACCGGCAAGTGCAGCTAAAGATTATTGATAATGGTATCGGCTTTCAAACAGATCATGTGAAGACAGCCTCCTACGGACTTGAATCGATTCGAGAGAGAACAAGTGAAGTAGGCGGTGTCGCAGAGATTATGTCATTTGAGGGAAAAGGCACACAAATTGATGTGAAGGTTCCCATTTTTGATGAAGGAAAAGGAGAGAACGTTCGATGATTCGAGTGCTTTTAATCGACGATCACGAAATGGTGAGAATGGGTCTTGCGGCCTTTTTAGAGGCGCAGGCTGATATTGAAGTCATTGGTGAAGCGTCAGATGGACAAAAAGGTGTAGAGCTAGCCGTTGAATTAAGGCCAGATGTCATTTTAATGGATCTTGTCATGGAAGGGATGGATGGCATCGAAGCAACGAAAAGAATTTGTCAGGAAATTGAAGATGCCAAAATCATCGTTCTGACGAGCTTTATTGACGATGATAAAGTCTATCCGGTGATTGAGGCGGGTGCTCTAAGCTATTTATTAAAAACATCCAAGGCAGGAGAAATTGCTGATGCCATCAGATCAGCAAGTATCGGTGAACCAAGACTTGAATCAAAAGTGGCTGGAAAGGTCATGAATAAACTCCGTCATTCATCAAATGGGTCCATCCTTCACGATTCATTAACAGCAAGAGAAATGGAGATCTTGAAGCTGATTGCGGATGGGAAATCGAATAAGGTCATTGCCGAGGAATTATTTATTACAATTAAAACGGTGAAGACCCATATTACCAACATTCTTTCCAAACTTGATGTGGAAGATCGAACGCAAGCGGCTGTGTATGCGCACCGTCATAAGCTGATTCAATAAAAAAACAGCTTTCAAGTGAAAGCTGCTAGAACATGCGTAAAATTAGTCCTTCTGTCCTGTGATCGGACGTTCGGATAGTTGATGGAGCTCAGGAACTGGAAAAGCCTCCTGCTCCTTGGCCGATTTTTCTTCCAGGGTTTTCTTCATTTCGGATAAAAGCTTTACGCTCTCCTTTGCTGCTGCCGCTTTTTTTTCCTGCAAATCAATGATCTGTGAAAGTCCGACGAATAATCCGCCTCCCAACAGAAGGAGCGCAGGGGTTTGTCCATAATAAACCACGATCAAAAATGTGCTTGAAAAGCTGTCGGCTTCAATGAAGAAATCTTCTTTTGATTGCGTGAATACAACGATTAACAGAAGTATCCCTAGAATCAAAAATAGAATGCCGGCCGAAAGTAAAGCTCGTTTCATGATTGACACCCTTTTTTTCTTACCATTTTAACATACTCTATAAAGATTGTGTTGCGCCCTTAGTCCCGAAGTCACGGATTTTCACATTTGCCTTGTAACGAATGTCTGATTCACTAAAAATTTCATCCCAATGCTTCGCTTCTTTTCGAAAGTCCTTCGGATACGCAATACTCGCTTTTTGAGAAAACCCGCAAATATCTGCTTTGATCTCATGCTGTAATTCCCCAATGAAATCTTTTACGTTTTTCTCTATTCGACGCTCCACGACACCTTCAATCTCTTGGAGATACTTTTCATTAAATGCATTTTCCCGCTCATTCCAATCCTCAGACAACCTTCCTTCAAGCGCCACTGACACATTAAATTGATATTTTCCGCTCGCTGTTTTATTCGTTTCAATGTTGTGTTTCAGTTTAAAAATCTCAAACGAATAGATGCTGTGATCATATTCAAATTCAATCACTCCGCCTTTTCCGTCCCCAGTCAACAGGTTGTATGACTGCACGGCTAACGGAGAGATGCTGGTGAGAAATCGTCTGTTCTTAATAATAGAGGCTCCGTCGAGTATTAATTTCCCTTGATCCACACCGACTTTCGGAACAGCAAAAGATACGTTGTTTTGCATAGCAGAAGAAATATCTCCTAATGAAACGGGCTTGAACATACGTATGGTCGATTTTGTATTCGCAGAAAGGTCATATAATGTAGAAGAAGCTGGTTGACCAGCGTCATTGATTTTCAGCAAGTCCCCAGGCTTTTCTGAGGTCATAAAGACGAGGCTTCCTCTCCTCGTTTCATTGTCGCGAATGAATTGATTAATGACGAGGTCGAAATTATTCTCATTGATGAGTTCCTCAGAAAATAAATACACTCTCAGCTGCTGGGCGAAAATACGGTGACTTTTGAGCGTCGTTGTTCGGAATATTTGATGTACCGAATCACCACTAGTTTCTATAATCTTTGTTGGGTCTTTTACGCTGGATTCTTGTTCAATTTTTTGAGGAACAAGGACTTGCATTGATATTTTAAGCTTATGACCGTCATCTCCTTTATCTAAGCCATAACCAATCGCCATGTTGAGTTCCTCAATATTGGTACTATCCCAGCATCCACTTAATAGAAAAAGGGTCATTAATGCAAAAACCACTTTCTTTTTCATGCCGCTTTCCGCCTCCTTTTAAAAAACACGATGATAAATAAGAGAAACGGGAGAATGCCGAATAAAAGGAAAAATAAATTGTTCACATAGGTTAAATAATCACGCACTGTATCAACATCCTTTGGGAAAACGGCGGCAAAGTAGATGACAATTCCCATCAACGTGAGTACGACTTTTTTGGGTAATTTTGTTAGTTTGGATACCCCCATTGCAGCAAAAAACGTATATCCTACAAAGCTCGTATAAAGCTGAACAAGCCAAACGATAAGTAAAAAAGATTCAATCCGCTCAATAAAGATCCCCTGTATATCGAACGATTGAAATAAAGCAATCGTCGGCCAAGTCAACGTCGCAGTTTCTTTCACAGTGAACGCACCAACGACAAGAATATAGGTGAATATATAAATGATCACAGGAATCAAAAAGCCGATTGCGCCATAAGCAAAGGTGTGTTTTTGCGTGTTCATATAGACAGGCATAAACAGCATCATTTCAATGCCGACAAACGAAATGGCTGATGCATTAAAGGATTTGAAGACAGGTGAGAAGCCCTCGCCTAAAACAGGCCGGAGGTTATCTAACTTAAACTCTTGAACACTGAGTCCGTAAGCAATAAATAAGATAATCAGGGTGACAATGAGGAAAAAAGGGCACAGTCTGGCAAAATCGCCAATCCCGCCGACGACAAGATAAAGACCGACCAAAATAAAGCTGATCATTGTCACCGCTACAGGAGTGTTTTGAAGCAAAAAGAACTTCACCATTTCCGACATAGCCCGCACTTCATAGCTGGCAACGCCGAGAAAATAAATAATAATGAGCAGGTTAGCAAGGGCACCGATCCACTTGCCAAGCCCCTCGTTCGTATAATCATAGTAAGAGGAGAAGGGGACTTTTTTCATCATAAGGACATTCGCAAAAATAAATACAATGTAAATGCCACTCATGAGTAAGAGCGCAATCCAGCCGTCAGGTGTAGCTGCAGCCTGAGCCATTGCTCTTGGCAGAATCATCATACTTGCACCTAATGTTGTATTGGCAATGATGGCACTTGCCTGATAGCTGGTGATCGACTCTTTATGATTGACCATATCGTTCTCCTTTCTTTTGATTTTTTAAAGGCAATCGAATGATGGAATTGTCTTCGTTTTTATAGCTGAACACAAAATCTGGTGAGAAATAAGGCGTCCCAAAACTTTTTTGCCGTGTTAAATGAGTAAGGAGAACGAGCATGAACAGCACAATCCCATATAAACCAAAGGTAGCTGCTGTAAACATGGACACAAACCGGAGCACGCGGAACGACATGCCCATCCCATATTGAGGGACAGTGAATGATGCGAGGGCAATCACACTGACGATAATCACCATGATCGAGCTCACAATATGAGCCTGAACGGCCGCCTGCCCGATGACAACTCCGCCTACAAGTCCAATCGTTTGCCCGAGCGGATTTGGCAGCCTTAAACCGGCTTCCCGCAGCAGCTCAATCGTTATCTCCATGATCAGTGCCTCCACAATAGGCGGAAAGGGGACATTTTCTCTAGTGCTTGAGATTGAAATAGCAAGAGTTGTTGGTAAAAGCCCTTGATGGAAGGACACAAGCGCAATATAAATGGCTGATAAAAATAATGTCAGAAAAATAGAGGTAAACCGCAGCATCCGAATGAGAGAGGCAGCGATCCACCTTTCATAATAATCATCAGGTGATTGCATAATCGTCGCGAGAGAAGCAGGTACAATTAACACAAAAGGTGAATGGTCAACAAAAATGGCGACACGTCCATTATTTAAAGCAGATGCCACTTTATCCGGCCGTTCTGTGTTTTGTATTTGCGGGAAAGGAGAGTACACATTGTCCTCAATCAGTTCCTCAAGAACACCGGAATCTTGTATATCATCAATAGTGACTTGCTTGAGCCGTTTTTTCACTTCTTTTAAAACAGATGATTGAGCCATACCGTCAATGTACATGATGGTCACTTTGGTGTACTTTTTTTGACCAATCTTCATGTCGACGGTTTTAAGATCGGGGTTTTTCAAGCGCTGTCTTACAAGAGCTAAGTTCGTATCTAAATCTTCAATAAAGCCAATTTTCGGTCCTCTCACAACTGTTTCAGAGGTAGCATCCCCTATACTGCGTTTCTTTGTTCCATGCGTTTCTAAAATATACGCATGCTGAAATCCGTTAATCAGAACAACACAATGCCCATCAAAAATCGCATCGACCAATTCCTCGGTGGTCTTCACCGAACGGGTGGTCATCATCGATAAATTGGATTCCAGCTTCTCTTTTGTGAGTGACGTATGATCTTGGAGAAGCAGCTTTAAAAAGGTTTGAATCTCCATCTTTTCGTTCATTTCTTTTATGTATAAATAGTAAACCACCTGTCCGTGAGGCAGCGTTTTTTTCTCATGGACCAAATCGTCCATTTCCTTTAATTGTGGAAGGAGGACGGAGAGATTATCGTATAAGTGCTCTTTTAATGGAGTTTGATTCATTCGGATCACCCGCCTCAAATCTTTTTCTTAGCATTACCTGCTTGAAAAAACAATATTCTGTGTTACATTATTTTGTGGTAAAAGAAAGAATGAGGGTTTTGGAGGAAACAAGATGGCACAGATTCGTTTAGCAGGAACAAAAGAGGAGATCGACCGTATTCTACAGTCGTTTGACAAGCATTATGAGGTGACATATACATCAAAGGATTACGGAAAAACGAACCCAAAATACAAATATTCGAAGGATGTTCGCGTTTATATTGAACTAAAATTAAAATAAAGATAAAATTTTAATTGAAAACGCTTAAAGGATTTTCGTTTTTTGTATAGAATAGAGTTGAGTGATGAGAAGCTATGGAGGGATACATAATGACGGAATTTAGAATCGAAAAAGACACAATGGGCGAAATCAAAGTGCCGAAGGACAAGTTCTGGGGTGCACAAACACAACGAAGCAAAGAAAATTTCAAAATCGGTTCTGAGAAAATGCCAAAGGAAGTTGTGAATGCGTTTGCAATTTTGAAACGTAGCACAGCGATTGCCAACGAACGTCTTGGCAACCTTGAAAGCGAAAAAGCAGAAGCAATTGCTGCTGTATGTGATGACATCATCAGCGGAAAGTATGACGAGCATTTCCCGCTTGTTGTTTGGCAGACAGGCAGTGGAACACAAAGTAACATGAACATGAACGAAGTCGTTGCAAACAGAGCAACTGCTTACTTGAAAGATAAAAATAGCGAGTTCAGCATTCATCCGAATGATGACGTTAACCGCAGCCAAAGCTCAAATGATACATTCCCAACGGCTATGCACGTGGCAGCTGTTTTAGCTGTGTACAAAAAATTGCTGCCTGCTATTGACCAGTTAAGAACAACTCTTGATGAGAAAGCAAAAGCGTATCAAGAGATTGTGAAAATCGGCCGTACGCACTTGCAGGATGCAACACCGCTGACAGTTGGCCAAGAGATTAGCGGCTGGGTATACATGCTGGACCGTTCAAAAGAAATGATTCTAGAATCAACTGAAAAAATGAGAGAATTGGCCATTGGCGGAACGGCTGTTGGTACAGGCATTAACGCACATCCTGAGTTCGGTCAATATGTTGCTGAGGAAATCAGCCAGCTGACAGGTCAAACATTCAATTCTTCACCAAACAAATTCCATGCGCTGACAAGCCATGATGAAATTACGTATGCACACGGTGCTTTAAAAGCACTTGCAGCTGATTTAATGAAAATTGCCAATGATGTGAGATGGCTTGCAAGTGGTCCTCGCTGCGGAATTGGTGAATTGATCATTCCTGAAAATGAGCCTGGAAGCTCCATTATGCCAGGAAAAGTCAACCCAACCCAAAGTGAAGCTTTAACCATGATTGCAGCACAAATCATGGGGAATGATGCCACAATCGGTTTTGCGGCAAGCCAAGGAAACTTTGAGCTGAACGTATTTAAGCCAGTCATCATTTATAACTTCCTGCAATCAGTTGAACTACTTGCTGACGGCATGAACTCATTCCATGACAAGTGTGCAGTTGGAATCGAACCAAACCTTGAAACGATTGAGAAAAACTTGAACAATTCATTGATGCTTGTGACGGCACTTAACCCGCACATCGGATATGAAAATGCAGCAAAAATTGCGAAGCTAGCGCACAAAGAAGGATTAACACTAAAAGAAGCAGCACTTCAATTAGAGCTGTTAACAGAAGAGCAGTTCGAACAATTTGTGAAACCAGAGGAAATGGTGACACCGAAAGCAAAATAAGAAACCAGGGGCGGCTGCCCCTGGTTTTTTTCATTGAAAATATGTGTTTACAAATGATCCTCTTTCAAAATGCGCAAAAGAGATTCGGAGTTGGTTTGAAGCGGTGCATATAATTTCAATTGGTACAGCATGCCTTTCACGATGACTTGTCTTGGTTTTTGTTTGTTTAATTCATTTTCCAGAATGCCAAGTGCTTCAAATAATTCAGGCTCGTCTTTCACTTCATAGTGTGCTTCAGCCATCTCTCTTAACTCCTGTAAAAGAGATTCTGTGAGCGGATCGAATGACCTTTCATAAATCGGACCAAACCAATCGCTCGCTTGATCTACAGAAATGAGAGGAAGATCATTTCGCTTCATCATACCGCCCATCAAATCATCGATACGGTGAATCATGGTTGTGGCAAGCTCTTCTGCTTCCAGCTGAAAATCATATAAAATCGCAAGCTCGAAATAAACGTGGCTCATGCCCTCAATCGTCAAACATAAATCAGCCATATAAGGAATGGCAGCGTCTCCATACACTTGTTTAATATTATCGATATGAAGCTGAATCGTCGCAAGCCTAATTTGTTTTGCGAGCTGCTGCGTTTCTTGAGTCATAGGAAGCGCTCGATCGCTCAGCTGCATTTTAATAAAATCCTTTTGCTGCAAAATATTATCGTAATAGACAGTGAGCTGTTTGCGGTAGGCTTCTTTTGGTGTGCCGCCCTCTGTTTGAACCTCATGAATCCGGGTAAATACCTTATCGTAATAGTAATGAAGGATCGAAATGAGCAATGCTTCCTTTGATTTAAAATAAAGATAAAAAGCACCCTTTGACATGTGGCATTCATCCGCAATTTCCTGAACAGACGTTGTGTTGTAGCCTTTGCTGGCAAATAATTTCATGCCAGCCTCAATGATCATTTTTTCTTTCTTTTTCAATATGAATGTCATCCTTTCTTACCAAGAGACAAATGTCTTAGGAAACGTGCGCAAAGAGATGTGACTTATTGGTCATAAACGACGAAAGTTTTCAAAAATTAATCAGATTGTAACTTGTTTTTTACAGTGTAATTCTTTATATTATAAAGTAAGGTGACCAACTGGTCAAAATATGTGAAAGGATGATGTTCCATGAGAGAAATCGATGATATGATTAGACGCTTGCGAACAAAAGGGATTCAAGTAGAAAAAGTCAAAATGCCGAAAGAGACAACCATTGAAAAGAAATGGATGTATCAAGCTGGCAAAAAGATCAAAGCCACATACCGTGATTTCAATGGGTATTCATTCATTTAAAAAAGACTGCGGTCAAAAACCTACAGTCTCTTCTTAGGAACCATGATTGTATAACGTACACCTAGATCATCATTTTCAATAGATATGGACGCTTGATGCATTGAAAGAATTCTTTTGACAATGCTTAATCCAATACCGAATTCGCCCTTTTTTCCCTTACTAAAAGGTTCGTATAGGTTGGACAGCATATGTTCTTCAATTGGAGGACCGTCATTACGAATGACAATGCGGATTTGATCCTCTTCTTGTTTCATCTGAATATCAATCTTACTTTTTGCGTAGCGAAGTTGATTTTCTAGTACATTCTCAAATAATTTGCTCCATTGTTCTGGATCGCCTTCAAGAGCAGCCTCATCATCTAAGTCCACGTTCCACTGCAATTCATTTTTCGACCAGCGTATTCGGTCGACCACTTCCAGCATCGTATTACTGAGTAGGAAGGAAGAATGTGCGGGATGTTGTTTAGATAAATAATCAAGCTTTGTTAAGTACAGCAGATCCTTGATTTTCTTCTCAAGCTTTTCCGCTTCACCTTCAATGACTTCCACCGTTTGTTCAAGATCTCCCTTAGGAAAAATACCATCTTTAATGGACTGCGTGTAGCCGCGGATGACCATGACAGGTGTTTTTAAGTCATGTGAAATATTCTGCAAAAGTGTCCGTTCTGTTTCATCTTTTTGAATGAGTTTTTGTCTCATTTCTTCAATGGTATGACCAAGTTTGCCAATTTCATCTTGCCGGTCAACGATGACAGGATCGTCCCAGTCCTCTTGGGCAATCCGTTTGACGTGCTTTTCAAACGCAACGATTGGTCGGGATAGATAGCGGGCAAGCCAAATCGATGGAATCCAGCTTAGTAAAATAACAGTGCCTAAGATAAAGATCAGCTGTTTAAACAGCGTAAAGGACAGATCATCTCGATAAGAATCTGGTGCATAGGACAGAAGAATATATTGTGTATTGCCTGATGATACTTTTTTGATGACAAAAAAGATATGCTGGCCGTTCACCTCTTCAGAATACCGTTTCGTTGCGCTTTTTTGTTTTTTCACAAACGATTGGATTTTCTCAATAAAAGCATGCGGAAAAAACTGCGCCATTTGATCTAATTCATCTGACGGGATCAAAATGTGCTGCACGGAGCGGTTTTCCGGTGTCGACTTTGGCGAGCCGTCTCGGTTCAATGGATATTCTGTCAGCACTTGCTGTTCATTTTCGATATTTTTATAAATTTCATTTGTGAAGAAGTCACGTAATGTATTGGAAAATAGAATAATCAGGACAATGGAAATGGTGAGCAAAATGCCAGAGATCACAGCCCAAATTTGAAAAGCGAGCGGTTTGTTCTTCATCCTTTCAGCATCCTATAGCCAAATCCATAGATGGTCTCGACCTTTAAGTCGGGCATTTTTTTGCGCAGCCGTCTGACAAGGTCATCCACCACACGATCTGTCCCGAAGTAATCGTGTCCCCAAATCTTGACGAGGATATCTTCACGAGAAAAAGCATGTCCTTGGTGATGTGTAAATAAAAGCAGCAAGTCAAATTCCTTAGACGTTAAGTTAATGAGCTGCCCCTCTTCATAGACCTCTCTTACATCCTCATGAATGACATAAGAAGAAACTGAAGTGACGCTTTGCTGCTGCGGGGTATCGCTGTTTTTATACACAAGCTCCAGCAGCTTTTGAACCCGAATGATCAGCTCACGAGGAAGAAACGGCTTCGCAATATAATCACTGCTTCCCAGCTCTAAGCCGAGGACACGGTCGATATCTGCATCACGTGCTGAAATGAAAATGACCGGTACGTCAGGTGATGCGGCTTTGATTTCTTTAATAAGGGTGTAGCCGTCTGTATCAGGCAGCATGATATCTAAAATCCATAGATGCGGCGGCTTGTTTATGGCTTCGCGTGCCGCTTCTCCGGTTAAAAAAGAGGAGACATTCCAATCTTCACTCTCTAAATATTTGGTTAACAGTTCATTTAAATTTTGTTCATCTTCAACTAAATAAATGGTGTACGACAAAGTCTTCCACATCCTCTCAACGTCATTATAACGGGATACGAAGGCGGCATGTCAACAATCACACGCTTTTTTCACAATTTCACATATTCTTCTCATCATTATCCCATAATGTTTGATTATGATAAGGTCAAGGGAAAAAAGGGCATAGACAAAAGGCGGATGAATAGGTGCTTTTCATCAATGTGCGCACCTTGCTTTTTTTCTATGAATAAGTATTATATAATTTGACATATTGCCATAAAGTATTTTTCAATGATCTTTCCATTAAGAGGACCTGAGTCCTATCTAGACATATGAATGAAACATGATGTAAAGGAGTGCAAGCGATGGATTTCCGAAGAGAAGATGAAGAGAATAAGATGAATCATCCAGAAAATCAAGACAATGAAATGAATCATCAAAAAGATACCCATCAAGAGAATGAGAAACAAATAGACGCACCAGAAAAAGAGAAGGAACTCGTTTTTCACCAGCATGAAAATGAAGCATCTGCCTCGCAGGAGAGTGTGACAAAGCATTCTCCTCAAATGGTGGATGACCGTGCGTCGAAAAAAGAGAAAAAGCGGAAGGCGGCATGGCTCAGCCCAATTCTTGGAGGGATTATTGGCGGGGGTCTTGTACTTGGCATTACACCGCTTTTGCCGCAGTCACAGGATACAGCTGCCAACACGCAAACGCAGACCGCATCAAGCGAGCCGGCAGCCTCAGATAATTTCTCGACAAAACAAATCACCAATGCCACAAATGTTGCTGATATGGTAGAAGATTTAGAGCCCACTATTGTAGGGGTCTCAAACTATCAATCTACACAAAATTCGTTTGGCTTGAGCGGTGATCAAACAGAAGCTGAAGCTGGAACAGGCTCTGGTGTCATCTTCAAAAAAGATGGCAAAAAAGCGTACATTATTACAAATAACCACGTTGTCGAAGGGGCTAATAAAATCAAGGTCACCCTTTATGATGGAAAAACAAAAGACGCAAAGCTTGTCGGCAGTGATGTCATGACCGACTTAGCTGTTGTTGAAATGAACGCAGACGGCATTGATAAAGTGGCGAGCTTTGGTGATTCTTCTAAGCTTCGTGCTGGAGATAAAGTCATTGCCATTGGGAATCCGCTCGGTGCACAGTTCTCAGGTACTGTGACAGAAGGAATCATTAGTGGTCTTGATCGTACCGTAGAAGCAAATACGTCATCTGGTACGGTGGAGATGAATGTGCTGCAAACAGATGCAGCCATTAACCCAGGAAACAGCGGGGGGCCACTGATCAATACAGATGGTCAAGTCATTGGCATTAACAGCTTGAAAATCAGCGAAAGCGGTGTGGAATCACTCGGATTTGCGATCCCAAGTAACGATGTCAAACCGATTGTAGATGAGCTGTTGAAAAATGGAAAAGTCGAACGTCCATACCTTGGCGTACAAATGATTGACCTTGAGCAAGTGCCTGAGACGTATCAGGAAAATACGCTCGGCTTATTTGATAAACAAATCGGCAAAGGCATTTACGTAAAGGATGTTTCAAAAGGTTCACCTGCTCAAAAAGCAGGCTTGAAATCTGGAGATGTCATCATTAAGTTCAAAGGAAAAGACGTAGTGAACAGCTCTCAGCTGAAAGAAATTCTTTACAAAGAAACAAAAGTCGGCGATAAAACCACAATGACTGTCATTCGTGAAGGAAAGAACAAAAATCTAGATATTACCCTTGGACAGTCAGATAGCGAATAAATGAAAAAAACAGGTGGATGTCAACATATCCACCTGTTTTTTTGTGCTTATTTTTTTGAAGAGAGTGTCCGTAGTATGATGTGTTCCCACATGTTCCACGGCAGAAGCTGCTTTGCTGTGAATGAAAGTCGTACACCTTTTCCAACAAGATATCTCAGCCGTTTCAGCCGCTTCTTTTCTGCTAATCGAACAACAAGATCTGCCACTTCACGAGGATCTCCATAGTTGGATTTCTGGGCATCAATATGGGCCATCATCTTTTGATAGAGTTTTGTGTATTTCGATCCTTCTGCTGGCTGAATCATTTGTTCGTTCATGGAGGTGTTCCAAATATTTGTCTGGAAAGAGCCTGGCTCGATCAAGGCCGCCTGTATACCGAACGAAGCCAGTTCAATCCGCAAGCTTTCTGTATAGCCTTCCAACGCAAACTTAGATGATACATATGGAGAAAGTGCAGGCATTCCCATTAATCCGCTGATACTGCTCATATTGAAAATCTTTGCACCACTCGTCATAAACGGCAGCACGGCTTGGGTCATTTCCATCACACCGAAGACATTCACTTCAAATTGCTGGCGGTATGTATCGACAGGAACCTCCTCCGCAAAACCAGCAAAGGCTGTTCCCGCATTGTTCACAAGCAGGGTAATGGGTGCATAAGCATGAAGCTTCTTCTGAAATGCTTGAATCGACTGCGTATCGGTCACATCTAACGCTTCAATATGTATCATGCCAGATAAAGAGGCTTCCTCGATTTCTTCAGCGAGCTTTTTGGCATTGGTTTCCTGTCTGACGCCGGCAATCACTGTATAGCCCCGCTTGGCGAGACGCATTGTGATGAGCTTGCCAAAGCCGCTATTGGCACCAGTTACAATGGCTGTTTTTTTCATCATCCGGTCCTCCTTTTTGTTTCAATTTATCATAGTGGGCTGTTTTATTGAATAACAAAAAGGAGCCTGGAGAAGAATAAAAAGCGATGCTGTGAAATAGGAGGAAACACATGATGTGTTGGAAGAAGGCGGGAGGAATAGGAGTGCTACTCTTTATGCTGTCCGGCTGTCAATCAGTTGAACCGTTACAACAAACACATGAAGCAGAAGCAGAAAGTCTATCAGCTGTTCAAATGAAGGAACTGCCATTTCAGCATGTGCATCTGCTTGTCCAATATGGACAGAAAAACGAATTATACGAAGCGACCTACCGTCAGGCAAGAGGCAAAGAGGAAGCAATCATTCGTGATCATATGAATGGAGCCCGCTATGAAGGAGAAGAAGCCTTGCGCGAGATGAAGATGAAGCTGAATGATATGTCGATTCCTAGTGCAAAGATCAATGAAGCGTATGTAAATGAACTATTAACTGCTTTTAATTTAGATGATGATTATCAGCGGATTCAGATCGATTTAAAGCTCGAGGATGGGACCAAACGTACATTCCAAAGGAAGAAATAAACGAGACTTTCTCATTTTTTAATTGAAAATGATTTTCAAGATCACTTAAATCTGATACACTAAATTGAGATAAGTGATCTTTTACGTCTGTACATAGACGATATTTCATATAAAAATTTGGATGAGAAAAGGAGCGTTTGAGCGGAATGAGTGCCATTTCTACTGAAGGTTTAAGCTTAGGCTACGGAGAAACAATGATCATCGATGAACTAAATGTATCAATCCCTAAGGGTGAAATCACAGTATTTATTGGCAGTAATGGATGTGGTAAATCCACGCTACTGCGCTCTTTGGCTCGACTCATGAAGCCAATGGGTGGTTCTGTCCTGCTTGAAGGTCATTCCATTGCAAAATTACCAACAAAAGAAGTAGCGAAACAGCTCGCCATTCTTCCACAAGGACCAGAAGCGCCAGAAGGATTAACCGTGCATCAGTTAGTGAAGCAAGGCAGATATCCTTATCAAAATTGGCTGAAGCAGTGGTCGAAGCAAGATGAAGAAGCTGTGAACCGCGCATTGAAGTCAACAAAGATGGAAGATCTTGCTGATCGGACCGTTGATTCATTATCAGGTGGACAAAGGCAGCGTGCATGGATTGCGATGACGCTGGCCCAAGAGACCGATATTATTTTGTTAGATGAGCCGACGACATATTTAGACATGACGCATCAAATCGAAATTTTGGACCTTCTGTTTGATTTAAATGAGAAAGAGCAGCGCACGATTGTGATGGTTCTTCATGATCTCAATCTTGCATGCAGATATGCTCATCATCTTGTCGCGATTAAAGACAAGTCAATCTATGCAGAAGGCAGACCAGAAACAGTGATTAATTGTGATCTCGTGAAAAATGTCTTTGATATGAATTGCCAAGTGACAACAGATCCTTTATTTGGAACACCATTATGTATTCCGCACGGTAGAGGACGCTGTATTGTGCAGCAAGCGCAAGCTGAAACGTTTCTTGCTGCAAGATAATCGTATGTCAAAAGCCTGACATCTGTGTCTCACAGAGTCAGGCTTTTTTCTGAAAAAGGAGCGGAATATCAATGGGAAATGAATTAGATGAAAAGCTGGAAGGCTTGCTTGATAAATATACAGAGCTGCTGCTCGGTGAATCAACAGACGAGCTGAAACAAGATGTGAAACAATGGGTGATCTACTCCCATATCGCAAAAAGCATGCCGCCGCTAGCAAAGCATTTCAATGAAACGTATCCAGAAGCAAAAGAAGAAATCAAACACACGATTCAACGAATCAAACAGTTGAACGAAGCTCACCGCGCCAATAAAGACCGTTAAAAAACTGCCAGCACTAGACTGGCAGTTTTTTTCTTATGACATTTGTGATGAACCGTACGGAGATTGATCTGTCAGTGTTTGCTGGAATTTCTGGTATGCCTGCTGGAGCTTTTGCTGATCAGCGGCTTCAACAGAATACCAGCCATATCGGAACATGACATCATATAAATGTCTTTGTGTTTTCTGTGTTTCCAGTGCAATTCGCTGAATATCCTGATAAAGAGATTCATGACTGAATTCATTGAGCGCTGTGTTGTATCCACTTGTCATATATTTTTCAGTCGACAAGAGATCTGTGACAAAATCACGATCGTTCATGTTGGTTGTTGTGGGAACCGGAGTTTGTGGATTCCCGATTTTTTGTTGGTTTTGCTGTTCCATGTTTTTTCCTCCTATTGCATAAAGCCAGTAGACTGGCCTTGCCCTGAGCTGCCTAAATGCTGAAGAATTTGTGTGTAATGCTGATGATGCATTTGCCCAACTTGATTTAATTCTTGTTTCAATGTTTGGTCCTGGCAATGCTCGGCCATAAAATGAGCCTTTTTCATGGCGATCAAGTTCCAGTTGAGCATATCCTCTAAGTACAAGGAATCCTTCACTGAAATGACTTCTGGGGGCATATTCATTTGCTGATTGTTCAACTTGTGTTCCTCCTTACGAATTTGTTTCCTTACTGATTCTTTTTATATTGCTGATTTTGACTGGTTTTTTTCCCGCCTAGGTCTGCTTCCTGTGATGGACCTGCGTTTCCTTTTACACTTGCAGCACTAACGCCTGCTTTCGATGGGTTTTTCTTCAAACGAGACATGTGGACATCACCTCCATTCTTACAATTCCCTCTCATCTTTAATTCATACGCCGCAAAATAAGGCACACGAGAATGTGTAAATTTTTGAAATCTGCTATTGAACTGTTTCGGAAAATCTTTTAAGATAAAGAAAGAGGCATTGCTTTTTTTTGGACAAAAAATGAATGACTGTTCATTCAAAATGTTTAGGGGGATATTTATGGGCAAACATATTCGCAAGGCGGCTGTCATTGGTTCAGGTGTCATGGGCTCAGGCATTGCTGCACATTTAGCCAATATTGGGATACCAGTTACACTGCTAGATATTGTGCCAAATGAACTGACAAAGGAAGAAACGGCGAAAAAGCGGACGCTTGATCACCCTAGTGTTCGGAATCGATTAAGTCAAGAAGCGATGAAAAAATTGTTAAAGCAAAAGCCAGCACCTCTTACTTCAGCAAAAAACCTATCATACATCACACCGGGAAATCTCACAGACCACCTTTCCTTATTACACGATGCTGACTGGATCATTGAAGTCGTCACTGAAAAGCTCAGCATCAAAAAGCACGTATTCTCTCTCATCGACGAACACCGCAAAGAAGGAAGCATCGTATCAAGCAATACATCCGGTATTTCAGTTGAAAAAATGGCAGAAGGCCGATCAGATGATTTTAAACGCCATTTTTTAGGCACACATTTTTTTAACCCAGCTCGTTATTTAAAGCTCTTAGAAATCATTCCTATTCAAGAAACCGATCCAGAAGTACTTTCATTTATGAAAACATTTGGCGAGGATGTACTCGGCAAAGGTGTGGTTGAAGCAAAGGACACACCGAACTTTATTGCAAACCGCATTGGCACTTATGGACTTCTTGTCACAGTGCGTGAAATGCTTGAGAACAAATACACCATCGGAGAAGTGGATTCTGTCACAGGACCTCTCATTGGAAGACCGAAAAGTGCAACCTTCCGTACACTGGATGTAGTGGGACTCGACACGTTTTCACATGTGGCACGAAACGTATATGAGCAGGTAGAAGGAAAGGAAAAAGAGATTTTCCAGCTGCCTGAGTTTATTGAAAGAATGCTCGAAAAAGGATGGATTGGCAGCAAGGCAGGCCAAGGTTTTTATCAAAAAAATGGGAAGGTCATTTTAGAGCTTGATCCAGTGACGCTCACATATGGTGAACGCACAAAGCTAAAAGATCCAGGCATTGAAATGGCGAAACAGCAAAAGGGTGCAAAAGCAAAGTTGAAAGCGCTTATTTATCAGGATGGCCGTGCAGGGCAACTACTTTGGAATATGACAGCGCCCGTACTTCTTTATTCAGCTCATCTAACAGGTGAAATTGCGGATGATATTCAGTCTATCGATAACGCAATGAAATGGGGATTTGGCTGGCAGCATGGCCCATTTGAGCTGTGGGATGCAATTGGGGTCAAAAAAGCTGCCGAACGCATGGAAGCAGAAGGCCACAGTATTCCAGCATGGGTGCAAGACATGCTGTCAAAAGGACACGAGACATTCTATCAAGAGAATGCTGATGGAGAGCGTGCGTTTTATCATAACGGGGCTTATGAACAGGAAAAAGGGAACGACAAACATATATCTTTAGCTAGATTGAAAAAGAAGCACGACGTCATCTTCAAAAATTCTGGTGCGAGCCTGATCGATATTGGTGATGATGTCGCCTTGCTCGAATTTCACTCTAAAAGCAATGCCATTGGACTAGATGTCATTGATATGATCAATCGCGCTGTTGATGAGACGGAAAAGAATTATAAAGGGCTTGTCATCGGAAACCAAGGGAAGAACTTCTGTGTTGGCGCAAACCTTGCCCTGATTTTAATGGAAGCACAGGACGACAATTTCTTTGAAATTGACTTTGTGATCAGACGCTTCCAGCAGGCAATGATGAAGGTGAAATATAGCAATCGCCCAGTCGTAGCCGCCCCATTTGGGATGACATTAGGAGGCGGAACAGAAGTTTGTCTGCCGGCAGCAGCTATTCAGGCGTCCAGCGAAACTTACATGGGACTTGTGGAAGCGGGAGTTGGACTGATTCCAGGAGGCGGCGGAAACAAAGAGTTATATCTTCGTCACCTGCAAGGATCAGCGAAGCCGTCGCAGACGGCTATACAGGATGCCACGCTGAAAACATTTGAAACAATTGCAATGGCAAAAGTATCGACTTCAGCTGAGGATGCGCGGGATATGAACATGCTCCGCGTGAGTGACCGGATCAGTATGAACGGCGATCACCTGATCTATGATGCAAAACAACTGGTGCTCTCTCTTGATGAAGCCGGTTATCGTGCGCCGCTCAAGCAAAAGGTGCCGGTCATGGGAGAAACAGGATATGCAGCGATGATTTTGGCTGCTGAAAATATGAGACTGTCAGGATACATTTCAGAGCATGACATGACCATTGTAAAAAAATTAGCTCATGTCATTTCCGGCGGGAAACTGCCATTTGGAACCGAGGTAGAGGAGCAATACTTATTAGAGCTTGAAAGAGAAGCCTTTTTAAGTCTTGTAGGAGAAGTGAAATCACAGGCACGTATGCAGCACATGCTCGTCAAAGGAAAACCTTTACGTAACTAAGGGGGAGTCAAAATGAGAGAAGCAGTCATTGTCGCTGGCGCAAGAACACCAGTAGGGAAGGCGAAAAAAGGATCGTTAAAACATGTCCGGCCTGATGATATGGGCGCATTATGTGTAAAAGAAACGTTAAAGCGTGCCGGTGAATACGACGGTCAAATAGATGATTTGATCATTGGCTGTGCAACGCCGGAAGCAGAGCAGGGGTTAAATGTGGCCCGGAATATTGGAGCGTTAGCGGGACTGCCTTATACGGTACCTGCCATCACCATAAACCGTTACTGCTCGTCTGGTCTTCAATCTATCGCTTATGCGGGTGAACGTATTATGCTCGGGCAGGCAGACACGATTTTAGCCGGAGGAGTCGAATCGATGTCGCAGGTACCGATGATGGGGCATTCCATTCGTCCAAATGCTCTCTTGGCAGAGCAAGCACCTGAATACTACATGAGCATGGGGCACACGGCAGAGCAAGTGGCGCAAAAGTATCAGGTCACACGTCAAGATCAGGACGCCTTTGCGGTGAGGAGTCATCAAAAGGCAGCAAAGGCACTTCAAGAAGGGAAATTTTCAGATGAAATTGTGCCTGTTGATGTAACAGAGCGACGGGTAGGTGAGCAATATCAATTAGAAGAGCATCAATTCACGTTCTCACAGGATGAAGGTGTGAGAGCAGGCACAACGGAGGAGATTCTTTCCACATTGCGTCCAGCCTTCTCAACAAAAGGCACGGTGACCGCAGGGAACTCGTCTCAAACAAGTGACGGGGCTGCGTGTGTGATGATGATGGACCGTGAGAAAGCATCCTCACTTTCTCTTCAGCCGCTCGCTAAATTCAGAGCATTTGCTGTTGGCGGTGTACCGCCTGAAGTGATGGGGATCGGTCCGGTTGAAGCTATTCCGCGTGCGCTGAAAATCGCTGGACTTGAGCTGAAGGATATTGGCCTGTTTGAATTAAACGAAGCGTTTGCTTCTCAGGCAATTCAAGTCATTCGTCATTTAGGAATTGATGAGGAAAAGGTGAATGTCAATGGCGGGGCAATTGCGCTCGGACATCCGCTCGGCTGTACAGGAACGAAACTAACGCTGTCACTTATTCATGAAATGAAACGGCGAAACGAGCAATTTGGCATTGTCACAATGTGTATCGGCGGGGGCATGGGAGCAGCAGGCATTTTTGAATTGATCTAAAGGGGGAAATCAGGATGAAAGCATTGGAAGATGTAAAAAAGGGTGGAAGCTTTTTAATTGATGAGACGAATTATGAGCATATTTTTACACCGGAGGATTTCTCTGATGAACATCAAATGATTGGAAAAACAACAGAGGATTATATTTTACAAGATGTGGTTCCGCATATTGATCAAATTGAAAACCATGAGTTCGAGCATTCGGTCAGGCTTCTCAAAAAGGCTGGTGAGCTTGGGCTGCTTGGAGCTGATGTGCCTGAGGAATTCGGCGGGCTTGGATTAGATAAAATCAGTTCAGCTATCATTACTGAAAAATTCGCTAGAGCAGGAAGCTTCTCACTTTCCTATGGTGCTCATGTCGGTATTGGTTCTCTGCCGATCGTGCTCTTCGGGAATCAAGCGCAAAAGGAAGCGTACCTGCCTGGACTCGCCTCTGGTGAAACCATTGCGGCGTACGCACTCACTGAGCCTGGATCAGGTTCTGACGCTCTTGGCGCAAAAACAACGGCAGTTCTGAATGAAGCAGGTACCCATTATGTCCTCAATGGAGAAAAGCAGTGGATCACAAACTCCGCATTTGCCGATGTCTTTGTTGTGTATGCGAAGATTGATGGTGAACACTTCTCTGCTTTTATCGTCGAAAAGGATTTTCCAGGTGTCAAAACGGGGCCTGAAGAGAAAAAGATGGGTATTAAAGGATCATCAACAAGAACGTTGATTCTTGAAGATGCCCAAGTACCGAAGGAGAATTTGCTCGGTGAAGCTGGCAGAGGTCATGTGATTGCGTTTAACATTTTGAATATTGGGCGCTATAAGCTGGCAGTCGGCACAATCGGTGCATCAAAGCGCGTCATTCAATTGTCGGCAGAATATGCGAACCAGCGTAAGCAGTTCAAAACACCAATTTCTCGATTCAGCTTAATTGGTGAAAAAGCAGCCAATATGTCAGCAAAGCTCTATGCGATGGAAAGTGCTGTTTACCGTACGGTTGGATTATTTGAACAGCGGATGGGCCTCTTAAGTGATGAAGAGCAAAAAGACGGCAAACAAATTGCCCAATCCATTGCGGAATATGCGATTGAATGTTCTCTCTGTAAAGTGCTTGGCTCTGAAACGTTAGATTATATTGTGGATGAAGGCGTGCAGATTCACGGCGGATATGGATTCATGCAAGAATACGAGGTCGAAAGAGCCTATCGCGACTCACGGATTAACCGGATTTTTGAAGGGACAAACGAAATCAACCGTTTGCTTGTACCCGGTACATTCTTGAAGAAAGCGATGAAAGGAGAGCTTCCGCTGCTTCAAAAAGCGCAAACCTTACAGGAAGAGCTAATGATGATGATGCCGGAAGAGCCAGGCGATCAGCCGCTCGATCAAGAAAAATATTTGCTCGCCCATGCGAAAAAGATCGCCTTAATGGTGGCTGGTATGGCAGCGATGAAATACGGGAAAGCCTTAGACAAAGAGCAAGAAATTCTTGTGAACATAGCCGATATCGTCAATGAAATTTTTGCTGCTGAATCAGCGATTCTGCGTACAGAAAAGGCAATCGCTGCAACAGGGGCAGAAAAGAATGAACAAAAGCTTGCTTACACACAAATTTTCACGCAGGAGGCTTTCTTAAAGATTGAAGCCCATGCAAAAGAATCCTTGATTGCGATGGAGGAAGGAGATTCACTCCGCATGAGCCTGTCAGCCCTTCGCAAGCTGACAAGATTTACGCCGATCAATGTCATCGCCAAAAAGCGCGAAGTGGCAAAACGAATCTTTGAAGCAGAGAAATATATCGTATAAGGACGGCTTAAAAGGTGCGGATATTACTCCGCACCTTTCAGCGTGCAGACAAACCCTCGCATTCGGTGTCAGTTCTGCGCTCCGGTGCTCACGAATGTCAAATTCGCTCCGCTCCGGTACTCGCCCTTCCTAGACTGCAAAGGTTTTCTATCACGCTGAAAAGAAGACAAAGGGCTAAAATCAAGATCATTTTAGCCCTTTGTCAACAATCTGAAAGGTGCGGATATTACTCCGCACCTTTTTGTAAGCATACATTTAGGTTTTTAAAATATTTTGTGATAAAATGTTGTCACAATTTGCAGGAGGTGAAAATGGTGGCTTTAGATTTTTACGAATACCCATCTTGCGGTACATGCCGAAAAGCAAAAAAGTGGCTGGAAGCACACAATAAAGACATCAACAGCATACATATCGTCGAAGAGACGCCTGATAAAGAAACAATAAAAGCCCTTTACGAAAAAAGCGGTTTAGAGCTGAAGCAATTCTTTAATACAAGCGGACAAAAATACCGGGAGCTGCAGCTGAAAGATCAACTTCCTGCAATGTCAGAGGACGAGCAGCTAGAATTACTCGCGTCTAACGGAATGCTGATTAAGCGCCCGATTACAACAGACGGAAAACGAGTCACGGTAGGATTTAATGAAGATACATTTAAAAGCGTCTGGAAATGATGTAACTTTCATTCAGATTGTGGTATCTTCAATATAGATTGTAAGAAAAGACTGGAGGGGTATTGAATGAGCACACCAAAAGATTTACGTTATTCAGAAGAACATGAATGGGTCAAAGTAGAAGGAGATAAGGTGCGTATCGGTATTACGCATTTTGCTCAATCTGAGCTGGGCGATATCGTGTTCGTTGAGCTTCCTGAAGTAGGAGACAAAATCACAGCGGACGAGCCTTTCGGAAGTGTAGAATCAGTGAAAACCGTTTCTGAACTTTATGCACCGATCAATGGCACAATCGTTGAAGTGAACGATGAGCTGGATGACAGCCCAGAATTCGTCAACGACTCTCCATACGAAAAAGCATGGATGATCGTTGTAGAACCAGCTGATGCTTCTGAAATTGAGAACTTAATGACGGCTGAGCAATATGAAGAAATGACAAAAGAAGACTAATTCATGAGAAATTGGACACTCTACCTTTATGGGGGGTGTCCAATTTGTCTTTTCAAAAAGAACACGTGGATATAACAGAGCATGTCACTGGACGATTCAAAGAAAGCGGCATGGTGCTTTATCATCAAAATGAAGAGATTGGCACGATGATTAGTGAAAACCAATATGAGCTGAAATCGGGATATTCCTATGATCAAAATCGTTTTTATCGTTTAACGGACACATTAACCGATGGGACAGAAAAATATGTTGACTGTGACGATGAAAATGGCTGGTGCTAATCACAGATGAGACTGCAGTGAACAGAAGCTGCAGTCTTTTTGATGACGAGGCGCTCAATCTTTACAACCTGAATGAAAGATTGTAATCTAAGGAAGAAGTGAATCAACGTCAAAAGGGCCGGGTGATCGTGATGAATGTCGAGATAGAAAAGGTCATCATTGTAGAAGGTAAAACAGACAAACAAAAGCTAAAAGAAGTCATAAGTGAACCTGTTACCATCATTTGCACCAATGGCACGATCAGTACATCGAAGCTGGATCAGCTTGTGGACGATTTAGTGGGGAAAGACGTTTACATATTAGCTGACAGTGACGATGCAGGCGACAAACTGCGGAAGCAATTTCGAAAAGAATTCCCTGAAGCACTTCATCTTTTTGTCGACAGAACGTACCGCGAAGTGGCCGCTTCACCGTCAGCCCACATTGCATCTATCCTATTAGCTGCAAACATTGATGTTCATTCGAAATATTTATGAGGGTGGACGTATATGAAAGAAATTGAAGAACACGAATTCACGGAGATAGAGGACGATTTATTTCTTTTATACTTATATACACCGTTTTGCGGAACATGCCAGCTGGCTAAGAAAATGCTGGCAGTCGTAGACGCCATGCAGCCGGATGTACCATTTTACGAAAACAATTTAAACTATTCACCAGGCTTTGCGAAAGCATTTGAAATTGAGAGTGTTCCTTGCTTTCTCCTGTTTAAAAAAGGTGAATTGGTGCAAAAAGGCTATGCCTTTCACTCAGTTCCATATCTTCATGAAATGATCGAAACCGCTAAATAAAGCGGTTTTTTGTCATATTTCAAGAAATTCATTTGAAAATTTGTCGAGTTATTTATAAAGGACAAGCCGATGTTTGTAGAGAAATGTTATGTATAACCAAATGACAGGGAGGTTATACATGTGGAAAATGTGAAAGCCCATGGTAACACAGGGCAGCGTTTATTATTAAAGCCGCTGCTCTCATCATCATCCTTGAAGATTACATTTGAGGCGGAAACTGACTCTTGTACATTGATTGTGGATGAACGTGGTGAAGTGAAGAAACTACCTGCAATTGAGTTATCGGATCTCATCTTTTATGGTGAGAGGAAAGAAATTCTTCAATTATTAGATGGAGATATGTCCTTACAGCAGTTAATCAGCAGAGGACAAGTCAAAGTGAAAGGGTCATTCCGTGCGCTCCTTAGACTAGAGGCAGTGCTTTGGCTGACGAACGGTTTTTTTCGAAAAATGATAACGTAGTTGTTTACTTGGAAATTAGCGATTTACAGCGTTGACATATCTCGGGTAGCATGATATTCTACGTTAGTAAAAACATGAACATCACATAAAACAACATATTTTCTCTTATTAAGAGAGGTGGAGGGACGTGCCCTATGAAACCCGGCAACCGTCAGCATAGCTGAAATTGGTGCCAATTCACTCAAAGCCGCAACGCTTTGAAAGATGAGAGAAAGGCGTAATTGACATAAAAGGCCTTTCTGCTTGCGTTGCAGTTAGGTCTTTTTTACTGACCTGACGCCAGGCTAGAGTCATGACAGAAAGAAGAATAAATAACGTATGTGATGGAAACCTATAGATTCAGCAAGAAAGCAGGTGATCAGACTGTGATCCATTTACAGAATGTATCAAAAACGTACCATTCAAAAAGCGGAAATGTTGATGCCGTGAAAGACGTCAACTTGGATATTGATAAAGGTGAAATATTCGGAATTATCGGGTATAGCGGTGCAGGGAAAAGCTCGCTTATTCGCCTATTAAACGGTCTGGAGCTGCCAACAGAAGGAATTGTTGAAGTGGCAGGCAACCGGATCAATGAAGTATCAAATGCGAAACTTCGGAAAGCAAGACAAGAAATCAGCATGATCTTCCAGCACTTTAATTTACTTTGGTCAAGAACGGTGAGACAAAACATTATGTTCCCGCTTGAGATCGCAGGTGTACCGACATCGAAACGGAGAGAGCGTGCGAATGAACTGATTAAATTGGTCGGTTTAGAAGGAAAAGAAAATGCATACCCGTCTCAGCTAAGCGGCGGGCAAAAACAGCGTGTCGGCATTGCGAGAGCATTAGCGAATGATCCAAAGGTTCTTCTATGTGACGAAGCGACATCTGCGCTAGATCCGCAAACGACTGATTCGATCCTTGAGCTTTTGGCGGATATCAATAAACGGTTAGGGCTCACGATTGTGCTCATTACACATGAAATGCACGTCATTCGCAAAATTTGTCATCGCGTCGCGGTCATGGAAAATGGACGCATTGTCGAAGAAGGCGAAGTATTACGCGTCTTCAGACAGCCAAAGGAAGAAATGACGAAACGATTTGTGAAACAGCTTGCAGAACCAGAGGAAGCGAAAGAAACAATCGAGCACGTCTTAGAACGTGTAAAAGAAGGTCAGGTCGTACGGTTGTCCTTTATTGGAGACTCTGCCGAGCAGCCGCTGATCACTGAAATCATTCGATCCTTCAATGTCGATGTGAATATCCTTCAAGGGAAGATTTCTCAAACGCAGGAAGGCGCGTTTGGAACACTCTTTATCCACATTAATGGAGAAGAGACTGAGGTAGAAAAAGCCATCGCCTATATCCAAAGCAAACAGGTTGAAATCGAGGTGATGACACATGTTTGAGAAATGGTTTCCGAACGTTGATTTAGACGTCATCTGGAGTGCAACAGGTGAAACGGTGTATATGACACTGATTTCATTGGCATTTGCCTTTGCCATTGGTATTATCCTTGGACTATTACTCTTTCTAACGAGTAAAGGCGGTCTTTGGGAAAATAAACCGATTAATACCGTCATTGGGGCAGTCGTCAATATTTTCAGATCGATTCCTTTTATCATTCTAATCATTCTATTATTAGGATTTACAAAACTCATTGTGGGCACGATTCTTGGCCCAAATGCAGCACTCCCTGCCCTTGTCATAGGGTCAGCTCCATTCTATGCACGTCTTGTCGAAATTGCACTGCGTGAGGTAGATAAAGGAGTCATTGAAGCAGCACGATCAATGGGAGCAAAAACGTCGACAATCATTTTCAAAGTATTGCTGCCAGAATCATTGCCAGCCCTTATTTCAGGTATTACCGTAACAGCGATTGCTCTAATTGGCTCTACTGCGATTGCAGGTGCAATTGGAGCAGGCGGACTTGGTGACCTCGCCTATGTGGAAGGATACCAATCTGGTAATACAGATGTCACACTTGTAGCTACTGTGTTTATTCTGATCATCGTCTTTATTATTCAAATAATCGGTGATTTGATTACAAATAAAATTGATAAACGTTAAGGGAGGATTTATTGATGAAGAAATTGATTTTAAGTGCACTATTTCTAGCATTTGCAGGTATTTTAGCTGCGTGCGGTTCATCTAATAACGCAAGTGAAAGCAAAACCATTACGGTTGCCGCTTCAAAAACGCCGCATGCCGAAATTCTTGAAGAAGCAAAACCACTTCTAAAAGAAAAAGGCTACGATTTAAAAGTGAAAGTGCTTAGCGATTATAAAATGTACAACAAAGCGTTAGCTGAAAAAGAAGTGGATGCGAACTTTTTCCAACATATCCCTTACTTAAACGAAGAAAATAAATCAAACAAAGATTATAACCTAGTGAGTGCTGGTGCGGTTCACCTTGAGCCTTTCGGTATCTACTCTAAGAAATACAAATCAGTAAAAGATATTCCAAACGGCGGCACAATCATCATGACAAACAACGTAGCTGAACAAGGCCGTATGCTTGCCCTGCTGCAAAATGCTGGTGTCATCAAGCTTGATCCGAAGGTTGATACAATTAACGCAACAGTAAAGAACATTAAAGAAAACCCAAAGAACCTAAAATTCAAAAAAATCGCGCCTGAATTAACTGCGAAAGCTTATGAAAACAGTGAAGGCGATGCTGTATTTATCAACGTCAACTATGCGATCCAAAATAAATTGAATCCGAAAAAAGATTCAATCGAACTTGAGCAAACAAAGAACAACCCATATGCAAACATCGTTGCGGTTCGCAAAGGTGACGAAAAATCAGATAAGATCAAGGCACTAATGGAAGTTCTTCACTCTGATAAAATCAAAGAATTCATCGACAAAAAATATGACGGTGCAGTATTGCCTGTATCTGAGTAACAACATTTCAACCTCGCTTCTATCAAAGCGAGGTTTCAGCATGTAGACAAACCCTCGCATTCTTTGTCAGTTCTGCGCTCCGGTGCTCACGAATGTCAAATTCGCTCCGCTCCGGTACTCGCCCTTCCTAGACTGCAAAGGTTTTCTATCACGCTGAAAGGAAGATAAAGGGCTAAAATAAAGATCATTTTAGCCCTTTATCAACAATCTGCAACCTCGCTTCTATCAAAGCGAGGTTTTTTGTGTATTTTTTCAAATCTCGCTCATAATAAAAACGTACAAATGACCTGAAGGGATGGAATCAAGATGAATGAACAGCATATGAGCGGATCCATGCAGCAATCACTGACTGATTATAAAACCGCAATGGGTGAATTCCAGAAGAAAATGCCGGTGTTTGGAAAGAAATTTAATGAATTTACGGAGCAGTGCTTCCAAAGCGATTCATTAACGCAAAAGGAAAAACAAATGATTGCCCTCGGTATCAGTATTCATGCGCAGGATGAATACTGCATGATTTATCATACAAAAGGAGCGCTCGATCAAGGGGCGACAGAAGAGAATTTGCTGGAGGTTGTCAGCGTGGCGGCAGCTTTTGGCGGCGGAGCAGCACTAAGCCAAGGAATCACTGTCGTTCAGCAATGTATTGATGAATTTGGAGGACAGACGCATTAAGGGAAGCAAAACACGGTATTTTTCCATCTCAGGGAGTTGAGCGCTTCTCATCCGATTGTGTGAGAAAATATGCCAGCATAAGGTGTCATATCCCTTTTGAGTGAAGCCGCATACGTTTGCTACAATAAAGCTACACTCAAGGAAGGGAATGGTTTATTATTTCTTCGGACCATAGTACACTAGGATTGGATTATACCGCCGAGATGGAAAAGGCCATGCATCAAGCTCATGGCATGAGCTATGCAGAGTACGAAAGAGACCATGACTTAAGGATGAAAGTGGAATATAAACGAGAGCAGTCCTATCGAGATGAGAAAAGACAGCTCGCAAAAATGAATATACGAGGCTAATAATAGCTGAGGGGCGGGGAGAACAGTTTCCCGCCCTTTCTTTATGAAAACAGTCTTTTCGACATAAATCCTTTTATCTACCTGCTTTTTTTGTTAGAATTTTGAGAGCATCCTCTCACGCTTATCGTGAATGTGTTGTATTCAGTTTTAATTTGTTATAAAATTAGAATGAGAATAAATTGAGAATAATGATTATTTTGGAGGTATCGATATATGACTGCTTCGACATTAACAATTAAGGACTTGCACGTTGAGATTGAAGGGAAAGAAATCTTAAAGGGTGTAAACCTCGAGATAAAAGGTGGAGAATTCCACGCAGTAATGGGACCAAACGGAACAGGTAAATCTACTTTATCTGCTGCCATTATGGGTCACCCTAAATATGAAGTAACAAAAGGGAGCATCTTGCTTGATGGCGAAGATGTCCTTGAAATGGAAGTAGATGAGCGCGCTCAAGCTGGTCTTTTCCTTGCGATGCAATACCCATCTGAAATCAGCGGTGTTACAAATGCTGACTTCCTTCGTTCTGCAATTAACGCACGCAGAGAAGAAGGCGATGAAATCTCTCTTATGAAATTCATCCGCAAAATGGACGAAAACATGGAGTTCCTTGAAATGGACCCAGATATGGCACAGCGCTACCTAAACGAAGGTTTCTCAGGCGGGGAGAAAAAACGCAACGAAATTCTTCAATTAATGATGATTGAACCAAAGATCGCCATCCTTGACGAAATCGATTCTGGTCTTGATATCGATGCCTTGAAAGTTGTTTCTAAAGGAATTAACAAAATGCGCGGCGAAAGCTTCGGCTGCTTAATGATCACTCACTATCAGCGTCTACTGAACTACATCACACCAGATCACGTTCATGTCATGATGCAAGGTCGTATCGTGAAATCTGGCGGACCAGAACTCGCGCAGCGTCTAGAAGCAGAAGGCTATGACTGGATTAAAAAAGAGTTAGGAATTGAAGACGAAACTGTTGGTCAAGAAGCGTAAGCGTTAGGAGGATTATTGATGACATTAGAAACGAAATTATCAGTAGATCAAGATTATGTCAAAAGCTTCTCCGAGAAGCATCAGGAACCGGCATGGATGAGCTCCCTTCGCTTACAGGCTCTTGAAAAAGCAGAAGACCTCCCAATGCCAAAGCCTGACAAAACGAATATTTCAAAATGGAATTTAACGAAATTCAAACAGCATACAGTCGAAAGTGCGCCATTTGGATCATTAGAAGAGCTTCCAGAAGAAGTGAAATCTCTTATTGATTTAGAGGACACAGATAAGACAGTTTACATTCAGCGTGATCAAACGCCGGCCTATTTGTCTCTTTCAGCTGAAGCGAAAGACAAAGGTGTGATTTTCACTGATCTTCATACAGCGATTCGTGAGCATGGAGATTTAGTGAAACAATACTTCATGACAGATGCAGTGAAAGTGGATGAGCATAAACTAACAGCTTTACATGCTGCTTTAGTGAATGGCGGAGCTTTCCTCTATGTACCGAAAAACGTAGAGCTTGAAGCACCAATTCAAGCTGTTTATCTTCATGAAAATGACGAAACGACTTTGTTCAACCATGTCATCGTCGTAGCAGACGATCATAGTGCTGTGACATATGTAGAAAACTACATCAGTACAGCAAAACCGGAAGAAGCGATCTTCAATATCGTTTCTGAAGTGTTCACAGGTGCTAACGCCCGCGTCACATACGGTGCTGTAGATAACCTTGCAGAAGGTGTGACAGTATATGTAAACAGACGCGGTATGGCTAATGGCCGTGACAGTAAAATCGAATGGGCGCTTGGCCTGATGAATGATGGAGACGTCGTGTCTGAAAACATCACAAAACTGATGGGCGACGGTACATTCGGTGATACGAAATCAGTTGTTGTCGGCCGAGGAAACCAAACAGAAAACTTCACAACAAGCATCATCCACTTCGGTAAAAACTCTGAAGGGTATATCTTGAAGCATGGTGTGATGAAGGATCAAGCATCCTCTATCTTTAACGGAATTGGCAAAATCGAGCATGGCGCAACAAAGTCAAATGCAGAGCAGGAATCACGTGTCCTCATGCTGAGTGAGAAAGCACGCGGTGACGCAAACCCAATTCTTTTAATTGATGAAGATGATGTGACAGCAGGGCACGCCGCTTCTGTTGGACGTGTTGATCCAATTCAATTGTACTACCTCATGAGCCGCGGAATTTCCAAAGAAGATGCAGAAAGACTTGTGATTTATGGCTTCTTAAATCCAGTTGTGAAAGAACTGCCGATTGAAGGAGTTAAAAAGCAGCTGATTTCTGTGATTGAAAGGAAAGTAAAATAATGAATATCAAAGACGTTCGTGAGCAATTTCCAATCCTTCATCAGCAAGTGAACGGACATGATTTGGTGTATTTGGACAGTGCAGCGACTTCTCAAAAACCAAGAGTGGTCATTGATGCAATGAATGAGTATTACCGGTCTTACAACTCGAACGTCCACCGGGGTGTTCATACCCTTGGCACAAAAGCAACGGACGCATACGAGGGTGCGAGAGAGAAAGTTCGTGCATTCATCCGTGCTTCATCTGTCCAGGAGATTATTTTTACTAGAGGTACAACAACTGCACTAAACACAGTGGCGATCAGCTATGCTAGAGCAAACCTCAAAGAAGGCGATGAGATTGTCATTACGCATATGGAGCATCATGCGAATATCATCCCTTGGCAGCAAGCAACAAAAGCAACTGGCGCCACATTGAAATACATTCCGTTACAGGAAGACGGCACGCTATCGCTTGAAGATGTGAAGCAAACGATCACACATCAAACGAAAATCGTCGCTGTCACACATGTCTCAAACGTATTAGGAACCATTAACCCGATTAAAGAAATCGCCAAAATTGCCCACGATCATGGGGCAATCATTGTCGTCGACGGTGCGCAAAGCACCCCGCACATGCAAATTGATGTTCAGGATCTAGATTGTGACTTTTTCGCATTCTCTGGGCATAAAATGTGTGGACCGACTGGCATCGGTGTGCTTTACGGGAAGAAGGACCTTTTGAATAATATGGAGCCTGCTGAGTTTGGCGGTGAAATGATCGACTTTGTGGATCTGTATGATTCCACATGGAAAGAGCTGCCGTGGAAATTTGAAGCGGGAACACCGATTATTGCTGGAGCAGTTGGACTAGGAAAAGCAATTGACTTCTTAAATGACATCGGTATGGAGGAAGTCAGCCGTTACGAGCATCAGCTTGCGACTTACGCGCTTGAGCGCTTTAAAGAGCTTGACGGTGCGACTGTTTATGGACCGCAGCACCGAGCTGGGCTTGTGACGTTTAACTTAGACGACGTCCATCCGCATGATGCGTCAACTGTTCTGGATACGGAAGGTGTCGCCATTCGTGCTGGACACCACTGTGCACAGCCGCTCATGAAATGGCTTGGTGTATCAGCAACTGCAAGAGCAAGCTTCTATCTGTATAATACAGAAGAAGAGATTGATCTACTCATTGCAGCGCTCCGTAAGACAAAGGAGTATTTTACGAATGTCTTTTAATGTAAACTTAGACACACTGTACAGACAAGTGATTATGGATCATTATAAAAATCCGAGAAACAAAGGTGTACTAAACGACAGCATTGTCGTCGATATGAACAACCCAACGTGTGGTGACCGTATTCGTCTTACGATGAAAATCGAAGACGAAAAAGTCACGGATGCGAAATTTGAAGGAGAAGGATGCTCGATTTCGATGGCATCTGCCTCCATGATGACGCAGGCGATTAAAGGGAAAGATATTGAAACAGCTTTGAAAATGTCTCGGATTTTCTCCGATATGATGCAAGGAAAAGAATACGACGATTCCATTGATCTTGGTGACATTGAAGCGCTGCAGGGAGTTGCAAAATTCCCAGCCCGCATCAAATGTGCAACATTATCCTGGAAGGCGCTTGAAAAAGGCGCATCTGCCGAAGATAACGGCAAATCATAAGATTGGAGTGAAAATGGATGGCTAAAAAAATGCCAGATGTTGGTGAATATAAATACGGCTTTTCTGATAAAGACGTTTCCATTTTCCGTTCAGAGCGCGGACTGACAAAAGAGATCGTTGAAGAAATTTCTCGTATGAAAGAAGAGCCTCAGTGGATGCTCGACTTCCGTTTGAAATCTCTTGAGCACTTTTACAACATGCCGATGCCACAATGGGGCGGAGATTTAAATGCATTAAACTTTGATGAAATTACGTACTACGTAAAGCCATCAGAGCGCTCTGAGCGTTCTTGGGATGAAGTACCAGAAGAAATCAAACAAACCTTTGATAAGCTTGGTATCCCAGAAGCAGAGCAAAAATATTTAGCAGGTGTATCTGCTCAGTATGAATCTGAAGTTGTGTATCACAACATGAAGCAAGACCTTGAAGATCTAGGAATTGTGTTTAAAGATACAGACAGCGCGTTAAAAGAGAACGAAGACATCTTCCGTGAGCACTGGGCAAAAGTCATTCCTCCGACTGACAACAAATTTGCTGCGCTTAACTCGGCTGTGTGGTCTGGTGGTTCATTTATCTACGTACCAAAAGGCGTAAAAGTAGATACTCCACTTCAAGCATACTTCCGTATCAACTCTGAAAACATGGGTCAGTTCGAGCGTACACTGATCATCGTTGACGAAGGCGCACATGTGCATTACGTAGAAGGCTGTACAGCACCAGTTTACACAACAAACTCACTTCACAGTGCGGTTGTTGAAATCATCGTCAAAAAAGGCGGCTACTGCCGTTATACAACGATTCAAAACTGGGCAAACAACGTCTTCAACCTTGTGACAAAACGTACAGTATGTGAAGAGAATGCAACAATGGAATGGATTGATGGAAACATCGGTTCTAAGCTGACAATGAAATACCCAGCGGTCATCCTAAAAGGTGAAGGCGCTCGTGGTATGACATTAAGTATTGCCCTAGCAGGTAAAGGTCAGCACCAAGATGCAGGTGCGAAAATGATTCACCTTGCACCAAACACATCTTCAACGATCGTATCGAAATCGATTTCGAAACAAGGCGGTAAAGTCACATACCGCGGAATCGTTCACTTCGGACGCAAAGCAGAGGGTGCACGCTCAAACATCGAGTGTGATACACTCATCATGGATAACAAATCAACATCTGATACGATCCCTTACAATGAAATCTTAAACGACAACATTTCATTAGAGCACGAAGCAAAAGTATCAAAAGTATCAGAAGAACAGCTGTTCTACTTGATGAGCCGCGGAATTTCTGAAGAAGAAGCAACAGAAATGATCGTCATGGGCTTTATCGAGCCATTCACAAAAGAACTGCCAATGGAATACGCCGTTGAAATGAACCGTTTGATTAAGTTTGAGATGGAAGGCAGTATCGGGTAATACACCTGAAACGCCTCATTTAAAAGGATTTTAAAGGTTATGAAAGAATAATAAAAATCGGCCGTGCCGATATAGATTTTATCTTTTGATTGGAGGCGAACTTTTTAGTTCGTCTTCTTTTATTTTCTCAGTACTCTCATGTCATTCTGTTTTATCTTAAATTTTTTAAGTTCTTTTAATACTGCATCATTTAAACATGTGATAAGAGGATGATGTGTTCTTTAAGGTTGTTAAAATTACTTTATTGCTGGTATCTCATCTAATCTGTTTTTCAACAAAGTAGAATTGTATCTTGCAATTCAACAAAGACATAATAAATAAAATAAGACCTAGATAGCGTAATTGCCGTCTGGGTCTTATATTCTCACATTTAAATAAACATTTAAAAGTATTTTTTTCTAAATATGTACTAACAAATTAATTCCATTGTATTTTTAAATCAAAGTATGATGCACCAAGGCTAGGTCTTGTATCTACTACTTCAATATAATTCCAACCTGAAGTTATATCCGGAAAAAATGCAATGTCTGTTCCAACTTCAAAAAAATTTCCGTTTAAGATACTTATTTTATGAGATCCCTTACTATCAAATATTACACTGACGCCTTCATAACCATCAAAATAAAATTTATAATATTTAATGGGGTTATACTTGTTGGTATAAGAATTACCTATACCTCCATTTTTTAGTTCAAAGGCTTTATCATGAATACTGCTAGATGTATTCATGATAGTAGAAATATTTTGATTTTGATTGTAGTTTTTTGTTTCAGTAGCAGATACATCATCAGTTATTCCACTAAATAATCCTAGGGAAATAATGGGGACGAGTAATAATTTTTTCATAAAGAAAAACCTCCTATATTTAGAAATATATTGAAACGTTATGATAACATAGATATTTTTGGTTATCAAACCAATTATTAGTTTTTAATAGGTATATATACCAATTAAACCTCGTAGACACAGGTATAGGTATTGTTGAATAGTCATCAAAATAAATAACCAGGCACTCATGAAAGTGAGAACCTGGTCCTTTTTTGTTTATTCGTCATACAGTCTATATTTCTTGTGTAGTGCTTCGAGTTTCTCTATTTTCTCTATCATTACGTTCAAAACCTCTTGAAAAATAACATTACCCTTTATTAAAATTGTTTCTAATAATCATTTCTTCTAAAGATAAGGATTTTTTTGCAGTAAAATCAATGTTAGTGAACTTTTTTAATCAAACTTTTCTCTAAACGAACATAAATACTTGCAACATTCAAATTAGTACTGTATAGTTCTAATTATGACAAAGGCAAAATTAATGAATCAAAAACGTGTACTTGAAGTAGCTGCAACATTATTTTTGGAAAAAGGGTTTGCTTATACAAGTATGGATGAATTGGTACGTGTAAGCAAAGTATCAAAGTCGAATGTGTATTATCACTTTTCTAATAAGGAAGAATTATTAGAAGGGGTCGTTGATTATTGGATTGATATGTATCAAGCTGCAATAGACGACGTAATGTCTCAGACCCAATTTTCAGTTGAAGATCGTATCCAAATGTTTTTAAAGCAATTATCACAAGGCGTTCAGTCGAGAGAGTATCAGGGAGGCTGTCCATTTATTACTCTTTATATTCAAAGTCCTGCACAGGCCATACAAATAAAAGAAAAAATAGGTCTTTTTTTTACAGGATTACAAAAGAAAGTTTCTCTATTACTGAAACAAGGTGTAGAGAACGGGGAATTCAGAGATACGATTCAGATTGATGAGGTGGCATCACTTTTTATTACAAATCTTGAAGGAGCGTTATTTATTTCAGAAACATTGAAGGATGCCACTGTCATCACAAAAACAGCAGATCATTTATTTAACTTGCTTCGATAAAGAAGCATTTTTTTTACATCAAATTAGTACTATGTAGTACTAAAAAGGAGATTTCATATGAAAACAGTATTTTTAACTGGTGGAACAGGCTTTATTGGAAAGCAATTAGTGAAAGAATTAGCCAAAGAGGATGTGAACATTCTTCTTTTAGTGAGGTCGAAAAGTAAAGCGACACGCATTTTTCAAGAAAGACGTATTTTAAAAGATTCAGTGATGCACTTTGTTGAAGGTGATTTGACGAAAATAGATTTAGGTCTAAGTCCTGAAGATAAAGAGAGGGTATTGAAGACGGATGTGATGATTCACGCAGGAGGCCCTATGGATATTCAAGCGACAAGTAACGAGGCAGCTTCCGTCTTTTTAAATGGTGCCAAACATATTGGTGAATTAGCTAAAAGTATTCATCAATTGAAGGGCTTGCATCAATTTATTCATGTTGTCGGTTATATGAGCCCCTTTGATGATCAAAATAGCAAGATTGCAATTGATGTGTTTAAAGAAGGAAATGATTACCTGAAAATAAAGAATCCTTATGAAAGAACAAAATTTTTAGCAGATCTTTATATCCGTCAACAAGCATCAGCTGTAGGTTATCCGCTGTCTGTCATTAATCCGCCAACTGTGGTCGGCAGTAGTAAAACAGGGAGTACAGAACAGATAGCAGGATTAGGTTTGCTTGTAACAAGTATGCGAAGAGGGCTTATGCCAGTGATTCCTGGAGGTAAAGGATATAGGCTGCCACTGATTTCAAACGATGAGTTTGCGAAGTTTATTGTGCAGGTTTTCAGGATGGAGCAGCCGGCTATTCAAACATATACACTTGTTGAAGACAAAGAGTATGATCAGAACATTGCTGAATTATTAAGTGTGATGTCGGAAAGTATGAATATGAGAGCACCAAAAATCTCTGTCCCAATGCCGCTTATGAAAACAATAATGAAAAGTGGAGTAAGTAAAATAACAAACATTCCTTCTGATGGACTCAATTTTATGACAAAACGAACATTTTCAAATGCTTCAGTGAAAAACATAATGGGAGGGGATTGGTTTAAGAAGACGAGTGTCATGAACTTTTTCTCTGCCGTAGTAGCTGATCTGGATTATCGCATGATGGATCAACATGGTGAGCATTATCATGTATTTGAGCGAACATTATGCGATAACAATACCCTTTACCAATTACAAGGAGAGGGGAAGCCATTTATTTTATTACATGGTTTATTGAGTGATGGAGAGGATTTATTTCTTTTAGCACAAGGGCTTCATGAAAAAACGGGTCAGCCTGTATGGATCTTGGATCTTCCAGGTTTGGGACGTTCTCCATTTAAACGAGGGAAACACCTTCTAGATATCTATTTGAATGTAGTGAAAAAGGTATTGGAGAAAGCGGCTAATGGTGCACATCTTATCGGCCATTCATTCGGTGCGTTTATTCTACTGGAAGCGCTAGGACAAGGGTACATAGATAAGAAGTATTCAATCACTTTACTTCAGCCGCCAGTTGCCAAAAAAAATGCTAAATCGCTAAATGTTCCTCAATGGATGAACAAATGGTCTTTAAAATTAGCAACTCCTAAAATGATAGAGCGTTATTTATTAAGTAATGGTTTGTTTGAAAGGACGGAGAGCATCCCTGAACATTATATTGAAAAAATCAGAAACAGTTTTACGTCTCCTAGAATTTTAAATACGACGGTTCAGCTTAATCATTTACTATTGAACATCGATCAAGGTGAATTCAATGAATTAACAAAGGATCATCCTCATATTATCTGGGGAGAGTATGACAAAGGCTATTCTGCTCCGTTGCATCTTGGTCAGGTTGATGTTGTTCCATACGGCCATCATTTTCCTCTTAGCCATCCTAGTGAAACGGCAGCATTAATTATAAAAAATAGTCTTACTAGCAGTTGAGAATGTGGGATAAATAAAGTATGTCGTAATTGAAATGAAATCGCAGTGCTTGTGATCCCACCGATGCACACCAACTGAAAGATTTTATAGCACCCTAAAACGAAAAAGGTGATTTTTAATAAAAAAGCACGATTTTTCGTTTTGGGTCTTTTTGATTAAATAGAGGTTAATGAGGTGCATAAAACTGATCTAAGGTTTTCGTCATATCATCAGATGCAGATTGTAAGATCGCATCTTGCTCTAAAATCGCTGTTCCTTGTGCTCGGACAATATGAAATTGATGAAACCCCATCAAGTTTTGAAATATTTCTTTTAGGTAATGATGTGAAAATTCCAGAGGTGTATATCGATCGTTATTTGTGAAAATTGAGCCGCTTGCTTGAAGTAAAAGTACACGATAATCGTCAGTCATCAGACCAACAGAACCATTTTCTGTATATTTGAACGTTTCTCTCGCAATAAAGATATTATCTATATAATCTTTCATTCGTGAAGTTACATTGAAATTATGAACAGGTGACACGATCACAATTCGATGATGTGCTTTAAATTGAGCCAATAAAGCAGATGAAGCAGCGGCGATTTTTTCCTCGGCAGCCGTTAATGCTTGTTTGGATGCTTGCTTATCCCAAATTCCTATCAGCTGTTCTTTTTCGATACGAGGAATTTCAGTTCCATATAAATGTAAAATGGTTGGTTCCTCATGAGGAAACCTTTCTTTAAACTGTTTTAAAAATAGTGTTTGCAGTTTGTTTGAATAACTTTCTCGATGAGTGAAATCTGGGTGCGCGTTAATGATTAATGTTTGCATGTACATGCTCCTTTTCTTTTGATAAGCTGAGTATAAATGATAAAGGTGACAAAAGAAGGCACCTTTTTAAGAGGGAAAACAAATGAAAAAATCAGAACGATTAAACCAAGAACTTATTTTTTTAAGCGATAAACACTCTTTTCAGTTAAAGGACTTACAGTCCGAATTCGGCATTTCTAAAAGGACGGCTTTAAGAGATATAGAAGAGCTAGAGTCAATGGGCTTAGCTTTTTATGTTGAACCTGGCAGACACGGAGGATATCGACTGGTGAATCAATCTCCATTGGTTCCTATTTATTTCAATATAGAAGAAGTCCAAGCTATTTTTTTCGCTCTTAAAGCGCTTGACCTGGTGTCAGCAACACCATTTAAAAAATCCTACTCACAAATTCGGCAAAAGTTGTTTGCCACAATGTCTGAAGAGAGAAAGCAAATGATTACGGAGACTTTGGATGTGATTCATTACTATAATGTCGCACCAGTTAGTGAACAAAATCATTTGGAATTGATTTTACAGGCAATGATGAAAGATCAAATCGTGAAGATGACGTACACTCAATATGAAAATAAATGGATCAGGCTGCAATTTCTTGAGTTGTTTTATCGAAATGGTATTTGGTTTTCTCAAGCATATGATGTTCAAAATAAAAAGTGGGGCATCTATAGATGTGACTTTATGAAGGACATGGTGATTGAAGAAGAAATCAGAGACACATTTACAAAGGAAGAATTAAAAGAACTGCAACTCGAGTACGAAAAAACTTATCATGATATCTCATTTAAATGTCGATTAACGGAACAAGGAAAAGAAAAGTTTTTAAAGCATCATTACCCAAATATGAGATTGGAGATCATTGATCAGATTCCTTATATTGTCGGTGGATACAACCAAGAAGAATTATCGTATATGACTCACTATTTGATGTCATTTGGGAAACATGTGAAAATTGAATACCCAGATGAATTGAAAGAAAGTTATTTGAATCAATTACGAGAAGTGATTGACAAGTATTGAATCAAAAAAAAATTAATATACTACAGAAAAGGCGAACCACTAAAGTTCGCCTTTTCCCACTCTTTTTAACTACTATTATTTCAGTTACTTCGCCACATCCATTGTATTTGTTTTCGGTTGATCATCAACCTTCCCATATGTCAGCTGACGCCAGATAAACTCCATCGGGCCATATTTAAACCGCTTTAACCATAATGTACTAAAGAGCACGAGGAAGACATAAACTCCGAGTCCAATCATAAACGTGCCAGCGGGCTGAAGATGATCGGCAAGTCCGGCTCCGTATTTCAGAAATAGCGTTGTGCCAATGATGGAGTGAAGCAAATAGCAGGTCAGTGACATGCGTCCGACTTTGGTAAATACCATCAAAGCACCTCGCAGCTGAGGGACGTGAAGAAACAGCATCGCAAGTGTACTCATATAGAACATACTGCCTGTTAATCCGCCGTTTTGCTCAAGGGCAGAGGCTATGTTCGTCCAGAGCGTATTTTCAAAAGGATTAACCGCTGCTATGATCGTGCTGCCTTGGGTGATGAGAAAAGCGATGGCAAAAATGATCCAAATGCGATTCCAAATCGCTTTTTTTGCCTCCATGTTTTTGAAAAACTCCATTTTCACAAAATACACACCGAGTAAAAACATGAAGAACATAGAATAGACGGTGGAAAAAGAACTGGAAGCCATTGTGACCATATCTGTCCACCGATCACCAATAGATGCTAAATAAGTCAGACTGTTGTGGCTGGTCAGCTCGAAATCAGCAAAGTCCGGCTTGCCTGATGATCCTGAACTGACGGTATTGAACAGCATCGTGAAAATAGGTGTGAGCAATTGAATCACAAAGAGTGTGATGAGCCAGTATCCGATGGTTTTGGCTGTGCGTTTGTAAAAGAAAAGCAATAAAAAGCCAGCGACTGCATAATAGGCCAAAATGTCACCAATCCAAACAAAGGTCAAATGCAGAAGGCCAAATCCTAAGAGAATGGTTAATCTGCGGGCAAACAGTTTGTTCGGACTGTCCACCTTCTGAGCAGCTCGGTCCATAAAAATCATAAAACCAACCCCGAATAGAAAGGAAAACAGTGTAATGAATTTCCCCGAGGCAAACCAATTCACCACATTGTGAAAGACATCATTTGACAGCATGTCGAATCCCTTGGCCGAATCCACGATCAAAAAGTAATTGACTAGAATAATCCCCATTAAGGCAAACCCTCGTACGATGTCCAAGAAATGAACCCGTTCCCGCAGACTCATCGGTTGTCCGTGTGCTACTTTGTTTACATTCATATCCATGCTCCTTTTCTTGTATGATAAATGTCATTCGGATCAATTCATTGATCCTTACAATGAATCAATATACGGCCCAATTCTTAACAATTTATGAAGATCCAATTTTTTGAAAATAAATGTGACAAATTGATGGCAGATGGTCAAATTCATAAACTGTTAAGGTTTATGCTGTATCTTTTCACATAGCTAGATGATATATAGTAAAGACATAAAAGAAAGAGCAACACATTACATGAGGTGAGAGACATGACCCATCGAATATTAGTCGTAGAAGATGATCAGGATATTGGTGACCTTCTGCAGGAATCCCTTTCACGTGGAGGATATGAGGTGCTAAGAGCGATGAATGGCGAGCAAGCATTGAAGTTTGTGGAGGATTCGCTCGATTTGGTGATTTTAGATGTGATGATGCCGGGGCTCTCAGGCATCGAAACGTGCCAGCAGATAAGAGCCTCTTCTAATGTCCCGATTCTATTTCTAACAGCCAAATCAAGTACATTCGATAAAACCGAAGGCTTACTTGCCGGCGGGGATGATTATATGACAAAACCTTTTTCACAAGAGGAGCTTCATGCTAGAGTGATTGCACAATTACGCAGGTATACTGTCTATCAGGAAAAGAAGGAACAGGAAGAGACCTTTCTTGTTGGGGGCAAACTGAAGGTAAGTGAAGAATTTAATGAAGTATGGAAAGAAAACCAGCAAATTAAGCTGTCTGATCTAGAATATCGGATGTTAAAACTGCTTATGAGCAGGCGAAACAAAATCTTTTCAGCTCAAAATATTTATGAAAGCGTATGGGGACAGCCTTATTACTATTGTTCCAACAATACGGTGATGGTGCATATTCGAAAGCTGCGTGCCAAAATTGAGGATGATCCGGCACGTCCTGTATATATCAAAACTGAATGGGGAAGAGGATATCGATTTGGCACATCCACATCGTAAATATACACTGGCCAAAAAGCTTGCACTGCTGATTTTGGCGGCTGCAATTGTGAGTGGTATTGTCTTTTTGACGCTGCAAAAGATCACCAATGATTTGATCGATGGATATTTGAGTTCGGATGAGTATTACGATCAGGAGTCAGCCAAGTACATTCAAAAATTCAGCCGCTACGTGTCTGAGAATGAGCTGTCTTCAACGGATCGAAAAGCGTTTGGTGAGTGGGTGAAAAAAGAGAATTACATTAATTTGACCATCTTCAAGGATCAAGTGCTGCAATATGACTCTATTTATTCCGCTGCCGATGAATCGGCGTACGGAAAAGAAAGGATGACCCAGTACGCTGAGCAACATTCGTATCCGGTTCAGTTTAGCGACGGTAAAGGCCGCGTCATGGTGGACGGGTTCTATTCATCTCGCTACCACGATCTTGCCTTTACACTCGAGCTGCTCGGAGCAACGCTTATTTTTCTCCTCATTGTTCTTCTCGGTATTCGCAAAAGTTTACGCTACCTGCAAACGATTCACCAAGACATTCATATTCTTGAAGGCGGCGAGCTGGACTATGAGATGACGGTGAAAGGGCATGACGAATTAGCGATGATTGCCAAAAGTATTGAGGACCTTCGTAAAGCTTTTTTGGACAAGCTTCAAGCCATCGATGAGCTTCAAGAAGAGAGCCGCAGCTTGGTCACCGAAATGTCCCATGATATGAGGACACCGCTGACGTCGCTGATGATGAATCTGGAGTTTGCGAAAAAAGAGGAGGCTGGAGCGGATACCCGTAAAGACCAATATATAGCGAGTGCTTATGAAAAAGCACTGCAATTGAAAAATCTATCTGATAATCTGTTCGCCTATTTTCTACTTGATAAAGAACATGAACCTGAGCTTGAGACAGTTGCAGTCAAAGAGGTGATTTACGATCTCTTATCAGATCAGGTGGCGATCTTGCATCAAGAGACATTTAAGGTTCATCTTTTAGGAGAGCTGCCAGACAGTTATATCAATGTGAATGTCGAGGAGCTTGGCCGAGTGTTTGATAATCTGATGTCGAACATACTGAAATACGCTGATCCGAAAAAAGATATCAATCTCACGTTTCTATCCGACCAAGAAATCTTTGAGATCCATGTCAGCAATGCGATAAACGAGACAAATGACACGCAGGAAAGCACTGGACTTGGTGAACGAAGCATAAAACGAATGATGTCCCGCATGCACGGGCAGTTTGAAAGGATGGAAAAGAACGGCGTTTACTACATCGTGCTGCGTTTCTGGCACATCAAAATATAGGTGGCAAATGAATAACATGGAATGGAGAGACAATCTAATGAAACGATTCAACAACTTCCAAAAGGTACCGGATCTCTTGCAAGGCCTTCTGAATATTTGTTTATTCTTTCTTGCTATTGCTTTAAGCGTCCTCTTAATTAGTGAAACTTGGTATATTGTCCAATTCGTCTACAAGAATTTGCTCAGCAAAGAAGACAGTTATTATGAAATGCTTGGTGAGCTGCTGATCTTCTTTATGTACTTTGAGTTTATTGCCTTAATTATTAAGTACTTTAAATCAAATTTTCATTTTCCGCTTCGCTATTTTATTTATATTGGCATCACAGCCGTCATCCGTTTGATTATCATCGATCATAAGGAGGCAGTATCGACGTTCTGGTGGGCGCTGACCATTTTAGCCATGACCGTTGCACTCTTTATCGCCAGTAAGCGACATGCGGTTCAGGAGCATGAAGAAGTGAAGTGAGGGAAGAGGGATATTCAAAACGCTTGATTAATGAGGTTTTCGTTTTCCATTCAATAGCTTCTGCCTAGTTTTATGGCTTTTTGAATAGCATTAATAAATTAACTGGCACACGATAAAAATCAACATAATTTGGTGCATATTGAGGAAATGCATGTTTATTCCCTTTTCAACCATCAACAAATCTTATTCATTGTAGGTTATGTCGCTGTGCAAGTTTTTTGTTCTTGTTGCACTTATTCGCTATAAGTGAAGTGGTTGTCTCTCTTTTTATCATCTTGATTTTCATGTAACCGGAGTACAATTCCTTACCCATTGCATAGGATGGTTTTATATCAAGGTGAAGGGATTGATTGAAAATGTACTATAATCCTTATTTTTATCCATATGAATATCCTTATTATGTAAGTGCCCCGAGGCATCATCATAGTGTGCATCCTGGTTACTGGAATTTCCCTCATGAAAGAAGGCTTGAAAACTTTAACGTTGATGGAAAAAGACGGTTAAAAGATTATGGCACACAACCATTTGTCATCAATATCAATAAAGCAACAAAGCAAAATCATACTTATCGCACTGCCTTATGGACAGGAACACATTTGCAAACCACTTTAATGAGTATTGGCGTTGGTGAAGATATAGGGTTGGAAATGCATCCTGACCTTGATCAATTCTTAAGAATTGAACAAGGACATGGGATTGTCCAAATGGGAAAAAGTAAATATAATTTAAATTTCTATAGAAATGTGCATGATGATTATGCCATATTTATACCAGCTGGAACATGGCATAACGTAACTAATAGAGGGAATATTCCGTTAAAACTTTATTCGATATATGCACCTCCTAATCATCCATTTGGGACTGTCCATGTAACCAAAAAAGACGCCATAGCTTCGGAAGAAGGTCATGGTCATTGAAATAGAATTTAGTTATTTTTGACAAGATGTTAGATGAGAATGAGTGGATGCAGTGCACTGAATTTGAAGGACTGGAGGATATTAAAAGGAGGATTACACTATACACACATTCTTCAAGAATTTTTCCCAATAGGAAGTTCTTATAGGAAAAGACTATACTCCTGAAAAAGCATATGAAACGTACAGGAGAATCGAAACTTTTTCAACAAAGATAGTATCACTCATTAAAGAAACACCGATAAAAAGAGGTGCTGTGAAATACATCCCAGCATTTCTTGTCGGTGTTTTTTAATTTATTGCTGATACTTTAGCCAACATAAGCATAGAGTTCAAAGCTTCCTTTAAAAAATCATTTCACTCCATCGCAGAAAGAAATAGAAGACGGTAAAAAAGATGAAAGAATTGTGTTTTCCTATAATATGTCATGATGTGATGAGGCGATGATCAGTTGTTATTTTTATATTTTACATTGACACCATCCTTTTCTATGATAAAATCATAGTGTGATAATGAGAATCGTTATCAAACGATATGACTACATATAGAATGGATAGGTGAGGTACATGTTCAAGAAATCTTTTTGGTCGCTATTAGTTGTGCTCTCCATCGTTTTACTTGCAGCTTGCGGCAGTAATAGCAGTGACGGCAAGTCAGATAGTAAAGAGAAAACAAGAACCGTTGAAAGCGCTATCGGTTCAACTGAAATTAAAGGATCGCCTAAACGTGTGGTGACACTGTACCAAGGAGCAACGGATGCAGCAGTCGCTATGGGCATTAAACCAGTGGGTGTTGTTGAATCATGGCTTGAAGCACCTACGTATAAATATTTAAGAGATGACTTAAAGGATGTTAAAATTGTTGGGCAGGAAACACAGCCAAACTTAGAGGAAATTGAAAAGCTCAAGCCTGATTTGATCATTGCATCAAAAATCCGCCACGAGCAAATTTTTGATCAGCTGCAAGAAATCGCTCCAACTGTTGCAACTGAAACTGTGTTCACCTTTAAAGACACAGTGAAATTAATGGGTGAAGCATTAAACAAGCAAGACAAATCAAAAGAATTGCTGACGAAGTGGGATGACCGCGTCGCTGATTTCAAAGAAAAAGCGAAAAAAGACATCAAAAACTGGCCGATGAGTGTATCTGTGGTGAACTTCCGTGCAGATCATGCTAGAATCTATCAAACTGGTTTCGCAGGGTCCATTTTAACAGAGCTAGGCTTTGAAGGACCTAAGAATGTCAAAGATAAAAAGCAAGACATCATTACACTTACAGACAAAGAGAGCATTCCGCAAATGGATGCAGATGTGATCTATTACTTTATGGATGAAAAGGATAAAGCGGTTGAAAAAGCATATAAAGAGTGGACAAGTCATCCTTTATGGAAGCAGCTTGACGCAGTGAAAGCGAAACAAGTGCATAAAGTTGATGAAATCACTTGGAACATGGGCGGCGGTATTATCGCTGCAAACATGATGCTTGATGATATTTACGATCGTCTAGGAATTGATAAATAAGACATAAGAGAGGAGAAAATGTGAATATACCATTTTCTCCTTTTTTCCATAACAGATTGAAAGCGGGAATCAGATGAGAAGTTTATTAAAAAAGGATTCAAGCAAGGCACTGCTTTTTGCTGGATTCATTGTGTTGATGTTGGTCTTTTTTATGCTCAGTATTTCCCTTGGGCAAACCTCCATTTCCCTCAAAGCCACCATCCATGCTTTTCTTCAATTTGATGAATCGGATCCAAACAGTGTCATTGTCATGACATCCAGATTATCAAGAGCATTAATCGCAACGGTCGTTGGCTCAAGTCTGGCGATTTCAGGTGCACTCATGCAGGCATTGACAAGAAATCCGCTTGCGGCGCCTGATTTATTAGGAATTAATGCAGGTGGACTATTTTTTATCGTGATTTCGATTGTTTTCTTTTCAACAGAGTCGTTAACAAGCTATATGTGGACAGCCTTTCTAGGCGCAGCGATTGCAGGGATGCTCGTTTTTCTATTGGGCTCCATTGGAAGAGATGGATTGACGCCGGTTAAAATAGTCCTTGCAGGTGCGGCAATATCTGCACTGTTTGCGTCTTTTACACAAGGTCTTTTAATCGTGAATGAACAGTCGATTCAAAGTATTTTGTTCTGGATGGCTGGTTCAGTGTCTGGAAGAAGCATTGATATGTTAATCCCTGTTTTGCCTTATATTTTAGGTGCGACTGTAGTGGCGCTGCTTCTTGGACGTTCTATTAATGTTCTTTTGTCGGGAGATGATATTGCCAAAGGACTTGGCCAGCGTACACTGCTGCTGAAAATCACGATGGGTGTACTCGTTGTCTTTTTAGCAGGTGGTTCCGTCGCTGTTGCTGGTTCAATTGGTTTTGTTGGTTTTCTTGTGCCGCATATTGTGAAAAAGCTCGTCGGGCCTGACCACCGCTGGGTACTGCCGTATTGTGCCGTTGTGGGGGCGTCGCTTTTACTTGCCGCGGATCTGGCGGCTCGTTTTCTGATCATGCCGCAAGAAGTGCCGATTGGTGTCATGACGGCGGTAGCAGGAGCGCCTCTATTTGTTTATCTCGTGCGCAAGGGGTTGAAGACAGGTGGCTAAAACATATACAGTGCGTTCTAAAGGCGGGCGCATTTCATTTCAATTTTCAAAGCGGACGTTTTTAATTTTACTTTTATTGACGGTCATTGCCTTTGGCTTATTTATTCTCAGTCTCAGTATGGGAAGCCGGTTCATTCAGCCGGTCGATGTGCTGCTTCATTTAATCGGTCAGGGAGAGGGGAATTCCTTTGTGTTAAATACGCTGAGGATTCCACGAACGCTGCTGGCTGTCTTAGTTGGATCCGCACTTGCGGTATCAGGGCTTATTTTGCAAGGGTTGATCCGCAACCCGCTGGCATCACCTGATATCATTGGAATTACAAGTGGTGCTTCGTTTGGTGCGATTATGTTCATCGTCTTTTGGATGGGCACTGTGCCTATTGCTTATCAATCCTTATGGGCGATTGCAGGTGCTTTTGCGGTATCGTGTCTGATCTATTTGCTTTCATGGAAAAAAGGGGTCAAGCCGATCACACTTGTCCTAATGGGAATTGGGATTTCTGCCATTATGAAGGCTTGTGTGACGTTTACGCTTGTTCTTAGTGATACGATGACAACGACAAAATCTTATATCTGGCTGACGGGGAGCTTATATGGTTCTACGATGAAAGACGTCACTGCGATGCTTCCTTGGGTGATGATCATTTTACCGATTGTCATGGTGTTAGCAAGAACGATGAATGTAAAAGAACTTGGCGATGATCTTGCAACAGGTCTCGGGGTAAAAGTGCAGGCGAAACGATTATTCTTTCTCCTGATGAGTGTGACATTGGCTGGTGTTGCAGTCGCATTTGCAGGCGGCATTGAATTTGTTGGACTCATGGCGCCGCATGTTGCACGGATGATCATTGGACGTTCATTCATAGCGCTTGTTCCAGCTTCTGCGCTAGTTGGAAGTATTCTCGTGATGCTGGCTGATCTTGTGGCTAGAACCGCATTTCTACCGTTAGATGTTCCAGCAGGTGTATTTACGGCGGCCATTGGTGCACCGTTCTTTATTTATTTGTTATATCAACAGCGTAATCGATAAACAGAAGATGGGGGTTTTGATATGGGGCCAGAGTGGGTTGAGAGAGAATTACTTGATTTTGGGGTACACATCACAAATGGACCAATGACATCTGATCGCACACTTGCTGCGCTTTTTTCAGAAGCAGCCGTCATGCGTTTATTAGAAGCTGAAAAGGAAGCGATGCATGCACCGAATCTTGCGGTAGCAGCTTCTATGTTTTCAAAGCGGTATGCCTACTTAGCCGTCAGTTCCTCTTTATATTTGATCACGCTGTATGACGGTGTCTATCAGTTTCCACCAGCAGCATGTGCATTTAGAGAGGATCGGAAAATTGAAGTGGATGAGGCGGCGTGTTCGTTTGTTCCACTAGAAGGAGATCGGCATGAGTGGAGAGAGAAGGTCGTGCGTGCGCTGTTTACGGAGTGTGTCACGCCTCTTTTAGACGTGCTGAACCGCACCTCAAAACTCTCTTATCGTATTTTATGGGAAAATGTAGCGGTTCGAATCAACTCTCTTTATCGAAGCATGATGCGGGAAGCGGAAGAACCTGCGGTGAAGCAGCGCGTGCGGGAGGATTATCTGTATCTGAAGCAGGCGGCTGGAGATGTTTTTGGAGCTCAGCAAAATCCATTTCAGCACAGCCTAAACCTAGACGACAGTTTACTTGAAACATCCAACCGGAAAACCTGCTGTATGTATTATAAGCTTGAGAAAAAATCGGAGAGTCTCGATTATTGTCTTGTTTGTCCTCTTGAAAAAAAGAAAGGCACTGCTTGCTCGTAGCAGTGCCCTTTTTTTATTCCCAAATCTCACTTGCCCATTCAGGGTGATCAATAAAAGGGTTGCGGTTGTGCTGATACGTTTGATATATGATCTCATTGCGGTTCCGTTCGATTTGATCGACTGGGTCCTGCTTGTGCCATTTGAGAAGTACAGACATTTTGCCGTGAAGAGGGGAGCTTCCATTATTCACTTTGTCGTTTAATTCTAAATCTGGAAAGCGGTCATCACCCTCGTAGCGAACCGCCATATAAAAGAGCATTCTCGCAACATCTCCTTTGACCCGGCTGTGAGGTTCGAATGAGTCGCTGTCGTAGAAATTGCCCGGCGCCCCTTTGTATTCATTACCGCCTGTATCAAAATCTAAATTTCCGCGTGTGCTGTTCGTTTGCACATCTGTCGCACGAAGGTGGTGGAGATCTGTCCCAGGCCCCTGGCTTGTCCCAAAATTGCCATGAGACTTGGCCCAGACATGCTCTCTGTTCCACTGGCCCACATTCCCGCCATTCGCTTGCTTTGAACGGGAGGCACCACTATAAAGCAGCAGCACATTGTTTGGGTTATTGGGGTCTTCATCTGTTTTCTTTAATGCATCCCACACCTGGCTGTAGGATAGCTGCGTATGATCATCAATGATATCGTGTAAAGCCTTTTTGAGAGCGGGTCCTGATTTGCCAGCAGCAGATTGGTAATAGGAATCGATTTGACTTGTGGCGGCAGTTTGCGTTTGTTGTGCAGATGTTTTGTTTTGAAGCTGTAACGGGGAAAAGGTGATCGTTTGACTAGGTTCACTCAGATTGAAACCTTGAGCATTTGCAGCTGGAGGCAGCGGGGCGGCGAATGTGCCGAATATTATGATTCCGGCGGCCACAGTTCCAAATAAAGTTCTTTTCATTCGATTTCCTCCTTGATAGGGAATGTATTCTCTTTATTTCTATCATATTGCCATGAAGAAATAAATGGATTCTTCGTAAATTTTTTGTAATAAGTTCATAGGAAAAGAGATTGCTATTTTAGGCGCATTCCTGTATAAGTGGGCTTATAAGGATGGACAGCAAGGGAGAGGATGGATCACGTGAAAGAACTGCAAACACCTTCAAGAACGATTATGACACCGGGACCCGTTGAAGTAGATCCGAGAGTGCTCCGTGTGATGAGCACGCCAATTCTCGGTCAATTTGATCCAGCATTTACACACATTATGAATGAAACAATGACCTTATTGCGGTCACTTTTTCAAACAGAAAACAGATGGGCTTATCCAATTGACGGTACGTCCCGTTCAGGGCTTGAAGCTGTGCTCGCCAGTGTGATTGAGCCGGGAGATTCAATGCTTGTGCCTGTCTTTGGCCGCTTCGGTCACCTGCTCATTGAAATAGGACAGCGCTATGGTGCTGAGGTACATACAATGGAATGTGAATGGGGGACGGTTTTTGATCCTGACGACATCATCAAAGAAATAAAGCAGGTCAAGCCTAAAATCGTTGCCATGGTTCATGGTGAAACATCCACCGGACGATTACAGCCGCTCAAGCAAATCGGGCAAGCATGCCGGGCTCTTGATGCACTGTTTATTGTAGACGCTGTGGCAACCATTGGCGGTGTCGAGGTAAAAGTGGACGAATGGAAAATAGATGCGGCGATTGGCGGCACGCAGAAATGTTTATCTGTTCCATCAGGTATGTCACCTATTACGTATAATGACCGAGTCGCAGCTGTCATTGAATCGAGAAAGAAAGTAGAAAAAGGCATTGCGACACAGGATGAATTACAAAAACAAATTGACATTTCTCCAATCAAAAGCAATTATTTTGATTTAAGCCAGCTTCAGGATTATTGGAGCCCAAGACGATTAAATCATCATACAGAAGCGACAACGATGCTTTATGCACTGCGAGAAGGGGTTCGTCTTGTGCTGGAAGAAGGGCTGTCTGAACGTTTTCAAAGGCACTCATATCATGAGAAAGCCTTGATGAAAGGTCTTGAAGCAATGGGGCTTGAATTGTTTGGTGATCCAGATTGTAAAATGCCGGTTGTGACCTGTATTGTCATTCCAAGTGGTATTGACGGAGAAGCGGTCCGTGCCGACCTGCTTCATCATTTTGGGATTGAGATTGCAAGCTCCTTTGGACCGCTTGCCGGCCGTATATGGAGAATTGGGACAATGGGCTACAGCTGCCGAAAGGAAAATGTGCTGTTTGTGTTAGCAGGGCTTGAAGCGATTCTCATCAAACACGGTGCGTCTATCCATTGCGGGGCAGGGCTTCAGGCGGCTCTTACTATCTATGAACAAGATGAATAACGAGATCCAACATACTCGCCATTGGCGGGTATTTTTTCATTTGGAAAAGAACGCTAATTTTTGAAAAACTAGACTTATAGATGAGGTTATCGCTATACTGGAGAAGTTCTTATCATTTTTTGTCATCATTTTCATTTATATGCAGAAAGAGGTTTTTATATGAAGAAGATGGGCAGATTATACATTTTGATGCTCAATATTTTTATTGCCATGCTTGGTTTTGGCCTCATTGTACCTGTTATGCCGAGTTATATTGAAGCCTTTGGTGCAACAGGAAAAACACTCGGTTTTCTTGTCGCTGCAACAGGTTTTACACAATTTGCGTTATCGCCGGTTGCCGGGGCACTGACCGATCGATTTGGACGAAGAAAATTGATCATTGCCGGGATTGCGGGCTTTACGATTGCTCAGTTTATTTTTGCTTTTGCTGATCAGCTTTGGATGCTATTTGTGTCACGGTTTTTAGGCGGTGCTGCCGGGGCTTTGCTTATGCCGGCCATGTTTGCATACATCGCTGATATTACAAGTGAAAAGGACCGAGGGAAAGGAATGGGTCTATTCAGTGCAGCGATGACACTAGGTTTTGTCATCGGGCCGGGCGTAGGCGGCTATTTGGTTGAGTACGGGATCGCATTTCCATTTCTTATTGCCGGTTCCTTTGCTGCTCTTTCTACTTTGTTATCCATCCTCTTCTTACCTGAAACATTAACAAAGGAAAAACAGGAAGAGGCGCGGCTCAACAAGGATATTCATTTCAATCCTTTTGTACAAATGATCAAGGCTCTAAAGACATCGTACGGCTTTTTGTTTATATTGGCCTTTGTCCTCAATTTCGGAATAATTCATTTTGAATCGATTTTCGGCTTATATGTAGACCAAAAACACGGATTTTCACCGAAGGATATTGCGTTTGTGATTACGGTTGCGGGTCTTGCCGGGGTGCTTGTTCAAGGGGCGTTAGTGAATGCCTGTGTGAAACGATTTGGAGAGATGAGAGTCGTCCGTTATGCGCTGTTAGGTGCGGCTTTCATGCTGATCGCCTGCCGTTATGCGCCGTCCTTTTGGTTGATTTTTACGGGTTCGATTTTATTTTTATCGGCTACGTCATTTGTCCGACCAGCCCTCAATACATTGCTGTCCAAGATGGCAGGCAATCAGCAAGGGGTAGCAGGCGGTCTCAATACATCCTTTATGAGCCTTGCCAATATCGTCGGACCGAGTCTTGCGGGTATATTATTTGATGTGAATATTGAGTTTCCTTTTATGTTTGGAACACTAGTGCTTTGCGTAAGCTTCGCTGCATCCATCGTGTGGGGGAAAAAAGTGCAGCATGCTTCGGCAGCTTCTTAAAATTTGCTGATAAAAAAACCGATCAGGACGAATTGATCGGTTTTTTATGATGGGCATCATCTCTCATATTTCACGACAGGTGATTTTTCTTTATGAAGCGCACGAATCATCGCTTCATCTACGTGTAAATGCTCTTTCACTAATTGAGGCGGGGTTAAGGCCATCCACTGATTCAACGAAATATCTGCAAACCGGTCACTTTTAAAAATCTCTAAAAACCAAAGGCTCGTTTGGCCGATATTTTGGATGTAATGCCCCATGCCAAAAGGAACATATCCAACATCACCTGCTCTGTAATTAAAGGTGCGGGCAGTACCTCCTGCTCCAAAGACCGTCATTTTAGCTGTACCTGTTAAATAGTATTGCCACTCATCATTATTAGGGTGCCAGTGCATTTCTCTCATGCCGCCAGGTTTTACTTCAACAAGTGCAGCCGCAATCGTTTTTGAAATCGGGAAATTCCGTGAATCGACAATTCGGACGGTTCCGCCAGAGGTCGTTATCGGGTTTTGACGAAGGAGCTGGTGCGTAAATGGCGGCTTAATGCTCCCGTATGGATCAGATACCATTTGGCTTTCTAAGGATGACGGCGGTGAGCCTTGAAACATATAGCGCTGCTTATTCGGAATATGGTCAAACAATTTCTTAGGAACACCAAAATTGGCGGAGAGAATCTCTTTCGGTGTATGGGCAAACCAGTCTGTGATCGTGAATGTATCAAATTCAGAAAAATCGCCATCATCAAATACAAGAAGGAACTCACAACCATCCTCAAGTCCTTGAATGGAGTGCGGGATACCAGGTGGAAAATACCACAAATCGCCTTCTTCTAGATCAGCGATCATATTTCGCCCTTCTGCATCTACAGATGTGATGCGGGCTTTACCTAAAATCATATACGCCCATTCAGCCTGCTTATGCCAATGAAGTTCACGAACACCTCCGCGTGTGAGCCGCATGTTGACACCTGCAATCGTTGTTGAAACAGGTAGCTCCCGCTTTGTAATTTCCCTCGACCAGCCGCCGTGATTCAAATGCATGTGTGTATCAGAAAATGAAAATTTTAAATTGGGGATTGTTCCGGCATCGGTTTTAGGGGGAACGAGCATATCTGGGTTCTCTATATCTCGAAGGACATCGCGCGGGCCTAAGTCGGTGGCACCCGCGCCATCCTTTCGAATGGGCTGCGGGATGTGACGGAGCTCATCATCCATTTATCATCCCTCCTTAAGTCTCATTTTTCTCCTCCAAACTATATGAGGTTTCAGAAGAAAAAATTCAATCAGGATGGGATGAGAGAAACATTTGAATACGGAAGGCTAAGCGCAGCCGCAATGTTGCGTCAGAATTTTTTAAGCTGATTCGAAGCAATTCTTCACACTTCTCGAGGCGATAAATGACCGTGTTGCGATGAATGGACAATCGTTTGGCTGTTTCTGAAATGTGGCAATGGGTTTCTAAATAGACAGATAAGGTGTGAAGAAGGCTTTGATCGACTTGTGATGGTTCAGATAACGGGTGAAGGTGCAGCTGGTGAAACGTGATCATATCCTTTCTTGGAATGAGCCTTAGTAAATCTGGCACATCCTTGGCTTGATAAAATTGAATATATTCAGTACGCAATGAGAGATGTCCGGTTTGAAGAGCCTCTAATGCTTCATTGTATCCTTCAGACAGATGGGAGATGAGGCAGCCCGTCAAGCTCACCCCAAAAGAAATAGTATGATTCACTTGCAGTTTAACAAGCATCTGCAATTGTTTTAAAAAAGAGCTGAGCCTGTCGCTAACCTCCGGCCAACTGCCAGTCTCCTCCATCAATACAACACCCATATCACCTTTTAAAAACAGAAAGGCAGGAAATGGGCAGCTTGGAAGTGCACTTTCGAGCAGATCAACCACTTGATCCAAAACCATTTGCTGCTTCATAAAACATGTGGTATCACTGCGCTCGTCAAGCTGACAGATCATACATAGATAGCGGCATTCGGCGTTTAATCCAAACGCCTGAGCGAAATGTAAGGGATCTTGCTGGGAAGACGATGCCCTCTCTATCCATTTGCGAAAGCCCTCATTTCTAGCACGCTTGGCCGTTTGCAGGGCGGCATATTGTCTCATACGTGCAATCGACATTTTGTTTACTGCTTTTGCAATGATCCCATGCAAAGTTTTATTCTGCGGGTGAATGAAAGAAAGGATGACCAGATAATCACATGTTTGTTCGTTTAGATCAATTGGAAAGATGGAAAAGGTTTGTTTTGCATGTATCATTGAAAAAGAATGAGTTGTCCTGCTTTGAAAAAAGGGGAGAATGTGCATCCATTCTGAGCTTGTGATCATGGGGTGCGAGGTATAGAGAATACGTCCATGCTGGTTAAACAAATAGATGGGCTTGTGAATCTTTTTGGCCATTTTTTGTAAAATTTCAAACTGGTTATCGTCTATGCTCATATCCACTGGGTCTCCTTTATTGGTGAAGATGAATAAAAAAATGGACAATCACTGACAACATCTCTGATATGCATTTTATGTTATCAGCTAAAATCATTTTAGATAGAAAGTTGTCAATTCATATGACAAACAAACAGAGCGTCAGGACAAAATCACGTGCCGCCAGTCATCTTCATTCAGAATTACGAGCAAATATGATATGTTGTAAACAGAAGAATTTCTTTCAGAAATATGGGTATCACAAGGAATAAAGGCTTTGATGTGAGGAAGCCGTCTATACATGAGAGTGGCAAGAGGTGAGGAACATGATTTATATCGGATTAACTGGCTGGGGAGATCATGACAGTCTTTATCCGCCGAGAATCGGCAGCGCGCAAAAGCTGTTTCACTACGCGTCAACGTTTCCGATTGTGGAACTGGATGCCAGCTTTTATGCGGTTCAGCCTGAGCGTAATCATGAAAAGTGGATAAAGGATACGCCAGATGACTTTCAATTTGTTGTGAAAGCATACCAAGGAATGACTGGACATCAAAGGGGCGAGATTCCGTTTGCTTCGAAGGAGGACATGTTTGATGCATTTATTCTTTCGCTGACTCCGCTCATTCGTGAAGGGAAACTGGCCATGGTGCTCTTTCAATTTCCACCTTGGTTTGATTGCAAAAAAGAGCACGTCCACTATTTAAGATGGTGTAAGGAGAAGATGGGGGACATTCCATGTGCTCTTGAATTCCGAAACCGTACATGGTTTTCAGAGGAATTTTATGAGCAGACTTTGTCCTTTATGGAAAAGGAAGGATGGATTCATTCTGTCTGTGATGAACCGCAAGTCGGAGAAGGCTCCATTCCGCCAGTCATACAAGCTACACACCGTGATAAAACATTGGTCCGATTTCACGGGAGGAATAAACAGGGCTGGCTTCACCCGGCAGACCATGAGAATTGGCGTGAAGTGAGATACTTATATTTATATAATGAAGCTGAATTAAAAGAGTGGAAAAAGAATCTCGACATCCTGCATCAGCAATCGAAAGATGTCTATGTCGTGTTTAATAATAACTCCGGCGGAGATGCAGCGGCGAATGGCCAGCAGATGATTGATTTGCTGGATATCACCTATTCAAGCCTGTCTCCGAAGCAGTTAGATTTATTTAGTTAACCGAGAGCTGACTGAAGCTTTCAACCTGAATGAGACGGTCAGTGACAACTTGAGGGAGAGATCAACATGCTGCAGAAGCTATGGTTATATCATACAAACGACTTGCACAGCCACTTTGAGAACTGGCCAAAAATTGCAGCTTATATTGAAGAAAAGCGTCAAGTTCACGATCAGATGCTCTTGTTTGATATTGGCGACCATATGGATCGAGTGAACCTCGTATCCGAAGCGGATTATGGAAAGGTAAACGTCAAGCTCCTCAATCAGCTTGGCTATGATGGAGTCACGATCGGGAACAATGAAGGCATTACGCTGCCCCATGATCAGCTGGATCACTTGTATGAGAATGCACAATTTCCAGTGGTCCTGTCTAATTTATTTGAGAAAGGCAAAAGGCCATCATGGGCAAAGCCCTATCATATGATCACAATGGAAAACGGACTGAAGCTCTGTCTCTTAGGCGTGACCATTGCGTATACACCTGTATATGAGAAGCTGGGCTGGAACATTACTGATCCGTTTGACAGCATACGGGACATGCTGCAGGAAGTGAAGGAACAGGCAGATGTCATTGTGCTTTTATCTCATCTCGGTATCATCCATGATCGAGAGGTCGCCCGTGATTTCCCTGACATCGACATCATCCTAGGTTCACACACACATCATCTGTTAGAACAAGGTGAAATGGACAATGGTGTGCTGCTTGCATGTGCTGAAAAGTATGGGCATTATATTGGCTGCGTTGAGCTGACGATCGATACAGCGCGCAAAGAGCTGATAGAGAAAAAAGCGACAGTGCAGTCAGTGGATCAGCTTATCAGTGAATCAGATGAAGCCATCACCACCTTGCAGCAGGCAGAAAGAAGAGCAAAAGCACTCATGCAGGAAAAAGTGACAACGATTGAGTCGAAGCTAGAAACGAAGTGGTTCGACGAATCTCCGCTTCCGCAGCTCTTAACAGATGCCATTAAAGATTGGTGCGGAGCAGATATTGGGATGATGAATGCAGGTATGGTGCTTGATTCGTTAGAGGCAGGGATTGTTACAAGAGAAGAAATCCACCGGATATGTCCGCATCCCATTAATCCCATTCGGGTGACGCTTACCGGTCAACAGCTCATCGAAACGGTTCAGCGGGGCTGTGAAGAAAAAATGGAACAGCTGCGCATCAATGGCTTCGGCTTTAGAGGTGAGCTGATGGGGAAAATGCTATATAGCGGCCTCAGCTATACATTAGAAGAAGGCGAGGCCAAACGGGTGAAGGATGTCTTTGTACATGGTCAATTGATCAAGAAAGACGCCTCCTATACTGTTGGCACAGTCGATATGTATACATTAGGCTCTCTTTTTCCTCATATCCGTGATCACGAACACATTGAATATTTTATGCCTGAATTTTTACGTGATGTTCTGACATGGCGCTTGAAGGAAGCAACATGAAATCCGCTTCAGCCTAACAACACGCGCCCTCTTTTCACATAGATTGTGATGAGAGGAGTGAAGGGATTTGGTGAATTTAACACCTATTACAATTGATGGCCATTCCTTTACAGCGGTCACCGTCAAGCTGCCGAAGACAAATTTCATGGCAGTAACAAATGAACATGGATATATCATGTGCGGTGCACTGGATGTCGGGCTCTTGAATGAAAAGCTTGCAGATAGAGGAATTATTGCAGGAAGAGCAGTTGGTGTAAGAACCATTGAGCAATTGCTCGATGCTCCTTTAGAATCTGTGACATACGCCGCAGAAGCGCTGGGCATCTCAGCTGGAACAATTGGAAGAGATGCATTATTAAAAATGGTGAAATAAAATAGAGAGATGATTCTTATCCCCCCGCCTGTCTGCATACACATGTAATGGAGAAGGGGGGATTTTTTATTGAGAATGAACCGCCGTTATCGCCCCTACAAGAAGGGCCCTTTGCCATTTCGTTACGTCATGCTGCTTGCGATCTTATTCTTTGTGCTCTCAACCGTAATTAGTTTATTTTTTATCAACCGATCCATTAAACCTACCCTTATTCACATTGCTGAACTAGAAACAGAGCGCATCGCCAATCACCTCATACAATATTCAGTCCAAGACTTTGCAGACGATCAGGAGAATATGAAGGATATGGTGGTCATGAATACAAGTGAGAACGGAAAAGTGACGACCATCGATTTTAATGCGCAAGCAACATCGAAAGCAATGGCTGACCTCTCGCGTCATCTTCAAAAAAATTTAGAGGACATTGAAAAGGGGAACTTTCAAAAAGAGGCAAAAGAAGCATTAAAGGATCAAACAGATGGACATGACGGCATTATATATAACATTCCGCTTGGGCAAGCATCCGGAAATGCACTCATCGCCAACCTCGGACCCAAAGTGCCTGTACGTTTTAGTGTGATTGGTGATCCGCATACGGACGTTGAAAAAAACATTAAGCCTTATGGCATTAACAATGCCTTGATTGATATTAGTGTTCTGATCGAGGTCAAGGTAAGAGTCATTATCCCGTTTGCTTCTGAAACAATCGTAGTTAAAAACTCTGTTCCTGTCTCCATACAAGCCGTTCAAGGAGACGTACCAGATTATTATAATGGCAGCGGAACAAACTCAGGTGCTCCATCAATTGTTCTCCCAGAGAAAAAGGAGAAAAAGGAATAACAGCCCAACAATGATTGGGCTGTTATTTACTTTCGTTTCCGTTCAGCTCTTTCCCACGCTCTCAAATGAGGATATGGATCAAATGACCATTCGGTTCTGCCGTTGTCTTTGTACATGCCATAGTGAAGATGAGGCGGAAACTTTCCTGCGGTGCCTGGAGGGCCGTAGCCGGAGCTTCCGACAGACCCAATCACCTGGCCGGGTTCAACAATTTGACCTGTCTTGAGTCCTTTCGCAAAGCCATTTAAGTGCGCGAAGTAATGATAATGATTATGAATATCTCGAATACCTATCCGCCAGCCGCCAAAGCGGTTCCAGCCTTTCATTTCAATCACACCATACGATGTCGCACGAACGGGAAGTCCATAATGGGCAAATAAATCGGTTCCCTCATGAATTCTCCTTCCTCCAAACCCTCTCGCATCTCCCCATGTACTTCGGTAGCTGTAGTCAGCTCCAACCGGAAGAGGAAAAGCATGTTTTCCAAGATCAAGATGGCCGTAGTGCTTATATAGCTTCATAAAAGATGAAATGATTCCAACGGTTTGATCACGTCCATAATAGTCCCATAAGCCAATTTTTAATTGATCAATGCTGCTGCCGTAGTGAAGCAAGTATTGAGCAAACGTGAACAATACATCCTCATCGTCATCGCTGCTTGCTTTGCCATCCCCATTCCCATCAAGACCAATTCCGTCAAACACTTTAATGCTTAAAGGAGAGGTATCCTGTTTATTCGGGTTTTCTGGTCCAATCCACATTTCCCGGGGAATGTAGATGCCAATGACGCCTTTTTGTTTCGGTAAATCTCTTCTGCTTTTTCGAATATTGTGTTCATACTGATCAACTGCAGCAAGTACATACCATGGAACCTGTGTTGTGATGGAGACTTTTTCATATAGGGCCATTCTTTGCTTCAATTCATCTGGCTGTTTGCCCGTCCCTTTTGCATGAACAGGTAAAGGGAGCATTGAAAGAGCAATCATAATGGCTAAAACCACTTTCACAAACGTCCATCTCCTTTCATCGAGCATCATCTTCTACCGTTTAGTGTGGTTAGATCACTCTATTTCATAAGAAGAAAATGTTAGTAATTTTCTTCTGTTTTTTTAGGAGGCTTTTGGGTATTTTTGCAGCTCATTCCCTTGTTGTTCAATCTGTACTATGTTAAAGTGTCTAAAGAAAAGGCTTTAGGCCGAAGATTCAATTTTTTGCAGCTTCTTGGCTGCATCCATCGTATATAGCAGGAAGATTTTTGTAGATGCACCTTTAACGAATTCATATGGAGATGATGGAATTGGCAAAGAAGGAAGAGCACGTAAGAAAACCGGACTGGCTTAAAATTAAGCTGAATACGAATGAAAACTATACCGGTTTAAAGAAAATGATGCGGGAAAACAACCTGCATACCGTTTGTGAGGAAGCAAAATGTCCGAATATTCACGAATGCTGGGCAGTGAGAAGAACCGCTACATTTATGATCCTTGGATCTGTTTGTACGCGCGCATGCCGTTTCTGTGCGGTGAAAACTGGACTTCCAACTGAGCTTGACCTGCAAGAGCCAGAACGCGTGGCAGATTCAGTAGCCTTAATGAACTTAAAGCATGCTGTTATAACAGCGGTTGCAAGGGATGACCAAAAGGATGGCGGCGCAGGTGTGTTCGCTGAAACCGTTCGTGCGATTAGAAGAAAAAGCCCATTCACGACCATTGAAGTTCTCCCTTCAGACATGGGCGGTAATTATGATAATTTGAAGACGTTAATGGACACTCGTCCTGACATTTTAAATCACAACATTGAAACAGTTCGCAGATTAACGCCAAGAGTTCGTGCGCGAGCTACATATGATCGTTCATTAGAATTCTTGCGTCGTGCAAAAGAAATGCAGCCCGATATTCCAACAAAATCAAGCATTATGATTGGACTCGGTGAAACGAAGGAAGAAATCATTGAAGTCATGGATGATCTTCTTGCCAATAACGTGGATATTATGGCGATTGGTCAGTACTTACAGCCTTCGAAAAAGCATTTGAAAGTTCAAAAATACTACCATCCGGATGAGTTTGCAGAGCTAAAGGAAATTGCGATGTCAAAAGGCTTTAGCCACTGTGAAGCTGGGCCGCTTGTGCGCTCTTCCTACCATGCAGATGAACAAGTAAACGAAGCGTCTAAAAAGCGTCAGGCGCAAGCGTAACAAAGAAAACGCCAGAGCTCTCTGGCGTTTTTTCTCGTATTAATTTTGGCCGTAAGGGGTGTTTCTTCTCATCGTTCGGTCGGAATTCGTCATCCCATTTGCATCTTCTTGATTCGATATGTTCCCGCCTTGAGGGGAATATTTCATTTGCTGAATTGTTTTGGTTAAAATTTGGTCAAAATCACGTGAATTGGTTTGAAGACGTGAAAAATTGGCAATGGATTGAAAGTGCTCTGGATTATCAGAGACGTATACATGATAATAACGAGGGAGAACAGAAACCGCCGTTTTCTTTACTTGATCGGCAGATTCATCACGGTTTTTGTTTCCTGTTCGATACACGATGAGTGCATCCTCATCTGTCACAAGTGTGGCTGCATCTTTGATGTTTGGCAGCTGCACCGTTAAACTTGTAATCACGTGGGCAAGATGCTCACGATTTAAAGCAGGGGTTCTTTCTTTCTGATCCGTTACTTGCTGGCGCTGATAACGAACATATCCTGCTCTGTTTGTATCTGCTTCTGGCATGTTGGAATTATTTCCTTCATGACGATCCGACAGACGGATGGTTTTACTTGAAGAATCTTCATCCACTTGCCGGTTCATACCTGATTGAAAGCCGCACCCGCCTAAAAGCATGCTGAGGAGAATCGCGGCTGTCAGTTGTTTCTTCATAAATGTGACCTCCTTTTTCCTTTAGCTTCGGCTAAATCGGAAAAAACATGCTTTAGCAATTGATGGAGTTCTTCCAATGAATTATCATTAAAGATGGATCGTTTAAAAAGAGGTGAGAAGATGATCGTCGTTCAGAATGCTACCTTTGATCTTGTAAGAGATATCAAAGACGGCTTTAATGAAGAAGCGTTTAAAGCAAGGTACTCAGATATTTTAAATAAGTATGATTATATTGTGGGGGACTGGGGCTATAATCAGCTCAGGCTGAAAGGGTTCTTTGATGACCAAAACCAAAAGGCCACATTTGATACTAAAATCAGCACACTCGATGAATACATTTATGAATACTGTAATTTTGGGTGTGCCTATTTTGTCTTAAAGCGAATTAGAAAATAACGCAAAGGGGAGCGTCATAATGTATTTCGTTGACAGAAAAAAGATTGAAGAGACATTACGTTTTTTCGAGGAGCAATATGAGTTGATGCAGAGTCATCAAACATGGACAAGTCCTCTAGAGAAAAAAGCGCTGGAACGAATTGTTCATTTGCTCGTCGAATGTATTCTTGATACCGGAAATGACATGATTGATGGCTTTATTATGCGTGACCCAGGAAGCTATGATGACATCATGGATATACTTGTTGATGAAAAGGTTGTACCAGAAGGAGAAGGAAGTCAGCTGAAAAAGCTTGTCTCATCCCGCAAAACACTTGTGCAGCAATATCAGGAAGTGGTTCATCATGACTTATTGCAGGTGATCAGCGAAGTAGAGCAGGCGCTAGAGGTCTTTCCAAGCCGCATCCGTACCTACTTGGAGCAGGAGCTTGGCCCAGTATCAGCGTTTAAATAAACCATTGGAGTTGTGAGCATCATGAAATACAAAGGCTATTTAATTGATTTAGACGGGACCATGTATAAAGGAACAGAAAAGATCGAAGAAGCAGGTCAATTTGTTCAAAAGTTAAATGAGTTGAACATCCCTTACTTGTTTGTCACGAATAACTCATCACGTACGCCAAAGCAGGTAGCGGAAAAACTCGTTTCATTCGATATCCCAGCAACAGAAGAACAAGTTTTTACAACAAGTATGGCGACGGCTAATTATATTGCTGAGCAAAAGAAAGATGCGTCCGTTTACGTGATCGGTGAAGAAGGAATCAAGCAGGCCGTTGAAGAAAAAGGGCTGACGTTTGGTCAGGAAGACGCTGATTTCGTTGTTGTTGGAATTGATCGTGGCATTACATATGAAAAATTAGCAGTAGGTGCGATTGCCATCCGTCAAGGCGCACAATTTGTCTCAACAAATGGAGATATTGCCATTCCAACAGAAAGAGGGCTTTTGCCAGGGAACGGCTCGTTAACATCTGTACTGACCGTGACGACAACGGTTCAGCCGACATTTATCGGAAAGCCGGAATCCATTATTATGGAACAAGCGATGCGTGTACTTGGGACAGATGTGTCTGAGACGCTCATGGTGGGTGATAACTATGATACGGATATTATGGCAGGAATGAATGCAGGAATGGACACATTACTCGTCCATACAGGTGTGACAACAAAAGAGCTGCTTCAGAAGTATGAAAAGCAACCAACCTATGTCATTGATTCATTATCCGAGTGGATTGAGCGATTATCATAAAAAAAAGAGGACAAGCGTTCGCGCGCGTCCTCTTTTTCTTTATTTCGCATTTCTTGCACTATGTGCCAGCCTGCTTGATGCGGCGGCAGCAATAGCGCCGACAATGTCATCTAAAAAGGTGTGGCATTCGCCTGTGGATTTATCGTTGAGTTTCCCGAGAATTCCTGGTTTTTCTTTATCGATATATCCGTAATTCGTAAAGCCGATCGAACCATAAATATTGACGATAGCAAAGGATAAAATTTCATCAACGCCATACAGGCTCTCGTCCGTTTCAAGTATTGATTGAAGCGGCTCAGTCAGCTTTTTTTGTTCGGCGAGTACGTCTAGTTCGACGCCCGTTAATATCGCATTTTGGACTTCACGTTTTGCGATGACACGCTCCACATTGTGGATGCACTCTGTCATGTCTAAGCCAGGATGATATTTTTCCTGTAAAAAGTAGACAAGGTCTGCTATATCTTGAATGGTTACGCCACGTTCTTGTAAACGGCGTCTTGCTGTTTTTTCTACTTCGTTCATCTCATGATGATGCGGCATGTATTCCTCACCCAATCCTCGTAATTTGTCCACAACGTGTAAAAAGCTTCGGATAGTAAATAGTATTCATAAATCCCTCAACCTGCGACTACGATATGATAAGAGATTGATCATAGGAACGCAGGTGAAAACATGAAAGAAACCATCTATCACACATTTGGTATTGATGTTCGTCAATTTACGCCATATGGCAGTTATCAGAGCTTTCAAACGGCGGAGGCTTTCTTCCTCATTGTTCCTGTGTCTCATTTGCGAGAAGAAGAACTCTCAGAGTTGTATCATATCAGTCAGTATTTACTGAATGCTGGAGACCCATACGTCGCTGTGTTTGAATTAACAAATGAAGAGAAACCCACCTTTACTCATGGGAAGGAGCAGTATGCTTTATTAAAAGCAGCGCCTCCGCTCTCAAGCCGCTCGTTTCAGCAAGCGTCAGAACTGGCATCCTTCCATGTCAGGGGAAGAGGATTTCCATATGAAGTATCCGAAACAAAACGTGTCGGTGCCTGGAAGGAATTATGGGCAAAACGATTAGATCAGCTTGAAGGCTTTTGGATGCAGCAAATGCATCAAAAACCGCTGGAACGGTTTGAACAAAAATTCATTGAATCGTTTCCGTATTATCTTGGATTAACGGAGAATGCCATTCAATATTTAGTCGATACTGAGCTTGATGATGAACCGAAAGAAGGTGACTCGGGCACTGTCTGTCATCAGCGCTTTTCACGTATGACATGGCCGCATGAGCAGCCGCTGCGTTTACCTGTGGATTGGGTCTTTGATCATCCAACCCGTGATATTGCTGAATACTTAAGAGAAACCTTTGTACAGCATAAGGAAGATTTAATTGAAGAAGGCTTTTCCTTTCTTCAGCAATATGAGGAGGTGACACCTCTTTCCTCCTTTTCAAAGCGTTTGTTATACAGCCGCCTGCTGTTCCCGCTTCATTACTTTGAAATTGTAGAAGGCTACTACATGTCGGGAGAAAATGAAAAGTCATATTATGAAGAGCGGTTAGATTACGTCTTAAATGATGCCAATCGCTATGAATACTTTCTGAAGATCTTTCAAGAAATGAGTGCCATGCGAAGCGGCGGGAGCCCCATTCCGGCTGTTGGCTGGATTCAGCCTGCAGCTGATTTGAAGTTTCAGTGAACAGACGAAACGTCTCTTTTCTCTTGAGGCGTTTTTCGTTATGCTTAAAGAAATCGATAAAAGGAGTGTTCTTCTTGACGAAACCTTACGTCTATATCACAAGAAAACTGGATGAAGCATCACTTACACCATTAAAAGAAGTCGCTCATGTTGAGATGTGGCCAAGCGAGGATGAGCCGTGTCCAAGAGAAGAGTTAGAAACACAAGCTGCTAAAGCGGATGCGCTTCTCACCATGCTGTCAGATCAAATAGATGAGCCGCTTTTATCAAAGGCTCCAAATATCAAGGTGGTCGCAAACCTTGCTGTTGGCTATGACAATATTGATCTTGAAGCAGCCAAAAAGCACGGAATCACCGTATGTCATACACCAGACGTCTTAACAGAATCGACGGCTGATTTAGCCTTTGCCCTTCTGATGGCATCAGCTAGACGCATTGTCGAGGCGAGTGATTGGATTAAGGATGGAAACTGGACAGGCTGGGGGCCGCTTCTTCTTGCCGGTGCTGATGTTCATCACAAAACGCTCGGGATTGTCGGAATGGGCAGCATTGGAACAGCACTTGCCAAGCGGGCCAAAGGCTTTAATATGAATGTCCTTTATCATAATCGTTCAAGAAAACCCGAGGCAGAAGCGCAGCTTGGCGTGACCTATGCGGCTTTTGAGGAACTGCTCAAGCAGTCTGATTTCATCGTCTGTCTGACGCCGTTAACCCCGGAAACGAAAGACATGTTTAATGAAAAAGCATTTGATCTGATGAAGAACTCTGCTTATTTCATTAACGTATCAAGAGGACAGACTGTGGATGAGGATGCTTTATACGAGGCTGTCACAACAGGAAAAATTGCCGGCGCTGGTCTGGATGTATTTAGAGAGGAACCTGTCAGTCCGTCTCATCCGTTAACGACATTACCTAACGTTACAGTTCTCCCTCATATTGGAAGTGCTAGTGTCGAAACGAGAAAAACGATGATGCGTTTATGTGCTGAAAATATTGCGCTTGTCTTACAAGACGAGCCAGCCAAAACGCCGGTTCGTTCATAATATAAGGCTTCCCGGCTTTCGGGAGCTTTTCTGACAAAAATTTTTTGAAAATATAGAATCTTGATGTAAATAGCTGTTAAGCGGTTTCATTCTGACAATCTCTTATTTTATTACCTTGTCAAAATGAGGATACCCCTTTATAATGTGTGTACATTGAATGTCTGTGTAAGGTTAACAAATGTCTTTTTAGAGAGGACATTTATGGAGAAAGGTGGAATTTCAGGTGAAGGCAATTCGAGTTGGGCTATTAGGATTAGGAACAGTGGGAAGCGGTGTCGTAAAAATTATCCAAGACCATCAGGATAAATTAATGCACCAAATCGGCTGTCCGGTATTAATACAAAAAGTGCTTGTGAGCAATCCCGATAAAAAAAGAGATGTGGATGTCGCAAGAGAGGTCTTCACAACTGAAGTATACGATGTGATTAGAGATCCAGAGGTCGACGTCATCATTGAAGTGATGGGCGGCATTGAAGAGACTAAACAATATTTAATAGATGCGTTGAATGAGAAGAAGCATGTCATTACAGCCAATAAAGATTTAATGGCGCTTTACGGTACGGAGCTTTTACATGTAGCGCAAGAAAATGGCTGTGATCTTTATTATGAAGCAAGTGTCGCCGGAGGAATTCCGATTCTGCGCACGCTGGAGGAAGGGCTGGCCTCTGACCGAATCACGAAGATGATGGGGATTGTGAACGGTACAACGAATTTTATTTTAACGAAAATGAATGTCGATAAAAGCGCATATGAGGATGTCTTAAAAGAAGCACAGGATTTAGGCTTTGCAGAAGCAGACCCGACAGCTGATGTAGAAGGACTGGATGCAGCAAGGAAAATGGCGATTCTTGCAAGGCTCGGCTTTTCTATGAATGTAGATTTAGAGGACGTCAAGGTGAAAGGTATTTCTGATATCTCTGATGAGGATATTAATTTCAGTAAGCGGTTTGGCTATACAATGAAGCTGATCGGCATTGCTCAGAGAGACGGAGAGAAAGTGGAGGTCAGCGTTCAGCCAACCTTACTTCCTGATCATCATCCATTATCATCCGTCAACAATGAATTTAATGCAGTGTATGTCTACGGAAGTGCTGTAGGAGAAACGATGTTTTACGGACCTGGAGCAGGAAGTCTGCCAACAGCAACAGCTGTTGTATCAGACTTAGTGGCAGTGATGAAAAACATGCGCCTTGGCGTGAACGGAAGCGGATTTATCGCACCGCAGTTTGAGAAGAAGATCAAATCCTCATCAGAAATATTTGCTCAGCAATTTTTAAGAATTCATGTTAGAGATCAAGTCGGGGCATTCTCCCGCATTACATCTATTTTTTCTGAAAGAGGCATCAGTTTTGAAAAGATCCTTCAGCTTCCTGTGAAAGGACATGATGAGCTGGCTGAAATTGTGATTATTACACATCAGACCTCAGAAGAAGATTTCTCAAATATCCTGCAAAAATTAAACGACCTCGACGTGGTGGTTCAAGTGAAGAGCACGTACCGAGTAGAAGGGAACGGTTTAAGCTGATGAAATGGAATGGACTCATTGAAGAATTTCAAGAATTCTTACCAGTAAACGAATCTACACCTAAACTAACATTAAATGAAGGGAATACACCGCTGATCCATCTCGCCAAGCTTTCAGAAAAGCTGGGAATCGAGCTTCATGTGAAAACAGAAGGCGTCAATCCAACAGGTTCTTTCAAGGATCGAGGAATGGTCATGGCTGTTGCAAAGGCTAAAGAGGAAGGCAACGATACAATCATGTGTGCTTCAACAGGGAATACCTCTGCAGCAGCAGCGGCTTATGCAGCCCGTGCGGATATGAAATGTATTGTCATCATTCCTGACGGGAAAATTGCCTTCGGTAAGCTTGCACAGGCGGTCATGTACGGAGCAGAGATCATTGCCATTGACGGCAACTTTGATGATGCACTGAAAATCGTCCGCAGCATCTGTGAAAAAGCACCGATTGCCCTTGTTAATTCGGTCAATCCTTATCGAATTGAAGGACAAAAGACAGCAGCATTTGAAATCTGTGAGCAGCTAGGCTCTGCCCCGGACGTACTGGCGATTCCTGTTGGTAATGCCGGGAACATCACGGCCTACTGGAAAGGCTTCAAGGAATATCACGAGAAAAAAGGAACTGGACTGCCTGTCATGCGTGGTTTTGAAGCAGAAGGTGCAGCGGCAATCGTTCGAAATGAAGTGATTGAGCAGCCAGAAACAGTGGCAACGGCAATCCGTATCGGAAATCCAGCGAGCTGGAAACAAGCTGTGGCAGCCGCGGATGAATCAAACGGTAAGATTGATGAAGTAACTGATGAAGAAATTCTTCATGCATATCAATTGATTGCACGTGAGGAAGGTGTGTTTGCAGAGCCGGGCTCATGTGCGTCGATTGCAGGCGTGTTAAAGCAGGTGAAATCTGGAGAAATCAAGCCAGGCAGTAAAGTTGTTGCAGTACTAACAGGCAACGGACTGAAAGATCCAAATACGGCTATCGATATTTCACAAATCAAGCCGGTCACACTTGATGCAGATGAAGATCAAATTCTTGAACACTTAGAAAAGGCCGCACGCGTATGAGTGAAGCCTCCATGCTTTTTTCAATCACAGTACCGGGAAGCACTGCCAATTTAGGACCAGGCTTTGATTCAGTTGGAATGGCGCTCAGCCGCTATTTAAAGCTATCGGTCTATGACCATGATAGCTGGCTGTTTGAAGCAGAAACAGATGTCGTGTCTGGGATTCCAACAGGCACCGACAACCTGATTTACCAAACAGCCAAAAAGGTCGCAGATGACTTTGGAAAAACACTCCCGCCTGTTTATGTCAAAGTGTGGAGTGATATTCCATTGGCACGGGGGCTTGGCAGCAGTGCTGCTGCCATCGTGGCCGCCATTGAACTCTCCAATCAGCTTCTTGAATTAAACATGACAGATGATCAGAAGCTCTTTTATGCAAGTGAGGTAGAAGGTCATCCAGATAATGCGGGTGCCTCTTTATTTGGTGGTTTACTGATTGGTCTCCATGAAGAAGACAAAACACATGCCGTTAAAGTGCAGCATGTGGATGTAGATGTCGTCGTGGTGATTCCTTTTTACGAAGTGCTGACAAAGGATGCCCGTGATGTCCTGCCAGAGGACTTCTCCTATAAACATGCCGTCAGTGCGAGTGCTGTGAGCAACGTCCTTGTTGCCGCCTTAATGACGCAAAACTGGCCGCTTGTTGGAGAAATGATGAATAAGGATTTATTTCATCAGCCTTACCGCACAATGCTCGTTCCAGAGCTGTCGAAGGTAGAGCATGTCGCTTCGCTCAAAGGAGCGTATGGAACGGCTTTGAGCGGTGCTGGGCCGACGATCCTCACCTTAGTGGAAAAAGGGAAGGGAGAAGCGCTGAAAGAGCAGCTAGCCCAAAATTTCCCGCATTGCGAAGTCGATTTACTGACGGTGCCAGTAGAAGGGGTCGTCGTGGAGCATCATCCTGTTAATCAAGTAAAGAACGTGCTGTGAATCTGCACGTTCGCAGCGTGTAGACAAACCCTCGCATTCTTTGTCAGTCCTATGCGCTGGTGCTCACGAATGTTAAATTCGCTCTGCGCCAGTGCTCGTTCTTCCTAGACTGCAAAGGTTTTTAGGTCACGCTGAAAAGAAGAAAAAGAGCTAAAATAAAGATCATTTTAGCCCTTTTTCAACAATCTGAGAACGTGCTATGAATCTGCACGTTCTTTTTTATGCTTGTTTTTATGGGAAGAAGCAGGGATTATTATTTAGAGGATCGAACTATTTTTTAAGCAGAAAAGGGGGAGGTACGTTTATGAAGAAATTGATGACGGCAGAAGATTTAACGAAGATTGTTTCTGTTTCTCATCCGGTTTATTCACCAGATGGAAAAAAGGCAGTCTTTACAAAAGTCTCTGTGAATGAGAAAAAGGACGATTACAACATCCATTTATGGGTTCGAGATGAAAAGACAGAGGAGCTGGCACAATGGACATTTGAGGATGGAAAGCATCATCAGCCAGTTTGGTCAAAAGATAGCAGGCAGCTTGCTTTTATTTTACAAAAGCCAAAGGAAGTCCCTCAGCTGGCGCTCATGAAGAGCGAAGGAGGCGGCGTGCGAACCTTAACGACTATTCCTTACGGAGTATCTCATCCTGTTTTTTCCCCAGATGGCGCTTTTCTTTATACGGCTGTGTCATTGAAACAATCAGAATCTGTTCATGATGAAAAAAAGGAAGAGCAAGATGACTTTGCTCCAGCGGTATATGATGATTTGACCTATAAAGCAGATGGAAGAGGCTTTTTAGATGGACGTGTCACGCAGATTGTGAAGGTGGATATCGATTCAGGAGAGATAGAGCCTGTCACGAGCGAGCAGGTTCATCATATGAATCATACGGTTTCTCCTTGCGGCAAATGGCTTGCCTTTATTCAATTAAATCCGCAGATACCTTACATAAGTGACGTGTGTCTTCTGTCATTAGAAGATGGTCAGACAAAAAAGATCACACAAGCAAACGGCGCTTATTCGACCGTATCTTTTTCTCCAAATGGAGAGAGTCTTTTGTATATTGGACATGAGCGCGAATTTCAAAATGCCACCTTCCCATCAATATGGCTGTATGATTTGAAGGAAGAAAAGGCGGTTCAACTGTCAGAAGTGCTCGATATATATGTTGGGAACTGTATGGCAGGAGATAGCGTGATGGGAGAGGTCTATCAGCTTCCGCAGTGGACAAAGGACAGCCAAGGGTTTTATGCGCTTGTTTCTGATCAAGGCAGTACAGGGATTTATTATTTCTCTATTGAAGGTTTAGCCTATCCTGTTCGACTAGAGGCGGAACATATCACCAATTTCAGCCTTCATCCAGATGAATCCAAACTACTGCTCAGCCGGCTTACACCTGTTTCACCAAGCGAGCTGTATGAGATGACATTAGGGGAGACAGAACTAAAGCAAATCACGTTTGAGCATCATGATTTTCTAAAGGAGCATATCGTATCCGAACCTGAACCATTTTCTTTTCAGTCAAAAGATGGCGACGAAGTGCATGGCTGGTTTATGAAGCCTTCCAAGATGGAAGAGGGGAAAAAATATCCGCTCATTCTAGAGGTTCATGGCGGACCGCATGCGATGTATGGTCATACGTATTTTCATGAATTTCAAATGCTCGCTTCTGAAGGCTATGCCATCGTGTATATCAACCCGCATGGCAGTCATGGATATGGACAGATGTTTACTGACCGTGTGAGAGGAAACTATGGTGACGTTGATTATGACGATGTCATGCAGGCTGTTGATCATGTGCTCAAAGCCTATGATTTCCTTGATGAAACAAGACTTGGCGTGACAGGCGGCAGCTATGGGGGTTTTATGACCAACTGGATTGTCGGTCAGACCGACCGCTTTCGCGCAGCTGTCACACAGCGCTCCATTTCAAACTGGATTAGCTTTTACGGTATCAGTGATATCGGTTATTTCTTTACAAGGTGGCAGATTGATGGGGATATTTATGACTCTGTCGATAAGCTATGGGATCGCTCTCCGCTAAAATATGTGAAGCAGATGAACACACCGCTTCTCATCTTGCACAGCGATGAAGATTATCGCTGCCCAGTTGATCAAGCAGAGCAGCTTTTTGTGGCCTTGAAGGAGCTTGGGAAAGACACAAGATTGGTCAAATTCCCGAAGGCATCTCATGATCTATCCAGAAGCGGCCACCCGGGGCAGCGTATTCAAAGACTGACTTTTATAAAGGAATGGTTTAGAGAAAAGCTAGCCTAATAAAAAACGACCCAAATCGGGTCGTTTTCATGTCATATATGAATTAGAAAACCTGTTCAACTTCTACAACGCCAGGCACTTCTTCTAATAATGCGCGCTCAATACCGGCTTTCAATGTAATGGTTGAACTTGGGCAGCTGCCGCATGCACCAAGAAGACGTAATTTTACAATGCCATCTTCAATGTCTACAAGCTCACAGTCTCCACCATCACGTAATAGAAATGGACGAAGTTTGTCCAGTACTTCCTGTACTTGGTCTTTCATTTCGACTTCAGTCATTAGATATAATCGCTCCTTTCACAACATATCACCATTATATTCATCTGGACGATAAAAATCTATTGATTGGTTTCAAAGTTTCCTTCTCATTATAGCACAATCTCATCTTGAAACAAAAAGTGATTTTGACTTTTTTCATCCATAAAATTCAGCTAAAATGAAGAAAGAATAGGGGGCTTGTCAAATGAACAAAACCGTCGATCTTTATGTATATGGAAGAGATGTCTTGTGCGCTAGCTGCGTGAATCTGCCTTCTTCAAAAGATACGTTTGAATGGTTAGATGCAGCATTAAAACGAAAATATCCGAATCAGCCATTTCGCATCACATATATTGATATTGAGCACCCGCCAGAAAATGAACAACAAAAGGAATTGTCTGAACGAATTCTTGATGATGAATTCTTTTATCCGCTTGTTTTAGTAGAGGATCAAATCGTTGGAGAGGGCAATCCAAAATTAAAAGACATTTATCAAGAAATGGAGAAATACGGGTACAAGGAGAGCAGTGAATAAGCTGTTCTTTTTTTGAGAAATATAAACGAACAAACGTTCTTTTTTAGGTTGAAAAAGAACGTTTGTTCGTTTATAATGAAATGAAAGGAGTGTGAGCATCATGAATTATTTACTAAAACAATCTCTTCATCAGCAAATACCGATTGAGATGATTTATATGAAGAAAAACGGGGAGTGCACGAAGAGAAAAATCATTGTACACCGTCAAACGGATCAGCTTATCCAAGCGTATTGTTTATCGAAGAAAACGATGAGAACCTTTCGTAAAGACTGCATTCTTGCTCTTGCTCCGATCAAATGGACCAACTCATCGGCACATGCCGTTTCATAGAAAAAAGCTCCCTCGTCACGAAGGAGCTTTGAGAAAAAATTCACATGATTTTAGCCATTGTGATGCTTGTACATCCAAAGGAGTCCAGATTTCAGGAGTCTTGGCACCCGGCCAACAAGTGGACGATCAGCCACTAAGCCAAAGCCGGCTTTTTTCCCTAAAGAACCTAAAACACCTTTTAGCTTAAACTGTGGATAAGCCTCAGGAAGCGGCTCATTTTTCCAGCGTTTTTGCAGAGATTGGACAATTTGTTCTGCCTGCGCCTCAGCAAGCTGTGCACTTGGGGCATGAGGCAGACTTGCGCAGTCACCTACAACATATACATGCTCATCCCCAGGGAGATTGTGATGAGGAGTTAATACGACGCGGCCTTGTGCGTCTTTTTCAACATCCATCTCTCGTACCACTTTGCTTGGCTGTATTCCTGCTGTCCAGACGATGACATCAGCTTCAATCGCGTTATCATGGTTATAAACAAGACCTTCTTCAACCTTTGTAATATTGGCACAGTTAATGATCTTTACGTCATTTTCTTCAAACCACTTTTGCACATACAAACTTAATCTTTTTGGGAAGCTTGATAGAATCAGCTCTCCGCGGTCAAAAAGAATAATGTTTAAATCAGCACGGCTTTCTCTTAATTCACTGGCCAGCTCTACCCCGCTAAGTCCAGCACCGACGATGCAAACCGTTGCACCTGCGCTCAAATTGTTTAATTTGTTATACGCATGTCTTGACTGATCAATGGTTTGAATGCTGTATGTATGTTCTTTCGCACCAGGGACATTATGATACTTGTCCTCGCAACCGAGTCCAATCACCGTATCATCATACGGAATCGGTTCACGGTCGCTGAATAAGATCTGTTTGTTTTCAATATCAATTTTTTCTACTTCCCCGTATTGAATATCCAGCTTCGGATGCTCTGGAAAAGATACTCGAATGTGATGATCAGAGATCGTTCCAGCAGCAAGTGCATAATATTCTGTTTTTAAACAGTGGTAAGGATTTCGATCAATTAATGTGATAGTGACATCATCAGGTAATTGATTTGGCAATAAGCGGTGGAGAACCCGCATATTCCCGTAACCTCCGCCGATCAAGACTAAATTTTTCATGACGATTCTCCTTTTCCCCGTAGACATTGAAAAACACTTATACTAAAAAACTTTAAGTTAAAATACCAAATAAAATTATATCGAATTTACTGTGAAACCACAATAATTGTTTCAAAATAACCTACATATTCATCAGTTAGTCCTAAATAGTAAAACATTTTATGAGGATTAGGCGTAACGATATAGGCGAAGCTCATATTTTGACTAATACAAGGAATTTCGGTAGGATGGTAAGGCAATGTGAGGTGAAGCACAGTGTTTCCACTGATCGAATTTTGTGTAAGTAATCTTGCACAAGGGTCTCAAGAAGCAAAAGAGAAGCTTGAAAAAGACCCAAACCTAGACGTAATGGAATACGGCTGTTTAAGCTATTGCGGCAAATGTATGGACTCCCCATTTGCGCTTGTGAATGGAGAATTTGTTTCAGGAGAAAATGCAGAGCAGCTAGTCGAGCGTATTTATGCATTTATAGAGGAAAACGACATGTTTTAAATGCACCACATGGGTCATGAGGTGCATTTTTTTCACATTTCCATCTTCCATTTTTAAGGAGAATCAATAGAAAGCGCATCCAATATGTTATGCTAATAAAATATCATCAATATGAAGCATCACACGAGAGAAAAAGAGGCATATGCATAATAAAAGCCCTTTGCCATGGCAGCAAAGAGCTTCTATGTATGAAAAACGGGGGATGATAAGATTGTCTCCTGAATCGACTCCTTTTATACTATAAAGAAACAACATTTTTGGAGGAAGCTCATGACATCATTTCAATTCACGAAAATGCACGGATTAGGAAATAATTATATTTACGTCAATCAGATGAAGGAGCAGCTTCCAGAAGAGGAGCTATCAGAGATAGCGATCCGCGTTTCTTCTGTTTATACAGGAATCGGTTCTGACGGGATGATCCTGATTTGCCCATCAGATGTTGCACCTGTGAAGATGCGCATTTTCAACAATGATGGATCAGAGGGCAAGAACTGCGGTAATGGGCTGCGCTGCGTTGCAAAGTATGTGTATGAGCATCAAATTGTGACGGACTCAACGTTCCAGATTGAGACATTGTCAGGACTCGTTGAAGCGACCGTTCACGCTCAGGATGGTCACGTTCAGCTAGTCACAGTAGATATGGGAAAACCACGTTTTGAAAAAGAAGCAATGCCGATGCTTGGTGAACCGGCTAGCACAACGATTAATGAGCCGCTTGATTTTGGCACTGCGAAATTAAATGGAACGGCCGTTTCGATGGGAAACCCGCACATCGTTTTTTATTTAGAGGACATAGAAAAAGCGCCGCTTCATACACTTGGTCCTATCATCGAAAAGCACGACATGTTCCCTGAAGGCGTCAATGTAGAATTTGTTGAAGTTGTCAGTGAAACAGAACTGCATTTTCGCGTGTGGGAAAGAGGTTCAGGGATTACCCAGGCTTGCGGAACTGGGGCCTGTGCTGCGGCTGTATCCACAATTGTGAATGGTCAGGCAAAAAAAGAAACAGACATGACAGTTCATTTAGCAGGCGGAGACCTCATCATTCGTTGGAAAGACAATGACCATGTGCTCATGACAGGACCTGCTGAAACGATTTGTGACGGCACATTTTATCTCTAAACCATTTATTTGAGAAAAGGCATCATCACGTTTATAATTGAAAAGAAACATCCAGTCAAAAGGAGGGATGATCATGAGTACACCAGTAACCATTACAGAAGCTGCTGCACTGCAGATTAAAGATATGATGAAAGAGCATGAAGAAGAAAATGCGTTCCTTCGAGTGGGCGTAAAAGGCGGCGGCTGCAGCGGTCTTTCGTACGGCATGGGCTTTGACCATGAAGTCTCAGAGAAAGACACGCAGTTCGAACAGCACGGCATCAATGTCCTTGTCGATTCTGAAAGCCTTGATATCATGAACGGAACCATCATTGATTTCAAACAATCACTCATGGGCGGCGGTTTCACGATTGACAATCCAAACGCCATCGCGTCATGCGGGTGCGGTTCTTCTTTCAGAACAGCGACGAATACCGGTACGCCAGAAGAGTGTTAAGGGTTAAAACGATTCATTCTGTAAAACCATTTGTATAATGAAGACCTCCTCAAATTAATCATTTTCTTGAGGAGGTTTTTTGTGTTGTTTTTAAAGATTTAAAAAAAGGACATGACTTCAATCACTCAGCACGTCCTCTTTATAAAGATATTTAATTAGAAAAAAGCTCGCAGTTTCTTAGTATTTCCTCTGTTCCAAGTAAGGTCGCTTCTTCAATCCCTACTTTATTAATTCTCATGAAAGATTGTACAGCTTGATAACCTACTGCATAACCAGCAAAGGGTGATAATCCTACAGGATGAAAGCCTTGTTCTTGGGCAATGATATCACCAAACATATAACTGCTGACGTCACCAAACCCCTTCATATGTAAAGCCTCTTTCATCACTTCTTTAGAATAGTCTAATTCCTCTTTATTAAAAGAAGTGACCCAAGACCCAAGGCCCTAAAACATGTTCACCATAAAGTTCTTTTGCAAATGATTCAGCTAAACCCTCTATAATTAAATAATCTCCAACCGTGACGTTTCCGTAATCCCATTCAAAATGTGAAAAACGGATATTATGATGGAATTCATGTGCAATGAGAGCAGGAATTCTTGGGATATTATATGAATTTGGATATAGTGATACTTGAATAAATCCAGGAATTCCTCCAAAGCCACAATATCCTTTTTGCAGTTCAAGCTTTTTCGGATCAGCTATATATAGACCAAATCTCAACTCATCAGCATTTATTTGAAGGTTGTGCTTTTTGATGAAATCCATACAATGGTTTAAGGTCATATCTGCTGTTTGAAGAGCCTGAATTTCTTGTAGTTTTTTTAATGCCTGTTGTCCAGTTTGTGTATCTGTTACATCAAGATAGCCAAGCATCTTGGTTGCCATTATTACATCATAGCCATTTTGCTGTTTAGCTTTTAGCGGAACGTTTATCATCTTCCACATCTTTTCAAAAGGTTTCATCATGGTGTGTCGGAAAAAATGTTCTTTGTTGTGTTTCGTTGAGAATAACGTTTCGTATTAATCGATTGTATTCTCAATCATCATTTTCAAAGCTGTCCCCTCTTTTATGAAGAGTAGTAAAGACTTTCATCGCTTCGCTCATAAATGATGCCAAACCCTCACCATAACGATCTATATTCTTTGTGAAACGTTCATCTTGAATATAGAGTTGGCCTAAACCGTAAAAAGCATCAAGAGAGTAATAACTGAAGTTTTCGTTTAAAAAGTCGTACCATTGTTTGATGACGATTTGCACCTCTTTGGATTTAGGGGATTGGCTGCGAAGAGAGGCTAGTTTATTCAATATGCTATCCCAGCTATCAGATAATTCAATTTGTTCATCTTTAGACAAATGATTTAGTTTTGAGCTGACTTCATCAACAGCTTGATTTCCCCAACGGTGACGAGCTTCTTCTTCATATTGGCTAAAATTCATATTCATATTCTCAAACCTTTCTTTATAGGTGTATTGAGTTTCTCCCGTTAAATGCTGTAGCGTTTTATCAATATTTCCGATCATTTTATCGAGATTATTTCGTTTCTCTATTAACATTTTTCTTTGTAGCATAAATGCTTCTTTCTTGTTAAATGAAGGATTGTGCATCATTTTGTGAATTTCCTTCAATGGAAATCCAAGTTCCCTGAAAAATAATATTTGCTGCAATGTTTCAAGGTTTTCTTCTGAATAAAGTCGATAACGATTTTCTGTGACTTCACTTGGGGTCAATAAACCAATCTTGTCGTAATGATGAAGTGTACGAATGCTAATACCAAATAATTCAGCTACTTCTTTTACTTTCATTTCAATTCACCTCTCTTGATATCCACTATAAAATATGACGTTGCGTTAGGGTCAATCATCTTTTTAAAAATTTATATCATTGTTGATCTTGTTTGAAGCAGCGAATTCAAGGAGCTATGTTTTTTTTTCGCAAATCGCTCAATTTTGTTACAGCTCGCCCGAACAACTGGCTATTTCCACTCGAAAAGAGTATCATGAGAACCAAACATAAACTGTAGTGAGAAAAGAGGTTGCTGAGGTTTGAGTGAACAAATCAATTGCAGGAACTGTCATGAACTGATTCCGTATCGTTCCAAAACGTGTCCGTCTTGCGGGATTGAGAAGCCGCTTCCGAAAAAGGAACGTGTGAAGGATCGGGTGATTTTGGTTGTGGCAGGGATTGTTGTGGTGCTGCTTGCTGCAATGGTACTTGGGATGGCAAATGCCTATATTGGGATTTTTAAATAAACGAAAAAGGAGTTCCGCGAGTGGGAACTCCTTTTTTGATCCGATCTTATTTGTTTTCAAATAAGCTTGTGGAATGGAGAGGCTGTACACGGGCTTTCGGGTCCATGTAAGCTTTCGCATTGTTGACAGCAGTTGGTGCTTCACCAAATCCGCTTGCAATCAATTTGACTTTTCCTTCATACGTACAGATGTCTCCTGCCGCATAGAAGCCTTCAATGTTTGTTTCCATTGTAGATTTCACCACGATGGAGTTCTTTTCGATTTCAAGGCCCCATTGTTTGATTGGTCCAAGGGAGGAAACAAAACCGAAGTTGACGATCACGTCGTCCACATCAAGCACTTGTTTTTTGTCGCCTTTGACTTCTTCGAGCACGATTTGTTCAATGCGGTCTTCACCAATGAGCTCAGTTGGTACAAATGGTGTCAGTACATTGACTTTCGAGTTGTGCAGGTTTTCTACACTGTGCTCATGCGCGCGGAATTTATCGCGGCGGTGAATAATGGATACTTCTTTTGCGATTGGTTCAAGCATAAGTGCCCAGTCCACCGCAGAGTCTCCGCCGCCAAGAACGGCCACACGTCTGCCGGCAAATTGGTTCAAGTCATTAATGAAGTAATGCAGGTTGCTTCCTTCAAATGATTCTGCTGAATCAAGTTCAAGCTTTCTCGGTTGGAATGCACCGTTACCAGCTGTGATGATAATTGTTTTAGAATAATGAATCTCTTGATTTGTCACAAGTTTAAAGATCCCATCTGCCTGCTTTTCAACCGTTTCAACTGCCTGCTCTAAGCAAATGGTTTGATCAAATTTATCCATTTGTTCCTTTAAGTTATCAACTAATTCTTGTGCGCGGATTTTTGGAAATCCAGCCACATCATAAATATATTTTTCAGGGTAAAGAGCGGATAGTTGACCGCCGAGCTGAGGAAGGCTTTCAATGATTTTCACACTTGCCTGTCTCATGCCTCCGTAAAACGCAGTAAACAATCCAACTGGGCCGCCCCCGATAACGGTAATGTCATATACCTTAGAATCTTCTTGCATTCCTTTAATCCTCCCAAATGAAAATTGTTATCACTATATCATATCATACCACATATCGTCGTTTGACTTGTTTTGAAAAACTTGTCGTTTTTTGATGCTGAAGCTTTGAAAAGGAGGAAAAAGTGAGAAAGACCGTTTATCATAAGGATTTTCAGTTTAAAGCCTTGAAAATTGGAGCAGAACTCGCTATTATTGTTAAGGGAACTAAATATTAATTTTTTATGAATTTTTGTCGGATACGGTCAAATGCTTTCGTTTTATGTAGGTGAAAGTTCAGATTTTCACATACTTATTTTTTTGTTTAAATTTCATAAAATGCCGCAAAGCGGTTGAGAATAACGATATGTAATTCTTTATCCGTTTTACAGCAAATTTAAAAAAGGTGGATGTGATTCCAGTGAATAAACCGAAAATCGTTGTATTAGGTGCAGGTTATGGCGGATTAATGACTGTAACAAGATTAACAAAACAGCTTGGCACAAATGATGCGGACATTACTCTTGTGAACAAGCATAATTATCATTACGAAACAACATGGCTTCATGAAGCAAGTGCAGGTACACTTCATCATGACCGCTGTCGTTATCAAATCAAAGATGTGATTAACAGTTCCCGTGTCAACTTTGTACAAGCAACAGTTGAAAGCATTGATAAGGAAGCAAAGAAAGTTGTGACATCAGATGGCGAACTTTCTTATGACTACCTTGTTGTTGCACTTGGTGCTGTTCCTGAAACATTTGGTATTGCAGGACTGAAAGAATACGCATTCTCAATCTCTAACATTAACTCTGCTCGTCAGCTTCGTGAGCACATTGAGCTTCAATTTGCAACGTATAATACGGATGCTGAAAAACGTCCAGAGCGTTTGACAATCGTTGTCGGCGGCGCAGGATTCACAGGTATTGAGTTCCTTGGTGAGCTTGGAAACCGTGTGCCTGAGCTTTGCAAAGAGTATGACATTGATCAAAAAGACGTGCGTATCATCTGTGTAGAAGCTGCGCCAACAGCTCTTCCTGGATTCGATCCAGAATTGATCGACTATGCGATGAACTACCTTCAAGGTAAAGGTGTTGAGTTCAAAATCGGTACAGCGATCAAAGAATGTACGCCTGAGGGTATCATTGTTGGAAAAGACGATGATACAGAAGAAATCAAAGCTGCAACTGTTGTTTGGGCTGCAGGTGTACGCGGTAACCCAATCGTTGAAGAAGCTGGTTTTGAAAACATGCGCGGCCGCGTAAAAGTTTCTCCAGATCTTCGTGTACCAGAAAATGATGATGTCTTCATCATTGGTGACTGTTCATTGATTATCAATGAAGAAATCAACCGTCCATACCCACCAACTGCACAAATCGCTATGCAGCAAGGTGAGACAGTAGCGAAAAACCTTGCAGCACTAGTAAAAGGCGGTTCTCTTGAAAGCTTTAAGCCAGACATCAAAGGAACAGTTGCTTCTCTTGGTGAACACGACGCTGTAGGTGTTGCGTTTGGTAAAAAACTTCAAGGAACAAAAGCTTCTGCAATGAAGAAAATCATCGACAACCGTTCTTTATTCATGGTTGGCGGACCAGGACTTGTTCTGAAAAAAGGAAAATTCAAGTTCTTCTAAACCATCATAGACAAAAACGTGTATCCTCGTGATACACGTTTTTTTATAAGTTGTGGTATATTTTCTCACTTGGTCATCGGCAGTAAAATATGTTATGATAAATTATCAGAAAATTTAGATTAAGGAGTGAGCAATATGAATGCACAAACAAAGGAAAAAACATCAACCTGTCAATATTGTTCAGGAAAAGGGTATTTTCAGTTATTGCTCGGCGGATCTGAAACGTGTGAGGAATGTAAAGGGACAGGAAAGAAGCGTTAATCGATCTGCTTTTTCCATTGATTGACTTCATCTCTATTTCCAAGTTAAACTAATGATGGGATATTTGGGGGTGGAGATGAAGTGATCAGTTTACCAGTCGTTATCATTTCAGTTATTTTATTTTTCGTGTTATTCTTCGGCATTGGTTTTTTGCTCAATATGCTGCTGAGAATGTCATGGATTATGGCTATTTTATATCCAATTGTATGCCTTTTCATTATCAACAATCAAAAGATGATCGCTTATGTAAGAGAGCCTGGCACCGCTTTTTCAGGAATAGGAGACCGGATTGTCTCACTCGCTGCGGCAGATATCATCATCTTATTAAGCGGCCTGATCGGTGCAATCACATCAGGTTTTGTCATTAATGTACTACGAAAAAGAGGGTATCAAATGTTTTAACTCACTTGTGGACACGCAAGTGGGTTTTTTTGTTTCTCCTTTGCATAGTTTCCATTTTGTTTGGAAACAAATAGATGGGTAGAGGAGTGACAAATAGAGATGAAAACATGGATGAAACGATTGTTCATGACCGCCTTATTCATGCTTGCACTTTTGACAAGCTTTACGGGCATATCTGGAGTTGAACCAAGTGATTTAGCTGTATGGGTGAAAAAAACCGATGCGGGCAAGCAAGTATCCTCTTTTTTTCAGCAGCAAAAAAGGGAAACGATCGCACTCAAAAGTGAAGATTCGCGGGCTGTTTCTCTCGAAGAGGCCTTTAATTGGAACGATTACCCGAAACAGAAAGTTGTTGCAACCGGCTATACAGCAGGTGTGGAATCAACAGGCAAAACGAAGGAACATCATGCATATGGCATTACATATTCAGGCGTCAAAGTGAAACGTGATTTATACTCAACAGTGGCAGCCGACCCATCTGTTTTTCCGATTGGAACGGTGCTGTTTATCCCAAACTATGGCTACGGTGTGGTTGCAGATACCGGGAAAGCCATTAAAGGTCATAAGCTTGATTTATACTATGAAACCGTTGATGATGTGTATAGAGAATGGGGTAAAAAAGTGCTCGATGTGTATATCATCAAAAAGGGTGAAGGGACGTTAACGGAAAAAGACTTAAATCAGCTTAATGAAGCAGAATCGATGCAAGTATTCCGTCAGCAGTTTCAAGCCAATAAAGAATAAAAAAGCTTTGGGCCGTTTAAGGTCCAAAGCTTTTTCGCTTCTACATGAAGTAATAATCTAAGATGAGTGTCAGCAAGATCCCTGTTAAACCGCCGAAGAAGACTTCAATCGGCTTATGACCAAGAAGCTCTTTTAATTTCTTTTGCTTTTCTTTTTCTTCCGCATTTGGGAAATTCTTTGCTTCGGAAACAAATCGGTTAAAATCTGTTACGAGCTTGTTGAGAACAGTCGCCTGTTCTCCTGCCTGTCTGCGAACGCCTGTCGCATCAAACATCGTAATAATGGCAAAGATGGCGGAAATGGCAAAGATAGATGTATCTAGCCCGTGCTCTAAAGCCACTGCTGTTGAGAGTGCTGTTACTGCTGCGGAGTGTGAACTTGGCATTCCGCCTGTGCTTGTAATGAGCGACCAATCTAGTCGTCTAGAAATGATAAATTGAATCGGTACTTTTACAAATTGAGCAAAAAAGATGGCTGCAAGGCTGGCAAGCAGCGGAAAATTCGTCAGTACGCTCATGAACAAGAAACATCCTCTCTTTAAGAAAAAATATCGTGCGAAATGGTGGACTAAAAATCCTAGTATGATGAAAAAATGATAGCAGTAAAAAAGCTGCCAAGTCCATGTTCATTATAACATTAAAGAAAGTAGATGTGGAATGAGGAGAACACGGACAGGCTGCTCAGGTTTCGCCGCTTTTTCATGATGCCCTTCCGCGTATGAAAATATAAATGTTCATCAAGTAAAGACAGTCTGGCAATGATCGTATAGGCACGCAAATTTTGATATAATAGAAGTTCCAATGTGAAAAATGGAGTTCATTAAGGAGCGTGTGATAAATATGTTTTTCTCGACAAATGAATTGCAGCATAAAGATACACTGGCGATCGGACTTTTTCAAAAGAGCCAATTATCAGGAAAAGCAAAAGAAATGGATGAATTACTTGAAGGAAGAATCACTGAATTATTAAAAGAAGGCGACATTTCTTCCAAACGAAATCAGCTTACGAAGTTTTTCCCATCCCCTGAAACAGGCATCAAACGCATTTATTTTGTCGGGCTTGGGAAGGAATCAGATTACACGTTTGAAGAGGCAAAAGAAGTGTTTGCCCATTTATTCAAAAAGCTTCATCAAGATAAAAAGCAAGCGGTTTCTGTCTTGCTGGATACGTTTATTGGAAAGGATCTGCCTGCTCAAGATGCGGCCCATGCCCTTTCTGAAAGCTGCCTTTTAGCTACATATGAATTACAAGATTTTAAACATAAAACAAATGAACCGGATCGTTTTATCGAGTTTGTTTATGCAACGACAGAGCATGATCAAGATGAAATTCAGGCGAGTTTGAAAGTCGGCGAAGTGTACGGACAGTCAGTCAATTCGGCTCGTACCCTTGTGAATATGCCGCCGAACATGCTCACATCCTCTGATCTGGCTTCGTATGCGGCAGAGCTTGCATATAAATATGAATTTGAGATTGAAATCTTAGATAAAGAACAAATGGAAGAGCTCGGAATGGGCGGTATTTTAGCCGTCAATAGAGGCTCAACAGAACCGCCAAAACTCATCGTATTGAAATATCAAGGCAAGGAAGAATGGACAGACGTCATCGGTCTTGTCGGTAAAGGCATCACGTATGATACCGGCGGCTATTCTTTAAAGCCAAGAGCGAGTATGGTTGGCATGAAAACAGATATGGGCGGCTCAGCCTCTGTTCTAGGCGCAATGGAAATCATCGGAGAACTTTGTCCAGAGCAAAATGTCATTGCGGTCATTGCCTCAACCGATAATATGATTTCAGCAGACGCTATGAAGCCGGATGATGTCATCGTGTCACTGAGCGGTAAAACAATCGAAGTGCTTAATACGGATGCAGAAGGCCGTCTTGTTTTAGCAGATGGGGTGACATATGCGAAGCAGCACGGTGCCTCTGTCCTTGTAGATGTGGCCACATTAACAGGGGGTGTCATTGTGGCGCTTGGAAATGAGACAACAGGCGCGATGACCAATAACGATGAGCTGTACGCTCAGTTTAAAGAAGCATCAGAAGAATGCGGTGAAATGATCTGGCAGCTGCCCATCACGGAAAAAGATAAGAAACGAGTACGAAACAGCAAAATGGCGGATCTCAATAACTCACCAGGCCGTGATGGTCATGCGATTATGGCAGGTGCTTTCATTGGAGAATTCGCAGAAGATACGCCTTGGGTTCATTTAGATATTGCAGGAACTGCAACAACAGAAAAACCTTCATGCTTTGGACCAACAGGGGCAACAGGAGTAATGGTGAGATCACTCGCAACATTTGTGGAACGATTTGAAGGAACAAAATAAAGGAGAAGGCTCTGCCAAGTGGCAGAGCTTTTTTATGTAGGACATACGCCATTTGACGAAGTTTTTTTTCTATGGTAACATACGTTGGTACTTTAATTATCTACTACATTAGTAAACTAAAGGATTTCGGAGGTTTCACCATGAATGCAGTTGTTTTAGCGGTTGTTTTAATGTTGATATTAAGCTTGCTGCGGGTCAATGTCGTGATTGCGCTGGCAATTGGCGCTTTAGCTGGCGGACTTGCAGGTGGATTAGGCTTGGGAGGAACAGTGGACGCCTTTACGGACGGACTCGGGGGAAATGCAACAGTGGCGATTAGTTATGCGTTATTAGGGGCATTTGCTGCGGCACTGACGAAAACAGGTCTGCCAGATGCTATGGTTGAAGGAGCAGTGAAGCTTCTAGGAAAAGAAGGCGATTCAAGACGGAAAACACTATCAAAAGTGCTCATCGTTCTTGTCATTTTGATCGTGTCCTGTTTTTCACAGAACGTCGTTCCTGTTCACATTGCCTTTATCCCAGTCCTCATTCCGCCGTTATTAAAGGTGTTTAACGAGCTTCAGATTGACCGCAGACTGCTAGCGTGTGTCATTACCTTCGGACTCACTGCACCATATATATTACTTCCAGTCGGTTTTGGACAGATTTTCCACGGAATGCTTCGTGACAATATGAAGGAAGCGGGTCTAACAGTAAACCTTGCAGATATTCCGTATGCGATGCTGATTCCTGTAGCAGGCATGGTTCTTGGCTTGATCGTTTCCATTTTTGTATATCGAAAGCCGAAGGTATATGAGAATCGTGAAATTACAGACGTAGAGAAATCGGCTTATACGAAAAAAAGCTTATTCTTTGCCGGTCTTGCTATTCTCGTTTCGTTGATTGTCCAGCTTTATCTATCACAAAGCCTTGGTGTGGAAGGAATGATCTTCGGTGCACTCGCAGGACTGCTTGTCTTGTTTGTGACTGGAATGATGAAACGGGATGAAGCAGATGAACTGATTACATCTGGAATGAATATGATGGCATTTATCGGTTTTGTCATGCTTGTTGCGGCTGGGTTTGCCAACGTTTTAACAAAAACAGGAGACATTGAATCTCTTGTCAAAGCATCTTCCCAATTTATCGGAAACAGCCAGAGTCTTGCGGCGATTTTAATGCTGCTCGTTGGTCTGCTTGTGACAATGGGAATCGGATCATCATTTGCAACGATTCCGATTATTACAACCATCTTTGTTCCACTTTGCTTACACTTAGGTTTTAGTCCAATGGCTACCATTGCCATTATTGGCTCTGCTGCGGCTGTTGGAGATGCAGGTTCACCTGCAAGTGACAGTACGCTTGGACCAACATCTGGATTGAATATGGATGGACAGCATCACCACATTTGGGGAACTTGTGTCCCGACTTTTATCTATTATAATATTCCGCTTGTTCTGTTCGGCTGGCTGGCGGCGATTATTCTGTAAGATGAAAAGCTTGTAGAGAAAACGATGATGTTTTTTCTATAAGCTTTTTTTGTTGTTCATAGATGAAAAATAATTAGGACAAAAGTATGAATTAAATGAATCTTTCTTTCTCTATCTTACGTATATATGCTGATAAAAATGAAAAGGGGAAGATGGGACATGTCATTTTTTAAAAAGCTAGCGGCAAGTGCAGGAATTGGTGCGGCAAAAGTAGATACCATTTTAGAGAAAAACGCTTATTATCCAGGACAAGAAGTAACGGGAACTGTCCATGTAAAGGGCGGAAAAATTGCTCAGGACATCCGTTATATCAATGTCAAGATTCAAACACAGTATGTGATTGTGAAAGATGATGAAGAGCATAGAAAATATGTGAATATCTTTACTTTACGGGTGACGGATTCTTTTACCATCCAGCCAGGAGAAAAGCATGAATTTCCGTTTTCTTTTATTCTTCCTATCGATACCCCGATGACGATCGGAAAAGTTGAAATTGCAGTGGAGACAGACCTTGATATCCAAGGCGGAATCGATAAATCTGACTATGACCGCATTTTCGTTGAAGCTCACCCTTGGGTGAAAAATGTGCTGGAGGCCACTAGCAATCTTGGCTTCCACCTAAATGAAGCAGACTGTGAGCAAGCACCTTACTTTCAGCGGCGCCTGCCATTCGTCCAAGAATTCGAGTTCATTCCGACATCAGACTACTATCGCTATATGCTTGATGAGTTAGAGCTGATTTTTCTGATAGATGAAGGCGGATTAGACATTGTTTTCGAAGTTGACCGTAGAGCAAGAGGCCTGAGAGGCTGGCTTGAGGAGATGTATAATGATGGGGAACAGCTTGTGCGCTACCGCTTCAGTCCATCAGATCTTGAAAATGTAGAAGTGCTTGAAGGAATGCTGGAAGAAATCATAGATCAATACGCTGAGTAATGATGAAAAAGAGCCTGAATGAAGACAGGCTCTTTTTTCTATGATACAGCTTCTTGTTTTCGAAAGGATGTGGCTTTGGATACAGAGCGATAAATTTTAGGTGCCAGCATCGCAAGTAATATAGTCAATGCGTAGTCTTTTACCATAAACCAGATCATAAAGAACCATGTGGTTTGATAGGAAATCGGTGCATTGAGCCATACATTTAATGCGAGGTATGTATAGGTCGTTCCGATCACATACATCACGGTCGTACCAGCAATGGCTGCAAGCAAAAAGCGGCCAAAGCCAGGGTTTTTTCTTTTTTCTAGAATGAATCCGGCAAGCCAGGCAGCAGGGATGTATGATAATACAAAGCCGCCGCTTTTGCCTAAAATGACCCCAAAGCCCGCAGAGAACTGGGCGAATACAGGTGCACCAGCAATTCCAACCAAGGCATAGACAATCATAGCTAATGCGCCAAGCCGTCTGCCGAGTAAGAGACCAGCAAGCACACAAAAAAACGGCTGCATCGTAAGTGGAATTCCGCCGACCTGTAAAAATGGCACAATGGATGTGATATTGGCTCCGATAGCCATGAGTGCAGCAAACATTCCCACTAGCACAAAGTCAGCAGTTCTTGTCTTCTTTTGCATGATGTTTCCCCCTGTCTTATCTGTACAAATAGATTAAGGGGAAGAAGGATTTTTGTCAACTTATTTTAATTTTAGGTTAACAATAAAACCCGCCCATCAATAGGGCGGGTAGCTGATTAAGCTTCGGTCATAAAAGAGGCATCGATGGCTTTGCTGACAGGTACGTAATCATAGCCGAGATCACGAGCGACCGCTTCGTACGTGATATGTCCGTTCATCACATTGACACCTTCTGCGATGGCATTGTTTTCTCTAATAGCTTTTGCAGCGCCTTTATTCGCAATTTGCAGCGCATATGGAACAGTGACATTCGTTAGAGCAACAGTTGATGTCCGCGGAACCGCGCCTGGCATATTAGCGACAGCATAATGTAAAATGCCGTGTTTTTCATAAGTAGGCTGATCATGGGTTGTGATGTGATCAATGGTTTCGACAATGCCGCCTTGATCAATCGCTACATCCACAATGACAGAACCAGGCTTCATTTGTTTCACCATTTCTTCTGTCACAAGCGTCGGTGCTTTGGCACCAGGAATCAGCACCGCACAAATGAGAAGGTCTGCCTCACTGACTGAATCTGCAATGTTGACAGGATTGGACATTAACGTTTTCATTTGATGGCCAAATTGGTCGTCCAGCTGACGCAGGCGTTCTGCGTTTACATCAATCAGGGTGACATCTGCGCCAAGTCCGATCGCCATTTTCGCTGCGTTTGTTCCAACCACACCGCCCCCAATAATGGTGACCTTTCCTCTTGATACCCCTGGTACACCTGCAAGTAAAATACCCTTTCCGCCTTTTGGCTTTTCTAAAAATTGAGCCCCAATTTGAGCGGCCATTCTGCCTGCTACTTCAGACATTGGTGTGAGAAGAGGGAGTGTTTTTCCGTCCGTTACTGTTTCGTAAGCAATGGCTGTAACGCCTTTTTGTTTTAATGCTTCAGCCAAGGAGGGCTCTGCGGCTAGATGCAGGTACGTAAATAAGATGAGTCCTTCTCTGAAATAAGGATATTCCTCAGGTAATGGTTCTTTTACTTTCATGATCATATCAGAAGATGCCCATACATCTTTCGCCTGATCAAGAATCTCTGCACCAACAGATACATAATCGTCATCAGTGAATCCGCTTCCAAAACCAGCGTTTGTTTCAATTAAAATCTGATGTCCAGCTGAAAGCAATTGAGAAGCTGCTCCTGGTGTTAAAGCCACTCGGTTTTCATTGTTCTTAATTTCTTTCGGAATGCCGATGATCATGTTTATTCCTCCTATGCTTATCTATTGATATTGTATGTCTAGTGTATCCGGAAAGTTTAGAAAATTCTTCGGTTGAAATAAAAAATAAAAAAACGCCTCTTTGTGAAATTTCACAAATGGACGTTTTTTAGCTTCATATCAAGGTAGATGGTCATTTTCTCATTCATGTTTTTTAAATCAATTTCTGCGATGTCTGTAATCCGTTTTAATCGATAATTTAAGGTATTGATGTGGATGTTTAATTGCTTTGCGGCAATATTGGCATTGCTGTCACAGTCAATAAACCGCTCAAGGGTTTCGACAAGGTTGGAATGATGCCTCAGGTCGTAATCCTCCAGCTTTGATAAAGAGTAACTGGAGTAAGAAGAGCCCTTTCGCTTCTCAGCAAGCACATCAAGATATTGATAAATGCCTAGTTCAGAAAAGCTGTTTAAACGTTCTGTTTCAACTGGAAAGCGTTCTTTCGTCTTTAATACAGCCAGTGCTTCTTTATAGGAAGGCTGAATTTGAGAGATGTTATCGTAAATTCCTCCAATTGCTGCCTGAACATGCTGAATATGATAGCGGTCCGCAAGCTGCTGCAGCATGCCGCTTGTGAATTGCTTAATATCTTGAAGCGGATGTTCTGTTTTTGGTGAGACAAGAATAATGAATTCGTGAAAATCAACAGTCGTTAACAGTACCTGTACTTGCTGTGTTGTTTCAAGCAGATAGGACAGCTTTTTTTCTGTTTCCTCTGTGAGTTCGTCACGAAGACGGAAGATGATGATGGCATATGTGTCTGGACATCTGATGCCAAGCCTTAAAAATAGGTCAAGCATCTCATCCTTTTCATGAATATGACCTGTGAGCATCTTCCAGAAAAGCTCCTGATTACGTTCTTCTGTTTTCGTTTTTCGAATTTGTAAATTGAGTAATTTGTTTTTCACGGCATGCGCTGCCATTTTGAGAAGGTCCATTTCTTCTTCTGAAAAAGGCTGTGCGGATTCAATCGCCCAAATAAATCCGAGCACTTCTTTGTCCTTCCAGATCGAAATGGCGACCCTGCTAGATAAACCCACCTCTGCAATTTGAGGGACACGAAGCGGTTCGTCTGTTTTAAGGAGTGTAGGAATGATGCCGTCCTTCCAAAGCCGATTAATGACTTTTTCCGGTACCCGGCGGGAGATAATGGTTGAAGTTCTGGCGGGATCAGTAAAATCATTGTGTGTGCTATATGCCAATAATCGATGATGAGTATCTTCTATAGTAATAGGGCAATTGAGCACATCACTAATTTGGTCTGCCACATCCTCTAAACGATCAAGGCTATACTTAAACGGATCTGTCTTTTTTGTCATAAAAAACCCCTGCTTTTTCGAATATTTCACGTACTTACATTATGAAGAGAATGAGGTACGTAAATCAACAAAAAACTGCCATAAACTTAAAAAAACAAAAAGTGTGAGAAGCTAGCAAATGGATGTTGAAGCACGCTGAAAAAGAAATAGTACAATAATAACGTAGTAAAAAATCAATAGGCGGAAAGATCCACCGAAGCAGGTGGATACTTATTATGAATATATGACCAAAAAACTGTTAAATACTAGATAAAAAGCGAAAAAACAGTAATTCTATAGACTCATTTTGTAAAATAAAAACAGATTTGTTTGACTGTGTATCATTTCTGTTTTTATAATAATAACGTCAAAAAATAAGTGGATTAGCCCATTATATGGCGGCTATGCACGGGAGGTAATGAGGAATATGTCAGGAATTATTCGCGTAACCCCAGAAGAACTAAGAGCGACCGCTAAGCAATATGGTGTTGAAAGTCAAGAAGTGTTAAACCAAGTTGATCGTCTAAATAGAATGATCTCTGATTTAAAAGGAATGTGGGAAGGTGCTTCTAGTGAAGCATTTGCTGATCAATACGAACAGCTTAAGCCTTCATTTATCAAAATGTCTGATCTATTAACAGATGTCAGCAATCAGCTTGATCAAACGGCAAATACACTTGAAAGCACTGACCAAGACATCGCAAGCCAAATCCGCGGCTAATCAAAGGGATTTCCTTTCTAAGTGTGAAAAGCAGAAACAGCGCCGAGTCTGTCAATGGATGCCGGCGCTCTTTCTATTTTGTGAGGTGGAAATTTGTGTATATCGATATTACCATCGACTTAAAAAATTATGATGGCAGTGTGTTTGATTTGAGACTATCAAATTATTTACATATTAAACAAGTCATCCATATCGCCTGGCAGGCAAAACAAATCTCACTTCCAAAGCGAGAAGGCGGATGGGTGCGGGTAGTCAATAAGAAAGCTGTGTTTTCAGGCGAATATAAGCTGTCAGACTGTGGAATTACTACAGGAGACAGGCTGGAAATACTATGAAAGGACTTTTGTAAATGGCAGATAAAAAGAGTTCCTATTTAGAAGAACAATTAGAAGCAGTCATGAAAAAAGAGGGAGGCACCTATACCTTTATTTTTCAAAAAGAGACGATTAAACTCTTAGACGGTTTAGAAGCGGCACCGATCAAAGACATCAATCCTTCATTTCAGAAAGAGATCCAATTAACTGAAGATGAGGTCATCATTTCTATACAACCGCCTCCTGCCTATCAGGAATTTCGTTTCATCCATGCAAAGGATGAAAAAAGCAAATGGATTTTTTCATACCAGCTTGTCGATGCAGTTCTTAAACACGACGTGAAGCGGCTGCATCCTATTGTTTCTCCTGAAAACATTGTTTTTCATCAAGGCTTAGCTCCTGCATTTTTGCATTATGGAGTCAAAGAAAGCATCCCACCATATGAAACCGATGAGCATCGCCTGTTAAAAGAGGTCAAGGCTGTCGTTCTTCGAGTGGTTGACCATGAATATCAATTTCAAGAATATGTGGCTTACAATGAAACGTTGAAATTATCGGAGCTGGCAAAAGAAATTAGTGAAACGAAGTCGCTGGAAGAATTGTCAGCTTTGATTGAGCAAAAGATCAAAGCAATCGATGCGAAAGAAAAAACGCTCTTAACCATTCCTAAAAAGAAATGGAAGATCGAGCGATACATCGGATTAGGTCTGCTTGTCCTGTTAATCCCTGCATTGGTGTACACCATTTACACCTTCTTTTTTGCCATGCCAAAACAAGAAGCGTACGTCGAGGCAAACAAATATTATCTCAACAAACAGTACAGTCAAGTGGTGGATACGTTAGAGAAATATCCAGCCAATAAAATGCCAGTCTCTCTACAATATGAACTGGCCATTTCGTATGTACAAACGAACCAAGGCAGTTTGTTGCTTGATCAGCATAAAAAAGAAATCACAGAAACGTACACATTGCAGACAGATCCGCAATACTTCCTATTCTGGATTCATATTGGACAAGGCAATAGCAAGGAAGCACTTGATATTGCACGGGTGCTTGGAGACGACAGGTACATATTTACGGCACTCGTCGCCTATCGCAATGAAATTCAAAACGATGACAGCCTTTCTGCTGAAGAAAAACAAAAACAGCTAGATCCGATCATTAAGGAAATGGCGAAATATGAAGAAAAAGAAACAACCGAGACAAGCACAGGTGACTCCTCAGACGCAAGCCAAACAGATGAAACAGCTGAACAAAAAGAGCAGTCAAAAGCCGATCAAGAGAAAAAAGAGAAAGAATCTGAAGCGAAAAAGAAAACCTCTCAGACAAAAAAAGATGAGAAAAAATAATTCTTTCGATACAACTGACAGTTGGTGCTGTCCCATGAGGAGGTGGAGCGTTTGAGTCTTCTTTGGGTTTTTTATGAGGAGGATTATCAAACTGTCCGTTTAGATGAGCAGTTCAATCGAGAAGCTCTGATTGGACCTGAAATAGAGCATACAGTGACAATCCCTTCACTTTCGTTTGATGAAGGGGTCATTCGTTTATCTCCTGATGAACCGAATGATGGTTTTACTATTTATCAGGGAGATGAGAAGAAAGGCAAATTACTTCCACATGAACCATATCAGCTTGGTTCACTCACACTTATTTTAATGGATGCACATCATGATCAACATATTTATTACCTAGGAAATAGAGTGGAGCTGTCTTTTTCACGTGAAGAGAAAGATGAGATTGATGTGTGGAAAGAACAAGCTCATTCCATGTTTCAAGATGCCAGCCAGTTCACTTTAGAGAAAATCGAAGGAACATGGTATGTCATGCCTCAGGACGAGATGATTTACGTGAACGGAAAGAAAATCCACGGTCCAGAGAAGATTTATGCAGGAGATGAGCTGTTCTGGAACTTTCTGACGGTGACATTTAAAGATGATGATTTATTACAGGTGACAGCTTACGAACCCTTTCATACACGTTTGGAAAAAACAAGACCGCCAAGTACAGAAACAAAACAAAAATACCCTTCATACAGACGTACACCGCGTTTGATTTATGATTTGCCAGATGACCGGGTATCCTTTAGCTTTCCTTCGCAGGAGAGTGAAAATAACAGCAGAGGGCTTTGGCTTGTTGTCCTTCCGCCGCTTGTGATGCTCCTTGTAATGGGGATTGTTGCCCTTATCCAGCCGCGTGGAATCTTTATTATCGTGTCAATGGCGATGTTTATCATGACGTTAATTACATCGTCCGTTCAATACTTTAAGGAAAAATCACAGCGCAAAAGACGAGAAGAGAAGCGGCAGCGTGTCTATTCTCTTTATTTAGAAAATAAACGGAAAGAGCTGCAGGAGCTGTATGACCGCCAGCAATATATTTTGACGTATCATTATCCGTCATTTGAAAAAATGAAGTATTTAACTTCAGAAATTAGCGGACGCATTTGGGAAAAGACGCTTGTGAGTGACGACTTCTTGCACCTGCGTCTTGGAACAGGCGCAGTCCCATCAAGCTATGAATTATCGATGAGCGGCGGCGATATGGCCAACCGGGATGTTGATGACTTAATGGAACAAACGCAGCACATGCAAAAAGTATATCGTGAAGTGAAGAATGTCCCGATTACATTTGGTCTTGCGGATGGTCCAACAGGATTAATAGGGAAGCCTGCGATTGTGAAAAATGAGCTTCATCAGCTAGTTGGACAGCTTGCTTTCTCGCACAGCTATCACGATTTGAGATTTGTCTTTATCTTTCATGAGCAGGAGTATGAGAATTGGGAATGGATGAAATGGCTTCCGCACTTCCAGCTGCCTCATACATATGGCAAAGGGTTTATTTACAACGAACAAACACGCGATCAGCTGTTGTCCTCTATTTATGAAATTTTACGCGAGCGTGATTTAGAAGAAGAAAAAGAGAAGAAAATCTTTACGCCTCATTTTGTGTTCATCGTGACAAATCATGAGCTCATTGCCGAGCATGTGATTTTAGAATACCTAGAAGGCAGCCGGACAGATCTTGGTATCTCCATCATCTTTGCAGCAGAAACAAAGGAAAGCTTAGCTGAAAATATTTCGACGCTTGTCCGTTATATTAACGAAGAAGAAGGAGATATTCTCATTCAGCACAAGAAGGCGGTACGAATTCCATTTCAGCTTGATACACATCAGCGCGGGGACAATGAACTGTTTGCCAGAACACTGAGAACATTAGATCATCAAGTAGGTATGACCAATTCGATTCCTGAGACGGTCTCATTCCTTGATCTTTTCCATGCCAAACAGGTAGATGACATTGGCATTCGTGAAAAATGGCTGACTTCAGAAACGGCCAAATCATTATCAGTGCCAATTGGTTATAAAGGGAAAAACGACATTGTCGATCTGAACCTGCATGAAAAAGCGCACGGCCCGCACGGACTGTTGGCGGGAACAACGGGATCAGGGAAAAGTGAATTTTTACAGACGTATATTTTATCGCTCGCTGTACATTTTCACCCGCATGAAGTTGCTTTTCTGTTGATTGACTATAAAGGCGGCGGAATGGCGCAGCCGTTTCGAAATATTCCTCATTTACTTGGAACGATCACCAATATTGAAGGCAGCAAGAACTTTAGTGAAAGAGCGCTTGCCTCAATTAAAAGTGAATTGAAGAAAAGACAGCGGCTGTTTGATCAGTATCATGTGAATCACATCAATGATTATACGAAGCTTTACAAGGAGAAAAAGGCTGAGCAGGCAATGCCTCACTTGTTCTTAATCTCTGATGAGTTTGCTGAATTAAAAAGTGAAGAGCCAGACTTTATTAGGGAGCTTGTCAGCGCTGCACGTATTGGCCGAAGCCTTGGGGTCCATCTCATTTTGGCTACTCAAAAGCCAGGCGGGGTCATTGATGATCAGATTTGGAGTAACTCCCGTTTTAAGGTCGCACTAAAAGTACAAGATGCGTCAGACAGTAAGGAAATTTTGAAAAATAGTGATGCAGCGTCCATTACCGTCACAGGCCGCGGTTATTTACAAGTGGGCAACAATGAAATTTATGAATTGTTCCAATCGGCTTGGAGCGGTGCACCATATATGGAAGATGGCTACGGCTCAGAAGATGACATTGCCATTGTGACAGATACTGGTCTTATTCCGTTATCAGGAGTAAGCACAGAGCCAGCAGTGAAAAAAGAGACAGTGACGGAGATTTCCGCTGTTGTGGATGAAATTGAACGTATGCAGCAAGAGCTTGGAATCGAGAAGCTGCCAAGTCCATGGCTTCCACCGCTTGAGGAACGTATTCCAAAAACACGTTATGCGTCGAGTGAAGAGCATGTCTTCCATTTTGCGCTTGTCGATGAACCAGATCAGCAAAGCCAGCATCCACTTTCTTATCAAATGATGGAAGATGGGAACATTGGCATCTTCGGTTCCTCCGGCTACGGCAAATCACTTGCTGCCACAACACTGCTGATGAGCTTTGCGGAGAGGTATTCACCTGAAGAATGGCACGCATATATTTATGATTTCGGAAACGGAACATTGCTTCCGTTAGCTAAACTGCCGCATACGGCGGATTATTTCTTAATGGATCAGATGAGAAAGATTCAAAAATCAATGAAGCGTCTGCGGGAAGAGGTTGAATATCGCAAGCGCTTATTCAGACAGCAAGAAATGAGTCATATCAAAATGTACAACGCCTTAAATGAGAAAAAGCTTCCATTCATTTTTATCGTGATTGACAACTTTGACATTGTCAAAGACGAAATGCATGAGCTCGAATCTGAATTTATTCAGCTGAGCCGTGACGGACAATCACTAGGTATATACTTCTTGATTACAGCAACCCGGGTAAATGCAGTGCGTCAATCGCTGATGAACAATCTGAAAACAAAGATTGTCCATTACTTAATGGATCAAGGAGAGGCGTACTCGATTATTGGCAGACCGAAATTCAGCTTAGAGCCGATCCCAGGACGAGTTATTATCAACAAAGAAGAGCTTTATTTTGCGCAAATGTTTCTGCCAGTTGAAGGAGAGAACGATCTCGAATTGTTTGAGCATTTGAAACAAGAGATACAGCTTCTTCATGACCGCTTTGAAGCATCCGTAAAACCAAAGCCTGTGCCAATGCTTCCTGATAAGCTGACAGTTTGGGAGCTTGAGAGTCGTTTAGATGAACAAAAACTGCCTTATGACATTCCAGTCGGATTAGATGAGGAATCTGTGGCACCTGTTTATTTTGACTTGAAAAAGAATAAACATTGCCTCATTATCGGTCAAACGCAGCGCGGGAAAACAAATGTGACAAAACTGATGCTCGATCAGCTTTTAGTGGCAAAGCCTGAAAAGCTGGCTGTCTTTGATTCAATTGATCGAGGTTTATCCCATTATGCAAAAGAAGAGAACATTGATTACCTTGAAACAAAAGATGATATCACCGAATGGGCAGAAGAAATGGACCGCATATTTAAGGTGCGGGAAGAAATGTATGTCGAAGCTGTGCGCCAAGGGGAGACCGATCAGTTGTCTTTTCCTCAAATTGTGCTTGTGATTGATGGCATTACGCGTTTTCAGCAGACGATCGATCCGCGTCTTCAAGATCAATTGGCTGATTTCATGAAGTCATATGCACACTTAGGCTTCAGCCTGATTGCATCAGGGAATCATACCGAGTTCAGTAAGGGCTATGATGCACTCACAAACGAAATCAAACAAGTTCGTCATGCTATGTTACTCATGAAAAAATCAGAGCAAAACATCATACCGCTTCCGTATGCAAGACAAGAACCAGAGATTCAGCCAGGCTTCGGGTATTTGGTTGAAAACGGAAAAGAGAAGAAAATCCAGGTTCCTTTATGTGCGGTAGAAAGGAAGAGTGTTCAATGACAGAGCAGCAAAAAAGCTCCATCAAAATCGTATCCACCATGATATTGATTCTTGTGCTGCCGGTTTTATTTTTCCACCTGATTGGAGATGACCCGGCAAAACAGAAGAAGAATGCCACACGAAATATTGCAGTGGTCAATGAGGATATGGGAGCGAGCGAAAGTGAAAACACGGCTCGTTTCGGACAGGATGTTGTGGCAGCATTGTCAGAACGTCCTGATTATACATGGACTGTAGTGAATCGCAGTGCGGCGGAAAATGGACTGAAAAACAGAAAATATGACGCTGTCCTTTATATTCCGTCTGATTTCTCTAAAAATGTGCTGAGCTATGATAAAGACCATCCTGAAAAGGCGTCCATTCAATTTTCGATTCAAGACCAGCTCAATGCAGTCAATAAAGAGAAAGTGCAGAGAGAGCTGGAAAATGCACAAAAGAAAATGAATGAACAGATGTCGACGTTATACTGGAGTTTTGTATCACAGGAAATTGGCAATGTGAGAGAAGAATTTGAGCATATTGTCGGCAAAGAAGTCGAATTCCAAAACACGATGTACAACTTCTATAAACCGAACTCAAACAAACTATCAGATGCCGTCCAGCAGCAGAAGAAACAAATAGAAGAATTAAAAAATGCGATGGCCGATTCACAGAAACAATATAAAGACGGCTTGAGTACAACAGAAGAAGCAAAGAACCAATTAAAGGACTTTGTGAAAGCAGTCGATCAATACCAGCAGTATCAAGACAAACAAAAGGATCTCTTGATCAAAGCGCAATCAGCAAGCCAAAAGCAAATCCAGCAAGGACTCAAACAACTCGCTGACATTCAAAACCAAAATGCCCGCAGCTTTAGTGATCAAATGGGCGGACTCAAAACAGACATCAACGGAGTACAAAGTCAGCTGAAAACAACGGACAGCGCCATCCAATCTGTTCAAAAGTCGAGAGAAGACGTTATTCCTAAGCAATCCACGGGGTTAACGGAACTTGTGATAGCGTCTCAGAAGGAACTGATTAAAAACTATGAAGATCGTTACTTAGAAGATTATCGAAATAAAATATCAGACTTGCAGACAAAGCTATTGGCAAAAAGGCAAGAGTTAATGGACGAGCCTGAACCGCCAGCTGACTCTGATGAAGACGGGCCATCAGATCAAGATAATGAAAACCCAGAAGAGATTGGGATTAACCTAGAGGAAGAAACAAATGAGCTCTCACAGATTTCAATAGAAATGAACGACCTTGCGGATCAATTAGGAGAACAGGAGACACCACCGCCTTCGACTGAAGATGGGCAAGAAGGTGAAAGCGGTGAAAATCCTGCTCAGCCAGATACCAGCAGCAAGAATTCATCGCAGGATGACCTAAAAGCACTCTCAACTCGCTTAGATGAAGTGAAAAAGAAAATACAAGAAAAAGCGGACGCTCATAACGACGAATTAAAAGACAAAGTGAGTCAGATGAGTAAAGAGCTTGAGACCCTTACGAAAAAAGTAGAAAAGCTTGAAAAGACTATCCTACGGTTACAAGATCGATATAACGTCATTCCGAATGAAATCAAAAATCAAGAATCATCCATTGTAAGCAAAGTAAAAGAGCTGAAGCGCAGGAACTCACCGATTAGTAATGCCTTTAGTGATCATCTTTTTGAGAAAAAGTTCGAAACAAAATCAACAAGAACTAAAAAATTAATGGACTATTCAAATCAACTCTCTCAGCTAGAGCTGATGATCGCAAATGTCTATCAACCATCTAATAACTCTTCTCTATATGACGCAAAAGAAGAGAATATCCAATCCATCCTCTCCATCAAAAAAGAAGAAACAGAAAACTGGGATAAGCTCAAAAACCAGATGCTGACATCAAACGATGATGTGTCTACTTTTATTGATGAGATGCAGAAGTTTTCAGATGGTTATGCGGAGTACATTACGACTCAGCAGGCAAGCATGGAACAGGAATTACAGACAATTTCTGAAAGTGCGGACAATGTAGCTGAGCAAATGGCTGATCAAGGAGATGCGGTGTATACAGCAGACCTTGCAGGCAGTTCAATTGTTGTCAGTGCACAGGATTCAATTGGTCAGGAAGTGCTTCGTCTTTCTGAAAATATGAGTTCGTTAACCGACCGCCAAAAAGGGGTGGCGGATTATACGAATAACATTGAAGAGAGTGTCACAACAGTTCAAGAAAAAGCAGATACGCTGAATGAAAACTGGAGCAAGAATGTCGACTCTACAAAGCTTGTTCAGCAAGATTTAAAGGGTATTTTAGGAAATACATTAAGTGATCAAGGCAACAGTAACTATGTGTATAACCATTTAGCCAATCCGCTGAAAATCAGCGGCGATGTGCCGGAAGAAAAAACGCAGACCGTACCGCCGGTCGTCATTTTGGTCATTGTGATGATCAGCAGTTTGTTAATTGGCTTTTTCAGCTCGTATTATGCGTCAGCTCCGATGCTGGTCAAAGGTGCGCTGTTTGGCATCTTGAATCTATTAGTCGGACTCATGATCAGCTTGTTTGGACTGAACATTTACAAACTTGCAGATGATCAAGCCATTCAATGGTCGATCTTCACCATTTTGTTATTAGTGGCGTGCTCTGCCTTTATTCGCACGGCCTTCCTATTCGGTTCTATTGCCGGATGGATGGCAGCAACAGCGCTGATTTTCTTCTTTGTCGCACCGTTAATTGATTTGGTGATGCCGAATTTCCACTTTACCAATCCAGTGACAGACGTGTACCTGTCGATTCAATATGGAAATGGAGACACCTTTGGAATGGGCGTCACAGGGTTAGTGATTTTAACTGTTCTTTTCATGGTCGTACCGCTTGTGAAAAAGCTATGGAAAGATAAAACAGAGGAACGTGATGTGACTCATGAAGCTTAATCTATTCGTGAAAGGGACGGCACTCGTTGCCGTTTCCCTTTTTCTCCTCATCCCTGCTGCTTTCGCTGCTGGTGAAGATACGGATACGAATGTCAAGCCGAATGAATATCAGGAAAAGGAACTCAATATTAACTCGAGTATATTGAGGGATCAAACGAAATACGAACAAAGCAAAACGACATCAACAATCAAAACAGACATTCATTTTGCTAAACCGCCTAAAGCCCCGGGGGGATCTCTTTCTCCCCAGCTATTTAGTGATCTAAAGGAGAACCCGCCCAAAACACCAGCTCGTATGATGAAAGAGATGAATATCTCTTTTAGTGATTCGGCTGTATCAGCACCTTCTGAGGATGAACATGAGAAGCAGACATCGGCACTGCTTCCGATGATCTTTGGTTTCTTGATAGCCCTTGGTCTCGTTGTGATGATCATTCTGATTCCAAAGGTGAATGTGAAGGCTGAAAAGAAATAGTCTGTCTCTTTTAATAGAGGCAGGCTTTTCTTTATGCAGATTGCTTGCTGTCATACCGTTTCACTACGTAAAATAGTGATATCAAGGGAGGAGATTGTTATTCGAATTTCAATCGTTACAGGCGGATCAAAAGGTTTTGGCTTAGCACTTGTGAACAGGCTGCTTTCACGCGGGGATCATGTGTACACAGCAGCAAGAAGTGCATCGCCGATATCCCATCCGAAGCTTACACATACCCAGGTTGATCTGACCGATGAAGAAGCAGCGGCCAAATGGCTTCAACATAGTCTCACGCCGCAAACTCTGGCAGATGCTGATGACATCTTACTTGTCAACAATGCAGGGATGGTCACACCTATCAAGCGCGTTGGACAAGGCGGACTGGATACACTTCATCAGCATTACAAGCTGAATCTTGTCATTCCTGTTTTGCTGAGCCATGTGTTTGCCAAGCAGACTCAATCATTTAACGGAAAGAAAACGATCGTTCATCTCTCTTCTGGGGCGGCGAAAAAACCATACAAAGGCTGGAGTGCGTATTGCAGTTCAAAGGCAGGACTCGATATGTTTATGAGGACTTTTCATGAGGAACAACAGGACGAGGCGCATCCGATCAACACGTTTTCCTTTTCACCCGGCACGATCGATACAGATATGCAGGGGGAAATTCGGAAATCATCAAAACAAGACTTTGAACAAATAGACCGTTTTCAGCAATTATATGAAACAGGCACGTTAAAGAGCCCAGATGAAGTCGCACGTATTTTGCTCGATCTTTTAGCGGATGATCCAGCTGGCGGATGTGTCTACGATGCACGTGAGTATGTGAAAAAGCAGTCATAACGACTGCTTTTTTCGTATTGTACAAGCAAAAACAGCTTATTTGACATAAGCTATTTTGGAGACTCATAGAAAATATAACAGAATATTTGAGTTTCTTTTCAGAATATGTTAGGATGCTAAAAATATAGATAAGGAGGGGTTTCCATGAGAAAGGTTACATTAATGGATGTTTACACCCATCCAGTCGCTCAAAAATATTTAAATCGTTCAGGTAAAGCCCATGCGATTGCTTGTGCTTATCACGCATTCAAACTGGCGGTGCAGGCTGGGATTAATCCAGATCTCGCTGTGAAAGCAGCCCTCTTGCATGACATCGGCCACTATGAATGGTATACAGCTGGCGGAGAATGGGATTACGAGACATATAGACGGAATGATATTCATGCCATTAAAGGCGCGGAGCGTGCTCACAAACTGCTCATACGCCTCGGTGAGGAACCAAAGGCAGCCAAAGATATTGCGCTTGCAATTCTGCTTCATACGGATTCATATTTGCCAGAGGGCGACCTTCATAAGGACACACTCCAGCAAATCGTTAAGAAAGCAGATGAAATGGATGAAGAGCCTGGCGGGCATCACCATTACAGACAAATAGACGAATCACTTGCAATGAAAAAAATCACGGAATTGGATCAGAAAGTGCAACAGGCACTTCAGCCCATGAAACGCTCTGTTTAGTATGGAATGTCACCATGAATATTTCCATGCTGATCGACATACAATGTGCGAATAACGGTACGGTTAAATGCTGATGTACCTGATGCAGTGAGTCCAGTGTAATGAACCGTGACAGAATAAGCACCTTCTTTTTTCAATTGAACAGCTGATGAAGCAGTTGTTTTGAGAGGATGATCTTTTTGGGCATCCTTAAAGTAAAAGGTTTCTACTTTCTTGCTTAATCGTTTAATCAGACCGCTTGAATGGGTTGATGCATCATCCCCTGATTTCGCTGCTTCTGCTTTGATTTCTTCATTTAATGGTGAATCAAAGGATACGAGCAGCAAATAAGGAGTCATTTTTTCTGAATTTGATCGAATTGTCCATTTTCCAGGAACGGGTTTATTGATTTGCACATGGTGCGAAAATGCGCCTTCATATGGGAAAGATGCTTCCGATGTCTTCAGATTTGTTAAGACGTCTCCATTTGGGACGATGATTTCCGGCTGCGCCTCATGCCTTTCATTTAACCACTGAATCGATAAGCCATTCGTTCCTTCCTCTACATAGAACGCTTCTGTTTTATCCTTTTCACTTTCTCCGCCTTTCACATAAACATCTGTATTCAGCTCAGTAGAGTTCGGGCTCTCTATATTTTCGTTTCCAGTGCTTGTGGCATTTGCCAGCAGCTGATGCTGGAACACAGGGAACATGCTTGTGCCGTTTTTAATGGAGTTGTGATCCCATTTCCCTGTTAAAATATTGTTTGCATATGATAGTCTTGTGCTGCTTACCGTGACGGCGCCATCGTTTGCACCAAAGCTCTTTAAATACATGCCGCCTAAATACAGCACCCCGCCAAATGTGCCCCATTCCGATCCCGAATAAGTGATGTATTTTTGAGGAAACTTCTCCAGCTTGTCGGTTTCACTTCGAAAAGCCGCCATGAGCCCTGTTTGCAAAGAATAGAGCGCATCGCTTTTTTGTCCAAGAATTTCCGCGAGCCAGCTTCCGCCCTTGCTATACGCTAAATCTGCCAGCGGCGTCCCGTAATGAGGGGAGCCAAGTGTGATGACCTTCTCTACATATGGATGGGCATTGTGATACACGAGTGCGGACTGTGTATCCACCCCGCCTTTACTATGACCAATCACAATGAGTTTTCGACCGAACACATCATAGATTTCTTTTAGCTTTTCTGCTAATAGTTTGCCATTCTTTTTCGTATCCTGATCTGGATACAAATCTATGAATGCGCTTTCGTATCCGTTCAGAACAGCTTGCTTTGCCATGTCGTTTCGGTCGAACCATGTGGAGGAGGAGCTGTTAATGCCGTGAACAAAAACAAGTGGTGGTTTTGACTCGTCTTTTTGAACTGGCGCTTCTCCTTTAAACCACTTCCCCGGTGTCCCAGGTTCATCTCCAATTGATCCTGCATACGCATAACTTGCAAAGGAAAAAAAGAGCATGACAGCAGCGAGACAGATGAGTTTTTTCAAGATCATTCACCTCTTCAAATGATTTAAGTTGTTGGCAGCACCAATCTATTATACTTCCAAAAGATGTAAAATTATATAAAATGTTAAAATATGGTATTTATGTTGTGGGTTTGCCCTGAGTGACATTCACATGGGTCATTGCATACGCTGTGGGTAAATACACAAGTAAAGGGGCAGGTAGGATGGCACAACAAGGAAGTCCACAGCTTGTTTCATTAGTTGATCCATATGTTTATCAAACATTGCAGAAAGTAATCGGTATGAGATTAATTGTTCAAACAGTGAAAGATACGGTGCGTGGAAAATTGAAGGAAGTCATGCCGGATCATATTGTCATTGAGGCGGGGGCGAAATCAGTTTTTTATGTGCGGATCCAGCAAATTGTATCGGTGATGCCTGATCACAGTGAAAGAGTGTAACAAGCAGACGCAAAGGTGTCTGCTTTTTTCATGCTTACAGAATGTATATCTGGAAAAAGTGCATGATATACCAATTGTTCTTTTTTTTACAAAAAATAAGGTTCTAAAACAAGAAGCAGTTGACAGAAGGTGGGTTGAATAGTAGTTTTTTAATAAGATCAATACGTAACAGGAGGAGCATCTTTGTTAAAATCTAAAGTTCATTTCTGGACATTCCAAATATTACTTGTTTTACTCATTGTTTATGTATCAACAAAGGTTTCGTTTTTATTTCAGCCGATTATTTTATTTGCTTCAACCTTGTTTGTTCCCATCTTGCTGGCTGGAATTCTCTTTTTCATCTTTAATCCAATTGTTCGATTTTTGTCCAAGAAAATTCCTAGGACACTGGCTATCCTGATCATTTATCTTTTGTTCATCGGACTCATCACGTTCATTGTGAATGCTGCGGGACCGATTATTGTCACGCAGGTCGGTGGACTTGTCAAAAGCTTCCCTGGTTATGTGACGGATATGCAGAAATTTATGAATGACTTCTCGCATTCTAAAACATTTACTTGGATGATGAATCAAGATTATGTCTCCGTCTCGAAGTTTGAACAGACAATTGTTTCGACATTAAAAGATTTGCCGGAAAATATTGCTTCAAGTATGTCTGCTGTGTTTGGCGTGATTGCCAATATTGCTTTAGCTGTGATCACAGTTCCGTTCATTTTGTTTTATATGTTGAAAGACGGACATAAGTTTCCGGACAAGCTCGTTCAATTTTTGCCAATGCCTTACCGTAAAGAAGGATTGAAAATCTTTAAAGAATTAAACGATACGCTTGCGGCTTACATACAAGGGCAGATTGTCGTCTGTTTATTTGTTGGAGTGGCTTGTTTTATCGGGTACTTATTAATTGGTGTGAAATATGCGCTCATTCTCGGTATTATCATTGCGGTCACGAATGTGATTCCTTACCTTGGGCCATATCTTGGCGCGGCACCAGCTGTGCTTATTGCGTTTCTTGATTCGCCTGGAAAAGCTGTGGTGACAGTGATTGTGATTCTTGTCGTTCAGCAAGTTGATGGAAATGTCATTTCTCCATTGATTATTGGAAAACGCCTCAACACACATCCTTTGACCATTATCCTGCTATTAATTGGGGCAGGAAGCTTTGGCGGAATCCTTGGCATGATCTTTGCGGTTCCTGTTTATGCACTGCTCAAAGCCATCACCTTGAATATTGTCAGATTGGTGCAGCTGCGTCAGCGATCTCGTAAGGAACAGCATTTAAACGTCTAGGACAGATGCACACCTTTTCCCTTTTTGCATAAGATGATTGAGATAAGCAGATAGGGGGAGATTCTGATGCCTGCAATCGTTGGACCTATTCATATCGAGTCGTTAGGAGGAAACGGTGCAGCTACTTTCGGTGATGTCCTGGCCATTGCCCCTTTGGCTGTAGACCACTCTACTGGCGGAGCGGGAGCCTTTAATTCAGGTGATTATATGTCACTTACAAGTGATCCGAATGCGACAATGCTTTGGGACTTTACATTGTTTGGCCAGCCTCAATCATTTAACGCATAGAAAGACAGCTGATGATCAAAGATCAGCTGTCTTTTTTATTTTTCATACACGTATTTTTAGGCTGGGCATATGATGAGGAAAGAAAAGGTGGTGGAAAGATGCCAGCGATTGTTGGGCCTATTCATATTGATCGTGTGTACGGAAATGGGGCAGCACATTTCGGTGATGTTTTTGCCATTTCGCCAAAAAGTGTCGATCACTCTGCCGGTGGTTCAGGGACTTATAATGCAGGAGATCTTGTCCAATTTTTTAACAGTCCAAATGTCACTTTTGTGTGGGATATAGACCTGATCAGCCAGCAAAAAAGCTTTAATGCGTAGCCAGCTTTGAAAGGGAATTCCTTTTCTGAAGCTGTCTTTTTTTATGGTACAATGGATATGGATGTAAGAAAAAAAAGAGGTGTGAACAGAGTCAAATGAAAATTAGAAAAGCACACATCACAAGCGGACAACCAAAGACCTACAATGTATATTTACATGAAAATAAAAAAGAATATAAAACGCTTGTTGCCGTACCTGACATTGAATGGAGTATTTCCATTGCGTATGAGGACGAAAAAGAGCAGCTCATCCATACGCTTGAACAATCCTTAATGGAAAGAGTAGAAACAGATGAAGCACGTGACCTCGCACTCAAGGTTGTGCACTGGGTCACAGAAATGTAAATTTAGAAACCAGGAGTGAACACAGCGATGAAAGAAGAATCCGTAGACTTTTATTTGCAGCAAGGGATATTTGGACATGCTGAAACAAAACCTGATGAACGAAGAATGTTTCTCGGTTCATTAAGGGAACGAGCGCTTCTCGCCCTGACAAAGGGACAGGTATCAAGAAATAAACCGTATCATGAGGTCGAACAAATATTGAAGACCAATCGCCAGGCCACAGTTCTTTTAAATGGTGAATTGTCCTATGCTTCCTATTCTCAATATGTCAAAATGGCAAATGCCGCTGGATGTTCGTTTAAAGTGGTGAATCATCATGAAGCGCACTCTCCATTTGGTCTTGTCATAGAGATGCCAAGTGCGGTCAATCAAGAGCACATCTATCTAAAAGATGAGCTGTTTCAAAAAGCTTTTTCTCACGAATCTGTTGAATAGGTTTCCCTAGTGAAATGAATAAGCTATAATGATTCAAAAGAGCATATGGGAGAGATGCGGATGGGCAAAGCGTTGATTTGTATTGATTATACAGTTGATTTTGTTGCAGACGATGGAAAACTGACATGCGGAAAGCCTGGACAGGCGATTGAGTCTAAGATCACAGAGATCACTTCTTCATTTATTGATGAAGGCCACTTTGTCGTCTTTGCTGTCGATCATCATGAAGAAGAGGACCCTTTTCATCCAGAGACAAAGTTATTTCCGCCCCATAATATTCGCGGAACAGAGGGTATTGAACTTTATGGACAACTAAGTTCACTATTTCACACGTCAAAACATTTAAAACATGTCTACTATATGGAAAAAACAAGATACTCTGCTTTTGCAGGCACTCAATTAGAAATGAAACTGCGCGAGCGCGGCATCACGGAACTTCACTTAGCCGGCGTATGTACCGATATTTGTGTACTTCATACAGCTGTTGATGCGTACAATAAAGGCTTCGAACTTGTGATTCACCAAAATGCTGTGGCGAGTTTTAATGAAGCGGGGCACGAGTGGGCACTTTCTCACTTTGAGCAGTCGCTTGGTGCGAAAGTGGTTAAGTAAGGGAAGGAGAATGGAAGTTGGAGCATCGGTTTAATGACGACAGTTTATCACTACATACAGATCTTTATCAAATTAACATGGCAGAAACGTATTGGAGAGACGGCATTCATGAGAAGAAGGCAGTCTTTGAACTCTTCTTTAGAAAGCTTCCATTTGACAATGGCTTCGCTGTATTTGCTGGCTTAGAGAAAGCGATTGAATATTTATCGGACTTTTCCTTCACCGAAAGCGATCTTGCGTATTTAAAAGATGAACTCGGTTATAAAAGCGATTTCATTGACTATTTAAGCGGATTGTCCTTTACAGGTACACTTCATTCAATGCGAGAAGGGGAAATTGTCTTTGCGAATGAACCGATTATGCGCATCGAGGCAACGCTTGTTGAAGCTCAGTTAATTGAAACGGCATTGCTCAATATCGTGAATTTCCAGACGCTGATTGCAACAAAAGCGGCTCGGATTAAAGGAATCATTGAAGATGAGACAGCATTAGAATTTGGAACAAGACGTGCGCATGAAATGGATGCGGCGATGTGGGGAGCAAGAGCGGCACTCATCGGCGGCTTTCAGGCGACAAGTAATGTTCGTGCTGGGAAACGCTTCAACATTCCAGTATCAGGAACACATGCCCACGCACTTGTACAAGCATACCGCGATGAATATACAGCATTTAAAAAATATGCTGAAACACATACAGACTGTGTCTTTTTAGTCGATACGTATGATACTGTCAGATCAGGTATTCCGAATGCGATTAAGGTAGCGAAAGAATTTGGAGACAAAATCAACTTCATTGGTGTCAGACTTGATAGCGGAGACCTTGCATACTTGTCTAAAAAAGCTAGAACAATGCTAGATGAAGCAGGATTCCATGATGCCAAAGTCATTGCATCAAGCGATCTTGATGAACACACCATTATGAACTTAAAGGCACAGGGCGCCAAAATTGATGTGTGGGGTGTTGGAACAAAACTGATCACAGCATTCGATCAGCCAGCCCTCGGTGCAGTGTATAAACTGGTGTCCATTGAAGAAAACGGCAAAATGAATGATACCATCAAAATTTCATCCAACCCAGAGAAAGTGACAACACCAGGCCGTAAACGTGTGTACCGCATTATCAATCAATTGAATCATCATTCTGAGGGTGACTACATTGCGCTTGAAGAGGAAGATGTTCATAGTGAGGATAAACTAAAAATGTTCCATCCTGTGCATACATTTATTAGTAAATTCGTGACAAACTTTGTGGCGAAAGATCTTCACGTCCCGATTTTTGAGCAAGGAAAACTTGTCTATGACAATCCAGATATTCAAACGATTCAAGCCTACGTGCAGGAGAGTCTTGGACTCTTCTGGGAGGAATATAAACGAATCAGCAAACCAGAAGAATATCCAGTCGATTTGAGTCAAAAATGCTGGGATAATAAAATGCAGTTTATCCATGATGTGAAAAATAAAATCAAAAAAGAGCTTTATGAAAGCGAATGATCTGAAGAAAGGGAGACCATCAAGCCAGGTGGTCTCTTTTTTTTATTTTGACCGATTGAAATTGAACTAAAAGCGCAATCATTTGGTATACTGAAAGCACATCTTGTTTGTCATGGCATAAAGGAGGATTGGAGCAGTTGAGGGTGTTTGTTGCGAGACAGCCTATTTTTAACAGAAAAGAACAAGTCGTATCATATGAGCTGCTTTATAGAGATAGTGAAACCAATACATATAGCGCTGAAGACGGTGATCAAGCGACAACGGACCTCATTATCAATAGTTTTCTAAATATCGGCATCGAAACACTGACAGAAGGAAAACGATGCTATATTAATTTCACCGAAAGCTTGCTTTCATCTGATCTGCTCACCTATTTTGATCCGCATCAGCTTGTGATCGAGATATTAGAAAATGTACCGATTACCCCGGCACTTATTATGAGATGTAAGCAGTTAAAAAAATGGGGATATACGATTGCACTCGATGATTTCTTCCTAAACGGAACACATTTTAGTGACAAACTGCTTGAGGAACTCCTCTATTGCATAGATATTTTAAAAATTGACTTTCTGAAAACCACAACGCAAGAACGAAGAGATATTCTGCATTCGTATAAAAAGTATCGCCTTCGATTCCTAGCAGAAAAGGTAGAAACGAGAAGAGAATATGAAGAGGCACTAGAAGCGGGCTTCCACTTGTTTCAAGGGTATTTCTTTAGTGAGCCGCATGTGATATCGGGACGAGCATTATCGACCAGCTTCCATGCGTACCATCAGCTTTTAAATGAGTTAAGCAAGGACCAGCCGAATATCCAGACCGTCACCCATTTTATTGAAAGTGACCTTTCGCTATCATATCAATTATTAAAAATGCTGAATTCAGGCGGCATGAGACGTCTTTATCAAATTAAAAGTATCCGGCAGGCGATTATCCTGCTTGGATTTAATGAAATTCGGCGCTGGATCTTTATCCTTTCATTTAAAGAACTGAATGTCCAAGCTAACTCAAGCCAAAAAGAAATTATCAAAATGTCATTCATTCGTGCCAAAACGTGTGAACTGATTGCTTCTCGTACTGAACGAGAGCACCCCGCCTCTTATATGCTGACAGGTATGTTTTCTCTCATTGATACGCTTGTCAGGGCAGATATCACAGAACTTGTGAAGGAACTGCCGCTTTCTGATGAAGTTGGCGAGGCACTGCTTGGCTATGAAAATGATTATTCTTTTGTGCTAGGTATGGCCAAACGTATTGAACGAAATGAATGGGATGATGAAATGTTAGATGGAAATCTCCCGAAACAGGAAGCCTATGGGTGTTATATAGAAGCCATTGAATGGTGCCATAAAATGTTTGAATCTTAAGAAAAGCCGCTCGTGTGAGAGCGGCTTTTTCTTTGTCATGCCCACTGTAAAAGAAGGAAAAGTCTGCTGGAGGCAAGAGACAAGTAGATTCGAATGCCTTCTGGACTAAAGCGGATATCAATACCGCTTTTTACCCCGATTTGCTTCAGCATTCGGATGACACTTGTCGAATCAGATCGCTCAGCAGCCTCCATGATGCGCTGCGCAAACGGAAGAGAGCTGGAAATTTGCTGCGTGATGAGTGAAGCATCAGCAACGAGACGGGCTGATTCCTTTGCGGCTCGTTGAAATGAGTGGGCATCAACTGGAGGAAAAGTCATTGGCGTGCGCGGCGGGTATGCGTTGCTCATTGCGGGAACCTGCAAAGCAGGATAAGGTACATAGTAAAACACATGGTCACCTCTTCTCTCATTGGCGTGAAATTGGACGGATATCTGTTCTAAATGTATGTAGAAAATCAGAATAAAGAATCAAAATGATCTTTCTATCTTTGTAATTCCAGCATAAAAATAGGTACTTTTGCGGTCAATTTCGGTGAATGTCGCCAAAAAATTGCGGTGTCCACAATAGCGTCTGTCGTCTGACCTATGACACGCAAAACCGAAGATATAGAGGGGATCGTACGTTCTGTTGGGAGGGAAGTGTGACGAATGATGTCTATTCCTGTCGCAAAAATGACGCAATTCCTTTGAAATTGAGATAAAAGTATGATTTGAAAAGTCAGAAAATGATGAAAAAAGACCTATTGAATTTTGCGGTATCGCGCACACGTTTTGTGCATACTTTTCGGTGAAAAAATACTCAATTACATTTACACTGTTAGTAACAGATCAAATACTTATGACCCAATCACCATACACAAATACATTGATCTTCCAAAAAAGGAGAGTGGAATCGATGGAAAAGTATGAAATCGAAGAGCTTAAACAATTATTATGGAAACTTGAAAACGAAATCAGAGAAACAACGGCTTCTCTTCATAACATTAACAAAAGCATTGATCAATACGACAAATATGAATATGTGAAAATTTCTTAAAGACTTGATAATCATCAAGTCTTTTTTTTATCCAAATACATACAAAAAAAGGATATATTATTATATAATTGTTAAATAGCGATGTCAGTGGACATTTGCTCATGTCTTTTTAGTAAAATAAAAGACGAAAGGGTGAGGTACAAGATCGAGTATGCTAAACTATCTAGAGAATACAAAAATCAAGCAGAATATGTCTGATTTTATTCAACATGCAGTCAGGCAGAATGATTTACAAAAGCTGCTTCTGAAATTTACAGATAGAAAAAAAGAATTTCCTCTTGGTCAATTGGCTTACCAGCATTATGAGGCATTTGGCGGACAAGACAAGCAAGCGATTTCAAAACTGGCAGCAGGGATTGAACTTCTCATTTTATCTGCCGATATATTAGATGATATTGAAGATCAGGACAATGATTCGTATCCTTGGATGAACGTCGACCAAGGAGTGGCCATCAATGCATCTACGTATTTGTATACGGTGAGTATCCAATTCATCACATCCATATGTGAAAATAATGCTCAACTAATAGAGAAATTGTTCCATTTCATCAAAATGTCAATGGAAGGGCAGCACGAGGATTTGCGTCATTTGCATGGAACAGAAGAAGAGTGTGTAGAGGTTTTAAGGAAAAAATCAGGATCTTTAACAGCTCTTTCTAGCGTACTGGGTGTTTATTTAGCGACAGGAAAAATAAACGCCACTGTGGAATCTTATTCGATATATTATGGTGTTGCTGAACAGATCAGTAACGATTTTTTTGCGTTATTTTCAAAATCAAACGGAGATTTTCAAAAAAAACAAACGCTAGCATTCAGTTATCTACAAAGACGTTTTAACGATGCCAGTCAAGAGCTTCTTTCCTTCTTTTCTAACCGGCTGGATGAGTCAGAGCAAAAGCCGTTTCAACTGAAGCAGAAATTACTTGAAGCTGGTTTGACACAGTACATGGTATCGATGAGAGAGATTATGCTGTTAAAAATGAAGCAAGGAATTGAACAACTTGATTTACCTAAAACGAAGAAGGAACAATTATATGCATTTATGACAAAGGAGGGCAATGGTTGAACATTCAAAATGTTATTGCATATTTAGTGAAAAATCCTGGTGTTGTGAATGAATTGGACTTAGGGAATGCAAGTTTAATTCACACAGATGAGCAAACCATGAAAGTAATCATTCAAGGCATTAAAAAAGGGCAAATGTCTGCAGATTATATATGGTACTATAAATGATACTATTCAAATGATTTAAAAGTTCTCCAGTTAAGGATGTTTTATACATGAAGATAACTTATACGAAACTATCTGCTTTTTTGGTTTTTCTGTCTTTTTTATTTGTGATCTATGTTTCATATATTTATGTATTTGATATTTTTAATGGAGCACGTGTAGCGGAGAACAAGAACGGTCAAGCAGAAGTTGTCAAAGTTGAATATCTTTCTTTAGCATACACATCAGGATTAGAAGAAGGAGATATTATACTTAAAATCAATGGGGAACCTGCTAACAACAAAGATCATTTGATCAATGGTGAGCTTAGGAATGTGCAAAGAATTGATATTCAAAGAGGCAACCAAATGATCACCCTAAAAAATAAGACATTGATTGGTCAAGAAAGTTTATTTGTCTATTTAATTCCTCTTATCCTGTATTCAATTTGTTTATTTTGTATCTTCTTTATCATTCGAATAAACAAAGAGGCCCAACGAAAATCAGCATTTCTATTAGTTTTATTTTTATTAACGATTTGTATCGGATATCTTAGTGCAGGTACTTCAGGTATTGGTGAGAGATTTAGCCATTATGTGATCGTATTTTGTTTATCAAGTGTATTTATCTTTTATATTCATTTCATTTATCAATATTTCAAAGAGTTTGACCTGCATATAACGACTCAAAAAACGATTCGCTTTTTATATAGTCTACCTATAATTAATCTAGTTATAGAGTTATTGGTTCCGATTGATTCGGAGATAGCCAGATACATGCCAAGTTTAAATCTTTTATTCTTTTTCGCTTCTATTATCATGTCATTCAAAGTGATTATCAATGGAATGCGGAAATATAAAGAGACAGAGCAGGGGTCTGTTTTAAAGTTTTTTGTCATGATAAATATCATAGCATTTTGTCCATTTATCTTTTTATTTGCAATTCCATATGTTTTGTTTCGTATTTATGTCGTAGATCCCTTTTTCTTAACTTCTTTTGTCTTGCTCATTCCTTTTTCACTTGTGTATCAATTCATGACGAATAAACTTTACAATATGGATTTTTTGATTAGTAGACTGAAATACTATGGATTTCTTGCCATTACACCGACCATTTTTGTTGTTGTCACGTTTTATATTCTGCAAAAACCAGAAGATTTGAAGTACACACTGAAGCTTTCATTAATTACCTATACACTCATGCTGGCTGTTTTCTATTTCAAAGAAATTCTAGATTTCCGTTTTCGGCTGAAGCGTTTTTCAGAGAAGCATAATTACCAGGACAGCGTGTTTAAATTCACGCAGCTTATTCGTGAGGCGTCCTCACTTCATCAAGTGCTGTATCATTTGAAATACACCATTTTAGAAGTGCTTGTTGTGAATAAAGCCTTTGTGCTTGAGGTGAAGGCTGACGGACAAATTATTGAAATTGATGAGTCAACAAATGATAGTAAGCTATGGAAAGAATACGTGGATCAATTTCAAGATATTTTAGGTGAAGTTGGTAAAATCATCGAGCTTGATAAAGGGTTTATGATGAAAATTGGCGAGCGGGGCGGTCACTCGTTTATGATTTGTTGCTTATCCAATATACAGACACCGAAATTGACACGTGATGAGATTTCTTGGTTGAAAACATTGGCATTTTACACCAGTGTCAGTTTAGAAAATGTCGTCAAGATCGAAGAGTTGATGGAGCATCTTGACGATTTGAAACAGCGCGAGGCCAATCCTGCCTGGCTGAAGAAAATCATGTTTGCTATGGAAGAAAAGCAGCGTTCAGATTTAGCGAGAGATCTTCATGATTCCGTGCTGCAGGACTTGATATCACTAAAAAGGCAGTCGGAAATGTTTTTAACGAATTTCCAAAATAACCAATGCCCGACATCTATTGAAAATTCGCTTATCTCATGGAATGATCAAATGTCCAAAGTGATTCAAACGACGAGAGAAACGTGTCATGAGCTTCGGCCTCAGCTGCTGTATGATTTAGGTTTAGTAAAGGCGATATCGAAGCTGACTTCTCAAATTCAGGAGGAAGCACCGTTTCATATTAGGCTGAATACGACACGCTTTGATAAAGAATTGGACATTGATATTGATTCACAGCTGAATATTTACCGAATTGTTCAGGAGTTGTTATCCAACGCCCTGAAGCACTCTAAAGCCACTCAAGTGTTAGTGATGCTGATTTGTATTAAAGATCAGGTTGTTCTTCACTATGAGGATGATGGAGTCGGTTTTGATGCAAGTCATCTTGATCAGCACACAATGAGCATGGGGCTTTCGGGAATTAGAGAACGAGTCAAAGCATTAAATGGAAAGCTTCAAATTCACACAGCCCCGGGGAAAGGGCTTAAGGTGAAAATTGAAATGGAATTGTAACCATTTATTAAGGATTAAGACTTGGCATCAGCCAAGTCTTTTATATAAAATGGAAGTGAGTGATTTAAAGGGAGGAAGACATGAAGAAGATATTGGTCATTGATGATCATCCGGCTGTCATGGAAGGGACAAAAAGCATATTAGAATCAGACCAGCAGCTATCAGTCGATTGTTTAAGTCCTGATGCAGAAGCCGCCTTTTTAAAGACGCATGACTTTTCCATCTATGATGTGATTTTAATGGATTTAAATCTCGGGGATATCAATGGAATGGACATAGCGAAACAAATTTTAGAAACCAACCATCAAGTGAAAATTATCATTTATACAGGGTATGAAGTAGATGATTATTTTGAAGAGGCTATTCGGGCTGGATTACACGGTGCAATTAGTAAAACAGAGACGAAAGACAAAATTATTGAATACATACACCGGACATTGCAAGGAGAAGTTGTCATTCAGCTGTCCTATTTAAAGAAATTGATTTCACAGCAGCAAGAAAAGCCAGAACAAGCGCAGCAGACTGACCACGATCTCTTAACGGAACGGGAGTGTTTGATCCTTAGAGAAGTGGAAAAAGGATACACGAACCAGGAGATTGCCGATGTGCTTCATTTGAGCAAACGGTCAATTGAGTACAGTTTGACATCCATCTTTAATAAGCTGAATGTTGGATCTCGTACAGAAGCGGTGTTAATTGCCAAGTCTGAAAGTGTGCTGTAAACGTGTGAAGGGAGAGGGCCTTAATGAATGTGAGCGGATCAAATACACTGCTTGAGGCACTAGGCATTGAGATTGTAGAGTGCAATGAATCACGATGCGTTGCAACAATGCCAGTCGATCACAGAACAAAACAGCCATTTGGACTACTGCATGGAGGAGCATCTGCTGCTCTAGCAGAAACAGTGGCGAGCATGGGGGCTGCGGCTCATTTAGACTTAACACAGCAAGTTTGCTCAGGTATTGAAATCAATGCCAATCATTTAAAATCTGTACGCGATGGAGTTGTGACAGCGACAGCTGTTCCTGTGCATATAGGACGGCGTACAATGGTATTTCAAATCGATATAAAAGATGATCGAGACCGGCACATCTGTACGTCCAGATGCACACTTGCTGTCATTGATCGCATATAAAAAAGCTCCCGGTGCAGCGGAAGCTTTTTTTATATGCACGTTGAGCGATAAAAAAAGAATGGCCCAACATATCAGGCCATTCTTTTTTCGCTTTTTATAAATAAGAATCTTCTTTTCGTTTAATTACAAAGTTACGGAAACCGCCATAATCATCTTGTACACTGCGTTTGTCGAGCTTAACACCAGTATTGTAGGCGGCTCTTCCGATTAAGTGTGCGCCGACTGGTGCTGTCAGGAAGATGAATACGATGCCGAGAAGGATTTTTGCAGAAATAACGCCTGCAAGAAACCATTCATGAAAAAACACACCTACTAAAATCAGAACAACGCCAAGTGTCGATGCTTTTGATGCAGCATGCATACGTGTGTAAACATCCGGCAGTCGAAGGACACCAATAGCTGAAATCAAACAGAGGATAGCGCCTAGCAGGATAAAGAAAATGACGATGGCTTTAGCGATGACGATCATTTTCAATCACTTCCCCTTTCTCAAGAAATTTGGAAAAAGCGACAGTACCGATAAAGGCAAGGATACCGAGCAGTAAAATAATCTCAAAGAATGCAGTGGTTTTCAGTAAAATTGAAACGATGGCTGTCATCCCAATTAAATTGATTCCTATCGCATCAAGCGCACTCACACGATCAGGAATAGAGGGACCTTTGATCACTCGTATCACAAAAAGCAAGGTAGACAGCGCAAGAATGCCAAGTGAAATTTGCAAAATGAGTTCCATTACTTACCGCTCACCTCCTGAATCGCTTTCTCAAATGAAACCCGGATATCGTGAATGGCTTTTTCAGCATCCTCAATATCCATCGCATGAATGTATAAAATGGAACGATCGTCGGAAATATCAATCACTAGTGTTCCTGGTGTCAATGTAATCATATTAGCCAGTATGGTGATTTCCCAATCTGTTTTCAAATCCGTACGAAAGGCGAAAATTCCGGGTTTAATCGTGAGCTTTGGAGATAATACGGTCTTTAATACACTTAAATTGGCAAGAAGCAGCTCGCGAATAAAAATGATGATCAGCTTGAAAATCGCATAAAGGGCATAGCCGTAAAAACGCTGCGGGAAAAATCGACGCAGCATGAAAATGGCGATCATCCCTAATGCAAAACCTGATACAAAGTCTGCGGCTCTGTATGTATCATTCATAAACATCCATGTAAAGGCGAGGAGTGCGTTTAGTAATATTTGAAAGGCCATGTTCATCTACTCCTTCAGCACAGCTTGAATATATTTTTCTGGTGTAGAGAGCATTTCCGCTGCTTGATTGATATAAGGGGCAATGAACTCTGTCCCTAACCCAATGGCAAGCGATAAAACGACAAGCAGTACGCCAGGGTACACCATTCCTTTAATTGACGGCTTTCTTCTTCGCATATCCTGTTCCTCGCCCCAAAATGCGGACATGAAAATCTTCATAATAGAGTAGAGGACAAGAAGACTGGACAGTAAGACCAGGATAGAAAACGTCATGTGTCCAGCAGAAAATCCACCTTCCACAATTTTTAGTTTTCCAACAAAGCCACTTAGCGGCGGAATTCCTGCAAGCGATAAAGCCGATATGAAAAACATCCATCCTAATAGAGGCTGGGATTGAATCAGTCCGCCCATTTTTTTCAGTTGATTTGTACCAGCATACACAAAGAGGGCACCTGCCAGCATAAATAAAGCCCCTTTGATCACCATGTCGTGAATGAGATAATAAATGGCCCCTTGGAGTGATGCAGGTGTGTTGGCTGCAAATCCAAACAAAATGACCCCAACAGCTGTGACAATGTTATAAATCACGATCTTCTGCACATCAGAATAGGCGATCGAGCCTATCACACCGAATATCACCGTCAGTGCGGCAAGCCACGCCATGAGTGTATGGGTGAAGCCTGTATCGTGTATAAAAATTAATGTAAAGACTCTTGCAATCGCATATAAGCCAACCTTTGTCAGCAAAGCCCCAAATAGAGCTGAAATCGCTGCTGGCGGCGCATGATACGATCCTGGCAGCCAGAAATAAAGCGGGAAGATCCCAGCTTTTAAGCCGAATACAATGAGGAACAGGATGGAAATAACAGTGATTAATCCTGTTTGCCCTGATTCAGCTATTTTCACACTTAAATCAGCCATATTGAGCGTACCCGTCACTGCATATAAACAGGCGACTCCGACAATAAATAATGCCGACGAAATGATATTAAACACAATATATTTGAGTGATTCACGAAGCTGAGGCTTTGATCCGCCTAATACAATAAGCATATAAGATGCCATCAGCAGTAATTCAAAGAATACAAACAGGTTGAAAATATCTCCCGTTAAAAAGGCTCCGCTCACGCCAGCTAACAAAAACTGTACGCCAGAATAATAGAAGAGCCGCTCTCTTTCTTTCCCAATCGTTTGAAAGGAGAAGAGGACTGTCACAAGCCCGACAACGGAAGCGGTCAGCACAAGGAGTGCAGCAAATTGATCGGCCACAAGGGCAATCCCAAATGGCGCTTTCCAGCCGCCCAAATAAAGGGTTTGTATCCCATTTGTGAAAATCGTTTGAACCAAATATGCATTACATATAATGGCTGAAAGAGATGCCAAGACACTAAAGACTCTTGACAGCATGATGTTTTTATTCATAAAGATCAATAGTGTAGCAGCTAGTAATGGAATTAATATAGGCAGGATCACGAGATTATTCATGCTGATCATTTCCTCTCATTTGATCCATGTCATCTGTTCGCAGCTCTTGGAAGGCACGGAAGGCCATGACAAGTAATAAGGATGTCACACCAAAAGCAATGACAATGGCTGTTAAAATTAATGCTTGTGGCAATGGATCCACATAGGATGTGAGCCCCTCTTTTAGAACGGGAGGCGCTCCTTTTTTTAAACCGCCCATTGTTAAAAGAAGCAAGTGGACGCCGTGACTCAAAACAGCAGTACCGACGATGACCCGCAGAAGGCTCTTTGACAGCATCAAATAGGTCGCCGCCATAAAAATAATTCCGACGATAATAGACATTAGAAATTCCATTATTCCTTCTCTCCAATCATTTGAATAATGGTCATGGTGACACCGACAACAACCAAATACACACCGATATCAAACAGGACAGCTGTCGCCAGTTCTGTTTTCCCTAAAAACGGTAATTGGAAATAATCAAATGCATGGGATAGAAAAGGTGCACCGAATAGAAAGGATCCCATACCTGTCAGGATCGCAACGAGCAAACCGGCTCCAGTTACATAAATAAAGTCAAATGGCAAAATGCGTCTTACTGTCTTCAGATCATAGGCTAAAAGCAGAAGAACGACAGCCGCAGCACTCATCAGGCCGCCAATGAATCCGCCGCCAGGATTGTTATGTCCCGCAAGAAATAGGTGAAGGGAGAAAAGCAAGATGATGAATGCTGTGATTTTTGTTGTGACTTGCAAAAGCATATCATTCGTATCAATCTTTCTCATCGCCGCACACCTCTCTTCCGTTTTGCCTGCGTTTTTAATAACCCATAAATACCAAGTGCCGCAATGGCGAGCACGGTAATTTCAAAAAGGGTATCAAAGCCCCTGAAATCTACTAGAATGACATTGACAATATTGTCACCGCCAGCAAGTTTGTAGCTGTTTTCAATAAAGTAAGTTGAGATGGTGTCAAGTGACTGCTGACTTGTGGAAGCGAAAGCTAGACAAGTGACAACAACCCCAACGCCTAATGAAATGATGAAATTGGTCATTTTGAATCTTCTTGTTTTTTGCTTTAAGCTCAGCTTCGGCAAATGATAGAAGCAAAGCAAAAACAGTGCGACAGAAATCGTTTCAATAATCAGCTGCGTCAGCGCAAGGTCAGGTGCTCTGAAAATCACGAAGAATAATGACAGCGTGTAGCCCATGACACCTAGTGCAATAATAGCTGTTAATCGTGAACTTGCGAATACTGTGGCAATCGTCGCCGCCACCATCACAAGTGAAAGAATCACCTCATACGTGCCAATTGAGGCAGCCTGATCAGTTTGAAATGAAAAGGCCTGCTGATAAAACATCACGCCGCCAATAACGATAATCATGAACCCAAACACATAGACAAGATAGTCACGAAGAAAACCAGTCATATAACTGTTTGTCAGGCGGTATGAACCTTTTTCTAAACCGATAAGAGAGCGGTCGTATAAAGCGTTAAATGACCACTTTTCCTTAAAGATGTTGTACATTGGACGCCATTTTGCAAGCGTCAAGTAGCCGATTGTGCCGAGTACAACAACACCTATTGTCATATAGAGTTCTGGCTGGAAGCCATGCCATGCTTCAATTTTCACAGAAAAACGGCTTCCTGTTTCAATCGCTTCAGGAATGATCGCCGCAATTGCAGGTTCAATGACAGAATAGGCAAGAATATTAGGGAAAAAGAAGAAGGTGACCACAAGTGCAGCTAGAATGATGGGCGGAATGAGCATGCCGATCGGTGCTTCATGCGGTTTTTTCTCCAATTGGTCTATATTCAGACGGCCTCTAAACGTTTTAAAGAGGAGCATCATACTATAAATGAACGTAAAGACACTAGCGAGCCAAGCGAGTGCTGGGAAGATGGCACCCCATGTTGAAACGTCCGTAAAGCTGATATCAGAAATCCGTATCATACTTGTGAAAAATAGCTCTTTACTTAAGAAACCGTTAAATGGCGGTAATCCGGCCATTGAAAATGTACCGATTAACGTAATTGTGAAGGTAATCGGCATGATCGTCATTAATCCGCCTAATTTGCGAATGTCACGAGTTCCTGTTTCATGATCGATAATACCAGCTGCCATAAAGAGACTGCCTTTAAACGTAGCATGGTTAATGAGGTGAAAAATAGCTGCAAGAACGGCTGCGCCAAAAAAGGCAGGATTGTTTTCATGAATCGCAGCTGCGCCGACGCCAAGCATGAGCATAATCATGCCGAGCTGGCTCACTGTCGAATAGGCCAGAATGGCTTTCAAATCGTTTTGCCGGACGGCGTGGAATGATCCCCAGAATAATGTGACAAGTCCCACGATGGAAATGGTCCAGAACCATACCTCTGATATAGCAAAGATTGGACTGAAGCGGGCAACAAGATAAATACCGGCTTTCACCATCGTAGCAGAATGCAGATAACTGCTCACAGGGGTCGGTGCTTCCATTGCATCAGGCAGCCAGATATAGAATGGGAACTGCGCTGATTTTGTAAAGGCACCTAGTAAGATTAGGATCATGGCAGGGATAAAGTAAGGTGATGCCATAATGAGCTGAAGTTGATTGACTGCTTCACGAATACTGAATGAATCAGTAATCAGGTAAATGAGGATGAAGCCACCAAGCATAGCTAATCCGCCAAAAACAGTAATAAGCAGTGATTTCGTTGCTCCATATCTAGAGCGCTCCCGCTTATACCAATACCCAATTAAGAGGAAGGAAGAGATACTCGTTAACTCCCAAAACAAGTATAAAACCACCATGTTGTCAGAAAGAACGACACCCAGCATCGCGGTCATAAACATGAGCAAATACGTGTAGAAAGAGCCAAGCTGTTCTTTTTCCTTTGATAAGTAGAAAATACTGTACAGCACCACTAGTGAGCCGATACCTGTAATTAATAAAGCAAATAACAGGCTGAGACCATCGACATACACAGTGAAATTCATCCCTAAAGATGGAATCCATTCAGCCTGTGAGAAAAGCGTTCGTCCATTCGAAGTGATGTGTAACATTTGGATGAAATAGGTAAATAAAAGAATCGGCAAGATGAGAACAAACCATCCTGTATGTATACGCTTCACATATTTGTAAAGGAAAGGTACAACAAAAGCGAGTAAAAAAGGTGATAGGATGGCGAAGTGAATAAGCTGCAAGAAAATGAACCTCCTTTGATCAATATAAATTCACGTTCTAAAGAACTGGTAATTAAAATTATAGCGTAAATACAGCCATAGTGCATTGGTTTGAAACGATTTCAAGCAAACTGTATTTGTTTTAGGTTCTTTTGACCACAAAAACAATTTTATCAAAAATGATACTCATTGTATATTGTTTTGTTTTTCGTACATGCTTTTCTTAAAGGAGCTGATCAAATGAAACGAAAGATCGTCATCAGCTTAAGCCTATTCTGCACGATTTTAGGAGGAGCATTCTTGATTGACCGAAATGATCAAAAAAGGTGGCAGGCCGGGAGTGAATGGCCGCTGTTTTCTGAGCATCTTCTTCACATGAGCTATCAAGAAACCAAGCTGTATCCTTTTCAGCCCAGGGAATATTTACGAATTGTATTAGCTGATGAATAAGATCCTATAGGAGAAAAGAAATATAAAAAAAGCATGGGCCCATGTGAGAGCCCATGCTTTTTATGTGTGGTAGTTTAACTAAACACTCTGAGTAAGATCGTTGCACAGATAACAGTTGCTGCTCCGCCAAGTCGTGTAGATACTTGTGCGAAAGGCATAAGACCCATTCTTCCAGAAGCTGAAAGAATCGCAACGTCGCCAGTACCGCCAAGTCCGCTGTGACAGCCAGTGACAATAGCAGATTCTACTGGATACATGTTCATTAGTTTTCCAACGAAGTAACCAGAACCAACCATTGCGAGTACAACAGCGATACATACGCATACGAATGGAATGGAGATGACAGTTGCTACATCATCAAGTGGAATGTATAGAATACCAAGACCAACCATCAGCGGCCATGTAAAGCTTTTTGATACAAACTTGTAGAACTGTTGTGAGCCGTTTTGAAGATGTTGAGGCATCACGTTTAAGTATTTGATTAAAGCGGCAAGAACAATCATTAAGATTGGACCTGGAATATGAACAAAGCTTTCTAACAAACCACCAAAGATGAAGGTTGTACAAGCAACAAGTACACCAGCACCCATTAACCCGAAATCAACTTTTGCATCCAAATCTGGCTGCTCGAAAATTTCGTTTGCTTCTTTAGATTTCACAAGACGGCCATTTCCGTTTAGTTCAGGACGTTTTTCACCAAGCTTCTTCAATGCGCCAGCACAGATAATGGCAATGACGTTCCCAATGACAGCCGCAGGAATTAATTGAGAAATTAATGACTCTGCTGATACATCAAGAATTTGTGAATAAGCGATAGATAATGGCAAAATCCCTTCTCCAACACCACCGGCAATAATCGGTACAATAATAAAGAAGAATGAATGATGCGGTGTGTAACCAACTAAAAGGCCAACAAGGATACCAGCACTCACAGCTGCAATTGTACCTGCAACGAGAGGAACAAACATACGAATAAGGCCTTGTACTAAAACAGTTCGCTGCATCCCAAGAATACTACCTACTACAAGAGCAGAGATATAGAAGTAAAGGAAGTTCGACGTTTTCATCAGAGACGTAACCGCTTCCAATGAGTTCGGATTCAGAACATTAAAAAAGACCAGGAACGATGGTACGAATAAAGAAAGAATCGCCGGTCCACCAATATCTTTTAAGATTGGAATACGTTGTCCTACATCTCCAAGGAAAATCCCCAAAATCATAATAACAGCGAAACCACCAAGCATATTTGCTGGAATTTTATTAAAATAAGCGGCAGTTAAAATAATCGCTGCAAGTACTAAATACACAGGTAGATCAATAACACCAATTTTCCAAGACATGATCTTACGGAAAACGCTTTTATTATTGTCAGAATCGTCTGTAATCGATTTCAATTGTTGTGCATTAGCCACATAAACACCCCCAAATGCTATTTGTCTCAATTGTAGAAGATTCTGTGACACTCATCTATTTATTAAACTAAAATAAGTGTAATAAAAGTAAAATAAACAGGAGTTTTTGAGTTTTTTATCATACAAAAATCCCCTGAAGGTAGTTTGTCCTTCAGGGGATTGATCATACATCGTATTTATCGTTTTCCTTTTAGATAAGGCGTACCAAGTGCTTTCGGTGCATCGGCACGTCCGATGAAGCCAGTAAGTGCTAAAATGGTGAGCACATATGGTGCTATGAGCATATACACATTCGGTATATCTTGGAACAGCGGCAGGAGAGAGCCAATGATGCTTAAACTTTGAGCAAATCCAAAGAATAAAGCAGCGCCCATTGCGCCAAATGGATGCCATTTACCGAATACAAGCGCAGCTAGTGCGATGAAGCCTTGTCCAGTAATGGTGGCATGTGAGAAATCAAGCGCGATCGTTGAGGCATAAACAGCTCCGCCAAGACCGCCAAACAGTCCACTAATGAAAACAGCGATGTAACGCATCCGGTACACTTTGATACCCATTGTATCAGCTGCCATTGGATGCTCTCCGACTGCACGAAGACGAAGACCAAACGGCATTTTAAATAAAACAAACCAAGCAACAACCGCAAGAGCTAAGGCGAGTATAGACGTATAATAAACATCTTTAAAGAAAATATCACCAATGATCGGAATGTCACTTAAAAGGGGAATATCTCCTTTATAGAAAGGCTCTGTAATTTTATCAGTTTGTGCTTTCCCATAAATCAGTTTGACGACAAACAATGTTGCGCCAAGTGCCAGCATGTTAATCGCCACACCACTGACCGTTTGATCAGCTCGAAAGGTAATGGTCGCCACTGCATGAATCAGTGAGAACAATCCGCCAACGGCCATTCCGACGAGAAGCCCAAGCCACGGGGTCAAGGCTCCAAACGTATCAGCAAAAAATAAGTTAAAGATAATACTGGAAAATGCTCCGACGACCATCAACCCTTCAAGACCGATATTGACAACACCTGATCTTTCTGAAAAGACGCCTCCAAGAGCGGTTAAAATAAGTGGTGCAGCATAAACAAGTGTAGCTGGGACGATGATTTCAAGTATTTGCAGAAATCCCACTTATTTTCCCCCCTTTTTCTTCATTTGTTGAATCACAAGACGGATAATATAGCTTGAGGCGACGAAAAGAATGATGATCGCAATGACAATATCAACAACCTCAGTCGGTACGCCTGATTCAAGCGGCATATTTAATGCACCGACCTTCAATCCACCAAGCAATAATGCAGCAAGGACAACACCAACAGCCGTATTTCCACCTAATAAAGCGACGGCAATTCCATCAAAACCTACGCCTGTAAACGAGCCTTTAATAGAGGCATATTCAAATGTACCAAGACCTTCCATAGCGCCTGCAAGACCTGCAAAAGCACCTGAAATAAGCATCGCATAAATGATATTGCGGCGAACGTTCATACCAGCATAATGTGATGCCTGCTGGTTCATTCCAACTGCTCGTAATTCAAACCCTTTAGACGTTTTTTGAATAATGATCCACATCACGACGGCAGCAATAATGGCAACAAAAATACCGTTATGCATTCGGGAAAAATCAGTGATCTGCTCAAAAAATCCAGAGCGGAGCGAGGCAGTGGCATCGATTTTATCTGTTTTATCTTTATTATCTGTTAAGACATTTGAGATTAAATAGTTTGTGACATGAAGGGCAATGTAGTTCATCATGATAGTAACGATGACCTCATGCACATAAAAACGAGCTTTTAAAAAACCAGGAATAAAGCCCCATAAAGCACCTGCAGCAGCTGCGGTGATGAGTGCAAGCGGCAGATGAATATACATAGGTGCATGGACAGTTGTTCCAATCCATACAGCAGCTACCCAGCCAACAAGCATTTGACCTTCTACACCGATATTAAACAGGCCTGTCCGAAATGCAAAGGCAACAGCAAGACCTGATAATATATAAGGTGTCACTTGCCTGATGGTTTCTCCCATATAATAAGTTTCACCGAAAACGCCATTCCAAAGGGCGCTATAGCCTTCGATGACACTATAACCGCTTGCCAGCATAATAATGGCCCCAACCAAAAGACCAAGTACAATGGCTATAAGCGGAATCAGCAGATTTGTTAAGCGATTAGACATTTGCTTCTTTCCCCACTTCCTGTTGCGTACTTCCAGCCATTAATAGACCAAGCTCTTGCTCTGTTGTTTCTTTTGGATCAACAATGGCGACAATGCTGCCTTCGAAAATAACAGCGATCTTATCACTGACATTGATAATTTCATCAAGCTCAAAGGAGATGAGCAAAACAGCTTTGCCTGCGTCTCTTTGCTCGATGAGACGTTTATGAACAAATTCAATCGCACCAACATCAAGTCCTCGTGTCGGCTGAGCGGCAATTAATAAATCAGGATTGCGGTCAACTTCACGGCCGATAATGGCTTTTTGCTGGTTACCGCCTGACAGAGCGCGCGCTTCTGTATATTCACTCGGTGTTCTGACGTCATATTCCGCAATGATTCGTTTTGCTTTTTGATAAATATTTTTCATATTCAATAAGCCGAATTTTGAATAAGGACGCTGATAATAAGTTTGTAAAGAAATGTTTTCTCCAATTGAAAAATCGAGTACAAGTCCATGTTTATGACGATCCTGAGGAATATGTCCAATCCCAGATTCGGTCACTTTACGAGGCGGGAGATTTTGAATGGCTTTCCCATTTAGCATGATTGTGCCAGATTCTGATTTTTTTAGACCGGTAATGGCTTCAATTAATTCAGACTGGCCATTGCCATCTACCCCAGCAATTCCGACAATTTCGCCAGCCTTCACTGAGAGGTTCAACTGTTTGACCGCTTCAATTCCTCTGGCGTCTTTTACTGTGAGGTCTTGAATTTGAAGAACCTCCTCAGCAGGAGAAGCAGCTTTTTTGTCTGTTTTAAATGATACTTCACGGCCAACCATGAGGCTTGCAAGTTCGTCTTTATTTGTGCTTTCCACATCAAGTGTACGAATGCCTTGGCCTTTTCGGATAATGGTCACGCGATGACAGGCATCCATAATTTCTTTCAGCTTATGGGTGATTAAAATAATGGATTTGCCTTCATTGATTAAGTTTTTCATAATTTGTATGAGTTCTTTGATTTCTTGAGGTGTTAAAACGGCCGTTGGTTCGTCGAAGATCAAAATGTCAGCGCCGCGGTAAAGTGTTTTTAAGATTTCTGCACGCTGCTGCATGCCGACAGAGATGTCAGATACTTTTGCGGCAGGATCTATTTTCAAACCATAGCGGTCAGAAAGCTCTTGTACTTGCTGTATGGCTTGTTCTTTGTCAATCTTTCCAAACTTCTTGGGCTCTTTACCTAAAATGATGTTTTCAGCGACAGTGAAGGTATCGACAAGCATAAAGTGCTGATGCACCATTCCGATGCCTAAATCACTAGCATCATTTGGACTAGAGATGGTCACAGGTTTTCCGTGTACCTTGATTTCACCTTTTTCAGGCTGGTACAGTCCGAAAAGCACGTTCATGAGCGTTGATTTTCCAGCGCCGTTTTCACCAAGCAGCGCATGAATTTCGCCCTTTTTTAGCTGCAGCGTAATGTTGTCGTTTGCTACAATGCCAGGGAATTCTTTGCGTATATTCAACATTTCAATGACATAATCCACAGGTTTAACCGCTCCTTTTTTAGGGTGCTGATGAAGATAAAAACTAGCAAAAGAAAAGCTGCAAAACGAGGCTGCAGCTTTTCTTTTACCACCTTTTACGAATAAAGAGGAGGTAAAGGAGAGGCAGGGGATAAGGCGCGCTTATCCCGCTGCTCAAATTAAGCTTTAAAATCTTTTAGTTCATCACGTGTTGCAGGGATTTTCACTTCACCCTTGATGATTTTTTGTTTCCATTCTTCAACTTTCTTTAATACATCTTTATCAAGGTTTTCCTTAGATGGAGAGATGTCAAGAGCGCCTTCTTTCAGACCGTATGTGATCACTTCGCCGCCAGGGAACTTACCTTCTTTTGCTTTCGTTGTTAAGTCTTGTACCGCTGTGTCTACTTTCTTAACCATAGAAGTAAGGGTGACACTTTGTTTTGTTCCAGGTACTTTTCCTTCGTCATACTGGTCTTTATCTACACCGATAACCCAAACTTTACGGTTAGGATCCGCTTTTTTCAGGTTTTTCGCTTCTGTGAACACACCAGTTCCAGTGCCGCCAGCAGCATGATAGATGATGTCGACGCCAGATTTGTACATGCTTTCAGCTGTTGCTTTCCCGATGTCAGCCTTATCGAATGCACCGGCATATTTCACTTCAACTTTTGCTTTCGGGTTAGCTGCTTCAACACCTGCGCGGAAGCCAACTTCGAATTTTCTGACTAATTCAGAATCAACGCCGCCGACGAATCCAATTTTGTTTGATTTTGTAGAAAGAGCAGCCGCAACACCCACAAGGAATGATCCTTCGTTTTCGTTAAATACAATGCTGGCTACGTTGTCTTTTTTCACGACTGCATCAACGATCGCAAAGTGGTTTTTCTTACGTTGATCCGCAATTTCAGAAATTGCATCTTCCATTAAGAAACCAATTCCGTAAATCAGGTCGAATTTCTCACGAGCAAGTGTGTTTAAGTTTGTTGTATAGTCAGCATCTGATTTAGATTGTAAGTAATCAAAGCCGTTTTTACCTTTTTTTAGATTGTTGTCTTTCCCAAATGCTTGTAAACCTTCCCAAGCTGATTGGTTAAACGATTTGTCATCGACACCACCGACATCAGTTACCATTGCAACAGTGAATTGATCTTTATCTTTTTTGCTTTCACCGCTGTTTGAGCCAGAGTTGCCGCATGCTCCAAGGATGGTTCCTGCTGCTACGACTAAGGACAATGCTAGTCCAATTTTGCGCTTCTTCAAAACATAACCCCCTATAAAATTTAAAAGTTTCAGAAAAGTCTCGCGAAAAAAGACCGATCTATCTCTTCTCACCCTTCTGAAGAGGGTATTTTATCCTGCTTTCTCATGATACTTATGGAGGGCAGGAGAGAAGATGTAAGACATCAGACTTATATCTCGTTGAACTAATCAATCATAATTTATCATTTCCGATCGAATAAATAAATAGAAATTTGTTTTATTTTTAAAAAAATGTTAAATGGCTTTATTTGATGTCTTTTTATCTGCTGAAATATGATATAATGCCGCTTTTGTGATGTGCTCCGCTACAGCAGAACCACTGATATCAAGGGGTTTGTTACATCGTATGCCATAAAAAAACATCTGGCCTTTGTGAAAGGTCAGATGTAGTATTTTAAAGATATTGCTGAATCAAATTCATATTGCTCGTGTTCAGTTTATATTGGAAAACAGGACGTCCTATTGTCCCATATGCCATTTCAACATCCACCACTTCGATATCCTCAAGGAATTTCAAGTATTTTCTAATGGAGACTTGAGAGATTTCTGTATGATTGGCTAGGTCTTCGGTTGTGAAAGCCTGCTGGCCAAATGATTGAATGCTTGTCCAGATGAGTTTAAGTGTGCTTTTGGTCAGTCCTTTTGGCAGGAGGACTTTTTCCGCCTCTGCTTTTTTATGAAAAAGCTTCGCATCTAAATCATTTTGCGAAATGCTGTTCATGGATTGATACAGGGCGTGTTTCCGTTTATACTCTGCCAGTGCTGATTGGAATCGTTCGAACTCAAACGGCTTAATTAAATAATCAACTGCCCCGTTTCGCATCGTTTGCTGTACAACATCGACTTCATTTGCAGCCGAAATGACAATGACATCAACGGCATGATTTTGCTGGCGAATTTCTGTTAGTAATGCCAGTCCATTTTGTCCAGGCATATAAATATCGAGCAGTACGAGGTGAATGACTTCTGTTTTTAACACTTCAAGTGCCTGCTGAAACGAGGTGGCAATCCCCTTTAACTCAAAGCCGTCGATTTGGGTCAGGTAGCGTTTGTTCAGCTCCCCAACCATTGGATCATCTTCTACTATTAACACATTAATCATGTGAATCCTCCTTTTGTTTATACGGAATGCGGAGACTAAAGGTCGTTCCTTCTCCTTTTTCACTCGTGACAATCATATGTCCGTTCAATTTCTTGATGCTTTGGTCAACGAAGTAGAGTCCGAACCCTCGGTCTTCTCCTTTAGTTGAAAAGCCTTGATCAAACATGATGTCTTGTTCTTCTTTCGTGAGACCAACACCTGTGTCCGTGATTTCAATGTGAAGCTGCTCATGGACGTATCTGAAGGAGATCGAGATGTTTTTCGTGTCAGTATGTGAAACAGCATCGAGTGCGTTATTTAACAAGTTGCCAATCACGGTAATGAGATCATGCGTCACTGCCGGGTCCTCCGTATTTGGCACTTGTGTGCTGCAAATAACCTCTAAGGCAGCGCCTTGTTCCCTGATATAGCTTTGTTTTCCTAGTAAAAATCCTGCTAAAACAGAGTTTTTCACATGGTTAATGATTTCATTTGTTTCCGTTTGCTGATAAATTGCAATATCTTTGATGTAGGTGCCAAGATCATCGTAGTTTTTGAGCTGGACCAAACCTAAAATGACATGAAGCTTGTTCATAAATTCATGGGACTGGGCACGGAGCGCATTCGCATACATTTTGACCCCGCTAAGCTGCTCAGCCAGATGTTTCACTTCTGTTTTGTCACGGAAGGTGGCGATGGCTCCGACAATTTCACCTTTTACCGTAATTGGCACTTCATTAAAGACGAGCTCCAGTCCATTCATTCTCACGTCACGATCAAGCAGCGGCTTGCGTGTTTCAATGACCTGTTTTAAGCCGCTTGAAGGGAGGAGAGTTTGAACATCTTGTTCTCTAGGATCAACCATAATGCCCATATTATGAAAGAGCCGTTTGGCCTCTGCATTGGCCAGCTTGATTTTACCGTGCTGATCGACGGCCAGAATCCCTTCTTTTGTTGATTCTAGCATGGCACTTCTTTCTTTTAATAATGTGGCGATCTCATCCGGCTCCAGTCCAAACATAATCTTCTTCACTTTTCTTGCCACAATGAGTGCCCCGATGATGCCAGATAGAAGGCTGAGTGATGTGACGAAGTAGAGCGGAAGTAAGCTTTGATGAATAATCAAGTCAATTTCCTTTAACGTAATCCCTACAGCCACAGCCCCGAGCTGCTTACCATTTTGATCATAAACAGGAACAAAAGCACGCATGGATCTGCCGAGTGTTCCAGAAGCCGTACTAATATGTTCTTTTCCCTGTAATGCTGCTTTTTCATCACCGCCGGCAAACCGCTTTCCAATTTTCTGCGGATTCGGGTGTGTTTTGCGGATACCGTTCATATCCATGACGACAACGAATTCGGTTTTGGTGATTTGCTGAACACTTGTTGTATATTTTCGTAATGCGGAATATGAATGATCTTCTAATGATTGTGCTGTAATCGGTGCCTCTGCGACCATTTTGGCAGTAGAGAGAGCAATGTCACGTTCCTGCTGATGGATGTTCTTGGCTGTTTCCGACCATATTGTAAAGAATGTGATACAAAGGGAGATCAGGACAACGATGCACACAAAGATCGTCAGCCGTGTTTGCAGTCTTAAAGTTTTTTTCACGAGTATACCCCTAACGCACGATTTTTTCGTAACAGTAATACTTTAACGGGAAAATGTAAGTTTGTGAAGGAATGTACGTGCAAAATCATAAATTTGATTTTGCTGTCGGTTTACTTTGAAAGCATCTTGTCAATCCGTTTTAAGTGAGCCATAATAAATGTGAGCTTATGAGAAAGGATCTATTTATGAAAAATACATATTTGACTGGATATTTTCCGCTGATTTCAATTTTACTATTCAGCTCTGCTTTTTCGATTTTCACAGTAGGTATCACAACTGATTTCTTGACTCAAGCAGGCATTTTAAAAGGAATGCTTGAATTTTTCTCAGAACAGGGCATTCGTCTTGCTCTCTTTGCTGCTTTTGCACTTGTTTATTTTATGATCTTATCTGCCTTAAAACTGATTGCAGATACGGTATTAGAGCTGGCGTTACTCTTTTTCGCTAAGGACCCTGAAGGGGAGAACTTAAAGAAAATTCGGATTGCATCCGTTGTTTATTTATTTGCCAGCTTGCTAGCTTTTCTGTTGACGCAGCAGCTCATTCTGCTAGTCGGACTTTTTGCATTAGCAAGTCTTGTCTATTTTATCTGGGTTGTGGTTCGCATTTATCAATCGCTTTCTATGCTGAATTTGATTGGATTTATGATGTTTATTCTGCTGTTTTGGGCGACGTTTTTGATCGGTATTTTGTACTTATTTATTAAGCTTTATAACAGTGTGATGGCAAGTCTGCCTTCATAAGCAGACAAAGAAAGCATCCTCCAATGATGGAGGATGCTTTCAGCGTTTAGACAAACCCTTGCATTCGTTGTCAGTTCTGCGCGCCGATGCTCACGAATGTTAAATTCGCTCCGCTTCGGTGCTCGTCCTTCCTAGACTGCAAAGGTTTTCAGGTCACGCTGAAAAGAAGAAAAAGAGCTAAAATAAAGATCATTTTAGCTCTTTTTCAACAATCTGAGCATCCTCCAATAATGGAGGATGCTTTTTTTATGAAAGAAACCGTTTTTGAATATCGGGTGTAGGCATCATACAAGATGTTTTTTGACCAAACCATTTGTAGCGATTTTTTGCTATCAACTGATAAAACCAATCACGGATTGGGCGAGGTATGGCAAGGAGTAAAAAGCTCCATCTGTATATCCCTTTTAAATGCCGCGCGGCTTTTAAGATGCCTGTCGACTTCGTATAAAGGGTCCCTTTTTCAATATAAATGAATGAATTGAACTCATCTAAAGGCAAACCGTTTTCCTTTAAAATACGCTGCCCTGTATCTGATTGTAAGGAAGCGAACATCATCCGTTCTTTCGGATCGCGCTTAATCACAAATTGAACAGCGCCGCTGCACACGTTGCAGACACCGTCAAATAAAATTAAATGGGGTGGATGTGTTGAATGCATCGCAATCAAACCTCCTGTTTATCTGGCGTATTGCATCGTATTTTTCCAAATACGTAAGTGCGGGCTTGATTGATAAATCGATTCCACCGTTCCTCTATCTCTTCCAACCCAGACACCCATTGTGTACTGATCTGTCAGTCCCACAAACCAAATATCTTTGTAGTCATTGGATGTCCCTGTTTTACCACCGATGTAAGGGGCGTTGAAATTCGCTTTTTTCCCTGTCCCACTCTTCACAACAGAGGTAAGCAGCTTACGCATCGTTTCATTTGTACGCTGAGAATATACTTGCTTTGGCGACTCTTTCCACTTGTAAAGGGTCTTACCGTTTAAGTCTGTCACTTTTGTGATCGAATGACTTTGTGTGTAGGCTCCTTGGTTGCCAAAGACGGTATATGCATCTGTTATTTCTAGCGGTGAGAAGCCTTTCGTAAATCCGCCAAGTGCAGAAGGAAGACGGTAATCTTCCGCTACAATATGTTCGAATGAGAACTTCTCTAAATAGCTGAAGCCTTTTTTGACACCCACTGTATCCAGCATTCGGATCGCAGGGGTATTGTAAGAATTTTTAAAGGCTGTTTCAAGTGTGACTGTTCCATACGTTTTATGATTATAGTTCTGCGGACAGTATCCGCTGCTGCAAAACTTGCCGGCACTGATGGTGCTTGAAGCCGTTGCACCGGTTTGATCAATATAAGGCGCATAGTCTAAAAGCGGCTTAATCGCAGAACCAGGCTGTCTTTGCGCTTGATAAGCGTAGTTGAAATCAAATTTCTTATAGTTTTTCCCGCCAGCAAGTGCAACAATTTGATGCGTTTCATGATTAATGACGGCTGATCCGCCTTCCACACCTTGGTAAGGCAATTGAGCATTGAGCTGATAGACGGCTCTTTGCTGTAAGGAAGGATCAAGCGCCGTATAAATTTTCACACCATCCTGGAGCAGGGCACTGACCTTTTCAGATAATTCCTTTTGAATCGCCTTTTTCGCTTCAGCTGTCTTGGCTTTCTTCAATCGTTTTGTAAAGCCCTCCTGATCAGACACAAGATCGGTAAACTCTTCATTGGCATATGTCACATAGTCAGGGTATAAGTTTTTCTTTTCACTTAAAGAAAGGCTGATTTTTTCTTTGACGGCTTTTTTGTATTGTTTTTTGGTGATGACGCCATCTTTCTTCAAAATACCAAGCAGTCGTTCTTGGCGTTTCTTTGTGTGCTTGAACTGTTTTAATGGGTCATACAGTGTTGGGTTGTTTGGAATAGCAGAGATAAATGCCATTTGTGCAAGAGTTAAAGAACTAAGCGGCTTATCAAAATAGTAATTAGCCGCAGAACCGACACCGTAAACACCATTACTGAAATAAATCGTATTTAAATAGCTTTCGAGAATTTCATCCTTCGAGAATTTCCGCTCAAGTTCATAGGAATAGAGCAGCTCCGTAAACTTTCGGCTGAACGAACGTTCATGGCTTAAATATAAGTTGCGGGACAGCTGCTGTGTGATCGTACTCGCTCCTTGGCTGATGCCATGGTTTTTGACATTTGCAGCAACGGCACGAACAACCCCCATAAAGTCAATTCCCTTATGGTCATAAAAGTTGCGGTCCTCTGAACGAAGGAACAGCTCCTTCACAGGTTCAGGAATGTTATCGTATTTCACGAACACTCGGTTCTCATCGTTTGAGACGATTTCGGAGATAAGAGAACCATCCCGGTCATACATATAACTGTTTTGGGAAAAATCTATCTTTTCCAGCTTGATTTTTTGATCAAGCACTTCGTTAACAGGCTTTACACTTGCAGCTTCTTCCTTTGATAGATAAAAAGTCAGAGCAAATAATGGGATGAGGGCAGCAAGTAATAACCAACCAATGATTGCACGAAACATGAGGTCACTCACTTTCTTCAATTTTCTAGCCATATCGTACCATTCTTTTGCGGATACGAGAAGGTTATTTTTAGAAAAGAAAGGGCGTGAAGTCTAGTGAATCAGGCTTTTCCGCAAGAAAAAAGAGTATCTGAAGATGATCAGACACTCCTTTCCTTTGTTTTCGCATGTGAGCGGACCGCCCATAAAAATAACGCGCCAAACAGAAAAATGCCGGCAGTGACATAAAAGACAGCTGGAATCCCGTAATGACTCGCCACTATGCCGCCGATTACCGGACCGACGACATTCCCAAGAAAGCGGAAGCTGACATTGTATCCGAGCACTTCTCCTTGCATAGAAGCAGGTGCTTTAATCCGGATATACGCCGTCGTACACGGAATAATTCCGCCAAGTGCCATCCCGTATAGGAAACGGAAAATGACTAACATGACGTACGAATCCGCCATCGCTTGCGGGATGAATAAAATAGAGGAGAGGATGAGAAGGGCAAGCAGCACCTTGTCATGACCAATTCGATCTCCGAGATCTCCCCATTTTCGCGTAAACAGCAAATTGCCGAGTCCAGTTGCAGAAAAAGCAAGCCCCGCATAAAAAGCGAGATTGACAGGACCATGTAAATCATGAATGTATAAAGCCAAAAGCGGCTGAATGCTAAAGTTCCCTACTTGTGTAATAAACGTTAAAAGCATCGTGACGACAAGCAAAGGCTGTTTGAAAATGTGAAAGAGTACATCCTTCCGTGAGTAAGAAACACGCTTTGCTTCTTTTGACCGGATCGGCTGTTCTTTCACTCCGAAGATAATCACAATAGCTGACACATAAATGACAGCCGCTGTCAGGAAAAACGTATAAATAAATCCGACGCTGTCTGCCATGAATCCACCCATTAATGGACCAAACAATCCTCCGGCAACATTACTCATCTGCATCGTTCCAAGGGTTTTACCGGCAGTTGCCTTTTCGGTCTGTGCAGAAATCAGTGCCATTGAAGTCGAGATAAAGCCTGTGACAAGCCCCATGAAGAGCCTTAGTGCGAATAGCTGATACACAGTGTGCACAAGCCCCATTAATAGAATACTTGTGGCGATACCAATTCCGTTAATTAATAAAATCTTTTTATAGCCATGCCGGTCGCCAATCCGCCCCCAAATCGGAGAAATCAGGAAGGCTGTTAAAAACGTGACCCCAAAGACATAGCCGCTCCATCTTTGAACAAATTCATTTGAATAGCTGCTATCAAGAGATTCTATGTAAAGTGATAAAAAAGGGACGATCATTGTAATGCTCGCAGATACAAAAAAGTTCACAAACCACATGATGTACAAGTTTTTCTTCCTGTTTGTGATAGAGACCACCTTCTTTATTTATTTCGTGTTCCTTAATAATTATAAAGGAAAATAAACGATCTTTCATCAGATGAATAGGTTGGGCATAGTGAATCTGCATTATTTTCACAAAAATGAAGTGATTTCAAGGTCCGTCTTAATATAATGGTATGAGAATGAAAAGCTGACGAAAAAGTGAGGTGAAACTGGTGGAACAGAAGACGGTGCTTGTGGTCGATTTTGAATTTACGATGCCTGATGGAAAATATCATCCGCAAAATTTTTTTCCTGAAATTATTGAAGCTGGGGTAGTGAAAGCAGCAGATGAAACGATCATAGACACATTCTCTAGCTACGTCAAACCGAAAAAGTTCCCGAAGCTGACGAAGCGCTGTAAATCTTTCCTCGGAATTACGCAGGAGGATGTAGAGAGCGGAATTTCATTTGAGGAATTTATCGAGAAGCTCGTGTCACTTGATGGGGGAGAGAATTGTGAAATTATTACGTGGGGCAACATGGACATGAAGGTATTGAAGCAAAATTGTATGCTCAATCACATTGCCTTTCCTTTTAAGGGGAAGCTGAGGGACCTGGCCTTTGAATATAAAACCTTTTTTGGTGACCGCACACTGACAGGGCTTCGAAAAGCAGCAAAGGAATACGGCAGTGAAGGAGCTGGTAAGCATCATAAAGCACTCGATGATGCCATGACGACTTATCAGCTGTTAACCCTTTTTGAAAAAGACAGAGCCTATGTGGAAAATCCGCAAACAACCAAAATTGGTGAGCTGATCGATTTCTCACATTTTTTTGATTCGGCTGATTAGCGGACGTCTTCTGGAAAATAATCTTTCTCAAGAGAAGATAGGCACGCTCTTGATTTTTCAGCCCATTTGGAATCATCCGCACGGAGTGCTTGTTTCAATTTATCTACAGCTTCTTTCAGTGACTCTTCATAATCAGGGATATCGCCATCATAAGGCTTCACCATATGATGAGGGATATTTGTCTGTTCTCTATAGGCCAAAGCCCGCCTCTCTTGGAAAAAAGGCACGTCTGCTTCTTTCGGATGATGCAGGTCGCCTTGAGTGGGATGTGTCAGAACGGCTTTTACTTGAACGAGATAGGTCGATGGTTTCACTGCTGTCACTTCCCCAACGTATACACCTGTTTTATAAAAACCTTTCACAACTTGTCCAATTTGAATGTCTGTCATGTGAAATTCCTCCATTTCCTTCTCATAGGAAGGTATTTCATTTCTTTTAGCCAATATAGTGAAGTAAACGAGCAAAAGGGGGAATGGCGAGATGTCATTCATCGTACTTTTTCTACTATATTTTCCTGAAGATAAAAGGGAGTACATCCCAGCGGCTATCACCACGGTGATTTTCTTTATTGCTGCGTTTATTTGTTTTCGTCTCATCGTTCGTGCGTCTAAGAAGCAGGAGCGGATAGATGAAAAAAGAACAAAAAAAATGGATTAATCATTTTCTTCTTGTATCTTCAGGAAATTTCACGGTGACGGTTGTTCCAGACTGCAGCGAGCTTTTGAAACGAATCGTTCCATGGTGATTTTCAATAATTGAAAAAGTAACTGTCAGCCCAAGTCCAGTCCCTTTATTTTTCAAGGTGTAATAGGGTTCGCCAAGTTTTTTCATCTGACTTTCTGTCATACCTACACCGTTATCAACGAAATAAAGGCAGATTTTATGATTTTCTTTTGAAGCAAAAAGTTCAATTTTCCCTTCATGTTCAGGAGCTGCTTCAATTGCATTTTTGATTAAATTAATCATGACTTGCTTGATCTTCGTTACGTCACCTTGAATGTATAAGTCAGGTTCAATGGATTGATGAATCGTGACCGATTTAAAATTCGCATAGGATGTCATCAGTGATGCACATTCCTCAAGTAATTTAGAGAGATTAAGAGATTCAATTTGATAATAGTTTTGTTTTGCAATGTCAAGATAGCTCGTGATAATGTCCTGCGCCCGGTCTAACTCGGACAGAACAAGATTTTTATAATCTTTATTGGCAGGTGGCTCTTTTGTATGATCACTCGAAAAGAGCAATTGAATAAAGCCTCTCACAACTGTCAGCGGATTGCGTACTTCATGGGCAACGCTTGCAGCAAGTTCACTTACAATGGTCAGTTTTTCTGACTGGACAAGCTGTGATCTCATTTCCGCATTTTCCTTAACGAATTCAATGGAATAGATACTGAGCACAAGAAAGAATATGTAGTAAAGAGTTGAGAAAAATAACTCAAGGAGCTTTTGCTGCATAATAAAAGCTGGGCTGTATGCCATTAAGCTGACCACAAGCAGTCCAATGTAAATAAAGAATCCTTTGGATAAACCGATAAGCACTCCGTAAAACAGCTTATTTGGCTTCGAATATTGATGCCATTTTCGGTAGAACAGGAATGGGATAAAAAAGTAAATTGGGACAACGATAAGTCCAATCCATAAGAAAGAGCCGTACATCACGAATTTGACAATGATGCTTATCAAGATGGCAACGATCCCCGCCATATATCCTCCGTATAAAATAGCAAGTACAAGGGGAATGGATTGAAGCCCAGTCTGCAAATCTAAAATCGAACCAACTGGATACATAATACATAGTGCTGAAGAGATGGATGCGAATACTGTGATGAGCAGTTTATTCGTTTTTGGGAAATGAGCAGGGGTCCGGCTTAACCATAGCGCATGATATAAAAAGATTGGAAATAGAATAAAAGATACATGGAGCAGAAAATCCTTGAACATTTCCATTTAAATGCTCTCCTCGTAAATAATTGTAATTCCTCTCATTATATCATTTCATGTACAAAGTAGATATGATAAAAGGAGGGTTTTTTTCTTTAAAAAGAACACCCGTTAGGATGTTCTTTCTATCGTATAGGTCTTATTCAGCTGATAGCGTGAACGCTTGGTGGAGACGTTTCAGTCCTTCTTTGACTGTTGCAGCAGGACAGCCGAGATTCATTCGAATAAAGCCGTCTCCTTCGTGTCCGTACACGTGGCCAAGCTCTAGGATCACTTTCCCTTTTTTCAGCAGATTCCGTTTCAATTCCGCTTGACTGAATTGATAATCCCGAATGTCCAGCCATAATAAATAAGAAGCATCTGGTTTCATATAACGCATATTTGGAAGATTTTCGTCGATATAGTCCATCGCCGTCTTCATATTGCCTTCGAGATAAAGAACAAGGGCATCAAGCCACTCATCCCCGTGGCGGTATGCTGCTTCCATCGCTGGAATCGCAAAGGCATTCAGTTTGGACAGTCCGTTTCTTTGCACTTCATTGTTGAAAAGAGTTCTTTTTTCTTTATCTGAAATGATAATAGCAGATGCCTGAAGCCCCGCTAGATTAAAGGTTTTACTCGGCGCAATACACGTTACCGTGATATGTGCAATGTCGTCAGAAAGGCTGGCGAAGGGCACATGCTGCTTCCCGTAAAGCATCAAATCCGAGTGAATCTCATCTGAAACGACTGTGACTCCATGCTTTACACATAGGTCTCCGACTCGCTTTAATTCCTCTTTTGACCATGCTCTTCCGGACGGATTATGCGGATGGCAAAGGAACATGAGCTTTGCTTGTGGTCTGCTCAGTTTTTTCTCTAAATCATCAAAATCCATCATATAGCGGTTGTTTTCTATTTTTAAAGGATTGGTTGAGACTGTACGGCCATTTCGCTCAATCATTTGATAAAAAGGTGTATACACTGGTGACTGTATAACTACTTCGTCGTGCGGTGCTGTAAAGGCTTGAACAGCAAAACTAAGTGCCGTTACGATTCCTGGTGTGAAGGTGACGGCATCTGTCTGGATTGTCCATCCATGTCTTCTTTTGAGCCAGCCAGCGACTGCCTGCTGCGTATCCTGATCCTGAAATGCATAGCCAAATACACCGTGATCTAATCGCTCTTTCAATGCATCAAGGACGACCTGCGGTGCTTTAAAATCCATATCGGCTACCCACATCGGAAGGGCATCTGTTGTCAGGAACAAAGACTCTGCCTGATCCCATTTCACTGATTTTGAACCTTTACGTATGATCTGTTCGTCGAAATTCATGAAACCCACCTCTAGCTGTTTTTCAACCATTCTTGGTTGTGCTAAAATAAACATCACAAAATTTATTATAAGCGGTGATACCGATGAAAGATAGTCAAGCTGTAGAAGAGATGATTCAATTCATTAAGGCATGGGACCCTTTTCATTATGGAGAGGATTTTTATGAAACGGAGCCTGCTGACGTCATCAGTGCATTATATGACGCAGAAGACCCGTTATCTTTAGCAAAAGAGATTCAAGCCATCTACCATCACTCATTTGAACAGCTTCTTCCGATAGAGAGCTGTCAGCATATAGCGAATCAGCTTTTTGTCATACGAGACAGCAGCTCTTGTTCACGCTAAGACAGGCTGAAATGTCCGATTTGATCAGACACAAAGACCGGATTTTCCTCAGGGATGAGGTGCCCGGTTTTTTTTAATGCATGTAAGGTCGAATTCGGCAGATCTTTGTGCAGTCTTTCGCCTATTTGAATGGGAACGATTCGATCTTCCTCGCCCCAAATGAGCAGCACGGGTGTTTCCATTTTCTTCAAAACGTCCGAGGTTAAATCTCCTTCCCGGTGCCGAATCAAACGAAATATCCCCCGAAAGATTTGATCATCTGAAAAAGGCTTTAAATATCCGTCGACCATCTCTTGATCAATGATGGAATGATCATGTACAACAGCCGTTAAATTTTTCATAATGCCCTGCTTTAAAAGTTTTCTTTTTAGATACAGATAAAAATAAGGAATATAAGTGCTGTAAACAAGTGATCTTTTTGACTTATTCAAATAGCCTGAACTGCACAATAAAACCGCCTTTTCAAATAGGTCCGGCCGTTCAGTAGCAGCGTATAAGGCGATTTGTCCGCCCATTGAATGGCCCACTAGAATTGCATGCTGAATCTGTAAATAACCAGCTAGCTCTATAATAATTTTTCCCATGTTGCGATAGCTGTAAATAAACGTATTCGACTTCTCGGACTGTCCAAATGGCGGCAGATCAATCGCTATTAAGTTGAAGTCCTGTTTCAGAAGCGGGATGAGCTTTCGATAGCTGAAGGTAGAAGAGAAGAGACCGTGAATTAAGATCAATGTCTTCTTGCCTTCATTTGGATAGTGCTCGTAATAGATATCTAAACCGAATGTACTTTTCATATAAGCTGGCTGAACAATGTCCACATTCTTCACTCCGATACTTGATACTCTCTCTGTTAGGTGACTGTATTGTACCCTAAAAAGTGGATTTTAAGCTATCATTAGAATCTTTTCCCTGCTTAGCATAATGGGAAAAACGTGCTATAATGTTCAGAAGATTTTTTAAAACTAGCTTTTATAATCTGAGGTGTGAAATCAAATGAAACTAACAGAAAAAGAAACTGAAATATTAGAGATTTTAGATGAAAACAGCCGCGCCGATTTAAATACAATTGCAAAAATGGCAGGCGTGACAACAGAAGAAGCCGAAGCCATCATTCAAAAACTTGAAGATCAAAAAGTTATTATTGATTATTCAACCATGATTGACTGGCGAAAAGTGGATGGTCATGAAGGCGTTACAGCAATGATTGATGTAAAAGTGACACCAAAAAGAGGCGTCGGATTTGATGAAATTGCTGAACGGATTTATCGGTTTCAGGAAGTGGAGTCTGTCTATCTCATGTCAGGTGTTTACGATCTTTCCGTTGTGATCCGCGGAAGATCAATGTCTGATATTGCCCGCTTCGTATCTGAAAAATTATCGACACTTGATTCCGTTGTTTCAACAACTACCCACTTTATTTTGAAAAGATATAAACATGATGGGAAAGTGTTTGAAACAGGAGACGATGACAAAAGAATCGTGGTGTCTCCTTAAATGAAAAAGTCTTATTTATCTGAAACGGTACAAAGCATTCAGCCGTCAGGTATTCGGAAATTTTTTGATTTGGCAGCCACAATGGAAGGGGTTATCTCCCTTGGTGTCGGTGAGCCGGATTTCGTGACAGCTTGGAATGTCAGAGAAGCAAGTATTATGTCATTAGAACAGGGACTGACCTCTTATACGGCGAATGCCGGTTTAATTTCTTTGCGAAAAGAACTGAGCCACTATTTATATAAGCGGTTTCACATTGATTACAGTCCAGAAGAAGAACTCATTATCACGGTTGGCGGAAGCCAGGCACTTGATTTGGCCTTTCGTGCGATTTTAAACAGCGGAGATGAAGTAATCATTCCAGAGCCTTGTTTCGTAGCGTACGGGGCACTTACGACACTAGCAGGCGGAGTGCCTGTCTATTTAAGTACAACCGCTGAAAAAGATTTCAAAGCAGATTCTGCTGATCTTCGCACAAAGCTGACGCCGAAGACAAAAGCCATTTTGCTTTGCTCGCCATCAAATCCGACTGGGTCTGTTTATTCAAAGGAAGAGCTTGAAGATATTGCTCAATTTGCGAAAGAGCATGACCTGCTCATTATTACGGATGAGATTTATGCAGAGCTGACGTACGATGAAGCTTTTACAAGCGTCGCAGCTATTCAAGATATGAAGGAAAGAACGATCTTGATTTCAGGCTTTTCTAAAGGGTTTGCCATGACGGGCTGGCGTTTAGGATATGTGGCAGCACCACCTGTACTGCGGGATGCCATGCTGAAAATACATCAATATTCTATGATGTGCGCACCGGCGATGGCACAATATGCGGCAGAAGAAGCATTAAAAAATGGGCTTGAAGATGTAGAGAAAATGAAGAAAAGCTACAGAAGGCGCCGTAATTTGTTTGTCGGCTCCTTAAATGAACTAGGACTGACATGCCATCAGCCAAACGGAGCGTTTTACGCGTTCCCATCGATTAAAAGCACAGGCATGACTTCAGAACAATTTGCTGAGGAGCTGCTCCTAAGTGAAAAAGTCGCTGTTGTGCCTGGGAATGTATTCGGACCGAGCGGTGAGGGTCATATCCGCTGTTCATATGCTTCGTCACTTGATCATCTTCAGGAATCACTTTCAAGAATTCAGCGCTTTTTGCAGGCTCGACAAGTGAAGGAAGAAGCATCAGCCATCTTAAAATAAAAAAAGGCATCAATCCAAACGGACTCATGCCTCACAAATTAGGGGGGAATACTAGAAAGCATTCTTGCTTTCAGGTATTCCCCCTTTTGTTCTCATCTAAACCCATTTAAAAAATATTTTGCGTAACTGCCCGTTCTGTGATATAGTTTTTAATTGCGTATAAACGAATATTAAAACATTTATTTAGGAGTTGTTATCATGGCGACAAAGTTTGAAGTAGGCAGTGTTTACACTGGTAAAGTAACAGGATTACAAGCGTATGGTGCGTTTGTTGCATTAGATGAAGAAACTCAAGGACTTGTGCATATTTCTGAAGTAACACATGGCTTTGTAAAAGACATCAACGAGCACCTTTCAATTGGTGACGAAGTACAAGTAAAAGTTCTTTCTGTTGATGAAAATGCAGGTAAAATCAGCCTTTCTATCCGTGCGACACAAGAAGCACCTGAAAGAAAAGAAAGCAAACCAAAGAAACAAAGACCACAGCAAGTGAAAGAAGAAGCTGCTGCACCACAAGGTTTCAATACGCTTAAAGATAAACTTGAAGAGTGGATTGAGCAATCAAACCGTAAAGACCTTATCAAGAAATAATAAAAAAGCACCGCTTCAAACGGTGCCTTTGTCTTCTTTTTCAGCGTGATAGAAAACCTTTGAAGTCTAGGAATGGCTGCTACTTTTGCGGAGCGAATTTAGAATTCGTGAGCACCAGCGCGCAGACCTGACAAAGAATGCGAGGGTTTGTCTACACGCTGAGGCTGCCTCATGTAGGCAGCCTTTTTTATGTCCTTTTATTTAACGAACTTCTGGGTTCGGCTCGTCACGGCGAACAGCTTCTTCGCTTGGTTTGAACAACAGACCAAGGTTGACAAGACCTGCAATTCCAACAAGACCATAAATAATACGTGATAATGCAGAACCTTGTCCGCCAAAGATCGCTGCTACTAAGTCAAATTGAAAAAAGCCGATTAGTCCCCAGTTAATAGCACCGATAATCGTGAGCACGAGGGCAATACGCTGAATAGCACTCATCGTGATTCCTCCTTTCGCTACAGCATCAATACATTTATATTTTGCAGATTTTTAGCCAAACTATGCGTAAGAAAATGGATGAAAGCAAATTACTTTACTTTTGGAATGAATGAGGCGCATAATGTAGCGCGAGGAGGAGATCATATGGATCGATTTACTTATTGGAACCCAACGAAATTAATTTTTGGAAAGGGAGAAGTATCAGCCCTTTCAGATGAACTCAAACACTACGGAAAAAACGTATTACTTGTATATGGTGGAGGCAGTATTAAACGAAACGGCCTTTATGATCAAGTTGTCAGCATCCTAAAAGAATCAGGAGCTGCAATCACTGAACTTGCTGGTGTAGAGCCTAACCCGCGCTTAACAACAGTAAGAAAAGGGGTAGAGCTTTGCAAAGAAAACAACATTGACTTTATTTTGGCAGTTGGCGGCGGCAGTGTCATTGATGCCACAAAAGCAATCGCAGCTGGTGCGAAGTACGATGGAGATGCTTGGGATATCGTGACACGCAAACACGTCCCAATGGAAGCTATTCCGTTCGGTACTGTGTTAACACTTGCCGCAACAGGCTCTGAAATGAACTCAGGATCAGTTATTACAAACTGGGAAACAAATGAGAAGTATGGCTGGGGAAGTCCAGCAGTTTTCCCGAAATTCTCTATTCTTGATCCAGTTAACACATTCACTGTGCCTAAAAATCATACGATTTATGGCATGGTTGACATGATGTCACATGTGTTCGAGCAATATTTCCATCACACAGAAAATACACCTTATCAAGATCGTATGTGTGAAGGACTTCTTCGCACTGTCATTGAAACGGCACCGAAGCTGATCAACGATCTAGAGAACTACGAGCTGCGTGAAACGATTTTATTCACTGGCACAATTGCACTTAATGGCATGCTTTCAATGGGGGCACGTGGTGACTGGGCATCTCATAACATTGAGCATGCAGTATCTGCTGTCTATGATATTCCTCATGCAGGCGGTCTTGCGATCTTGTTCCCGAACTGGATGAAACATGTGATTCAAGAAAACCCAGGCCGTTTTAAACAATTAGCGGTGCGTGTATTCGATGTAGATCCTGCGGGCAAAACAGACGAAGAAGTTGGCTTAGAAGGAATCGACAAGCTGACAGCTTTCTGGACAAGTCTTGGTGCACCAAGCCGTTTGGCGGATTATGACATCAACGATGAGAAAATTGATTTAATTGCAGACCGTGCAATGGCACGCGGTGAATTTGGTCAATTTAAAAAGCTGAACAAAGAAGATGTTTTAGCCATTTTGAACGCTTCTTTATAATTGAACAACAAAGGGATAGCTGCTTGCGGGCAGTTATCTTTTTTTGAGTTCATCGTGTACATATGTTACAGTAGTCTTTCATGTTTTTGGATATATTCGTTGTAAGGAGATGTTTCAACAGATGGAGAATTTTATTTACTATAATCCAACAAAATTGATGTTTGGAAAAGGACAGCTAGAAGGACTCAAAAGCGAACTCGCTCGTTATGGAAAACGAGTGTTACTTGTATATGGTGGCGGCAGCATTAAGAAAAATGGTCTTTATGACAAAGTCATCAGTGCGTTAAAAGAAGCAGATGCTGAAGTATTTGAGTTGTCTGGCGTTGAACCAAACCCGCGCCTCACAACAGTGAAGAAGGGAATCGATATCTGCCAAAAGGAGAACATTGATTTCTTATTAGCCGTTGGCGGCGGAAGTGTGATCGACTGTACAAAAGCGATTGCAGCCGGAGCAGAATATGACGGTGATGTGTGGGATATTATTTCAAAGAAAACAACCGCTCAAAAAGCATTGCCGTTTGGTACAGTACTGACACTTGCAGCAACAGGTTCAGAAATGAATCCAGACTCTGTCATCACAAACTGGGAAACGAATGAAAAATATGTATGGGGAAGTTCAGTCACTCATCCTGCATTTTCAATTCTAGACCCTGAGCACACATATTCTGTCCCAGAGAATCAGACGGTGTATGGCATGGTTGATATGATGAGCCATGTATTTGAACAATACTTCCATAATGTCAAAAACACGCCTCTACAGGATCGGATGTGCTTTGCTGTTCTTCAAACAGTCATCGAGACAGCACCAAAGCTTCTTGAAGACTTACAAAACTATGAGCACCGTGAAACCATCCTTTATGCAGGAACGATTGCTTTAAATGGCACGCTGCAAATGGGTTACTTTGGCGACTGGGCGTCCCATACGATTGAGCATGCTGTATCGGCTGTCTATGACATTCCGCATGCAGGCGGGCTTGCTATCCTCTTCCCAAACTGGATGCGCCACACGCTCGATCATAATGTGGAACGCTTTAAAAACCTTATGCTGAACATGTTTGACATCGAAACAGAAGGAAAATCAGATCGTGACATCGCATTAGAAGGAATCGACAAACTGACAGCTTTCTGGACAAGCCTTGGTGCACCAAGCCGTTTAGCTGATTATGACATTGGTGAGGATCAGCTGGACAAAATTGCCGACATTGCAGCAAAAGAAATGGAATACGGTGGTTTTGGAAACTTTATGAAACTTAACCGTGATGATATTCTAGCGATTTTGAAAGCTTCTTTATAATCCAGATTGCCGCTTTTCATCCAGAGAAGCGGCTTTTTGCTATGCCAGTGACGATCACTTGATTTCAATAGCTAGTTCCGCTAAAGTGAAAGGGACAGAACTAACGTAATGGAGGGCTTACAAGCGATGACACATATTCAATTTGACTACTCGAAAGCGTTACCTTTCTTTCAAGAACATGAGCTTACATATTTAAAAGATTTTGTGAAGGTAGCCCATCATAATATTCATGAACAAACGGGTGCAGGCAGTGATTATTTAGGCTGGGTGGACTTGCCGAAGCAATACGACCGCGAAGAGTTTGCCCGCATTAAAAAAAGTGCAGACAAAATTAAGTCTGACTCTGACGTCCTGCTCGTTGTGGGAATCGGCGGGTCATATCTAGGTGCACGTGCGGCGATTGAATTTTTGAACCATTCTTTCTATAACACTTTGCCAAAAGGCAAGCGCAAGACACCACAAATCATTTTTATTGGAAACAACATCAGTTCTTCTTATTTAACAGATGTGATGGATCTATTGGAAGATGCAGATTTCTCCATTAATGTGATTTCAAAATCTGGTACAACAACAGAGCCAGCCATTGCGTTCCGTATCTTTAAAAAGCTCCTCATTGAAAAATACGGTGCTGAAGAAGCGAAAAAACGTATTTATGCGACAACTGACAAGGCACGCGGTGCACTTAAAACATTAGCAACTGAAGAAGGCTATGAATCATTTATCATCCCTGATGATGTTGGTGGACGCTATTCTGTATTAACAGCAGTCGGCCTTTTGCCAATCGCTGTGAGCGGTGCAGACATTGATCAGATGATGGAAGGTGCGGCAAAAGCAAGCGAAGACTTCGCTTCATCTGAGCTTTCTGAAAATGCGGCTTACCAATATGCTGTCGTCCGCAATGTCCTTTACAATAAAGGCAGAACGATTGAAATGCTGATTAACTATGAGCCAGGCCTGCAATATTTCGCAGAATGGTGGAAGCAATTATTCGGTGAAAGTGAAGGGAAAGATGAAAAAGGAATCTATCCTTCATCTGCTAACTTCTCAACAGATCTTCATTCACTTGGTCAATATGTTCAAGAAGGAAGAAGAGACTTGTTTGAAACAATCGTGAATGTAGACAAGCCTCGACATGAGCTTGTGATTGAAGCAGAAGAACAAGACCTTGATGGCTTGAACTACCTAGCAGGAAAAACGGTTGATTTCGTCAATAAAAAAGCATTTGAAGGAACGATGCTTGCCCATACAGATGGAAAAGTACCGAATCTCATCGTGACAATTCCTGAGATGGATGCTTATACATTCGGATACCTCGTGTACTTCTTTGAGAAAGCATGTGCGATGTCTGGATATTTACTAGGCGTCAACCCATTCGATCAGCCTGGAGTAGAAGCTTATAAAGTAAATATGTTTGCTTTACTAGGAAAACCAGGCTTCGAAGAGAAAAAAGCCGAGCTTGAAAGCCGCCTGAAACAATCATAAGAACAAAAAGCACACCTTTTCATAAAGGTGTGCCTTTTTTGTTTTCTTCAGATTCCTGTGCAAGCTTTCCTGTGTTCTGTACATAGAATAATGAATGGAGGAGGGTGAAAAATGAGGACGAATCATATTTATATTCATGATATTTCTGGTCAGGCGATCGTGAACTTTGGCAATGTCGGACGCATTTGTTCTAAAAGTGCTACGAAGGAAACAGCAGGTTCTGGCAGTGATAACGAGACGAATCAATCAACCAATCAAAGCCTATTTGATGCCGCGTTTACAAACAATGTACAAATCACAAGGGGGAAATGTATGAATTCCTCTCTTTAACGAAACCTATACAAAAAGGAGGGTTTCGTATGATTCATGTACCATCCAGGCTGCCTGGCGAAAGCTTTTCACTTTACCATTTAGAAGAAACGATGAAGCCGCTCGGTTATGTCATTAATGGCAACTGGGATTATGATCACGGGTATTTTGATTATAAAATTGATAACCGTGATGGCTATACCTTTCTCAGAGTTCCTTTTACAGCCGAGAAAGGCCAGCTCGATCAGCCAGGTGTTGTGGTGAAAATGGGACATCCATTTCTCTTAAAGCATGTATATCAAGACAAGTTAGATGATCATGCGATGGTTGGAAATGTGGGCGCATCCTTTAACCAGTTCCAAGAACCAAAAGAGAAAGATGGGGATGTATCAAAGGCTTATGCTGAAATTGGTTTTTCGCTCGTCAAGGAATTAGAAGACGCACTGCTTTAAAGGCTGATCAGTTCATCCTCTGGATGAAGCTCATAGCCAAAGGGAGGATTCATCATGGGTCCTTCTTTTTTTTGTACGCCGACGATGATCACATGATGCTCTAAAAAATGATGGAGCGCTGTTAAGAATGTTTCTCCAGCCAATGAAGCCGGTACAGGTATGATGGTGACGTGTTTATGCAGCGTCATATGTCGTTTTTTCTTAAACGCCGTGAGTTGTTCCTTTATTAGAAAATGTTCAACCATTAAATGATTGACAGCATCAGAGGTATGAATGACTTGGTTGGCACCAGCACGCTCGGCATTTTTCACGTAACGATCTGTTAAGATTTCAATTAAACAATATAAAGAAGGGTTTAATCCTTTTGCTGCAAGTAAGGTTAAAACACTCTGCATATCGGCTGTCACTTCATTTTCATGCTGATCCGCGGTAATCATCAGTGCATCTGCACCGGTAATGTTGGCTTTACGCAGTGTGACGTCTTCGGTCCCGTGTCCTTTAATAAAATGAACATTCTCTAAAAGAGGCCCCTCTTTCAAGGAGTCATCAATCAGCACAATCGGCATAGCTGGATCAATCGTTTGAAACGACTGAAGCAGTTTGTTCGTTTTCTCATTCCAGCCGACGATAATGAGATGTCCTTTTCCCTTAAAGGCTACCTTGCCCTCAACATAATGGTGCTGCTTACTGAACACAGCGGCGGCAAGTGTGGCAAAATAAGCGGTGACAAAGCTGGCTCCGATAAAAATGAGCGCCATACCTGCCACCTGCCCTGGCATGGTTTGCGGCACAAAATCACCGTAACCAACCGTAGAGACTGTAATAAGCGCCCACCAGATCCCATCAAAGATCGTATGATACTGCTTCGGTTCAAGCAAAACGATTAATTGTCCAAAAAAGAGAAGCAAGAAACAGATGATGATGGCAATTCGAAGATAAAGCGGCCACCTTAGCCAAGCAATAAAGATACGGTTTGATTTCATCGGACTCTTCCTTTCAGGAGACTGCTAATGTCAGTATGCCCGATTGGGAACACATTTTTTCATCTTTGTCATGTATTGAAATAGAACCCATATCTTAAAATAAGGGAGAAGAAGGAGGGAATTCGAATGTCGTTTGTTCAAAAGACCGTACTTCTTTTTATTGGTGTGCATTTTTTATCATCAGCTGTCATCTTACTCGTGTTTGATTTAAATGCTGTGAATCATTTTATGAATGATTTTTCATGGCTGCACTTTTTTCAAGACCTTTATGGTACGGGAACCTTTTATACAGCTTGCTTAGGTGTGTTCTTCTTTTTCATTGGTGCGGTTATCCCCCTGAAAAAGACCTAGTGCTTTTTGCTGTACATGGTACATAAAAGTCATTAAAATTGTAAATAAATATATAAAATAAAAGGAAGCTGATGAGCATGCTGTTTTTTTATTTTTTAACATTTGCCGCATTGGGATTATCATTTTGGGCACAATTTAAAGTGAAGAATAATTTTGAAAAGTATTCAAAGGTGGAAGCATCCAGTATGAAAACAGGTGCTGAAACCGCTCGATATATTTTAGATCGCAACGGGTTATACGACGTGCCTGTTGAACCGGTAAGAGGAACTTTGACTGATCATTACGACCCGACGCAGCGTGTGGTTCGTTTATCTGAACCTGTGTACTACGGCCATTCCATTTCGGCCATTTCAGTCGCATCACACGAGGTTGGACATGCCTTGCAGCATCAGGAATCCTATGGTGCGCTTGTTTTGAGACATAAGATCTTTCCTGTCGTGAACTTTGCATCTGGTGTTGCTCCGCTTCTTTTCCTTGGTGGAATTTTGCTCAGCAGCCTTAACTTAATCGGGCTTGGGATCATTTTGTTCTCAGCAGCTGTATTCTTTCAGCTTGTGACATTGCCTGTCGAGTTTAATGCAAGTTCTCGTGCAAAAGATATCATTGTTTCAGAAGGAATCATTAGAAGCAGTGAAGAAAGAGGCGTGAACAAGGTGTTAAATGCTGCAGCTCTGACGTACGTAGCAGCGGCCCTTGTCTCCCTGTTTGAATTGCTCCGTTTTGTAATGATCTTCCTAAATGGCCGTAATGATTAATTGATGCCAGAGGAGGTGAGCCCTTACCAGTGTTAGGTAAGGGTTTTTTTGTATATTTTAAACGTATTTTTAGTCATATTACTCATTGCTGCGACAGCATTTTTTGTTGTCACTGAATTTGCGATTGTGAAAATTAGAGGCTCTAAAATCAACCAGCTGATCGAAAGCGGTGATAAGAGAGCCATCCATGTTCAAAAGCTGATATCAAATCTCGACGAATATTTATCCGCCTGCCAACTTGGCATTACCATCACGGCCTTAGGTCTAGGGTGGCTGGGTGAACCGACGGTGGAGCATTTTCTGCATCCGCTGTTTGAAAAAATCGGGCTTCATTCTGCATTGACTGACATCCTTTCGTTTATCATCGCATTTGTGATCATTACGTTTTTACATGTCGTGGTGGGAGAGCTCGCGCCTAAAACAATTGCCATTCAAAAGGCAGAGGCCGTCAGCCTTGTGACAGCAAAACCACTCATCTTTTTCTATAAAGTCATGTACCCGTTTATTAAGGCATTAAATGGGGCTGCACGAAGTATCGTGAAATTATTTGGTTATCATTCTGTCAAAGAACATGAAGTGGCGATCAGTGAGGAAGAATTGCGACTCATTTTATCTGAAAGCTATGAGAAGGGTGAGATTAACCAATCTGAGTACAAATATGTGAATAAAATCTTTGAATTTGATAACCGAGTGGCGAGAGAGATCATGATCCCGCGTACAGAAATTTCAGCTATAGAGATTGAACAGACCTTAGAAGATGTGACCCATTATATGCTGAACGAAAGGTACACACGCTACCCTGTTATTAAAGAAGACAAAGATCATGTGATTGGTGTTATCAATAGCAAAGATGTATTTAAGGCCAGCTTCCTAAATCAAGATGTATCTATTGAAGACTTAATGCGTCCGGTGATCCGAGTGATTGAAAGCACCCCTGTTCAAGAATTGCTCATTTTGATGCAAAAGGAACGAATCCATATGTCAGTGCTCGTAGATGAATACGGAGGTACAGCGGGACTTGTCACAGTGGAGGACATATTAGAGGAAATTGTCGGAGAGATTCGAGACGAATATGATCAGGATGAAACACCTCACATCGTTAAAAAAGGTGATTTCCATTATGTGATGGATGGGAAAGCATTGATTGATGAAGTAAATGATTTATTGGATTTAGCCATTGAGAATGATGATGTAGATACAATTGCAGGCTGGATGATGACGCATAAATTTGATTTTGACATTGGAGATACGATTGAAGCAGAAGGCTGTGAATTTACGATCATTGATGCTGAAGACCACCATATTCGAACCATTGAAGTCAAAAAGGTTCACTTTTCTTAAAAACCTCGCATTGCTTGACGAGGTTTTTTTGCTTGGTAAACTTTAGATAAGAAGATTTGTTTCACATAAAAAGGGTATGGTTTTGATAGAAACGTGAAAAAGGAGCAGCTCATATGAAAAAAATCAATGTACAAACAGACAGACGCGATGACATGATCGACGTCACACATGAGGTTCTCCAATATGTCAGGGAAACAGGCATACAAAACGGAACTGTCATCGTCTATTGTCCACATACAACAGCCGGGATCACCATTAATGAAAATGCGGATCCAGATGTGAAACGGGATATGCTTCGCCGGCTTGATGAAGTTTTTCCGTGGGAACATCCAAAGGATCGCCATATGGAAGGAAATACGGCAGCACATATGAAAGCGAGTTATATGGGGGCGTCTCAGCATGTTCTCATTCATGATGGAGATCTTGTGCTTGGCACGTGGCAGGGAATCTATTTCTGTGAGTTTGACGGGCCGAGGCATCGTCATTTTTATGTACAAGTGTCGTCAAACGAGTAAGAGATGGGGGAAATAAATGTGGGATATCAAAAAGTTACTGCAAATCGAACATGGAATCATCCAAGCGCCAATGGCAGGAGGAGCTGTGACACCGCAGCTGGCAGCCGCTGTTTCAAATTACGGAGGGCTTGGCAGTTTGGCAAGTGGATATGTGCAGCCTGACGATTTGAGACAGCAGATTAGACAGGTCAAACAGCTGACAACTCACCTGTTTCAGGTCAATGTGTTTGTACCAGAGCCAATTCCAGATGTGAAAAAAGAGGATGTGGCGTTTTGGGAGAGGAAACTGCCTGTATGGCCCGAAGCTCATAGGATGCCAAGCGAAGAAGAATTGTGGGATGATTTTGAACAAAAAATCAACATTCTTCTGGAAGAAGACGTTCCGATTGTTTCCTTTACATTTGCCTGTCCAAAAGAACAAACGATTCACCGCTTAAAACAAAAGGGAATCTTTTTAATCGGAACGGCCACAACAAAAGAGGAAGCACTGCTTCTAGAGGAAAAAGGAATGGATGCCATTGTTCTGCAAGGAAGTGAAGCAGGGGGACACCGCGGCACATTTTTACGTGCAAAAGGAGACGCTCTGCTGGGACTCATCAGCCTGATCTCAGATGTCAAACCGGTCTGCCGCGTGCCTTTGATTGCCGCCGGAGGCATCACGGACCGATCAGGAGTCAAAGCAGCGCTAGCGCTTGGAGCAGATGCGGTTCAAATCGGTACACGGTTTTTAGCCAGCAAGGAAAGTGCTGCGGCAGAAGTATATAAGAAGGCTATTTTACAGGCAGAAGGCAGTGAAACAAAGGTGACCAGACTTTTTTCTGGGAAAAGAGCGAGAGGTATTGTGAATCAGTGGATGGAGGATGAAAGCCTGCATGAAGATCGGGTTCTTCCTTATCCGGTTCAGCATGTATGCACAACACCGATGCGAAAAGCAGCTGCTGCCGGCGGTAACCCTGATCAAATGGCTCTGTGGGCAGGACAGGGGGTTGGACGTATTCACTCGATTTTAACCGTTGAAGACATCATGCACGAACTGACGCAGACATAAAATCATGATGGGTGGTGTGACAGGATGGACATCTTAAAACATTCCTACCGAAAAAAAGGCCAGATTGAATTTTGGTTTGATGATTTCCCTCATTCTCCTGCTGTCCTTACGCCAATTCGTCATTACTATTTTGTTCGCTACGTGAAATGGAGCCGGCACGACTCGCCGGTTACAAGAAAAGATTTAGAAGAAATGGAGGTCCTTGCGAACACGATGCTTGGCACACTCCAAAATTATCGTAAACGCAAGGCATACAAAAGCCCCTTGTCATAACCAAGAGACAAGAGGCTTTTTTTAGCTGCCAAACATTTGCCTGAGATAAATGACATCCATCCGGGTAGTCTGCGGTAATAAATAAGCGGATTGAACCGCACCTGGCCGTCTTCTCTTATTTAGTTTGTCGATAATTTCTGCCGCTGTTAAAATTCCAAGCCCATGACCGTAATATTGATCTTCTCCTAAGTAAATCACATTTTCTCCGCGCCATTGCGACTGCTGATAGCTAAACTCTGGATTTTCGAAATATAAACAATCCCCATAGATAAAATCATTCCCGCGCTCTGTATAAATCGACAAAGTATCATAGTGCCAGTCATACAGTGTTAAACTGCGAAGTCTTCGATTAAACTTCTCCTCTCCTACTGTTTGCAAGACCCCCATATAAAACACAATGACAATTGCCGTTGCACATTCAAAAGCATATTTTGAACCATTTTCAAAAATGTCTTTAATGCCTCTAGATGGCTCCACTTGATAGCGCAGCTCTAGTGCTCCCGCTTCCGATACTCGCCAAAACGCATCATTTGCACGCGACCTTTGAAAGATGGCAAATGAGGCACCGCTTTTATCCAAATCTCTTGCAGCATTCATAATGTTCGATCTTAAAGTGACCTCAAATAACAAATCAGATGCTTGCCTATAGCGGAACGTATCATTCGAAGCCTGTAACTGCATCAAAATGATCCGCTTTTGTCCCTCTAGCTGAAACGATGCCAGCTGCTCATTTGTCACTGGCTGTCCTGAAAGGATAATCATATGAAAAGCGCCCCCTTTTGTATTAGCGTATGCAGGGTGCTTGGGCAAGGAATCAATTTGTGAAAATAAACAAATTAGCATCCTTTTTATTTGAAAAACATGAAAATACTATGAAGATGTCCGATATAAAACATATCGTTTAAAAGGAGGAAAAACATGAAAAGTGCAATAAAATGGTTGAAAAAACCATCGATTTCCAAAAGACTGATTATTTCATTCACACTTGTTCTCGTCTTGCCAATCATTACACTTAGTACGATTTCATATCAGATTGCCAAAGAAGAATTAGATCATGAAATCATGTACGGAGCAAAAGCAAGAGTCAATGATATGAATGACATGATCGAGCAAAAGCTTTTGAATAAAGAAAACGCGGTGAAACTTTTTACTCAAACAACAACTGGTGCAGACTTTAAAAAGAAAAACCAGGACGAACTGTATGAGCATTTTGAAATATACAGCAAAATCAACGAAGATGATGTAGTTGGATTTTATGCAGCGAGTAAAAATCGTGATTTCATTCAGTTTCCTAAAGTAGACATGCCAAAAGGCTATGACCCAACAACACGCGATTGGTATCAGCAAGCGATGCAGGATGAAAAAGGCGAGCCAGTTGTCACCAATCCATACATTTCTGCTACAACAAACGGCATGGTGGTCACGATTGCCCAGCGACTGAAGGACGGGTCGGGAGCGATCGGAATTGACATTGATGTGCAAGACATTGTTGATAAAATCAAAGAAATTAAAATTGGACGAGAAGGATATCCAATTATTGCAAATAAAAGCAAACAAATTGTAGCCCATCCAGAAGAAAAATCAGGATCTGAAGTCACAGGAAATATTTCATCAATCCTTTACAGCGGAAAAGAAGGAACATCAACTTATGAGAATAAAGGAGAACAAAAACGTATCGTTTTTGTCACAAATGATTTAACAGGTTGGAAAATTGCTGGAACGATGTTTGTATCAGAAACAGAAGAAGCAGCACAGCCAGTTTGGAATTCTGCCATTATTCTTTTAATTTCTTCATTTATCCTTGGCGGTGTCGCTATCTTCTTCATTGTTCGCTCGATTACCATTGGACTGAGAAGGCTTGTTGATTTCTCAGAAAAGGTGAGTGAAGGGGATTTAACAGAAACCCTCGAAACCAAATCGAAGGATGAAATAGGAGATCTCACAAGAAGCTTCAGCAAGATGAGTGAATCTCTTCGTGACGTCATTCGCGCTGTACAGCAATCTGTCGACAACGTGGCTTCGGCTTCAGAGGAGCTGACGGCAAGTGCCAGCCAAACGAGTCAAGCAACAGAGCATATCACGATGTCGATTGAACAATTTTCAAATGGAAATGAAGCACAAAACGAGAAAGTCGAATCTAGTACGAATCAGCTTGTGGCAATGAACGAAGGATTACAAGATATGTCACAAACCTCATCTGAAGTGGCTGCTGTCTCTCTTCAATCAACAGAAGCTGCTGGTCAAGGCGGCCGAATTGTTGAAAGCACAGCGAGCCAAATGAAACATATTGATACATCTGTACAAGAAGCAGAGCAGGTCATGAAAGAATTAGAATACAAGTCTAAAGATATTACGAGTATTTTAAATGTCATTAACGGCATCGCGGATCAAACGAATTTACTTGCGCTTAATGCAGCAATTGAAGCAGCAAGAGCAGGTGAATCAGGACGCGGCTTCTCCGTCGTTGCAGAAGAAGTGAGAAAACTAGCTGTCCAATCTGCAGATTCAGCGAAAGAAATTGAGAAACTCATCCAAGAAATTGTGCTAGAAATTGCTAAATCTCAAGATATGTTCAAAGCAGTCAATCGAGAAGTAAACGCAGGACTCGGTATGACAGAAGAAGCAAAAGAAAGCTTCCAGCACATTTATAAGGCGGCAGAAGGAATGTCGAAAAAACTGTCGCAATTAAACGATACAGCCATAGACCTATCGAGCGGTTCAAAGCTTGTTTCACAAGCGATGCAGGAGATGCGCCAAGTCTCTAGAGAAAGCGCAGCAAACATTCAGGACATTGCGGCTTCTGCAGAAGAGCAGCTAGCATCTATGGAAGAAATCACATCTTCTTCTGTGACACTTGCCAACATGGCAGAGGAACTAAAAGAGCTCACAAGTCAATTTAAAATTAATTAAATGATGATGAAAAGATATCCAGAATTGTCTGGATATTTTTTTTATTTTTAAACCTCCCTTCCAGCCTCTAAAAATAAACCTTTCATCCGATAATAACTTTAGAGAAGTAAAGGGGGAAAGTTAAAATGGGAAAAATGATCCAATGGTTCAAAAAACCATCCATTTCAAAGAAATTAATCATTGCCTTTTTGGTCGTCCTTATTCTGCCAACTGTGGCACTGACAATTAGTGCGTTTTTTACATCAAAGACAGAGCTAGACAAACAGATTATGGGCAGTGCGATGAGTCAGGTCAATGCATTTGATACCTTAATCAATGAGAATATTGGCAACAAATCAGATGCCGTGACACTGTTTTCAGACTCGCTCAAAGCGTCTAATCTTCAAGAAAAAAATAGAAATGCGACCATTAAAGAATTACAGCAATTTGGAAAAATTAATGAAAAAGATGTATCCGCAATCTATGCAGGCTCTGAAAAGGGATTGTTTATGCAATATCCAGTTCAAAAGATGCCAGATGGCTACGATCCAAGAGAACGTCCATGGTATCAAGAGGCATTGAAAGCAGAAAACGGAAAACAAGTCATCACAAAACCATATGTAGCAGCATCCACAGGCAAAATGGTTATCACAATTGCCCAAAAAATGAAAGATGGTTCAGGTGTCATTGGTCTTGATATGGAAATAGACAGCCTGCTCCAAAAACTAAAAGAAATCAAAATTGGGCAAAAAGGCTATGCTTTCATCATGGAGAAAGATAAAACCGTTTTAGCAGATCCAACCCAAAAGCCAGGAAGTCAAGTCAATGAAAATCTGGCCAGCATTATTTTTAAAAACAAAGAAGGAAGCGGCAGCTATACCCTCAAAGGAACAGATAAAAAGGTTGCATATGTCACCAATGAATTAACCGGCTGGAAAATTGGTGGAACGATGCTCGTATCTGAAGTAGAAGAAGCGGCAAAGCCCGTTTTCAATACAGCCATTATCGTATTCAGTGTCACACTCATTGTAGCAGGAACCCTCATTTTCTTTATCGTCCGCTCTATTTCAAAAAGATTATCCAACCTTGCCCGCTTCTCGAAAAAAGTCAGCGAAGGTGATTTACGCGATAAGCTTCAGGTCCAGTCAGATGACGAAATTGGACAAGTTGGTAAAGGCTTTAATACGATGATTGACTCATTGCGATCTCTCATTGGAGCCGTTCAAACTTCAGTTGAAAATGTCGCATCTTCATCAGAAGAACTGACTGCCAGCGCAGGACAGACAAGTAAAGCAACAGAGCATATTACACTAGCCATTGAACAATTCTCCAGCGGAAATGAAAGCCAAAATGATAAAGTCGAATTGAGCTCAGTCGAGTTAGAGGAAATGAACCGTGGTCTTCAACATATGAATGAATCGGCTGAATCTATTACGGCTTCATCGATCAAATCAACAGATATTGCAGGGGAGGGCGGCCAGCTTGTTGAAAAAACCGCTTCTCAAATGAATGTCATTGATCAGTCCGTGAAAAAAGCAGAGAATGTCATCAGTGCGCTTGAAAGTAAATCTAAAGACATTACCCAAATTCTCGGTGTCATCAATGGAATTGCCGATCAAACGAATTTACTTGCACTAAATGCAGCGATTGAGGCAGCAAGAGCCGGTGAATCTGGCAGAGGCTTCTCCGTTGTAGCAGAAGAAGTAAGAAAACTGGCGGTTCAATCTGCGAACTCAGCAAAAGAAATTGAGAATTTGATTAAAGAAATCGTGCAAGACATCGACGTATCACAGGAAGTATTCACTGCGGTGAATCGAGAAGTTCAATCAGGCCTAAGCTTCACTGAACAAACGAAAGTAAGCTTCCACAATATTTTCGAAATGACAAAAGAAATTTCTGACCAGCTTCAAACAATGAATCAAACCGTTGTCCAGCTTTCAAAAGGCTCTGCACATGTGTCAGAGGCTGTACGTGAGATTGCAGATGTATCACGTGAAAGCTCGGCAAATATTCAAGACATTGCTGCTTCAGCAGAAGAACAGCTGGCATCAATGGAAGAAATCAGCTCGTCCTCTGCCACACTCTCTTCGATGGCAGAAGAATTACGCGATTTAATTAGCAAATTTAAGGTTGAATAGACAGGAAGAAAAGAGCCTCCAGCTAGAGGCTCTTTTTCATTTAGTAAATCAAAAGAAATGGGTAATTATACTTATTTTTCGGGTTTTTCGAACATTATTTCTTGAAAAATAATTCATATTACCTAAGAATAGAAGAGAAAGACCACAAATCATAAATCAAAAGGAGTAGAGTCATGAAAAAAATCAACTTTTTTAAGCACTTTACGATGTCGAAGAAATTAATTACTGCATTCTTAACGATTCTCCTAGTGCCAATTCTCGTATTGGCTGCATTTTCTTATGAAGTGGCCTCAAAGTCTCTTAATGATGAGATTATGTCTAGTGCTGCAAATGGTGTTCAACAATTAAACGAACTCATTAATAAAGATATACAGCCTAAAATTGACATTGTTTCATATTTATCCAAATCGGTCAAAAAGAAGGAATTGACTGCTAAAAACAAAGATTTACTCAAAGAGAAATTAGAGCAATTATCGGAAACAGATGATGATGTAGTAGAAGTATTTGTTGCAGATCAAAATGGTAAACTAACTGAATATTCCAAGATTCACAAAGGTAATGCAAAGAGCGCAAAAAATGAACCATGGTTTCAGCAATCGATGGGAGAGAAGAAACTCATCATTTCAAATCCTTTTGCCGACAAGTCATCAGATGACCTGCTCATCACAATATCAGAACAGTTAGCAGATGGGTCTGGTGTGATTGGGGTGAATGTACGATTAAATACGGTTGTAAAAGATACAAACAGCATCAAAATTGGCCAAGAAGGCTATGCGTTTATCGCCACATCAGATCAGCGTTATGTGGCCCATAAAACCGATAAGGCGGGGACAAAGCTGACTGGTGACTTCATCTCAAAACTATATGATAAAAAAGAAGGCAGCTTTGAATATGAATACAATGGCCAGCCGAAGCAAATGTTTTTTGCCACAAATGAAGCAACAGGCTGGAAACTTGCTGGAACGATGTATGTGAATGAAGTAAAAGAAGCCGCACAGCCAGTGCTCGACTTAACAATGATTATCCTTGCGGCTGCGATTGCCATTGGCGGAATCGCGATTTATTTTATTATTAAATCGATTCGAAAGCCACTGATAGAGCTCTCTGAATCGGCTGAGAAAATCAGTCAAGGTGATTTGACCCAGCATATTGAAGTTCGTACGCACGATGAAATTGGTAAGCTAGCGCAGAGCTTTAACGACATGTCAGCAAAGCTGAAACAAGTCATTCAAGCTGTCCAAAATTCCATTGAAAATGTGGCTGCCTCGTCTGAAGAGTTAACGGCAAGTGCAGGACAGACAGCTCAAGCGACTGAGCATATCACATCATCTATTGAACAGTTCTCAAACAGCACTGAACATCAAAATGATATGATCGAAAAAAGCTCAGTCCAGTTAAACGAAATGGATCGGAGCTTATCGCATATGGTCGGCACAACCTCTCATATGATGGAATCGTCGATCGAATCGAGCAGAACCGCTCAGGCTGGAGGAGAACTCGTTCAAAAAACAGCAGGTCAAATGCAAACGATTGAGCAGGCAGTAAAAGAAGCAGAGCTTGTCATTGCAGGCTTGGAGCAAAAATCAAAGGATATTACAAACATTCTTGGGGTCATCAACGGTATTGCGGATCAAACGAATCTCCTTGCTTTAAACGCTGCGATCGAAGCCGCACGAGCAGGTGAAGCAGGCAGAGGCTTCTCTGTTGTCGCAGAAGAAGTCCGCAAGCTGGCAGAGCAGTCAGGAAGCTCTTCAAAAGAAATTGAAAGCCTGACGAACGAAATTGTGGAGGAAATAGAAAAATCGCAGAAAATGTTTAAACAAGTAGCAGGTGAAGTACAATCTGGATTAAACATTACAGATGAAACGAAAGTAAGTTTTGAGAAAATCACTGATAAAACATCAGAAATAACAGAACAAATGAAACAAATGAACGGATCAGCCAAAGAGCTATCGCATGGCTCAAATGATATTTCTCATGCGGTGAATCAAATCAAAGAGCTCTCAAGAGAAAGCTCAGCAGGCTTCCAAGATATCGCGGCATCAGCAGAAGAGCAGCTGGCATCTATGGAAGAGATCAGCTCATCCTCTGCCACTTTATCTCAGATGGCAGAAGAACTAAGGGAGCTTATTAAACAATTTAAAATGTAAGGGAGTAGCGAAACACCTGACGGCAAACGTCAGGTGTTTCAGCGTGTAGACAAACCCTCGCATTCGCCCGCCGGTCTCTGCGCCGGTACTCACGAATGTCAAATTCGCTCCGTTCCGGTGCTCGCTTTTTTCCTAGGGCTGCAAAGATTTTCTATCAGACTGAAAAGACAAAGGGCTAAAATCAAGAACAGTATAGCCCTCAACAATCTTAAGCACCTGACGCCAAAACGTTAGGTGTTTTTCCATTCAATGCATATAAATTGGGTAATTTGGACTTATTTAGACTTTAATAAGTTAAAAAAGTAAACAACCTAGTAGTACTTCCGATATATATACTATCTTACTAAAAGGAGTTTTCTTTTTTATGAAATTCATACAGTATTTCAGAAAGCCATCTATTTCAAAAAAGCTTGTATTCTCTTTCTTATTTATTCTTTTATGCCCAATCATCGTATTGGCATTCTCTTCATACCATACGGCAAGCACCTCCTTAAATGATCAAATTATGCAAAGTGCAAAGGAAAACGTAGAGCAGCTAGATAAAAATATTACGAAGGTTGTAAAAGTGAAAACAGACGCAGCCGATTTCTTTAGCAAATGGATCACGGAGAAAAAGCTCAAGCAAAAAGGAACGACCGATATTCAAGGACGCTTTGAGCAGTTCATGAGTATGAATGATGACACAGAAGGCATTTTTGTTGCTTCAAGTGATGGCAAAGTGTTTTCAAGATATCCTAATCAAAAAATGCCTGCCGATTATGTCGCAACTGAGCGTGATTGGTATAAAGACGGCTGGGCGAAAAACGGTGAGCTGTCTGTTTCAGCACCATATGCAACGGCTTCAACCGGTACACTTGTGGTGACCATCTCTAAAAAGTTAGAGGATGGATCAGGCGTCATCGCGATGAACCTAGACATTGCGAATCTTGTTAAAGAGTCCAATAGCATTAATATTGGGAAACATGGCTATGCCTTTATTGGAAGTCCAGATCGTACATATGTGGCGCATCCAAATAAAAAAGCGGGAACAAAAATATCTGGTGGTGAATGGTTAGAAAAACTGTATTCACAAGATAACGGAGCTATGAGCTATATGTTTGAAGGAAAAGAAAAGCAAATGGAGTTCACCACAAACAAGGCGACTGGCTGGAAGATTGTCGGGACGATGTTTGTCAGTGAAGTAGAAGAAGCTGCACAGCCAGTCTTTAACATGGCCGCCATCATTTTAGCCGGCGCGCTTATCATTGGCGGGATTCTAATCTTCTTTATCATCCGTTCCATTACAAAACCACTTTCCACTCTTGTCTCTTCTTCGAAGAAGATCAGTCAGGGAGATTTGACAGAAAAAATTGATGTCCGCTCAAAAGATGAAATTGGACAGCTTGGCACAAGCTTTAATGAAATGAGTGAGTCCCTAAGAGATGTCATTCAAGCTGTACAAACATCTGTTGAGAATGTCGCTTCATCATCTGAAGAACTGACGGCAAGCGCTGGTCAAACAACAAAAGCAACCGAACATATTACATCGTCTATTGAAACATTCTCAAACGGCAACGAAAATCAAAGCGAAATGGTGGAGCAAAGCGCGGCTCATTTAAAACAAATGAATGAGGGTCTGAACGAAGTTGCCGAAACGTCTGATGTCATCACAGCGTCATCTATTCAATCAAAAACAGTCGCGGAAACAGGCGGACAGCTTGTGGAGCAGACTGTTGGCCAAATGAAGACGATTGACCATTCAGTGAAAGAAGCTGAAGGCGTGATCAACGGGCTAGAGCATAAATCAAAAGATATCACAAACATCTTAGGCGTGATTAACGGCATTGCGGATCAAACGAATTTACTTGCACTAAATGCTGCCATTGAAGCAGCGCGTGCAGGCGAGTCAGGCAGGGGCTTCTCTGTTGTTGCCGAAGAAGTGCGTAAATTAGCGGTTCAATCATCGGATTCAGCAAAAGAGATTGAAAAGCTTGTGAATGAAATCGTCTCTGAAATTGAAACATCTCAAAATATGTTCAAAGCAGTGAATGAAGAAGTGAAAAATGGTCTTACTATTACAGATCAAACGAAAGAAAGCTTCTCACAAATAAATGAACAAACAGCGGAAATCGCAGCAAGAATTAATGAAATGAATACAACGGTGCGCGAGCTTTCAAAAGGATCTGAGCAAATTTCTAAAGCAGTGAATGAAATTGCAGATGTATCAAGAGAGAGTTCAGCAAGTATCCAAGATATCGCAGCATCTGCTGAAGAACAGCTTGCTTCTATGGAAGAGATTAGTTCTTCTTCCACGACTCTTTCTCAAATGGCGGAAGAATTACGTGATTTAATTAAAAAATTCAAGATCAGTGAATAAGGTCAAGTGGTTCTCCTCAAGGGGAACCGCTTTTCTTTTTAAGAGGACATCTCGTACAATAGAGGAAATCGAAAGAAGAGGAGAGATAGTATGCGTTTATCAGATAAGAAGGTCATTGCGTTTGTCAGCGATGATTTTGAAGATTTAGAGCTGTGGTATCCGGTTCTGCGATTAAGAGAAGAGGGAGCAACTGTCCATCTTGTAGGTGAAAAAGCAAATCATGAGTACATCGGGAAGTATGGTGTGCCGGCGGTATCCGATGCAGATTTTTATTCCATTCAAGCTGATGATTATGATGCTGTGCTAGTCCCTGGTGGATGGGCGCCTGATAAACTGCGCCGTTATCCAGAAGTATTAGACATCGTCCGTACATTTGATGCAAAGGAAAAACCAATCGGGCAGATTTGTCATGCCGGCTGGGTGCTGATATCAGCAGGAATCCTGAAAGGCAGACAAGTGACAAGTACACCTGGTATTAAAGATGATATGACCAATGCTGGTGCGGACTGGTTCGATGAGGCAGTCGTCACAGATGGCCATCTCATCTCCAGCAGACGCCCGCCAGACCTTCCGCCGTATGTAAAAGCATTTGCGGATGTGTTAGCGGCAAAATAAATGACTGACACGAAACGTAAAAAACAAAGGGCGAACAAAAAAATAATTTCGCCCTTTGTTCATCATTTCATGCCCTATACATTTTGTCTGTCGGCAGGATACATCACGCCCATTTGTCTTCTCGCTTCGTCCATGACGGACATGGTTTGAACAGATAAGGCAAATGTATTGACCGGAGACTGCCCCATTCCCTGCTGAATACACTCAATAAAATGATTCATTTCATAAGACATAGCTGGCTGATCATCTTTGAGAGAGATGTCAGTTTGATGTCCGTCACGGCCATGTATCGTAATTTGTGACGGACGGTGGAATTGATCAATCACCATCGTGGCATCCTCGCCTTGAATTTCAGCCGATAAATGAGACGTTGAAATTTTAGAATGAAAAAGAAGTGCTTGATGCCCGTCATACTGTAAAAGGACTGAACCGTTCCCATCCACACCAGAAGAAAGCTTATAGCCTCTCGCGGTGATTTGATTCGGCAGACCAAATAAGGATATGACTGGGTAAACGAGGTACACCCCGATATCCATTAAAGAACCATTGGATAGCTCAGGCTTAAAGGCATTTGGAAGCTCGCCGCTTCGATAGGCATCGTATCTTGAAGAATATTTACAGTAATGCGCGACCACTTGCCTGATAGGTCCAAGCTGATCAAGATGCTGTTTGATTTGAAGGAAGTTAGGCAGAAATGTCGTTTTCATCGCTTCCATCAAACAAACGTGATGTTTTTTCGCTGCGGCAATCATTTCTTCCACTTCTTTTCGATGAGAGGCGAACGGTTTTTCGCATAAAACATGCTTTTGATGCTCCATCATCAACATGGCTTGCTCTTTATGAAGGGCATTTGGACTCGCAATATACACGGCATCAAACGTATCACTTTCCGCCATTTGTTGTAAGTTCGTAAAAACCGTATCAATCCCATATTTTTCGGCAAAGGCCTGTCCTTTTTCAGCGGACCGTGAATAGACGGCTGTACATGTAAAATCAGCTAGTTCTTCACCAGCTTGTAAGAACCGATCTGTAATCCAGTTCGTTCCGATGACAGCAAATCGAATCATGTGATTCCCTCCTTCTGCTTTTCTCTGATTATACATGCTTTGAAAGCGTTTGTATGAAAGAATATTCTTTTTATTGATAAGCGGATGAAACCTTTATATAGGCTGAAACGTCTTACATAAAGGATATAAATGTACGAAAAGTGGGTAGTTTCTTCCTTCTTCGGGTAATACTCAGGATAGAAGGGAGAGGAGGAAACATGAAGCGCGTCCTGCATATAGGAAGTACATACATCTTTGCGCTTTTATTTATAGCGGCTGGTATTTTTCATGTGATAGAGCCGAGCGGCTTTGCCCGCATGATGCCAGGCTGGCCATTTCCATATGTAATGGTCTATGCGACTGCATGTTTTGAATGGCTGCTGGCCGTGCTGCTGCTTTTGCCAAATGTCAGGATTACAGCGGCAAAATCCATTGCTGTCTATCTTGTACTCATTTTCCCTGCAAACTTATTTGCTGCTCGTGAGGGAATACCATTTCCAGGTCAAGAAAATACAGAACAAGCCTTGCTATGGATAAGGCTTATTGGACAGCCGATTCTCATTGTATGGGTGATGTCTATTGCAAAATGGGAAAAAAAGCTGAAACAATGATCACCATATCATGATCAAGTAGTGTACAATTTACTCATAAAATAGCCCGTGTTTGGAGGAACGATATGAACTCTATGCAAATGTGGAGCAGTCGATTTAGAAAATTTTTTCTTGATAACAAGTTTGTTCTCTTTTTACTCGTCCTGTTATTAATTGGATTGAATATCCTTGTTTTCATGAAAACATCATTTATTTTCACACCGCTCATTGTACTCGTCAAAACCATTGCCTTACCGATTATTTTAACGGGGGTCGTGTATTATTTATTAAATCCAATTGTCAACTTGTTAGAGAAAGCAAGAATCAAGCGAATTTATTCCATTTTGCTTTTATATATTGTCATTATTGGGATTATTACAGTGACCATCGTGTCCATTATTCCTTTTTTACAAGCTCAAACCATGAGTCTATTTCATAATCTTCCGAAATACGTCGATACGGTAGAAGATCAAATTAGACAATTAACAGGAAGTAACTTTATTAATCAAGTGCAAAACTCGATGAACTTTAACGTGTCTGAATTGGTAAGTAAAGCATCCAGTCAAGCGACGAAGATTTTGGAAAGCACCTTTACCGGTGTAGGAACATTCTTAGGGGCGCTCACAGAAGTCATCATCTCGATCGTGACTGTGCCGTTTATTCTGTTTTATCTATTAAAAGACGGCAAAAAGCTGCCTGACTATCTATTGAAATTTTTCCCAAGTAAAATGAGGGAACATACACATATCATGCTTCACGAAATGAACCACCGTCTGAGCTCGTATATTCGCGGACAGATCATTGTCAGCTTCTGTATCGGTGTTCTTCTGTTAATCGGTTATATGATCATTGGACTTGACTATGCGCTGTTGCTTGCTATCATTGCTGCATGTACAAGCATAGTGCCTTACCTTGGTCCAACAATTGCGATTACACCAGCGATTGTGATTGCACTTGTGACGTCACCAGTAATGCTGTTAAAACTCATTATAGTCTGGACAGTGGTTCAGCTAGTTGAAGGGAAATTCATTTCTCCTCAGGTGATGGGGAAAAACCTTCATATTCATCCCATTACGATTATTTTTGTTATATTAACAGCTGGTAAATTGTTCAACGTGGTCGGCATCATTGTCGCTATTCCGACGTATGCCGTTCTGAAGGTCATCACGACTCACTTATTTGATTGGTTCAAAATGCGGTCCAATTTGTATAAAGAAGAAAAGGTTTGATGTCATAATCTTTTTTTGAAAAAAATATAGTATCATAAAGACGAGCTTTCGATGAAGGAAGCTTGTCTTTATGTGGACATAGATGTTTGGCGTGTTCAAAAGATCAGAATTGAAAGGAAAGAAAATCATGAATCTATGGGATTTATTCGTGGCACTGGTTTTAGGAATTGTCGAAGGATTAACAGAGTACGCACCTGTTTCATCTACAGGTCACATGATTATTGTCGATGATCTTTGGTTAAAATCAAAGGAAATTATTACGCCAGAAGCGGCCAACACATTTAAAGTCGTGATTCAGTTAGGCTCAATTTTAGCTGTCATGATCGTGTTTAAAGATCGTATTTTAAACTTATTGGGCTTAAAGAAAAATATCACCGAAGAGCAAAAGCGCAGCGGGCATAAACTGACCATCGCCCAAATTGCAGTTGGACTTGTTCCAGCCGTCATTTTAGGATTCCTATTTGAAGATTATATTGATAAATACTTATTTGACGTCAGAACGGTCGCTGTCGGTTTGATTTTAGGGGCAGTTCTAATGCTTGTCGCTGACTGGATCAATAAACGGAAAACAGAAACAAGCTCTGTCGATAACATGACGTACAGACAAGCACTTTATATTGGACTGTTTCAATGTTTAGCATTATGGCCAGGCTTCTCGCGCTCAGGTTCGACGATCGCAGGCGGGGTTATTCTTGGTTTGAATCACCGTGCTGCGGCAGACTTTACATTTATCATGGCGATGCCGATTATGGCAGGAGCAAGCTTGTTAACCCTTGTGAAAAATGCCGAATATTTAACACCTGACATGCTGCCATTCTTTATTGTCGGCTTTGTGAGTGCGTTTGTTGTGGCTCTCTTTGTTGTTCGATTCTTCCTAAAACTGATCAATAAAATCAAACTGGTGCCTTTTGCGATATACCGAATTATCCTAGGTGTGATTTTATTTATCCTGTTCATGTAATACTGTAAACTACTCTTTTATAAGAGTAGTTTTTTTGTTATCCCACCTAATTAAACAGTAAAAATACCCTCTTAATTGGTAGAATAAGAATTTTTTTCATAAATTAGTGTTTAAGAGACAGATAAAGGGGTAGTACATAAACATACCAATTAAAGGAGGAGTTAGAAATAATGAGAAAAACAAGCAAAATGTTTGTTGGTTCTGTCATCGCTACGTCAATGATTGCTGCCCCTCTATCTCTTACGACTTTTGGTCAAACGGCTGAAGCTGCTACAACAACAGGTGTTGATGGAAGTGTCTCAATTGATCCAGTAGCCATTGCCGATAAAATTGAACAAGCAGTAAAGTCATCTCAAAATCGTGATGGATTCGTAAAAAATGCAGCATACAGTGCGTTCTATGAAGCAGGTCAAAACTACAACGTAGTTGTCCAAAACTTAAGCCAAGACCACGATTTTAGCGGTCTGAACAATGTTGTTTACTATGATAGTGTTGAATATGACGGTATTACGTTTGGTATTTGGGTATTTGAAGATGGTACGTTTGTCAATAATGGCGACGGTGGATATATTAACTGGACGTTTGTTGGCAGCTTTGACCGAGAAGATGGAAGCGGAACTGTCGATTTTCATAAAAGATTCTAATCTTAAAAGTCTGCCGGAGAATCGGCAGACTTTTTTTATAACGCACATTCTTCTATTTCAAACCCTAAATCTTCAATGATGTGATGATCCGTTTGGACTTGCTGGCCTTTTGTTGTTAAATAATCACCAACAAAAATGGAATTTGCGGCATACAGTGCGAGCGGCTGGAGTGTCCGTAAATTAAACTCTCTGCCTCCGGATACCCGAATTTCTTTTGTTGGGTTGACAAATCTCATCATTGCCAGCACTTTCAATGCTTTGATCGGGTGTGTTCGTTTTTGATGCTCAAGCGGTGTTCCTTCGATGGCATGAAGAAAGTTGACTGGAATTGAATCCGCATCAAGTGCTCTGAGCGCAAAAGCCATTTCAACAATTTGCTGATTGGTTTCACCCATTCCAATAATGACCCCTGAGCAAGGTGACATGCCAGACTGTTTGACCTGCTCAATGGTCGATACGCGGTCATCGTATGTATGAGTTGTCGTAATGTGAGCATGATGATCATGATGTGTATTGATATTGTGATTATACCGATGAACACCCGCTTCCTTCAGCCGCTTCGCTTTTTCTTCATTTAATAACCCAAGACAGGCACACACCTTCAAAGGCATCGTTTCAGTGATCTCCTTGACTGCTGCTGTGACTTCATCTAATTCCCTATGAGAAGGCGCTCTCCCGCTTGCCACAATACAATAAGTCCCGGCTTTTCTTTTGAGAGCCTCACGCGCACCAGCTATAATGGTCTTTTGATCAAGCATTGTATATCTTTCAACTGGTGCTTTTGAAATCATCGACTGTGAACAATATCCACAGTTCTCAGGGCAATATCCACTTTTTGCGTTAAAAATCATATTTAATTTTACCTTTTTTTGAAAAAAATGAAATCGCACTTGATAGGCTGCATGCATAATAGGTAACAATTCTCTATCGTCAGCTTCAAGAATGTCTAGACCCTCTTGCACCGTGATCGGTTCATTTTTCAGAGCTTTCTCTGCTATCGTTTCCCAAGACAAAGATATGTGTTTTATCATCATCAGCCCCTTAATATGTCAACTTATTATAAATAAAAGTTAACATATTGGTTGATCTATAGCAAGAATTGAATGTCTAGCTCGTTTTAGAGAATTGTCACATTATGAAAGGCGATGATATGATGTCATCGCCTTAAGTTTAATAAATTTAAAAGAGTTTTAGTAGGTAATTGTATAGTTGTTAATCACAAGTTCACCATCTGAATTTAGATAAGATACTTTAACAAAGCCAGGTTTTAAAAAGTAAATCCAAGTGAAATTTGGAGCAGTTTGTTTCAGTTCAACAGCATCAGTACTACCTGACAAATTTATTTTACTGATTGGAATTGAAAAAGCACCAGACCATCCTACCTTAACTTTACGGTCGATCGTAATTACTTTATTCATAATAGGAGCTTTTTCTATAACTGGTTCTTTAGGTTGTGCAGCTGCATGGGCACCTTCAGTTTGGAAGAACGTAAGAGCACCAACAGCAGCTAAAGACAATATACAAGCTTTCATGAATTTTTTCATCGGTAACACTCCTTTTTTTTTGATATATACATATATTAATAATAATAGAATTATTTGTCAATTAAATATATGAAAAAAAGAGTAATTATGGTGAAAATTGTCACATATTTGTTGGAAAAGACATGATTTTTTATTCATATGCTATTTCTTTTTTAAGGGAAAAAGAGGTATAAAAAAAGCTGGGTTTGTCCCAGCGTAAAGCAGATGAAAAGAGATGATCAATTGTCGTCACGCTTTTTTGGCTGACGACCTTTTTGCTTCTCTTTCTCTCTAATGTAGTTAATAAAATCGATGGTTTGTCTTCGTGCTTCTTCGGAAAAATCTGAGGCTGCTTTAAACGCAATTTGCAAATCAGGATCGTCTGCAAGATCGTCATCGGGCCTGCCTTTGTCCTTACCTGTGAGAAGATAATCGGTTGAGACCCCATATAACTCGGCAATTTTCACAATCATTTCACCGTCGGGTTTTCTCAAGCCGTATTCCCAGTTTGCATAAGTGGACATTGCCTTTAATCCGAGTTTTTTAGCAACTGTTGACTTGCTCCATCCATGCTTCTCTCTTAATTCAGTTAGAATCTTCCCAGTCAAATTATCCATCAGAAACACCTTTTTTCATGTTATGAGTAAATTTTATCATGAATTACACGGAAAAGATAAATAAATACACAAAAAGAATAAAAATGTGATTGACTTACTCGTTACGTGTATATTATCATAATGAATATAACTTACACATATTGAGTAAGAGGTGGACAGATGAAACTTGAAAATTTACGAGAAGAGCGCATATTGCAAGGTAAAACACAAACCTATATGGCGAAAAAATTGGGATATAAGTACACAAGCGGCTATGCGAATATCGAAATGGGCAGAACGAAGCCTAGCTTAGAAATAGCAAAGCATATTGCAGATCTGCTGAATACCGGGGTTCAAGAGCTTTTTTTTTGGCCAAAAGTTACACGAAAAGAGTAATTCTTTAAGAGAAGATCGGTTCTTAGAAAAGGGGAGACGAGCAGAATGAATATTGAACATCCAATGGTGACTCAGATGAGTGACTTTGGTTATCCAAAAAGCTATTGGTTATATGACATGAAACGATATGGATACCAAACAGAAATTGAGGACAGCTTGGAGGGAGCTGAAGAAGATGAGACATCAGCTGACGTTTGATGCTAGAAAAGAAGCGCAGCTTTGTTTAGACCAAGCTGGCGGCTGGATCGCCTTTCATCGTCAGAAACCGATGTTTGTTTTTGCCACAGCAGAAGAGAAAGAGACATATATGACCCTCCTGGAGGCTAAGGTCGATGATACAAAAAAGGAGGAATCAGGGCAACGTGAAACGATGGAAGCAAATCATGACATTTTTGAAATGCTTGCTCAAAGCGAGTAAAAACGAACAAGACATCCGCCAGTGGTCAAAGGATGACGGGAGATCATAACATGGTCATCCATTTAATGATTGAACATGAGCATTTGTTAACAAAAGAGACATTGATGAAAAGAATACGATCAGCTGCAAAAGGGCAATGCCCCCAAAAATTAAAAGGCGCACTATCACTTGAAATTCGTTTATTTGATCACATGCCGTTTGACATAGCTGACTGCCAAAAAAAGCGTACATACGCAGAAAAAGGGTTGATACGCCCAGTACACGTCAGCATCTTTCAGCCGAATCTACAGCATATTCAAGAAGCACTTCATTCTATAGCTGATGAAGTCCCTCTGCAGATGGTCGATTTAAGAGTTTCCCAGTTTTATAGTATGTGTCCAAGAGTTGAAATCATTATCAATACGGTAGGTGGTGGCACGAGGCCATCACCAAAAAAGGAGACAAGCATATGAACGAGCCAAAACAACTATTCATTCAAGAAAACCAAACATTTGTCGGTGAGATGGAAAAAGGAAAAATTCAAGTCATCGTGTTAGATGGGAATGTAGGAACGGCTTATAAAATGGATGTACCTGAACATGGAAAAACCATTATTCAAACGGCAAAAGGTCATTTTGCAAGAGTAGATCACGAGATTGGTTTTAAAATCAGCTAACTGACTGAACACATCAAAGCACAATATTATGTCCAAGACGGAAAGCCTGCGGACACTGATCAAGACCCTGCTAAAAGGGGGCTTGATTGGTGTCCGTTTTTTATTTTCTTAAAAAAAGGGAGAGAGCCAATATGCAAGATTTACTCATTGAATATAAAAGAGCTTTAAAGAATGCTAGAAAACAATATGAACCATTTAAAGAAAAAGAAGAACATCAGCTGTCCGTTCAAGACAAGCATGATAAAAAAATGATCGCCAGTATGGTAAGCGATCTGGAATACGTAGTAGAATGGCTTCAAATCGGAAGAGAGCCAGGTGCGCGCAGAGGATTAGACAGACGTTCAGTCTATCAGCGTACCATTCTCGCAAATCCAGAAGTGTTAGAGGCTTTATCACATGAATATACCCTTATTCAAGAGAAAGAAAGAGAAGTCAGTGAGAGAGATAAAAGACGAATTGATGAAGCTTTGTCTGTTTTAACAGATCGAGAAAAGGACGTATTCTTTATGCACACAACACAAGGGTTATCGTTTAGCGAGATTGCGGTTATGCTGGATGTCAAAAAAGGAACTGTCCAAAAACATATGGAAAGAGCGCGGACGAAGATGTCCAAAAAAGTACAAGAACGCCTATTCAGAGCTGCTGAATAGGCGTTTTTTCTATCCGAAAATAAATCAGTGAAAGCTTGTCTTACAGTTGCCACCTATAGTTAGAAAGACCAAACGAATGTTTGCTAGCCCTACACAAATGATTCCTTCAGAGGGAATCATTCGAATTAAAAGGAGGCGGCAGGTGAATGTAAATGAAAGATAAACGGATAGAGGCCAAGCAGGATTATATGAAGGGGATGACGTACCAGCAAATTGCTGATCATTACAATGTCTCGATCCATACCGTCAAATCGTGGAAAAGGCGATACGGATGGCAAAGACAAAAAACTTCGTCAAAGCAAGCACACTCGATTTTCAATCAATTTCTTTCAGATGAAACGATTGAAATCATGGAGAAAATGGATGGACGTACATCGCTTGATTTAATCTGGGATCAAATTCAAATTCAATATGCAGCCATTATTCGGGCGCAGCGAATCATGTATGTAGCAGATCAAGAGGACATGATCAAAGAGCTGAAAAAGGCGGCATACATGCCTTCTTCATTAGAAGAAACAGGAGAAGGCATTCAGACAGAACTAGACATCACCTCAGAAGAATATTCGTTTCAATTTTCATGGGATCGGCATGCGACGTTTTTAAATGCACAATCCCGTGCAATGGGTGAACTCAGGCGTTTAATAAAACAGTTTGAAGAGCTCGCACATGCGAAGGATGAACGAAGATTAAGGCTGAAGCAAATTGAACTGACAATCGAAAAAACGAAAAAAGCAGTGCGTGAAGAAAAAGAGGAAGATCTTCAAATCATGATCAAGCGAAAAGAGGACGACTCATGACGCCATTGATTGAAAAAGAAGTCAATCCTCATTTTGAACACTTTCTATTCGATTGGAATCAGAAGTTTCAATTTTTAGTAGGGGGCTACGGCTCCTCTAAAAGCTATCACATTGCTTTAAAGCTCGTTTTAAAGCTGCTGGAAGAAAAACGGACAGCACTTGTCATTCGGGAGGTGTATGATACGCACCGCGAATCAACCTTTTCTTTATTACAAGAGATCGTCAGCGACCTCGGCATCGACCACGTGGTAAAGTGCCGAAGTTCGCCGCTTGCACTAACATTTCGAAACGGCAGCAGCATCCTATTTAAAGGACTGGACAAGCCTGAAAAATTGAAATCGATCAACAACATTTCGATCATTTGGATTGAGGAATGTTCAGAGGTTTCTTATGAAGGCTTTAAAGAGCTGCTTGGAAGGCTGAGGCATCCGTCCTTACCGCTTTATATGATGTTATCGACGAATCCTGTTGGTCAGGATAATTGGACGTACAGACATTTTTTTCGAGATGAACAGCTGAAGCGATTTGTTTTAGATGACGAAACATTATACAAAAAGCGAACCGTTGTCATCAAGGATACGTATTACCATCACTCCACGGCGGAAGATAACCTATTCCTTCCTAAAAGCTACGTGAAGCAGCTGGATGAGCTGAAAGAGTATGATCCAGATCTCTATCGCATTGCGAGGAAGGGGTATTTCGGCATTAATGGCACAAAGGTTTTTCCTCAATTTGAGGTGAGAAGCCATTCTGATGTATTAGAAGCCATTCAGCAGATTGACAGACCGCTGAAGCGAGCAGGCATGGATTTTGGATTTGTTGAATCATACAATGCGCTCATTCGGTTAGCTGTCGATCATGAAAAAAAGTACTTATATATTTATTGGGAATATTACGACCGCGGGAAAACAGATGATGAAACAGCCATTGACTTGAAAGAGTTCATTGAATCAAAGGAACTGATTAAAGCCGACGCAGCCGAACCTAAAACCATTCACTATTTTCGGCAGCGCGGCTTTCAAATGGTAGCAGCACATAAGTTCCAAGGCTCACGTTTGCAGTATACAAAAAAAATCAAACGGTTTAAGAAAATTATTTGTTCTGATGCTTGTCCATATACCATCTATGAACTTCAATCACTAACCTATAAGGCAGATAAGGATGGACGTCTAGAGGAAGATGAATTTCAAATCGATCCGCACACTTTATCAGCCATCTGGTATGCGCTGGATGATTATGAAGTGACAGATTTGAAGCAGACCGCCTCAGAGCGTGTCCGTCCAAACAGAGAGAGGAGGTCCATACAATGAAACAATTGAAAGCAACCATTATGAAGGCAAACATGTCTGATCATACAAAACAAATGTATGCAGATGAATTTTCCTACGAAAAGGATGACATTGTTCCCCCGCCTTACAATATCAATGAATTAAAAAGCATGGCAGAATATTCAACCATTCTTCAGCAATGTATTGATGCGTATAAGACCAATATTTTAGGCTTTGGTTTTGGTGTAGAATATGCCTTTGACTTTAATGCAGAAGGTGTGAAACCGGCAAAAAAGAAAGCAGCAGAGAAGGAATGGACAAGGCTTGAAGAGTTTACGAAATACATGAACTATGATGAGTCTGCTGATGTGGTGCTTGGCTATGTCATCGAAGACCGGGAGAAAACGGGGAATGGTTTTTTAGAGGTTCTCCGAGATGGTCAGGGAAAGCCGGCAGGAATCGAGTATTTAGATGCGCTCCATATCCGTATTTGCAAGCTTAGTGAGCCAGTTGACGTTGAATTCCGGTATACAGAAAACGGCGAATTGAAAACAATGAATCGAAAGAAACGATTCCGTAAATATGTGCAGGTGATCAATGAAAAGAAAGTCTTCTTCAAGGAGTATGGTGATCCGCGCATTTTACATTGTGAAACAGGCAAATACGATGACACCACCCCAGAGCCGCTGCGCGCAACAGAAGTGATTCATTTTAAAATCGGCAGTGGAACGTATGGAATTCCCCGCTGGATTGGCAACATCGTCAATATGTATGGGGCACGCAAGGCAGAAGAATTGAACTATCTTTATTTTAAACAAGGGCGGCATGTACCTGGTGCCATCATTGTCGAAAATGGAATGCTGTCTGAGTCTTCCTATCAGCAGCTTCAGGATTATATGGACGATATTGAAGGCTCTGATCATGCACATAAATTTCTATTGCTTGAAGTCGAAGGTCTCCCGACGGAAAAAGGGTTAACTGGAGAAGAAGATGTCTCAAATGTCAAAGTGAATTTTAAATCCCTAGCAGAGATCTTGCAAGAAGATGCACTCTTTTTAGAATACGATGAAAAAACAAGAAACAAAATCCGCTCTGCTTTTCGCCTGCCGCCTATTTACACAGGTGAGTCTCAAGACTATAACAAAGCGACAGCCGATACGGCGCGGAAAACAACAGAAGAACAGGTATTTCAGCCTGAACGGCATCTCATCACAGGAAAGCTCAATACACTTTTCCTGCCGGATCTTGATATTTGGCATGTTCGTTTCCTATTAAATGGTCCTGACTTTAGAGATCCATTAGAGATTGCCAAGGTTCTGACACCGTTTATTCAGGCTGGGGCAGTGTCACCAAACGATTTGCGAGATCTAGCAGGACGTATCCTTGGGAAAACGTTAGAGGAATGGCCGGAGGATCTCTATCACAGACCTTTAGAAAGCCGCATGGCATCAGCCGAACAAGAGTCTCAACGAGAGACGAATCAGCTGAAGAAATAAACCGAAGCGCATGCGCTTTTTTGAAAGGGGGTGAACATATGCCAAGAGAATTAAAAAACGCAAAAATTACGCACGTTTCCTATGTGGACAGAGCCGCAAACAAAAAGAAATTCTTTTTGATGAAGGCAAAGAAAAGCCAGCCTGACTTTCAAAAGGAGGTTAGTGTGCTGACAAAGGCAGAAGATGCTCATCGCCTTGTGTATGGTGTCGTGTATGAACCGAATACACCTGATGCACACCAAGACTTTATGTCTGCAAAAGAAATTGAAAGAGCGGCACATGGTTTTATGAAGGATGCCCGCCACATTGATAAGCAGCATGATTTTCAACATGGTGTGGGCGAGGTTGTTGAATCATACATTGCCCCCGCTGATTTTGAGGTAGGCGGTGAGCTGATTCGAAAAGGATCTTGGGTACTTGTAACAAAGGCTTCCCAAGAGATTTGGGATCAAATTCAGAAAGGCCACATTACAGGGTATTCAATGGCTGGAACGGCGGACATCGTAGCAATAGAAGAACAAGATCAGCTCCTATCTCAAAGCACAAATGAGAGAGGGCTTTTTTCTTTGCTGAAAAATTTCTTTTTGAAAGAGGAAGGTGCAAACATGTCACAACAATTTTGGAGCGTTATAGACCATCTGCTGGAAGCCTTACAGTCAAATGATGGTGATGAGGCGGGTGTAAGATCAGCGCTTGAGCAATTGCTGCCAATCGTGCAGGACATTTTGAAGACAGAGGATGTGCTTCAAACGATTGGTGAAAGGCCAGCCTCCGTACAAAAACAAGATGCCGCTCTGACAACGGAGCAAGTACAAGAGCTTGAAAAAGCAAAAATGGCCATTGAACACGTCTTACAGCAGGCAGAACAGCAGGAAACAGATCAAACAGAGGAAGAACCTGTCCAAAAGGTGCTTGAGCAAGTCGTTGCACCGATTCGTCATCAGCTTTCTTCCTTAGAGAAATCAGCCAGCAGAGAAAAAGCAGCGCTTGAGCAAGTGCTTCAGCAGCAGCTTTTGCCTATTTCAGAGCGGATTCACATGCTTGAAAAAGCGCGCGGTATGTCAAAACAAACAATCCACGATACACAAAACGACAGTACAAAGCCCATATGGGATGGCTTACTATAAGCCTAAATAAGGAGGAAACAGTGTGAGAAATCAAGAGTTGATTCGCAAGGCCGAAATGACACTTGCCAGCTTAAAAACCGGCGGTCTCATGAACGCAACCCAATCCAACACATTCATTAGAATGATGCAAAATACACCAACCGTTTTAAATGATGCACGTATCATTCCAATGGAAAGTGATTCACAAAAAATCGAAAAAATCGGCTTTGGCCAGCGTATTTTGCGCCCAGCAGAAGAAGGCAAAGCACTTGATGCGAAAGACCGTGTTGTCCCAGCGACAAGCACTGTCCAGCTAAATGCGAAAGAGGTCATCGCAGAGATTCATATGACCTATGACAGCATTGAAAACAATATTGAGAAAGACGGAATTCAGCAGACAATTATGCAAATGCTCGCTGAACGAGCAGCCGTTGACATTGAAGAGCTCATCGTCAATGGCGATACGACTTCAGCAGATCCATTTTTAGCTCAAATGGATGGCGTGAGAAAACAAGCAGTCTCTCATATCGTAGATGCAAACGGAGCGGAAATCAGCCGCCAAATGTTTAAGCAAGCCTATAAAGCGATGCCGTCAAAATATTTACGTGTACCTCAGGATTTCCGTTTCTACACATCCCCAAGCTTAGAAGTTGAATGGAAGGATCAAGTAGCAAACCGCCAGACAGGCCTTGGAGATGCGGCCATTCAAGGCGGACTTTCTTCTGCATTTGGTGTGCCGGTCAAAGGTCTTGCCAATATGCAGCCATATGACGAAGCGGGAACAGACGTATCAGATATTTTGCTGACACACCCTAAAAATATTATCGTAGGTTTCTCTCGTAATATTCGAATTGAAGTAGAAAAAGATATTCGCAGCCGTAAATTTATTATTGTCCTCACAGCGAAGCTAGACAGCAAATTTGAGGAAGAGGATGCTGTAGCAAAAGTGATGAAAGTGAAAGAGTAGGTGACGGCAGGCCATGATCATTTCTGCTGAAGAACTGCAAGCCTATTCTGTCTTTGATCGTGTGAAAAATCGATCTGTGGAAAGACTGACAGCAGATATTATCGAAGCAGAAGCTGCGGTATTTCAGATCGTAGGTCACGATTTCTCAAGCGAAAAATATCAGCCCCTCCCTGAAAAAGCAAGAATCGCATTATTAAAAATGGCCCAATATTTTGCCATGCTGAATGATGATGAATCTATGATGAAAGGCTTTACGTCAGAGAAAATGGGCGATTATTCATATGCGAAGGCAGCTGATCAAGTCAAAGGCAGACCCTATGTATATGCCCTGCTTGTAGATTACATTGAACCAACATTGACCGGCGGCAGTGCCAAGTTAAAGGTGAGGTCATTATGAGCTATCAATCTCTATTAACAGATCGCTGTGATCTTTTTCACCTTGAACAGCAGGATTCCGCCCGCGGGAAATTTGGAATTCCAGCTGATGATTTACAAATAACACTTTCCTATCCCGATGCTCCCAGCCTGACCGATCTTGCTTGTTATGTCATAGAAAAGAACCAGTCACTTGTGCAAGAAGAGCCGAATACAGTCATTTATCAATCCTATCTTGTCCATTTTCCTTTAGGAAGTGATATTCGCTTGCATGACAAAATGGTGTGGAATGGCGTGTCACTCAAATTACAGCAGCCTAAAAAAGTGAAAAATCATCACATCGAAGTGATAGCAGTCAGGAAGGAAAATCTATGAAAATTGATGGACTTGACCGGCTGATTTCACAGCTTCAGACAGCGGGTGATGGCGGCTTAAAGACAGAATATCAAGATTGGCTGGAGGACATGGGCCTGCAGTTTTTAGACATCATTCAGGATGAATTAATCAAGGAGAATGCTGTCGATACAGGCCGGCTTCTAAGCTCCTTTAAGCAAGGCGGCAAGGAGAATCATTTTCTCATTTCAAAAGGCGGTCTCACACTTGAAGTGGGAACGCAGCTTGAATATGCCTCCTATGTCAATGACGGACATGCCACTTCTTCAAGTGGAGAGCGAAGATGGGTGCCTGGCAGATGGACTGGCAGCCGCTTTGAATATGATCCGAATGCAAGTACCGGAATGATGCTTGCCTCTCAATGGATTGATGGAAATGGCTACTGGGATCATGCTGTCATGCTCTATGAGCAAATGTTTGAACAGTCGCTGGATCGAAAGGTGCAAAGCTGGTTCGATCGACATTTTGGGAGGTGATGGAATGAATCAAGAAGTCGGGGCAATCATGCATTATATCTACACACACTTTCCTGTGACAATGTATGATCGTCTTTTGCCAGAACGCTTTCAAGTGCCATCCGTTTATGTGCCGCCTGTGACAGTGATCAGTGGTCCAGATACGGTCTCTACCTTTATGAAATCTTATTCGCTGCAAGTGAAAGTCTTTCATATTGATACAGAAAAAGCACATGATGCGGCAGAAACAATCGTTGATGCATTGCTTGCTGATCGTCAAATCATTCAAATGATGAGTGAAGACGGAGAGGTGCTTGATGATTATGTCCGTATAAAAAGAGTGGAAACAAGAATGATAGATCAAGGCGTAGCAGCGATTGTCCTGACGTGGGATAGCAGCTATTGGTATAACCGCGACAAAGAGGCAAGCCTTGAAGACATCAACTTTTCAGATGGGGTGATCAAACGTGAGCAAGACTAAAAATGCTCAGCCTGCTCAAACAGCCGGCGAAGAAAAAGAATTTGGCTTTTCATTTGAAGCCTTGAAGGAGCACAGTAAGGATCTTTTTGGGGTCAAACCAGAAATCCTTGAAGGGGCTCTTTTTTATATCAAACATCAACCAATTACAAAAACAGAAGCGAAAAAGCACATTGATGCTTTTTTGTCCAAGGAGGTTTAAAGGATGAACGGAGGCACTTTTACACCAGGTACAGAGAAAAAGCGTCCTGGCATTTACTTTAATTTTAAAACAACAGCAGAGCAGCGAATTACTTTAGGCGATCGAGGTACGGTGGCACTTCCTCTTGTGATGAGCTGGGGAGAACCAAAAACCTTTATTTCCGTTTCAAATATGGAAGATTTAAATAAAAAGGTTGGACTTAACATTGATGATAAGACACTTCTTCTTTTCCGTGAAGCAAAGAAAAAAGCGCAAACGGTCTTGCTTTACCGTCTCAATGAAGGAGAGCCGGCCAAAGCCGAAATTGCTGAAAATTTTGTCGTCACAGCAAATTATGGCGGCCAAAAAGGAAATGAGATCACAGTACAAGTCGCCGAAAATGTACTTGATAGCAAAAAACGCGATGTGATCACTTATCTTGGAACAGACATTGTGGATAAACAGGTTGTCACTGATGTGAAAGATCTTGTGAAAAACAAATACGTTCAATTTTCTGGTGAAGGTGAAGCTGTCATCACAGCTGGTGTGGCACTAAGCGGCGGGAAAAATGGCGTGGCAAGTGTCGCAGATTATACAGCTTTCCTAGAAGCAGCAGAAACAGAATACTTTGATGTCATTGCCCTTCCAGTCGATAATAGTGAGCAATTAAAAGCAACCTTCGCTTCATTTATCGAACGTTTACGTGATAAGCAAGGACGTAAGGTGCAAGGAGTTGTGGCGAATTATGCAGCGGACCAAGAAGGAATCATCAATGTGACAAGCGGTGTTGTACTCGAAGATGGAACCGAACTAACACCTGCTCAAACAACAGCATGGGTCGCAGGTGCAAGTGCCGGAGCAAATTTCAATCAGTCACTGACCTTTGTTGAATACGAAGGAGCGGTCGATACATTAGAACGCCTTGACAATGATCAAGTCGAATACCGATTATCTCAAGGGGAGTTCCTTTTCACCTTTGATGCGCGAGATCGCACGGTGAGTGTTGAAAAAGATATTAACTCCTTGACAAGCTTCACAGCTGAAAAGAACCAGCAAATGGCGAAAAACAAAATCATTCGTGTGCTTGATGCGATCAACAATGATTTAACATTCGAATTAAAAAATCTGATTAAATTACGTAAAGCCAATGGCAATGACATTCCAGCATCAGATGATGGTGTGCAGCTTGTGAAAACACTGATTACCCAGTATCTCACACAGCTTCAAGATGGCAGCGGTATTACAGGCTTTAATTCAGAAACAGATATCGTGATCGGTCTCAATGAAGATCGTGATGGATTTATCATCGATTTAGCGGTTCAGCCAGTAGATGCAGCAGAAAAATTCTATTTCAATGTGGAGGTGAAGTAAGATGGCTTTTAAAGCGCAAAATACAATTTCAGGTAAAGAAGGTCGTCTTTTCTTAGAAGGTGAGGAACTTGCATTTATCAAAACCTTCGAAGCAAACGTGGAGAAAAACAAATCAGAAGTCAACGTCATGGGCCGCCGAATGACTGGCCATAAAACAACGGGAGCAAATGGAACAGGAACGGCAACATTCTATAAAGTTACGTCCCGTTTCGTTCAATTAATGCTCAATTATGTGAAAAAAGGAGAAGATCCATATTTCACTCTTCAAGCGGTAATTGACGATAAATCATCAGGCCGTGGCACTGAGCGTGTGACATTATTTGATGTCAACTTTGATTCTGCTAAAATCGCTGGATTGGATGTTGATTCAGAGGCACTTGAAGAAGAAGTTCCTTTCACATTCGAGGACTTTGACCTGCCTGAAAAACTGAAGAATACATTCTAAGAAAAGTGGAGGAAATTAGCTAATTAATTAGCTAAATAACAGCTGAATATGCTATAATGCAGTTGTAATACAACCGTCTTGATGCCGTCTTCATTTCGTCTGGTAACGTCTTGTATTCGATTCATTAAAATATGTTTACTTGCAAAGCAATTTGCATAAAATAAAAAGAAGCCAGGATGCTCTAACATCCAGGCAATGTACAATGAGGCCCTTCAAGGGGCTGGCTTATCGAATAGGTTCTTTAGGTAGACTTCCCTTTAACCTTCCACAGCTCAAGGGGGAGTCTATTTTTTGTCTATATACGTCAACAAAGTAAAGATAAACATCCCGAATAAAAGCATAAGGGAAATCGCTTCAAATGTTGACATATGCATCACCCCCTTCCTATCGGGGATGAGCCAGACGCCCTTGAGCAAGCCGTTCAATTGTACAATTTAAATTATACATGAAAAGATTGGAAAGCACATTCAAAAATGGATGTGCTTTTTTGCATTCAAAAAAACATAACAAAGGGAGTTTTTAAACATGAGTGAAAAACAAACATTTGATCTTTCATTTTTTATGCCAGGACAAACAGTAGAAGCGGAAGAAGTCAAAGTACCGATTTCTAAGCGTTTTGTTGATAAAAAAGGGAATGTCATTCCTTTTGTCTTTAAAGCTATTACAACTGAACGTATTGATGAATTGGAAAAAGAAAACACAACCTTCAAAAATGTCAAAGGCAGAGGACGCGTGAAAGACTTAGACAGCCAGCGCTTCTACGCACGTATTGCGATTGAATCGACGATTTATCCAGATTTCCGCTCAAAGGAATTAAGAGAAGCCTACAGCACACAAGATCCAGTTGAAGTAGCAAAACGGGTCCTGTCAGTCGGCGGTGAATATGCGAACTGGTTAAACAAAGCGATCGAAATCAACGGATTCGAAGATGAAATTGAAGATTTAGAAGAAGCAGCAAAAAACTAATAAAAGATGGGGATAAAGAAGCGGTGTTTTTATATTACGCAATGCACGAGCTTCACTACTCCCCATCTGAACTCCTTGAATTATACGAATCACCAAGACCGTTCAAAGCATTCCTTTTCGGACTCATCAGCTACAAGCTAGACATGCTAGAAAAAGAAGCAAAGAAAGGAGGTAAATAATTGGCGAAACTTACAGCACGATTTGAATTAGAAGACCGGGTGTCGAAGAAGTTATTACGCATTCAAAAACGATTTCAAACGTTTGAGAAGCAGCTCAAACCATTTAGAAAACCAGTGAAAATAAGTCTGGAAATGGATGAAAAGAAATTAAGAAACCTCACTTTATCGCTGCGGAAAGTTTCAGTGTTTTCTATGAGACTGGATCAGGGAATCTATCGGGATCTAAAAGCATTGAACAATCAGTTAAATATGTTTCCAAATCATCTGGTCATATCCTTTCAAGCGAAGGGGCTGGATGTCATTAAATCCAACATAGATCGTTTGAAACAAATGGGGACAAGTCCCATTATGCTGACGTTTAAACTAAACGATCAATTGTCAGCGAAAATGTCATCGATCAAAAAATCAATCCTTCAGCTCATCAACAGAACGTACTATATGAGATTAAACATGGTTGACCAAGCCACCGCTGCAATTCAACGAATCAAAAAGACACTCAAAAGCTTGACGATGTCCAAACACGAAATCAGAGTGTCTGTTCAAGACAATGCAAAAAGTAAGTTGAAAAAACGAGATCAGGCAGAGTCTGTTGTGAAAGAAAAGAAAGTAAAAAAGCAACCTAATGCAACAGCTGCTACAAAAACGAATGAAAACAAACAGAGCTGGTTGGGTAATTTGGGAAATAAGGCCCTAAAAGAAATTGAAAAATATGCAGGTGACGTTTCAGATAAATTGAAGGAAAAATTGAGTCCTAGAAACTTTTGGGATAATAATGCACTCCCTTGGATTGAAACGAAAATCGACGCATACAAACAAGAAGTAATCGGACGAATTAGTGAGAAGATTAAAATCAATCCTGAGGAGTATTTAGATAAATGGTTTAACAAAGGCTTAGATTTGATCCTTGGCCCGAAAAATCCATCAAGCGAGAACAACAGTAACTCTTCAGCTCAAAGTCAAACGACTGAAGCATCAACAAATCCAACTCCTAATACGCAGCCAAATAAACAAAAAGGAAAAGGTTTGTTTCGTAATAGCTGTTGCCCTTGTTGTGCTCGAGGGTTAAGCAGGCGTGGTTCTAATAGAACTAGAAATAGAAATGGCCGTACTCAAAGGCAGCCCGCAAATCCTACCGCCATTTCTAGAGCTGAAAGAAATAGAAGACCTTCAGGTAGACTAGGAAAACTGAAAACAAATGCAGGTAAGATTTTTGAAAAAATCCCTAGTGGATTGAAGAAAACTACAGGCATAGTAGCCTCAGTTGCGGGACTTGCTGGACTGATGAAAGGTAGCGGCGGGTTAAGTAGTTTAGGCGATTCATTAAAAAATATAGGTAGAGGAAGTAGTAAGTTATTAAAAAGAGTGCCTGTATTGGGGAACTTATTAAGTGCAACAGATTTAATAGGAACAACCAAAGAAAACGTTGGGGAAAAAGTAGGTGGTTTCTCTGGAGGTCTTGCAGGAGGAGTTAGTGGAGCTGCAATTGGTCAGGCTCTAATTCCAATACCATTTGTAGGAGCTGCAATTGGTGGTGTTGCTGGAAGCATGGCTGGCACTTATGGTGGATCAAAATTAGGGGAGATATTTGATACTTCAAAACTTAAAGAGAATATTTCAAACACTTTATTTAATGGCGAATGGTGGAGTGAAAAGTGGGGGAGTGTTAAAACTTCTGCAGAAACGTCTTTAGGAAACTTAAGTGAGAAATGGGAAGATATAAAAACAACAGCATCGAATACACTGTTCAATTCAGAATGGTGGGCAGAACAAGCTGGATACGTTACAGGAGTTTTAGAATCTACTGTCTTTAATGGCGAATGGTGGAGTGAAAAATGGGATGCTATCAAGGACTGGACTCAAGAAAAGTGGGATAGTGCAGTCGAAATATGGGATTCTATTAAGGGGAAACTTAGTGAGACCGTTTTCAACGGAGATTGGTGGGGAGAGAAGTGGGATAATGTAAAGGAATGGACCAAAGAAAAATGGGATGGTGCAGTCGAAATATGGGATTCTATTAAGGGGAAACTTAGTGAGACTGTTTTTAACGGAGATTGGTGGGGAGAGAAGTGGGATAATGTAAAAAAATGGACCAGAGAAAAATGGGATGGCGCAGTCGACATATGGAATTCAATTAAAGGGAAAATTCGTGAAACGGTCTTTAACAAAGATTGGTGGGGGGAAAAGTGGGATAACGTAAAAAGTTGGTCAAAAAGTAAATGGGAACAATCAAAAACAATTTGGTCAACTGCAAAAGCAACTATTTCTTCAACTCTATTTAATAAAGACTGGTGGTCAAGAAAGTGGAGTAATGTTCAATCTTGGGGTAAAAATATTTTAGGAGATTCATGGGATTTAATCAAAAGTGAAGGCGCAAAATTCGTTGGTAGGCATATTGTGAAATTTGAAAAAGGTCGAGAAAACGGGAAAAAGGATTTTAAACCTGGTAAAAAAGCCACAGGCGGCTATATCACCCAGCCAACCTTATCATGGGTCGGTGAAGCAGGTAACGAATTTGTTATACCAACTCAAAATAACCGAGGACGCGGAAAAATGCTGCTGGCACAGGCAGCTTCTCAACTTGGAATGTCTGTTGTACCAAGCGGAGTGTCAAGCTCTCCAGCTCCTCCAGCAGTAGTTTCATCATCTTCTGTCGGTTCAATAGACGGATCGGTCTCGATGACTGGGGGCATTCAAGCCTCTAGCATTGGCGAGCAATTTAATAACGATTTTGAACAAGGATTAAACCGTAAAGTCATCTCCCTTGATCAATGGAAACAAAAGAATATTCAGCAGCCTTTTAGTCAATTGACATCAGACTCAGGTAAGTATGGTCAGCAAACGGTTTCTGCCTTTGCAAATGGTCAGCAGATGACACCAACAGGAACAGATAGCTTCTTGCAAAGTCGTGTAAAAGCACCCTACCAACAAGTGATGACAGCATCACCCACTTGGGGTTCTGGAACGGTTAGTGGTTTTGCAGCAGGCCAAAATGCTACATCAATTGGCACGAGCCAATACGTAGATCAAAACATTAAACAACCATTCCTGCAAGCGAAACAAGAATCACCAGGCTGGGGTTCAGGAATGATTGACGCCTTTAACAGCGGCATGCGTTCCAAAGGAAGCGAAGTTACGCAAGCGGCCAAAGAAATGGCGAAGAAAGTAGAGCAGGCGTTTAGAGAAGAATTAGACATTCATTCCCCTTCACGCGTCATGATGAGTCTTGGGAAATTTGCATCGATCGGTGTCGTCAAAGGGCTTGACTCAGTTGATGTGAAAAAATTTGCTGAAAATCAGGCTGGTTCATTGATTGGTGCCTTCAGCGGGATGGGGGCTTCAGGTCTTAGTGTTCAGCAATGGCTTATGGCAGCTCTCATGGCAACTGGCACATCTATGAGCTGGCTACCTGGTTTGATGACCATCGCGCAGCATGAATCAAATGGAAACCCGAGAGCGATCAACTTATGGGATTCCAACGCCAAAAAGGGAACACCTTCTAAAGGCTTAATGCAAACCATTGGACCGACTTTTAATTCCAATAAAGGCAAAGGTATGAATGACATTTGGAACCCAATTCATAATGCCGTAGCAGCCATTAACTACATTAAGGGAAGATATGGAACAGTCTTCAACACACCGGGATTACGAAGTATGAGAAGAGGCGGCCCTTATAAAGGCTATGCAAATGGCGGATTGATTACTCAAGAGCAGGTTGCTAGAGTCGGTGAAGGAAATAAACACGAATGGATTATTCCTGAGGAAAGAGGCATTCGCGGAAGGTATTTATTGACGCAGGCAGCTAAAGCACTTGGGATGCAAGTATATGATCCATCAAATGCATCTGCTCCTTTACCAGAAGCACAGATGCAGCAAGTTATCTCAGCTCAGTCTACTGGCAGTACAACATCGCCTGGTAAAAAACAAATCACGATTCAATTCAATGGAGATCAGCATTTCCATAATGGACAAGATCAGCAATCGCTAGTCGAAAAAATTAAACAAATGCTTGTAGATGAACTAGAAGTAGAGATTCATACAGGAACGAAGGGGGTCGTAATTGATGGGTAAATCAGTGTATCAATTGTGGATTTCCCAAGGAAAGGACAAGTTGCGATTCCCTGTCCTTCCATCCGAACTCGAAATCACAAATAACGTACAAAATGAAACGGTAAAGGTCGCCTCTTTTGGAGAACTGACCTTTATTGACGTACCATCGGCGAAACAAGTATCATTCACCTCATTATTTCCTAAGAAATATTCGCCGATTGCTGAATATAAAAACATTCCATCACCAGAGAATGCGATCGCGAAAATTGAACGAATGATGCGTTCAAAGAAATCCGTGCGGTTGATTGTAACTGGAACAAAAATCAATATGACGTGCAGCATTGAAAGCTTCACCCACAAGGAAGGGTCATATGATATTGGAGATCGTGAATTTACGATCGAGTTAAAGGAATATAAAACCGCATCGCCTAGGAAAATCAAACGAAAGAAAAAAGCAAAACAAACGAAAAAGAAGCGGCCTTCAAAAACACCACCAAAAATGTACACCGTCAAAAAAGGGGATACGCTATGGGCCATTTCTGGCAGGTTTTATGGCGACAGTACAAAATGGCGGCGTATTTGGAACGCCAATAAATTAGCGATGATTAAACGTAGCAGACGCAATATTAAGCAGCCGGGGCATTGGATTTTCCCTGGACAAAGGTTAAAAATACCACAATAGGGGGGCTGGCATTGATCGAGCTTTTTGCCATCAGAAGCGGCACCATGTATGAGCTTGTCACAGAGAGTGTGACACTTCAGGGGCAAAGGTATCAAGCCCCTCGCTCAATTCAGGCAAATATTATCACAAAGCAAGGCAGTCAAACATATTACCGTGTCTCGGAAGGGGACACGGTTCTTTTTAAATGGAAAGGAAAAGAGCTGTTTAGAGGCATTGTTTTTTCCCGTACACCTGTTGAAGGGAAGATGACCTTTACCGCATACGATATGCTCCAATATTTGGTGAAAAACCAAGATGTCTATGTTTTTTCAAATCAAAGAGCAGATCAAATCTTAAGGCGGATTGGAGCTGACTTTCAAATTCCAATGACCTCCATAGCCAATACAGGACATGTCATAAAATCACTAGTGTTTAAAAATGATACGAGCTTGTATGACATGATATTGAAAGCATTGAAAGAAACGAAGCGGCAAACAGGAAGAAACTATCAAATCTATTCTGCTAAAGGCAAGATGGGGCTGAGAGCCTGGCCTGATCCAGAGGACGTCTGGGTCATTGAATCAGGCGTCAATCTCATCAGCTATCAATACAGCACCTCGATCGAAGAGACAGCCACTCGTGTCAAGATGCGTACGTCAGCTGATGAACAGGGGAAGAATAAGAAAAAAGGCAGTAAATCCGAGATTGTGGTGATTGAACAGGATAAAGCCGGTCAGAATAAATACGGTATTTTACAGCATGTTGAGACAGTCACTGGGCAAATCAACCAGCCGCAGCTGCAAAAAAGAGCCAAAGTACGGCTGGCAGAGAAAAAAGGCATCAAACAAGAAGTCAAAAGTATACAAGCCCTAGGAATTCCTGAGCTGCAAAGCGGTCTCCCAATCTATTTGAAAATTCCTGAAATCAACGTAAAAAAAACTTACTGGATCGATCAAGACAAACATGAATTCAGTGGGGTGAAACACACCATGACCATTGATGTTGTTGAGAAAAATTCCATGCCAAAGGGTGATCAAGCGTGAGATTAAGTGAAGCGATTAAACGATTAGCAGTAAATGCAGTAGACGCAGAATCGCCAATTGATCTTGTTATCGGAGAAGTCACGGCAGTTTCCCCTCTGAGCATCCGATTAAATGAAAATCATAAGCTGATCATTCCAGAAGAATTACTGATTTGGCCGAAGCGCTTAAATAAGGGTGAGGATGATGAGCTGAAAAGGGGAGACAGTATTATGGTGCTTGCAATGGCAGGAGGCCAGTCCTTTTACATCATCGACAAATTGTAAGGGAGGTGATGAACGTGGCACTTTCACCAGAGGAAGAAATCGAGGAAATAGAAGAAGATGAAGAGGTCGAAACCTCAACGACGTATCGAATAGATTTTGAAACTGGCAGACTGACAGGCGAAACCATTTCAGGTATTGAGGCAATCCGGCAATTTATTTATATGACACTTAGGACAGAGCGGTATGCACATCCTATCTACAGCCACGACATTGGCACTGAAATTCAGGAGCTGTTGACGGATACAGAAGCTACGGATGAATACAAAGAAATGGAGATTCCAAGGCTGATAGAGGAAGCACTGCTCGTTGACGAACGGATTGATCATATTGAAGAGTTAGAGGTCACAAAACAAAATGACTCGTTTCATGTCAAACTAGCGATTGTCACAGATGAGGGCACATTAGAAATAGAGGAGGTGATGGAGGGCGATGTTTGAGGAACAGACGTACGAAGCATTAATGGAAAGAATGCTGGATAGACTGCCAGATGATATAGATAAAAGAGAAAACAGCGTCATTTGGAATGCCTTGGCACCTGCTGCCGCTGAACTGGCCCAGTCCTATATTTGGCTTGACCAAGTGTTTGAGCTGGTCTTTGCAGACACAGCACAAGGAGAGTTTCTAGATCGGCGGGCTGCTGAAGTAGGGATCGAAAGAAAATCAGCCACTAAAGCGGTTTGGTCAGCGGTCATTCAGCCAAACAATATCAACATACCAGCTGGCTCACGTTTTTTTATTGAAGACGTTTATTTCCAGTATTCGAAGGATGGTACGCTAGAATGCGAGACACCTGGTAAAGCTGGCAATGTTCAATTAACAGATCAGCCGCTGCTGTCACTTGATACAATTCCAGGACTTGAATCGATTAAGATGAAAGAACTGGTGATACCAGGTCAAGAGGAGGAAGATGACGCTTCTTTATATGATCGATATTTAATACGTGCGAGGCGGGAGGCTGTCAGTGCCAACAGGGCGCATTATAAAAAATGGGCTGAGGAAGTGCCCGGTGTTGGCAGAGCGAAAGTGTTCCCGCTTTGGAACGGAGAAGGGACAGTCAAAATTGTCATCACAGATGGCAATCTAGATGTTGCATCAGACCTTCTTGTCAAAAGGGTACAGGAATATATCGACCCAGTGCCAGGTGAAGGAGAAGGACAAGCGCCTATAGGCTCGAAAGCAACCGTTGAAAGCGCCAAATGGCTGGATATCGACATTGAAGTGGCTGTCGAACTTCAAATGGACTGGACCCTTGAAGGCGCTCAGAAAGAAATAGAAGAAAAGGTCAAGACACTGTTGAAATCAATCGCATTTGAAAAGAGTACCATTCGAATGTCCGCCTTAAATGATATTCTGTACCATTCAGAAAGTGTGTCAGATTATGCAGATGTGTTATTGAATGGAGAGTCGAAAAACTTAGTATTACAGGACATTGAGATTCCGCGTCTTAGGCAGGTGAAGGTTATTGAGCAAACAGGATGAAATGAAAAACTACCTGCCGCCATATTTTACAGAGATTTATGAAGTTGATCACCTGCTCAAGACAGAGGCACCGGAATTTGAGGGATTGGACGAATCTATTTTCGACTTAACGGATCAGTTCTTTCCTCTAACAGCGACATGGGGATTGAATAGATGGGAAAGAATGCTGAAGGTGCAGCGGGAATCAGATGATTCAATTGAACTGCGCAGGGCACGCTTACTCAATATGATGTCAAATATTCCCCCAATCACGTACCTTTCATTAGAAAAATCAGTCAATCGCTTTCTCAAGAATCCAAGTGCTGTCATCCGTCTCACAACCAATCGCTATCACTTCGCTTTACGTGTGAACCTAGATGATTTGCAAAACACGAGATATATTGTAGAAATACTTGAAACGTTAAAACCCGCACACTTGGCTTATACGTTCACGGCTTTTCATCATACTGATGTACAAGAAAAAAATGATCATCACGGGAGGCTCACACTGCGCAGCAGAGTGGGTTTTTTCGATCATATCCCCATTTTACTCAATGGTGAATTTGTATTAAATGGTACGTTTTATCTCAGCGGAACAAGAGGGACAACGGATGTGCCTGCTCGTTTTCGGCACTCATTAAACATGAGAATGCCGCTTCAACATCAGTCAGAAACAGCATATCGCATGAACTATGTCATGAATGGAGCGGTACATGAAACGAAGCAAAAAGAGGCACTGACTTTACGCACAAAAAATCAGCTCCAGCATCAAACAAAGAAGAAGATGACGTTCCGTCTGCCAGTACATGTCCAAACTGAGCAGGGTGGAAGCTTACTGATCAAGGATCATTACTGGATTCTCGATGGATCTGTTCCGCTGGACGGATCAAAAATGCTAGCAGCAACTTCTAAAAAAATAGATTTATAAGGAGGATCACAATGGCTGATCAATTAACTGTAACAACACTGTATGCACGTCAACAAATGGCAAAGGCAAGAGCCGAAGGAACAAAACTTACAAAAGTCGTCAAAATGGCCTTTGGAAATGGGGGAACGCAGGATGGAAAACCGATCTCACTAGACGGCACTGAACAAAAACTCAAAAAAGAACTAGTTCAAAAAAATATTGATTCGTTTACTTTCATGGAACCAGCAAAAATCCGCTACACCTGCACGATCGCGGAAGGAGAACTGGCAGGAGAAGTGATCAACGAACTAGCACTTGTCGACGAAGACGGTAAATTCACCGCCATCCGCACCATGACAGACAAACAAAAAGATGGCGACATCGAATTTGTTTTTGAGATTGATGATATTTATTAATGGAGGGAGTCCAAAATGGATTTGAAAACACCGAAAACATTTGAAATTAGTGATAAGGCCCATGCGGACCTGTTTAATGAAATGGTTAAAGTCTTACTTGAAAATGACACTGAACTGTTGGAACAGTTCACTCGCCATAAAAATGATACGAAACAACATGTAACTGAAGCAGAGAGACAAAAATGGAATGATTCTCAAAGTTATAAAATAACGGCAGACAACGGCACACATTTAATCAGCATCCCAGCTGCTAGTAAGATCTATGATGCTATTAAGGATAAAGGAACATGTACATTTTACGCTCCTCGTGGCACGGAAGATAGTCCAACAACCAATGCATTAAGAGGTATCCAAACGGTTGGCCAAGCGAATGCAGGAACAGGCTTAGCGATCGATACAGCGGGAAATGCTTATACTTTTCTATATGGTTCCAGTGATCTTTCTATAACGTGGACGCCTCTGCCAAACATGTCTGATCAAAATAAATGGAATGGCAGTCAGCTCATTAAAATTACAAATGATACGGGTGGCGTTCGTGTATCTGTAGCAGCTACAGAAAGCTTACTCGATAAAATTATTCAAGCAGGGAAAACATTCGGTACATTTTATTCACCAGCTGGAGTACTAGACAATCCTTCTGCTTTATCTGCACGCGGTTTTTATCACTTTACATCTGCTGATAATAATAACAAGGGAACTTTTGGATGGGTGATTGCTGTGGATTATCGTAATAACGTCTTTACAAATTATCTTGATTTAAATTTGGGCTGGCAAGGCTGGCGTAGATTACTGTCCGATGCAGATGCAGAGGTGAAGTGGAACAAGGTAGACCTTTCGCAACTCGAAAATGGTTGGAAAATATATAATTCTGTTGATGGTAACCCCCATACCTTGCAATATAGTATAGATTCATTTGGTGTTGTTGAAATTATTGGATCAATTGCCGGTGGTAAGGTTGGTTTTGACTCTGTTGTTTTTACCTTAAAAGAAGGATTCAGACCAATGCAATCGACTCACTTTATTGGTGTAGCATCAAGCATGGGAAAAGGTAACACGCCACAAATTCATAGAACATATATAGGTACTGATGGAAAAGTCTGCGTTCAATATTGTTCTAATGATCTGAACCCTAATGAATTTATCACGTTTGGTTTCAGATTTAGAACAAGATAACAAAGATTTTAAAACGTTAAAAAACTTTTAAGTCTATAAAGCCTCGTCAATCTAGTTGAAACAGCTTACGTAATGGTACAAAGGAGAGAACACATTGGATATAAAAACTCCTCGTTCTTTTGAAACGAGTGATAAAGCTCATGCTGATCTATTCAACGATATGTTGAAAATACTGATTCATAACGACACTGGTATATCAGAACAATTAACTAATCATATCGATGATTCGAGACAGCACTCTTCAGAAGTAGAAAAAAAGAAATGGAATGAGTCGCAGCTGTATAAAATTACAGGTGATGACGGAGTACATCTTATAAATATTCCTGCCGGCACAAAAATTTATGACTCAATTAAAGACAAAGGGACATGTACATTCTATGCTCCCAGTGGAATAGAGGATAGCCCTTCACAATATGCCATTAGAGGGATACAGACAGTGGGACAAAATAATATTGGAACAGGTTTTGCAATAGATACATTCGGAAATGCATATTACTTCTACTATTATTCTAGTCACATATCTATCACTTGGACGCAGCTTCCGACAGCAGCTGAAAAAGATAAGTGGAATAACAGTCAGATTCATAAAATAACAAGGGATAACGGTCAACCCTTTTATAAAAGTATAGGTGAGACCACCGACTATAACGAAATTATAGAAACAGGAATGTATCTCATTTATAATGCGGGCCTTAATGGTCCAAAAGAGATCAAAAGGGCATTTATGATTGTTATCAGTTATGGGAATACCCTGTTACAAACTATATATGATGCAGTGAATGGTCTGAACTCTTTTTATAGAATTAGGAAGACTGACTATACATGGACTGAATGGGAAAAACATCTCACGTCTTCAGATTTAAATGCTGCCTGGTATAATGTAAATCTCAATAGTAATATAAAACAATATTCAGCCAACCCATTGAAATATTCTGTCAGACAAAATATTTTATATTTGAGAGGATCATTTGAAATAGTTTCGGCTAATGAAACAGAAATTGCACGTTTAACGCATGTACCTTCCTCTTTAACTGTTTTCACTTGTGCGACGGTTGGTTCATACGGGTCTGCAAGGATGTCTTTATCTAAAGATGGTAGTCTAAAATTTGATGGATTAATTGCAAACGATCCGTCAAAGGTAACACGTATTGAAATTAATGAGGAAATTCCACTATGGTAGTCATCATATAATGAAACTACTAAAGCTTTTTTGTGTAGTTAATATGGATACTCACAGATCACTACCAAGACATAACAGGAGACAAATACGAAGCCTAATGGCTTTATTTTTTTGCCGGAAAGAAGGTGATTCCAATGGAAGTAGATGTTGTTCAAAACTTAATGACCCAAGGCCCATTTGCCGTTCTCTTTTGCTGGATTCTGTTCTATGTTCTCAACACAACAAAGGAAAGAGAAAACAAGCTCAATGAGCAAATCGAGGCGCAAAATGATGTGTTAGCAAAGTTTAGTGAGAAGTATGATGTCGTGATCGACAAGCTTGACAAAATTGAACGGAATTTAAAATAGGAGGTAAATATCATGAAAACATTCGACAAAGGCACTGTGATTCGCACAGTGCTTCTTTTTATTGCTCTGATCAATCAAACGCTTGTCATGTTTGGACAGACGGTGCTGCCGATTAGTGAGGAGCAAGTACAAACCGTTGGTGAGGCACTTTATGTGGCAGGTTCTACGATTTTCACTATGGTCACAGCGGTAATAGCTTGGTTTAAAAACAATTATGTGACCTACAAAGGCCAATTACAAAAAGATGCTCTGAAACAAAGAGGGCTAACAAAATAATACTTGAAGGAGAAACGACATGGTAAAAATCATTCAAGCATTGATTCCAAAACAACATCGCAACAGACCCGGAAACACGATGAAGCCGCTCTATATTACAGTGCATAATACATCTAACAGTGCAAAAGGTGCTAATGCGGCCAGTCATGCAGCATTTGTTGCACGTTCAAGTACCGGGGTGAGCTGGCATTACACCGTTGATGATCAGGTGATTTATCAGCATTTACCGTTAAACGAAAACGGCTGGCACGCAGGGGATGGCAGAGGCACCGGCAATATGAAATCAATTGGAATTGAAATTTGTGAAAATGCAGACGGCAATTTTGAACAAGCAGTTGAAAATGCCCAATGGCTCATTCGAAAGCTGATGGGAGATTTCGGAATTCCTTTATCAAATGTAGTGCCTCATAAACATTGGAGCGGGAAAGAATGTCCAAGGAAACTTCTCGGACGGTGGGATCAGTTTAAAGCTGGAATAGCCACAACGCATACCGGCAGCAAAAGTACAAGAAAACCAGTTCAAGCAGAAAGTTTGAGCCACAAAACACCCGTTTCCAAACAGAAATCGTCAAATCTGCCATCAGGCATTTTAAAAGTCACCAAGCCCTTAACAAAAGGCCCTCAAGTCACTGCCGTGCAAAAAGCCTTATCATCCCTCTATTATTACCCAGACAAAGGGGCAAAAAACAACGGGATTGACGGCTATTATGGACCGAAAACGGCGAATGCGGTCAAGCGGTTCCAGCTCATGAACGGCTTAGCTGCAGACGGAATTTACGGACCGAAGACGAAGAACAAAATCGAACAACTACAGAAGAAGTGATGATCTATAAAAAAAGCTATCAGCAAGTGAGGAAATGCTTCCTTGCTGATAGCTAACTAAAATTGACTTCATTTGTGATATAATCGGCCAAATCCCTATCATGAGAGGAGAGAAAATGAAAAAAGAACTGTTCCAGATCATCATGCTGTCAATGCTGCTCATCTATTTCATTTATCACGGAATGACGAGCGGTTTCCCTGTGTCCTACATAATCATTCTCATCCTAACTTATCTTTCTGTGATCACATACCGCATCATAAAGTTATGAAGAAAAAACAAAAAACAAACAGAACTGTAACAGATATGTACATAAAAAAACCATCCTTGATTTTACAAGAATGGTTTTTCGTATGGAGCATAGCGGGATCGAACCGCTGACCTCTACGCTGCCAGCGTAGCGCTCTCCCAGCTGAGCTAATGCCCCGAGGTATGACGACATAATTTATTATAATCAATCCTCCTATGAAATTCAAGCTGTAAAACGTAAACACATCGTCTATTTTTCTTTCTGTTCAATCGGAATATAGTCAAAAATTTCACCAGAATGAACAGAGTGGGCTAATCGTCTCAGCCAGTCATAATAGGCTTTTGAGCTTTCAAGCTGCTCAATGAGCTGCTGCGCTTCTTCTTTTACATGTTCCTCCAGCTGATCATCACGCGACACCTCTTGAAGCCGCTCTTGCGCTTCTTCAATTGCCGCTAAATTGACCTCGACCTCACGTTCCCATTTTTGCGGAAAGAAGTTCGTGAAAAACTTAAAAAAGTCTTTTTCCGCAACAAAGCTGTGTTTTCTTCGGCCCCGGTGAAACGTCTTTTTGACAATATTCATGTCTTGCAGCTTTTTCACACCCGTGCTCATACTCGGCTTACTCATTTGCAGCTCTTCACGCATTTCATCCAGTGTCATTTCCTCATTTAAATACATCGTTCCATATAGAATACCTGCACTTCTTGTAATGCCGTAGAGATCCATCGTTTCAGCTATGGAATCAATGACTAGATCTTTAGCAGCTAAAATACGATCTTCTGCTTGCGGTTTTTCCTGCTTTTTCATTTTGTCCCTGCTTTCTATTAAGAAAATTCAATCCGTTCAAAAAAATCTTTATGGACTATATGTTAACGAAAGAATACAAAATGTCAAAATAAATGAAGCATATCTCCCTTTGACAGAAAAATTTGAACATGATAAGTTAATTATGTTCAAAACGTTAAATTTTTATTTAACAAACTTACCAAAGAGAATCAGAGGAGGTTCCTTCTATGAGTCAAACGCTATTTATAGACGGACAATGGGTTGGCGCTAAAAGTAGCGACACACGGGATATCATCAATCCGTTCAATCAAGAAGTGATCGCGACAGTCAGCGAAGGATCTAGAAATGACGCGCAGCTAGCCATTAAAGCAGCGAGAAAAGCCTTCGATCAAGGGGACTGGGCAAACCTGCCTGGACTTGAAAGAGGAAATATTGTGTTTAAGATAGCTGAATTGATTAGACGTGATCTTGATGAACTAGCCAAATTGGAATCGCTTGATACAGGCAAAACATTAGAGGAAAGCAAGGCAGATATGGACGATATTGCGAACGTGTTCCAATATTACGCAGGTCTGGCTGATAAAGATGGCGGGGAAATCATTGCATCACCAATTCCAAACTCGAAAAGTGAATTAGTCAGAGAGCCTGTCGGTGTATGCGGACAAATCACTCCTTGGAACTATCCATTGCTTCAAGCAAGCTGGAAAATCGCTCCTGCACTTGCGGCGGGAAATACAATCGTTCTAAAGCCAAGTGAAATCACACCACTCACCACAATAAAAATATTTAAACTCATGGAAGAAGCGGGCGTTCCAGCAGGCGTTGCAAACCTATTGCTTGGACCTGGGGCAACCGTTGGTGATGAGCTTGCTGTAAATGATCAAGTAGATTTGATTTCATTTACAGGCGGTATTGAAACAGGGAAGAAAATTATGCAGGGAGCCAGCGGGAATGTGAAAAAAATAGCCCTTGAGCTTGGCGGAAAGAATCCGAATATTGTGTTTCAAGATGCTGATTTAGACGTAGCGGTTGACCAGGCAATGAATGCTGTATTTTTCCATGCAGGGCAAGTGTGTTCAGCAGGTTCACGTTTGCTGGTGGAAGAATCTATTCATGATGAATTTTTAGAAGAACTGGTGAAGCGTACGAAAAAAATCAAGCTAGGCAACGGCTTTGATGAAGACACCCAGAGCGGGCCGCTCATCTCAGCTGAGCATCGAGAAAAAGTAGAAAAATACGTCAGCATCGGTTTAGAAGAAGGCGCTAAGTTAGAGACAGGCGGAAAAAGACCTGACGCAGAGGAGCTGCAAAATGGGTTCTTCTACTTGCCGACCATATTCTCAGGCTGCACGTCAGATATGCGGATTGTGCAGGAAGAAGTCTTTGGACCTGTCCTGACAGTCGAAACCTTCCGTACAGAGGAAGAAGTCATCAAGCTGGCAAATGATACGATTTATGGATTAGCAGGAGCTGTGTGGTCTTCTGATATCAGCAAGGCCGAAAGAGTGGCTCGACAATTAAGATTGGGCACGGTTTGGATCAATGACTTCCATCCTTATTTTGCTCAAGCACCTTGGGGTGGCTACAAGCAATCAGGCATTGGGCGCGAATTAGGACGCACGGGACTTGAAGAATATACCGAGCTGAAGCATTTATATCGAAATACAAAACCTGAAGCAGTTCATTGGTTTAAATAAAAATTACGCATTTGGAGGAGATTCTATATGACACTAAATATGAAAATTGAAAGCATGCAGAAATTCCATACATTTGAAATTCCGACTGTTATCAAACACGGCATTGGTGCAGTGAAACATGTTGGGGAAGAAGTAAAAGCATACGGCGTTTCAAAAGTATTGCTTGTAACAGACCCTGGTATTTATCAAGCCGGCGTGGTGGACCCAGTAATTGCTTCATTAAAAGAAGCACAAATCGATGTCGTTCTATTTGATAAAGTAGAGCCAAATCCGCCAGTCCGTCTAGTGAACGAAGGATCTGCTTTATATGAAAAAGAAGGCTGTAATGGATTAGTCGCAGTAGGCGGCGGCAGTTCAATGGATACAGCAAAGGCAATCGGAGTAGAGGCGACTCATGAAGGCTCAGTCCTTGATTACGAAGCGGCAGAGGGAAAAAAACCGCTAGAAAACAGAATCCCTCCTTTAACCACTATTCCGACAACAGCTGGTACAGGTTCAGAGGTAACGCAGTGGGCGGTCATTACTGATGAAGAAAGAGAATTCAAATTTAATACTGGTGGACCTCTCATTGCAGCTCATCTAACAGTAATTGATCCAGAGCTTCATGTGTCCATGCCGCCTCATGTGACAGCAATGACTGGAATTGACGCGCTTGCTCACGCGATTGAATGCTATACGATGAAATTTGCTCAGCCGATTACAGATGCGGTAGCGCTCATGGCAATTGAATATGCAGCTCATTATATTCGTCGTGCCTTTGCTGATGGCGAGGACTTAGAAGCCAGATATGGAATGGCACAAGCTGCGATGCTTGCCGGGCTTTCTTATGGAAGTGAATCAGCTGGAGCTGCACATGCGATGAGTCAAACACTTGGAGGTATTATTCCTGTCGCTCACGGTCAGTGTGTTGCAGCGATGATGGGACCAGTGATGGAGTATAACTGGAAAGGGTATCCGGAAAAATTCGCTCGAATTGCGCAAGCGTTTGGGATTGATACAAGCAGAATGACAACAGAGGAAGCAGCCAAAGCAGCTGTGAACTGGATGTATGATTTAGTGGAGGATTTAGAAGTTCCTTCATTAGAAGAACAAGGTGTATCAAAAGATATGATTGATCGTTTATCTAAAGAAGCGATGAAAGATCCGCAAACAGTTGGAAACCCAAGAGATTTAAACGAAAAAGCGTACAAATGGATTTATGCTCGCTGCTTTGAGTTAACACCTAAAACAGTGTAACAATGAAAAAAGGCTCCCTAAAGGGAGTCCTTTTTATGTTTTATAGTTGTTCTTTAATTTCTTTGATTTGATGAATATGGCGTTTTTCGTGTGCGCCGATAAAATCAAGATATTGCTTAAGGGATAGCTCTTTAAACACAGGGTGTGTAATGACGCGTTTGAAATCTTCCTCAGTAAATGTTGATAAAATTTGATTGAGCTGCTCACGAGCTGTATCCAGCTCATCCTTTAAATGTGTAGGTGTCACATGCTTGCGGTCAGGCGCAACAATACTAGGCGCAGTGGCTTTTTTTGAACGGTCTTCTGCCATTTCCACCGGCTTTGGTTCATATTTTTTGATCGGTGCTTTTTTCCCCTCAGCAGCTAGATGTTTTGCTGCAACTAGGTCCATTTTCTTTAAATGATCTGCTACCTCTTGAATACTCCAAGTATCATCAGATAATTTTTGGTTCAATTGTTCTTCGTTCAAACCTTGCAGCTCGTGCCACAATTCTTGTCTTGCTTCATGTAATAAACTCATTTTCTTCATCACCTCAAGATCAAATTTTAACATAAGGGTACATGACAATCATTCTTGAACTATCCGAAAATCCCTTTGAAGAATTGTGATGAAATATGAAACCTTTACAAAAGTGGTTCGTATTACCTGTTAGAAGGAATACATTGGAGGTGGGTGAGGTCTAAATGAAACAAAAGATGTTCATTTCATGAAGAAAGGATGAGGAAGATGGATGTGTTCGGGCTGCCTCTTCAGACGCTGTATTTATACATATTAATGATATCAGGAATCCTGACACTTGTTTTCGTCTTTTTCGGCGATGTATTTGATGGATTATTTGAAGCGATCCCTGTTCCATTCCTTCAACCAACATTGATCCTCGCATTTCTTACCTTTTTCTCGGCTGGAGGGTTTATCTCTGAAAAAACAGCAATTGTAGGAAGTGGACTTGGCGCAGTATTATCTGCCATCCTCGCAGTGATCCTTGTGACCTGTTTGAATGTATTTGTATTAGTCCCGCTTTCCTCTGCTGAAGAATCTCTCTCTTATACGGAGGCCGATTTAAAAGGAAGAACTGGGGAGATCATTGTATCTGTTCCAAAAGACGGATTTGGAGAAGTGCTGTTAATCAGTAATAGCGGGAAAATCTCAAAGCCAGCTGTCAGTTTCGACCAAGAGGAGATTCCATATGGAACCCGTGTGCTAGTTGTCGAAGTGAACAAAGGCGTCTTATCTGTTATACCAAATGAAGAAATCTAGGAGGGAATGCTATGCCAGGAACAACGATTTTAGTGATCATTGGAATTGTGCTTGTGATTCTTATTGCACTTATTGGTGTATTTGTTTCTAAATACCGGACAGCAGGTCCAGATGAAGCATTAATCGTCACAGGAAGTTACCTAGGAAGTAAAAATGTCCACGTGGATGAAGGTGGAAACAAGATTAAGATTGTGAGAGGCGGCGGTACCTTTGTACTTCCAGTCTTTCAACAAGCAGAGCCGCTCAGCTTACTATCTAGCAAGCTAGACGTTTCAACACCTGAAGTCTATACCGAACAAGGTGTACCAGTCATGGCGGATGGAACAGCCATCATTAAAATTGGCGGATCGATTGAAGAAATCGCGACTGCTGCAGAGCAATTTTTAGGGAAAACAAAAGAAGACCGCGAAAACGAAGCAAGAGAAGTATTAGAAGGCCATCTTCGTTCCATCTTAGGATCAATGACAGTTGAAGAGATTTATAAAAATAGAGAGAAATTCTCTCAAGAAGTACAACGTGTCGCTTCTCAAGATTTAGCGAAAATGGGTCTTGTCATTGTATCGTTTACGATCAAAGATGTTCGTGATAAAAATGGCTATTTAGAATCTCTAGGTAAACCAAGAATTGCCCAAGTAAAACGCGATGCAGATATTGCAACAGCTGAAGCAGATAAAGAAACACGTATCAAACGTGCCGAAGCAGATAAAGATGCGAAGAAATCTGAGCTTGAGCGTGCTACTGAAATCGCTGAAGCAGAAAAGATTAATGAGCTGAAAAGAGCAGAATTCAGACGTGAACAGGATACAGCGAAAGCAAGTGCTGACCAAGCGTACGATCTAGAAACAGCTCGTAACCGTCAGCACGTAACTGAACAAGAAATGCAAGTCAAAATCATTGAGCGTCAGAAACAAATTGAATTAGAAGAAAAAGAGATTCAGCGTCGTGAACGTCAATACGATTCTGAAGTGAAAAAGAAAGCAGATGCGGACCGTTATGCTGTTGAGCAGTCAGCTGCGGCGGAAAAAGCCAAACGCCTCGCTGAAGCAGATGCCAAGAAATACAGCATTGAAGCAATGGCCAAAGCAGAAGCTGAGAAAGTCCGTATTGACGGGCTTGCCAAAGCGGAAGCGGATCGTGCAAAAGGGGAAACAGAAGCGGAAGTCATTAGACTAAAAGGACTTGCAGAAGCCGAAGCGAAAGAGAAAATCGCTGAAGCATTCGAACAGTATGGTCAGGCAGCCATTCTTGATATGATTGTGAAAATGCTACCTGAATATGCGAAGCAAGTATCTGCACCACTTTCTAACATTGATAAAATTACTGTTGTGGATACGGGCGGTAACGGAGAAGGCAGCGGTGCTAATAAAGTCACTGGCTATGCCACAAACCTCATGTCCAGTCTGCAAGAAAGCCTGAAAGCATCCTCTGGAATAGATGTGAAAGAAATTATTGAGAACTTTTCTGGCAAAGGCAATGTGAAGCAAAGCATTCAAGAGCTGACAAACGAGATCAAACAACCAAGAAAAAGCGAAAAAGCGAATCATCAAATAGAAGAATAAAATCAAAAGACACCTTCCAGCAGAAGGTGTCTATTTGGCATGCGCCCGATATGGATTCTTTTTTACATATGAAGAAAGATTCACGAGAATACCAGCCGATATCATCATAAACATTAAGGAGGAGCCGCCATAACTAATAAAGGGAAGAGGTATGCCTGTAATGGGGAGAAGCCCGAAGACAGCTCCTAGATTAAAGGCTGCTTGGAGCATGATTTGAAACGTGAGCCCGATCGTTAACAGTTTTCCAAATGGGTCGTGTAAAGCTTGCACAATTCGCATGGCTCGATACATGATGAGGAGATATGCACCAATCACAAGCAAAATCCCCATGATTCCCAGTTCTTCACTGATGATGGCCATGATAAAATCCGTATGGGCTTCAGGAAGAAAGCCCAGTTTTTGAATGCTTCCGCCTAAGCCATTTCCCGTCAGCCCGCCTGAATTCATCGCGAAATACGAATGAATCAGCTGATATCCATCCCCATTTTCATACTGAAAAGGATTACGAAAAGAAGTCAGCCGTTTTAAACGGTAAGGAGCTGTCACAGCAAAAAAAGTGATTCCCGCTGCGGCAGTCCATCCCAGTAAAATAAGATGGCGCGTTTTCAGTCCAGCGCATAATAAAATAATGCCGCAGCTTAATAAAATAGACACAGCTGTGCCTAAATCCGGCTGCTTTAAGATCAATAAAAAAGCAATCCCTAAAAGAATGAGTGGGGGCATTACACCTTTTTTAAAAGATGTAATGTACGCTTGTTTTTTCGCATACACATAGGCAAAATAGATCACCATCACTAGTTTCACAGCTTCTGAAGGCTGGAGCATGAGAGAACCTAGATGAATCCACCGCTGTGAATTATTTTTGACAACACCAATTCCAGGAAGCAGGACAAGGATGAGACATAGCAATGACAGTAAGACAAGCCACTTTATCCATTTGCGATAAATCTGATAAGGGAGAAGAGCGGCAATGAAGAAAAAGAATCCCCCCATCACGAGCCATTGCCATTGTTTGATAAAGAAATAGCTGCCCTGTTCATACTTCACTTCTCCTAAAGGATAACTTGCACTGTAGACCATCAGTAAACCAAATAAGCAGAGAAACACAATCGTACCAACAAGAATGCGGTCGATTCTTTTGAGATGGGATAAAAGGAATGTCATCATCTTCAACCCCAATTGCGACCAAACATATAGGATGATGATCTAAGATTGACACTAAACACGAGACCAATGGCGATCATGTTGGTCAATAGCGCACTGCCTCCATAGCTGATAAAAGGAAGTGCAAGTCCCGTCACAGGCATTAAACCGATTGTCATCCCTACGTTTTGGAAAACTTGAAACATGATCAGCCCAACGACACCTGCACATATGTATAATCCATAGAGTGTATTAGCGTGCATAGCCACGTGAATGATTCGGTAAATCATCATTAAGTACAGACACATCAAAAGAGAGGCGCCAATAAAACCAAACTCCTCACCAATGACGGCAAATATAAAATCCGTATGGGCTTCAGGGATATTGCCACCTTGTACTTGTTGCCCCTTTGTAAAACCGCTCCCTGATAATTGACCTGATCCAATGCCGAGTATCGATTGTTTCAGCTGATACCCGTATGTTGAATCAAATTCATCAGGAGAGAGCCACCCATAAATGCGATCAAGCTGATGAGGCTTAATGATTTTCGTAAAATGCTCAAAATGATGATTGTGCAGATAGATCAAAAAGGCAAGAAGTGCAAGAAAAGCAGCCATTAATGTAGCCGTCATCTTGCTCGAAATCCCTGATACAAGCATCAGTGTAAAGGCAATGGATAAGATCACGAGCGCTGTTCCTAAATCAGGCTGAATTAAGATGAGGAAAAAAGGGACGATCGTCCAGCAAATGACTTTAGTTGTAGGAATGATGCTTTCTTGAAAAGAAAATCGCTGATGCTTGTATTGGTTCAAGACAGCCGCAAGCAGCAGGATCACAAAAATTTTCATGAACTCTGATGGCTGAATTTTGATTGAACCGAAGCTGATCCACCTTTGGGAACCATTTTGACTCGTTCCGAAAAAATGCACAAGAATAATGAGAAAAATACCACCTGCAAATAACCGAAAAGATAAACGCTCAAGCAGCTCATAATCAAAGTAGGCAACTGCTGCCATGAGACCGAAACCGACGATATACCAGAAAATTTGCCTTTTGACGAAATAAAGCATATCTTGCGTTTCATACTGTCCCGATCCGCTATAAACAGCTAGTAGGCTGATGACAAATAAACAAATAACAGTGAGTAAAAGTGCGAAGTCAATGCTGTACTGTTTTTTCATGGATTCTTTTCCTGCTATGCCCTATTTGTCAGTTGGTTTAATATGACTTGCACCGCGGCAGCGTCATCAATATAGCCGATCGGAAAAATATAATCTGGTATTAAATCAACAGGCATAATGAAATAAAGGAGTGCGCCTCCCATCAGCATCAATTCTCGAGGAGTTCCTCGTCCATTTATGAATAAACTGTACATGTTTTTCAACTGCTCAAGAAATGGCCCGACGCCGCTTAGCGTCTTCATCTTTTTTTCAAACTTTGCCGTAATCGTTTCTTTTCCTTCAGCTGTTTGGCTGTAGACTTCGTATTCGTTTAACTTTTGTTCCAATTTGGTCTGACTAAACGTACCGTCGTAGATCTCTTGATCTTTTAGGGTTTTTTCAATCTCTTCTACCGCTTGAATGAACGTATCACCGTGCGCCTTTTCGTTTTTAATTGGATACCCTGAAGCAGTCAATAGTTGATCTAATGATATGTTCAGAGATTCTGAAAGCCGCTGCAGATGATTCAAAGTGGGTTTTCTTTTTCCATTCATGATTCTGGACAGTGTCGCTTTATCGATTCCTGTGTATGTGCTGAGCTCTCTTAAAGATAAAGAGCGTTGCTGCAATTTTTCCTTTAAAATTTGCCCAAGCTCTGTTGTCTTAATATCCATTTTCTACGCCATCCTTTTCATTATGTATCAACTCTTCTATAGAAGAAGTCGTACCCAATATAAAGGTGTGTTGACAAAATGTCAACGGATATCCTTTATTGATTGAATTTTAAAAAATAAGAATTTATCATAATATAAATAGGATAAAAACAGTGAGTAGGAGTGGCGCGGATGAAGGTGAGACACGCGGTACATCAAGATATTCCAAAAATCGCTGAGATTCATGTGAAAAGCTGGCAGACGACTTATCAGGGGATTATTTCGCAGGAGTATTTAGATGGTTTAAACATTGAAGATCGGAAAGAGAGCTGGAGAAGAAGGTCACTTGAAGGGACGTTTGTCGCAGAAGATGCGGATGGCGTATTTGGTTTTGCTTCTTTCGGAAAACAACGTGACGAACGTTATTCTACATATGATGGAGAGCTATATGCCATCTATTTATTACAACAGAAACAGAAATCAGGTGCGGGTATTGCCTTAATTGCTAAAGGTGTCGATTATTTAATAGAAAAAGGGTATCAGAAGTTGATGCTATGGGTGTTTGAACAAAATTCGGCAAAACAATTTTATCAAAAACTTCAACCTAGTTTTGTCGTTACCAGCCAGTTCGAGCTGGCTGGCGAGAACCATAATGAAATAGGGTATGGATGGGAGCTGTCTATATTGAATAACCATGTACAGCGAATTAAATCGTCAGCTTCCAGTAATAATGAGAGAAAAAAGTGAAGAGCACAGCAAGCAACATGTAAGAAATAAACGGTGAAGCTTCTACTTTTCCTTTCACGCCTGCTATTTTTAAAGCTTCATAGAAGCCTGCCAAAAAATAAGCAAGACTGAGAATATAACAGCACAGCATAATGGAGTAAGGGCTCATTGTCGTACCTCCAGCATGAAATCTTCTACTATTAATAGATTCCATAGAGCAGCAAATTATGCATAAAAAAATAACCAGCTGAAATCAGCCGGTTATTTTTGATGAGGAAAAACCAAACGGGATGCACTTGGGATAAGTATACAAAGAACAATACTGCAAATAATAAATGAAGGAACCATATATGTGCTGTTATAAACTAAAGAATAAACCCATCCTGGTGTTCCTTTCGGTGCATATTGAGAAAAGAAAACGACGCCAGAAATAAAGAACGTCAGCAGCCTGAAGAAACTAGCAATAAAAACAGCTAGGGTAATATAGAAGAATTGCTGTTTTCGCTTTTGATCCTGAATGGCTTTTTTGATCAGTCCAGAAAACAGGCCGCTTAAAGAAATGACAACAGATGCAACGAAGTAATCGAGGAATCCTTGAACAGGTGTAGCGATGATCGGGCTATTCATCAGCTGAAGACCTGCGATTAACACACCGATGATAAATCCGGTAGATATTCCCCATCTAATAGACATGAGAATGACGGGAATCATAATCAGCGCAAGAGAACCGCCATTGGGCATTCTTAAAAAGAGACCTGATAAGTAATCTAATACAAGTGCAAGTGAAGTCATAATTGCGATTTCCATCAGTCGTACCAATTGATTTGATTGCTGCATAAAAAAATCTCCTTTTTCATGAATTGAGCAAGGAGAGACCGTGTAAGGATGAGTATGTTATTCATAGAAAACATATCGATTTGAATACACCGTATGTATTCAAGTGATTCCACATTCCTACTTCAGTATTAACTGACAGGTTCAAAGGGTCAGAACAACGAATGTTCACTCTCAGCACAAAGCTCCCCCTGCGGTTATTTAGTTTCAATCTATTATAAATATACTAAAGACCTGCAGGATCAACAATAGATAATTCCCGAGATAAGCAGCATTTGTATCAATATATAGGAAGAGATAAGGAAAAATAAATTATTTAGAAAAAATACTTGTTTCTTCTTTCAAAAGGTGTTATATTTGTATTCGCCGCTGAAACAGCGCGGTTGATAAATAACATTAAGAAAAAAGTTGTTGACTTTATCTTGATAGAATGTTATATTAATAAAGTCGCCTCTGAGAGACGGCGAAGATGATCTTTGAAAACTAAACAAGACAAAACGTACCTGTTAATTCGATTTTTTATAAAAAATCCTATGATACTTCATAGGTAGTCAGTCAAACTGGCGAGGCAGGAAATGATCACATGCTAAGTTCGCTACATCGTGTAGCAACGCATGTGTGATATGCATCCTGCATACCTCGGAGAGTTTGATCCTGGCTCAGGACGAACGCTGGCGGCGTGCCTAATACATGCAAGTCGAGCGGACAGAAGGGAGCTTGCTCCCGGATGTTAGCGGCGGACGGGTGAGTAACACGTGGGTAACCTGCCTGTAAGACTGGGATAACTCCGGGAAACCGGAGCTAATACCGGATAGTTCCTTGAACCGCATGGTTCAAGGATGAAAGACGGTTTCGGCTGTCACTTACAGATGGACCCGCGGCGCATTAGCTAGTTGGTGGGGTAATGGCTCACCAAGGCGACGATGCGTAGCCGACCTGAGAGGGTGATCGGCCACACTGGGACTGAGACACGGCCCAGACTCCTACGGGAGGCAGCAGTAGGGAATCTTCCGCAATGGACGAAAGTCTGACGGAGCAACGCCGCGTGAGTGATGAAGGTTTTCGGATCGTAAAGCTCTGTTGTTAGGGAAGAACAAGTGCGAGAGTAACTGCTCGCACCTTGACGGTACCTAACCAGAAAGCCACGGCTAACTACGTGCCAGCAGCCGCGGTAATACGTAGGTGGCAAGCGTTGTCCGGAATTATTGGGCGTAAAGGGCTCGCAGGCGGTTTCTTAAGTCTGATGTGAAAGCCCCCGGCTCAACCGGGGAGGGTCATTGGAAACTGGGAAACTTGAGTGCAGAAGAGGAGAGTGGAATTCCACGTGTAGCGGTGAAATGCGTAGAGATGTGGAGGAACACCAGTGGCGAAGGCGACTCTCTGGTCTGTAACTGACGCTGAGGAGCGAAAGCGTGGGGAGCGAACAGGATTAGATACCCTGGTAGTCCACGCCGTAAACGATGAGTGCTAAGTGTTAGGGGGTTTCCGCCCCTTAGTGCTGCAGCTAACGCATTAAGCACTCCGCCTGGGGAGTACGGTCGCAAGACTGAAACTCAAAGGAATTGACGGGGGCCCGCACAAGCGGTGGAGCATGTGGTTTAATTCGAAGCAACGCGAAGAACCTTACCAGGTCTTGACATCCTCTGACAACCCTAGAGATAGGGCTTTCCCTTCGGGGACAGAGTGACAGGTGGTGCATGGTTGTCGTCAGCTCGTGTCGTGAGATGTTGGGTTAAGTCCCGCAACGAGCGCAACCCTTGATCTTAGTTGCCAGCATTCAGTTGGGCACTCTAAGGTGACTGCCGGTGACAAACCGGAGGAAGGTGGGGATGACGTCAAATCATCATGCCCCTTATGACCTGGGCTACACACGTGCTACAATGGACAGAACAAAGGGCTGCAAGACCGCAAGGTTTAGCCAATCCCATAAATCTGTTCTCAGTTCGGATCGCAGTCTGCAACTCGACTGCGTGAAGCTGGAATCGCTAGTAATCGCGGATCAGCATGCCGCGGTGAATACGTTCCCGGGCCTTGTACACACCGCCCGTCACACCACGAGAGTTTGCAACACCCGAAGTCGGTGAGGTAACCTTTATGGAGCCAGCCGCCGAAGGTGGGGCAGATGATTGGGGTGAAGTCGTAACAAGGTAGCCGTATCGGAAGGTGCGGCTGGATCACCTCCTTTCTAAGGATATATGGAGCAGCGTACGTTTTCGTCTTGTTTAGTTTTGAAGGATCATTCCTTCAAAACATGTCTCTAGCGAGACAGGATTGTTCTTTGAAAACTAGATAACAATAAGTAATACATTCACATTGAATGCAATGCAAAGTTCATCACACATAGTGATTCTTTCTAAAGTAAGAAATGGTTAAGTTAGAAAGGGCGCACGGTGGATGCCTTGGCACTAGGAGCCGATGAAGGACGGGACGAACACCGATATGCTTCGGGGAGCTGTAAGCAAGCTTTGATCCGGAGATTTCCGAATGGGGAAACCCACTGCTCGTAATGGAGTAGTATCCATACTTGAATACATAGAGTATGAGAAGGCATACCCGGGGAACTGAAACATCTAAGTACCCGGAGGAAGAGAAAGCAAATGCGATTCCCTGAGTAGCGGCGAGCGAAACGGGAACAGCCCAAACCAAGAGGCTTGCCTCTTGGGGTTGTAGGACACTCTATACGGAGTTACAAAGGAATGATATAAGCGAAGAGGTCTGGAAAGGCCCGCCAAAGAAGGTAACAGCCCTGTAACTGAAATGTTATTCTCTCCAGAGTGGATCCTGAGTACGGCGGAACACGTGAAATTCCGTCGGAATCCGGGAGGACCATCTCCCAAGGCTAAATACTCCCTAGTGACCGATAGTGAACCAGTACCGTGAGGGAAAGGTGAAAAGCACCCCGGAAGGGGAGTGAAATAGATCCTGAAACCGTGTGCCTACAAGTAGTCAGAGCCCGTTAACGGGTGATGGCGTGCCTTTTGTAGAATGAACCGGCGAGTTACGATCCCGTGCAAGGTTAAGCAGAAGATGCGGAGCCGCAGCGAAAGCGAGTCTGAATAGGGCGCATGAGTACGTGGTCGTAGACCCGAAACCAGGTGATCTACCCATGTCCAGGGTGAAGTTCAGGTAACACTGAATGGAGGCCCGAACCCACGCACGTTGAAAAGTGCGGGGATGAGGTGTGGGTAGGGGTGAAATGCCAATCGAACCTGGAGATAGCTGGTTCTCTCCGAAATAGCTTTAGGGCTAGCCTCAAGGTAAGAGTCTCGGAGGTAGAGCACTGATTGGACTAGGGGCCCCTACCGGGTTACCGAATTCAGTCAAACTCCGAATGCCGATGACTTATCCTTGGGAGTCAGACTGCGAGTGATAAGATCCGTAGTCGAAAGGGAAACAGCCCAGACCGCCAGCTAAGGTCCCAAAGTATACGTTAAGTGGAAAAGGATGTGGAGTTGCTTAGACAACCAGGATGTTGGCTTAGAAGCAGCCACCATTTAAAGAGTGCGTAATAGCTCACTGGTCGAGTGACTCTGCGCCGAAAATGTACCGGGGCTAAACGTATCACCGAAGCTGCGGACTGTTCTTACGAACAGTGGTAGGAGAGCGTTCTAAGGGCTGTGAAGCCAGACCGGAAGGACTGGTGGAGCGCTTAGAAGTGAGAATGCCGGTATGAGTAGCGAAAGACGGGTGAGAATCCCGTCCACCGAATGCCTAAGGTTTCCTGAGGAAGGCTCGTCCGCTCAGGGTTAGTCGGGACCTAAGCCGAGGCCGAAAGGCGTAGGCGATGGACAACAGGTTGATATTCCTGTACCACCTCCTCACCATTTGAGCAATGGGGGGACGCAGGAGGATAGGGTAAGCGCGGTATTGGATATCCGCGTCCAAGCAGTTAGGCTGGGAAATAGGCAAATCCGTTTCCCGTGAAGGCTGAGCTGTGATGGCGAGCGAAATTTAGTAGCGAAGTTCCTGATTCCACACTGCCAAGAAAAGCCTCTAGCGAGGTGAGAGGTGCCCGTACCGCAAACCGACACAGGTAGGCGAGGAGAGAATCCTAAGGTGATCGAGAGAACTCTCGTTAAGGAACTCGGCAAAATGACCCCGTAACTTCGGGAGAAGGGGTGCTTCTTAGGGTGTTAAAGCCCCGAGAAGCCGCAGTGAATAGGCCCAGGCGACTGTTTAGCAAAAACACAGGTCTCTGCGAAGCCGTAAGGCGAAGTATAGGGGCTGACGCCTGCCCGGTGCTGGAAGGTTAAGAGGAGCGCTTAGCGTAAGCGAAGGTGCGAATTGAAGCCCCAGTAAACGGCGGCCGTAACTATAACGGTCCTAAGGTAGCGAAATTCCTTGTCGGGTAAGTTCCGACCCGCACGAAAGGCGCAACGATCTGGGCACTGTCTCAACGAGAGACTCGGTGAAATTATAGTACCTGTGAAGATGCAGGTTACCCGCGACAGGACGGAAAGACCCCGTGGAGCTTTACTGCAGCCTGATATTGAATGTTGGTACAGCTTGTACAGGATAGGTAGGAGCCTTGGAAACCGGAGCGCTAGCTTCGGTGGAGGCATCGGTGGGATACTACCCTGGCTGTATTGACCTTCTAACCCGCTGCCCTTATCGGGCAGGGAGACAGTGTCAGGTGGGCAGTTTGACTGGGGCGGTCGCCTCCTAAAATGTAACGGAGGCGCCCAAAGGTTCCCTCAGAATGGTTGGAAATCATTCGCAGAGTGTAAAGGCACAAGGGAGCTTGACTGCGAGACCTACAAGTCGAGCAGGGACGAAAGTCGGGCTTAGTGATCCGGTGGTTCCGCATGGAAGGGCCATCGCTCAACGGATAAAAGCTACCCCGGGGATAACAGGCTTATCTCCCCCAAGAGTCCACATCGACGGGGAGGTTTGGCACCTCGATGTCGGCTCATCGCATCCTGGGGCTGTAGTCGGTCCCAAGGGTTGGGCTGTTCGCCCATTAAAGCGGTACGCGAGCTGGGTTCAGAACGTCGTGAGACAGTTCGGTCCCTATCCGTCGCGGGCGCAGGAAATTTGAGAGGAGCTGTCCTTAGTACGAGAGGACCGGGATGGACGCACCGCTGGTGTACCAGTTGTTCTGCCAAGGGCATCGCTGGGTAGCTATGTGCGGACGGGATAAGTGCTGAAAGCATCTAAGCATGAAGCCCCCCTCAAGATGAGATTTCCCATTCCGCAAGGAAGTAAGATCCCTGAAAGATGATCAGGTTGATAGGTCTGAGGTGGAAGCGTGGTGACACGTGGAGCTGACAGATACTAATAGATCGAGGACTTAACCTATATTCTAATGTGAAGCATGAACATTGTTATCTAGTTTTGAGAGAACATTCTCTCCATCAGGTTTGGTGGCGATAGCGAAGAGGTCACACCCGTTCCCATACCGAACACGGAAGTTAAGCTCTTCAGCGCCGATGGTAGTTGGGGGTTTCCCCCTGTGAGAGTAGGACGCCGCCAAGCTTCTATAAGGATCAGTTCCAGTCGGAACTGGTCTTTTTTGTGCAAGTTGAGGGTACATACATTCACTTGTTTGATAAAAGATCGTGGCTTCATTTTATGTCCACAAGCAGCGTGTAAAATACTTGGATATAAAGAGAAAATGAGCCTATCGCATAAAACATATCTATAAAAAACAATAGAGAGATAGAGTATCAGCTTATATAGGGAAATTAAAGATGTGTAAGCCTATATGATTTTTATAAATGCTTACGGCTAAAGAGATTACATATATCATTAAAGTATAAAAATGAGGGACTGCTAATATTTCTAAAGGAATCGAACGTTTTAAAAGAGAATATAGAAGAGAGAAGTTCAGCTGCTGAACGTGGAACAGCAGCTGTTTGAATAGGTGAAATGACGATCATTTGTTAAAAGAAATACGCAATGAAAATTGAAATAAAATTTTTTTAATATAGCCTTTACAAATGATTAAAACCTGTATATAATAATCTTTGTCGGATCGAGAGATTCCTACATAGTGGAGGATTAGCTCAGCTGGGAGAGCATCTGCCTTACAAGCAGAGGGTCGGCGGTTCGAGCCCGTCATCCTCCACCATATTTATTCTTACATAATGTTAGGATAGATAAAGCCGGTGTAGCTCAACTGGTAGAGCAACTGACTTGTAATCAGTAGGTTGGGGGTTCAAGTCCTCTTGCCGGCACCACTTTCATATGGTAAGATAGACAAGTCGCTTTTAAAGCGAGCCATTAGCTCAGTTGGTAGAGCATCTGACTTTTAATCAGAGGGTCGAAGGTTCGAGTCCTTCATGGCTCACCATGTTTCATGCGGGTGTGGCGGAATTGGCAGACGCGCTAGACTTAGGATCTAGTGTCTTTATGACGTGGGGGTTCAAGTCCCTTCACCCGCATTGCCAAATAAAATAAAGAAATCCTGTAATGCGGAAGTAGTTCAGTGGTAGAACACCACCTTGCCAAGGTGGGGGTCGCGGGTTCGAATCCCGTCTTCCGCTTATACCATCCACGCCGGGGTGGTGGAATTGGCAGACACACAGGACTTAAAATCCTGCGGTAGGTGACTACCGTGCCGGTTCAAGTCCGGCCCTCGGCATTATAAATAAGCGCCCGTAGCTCAATTGGATAGAGCGTTTGACTACGGATCAAAAGGTTAGGGGTTCGACTCCTCTCGGGCGCGCCATTAAGATCGGGAAGTAGCTCAGCTTGGTAGAGCACTTGGTTTGGGACCAAGGGGTCGCAGGTTCGAATCCTGTCTTCCCGACCATCTTTTATGGGGCCTTAGCTCAGCTGGGAGAGCGCCTGCCTTGCACGCAGGAGGTCAGCGGTTCGATCCCGCTAGGCTCCACTTTTTAAAAGATTATTTTGATCATGGCGGTGTAGCTCAGCTGGCTAGAGCGTACGGTTCATACCCGTGAGGTCGGGGGTTCGATCCCCTCCGCCGCTATAAAGGACCTTTAGCTCAGTTGGTTAGAGCAGACGGCTCATAACCGTCCGGTCGTAGGTTCGAGTCCTACAAGGTCCACCATCTATACGGAGGAATACCCAAGTCCGGCTGAAGGGATCGGTCTTGAAAACCGACAGGGGTGTCAAAGCCCGCGGGGGTTCGAATCCCTCTTCCTCCGCCATATTTTTTAAAACCCATATCATCGCGGGGTGGAGCAGTTCGGTAGCTCGTCGGGCTCATAACCCGAAGGTCGCAGGTTCAAATCCTGCCCCCGCAACCAAAATGGTCCGGTAGTTCAGTTGGTTAGAATGCCTGCCTGTCACGCAGGAGGTCGCGGGTTCGAGTCCCGTCCGGACCGCCATTTTTCAAAAGAATACTTGGCTCGGTAGCTCAGTTGGTAGAGCAACGGACTGAAAATCCGTGTGTCGGCGGTTCGATTCCGTCCCGAGCCACTTTTATAAAAATATTCATAGTATGGCGGTTGTGGCGAAGTGGTTAACGCACCAGATTGTGGCTCTGGCACTCGTGGGTTCGATTCCCATCAATCGCCCCATACATATTTTTGCGGGTGTAGTTTAGTGGTAAAACCTCAGCCTTCCAAGCTGATGTCGTGGGTTCGATTCCCATCACCCGCTCCATTTGTATATCTGTTCATGGGCCTGTAGCTCAGCTGGTTAGAGCGCACGCCTGATAAGCGTGAGGTCGGTGGTTCGAGTCCACTCAGGCCCACCATGATCTTCCGCAGTAGCTCAGTGGTAGAGCTATCGGCTGTTAACCGATCGGTCGTAGGTTCGAATCCTACCTGCGGAGCCAAATGGAGAAGTACTCAAGTGGCTGAAGAGGCGCCCCTGCTAAGGGTGTAGGTCGCGTAAGCGGCGCGAGGGTTCAAATCCCTCCTTCTCCGCCATTGATCTGGCCCGTTGGTCAAGCGGTTAAGACACCGCCCTTTCACGGCGGTAACACGGGTTCGAATCCCGTACGGGTCATTTTTAAAAGAGATCTTGTCAAAGATCTCTTTTTTATTTTCTCCAAAACGAAAGACCGTATCATGGCGGTCTTTTTTTTACATATTCATGGAATAGATCGTATAAGACAAGTATGTGGCAAAGAATCCCCATAAGACATAAGGAATCAGTAAAATTGGAACGACTTTGCTTAGTTTACGTGAGACGATGACAAGTGCAAGTGCTGTCAGTGCGACGAGAAGGCAGTCGATTGTAGCTACAAACAAATCCTTTTGTGTAAATTGAAAAAAGCTAAAGGCTTGATTGAAAACATAATTTAAAAGGAAAAGAATCCAAAATGGTAAAGTGATTTTTTGGAATCCATATTTTCCATAAATGATCGCTGCGGACAATGAGATGAGTGCAAATAAGACAGCCCACACAGCACCAATCACACCGCCACCAGGCGTCCATTCTGGTTTATTCAATGCGTCATACCATTCTCTGTCGATGGGGAACAAGAATCCGGCAATAGAGAATAGTGCGTATGTAATAAAGAAGACAACAATCGCCCAAATGATACTTTTTCTAGCCATCAAGAATCTCCTCCAATCAAATTCACTCTTAAAATGATTTCCCAATAATTACATGATATAAACATAAAGCCCCCAATATGAGGGGACTAATGATTTTCTTCTGTATAAGGTTCTTCCTCGTACGGTTTCAAGTCACCAAATACCGTCATGACACCTTCTTCGTCTAGTGCTTCTTCATAGGCCTCGTGTGCTTTGTTCGGATACACCTTGCTTGCTTTTCCTTCAATATCAGCAGCTGCGAATCCTTCGTAGTCCTCCACATAATCTTCATCTTCTGATTGTGTATATACATCATCGTATGTTAGAGGAGGGAATTCCATATCAGATGGGGTCTCAGAGTTTCCGTAGCGTTCTACGTCTTGGTAGGCATCCTCTCCATCGTATGCAGCACTTTCTTCATTTTCAAATTGTCCCGCGGGCGGACTTAATAAATCCTCTTCAATCGGACGGTTTTGTGAAACGGTCTGTTCTTTTGAATGCTCTGTGCATGTGACGGCAGTAGGCAAGGCTTCTAAGCGTTCCTTTGGAATAGGGGCTTTACAGACCTTGCACAGACCATAAGAGCCGTCTGCAATGGCTTGGAGTGCTTCATTGATGTCTAACATATGTTCATGTTCCAAGCTGTTTAAAGCAATATCTTTCCCCCGCTCGAACAGCTCTGTCCCTTGATCACCCGGGTGGTTATCATAGGCAGACAATTCACCGATCGAATCGTAAGGAAAGGATACTTTCTGTTCATCGTCATGGCTTTTGGCTTCAAGTTCTTTCTTTTCATCAAGAAGGCGCTGCTTCAAATGATGTAATACGTCTTTAGACAACAAAGCGATCATCCTTTCATATCAAACATATTGTTAGTATGAGCAATTTTGTATGTAAGACTAGTTCCAATTTGAAGCAATTCCTTATTAAAAAAACGCCTGCGGCTGCAGGCGTTCTTTGTTACGCGATATAGTATTGTATGATTAAAGCGATCGTCAGCAGAAAACCAAAAAATGTATTGGTTTGAGCTGTAGATTTCATGGCATTCATTAATTCAATCGGTTTTTCTTTTTGCTTAAACTCTTTAATGGCTGTATAGGCTTTTGGCACACTCAGTAAAACAAGAAGACTCCAAAGACCGACGATATCTGTGAAGATATAAACAAAAATGAGTACATATGATACCAAAAACATGGAAAGTAAAATGTTCACTGCAGCTTTGCGTCCAGCAAGAATGGCAAGTGTTCTTCGTCCATTTTCCTTATCCCCGTCTAAATCACGGATATTGTTCGATAGTAAGATGGCACCAACTAGAATAGAAATTGGTAGTGAGATGAGAACCGCTTTAGACGTCAGTGTGCCTGTTTGGATATAGAAACTAATCAGGATGATTCCTAATCCCATAAAAGCACCTGAAACAAGTTCTCCAAACGGTGTATATGCAATTGGTACAGGGCCGCCAGTATAGAAATAGCCTGCTGCCATACAAATAAGTCCTATTAGTGCAATCCACCAGCTAGACATCATGCAAATATATACCCCAAGTAATAAAGAAAGCGCAAATAGTGCATAAGCGAGGCTGAGGACTGTCTTTGGCTTCACACCGTTTCTTACAATGGCTCCGCCGATGCCGACAGATTTCTCGTTGTCAAGCCCGCGAACATAATCAAAGTACTCATTAAACATGTTTGTTGCGATTTGGATAAACATAGATGCAAACAGCATGGCTAAAAATAGCCCAACATGTATTTGACCACTTGGAAGTGCTAAAACAGTTCCTAAAGTAACGGGAATAAATGCCGCTGTTAGTGTATGCGGTCGTAGTAAATTCCACCAAATTCGCCAGTTTTTATCAGGCTTTATTGGTGAAAGCTGATCTGATATCGATTGATGCTGCATAAAATATACTCCTTTAAATAAAAAAATACGTACACGTCCAAATTCCAGTTTAGCAAAGTTCAAAAAGGTGTCAATATATTGATGCGATGAATCGGGAAAAAGATGTTTGCTAATCGTTGCCATATCGAAGAAAAGCTTGATTTTAGAACAGGTCCTGCCCTTTTATCTTTGATGCTCTCGTTTCAATAAGCAGGAGCGAAAAAATCTTGAAAGCGTGATATAATAAGGATTCGAGGTTTTAAAAGCTGTTTTCTTTACTAAGTTCATCTGTTAAGGTTTATAATAGAAAAGCAGGTCATTCGACATATTCGAATGTTCATGTATTTTTTTGTTATGGTTTTATTTTTTATGTTATTTCATGGATTTTGGAGGAATGTATCATGGTGACAACAGTGCAAAGTACTTTCCGGCAGGAAGCGCTCGCGACATTAGAAGAAGCGAATAACGTCAACCATGCTGTTTTGATAAGCTACTCCAGAAGAGTTGACGATCTGGATCCTCTTGCCTTTTTCCAAAGCGGAGAAGCGGATTTTTTAGGCGAGCGGTTTTTTTGGTCTGATCCAGAAAGCCAAATGATATTTTCTGGACTTGGCAGAGTGGCCGTCATTAAATCATCTGAGCAAGGCAAGGAACGATTCGATATAGTCCATCAAGAATGGGAACAGCTAAAGCAGCACATGTTCCATTTTCATGATGTGAAGGAGTTAAAGCAAGCGGCTGTTGGTCCGCTTTTATTTGGAGGATTCTCGTTTGATCCGCAGGAAGAGAAGGCGCGTCATTGGGAAGCTTTTGGCGAGGCTCATTTTTTTGTGCCATCGATCATGCTGACTGTCTCAAAAGAAGGCAGTTTTCTTACGATCAATGAGTGGAAGCAGGTGGACGGGAATGTTCATCAGCTTATTCAAGAATTAGAACAAAAAGCCTCCCGTTTCGAGGCATTGCCAGTACGGACTGGTGGACAAGCTGAACTTGTTCATATGGAAGAGCTGGATGTGAACGAGTGGATGAAGGCGATCCAAGAAGCGACAGACCACATTCGTGCAAACGAATATGAAAAGGTTGTTTTAGCAAGAGAAGTCTTGCTTCACTATAAAAATCAAATTGAACTTGCTCCACTATTAGCAGAATTATTAAAGCACCAAACAACGAGTTATGTATTTGCGGTTGAACAGGGAAGACAAGCATTTGTCGGAGCCACGCCGGAACGCTTAGTGAAAAAAAGCGGTGGAGAGGTCTTTTCATCCTGTTTAGCAGGTTCCATTGTTCGCGGAAAAGATGAAGCGGAGGATCACGCATTAGGCGAGGAACTGCTGCATGATGAGAAGAATTTGATTGAACATCAAATTGTCGTCAATATGATTGAGCAAGCATTTAAAGCGAATTGCCTTCATGTGCATAAACCAAATCAACCAAGTCTTTATAAAACAAAAAACATTCAGCATTTGTTTACACCGATTGTAGGAGAAATCAAAAGCAGCTGTTCCCTCTTTTCATTAATTGAGCAGCTTCATCCGACGCCGGCATTAGGCGGATATCCTAAAGAAAAGGCGGTTGAAGTGATTCGTGAAATCGAACCGCTTAAGCGCGGCTGGTATGCAGCGCCGGTAGGCTGGATTGATTCTCAGGATAATGGAGAGTTTGCTGTAGCCATTCGGTCAGGTCTTATTGAGGAAGATCGTGTTCGTTTGTTCGCTGGCTGCGGAATTGTAGAGGATTCCCTTGCAAAGCAGGAGTATGAGGAAACACAAGTGAAGTTAAGACCAATGCTGTCTGCTCTTGGAGGTCATCCTATTGAATAATCACATCATGACAACATATATAGGCAGATTGATGGATGAATTCGTTCAAGGTGGTGTGAAAGAGGCAGTTGTCTGTCCTGGTTCTCGTTCAACTCCGCTTGCGATGCTGGCCCTTGCTCATCAAGACATCCATGTCCATGTTTTAGTGGACGAACGGTCTGCTGCTTTTTATGCGCTTGGTCTTGCAAAAGCAAGTCAATCACCAGTGCTGCTCATTTGTACATCAGGTACAGCAGCTGCTAATTTTTATCCTGCCATTGTAGAGGCGCATTATTCTCGTGTACCTCTTATTGTTTTAACTGCTGATCGGCCGCACGAATTGAGGGAAGTTGGGGCACCTCAAGCGATTGATCAGCAATTCTTATTCGGTAAGTTTGTTAAATGGTTCACAGACTTAGCATTGCCAGAGGAAAGTCAAACGATGCTGCGTTATGTTCAGACAGCAGCTGCGAGAGCAAATCACATGTCGATGCAGGAGCCAAAGGGGCCTGTTCAAATCAATGTACCTTTGAGAGAACCATTGCTTCCTGATCTGTCTATTGATCCTTTCGCGCGAGAAGAATCAGACACGAAAAAGGTATTAGCATCAGGTCAGGCTTTCCCAAATGATCGAGTGATGTCTGAAATCGTAACCGTCATGAACCAATCCAAAAAGGGACTGATTGTGGCTGGTGAACTTCATACACAGGAAGAAAAAGAGGCGGTTTTACGCCTTTCGAAAGCTCTGCATTTACCTATTTTAGCTGACCCGCTGTCTCTTTTACGCAACGGACATGAAAATGAAGATCTGATCATCGATGCGTATGATTCTTTATTAAAAGATGAAGCATTACAGCAGCACCTATTGCCGGATATGGTCATTCGCTTTGGACCGATGCCTGTATCTAAGCCCTTATTCAAGTGGCTGGAAAAACATGCGGAAGTAAAGCAGATTGTTGTTGATGCTGCCGGAGGCTTCCGTGATCCTGGGTTAAGTGCTTCATACGTCATTGAAAGTACTGTCTCTGCTTTTGTAGAAGCAGCATTAAATCAAGCAGTACAACGTAAAGAGACAAGTTTCTTAAACTGCTGGCAGAATGCTAATTCTTCATTCAGAACGCATGCAGCCCGCTATTCAGATGAGGATTTGTCCTTTGAAGGGAATGTGTACCGTCAGCTTCAGCACCTCTTGCCAAAGGAGAGTGTCCTTTTTATCGGTAATAGTATGCCGATTCGTGATGTAGATACATTTTTTGAGACTCAGTCCAAGCCTTTTCGAATGATGGCGAATCGCGGAGCAAATGGCATTGACGGCGTTGTGTCCACAGCACTTGGCACGTATGCAGCCTTGAAGCAGCCAGTCACTTTAGTCATTGGAGATTTATCATTTTACCATGATATGAACGGTCTGCTTGCAGCTAAGCTGATGGACATTCCGCTGACAGTTGTTTTGATAAACAATGATGGGGGAGGTATCTTTTCTTTCCTTCCGCAGGCGTCTGATAAACCTTATTATGAAAAGCTCTTCGGTACGCCGACAGGACTGAATTTTGAGTATGCATCGAAGTTATATGGGGGAACCTATTCGAAACCGGCAACGAAACAAGAGTTACATGATGTGTACATGGCGCATATCGATGAACCTGGGCTTCATTTAATTGAAATTGAAACAGATCGTCATTCCCGTGTAGACAAGCACCGTCAAATGATGGATGACATATTGGAAGAAGTGAAAAAAGAATGCCTTCGCTCATCATAAGAATGCGTGATGGGGTAGCGTACGAAGTGGTGGACCAGAACCCTTCGGCAGCAAATGCCACATTATGCTTACACGGCTTCACTGGAAGTGCAGCGTCTTGGACGTTCTTGAATGCTTATTTGGAGAATACAAGACTGATTCAGATCAGCTTGCTTGGACATGGGCGTACGGACTCGCCAGAAAGTGTGAGAAGATATGCCATGTCTCAGCAGCTGGCAGATCTTGTAGAGATTTTAAACCAATTAAAGCTTCACAAAGTGAATATTCTCGGATATTCTATGGGAGGACGTATTGCTTTATCATTTGCCGCTCGTTATCCAGATCGTGTCAATAAATTGATTCTTGAGAGTACATCTCCTGGGCTTCGCACTTTTAAAGAGCGGATGGCAAGACTAAAGCATGATCATCAGCTCGCTCAAAAAATTAGACATGAAGGCTTAGTGAAGTTTGTGGATTTTTGGGAAAGCATCCCTTTGTTTGCGTCGCAGAAAACTTTATCAGCGGAAAGGCAGACTGAGCTGAGAGAGGGAAGACTAAAAGCCAATCCTCTTGGACTGGCTCGCAGCTTAGAAGGAATTGGAACAGGTTCACAGCCGTCTGTTTGGAAGGCGTTAAAGCATATTCATTTGCCTGCTTTGTTCATTTGTGGAACGCTAGATGAAAAGTTCTGCCATATCGGCAAACGTATGCAGCAGGAGCTGAAAGGAAGTCAATTTATAGTGGCTGAGCATGCTGGGCATACAGTTCATGTGGAACAACCACATTTTTTTGGTAAAATAGTAAGTGAGTTTATTTTAGCGCAAGATTAGAGGAGGAAATATTGATGGCTATTGAATGGCAAACTGAGCGTCAGTATGACGAAATTTTATATGAAACGTACAATGGGATCGCAAAGATTACGATTAATCGTCCGCACGTACATAACGCGTTTACCCCGAAAACTGTTAGTGAATTAATTGATGCATTTTCACGGGCTCGTGATAATTCAGAAGTTGGTGTGATCGTACTTGCAGGTGCTGGCGGAAAAGCATTCTGTTCTGGTGGAGACCAAAAAGTTCGCGGCCATGGCGGTTATGTAGGAGACGATCAAATTCCACGTCTAAATGTATTAGACTTGCAGCGTTTGATCCGTGTCATTCCAAAACCAGTTATCGCAATGGTAGCAGGTTACGCGATTGGCGGAGGCCACGTTCTTCACGTTGTGTGTGACCTGACGATTGCAGCAGATAATGCGATTTTTGGACAAACAGGTCCAAAAGTAGGCAGCTTTGATGCTGGTTATGGTTCAGGCTACCTTGCACGTATTGTTGGTCATAAGAAAGCAAGAGAAATCTGGTACTTATGCCGTCAATACAATGCACAAGAAGCGCTTGATATGGGACTTGTTAACACAGTTGTGCCATTAGATCAGCTTGAAGAAGAAACGGTGAAGTGGTGTGAAGAGATGCTAGAAAAGAGCCCGACTGCTTTACGATTCTTGAAGGCTGCATTTAACGCAGATACGGATGGATTAGCTGGAATTCAGCAATTTGCAGGAGATGCGACACTTCTTTATTACACAACAGATGAAGCAAAAGAAGGACGCGATTCCTTTAAGGAAAAACGCAAGCCGGACTTCGGCCAGTTCCCGCGTTTCCCTTGATTCAATGATATCAATGAACAACAGCTTAGTGCATCAGACTAAGCTGTTTTCTTTTACAAAAAGGAGGTGTCATGATGAAGCAACCTAATTGGCTGCTGCACCGTGCCTATTTAACGCCAGATCGAGTCGCACTCATTTATCATGAGAAAGAGTGGACATTTCACGAATTAGCTCAAGAAGCGGAAGAGCTTTCAAATAGACTTGCTCAGGCATCATTGAAAAAAGGGGAAACGGTTGCGCTTTTGATGAACAATCATCCTCATATGGTGATGCTTGTACATGCCTGTTTTTTATTAGGGTTAAAAATTGTGCTATTGAATAATAAGCTGACAAAAGCTGAAAGGCGCTATCAGCTAAAGGATGCAAAAGCCGCGGCGTTATTAACAGAATCTAGTTATGCAAGCGATCATGAGGGTGATTTACCCGTTTATACAATGGAAACTTTACCTGAACCAGGGCAAGGCCATGTCAACAAGATCGAGAGTGAATTTGATTTGAATGAAACAGCGACCATCATGTATACATCTGGGACAACAGGACGTCCAAAAGGGGTAGAGCAAACGTTTGGCAATCATTTTCATAGTGCTGTTTCCTCTGCATTGAATCTGGGTCTCAGAGAGGATGACCGCTGGCTCATTGCCCTGCCTCTTTTTCATATTAGCGGCTTATCTGCTTTATTTAAGTCTGTGATATATGGAATGACAGTCGTGCTTCATCAGAAGTTTGACGTCGATGAAGTAAAGGATTCTATTGAACGGCATCGTGTAACGATGATTTCTGTTGTGCAGACGATGTTATCTCGTTTGTTAAGCAGATTGGCAGAATGTCCGTCTTCTTTGCGCTGTCTTTTATTAGGCGGAGGACCTGCGCCTTATGCGATGCTTCAAGAAAGCAAAGAGAAGGGCTTTCCTGTCTTTCAATCGTACGGGATGACGGAAACCTGTTCACAAATTGTGACCCTTGCGCCCGAATTTAGTGTAGAGAAGCTTGGGTCAGCGGGAAAACCTCTTTTTGGGTGTGAGCTGAAAATTCAAGATGGTGATCGCATTTGCCGTCCTTTTGAGCATGGCGAAATTATGGTGAAAGGTGCAAATGTGATGAAAGGATACCTTTACCGTGAAGAAGCGACCGCGGCTGCCTTTGATGAGGGCTGGCTGAAAACGGGTGATATTGGCTATGTGGATGAGGAAGGGTTCTTATTTGTGCTTGACCGCCGTTCAGATTTAATTATTTCTGGCGGAGAAAATATTTATCCTGCGGAAATTGAAGCGGTTCTGCTAACACATCCGCATGTAAAGGAAGCCGGAGTAACGGGTATGTATGATGATAGATGGGGAAAGGTACCTGCTGCTTTCCTTGTAACAGATGATAAAATACCGGAGAATGAGCTCTATGCTTTATGTGAGTCGCATTTAGCCAAATATAAATGGCCCGCCGCTTTTCACTTTGTGGACGAGCTGCCAAGAAATGCGTCGAATAAATTGCAAAGGCACAGACTCAGATCAAAGGGGTTTTCAAATGATTCAAATTGAACGAGTAATTTTATATCATGTCACGATGAAGCTTAAACAGCCATTTACAACAAGTCTTGGAACCATTTCAGAGCGTGAGTTTATTATTGTTGAAGTCAAAGATCAGACAGGATTAACTGGATGGGGAGAAGTCTCTGCTTTTTCTTCTCCGTGGTATACAGAAGAAACAATTGAGACTTGCTATCATATGCTGAGGGCTTTCTTTATACCGAACGTGCTGACGCGCACCTTTACACATCCTTCAGAAATCCCTGACAGTCTATATCATTTTAAAGGCAATAGGATGGCGAAAGCAGGCATTGAAGCGGCTGTTTGGGATATTTATGCGAAGCGTGAGAATAAGTCTTTACGCGATGTATTAGGCGGTACAAAAGATAGAATACCATCTGGTGTTGTGGCGGGGTTAGGCCCTATTGACGATATGCTTGAGCAAATTCAGCAATTTGTTGACCAAGGTTATCAGCGGGTGAAGGTGAAAATTAAACCGGGGCAAGATATTGGACTTCTTCAAAAGATCAGAGAGTCTTTTCCTGATCTGCCATTAATGGCAGATGCAAACTCTGCTTATGAATTAAAAGATATTAGCAAGCTTAAGCAGCTCGACGATATTCGTTTATTAATGATTGAACAGCCTTTAGCTGCAGATGATATTGTGGACCACCGCCATTTGCAAAAGCATTTAAAAACGCCGATTTGTTTAGATGAAAGTATTTGTTCTTTAGATGATGCTAGAAAAGCTGTAGAGCTTGGCAGCTGTCAAATTATTAATGTGAAGCCTTCACGAGTTGGCGGATTGACAGAGGCTCTTAAAATTCATACGTTCAGTAAGGAGCATCAAATTCCGTTATGGTGCGGAGGGATGATTGAAACAGGTATTTCCCGAGCGCAGAACGTAGCACTTGCTTCGCTTCCTCAATTTACGATTCCCGGTGATATTTCAGCTTCGTCAAAATTTTGGGAGCAGGATATCATTTTTCCTGAAATTAAGGTTGAAAATGGGTTTATTGAGGTGCCTCGTTCACCAGGAATGGGCGTGGAAGTTGATTACCAAGCGCTCCGTTCGTTTTCTGATAAAATCGACGTGTTTACAAAACATGATTTTGTGAGATAAAAACGAAGCAATCACCTTTTGCATCCCAAATAGAATCTAGGTATAGTGAGAGAAAGTTTTTCCTTCCTGTCTGAACAAAAAAGAAAGAGCGGTGATCCGCTCTTTCTTACTCTTCAACCAGCTCGCTGTCATAAGTAAGCTGTCCGATATACTGATGAATTTCACTTGGCATGTTTGATGCATGTCCATATTCATAATCCCAAAGATTTAAAAAGGAGTGAGCGGCTTGGTGGAATGCGGCTTCATCCGCGTCATGAATTTCGTCAAAAAACGTTTGAAGCAGCCGATCGTGTTTCAAATTGAAGCGCCTCCTTTAATGAGACTTAAAGGTCTTGTGGTTTAAACGTTTTACAATCCGTTTCTTCACTTTTCTCAGCCGTATTTCCTGTGTGGCTGACAACATAGATTGCATCTGCACCACAGCGGTTTCCAGCATTCCAATAGGAACAGTTATTGACTTCACAAAGGATTTTTTGACTCATACAGATGACCTCCTTTTGAGTATGTCTTTCATCTATAATGTAACCGAAATGAAGCTCGTCCATTCATGTTAATCTTCCTGACGAATATAGCGCTTATCCTTCATAAATAATTTCCAGAAGAAATAAAATCCGGGAAACAAGATGATAAACCCTACAATATAGGTGATAAATAATGCCCTAAATGTGACAGGGTCTGTAAATCCAGACATGATTGTAATATCTGGATAAGCCATGTAAGGCAAATGGGCACGCCCATACACATAGCTTGCTAAGAAATATTGAATGGTAATCGCAATGACGGCAAGGCGTGGTCTCCCTTTCCGATGCTGAAACCGGCTGTTTGGTAAAAATAGAGCCAGTCCTGCGAGCAAAAACATTAAGAGAGATACAAGAAGAATAGGAATGTTCTGCATCATTTTTGTGAACAGCCAATTGGCCTCGCTTCGTAATGTCAGCATGATAAAAAAGGCCATCATGAGTGAAAGTGGACCCGTAATGAGCGCCCCTCTTCTATAAATGCTGTAAGCTTCATCTTCATCAGCAACATTAGAGAAATCAGCTAAAAGCAAGGACGAAAGAAAAAGGGTGCTGAAAATGGCAAAGCCGATAAAAGAATAGACATTTGCACTTGTAAAGACCAGTCCAAGATCTAATGAGTAGACGTTGTTCTCCTGAAAGATAAAGCCACCATGGGTGATTGGGAGAACCATGATCAGGATGGACGGAATGATAAAGCCGCTGATCCCTGAAATATACGTCACCGCTTTTCGGTATTTCTTAGGCAGTGAATGAGAAAACACGAGAAACCCGCTTCGCAGTGCAAGAAGCAATAAAATAATGCTGCCGGGTATTAATAAAACGGTACCAAGTACAAAGGTCGCACCTGGAAACAGGCTGAACAATGCGACAACGATGGCGACAATAAAGACGTTTGTCACTTCCCATGTTGGAGAAAGATACTTATTCGCGATATTAGCTGCCTTTGTTTGTTCTCTATTCATATAAATCATCGACCAAAATCCTGCGCCGAAATCCATTGATGCCATCACTGCATAGATAAAAACGAATCCCCATAAGATGGTGATTGCAATCAGCGCATCAGTTGTAACATCCATTTGCATCAAGATCGCTCCCTTTTTAAGATTCTGTTAACCGTAGGTCTTCTTCAATCGTATGTTTCCTAAAGTAGTAAGTCAGCACTATGACGGTTGCTATGCCTAAGATGAGATAGACAATGGCAAAAAGGATAAAAAGTGTCCCGATCGAGCCTGATGATGTGACAACCTCTGAGGTTTTGAGCATTCGATAAATAACCCATGGCTGGCGGCCTGTACAAGCAAAGATCCAGCCAAATTCAATAGCCAAAAGACTAAGAGGCCCGCCGAATAAGTAAAGAAAAAGAAGCCACTTCGGAAATTTGTCCCGTTTTAAAATTTTACGGTAAAGTAGTGCTAATACCGCAAATAGAATGAGCACCGATCCAATAATGACCATGCCGTTAAATAATGTGTGTATAAATAAAGGCGGCCACTCGTCACGAGGAAAATCATTTAAGCCTTTGACCACTGTATCAAAGCTATTTCCTGCCAGAAAACTGAGCGCCCAAGGAATTTCGATCGCACCTTTAATTTCCTGTGAATCAGCATCCGTAAAACCACCTATTGCAAGAGGCGCATGTGATTGCGTTTCAAATAAACCTTCAGCTCCAGCCAGCTTTTCAGGCTGATATTCATACAGAAGCTGAGCGGATTCGTGGCCATTTAAGGCTGTTAGAAAAGAGAAAAGTCCTCCTACAATGAGTCCAAGAAAAAGGGCTTTTCGATGAAATGTATAGAGCTTCTCATTTTTTCTCGTTTTGAGCATTTTAAAAGCTGCAACTGAAGCAATCACAAAAGCACCTGTTGTAAAAGCAGACAGCACAACATGTGTAGCAGTTACAGCAAAGCTTGGATTGAAAAAGGCCTTCCAAGGCTCGATATTTGTGATTTCTCCATTCACCATCTGAAAGCCGGCAGGTGTCCCTTCAAAAGCATGTACGTTTGTAATTAGAATCGCTGATGCAGCTGCACCAATGACGATAAAAATAACCGTAATGATGCGCATTGCATTTGATAGGCGATCCGCTGCGTACACATAAATAGACATAAATAATGCTTCTATAAAGAACGCATAGATTTCAATCTGGAATGGCAGTGACATGACCTTTCCGATGACCTCCATAAAACCTGGCCATAAAAGGGCAAGCTGCGTACCAGCAATAGTACCTGTTGGAATGGCGACCCCTAACAGAACAGCCTGTGCTTTTGTCCACCGCTTGGCCATGATGGCATAATGCGGGTCCTTCGTTTTTTGAAAGATGAGTTCAGCTAACAAAATCATTAGCGGGATGCCAACGCCAAGCGAGGCATAAATAATATGAAAGCCCATGGTTGTGCCGAACAGGCTTCTAGCTAAAACGAGATCAGTCAATTTTTTCTCCGCCTTTCTTATCGCTTCTCTTTTTCATGATGCTTATTATTCTCCACCATTTTTAGATTATTCTTCCTGACTAAGAAAGCTTGTTTTTTGACAAGTTGTAAAAGAGGGAGTAGAATATAAATATAAAACGTAACCATTACGTTTTATTAACGAAAGGAGTTTTGACATTGAAAAGAGATATTCATCCAACCTCACATGAAGTTGTATTTATGGACGTAAACAGCGGTTACCGCTTCTTGAGTAAATCAACAAAGACATCAAATGAGACAGTAGAGTGGGAAGATGGGAAAACGTATCCTGTCATTAAAGTAGAAACAAGCTCTGATACGCATCCTTTTTATACAGGACGCCAAAAATTCGGAGAAAAAGGCGGAAGAGCCGAGCTGTTTAAGAAAAAATATCAAATGTAATCAAAAAAGCACGCCTGATAACGGTGTGCTTTTTTACAGCAAAAAACCCCGGCTGATCAACCGGGGTTCAAAGCATTAATCATTTAATGCAGTTTTTAAGGTCTTTAAGTTTTGTTTCATTAAGCTGACGTAGCTTTCTCCATTTTTGGCATCATCTTCAGTAATGGATTCTAGATTTTTAAGGGTTAAGCTTTTTGCCCCAATTTCACTGCGGATTGTATCTGATACTTTGCTGCTGACGTTGTTTTCAAAAATAACGTATTGAATGTGATGCTTTTCCGCTTTTTGTACAATGTTTTCGAGCTGTTTTTGTGATGGCTCCTCAGAAGCGGATAACCCTAAAACACTGATTTGCTCAATGCCATAGCGCTTTTCCCAATAACCATAAGCTGCGTGAGAAACAAGAATTTCTTTATGTTTAGCTTTAGATAACGTTGTTTTAAATTCTTGATCTAACGATTGCAAATCTTTTTTTAGATGTTCATAGTTTTTTGTGTATTCGTCTTTATGATCTGGATCTAAAGAGACGAGTGTGTCTTTAATGTTTTTCGCCATTTGCTGTGCATAAACTGGGTCTAACCATGCATGAGGGTCTTTATCTCCGTGATCGTGCCCGTCATGATCATGGTCTTCATCTTCATGGTCATGATCTTCGCCTTCTTCATGTGCATGTTCTTCATTTGTCGATAACAATTTGATGCCTTCGGCTGCTTTGACTGTTTTCACACCTTGGTCTTTTAAAGTGGCAGCAGTTTTGTCTGCGAATGCTTCAGCCCCTGTGCCGCTGTAGATAAAGGCATCACCTTCAGCCATTTCAACCATTGTTTTTGAACTTGGTTCAAAGGTGTGTGCATCTGCATTTGCAGGATACACGCTTTGAGCATGAACGTGAGAGCCGCCAATTTTTTCAGTGAAATCTTGGAGTGGGAAGATCGTGGTGTAAACAATTAGTTTCCCGTCTGCTTTTCCTTTTGAAGCATTAGTGCCCGCGCTGCTTGAGCAAGCGGCAAGACCGATCGCGAATAAAGCAGCTGTTAAAATAAAAAAGATTTTTTTCATGTAGAAAATGTCTCCTCTCAATCTAATAGATAGAAATGATTACGATTTAATGTCCTGAGTTATTGTATCGTAATAATTACGATTTGAAAAGAGGAAAATAAAAAATTTTCATCAGCAGATGTTTCCTCTAAAAAAATAAGCTGCAAAACGTGACGAAATTTCTTACATTGTGCTATATTTATTTTTAAAAAAGATAAAGGAATGGACAAACGTATGAAACTTTTAGATGAAATCATCGAATATAATCAACAATTTATTGAAGAAAAGAAATACGAAGAATTTACAACAACAAAGTTTCCACAGAAAAAAGCTGTCATTCTATCGTGTATGGATACAAGACTTGTTGAACTGCTTCCGCGTGCCATGAACATGAAAAATGGTGATATTAAGATTGTCAAAAGTGCTGGGGCGCTTGTTTCTCATCCATTTGGAAGTATTATGCGAAGCATTTTAGTTGCTGTTTACGAATTAAATGCTGACGAGGTATATGTCATTGGGCACCATGATTGCGGGATGAGCAAAATAGACAGCCAAACACTTTTAAATAAAGCCGTTGAGCGCGGTATTCCAGAAAAACGTATTGAAGTACTGGAATACTCAGGAATTGATTTTAAACAGTGGCTCAAAAGCTTTAGTTCAGTCGAAGAGAGCGTGAAGGACAGTGTGTCTGTAGTAAAAAATCACCCGCTTCTTCCATCAGATGTACCTGTACATGGTCTTGTCATTGACCCTGGAACAGGGAAGCTTGACTTAGTTGTCAACGGATATGAAGAAAAGTAAGTTACTTTTCCTTTTTAGGCGGGACAGGATCGATGCCGCCAGGATGAAGCGGATGACATTTCAAAATCCGTTTTATGGTGAGCCAGCCGCCCTTGACCGCGCCATGCGTTTTGATTGCCTCTAGTCCATAGTTTGAGCATGTTGGATAAAACCGGCAGCTTGGCGGTGTCAGAGGGGAAATACATTTTTGATAAAAGCGTATTATGCCGATAAAAATTTGTTTCATAGAGGTTCCTCCTTGTCTGTCTTCCACAGTATAAGAAAAAAGAACAAGGAAGGAAAGTTTTATAAACTAAACTGGTCGGAGAAATATGTTATAATATAGGAAATTGCAATTATAGGAGTGGTGATTATGCCTTCAGTCGAAAGCTTTGAACTTGATCATAATGCTGTAAAAGCGCCATATGTTCGTCATTGCGGCGTTCATAAAGTGGGATCAGATGGGGAAGTAAATAAATTCGATATTCGTTTTTGTCAGCCCAACAAGCAGGCGATGAAACCTGATACGATTCATACATTAGAGCATTTGCTTGCGTTTAATATTAGAACACACTCAGAGAAATATGATCATTTTGATATCATTGATATTTCTCCAATGGGCTGCCAGACAGGCTACTATTTAGTTGTCAGTGGTGCACCAACTCCAAAAGAGATCGTTGAACTTCTTGATGCAACATTCAAGGATGCGGTTGAAGTAACAGAAATTCCTGCTGCAAACGAAGAGCAATGCGGCCAAGCGAAGCTTCATGATCTTGAAGGGGCAAAACGTTTAATGCGTTTCTGGCTTTCTCAGGATCAAGAAGAGCTTTTAAAAGTATTTGGTTAATAGAATGATGAACCGGACATTGAGATGTCCGGTTTTTTATTTGAATTCAAACAGAGATGTAAAAATAGGGGATATTTGTTAAAATGGACATGTCAGTAAAAGAAGGGGGAAACGCAGGATGCGAAAAATGTTGGGAATGATTCTGATACTCACGTTATTGAGTGCATGTGGAAACTCTGCAGCAAATAGCGGCAAAGGGGAAGTGCCTGAGCTATTAGAAGTAAAGCTCACAGGACCTGAGCAAGTGGAGAAAAATGAAAGCGTTATAGTAAAAGCAGCTGTCACATACGGTGATACGCCTGTTGATGATGCAGATGATGTTCAATTTGAAGTGTGGAAAGATGGCGACAAGGATAACAGCAAGATGATTCAGCCAAAGAAAGAAAACAAAGGTGTATACGAATTGCACACAGCCTTCAAAAAAGATGGCCTTTATATCATACAAGTCCATGTGACAGCTAAACAGCAGCATAATATGCCGAAAACGAACATCCACGTAGGTGAGGTGAAAAAAGAGAGTTCAACTACTGCAGAAGAAGAAACCTCACATCATTAAAAGCGGATTTATTTTGGATTAGGACGTTGATTTGGTTCTGCATCCTGTGGTGAATCGACTTTATGCTTATATTCATAAGCCTTCGATGTCGTCCACAATGATAAAAAGACAACGATTGAGATAATGATAAAGCTGATAATCCCAAGTAACAGCATCTAACTCCCTCCTTATTTCCATATTAACATATATTTCATGCAGTCAAAATAGAAGAAATACACGGCAGGTTTCAGTATAATAAGAAAAGGGTATTCTCATACTAAACGCAATTACATAAGGAGGAATAAATATGTCTGAACAATTATTAAACGTCGTCAATAAACAAGTAGCTGATTGGACTGTGCTTTACGTGAAATTACATAACTATCATTGGTATGTAAAGGGAAAAGATTTCTTTACACTCCATGAGAAATTTGAAGAACTATATACAGAAACAGCTACATATATTGATGATTTGGCTGAGCGTATGCTTGCTTTAAATGGACAGCCTGTTGCGACAATGAAAGAGTGCTTAGAAATTTCCAGCATTCAAGAAGCAGAAGGCAAAGAATCAGCGGAGCAAATGGTGAAAAATCTATATAATGATTTCTCCAATATCGCTGAGGAATTAAAGAAAGGAATGGAGCTGGCTGCAGAGGTTGGCGATGAAACTACAGGTGATATGCTGCTTGCGATTCATCAATCCATTGAAAAACACAACTGGATGCTTAAAGCATATTTAGGATAATACACGTATGTGAAAAGAATGTCGGTCATCAATAGACCGACATTCTTTTTTTATTGGAATAGGGACAGACAGCCCATTGAAATCATAGGGCTTTCAGCCGAAGAGAAAAGAGAAGGGAGGGAAGAAGATGTCTTCTATTGCAGGAATGATGAGTCAGCAAGTAGCGAGCATTCAAAAGACACTCAATATTAGTTTGTTGAATTCACAGCTTGCTACGAATACAGCACAAGCTATGGTGATGCTGGATCAAGTGCAGCAGCAGCCTCAAGCTGTTCAGCCAAAGGATTCAGATGCTTCATTTATTGATGTCAGAGTCTAAAAAGAGAAGTCGCCTCATGGGCGGCTTTTTTGGTCTCATTCGTCTCCCTGAATACATAACAGCGCCTTTATTTTTTGTCGTCCAAGCTATTGCGAGAATTCGGCATATACTATTGAGGTAAGGAGTTCCACTTTGAAAGGATGTTGATGCCAAGTGAGCAAGGATTTAGGCATCTTTTCGTTGGTTACAGTGAGTTTGTCGGCGATGGGCTTTCTGTTTGGTGGAGCAGGATATTTACTGATGATTTTAGTGACGTTGATGGCTATTGAATTAATTTGTTCAAGCCTAAGAGAATCTTTGACTGGGCAGCTCACAATGAAGCGGTTTTTAACGCGGCTTGTTCGAAAGGTCGTGACCGTCTCCTTAATATCTATGGCACATTTCTTCGATGTCATGCTGAAGACAAATGGGACGATTAAGGATTTAGCGATCATCTTTTATATTATTTATGAATCTTACCAAATCGTCTCGACAGCCAGAGCCCTTGGAGTTCCCATTCCACAGTTGTTTATTGATGTATTGGACATGTTGAAAAATAAATTGCGCAAAAAGCCGTAATTTCCTCATATCTGGTCATACTAAAGGCAAAAAGGATGATTCGGATGGCGAGACACACATACTATGTATCCGTACAAGATGGATCGATATCGCAGCATAGAGATGCAGCGGCTTGGCAATTTCAAATAGAAGCAGATGATGATCAAATTTTGCAGCTGAGAGACTACTTCGATGAACAGTATATGACAGATTGGAAAGGCTTCTTTCGGGCGCATGTTCCGTTTCTTGAATATCATTATGATAGTCCAAATGATGAAATGGATAGAAAAAGAAAAGAGATTTACACAATGATTTATGAGCTCGGCAATGAAGAAACAAGGAGCTTTATTGAGACAAATGGTTTGATGAATTGAAAAAGCATGTAGAGAATCTCTACATGCTTTATTTTCGCGGTTGTAAAATGCCTCCGATCAAATCACTGATCCCGCCGCCTCTATTTTCTTGCTGTGAATTGGTGAATTCATGAGAGGAGCTCTGGCTCTGAGGTTTGTAGCGATTATCATCTAAGCCCACCCGTAAGCCAGATGTGCGCTCAGATGGCTGGATAATGACGATTTGATCTTGTTCCTGAAACTCAAATAAGTAGGATTCGCCAGATGTTTGTCCAATGAAAGTTTTCCAGTTCACATCTAGTTTGACCTTCGGTGCTTTGCCTGTCCAAGCAACAATTGCGTCAGGGTCTACACGGCAGGGGGCTTTTAAAATGAGCGGATTTCCATTCGTTTTAATGGCGACTTGCGCTCCGTGCCCTTGATAAGAGAGTTTTGATGTAAACAGTCCTTTCTGTGATAAAATACCAACGCCTACTGGTGTGACGCCGTAATGGCATTCCTCAGTAAAGGCAAGTAAATCTTCACTTTCTACACTTACATGCTGCCAAGGACCGCTTGGCTCAAGATTAATCACTGTTACATGTTCGCTTGCATCCGCGAAGTAGCAAGTACCTTGTCCACTCACTTCCATCATCTCAAGGTTTTCACCTGTGAATTTTCTGCTGATATGGTTAAATACTTGGCTGACCATATTTCCTTTATTCGTTCCAAGTAATCGCTTGCGGTATTGGAAACTTCCTTGATCAGCAATCATGGCGCCTTTTTTGGCAAAAAAGATTCCGCTGCCTTCTGCTTGTAAGGTAAGTTCTTCTATCGTGTTGAAATGAAATCCCATAGGTGCCGGCTCCTTTCCTGCGTCAAGATGTAAATCCGTAGATGCGGCATAAATCATTTAAATCTAGAGTAGTCCCTTGCCCGGTCGCCGTGATTTTCCATTCCTCCTGATCTCTCGTGAGTTCAGCGCATATAATGGATGTACAATACGAATAATCCTCTGTTAACTGAAAGGTACAAATCTCTTGCTGCGAGATTTGATCCGTAAGTCGCACGTAGGCATTGGTGACTTGTCCAAAATGATGCTGGCGTTCGTGTGCATCATGTATCGTGGCTGTGACGACAATTTTATGAATATCAGGTGAGACTCTGCTTAATTGCATAATAATCATTTCATTGTCTCGATACCCTCCGCCAAATTGATGATCACCAAGATGACGAACAGCTCCATCTAAGCTTTGCTGCTGGTGATAATAGATCAGATGCTTAGGAGACAACAGCTTGTCCTCTTCATTTAAAAGAAACACTTGCGTATCTAAATCAATTGGCTGACCAGCCAGGTCCCAGCCAAGCCCGATATGAATTTGGTCGACCGCTGGATTGTCTTTTGTTAAATCTAACTTTTGCCCTTTCACGAGGTGTTTCTTGATCACCTCATGGGGTGCGTTTTGTTTTGACCCATTTTTTATACTCATGCTGATTTCCTCCTCGTTGTCATAGGACAAACACTGATTCATTTACGTTATATAGGGATAAAAGGTTTCATGATTAAAATTGGGTGAAGTTGGAGATGATAAAAAGGTTTTAGCAACAATACCTCATTTTAGATACAGACGAGTTGGAACCACTCGTTTGTTTCACTTTTGATAAAAATTCTTCAGATAAATGGGATCTGTGGTATGATGTTTTACAAGAAGCAAGGACAGGATATGAGGGATTTCACATGCATGTATTTAAAGACTATTATCATAATACGGTCAAGCTCTCTTTTGAGGAGAAGCCTTTTTCAAGTCATCCTAAGCATGTTTGGGCCATCTGCCGCTACCAAGGGAAATGGCTGCTTACTGAACATGAGGATCGGGGCTATGAGTTTCCAGGAGGGAAAGTTGAGCCGGATGAAGAAGCAGACCAAGCCGCTATACGGGAGATTCAAGAAGAGACGGGTGCTGTTGTTCGTGAATTAACGTATATTGGTCAATATCAGGTGCTGGGCAGAGAAAAGGTCATTGTCAAGAATATTTATTTCGCTGATATTGAAAAGCTAGTGAAGCAAGACACGTATTTTGAAACGAAAGGACCCGTTCTTTTCGCAGACTTGCCAAGATCCATCGCCAAAAATAAGAATTTCAGTTTTATTATGAAAGATGATGTGTTAAGACAAAGTATTGCTTATTTAGAAAAGAACGGTTTGATTCGTTAAAAAAAGCGCAGGGGCGACAATCCCTGTGCTTTTTTATTTTTGAAGAAAACGGCGTTCGAGCCATTCCACAAGCTGGTACATGATGGTCGCAAACACGGCAATAATGAAAAGACTTAAGAACACGAGTGTAAAGTTGAAGACTTGAAAGCCGTAAATGATCATGTAGCCGAGCCCTTTTGAGGAAACAAGAAATTCCCCTACAATAACCCCAACCCAAGAAAGGCCGACATTGACCTTGATGGCAGAAATCATTGTTGGAATACTAGCTGGCAAAATGACCTCGCGAAAGACGACGCTTTTTTTCGCACCAAAGGTTTTCATCACCTTTAAATAATTCTCATCGACCTCTTGAAAGGCTGTATATATGACGATCGTCGTAATGATCACACTAATGATTGCGCCCATGGCAACGATGCTGATCATGCCAGGTCCAAGGGCAACAATTAAAATCGGGGCGAGGGCAACTTTTGGCATGGCATTTAAAATGACTAAATAAGGATCAAGAACGTTTGCCAGGCGGGTGGACCACCATAAGGCGGCAGCGAGCAAAATGCCGCAAAAGGTACCAAGTAGAAATCCGAGCACCGTTTCAAATAATGTAATACTCATATGATTCATTAAAGATCCATCGGATATTTTTTGTACAAACAATTGGCAGACTGCTGATGGTGAACTAAATATCAGTGGATCGATAAGACGAAAATGACTGGCAAGCTCCCAAAGCGAAAAGAAGCTGGCGAAAATAATGAACTGATAGATTCGGGTCATGCGTTTTTCCATTCGGTATTTTTTGCGATAGGCTTCATGTAAAAGATCACTGTGTTTCAACTGTTTTCAGCTCCTTCCAAATCGTTTGAAAGAGCTCTTGGAAACTCTGGGTCTGTCTTGCATCGAAAGGAGAAAGAGTCCTCAGTTCATCTGGAACGGTAAAAATTCTCTTGATTGAGCCAGGATGCTTAGAGAATAAGAAAATGCGGTCACTCATCGCAATGGCTTCGCCAATGTCATGTGTCACAAGGACCGCTGTTTTTTGATAGTTTTTGAGTGTATGAAAGACGAGATCCTCTAAAGTGAGTTTGGTTTGATAGTCTAGAGCTGAAAAGGGTTCATCTAGTAAAAGCAGACCGGGATTCACTGCAAGCGTTCGGGCGAGAGCCGCACGCTGCCTCATACCGCCTGACAGCTCCTTCGGGTATTTTTCCTCTACATCATGAAGGCCAAGCTTAGGCAGTAAGCCAAGAGCGGCGGAGGTGGCTTCATGTGAATCTTGCTTGGTAATTTTTAACCCGAGAATGATATTTTCCTTGATGGTTTTCCAAGGAAACAAATAATCTTGCTGGAGCATGTAGCCGATTTGATGCTCCTTTTGATTCGGTTCTTTTCCTTCGATTAAAATTCGGCCTTCAGAGGGCGGCGTTATTCCTGCAATGATAGACAGCAGGGTGGTTTTTCCGCAGCCGCTGGGACCAATAAATGAGATAAATTCTCCTTGGTCTATCTCCATATTGATGTGCTGTATGGCCGTTGTTTTTTCTTTTAAAGAGAAGTACGTGTGGGTCACATGGTCAATTTGAAGGAAAGACATGTGCTACCTCCTATTCTATTTGTGTTCTGTGACCTTCTTTGCAATGGATGAATTGACAAGTTGTTTGTACGGGATAAATTTCGGCAATTCATCGCTCTCCTTCATGATTTCCTGCAATTTGTTCCATTCCTCTTCATTCAGAAGGGGATCTGTTGCGTAGGAGTCCTGCTGTTTGTAGCGTTTAATGGCAGTTGATAAAACATCAAGTTCTGTGTCAGGAAAATGAGATTGAATGGTTTTGGCAATCTCTTCCGGCTGCTTGGCTTCTACCCATTTCTGCGCTTTATAAATGGCGCGAGTGAAGGCTTCAGCTGTTTCCTTGTTTTCCTCTAAGTAACTCTTCTTTGCCATGAAGGTGGTATACGGCACCTTTCCGGAAGCCTCTCCAAAGGAGGCGGTAATGTACCCTTTGCCTTCTTTTTCAATTAAGGATGCTGTCGGTTCGAATAACTGCACAAAATCGCCAGTTCCAGAGGAGAAAGCACCTGAAATGTTGGCAAAATCAATATTTTGAATCATGCGGAGATCCTTTTTTACATCAATGCCTTCCTTTTTCAGGACATATTCACCGACCATTTGCGGCATGCCGCCTTTCCGCTGTCCAAGAAAGTCTTTTCCTTTTAATTGATCCCAAGAGAATTCGCTCACTTTCTCCCTTGAAACAAGAAATGTACCGTCTGTTTGTGTCAGCTGTGCAAAGTTGATGACAGAGTCTTTTGTGTCTTGAGCCTCTACATAGATAGAGGATTCAGATCCGGTCAGGGCGATATCTGCACCGCCGGATAAGAGAGCTGTCATCGTTTTATCACCGCCCCAAGTCGTTTTTAATTCAACCTCTAGCCCTTCTTCTTTGAAGAAATCCTCAGATAAGGCAACATATAGCGGAGCATAAAAAACCGAATGGGTCACCTCGGCTACTTGTACGGTCTGCTCTTGTTCTTTTTTACAGGCGACAAATGGAATAAAGAGCAGGACAACGACGATGAATGCCAGTCTGACTTTGATGGAACGATTCAAGAGTAATTCGCCTCCTTTGTTCTAGATCACTAATTAAAGTATGTCAAAAGGGATTTTTGGTGAGTGCCTAGATGAAAATAAGAAGCGCATTGTTTATTTATAGAACGTGTCTTTTTTTCTATACTAGAAGCATGAATACTTTCTTGAATTTGGCAGAAATAAAGGGGCGGTTTCGTGTATAGAGTGAGTTGGGTATTTCTTGGATGGTATTTAGTAGGACTCATATTAATGGTCTCTTTTGAAGTGCCAGCATGGCTTCAGTTTGCAAATGGCATTTTCCTTGTGCTGTATGCCTGCTGTGTGATAGAAATTGGGCGAAATATTTATGGTTCATGGGGGTTTGTGATCAAAAGGACAGCTATTGTCGGGGTGCTGACATTTACGGTTGAATGGATAGGGATCACAACCGGTTTTCCTTTCGGGGCCTATGACTATTATCCGACGTTAGGTTTTCTAGTGGCAGGGGTGCCTTTAACCATTGCTTTTGCATGGGTTGGTGTGTTTTTAAACAGTCTTTTTTTATCCAATCAGCAGTCGAAATGGAAACGAGCTGTCGAAACGGGGATATGGATTGTCTTGCTTGACCTCATATTAGACCCAGTAGCGGCTGAACGGAAATTTTGGGTGTGGTATGACGGCGGTGGTTTTTATGGTATTCCTTTTGAGAATTTTGTGAGCTGGGGTATGATTGGAGCAGGACTTTCCTTTCTCTTCCCGCTTGTTCAGATTGATCAAAAGGCTCTGAGCTGGACGAGCCGTATTTATCAGGCAATGGTGTTCTTTTTTGGTGTGCTGGCATTAAAGGGCGGGCTCGATGTCATTTTTTATTTAGCACTGATCATTGTTATTTTGTGTGAAGGAAGGGTTCAATTTGAAAGAAAGCGACAAAAGCCGATCGTTTAGACGTATATTTTCTCTTTATCTTGAGCGGTATTTACTTCATAAACATTTCCGCTCTGTGATGATGAAAGGCACTGTGGACCCAAACGAGAAGCTGCCTGTTCTTTATCTCGCCAATCATAGCTCATGGTGGGATGGACTGATCATCTTTCTTTTAACAGAAAAAGCATCTGGGCTCGATCACTATATGATGATGGAGGAGAAACAGCTGAAGCAATATGCCTTTTTCCGAAAGCTTGGTGCCTTTCCGGTTCAGAAAGAGAATCTGAAAAGTGTGAAGCAAGCATTAATGACGGCAAAAGAGAACATGCAGGCTGGCGGGGCTGTATGGCTTTTTCCACAGGGGAAAATCATGCATCAGGATATGCGGCCGCTTGAATTGGAGGGCGGGGCTTCATTTTTAGTGAGACAATTTGAGCAAGTTGTGGTGAAGCCTGTGACCTTGCATTATACATTTAATCAATTTCAAAAGCCGACAGTATCTGCTGTGTTTGGTGAAGATAACTTAGTATCTGGCGGAGAACTACGAAGCAAGGACGTGACGCATCTGCTTAGAGATCTGCTTGAAACGCAGCTAAACGCACATCAAGCACAGGTCATCGCAGATCCTGATTTTACAACTAATCAAGAATTTAGACAGATGACGAGGACAAGTCAGTCAACAAGTGATGCGTTTGATTCCTTTAAAAAGTGGGTGAAAACATGGCGGTCTTCTTAACCGTAATCAGTGTACTCTTGCTCTGTCAGTTTATTTTCACCATATGGAATATGAAGCAGCTTCCTGTTTTAAAGCCAGCACCCTTTTCGCCGGGTGAACCTATTTCATTATCAATTCTGATTCCAGCGAGAAATGAGGAAAAACGAATAGAAGCCTGTCTTCAGTCGATCGTTGATCAACGCTTTTATCCGAAAGAGCTCATCGTCCTTGATGACCATTCGACAGATCAGACAAGAGCGATGGTGGAGCGGTTCGCAGAAAAATACCCGTGGATCCGTGTCCAGTCAGGTCAGCCATTAAAGCGGGGCTGGCTTGGTAAATCATATGCCTGCTCTCAGCTCGCTGAGGCAGCAGCTTCTGACTGGCTGCTATTTTTAGATGCGGATGTCCGGTTAAAAAGAGGGGCAGTTGAATCAGTATACAAGCAGTTATGTATGCAAAAAACGGGCATGCTGTCAGGTTTTCCAGAACAAAAAACAGGTACATTTTTTGAGCATCTTGTCGTTCCTATGATGATGTTTACCATTGGCTGTCATCTGCCAGTGAAATGGGTAAGAAAATCTAAGAACCCCGCTTTTGCCGCAGCACATGGCGGTTTTATTGCCATTGAAAAGAATTGTTATCACGACATTGGCGGGCATGAAGCGATCAAGGATTCACTCGTTGATGATATGGCTTTGGCTAGAAGGGTGAAGGAAAAAGGCTTTCCGTTCACACTTGCAAGCATTCATCCATTTGTGTATATGAGAATGTATGAAAGTGGACAAGAGGTTTGGGAAGGTTACCGGAAAAATTTATTCCCAGGTGTGAATCGAAGCATTGCTTTATTAAGCAGTGTCTTTTGTTTATACACCCTCCTTTATTTGGTTCCTGTCATTTGTTTCATGATCGCATTGTTTCAGCTGAATGTTTTGAGCATATGCTTAGCCATTCTTTGCTATGGGCTGGGTGTGTCGATTAAAGCGGCAATAGATACTGAAAATGGGCGGACATCTGCGATGGCTTTTTTATTGCCGGTCAGTATTTTAAGCCTGATCGCCATTGGCTTTGCTTCTATGAAAATCGGTCTGAAAAAAGAAGGGTATGAATGGAAAGGGAGAAGGTACGAATGAAAAAAGTGATCATCATCGGCGGTGGACTTGGCGGATTATCAGCCGCGATCCGTCTACAGTCACGCGGGGTTCAGGTCACCATTTTAGAAAAAGAAGCGGCTTTAGGGGGGAAATTGCAGCGCCATCACGAGGCAGGCTACTCTTTTGATTTAGGACCGAGCACCATTACAATGAAGGCCTATTTTGAAGAAGTGTTTACATCCTGTCATAGACGGATGGAGGATTATGTGACCTTTTATCCGATTTCTCCGCTGACCAAAAATATTTTTCCAGATGGACATACGGTCGAGTTTACGCCGAATATTGAGCTAATGGAATCACAAATTGCTGCATTCAGTCCTGAAGATGCGAAGCAATACCGCGCATTTTTACAGGAATCAAAGACGCTTTTTCAAAAGGCAGAGGAGCAGTTTTTAAATCGTTTGTTATTGAGCTGGAAGGATAAGGCGGATGTAAAGCTGATGAAAGCACTTCTTGCTGTCAAACCATTCACATCGGTTCAGCGCCTGCTGCGTCAATATTTCCGTCATCCCCATACATTGGCGATGTTTGGACGGTATGCCACTTATATTGGCTCTTCTCCCTACGAGGCGCCGGCTATTTTTAATATGATGGCGTATTTAGAAGGAGAGAAAGGGATTTATGGAATACAGGGCGGTACATATCGTTTAGTTGAGGCATTTGAGACGCTGGCAAAAGAATTAGGCGTTCAGATTTACCTCAATGAACAAGTGAACAAGATTCATGTGAAGGATCGGCGCATCAAAGGAGTAGAGACGGATCAGCAGATGTATGAGGCAGATCAAGTCATTGCAGGAGCAGATGCGCTGACTGTATACCGTCATCTCATAGATGAAAAAGACCGTCCTCGTTTTTTAAATCAAAAACTGTCTGGCATTGAACCGTCGTTGTCGGGCTTTGCTCTCTTATTAGGGGTACCTAAAGTCTATGAACAGCTGGTCCATCACAATGTGTTTTTCCCTGAGGATTATGAGCAGGAATTCAAGGATATTTTTCAGAAAAAACAACTGCCTCAAGACCCGACACTTTACATATGCTATTCAGGCCATTCAGAACCAGCTTTAAGCGGAGGACCGGGAAGAAGCAACCTGTTTGTACTGGCCAATGCACCTTATGTGACAAAAGAGCAAGATTGGGACATGCTAAAGGAGACATATCGTCAGCATGTAAAAAACAAATTAATGGAAAAAGGTCTTTTTGATTTGGATGAGCTTATTGAATATGAAGCGGTTCAAACCCCGCTCGATCTGCAGCAGAAAACGGGGGCATATCGTGGAGCCATTTATGGCATGTCTTCAAACTCGTTCAAACAGGCGTTCTTTCGCATCAATAATCAGTCAAAAGATATTGAAGGACTTTGGTTTGTTGGAGGATCAAGTCATCCAGGCGGCGGCACGCCGATGGTGACAAAATCAGGCCAGCTTGTCGCAGAAGCGATGCTGAAGCAATGGACGTAATCAAAGATGAAAAGGAGAGAAATCGAGTGATTGTGGAAAAAAGAAGGTTTCCGTCGCCCCATCCGCATATTCACTTATATACAGTGACCTATGAGGCAGATGGACTTCGGATGAAAGGGCTGCTCGCTGAACCGGCCGGAGAAGGTTTCTACGACGGCTTTTTGTATTTACGAGGCGGCATTAAAAATGTGGGGATGGTCAGACCAGGCCGGATTGTGCAATTTGCCGCGCAGGGCTTTGTCGTCTTTGCTCCCTTTTACCGAGGAAACCAAGGAGGCGAAGGGAACGAAGATTTTGCCGGAGAAGATCGAAAAGATGCGTTTGCTGCCTTTCAGCTGTTAAAGCAGCATAAAAAAGTGAAAAAGGACCGAATTCATATCTTTGGTTTTTCGCGAGGCGGTATTATGGGTATTTGGACCGCTGTTGAAATGAAACACGAGGCAGCTTCCTTTGTCACATGGGGAGGCGTCAGTGACATGAAACTTACTTATGAAGAGCGTGTAGATATGAGACGGATGATGAAGCGTGTGATTGGCGGTCCGCCGCATAAGGTGCCAGAGGCATATGAGAACAGAACCCCTTTAAATGATGTGAATCAAATTGAAGCACCTGTCCTCATCATCCACGGAGAAGAAGATCAAAATGTATCGATTGAGCATGCGTATTTGTTAGAAGATGCGCTGCGCCAGCACGGGAAGTCTGTGGAGACCTGGTATTTCCATGGATACAACCACTACTTCCCGCCGCAGCATAATCGAGAAATTGTGAGAAGGCTGACCACATGGATGCACAGCCGAAAAAGCGGAAATGTGGTAAAATAAGCAGTATAACGAAATATAGAAAGTAGGGGGATTTTCATTATGGGAATGCCTGTTGAATTTAATACAATGATTGTCACAAAGGGAAAAGAGACAAGAATTGAAGAAAATGTATTTGAACTCATGAAGGATGGATACCGCATTTATCCGTTAAATATTCCACTTGAGGTGCGCAAAACCAAAGACGGAGAAAAAACAGGGACAGCACATGTTGAAAAGCTGGAGCTGACAGACAATGTCACGAAGGTGACGTACCGTCTTGTATCATTGCATTCAACAAACTAAAAAAAGCTGAGGGATTGAATCTCCTCAGCTTTTTTCATTTGGTTATACGAGTGGTCCGCCTTTGGCTTCAATGTCACTTGCCGCGTGGCTGAATTTTTGGAAGTTCTTTTTAAATTCATTGGCAAGGAAGTGTGCTTTTTCTTGATAAGCCTCTTGGTCATCCCATGTTTTAGCAGGTTGAAGCACCTCATCTGGTACACCAGGAATATGAAGCGGGATGTGTAAGCCAAAGATGTCATCAGTAATCATCTCGGCATTATCAAGGTCACCTTCGATTGCTGCCTGTACCATTGCTCTTGTATGAGCGAGATTCATTCGTTTGCCTGTACCGTAGCCTCCGCCAGTCCAGCCTGTATTCACAAGGAATACTTTAGCACCGTGTTCATCAATCTTTTTGCCGAGCATTTCAGCATAGACGTGAGCTGGAAGCGGAAGGAATGGTGAACCGAAGCAAGTAGAGAATGTCGTTTCTGGTGATGTGACACCTCGCTCAGTTCCAGCTAATTTACTTGTGTACCCGCTCAAGAAATGGTACATTGCCTGCTCTTTTGTTAAACGGCTGATTGGAGGTAAGACGCCAAACGCATCAGCTGTTAAAAAGACAATAGCAGATGGATGTCCTGCGATACTTGGTTTCACGATGTTATCAATCATTTCGATTGGGTAAGCAGCGCGTGTATTTTCAGTAAAGAAGGTATCATCATAATCCGCTTCACGTGTTTCTTCATCAAGCACAACGTTCTCAAGAACTGATCCGAAGCTGATCGCTTTGTAGATCTGCGGTTCTTTTTCTTCACTTAAGTTCACACATTTCGCATAGCATCCGCCCTCGATATTGAAGACCCCTGTGCCAGACCAGCCGTGTTCATCGTCTCCGATCAGCTTGCGGCTTGCGCTTGCAGAAAGCGTCGTTTTCCCCGTACCTGAAAGTCCGAAGAATAGGGCCACATCGCCTTCTTGACCTACGTTTGCTGAGCAGTGCATGGATAAAATGTCTTGCTCAGGAAGCAGGTAGTTCATCACAGAGAAAATGGACTTTTTCATTTCTCCTGCATATTCTGTTCCACCGATAAGAATCGTGCGTTTTTCAAAAGAAACGATGATAAACGTTTCAGAGTTTGTGCCATCTGTTGCAGGATCTGCTTTAAAGTGCGGTGCAGATAAGATGGTGAAAGGTTTTTCGTTTGAAGAAGGTGTTGACCCGTCAGGTCTGATAAATAGCTGCTTGGCAAAAAGATTGTGCCATGCGAATTCGTTTACAACTGTAATCGGCATACGATATCTTTCATCAGCGCCTGCAAACCCTTCAAAGACGAATAGTTCATCACGTTCTTTTAAGTATGACACAACCTTTGTATATAAACGGTCAAATGCTTCTTTGGAGATCGGCTGGTTTACTTGACCCCAATCGATTTTATGTTCAGAGCTTTCTTCTTTGACGATAAATTTATCTTTAGGCGAACGTCCTGTATAGGCTCCAGTTGTAGCGCGGACAGCTCCAGTTGATGTTAAAACGCCTTCATTACGTGCCAAAATCTTTTCAACAAGTTTCGGAACAGATAAATTTTGGTGCGTATTTTCTAATGAGAGCAATGATTGCAAATCTTCTTTTAAATCCACTGAGTTCATAAAAAAACCCTTCCTTTACCGTTGAATTTGTTTGTTTCGATTAGTATAACACATTAATAATAATAGTCTATACTATTTAAAAATTTTTGTGTGTGTTTTTTCATTTCTGCTATGAAAATATGCTTTTTGGTGATGCTAATGGTGAGGAGAAAAAAGAGGGAGATAATTCTTATGAAGCATTGACATGACGCAAGGGTTTAAGATAAGATATCTTATTGAACGGATACTCTTATCCCGAGTTGGTGGAGGGACAGGCCCGATGAAGCCCAGCAACCGGTTTTTTATGAAAAAGGCATGAAAATGCTGAGAAACCAAGGTGCTAACCTGATGCAAGGTACAAGAACACCTTGAGCGATAAGAGTGAAAGGCATGCGATCTCAGACCCTTTCCTCGCAATGAAGGAAATGGTTTTTTTATTTTTGGGATATCATATGAACAAATTGCCAATAACATCTCTAATATAAACGTTTTCAAATATAAGAGGGAACGAGTTCCGTATCATATTGGAGGCCTCATCTTGGGATGATGTGGTCTTGTACAGGAGGAAATAGCCATTATGAGTCAAAATCGTCGTTTATTTACTTCAGAATCAGTGACAGAAGGACATCCGGATAAAATCTGTGATCAAATTTCAGACAGCATTTTGGATGAAATTTTAAAGAAAGATCCAAATGCACGTGTTGCCTGTGAAACTTCTGTTACAACCGGTCTCGTATTAGTAAGCGGTGAAATTACAACGTCTACTTATGTCGATATTCCAAAGACGGTGCGTGACACAATTAAGGAAATTGGCTACACACGTGCGAAATATGGTTTTGATGCGGAAACATGTGCGGTACTTACATCAATTGATGAACAGTCTGCTGATATTGCGCAAGGTGTAGACAAAGCGCTTGAAGCACGTGAAGGAACAATGACTGAAGAAGAAATTGATGCGATTGGTGCAGGTGACCAAGGATTGATGTTTGGTTTTGCTAACAACGAAACCGAAGAGCTCATGCCGCTGCCAATTTCACTAGCGCATAAATTATCTCGCCGTTTAACAGAAGTACGCAAGAATGAAACACTTGCATACCTTCGTCCAGACGGAAAAACACAAGTCACAGTTGAATATGATGAGCAAAACAAACCAGTTCGTATTGACACAGTGGTTATTTCTACGCAACATGCACCAGAAGTGACGCTTGAACAAATTCAAAGTGACTTAAAAGAGCATGTCATCAGTCCTGTCGTTCCAAGTGAACTGATTGATGAACAGACAAAATACTTTATTAACCCAACTGGCCGTTTCGTGATCGGTGGACCTCAAGGGGATGCTGGTTTAACTGGACGTAAAATCATCGTTGATACGTATGGCGGGTACGCTCGTCATGGCGGCGGTGCTTTCTCAGGTAAGGATGCAACGAAGGTTGACCGTTCTGCGGCATACGCTGCACGTTACGTAGCGAAAAACATCGTAGCTGCCGGCCTTGCAGATTCTTGTGAAGTACAGCTTGCTTATGCAATTGGTGTTGCACAGCCTGTATCGATTTCAATTGATACATTCGGAACAGGAAAAGCTTCAGAAGAAAAATTAATTGAAGTGGTTCGTGCAAACTTTGATCTTCGTCCAGCTGGCATTATTAAAATGCTTGACCTGCGCCGTCCGATCTACAAACAAACAGCTGCATACGGGCATTTCGGCCGTCACGACTTAGATCTTCCGTGGGAAAAAACGGATAAAGCCGATACACTTCGCAAAGAAGCATTGGGACAATAACAACATAAAAAACCGCTTATTTTAAGCGGTTTTCCTTTTGATTAAAAAAAAATCTGCAAAAAGCGAAAAAATGTGAAACAAAATCGGACAAAATACTGTCTAATTATAGGTCTACTTTTAAGAAATAACATAACGTGGAGGCAATAATATGTGTGGGTTTGTTGGTGTATTTAATCACCGTCCATTGTCCGAAACTACTGAACAGGAAGAGCTAATTAAACAAATGAATCGTCTCATCGTTCATCGTGGTCCGGATGATGAGGGTTACTTTCATGATGAGCATGTAGGATTTGGATTTAGACGTTTAAGTATTATAGATGTTGAGCACGGAAAGCAGCCGCTTTCTTATGAAGATGAAAAGTATTGGATTATTTTCAACGGAGAAATTTATAACTATGTGGAGCTGAAGGAAGAGCTTGTGAAAAAAGGCTATACGTTCAGCACAGATTCTGATACGGAAGTACTTCTTGCCACATACCGTCATTATAAAGAAGAAGCGGCTTCAAAGCTTCGCGGCATGTTTGCATTTTTAATTTGGGATAAAGAAGCGCAATTATTATATGGTGCAAGAGATCCTTTTGGCATCAAACCGCTTTATTTTACACAAATGGATGAGCAAGTGTACTTTGCGTCTGAACGCAAAAGCTTGATGGCAGTGAACGAGAACATTTTATTTGATGAGACATCCTTACAGCAATATATGTCATTCCAGTTCGTACCTGAGCCAAATACACTTGATCAAAAGGTTCACAAAGTAGAGCCAGGTCATCAGTTTACTTTACGCCCAGGACAGGAGATTGAATTTAAGACTTACTGGAAGGTTCAATTCAAGCCTGAGCAAACACAAGAACAAAAGCTGATTGAAGAAGTCCGCGATGCAATCTATGATTCTGTGAAAATTCATATGAGAAGTGATGTACCTGTTGGTTCATTCCTATCAGGTGGTATCGATTCTTCTTTCATCGTATCTGTCGCAAAGGAATTTCATCCTGAGCTGAAGACGTTTTCTGTTGGCTTCCAGCAGGATGGCTTTAGTGAAGTTGATGTAGCGAAGGAAACGGCTGATAAGCTTGGCTTACAAAACTTCAGCGCGGTGATTTCTCCTGAGGAATATATGAATGAGCTTCCGAAAATTGTTTGGCATTTAGATGATCCTTTAGCTGATCCGGCGGCGATTCCATTGTACTTCGTGGCAAAGGAAGCAAAGAAACAAGTGACGGTTGTTCTTTCTGGTGAGGGAGCAGACGAGCTGTTCGGTGGATATAATATTTACCGTGAGCCGCTTTCTCTTAAACCATTTGAATCTGTACCATCTATGCTGAAAAAGCTTCTTCTTCGTCTGGCGCGCTTAATGCCAGAAGGAATGAAAGGAAAAAGCTTTATCGTCCGCGGCTGTACACCATTAGAGGAACGTTATATCGGTAATGCGAAAATCTTTGAAGAGCCAGTAAAGAAAAACCTCTTAAAGCAGTATGATCCGAACATTACGTATCGTGATGTGACGAAGACATACTTCGAGGAAAGTGCAGGCTACAGTGATATTAACAAAATGCAATATGTTGATATTCATACGTGGATGCGCGGGGACATCTTACTGAAAGCAGATAAGATGACAATGGCGAATTCTCTTGAGCTTCGTGTTCCTTTCCTTGATAAGGTCGTATTTGAAGCAGCTTCTAAAATTCCAGAAGAGCTGAAAACAAAAGATGGCACAACGAAATATTTATTGCGTAAAGCAGCAGAAGGCATTGTGCCTGACCATGTGTTAAACCGCAAGAAGCTGGGCTTCCCTGTTCCAATTCGTCATTGGCTGAAAAATGAGATGAACGCTTGGGCGAAAGACATCATTAAAAACAGTCAAACTGACGAATATATTAACAAAGCGTATGTGCTTGATTTATTAAATGAACATTGTGCTGGTAAAGCAGATCATAGCCGTAAGATTTGGACTGTCCTGATCTTTATGATTTGGCACAGCATTTATGTCGAGCGCAGTATTGATCCAGAGCAATTGAATCATCAACCGAAAGAAGTCATCTTCAGTTAATGAAAAAAGGTTTTCAGCTTTGTGCTGAAAACCTTTTTTGTCATGATAGAAAGGGGTGGAAAAGGGTAAAATAACAAGCGGTTCATAGTTATTGCTTAATATCCTGAAAAAAACATGATAAAGTGAAGATACACGTATGATGTTAACGAGATAAAAGGGAACGATAGTATTGTCCTTTTTCTACATATTCTCTGCGGATTCGGTCCATGTCTTGGATATCTTCATCTGTTAACAGCCGAACGACTTTGGCTGGACGGCCAAAAGCGAGTGATCCTTTTGGGATGACCTTTCCTTGAGGGACAAGACTTCCTGCACCGATAAAGGCGCCTTCGCCAATCTCCGCACCATCGAGAATAATAGACCCCATGCCAATGAGGGCATTTTTTCGAATGATTGAGCTATGTAATGTGACTTGGTGTCCAATAGTAGCACCATCTTCAATAAGAAGTGTTTTTCCAGGACTTTGATGCAGGCACGATAAATCTTGAATGTTGACGTTCTTTCCAATTCTCACAGGTGCAACATCGCCTCTGATGACGGTTTGAAACCACACGCTCGAATATTCTCCGATTGTGACATCACCGGTAATGGTGGCGTTATCTGCGACAAAGACCGATTCATGAATCTCAGGTGTAAACTGATGATATGGATAAATCACTTTTTCGACTTCCTTTCTTAATACAACATTTGTGAGGTGTTTACTTTGTGGACTTGGCATGCTGAAAGACCAGTTGGTACAATTGTCATTGTACATGGTGCGAGTGAATATCACGGCCGATATAAATGGCTGATTGAAATGTGGCGGAATGCAGGCTATCACGTCGTCATGGGTGACTTGCCTGGACAAGGCACATCAACACGTGCGCGAGGCCACATTCGTTCGTTTCAAGAATACATTGATACAGTCGATGAATGGATCGAACATGCGAAATCATTCAGACTTCCTACTTTTTTACTTGGACACAGTATGGGTGGACTCATTTCAATTGAGTGGATGAAGCAGTATACCCATACGAAGTTGAATGGCCTTATTTTATCATCACCTTGTTTAGGTCTGCAATTTAAACCGAAGAAGCTGATGGATTTTGCGTCAAAAGGTCTAAATGTGCTGGCACCGTCTTTTAAAGTGGAGTCAGGTCTGTCGATTGAACTAGCGACACGAAATCAGGCGGTCATTGAGGCAGACTCAAATGATTCTCTTTACGTGACAAAGGTGTCGGTTCGCTGGTATCGAGAGCTGATCAAAAATATCGATGCGGCGATGCAGCCGACGAATGTCTTTAAATCGATCCCGCTCCTTTTAATGCAGGCGGGAGATGATAAGATCGTCGATAAAACGAGGGTGATTAAATGGTTCAATGGCATAGAATCAACCAATAAATCATACCGTGAATGGGAAGAGCTGTATCACGAAATTTTTAATGAACCAGAAAGAGAAGATGTGTTTAAGGCGGCAAGAGCCTTTACAGATCAATATATTTGATTGTGAGCTTTAAGTTGGGGGTGGAGTGATTTGTCAGTACCAGAGCGTCCTTTTGCACTGATGACAAAGGTGTATAAAGATATTTTTCCGCTTGTTCATCAGGAGCTGAAAAAGTGGCGGGCTCATGCAGAAATGATTGAAAATGAAGAACTGAGAACGCAGGCACTAGCGAGCATATCGAGTAAAACGTTTCACTGTGAAGGCGGAGGCATTTTATCTCTTCTAGCAGGCGATGAGAAAGAAACGTGCATTGAATTCATTGTGGCGTATCAAACCATCAGTGACTACTTAGATAACCTATGTGACCGCAGCACGTCGCTTGATCCTAAGGATTTTCATATGCTGCATCAAGCGATGAGAGATGCGCTTGATATTCATGCTGAGCTCAAGCCATACTATCAATTCCGTGATGATCAAGAGGATCATGGATATTTACATGCGCTTGTCCGCACATGTCAAGACGTGCTTACACGCGTTCGGCATTATCCGATCATTCAGCCATATTTACACACGCTGTGTGATTACTATAGTGACCTGCAAGTACATAAGCACGTCGTTCCTCATGAGCGTGTACCACGGCTAGAGTCATGGTTCCGCCAATATGAAAAGGATTTGCCGAAGATGGAATGGTATGAGTTTTCAGCTTGTGCGGGATCAACGTTAGGGATATTCTGTCTTGTGGCCTATGCGCTGCAGCCTGATTTTACAGAAAAGCAGGCGAAGCAAATTTACGAAAGCTATTTCCCATATATTCAAGGTCTGCACATTTTACTCGATTATTTAATAGACCAAGAAGAGGACCGGCTTGGGGGAGATCTGAACTTTTGCTCATACTATGATTCTCATCATGAGATGATGGATAGACTTCAGCATTTTATCGAAAAAGCGGATGAGCAGCTGAAAGGTATTCCGCATGAAAACTTTCACAAATTGATTAACAGAGGATTACTGGCGGTCTATTTGTCCGATGAAAAAGTGACAGCCCAAAAAGAGATGAACAAGCTGGCAAAGCGGCTGATCAAATCAAGCGGGAAAACATCGTTCTTTTTCTATATTAACGGAAGAGCCTATAGGACCTATCAGAAAATGCCTTGGATGAAATCATCATAAAAAAGCTCAAATCCATTAGGATTTGAGCTTCAGCGTGTAGACAAACCCTCGCATTCGGTGTCAGGTCTGCGCGCCGGTACTCACGAATGTCAAATTCGCTCCGTTCCGGTGCTTGCCCGTTCCTAGACTGCAAAGGTTTTCTATCACGCTGAAAAGAAGAAAAAAGCTAAAATGCACATCATTTTAGCTTTTTTTCAATGGCGACCACAAACGGCGGGTCGTTTTGAATATTCATGTATTGATATGATAAAACTTGTACCTCTTCATGAGGCAGTGATCTGCAATAGTCGAGAAGCACTTCTTTTTCTCTTTTTCCTTCGGGATGTCCGTGGTAGATCACAAGGACGATCAGACCTCCGGGTTTGAGCCATTCGAGGAGCTGCTTGATGGCTTCAATGGTTGTATGAGCCTGAGTGGTGACGGCTTTATCGCCTCCGGGCAGATACCCAAGGTTAAACACTGCACCGGCTATTTGTCCATAAGCATCCTTCGGAAGATGATCCGCCAGTTTTTCATGCCCATCATGGATGAGGTGAACGTAAGGATATTGATCGCCAAGTCTTTTGCTTGTCTGCTGCAAGGCTTCCTCTTGCACGTCGAATGCAAACACTTGTCCATCAGTTCCTACAAGGTCAGCTAAATAGAGTGTATCGTGGCCGTTGCCCATTGTTGCATCTATAACGATGTCGCCTTTTTGACAAGCGCGTTCTAACAGCTCTTTACTAAAAGGAAGCATGCGTTTCAAAATCATTTGGCTGCTTCTTCCAATCTGACGAAACGTTTCCCTTGGTAGCTGTTACGTCTTTCGAGCTCAGCATTAATGGCATTGAGTACTTCCCACTTATTAACACTCCACATTGGACCAACCATTAATTCAATTGGGCCGTCGCCTGTAATACGGTGAATAATCATTTCTGGCGGCAGAATCTCCAGTTGATCACAAACAAGTTGAACATATTCCTCCTGGCTTAAAAACTCAAGCTTTCCTTTTTCATATTGCTTGACCATTGGAGTCCCTTTTAAAAGGTGAAGCAAATGAATTTTAATTCCTTGCACATCTAAATCCGCAACAGCTTTTGCTGTTTCCATCATCATGTCCCGGTTTTCAAGAGGCAGTCCATTGATGATATGTGAGCAGACACGAATTCCGTGTTTTCGCAGTTTTTCTACACCTTCAACGTAGCATTCATAATCATGAGCACGGTTGATGAGCATAGCTGTCCGTTCGTGTACTGTTTGAAGACCAAGCTCTACCCATAGGTAAGTGCGTTCGTTTAATTCGGCTAAATACTCCACTACGTCATCCGGCAGACAGTCAGGTCTTGTTGCAATGGATAGACCTACGACACCATCCAGATTCATAACGGTTTCATATTTTTCTTTTAGGACAGGTAGCGGAGCGTGTGTGTTTGTATACGCCTGGAAATACGCCATGTATTTTCCGTCTTTCCATTTTGTATGCATCCGGTCTTTGATTTCGTTAAATTGAGTGATGAGATCATCAGCCCGGTTTCCTGCAAAGTCACCAGATCCAGCGGCACTGCAAAATGTACAGCCGCCGTGGGCTACAGTACCATCACGGTTTGGGCAGTCAAAGCCGCCGTCTAAGGCTACTTTAAATACTTTATGACCAAAGTGTTCACGCAAATGGTAGTTCCATGTGTGATAACGTTTTTCACTGTTTGAATATAAAAAAGGGTTATGCTGATCCAAGTCAGTAACCTCCTTGCATAATAATAGGCATCCTTAAAGTTTAACAAAAATCACGAAGGAGGACAATTGAATCTGTCCAACATTTTCTTTAGTGAAAAAGCGTTACATGGGCAAAATAGGCGGGAGCGATGATGAAATGGAGGGAATGTAAGATGGCAACAAGGCAGTCGATCGATGAATTTATCCAAAAAAGTACGGAAACCCTTGAGTTTGCAAATGAACAATTTGATTTGAGCTCACGTCAGGAACATTATAATGAGGAAGAGTTTTCAAAAGCACAGCTCATGCTTGAGAATACGGTCAATGAATTAGAAAAATTAAAAGATGTCGCCAATGACCAGCAAAGAGAACGGTTAGACAGGGCGCGTGTTCAAATTCAGAGCTTGCAAAACCAAATGATTTTAGGAATTTCTTACGATAATGAATGATGAACAGATCCTTCTTTTAAGGGTCTGTTTTTTATTTTTTTTAATAAGTGATTGACTTTTATGCTGGGTGTCTATATTGTATTAAGTGTACTACATCAACTAATACACTACAGACACTTAAAAAGTGAAGAAAGGTGTTCAACCATGAAAAAAGAAAAAAAACCAATCAATTTGAAGTGGATGGTGCTGGCTGTTGCGTTAGCATGTACATTTTTTTTCGTTCTTGTTTTCATTGGTTTTGAAGTTCAAAAAGATTTGATACCCAATTCAGTTCCTTTAATGCAAGGACATGATCAAGCGATAGGACTGCAAAAGCATGAATGAGGAAAGAGGGAGTCATCATGATTCAAATAGATCCAAGAAGCGCTGCGCCAATATATGAACAAATCATTGAGCAGCTCAAAATTTTATGTTTAAAAGGCGTGATGAAGCCAGGTGACAAACTGCCCTCTGTCAGAGAGCTCGCCACCATTATTATTGCCAACCCAAACACCGTCAGTAAAGCGTATAAAGAGCTGGAGCGGGAAGGGATTATTGAAACTCTGCGGGGCCGCGGTACGTATGTAACAGAAGGTGCTCAGTTAAAGCTGAATGAAGGGAAGGTGCTCGAGATGAAAGAACAGTTAAGACAACTCATCATAGAAGCTCATTATGCTGGTATTGATATTCATCAGCTCAAGGAATGGCTGGAAGAGATCGGCTCAAGTCTAAAAGGAGGAAAACAAGTTGATTGAGGTCAGAAATGTATCGAAGAAATTAAATGGACGCGAAGTACTCAGCGACGTTTCCTTCAAAATAGGCGAAGGTGAGATCTTCGGTCTGCTTGGCCGGAATGGCTCCGGGAAAACAACACTTCTCAGATTGATTCAGCAAATTCTTCTTCCGGATGAAGGAGAGATTTATTTTAAAGATGTGCTGGTGAAAGACCACCCTTTAGTAAAGCAAAATATTGTATTCATGCCAGTCGTGAATCCTTACTTTGACAGATACAATTACGGACAGCTTGTCCAGCTGTTAAAGCATATATATCCAAAGTTTGACGTGACCTATGCCAATGAGCTTGTGAACCGCTATGAAATTCCGGAAAAAGTGAAGTATCGTGAGTTGTCAACAGGGTTAAAGAAACAGCTGTCATTAATTTTAAGCTTTGCCATCAAACCAGCGGTCATTTTATTAGATGAGCCGACTGATGGTATTGATGCCGTCACAAGAAATGACGTTCTTCAGCTGATGATTGACGAGGTGGCAGAACGACAAACAACGATTTTAATTACATCTCACCGCTTAGAGGATATTGAGCGCATGTGTAATCGAATTGGATTTTTAGAAGGAAATGAACTCACAAGTGTCATGGATTTAGATGAATTAAAGAATGACTATGTCAAAATCCAAATGGCCTTTGAAGAAGATATGAACTTAAGTATTCGAAAAAATGGCGTGGCGATTTTGGATCAAGCGGGCGTTTTCTATACAGCGCTTGTTCTAAAAACCGACGAAGAAGCTAAAGAGTACTTGAAGTCACTGAAACCAAAAGTATGGCATGAACTGCCTGTGAATTTAGAAGAAGTATTCATTGCGAAGTTTGGAGGGAAACGCAGATGGTAAAGCGGCAATTATTATATAAGGAGTGGAAGCAATCAGAGCTGACATTCATTTTAGTGATGCTTGTTGCTGCGCTTGCGACGCCCTTCGCATTCTTAATGGAATATTCGTCTTTTCAAACGTGTCTAAACGATACAGAGTGTATTACGGATGCACCACGTTTTTCTTATATCTTTAAGACGGATCCTTTCCTCTCTCTTTCATGGCTAATGGGAATTTTCTTTGCTGTCATGCAGCTTGGATTTGAGAGAAATAAAGGGCAGATGGATTTTACCTTATCCTTACCATTTAGCAGGAGTACAATCTATCACACAAAGTTTTTCTTAGGTGCTGGAATCATTGCAGTCGCTCATGCCGTTTCTTATGTTCTTACTTATTTACTTATTTTAGGACTTAACCCACTAGAAACACCTGGCTTTCATAGCGTTTATATCATTTCGCTTGTGTCCTCCTTGATGTTTTATAGTTTATTTTTTGCAGCGGGTACTTTAACCGGAAGTTCCATTGCGCAAGCAATCGTTGGGTTCAGCACAGCTATTTTACCCTTTTTAGTGATCGGATTACCGCTTGTTCATGTAGATTTTATTATCAAGACAAGTGGGAGTTGGTTAGATAAGAGCTTCGCTTATTTGATATCGCCTATATCTCCAATCAACTATATTATAGATGAACCTTTCCGATCTGATTATCCTCTTTGGTTCTCAGGCGAAAAAATCATTATACCTATTGTCATGGTGGTTCTGTTTTATCTAATTGGCTTAATTAGCTTTATAAAACATCCAATTGAAAGAAATGGCCGCTTCTTCCTTTACTCAAGTATGGATAGACCTATTCAGATTATGGTCATTGTCTTCGGTGTTCTAGGGTTTGGATGGTTTGGTTTTTCTTCAGATAATTCCATATTTGGTTATATCGTTGGTATGCTCATCGGTGGAGTCGTAGGCGCCTTAACGAGTTATTTTTTAATCTATAGAAAAAGATAAACAGAGAGCAGGGGAGTAGAGATGATTCAGATTCAAGCATTAGATCATGTATTTAAAATTGGTAAAAAGGGCAGGGAAAATGAAATTCCTGTGCTGAAAGGGATTGACCTGTCCATCAAAAGAGGCGATATTGCTTGTATTGTTGGACGAAGTGGTTCGGGGAAATCGACTTTATTAAACTTAATATCAGGCTATATTACGCCAACGAGCGGAAAAATTGTCATTGATGGCACCGATGTGACCGGCTTTAATGAAAAAGAATGGGCAGACTTTCGCTTAGATCACTTTGGCTTTATCTTTCAAAGCTTTCAGTTGATCGGGAGCTTAACAACGTATGAGAATGTTGAACTTCCGCTTACTCTAAAAGGTGTGAAGCCGTCTGAACGAAAGGCGAAAGTAAAAGAAATGCTGAAACGAGTAGGACTTGAACATCACGCAGGACATTACCCAAATGAGCTGTCAGGCGGACAGCAGCAGCGTGTGAGTATTGCAAGAGCCTTGATTTTAAATCCATCTATTATTTTAGCGGATGAACCAACTGGGAGTCTGGATTCAGAAACTGAAGGAGAAATTTTAGCCTTTATCCAGCAGCTCAATCGCGAAAAAGGAATTACATTTGTCATCATTACACATGACGATGAAGTTGCTTCAATCGCAGACACAACGTTCCAGCTTCACGACGGTGTATTAAAGAAAGGGGAACAATCCATTGAAATTTAGAGATCAGGTCAAATTCATTAGAAGAAATATGAAGAAAAATAGATTGCGTGTGTTTATGACCATTCTTGCGACGACAATGGCATGCTCTTTCTTAATCGTTCTAGCGTCTGTTGGTTTTGGTTTGCAAAAATCAGCTCAAGATGAAATTATGAAACAGCAAATCATCACAGAAATTAAAGTGTTAGGAAAAGAAAAAGGAGACGTTAAGATTGATGATTTAAAGAAATATGATCATGTGAAATCTGTCGTCTCAAGAACGGCGATCAATCCATCGGTTAACATCGAGCTCGATAATCGTTCAAGTGAAACGCAGGCTGCTTTGACTGATATGAAAGAAGAAAAAGAAGCAGGGCTTGAGCTAGATCGAGGAAAAGTCCCAACATCAGCGAACGAAATTGTGGTTGGATATCATATGGCGCAGCAACTGTGGACAAAAAAAGAACGCGAAGCCTATGAAAAAGAATTAAACCAGACGTCAAATGGGGAAGAAACACCGAAGGAGCCAAAAGGCTACACGAAGGATATTTTAAATAAAGTGATTCAAATCAAAGTGCCAAAACTAAATGAAGAAGGGGAAGTCGTTAAAGAAAAAACATTTGATTTCCGTGTAGTAGGTGTTTTGAAAAAGCCGAATTTGGAGTGGCAGGAGGATCATAAAATTCTGATTCCGAATGCTTATGAAAAAGAATTTGGTCAAATACTCGACCTGTCTCCTGAAGCTGGAAATGTCGAAAAAATGACTTCTGTTTATGCAGATAAATTCGACAATGTCGGTACGCTCACGAATAAACTGACAGATGAGGGCTATCAAGTCATCTCTGTAACGAACCAGCTTGAAGGAATGGATATGTTCTTTACGGTCTTCAAAATTGGACTCATTTTTGTCGGATGTATTGCAGTCATTATTTCTGCCATCGGAATTTTCAATACGATGACCATGGCGGTAACAGAGCGAACACAAGAGATTGGGATTATGAAAGCCATTGGCGCGAATCCATCCATTATCAAGCGGATGTTCCTAATGGAAAGTGCTTATATTGGAGTAATCGGATCAATCATCGGTATTATCATCTCATATTTGATTAGTTTCGCCGTTAATTTAATCATCCCAGCCATTTTGTCGTCCATGTCTGAGGGAGGATCAAGCGATCAATTCTCGATTACTTTTTCCTATATTCCATTCAGCCTTGTCATTACAGCGACAGTGATCAGCGCAGGGGTAGCGATCATTTCAGGGCTTAACCCGGCACGTAAGGCAACAAAAACGAATGTATTAGCAGCTTTAAGAAGAGAAATCTAAAAAAGAACCTCCTGTAAACCCGATTGGGCGCTCAGGAGGTACTTTTTTATCTTAATTAAACATTGCTATTGCTTAGGTGCCCTGTATCCGGCACGCTCTGCTTCTTCTACTGAGCAGAACATTTTGGTTACATTCTTTGTTCTAGAGTAGTATCTGCTGCTTGGTGTGTGGTAAATACCGTTGACACTCCCTTTAATGTTACAGGCAGCCGATTCTTTTTTTGTTTCCTTTTGTGATTCATGACCGCCTGTGCTTTTTCCTTCATCTTTAGGTGCGGAGCGCTGGACGGTGGAAGACTTCGTATCGCTGCTACTATTCTTGATTTCTTGTTTGAGTGTTTCATTGCTGGAGGTGAGCTTGTCTATTTTCTCTTCAAGCGATTGAATGGTCTTCTCTTGCTGCTTGACCGTTTCTTTTTCTGAGGTGATGGTTTCTAGCTTTTTTTCCAGCTTTTCTTTTTCCTTCTCCGCATCTTCTAAAGAGGAGGTAAGCGACTCTTTATCAGCTTTTAAGCGCGAAATGTCAGATGAGAGTTCCTTTTGATCCTTTAACAGCTGTTCGGAAGATGGATCGGCTTGTGCCTTTGGCGCATTTCCAGCAGTAAGCGGTAATGACATAATGGAAAAGAAGAGACCAATGATCAAAAAAGGATAAAAAAGTTTCTTTGAAAAAATCAGCTCGTTCTTGCGGTTGAGTAAGAAGAAATTCACAGCATATCCGATGGCAAAACAAACACATAAAAGACCTAATATGAGTAAAAACATATCTAACAGCCCCCCTAAATTGCTATTTACACCTATCATACCTCATTTTTCCATTTTGGGGAGCGGTTCAATTAAAAAAAACCTGTTTACACAGGGTTTTCCAGCGTGTAGACAAACCCTCGCATTGGTTGTCAGGTCTGCGCTCCGGTGCTCACGAATGTCGAATTCGCTCCGCTCCGGTGCTCGCCCTTCCTAGACTGCAAAGGTTTTCTATCACGCTGAATAGAAGACAAAGGGCTAAAATAAAGATCATTTTAGCCCTTTGTCAACAATCTGAAAAACCCTGTTTACACAGGGTTTTCAGCTAATGGTAATCCTTTTATGGCTTCTTTTACTGTCAAATAAGTGATCGTATTCTGGAAATCTGTATCGAGGTCTTTCATTTTCAGCGCAAGCTGCGGCTTAATCCCAGTGATGATCAGTTCGGTTCCAGTTAGATTGAGAAGATGATGCAGTTTGAAAATACGTGCTGCGACGGAATCATCGACCTCGATTAAACCAGAAAGGTCGACAATTAAATAATCATCCTTTGAATCATCTAATATACAGGTTAACTTAGCGACAATGGCATCAAAGCGTTCTTCAGATAATTTTCCGATAAGCGGAAGAGCAGATACACCATTTTTGATTGGGACGATTGGCGTCGAAAGAGAGGTGACTTCCTGTAAGGAATCTTCTAGGAGCTGTTCATATTCTTTCTGTTTCGTAATATCCTTTTGAAAACCAATGAAAAATGTTTTGTCATCTTGTTCAATGTATAGAGGATCTATATTGAGTTCATTCCAAAAAAAAGTGCCGTCTTTTTTATAATTTTTTAGCTGTGTGGTAATAGGTGTTTTGTTTTGAATTCCATGGCGAATTAAAGCAAGCTGCTTTTGATCCGTATCTTTTCCTTGAAGGAATCGACAATTACGACCAAGAATCTCATCTGGTTTGTATCCAGTCATTTGTGTAAAGCCGTGATTCACATAAACGATAGGGTTATCCTCTAAGGAAGGGTCTGTAATGACAACACCGATCCGCGCATGATCCAGCGCTTTTTTGATGAGTTCAAGCTGTTTTTGCAAGCCGAAAATGTTCGAGCTGACCATATTACCCTCCTTTGCTGCTATAAGACATATCAAATGGTTGTCTTTTCAACCAAATGAATCCTTTTAAACGTAACATAACATATGTTCTGTTTCAACGATTGCAAACGCTTTGTTAAATTTGTCATCATAGTTTGTCCTCCATTAGAATAGAGTAAGTAAGGAGACTTTTCATTAGAAAAAGAAGGAATCAATTACTCATCATTCATAAAATGACAAAAATAGTTAATATGGATTAGGTGAAAATGATTCCAATGCATCAAGATTGTTTTTAGGTCATTCACATATAATGGAAGAAACAAGCTTTTTTTCTTCGTTAGAGAGAATAGACCTTTTACATGGATTATGACGGAACAGCAGAATGGCATTACAGGGGGCTGGACAGCCTGAAGTCGCTTTACTATTCTAAGGGCTTTAGGAAGGTGATGAAAATGCTGCAACAAGTCATTATTGCTTGCGCCATTGGAGGGGTCATGGGCATTCTCGGTCACGTAAAGAAAAAAGGCAGGCTAGAGAAGCCCAGAATGACAAAAAAGTTTATTTACTTAGGGTTTATTGAAGATTGGCTCGTTGGGATGATTGCCGCTACACTGCTTGTCTTATCCTCAAATCCCGAATCTAGTCTGCACTTGATCATCTTATCCATTATTTCAGGTTACGGAGGAGAAGCAGTTCTGCGAAGCTTCGATTTTGTGAGAGAAGAACGTTCACAGGATGCAGGCTCCAACCGTCATAACCGATCTCCACACGAATAATATCCTCTACTTTACCCTAGTCTAGGGTACATTCCCATTGTATACAAACCTGCTTGCACTTATGATCATAATTCTATAAAATACTACTTAGATGACGGTTACGATAAGAACAGTGAAGAGGAGTAGTAGGAAAGCAGTATTTGTCTTTAGAGAATTGACGGCTGGTGAAAGTCAATCAAATCTGCTTCTGAACTCGCCTCAGAGTTGCAGTTGCGTTAAAGCTTCTGTCGCATGTCTGCGTTAAAGATATTAAGTGAGCGTACGAACAGCATGTTACGCTAACAAGGGTGGTACCGCGGGAACCAAAAAATCTCTCGTCCCTTTCCAGGGATGAGGGTTTTTTGTTGATTTTAGAAAAATCTGAATTCTTGCAGTGGTCATCTAAGCAGATAAAGCCGTACATATTAAAGGAGGTTTTCACATTGAGTTTTCAGCATCGGGAAATTGAAAAGAAGTGGCAGGATTATTGGCTGACACATAAAACATTCGCCACATCTGACTCGGAAGATAAACCGAAGTTTTATGCACTTGATATGTTTCCATATCCATCAGGAGCAGGGCTTCATGTCGGGCACCCTGAGGGCTATACAGCAACGGATATTTTATCACGCATGAAACGTATGCAGGGATATGATGTTCTTCATCCAATGGGATGGGACGCATTTGGTCTCCCGGCAGAACAGTATGCACTTGATACAGGAAATGACCCGGCGGCCTTTACAGAAGAGAACATCAATAACTTCCGCCGCCAAATTCAATCACTAGGGTTCTCGTATGATTGGGATCGAGAAATCAACACGACAGATCCGAATTACTACAAATGGACACAATGGATTTTCTTAAAATTGTACGAAAAAGGATTGGCCTATATCGATGAAGTACCAGTGAACTGGTGCCCAGCGCTTGGCACAGTGCTTGCAAATGAAGAAGTCATTGATGGAAAAAGTGAACGCGGAGGCCATCCTGTTGAAAGACGTCCTATGAAGCAGTGGATGCTAAAGATTACAGCATATGCGGACAGGCTGTTAGAAGATTTAGAGGACATTGATTGGCCTGAAAGCATCAAAGATATGCAGCGTAACTGGATCGGACGCTCTGAAGGAGCGCACGTTCATTTTGAAGTAGAAGGACATGACGAACAGTTTACGGTTTTCACAACGCGTCCTGATACACTATTTGGCGCAACATATGCAGTGCTTGCACCAGAGCATGCACTTGTTGAAAAAATTACATCAGATGCTCAAAAAGAAGCTGTTAAAGCGTATATCAAAGAGATTCAATCAAAGAGTGACTTAGAGCGGACAGATCTTGCTAAAACGAAAACAGGTATTTTCACGGGAGCGTATGCCATCAATCCTTTAAATGGTGAAAAGATGCCGATCTGGATTGCCGATTACGTGCTGGCGACTTATGGAACTGGAGCCATTATGGCGGTTCCTGCCCATGATGAACGTGACTATGAATTCGCCAAAACCTTTGATCTTCCAATTAAAGAAGTTGTAGAAGGCGGAGACATTGAAAAAGAAGCCTACACAGGTGATGGAAAGCACATTAACTCTGATTTCCTAAATGGGTTAGGAAAAGAAGAAGCGATTGAAAAAGCGATTGCATGGCTTGAAGAACATCAAAAAGGTGAAAAGAAAGTCACATATCGTTTAAGAGACTGGCTGTTCAGCCGTCAGCGCTACTGGGGTGAGCCGATTCCAATCATTCATTGGGAGGACGGAACATCTTCAGCTGTTTCAGAAGAAGAGCTTCCACTGATCTTGCCTAAGACGACAGAGATTAAGCCAAGTGGTACAGGTGAATCACCATTAGCCAATATTAAAGACTGGGTTGAGGTTGTAGATCCTGTTACAGGTAAAAAAGGCCGCCGCGAAACGAATACAATGCCGCAATGGGCAGGCAGCTGCTGGTATTTCTTACGTTATATTGATCCTCATAACACAGAAGAGCTTGCCTCTCCTGAAAAGCTGAAGAAATGGCTTCCAGTTGATGTGTATATCGGCGGAGCAGAACACGCTGTACTGCATCTTCTATATGCACGCTTCTGGCATAAGTTCTTGTATGATATCGGTGTTGTTCCAACAAAAGAACCTTTCATGAAATTGTTCAACCAAGGTATGATTCTTGGGGAAAACAATGAAAAAATGAGTAAGTCAAAAGGAAATGTGGTCAACCCAGATGATATCGTAGAATCTCATGGTGCGGATACATTACGACTTTATGAAATGTTCATGGGACCTTTAGATGCATCAATTGCTTGGTCTGAAACAGGACTTGATGGCGCTCGTCGTTTCCTTGATCGTGTATGGCGTCTCTTTACAAATGAAGATGGTTCACTCAGTGATAAAGTGACAGAGCAATCTGGCGGCGCATTAGAACGCAGCTATCATGAAACAGTTATGAAGGTAACGGATCATTATGAAGGCTTGCGTTTCAATACAGGAATTTCACAATTAATGGTGTTTATCAACGATGCCTATAAGGCGGATACACTGCCGAAAGAATATGCAGAAGGCTTTGTAAAGCTTCTTTCTCCAATTGCACCGCATTTAGCAGAAGAGCTTTGGAATAAACTTGGTCATGAAGGATCTATTTCTTATGAAGCATGGCCTCAATATGATGAGTCAAAGCTTGTCGACGATGAAGTAGAAATTGTTGTACAGCTTAACGGTAAAGTAAAAGCAAAATTAACCGTTCCTGCTGATGCAACAAGGGAGCAGTTAGAAGAGCTTGCGAAAAATGATGCACGTGTAAAAGAACAGCTTGAAGGGAAAACCATTCGTAAAGTGATTGCAGTTCCTGGGAAGCTTGTCAATATTGTTGCGAACTAATGATGACACCCATCGGTATGAACCGGTGGGTGTTCTTTATTTCCCGGGACATAATTTTGTCGAAAACAAGGTGATTCCCGCATCGGTCTCGTATTTTAACAGGTGATCAAGAAAATGAGGAGTGACGTCAATGGAAAAGGAAAGCAAACGTGAACAACTGCTCAGTCTGTTAGGAGAAATGCCAGAACGTCATCGCGTGGAGGCTTATACGTTAAAAATGGAAGAACGTGAATCATCATATGTAGTGGAAACTCTCATTCTCTCCATGAATGGTGTAGAGGAAGTCCCTGCTTATTTCGTGAAACCGAAGGATACGGTGAAAAAAAGACCCGTTGTGCTGTTCCAGCATTCACATGGCGGGAATTACGTGAATGGGAAGGAAGAGCTGTTAAAAGGTGCTCATTATTTGCAAACGCCTTCATATGCAAAAGAGTTTACGTCTAAAGGATATAGTGTACTGGCCATTGATCATGCAGGGTTTGGTGAGAGAAGAGGAAGAACAGAAAGTGAAATTTTTAAGGAAATGCTTTTAACAGGAAAAGTGATGTGGGGCATGATGCTGTATGAAAGTATGTGTGCGATTGATTATTTGCTGTCTCGATCTGATGTGCTGGCGGACAGGTTAGCTGTCTTTGGGATGTCAATGGGCGGTCTTCTTTCCTGGTGGACGGCTGCACTTGATGAGAGGGTCAGTGTGTGTATTGATCTTTGTGCACAGGTGGACCATCATACATTAATTGAAACGAACAATTTGGACAGACATGGCTTTTATTACTATGTACCGGGCTTGGCGAAGCATTTTACAGCAGCGGACATTCAAGAAATGATTTTTCCAAGACCGCATTTAAGCTTAGTTGGAAAACTTGATCAGCTTACGCCTGCTGAAGGCGTTGGAAGGATTCAAAAGGTATTGAGTCAAACCTATGAAGCTGCTTCATTGAAAGAACGTTATCAGCTTACCCGTCTTCATGCAGGTCATTTTGAAACAGCCGCTATGCGTCACGAGGCGACACGATTTTTGAAAAAGTGGCTGTAATCAAGAAACGCTTGGACATACTACGTCAAAAGAAAGGAGGAGACAGATGAAAAAAATCACCATCATTGGCGGATGCGGTGTGATTGGACGTCTTTTAACAAAAGCGCTCTCTGCTGAGTACAGCGTCACGATTATTGATCTAACAAGCTGTGTAGAAGGAGTCATTTTAGCCGATGCAGCGAATGAACAGAATGTATATGAGGCAATTCCGCGGGATACAGATGTCATCTTGCATCTTCTAAACATGGACATGACGCATGATGTGATGGATCATGAAGAATTTGCAAAAATGACTGATATTTTTTGGAGGAGTACCTATTATATGTTTCGTTCAGCTGCGCGGCATGGCATACGAAAAGTCATTTTTGCAAGCAGCAACCATGTGACGGATCGTTATGAAGAGGATGGACGCTCCTTACTTGGACGGCAGATTACAACTGACGATGTGCCTGCGACTAAAAATGTCTATGGCATATTAAAGTTTGCTTCCGAACAGCTGGGACGTTTGTTCCACGATCAATCGGGAATGTCTGTCATCAATTTAAGAATTGGAACAGTTGTAACAGATGAGATGAAGGCATTGCACAAAAAGCAAAGAACAAAAAGAACTCTGCTGTCACATGAGGATCTTACAGGTATGATAAAGGCAGCGGTTGAATCAGATATTCCCTTTGGGACCTATTATGCTGTATCAGAGAATGAAGAAAAGCCGTGGTCTACTGAGAAAACGAAACTGGAGTTAGGCTATGAACCAGATGTCAATACGACGGAAATCCTCGAAGAAAATGATCGAGCATAAGGCATAATCATGTCATGAGCTAATGATCTTATTCTTTTGTTTCATGAGCATAAAAGCACGGCTGATATGATCTATCCAGTTGGTCTGTCAAAATGATTATAGACGCTTTCTTCCCCCGTTTGTTACATTTTAATCACGATATCGTCACAGGCTGCAGCTTATTTTCAGATGAAATGATAACGCTTTCAAAGAAAGGGCGTGATGAACATAGATCGTTCTATTAAAGGCCGATTGTTCAATTTATTTAATTACTCTTTTCTACTCATGTTCGCATTAATATGTGTGCTTCCGTTCATCCATGTCATTGCCGCCTCTTTTGCAACAGTAGAAGAGGTCATCACGAAGAAGTTTATTTTGTTCCCGACGACGTTTTCTCTAGAGGCATATCGATATATTTTTTCTACAGATATTGTGTATCGCAGCCTCATTGTGTCCATTCTTGTGACGCTCGTTGGAACAGCTGTCAGCATGTTTTTGTCCTCGCTTATGGCATACGGGCTGTCTCGTCAGGAGCTAAAAGGCCGGAGAACACTGATGTTTCTCGTTGTTTTCACGATGCTGTTTAGCGGAGGTATGATTCCGACGTTTATTGTGGTGAAAACACTTGGTCTGCTTGATACCTATTGGTCACTTATTCTCCCGGTTGCAATCAATGCGTTCAACTTAATCATTTTGAAAAACTTCTTTCAAAACATACCGGCGAGCCTTGAGGAATCAGCGAAGATGGACGGCTGTAACGATTTAGGGATTTTCTTTAAAATTGTGCTCCCACTTTCTTTGCCAGCCATTGCTACTATTTCACTTTTTTATGCCGTGACGTATTGGAATACGTATATGACTGCCATTCTGTATTTAAATGATTCAGTGAAGTGGCCGATTCAAGTACTGCTGAGACAGATTGTCATTGTCTCAAGCGGAATGCAGGGAGATATGTCGGATATGGGCTCATCCACACCACCGCCAGACCAGACGATTAAAATGGCTGTCATTGTTGTGGCAACCATTCCGGTTCTGCTTGTCTATCCATTTATTCAAAAGCATTTCAACAAAGGGGCATTACTAGGTTCTGTAAAGGGTTAAAAAGATGGAACAACGGAGGGATCTTATGGGGAGAAAGAAATTATGGCTGATTGCGTTTGTCCTGTTATTTGCAGCAAGCGGTCTTCTGTCAGCATGTTCAAGTAAAGGGGCAAACTCATCAGATGAGAAGGTTGATTTAGACAAAAAGGTAAAGCTGACATGGATGGCGATTTTGTATCATCAGCAGCCACCGAAGGATTCAGTTTTAAAAGAGATAGAGAAGCTCACAAATACAGAGCTTGATATTACATGGGTGCCTGATGCAGTGAAGGAAGATCGTTTAAACTCCGCACTTGCAGCAGGGAATTTGCCGCAAATTGTGACGATTCAAGACATTAAAAATTCGTCTGCGATTAATGCGTTCAGATCAGGCATGTTTTGGGAAGTCGGTCCGTATTTAAAGGATTATCCAAATTTAAGTAAGATGAACGAACTGATTAATAAAAACGCTTCTATAGACGGCAAGCTTTATGGCATCTATAGAGAAAGACCACTTTCAAGACAAGGGATTGTCATTCGAAAGGATTGGCTTGAAAATTTAAATTTGGATACACCAAAAACATTGGATGATCTGTATGAAGTAGCCAAAGCCTTTACTGAAAAAGACCCGAATCAAAACGGAAAAGCCGATACAATTGGCTTTACGGATCGGAACGATTTAATTTATGGCGCATTTAAAACACTTGGTTCATATGAAGGAATGCCGACAGACTGGAAAGAAGAAAACGGGAAATTCACGCCGGACTTTATGACAGATGAGTACATGAATACAATGAAATACATGAAAAAGCTGCGCGACAATGGCTATATCAACAAAGACTTCCCAGTGACAAGCAAAACACAGCAGCAGGAATTATTCTCACAAGGAAAAGCAGGTATCTATGTTGGAAATATGGTAGATGCCGTGAACCTGAGAGATGATGCGACAGATAAAAACATGAAAGTAGATATTATCAACCGAATCAAAGGCCCAGATGGCAAAGAACGTGTGTGGGCATCAGGGGGGCATAATGGCATCTTCGCATTCCCTAAAACAAGCGTGAAATCAGAGGCGGAATTAAAGCGGATTTTGGCCTTCTTTGACCGTATTGCCGAAGAAGATGTATATGGTCTCATGACGTACGGTATAGATGGCAAGCATTATAAGAAAGAAGAAGGAAATACATTTGTCAGGGAAGAAAGCCAAGTGAAAGGCTGGCAGACAGATGTACAGCCGCTTGTCAGTCTTGTAGGAATTGATAAACGTTACTTGAAAAATAAAGGGGATGCAGTTCGTTCTAAATATGAAGAGCTAGAAGAAGACAATCAAAACATCATCGTTGCCAATCCTGCTGAAAGCCTTTATTCAGAAACAGCATCAGAGCGTGGAAACGAATTGAAGAAAATCATCGATGATGCGACGTATAAGTTCATTCTTGGTGACATCAGTGAAGATCAATTTCAGAAAGATGTAGAGAAGTGGAAATCAAATGGTGGGAATAAAATCATAGAAGAATATGAAGCTTCCTTTAAAAAATCAAAATGATCAAAAAGAACACCCCCGCAAAGTAAAAAAGCGGGGGTGTTTTCATTAAAAGTCGAAGTTATCTGGATCTGGACCGATACGTTTGTTTTCATTTAAGTCAGAAAGACGTTTCATATCTTCATCAGATAAGACAAAATCAAATATATCAGCGTTTTCCTTTAAACGATGTGCTTTCGTTGATTTTGGGATGGTGATGACACCTTTTTGTATATCCCAGCGCAAAATAATTTGAGCAGGTGTTTTACCGTATGTGTCTGCGAGCTCTGTGATCAGCGGGTGATGCAGCAGCTCACCCTGCATCAGCGGTGACCAAGCTTCCATTTGAATGCCATGAGAGTTCAAATACGTAGAGAGTGTTTCCTGCGTTAGCTTTGGATGAAATTCTACTTGGTTGATCGCTGGTTTGATGTCTGCATCTTTTAATAGCTCGTCTAGGTGATGCGGCTGGAAGTTGCTCACTCCGATGGCTCTGACCTTTCCTTCACGATACAAGGTTTCTAGTGCACGCCAAGCTTCTTTGTATTTTCCTTCAACCGGCCAATGGATTAAATACAGATCAAGGTAGTCAAGCTGAAGCTTTTTTAAGCTTTCTTCGTATGCATTTAGAGTAGATTCATAACCTAAATCGGCATTCCACACTTTTGAGGTGACAAAGATGTCCTCACGGCGCAGTCCTGTTTCTGCTAAACCAAGCTGTATGCCTCGTCCAACACCTTCTTCATTTCCGTAAATAGCCGCTGTATCAATACTGCGATAGCCTAATTGGATGGCTGTTTTGACAGCATCAACTAATTCAGCTCCATCTTCCACCTTGAATACACCAAGGCCAAAGCCTGGCATGAGGACCCCATTGTTTAATGTTTTTGTACTTTGTAAATGTTCCATCATAAAAACTCCTTTAAATGGTTTGTATTTGTTCTTTTTGTTCCATTTGATAGCTGATCATCGTAAGAATGGCTGCGATGAGGACCATGATGCCGCCGACCCATCCTGTATGCACAAGACCAAGTGTATCTGTCACGATGCCTCCTAAAAATGATCCAATGGCAATACCGGCATTAAAGGCAGCGATATTCATAGCAGATGCGACGTCGACCGCTCCAGGTGTGTATCTTTCTGCAAAATCAACGACGGCTACTTGCAGCCCAGGCACATTCATGAAAGCAAACAGCCCCATCAGCATGACGGTTCCAATGCCTAACACTGTGAATCCTGCAGTGAAGCTAAGGATAAACAAGATGATGCTTTGGATAATAAACATATAGATCAGTGCTTTCATTGGCTGTTCATTAGCAGCTTTTCCGCCAATGACATTTCCGGCTGCGATCGTGATTCCGTATAAAAGCAGGATCAAGGCCACAGCCCCAGGCGCAAGCCCTGTCACATGCTGCAAGAGAGGAGATAAATACGTGAAGACGACAAAGGTTCCTCCATACCCTGTGGCTGTAATGACAAATAAAAGCAAAATTCTTTTTGTTTTTAATAGGACAGCTTGATCTTTAAAAGATGTTTTCACACCCTGCTTTAATTGAGACGGCACAAGAAAATAGTTGGATATCAGTGCGATCAGACCAATGATCACAATCACACCAAATGATGTCCGCCAGCCGAACTCGTGACCAAGAAATGTCCCGAATGGCACACCTGTCACAGTCGCTACTGTTAAACCAGTGAACATAAAGGCAATCGCGCTTGCCCGTTTTTCTTTCACGACAAGGCTTGCAGCAATCGTAGAACCGATGGACATGAAGATTCCATGGGATAAAGCTGAAATCACCCGGCCGATTAACAGCACTGAAAAAGTCGGGGCAATGGTGGCAAGTGTATTACCAATCAAAAAGACGAGCATAATGAGCAAAAGCAATGTCTTTCTTTTCATCGTGGAAGTAAGAGAAGTCAATATAGGCGCGCCAAATGTCACACCAAGTGCATATAAAGAGACAGTCCAGCCCGCCTGACTGACGCTCACTCCAAAGTCCTCTGAGATCATTGGCAAAAGACCGACACTAATGAACTCAGTTGTTCCTATAGCAAAAGCACTAATCGCTAGTGCGAGAAGAGCAAAATGGTTTTGCTTTTTCTTCATAAGTAAGTTCACATCCTTCTGTGATGACATTTTGATAGACGAAGCCGATCGGCAAGAGTTATTATCTAACATAGATGACGAAAAAAAAAGTACGTACTTTTTTGTAATATAGGTACTAAAAAGTGCCTGTTCGTACAAAGAGGAGTGAACATTCGATGGAAAAGAAAAAATATAATATCTCTGTGGAAGCAACGCTTGAGGTCATAGGCGGGAAGTGGAAGTGTGTGATTTTATGTCATTTGACACACGGGAAAAAACGGACGAGCGAATTGAAGCGGCTCATGCCAAACATCACACAAAAAATGCTGACGCAGCAGCTGAGAGAGCTTGAAAGTGACGGGGTCATTAATCGGATTGTCTATGAACAAGTGCCGCCTAAAGTGGGATATGAATTAAGTGAATACGGACAGTCGCTCGAAAGAATTCTCAATGCGCTATGCGATTGGGGGGCAGCTCATATTGAACGTGTGTATGGAGAGCCGCTTTCCGTGCTGGAAGACAGCATCTTAAATGAACAGTTTAAATAAAAGAGTCCCGCTTTCTTGTGAGAGCGGGACTCTTTGTCTTACGAGCCTTTTTTCTGGTCGCGGTATTTCCCAGGAGTTGTACCTTCCAGCTTTTTAAAGGACCGGATGAAATTTTGCGGGTTTTTATATTTCAGTTTTTCCGAAATTTCTTTGACAGACATATCGGTTTCTACTAGCCAGTTTTTAGCGACATGGTGTCTGTAGGAAGAGAGATATTCACTAAAGGAGATATCCATTTCCTTTCTGAAAATACTGCTTAAATAATTTGGATTGTAATGCAGGCGTGTGGCGATTTCATCCAATGTGAGATCTGAGTCGAATTCTTGATGAATAATATGAATGATTTTTTCTGAGATGTTTTTGTATTGTGAGTCTTCACGTGCAGCAAGCTGGTCAATAATTGGCCGGATGATTTCATGTTTCAGCCATGCTTCTGTATCTTCAAAGGTTTTAAATTCAAAAATCGTATCATAGAGCATTTTGTTATCTTCGACCTCAAATAATTCAATGCCTAGCAAATGCATCAGCTCGATTAAATTGTTTAAAAAACGAGCGAGGGCGATATGGTATTCGTGCGGTCCTGCATTTTTAGAGAAAATGGATTGCAGGAGTACATGTAAATAGTGATCCGCTTTGCCTTGATCGCCAGCTTTCATCGCATCAAATAAATCATGCTGCAGCTGCTTTGGAAAATGGGTTTTGAACGTCTTTCCTTGCTGAATATGCTCATATAAGATAATGGACTTTTTCTCTGCTTTAAGTCTGTATTTTAAGGCTTCCTTTCCTTCAATATAAGCGTGTTTTGCCATCGTGAGCTCCTTAAACTGGCGGCTGATTCCGATGCTGATCGATAAACCAAGCTCTTCCTCGATACGCTGCTGAATGCTTTCTGCTAATTGGTTTAAATATTCAGTAAACTCTTCATCTGACTTTGAGTGGTTGAGGATAATCGTCGTTTGATGCTGATTGACAACGGTTGGCTGAAGGTGCTCCTCTTGCGGAATAATCTGCTCGATTAGTCCATTGATCGCAAATAAAAGCAAGTCAGCATCTTTTTTTTCATAAGGTGTTCCTTTTAATGTATCGATTTGGGTCACAAGCATGGACAAATGAGACCAGCCCTGAGGAAAGCCTAAGCTTTGGAACCGGTTGTTAACTTCTTCATCTGTCAGCTTTCCAAGCAGCAGCCGTACCATAAAGTATTGCTGTAAGTGTGTCACTTGCTGCTCAATCCGTTCCTCTAAATCATTGTTTTGATCTTTCATTTGTTTAATACTCGATTCAATCAACTCAAATTCATTTTGAAAAGGCTGTTTTTGCAAAAATGATTCATTGCGTGCAAATGACTCGTATAACAAGCGGATTGGTTTATAAAAGTGTCTAGAACCGAACCATGAAAATAGCAATGAAAGCGCTAACAAAATAGTGCAGATAATAAAGGTAATCCACCCGATTGATTTCGTTTGCTGCTTAAGTTCTGGAATAGAAACAAAGGATAGGTACGTCCATTCATTATAATCTGATTTTTGAAATGTGATTTGATAGTTGAGTTCGTCGATCTTCATATCAAATTGGCCTGATCGTTTTTCAAGTGAGAGCACATGTTTGACGATATCTTGATGTTTCAGCGATTCACCAATTTGTTCTTTGCGATTATGTAGCAGCACTTTTCCGTTTGTATCGATGACAAACATACTATCCGATTGAGAGAAGTCAGGCATGTTATCAGCAATGACGCAGCTTGGAATGCTGGCGACAGCGATTCCCTTTTTTTGAACGCTGTTCATAGGCAGTTGTTTGATTAAATTCACATTGTACTTACAAAAGGATGCTTTTCCTTCTTTTGTCGCAACAAGTGGATTATTCTCTTCAAGTGCCCAGCTGGAGTGACTTGGTATATTGAGGTAAGAGGTCAGCGCTTTTTCTTGGTCTTCGCTTGTGACATGATAAAGTCCCGAATTGTTCATGTACCAGTCTTCCATTTTACTGACGAGTGTAATATTGGAAAGATCGGTGTCAAAGGTTTGCAGGTAGTTCAGTTCCTGCTGTACTTGATTATAAAGCTGGAATTGGTCTGGATTTAAAGGTTCTGCCAGTGTTTGAAGGAGAGGCGGCGAACTGACATAGTGAGTGAGAGAATGATCAACAGTTTTTAAAATATGCTCAATATTGGATTGCGTTTGTTTAACGCTGTCGAGCTTTTCATTTGAGATATTTTCAAGTGCTGTTTTTTGCGAATGCTGATAAGAAAAAATGCCGACAATGATAACAGGAATCGTACTAAGTATGAAAAAAAACGTCACTAGCTTGTAATAAAATTTGTACTGCCTTCTTTTCATAAAACCCCCCATTTCAAACAAAACAATCTTTTCCCCTTAATTTATTAATCCAAAAATCTGGTAGGTTTGTCAATAATCATTTTCTGAGATTAGGATCATTTTCTTATGTTTTATGTAACGTTTTGAGTAGCATCACCTATGAAAATATGATCTGTTGATATGATTGTAGACGGATTTTTCACCCTTAAGATACAGTTAACACATGCATTAGCATGAGGGGAGGCTTTATCAATGAAAACAGAGGATGTCACTGCCAAGGGTGTGCCTGCGGCAGCTTTGAAAAGCGAAAAAAGAAAGCGCTTACTTAATCAATTGCTTAGTCAAAAGTTTTTGTATTTAATGATTTTGCCGGGGCTCATTTATTTTATTGTTTTTAAATATGTGCCAATGTGGGGGCTCATCATTGCCTTTCAAGATTACCAGCCGTTTCTCGGCATTCTTGGCAGTGAGTGGGTTGGCTTCAAACACTTTATTCGATTATTTACAGAACCAACATTTTTCATCTTATTAAAAAATACGCTGATTTTATTTGCCATGAATGTCGTGATTTTCTTTCCAATTCCGATCTTATTAGCCCTTCTTTTAAATGAAGTGAGATTGGCATTGTTTAAGAAATTTGTACAGACGATGATTTATATCCCTCACTTCATGTCATGGGTAATTGTCGTGTCCTTATCTTTTGTTTTGTTAACAGTAGATGGCGGGTTAATGAATGAATTGATTGCTTTCTTTGGAGGAGAAAAGATTAACTTCCTTCTTAGTCAGGAATGGTTTAGACCGATGTACATTTTACAGGTAATCTGGCGGGAAGCAGGATGGTCAACAATCATTTACCTTGCGGCGATTACAGCGGTAGATCCGCAGCTATATGAAGCAGCAAAAATGGATGGGGCCGGGAGACTGAGACAAATGTGGCACATCACACTTCCTGCCATTAAAAGTGTCATTGTGGTTCTGCTTATTTTAAAAATCGGTGATACGCTTGAGCTTGGCTTTGAGCATGTCTATCTATTACTGAACGCAACGAACCGGGAAGTAGCAGAGATTTTTGATACGTACGTTTATACAGCAGGTCTTAAGCAAGGACAATTCAGCTATAGTACCGCTGTTGGTTTATTTAAAGCAGCCGTTGGACTTATTTTGGTCATGCTGGCAAACCGTTTAGCGAAGAAATTCGGGGAAGAAGGTATTTATTAAAAAGGGAGATGAGGAAGAATGACATTATCAATTGAAAAGGGATCACCACTTGAGCATGCAGAGAAATTAGCACAAACCATTATGAAAGCGTATACACCAATTGAGCTCCCGCCAGCTGGAAGATGGCATTATCATCAAGGGGTTTTCCTTTGCGGTGTCATGAAGCTATATGAGGCAACAGGGAACGAGGCGTATTTCGATTATGTGAAAAACTATGCGGACTCTCTCATTGATGAGTACGGAAATTTATTATTTCGCAGGGATGAGCTTGATGCCATTCAAGCAGGACTCATTTTATTCCCTCTTTACGAACGAACGAGAGAGAAACGGTATGTGCTGGCGGCGGAGAAGCTGCGCGGACTTTATCGTACGCTAAACCGCACGTCTGAGGGCGGATTTTGGCATAAAGACAATTATGCTTATCAAATGTGGCTCGATGGTCTCTACATGGGCGGTCCTTTTGCCTTAAAGTATGCTCAGCTTAAAGGTGAAGAGTCACTAGTGGATATGGTCATTCATCAAGAGCATCTCATGAGAAAGCATACGAAAGATGAACAAACAGGTTTGTATTATCATGCGTGGGATGAACGAAAAACGATGCCATGGGCTGATCAAAAGACCGGCTGTTCCCCAGAGTTTTGGGCAAGATCGTTTGGCTGGTATGTCCTTGCATTAGCAGATATGATCGAGGACCTGCCCGAGCATCATGAAAGGCGGAAGGTGTGGAAGGAAACGCTGACAGACATGCTGGAAAGTGTGGCAAAGTACCAGGATCAAAAGACAGGTCTCTGGCATCAAATCATTGATAAAGGAAATCACAGTGACAATTGGCTTGAAAGCTCGGGGTCGTGTTTATTCATGTACGCCATGGCAAAGGCCATGAATGAAGGGTATGTGAGCCTCCGTTATGTTGATCATGTGGTCAAAGCATATCAAGGCTTGATTCAGCATAAGACGGCTGAGAAAGAAAATGGTGATTTTACCATCAATGATATTTGTATTGGAACATCTGCGGGATTTTATGATTACTACGTTGGAAGAGAGCGGAGCACAAATGACTTGCACGGGGCAGGCGCTTTTATTATGGCGTTAACTGAGCTAGAAAAGCTGTCTGTTTTTCAAAAGGCATGAGGAGGCAAAAAAGAGCCGCCGTATGGCTCATCAGTTTCATCGCTGCCATTTGTTTATCTGCCTGTCAGGGGAAAACAAACGGGATCGATGTCCTGATTTTTTCTGATATGTCAAAGGGAATGAAGGATCAATTAGTGGAGAAGGCTTTTCAGCCGAAACAAGAGACTTATAGCGTCCACATCTTTCCGGCGATTCCTGAAAAGCTTCTTGTTGAAATTACCTCAAAAGAGGGGGACGTGATGCTTGTTCCGGAAGAAATGTTTAGAACGTATGATGATCCTGACAGCTTTCAGCTGCTGGAAGAGATGGAAATAGGCGATCAAGCAGCAGGACCATATACGGTCGAGGACAAAAAGACAGGGAAAACGGTCGATTATGCAGTTCAAATCAATAAAGGAAAGAAAAAACTCAACGGCTATACCTTTCAATTACATCGAGATATGGTCGCTTTCATTCCCGTGTATGCTGATAAGACGGAAGAGGCGCTGTCTCTCATGAAACAGCTTCGTGAAAACCAATAGAAAATGGGGTGGGGAATGTGAAACGGGTCGTGATTTGCGGGCTGAGCCATCGTGCGTTCAATATGTTTATTCAACCGCTCATAGAGGATTTCAATGAGCATTATCGGATTACAGGGCTCCTAGATATAGATCATCAGCGGTATATACTTTGTCAGGAGCGTTTTCCGTCACTCCGGGGCGTTTCGTTTTTTCATGAAGATGCATTTGATCAGATGGTCAAAGAAACAAAACCAGATATCGTCATTGTGGCAGGCAGGGATGACACACATGTCACATATATCATGCAGGCACTTGACCATGATCTAGATGTCATCACTGAAAAGCCGATGGTGACAACAGCAAAAGACGCCAAAAAAGTGATGGAAAAAGAGGCGGAAAGTAAAGGGAAGGTCACGGTCACCTTTAATTATCGCTACAATCCTTTCCATCGAAAGGTAAAAGAACTGATTCTAGACGGGAAAATTGGAAGGGTCACTTCTGTTGAACTGAGCTGGCTTATTGATACGTATCATGGTGCTAGTTATTTCAAAAGGTGGAACCGTACACGTCAATTTTCTGGCGGACTGTCCATTCATAAGTCGACACATCATTTTGATCTGGTCAACTGGTGGATTGATCAAAAGCCGAAGCAAGTATTTGCCTACGGGGCGCTGAACTATTACGGCAGCAAAAGCCCTTGGAATCCCTTGCAGGGGGAGGAAAATAGATTTTGCGGAACATGTCATGTGAAAGATATATGTCACTATGAAGCAAGGTGGAATCCGCGGGTTGAGCGCTCGAAGGTGGAGGACGACCATATTGAATCCGGTCAGGAGCAAACGCAGCAGTACTCAAACTATCGCCCGGATGCGTGCATTTTTGATCAGGAAATTGATATTGAGGATACATATGTGGCGTCAGTCGCTTATGATCAAGGGGCTCTGCTCAGCTACTCGATTCAATTCTCAGCCCCATATGAAGGCTACCGTCTGGCTATTAATGGGACGAAGGGGCGTATTGAAACAAATGAGTTTCATGTGCCATCAAGAATTCCTTTTCAATTCCCACAACAAACAATTTCTTATTACCCGATGTTTGGATCAAAGGAGACGATTGAAGTCGTGAAGCAGCCAGGCGGACATGGCGGCGGAGATCCTCTGCTATTGGCTGATTTATTTATAGGAAAAGATCCCTTGATTGACTATGACATCTTAGCAGGAGCAGAGGCTGGTGCTTATTCGATTGCTCTTGGGGAAGGCATGTGGCGCTCTGTTACAGAAAATCGCCCAATTGAAATCGATGAATTGTTTCATAAAGAGACGGTGTAAAGAGAAAGAGAGGAGGGGAAAGAGATGGATCATGATGGTTCAATGAGCAGAATGCTGAGGATGTGTGAGTGGGTGATGAGACTCGCCTATACGAATTTGTTATGGCTTTTGTTCACCATTCTAGGGCTTGGCGTTTTTGGCTTGATGCCCGCGACCACTGCGTTATTTTCCGTGATGAGAAAGTGGATTCAAGGTCATGAGCAAGTCAATGTATTCCGCACTTTTTGGAAGGTATTCAGGGAGGAGTTTGTACGCTCTAACATCATTGGAGTGGTGCTATTCATCATTGGAACGATTATTTATGTCGACCTTGCTTATATTTATCCGACGAGCTGGCTTTTACATGTGCTTCGCTTTGCTATATATATTTTCGGTTTTCTGTTTATTGTGAGCTTATTTTATATTTTTCCGCTGCTTGCTCATTACGATTGGAAAAAACGTCTCTATCTGAAATTCTCTCTTCTGCTTGGTATCTCATACTTGCAATATACACTCTCTATGCTTGTTTTCTCGGCTGTGCTGTTTGTTCTGTTTGCTTATTTACCGGGAATCGTGCCGTTTTTTAGTGTGAGCATACTCGCCTACGGTCATATGTGGCTGGCCTATCAAGTCTTTAAAAAGGTAGAGTTTGAAATTAAGCACGAGACAGCAGAAGTGAAAAAGCGGCTGCCGTCTTTCCTTCAATCGAAGCGGGTGAATACGCAGTGAAGTGAATCATTTGCTATAATGGTGTCACCGTAATGAAAAGGAGAGATGAGAGTCGTGTCAGTGAAAGAAATTTCAATAGAAGAATTAAAACAAAAGCTGGAGCAGGAAGATGCCATTCAGCTTGTCGATGTACGTGAGGATGAAGAGGTAGCAGAAGGGATGATCCCGGAAGCTATTCACATTCGAATGGGCGATATCCCTGAGAAGCTGGATGCATTCGATCAAACGCAGGAATATTATATTATTTGCCGCTCTGGTAAACGTAGTGAAAATGTCTGCTATTACCTAGAAGATCAAGGCTACCAAGCAACAAATGTCGTTGGCGGGATGCTTGCTTGGACAGGAGAAACAAAACCGAAGCTGTAATTAGAAGGCCTTTCATCTTAACGATGAAAGGTTTTTTTGTTCATATGCCTCTCTCTATGTGCATAAAGATAGAGTAGCGAGAGAAGGGAGAGTGGCATAGGTGCTAAAGGTAGCTGTATTTGATGAAGAGCATGAGAAAGATTTGCAGAGCGAAATTAATCATTTTTTAAAAGGAATGGATGACGACCAAATCATTGACATCAAGTACAATGTAGCGGTGATCTGTGAGCAGGGAGGGGAACAGCTCTACTGTTTTTCTGCACTCATTTTATATAAAAAATAGACGGCATCAAAAAAGGACCTGCTTGAAGGGTCCTATTTCTTTGGTTAGCTGGCGTCAATATATAACCGGTGCTTGTTGCAGTGAACACATTGAAAAAGGTAGCCTTGTAAGTCTCCTCCGTTGACGAGCCATTGCTTTAGGTTCTCTTTCGTTAATCCTTCGCCGCTGCAAATGTCTTCGATATCCTCGGCGAGTTCTTCCTCTAGATGTTCAATCTCTTTCCAGCCGACATACTGGACGATTGCGCAAAAATCTCAGCAATGACTTAACCAATATTCCTGCTGCCATCCGCGATAGCCTGGCGTTCTGAAGATCAGCTCATCGATATATTCCTCTTGATCGACGTCATCACAGCTCGCATCGTCTTGAAAGGTTCCATTGTATTTTTTCGCCGCTGATCCATCTTTAATGCACCAAGGACAAATTCCCTCTACATCTTCAACAGTATAAAAAGGGCCATGGTACACATAATCTCTTTCTTTCTCACAAACAGGACATGTCGTATGCTCTTTTTTGATCACGTTTAACGAAACTGGATCTGGGTTGTACTTGAACGTAGGTAACGTCATATAAACCTCCATTATGTAGAGAGTGATGATTCATCACTATTTTAAAGGAAGCCTCAAGCTCGCGACAATCTTAAATTGTATATATAGAAAAAAGCCGTTCGGATAAGGAACGGCTTTTTCTCGCTTGCGATTATGCTTTTTTTACTCTTGGACTTCTTGGTTTATTGACTTGATTGGTTTGTTTGATGATTCTTCGTTCATCATTTAGTGATTTATACAGCGAGACAATCATCAATATAATGACAACGGAGAAAGGCAAGGCTGCGAGCTTGGCTGTATTTTGCAGGGCTTCAAGTCCCCCTGAAAATAAAAGCACAGCAGCAACAGCCGATTGGATAATGCCCCAGCTGACTTTGACACTGCCAGAAGGGTTCAATGATCCGTAGGTTGTCTGCATTCCAAGCACAAATGTAGCTGAATCAGCCGATGTAATAAAGAATACGGCGATTAAAATGAGTGCCAGTATCGATGTAATCATCGCCAGCGGATATTCATTCAGTACACCGAAGAGCATCGTTTCAGTTGAAAGACCTGCAACATCGACAATATTCTTTTGCTGTAAGTCCATTGCAGATACACCGAAAATCGAGAACCATAGGAAGACTAGGATGGAAGGAGCGACTAAGACACCCAATAAAAATTCGCGAATTGTTCGCCCGCGTGACACTCTAGCGATAAAGATCCCGACAAATGGAGCCCAAGAGATCCACCATGCCCAATAAAAGATCGTCCATCCATTAATCCATTCTCTCTTTTCAGGATCATTTGGAGATAGACGGAAGCTCATTTGAACGATATTGGATAAGTATTGTCCAATCGAGTCAGTAAATGAATTTAAGATAAAAACAGTTGGACCTACCAAAAGTAAGAAAAACATCAGAACAGCTGCTAATACCATATTGATATTACTTAAGTATTTAATGCCTTTTCCAATCCCGCTTAAAGCAGATGCAAGGAAAAGCACCGTCACAATGATAATAATGATCAATTGTGTGCTAAAGGCAATTGGAATATGAAAAAGATAATTCAATCCACCATTTATTTGTGCCGCACCTAATCCTAGGCTTGTTGCAACACCAACCACAGTTGCAAATACCGCAATACAATCGATGGTTTTACCGATCCATCCGTGAATTTTATTTCCTAAAACGGGCTGCAGTGTTGCACTGATTAAACCAGGTGCATCTTTTCTAAATTTAAAGTAAGCAATGCAAAGTGCAACAATGGCATAAATAGCCCATGCATGAAGCCCCCAGTGGAAAAATGTATAGCGAAGGGAATCGCGGAAGGCCTGCGCAGTTTCAGTCTCCCCTGTTGGTGACTGAATAGCATAGTGGCTGATCGGTTCAGCTGCTCCGTAAAAAACAAGACCAATTCCCATACCGGCACTAAATAGCATAGCAAACCAAGAAAATAAACCAAATTCAGGCTCTTCCCCCGGTTTTCCTAGCGTAATCTTACCGATTGGGCTAAAGATAAAGAATAGACAAAAGCCGACAAGCAGTGATACCACTAACAAGTAATACCAGCCAAAGTCATTTGTAATGTATGTTTGAATTTGATCTGTGACATTTTGCAATGTGTCTGGAGAAAACGCTCCCCACATCACGGCAACAAATGTGATCGCAATCACAATCCAAAATACACTTGATACGTTTTTCACACCATCTCACTCTCCTGTTGTTCTACACGTTTAAGCAGAGGACTTCGCTTAATATCCCCTAACTCAACTTATTTCAAACAAAAAGAGGCGAGCTTCTCACTCGACCTCTACTTTACCGTAACATGTTTTGCTTCCATTTATCAACTATCGATATGGGAAGACGATTTTTCCTCAATTCGTTTGCGAAGACGGTAGACATATTCTTTTAAACATACTGCGAAAATGGTAAACGCCAAAACAATGGCGATTTTTAACGGGGTAATGGACAGCTTCAAGAAAACAGCGGCTGTCAAACTGATAACGACCGCAATAACAATCGGTAATGCACGTCTGATCATTGATCTCTCTCCTTTGCTTCTAGTGCAGCATTCATCCCGGCAAGCCTGCCTGTCACAAGTGCTGACGTGATATTGTAGCCGCCTGTGTAGCCATGGATGTCTAAAATTTCTCCGCAGAAATAAAGACCGGGCATTTTTTTAGACGCCATTTTCTTCGGTTCAATTTCCTTTACAGAAACGCCGCCTCCTGTCACAAACGCTTTGTCCAAGGATAGCGTACCATTTGCATGCACAATAAAATGTTTGCAATCATGGGCGAATGCACGCAGTTTATCCTTGGCTAGACCAGAGAATGTGTCTTGTGGATCAATCCCGTTCCGTTCTAACAGAAACAATAAATAGCGTTCTTGCATCCAAGACTTGAGGACATTTTTAATGGCTTTCTTCGGTTCATCTTTAAGGTCACGATGAAGCTTCTGGAACAGCTCCTCGTCATTCAGCTTCGGATATAAGTCAATTTGAAGACGGACGACCGGCTGCTTTTTCAATTCCTTCACAACAAATCCGCTGCATCTAAGAACAGCTGGACCTGATAAACCAAAGTGAGTAAAAATCATATCCATGACATGTGTGACGACGGGTTTCCCTTTTTTATTTAAAACACTGACAGCCACACTTCTTAAAGAAAGACCTTGAAGCACTTTTTCTTTAATAAATCGTTCATCGGATGTGACCGGTACCTCTGTTGGGAAGAGCTCTGTAATGGTATGACCGGCTGCTTCTGCCCATGCATAGCCGTCACCAGTAGAGCCGGTATGTGGCACACTTTTTCCGCCGACAGCAATGACGACAGACTTACTTGAAATTTTTTCATCATTATTTGTAACAATTCCAGCTGCTTGTCCGTCTTGATACAGAACTGTTTTAATTTTTTCGTTCGTTCGAATGGTGACATTGAGGGCGCGGAGCCTGTCTAGAAGGGCATCCACAACAGATTGTGCTTTGTTTGATACAGGGAACATACGTCCATGGTCTTCTTCTTTTAGTTCAATGCCAAGGTTTTCAAAAAACGAAATAATATCCTCGTTGTTGAACTCAGAAAATGCACTATATAGAAAATGGCCGTTTCCGGGAATATGTTTGATGATTTCTTCTACTGGAAGGCGATTGGTGACGTTACAGCGTCCGCCGCCAGAAATGGCCAGCTTTCTGCCAAGTTTGTTTCCTTTGTCAATTAACAGAACAGTCGCACCGTGCTCTGCTGATGCAATCGCGGCCATCAGTCCAGAAGGTCCGCCGCCAATGACAATGACATCATAATGTTTCATGTTACATTCCTCTTTCTACTTTCAGTCATTTTTCTATTATAACGAAGATTAGGGAAGGCTGAAATATGAATTGATTGGTTTTGTGACTTCCGTATTGGATTTGTTACCTGTGTGTTGAATTGATGTGGTAAAATAGTTAAGTTGAATATTCATTAGAAAAATGGTGGTTAAGCGCATGTCTAATAAACTGCTTCGTGGTACGTTGGTTTTAACGATAGGGACGTATCTCTCTCGTATTCTTGGTATGATTTATTTAATTCCATTTAGCGCAATGGTTGGAGCTACTGGTGGTGCGCTATTCCAATATGGATACAATCAGTATACGATCTTTTTAAGTATTGCTACGCTTGGTTTTCCAACAGCGGTATCAAAATTTGTTTCCAAATATAATGCGATCGGCGATTATGAGACAACAAGAAAAATGTTCAGGGCGGGTATGTCGGTCATGCTTGTCACCGGGATGATCGCCTTTTCTATTTTATATTTGTCCGCACCGATTTTTGCCAAGATTCAGCTTGGCGGATCAAATGAAACAGGCGGTTTGACTGTCGATCAAGTAGTATATGTGATTCGAATGGTCAGCTTAGGTCTTTTGGTTGTACCGATCATGAGTCTTGTACGCGGGTTCTTCCAAGGACACTCCATGATGGGACCGACAGCTGTTTCTCAAGTGATTGAACAGCTTGTCAGAATCATCTTCCTATTAACGGCGACGTTTATTATTTTAAAGGTGCTTGACGGCGGGCTTGTCATTGCTGTCGGATATGCAACATTTGCGGCACTGATCGGTGCATTTGGCGGTTTATTCACGCTTTATTTATATTGGCTGAAGCGGAAGGATCGGCTCTTAGCTATGCAGCCGAATACAGGCGCTCACTCTGATTTATCTTATAAGCAAATGTTTACAGAGCTGTTTAGCTATGCGGCGCCGTATGTGTTTGTTGGACTGGCGATTCCAATTTATTCTTATATCGATACAAACACAATTAACAGAGCCATGATTGCATCCGGACATCAGGATATTAGTACAGCGGTATTGTCCATTGTGACGTTATATTTACCGAAGGTCGTGATGATTCCTGTGTCACTTGCAACAGCGTTTGGCTTAACATTGATTCCGACGATTACGGAATTATTTACAGCACGTAATTACAAGCTGCTCAATAGACAAATTGATCAGACGATGCAAGTCATTTTATTTTTCGTGCTGCCTGCTTCATTTGGTATCTCGGCATTGGCTGGACCGGCTTATTGGTTTTTCTATCCGTCTGTTCATCCTGAGATTGGGATCTCCATTTTGTTCTGGTATGCACCTGTTGCATTATTGTTTTCTTTATTCACCATTAATGCAGCGATTCTGCAAGGGATCAACAAACAAAAATTTGCGATCGTCAGTCTTTTGTTAGGGATCATTATTAAAACGGTTCTGAACATCCCGCTGATCAGCTGGCTGCAAGGAAATGGTTCTGTATTGGCAACAGCATTAGGCTACAGTGCGTCCATCTTGTATATGTTTATCATGATTAAACGCCATGCCGGCTATTCGTTCCGCAGAATTTTCAAACGTTTTATTCTCATTGGTATTTTAACGGCGATTATGGCTGTCGTGGCATATTTGACAAGTCAGCTTGTGAACCAAGTGATTTCTTATGAAGGCGGAATTTTACAAGCGGGTATCGTCATTTTGATTTCCATGATCACTGGCGGCGGTGTGTATATGTACTTGTCTTATAAGGTGGGATTACTAGAGCGTGTACTGGGCAGCCGTATGCCGAAATTTTTAAGAAAAAAGAGTTAAGAAGAGGTAGATATTCATGAGGCTTGATAAATTACTTGCTAACAGCGGCTTTGGTTCAAGAAAAGATGTGAAAAAGCTTGTCAAGGCCCGGGCGGTCACAGTGAATGGAGAAGTGGCAAAGCAGGTGAAAGATCATGTTGATCCATCAAATGATGAAGTGCTCGTACACGGAGAGCGTGTAGAATATAAAGAATTCATTTACTTAATGATGAACAAGCCGGACGGAGTGATCTCAGCAACTGAAGATCTGCGGGATGAAACGGTTGTCGATTTACTCGAGCCGGAGGATATCGCAAGGGAGCCATTCCCTGTGGGGAGACTTGATAAGGATACGGTCGGTCTCCTTCTCCTCACAAATGATGGACAGCTTGCTCATCAATTACTTTCTCCAAAAAAGCATGTGCCAAAAACGTATGAGGTTCATTTGAAATATCCTTTAGGAGATCAAGACATTAAGCGTCTTGAAGAGGGCGTTGTCATCTTAGATGATTATCACACGAAGCCGGCGAAGGTGGAAGTAGATGCAAATGAAGAGGAAGATACACGCATCCGTTTGACGATTACTGAAGGGAAGTACCATCAAGTGAAGCTGATGGCCCAAGCGGTGGGAAATGAAGTGATCTTTTTAAAAAGGCTCTCGATGGGGGCCGTCCCTTTAGATGAAGATCTAGCACCGGGAGAGTACCGTGAATTGACGGATGAAGAATTAGACAGCTTAATGAATCGTGAATAACGTAAGAACAAAAGACGAAGGGCTAAAATAAAAATCATTTTAGCCCTTCGTCAACAATTTGCAAAAGAAAAGAACCGGCATATCGCCGGTTCTTTTTGTTATATGGACAATTCATTATACGCTTAAGATGATATTTTTACTTTTTTTCTCGTTGTTTCCCATTTGCCTCTGCTTGGACTATGAACAAGATCGTTATAGGCAAGCACGTTTAAGTCTCTTTGAATGGTTCTAGGTGTGATCCCGAATTCATCAACCAGCTCTTGTGTCGTCACAAGACCTTTCTCTTGAATGAACATATAGACTGATTTGATTCGAGTCATCATACGGTTTGTTGAAGGTTTCAAAAAACCACTCCCTATCAATAAGATCGGATGGACTTGACTAACCACAACTTACTACACTAAAACTGCGAAATAAGGACATGCAACAATGGTAAATGTTCGTGTTTCTTAATGTTTTATTCTATTATACACGTTATTATGCATCTAGTTCCACCAAAAAGTCAACTTTACGTGTTTTTAAACTTGTCTTCATGAAATAAAATATGGTATATATCATGATTTGAATCCGGTTACAACCCAATAATGATAAGGGATACGATTGGAGCTGACATTTTCAAATTCCGAAAAATAAACACAGAAAATTTACAAAATAAAAAATTCAGTGAAGGCAAAAAGGCACATTCCATGTGAGGATGTGCCTTTTTTTGTTTCTGTTATCCTTCTAAGAAAAAGAGCTGAATGAAAAATAAGACCGCAAAGATTAGAACAAGCACATGTACTTCTCTCCATTTCCCTTTCGCCAATTTCACAAGCGGATAGGAAATAAATCCAAGTGAAATTCCTGTAGAGATACTAGAAGTCAGCGGCATCGAAAGAATAACAAGGAAAGCAGGGAATGCCTCGTCTAGTTCGTTCCAGCGAATACGTGACACCGAGTTCATCATCAAGCAGCCAACAATGATTAAAACAGGTGATGTGATCGATGGTAAAGAGGAAATAGCTTGAACGAGCGGGCCAAAAAATAGTGCCACAATAAACAGTGCAGCGACCGTTAAAGACGTCAGCCCAGTTCTTCCGCCAGCAGCTACTCCTGATGATGATTCAATATAAGCAGTGGTTGGGCTTGTACCAAACATAGAACCAACCGTTGTTGCAGCCGAGTCAGCGAGCAGGGCTCTGCGCACTTTTGGCAGCTGGCCATTTTTCATTAATCCTGCTTGTTCGGCAACGCCGATCATAGTGCCTGTTGTATCAAAAATCGTCACCAGTAAGAAGGAGAATACGACAGCATACAAATGATGAGAGAACACGTCACCAAAGGCAGCGATTGGATTTGTAATCAGCATGCCTTCAGGCAGTGCAGGGATGTCCATCAGTGTTTTAGGGAAATGAAGCTGGCCGGTTGCGAGCGCAATCAATGTGGTCGCTAACATGCCGATAAACAGTGCACCATTTATTTGCAGAACCATTAAAATAACCGAAATCATTAAGCCGACAAGCGTTAAAATGACAACTGGCGAGCTTAAATTGCCAAGCTTCACAAGGTTTTCTGGATCAGCAGCGATGATTCCAGACTGACGGAGGCCGATAAATGCAATGAAAAGCCCGATTCCTGCTGTAATACCGTACTTTAAATTATCTGGAATGGCTTGAATCAGTTGTTTTCTAAGGGATGTTAACGATAAAATAATAAAGAGTAGACCAGCAACAAATACCGCACTAAACGCTGTTTGATAGCTGATGCCGCCACCGCCGACAACGGTAAAGGTGAAATAGACATTCAGCCCCATGCCTGGTGCAATGGCAATCGGATAATTTGCAAATAGTGCCATCCAGAGCGTACCGACAACAGCAGCGATGATTGTTGCAGTAAAGACTTGGTCAAAAGGAATACCTGCTTTTGAAAGAATTCCCGGGTTGACGGCAACAATATAGACCATAGTAAAGAATGTCGTCATACCAGCGATTATTTCTCTCTTTATGTTGGTTTGATTTTCTTTTAACTGAAACATAAAATCCTCCATTTACGAACATTATTACAAAACAATTAATATAATATTCGTTTTAAGGGTGGATTGCAACCTTTTTTCAAGGAGGAATGGAAAAATGAATTGGGAAGCTGAAGTAATACGAAAAAAAGACGACTTGATTCAGGACACACAATCTTTTTTACAAATTGAAAGTGTCCTTGATGAAGAAGGCGGTAAAGAAGGAAAGCCATTTGGTGAAAAAGTCGATGATGCCCTGCAGTATATGCTGAAAAAAGGGGAAGACGAAGGCTTCACAGTCAAGAATGTCGACGGCTATGCAGGTCATATTGAATACGGGGAAGGCGAAGACATTGTAGGTGTGCTGTGTCATGTGGACGTGGTTCCTGCTGGCGACGGCTGGACAACCCCGCCATTTTCAGCTGACATCAGAGAAAATAAAATCTTTGCACGCGGGGCTATTGATGACAAAGGCCCAACCATGGCGGCATTTTATGCGCTGAAAATCTTAAAAGATACTGGCCTGCAGCTGTCGAAAAAAATTCGAATGATCATTGGAACAGATGAAGAAAGCGATTGGCGCTGTGTGGATCATTATTTCAAGCATGAGGCGATGCCGCAAATCGGATTTGCACCAGACGCCGATTTTCCAATTATTCATGCGGAAAAAGGGATTATTGATGCCACCCTGTCATTTACATATCAACAAACAGCGAATCATCAGCGCTATACGCTGAAGCAATTTACATCGGGTATGAGGCTCAATATGGTGCCAGATGAGGCAGCTGCTACTGTGACTGCTGCACAGGAACACGATGCTGAATTAATAAAAACAGCTTTCAAAGCCTATCTTGCTGATCATCAATTATCTGGTGAGGTAAAAAGCGCAGCGGATGGACTGCATTTTACATTAAAAGGGGTATCTGTTCATGCCATGGAGCCGGCGCATGGGACAAATGCGGGCATTCATATGGCGAATTTCTTATGCGGACACGAATTAGATGAGCAGGGACTTGCCTTTACTTCCCAAATCAACGCTTTATTTGATCAGGATACAAGAGGACAAAAGCTGGGGATTGCTTGCAAAGATGAGATTAGTGGAGATTTGACGTTGAATGTTGGGACAATCCGCTATAAACAGAATGAGGAAGCAAAGGTAGGGTTAAATGTCCGCTATCCAGTGACAGCAGACGGCAAGGACGTCAAAAAAGGAATTGAAAGCATCAAAGGGGCGGCTCTTCTAAAATTCGAAGACAGTCCTCCTCATCACGTCTCAAAAGATCATCCGCTTGTGAAAACCTTGCAGCGGGTATATGAGGAACAAACGGGAGATCCCGCAACTCTTATTGCCATTGGGGGAGGAACGTATGCGAGATCTTTAGAAGCAGGCGTTGCCTTCGGACCTTTATTTCCTGGCAGACCAGACTGCGCCCATCAAAAGGATGAATATATTGAAATTGATGACTTACTGAGAGCAACAGCTCTTTATGCACAAGCCATGTATGAATTAGCAAAATAGAAATTGGAAAAGAGAAGAGGGGATTTACAGTGAAAAAGATGTTCTTATGCTCTTCATTCAAAGACAGCTATTCTCTCTTATCTGACTTTGCCGGTGAATCTTTAAAAGGGAAGCGCGTGACTTTCTTTCCAACGGCAAGTGCTGTAGAAGAAGTCACGCACTATGTGGAGGCAGCGAAGGAAGCCTTTCAGGAATTAGGGATGCAGCTTGAGACTGTACAGATAGATGAACAGTCTGCTGAAGAGATCGCACAGATGATCAAACAAAATGATGTGATCTACGTTTCAGGAGGCAACACTTTTTATTTATTGCAGGAGTTAAGAAAGCATCGTCTCGATGACATGTTGAAAGAAGAAATCAACAACGGCAAGCTGTACATCGGAGAGTCTGCGGGGAGTATCATCATGGCGCCAAGCATTGAATATATCTCCCTGATGGATGATCAAAAAAAAGCGACGGAGCTTTCATCATTTCAAGGTGTCAATGAAATAAGCTGCTATCCTGTACCGCATATGCACAATGCCTATTTAGGCGAGGCTGCGCAGCAAATCACAGAGAAGTATCAGCAGACGCTTGATTTATGCCCGCTTACTGATGAACAGGCTTTACTTATCAGAGGGGAACAGGCTGAAGTGAAATCTGTCAAAACATCTTAACCGTGAAATGAAGAAAAAGGAACAGGGATTCATCGCCCTGTTCCTTTTTTAATCTTGAAAAACATCACTTGATAAGTATCGTTCGCCCGTATCTGCTGTCATACAGATCACAATTTGATCTGCCGGCAATTGTTTGGCTGTTTCAATGGCTGCATAGCAAGCCGCCCCAGAGGATGGGCCTACTAAAATTCCTTCAAGCTTAGCGAGCTGCCGTGTGATGTGATAAGCATCTTCGTCACTTACTTGCACGATGTCATCATAGACGTGCTCGTTTAAAATATGGGGGATAAATCCTGGGCTTGTGCCAACAAGTTTATGCTTCCCAGGTTTCCCGCCAGATAAGACAGGGGAACCCTTAGGCTCTGCCACACGGATGGTTAAATGAGGGAATGCCTTTTTTAATTCCTCTCCAGTTCCTGTAATAGTACCACCAGTTCCAGCTGTTGCGACAAAGGCTCCAAGTGGCTGTCCAAGTTGTTTCACAGCTTCCATAATTTCGACTGCTGTTGTTCCTCTATGTGCATCTGGGTTCGCTCTATTGTCAAACTGCATGGGAATAAAGCTATGAGGAATTTGAGCAGCCAGTTCCTCAGCCTTGCGGATGCAGCCTGGCATTTTTTCTTCTCCTGGGGTTAAGACGACCTGCGCCCCGTATGCCTTCAAAATATTGATTCTTTCCTTTGTCATCGTATCAGGCATGACAAGGATGGCTTTGTAGCCTCTTGCGGCGGCATTCATGGCTAAACCAATCCCTGTATTCCCGCTCGTAGGCTCAATAATGGTTGCTCCTTTTGTGAGTTTCCCTTGTTTTTCTGCTTCGACGATCATATTGTAAGCCGCGCGGTCTTTTACACTTCCGCTGGGATTAAATGATTCCAGTTTTAAGTAAACAGCCGCCGCATTTTCTGGCTGGAGCCGCTGTAATTTGACAAGCGGTGTATCGCCAATCAGCTCAGCTATATTTTGTGCAACTTTCATCAGATGACACCCTTTCTTCTCATTCCGCATTTCTTTAGTTATACTATCATCAATGGGGATTCGTAAAGTTTGTTAAAAAAGGACAGGTGATATTGTGTCAGAAAACCGTCATTATTTTATAGGGATTCACATCCCTGAACAACTTGCGCATCAAATCAAACAAGACATTGATCAAAGGAGCGGACTGTTCTTTCAAAAATGGACAGCACCACATGATTATCATGTGACCCTTGTCTTTTTAGGCGCCATTCCAGAAGAACGTTTAAAAAAGATCATCCAGCTGCTTGACATCCTTTCAAATGAAGCGTCTGCATTTCCACTAGAGCTGAATGAGGTAGGGCAGTTTGGTGCGAAGGAACGCCCAAGAGTCTTTTTTGCAAAGCCTCATGAAAGTGAGCCGCTCATGCATGTAAGAGAAAAGGTAAAGGAAGCCGTCTTGTCAGCAGGACACCCTGTTGAAAAGAGACCGTTTCATCCGCATATGACGATTGCGCGCAAATGGAATGCGGATGACCCTTATGAAAAGCAAGCACCTTTACGCAAAGAGCCATATGTGATGGAGGTTTCTCGTATCACTTTATTTGAAATACGTCCGAAGGAAACCCCTCGTTATCACGCAATCAAACAATTTACACTACATAAATGATCCTAGAAGTTGGAGTGAGCAGCAGATGGCGCAAATTATCAAAATTCAAGATTATATATCACGATATGAACAAGACCCGCATCACTATATCAATCAATTCAATCGGTTGAAAAAACAAAGATGGGACGAGTTAAAAAAGGCTTCAAAAGAGGAGGCGCAGCAACCAGTTGACCAAATTCCTCAACAAGCGCCTGAACAAGAGGAAGAAAAGAGAAACAAATTCTCCTTAAAGAGAAAGCAAAAAGAAGCCGATATGAAAAAGGAACGGGACCTGAGTCTTTTTAACGAGCCGACAGATATAGAGCAAGGGGTTTTCAGAAACGTTCCTACCGATGAAACGAAGCTGATTCACTTTTTTAAGGATCATCTCTTTGAAGTGCAATTAAAATGGGCGAGTTCGACGATTTCACATATTTCAACCGTTTCCCATCATATTCGGTATGATGAAAAGCTGCGGATGCTTGCAAGGCAGCTTCCGGATTCTTATTTTGTGATGTACAAGCCGGTGCTGCTCATTCAAAAAGCTGAGATGGAATTATGTCCGATACTCATCACGCCGCTCGAAGTGATCTGTTTATCCTTCTTAGAGGCCGAGCCAGACAGCGTCTATATTGGAACAAAGGAACGTTTTTGGGAAAAACGGGCGACTGGGAAAGCTGTTCAGTCCGTCTTGAATCCTTGTGCAAGCCTTTTGCGTTCTGGCACCGTCGTGTCAAAGATTTTACAGCAAAGTGGTGTAGACCTTCCTGTGAAAAAAATCCTCATCAGCCGAACCTCTTATATTGATTTACCTGAAGTTCCATATGGGATGGAGGTTATCGATAAGAAGAAGGCAGAAGAGTGGTTTGAAAAGCAGCGGAAAAATTCGGCGCCGACAAAGCATCAGCAATTTAAGGCGACAAAGGCATTGCTTGCTTATGGTGAATCAGACAGCAAAAGAAGACAGGAATGGCTCGATTAAAGGCATGATGGAAGGTCACGAAAAATGAGACCTGAGTGGAGCTAATATATGAATGAATGGTACTTTATCGTTAATCCAGAAGCAGGACATGGAAAAGGACTCCGCACATGGAGGAGCATAGAGAAAGAATTACAAAAGGTGGAGATCTCTTATCGATCATTTCTCACCCAGCATGAAGGCCATGCAGAAGTTTTGGCAAGACAAATCAGTGCCATGCAGGATGACAGGCTGAAGCGATTGATTGTTATTGGCGGTGACGGCACCATTCATGAAGTACTGAATGGCTTAAAGGAAATCGATCATGTGCAGCTTAGTTTTGTCCCTGCTGGTCATTGGAATGATGCTGCGAAGGGTCTCGGTATCCATCGTCATGATGTCCTAAAAGAAGTGAGAAAGCAAAAGAGAATGCTCACCAAAACATTTTCTCTCGGCTCCTTTCAAGATCATGCCGAAAGTCCGCAATCTGTTCTCTTTCTCAATCACATCGGTGCGGGGTTTGACGCACATGTACTGAGAAAAACGGTGCATTTTAGAGGGGAAAAGTGGCTGAAACGGCTGGGGCTTGGCTTTATCATCTACCCGATGTCATTTATCCATTCTTTATGGTCGTTTAAGCCGTTTGATCTTGCGTTATTTATTGAAAATGAGAAGAAAGTCTTTCGCCAAGTGTGGTTTGTGATCGTCTGCAATCACCCGTATTACGGGGGAGGGCTGGAAGCGGCACCGGAAGTGAGTGCGAGGCAGCCAGGTTTTCAAACGATGGTTGTCACAGATTTGAATCCATTCAAAGTCCTTTTGTTTCTAAGTGCGATGGTGTTCCGAAAGCACCTTGGAATAAAGGGGGTTACCCTGTTTCAGCATGAGGAAGCGTACTTAGAAGCAGATGAAAAAATCTTATTTCACGCAGATGGAGAAGTGATCGGCGCAACGCCTGTCTTTGTGAAGGCAAGTGAACGATCCTTAAAATTACGTGCTTAAATAACTTGCGGTATATCCGAAGTCAAAGAACCGTGAAAAAAGCCTTCTTTTTCGTAAGGTTCTTGTCCTGATTTTTTAGTTTTGCTTGACGAGTATAAGAAGGTAACGATAAAATCTATAGGACGGCTATTGTTTAGCATCTCATTCTCAATAGCTGTCCTTTTTGTTTTTATGATCATATAAATAAAAAAAGAAACAGCCAATTGATCCTCAATCGGCTGAATTTTGTCGACTAAAAAAGCAAGATTTAAAATATTTTAAGAAATGATGGGTTGAAAATTGATATGAACTGGTTGGGACAAATATTAGGTAGCGAATGGCACATCTCTCCGGCTGGAGGCGCTACGGGAGATGCGTACTTCGCAACACACAATGACCAAAAGCTATTTTTAAAACGCAATACGTCACCGTTTCTTGCGGTTTTGTCAGCTGAAGGCATTGTGCCGAAGCTTGTCTGGACAAAACGGATGGAAAATGGAGATGTGATTACTGCACAGCACTGGCTGAGCGGCAGAGAGCTGAAGCCAAAGGACATGAATGATCGTCCTGTAGCAGAGCAGCTAAGAAAAATTCATACATCAAAAGAATTGCTCGATATGCTGAAACGATTAGAGAAGCACTCTCTAGACCCAGAATCCATTCTGATGCATCTGAAACAGTCCATATTAAACGAGCAAATTGATTCACAAGACATTTCGCGTGCCATCCAGTATTTAGAGAAGCATGTGGAGGCTGTCCATTTTGAGGACAAGGTCGTCTGTCATTGCGATCTCAATCATAATAATTGGCTGCTGACAGATGAAAATCAGCTCTATTTGATCGATTGGGATGGGGCGATGATTGCAGACCCAGCGATTGATCTTGGACCGCTTTTATACCATTATGTTGAGGAAGAGAACTGGGAAAGCTGGCTCTCTATGTACGGCGCCCCGCTGACGGACAATTTGCGAAAGCGCATGGCGTGGTACGTGCTCGCTGAAACCGTATCGTTTGTCGTTTGGCATAAACGAAAAGGGAATGAAAAGGCGCAAAAAGAAGTGCAAGCGGAGCTAAATGCACTCTTAAAACGATTAAATATCCATTAAGACAGTGGAATGTTCTCGACCCACTCAGACAGATGTGATTGATGCTCCTCAATATGTGCATCAATTGAACTGACAGAGGTGCCCTTTTGGCTGTAATCATAAATATCTGTTAATAGCTGACGAATGTCGGCATCCAGATCTTCTTTTGCCAGCATTAATTGAATCACGCGTCCCACCTGTTCATACTCTGCAACAGTCCCGCAGCAATCCAGCTGGTGATCGGTTAATATATCTTTGATTAATTGAAGCTGATGTTGACGGTTTAAACCCATACGAATGCTCCTTTCCTGCGTGTCATTTATGAGGTTAAACTGTGCATTCAGCGTCCAATTTATACATGCGGCAGACCAGCTCAAGCGAAGGGCTGGTCTTTTTATATGGACATAGAAGATGCTGTCTTGCGGGTCTTTATGTTTCATGGTATCTTGATAAAATGTAAAGAAAATAGAGGTGTATCAAATTGAGAATGCGACATAAACCATGGGCAGATGATTACTTAGCTGAGAATGCTCATATTGCTTTAGCAAGTCCCGAGCAATATAAAGGGAAATGGCATGAGCTATTTGGAAATGATCATCCAATCCATATCGAAGTTGGGACAGGAAAAGGGAGCTTTATTGCTGGAATGGGCAAGCTTCATCCTGATATCAACTATATTGGCATTGAATTATTTAAAAGTGTTATTGTGACGGCAGTAGATAAAATCAAAGAGACAGATGTTGAAAATGTAAAGCTTTTGAACATCAATGCTGAGACGCTGACAGATGTGTTTGCGGAAAATGAGATTGACCGGGTGTATTTGAATTTCTCTGATCCGTGGCCAAAAGCAAGACACGAAAAGCGCAGATTGACGTTTAAAACCTTTTTAGAGCGATATGAACATATTCTCCGTCCAGGCGGTGAGTTACATTTCAAAACAGATAACCGCGGGTTATTTGAATATTCCTTAAAAAGTTTTTCTGCATATGGCCTTCTTTTAACGTATGTCAGCCTAGATTTACATGAGGACGGCTTAGAAGGAAACGTGATGACTGAATATGAAGAGAAATTCTCGTCTATGGGACAACCGATCTATCGTTCAGAAGTCAAATTCCCAGAATAACAAGTGATATCAAGCTGGCTGCAAAGAAAAATGGCAGTCAGCTTTTTTTATGAAAAGATTGGTGCATGCGATTTTTGGCTGTATTTGCTACGATAGAAAAAGGAGGGATGACAGCAATGGAGACAATGAAAATAGGTGAAATGGAACTGTTTTGGTTAAACGGGGGAGATACGCACATGGACGGCGGAGCGATGTTCGGTGTCGTGCCAAAGCCATTATGGTCAAAAAAATACCCGGTAAATGACCGCAATCAAATTGAATTACGATGTGATCCAATTCTCATTCGGTGGAAGGGTCTTCATCTGTTAGTGGATTCCGGTATCGGATCAGGGAAGCTGACAGATAAACAAAAACGCAATTACGGCGTGACAGAGGAAACCAAATTGGAAGAATCTCTAGCAGCCCTTGGTCTGCGCCCATCAGATATTGATTACGTATTAATGACACATCTGCACTTTGATCATGCCAGCGGATTAACAAGACGTGAAGGCGATATGCTCGTGTCTGTTTTTCAGCACGCAAAAATCATCACATCGAAAATCGAATGGGATGAAATGAGAGCGCCAAACATTCGCTCAAGAAATACATATTGGAAAGAAAACTGGGAGCCTGTGGCAGATCAAGTCGTCACATTTGAAGAAAGCATCGAAGTGACAGAAGGAATCGAGCTGCATCATACAGGCGGACACAGCAATGGTCATAGCATTTTAACGCTCACAAGTGAGGGCGAAACAGCGATTCATTTAGCTGATATCATGCCAACACATGCTCATAAAAATCCACTTTGGGTTTTGGCTTATGATGATTACCCAATGACTTCGATTCCAGCCAAGCAAAAGTGGCAGGCATTTGCAGAAGAAAAAAATGCGTGGTACTTGTTTTATCATGATGCCATTTATCGTGCTGTAAAATGGGACGTAGACGGGCAGATCACACACGAAATCAAAAGACAAATAGGAAGATAAAAGATCATCTGTATGTTTTTTTCGCCTTTCACACAAAATAACGACAAAATGAACTTGTGAAAGGAAGAGTGCAGGTGAACCAATTTTATCGTGTACATGGTGATGTGATCGAAACACCATTAAGAGGGATGGAAGTCATGTCAGTCCCTTATTTAAACAAAGGGGTTGCATTTACAAAGGAAGAGCGTGAGGAGCTCGGGTTAAAGGGATTTCTTCCGCCTAAGGTCTTAACCTTAGAGGATCAAGCAAAGCGTGCATATGAGCAGTTCAAGGCACAGCCTGATGAACTGGGGAAAAATGTGTATTTAACATCACTTCATGATAGAAACGAAGTGCTTTTTTACAAATTACTTAATGAGCACTTGGCGGAAATGCTTCCGATTGTCTACACGCCGACTGTAGGAACGGCTATTCAGCGTTATAGCCATGAGTATCGAAAGCCGAGAGGGCTTTATTTATCGATTGATGATCTGGAAGGCATGGAAGAGATTTTTGCTTCTTATGGTGTCGATGAATCAATTGATTTAATCGTTGCAACTGATGCAGAAGGTATTTTAGGCATTGGAGACTGGGGTGTTGGCGGGATTGCCATTTCAGTTGGGAAACTTGCTGTTTATACAGCTGCAGCAGGCATTGATCCTAGCCGCGTGCTGGCAGTAGTGCTTGATGCCGGCACGAACCAGGAAAGTCTCTTGAATGATCCGCTTTATGTTGGAAATCAGCACTCCCGTGTTCGAGGAGAGCGCTATGATCAGTTCATTGATCAATATGTCGAGCTTGCCCGTGCTACTTTCCCAAATGCACTCCTTCACTGGGAAGACTTTGGCACAAAGAATGCCCGTGCGATATTGGAAAAATATAAGGACCGTATTTGTACATTTAACGATGACATTCAAGGGACTGGCGCCGTTTCACTTGCTGCAGTTATGGCATGTGCAAAAGCTTCGAAAGTTCCGCTGAAAGATCACCGTATCGTCATTTTTGGAGCGGGTACGGCAGGTATTGGCATAGCCGAGCAAATCCGTGATGCAATCGTCAGAGACGGAGTCAAAGAAGAGGAGTCCTACGATCATTTCTGGTGTATTGATAAAACGGGGCTGCTCACAGATGATTCACCTGACATTCAGCCATTTCAAAAGCCATATGCAAGGCGTTCTGACGAAGTAAAGGATTATGCCCGTAATGGTCCAAAGCATTCGATTGATCTATTAGAGGTCGTCAAGCAAGCGAAACCAACGATCTTAATTGGCACCTCGACTGTCGGAGGCGCTTTTACAGAGGAAATTGTAAAAGAAATGGCGTCACACGTGGAGCGCCCTGCGATTTTACCGATGTCGAATCCGACACCTCTTTCAGAAGCAAAGCCGCAAGATCTGATCGAGTGGACTGAAGGACGTGCCCTTGTGACAACAGGAAGTCCATTTGATCCTGTCGAATATGGCGGCGTCACTTATGAAATTGGACAAGCGAATAATGCCCTTGTCTTCCCAGGCCTTGGTCTAGGCACAATAGTGTCAAAAGCACGCCTCATGACAGACAGTATGTTTGTTGCGAGTGCTGAAGCCATTGCAAGCATGGTCAATGTTGGGAAGCCGGGTGCAGCGATGCTGCCAAGTGTCGATCAGCTTCGAACCGTTTCAGCGACAGTGGCCGTCCGTGTGGCGCAGGCAGCAATTGATGAAGGAATAGCAGAAGAAACGCCTGATGATCTTATTCAGGCTGTGCAGGACGCTATGTGGCATCCTGTGTACAAAAAAATCAAAGCCATATAAAAAAAGCTTCGCAAGGATACGTCTTTGCGAAGCTTTCTTGATCAAGCAACAGAATCAATGACATCCACGATCATGCCAGTTTTGGCATCAATCATCACTTCATACTGTTCAAGCTCGCCAAAGGCAGAGCGGGTGATGCCAGATTTGTACACATCAATCGTTTCACCATTTACGGTATACGGTTCTGGTACAGTATAAATCCAAGAGCCATCAATAGGGCCGCGCTGTTTAAAAGCAGATTTCACAATTTTTAATGCTTTTTCAGATGAGATATACGTAGGGAAAAATACTTTCTTTGCAACAATTGCAGCGGCTACGCCAATACTCGCACCAATCAGAACATGTTTTAACTTCAACGTGCTGCACCTCCGTATTGCTGTTTTTTCCATTATACAAAACTTGTCCATTGATGTTAAGGAATCCGAATACTTGAAAGCATATTCAAAATTTCTGGAGAGTTACTTGGAAAACCGAAAGAATTCTTATAGTATAAAGTGAGTGTTATTTTTATAGGAATATATATGGTCATTACATAGAAACGAGGTAAACTGTAGAATGAACGAAGAAACATTGTCGCTTTTCCGAAATTTAACAGAATTACAGGGAACTCCAGGAAATGAGCACCATGTGCGTGCTTTTATGAAAAAGGAACTTGAGAAATATTCAGATGAACTCATTCAAGACCGTCTTGGCGGAGTGTTTGGTGTACGCAAGGGGCAGGAAAACGCACCGAAAATTATGGTAGCGGGTCATATGGATGAAGTCGGATTCATGGTCTCATCGATTACGAAAAACGGGATGATTCGTTTTCAAACACTTGGTGGCTGGTGGAGTCAAGTCATGCTGGCGCAGCGTGTGGACGTCCATACCGATCACGGGCCAATTCCTGGTGTCGTCTCTAGTACACCTCCTCACCTTCTGACGCCAGAACAAAAAAGCAAGCCTGTGAAGCCGTCAGATATGCTTATTGATATTGGTGCAGACAGTGAAGAAGAGGCAAAAGAGCTTGGCGTTCGTCCAGGACAGCAAATCGTTCCTGCAACGGTTTTTACACCAATGGCGAATCCAAAAAAGATTTTAGCGAAGGCTTGGGATAACCGCTATGGCTGCGGCCTTGCAATTGAATTATTAAAAGAATTAAAAGACGAAACACTTTCATGTCAGCTGTACTCAGGAGCAACTGTTCAAGAGGAAGTAGGGCTTAGAGGAGCTGAGGTAGCTGCGAATATGATTCAGCCAGATCTTTTCTTCGCTTTAGATGCGAGTCCTGCAAACGATGTGACAGGTGACAAAACACAGTTCGGCCAGCTTGGAAAAGGTGCACTTCTGCGTATTTTTGATCGGACAATGATTACGCACCGCGGAATGAGAGACTTTGTGCTTGATACTGCTGAGACAAACAACATTCCATATCAATATTTCGTATCACCGGGTGGTACGGACGCTGGACGTGTTCATATTTCAAACCAAGGTGTGCCTTCTGCCGTCATTGGGGTTTGCGCACGCTACATTCATACAAGTCATTCTGTTTTGCATGTGGATGATTACGCAGCGGCTAAAGAGTTAATTGTCCGCCTTGTCAAAAATTGTGATCAAAGTACAGTGGATTCTATTTATCAACAAGTATAAATAGAATAGAAAAAGGCTGCTTCTTCAATGAGAGCAGCTTCAGCGTGTAGACAAACCCTCGCATTCTTTGTCAGTCCTGCGTGCTGGTGCTCACGAATGTACAATTCGCTCCGCTCCGGTACTCGTCCTTCCTAGACTGCAAAGGTTTTCTATCACGCTGAAAAGAAGACAAAGGGCTAAAATAAACATCATTTTAGCCCTTTGTCAACTATCTGAAAGGCTGCCTCTTCAATGAGAGCAGCCTTCTTTATTATTGCTGTTCAAACACATAAGATAACGCCTTGATCGCTTGGTTTACGGTTTCCACAGTGATATTTGCTTTGTTTGAGAGTTCCTTTAACGGATGGTGCAGCTCTTTTGGACGGATTAAAATAAGAGGTTTCCCTTTTGCAATCGCAGCAGATGCATCCATGGCTGTGTTCCACTGTTTATATTTCTCACCAAAGCGTGCAATGACGACATCTGCTTTGTTTAATAAAATTTCAGTACGAAAATTGTTCAAATCAGAAGCTGCATCATCTTTGAAAATGGCATTCGGCTGCTCACCTAAAATATCCTCACCGATATTATCTGAGCGGTCATGATTCTCCATTGGACCGACAAATGTCACTGGCAGCTTCAAAGATTGGCTTTTCTCCTTGATTTCATCACGCCACTGGCTATGAATTTCTCCAGCTAAATAGACAGTTAATTGCATAACGATCTCCTCCTTTTGTACAAACTTAGTAAAGGTTTGTCCTGTTTCTTTTCATGTTACACAAGAAGTGCTTGATAAAGCAAAAAAAATATGATTATGATATTCATGGTAGAGACTATTTTTCATCGTAAGAATACTACATATAATGGGAAGGACAGCCTCTTCGTCTTTCCTATGAGAAAGCAGGAAGACGACGTTGATGACTTATTTGAAAAGAAAGGGGATCTCCCTTTCGCCAAAGGTGTATTTCATTGAGGCACTTTCTTATATGGCTTTAGGTCTATTTGCTACATTAGTGGTAGGTCTGATTTTAAAAACAGCAGGCGGTCTGTTATCACTTTCTCTCATTGTGAAAATGGGTACGCTTGCTATGGGTCTGATGGGACCGGCAATTGGCGTAGCAGTTGCTTATCGCTTAAATGCTTCTCCATTAATCATTTTTGCAAGTGTTGTCTCAGGTGCCGCTGGAGCAGAGCTTGGGGGGCCTGCTGGAAGCTTTGCCGCAGCATTAATTGGTGTGGAACTCGGCAAGCTAGTCAGTGGTGAGACAAGAATTGATATTATTTTAACGCCGCTTGTCACCATTATCACTGGCTTTTTCACCGCTGCTTTCATCGGACCTGGGATTGAAGCCATGATGACAGGGCTCGGCAGGCTCATCATGTGGGGGACAGACCAAAGCCCGCTGATCATGGGCATGCTGGTAGCGACCATTGTTGGACTTGCCCTCAGTTCTCCGATCTCAAGTGCTGCACTTGCGCTTATGCTTGACTTAAGCGGAACAGCTGCTGGTGCTGCAACGATTGGCTGCTGTGCTCAAATGGTTGGCTTTGCTGCTGCAGGCTTTAGAGAAAATCGCTTTGGCGGTCTTGCGGCTGTCGGCATTGGAACGTCAAAATTGCAGCTTTCGAACATTGTGAAAAATCCCCTCATCCTGATTCCGCCGACGATTGCTGGTCTCATTCTCGCGCCAATTGGTATTATTGGCTTTGGGATGGTCAATAATGCGGCAGGAGCGGGAATGGGAACGAGCGGCCTTGTTGGACAGCTCATGACCCTGACCGTCATGGGGTTTCATCCATCTGTATTTTTGGCGATAGCTCTCTTGCATATCGTTGGCCCGGCAGTGATTAGTTTGGTAGTATCAGAATGGATGAGAAAGAAAGGCTATATACAATTCGGAGATTTAACCATACAAACTGGAGGAATGAAACATGAAAAAAATTGAATCAAACGAAGAATTACAAAAAGTGATTCAAGAAGACTTAACGGTATTGCTATTTTCAGCTGACTGGTGCCCGGACTGCACATTTATTGAGCCATTCTTGCCAGAGCTTGAAGCAAACTACCCAGAATTTGAGTACTTCTATGTTGATAGAGACAAGTTCATTGACACTTGTGCAGAGTGGGAAATTTACGGTATTCCAAGCTTTTTAGTCTTTAAAAACGGACAAGAGATTAACCGCTTTGTCAGCAAAGATCGTAAGACAAAGGAAGAGATTGAAGCATTTTTAACAGATTCTCTTTCTAAATAACGAAAGGAGAGTCTAAAACGATGGCAAAAATGACATCAAGACAGCTTGCGAATGAACTCAAAAGCCGTCTGACGAACGACAGCTGGTCACACCAGTTTGACCGGGAAAAAGATACGCTTCGTATTGAAGATAAACAAACAGGCAAAGGCATCACACTAGAGCTCCCGCCAATTATTGCAAAGTGGGAAGTAAAGCCTGATGAAACCATCGATGAGATCGTTTATTATGTGAAAGAAGCGCTGAGTGCGATGAAAGGCGAAGCGCAGCACATTTCAGGAAAAGAAAAGCAGATCTATCCAGTCATTCGTTCCACTTCCTTTCCTGAGGCATCAAGTGATGGAATTCCCCTCGTGTTTGATGAGCATACAGCAGAAACGAGAATCTACTATGCACTTGATCTTGGAAGCACCTACCGATTAATTGATGAAAAGATGCTTCAAAAGGAAAACTGGACAAAAGAGCGAATCAGAGAAACCGCCAGCTTCAACGTCCGTTCGCTAGAAACTGTAGTGAAAATGGATGAAGTGGCAGGCAACCGGTTTTATTTCTTCCGTGCAAATGACGGATATGACGCCAGCAGACTTTTAAATGAATCGTTATTACAAGAATACGCGCAAAAAATAGAAGGACAAATGGCGATTTCTGTTCCCCATCAAGATGTATTCATCATTGCTGATGTTCGCAATGATTCAGGCTATGATATTTTAGGACAGATGTCGATGAGCTTCTTCGCCAGCGGTACGGTTCCGATTACCGCATTATCATTTTTATATGATGAGGGGAAGCTTGAACCGATCTTTATACTTGCAAAAAGCAGACCAAAACAGCAGTAGAAGGGAATTTTGAAGAATGAACGTTTTTTATAATGCAGAAGGTGTAGGCGACACACTCCTTATTTCATTGAAAGATGTGACGAGAGAAGAAGTAGGTCATGAAACGTTTGGAGATGTTGTACGAATCTTCAATCAAGAAACAAAAGAAACAACAGGCTTTAATATCTTCAATGCATCGACTTACATGAAAATTGAAGAAAACGGATCTGTCCCGCTTTCTGAAACCATTGTTCAAGATATCAATGAAATTTTAAACCGCAACGGTGTCAGTGAAACGTTGACTGTGGATCTATCACCAAAATTTGTTGTCGGCTATGTGAAGGAAAAAGAAAAGCATCCGAACGCAGATAAATTAAACATTTGCCAAGTTGATGTGGGCGATGAAACCTTACAAATCGTGTGCGGTGCACCAAACGTTGACCAAGGCCAATATGTCGTGGTAGCGAAGGTCGGTGCAGTGATGCCAAGCGGTATGGTCATCAAAGATGCTGAGCTTAGAGGCGTTCCATCAAGCGGCATGATCTGTTCAGCGAAAGAGTTAGATCTTCCAGACGCACCTGCTGAAAAAGGGATTCTTGTTTTAGATGGAAGCCATCAAGCTGGCGAACCCTTTAAAGCGTAACCTCCCATAAACGGGCACATAGGAGCGAAGAATGTGTTATACCAAAAGTCACTAAGTACGTACTTAGTGACTTTTTTTCATCTACAGACAGCATGAACAGCAAAAAGCGGCACTTTTCTCGCTTTTCTGCATGAAAAAGCAATGGTATACTAAAAATCGCCCAAGAAAACGTAAGGGGAGTTAAAGTGAGTGATAAATGATGAGTTGGTTAGATAAATTTTTTAGTGTATTTTTAGGAGAAGAAAAGAAAGAAGAAAAAGCTGCAAGACCTGAAGAAGATCTAGCTGCACCAAAGCAGCCAGCTTTTGAACCGCATAAAGAATATAAAAAAATCGAAGATACGAAAGTGTATTATGAATATCCGAAAGGGAACTTTCGCTTTCCGCTCGTTCCAGATGAACCTCAGCGCGATGGAGTGAAGCCGGAGAGAAGACGCGCCAAACCAAGCCAGTCAAAGACCAGACAAACAACCTATCAGCCTAAACAAACGCTTCAGCCTGATATGAATAAAAAGCCATTCAAGCCAGAGCAAATTCCATCACCGATCTATGGCTATCATCAGGATATGCGTCCAAAACGGGCAGATGCAAAAGAAGAAACAGCTTCAGTTCAAAGGAAAGCAGCAGAAGAAACGGCGCAGCGTGTCACACTGTTATCAGAAGAGGCAGAGCGTGAACGGAATGTCAGACAGCAAATGAACATCCCGTCAATACAGAAAGAAAAACGTATCGAGGAAATGGTTTCAGCGTCAGCAGAAGAGAGAGCAGATAAGGAGCCAGCAGTAACCCCGCATACATTACAAGAGGAACTCGCTTATCAAGATCATGTTCAATCGACGATGGAACGTTTAACTGACGAGCCTTTCATCGAGCCAGAAGAAAACGAGCCAGAAGATACTCATGAAGCTGATTTACATAAGCAGCAAGCCGAAGTCTATCAGAAGCAGCCGGTAGAGTCTGAGCCGGAACAGGCTGTTTCCAGTGATGAAGAAGAAATAAAGGACGAGTCTGTCCATCAGTTTGAAGAGCATACTGAGGAAATAGAGATGTTGACCTTCGAAACACCGGAACCTTCGAAGCCAGCGATTGAGATGGAAGTAGACATTCCAGCAGAAGAAGCAGTGTTAACAGAAAACATTTCAGCAGAACCGGTGGATGAAGTAAAAGCTGATCCAATAGAAGACGACCAAGAAGAAGCGCCAGCGGCAGCATTTGAAGAAGCTGAGCCAGTCAAACATGACCTGCAGGAAGTACAGCTGGTCCAAGAAGCTGAAATTGAAGAAGATCAAGCGGTGCCAGTAGAACAAGTAAGAGAGGAACAAACTGCATCTGAACCGGCAGAAACGGTTATAGAGCAGACAGAGCAGCAAGAACAAACGCAGGAAGTCAAGAAAGAAGAACCAAAACAGACATCTCCGCAGCCACAACGCACAAGCGGGCAAACCTCTACGGTTCCGTTTAATGTCATGATGTTAAAAAGCGACCAGCGCGTGCAAGGGCAAAAGAAAGCAGCCGATACACAAGGGTATGTTTTTCCAAGTCTCGCCCTATTAGATGTACCGCCAGCTCAAAAAGAAGAGGACGGGACATGGGTGAAAGAGCGGGCAGAGCTGCTTAATGCGACACTTAAAAATTTCAATGTAAGAGCAAGTGTGGTTCATGTCACACAGGGACCTTCTGTGACAAGGTTTGAAGTACATCCAGAACCAGGTGTCAAAGTGAACAAAATCACGAACCTGTCAGATGATATTAAACTTAGTTTGTCCGCAAAGGATATTCGAATTGAAGCCCCGATTCCAGGAAAGAACACAATCGGGATCGAAGTGCCAAACCTGCACAGTAAAATGGTGTTCTTAAGAGAAATGATCAGAAGCAGTGCGTTTAGAGACAATCCATCTCCTTTAACAGCGGCACTCGGATTAGATATTTCAGGCCAGCCTGTCGTGGTTGATCTGCAAAAAATGCCCCATGGCTTAATTGCTGGAGCCACTGGTTCAGGAAAAAGTGTCTGCATTAATACGATTTTAGTGAGCTTAATGTTTAAAGCATCACCAGATGAAGTGAAAATGCTCTTAATTGACCCTAAAATGGTTGAATTAGCGCCGTATAATCACATTCCGCATCTTGTGAGTCCCGTCATTACCGATGCCAAGACAGCAACAGCTGCTCTGAAATGGGTAGTGGATGAAATGGAAAGACGCTATGAACTATTTGCACACTCTGGCGTGAGAGAAATTAAACGATTCAATGAGCTTGTGAAAGAAAAACAAATGGGTGAAAAACTGCCTTATCTCGTCGTGGTGATTGATGAGCTGGCTGATTTAATGATGGTCGCACCAAATGAAGTCGAAGAAAGCATCTGCCGAATTGCACAGAAAGCAAGAGCATGCGGCATTCACTTATTGATTGCGACACAAAGACCTTCTGTTGATGTCATTACAGGTCTCATTAAAGCCAATATCCCAACAAGAATTGCGTTTTCTGTTTCAAGTCAGGTGGATTCAAGAACGATCATTGACATGGCAGGTGCAGAAAAGCTTCTCGGAAAAGGAGACATGCTCTTCTTAGAAAATGGCTCCGGCAAGCCGACAAGGCTGCAAGGGAACTTTGTATCAGACCGTGAGATTGATCAAGTGGTGGCACATGTGAGAAAGCAGCGCAAGCCCGTGTTCCTTTTTGAACAGGAGGAACTAATGCTGCAAGGCTCTGCGATTACAGACGAAGATGAATTGTTTATGGATGCCTGCCGTTTTGCCATCGAGCAGAATAGCGCTAGTACATCAAGTTTGCAGCGAAGATTTAGAATTGGCTACAATCGTGCAGCCAGGTTGATTGACATGATGGAACGCGAGGGCATGATATCTGGTGCGAAAGGCAGTAAGCCAAGAGAAGTACTCATGACACTGAGTGACTTAGAACAGTTGATCTAAACAAACCACTTCATTTTTTTCGTAAACATGGTATGATAGCACATAGGTGCAATTTTGTAATTGGACGCTTTTCGCATGTCTGCCAGAACGCTTTTTTATGTAAAATAAGCGGAAACAGGTGTTAGAAATGGGAAAGTTGTCGGATACTAATCATAGTTAATATTGATTAGAATAGGAAGATCGGAAAAAAATCTTTATTTGGAGCTGCGATCTGTGATCAGCTAGAGGCAAAAATCACAAGTTGCAAATTGAAATGAGCGTCATATACTGTAAGTCAGATAGACGTTTGTTGGAGGTACAATTATGACTGTTTATCATTTTGTTGGAATAAAAGGGACAGGTATGAGTCCACTGGCCCAAATTCTTCATGATACTGGGTATACTGTCCAAGGATCGGATATCGAAAAACATATCTTTACACAAAAAGCATTAGAAGAACGAAATATTAAAATTCTACCATTTGACCCTGATAATATTCAGCCAGGGATGACGGTCATCGCAGGAAATGCATTCCCTGATACACACCCTGAGATTGAACGTGCCCTATCTGAAGGGATTCCTGTCATTCGTTACCATAAATTCCTTGGAGAATACATGGATTCATTCACAAACGTTGCGATTACTGGTGCTCATGGAAAAACATCGACAACAGGACTGCTTGCTCACGTCATGCAGGCAGCCAAACCTACTTCGTACTTAATCGGTGATGGATCTGGAATGGGGAAAGAAAACAGCGAGTATTTTGTCTTTGAAGCATGCGAATACCGCAGACACTTCCTCAGCTATCATCCAGATTATGCGATCATGACCAATATTGATTTTGATCACCCTGATTATTTCTCGGATATTGATGACGTGTTTGATGCATTTCAAAACATGGCGCTTCAAGTGAAAAAAGCCATTATTGCCTGTGGTGATGATGAGCATCTGCCAAAGATTCAAGCGAAGGTACCTGTTGTGTACTACGGTTTCAACGAAGAAAATGATTTCCAAGCACGCAATGTTGTGAAAAATACGGAAGGTACCACATTTGATGTATTTGTACGTAATACGTTTTATGATACCTTCTACATTCCTGCCTACGGAAATCATAATGTCCTCAACTCGTTAGCTGTCATTGCATTATGTCACTATGAGTCCATTGATGTAGAGCTTATCAAGGGCGCATTAACGACATTTGGCGGTGTGAAACGACGCTTTAATGAAAAAGTGGTCGGTGAGCAGGTCTTAATTGACGATTATGCACATCATCCAACTGAAATTGAAGTCACGATTGAAGCAGCCCGCCAAAAATATCCGGACCGTGATATTGTGGCTGTCTTCCAGCCGCATACGTTCACACGTACACAGCAATTCTTAAGTGAATTTGCTGACAGTCTAAAGAAAGCCGACTATGTCTACCTTTGTGATATTTTCGGTTCAGCCCGTGAAAACATTGGGAAGCTGAGCATTGAAGATTTACGAGAAAAAATCCCGCAGGCCCAATTAATTGAGGAAGAAGATACATCTGTGCTGAAAACGCACGAAGATGCGATTCTGATCTTTATGGGAGCAGGAGACATTCAGAAATATTTGCGTGCTTATGAAAAAGTCGCTGTATAAATGCTTAAACGAAAAGTGCCGTGTTGAACGGCACTTTTTTATTTTGAATAAAATGTGACAAAAGGGCTAAATGTGTCAACATGTGCCGCTTTTTTTCGTTCGCTGTGGACAGGAATTAGCGAATAAGTGTAGAATTATTATTCAATCGGTCATTCTAGGCGATGTTTGAATGATACAACGAGAGGGTAATGAATTGAATATGCCCGCAGCAAAGGAGGTATCAGATGATTATTATTCTATATCTAAGCGTTGCACTGATCGCAATTGCTTTCCTCATTCTTGTCATCTATTTGTCCAAAACATTAAAATCCTTACAGCTGACATTAAAGAATGTTGCATCAACTTTAGAAGGTCTTGAAGGTCAGATGCAAGGCATCACCACAGAGACAGCACAGTTGCTACATAAGACGAATCAACTTGCTGAAGATATTCAAGACAAATCAGCAAAACTCAATACAGTTGTGGATGCGGTGCAGGGAATTGGTGGCTCGATCAACCAATTTAATACAAGCATAAAGCAGGCAGCTGGTGCGGTTTCTTCATCCGTTGAAAGAAATCAAGAAAAAGTGACGGATGTGGTTAGCTGGAGTAACGCAGCACTTGAAATTTATAAAAAATGGAAACAGCGTAAACACCAAAAATAAACCATATTCGCATAGGAGGAATAATCATGAGCAAAGACGGAATCAATAGCAAAGACTTTTTGATCGGAACACTTATTGGTGGAATTGTTGGTGCAACAACAGCATTATTTTTAGCACCGAAGTCAGGGAAAGAGCTTCGCGATGATTTGAACACCCAAGCGAATGCGTTAAAAGAAAAAACAGACCGGCTCACAACAGATGCAAAAGAAAGAGGCACTGAATATGTGACGATTGCGAAAGATAAAACGTCTGAATTGTCTCAGCTTGTAGCAGAGCAGTCAAACCAGATTTTAGACAAAGTGAAAGACATAAAAGAGCGAGCAGCTGGAAAAGCTAATAAAGTGAAAAGTGAAGCAGAAGATGCGGCAGCGGATTTGGCAAGCGAAGCATCTGATGTAGCAGATGAAGCAAAAGTACGAGCACAAGAAGCAAAGTCAGAAATTGAAGACGGCATCAAAGATGTCAAAGAAAAAGTAGAACAATCTACTAAAGGCTAACGCTCACTGCTAAGAAGTGAAGAAGGAGAACATCATGTCAAAACAACTCATTGAAACAGAAGAACAGTTTGATCAACTAACGAATCAAGATGGGACCTTTGTCTTTTTTAAGCACAGTTTGACATGTCCGATCAGCCAAGCGGCTTTTCAAGAGTTTGAAGCATTTGCGTCTGCACATGAAGATGTACCTGCGTATTTCTTACAAATTCAAAACACGAGAGAGCTTTCATCCTATGTGACGGAAAAGTCTGGAGTAAAGCATGAAAGTCCGCAGGCACTCATCTTTAGCGGTGGAAAAGTAAAATGGCATGCTTCTCACTCAAGCATTACAAAAGAAGCGCTTGAACATAATCTGTAAAAGAAAGAAACGTCAGCAGCGGCTGACGTTTTTTTTATAAAAAAGGTTTACTTGAACAAAAAGTATGCTATAATCTTACATACGATACTTTACCGCTTAAAAGCGTTTGGGTAATAAAGAAAATTTTCGTGACAATTCCGAAATCTTTGTTTATAATAAACCCTATCATGCAAGAATGAAAAAATAAAAAGCGAGAGCAGGCAGAGGAAAGGATGACAAAAATGAGCAACAATGAATTAGAAAAATTGAGGCAGCAAGCAGATGAACTAAATCTTCAAATCTTAAAACTGATCAATGACAGAGGAAACATTGTCAAAGAAATTGGAAAAGCGAAAGAAGCGCAAGGTGTCAACCGTTATGATCCTGTCAGAGAGCGCACAATGCTGAACCAAATTCTTGAAGAAAATGATGGGCCATTTGAAAATTCAACGATTCAACATATTTTCAAAGAGATTTTCAAAGCAGGTCTAGAGCTTCAAGAAGATGACCACAGCAAAGCACTTCTTGTTTCTCGTAAGAAAAAACCAGAAAACACAATCGTGAATATCAATGGGGAAGCGATCGGTGATGGAAAGCAGCGTTTCATCGTTGGACCATGTGCCGTTGAAAGCTACGAGCAAGTCGCAGAAGTAGCGGCAGCAGCGAAACAGCAGGGATTAAAACTACTTCGCGGTGGCGCATTTAAACCTCGCACAAGTCCATATGATTTCCAAGGACTTGGTGTAGATGGTCTAAAGATTCTAAAGCGTGTAGCGGATGAATACGGTCTTGCTGTTATTAGTGAAATTGTCAATCCTGCTCATATTGAAGAAGCGATTGAGCATATCGATGTCATCCAAATTGGGGCACGTAACATGCAAAACTTCGAGCTATTAAAAGAAGCCGGTTCCGTGAATAAACCAGTTCTTTTAAAACGCGGTCTTGCAGCGACCATCTCAGAATTCATCAATGCAGCTGAATACATCATCGCCCAAGGAAATGATCAAATCATCCTTTGCGAGCGCGGTATCCGCACATACGAAACAGCCACAAGAAATACACTAGATATCTCGGCAGTGCCAATTTTGAAACAAGAGACACATTTACCAGTCTTCGTTGATGTGACGCATTCAACTGGACGTAGAGATCTTCTCCTTCCAACAGCAAAAGCAGCTCTTGCGATTGGAGCAGACGGTGTCATGGCAGAAGTACATCCAGATCCATCTGTTGCTCTATCTGATTCAGCGCAGCAAATGGACATTCCACAATTCGAAAAATGGTTAGATGCGTTAAGACCACTTGTCAACATTCACGCGTAATCATAGATAGAAATAGCCGCCGGATGACTGCCCGGCGGTTTTTTTATGGAAAAAATACCATGAGGTTTGGGAATGAAAGGAAGAAAGCACATTGCAAGCCCAAAAAGTGCTTGTTCACAATGTTTTCATTTTTAAAATTCGATAGAATCTGCTAAGATCATTGTCATAGCTGGCGTTCTCGATGCTTTTTTATGAAATATGATTCAAATTACAGGTAACAAGCTGATTAAAGTTTGTTTAATTTAGTTATAAAAAGAAAGGGAACGTTTTCATATGACAAAAAAACGTGTATAATTTCATAAAAGAATGTCATTTTGATGTAGATTGAAAAATTATGTGTCTCTTTTCATCGTTTTAATGACAAATAGGATATTATTTTCCTCGTATCTGACATGTCTCTATCTAATTGGTGAATGCTATAGATATGAAGTGTATTTGAAGGAGTGATTTATGTGAATAATGTTACAATATATGATGTAGCAAGAGAAGCAAATGTAAGTATGGCAACGGTATCACGCGTAGTAAATGGTAATCCAAACGTAAAACCAACAACAAGAAAAAAGGTGCTTGAAGCGATTGATCGCCTTGGCTATCGTCCAAATGCAGTGGCACGAGGCCTTGCAAGTAAAAAAACAACGACAGTTGGGGTCATCATCCCTGATATTTCTAGTATCTTCTATTCAGAATTAGCACGCGGTATTGAAGATATCGCCACGATGTATAAATACAACATCATTTTAAGTAACTCAGATCAAAATACGGATAAAGAGCTTCATTTGTTAAATACGATGCTGGGCAAACAAGTAGACGGAATTGTCTTTATGGGCGGAAATATCACAGATGTGCATGTGGAAGAATTTAAGCGCTCTCCTGTACCGATTGTGCTTGCAGCATCTGTTGAAGAACAGGCTCAAACACCATCTGTTAACATCAACTATGAGCAGGCGATTTATGATTCCGTTCAGCTGTTAGTTGAAAAAGGACATAAACGAATTGCGTTTGTTTCTGGTCCAATGTCAGAGCCAATTAATTCCGTGAGAAAGCTTGCAGGTTATAAGCGTGCGCTTGAAGAAGCGGGTATCGCGTTTGACGATGCACTTGTTGCTGAAGGCGATTACTCTTATGACTCTGGAATTGAAGCACTTGCTCATCTGCTTGAGCAGTCTGACAAACCGACAGCTGTTATCGCAGCTACAGATGAAATGGCGCTAGGTGTCATTCACGGAGCACAAGACAGAGGGGTCTCCATTCCTGAAGATTTAGAAGTGATTGGCTTTGATAATACAAGACTTTCTCTCATGGTGCGTCCTCAGCTGACAACAGTTGTTCAGCCGACATATGATATTGGTGCTGTTGCCATGAGACTGCTCACAAAACTGATGAACAAAGAACAAGTGGACGATCAAATTGTTGAGCTTCCGCACAGAATTGAAGAAAGACAATCAACAAAATAAAACAAAAAAAGCAGGCTTACCTTATGAGGGAAAGCCTGCTTTTCTTATGCCTTTTTCTTTTCTCTTCTAACAGGCATGAGTGCTTTTTCTACTGTTTGAGCATTTTTTTCTGTGATTTCTGCTTTTCTTGGGATCGGTGGATATAAATCGTCAGGATCTTTCCATGTAGGTGGAAGGGTAACAGGCGATTGCTTATTCCATGCCTGAATCCAGTCCTGAGGCAGCTCATCTGGCGGTGTAATGCCTTTCATCTCAAGCCAAATGCGGCTCCACGCTCTTGGAACGACGCGCCAAATATCATATCCTCCTCCGCCAACAGCGATCCACTTGCCGTCACAATATTGATGCGCAAGCTCATGAGCAAGTCTAGGAATTTCCTCATATATTTTCATGGTGGCAGATAAATGAGTTAACGGATCATAGTAATGTGCATCTGCCCCGTTTTGCGTCAAAATCACATCTGGTTTAAAAAAAGCAGCAATTTCAGTCACTGCTGTTCGGTATGCTTCGAGAAACGATTCATCTTCCGTAAATGCATCTAGCGGAATATTATACGCGTAGCCATAGCCTTTATCGTGGCCTCTTTCCTGTACTTGTCCGGTTCCAGGGAACAAGTAGCGTCCCGTTTCATGAATGGAGACTGTACATACCTCTGGGTCGTCATAGAAGCTGAACTGGACACCATCGCCGTGATGAGCATCCGTATCAATATATAAAATTCTAGCGCCATATGTCTTTTGAATATATTGAATCGCCACAGAGCTGTCATTATAAATACAAAAGCCAGATGCACGCCCTTTGAATCCGTGGTGAAGCCCGCCGCCAAGATTGAGGGCATGCTGCGAATGACCGAGCATCACTTGGTCAACCGCTGTTAATGTTCCGCCAACAAGGAGAGATGCCGCCTCATGCATGCCTGCGAACATCGGTGTATCCTCAGTGCCAAGACCGTAGCGTTCACCCTCTGCTGTAGACAGTTTTCCTTCACTTGCCCGCTGCACAGCCTGGATATAATCTGCTGTATGGACGAGCTTTAATTCCTCCAGAGTAGCCATACGCGGTGCAACGATTTCATCCTCTGTTAACGCCTTCATTTTTTGAAGAAGATCATAAGTTAAGTAGACCCGAAGCTGATTGAAGGGATGATCTTGGTTAAATTGGTACGTTTGAAAAGATGGTGAAAAAACAAAGGTCGCTTCCTTCATTTGATCGTCTGCTCCATAGGCCAGAGCACTTTATAGCCTTTTGCGCGAATCAGCTTCGTCACATGATCTGCATGAATGGTTTGAAGGCGGAAGACGAGCACTTTAGATGCCTCATTGGCATGCGGGTACACAAGCACACTCAGCAATTGAATATGCTGCTCCTTTAAAATGGCCGTAATGTCTGCGAGGCCTTCTGTCATCTGCTCCACTTCAACCTCTAAGTGCGACCCAGGCTGATCTGCACCTGTCAGTCTTACAAACGTACGAAGCAGATCTGTTTTTGTGATAATGCCTACAAGCTTGCCGCGTCTCACCACTGGAAGACAGCCAATTCCGTGCTCAAAAAAGACACTTGATATCTCCTCAACGAAATCAAGCGGGTGAGCCGTGATCGTCTCTAATACCATGATCTCTTCTACCGGCCGCTGAATAAAGAGCTTCCTTTTCTCTGTTTCAAAAATACTTGGACTGGCATTTTTAATATCCCGATCAGTCACCATCCCAATGACAGATCCTTGATCAGATACGATCGGAATATGCCGGATGTGGTGTGCACTCATTTTTTGAATGGCCTCTTCAATCGTATCGGTTTTTCGCAGCGTGATCACATCACGCTCCATAATTTGTTCAATCATCATTGTTTACCAATCCCCTTTGCCAAAAAAACGAATTGAACGTTAATACATAAAGCGCTGATGGAAGCGAAGACGATCGAAACGCTCGATCGAATCAGGACTCACATGTTTCCCAATTCTGGCCATTAAACAATTGGCTGGATGTGAGCTAATCTCTGGCTCGTCTGTTGCAAACCAAACAAGACCGCCTGCGTTCATCATTTTCTCCATCATTTTGCGGTACTCCCAAACGTTTTTCTTTGTCCCCTTTAAATCCCAATGCCAGTAATATTCAGTTGTAATGATGATGTAATTCTCCATTTGCTCATCCATCATGCTCACATCAAGCAAATGCTTGCCAAGTGAGCATCCTCTAAATGGAGGAGCGACCTCAATCGCGCCAAGCTCAATTAAATTATCCATTTTGCCCTCTGACCAGCGCTCAAGTGGATCAGGATACAAATACGTGACATAGCCTACGACGAGCTCATTCGCTCTTGCAATGATAATACGTCCTTCTGGAAGATCTGCTATTTCAACAAGTGCTTGTTTCTGTTCCTCAGGCGTGCGAAATGCCGTTAGTCCTTCATGAAACGTATAGTTCGCAAGCTCTGATGCAGGTACCGGTCCTTCAATCAGGATGGAACCTGTTTCTCGCTCAATGGTTTTTGAATAATAAGTTTTAGGATGCTCCACGTATCCACCGCCCCTAATTCTAGTGAGTCGTCTCTATTCTATCTTAAATCTTGCAATAATTAAAACGGTTTCATCAGAAGTTTTTTAAAAATTGAGAAAAAAAGTCATCTATACTATAATGGTCATTGTAAACGTATGCAAAGGGGGACTGTTTGATGAAATTGGAAACGCTACCATCAGTAAAAGGGGATTATCATTTAAATGATTATGAGCAGGCATACAAAGATTTTTCATGGGAGGAAGCTAGAAAAAACTTCTCCTGGTATGAAACAGGAAAAATAAATGCAGCCTATGAAGCGATTGACAGACATGCGGACTCGTTTCGTCAGAACAAGGTGGCGCTTCACTACAAAGATTCACAGCGGGATGAAAAGTATACGTTCAGGGATATGAAAATCAACACAAATAAAGCAGGAAATCTATTCAGAGAAAAGGCACATGTAGAAAAAGGGGATCGCGTGTTTATCTTTATGCCAAGATCACCTGAGCTCTATTTTCTTCTGCTTGGTGCAGTTAAAATTGGAGCGATCGTTGGCCCGTTATTTGAGGCATTTATGGAAGGTGCTGTCAAAGACCGTTTAGAGAATAGCGAGGCAAAGGTGATCGTGACAACACCTGATCTGCTTGAGCGAATTCCATTTGCAGAGCTTCCGAAGCTTGAATCTGTCGTCATTGTCGGCGGTGAAAACGAAGACGTCGATGGTGTGCGGACAATTCACTATGAAAAGGCGTTTGAGGAGGCAGCAAAGGAGCTTGAGATTGAATGGATGGATGAAAAAGACGGCTTCCTGCTTCATTACACATCAGGATCTACTGGTACGCCAAAAGGAGTGCTTCATGTCCATGGTGCAATGGTCCAGCAAGGCCAGACTGGTAAATGGGTGCTTGACTTGAAAGAGGATGACGTTTACTGGTGTACAGCTGATCCAGGCTGGGTTACAGGCACAGTGTACGGTATTTTTTCACCGTGGTTAAATGGGGCGACGAATGTGATTTTAGGCGGCCGGTTTAATCCTGATACGTGGTATGAAACCATTGAATCACTCGGTGTAACTGTTTGGTACAGTGCCCCGACCGCCTTTAGAATGCTCATGGGGGCAGGGGATGATCTCATTCAAAAATATGACCTCAGCTCGCTCCGCCATGTTTTAAGTGTGGGAGAGCCGCTTAATCCAGAAGTCATCCGCTGGGGAGATGCTGTTTTTGGCAAGAGAATTCACGACACTTGGTGGATGACAGAAACGGGTGCACAGCTGATTTGTAATTATCCATGCATGGACATCAAGCCAGGCTCGATGGGAAAACCGATTCCAGGCGTAGAAGCGGCGATTGTTGATAATGCAGGAAATGAACTTCCGCCATACCGGATGGGCAACCTTGCGATTAAAAAAGGCTGGCCTTCTATGATGCATACGATCTGGAACAATCCTGAAAAATATGAATCTTACTTTATGCCGGGAGATTGGTATGTTTCAGGAGATTCAGCTTATATGGACGAAGACGGATACTTTTGGTTCCAGGGACGTGTCGATGATGTCATCATGACGTCAGGAGAGCGGGTCGGTCCATTTGAGGTGGAAAGTAAACTGGTCGAACATCCAGCTATTGCGGAGGCTGGTGTCATTGGAAAGCCAGATCCGGTCCGCGGTGAAATTATTAAAGCATTTATAGCGCTTAGAAGCGGATATGAGCCGACAGATGAGCTGAAAGAAGAGATTCGTACATTTGTGAAAAAAGGACTCGCAGCACATGCGGCACCGCGAGAAATTGAGTTCAAAGACAAACTGCCGAAAACGAGAAGCGGAAAAATTATGAGACGTGTGCTAAAGGCGTGGGAGCTGAATTTACCTGCTGGCGACCTTTCGACAATGGAAGATTAAATTTTTTCATCAGTTGACTTGATATCAAAAGTGTGTTAAAAATGACATTAGTTGAATATGAAAAGGTTTTGACTGAGATTCAGTAGAATGATCTTTCCCTGTTGAAGAGAGCTGACGGCTGGTGCGAGTCAGTACAAAGAGATATTCGAATTACCCTCACGAACCGCTTTTACGAAAAGGAGCATGCCCTGATTAGTGAAAGAACGGATCTGTCCGTTATCAGTGTAAGTGAAAAGACGAGATTTTTTGTCTTTTAAGCAGGGTGGTACCGCGATATATATCGTCCCTTCGTTCATTCGAAGGGGCGTTTTTTTGTTGAATTGTAAAAAAAGGAGATTTGGAAATGAGTCAATTGATGGAAGAGCTATCGTTCAGAGGATTAATTCAGCAGCAAACAGATGAAGAAGGTTTAACAAAATTATTAGCAGAAGAAAAAATCAAACTATACTCCGGCTTTGATCCGACAGCTGACAGCTTACACATTGGTCATCTATTGCCAATTTTAACATTACGCAGATTCCAAGAAGCAGGTCATCATCCGATTGCTCTTGTTGGCGGCGCAACTGGACTAATCGGCGACCCTAGCTTCAAAAAAGCAGAACGTTCACTCAACCCAGCAGAAATCGTCGAACAGTGGTCAGAAAAAATCAAAGGACAGCTGTCTCAATTTCTTGATTTTGAAGCAGGGGAGAATCCAGCCGTTATCGTGAATAACTACGACTGGATCAGCCAAATGAATGTCATCACGTTCCTTCGTGATGTTGGAAAGAACTTTGGTGTAAACTTCATGCTGGCAAAAGATATCGTGAGCTCACGTATCGAAACAGGGATTTCTTACACAGAATTCAGCTACGTTATCCTTCAGTCTTTAGACTTCTTAAATCTTTACAGAAATGAAAATTGTAAGCTGCAAATCGGCGGAAGTGACCAGTGGGGAAATATCACATCTGGACTTGAGCTGATCCGTAAGTCTGAAGCAGAAGGGGCAAAAGCATTTGGTCTGACGATGCCGCTTGTCACAAAAGCAGACGGCACAAAGTTTGGTAAAACAGAAGGCGGCGCCATCTGGTTAGATAAAGAAAAAACGTCTCCATACGAGTTCTACCAATTCTGGATCAACACAGATGACCGTGATGTCGTGAAATACTTAAAATACTTTACGTTCTTATCAAAAGAAGAGATTGCATCGTACGAAGAAAAAGTGCAAACAGCACCTGAAAAGCGTGAAGCGCAGCGCCGTCTAGCAGAGGAAGTGACAACACTTGTACATGGCCGTGAATCACTAGAACAGGCTGTTAACATCTCAAATGCGCTATTTAAAGGTGAGATCAAATCTCTTACAGCTGAAGAAGTGAAAGTAGGCTTTAAGGATGTTCCATCAATGGAGAAGAGCAGCACAGAAGAATTAACACTAGTCGATATCCTTGTGGAATCAAAGCTGTCTCCATCAAAGCGTCAAGCACGTGAAGATATCACAAATGGTGCTGTCTCCATCAACGGAGAAAGACAAACAGATAAAGATTATGTTCTTTCCGCTGACGACCGAATTGAAAACCAATTTACTGTTTTAAGAAGAGGGAAAAAGAAATACTTCCTCGTGACGTATAAATAAATCTTTATGAAACAGTAAGCATCATGGAAAAGCACCTCAACATGTTCGTATACATTGAGGTGTTTTTCTTTTTTATATAGAAGTAGCTCATTCGTCTGCTTCTTGTTCAAGGAGTGAATCTTTGTTTGTATAAGCATGTTCTACCTTACAAATTCGGGTTGTGTAGGATTCATACCAATCTTTTTTCCCCTTTTTTTGAACACGCTGATGTGCTGTATGTGCTTTCCATTCTTTGATGGCTTCTAATGAATCCCAGTAAGAGACAGTGATTCCAACACCATGTTCATCTCGTACACTTTCTATTCCAAGAAACCCATCTAGATCTTTCGCTAATTCTTCCATTTTTTGAGCAGCTGCAGCGTATTCTTTTTGCTCGACATTTGTTCGTTTTGATGTGAAAATCGCGGCATAGTAGGGTGGTGCAGGTGTTTGAGTAAATAGCATCTAGTAGAACCTCCTTAGTCTATTGATATTATATATGAAAGAAAGAAGGTCTCGTAGTCTTTTTGTTTTAATTTAAAAAAGTCCAAGGTGCTTTTTGATTATTTATATTTTTGTAAAATCATCTCATAAACATTACCTTGTTCACTTTTCTGACATATTTTTCTTGTATAAAATAGAGTCGTATAAGATGAATAAGGGGGAATGAAAGTGATGTTTGTTAAGAAAAGGAGTTTGCAAATTCTCATTGCGCTTGCATTGGTGATTGGTTCAATGGCTTTTATCCAGCCGAAAGAGGTGAAGGCGGCTGAGCATAATCCGGTTGTGATGGTACACGGCATTGGCGGTGCCTCTTATAACTTTTTTTCTATTAAAAGTTATTTGGCCACACAAGGCTGGGATCGAAACCAATTATATGCTATCGATTTCATAGACAAAACAGGAAATAACCGCAACAATGGTCCGCGTCTATCCAGATTCGTCAAAGATGTGTTAGACAAAACGGGTGCCAAAAAAGTAGATATTGTGGCTCATAGTATGGGCGGAGCGAACACATTATACTATATTAAGAATCTAGATGGCGGCGATAAAATTGAAAACGTTGTCACAATTGGTGGAGCAAACGGACTCGTTTCAAGCAGAGCATTACCAGGCACAGATCCAAATCAAAAAATTCTTTACACATCTGTCTACAGCTCAGCTGATCTTATCGTCGTCAACAGCCTCTCTCGTTTAATTGGCGCAAGAAACGTTCTGATCCATGGCGTTGGCCATATCGGTCTATTAACCTCAAGCCAAGTGAAAGGCTATATTAAAGAAGGACTGAACGGCGGAGGACAGAATACGAATTAAAAAAACGAAAAGACAGCGGCATATGCTGTCTTTTTTGATGTCAACTGGCATATGGCAGCTAGAGATATTGAAAAGGGTGGCAAAACGATGATACAGAAACAGACCATCGTACATAGCCGAATAAAAAACATGTACAAAACGTCCACCATTCCTTACACTACATGTAGTGAATGAGAATTTTCGGAGGTGGACGTTTGTGAAAACGAATCAAAAGGCTTTCATCATTGTAGATGTACAAAAAGCGTTCGAGCATGAAAAATGGGGAGAACGCAATAATCTAGAGGCAGAGGAGAATATTAGCCGGCTATTGACGTTTTGGAGAGAGAAGGGCTGGAAAGTGATTCATATTCAGCATACATCCGACAATCCGGACTCTGTATTTCATCCAGCAAATGAAGGGCACCTTTTCAAAGATATGGCTAAACCGCTAGAGGAAGAAACAGTGATACAAAAGAAAGTCAACAGCAGCTTTATAGGGACAAGCTTGGAGGAACAACTAAGGTCAAATCAGATTGACACGGTCGTAATTGCAGGATTAACAACACCTCACTGCGTATCAACAACCACAAGAATGAGCGGAAATCTTGGCTTTGATACGTATCTGATCTCAGATGCAACAGCCGCCTTTGGACTAACAGATCAAAACGGTACATATTTTGACCCAGATACGATCCACCGGCTCTCACTTGCAACCTTGCATGATGAATTTGCGACTGTCATGACAACAGAGCAGCTCATCGCAAAATGGACAAGTCAAGAATGAACGATTGGAAGCTCCTAGAAAGAAATCTAGGAGCTTTTTTCATGCTAATGATATGTGTCCAGCGATTGTTTTCGTTGTTTCTTACGTGAGTAAAAGAGATCAATCTCAATAAATAAAAAACTGACAAAGAATGATAAAATTAATACGCCGGAATCCCCTATCGATACATTCATTAAATTTAAGTAAAGGACATACTTGATAGAGAGATGTAAAACGATCCAAGAACTCACCCATTCCAAAGTATAAGTGAGCCATACAGGAAGTTTAAGGAGATAAGCCAGTCCTTTTCCTATGAATAGAAGGACAGGTGACCAAAAAACGACGATAACACTCACGAACAAAGAGAAAGAGATTAAAGAAAAAAATGAATCATACGTGATGGTTTCTCCAAAAAGAAAATTCACACCTAAAACGGTGATGTATAGCAATACACTAGGAATCGCGATCACAAAGCAGATAGAAAAAAATAGCAGAAAGATAAACAGACATGCAGCAAATCTATTGGGCGGCTCATCGATAATCTGTTTTTTTCTTAAAAGAGAATAGGCAATCACTGATAAGATTAAGAGTAAGAATAGAATGATTATGATACTAAACATGGATCTCCTCCATCTAAGTACTATAGAGAACAATATGACTGATACGTCATCTATCATTATTGTACCAATAGAAAAAAGGCACTTCAATGAAATGTTTCCTATATTTGTATATAAAAATAGAGACAGTTTTGATTGAAGTAAGAATGGAGCAGGCAGCCGGGGAAAATAAGTGTTGAAAATGGAAGATGACTTCAAATGATTTCATGTATAATTAAGAACATACAAAAAACCCTAGAAATCCTTGAACAATCAAGGGATCTAGGGTTTGTTTGCTCTCTCTTAGAGAAGTAATGAAATTAACGAGAGTAGAACTCAACGATTAGTTGTTCGCTGATTTCAGGCGCTAATTCAGAACGCTCTGGAAGACGAGTGAAAGTTCCTTCAAGCTTTTCAGCATCGAAAGAAAGGTATTCAGGAACGAAGTTGTTTACTTCAACTGATTCTTTCACTACTGCAAGGTTTTGAGATTTCTCACGAAGAGCAATCGTTTGACCTGGTTTCACAGAGAAAGATGGGATGTCTACACGGCTTCCATCAACAAGGATGTGACCATGGTTTACTAGCTGACGAGCTTGGCGGCGAGTACGAGCAAGGCCAAGACGGTATACTAGGTTGTCAAGGCGAGTTTCAAGAAGGATCATGAAGTTTTCACCTTGTTTACCAGGAAGTTTAGCAGCTTTGTCATATAGTGTACGGAATTGACGTTCGTTGACACCGTACATGTGACGAAGCTTTTGCTTCTCTTGTAATTGTAAACCGTATTCAGATAGTTTTTTGCGTTGTCCTGGACCATGTGGGCCTGGAGCGTAAGGGCGTTTTTCAAGTTCCTTACCTGTTCCGCTTAATGAAATGCCTAAACGGCGGGAAATCTTCCAACTTGGACCTGTATAGCGAGCCATAATGTGACTCCTCCTTATTGTTTTTATTTGTGAAAAATAAAAACCGTCTGTTCTTCCTCTTTTTCGTCATTATGTTTTCATGCATCCTCGCTCCAGCAGCAGGGAGTTACAAGATACACCTTCATAATATAGAAGGAACAAAATGATACAAAAAAGCCGAACAAAAAGGCTGCCATATTTCACACAAACTCTATTATATGACGCTGGGTAGGAGAAGTCAACCTATTTAGAGGCAGAGGTGACGTTCTCCATTATATAAAGAAACATAAAAAAGCAGACAATGTGCCTGCTTTTTCTGCATGATTACGCATCCGTAGAGACGGATAACGCCTGTTGGAGAATTTCTGTAAATTGAATAAGATAGGTCTCATCTACTTCACTGAAGCGGTCTTTCACAGGGCTGTCAATATCGAGTACCCCAATGATCTGTCCATTGACCTTGAGCGGAATGACTATTTCAGATTGCGATGCGGCATCACAGGCAATATGTCCAGGGAATGCATGGACATCAGCGATACGCTGCACTTCACCTGTCGCAAAAGCTGTACCGCAAACACCTTTTCCAGAAGGGATGCGCACACATGCAGGCAGTCCGTTAAATGGTCCAAGCACAAGCTCGCCGCCCTTTGCTAAATAAAACCCTGCCCAATTGACTTCAGGAAGTGAGTGATAGAGTAGCGCAGCTGCATTTGCCAAGTTGGCAATCAGATCAGGTTCACCATCTGTAATGGCTTCTACCTGTTTGACAAGCAATTGATAGTCTTTTGAAGGATCGCCAGACTGTTTTTCGACATGAAACATGAAAATCTCCTACTTTCTATCTTAAAAATACATAACTTGCGTCTCGCATGTGGGATTTGTCGAGCAAATGTAAAAGGAACTTCCGCCTTCATCTTGAAGTATGTACACATGAAGAGGGGTGAGCGGATGAAAACATCAACAACCGTGCAGACAAAAGATCGTATTATGGATGCTGCCATCAGACTTTTTAACCAAAAAGGATTTTCTGGAACCTCTGTCCGTGAGATTGCGAAGGAAGCAAACGTCAACGTTGCCCACATTTCTTATTACTTTCAAGGAAAAGGAGGGCTGCTTGAGCAGCTCGTATCCGATTTTTATGAAGGCTACATTCACATGATTGAATCACATCTCCATCACATGGAAACTCGTCATGCAAAAGAATGCTTACTACATGTGGTTTTTGATATTTTATCTTATCAGCACAAGCACCGTCAATTAACCCGTTTCGTTTATCGGGAGGTGACGATTGATTCGACACTCATCAGAGAAATCATGTCGACATATTTAACAAAAGAAAAGTATTTGTTTCAGCTTATCATTGAAAAAGGAAAAAGCACCCATGTTATTTGTGAGCAGCTTTCACTCGCATCCTTTATGATTCAGCTAAAATCACTTCTCATGATGCCATATTTACAGCCGCAATATTTAACAGAGGTGCTTTATTTGAACCCAAGTGAGCCGTATTTCTATCAAATGTACTTTAAGGAGCTGAGCCGCTCGCTTCATTATTTGTTAGAACCAAAAGAGCCGGCACTAGATTCTCATCTGAACCTCATGATGTCCTCGAATTGATCATACGCATATCCGAGATCTTCCGCTTGATGGGCATCAGAGCCGAATATGAGCGGAATTTTTTTCTTTTTTGCAAGCTCAATCATCCATTGATCTAAATAGATACTTCTGGCATATGTTTTACGAAGACCTGATGTATTAAAATCTAAGGACATGCCTTTTTTTGCCGTTTCTTCAAGGCAAAGGGTGACCTTTTGACAAAGTTCAGGTGACATTTCATATGGAAAAATCTGTTTGAATTTCTGGACAAGGGTGATATGACCGATTCTCTTTGGCTTATATTGGCCTAAAGATGATAGAATAGAAGAATGAATTTGGTCATAGTAGCTTTGATAGACCTGTTCGATGCTGCCATAGATGCTTATTAGCTGCTGGAAGGCATGCTCGTCAAAATCAAGGCAAATATAATCATCGCCAGCAGGAAGAAAGTGAACAGATAAAATGGCGTCGTCTAGTTCTGGACCGTAGCAGTCTAAAAAGGTTCTTGTTTCCTCTTCATACTCTTTGATAAAGTCAACCTCAAGCCCAGTTTTTACTATTAATTGTCCTTTGTATTCTTGTTTCAGCTGAGCCAGTTTCGTTATATACGCTTCAAGGTCTTGGAGCCTCATGGCACTATCCTGCTCAGGTGTTGGATCTTGAAACGATGGAGGCAGCGGGGCATGCTCGGTAAAGGTTATGGAATCAAATCCCTTTTTGATGGCTTTTTCAATATAAGAATGAAAAGAATCAAGCGAACCGTGCGGGCAAAACGGTGTATGTAGATGTGCATCTTGTTTCAGCATGTCGTCACCTCTTGTCGATATTTTGAAAAACGTGATGTTTATCAGCGAAAATAATGAAAAATCATGACCAAAAATGCTGGTTACATGGTATCATAATAACAATGAAAACGACAGCTTCCGCATACATAAAAGCAGGTCACATTGATACGTGTGATCAAATGATAGAAAGCGCACAAATACTTTCTTGAAAAAACATACATAAAACCGTGAATGGATGGTATTGGAAAACATACGATCCTGCTTATAAAAAACAAATGCAAAGCGGACACGAAAGGGTTCTCAGGTCTACTCGGGACACTTTTACCCTGACATCACTTAGATCACAACAAGGGGGCTCATTATGGAGTTAATCATCGGTTTAATTGTCATTTTGCTTGCTTTGTTTTCAGTCGGTTATTTCCTGCGAAAAAATATATATAAAGAGATTGACCGATTGGAAGCATGGAAAATTGAAATTTTAAACAGATCAATTGTAGAAGAAATTTCAAAGATCAAACATTTAAAAATGACCGGAGAAACAGAGCAATTTTTTGAAAGATGGCGTGCAGAGTGGGACGATATCGTCACAGCCCATCTTCCAAAGGTAGAGGAGCTATTATATGATGCAGAAGAGTATTCTGATAAATATCGATTCTCCAAAGCCAAGCAGGTTCTTACGCACATTGAGGACTTGCTGAGTGCTGCTGATTCGAACATTGAAGACATTTTAAAAGAGATTGCAGACCTTGTCACAAGCGAGGAGCAAAATCGCAAGGACATTGAAAAGGTCAAAGAACAATATCAAACAGTTCGAAAAAATCTGCTTGCGTACAGCCATTTATACGGCACCCTTTATGACAAAATGGAGCAGGACTTAGATGAAGCCTGGGAAGGAATCAAGCAGTACGAGGAAGAGACAGAAAACGGCAACTATATGAAAGCAAGAAAGATTTTGCTTGAGCAAGACCGCAGACTCGATCAGCTTCAGCTGTATATCAATGATGTACCGAAGCTCATTGCAGACTGCAAACAAACCGTACCAGGCCAGCTGACGAAGCTGAAAGACGGATATAAAGAAATGACAGACAAAGGCTACAAGCTCGAGCACATCCAGATCACTAAAGAGCTTGAGAATTTAAACAAACAGCTGACCCGTGCGGAAAAACTGCTTATTGATGAACTCAATCTGGATGAGGCATCAAGCATTCTCCAAATGATTGATGATGCCATTCAGACGCTGTATGATCAGCTGGAAGCGGAAGTAGAAGCAGGTCAGGAAATCAAAAGCAAAATGCCTGAGCTGACGGAAGCGTTTGAAAAGCTAGAGCAGGATCACACCCAAACAAAGGCAGAAACAGCTCTTGTAAAAGAAAGCTACAAACTGACAGCCGGAGAGCTTGATCAACAGAAGGCGTTCGAAAAACGCTTAGAAGAAATTGAAAAGCTCATGAAACAAATTCGCGAGAAGCTTGATCGTGATCATGTCGCATATTCCCTATTAATGAATGAAATCAATCAGCTTGAGACCTTTATCGATGATGCAAAAGCATTGCATGATACATTTAAGGATCATCTTCAATCATTAAGAAAAGAAGAGCTGCAAGCGAGAGAAACACTGGCTGAGCTCAAAACGATGCTGACAGATACAGTGCGTCAGCTGCAAAAAAGCAATATTCCAGGTGTACCTGCTGACATGAAAGAGCAGGCTGAAAAAGCGCAGGAGATGATTCAGCAAGTGCACGAGCAGCTGGAGAACTTGCCGCTCAACATGCCAGCTGTGAATGGGCAATTAAAAGAAGCCTCTGACACAGTGAGACATGTTGTGAATGAGACGGAAGAAATGCTCACAAAAGTGGATCAAATTGAACGAATCATTCAATATGGCAATCGTTTTAGAAGCCAAAATCATATTCTTTCAGAACAATTAAAAGAAGCAGAGCGAAGATTTTATGCGTATGATTATAACGGTTCATTTGATGTAGCAGCATCAGCTGTGGAAAAAGCATCACCTGGAGCCGTTCAGAAGCTATTAGCTCAGCACGAAAAAGAATATCAGCATCAATAAAAAAGCTGAAGTCCATTGATAGGACTTCAGCTTTTTTTGTATTATGATGCTTGCTTCTGACGTTTTTCTGAAGCAGAAGAAGTGAAAAGGGAGATCACGAACCCAATGGCGACTCCAAGTATCGCAGGGACAAGCCAGCCAATGCCAAGGTCATAAAAAGGCAGCACTGTTTGGAAAATGTCTTTTACTGGACCGATTGGAAGCTTTGCTGCTGCTAAGCCGTCAAATAAGCTCACGCACCCTGTTAAAATTAACGAGAGGACATATACAGGTCTTCTATGTCCAAGCCATTTATCAGCAAGTGATAGAACGATGATCACAATCGCCAGCGGATAAATCGCTGTTAAGACTGGAACAGAGAAAGCAACAATATGAGCAAGTCCAAAGTTAGAAATAATGAAACTAAACAATGTAACAAGTGTCACGACCATTTTATAAGAAAGCTTAGGAAGTAACTTTGAGAAATACTCTCCGCATGATGTGACAAGACCGATACTTGTTGTTAAACAAGCGACTGTGATGGCAGCTCCTAACACAATATTTCCTAGACTGCCGAAAAGGAACTGAGAAGACTGAGCTAAAATTTTGCTTCCATCTCCAACGAATCCAATGGCATGTGTACTAGAAGCACCTAGATATGCAAGTGACAGGTAAACGAAGGTTAATCCAGCAGCTGCAATCAAACCCGCTTTGATACAAGCAGAAGCCAGTGCCTTTTTACTTGTCACACCGCGTCCTTTAATCGCGTTGATGACAACAATTCCAAATACAATAGAAGCAAGAGCATCCATCGTTTTATAGCCCTCTAAAAATCCTTTGAAAAACGATCCGTTGCTATAAGATACATCTGGTGTACCAATGACGCCCATCGGTGTCAAAATGGCTTTGACAATGATAATAAAAATGATCGTAAATTTAATCGGTGTTAATATTTTCCCTACACGATCCACGATTTTCGTTGGATTTAAAGCAAGGTAATACGTAATACCGAAAAAGACAAGTGTAAATAAAAGAAGGGACAGCCAAGCTGGCACACTTGATAAAAATGGTAATGCCCCAATCTCATACGAAACTGTTCCTGTACGCGGAATAGCGAAAAGCGGCCCAATGGATAAATATAAAATGACGGTGAATGCTGTTCCAAACACTGGGTGAGCCTTATCTGCAAGTCCTTTTGCATCACGCCCTGTTAGAGCAATCGCAATAATCCCGAGTAGAGGTAAACCGACACCTGTTAATAAAAATCCGCCCATTGCTTTCCAGACATTTGTTCCGGCATATTGCCCAAGCTCTGGCGGATAAATCATATTTCCGGCGCCGAAGAATAAAGCAAATAACATAAAACCTATAATAATCGTATCTTTCGTCGACAATGTTGCCTTCATTGAATATAAAGCCTCCAATATTATGTTGAAATATTCTGTTAATTAGCTGCTAAAACGGTTCTTCATTAACATTCACTAATTATAAAGGATGTACGCCTGATGTCAACATGTGTTTTCATACAAAAGTCATGAATTTTTCTATTTTAGTATATGAAGAACAATAAAAAACATCCCCTTCTCCTATGAAGGGGATGTTTTTTGATTTGATGCTTGATTAAGCAGGCTGTTTAGGTGGGCTCGTAAACAAAGAAATAAGAAGACCAATAATGGCTCCAAGTACGGCAGGGATAGCCCAGCCGATCCCAAGTTTGTATAAAGGAACAGTAGCTTCTAAAATTTCATTTAAACCGCCAAGAGGAATCTTTGCTGCCACTAACCCGTCGATGACGGCAAAGATACCTGTAAAAATGAGTGAAGCGATATAAATAATCCGTCTTCCGTTGATCCAGCGATCAAGAAAAGATAAGAGAATGATCACGATGGCTAACGGATAAATCGCAACAAGAACCGGAACAGAGAGCGAAATAATTTGTGCCAGTCCAAGGTTTGCCACAAATGTACTGAATAAAGATACAACTAAAACAACAGTGCGATAAGAAAAGCGTGGAAATAGTGAAGAAAAATATTCCCCGCAGGATGAAACCAGGCCAATACTTGTGGTCAAACAGGCAAATAAAATCGCAGCCCCTAGCACAATATTACCAGCAGAACCAAATAAAAAGTTCGCCGAAAGCGAAAGGAGTTTTCCACCTTCATTTGCCCCGACCATACCTGTTGCCTCAGGACTTGATGCTCCGACATAAGCGAGTGATATGTACACAAGAGCTAGTCCAGCAGCTGCGACAAGCCCAGCTTTAATACAGGCTGCGGCAATCGATTTACGTTCTGTCATACCGCGCTCTTTCACAGCCGTGACAACGACAATTCCGAAAACGATTGAAGCAAGAGCATCCATCGTTTTGTAGCCTTCTAAAAAGCCGGTAAACAGCGGGCTTCCTTCATAAGTTGGATGTGGACTCCCAATTCCACCCATTGGTGTCGCGATCGCTTTGATCACAATTAAAGCAATGACAGCGAGTAAAATTGGTGTTAAAATTTTACCGATTCGGTCAACAAGCTTCGTTGGATTTAAAGCAAGAGCATAGGTAATGCCGAAAAAAGCAATCGAAAACAAGAATAATGGAATCCATGATTCAGACTGCGCTTCAGACAGAAACGGCGCCAGCCCAATTTCATAAGAAACCGTTCCAGTACGAGGGATCGCAAAGAAAGGCCCAATGGATAAATATAAAATGACGGTGAAAATGGTACCGAATGTAGGATGAGCTTTGTCAGCAAGCCCCTTTGCACCAGTTCCTGTCAGGGCAACGGCGATGACACCTAAGAGTGGAAGCCCAACTCCGGTCAGTAAAAATCCACCGATCGCAAGCCATACGTTTTCACCTGCGTACTGTCCAAGTACAGGAGGGAATATCATATTGCCTGCGCCGAAAAAGAGTGCAAACAACATTAAGCCGATGGCTAATGTGTCTGTTTGACTTAACTTATTTTTCATAAGGTTATCCCCCTATTATTTTATTTTTCCGCCATGTTTAAATATTCTGTTAATTTAGGAAAAAATATGACAATGGCACTATGCATGATATAGTGAATTGATGAGGTTGTCAATATACCGCTTTATATTGAAATAAAAGGAATTCGGATCATATTAGTTAAACGCAAGAGGATAAGGAGTTTCGCAATGATGTATCTTGATAATAGTGCAACCACAAAACCGTACCCTGAGGTTTTACAAGTATATCAGCAAGTGAGTGAGCGTTATTTTGGAAATCCATCTTCGCTTCATCAGCTCGGGATAGATGCAAGCCGGCTGTTAAATGAAACGAGAAAACAAATGCTTCACTACACGGGCTTGAAACAATATGAGATTATTTTTACTTCTGGTGCAACAGAAGCGAATAACATCGCCATTAAAGGAGCAGCACTTGCCAAAATGAACCGGGGCAAGCATATTGTGACCACAGAAATAGAGCATCCTTCTGTTATTGAATCGTTTGAACAGCTGAAGGCGTTATTTGGCTTTGACATCACCTATATTCAAGTAAATGAGCATGGCCATGCAGATATGACTCATTTAAAAGAAGTGCTTCGCCCTGATACAGTGCTTGTCAGCATGATGCACGTCAATAACGAAACCGGTGCCATCCAGCCGATTGAAGAGGCTGCTGGTATCATTCGTGAGCATGCCGAAAACGCACTTTTTCATGTCGACGGGGTGCAGGGAATGTGCAAGGTCGCACTCAATAAACAGCTGGATGTAGACCTTTTGACGATGTCAGGCCATAAAATTCATGGATTAAAAGGCACAGGAGCACTCTTTTTAAAGAAAGATGTCACTCTCGCCCCTTTCATTACTGGGGGAGAGCAGGAATTAGGACTTCGTTCGGGTACTGAAAACCCTGCTGGAGCTGTCAGCTTAGCAAAAGCCATGAAACAATCATTTGAACAGCTTGACAAGTATCATAATGAGATGCTGAACTTAAAAACGCAGCTGCAAAAACAGCTTGGAGAGATAGAAGGTATTGTGATGAATACACCGAGGGAGCAAAGTGCGCCGCACATTGTGAATTTTTCAGTACCGGGTATTCAAATTGAGGTCCTCCTCCATATGCTTGAAAAAGAAGGCATATATGTTTCTACAACCTCTGCCTGCTCAGCCAAGAAAAAAGAGCCAAGCCGTGTACTGCTGGCAATGGGAAAACCAGAGGAAGTAGCCAAAAGCAGTATGAGAATCAGCTTGACGTATGAACAAGGACCAGAGCTAACGCCGCAAATCATCACATCGATCGCACAAAGTGTGAAAAAATTAAAAGGAATGAGATAACAGCATGAAATATGATCATATTTTAGTCCGTTTTGGTGAGATCTCAACAAAAGGGAAGAATAGAAAGAAATTTATTGAAAAACTAAGAAAGCACATTCGGTTCGTCTTAAAGGATTTTGAAGCATTAAAGGTTGCATCTGATAGAGATCGCATCACGATTATGCTGAACGGAGAAGACCCTGAACCGATTTCAGAACAGCTCAAAAGTGTATTTGGTATTCAGAGTTTTAGTCTTGCGGTTAAATGCGAGACGAATCTAGATGCGATTAAAGAAGCGGCACTAACAGCAGTACAGGAAGTGTATGAAAAAGGAAATACATTTAAAGTCTCAACGAAACGCTCTTATAAACAATTTGAACTTGATTCAAATGAAATGAACCGTGAAATTGGCGGACATGTTCTAAAGAATACGGAAAACTTAACGGTCAATGTGAAACAGCCGGATGTGCATTTACGCATTGAAATCAGAGAGCAAGCAACGTACATTACATTTAAAGATGTCAAAGGTGCAGGCGGCCTGCCGGTTGGTTCTAGCGGAAGAGCGATGCTCATGCTTTCAGGCGGCTTTGACAGCCCAGTTGCCGGCTATCAAGCAATGAAACGCGGAATTGAAATCGAAGCTGTGCATTTCTTTAGCCCGCCGTATACAAGTGAACGTGCCAAACAAAAGGTCATTGATCTTGCAGAATGCCTGGCAGCATATGGAGGCGAAGTGAAGCTTCACATCGTACCTTTTACAAAAATTCAAGAGCTGATCCATAAACAAGTACCTGAAAACTATACAATGACATCAACAAGAAGAATGATGCTGAAAATAGCTGACAAAATAAGAGAAAAGCGCGATGCCCTTGCGATTATTACCGGAGAAAGCCTTGGTCAAGTGGCAAGCCAGACACTTGAAAGCATGTATGCTATTAACCATGTGACCAATACACCAATCATCCGCCCGCTTATTGCTGTCGATAAAAATGACATTATTGATGAAGCGAGACGAATTGGCACATACGATACAAGCATTCAGCCTTTCGAGGATTGCTGTACGATTTTTACGCCGCCGTCTCCTAAAACAAAGCCAAAGCTTGAGAAGGTAGAACGCTACGAAAGCTTTGCTGATTTTGAGCCGATGCTGGACGAGGCAGTAGAGCAAATTGAAACAATTATTGTGACAAATGAAAAGAAAGCGGCAGACGAATTCGCTGATCTATTCTAAAACGAAAATTTCATAATAATTACCATAAAATCAATCGCATGAAGTCATGTGTTTCTACACATTCTATATTCACAAGGAGGTGAGAACACATGGCTCAACAAAACAGACAAAGCAGTTCTAACCAATTACTAGTACCAGGCGCTGCACAAGCTATCGACCAAATGAAGTACGAAATCGCTTCTGAATTTGGTGTAAACCTTGGTGCAGAAACTACATCTCGCGCTAACGGATCAGTTGGTGGAGAAATCACTAAGCGTCTTGTATCTTACGCTCAACAACATATGGGTGGCGGATCTTTCTAAGACACACAATTTAAAAGCTATGGCTTATGAGCGGGATCCTTCCCGCTCTTTTCTTTTTGTACATATAAATAGTTAGAATATTTTTAAAAAAGAAGACGGATTTAAAAAATTATGGCATAATATTAGGAGTAGGTCCTAATTCAAGCATTTTTCAGTTATGAGTGTTAGAATAGGTAAATTGAAACATGTTTCGTTTCATAAGAAAGAGGCTAAAAGGAGCTGTACCATGAAAAGAGAAGACTTAATTGCACCAGAACAATATAACTTAGTCAGTGAGATTGAAGCGTTCAGTCATGACAAGGAGAAAATGGCCCTGCACTGGCAGGACGGCAATGGCCACGAAGCACATGTGACATATGCAGCATTAGTGGAAGAGGCAAATAAAATTGGACATGTTTTATTAAAAGCAGGCTTCAAAAAAGGCGATAAAATCATTGTGATGGTGCCGCGCATGCTCGAGGCATACAGCATTTATTTAGCAATTTTGAAAACAGGAATGGTTGTGATTCCTTGTTCTGAAATGCTGCGTGCGAAAGATTTAGATTACCGAATTGAACACGCAGAAGCAAAAGGAGCGATCGTCTACTCTTCATTCATTCAATCGTTCGACGGAACCAAAAAACCAAACGATTTTAAAACATTTTCAATCGGTGAAAACGATCATGGCTGGACAAACATTCTAGCGCAAAAGGAAGAGCAATCAAACGAACTTGAATTGGCAGATACAAAGCGCACAGACATGGCGTTTTTATCCTATACATCAGGTACAACAGGGAACCCTAAAGGGGTTGTTCATACACACGGATGGGCGTATGCACATTTACGCACAGCTGCCAAAGCATGGCTCTCCATTAATGAAGGAGATAAAGTATGGGCAACAGCAGGTCCAGGCTGGCAAAAATGGGTGTGGAGCCCCCTCTTATCTGTGTTAGGGAGTGGAGCAGAAGGCTTTGTATATGGAGGGAAATTCAATCCAAATACATACTTAGAACTGCTTCAAAATAATGAAATCAATGTCCTATGCTGTACACCGACAGAATACCGCTTTATGGCAAAAGTAGATGATTTAAGTCAGTACGAGCTGCCGAAGCTGCATAGTGCTGTTTCTGCGGGAGAGCCGCTGAACCGTGAAGTCATTGATACATTCAAAAAGCATTTCGATATAGAAGTACGAGACGGCTATGGCCAAACTGAAAGCACACTGCTCGTAGGGGTATTAAAAGGAATGGACATCAAGCCAGGCAGTATGGGAAAACCAACCCCTGGCAACGAAGTAGATATCATTGATGAGGATGGAAACGTCTGCGCACCTGGAGAAATTGGTGACATTGCGGTGCATCTTGAAACGCCGGCTTTGTTTAAGGAATACTATAAAGACGAAGAGCGTACAAAAGCGCAGCGCCGCGGCAATTACTTTATTACGGGTGACCGCGCGAAAAAAGACGAAGATGGGTACTTCTGGTTTGAAAGCCGCAGAGATGACATCATTGTCAGCTCGGGCTATACAATTGGACCGTTTGAAGTAGAAGATGCACTGATTAAGCATCCAGCAGTGAAGGAATGTGCAGTTGTGGCGAGCCCAGATGAAATCAGAGGATCAATCGTCAAAGCTTACGTCGTCCTTCGTGATGGAACTGATCAAAGTGATGAACTGATCAAAGAGCTGCAAACACATGTGAAAAACACAACAGCACCGTACAAATACCCAAGAGAAATCGAATTCATTGACGAACTGCCAAAAACTCCGTCAGCGAAAATTCGCCGTGTAGAGCTGAGAGAAAGAGAGCTTGCACGAAAAGGTCAATAATAAAGAAGCGAGAAGCGTTCGGATGGAAGCATCCGGCGCTTTTTTTGTACGGAAAATGAAATTCGTTGAAAGCAGGCAGGGGGCTTTGTGTTAAAATATGTAGGAATTTCTGAAAAAGGAGAATGTTAGTAGATGTCCATTGCGATCATTCATGGAATTGTGCTTGCCTTTGGTCTCATTTTACCTTTGGGCGCACAAAATGTATTTGTATTTCAACAAGGAGCGCTGCAGCCTCGATTATATCGAGCAATGCCTGTCGTCATCACGGCTGCTCTTTGTGACACACTTTTAATTGCTTTAGCTGTCATAGGTGTTTCTGTTGTGGTGTTTACCATTCCTGTGCTGCAAATCGGCCTTTATATCATTGGTTTCTGTTTTTTAGTGTATATGGGATGGTCTGTATGGAACACAAGCTCATCATCAGGTGATGAAGAGAAGCAGAAATTAATGCCTGCAAGAAAACAAATTGTATTTGCCTGTTCAGTTTCTCTTTTAAATCCCCACGCGATTCTCGATACGATAGGTGTCATTGGTACGAATTCGCTGCAATATAGCGGAGCAGAAAAGCTGGCGTTCACACTTGCCTGTATCATCGTATCCTGGTTATGGTTTATGGGGCTCGCCCTTTTAGGGAAGATGTTAGGAAAGTTAGATACAAACGGCAAATGGATGAACCGTATTAATAAGGCTTCGGCGGTCATGATCTGGCTGGTTGCGTTATACATTGCGTATCAATTGATTGTGTAAGGTACATAGAGAATCAAACAAAGAAGCGTTTGGACGTAATGATCCTGCGCTTTTTTTATGTTGGAAGTGTAGCAGCCTTACAATATATCGGAATCAAACCTATGAAATTCTTTGAGTTTGGGATGATCGAAAGAACTATTTCAGAAACGTCTGCTCTTCATATGTTGAGATAAGTCACTTTTCTTCTAATTTGATCCTGTTCTGTTTTAAAATGTCATTGAGGCGGGGCATTTATCCTCGTCATTTGAAAAGGGGGATATGGATGAAGAAAACATTGTTTAAAGATGCAGCTCTCTTAACACTGGATCCATCTTTAGGTTTTCTTGAAAAGGGAGATTTGTTAATTGAAGGGAAACATATTTTAGAAGTTAGGCCTTCAATTGAAGTAAGTGATGCAGACATCGTTGATGCATCTGATATGGTCATCATGCCAGGTCTTGTAGATACACATCGGCATGTGTGGCAGTCTGTCATCCGGGGCATAGGGACGGATTGGTCTTTGCAGACATATTTGAGCAAAATCTATTATGGCAACTATGGAGCGATGAGACGCCCTTCCGACGATCGAATCGCCAATTATTTAGGGGCATTAGAGGCTTTAGATGCAGGTGTGACCACATTTTTAGACTGGACGATGATCAATTCAATGGATCATACAGAAGAGCTCATTGAAGGATTAAAAGATGCGGGCATACGAGCTGTTTTTGCTTTTGGGTCCTCTGGAGATGCTGAATATTGGGATAGAGAGAGTACGCTCACTAATATGGAGGACGCAGCACGTGTGAAAAAAGCACATTTTCAATCATCAGATCAGCTTTTAACAATGGGACTTGCGATTCGTGGTCCAGAGTTTTCATCATGGGAGACGTCGGTATTTGAAATTGAAACAGCCCGGTCTCTAGATGCTCTATGCAGTATGCACATCGGCTTTGGGAATTGGGGAGCGGAGGATCGATCGATTGAGCGGCTTCATAAAGCAGGGTTACTCGGACCAGATTTGAACATGGTGCATATTAATGCAATTGATGCGGATCAAATGAAGATGCTGGCAGACAGCGGAAGCTCCATATCCATTACCCCTGAAATTGAAATGATGATGGGTCACGGTTATCCTGTCACAGGACTTGCGATTGAACAAGGTGTTCTTCCAACGCTCGGTGTAGACGTAGTGACAGCGACAGGGGGAGATTTGTTTGCCCAAATGAAATTCGGACTTCAAGCAGAGCGCGCGGTCCAAAATCAATCGTTGTTAATGGATGGGATCATGCCGGGGCCTGAACTTGGGCTGTCTGCTCATCAAATGCTTGAGGCTGCGACGATCAATGGGGCTCGTGCATTACAGCTCGATCATAAAATTGGGTCGCTTACACCTGGGAAAGAAGCTGATTTCATCCTAATCGACCGGACAAGCATGAATCTTCTTCCAATGTCAGATCCAGCTGGAGCGGTTGTCCAAACGGCACATCCTTCAAATGTTGATTCTGTTTATGTGGCTGGAAAAGCAGTGAAACGAAACGGAAAGCTTGTTGATGTGAACCTAGAAGAGGTCAAACGAAAAGCTTATGCAGCAAGAGACCATATTTTATCACACAAGTTTGAATCGACACCTTCGTAAATAAAATAACCCCATAGGCGATGCCTATGGGGAATTGTTTACAAGGATTCTTTGATGACCTTTTTATAATATTGGACAGACAGGAATCCGAAGACAGAATAGAGGACAGTGTAAATCGACATGACGATAAGCATTGGAGTCCACAATTCTCCGCCGAACAAAAACCAGCCTGATTGTACAGCAAAGTAGCTGTGCAGCAATCCGATGATGAGCGGAATCCCAAAGTTAAACAGCTGTTTAAGCCGGATGCCTTTTAATAGATCCTTCTCAGTAAAACCAAGCTTACGCAAGATCGTGTAGGAGCTTTGTTCCTCTTCACTTTCATTCATTTGTTTAAAGTATAAAATACAGCCTGATGTGACAAGGAAGCTGAGACCTAAAAATCCGACCACAAACATCATTAGTCCTATTGTTTGTTTTTGCTGCTGAGCTGAAGCTAATTGAGACATGCTTTTGTCACTTAGTTTTAAAGATGTAAACACGCGATTTGCTTGTTCAAGATTTTTATTATCTTTTATATTGACTGCGTTATATTGGCTATTCTCAAACTGCAGCTTTGGATCTTTCTGTTTGTCGAGCTGCTCAAAAACATGTTGACTCACGACGGCAACAGGCAGACCGCCAAAAGTGAAGTTGTATGAAATGAGATAATCTTTCTTCATATCCATGACTTTCAAATCAACAGGCTCCTTGATGAGAAGCTTCACATCGCCTGAGCTTTGAATCGGCATGAATTTCTTTAATAGATCACTGTAGCCGCTTAAAATAACTTCGCTTTTCTCTACATGAATATTTGGTGCGTTTTTCTCACTGATCACAGGCAGTGTCAATACGCCTGGATCATTTTTCATATTTTTCAATTCTGAATCCATGATTTTTTTCGCATCAAATTTCGCTTGAATCACTTTGACCTGCTTTTGATCATAAGCAATATGTTTGTCAGAAAGTGCACGAGTGAAGGTTGTTGCTTCTTTTTCTGAGCCCATGACGAAATGAGCTGGAATTTGCTGCTCAGCGGTTTTTTCCGCTGAGTAATAAGAAATGTAGCTAAGAGCCAGCAAACCGATGGCAAGTGCAGATACGGTTGTAATAATCGTTAAAAGCAGTGCATTTGATTTTAACCGGAACATAATGGATGACAATGATAACACTTCATGAATGGCGAGATAGCCATTTTTTCTTTTACGTACGATATTGGCAATGAAAGAAACAGAGCCTTTGTAAAAAAGAAAGGTACCGATGATGACAGAGGCTAGAATATAAATCATGGCTAAAAGTAACTCAAACATGGACGTATATGAGCCGGTAAAAAGCTTAGAAGAAATATAATAGCCTGAGCTGATCAAGACAATACCGAAAACCCCAATGATGATTTCTAACACAGAGATCTTTTTCACACGCTGTTCTGTCGAAGATGTTGTTCTAAACAAAGATAAAATCGTCTGTTTTTTAATAAAACGCCTATTTCTCAGCATAATCAATCCATAGATAATGAAAAAGACAATAAGTGTTTGCAGAAGGGCCATGCCTGAAAAATGCAGATTGGCGATGGCGTTCACGCCGGTTACTTTAAATAGCACCATCAGCATCAGCTTTGAACCGATAAAGCCGGCAATGATGCCGATAACCATAGCTGTCACGTACAGGATAAAGTTTTCTGCATTGAGCAGCCTGGCAATTTTTTGTTTCGTCATGCCGATGAGCTGCAGGAGACCTATTTCTTTTCCTCTGCGTTTAATAAAAATGCTATTCGCATATAGCAGGAAAATACCGACGATCGCAATGAGCAGCACCGAAGCGGCTTTAATTGAAGCGCCGCCTTTAATGGAGCCTTTTACACCATCAAGTGCTGGCGAGTACTGCAAGGTGACAAAGGAAAAATAGAGCGCGACACTAAACACGAGAGCAAACACATATAAATAGTAATTCTTCAAATTTTTCTTCAAGTTACGGAAGATGAGCTGATTAATGTTCATGCTTCACACCGCCTAAGACACCTTGCGTTTTCATAATATCCTCGAAAAACATTTTTCTTTCTAAAGCGCCTTTATTCAACTGTGTATAAATCTGTCCATCCTTGATAAAAATGACGCGGCTTGAATAGCTGGCTGCGACAGGATCATGTGTCACCATCACAATAGTCGCTTTTCGTTTGCGATTGAAATCTTGCAGCTTGTTGAGCAGGTCAGATGCCGATTTGGAATCAAGTGCCCCTGTAGGTTCATCAGCGAAAATAAGACTTGGCTCATGAATGAAGGCACGAACCGCCGATGTCCGCTGCTTTTGTCCGCCAGAGAGTTCGTTCGGGTATTTGTCTCTTAGTTCATAAATCCCCATATCTTCTGCGAGCTGCTGAAAACGTTCAAAAGCTTCTTTTTTTGGTGTTTTGGATATGGATAAAGGCAAAAGAATATTTTCTTTGACCGTGAGTGTATCAAGTAAATTATAATCTTGAAAAACAAAGCCAAGCTGCTTTTTTCTAAATTCCGCAAGCTGCTGATCCTTCATTTGCGTCATCTCAGCATCTGCAATACGAATGGATCCGCTGGATACATGATCGATAGAGGACAATACGTTCAGAAGGGTTGTTTTCCCCGAGCCTGATGGCCCCATGATACTAACAAATTCCCCGGCTTCAATGGTCAAATCAATGCCGCTGAGCACCTCTTGTTTGTTGAATTTATTTCCATAGCTTTTATAAATTTTGCGAGCTTCTAAAATGTTCATTTGCTGAACCCCTTTTTCTTTTAATTGATAACTCTAGTATAAAAAGAAGCCTGCCAAACGTCCTTCGATTTGGCGAACAAAACAGACGAGCATGTGACATTGTTGTCACATGCTTGTTTTTTAAACAAATTGTATGTAAACCAGTTTCTTTTCAGGGTGAGTTTTCTTTCCCCATTTATTTTATCTGTTTTTCACTCTTATGGATCAATCTTCTCTGATTTTTTATGTCATGATAGTGTTTTGAAGCTTTACATGGCGATTTTATTCATGTATGATATGCATATTAAATATATGCATAGTAAATCTATGTATTGGAGGTAACTAAGAATGAAAGTGAGTAAAGAGCTTCTAAAGGGAAGTACAGCTACCCTTATATTAAGCTTATTAAATGAAAGACCGATGTATGGATATGAAATGATTAAGGAATTGGAGGCGAAGTCGGAAGGAATTTTCAGCTTTAAAGAAGGAACAATCTATCCTATTTTGCACAATTTAGAGGGGAAAGAATTTATTGTTTCTTACTGGGGCGAAGGGAATGGCAACCGGAAAAGAAAGTATTACAAAATCAATGAGCAAGGGAAAGCACTGATACAGGAAAAGAAAGAAGAATGGAACGTTTTCAAACATGCAGTCGATGGCGTATTGAACGGAGAGAAAATCGCATGGGATTAGATAAAAAGTTCGAGAAGTATGTCAAAAGTGTATGTAAACAAATTAAAAATAAAGATGTTCATTCGAGTGTAAAGCTTGAACTGATGGATCATCTATACACACTAAAAGAGGAAGCGATGAATGCTGGGATGCCTGAAAAAGAGGCGGTAGATCAAGCGTTGAACCAAATTGGTAATGCGGAAATTCTCGGAATGCAGCTCCATGAAACACATAAAACCCAAATCGATTTTAAAACGATTCTTCTAGTGTTAGCCACTTGTTTTTGCGGGCTGTTTGTGATGTACTTTTTGCAGTTTCATTCAGATTTTACAAATCTTCGAAACATGAACATTTTTTATAAAAGCCTTGTCTTTTATTTAGTGGGGTTAGTGCTTATGTTTGGTTTGTTTTCATTCGATTATCGGCGCTTATTGAAATACTCTTGGCATTTATACATTGGGACACTCGGAACGCTGATTTTTTCGATGATGTTCGGGGAAAGAGTGAACGGTATTCTTTTTTTAAGAATACGTGATGTATCAATAAATTTGACTGAGATTATTCCTTTTCTTCTAGCCATTTCTTTAGCAGGTATCTTTCACAAATGGAATTGGGAGAATGCGTACAAAGCTTGGTTTGGAGTAGGGGTTATGGCTTTACCGATTATTTTAATCAGTACGATTGGTTTTCTTCCTGCGACTGTTATCTGTCTGGTCATGTGCTTAACCGTGATGTATGTGTCTAGCGCAAGTTTATGGCAAATCATTATGCTGACAGCAGCAGGCATTTTATATGTGATGGTTGCATTATTTTCTCTTTTTCAAGCAGATGGGCACCCTTTCTTTTATAGAATTCATGAATTCAGCTCAAACGGGCTTCAGATCACACCTTATGCCATGTCTGAAGTTCACACGGATTGGATGTTTACATATATCATTTATTCATTTGGCTGGTTGGCAGGGCTCATTGCGCTCCTGTTGTTTGTCATTTTTATTCACAGAGTATTTCATACAGCAAAACGAGTGAAAATGGCTTATGGCAAAATGGTCTTGACAGGTTTAGCCGCTGTTTTTGCAGCAAAATGTCTCTTAAGCATCTTCACAAACTTTGGCTTTCTGCCTTTCCCTGGAGTGTCTATGCCGTTCATGAGCTATGGAGGTTCACATATTCTTCTAGAAATGATGGCTGTTGGGCTGATCTTAAGTATTTATAGACGGAGACAGTTGGGAGATGTTTCTCGCAAAGAAGCGGGGAGTATTTCCTAAGTAAGCCACCTCAATCTCTTCGCGCAAGTTTTGACGTCGCGAAGAGATTGCGATTGCTTTTTACATGCTCGCAATATGAACAAAATCATTCTTTCTCGGAAAGGTGAAGGTGAAGGTTGTACCTTGATCTATCGTGGAGTTGACCTCGATCGTGATATGAAGAGCGTCAGCTCCTTTTTTCGTTAAATAGAGCCCCATACCTGTTGAGGCGGTGTCATTGTGATGTCTTGTCGAGGTAAAGCCTTTTTCAAAAATACGAGAGATGTCTCTTGGATCAATTCCTCTGCCTTGATCTGTGATTGTCAGCATGACTTGGTCATTTATTTGTTTGCTTTCAATGACAATATCGGAAGAATGGCTGTATTTGACTGCATTTGTGAGTACCTGTCTGAGCATAAAGGATAGCCATTTTGTATCACTTAATACGGTACGTTCCTCCAGCGCCAGCTCGAAGCCGATTCCTTTTTGCATGCACCATGATTGGAGCGCTTTGATTTCTTTTGTTATGATGCTTTGCAGGTCCAGCTTTTCAATGAATAAATCATTTTCGATATGACGTACTCTGCTTTGGTGCAGCTGGGCATCGAGTAATAAATGTATTCTGAGCCACTCATACGTCATATTTGATTTCAACGGCTGATCTGTTAAGCGGTCAATCATTAAGCGCATCGCTGTAAGCGGTGTTTTGACCTCATGTATCCAAGAAAGCAATTCATCTTTTTCTTCTTCAAGAGCGATTTTCTGCTCTGCTGCCATCCGCCGGTAACGTGCAATTTGCTCTGACGTCGCATCATGGATGAGGTGCTCAAATGGCGAAGAGGGGGTTAGCCGTATTTGATGTTCAATGTCATCATCCCATTCTTTCAGCCTTTCATAATAAGCCGTTTCTTTTCGGTATCGGAAAAAGAGAAAGACGATCATGAGAAACGTAGACAATAGCACAATATAGAAAAGAGAAGCGATGGGAATGGTCGTATCCAAATAAGCAACAAACAGAATGAGAAGCTGCAAACTAAGAAAGAAAAGAATCCAGCTTCTTCGTTCTTTTAAAAATGCTTGCAGCATCATTAATCATCCTTTTCCTTTGCAAGATATCCTTGACCCACTTTTGTCTCAATGAATGTGCCAAGGGAGATCTCGTCTAGTTTTTTTCTGAGGCGGTTGACGTTTACAGTCAGTGTATTGTCACTGACAAACCGTTCATCCTCCCACAATGCTTGAATGAGAGATTCCCGGCTGACGATATGATTTTTATGCTGAATCAATTCTTTGAGAATAAATAACTCATTTTTCGTTAATTCCACCTCACCGTGATCATTTGTTACGGTGTTTTTTTCTAGGTCAATGGCAGCGCCGCACCACATTTTTAGGCTGGTCGGTTCTGCATTATAATCATGCACGCGGCGAAGAACAGCACTAATTTTGGCAATGAGTACGTCAAAATGGAAGGGCTTTTGGACGAAATCATCGGCACCGAGCTGCATCGACATGACCATATCAGCAGGGTGGTCTCTTGAGGAGAGGAAGATGATTGGAACATTTGAATGATGCCGAATCATCCGGCACCAATGAAAGCCATCGTATTTTGGCAGCTGTATATCAATAATGACGAGATCAGGCTGGACATCCGTAAATTCCTGCAACACCTGATGAAAATCTTGAATCCCATAGACATCATAGGACCAGTTAACTAGACGTTCTTTAATTTCTTGGAAGAGGGTTGTATCATCTTCAATCAGTAGTATCTTAAACAAAATCAGCACCACACTTTTTGTATTCACTTGTTGTCATTGTAGCGGAAAATAGACCCTGCCGCTAGAAGCAGACATGAAAAAAGCAAGGGAAGAGGTCCCTTGCTTCAGCTTATTTACCTAAAAAATGCTTTTTAAAGAATGATAGTTGGAATTCAAGTGTGAGTGGGTCATTAAAATAGAATTCCTCTGCATTGGCTTCATACACACGATGTTTTTTGACAGCTGGGATGGACTTGTAAATTTCACTGTTTTGATAGGAATTGTCCATTTCGCTGTTTTTACTAATGATCATATAGTCTCCTGCAAATTCAGGAATGACTTCCTGTGAAACCGCGTAGTAGCCGGCTTTTAATGCTTTTTCTTTCACTTTCTCAGGCATTTTCAGTTTCATTGCTTGATAGAGAATTTCTGTTCCGCGGCCCCATGCATCTCCAAAGACGTAAAGTTCTTTTGTGCCACTTTCAAAGACAGAAACTGTTGCATCTTTACCGATTTTTGCTTTGATTTCTTTTCCAGCTTCAGCTGCACGTTTTTTGAAATCTTTAACCCAAGCTTTTGCTTCTTTTTCTTTGTTTAATACTTTTCCAATTTCAATGTGCTGTTGAAGGTAATCCACTTTGTTATACGTAAATAAAACGGTTGGTGCGATTTTTTTGAGTTTTTCTACATTTTTAGTATTGCTTAAGCCAATGATGACGTCAGGCTTTAGCTTCATGATTTTCTCTACATTGGCATCCGATACTTCTTCCACATTTTTTAATTCCTTTTGGAAGCGCGGATTCTTTTTGGACCAAGAGTCAACGCCGACGAGGTTCACACCAAGTGACATGACATTACCTGTGTAAGAGCCAAGAACAACAACACGTTTTGGATGCGCTGGCAGCTTCACAGGCCCATTTTCAGATTGATATGTAATTTTGTCTGATGATGTTGATTGATTTCCTTTATTTGAGGAAGAGCTGCTGCTATTGCCACATGCGCTCAATGCAAGTACAAAGATGAGCATCAGAGGGAACAATATTTTCTTCATGAATGTAGACTCCTTTGAAATCGGCACATAAGCCGGATATTGGTTGTATTAGTGATAATGATAATTATTATCACTTGGATATCATATCATAGAACTGTGGGCTGTTGTCAATGACATTTTGATAGCTGGTGATAAAAAATAAAGAGGGGATTTCGATAAAAAAAAGATCAAGGCAGCATGTGTCCTGATCTTTTTTCTTATTTAAACCAGCCTTTTTCTTTTGATCGTGTAATGGCTTCGATGCGGTTTTTCACTTCCAGCTTATCTAAAATAATGGAAATGTAGTTCCGGACAGTGCCGCTTTTAATGCTCAGTTCTTTTGCAATTTCTTTTGTGTTTTTACCGTCTGCGACGAGTTCAAGAACCGATTTCTCTCGCTCCGTTAAAGGGTTTTCGTCACTATATAAGTCTTCCATTAATTCAGGTGCGTACACCTTTTTCCCTTTCATCACACTGCGAATGGCACTTGCCAGCTCCTCGCTTGGGCTGTCTTTCAGCATGTAGCCGCTGACGCCAGCTTTTAGCGCCCTTTGGAAATAACCGGAGCGGGCAAAGGTCGTTAAAATGATGATTTTCACATCTGACCCTTTAAGCTCTTCTGCTGCATCAAGTCCGGATTTTCCCGGCATTTCAATATCCATTAAGCAAATATCAACAGGGTGTGTTTTGGCAAAATCGATGGCATCTTGGCCATTCGTACCTTTCCCAACAACCGTCATATCGTCTTCTAAATCGAGAAGTGAACCGAGTGCACCAAGCAGCATTTGCTGATCTTCTGCGATAAAGATGTTGATCATTTTATCCCCTCCTTTTCTTTTGCTGCTGAATCATTTGGAATGCTCATAATGAGCTTTGTCCCGTCTTTTGTTTCAATACGCAGGCGGCCATTTGCAAATTCCAATCTTTCTCTTATTCCTAAAAGGCCGTGACCCTTCATTTGAGAGGGCGGATTGTCGCCTTTAAATGTTCCGTCATCTTCAACGGTGATGATGGCTTCCTTTGATTTTTGGTGAATGGTGATTTTACAAACAGTCGCGTCACTATGTTTGACGACATTTGTCACCGCCTCTTTGATGCACATGCTCACAATGTTTTCGTTCAGAAGTGAGATGTGTTTCGGTGCTTCCTTTTCATCATAGATCAATTCAATTCCAGCTGCATCGAGAATTTGCTCGATGTTCGACATTTCCTCTTTGATTCGGATGCCCTTCATGGAGGAAACAATCTTCCGCACTTCATTGAGAGACGTTCTGGCGGTCTGCTGGACGCTTTTGAGTTCGGCACGAGCCTGTTCAGGGTCTTTATACACGAGTTTACGGGCAAGATCACTTTTTAACCCGATCAAAGAAAGCTTTTGTCCAAGGGTGTCATGCAGGTCGCGTGCAATGCGCTGCCTTTCTTCAAGCTTCACAAGATCAGCAATCCGTTCATTGGCATATTCTAATTTCTCCTCAAGCCGTTCACGTTCCTTCCTGCTCCGAATGCTGAGAGGAAGAAGAATGGCACTAATCAGGGTGATCACGACAAAAGGAATTTGTGTGAGAAACCAGCCCTTTTTTAAGATCAAACTAAAGTTCACCGCTATAGCAGCGCTCCCTAGATGAATATAGTATAAGATATAAAAAGGTACTTTTCTTTTAATATGCCCGTTAAAATAGGCGATGCAAAAAGCGAAATAAATATAGCTGTAGAGCATCACATAACCAGTTGAAATACCGATCAATAAAAGACCGAAGACATATAAAGACCAGCCTTTTGCGACAAAGGCAAAACGATACACAGCGAAAAAGACGACGTTCAAAATAATGCCGATGACAATACCTAAAGTTGAAGGTGTCTTAAAGATAAAATAGAAGGGCAGGATGAAAAAAATGGCCCATATATAAGGGGAAATCCCATGCAATTTTTGAATTTTAAACTGTTTTTTCATCCGTGTGCCACCTTTTTTCGTTTTTCATTCTTTTTCCTTACTTTATCAAATTCAGCCTATTGGTGCATCCTGTAAATGACAACAAGCCCCTTCTCGTGTAAGAAAGAGCCTGCGCCGATTATGCATTTTTCTTTAGAATGTCTCCTTTAATGACAGGTGCGGGTATCTTCTTAGATTGCCGTGCTTCTTTAAAGGTAACGAATGCTTTCGTTTCTTCATCCCAAAGTCTAAATTTCATTGACTCGATACTTGTTTTTAAAGTGATGGTTGGAACATTTTGAAGCGGCTCACTATGATCATGTGCATGCTCCAAGTGATAATTCGGTACCCTCGGACTTAAATGATGGACATGATGATAACCGATATTGCCTGTTAACCACTGAAGTAGTTTTGGCAATTTGTAAAAAGAACTGCCTTCTACAGCTGCCTGCACATAGTTCCAATGCTCATCTGCTTCAAAGTAAGAGTCCTCAAACGTATGCTGTACATAAAACAACCATACACCGATAGATCCTGAGATCAGGAAGATCGGACCTTGAACAAGCAGGAATTCCTGCCAGCCAAAAAGAAGACATGTTGCGGCTGCTAACGCAATGATGCTCACGTTTGTGAAATACGTGTTCCAACGCTCTTTTTTACGAGCATTTTTGACGTTGAAACGGTTTTTTAAGAGAAAGACAAAGATCGGTCCTAAAATAAACATCACAAAAGGGTTACGATAAAATCTGTAGCGAAATTTCGTCCATGCTGATGCTTCTTGATATTCTTTGACTGTCAGGAGCCAAATGTCGCCAGTACCTCGTTTGTCTAAATTACTGCTTGTGGCATGGTGAATTGAATGATCTCTTTGCCATTGAAGATAAGGGAAAAGGGTGAGTACGCCCGTTAAAAAACCGAACAGGTGATTCAGCGGCTTCTGTTTGAAAAAGGATTGATGGCAGCAGTCGTGAAAAATAATAAAGACACGTACTAAAAAACCAGCTGCAATAACCGCAAAGAAGAGGGTTAAAAGGTAGGAGATGTTCAGGCTATAGTAGGCAAGAAACCAAAGCCCCAAAAATGGAATGAATGTATTAAAGAGTTGAATGATACTTTTTTTCGAATTAGCACCAGAGAATTGACCCACTTGTTTTCTTAAAGTGGCTTGCTGCTGTGTGTTTGTTGAAGTCGTCATGAACGTTCAAGTCCTTTCCGTTTCTTTCTACTTCAAAGTATAGAAGGAAAGGTGTCATGCTCATAGTAGCACCCATCATGTATTCAATATGACATTTGTCATGTTGAATACAGGAAAGGCTGATGGTTCAGGGGTTGTAAGCTTATTTTATTTTAAAATAAAAAAGTAAAGGCGCTGGGCCTTCACTTTTTATGAACGTGCTTCATGTACTTTTAACTGCTTGCCCTTAATGGTTGTGTGGCGCATGGCATTCAGCACAAGAGGCCCTTTGCCGTTTAAAATATCGACATATGTTTTCGTGTCTTGAATCGTAATAATCCCAATGTCATCAAAGGCAACGCCTTCTATTTTGGCAATGGTTCCAACGAAATCAACAGCCCGCAGCTTCTTTTTCTTTCCACCATTAAAATAAAGCTTCATAATATCCTTCTCAACGCCTGCCTGTTTATTTTCCTTTTGAATCGGCGTTTCAATCTTCTTTTCAAAGCTTTCTACATTCGTCTCTGCTTCTTCTTTCGTTGGATAAGGCTGAGTTTGAAAATCTATGCCGGCATCCTGCTTTAATTCATCAATAAGCGGCTTTGCATTCTTTGTCATAAACGCAATCGTTTTCCCGCTTTTTCCCGCTCTGCCCGTTCTTCCTGTTCGGTGAATATAGCGCTCTTTTTCATAAGGAAGATCATAATGAATCACATGTGTCATATCATTGACATCAATTCCCCGGGCTGCTATATCTGTTGCGATCAGATAACGGAACTCACCGTTTTTGAATTCATCCATGACAGCGAAGCGGTCTTCCTGTCTCATGCCTCCATGAATTTTGTCACAGGGCACATCCCATTCGTCCAGCTTCATCGTGAGTTCATTCACCCGGTCTTGTGTATTACAGAAAATAATGCAGCTATCTGGATTTTCAATGACGATCGTACGCTGAAGAAGGGAGAATTTCGATTCTTCTTCTGTTTCAATCACGGTGTGGGTGATTTGCGGTACAGACGTTTCTTCACGTGCGATCTCAATGACTTTGGGTGATTGTAAAAACTGCTCGCTCAATTTCTTCATGTCATCAGACATTGTCGCTGAAAACAGCATCGACATGCGCTTTGGCGGCAGATACTGAATAATAGAAGAGACTTGATCGATAAAGCCCATGTTCAGCATTTCATCCGCTTCATCTAACACGAAAAATTTGAGATTTTCTAAAGAAAGGGTACCTTTCTCAAGGTGATCCAAAACGCGGCCCGGTGTCCCGCACACAATATGGTTTTTCTGTGAAAGCTCTACTTTCTGGGCTTGAAAAGAGGCTTTTCCATAAATGGCTGCGGCTTTGATTCGTTTGAATCGCCCGAGGCTTGTGAGGTCTTGTTTGACCTGCATGGCGAGCTCTCGTGTTGGAACGAGGATGAGGGCTTGAGGTTTATTTTCAGCCCAATCAACCATTTCACAAATCGGCAGACCATAGGCTGCAGTCTTGCCGCTCCCAGTCTGAGATTTGACGATTAAATCCTGCTTTGAAAAAGCAACGGATAATGTCTCGTGCTGAACGGGTGTAGGTGTATGGAAGTGAAGCGCTTCTAACGCTTGTTTCAATTCATCACTTAATGGATATTGATCAAAATGTTGTAATGTCATCGTGTTCTCCTTTTCGTACATTCATACTTGTGACATCATACCATAACCATGACCGTGAATGAAAAGACATAAATAAAAGCCCCATAAAGGAGCTTTCATGCGCGGACAAATTCTCAACAATCTGACAGATTAAAGGAATCTGCGTTTTACTTTTTCCCAATAAGAGTTGTCTTTTAATTTTACCGTCTTAATCACTTTTCCTGAAAGGCCAATGTCAATTTGCTTGACGTGTTTTGTGCCGAGCGCTTCGTTATCAAGGCCGATAATTGGATGATCGTTTCCATCCTGCACCACCTTCAGCGTCAGCTTGCGGTCACTGCTTAAGATGAAAGGAGCGCCTAATGTACGGTACGAGTTATTATTCAGCGATGCAAGCTCTGTGACTTGCATACAAGGAAGCATTGGATCAACCACTGCGCCGCTCACGGATTTATTGTAGGCCGTTGAGCCAGTCGGAGTGGAAATAATCATGCCGTCGCCTCTAAAAGTTTCAAAGTGGAAATCATCTATATACACATCGATCACAAATGTTTTAATAATGCTGGAGCGGATCGACAGTTCATTTAAGCAATGGAACTGGTTTGTGCTGTCAACGCTTACATCGATGATCGGATATTTTCTCACTTCAAGCTGTTCAGTGTTCATGGCATCAATCATTTTATCAAAATGCTCTAACGAGAAATCGCAGTATAGGTGCGTATTCTCTGATTTTGATACCCCTACATACAAGCAGTCATCCCGGAAGTTCGTTTTGCGGACTGCTTGAAGAAATGTGCCATCCCCGCCAATTGAAGCAATAATGTGGGCATCCTCTGCACGTTTGACGACGTGAAAGCCTTGGTCGGTAGCGAGCTTCTCGAGAGAAGAAATGTGTCCATCCAATTCATGATCTTTTTTGTAAAAGAAAAATACATTGCGACGATTGTCTGTCATTGACGTTCTCCCCTTTGCTGTCAAAAATAATGTCCAATAATAAAGGGCTTACATGAAAACCCTTGCTCACATTTTACACTTTTTTCATATGAAAGTAAAAACATTAGAGAGACCCGCCTCATGATCGAATTTGTTTTTTGAGAAATGAGTCGATGTAAGTGATTCGAAATGGCTGGATCCTGAGCATAATTGAATAGCCGTTTTCTCATGAAAGAATGGTTTAGGTGTTTCGTTGCGGTGAAGACATAGCCTATTAGGTGCAGCGAGAGGATAAAAAAGCCAATTTTTCGTCATGCGCATGTCTAAGTAGACGATGTAAAGTTGATCGTTATTTAAGAGAGGTGCTATCATATGCCTACATGAAATGTAAAAAAACCACAGTTCCTGTGAAACATTTCATGTGGGCATTCGTATGAATGAAGTGAGACAAAAAGGAGGAGAAAAAGATGAATGCGAAAAGATGGGTAGCGTTAATTATTGCACTTGGTGTTTTCGGATTTTCAATTGTGATTAGTGTCACGATGGCCTTGTTCGATAGCTTCAATGACAATAAAATGAGCTATCAATTCGGGGATGAAATAGAAGAGAAGGTACTAGAGAATGGCAGTGGTGCAGGCAAGATTGCTGTTCTTGAGATTAATGGAACCATTCAAGATAATGGCGGCGCATCGAGCCTGTTAGGCGGAGAAGGTTATGATCATCGTGCATTCCTCAAGGAACTAGATAAAGCGAAAGAGGATGCTTCAGTAAAAGGTGTACTGCTGCGCGTAAACTCTCCTGGCGGCGGTGTCTATGAAAGTGCTGAAATACATAAAAAATTAGAAGAAGTGAAAAAAGCGAAGAAGCCTATTTACGTATCTATGGGCTCAATGGCAGCTTCTGGCGGCTACTACGTGTCAACTCCAGCGAAGAAAATCTTTGCTTCACCTGAAACATTAACAGGATCGTTAGGTGTCATTATGCAAAGCTTGAATTATTCAAAGCTGGCAGATAATTTAGGCATTAAATATGAAACAATTAAGAGCGGGAAATTTAAAGACATCATGTCTCCAAACCGTGATATGACAAAAGATGAGCGCAACATCATGCAAAGCATGGTCGATAACTCTTATGAAGGGTTTGTCAAAGTAATCTCTGAAGGACGCGGCATGTCAAAACAGGACGTCAAGAAAATTGCTGACGGCCGAGTATATGATGGAACACAGGCGAAATCGAACGGATTAGTCGATGAGCTTGGCTATTATGAAGATGCACTAAAAGCGATGAAGAAAAATGAAAAAGGCTTAAAAGGAGCAACAGTGATCAGCTATTCTCAAAGCTTTGGCTGGAACTCTCTCTTTAACATGAGTGCAAGCAAGCTCTTTAAAAGCGAAATTGATTTTCTGAATTTAAAAGAAACACTGGCTGGCTCAAATGGGTCTAAACCGATGTATCTCTATTCAAAATAAAGGAGGGATCATAGATGGATTCTACATTTGATGAAGTAAGCGAAAGCCGCAGCCAAGAGGAAGAATCGAAGCCGGCCTTTGTGAAGCGCGCTTCAATTGAAGCACAGGCGTTTGCAGGTTTTTGGATTAGATTTTGGGCGTTTATTCTTGATTGGCTCGTCGTCTGGGGTGTAAACCATTTGACGGTTTCTCCCATCTTTAGTCTGTTCGGCTGGTCCAAAGGAGGGGGATGGTTTTCTCCATTTTCCGTCACAACGACGATTGTATTCCTCCTTTATTTCGCGATCATGACGAAAATCTTTCAACAAACACTTGGCAAGATGGTGTTTGGGATTAAAGTGGTCTCGCTAAAGCCTGAGAAGAAGCTGGCATGGGATGTTATTTTCTTTAGAGAGATTGTGGGGCGCTACATTAATACGATCTTTGTTCTCTATGCTATTGTTGGGTTCTCACCGAAAAAGCAAGGGGTTCATGACTACTTTGCCGATACGGCGGTCGTCCATGAACATTTATATGAAAAAACAGAATCAAACGTATAATCAGAGGAGTTTGGCCGGATACCGGTCAAACTCTTTTTTGTTGATTGGGTATAAAATCCAGAATGAGAGCCATAATCGTAGAGGAAGCATCATTTGTTATGGAGGAAGTGAGCACAGTGCTTTACGTTTGGATCTCAGCGTTTTTGTTTCTTGTGATCTTGTTGATTTTCATGAAAGTGACCATTTCGCTGGACTATTCGCATACAAACGACAATGACCACATTGCACTGAAGGTCATCACCTTATATGGATTGGTCAGGCTCAAAAAAGAGATTCCGATGGTGAGGGTCAACCCAGAAGATCAAACGATTGATCTTCGTGAAAAGAAAATGGAGAGTGCCAAAACGCCTGATCACGAAAAAGAATCGATGCATAAAAAAGTAGGAAAGCGTGATATGAAGCAAATCCTTCATCAAATGGAGCGCATCACAAAAGAGATTGTCGATTTAAATCGGATCATGCGCAAATTCTTCATTCACATAAGGGTTGTCTCATTTCACTGGTCGACATGGATCGGCTTTCATGACGCCGCTTTAACAGGTGTAGCAGCCGGCGGTGTGTGGTCAGTGAAAGGAGCACTGCTTGCCTTTATGCAGGAGCATCTCACCTTTAAGCATAAACCGGTGTATGAAGTCATTCCGGCTTTTCAGCACAATGTGTCACAGACTCAGTTTACATGTATAGCATATTTTCGTATTGGACATGCTATGCTTGCAGCCATTCGTTTACTTGTCCATTGGTTAAAAGGAAGAAAGGCGAGAAAAAGTGCCTCTCTTCAAGCAACGAAGAATGAATCATCTGTTTAAGGAGGAACCCGAAAATGGCAGATCATCCAATCCAAGGTCTCATGAAGACAGCGATGGAAAACTTAAAAGAAATGATAGATGTGAATACAATCATCGGCGATCCAGTCGAAACCCCTGACGGCAGTGTCATTCTCACTGTGTCAAAGGTTGGTTTTGGATTTGCAGCCGGCGGCAGTGAATTTAACGGGAACCAAAAGAAAGAAAAACGTTCTGATGAACAGGAACGAAAAGAGCCGAGACTCCCATTTGGCGGCGGAAGCGGCGGCGGGGTGTCGATTACACCAATCGCCTTCTTAATTGTAGGAACAAACGGAGTTCGAATGCTTCATTTGGATGAACACACACATCTGCTCGATAAAATATTGGATTCTGCTCCTCAAGCAATTGAACGTCTTCAGCACATGTTTAAGAAGGATGAGCGGGAGCACCGTCACAAAGAACGAAAACTAGATGACATAGACCTTTAAAAAGTTAGCTGCGCTGCAGTTAACTTTTTTTGCAAAAGGGACGATTAGGCTTTGCAGTTTTTTGCTTTCTCTACTATGATAGAACCATACATTTGAAAAGGGAGGAATTGTTTTGGCATCGATCACATTTAAAGGAAGTCCTGTCACGCTTGTAGGAAATGAAGTAAAAGTAGGCGAGCAGGCTCCTGATTTTACGGTATTAACGAACTCACTTGGAGAAGTTTCACTTTCTGATTTAGCAGGAAAAGTGACGATCATCTCAGTGATTCCTTCTATTGATACAGGTGTGTGTGACGCACAAACAAGACGTTTCAATGAAGAGGCAGCCGGTTTAGGTCCGGTCAATATTTATACGATTAGTGCAGACCTTCCATTTGCACAAGCACGCTGGTGCGGAGCAAACGGAATTGAAAATGTCGAAACATTATCTGATCACAGAGATATGTCATTTGGTGAAGCATTCGGAGTGTATATGAAAGAATTGCGTTTATTGGCGCGTGCAGTCTTTGTATTAGACCCTAACGGAAAAGTGGTTTACACTGAATACGTAAGTGAAGCAACGAATCACCCAAATTATGAAAAAGCCATTGAAGCTGCAAAATCACTGTTATAAAAGCAGCATCGACAAGAGCTCCGGCTTCATCCTGGGGCTCTTTTCAATGAGAACATATAGCTTTTAACAAAGCGAGGAGAGAAAAGCATTGCAGAAAGATCAAGTAAGTACTATTTTTGAACTGCTCGATACAGCTTCTATTCGATTAAAAAAGGAACAGGGCATTTCCTATATTGAAGCATTGGCAGAAGCAGGAGAAGCCTTTTTCCAAGCAAATGATCGAAACGGTTTATTAAAGGATTTAATAGAAAAGGCAGATTTTGCTTCTTATGATCATGAGCAGATTCGTAAAGCGTTTCAGCTCGCCGTATTGAAAGGTCAAAAGGATATTTCTCATCCAAATCGCCAGATGACACCAGATACGATTGGACTGTTTGTCAGTTATTTGGTGAATAAATTTTTAGACGGTCAAAAAGAGCTTGTAGTCTTTGATCCAGCAGCGGGAACAGGAAACTTACTTCTTGCTGTTTTAAATAATCTCACTGCAGAAACAAAACGCGGCTTTGCATCTGAAATTGATGATGTGCTCATTAAAATTGCTTGGGCGCAGGCGAATTTAGAGGAGAAAGAAGTTGAGCTTTTCCACCAGGACAGTCTTGAGCCGCTTCTGATCTCACCGGCAGATGTCACTGTATGCAGTCTCCCAGTGGGCTATTATCCGAATGATGAGCGTGCAGCAGACTTTGAACTAAAGGCAAAAGAAGGACATGCCTTTGCCCATTATTTATTCATTGAACAAAGCCTTCGCTACACGAAAGAAGGCGGCTTCTTATTCTTCATCATTCCAAATGATTTGTTTGAAGGAAAAGAGAGCGTACAATTAAAGGATTTCATCAAAGATCATGCGTATATGAATGCGTTAATTCAGCTGCCAGTGTCCATGTTTAAGGATAAAAAACACGCCAAAAGCTTATTTGTGATGCAAAAGAAAAAAGAAGGGCTGAAAGCACCAAAACGAATGCTGTTTGCCAATCTTCCATCTTTCTCACAGAAGGAAGCAATGGTCGGTGTGATGAGAAAATTAGACCAGTGGTTTATAGAAGAAAAAGAAACAAAAGAATAGCCAGAGTGATTTCTGGCTATTTCAGCGTGTAGACAAACCCTCGCATTCGCCCGCAGGTCTGCGCTCCGGTGCTCGCCCTTCCTAGAGCTGCAAAGGTTTTCTATCACGCTGAAAAGAAAACAAAGAGCTAAAATAAAAATCATTTTAGCTCTTTGTCAATAATCTGGATATTTTACTATTCAGAAAATAACGACTTATTGATGTAAGCGATAACAGTTTGAAGGTGCACTTGAAATGCAAAGTTTTCAATGTTTAAATGAAAAAGTCAGATATTTTTCGGACTTATCGTTAAACTATAAAAGACCCGTCAAACAGGTTGAATATAGCACCGGAAAAAACGTGAAACCTTATATAACAACTGAGTAAAAGGAGCGACAGTAATGTCCAAAATTATTGCAATTAACGCAGGAAGCTCATCTCTTAAATTCCAATTGTTCGACATGCCAGAAGAAACCGTTTTAACAAAAGGGCTTGTTGAAAGAATCGGAATGGACAACAGTATCTTCACGATTTCTGTAGATGGAGAAAAGAAAACAGAAGTGACAGATATTCCAGATCACGCAGTAGCGGTCAAAATGCTGCTTGAAAAACTAACTGAATTTCACATCATCAAAGACTTTAATGAAATTGATGGCGTAGGACACCGCGTTGTTCACGGCGGAGAGAAATTCAGCGATTCTGTTCTTTTAACTGATGAAGTGATCAATGACATTGATCAGCTTTCAGAGCTTGCACCACTTCACAACCCTGCAAACGTTGTAGGAATCAAAGCATTCAAACAAATTCTGCCTGACGTACCAGCGGTTGCTGTGTTCGATACAGCATTCCACCAAACTATGCCAGAGCAGTCTTACCTATACAGCCTTCCGTACGACTACTACAAAAACTTTGGTATTCGTAAATACGGATTCCACGGGACAAGCCACAAGTTCGTTACAGAGCGTGCAGCAGAGCTATTAGGCCGTCCGCTAGAAGAGCTTCGTCTGATTTCTTGCCACCTTGGAAATGGTGCGAGTATTGCAGCAGTCGAAGGCGGAAAATCAATCGATACATCTATGGGCTTTACACCACTTGCAGGTGTTGCAATGGGTACACGTTCTGGTAACATTGACCCTGCCCTTATTCCATTTATTATGGAAAAAACAGGACATACTGCTGAAGAAGTGCTTTCTACTTTGAATAAGAAGAGTGGTCTTTTAGGTGTGTCTGGTCTGTCAAGTGACCTTCGTGATATCGAAGAAGCAACAGAAGAAGGAAACGACCGTGCAGAAGTTGCTCTTGATATTTTTGCGAGCCGTATTCATAAATATATCGGTTCTTATGCAGCAAGAATGAATGGCGTAGATGCGATCATCTTCACAGCTGGAATCGGTGAAAACAGTTCAGAAGTAAGAGCACGTGTACTTCGTGGTCTAGAATTCATGGGCGTTTACTGGGATCCTTCTTTAAACAACATGAGAGGCGAAGAAGCATTCATCAGCTACCCGCACTCTCCTGTAAAAGTGATTGTCATCCCTACAAACGAAGAAGTAATGATTGCAAGAGACGTTATGCGTTTAGCGTAATCAAGTTTGAAAAGCTCTTTTCCAATAAGGAAAAGAGCTTTTTTCTGTTGAAAGCAGCATGCTATAATGTTGTCCAATATGAAGCAAAAGGGAGCGGTGCGAAAGATGAGCGTGACAGAACATAAACGTGAGGCGAAAGAAAGGCTTTATGTGAAAGTCATTACGGTCAGTGATACAAGAACGAAAGATACAGATAAAAGCGGCCGTCTGATGATTGATTTGGTCAAAGAACAGGGACATCTTGTTCTTGCATACGATATTGTAAAAGATGATATAGGATCGATTCAAGACGCTGTGCTCGAAGGAACAAGTGAACCGAAAATAGATGCCGTCTTGTTAAATGGCGGAACAGGGATTGCCGCAAGGGATGTGACCATTGAAGCGATCACTCCTCTTTTTTCCAAGGAACTGCCTGGCTTTGGTGAAATCTTCCGCATGCTCAGTTATACAGAAGACATAGGTTCAGCTGCTATTTTATCCAGGGCAACGGCAGGGGTCGTCAATCAAAAGGCTGTCTTTGCCACGCCGGGATCTACCGGAGCCGTTCGTTTAGCCATGACCAAACTCGTGATTCCAGAGCTTCCTCATGTCTTACGAGAGCTTGAAAAGGATCAAAAATAGCCCAAAATGACTCTGCCAAGAAAATTTGGCAGAGTTTTTTTCATAAAGGGGTTGAAAAAACAATTTTTCCTTGTTACAGTGTATACATACTAAATGCATGTTTATAAATTAAAACTTATTTTTATGCAAAAAACATTCACAGAATCAAAACAAGCGAGAGGAGCTTTTCAATCATGTCACAAAATAAAAAAGTCGTATTAGCATATTCCGGAGGTCTTGATACCTCTGTTGCAGTTAAATGGTTACAAGAGCAAGGATACGAAGTCGTTGCTTGCTGCCTGGACGTAGGTGAAGGAAAAGATTTAGCATTCGTTCAACAAAAAGCACTTCAAGTCGGAGCGGTTCAATCATACATGATTGACGCAAAAGAAGAATTTGCTGAAGAGTTTGCACTCACTGCATTACAAGCACACACAATGTATGAAGGAAAATATCCACTAGTATCTGCACTATCCCGTCCGCTTATTGCAAAAAAATTAGTGGAAGTAGCAGAAAAAGAAAATGCAGTAGCAGTTGCTCATGGATGTACTGGAAAAGGGAACGACCAAGTTCGTTTTGAAGTATCCATTAAAGCATTAAATCCAGATTTAGAAGTTCTTGCACCAGTGCGTGAATGGAAATGGTCTCGTGATGAAGAAATCGATTATGCACAAAAACACGGTATTCCAATTCCGATTAACTTAGACAGCCCATATTCAATCGACCAAAACCTTTGGGGCAGAAGTAACGAATGTGGCATTTTAGAAGATCCTTGGGCTGCGCCGCCAGAAGGTGCATACGATCTGACAAATCCACTTGAAAAAACGCCTGACACACCTGAAATCATTGAAATCACGTTTGAAAAAGGAAAACCGACAGCCATTGACGGTATCCAGTATTCATTATCTGATCTCATCCTTCATTTAAATGAAGTCGCTGGTCAGCATGGTGTTGGCAGAATCGATCACGTTGAAAACCGTCTTGTCGGCATCAAATCTCGCGAAGTGTACGAATGCCCAGGTGCAGTCACACTTCTAAAAGCGCATAAAGAGCTTGAAGACTTAACGCTAGTCAAAGAAGTCGCTCACTTTAAACCAATCGTTGAACAAAAAATGGCTGAATTAATATACAACGGCTTATGGTTCTCACCGCTTAAAGAAGCACTAGATGCATTCTTACAAGAAACACAGCAGAACGTAACAGGTGTTGTACGTGTGAAACTATTTAAAGGTCATGCCATTGTAGAAGGACGTAAATCACCATATTCACTTTATGATGAAAATCTAGCCACTTATACAAAAGCAGATGAATTCGATCATGATGCAGCTGTAGGATTTATTAATCTTTGGGGCTTACCGACAAAAGTAAACAGCATCGTGAATAAAAAGGAGCAGGTTAAAGCATGAAAAAGCTTTGGGGAGGCCGATTTCAAAAAACACCAGAAAAATGGGTCGATGAGTTTGGCGCGTCCATTCATTTCGACAAACAATTAGTCAAAGAAGATCTGACCGGCTCCCTTGCTCATGCAAGTATGCTGAATAAATGCGGTATCCTCGGCGATGAGGAGGCCGCTGCCATCAAAGACGGACTAAATACGCTCATGAAAAAGGCAGAGGCGGATGAGCTGGAATTCTCAGTCGATTATGAGGACATTCATTTAAACCTTGAGAAAATGCTCATTGATGAGATTGGTCCGCTTGGAGGCAAATTGCACACAGCGAGAAGCCGGAATGATCAAGTTGCAACCGATATGCACTTGTATTTGAATAACCAAGTCGAGCATATCATTGAACTGATCTCTTCCTTTCAAACGGTGCTTGTAGAAAAGGCAGAACAGCACGTTGAAACGATTTTTCCAGGATATACGCACCTGCAGCGTGCACAGCCTATTTCGTTTGCCCATCATATGCTTGCCTATTTCTGGATGCTTGAGCGTGACAAAGCGCGCTTTCAAGATTCATTGAAGCGAATTAACGTGTCGCCGCTTGGATGCGGAGCGTTAGCAGGAACGACATTCCCGATTGATCGTGAATATACAGCAGAGCAGCTTGGCTTTGACCACATTTACGAAAACAGCCTCGATGGTGTGAGTGACCGGGACTTCATTTTAGAGTTTTTGTCTAATAGCAGTCTTGTGATGATGCACCTCTCACGTTTTTGTGAGGAAATCATTTTATGGTGCTCGCAAGAATTCAAATTCATTGAACTCGATGATACGTATGCAACAGGCAGCAGCATGATGCCGCAGAAGAAAAACCCGGATATGGCTGAATTAATCCGCGGGAAAACAGGCCGTGTGTATGGCAACCTGATGGGGCTTCTCACGATTATGAAAGGCTTGCCGCTTACGTATAACAAAGATCTGCAAGAAGATAAAGAAGGCATGTTTGATACAGTGAAAACCATCGCTGGCAGCCTGCAAATCTTCATAGGAATGATCCAAACGATGACAGTGAACGAAGATGTCATGAAAAAGGCAACAAAAGAAGATTTCTCAAATGCGACAGAAGTGGCAGACTACCTTGCGAAAAAAGGCATGCCATTCCGTGAAGCACACGAAATCGTTGGCAAGCTTGTGTACACATGTATTCAAAAAGGTATCTACTTAAGTGACCTTCCTTTTGAAACATTCACAGAAGCAAGCGATCTTTTTGAACAAGACATTTACACTGTTCTTGATCCATATGTTGCGGTTGAAAAAAGAACAAGTGCAGGCGGAACTGGATTTAAACAAATTCAGCTCGCTTTAGAAAAAGCAAAAGCCTGCCTGGCATAACTTATCAAAACCATTCGTTTATACGGATGGTTTTTTGTCATGGAAAAAGGAGATTGATGAATATTGGAGAAAATGAAAGCATACCGTCGCCAAGCAGAAGAGGGAGTGACAGCAGATCATGAAGAAAACGCTTGAGGCTTTGTTTCATCAACCGATCGAATCAGTGAAAACGTTAGGAGAACAATATAACGGACGGGCTAATGATGTGTGGCTGATCTCCTTACAAGATAAAACGGAATATGTAGTCAAATCTCCTAAAACTGCACGAGAAGAAAGTGAATTTGTGTCTGGGATCAAAATGATCTATGGAGTAGATGACCGTACTGTACAAGAGCATATCGATCAAATCAATCAAAAGCTGTCTCATGCGAAATCCTTTCATGTTCCAGAAGTTGTTCGTAAAGTGAAGAAGGCAGGGAGACATTTTTATGTAATGGAAAAAGTAGAAGGAACACCTTGTACATCTTTTGAGGGACGTTCATCAGACTTTTATAAGGATTATGGGAGGAAACTAGCACATCTTCATTCATATCGTACTGACTTTTTTGGTGCAGTCTACGGAGCTGAAAAGAAGCATTTGAGAGAATTCCATGCTGTGTTAAAAAAGGCTGTATCCAAACTCATAGGCCGCTATTACGCTGATCAGCATGAATTTCACTGTTATGCAGAAATTGTGCTGCAAAAGATGGAAAAGCTAAAGCCCCCTGATTCAGCAAGTCTCATTTTAATTGATTTAGATCCGTCTCAATATATTGAAAAAGATGATCAAGTGACTAGTTTAGTTGATACAGAATATGTCGTATATGGACCAGCTGCGTTTGATTTTATTGCATTGGAATACCTTTTGACGAAAGAAGCTGCCCGCAATGTTCAGTTGGGCTATGAAGAGATTTGCCCGCTTCCTCGTGATCTTCATGAGGTGAGAGAGTGCTATCGTTTTGTTTCTCTGCTGCTCGATATCCATGGCTCATGGGATTTGAAAATGTGGATGAATCACCCTATATTGTTTGACTCATATCGATAAAGGGTTCATAAGTGCGCCAGATGCCGGTTTATAGTAAAGTAAAGATAACAAAAGAAACACGTGAACTTGCAACCTTTGCTTTAGGAGGAGATTGTGTGCGACACGCATTAATAACAGCGGGTTCTAAAGGACTTGGCCGGAAAGTTACCGAGTCTTTACTGAATATGGGGTATTCTGTGACAGTGAATTATCGAAGTGATGATGAAGCTGTCCGGCAGATGAAAGAAGAATTACACCAGTACGAAGATAAGCTTCAATTTGTCCAAGGTGATGTGACAAAAAAAGAAGATTTGAAAAACATGGTAGAGCTGGCAGCAGAGCGATTTGGACGGATTGATGCCTTGATTAACAATGCCGGTCCTTATATTTTTGAACGAAAAAAACTGGCGGATTACTCTGAAGATGAATGGTATCAAATGATAGAAGGCAACCTATCAGCAGTATTCCATTTGTTCCGAATGGTCATCCCAACGATGAGAAAACAAGGCTTTGGCCGCATTATCACTTATGGCTTCCAAGGTGCAGACCATGCGCCAGGCTGGATGCACAGATCAGCCTTTGGAGCGGCAAAAGTGGGCCTTGCGTCATTGACGAAAACCATTGCGATTGAAGAAGCCGAAAACGGCATTACCGCCAATATGGTGTGTCCAGGCAAAATCGTTGGAGACATGAAAGAATCGACAATAGAGGAAGCCCGCCAAATCAAAGATGAAGAAACGCCAATAGGCAGGTCTGGCACTGGTGAGGATATAGGACGCATCATTTCATTTCTATGTGATGACCGTTCAGATCTCATTACAGGGACCGTCATTGAAGCAACAGGTGGTCTTAACGTGATTCACAGGCATTAAGTTTTTCAGCTTTTTATAGAGGGAATAAATGATATGAGATCAAAATTGAAAGGTGGATATACTACATGAAAGCTACATATCATGGACATTCAGTTGTACACATTGAAACAAACGGATATCATATTTGGATTGACCCATTTTTAAATGGAAATAAGCACACAGAGATCAAACCGCAAGATGTGAAAGCGGATGTCATTTTACTGACACATGGACATGGAGATCACCTTGGTGACACTATTGAAATTGCTAAAAATAATGACGCTCTCGTCGTTGCGCCAAATGAGCTTGCCGTTTATTTAAGCTGGCAAGGGGTGAAAACGCACCCGCTTCATATCGGCGGCGGACGTGAGTTTGAATTTGGTAAAGTGAAGCTCACGCAAGCGTTTCATGGTTCAGCTGTCATTGATGAAGAGGCACAGACAATTACGTATACAGGGATGCCATCAGGTATTTTATTTACCGCAGAGGGTAAAACAATTTATCATGCAGGAGACACTGCACTCTTTTCAGATATGAAACTGATCGGTGAACTGAATCATATTGAGCTCGCATTCCTTCCAATTGGTGATAACTTCACAATGGGACCGGAAGATGCAAGAATCGCAGCAGAATGGCTGCGGGCAAAACAGGTCGTTCCGATTCACTACAGCACATTCCCGCCAATTGAACAGGATCCTCATGCATTTGCAGACAGCCTGCATGGCGGCGTCGGTCATGTGTTAAACAGCGGGGAATCAATCGACATTTAATCCTCATATGAAAAAAGCTGGCACACAAATGCCGGCTTTTTTTATTTGCCTTCATCTGCCGAAAGAAAAGACAAATTGCTATTAAAAGCCTCCTGCCCTTATAATGAAACATAGATGAAAACGCTGAAAACAAAAAGGGTGAACGGGATTGGCGACAAAGCATGAGCAAATTTTATCGTATATTGATTCATTAGATGTCGGAGAGAAAATTTCTGTCCGGCGCATAGCGAAAGAAATGAAAGTGAGTGAAGGTACCGCTTACCGGGCCATAAAAGATGCTGAAAATAAAGGATTCGTCAGTACCATTGAACGAGTCGGCACCATTCGAATTGAACAAAAGAAAAAAGAAAATATTGAAAAACTCACATATGCAGAAGTGGTCAATGTTATTGATGGTCAGGTCCTTGGAGGACGCGCCGGCTTACATAAAACGTTAAATAAATTTGTTATCGGAGCGATGGAGCTGGACGCAATGATGCGCTATACGGCTGCTGGCAACCTGCTCATCGTCGGAAACCGGATCAATGCCCATAGGCAGGCATTAGAGGCAGGGGCGGCTGTGCTGGTCACAGGCGGATTCTCAACAGATGATGAAATCATTCAGCTCGCAGATGAGCTGGAGCTGCCGATTTTATCAACAAGCTACGATACATTTACCGTAGCGGCTCTCATTAACAGAGCCATTTATGACCAATTAATTAAAAAAGAAATTGTGCTTGTAGAAGATATTTTAACGCCGATTGAACGCACCGTGTATTTATCACCAGAGGATAAGCTTGAAAAATGGTATGAAAAGAATTATGAAACTGGCCACGGCCGTTTCCCGGTCGCAGATGATCAAATGAAGATTCACGGAATCCTCACCTCAAAGGATATTGCGGGGCATGACCGCTCCACACCGATTGAAAAAGTGATGACGAAAAATCCGCTGACGGTCATTGGCAAGACATCTGTCGCCTCAGCTGCACAAATGATGGTGTGGGAAGGCATTGAGGTGCTGCCAGTTGTGGATGATCATGCGAAGCTGATCGGTATGATCAGCCGTCAGGATGTGCTCAAGGCGCTCCAAATGATTCAAAAGCAGCCGCAGGTCGGAGAAAAGCTGGATGATGTTGTCTCAAGAGGATTTAAAGAAGCCGATACAGAGAAACCAAAAGCGGATGCGGTTTATCAATACGAGGTTACCCCGCAAATGACGAACCAGCTTGGAAACATTTCATATGGGGTGTTCACACAAATTTTAATCGAATCTGCCAACCGCTTCTTAAAATCTCATAAAAAGGGCGAACTGATCGTCGAGAGTCTCTCTGTCTATTTCTTAAAACCGGTCCAAATGGAATCCACCATCCAGATTAAGCCGAATATTTTAGAAGTAGGACGCAAGTTTGGAAAGCTGGAAGTGGAGGTTTATCACCAATCGAATATCGTAGGCAAAGCGATGCTGATGGTGCAGCTGATGGAAAGAGGATAATGATAAAAAGGGCGAACTCATGTCGCCCCTTTCCTTATTACGCGTGATCTTTTTCGCCTTCCTTTAAAAAGAGCGGAAGATAATGCTTGTAGGCTTTATACCCAGCCCACGTACTGCCGATACCAACAGCAACAAAAATAAATCCGATGACAAATGCGAGTGACGAGCGGTTTAAAAATAATTGATTCACACCGAAGAGCAGGACAAAGCAGCCAAGGGCCATACTGGATTTCGCCGACCAGAATTTTTTCTCGACTGGCCGGTTCGTACGGACATTTTTTGCTTTGTAGTATAAATAAAACATGGCAGAACAAATAATAAACACAATCAAAACAAGCATGTGCCAAGCCTCCATTGTAAGTGGTTACAACCCTATTTTAAACGTAAATAGGCTTGCTTACTAGAATAAATTGTCTATTCCTCACTTTTCCGTCACGATAGATTATGATTTAATAATAAAAAGAGTATCGCATGAGAAGGAGTTTTTATGAAAAAAGAACTGATTAGAACCATATCATTATATGACACCATCATCATCCATAGACATGTAAGACCAGATCCTGATGCGTATGGATCGCAGTGCGGCCTTACGGAAATCTTGCGTGCCACCTATCCAGAAAAAAATATTTATGCGACAGGAACGCCTGAGCCATCCCTTTCATTTTTATATGAACTCGATGAGGTACCAGATGACGTGTATAAAGGGGCCCTTGTCATTGTCTGTGATACGGCCAATCAAGCAAGAATTGATGATCAGCGCTATTTAATGGGCGATAAGCTGATGAAAATCGACCATCACCCGAATGAAGATCCTTATGGTGATTTGCTTTGGGTGGATACAGAGGCAAGCTCTGTGAGCGAGATGATTTATGAATTGTACTTAGAGGGGAAAGAAGAAGGATATCAGCTGAATACAAAGGCAGCTGAATTGATCTATGCCGGCATTGTAGGAGACACAGGCCGCTTCCTTTTCCCAAACACAACGAAAAAGACACTCAAATATGCAGGGGAACTTATCGAATATCCATTTTCATCTTCAGATCTTTTCAATCAATTGTATGAGACAGATTTGAATGTCGTGAAATTAAATGGCTATATTTTTCAACATATTTCTTTGTCAGAGAACGGGGTTGCATCTGTTTTCATTAAGCGTGAAATTTTGGAATCGTTCCAAACAACAGCGCAGCAGGCCTCACAGCTTGTTGGGACACTAGGGAATATTGCAGGCATTAAGGCATGGGTCTTTTTTGTGGAAGAAAACGATCAGATTCGTGTGAGATTCCGCTCTAAAGGCGTCGTCATTAACACCATTGCGAAAAAATATCATGGAGGCGGCCACCCGCTTGCAGCCGGTGCGTCCATTTATGATTGGGCAGTAGCAGATGAGATTTTGCGTGATTTAGAAGAAGTATGTAAATCATCATCATAAGAGAGGAGGGATATGAAGTCCCTTCTCTCTTTTTTGTCATGGAGAAAAGGGTTACTTGCATACAGGGATAAACCAGCAGCCGATGTCTGTTGAATCTTCATAGGCTTGGAGATTTTGATGCTTTAATTCTTTTTTAATTAAATGAGCCATCATTTCTGTCTCAGCATAAGCACACATGCCGTCTTTGATTCGGCTTGCTTTGTCTCGTGCCATTTGACGATAGCTGTAAACCTCCATTGTCCTCACCTCTTTCTATTTAAGATCTCGTTCTACTTTTAGTGTATAAAAATGAAGCGTGAAAAGCGATCATTGAGGGCAGAAATTCATAAAAATTCCACAACCTCTTTATTCAGCAAATGAAATACGTACTTCAAGCGAAAGCTTCGTATAAATTGTCAGCTCTGTCACTTTCGCGCGGTATGCCTTTTCCCGAATGGTATATTCTTTATTTTCTACTGTCCGTTTTAGTAATTCCTTTGTTTTATAAACACTTTCAATATCCTTTGTAATGACTTCTGAGATATCCTCCTTGACCTGATCTTCAAACTTTAGCGTATCTGGCTCTGGGATTTTATATTGCTCACGATTCACGAGATGAACATCTACGCTTTGGATCAGCAGCCGCTTCTTATTATCCTCATTTAACTTATGCAAATCTTCACGATAGAGTGTGATTTGTTCTTTCAGACTGTCCATATGATGCTGCTGGCTTCTAAGCAGTGTGACTTGCTTTTCCTGAAAGGTTCCGTATGTAAAGAGAAAAATAAGCCAGCTTACAATCGCACCAAACATCATTCCCGCAAAAAAACGCTGCCAGCCTGGGCGTTTATACAGCTCTGGCACCCTCATGATGACACATGCTCCTGGGTGAGCCACGTAATAATGAGATACCCCGTTTGTGCACCGCCCATGGCAGAGATAATTAATAAAATCTGCTTGAAAATATCACGTGTGTTTCCTTCGAAAATGCCTCGTTCAAAGCTATAAACAGCATCAAATGTTCCGCCGATAGCGGCGACAAGCGCCCAAATTTTCAAACGGTTGGCAAGACTAGTAATAATGGATAAAGGCGGCTGACCAGATAAATACGCACCAACACCGCCTATGATAGCACCACCCAAAATGACCCCAAGGGCGATAAAATAACAGCTGATAAAATTCGGAATAAAAGCTTCCTTCACATCCATTTTGTCCACCTCACTCTATTCAATATATGGTGTGTGCTGGACAAGTATGAACGGAGAGAAAAGAAAGAACATTTGTTTCTCACCGCATCGCGTTTTATAATGAAAGAATGACTTTAGACGAAAGGAGTGGATTAAGCATGTCTTATGTTCATCTTCAGGTCCACAGTGGATACAGCTTGTTAAGCAGTTCAGCTAAAGTAAAGGAGCTTGTGCTGAAAGCAAAAGAACTTGGCTGCAAGGCGCTCGCTCTTACCGATGACCATGTGATGTATGGCACGGTTGAATTTTATAAGGAATGTAAAAAACATGGCATCAAGCCGGTTATCGGTTTAACAGCTTCTGTCTTCATAGATGAACAAGAGACAGAGGCTTATCCCTTGGTACTCCTTGCAAAAAACAATGAAGGCTATCAAAACCTAATCAAAATCAGCAGTGTGCTGAAATCAAAATCAAAAGCCGGACTGAAAGAGAAATGGCTCAAAAGCTATCACCGCGGGCTCATTGCCATCACACCAGGCGCATCTGGGTATATTGAAACGCTTTTGCAGCATGATCAGTTAGAAGAAGCACGTGAAGCCGCCAAACAATTGAAGCATATATTCGGCGAGGGACATGTGTATATCTCACTTCAGCCATTTCAGCAGGACGAATCGCTCGCCGGTAAACTGCGGGACGTCTCACAAAGTGCAGACATTCCTCTTGTTGCGACGGGGGATGTTCACTACATCAATCGAGAAGACAAAATGGCTTATACGTGTTTAAAGGCCATTAAAGCGGGAGAACAGCTTTCAGAGATAGAGGAAGACCGAGGAGAAAAGCATTTCAGATCCTTTGAAGAAATGTTGGAATGGTATAGAGATGATCGAGAGCTGCTGACAAGAACGGTGGAGATTGCAGACCGCTGTGAAGTCGATTTAAATCTTGGACAGACAAAACTCCCATCCTATCCAACTCCTGATCAATCAACAGCAGATCAGTTTTTACGCAGAGTGTGCGCAGAAGGAATGAAGCAAAGAAAGATTGCTTCAAATGACATGTATGTTAAAAGGCTTGAATATGAGCTAAGCATTATCCAAAAAATGAATTTCAGTGATTATTTTCTCATTGTGTGGGATTTTATGAAGTATGCGCATGACAAAGGAATTGTCACAGGCCCTGGACGGGGATCAGCAGCGGGTTCACTTGTTGCATACGTTCTGTTTATTACCGATGTCGATCCGATCCGTCACGGTCTTTTATTTGAGCGCTTCTTAAATCCAGAGCGAATCAGCATGCCAGATATTGATATTGATTTCCCCGACACGAGAAGAGATGAAATCATTTCTTATGTAAAAGACAAATACGGAGACATGCATGTAGCGCAAATTGTCACGTTTGGAACACTTGCAGCAAAAGCTGCTTTAAGGGATGTTGGACGTGTGATGGGAATTGATTCAAAGGCAGCGGACCGTCTTGCCAAGCTGATTCCATCAAAGCCAGGAACGACGCTGAAAGAAGCCGTGACTGCATCTTCTGAATTAAAAACGATGCTTCAGCAATCCGAAGAGCTTCGAAAGGTCTTCCAAACTGCTTTAAAGGTAGAAGGCTTGCCAAGACACACCTCGACACATGCAGCTGGCGTTGTGCTGAGTGAGGAGCCGCTGACAGAGGTCGTTCCAATTCAAGACGGCCATGAAGGTGTGTATTTAACGCAGTATGCCATGAATTATTTAGAAGATCTCGGACTTTTAAAGATGGATTTCTTAGGGCTCAGAAACTTAACATTAATTGAATCCATTAAAAACCAGATTGAAAGACAGGAAAACGTCCACATTAACTTTAGTGACATTTCTTATGAAGATCAGAAAACGTTTGAATTGTTATCCGCGGGAGATACAACTGGAATATTTCAGCTTGAATCACAGGGGATGCGTCAGGTACTGAGACGCCTGAAGCCGTCTAGTTTAGAAGATATCGTGGCGGTCAATGCCCTCTATCGTCCAGGTCCAATGGAAAATATCCCGCTTTTTATCGACCGAAAGCATGGCAGAGTCAAGGTCTCTTATCCTCATCCTGATTTGTATGACATATTAAAGGATACATATGGGGTCATCGTTTATCAGGAGCAAATCATGCTGATTGCAGCGAAGATGGCTGGATTTCAGCTGGGCGAGGCAGATCTATTAAGAAGAGCTGTTTCGAAGAAGGATAAAAAGGTCCTTGATGAAGAGCGAAGCCATTTTGTTGAAGGATGCCTAAAAAAGGAGTATCCTGTTAACATTGCAAATGACGTTTATGACTTAATCGTCAAATTTGCAAACTATGGTTTTAATAGAAGCCATGCTGTTGCATATAGCATGATTGGCTTTCAGCTTGCTTATTTAAAAGCGCATTATCCGTTATATTTTATGTGCGGTCTTTTAACGAGTGTAATTGGAAATGAAGACAAAATTGCTCAATATTTCTATGAGGCGAAGGAAAAAGGGATATCTGTGTTGAAGCCTTCTATTAATAAGAGTGAATTTCCATTTACGGTTGAAAAAGGGGAGATCCGCTACAGCTTAAGAGCGATTAAAAATGTCGGAGTGTCAGCTGTAAAGGATATATACAGAGCAAGACAGGAAAAGCCGTTTGAAGATTTATTTGATTTTTGCGCAAGGGTATCACCAAAGAGTGTCAACCGAAAAACGATTGAAGCGCTCATTTTTTCAGGGGCGATGGATGAATTTTATCCCAATCGTGCTTCGTTATTAGCATCGATAGATATTGCGTTAGATCACGTGTCATTTTTAAATCCAGAGGATCAGCTGGACTTTCTTGGGGATACAACTTTCTCCATTAAGCCAAAATATGCGGAGATAGAAGAAATGCCGCTTGTTGACCTCCTGCAATTTGAAAAAGAGGCACTCGGGTTATATTTATCAAATCACCCAGTACAAGCGTATCGAGACCGCTTAAGAGAGAATGGTGCAGTGGAAATCATCAGACTTTCTTCCTATATAAAGCGAAAAATCTCAATGGGTGGTCTTTTGACAAAAGTGAAATCGATTCGGACAAAAAATGGACAATCGATGGCATTTGTTACATTTGGGGATGAAACGGGAGAAATGGAAGGCGTCGTCTTTCCAGAGCAATTTAGAAAGCTGTCCCCTTTACTTGAGGAGGGCACCATGCTTTATGTTGAAGGCAGAGTAGATGTCAGAAATGACAGCAGCCAAATCATCGTGCAAGAAGCTGCTTTACTTGAAGAGATGGACACAAAAAGAAAAGAGTCTGTCTACATTCGGGTGAAAGAAGAGAATCATACGCAGGAGCTGTTAGAGCAAGTAAAACGAGTCCTCTCGATGCACAGCGGAGAAGCAGATGTCTATTTGTATTATGAGAAGCAAAAAAAGACGATGAGACTTCCAGATGCATACAAAGTTCATGCAGATCATGCTGTGATTTTCCAGTTAAAAGAGCTGCTCGGTGAACAAAACGTTGTGATTAAATGATGACAAATCGCCTGAATATGTTTTACAAATTCACCTATTGTGTTATCATTTTAAAGATTCTGTGTATTTAAAACTGCCAGTATGTGCTTATCAACTTAGCAAATCATTAAATCATTTTCCACTTGAAGGAGTGTTCATCACATGTCATTAAGAGAAGAAGCATTACATATGCACAAAGAGAATCAAGGCAAACTCGAATCAAAATCAAAAGTACAAGTGAAAAATGCGAAAGACTTGAGCTTGGCTTACTCACCTGGTGTTGCAGAACCATGTAAAGATATTTATGACGACACAAGCAAAGTGTATGATTATACAATGAAAGGCAATATGGTCGCTGTTGTCACAGACGGAAGCGCTGTTTTAGGACTTGGAAATATTGGTGCAGAAGCATCTCTTCCAGTAATGGAAGGGAAAGCTGTATTATTCAAAAGCTTTGCAGGCGTAGATGCCTTCCCAATCGCGCTTGCAACGAACGATGTAGATAAAATCGTTGAAACAGTGAAGCTTCTTGAGCCGACTTTTGGCGGTGTGAACCTTGAAGATATTGCAGCGCCTAACTGCTTTATCATCGAAGAGCGCTTGAAAAAAGAGACAAACATTCCAGTTTTCCACGATGATCAGCACGGAACAGCGATTGTGACAGTAGCAGGACTTGTGAATGCACTGAAGCTATCTGGAAAATCCATGTCTTCAATTAAAGTAGTGGCAAACGGCGCCGGAGCAGCAGGAATTGCGATTATCAAGCTTCTTTATCATTTCGGTGTACGTGATATCATTATGTGTGATACGAAAGGCGCAATTTACGAAGGCCGCCCGAACGGTATGAATGCAGTGAAAAACGAAGTAGCTAAATTCACGAACCAAGACCGCAAAGAAGGTTCATTAGAAGAGGTCATTGAAGGCGCAGACGTCTTTATCGGGGTTTCTGTAGCAGGCGCTTTAACAAAAGAAATGGTTGGAAAAATGGCAAAAGATCCTGTCATCTTTGCTATGGCTAATCCAAATCCAGAGATCATGCCAGAAGATGCACATGCAGCAGGAGCAAGTGTTGTAGGAACTGGCCGTTCTGACTTCCCGAACCAAGTGAACAACGTACTGGCATTCCCAGGAATTTTCCGCGGAGCATTAGATGTACGTGCAACTCACATTAACGAAGAAATGAAAATCGCAGCTGTTGAAGCGATTGCGTCTCTTGTTTCAGATGAAGAATTGTCAGCTGAATATGTCATCCCTGCACCATTTGATGCACGCGTAGCACCAGCGGTAGCAAAAGCGGTGGCAAAAGCAGCAATGGAAACTGGCGTTGCAAGAATCAAGGTCGACCCAGAAGCTGTCGCTGAAAAAACAAGAAAATTAACGATTATCGGCGAATAATCAACTGGAAAAGTGTGCACGTTCTTTCTGAAACTGGAGAAAAACGTGCACCATTTCCTCTCTTACGCGAAAATTTTTTCATCCGGAATGAGATTTTTTTGTAGACGTTCACAATTCAAACATATCAACTGCTCAGCGCCCCAAACACATACTCATTTCTCATCAATTCCCCACTGAAAAAATTGAATGAAGGATGACAGCGTTTGACAAAAAAAGTACAATAGTTTCGGTACAGTTATGACATGTCCTATAATAGTGGATGTGCGTGTAAAGAAAAAACCCTTCAAAAAGGGAGGTAGTCATTTGTCAATCAAGAATATTTTCAGTAAAAAGAAAAAATATGCATCTGTACCCTCTGAACAGGCAAGTCAAGATGTGCCTGAAGGCATCATGACCAAATGTCCGCAATGTAAAAAAATAATGCTCACCAAAGAACTAGATAAAAATTTACGTGTTTGTATGAATTGCGGCAGACATTTGCAAATGAATGCAAAACAGCGTATTGAAAGCCTTGTAGATGAAGGCACATTTGAAGAATTTAACGGGCACCTCATTTCATCAAACCCGCTCGGTTTCCCAGGCTACGAAGAAAAGCTTGAGAAAGACAGAGAAAAAACATCTTTGAATGAAGCCATTGTCACAGGTAAAGGTGAAATTGAAGGCCAAAGTGCTGTGATTGCTGTCATGGATGCCACGTTCCGTATGGGCAGCATGGGATCCGTTGTTGGTGAAAAGATCACGCTGGCGATCGAGAAAGCAAAAGCGGACAAGGTGCCATTTATTATCTTTACTGCTTCTGGCGGAGCGAGAATGCAAGAGGGAATTCTCAGTCTCATGCAGATGGCAAAAACAAGTTCAGCATTAAAACTGTTCAGCGAGGATCAAGGTTTGATTATCTCAGTGATGACGAACCCAACAACTGGCGGTGTATCAGCTAGTTTTGCGTCTCTCGGTGATTACAATTTTGCAGAACCTGGTGCTTTAATTGGTTTTGCAGGCCGCAGAATCATTGAACAAACGATTCGTGAAGACCTGCCAGAGGACTTCCAGACGGCTGAATTTTTAATGAAGCATGGACAGCTTGATGCTGTGATTCATCGTGCAGAAATGAAAGAAACCCTAGGCCGAATCTTAGCACTACACAGCACAGGAGGTGAACGAGAGTGGCTGGAGAACTAGAATTTGAAAAACCTGTCATTGAACTTCGAGCGAAAATTGATGAACTGAAAAAGTTCACACAAAACTCAGAAATGGATTTAAGTGCAGAAATTGAGCGCCTTGAAACACGTCTGAGTAAGCTTGAAGCAGACATTTATACAAATTTAAAGCCGTGGGACAGAGTGCAGATTGCTCGGCATGCGATGCGCCCAACAACTCTCGATTACATTCAAGAGCTGTTTGACAACTTTTTTGAATGTCACGGTGACCGTTTTTATGGTGATGATGAAGCGATCGTTGGAGGAATTGCCACGTTTAAAGGGCTTCCTGTCACGGTTATTGGCCATCAGCGCGGTAAAGATACAAAAGAAAACTTGCGCCGTAATTTCGGAATGCCTCATCCAGAAGGCTACCGTAAAGCGCTGCGCTTGATGAAACAAGCAGATAAATTTAATCGCCCGATCATTTGCTTTATTGATACAAAAGGAGCTTATCCTGGTAAAGCAGCTGAAGAGCGCGGACAAAGTGAAGCAATTGCGAAAAACCTATTCGAAATGGCAGGACTTCGTGTACCAGTTGTCTGTATTGTCATTGGAGAAGGCGGAAGCGGCGGCGCACTAGGCTTAGGCGTAGGAAACCACCTATTCATGCTAGAAAACTCAACATATTCAGTGATTTCACCTGAAGGTGCAGCAGCACTGCTCTGGAAGGACTCATCACTTGCGAAAAAAGCTGCAGAATCAATGAAAATTACCGCTCCAGACCTAAAAGAATTAGATATTATAGATGATGTTATTAAAGAAGTTCAAGGTGGAGCACATCGAGACGTGAAACAACAAGCAGCTTACATGGAAAAAACATTAAAACAGTCACTTACATCTTTGCTCAAACTAACGCCTGAAGAACTAGTCGAACAAAGATATGAAAAATACAAAGCAATCGGGAAAGTCTCGATTGAAAATCAATATATTGGGGTAAACTAAATAAACGTACAGCCTTTTTGGCTGGCGTTTATTTTTTTCATCTTTTTTCATGAAAACCGTCTTCATGTAAGCGCTATTTGAAAATAATTTTCTTTTGTTTTCATAAAATTTGAAACGTCTGAAAACCTTGATATGACAAGGTTTATAGCACTTGCCTTTACAGATTTCAGAGAGATTTGCTTTCATGACGTTCTTAACTTTTGTTTAAAAACGGTTTATTTAATTGTATAATAAGTACGGTTTTAGAAATTCGTATTGAAAACATCCAAATTTGCTCATGATTGTTTTCAAGCAGTGGAAATGGTATGTTTAATTCATATATGGTCTCTGAGGTGAAAAAGATGAAGCGTATAGGAGTTTTAACAAGCGGTGGGGATTCCCCAGGAATGAATGCAGCTGTGCGCGCAGTTGTAAGGAAAGCAATTTACCATAATGTTGAAGTTTACGGTATTTATAATGGATACTCAGGTCTAATTAACGGTAAAATTGAGAAACTCGAAATAGGTTCAGTAGGCGATATCATTCATCGTGGAGGAACAAAACTTTACACGGCAAGATGTCCTGAATTCAAGACAGTTGAAGGTCGTGAAAAGGGAATTGAAAACTTAAAAAAATTCGGTATTGAAGGACTTGTAGTCATTGGTGGAGACGGGTCATTTATGGGAGCAAAGAAATTAACAGAGCTCGGTTTTCCATGTGTAGGTGTTCCAGGCACGATTGACAACGATATTCCAGGTACTGATTTCACTATTGGCTTTGATACAGCACTGAATACTGTCATTGATGCCATTGATAAAATTCGTGATACAGCCACATCTCATGAACGTACATACGTAGTGGAAGTAATGGGAAGACATGCTGGTGATATTGCCCTTTGGTCAGGTCTTGCGGGCGGAGCCGAATCTATTTTGATTCCTGAAGCAGACTATGACATGGACGAAATTATTGCTAGGTTAAGAAGAGGTCACGAACGCGGCAAGAAGCATAGTATCATCATCGTTGCAGAAGGCGTAGGCAGCGGTGTTGAATTTGGTAAGCGGATTGAAGAGGAGACAAGCCTTGAAACACGTGTATCTGTCTTAGGGCATATTCAGCGCGGAGGTTCTCCGAGTGCGTTTGACCGTGTACTGGCAAGCCGCTTAGGAGCATATGCAGTCGAGCTTCTTCTTGAAGGACAAGGCGGACGCTGTGTAGGCATTCAAAGCAATGAACTCGTTCATCACGATATTTTAGAAATCTTAGATAAAAAACATACAGTCGATAAAAATATGTACCGACTTTCACAAGAGCTCTCTATATAAAACGAGAAGACCTTAGGAGGAACAGTAATGAGAAAGACAAAAATCGTTTGTACAATCGGTCCAGCAAGTGAAAGCATTGAAAAGCTGACTGAATTGATTGAAGCAGGAATGAATGTAGCCAGACTAAACTTCTCCCATGGAGATTTTGAAGAGCATGGTGCACGCATTGAAAACATACGTAAAGCAGGTAAAACATTAGGCAAGGACATTGCGATCCTTCTAGATACAAAAGGTCCAGAGATCCGTACACGTACAGTTGAAAACGGCTCAATTGAGCTAGTCGCTGGTGCTGATCTTATCGTGAGTATGGAAGACATTGTTGGAAATACGGAAAAAATTAGTGTGACATACGAAGATTTAATTCATGATGTAGAAGTAGGTTCAACGATTCTATTAGATGATGGTCTGATTGGTTTAGAAGTAAAAGAAATTAACAAGGACCGCAAAGAAATCGTCACTAAAGTCATGAATACAGGCACGCTCAAAAACAAAAAAGGCGTCAACATACCTGGCGTCAGTGTGAACCTGCCAGGTATTACAGAAAAGGATGCCAATGATATTCTGTTTGGAATTGAACAAGGCGTCGATTTCATCGCAGCTTCTTTTGTGAGACGAGCTTCTGATGTTCTTGAAATTCGTGAGCTTCTTGAAAAGAACAATGCGACTGATATTCAAATCATCCCTAAGATTGAAAACCAAGAGGGTGTTGATAACATCGACGAGATCCTTGAGGTATCTGACGGTTTAATGGTTGCGCGTGGAGATCTTGGTGTAGAGATCCCGGCAGAAGAAGTACCGCTTGTTCAAAAAATGCTGATCAAAAAATGCAATCGTTTAGGCAAGCCTGTCATTACAGCGACTCAAATGCTCGACAGCATGCAGCGTAACCCACGTCCTACCCGTGCGGAAGCAAGTGACGTGGCAAATGCTATTTTTGACGGCACAGATGCGATTATGCTTTCTGGTGAAACAGCAGCAGGAACATATCCAGTAGAAGCCGTACAAACAATGCATAACATTGCATCACGTTCAGAAGAAGCACTAAACTATAAAGCCATTCTTTCCCGCAGAAGCGAAGAAGTAGAAGTCAGCATTACAGACGCGATCGGTCAATCTGTTGCACATACAGCAATGAAGCTTGATGTAGCAGCGATTGTGACACCGACGGAAAGCGGACATACAGCAAGAATGATTTCAAAATATAGACCAAAAGCACCAATCGTAGCAGTTACTGCAAACGAATCAGTGGCGAGAAAGCTTTCACTCGTATTCGGTGTATTTGCAAAGAGCGGATCAAAAACGACATCTACTGATGAAATGCTTGAGAATGCAGTAGAAAAGTCAATTGAAACAGGCTATGTAAGACACGGCGATTTAATTGTCATTACAGCAGGTGTGCCAGTTGGTGAAACAGGTACGACGAACTTAATGAAAGTATATGTTGTCGGTGACATCATTGCGAAAGGTCAAGGGATTGGCCGTAAATCTGCATTTGGACCGGTTGTCATTGCACAAAGCGGAAAAGAAGCAGAAGAAAAAATGTACGATGGTGCGATCCTAGTTGCAAACTGCACAGATCGTGATATGATGGGAGCTTTAGAAAAAGCATCTGCCCTTATCACAGAAGAGGGCGGTTTAACAAGCCATGCAGCAGTTGTTGGACTAAGCCTTGGTATTCCAGTGATTGTTGGTCTTGACAGCGCCACAACATTATTAAAAGAAGGCGAAGAGATTACAGTAGATCCAGCACGCGGAGCGATCTACAAAGGCCGTGCAAGCGTCCTTTAATTCATCCAAGAGGGGAGTTGTCTGACTCCTCTCTTTTTTTATGTTACACTAAAAAAAGTAAACAGCTTTCGATGAAAGATACCCCATGAGGTGATATGGTTGAAGAAATATTTTCTACTATTATTAATTCTGTTCCCTGCGGTGGAAATTAGTTTATTTTTAATCTCAAGTAAAATCATTGGCATTTTGCCAACGATGCTGCTCATCGTGCTGACAAGTGCATTAGGTGCTTATTTTGCAAGAAAACAAGGGATAGAAGCCTTCCAAAAAGTGCAGCGAGATTTACAATATGGCAAGATGCCAGGGGGAGCGATTGTCGATGGTTTTTGTATTCTAATCGGCGGTCTGCTGCTGCTCATTCCAGGCTTCTTATCGGATATCATTGGGGCTTTGCTGCTCATTCCGGTGACGAGAAAGGCAATCAAGCCGCTCTTTGAACGCTGGCTTAGAAACATGTCTAATCGTAACCGCTACACGATCATTCGTTAAAGAGACCTTCAGGCTGAAGGTCTCTTTTATTTTTGCATGCCATACCGAATGTACTCATAAATATCTCTGAAAACTCCTGCATTACGGAACGCCTGCCACACGACAAGGGAAGCAGGGCCAATCACAAGTCCAAGAAAACCAAACCATTTTAACCCGACAAATAGCGCCACAAGCGTTGCTAAAGGATTAAGTCCGATGGATTTGCTTAAGACTTTTGGCTCTGATATTTGTCTTTGAATGAGGACGACAATATACAAAATGCCCAGCCCAATGGCAAGGGAAAGATTTCCTGTCATAGCAGAATAAATGATCCACGGTAGAAAAACAGTGCCGCTCCCGATATATGGAAGTAAATCGACGAGCCCAATACATAAAGCAATCACAAGGGCGTGCTCAACTTTTAAAATGATGAGTCCAATCAATACAATACCAATCGTCATGGCCACAAGTAGGAGCTGGGCTTTCATAAAGCCGGTAATGGCTTTTTTGATTTCAGATAAAATGGCGCGTGTATGCTGCATCCATTTTGCGGGAAAGATACGTGAGCCATATGTTTTTAACGTAAACCAATCTTTCGTGATAAAAAAAGTTGCCAGAGCAGAAAATAACAGAGTGGCTGCTGCATCAGGCAAAAGACCTAAAAACGCTGGAATAAGCTCGAGTGTTTTCGAAAGAAAAGTCCCGATTTTTGCTGCCGCTTCATCACCGAGTGCTTGAATTTGTCCCAAAATCGATTCCTTTTGACCTGCTTGAAGCGTATTAAATTGGGCCGTCATATCATGATATAAAGGCAGAATCTTGTCTGTGAAAAATTGCTCTAAAATACCAATCATTTGATCAAGATGGCCAGGCAGCACTTTTGCCAAATAAGCACTTCCTGAAATGATTTCCGCAACTAAAAGCGTCATTAACCCGGCAGCTGCGACTAAAAAGAGCAAGAGCACAATGACCACAACAAATCCTCTCGGCATTCCGGTGATCTCTTCGATTTTGCATACGGCAGGATGAATCAAACAAGACACAATAAGGGCAATCCAAAAAGGATATAAAAACGGAAAAGACTGATATAAAAAGACAACAGCAAAAACAGCAATGCTGATCATCATCAAACTTCGCAAAAAAATGGCCACATAGGCGTGATTCACACAATCCCCTCCAAAAAACAAGCATGTCCGATACTTCATTTTATTCAAAAAGATTAGTAATATGAAAAGGTCGCAATAAAAAGAAAGAAAGGAGCGGCGTATGTTTACTCAAGCAAATTTATTTTTGGTACTTTTACTCGTTATTGCACTTATTGCAAAAAACAATTCGTTAATTGTAGCGGTATCTGTGTTGATCGCGATTAAGCTGATTGGCCTGGATCAAAAAATTTTCCCGGTTCTCCAATCTAAAGGCATTAATTGGGGAGTCACTGTTATTACCATTGCTGTGCTGGTCCCGATTGCAACAGGTGACATTGGATTTAAGCAGCTTGGAGAAGCGATGAAATCTTCCTATGCTTGGATAGCTCTTGGAGCGGGTATATTAGTAGCATTAATTGCAAAAAACGGGATTGTGCTACTCGAAAATGATCCGCATATTACGGCAGCGCTTGTGTTCGGTACCATTTTGGCAGTCAGCTTATTTAAAGGTGTGGCTGTTGGGCCGCTCATCGGGGCAGGAATCGCTTATTTGGCGATGCAGGCTGTGAAATTTTTCAGCGGGTGAAAAGAGAGTGGTTCCTGCCACTTTCTTTTTTAAATTTTTTCTTGCGCGAGCTTTTGCAAAAAAACATAATTAAATATATTAAAAGAAGTAAAATCCCTTTATTCCATGCCTGATATGGGAGACTGGAAAAAAAAATATCAAAAAAAATTATAGTTAAACATTTAACAAATGTCTGATTATTGTTTATAATGGGAATAGGCTTAATTTTGAACTCATTGATCACACAAGAGATATGAGGCTAAAAGCGCTCTAACCGTATAGGTAAATGTAAGCATTTTCTTTTCTGAGCCTGTTATCTTATTCGGATTGGATAGCGCTTTCAAAAAGTGAGAATTCTGCAACGAAGGGGAATCTTTTTAAAAAGGGGAGATTGAACATGACAGCAACAAGAGGTCTTGAAGGTATCGTGGCAACAACTTCATCCGTAAGCTCAATTATTGATGATACTCTTACTTATGTAGGGTACAATATCGATGATTTAACTGAAAAAGCTACATTCGAAGAAATTGTCTACCTGTTATGGCACTTAAAGCTGCCGAATGAGCAGGAGCTGAGTGAATTAAAACAGCAGCTCAATGAAAATGCTCAGATTCCGCAAGAAATCATTGAGCATTTTAAATCTTATTCGCTCGATGGGGTTCATCCAATGTCTGCGATTCGTACAGCAGTATCCTTACTAGGTTTACTCGATGACGAATCAGAGGTTATGGACAAAGAAGCGAATTACAGAAAGGCGATTCGCTTACAGGCGAAAATTTCTGGACTAGTCGCTGCGTTTTCACGCATTCGCAAGGGACTTGAGCCTGTACAGCCAAAAGAAGAATACAGCTATGCTGCAAACTTCTTGTATATGCTAAATGGCGAAGAGCCGTCACCAGTAGAAATTGAAGCCATTGATAAGGCGCTTATTCTACATGCGGATCATGAATTAAACGCATCGACATTTACAGCACGTGTATGTGTTGCTACACTATCAGATATCTACTCTGGTGTGACAGCGGCGATCGGGGCGCTGAAAGGACCGCTTCATGGCGGCGCTAATGAAGGCGTGATGAAAATGCTTTCAGAAATTGGCGAAGTTGAAAACGTAGATTCCTATATTCATGGTAAGCTAGAGAAGAAAGAAAAAATTATGGGCTTTGGCCACCGTGTATACCGCCAAGGTGACCCGCGTGCAAAGCATCTAAAAGAAATGAGCCAGCGTTTAACAAACCTCACTGGCGAGCCGAAATGGTATGAAATGTCTGTTCGCGCAGAGGAAATCGTGACATCAGAGAAAAATCTTCCACCAAATGTTGATTTTTATTCTGCATCTGTATATCACAGTCTTGGCATTGATCATGACTTGTTTACACCAATTTTCGTGATCAGCCGATTCTCTGGATGGATTGCTCACATTCTAGAGCAATATGATAACAACCGACTCATCCGTCCAAGAGCTGATTACATTGGACCTGATCTTCAAACCTTTGTTCCGATCAGTGAAAGAGACTAATGTTTATAGAATAAGCGGGGGCTGATTTCAAAAGGCCAATCAGCCTCTATATCAACAAAAAACGAATCACGTGAAAAACTTTTTTGCTTGCAGACATCAAGCCAAGAAGTTTCAAATATTCACTACATAACCTGGGAGGTAATATCATTGTCACAAGGCGAAAAAATTACAGTTACTGGCGGCGTATTGAATGTACCAAATAATCCAATTATCCCGTTTATCGAAGGGGACGGAATCGGTCCTGACATTTGGAAAGCAGCATCAAGAGTACTTGAAGCAGCTGTAGAAAAAGCATATAAAGGTGAAAAGCAAATCACTTGGAAAGAAGTATATGCAGGTGAGAAAGCTTACAATAAAACTGGAGAGTGGCTTCCTGAGCAAACGCTTGAAGACATTCGTGAATACTTAATTGCGATTAAAGGACCACTAACAACACCAATTGGCGGAGGAATCCGTTCATTAAACGTGGCACTTAGACAAGAGCTTGATTTATTCACATGCTTACGTCCAGTTCGCTGGTTCAAAGGCGTACCTTCTCCTGTGAAACGTCCAGAAGACACAGATATGGTGATCTTCCGTGAGAACACAGAAGATATCTATGCTGGTATCGAGTATGCAAAAGGTTCAGACGAAGTGAAGAAGTTAATTGACTTCTTGAAAAACGAATTAGGTGTGAACAAAATCCGTTTCCCAGAAACGTCAGGTATCGGAATCAAGCCAGTTTCTGAAGAGGGTACATCCCGTCTTGTCAGAGCGGCTATCCAATATGCAATTGACCAAGGCCGTAAATCTGTGACGCTTGTTCACAAAGGAAACATCATGAAATTTACAGAAGGTGCCTTCAAAAACTGGGGCTACGAAGTGGCTGAAAAAGAGTTTGGCGACAAGGTCTTTACATGGGCACAATATGATCGTATTGTAGAACAAGATGGAAAAGATGCGGCAAACAAAGCGCAAAGTGAAGCAGAAGCTGCTGGCAAAATCATTGTCAAAGACAGCATTGCAGATATTTTCCTTCAACAAATCCTAACTCGTCCAGCTGAGTTCGATGTTGTGGCTACAATGAACTTAAATGGAGATTACATCTCTGATGCACTTGCAGCACAAGTTGGTGGAATTGGTATCGCACCTGGTGCGAACATCAACTACGAAACAGGACACGCTATTTTTGAAGCGACTCACGGAACAGCACCAAAATATGCTGGTCTTGATAAAGTGAATCCATCTTCTGTTCTTCTATCAGGTGTGCTTTTACTTGAGCACCTTGGCTGGCAGGAAGCAGCTGATCTAGTGATTCAATCTGTTGAAAAAACAATTGCATCTAAAGTCGTCACGTACGATTTTGCTAGATTAATGGATGGCGCAACAGAAGTAAAATGTTCTGAGTTTGCTGACGAGCTCATCAAAAACTTGTCTTGATTCTTAAACTTTAAAGTTAAAGGGGAAAAAGGAAATGGCAAACAAGCGTAAAAAAGTATCTGTCATCGGAGCAGGTTTTACTGGAGCAACTACAGCATTTCTAACAGCTCAAAAAGAATTAGCGGATGTCGTATTAGTTGATATCCCGCAGCTTGAAAACCCAACAAAAGGGAAAGCTCTTGATATGCTGGAAGCAAGCCCTGTTCAAGGCTTCGATGCGAACATTACAGGCACTTCTAACTACGAAGATACAGCCGGTTCTGATGTCGTGGTCATTACGGCAGGAATTGCAAGAAAGCCGGGAATGAGCCGTGACGATCTCGTGTCAACAAATGAAAAAATCATGCGCAGCGTGACACGCGAAATCGTTAAATATTCTCCAGAAGCCATTATTGTTGTGTTAACAAACCCTGTTGATGCAATGACATATGCAGTTTATAAAGAATCAGGATTACCAAAAGAAAAAGTCATTGGACAATCGGGCATTCTTGATACAGCACGTTTCCGTACGTTTGTTGCTCAAGAATTAAACCTATCTGTCAAAGATGTGACGGGCTTTGTCCTTGGTGGACATGGCGATGACATGGTTCCGCTTGTTCGTTACTCTTATGCTGGCGGTATCCCGCTTGAAACATTGATTCCAAAAGATCGTATTGATGCGATTGTTGAAAGAACAAGAAAAGGCGGCGGCGAAATCGTAAACCTGTTAGGTAACGGTAGTGCCTATTATGCACCTGCTGCTTCACTAGTAGAAATGGTTGAGGCGATTCTAAAAGATCAGCGCCGCGTGATCCCAACGATTGCATACCTTGAAGGTGAATATGGCTACGAAGGCATTTACCTTGGAGTACCAACAATCGTAGGTGGAAACGGCCTTGAGCAGATCATTGAGCTTGAGTTGACAGAAGAAGAAAGAAGTCAGCTTGACCGTTCTGTTGAATCTGTTAAGAACGTCATGAAAGTATTGTCTTAATATGAAAAAAAGAAGGCTTCTCTTATGAGGGGCCTTCTTTTTGTTTACAAAACCAATCTTGTCGAAATTTTAAATTGTCCTCTTGTTAAGCTTTCGTTAAAATGAAAGAGAAAGCATGACTTCTCGCTTTTCACATAAGATACAAAAAACGGATGCAGGGGAAATCACTAATTGGAGGCACAACATGAATAAAAAAATATTAGTTGTGGATGATGAAGAATCGATTGTAACACTTCTAAGCTATAACCTTGAAAGGGCGGGCTATGATGTCGTCACAGCAAGAGATGGGGAAGAAGCGCTTGAAAAAGCAGCAAGTGAACAGCCTGATCTCATTGTATTAGATTTAATGCTTCCGAAGATGGACGGCATTGAAGTGTGTAAACAACTGAGAATTCAAAAAATGATGTTCCCTATTTTAATGCTGACAGCAAAGGACGATGAATTTGATAAGGTGCTCGGCCTTGAGCTTGGAGCCGATGATTACATGACAAAGCCATTCAGTCCTAGAGAAGTCGGTGCTCGGGTAAAAGCCATCTTGAGAAGAGCGCAGCAATCTCAGCCTGTCCCCGCGCAAGAGGAGAAGGAAGAGGTCATTGCAGACCAAATCAAAATTGGTGAACTGCGCATTTTACCAGAACACTACGAAGTCTACTTCCAAGAAGAACGCCTAGAGCTTACGCCGAAGGAATTTGAACTGCTGCTTTATTTGGCCAAGCATAAAGGACGTGTCCTCACACGTGATCTGCTGCTAAGTGCCGTTTGGAATTATGACTTTGCAGGTGACACTCGTATTGTGGATGTACATATCAGCCACTTGCGGGACAAAATTGAAAAGAATACGAAAAAACCAACATACATTAAAACCATTCGCGGATTAGGCTACAAATTGGAGGAGCCAAAGCCAAATGAGTAAAATTAGAACCCGTCTGTTTTCGGGCCTTATTTTTCTCCTTTTTATTGTGTTTGTTGCACTTGGCCTTTTTTTGGATCACATGTTCCATGTTTTTTATGAAACAAAATTAACGGAACGAATGGAAAATGAATCGAGCTTTCTTCTTTCTTCCATGGATGGTGATGATCTGCAGGCGAAGCGAAACAAGGAGATCCTCAATCAGGCAAAGCAGCATCTTGATATGAATGCATCAATTGTGGACCTGAAGGGGAATATCATACATACAACAGGTCAAGCGGAGCAAAGGGGCATCATTCAAAACACACTGAACAATGAACGCCTTCAAACAAAAGGCGTCGTCATTGAGGATGAGAAGGATGCGCTGTTTCATTACGCCGTCCCTATCCTGAAACAAAACAAACCGGTGGGCTATTTATTTCTCCATGCGTCATTCCAGCCTTTAAATGAAATTGACGGCCAGCTTTGGCTCGCATTAGCCGTTTGTCTTGGCTCGGCGATTATTATTATCGTTTTCTTTGGATACCGCATGTCGATGAAATATGTAAAACCGATAGATTATGCCACAAAGGTAGCCAAACAGCTGGAACGCGGGAACTATGATACCAATCATTATGAAGAGCTCATCATCGAAACAAGTGAGCTTAATACATCAATGAAGCGCCTGGCAGAAAGCCTTCAAGAAATGACTAGCACTGGGGAAATGCAGCGGGACCGTCTGCAAACAGTCATTGAAAACATCGGAGCAGGAATTATTTTGATTGATAAGATGGGATATATCAACCTAGTCAATCGAACCTTCCGCAAGCAGTTTAAAGTGCAAAAGCACATTTACATGCACAAGCTGTATCATGAAGCATTTACTCATGAAGAAATTATTGAGCTGATTGACGAAATTTTCATGACAGAAACGAAGGTGCGGAAGTTTTTACGCCTGGCCGTTGACATTGAACGGCGCTACTTCCAGGTGGATGGTGTTCCCATTTTAAGTACAGACGATGAATGGAAAGGAATTGTCCTTGTATTTCATGACGTGACAGAAACAAAGCAGCTTGAGCAGATGCGAAAAGATTTTGTCGCCAATGTGTCTCACGAATTAAAGACACCGATTACGTCGATTAAAGGATTCTCCGAAACTCTTCTTGATGGAGCGATTGATGACAAAGAAGCGCTGACACAATTCCTTTCCATCATTCTAAAAGAGAGTGTCCGTCTCGAAACTCTCATTCAAGATTTACTCGATCTTTCCAAAATCGAGCAGCAGCATTTCAAACTGAATATTCAAGACGCCAATGCGACAGAAATCATTCAAGAGATTGAAGTCCTTTTAAAACAAAAGGCCGCAGAAAAAGGCATTCAATTACAAGTGCGAATCCCGAAAGAGCCTGTCTATGTGATGGCAGATCCGCTGAGGTTAAAGCAAATCTTCCTCAATCTCGTGAACAATGCCCTTACCTATACACCAGAGGGAGGGAGTGTTACCATTTCGGCAAGACCGCGGAAAGGCGCCTATGAATTTGATGTAGCAGATACAGGAATCGGCATGAAGAAAAGCGAGATTCCAAGAATATTTGAGAGATTTTATCGAATTGATAAAGATAGAAGTAGAAATTCAGGCGGTACAGGACTTGGTCTTGCCATTGTCAAACACCTTGTGGAGGCGCATGAAGGGACGATTTCGGTCCATAGCAAACAAGGCAAAGGAACGACTTTTACAGTGAGCCTGAAATCAAAATAGGGAAAAAAGGAAAGTCACGTTAAAATTTACATGATCTTTACAATGGATTCATGTTTAGTTAAACAATCATTGATAGGATGAATAGGAACCCCTTCATCCAAGGAGCCAATTTTGTAAGGACGAAAACACTTGTTGTTTTCGTCCCTTTTTTTATGCAGGTTCGACTATTTTCTTTTCAAAATAAACTTTGATAAAATGATGATACAATGTGTGAAAGAGACGGCTGAAATGGCTCAGCCGATGGAGGATTAAAACATGACAGACAAAAAGAAATTAGTACTAGTGGATGGAAACAGTCTCGCATATCGAGCCTTTTTTGCATTGCCGCTATTATCAAATGATAAAGGCGTCCATACAAATGCCATTTATGGCTTTGCGATGATCTTAATGAAGATGCTCGAGGACGAGAAGCCAACCCATATGCTTGTCGCATTTGATGCGGGAAAAACAACGTTCCGCCACGAGACATTTAAAGAATATAAAGGCGGAAGACAAAAAACGCCGCCAGAGCTATCAGAACAAATGCCGTTCATCCGTGAACTATTAGATGCCTATCAGGTGAAAAGGTACGAGCTTCCTCAATACGAGGCAGACGATATTATCGGGACATTGGCTGTGGAGGCAGAAAAAGACGGCTTTGAAGTCAAAATTTTCTCAGGAGATAAGGACTTAACGCAGCTCTCAACAGACCGTACGACGGTAGCAATTACGAAAAAAGGCATTACAGAAGTAGAATATTACACACCGGCTCATATTGAAGAGAAATATGGCCTGCGCCCAGATCAAATCATCGATATGAAAGGTTTGATGGGAGATTCCTCAGATAATATCCCAGGGGTGCCAGGTGTAGGTGAAAAAACAGCGATTAAATTGTTAAAGCAGTTTGAAACGGTTGAAAACCTGCTTGAACATATTGACGAAGTCAGCGGGAAAAAACTCAAAGAAAAGCTTGAAGAATATAAAGAGCAGGCAGTGATGAGTAAAAAACTCGCAACGATTCTTGTAGAAGCGCCAATTGATGTATCAAGCAAGGATCTCGCATATGAAGGTCCTCATATGGATCAAGTGATCTCTCTTTATAAAGAACTAGGCTTTCAAACGCTGCTAGAACGTCTAGGAGAAGCACCAGAAACAGGTGAACAGGTCGAAGTAGAAGCATTAGAAGTGAAAAAAATGACCGAAGTAACGGATGAGATGCTGACAGATCATGCCGCCCTTGTGGTAGAACAGCTTGGAGATAATTATCATGAAGCAGATTTGATTGGTTTTGCGATCCATAATGAAAATGGTGCGTTTTTTATCACGAAAGAAGATGCGCTTCAATCAGATGCATTTAAACAATGGGTACAGGATGAAACGAAGAAGAAATGGGTCTTTGATTCAAAAAGAGCAGTTGTCGCCCTCAGATGGCATGATGTCGATCTAAAAGGTGTCGATAACGATGTTCTGCTCGCTTCCTATGTCGTCAACCCTCAGAAATCGTATGAGGACGTCGCAAGTGTTGCGAAGGAATATGGCCTTAACATCGCTCTTTCTGATGAAAAAGTGTACGGAAAAGGAGCAAAGCAGGCGATTCCACCTGAAGATGAACTGAAGGAACATCTTGGGCGAAAAGCAGCGGCGATCTCTGCTCTGCATGATTTAACACTTGAAGCGCTAGAAAAAAATGATCAGCATGAACTATATGAAGACTTAGAGCTGCCGCTTGCCCTCATCTTAGGTGAAATGGAATCCCTTGGCGTAAAGGTAGATATTGAGCGCCTAGAGAAGATGGGTGAAGAGTTAACGAAAAAGCTGAAAGAATATGAAGAAACCATTCACCGCTTAGCAGGTGAAACGTTTAACATCAATTCACCTAAACAGCTTGGCGTGATTCTTTTTGAAAAATTAGGCCTGCCGATTATTAAAAAGACAAAGACGGGCTACTCGACATCTGCGGATGTTCTTGAAAAGCTTGAAGATAAGCACGAGATCATTCGGTCCATTCTGCATTACCGCCAAATTGGAAAGCTCCAATCGACCTATGTGGAAGGCTTAATGAAAGTAACGCGCAAGGATACCCATAAAGTGCATACACGATTTAATCAAGCACTCACACAAACAGGAAGATTAAGCTCAACAGATCCCAACTTGCAAAATATCCCGATTCGTTTAGAGGAAGGACGAAAGATTCGTCAAGCATTCGTCCCTTCAAAAGAAGGCTGGCTCATGTTTGCTGCTGACTATTCTCAAATTGAGCTGCGTGTACTCGCTCATATTTCTCAGGACGAGAATTTGATCGAAGCGTTTACGCAAGATATGGATATTCACACAAAGACAGCGATGGACGTGTTCCATGTCTCAGAAGAAGAAGTGACTTCCTCTATGAGAAGACAAGCCAAGGCAGTCAACTTCGGAATTGTATATGGAATCAGTGACTATGGATTATCTCAAAATCTTGGGATCACAAGAAAAGAAGCAGCTGCCTTTATCGAACGCTATTTAACAAGCTTTAAAGGCGTGAAAACCTATATGGAAGAGATCGTGCAGGAAGCGAAACAAAAAGGATATGTCACGACGCTTCTCAAACGCAGAAGGTATATCCCGGATATCACAAGCCGTAATTTTAATATCAAAAGCTTTGCCGAACGAACAGCCATGAACACACCGATTCAAGGAAGTGCAGCTGATATTATTAAAAAAGCCATGATTGATATGGCGCGAAAGTTAAAAGAAGAAAACTTGCAGGCAAATCTTTTATTACAGGTGCACGATGAATTGATCTTTGAAGCACCGAAAGAAGAAATTTCCATACTTGAAAAAATTGTCCCTGAAGTCATGGAAAATGCACTTCAGCTAGATGTGCCGCTAAAAGTTGATTTTGCTTCAGGTCCATCTTGGTACGACGCAAAATAATTAGAGAGAGAAAAAGGAGCGAGGAGCATGCCGGAATTACCAGAAGTTGAAACCGTCCGGCGCACACTCAAGCGGTTAGTCGAAGGAAAAACGATTGAAACGGTCGATATTAAATGGCCAAATATCATCAAACGTCCTGGGGAGCCGGAAGAGTTCGCAAGAAGGATGGTAGGAGAAACAATACAAACCATTGAAAGAAGAGGGAAGTTCCTGCTCTTTCATTTAGACCATTACGTGATGGTCTCCCATTTAAGGATGGAAGGGAAATACCGTGTACATGAAGCGCATGAGCCATACGATAAACATGTCCACGTCGTCTTTACGTTTACAGACGGTACTGAGCTTCGGTATCATGATGTGCGTAAATTTGGCACGATGCATTTATTTCAGCCGGGTGAAGAAGAAAAGGAACTCCCGCTCTCACAGCTGGGATATGAGCCTTTTGATGATCAATTCACTCCGGAATATTTATGGGAGCAATTGAAAAAAACATCCCGTGTGGTCAAAACAGCGCTGCTTGATCAAAAGATTGTCGTGGGACTAGGTAATATTTATGTGGATGAGGTTTTGTTTAAAGCAGGCATTCATCCAGAAACAAAAGCGAATCAGCTCAGACTTGAATCGTGTAAAGTGCTTCACAGGCATATTATCGATACACTTCAAGTAGCGGTAGATGCAGGAGGCAGCACGATTCGCTCATATATCAATTCACAAGGTGATATTGGAACATTTCAGCTGCAGCTTCTTGTGTATGACCGGCGGGGAGAGCCTTGTCAAACATGCGGAAGCATCATTGAGAAAACAGTAGTCGGAGGGCGCGGCACTCATTTTTGTGTGACCTGTCAAAAACGTCCTCAATAAAAATCAGCCATCAGCATGCTTCCTTTTTGTAGTGCATACGATAAAAAACATTCATTTTTCAGCAAGGTGTAGACTGACACACAGCCCACCTGCTCTTCATATAGTGAAGAAGAGTCTAAGGACGCCTAGAGACTCTTGATCATCGTTGCATGAACAGAAAGGAAGAGTTCAGGTATGATTTCGATTTCGCTCCTGTTTTTAGCTATTGCAGTCAGTATTGACAGCTTTTCTGTAGGCTTTACGTATGGCCTTCGTAAAATGAAGATTCCATTTAAAGCGATTGTCATTATTGCATGCTGTTCAGGGATTGTGCTGCTCATTTCCATGCTGATTGGCAGCCTGCTGACGACATTCCTCCCTGTCTCAGTGACAGATAAACTTGGTGGAGGCATTTTGATCGCCATTGGACTTTGGGTCCTTTATCAATTTTACAAACCAGCGAAAGAGCGTGATTTGCTTCTTCATGAAAAGACATTGCTTAATGTGGAAGTGCAGTCGCTTGGTCTTGTCATTCAAATTTTGCGAAAGCCGACAAGTGCAGATATTGACCGTTCTGGGACGATCAATGGAATAGAAGCGGTGCTTCTTGGGATTGCTTTATCCATTGATGCATTTGGCGCAGGGATTGGCGCTGCGATTCTAGGCTTTTCTCCAATTGTCATGAGTATCACTGTGGCCGTGATGAGCTCACTCTTTGTGTGTATCGGGCTCCGTGCCGGTCATTACTTGGCCAATTGGCGCTGGATCGATAAACTTGCATGCTTACCAGGGCTTCTGCTCATTTTAATTGGGGTGTGGAAGCTGTAAAGGAGGAAATCAATTGACGCTTGTCATTGGATTAACAGGCGGGATTGCTAGTGGAAAAAGCACCGTCTCGCAAATGATAAAAGAGCAGGGCATCAGGGTCGTGGACGCAGATGTCATTGCAAAAGAAGCGGTTGCCAAAGGAACACCAGCTCTTCAACAAATCGTTCAAACCTTTGGTGAGGATGTTCTTCTGCCAAATGGGGAGCTGAACCGGCAGCAGCTTGGAGCCATCATTTTTTCTGATGAAGAGAAAAGAAAGCAGCTGAATGCAATTGTTCATCCTGAAGTGAGAAAAGAAATGCTCAAACAGCGAGATGAAGGAGTTAGTCAGAAGGAAACCTTCGTTGTCCTCGATATCCCGCTTTTATTTGAAAGTCAGCTGGAAAGCCTTGTCGACCGCATCATTGTGGTGTATACAACGCCTGAATTGCAGCTGTCGCGGCTCATGAATCGAAATGACCTCAGCGAGGAAGAAGCGCTGAATCGTATTCACTCTCAGCAGCCTCTTGAGGAGAAATGTAAAAAAGCAGACCATGTGATAGAGAACACACAAGATATCGCGTTTATTAGAAAGCAATTGCAGAACATATTAAATGAATGGGAACATACAGATAAGTAAGAGTACATACACGTACTCTTCTTTTTTTATGCTTTATTCTGATTTCCTTTGAAAAGAACAGCCCTTTTTAGAAAATATACGTTTATATACTGGCAATTACATTCTAATGTGATATACTAATTTCATAAATAAATTTATTGAGTATAACACATAATAGAGGAGTGACCTGTTCATGAAGGTAAAAGCAGCGATCAATGGGTTTGGCAGAATTGGACGCATGGTCTTCAGAAAAGCAATGCTTGATGATCAAATTCAAATTGTAGCGGTGAACGCAAGCTATCCTGCCGAAACGCTAGCACATTTAATTAAATATGATACAAATCATGGACGTTACGAATGTGATGTGACAGCAGAAGATGACGCCTTGATTGTGAATGGCAAAAGAGTTCTTTTGCTTAATAATAGAGACCCAAAGCAGCTTCCATGGGGAGAGCTTGGGATTGATATCGTTATTGAAGCAACAGGTAAATTTAATTCAAAAGATCAAGCGATGGGCCATATAGATGCCGGAGCGAAAAAAGTCGTTCTAACAGCTCCAGGTAAAAATGAAGACATTACGATTGTGATGGGTGTCAATGAGGATGATCTTGATCCTGAAAAGCACGTCATTATTTCAAACGCATCTTGTACAACAAACTGTTTAGCACCAGTTGTGAAACTGTTAGATGATGAATTTGGCATCGACAATGGTTTAATGACAACGGTTCATGCTTATACAAATGATCAAAAAAATATCGATAACCCGCATAAGGATCTGCGCCGGGCGAGAGCATGTGCTCAGTCCATTATTCCAACTACGACGGGTGCCGCTAAAGCGCTTTCTTTAGTGCTTCCGCACATGAAAGGGAAATTACATGGACTTGCACTCCGCGTACCAGTTTCCAATGTGTCGATGGTTGATCTTGTCGTTGACTTGAAAAAAGATGTGACAGCAGAAGAAGTCAATGCAGCCTTCTCGAATGCATCTAAAACATCTCTTGCCGGTATTTTAGATTACACAGATGAGCCGCTTGTCTCTACGGACTTTAACACAAACCCTTATTCAGCAGTCGTTGATGGACTGACAACGATGGTAATGGAAGGGAGAAAAGTGAAAGTTCTTGCATGGTATGACAATGAATGGGGTTATTCATGCCGAGTGGTTGACCTTGTAAAGTTTGTCGGCGCACAGATGAAAGAGCTGTCTGCTGTTTGAAATGAAGAAGACGATCGTCCCTTTTCAAGAAATGAGAGAAAATCCCACTAAAAACACAGCTTGCAAAATGGGTCTAAACAAAGTATACTATTTTTCGTGAACTTCTTGTTCGCAGACTCATTCGGGTATACTTAAAGGGTTAGGACCTCTTAGGACTAACTTTCCCCCGTGGTATATGTCCGGTCCGGCTGCTTAGAACTTCACTCTTTCATTCTTGTTTAAAGGGGGGTCCATGATGGAAACAATCGGACGTCACGTTATCTCCGAGCTATGGGGATGCGACTGTGATAAACTGAACGACATGGATTTTATTGAAAAAACGTTTGTAAATGCAGCTTTGAAATCAGGAGCTGAGGTAAGAGAGGTTGCTTTTCACAAATTTGCACCTCAAGGAGTAAGTGGAGTTGTCATTATTTCTGAATCTCATCTGACAATTCACAGCTTTCCTGAACATGGTTATGCGAGCATAGATGTTTATACTTGCGGTGACCTAGATCCGAATATTGCAGCAGATCATATCGGAGATGAATTAGGTGCTGAAACAAGAGAAAACATCGAAATTCCTCGAGGCATGGGACCTGTACAAGTAAAACAGGCACAAGCCAAAGCACTGTAAACATAAAAAAGATTGCAATGGGAGCTGGCCAAAAGCATTGAATGCCTTTGTGTTATGCTCCTTTTTATATTTTTTTTTGATAAAAAATCCAACATTCCCCAGCTTGTCTATACTTTTGTTCTAGGAAAACAAAGGTTTTTTTTATAAAATAAAGAAAGAGGCATTATGGCAAAGGGGATACGTGTATGACTTTAAGACAAAAGTTTAAGCGATTCATGTCAAACCATACAGAAACATCTGACGAGCATCCAGTGTCAGAACTGAAAAGCCATTACTACAAATCGACGAATGCACAAGTTTTTCAAGCGGTGGAAACCATTCTTTCCCGAAGCGATTCTTATCAAGTGACATCTGTTTCAGCAGAACGAGGTGAAATCAGCGCAAACATACGATTGCCGAAAAAAGCCTTTCTCGTGGCGACTGTCATTTCAATTCGTCCTTTTGAAACAGCTGTCGATTTTAATGTGACAACAGAAACGGCCCTGCCAACAGATTTCGGCTATAGTCAAAAGACCGTTCTGTCCCTTTATGATGAACTAGACAAACAACTTCCAAGAATAGATCGGAGCTGATGAAATGAAATGTCCCACATGTCAGCACCTTGGCACAAGGGTGCTTGATTCAAGACCAGTAGATGAAGGGAAATCCATCCGTCGTAGAAGAGAGTGCGAAAGCTGCCAATATCGCTTTACGACGTTTGAAAAATTAGAAGAATTACCGCTGATTGTGGTGAAAAAAGAAGGGATTCGAGAAGAATTCAGCCGGGAAAAAATGCTGAGAGGACTCATCAAAGCGTGTGAAAAGCGTCCTGTCGCTTTAAAGCAGCTGGAGGATGTCTGCTTTAATATCGAAAAAGAATTACGCAATCAAGGCATGTCAGAGGTGAAAAGCGAGCTTGTAGGTGAAATGGTCATGGACGAGCTGGCGAAAATTGATGAAGTGTCTTACGTCAGGTTTGCCTCGGTTTACCGGCAGTTTAAAGACATCAATGTCTTTATTGATGAATTAAAAGATCTATTAAAGAAAGAACGCTAAAAAGAGCTGGAGATTCTTCATGCTCTTTTTCCTGCGTAAAGCGTAAAACGTAAAAAGAGTGTACAATGGAAACAATCGCAATTCATGGGGAGGATCAGCATATGACAGAGCATTGGAAGGAAGTGCTAGCCGTCGATCCGTATGTCGTCAAAAGCGCTTCATTGCTCGGTGACATCGATAGACAGCTCATCACTCTTTTATATCAGCCGCTTATTGGCATGTCCGCTTTCAGCTTATACATGACGCTGTGGGGTGAGCTGGAACAAAATCGTATGTGGGGGAAACCTGCACCTCATCGGCAGCTCATGGTCATGCTGCAGACGAATTTAAATGATATTTTTGAGGAACGTTTAAAGCTTGAAGCGATCGGCTTACTCCGCACATATGAACAGGAAACGGAAGAAGGCAGACTGTTTACATATGAGCTTGTACCGCCGCTAAGACCAGATGAATTTTTCCAAGATGGTATGCTGAATGTCCTGCTGTACCATCGTGTAGAAAAAGCAAAATATATGCAGCTGCGTGATTATTTCTCTTATCCAGGTGTTCCTGCAGAAGCAAAGAACATTTCACGGTCGTTTGAAGAAGTCTTTCACGTATTGCAGCCAGGCGAACGCAAGATGACAGAAGAAATTCATCAGGCGTCATCGCTTGAGCAAGGCTATGAATATGTGACCGTTGGATCGAGTCAGCCGGCACCGCTCTCAGACGAATCCTTTGATTTCGATCTATTATTAGCCGGTATGTCTGATATGATGATTCCGAGGAAGGCTTTGACAAAGCAGGTAAAAGAAACAATTAAGAAGTTAGCTGTTGTATACGGCATCACCCCGCTTCAAATGCAAAATATTGTAGCAGGTGCATGCGGTTCGGATCAAATGATCTCAACAGAAGAGCTGAGAAAAGCGGCAAGAGACTGGTACCAAATTGAATACAGAGGCGAACAGCCAAAGCTGATTGATCAAAAACAGCCAAGACACTTGCGACAAGATGCTTCAAAGACGCCGGCAGCGGATACTCCAGATGCAAAATTGATTGAAAAACTGGATCATATTTCGCCTAGAGAGCTGCTAAAAGACATGGCAGATGGCATTGAGCCAACGTATGCCGACTTAAGAATTGTCGAAGATATCATGCTCGAGCAGCAGCTAGAGCCAGGTGTCATGAATGTTCTCATCTACTATACATTACTTAAAACAGATATGAAGCTGTCAAAAACATATATGCAAAAAATCGCCGCTCATTGGGTGAGGAAGAAAATCAAAACCGTAGCAGCGGCCATGAAAATTGCCAAAGAAGAAAACAGACAAATGACAGAGTGGGCGCAGCAGAAAAAGCAGCGCAGCCCATATGGTACAGGAAAAGTTGTCCGGGAAGAGAAACTGCCTGACTGGATGAAAGAAACTGAAACAAAAGAACAGCCGGCAAAAGAGCAAACGGACAATCTGTCTACAGAAGACCTCGAACGAGAAAAAGAAAAACTGTTAGATCAGTTTAAAAATATGAAAAAGTACAATGCACATTAAGGTGAGGTGAGATGGGATGAAACCGATCGGTCGTTCATTTGAACAGCTAAAAGGACGAGTAGATTTTCGCGTGAGATACAATCAGATTAAAGAAAGTGTGTTATCTGATGAAGATGTGAAGGCTTTTTTACAGAAGCATCAAGAAGAGATACATGAAGACATGATCAATCGCAGCTTGAACCGGCTCTTTGAATATGTGCAGCAGTCGAAGGGCTGCTCTTACTGCTTAGATGACGAAAACGTTAATGCGATTTTAGATGGGTATCACCCGAAGCTTGTGATCAAAGGTCAGAGTATTGATATTGAATATTCTCCTTGCCCAGTCAAGCTGCGGCTCGATAGACAGAAGAAACAGCAAGAGCTGATGAAAAGCATGTATATTCCGCAAAATGTCCTTCAAGCGACGTTCGCTGATCTGAACGTTGTGGGGAGACAAGAGGTCATTCAAAAAGTAGGTCAATTCCTCCAAAGCTATGATGAGACTGGAAAAGGAAAAGGCTTGTATTTACACGGAAAGTTTGGAGTAGGAAAAACGTATATACTGGCAGCTATTGCGCAGCAGCTAGCGGAGAAAGAATACCCATCTCTCCTTGTTTACGTGCCTGAATTTGTAAGAGAGTTAAAAAATTCATTAGCCGATCATACGCTAGAAGAAAAGCTGAATATGGTCAAGTCCACTCCTATTTTAATGCTTGATGATATTGGGGCAGAATCGATGACAAGCTGGGTGCGGGATGAACTGCTCGGTACGATCTTACAATACCGTATGGCAGAGCAGCTGCCGACATTTTTCTCTTCTAATTTCTCACCAAACGAGCTGAAGCATCACTTTACGTACTCACAGCGGGGAGAAAAAGAAGAGGTCAAAGCCGCTCGTTTAATGGAACGGATTCTCTATTTAGCAGAGCCAGTGTTGCTCGAAGGAGAAAACCGCCGTCATTTATAAAAGCGTATGTCACCTGAAGGAGGAGCAAATGAAATGAACAAAAGAAAATGGCTGCTTTTTCTTGGGATTGGCATTCTTGCTGCTGCGCTGTGGTGGCTGAATAAACAGCATCTTCAGCTGGCGCCGAAAGATGTGAAGAATTGGGTGCTTCAATTTGGGATGCTGGCTCCCTTTGTTTTTCTTTTCTTATCTCTTTTCCGCCCGTTTGTTCTCGTCCCAATTACGGTCTTTTCTTTGGCGGCAGGTTTGGCATTCGGCAGTGTCCTTGGGACGATTTATGCCCTCATTGGAGCGACAGCCGGGGCAACAGGCTCTTTCATGATTGCTTCAACCTTTCGTGCGAAAAAGAAGGAAACGGAATCAAACAGCCGAAAGCTGAAAGCGGTGACGTCCCGCATTCAGGAGCATGGATTTCTTTATATTTTGTTATTGCGTATTGCACCTATTCACTTTGATTTTGTCAGCTATGCGGCAGCTGCTTCACGTGCAAATTATCGTGCATTTGTGACAGCCACCTTTTTAGGCTTAATACCGGGTACAATTGCGTTAAATGTTCTCGGCTCAAGCTTTGTCAGCGGCAATTATGCCGCCTTAGTGGTTGTTTGTTTGATTTATTTGATCTTTATCTCTGTTCCACTCATTTTAAAAAGAAAGATGCCTGATTTATTTTAGGCGTCTATTTTTTATGTTCCCCCCATATATATGTAACAGATGTCGTTAGGGGGGACAAACATGCTTGAAATAATCTTTGAAGATGAATATGATACCGCCGCTTTTTTACATCTTGCTGAACACTTAGACAGTCGGCATCACATGTCAATTCAACAAGGGAAAGACCGGCTTCTCATAGAGGCGAAGGAATCCGAAGAAGCACTTGAGCACATTGTGCGGCCATTATTGGTTCACTTTTTTTTGGAATGCAAAGAAAATGAGCGCATGCGCAGCATCCTTGAAAACACCTATTTGTTTAAAGATCCTGAAGAGCAGCACCAAATTCTTTCCATCGCACACAGTATCATGAACGGGGATTTAGATGATATTCCCGGCATTCAGCAAGACCCGTCAAGAGAAGCCCTTTTAAAAAAGGAGCTTGAAGCGATTTCTTTACAGCAAGGCGTTTTTTCAATTGGTTCATTTATGACATTTAGGCTGTCAGAGTATGACCGAAGGCTGAAGAACTATGTTGAAGTGTCCATTGAAGAATACAAAATGGAGCAGGAGTATCAAAATTTCATTCAATCGCTTCGAGACTATGTGATGGCAAGAGAGCCTAGGCTCGAAAAAGTACATGTTGTGCATCAGGACCGCCTGGTGATTTGGGAATTTCGCTACGCTTCTGAGCGTGATCAAAAACAATACATAGACAGACAATTTGTAAGAGAGCATCCAATGTATATTGATTCGCAGCTGATTGCACCGCTTGTCTCCATTGCACCGCAAAAAATTGACCTATTTACAAATGATACAGGTCACTCGATGGTGCAAACCATTCAAAATATTTTTCAAGAAAGGGTCGAGGTGTTCCCGTCTCATTCATTCCAAGAGCAGAATGTTCAATTTGTACATGCTCATTTCAACAAGAAAAGTGAAAAGCTTTCTTGATTTTCACGAAAAAACGTTTTATAATACGGTGTAACTTCATACAGAGACCGTATTGATAAGGACATGAACAAATGAACACCCGCTTAAAGAGAGGGAAGCCGCGGCTGAAAGCTTCCTAGCAGAGGACCATTTGCTTTACCACCTTTGAACATCAGCTGTGAAATTTTAGTAATGGCTGACGGGAATTCCCGTTATCGAACCGCAAGCCGTATTTGCTTATGAAAAAGCAAGCTGCAAATACGGGAAAAAGGGTGGAACCACGATTCCGTTTATTCAACCTCGTCCCTTTCCAGGGGGCGGGGTTTTTATATTGCCAAAAAAAGGAGTGACCAGAGATGTCAGAACAAATTCAACTTACATTTCCAGATGGAGCAGTCAAGGAGTTTGACAAAACAGCTACAACAGAAGACATCGCGGCATCAATTAGCCCGGGCCTAAAGAAAAAAGCACTTGCCGGTAAATTGAACGGTAAAGAAATAGATCTGCGTACGCCGCTATTAGAAAGTGGAACAATCGAGATCATCACAGATAAAAGTGAAGAAGCACTCGACATTATGCGCCACAGCACAGCTCATTTGCTAGCGCAGGCGATCAAACGTCTGTATGGAAAAGAGCATCACGTTCAGTTTGGCGTAGGTCCTGTCATCGAAAATGGCTTCTACTACGATGTAGACATCGATGTTGCCATCACACCTGAAGACTTACCAAAGATTGAAAAAGAAATGAAGAAAATCATTAACAGCAATTTGTCAATTGAGCGAATTGAAGTATCAAGAGAAGAAGCGAAAAAGCGCTTTGAAGCGATTGGTGATGAATTGAAGCTTGAGCTGTTAGAGGCGATTCCAGAAGGTGAAGCTGTGACGATTTATGAGCAGGGTGAATTCTTTGACCTCTGCCGCGGGATTCACTTGCCGTCTACAGGGAAAATCAAAGAATTTAAACTGTTAAGCCTTGCCGGTGCATACTGGAGAGGTGACAGTAACAACCAAATGCTTCAGCGTATTTACGGAACAGCTTTCTTCAGCAAAGAAGATTTAAATGAGCACTTACGTCTGCTGGAAGAAGCGAAAGAACGCGATCACCGTAAGCTTGGAAAAGAGCTGAAACTGTTTGCGAATTCCCAAAAGGTTGGTCAAGGTCTTCCGCTTTGGCTGCCAAAAGGCGCTACAATCCGCCGCGTCATTGAGCGTTACATTGTCGATAAAGAAGTGCGTCTTGGCTATGAACATGTGTACACACCAGTTCTTGCGAGTGTTGAATTGTATAAAACATCAGGACACTGGGCGCATTATCAAGAAGACATGTTCCCAGTAATGGAAATGGACAACGAAGATCTTGTTCTTCGTCCGATGAACTGTCCGCATCATATGATGATTTACAAAAACGAGCCGCACAGCTATCGCGAATTGCCAATTCGTATTGCAGAGCTTGGTACAATGCACCGCTATGAAATGTCAGGTGCTTTATCCGGCCTTCAGCGTGTTCGCGGTATGACATTAAACGATGCACACATCTTTGTTCGTCCAGATCAAATCAAAGACGAGTTCATCCGTACAGTTCGCTTAATTGAAGAGGTGTATCAAGACTTTGGCTTGAATGACTACACATTCCGCTTATCTTATCGTGATCCGGAAGATACTGAGAAGTATTTCGATGACGATGCGATGTGGAATAAAGCACAATCGATGCTGAAGGATGCAATGGACGAGCTTGGTCACGACTACTATGAAGCAGAAGGCGAAGCGGCATTTTATGGGCCGAAGCTTGATGTACAAGTGAAGACAGCTCTTGGAAAAGAAGAGACATTATCCACTGTACAGCTTGATTTCTTACTACCAGAACGCTTTGATCTCACATATATCGGAGAAGATGGAAAGCACCATCGTCCAGTCGTCATTCATAGAGGCGTTGTTTCTACAATGGAACGTTTCGTTGCCTTCTTAATTGAAGAGTACAAAGGAGCCCTTCCAACATGGCTGGCACCTGTACAATTCCAAGTCATCCCAGTTTCACCGTCTGTTCATTTAGACTATGCGAAAAAAGTACAAGAACGTTTGCAGCTTGAAGGTCTTCGTGTAGAGCTTGACAGCCGCGATGAAAAAATTGGGTACAAAATTAGAGAAGCGCAAATGCAAAAGATTCCGTACATGCTTGTCGTCGGAGATCAAGAAGCAGAAAATGGCGCTGTCAATGTAAGAAAATACGGGGAACAAGATTCAGAAACAATGGATCTTGAAGCCTTTGTGAAACATGCAGTAGCAGAAGCAAAGAAATAATAAGCACAGCCAGTGATTCTCTTTAGGTCACTGGCTTTTTCTTTTTGGAGAACACCTCCACTAGTGATCCAATTCCTAAAAAGAGACGTTTAGATAGTACAAAAGTAAGGGTAAGTATGTACTATTGGTTCGAGACAAATTGGGGGAATGAAAGCGATGATGCAAACAACAAACAATTTATCGTCACATGTATTGGAGCAATCAGCTGTTCTTCGTGCATTAGAGCACTCGCTGGCAATGATTGAATTTAATGTGACAGGTGAAGTTCTATGGGTGAACGATATTTTTGCAAAAGCCATGGGATATTCTAAAGAAGAGATGATCGGTCTTAAACATAGACAGTTCTGTCCTCCGCATATTACAGAACACACGAGCTATCATATGTTTTGGAAGCGTTTGAGAGAAGGTCAAGTCTTTCAGGAAAAAGTGCAGCGGATCACAAAAAACGGCAGCACCTTATGGCTTGAAGCGACATATTCACCTGTTCAAGATGAAGAAGGAACTGTAGTGGGTGTTGTGAAAGTGGCAACAGATATTACGGAGAGAGAACATACAATGAAGCAAGTCGTAGAAGACTTAAAGGAGATGTCTGCAAAATTAATGGAACGAGCAGAAGTTGGCATTCAGCATAGTCAAAGTGTCAATGCCTCCTTTGATCATATAGCAAACGAAACCGATCAAAATATGAGCTTGCTAAAAGGATTAACCGAGCAGGTAGAGTCCATCAGCTCCATTGCTGCAAGCATTAACAGCATTTCTTCACAAACCCAGCTGCTCGCCTTAAATGCGGCAATAGAAGCGGCACATGCGGGTTCCTATGGAAATGGCTTTAGTGTAGTGGCAGCAGAAATTCGAAAGCTAGCGACAAATTCAAAAGAAGCGATCGTTAAGGTAGATCAATAAGTGAAGGCGATCCATGCAGAAGTAGAGAAAGTCAGCAGCGGAACAAGCCGGGCAAAGACAACCGTGTTTACTAACCGGGATCTTGTAAAGCAGGCAAGTGAGGAATTCATTATTGTAGGAGAAGCAGCACGCGACTTAGACCGGCAAGCGCAAAGTCTAGCGGCAATCATTTAGCTCTAAGAATACAAAAACACCCAATCTCGTCAGGAGAAGGGTGTTTTTTGTTCTATTTTAATATATCAAACAATTCATGTAAGTCTTTGATTTCGTAATCAGGCGTCACATCTGTTTCATTTTTCTTGTCATGGCGATTGATCCAAACCGTTTGGATACCAACGCGAGATGCGCCGAGAATATCTGTTTTTGGATTATCTCCAACCATGATCACTTCGTCTTTTGTTAAATTTAACAGCTGAAGGCAATGCTCAAAGATACCAGGATCGGGTTTGCCTTTTCCGTAATCTCCTGAAATCACAATTTCGTTAAAATAAGGGGCAAGCTCAGGAACACCTGCCAGTTTTTCCTTTTGAAGGCTAGGATCTCCGTTTGTTAAAAGGAGCAATTCGTAGCTGCCTTTCAGGCGGTTTAAAACAGGGTATGTTTCTTCATAGACATATGGGCGTTTTCTGCGTTCTGCTGCAAAGAAATCAGCCAAATATTGTCCAAATGCCTCATCGTCAATTCCCGCTGTCTTTAAGCCGTTGGTCCAAGCGTTTTTACGATACTCTGGTGCAATGGCGTTCAGCTTCTGAAAGCCTTCGCTAATCGGTTCACTAAAATTGGACCACAGTCCTTCGAAAGGATTAATGCCGATCATGACAGTATAATCATATGTTTCATAGGAAGAGTACAGCTTTCTTGCTTCTTCACGTACAATCTGTTCAAACGATTCTGGATCGAGTCCATATTTCTTTTCCGCTTCCCGGCAAGTTTCCTGAAAAGTTGTGTGAATGCTTTTTTCGTCCCAAAGCAAAGTATCATCTAAATCGAAAAATACGGCTTTCATGATCTTCTCCCTTGTTATGTATGTGTTACCTTCAATTGCAAGTGACAGGCTCATGTTCATTTTACAATAGAAGAAGAGGCCAATAAAGAAAAGATTTGAGAGATCTTTGATCATTGACCGCACATGATAGAATAGAAAGACAGTAGAGAAGACATACATCAATTGAGGTGGCCGGTTTGCTTCATTTAATTATCATGATGATCGAGCGTGTAGGGATCATCGTTATTCTAGGATTTGTGCTTGCTCATGTGAAGGGCTTTCGCAATCTATTGCTACATAATCAAGGATTTCGGAAAAAGGCAATCCTTGTCTTCATTTTTGCTTCTTTTAGCATTATCAGCAATTACACAGGAATTGAAATCCAGCAGCAAATTGTCATGAATCATGAGTTTTCTTATCATCTCGGCTCGTCAAGCTCTATCGCCAATACGAGAATTATGGGGATCGAAATGGGCGGTTTGATCGGGGGGCCGTTTGTAGGGATTGGTGCAGGGCTTTTAGCTGGAATTCATCGCTATTCCCTTGGAGGAAGCACCGCGCTCAGCTGTGCGATTTCTTCCATTTTAGCCGGTGTCATTGCAGGTTATGTCGGCAGCAGGTTTAAGCGGAGGAATCGAATGGTGACACCTCGCCAAGCAGCTTTTTTTGGTGTGGCGATGGAATCATTACAGATGATCATTATCCTTCTGTTTGCAAGGCCATTCGCCGATGCATGGGGGCTAGTCAGTATCATTGCCCTGCCGATGATTTTTGTGAATGGAATCGGTAGCTTTATCTTTTTATCTATTTTACAGTCAGTCATTCGGCAAGAAGAGCAGGCAAAGGCGATGCAGACGCATCGTGTATTTTTGATCGCCGATCAAACACTGCCTTTTTTCCGCCAAGGGTTAAATGAACAGTCTTGTAAAAGTGTGGCGGAGATCATTCATCGGTTGACTGAAACAGATGCGGTCTCTTTAACAGATACAGAAAAGATTTTAGCGCATGTCGGAGATGGAACAGATCATCATATTCCATCTAAAAGCCTGATTACGGGGCTGTCGAAACAAGTCTTGATGAGCGGCAAGATTATGAAGGCACATTCGAAGGGCGAAATCAATTGTTCCGTCGCTCATTGCCCTCTTGAAGCCGCAATCGTGCTGCCGCTCACTTCTAACGGTCAAACGATCGGGACGTTAAAAATGTATTTCAATTCTCCGGTCGGATTAAGCAGGGTGGAAGAGGAGCTTGCAGAAGGTTTGGCGATGCTGTTTTCCACACAGCTTGAGCTTGGAGAGGCGGAAACTCAAAGCCGCCTGCTAAAAGATGCAGAGATCAAAGCTCTTCAAGCACAAGTGAACCCGCACTTTTTATTTAACGCCATTAATACCATCTCTGTTTTATGCAGAACCAATGTGGAGATGGCAAGGAAGCTGCTGCTGCAGCTGAGTATTTATTTTCGCTCAAATATGCAAGGTGCCCGTCAGCTCCTGATTCCAATGCATAAAGAGATTCAGCATGTAGAGGCATATTTGTCACTTGAACAAGCGAGGTTTCCAAATAAATACCATGTGACCTTTCAAATTGAAAAGGAGCTGGAGCAGGTGATGATTCCGCCCTTTGTGCTTCAGGTGCTTGTTGAAAACGCAGTGAGACATGCTTTCCCTAAACATCAAACGAATTGTGAAGTCATCGTATCCGCTTTGATGAACGATGGACATGTCTATATGAAAGTGGCAGATAATGGACAGGGGATCGAAGAGGACAAGAAGGGGCAGCTATTAAAAGCGCCTGTTGAATCTCTAGAAGGAACGGGTACGGCCCTTTATAATTTGGATCAGCGGTTAAGAGGGATTTTTGGCAGGCAAGCCGCTTTATCCATTCATAGTGACCAAGGCACTGACATCTCATTTCGCATTCCAATGGATTATGTAAAAAAGGATGATTCTCGTTGATGAAGGTATTAATCGTAGATGATGAAGTGTTAGCAAGAGATGAATTAAAATACTTATTACGAAGAACGAAAGAGGATGTTCAAATAGAGGAAGCAGAAAATATAGAATCGGCTTTTGACCGGATGGTCGATCATAAGCCGGACCTGCTCTTTTTAGACATTGATTTATCTGGTGAAAACGGATTTGATATTGCCAAAAGGCTCAACCGGATGTCTAATCCGCCAGCGATTGTATTTGCGACAGCCTTTGATCAATATGCGCTAAAGGCGTTTGAGGTAAGTGCGCTTGATTACTTAACAAAACCATTTGACGAAGAGCGGCTGCTCCAGACCATCCAAAAGTTTAAAAAATGGAAATCCGTTGAAACGCAAGAGCATCAGCTGCCAGATGAGAAAATACCCCACCAGCAAAAATTAGCGATCTTAGTCGATGACTCAATTGTGATCCTGCAAGTGGAAGAGATCATGTATGTAGGACTCAGCGAGGGGAAAAAGGTTGTGAAAACAAAGGATCACATGTATGAGGTCACAGAACCGCTGGTGGTCATTGAAAAGAAACTTCCTGAGGCTTACTTTATGAGGGTCCATCGCAGCTATATCGTGAATACCTCTCATATGAAAGAAGTACAGCCGTGGTTTAATTCGACGTACAATCTGCATATGACAGACGGGTCCATCATTCCTGTCAGCCGCACATATGCCAAAGAATTAAAGAAGTCACTCCTGCTAGAGTAGGAGGGCTTTTTTTGTTTGTATTTCAATACTCGTTTTTTGCATTTCAGTCATTGAATTCAGCGAGTTTTATTGTAAACGCTTCATTCATTTATTTCATGTCTTATACTGAGGGCAGTCGAAGAAAGAGGTGAAGGGGCATGAGTGCCACGAAAGTATATGGATTTTTATCTCAAGCATTTATTTTTGCAACCGTAATGTTCGTTTCTAATCTCATTTCAATGTATTTACCGATTCCGATGCCCGCATCCGTGATTGGTTTGGTTCTATTATTTGTTTTGTTAACAACGAAAATCGTCAAACTGGAGCAGGTGGAGCAATTAGGTACATCATTGACAGGACTCATTAGCTTTCTATTTGTTCCCTCTGGGATATCAGTTATTCAATCACTAGGTGTCATGCAAGAAGTAGGTGTGCAAGTAGTCGGCGTCATTATCATTGCAACCATTATGCTACTTGCAGCGACAGGGCTGTTTTCGCAGCTTCTCATGCAATTATCAGAAAGACCACAGAAACGTAAAGAGACAAAGGAGAGTAAATCTGCTCCTTCTCATTCAAATAAACCAGCTTCAAGTACGCATTAAAGGAGAGATGCAAAATGGGTACAAGTACAATGAGTCCTTATTTTGGCATTGTCGTCTCATTAGTCGCTTTTGGAATAGGGACATTCTTATTTAAAAAATCAAAAGGTTTCTTCTTGTTTACCCCGCTGTTTGTGGCGATGGTACTGGGCATTTTATTTTTGAAAGTTGGCGGTTTTTCCTACGCAGATTATAATGAGGGCGGCAAGATTATCAAATTTTTCTTAGAGCCTGCCACGATTGCTTTCGCTATCCCGCTTTATAAGCAGAGAGCCTTGCTTAAAAAATATTGGTGGCAAATTTTATCCGCTATTTTTGTAGGTTCACTTTGTTCCATTACGATCGTATATCTCGTAGCAAAAGGAATTCATTTAGATGCGGCTGTGATGAAAAGCATGCTTCCACAAGCAGCGACAACAGCGATTGCTCTCCCGATTGCAAAAGATATTGGCGGAATTGCAGATATCACAGCCTTTGCGGTCATATTTAATGCCGTCATTGTCTATGCACTAGGTGCCTTCTTCTTAAAATTGTTCCGCATTAAAAACCCAGTGGCAAAAGGTCTTGCACTTGGTACATCAGGACATGCACTTGGAGTTTCTGTTGGAATTGAGATGGGAGAAGTAGAAGCAGCTATGGCAAGTATCGCCGTTGTGGTCGTAGGAGTTGTGACCGTTATCGTCATCCCAATCTTTATGCAATTGATTCTTTGATGGCGTCATTGTGTGAAAAAGCTTGCCCAATTCGTCTCATCATGTTACACTGAAAAAGTTGTTTCAAGAGTTCCGTTACTTGACGGACAAATGAAAATTGTGTAGAATAGTTAACGAATTGAATAGATATCACAAGCAGAAGCACCCGCTTCTCACCTGATTGACACATGTTTGTAGTTGACAGGTTGACCGTACATTTATTTTTTCATGCAAATGTTCGCAGTGTGGGTGTTTTATATGCCCACACTTTTTTGTTTGCCTGTAAAACATACAACGAAATGGTCAAAATGAATTGTGAACTCAATTCAAAATCTCATGGAGGTGGCTCACTATTAGCAAAGATCAATTAGTTAATGAAGGTATTCGTGCGCGTGAAGTTCGTTTGATCGGACAAAATGGCGATCAGCTTGGGATTAAAACCCGCCAGGAAGCTCTGGAAATTGCTGCTAAAGCTAATCTTGACCTTGTGTTAGTTGCTGCAAATGCAAAACCACCTGTTTGCCGAATCATGGACTACGGTAAGTTCCGATTCGAACAGCAGAAGAAGGAAAAAGAGGCACGTAAGAATCAAAAAATCATTAGCTTAAAAGAAGTTCGGTTGAGCCCGACAATCGATGAACATGATTTTAACACGAAGCTCCGTAATGCAATCAAATTCCTTGAAAAGGGAGATAAAGTGAAAGCTTCTATCCGCTTTAAAGGCCGTGCGATTACGCATAAAGAAATCGGACAGCGCGTGTTAGACCGTTTCTCTGAAGCTTGCGCTGAAGTAGCAACAGTAGAAACAAAACCTAAGATGGACGGACGCAGCATGTTCCTCATGCTTGCACCAAAAGTCGAAAAGTAAAGTAACAGAGGGAGGAAACATCCAATGCCAAAAATGAAAACTCACCGCGGATCTGCTAAACGTTTCAAAAAAACAGGTTCTGGTAAACTTAAACGTTCTCATGCGTACACAAGTCATTTGTTCGCTAACAAATCTACAAAGCAAAAACGTAAATTGCGTAAGAGCGCAATCGTAAGTGCTGGAGATTTCAAACGTATCAAACAACAACTTGCAAACATCAAGTAATTTGGAATAGGAATCATAGGAGGGAATTACAATGCCAAGAGTAAAAGGCGGAACTGTGTCGCGTCAGCGTCGTAAAAAGGTTCTTAAATTAGCAAAAGGTTATTTCGGTTCAAAACATAGATTATACAAAGTAGCAAACCAACAGGTGATGAAATCTGGAAACTACGCTTTCCGTGACCGTCGTCAGAAAAAACGTGACTTCCGTAAACTATGGATCACTCGTATCAACGCTGCAGCTCGTATGAACGGTCTTTCTTACAGCCGTTTAATGCATGGCTTAAAGCTTTCTGGTATCGAAGTAAACCGCAAAATGCTTGCTGACCTTGCTGTGAATGACCTAAATGCATTCAATCAGCTTGCTGATGCTGCAAAAGCACAACTAGACAAGTAAGTTTTATAAAAGATCATTCCTTCGAGGGGTGATCTTTTTTTCTCATCATGTGAGGTGAAATGAATGAATATGGCTTTGATCCTGCTGCTTATTTTAGTGAATGGCTACGGCTTTTTTCTCATGGGTGAGGACAAACGCCGGGCCAAAGCACATAAATGGAGAATTTCAGAGGCGCATTTATGGAGTGCTGCGGTTCTTTTTGGCGCTGCCGGATCGTATCTAGGAATGCAGTATTTCCGGCATAAAACAAAGCATCCTGCCTTTCAAATTGGCATGCCTGTATTAATGATTTTGCAGTTGATTCTATTGGGATATATCCAAGTTATTTGAAAAAGGAGCAGACGCCATTAGGACGGCGTGTCTGCTCCTTTTTTTTGTTTGATTTTTTTAATAGGCTGATCCCAATCAATTTTTGTTTGAGGATAACGCTCGATAATGTTTTCCTCCAGTTTTTCAAAGTCTTCTAATGTAAATTCACTCAGCTTCTCAGGTGACTCCGTCCAAACGTAAATGGAGTGGACAAACAGAGGATGATCCTTAGAAGGAACATGCTTCTCCCCTTCAAACAAGACACCTTTATAGACGAAATTAAAATTTTTGCGCGCATTTTGCTGTTCGTCCATAAAATAAAAGCCTTCTTTTAATTGTGCTTGTTTCAGCTTTCTTCTCGGATTTGAGAAGAATTTTACCGCCATGTAGAAGATGTAGACAAGCAGTGCAACAAGAGCTAGTCTCATGAGGATTACAAACATGACAGGATGCACCTCCAATACCGTTATCTGATGTACTACGAATGAAAACGCCAAAAGGTTTCAACTTTTTTTAAAAAAATATTTCGTAAAACGAAAAAATATTCATAAAAATATCGTATTGAACGAAAGAGGTTTTGTATAATAAGAATGCACCATGAAGATAAAGGAGGATAAATGGAATGACAAAGCTCGATCAAACATTAACTATGCTGAAAGACCTAACGGATGCAAAAGGGATTCCAGGAAATGAACGTGATGTCAAAAAAGTCATGCAGACATACATAGAATCATATGCAGATGAAGTCTCTACAGACCGCCTTGGCAGCTTGATCGCTAAAAAGGAAGGAAACGCAAACGGACCTAAAATTATGCTCGCTGGTCACTTAGATGAAGTAGGATTCATGGTGACAAAAATTGATGACAAAGGCTACATTCGTTTTCAAACAGTCGGCGGCTGGTGGTCACAAGTCATGCTCGCCCAGCGTGTCACCATTGTGACGAAAAAGGGAGAGATCACAGGGGTAATTGGTTCAAAGCCACCACACGTCTTGTCACCTGAAGCTCGTAAAAAGTCAATTGAGATTACGGATATGTTTATTGATATTGGGGCGTCAAGCAAAGAACAGGCAATGGAGTGGGGCGTGCTGCCTGGAGATCAAATCGTTCCTTACTTTGAGTTTACAGTCATGAATGATGAAAAAATGCTCCTTGCAAAAGCATGGGACAACCGCATTGGCTGTGCAGTGGCCATTGATGTCATGAAAAACTTACACAATGCTCAGCATGAGAATATTGCTTACAGCGTCGCAACTGTCCAAGAGGAAGTAGGCCTGCGCGGAGCCAAAACAGCAGCGGCTACAATTCAGCCCGATATTGGATTTGCCATTGATGTAGGTGTAGCAGGAGATACACCAGGCATCACTGAGAAAGAAGCAACTAGCAAACTTGGCAAAGGCCCAACGATTGTTGTATTTGATGCTTCAATGGTCTCTCATAAAGGACTTCGTGATTTTGTTGTCCAAACAGCTGATGAGCTGAACATTCCTTATCAATATGACTCAATGCCTGGCGGTGGGACAGATGCAGGCGGTATTCATTTAACAGGTCATGGAGTTCCATCACTATCTATCGGGATTCCGAGCAGATATATTCATACCCATGCCGCAATGATTCACCGAGATGATTATGAAAATGCAGTGAAGCTTTTAACAGAAGTGATCAAAAGACTTGATCAAAAAACCGTTGAACAGATTACGTACGGTTCTTAAGTAAGAATGCCTTTCCTCAGTACAGGGGAAAGGCTTTTTTTATTGAATTTCCCAGGAAATGAACGGTGTGTCCAAGTTGAGCCAAAAGAACTGTTTTTGGTAAAAGAAGAGAGTGTTTCCTAGTGAATAAGGCACATGTGATCGAGCGTTTATTTTTGTAAGATGAAAGCAATAAAAAGGACAGAGCTAGAATGCCCTGTCAAAAGAGAGTTTATGGAAGTAGGTGAAGCTACCTTAAGAATAAACACATTATTCTTATTTGTCAACTTGGTTTTAAAAGAAAGAAAAATCAATCAATTTATGTTATATTTGTAACAAATTGTTTATACAAAGGGGATGGTTAAATGAATGCGGTTACAATTGTAATAGGATCTATGTGTATTTTAGCGATTGCCTATCGTCTTTATGGCACATTTATGATGGTCAAGGTATTAAAGGTCACAGATGATCATCCTACACCGGCTCACACGCTAGAGGACGGGAAAGATTATGTGCCGACAAATAAATGGGTCACATTTGGGCATCACTTTGCTGCGATTGCAGCTGCTGGCCCGTTAGTGGGTCCGATTTTAGCCGCTCAATTTGGATATTTACCTGGTCTCCTTTGGCTTTTAATTGGTGCAGTCATAGGCGGAGCTGTACATGATCTAGTCGTCTTATTTGCGTCGATGCGAAAAAAGGGGAAATCATTATCAGAGGTAGCGAAGGAAGAGCTGGGACCTGTTGCCGGGTTTTGTACAGGGCTTGCGATGCTGTTTATTATTACCATCACAATGGCAGGTTTGTCTATGGTTGTGCTTCATGCTTTAGAACGTAACCCTTGGGGGACATTTGCAGTTGGAATCACGATTCCGATTGCAATGGGGGTTGGTCTGTATTATAAAAAAACAGGCAATTTAAAGCTGGCGACATCTGCGGGATTTATTTTGCTGATGTTTGGTGTATTCCTTGGACCAAATATTCAAGGAACGGCACTAGGTGATTTTTTAACACTTGATACAAAAACGCTTGCTCTTGCCCTGCCGATCTATGCCTTTTTTGCTGCGGCTCTGCCAGTTTGGCTGCTGCTTGCACCGAGGGACTATTTAAGTAGTTTTATGAAAATTGGTGTATTCATTGCGCTGATTGCCGGAATCTTTGTCGTGAATCCGTCTATTCAATTCCCGGCGTTTACAGAGTTTGTGAATGGAGGAGGACCTGTATTAGCTGGTCCTGTCTGGCCATTTATTTCGATTACCATTGCTTGCGGTGCTATTTCTGGTTTCCACGCATTTGTTGGTTCAGGGACAACACCTAAGATGCTGGACCGATGGAGTGATATGAAGCCTGTTGCGTTTGGCGCAATGCTTGTGGAATGCTTAGTTGGGATTATGGCTTTAATTGCGGCTACTGCCCTGCATCCAGGGGATTATTTTGCGATAAACAGTACGCCAGAAGTGTTCCGTACACTCGGTATGAGTGTCGAAAACCTTCCGCAGCTGAGTAAGGAAATCGGCCTCGACTTAGAAGGAAGAACGGGTGGTGCCGTAACATTAGCGGTAGGGATGGCGTATATCTTTACGGGGATTCCGTTCTTTAGTCATTTGGCTTCTTACTTCTTCCAGTTCGTCATTATGTTTGAGGCTGTCTTTATTTTAACTGCTATTGATGCGGGGACACGTGTGGCACGCTATTTGATTCAAGACTTCTTAGGTGAAGCATATAAGCCGCTTAAACGAACTGACTGGGTACCTGGTTCGGTGTTTGCAAGTGCGCTTGCTTGTTTTATGTGGGGATACTTACTTTACTCAGGGGACATCGGGTCTATTTGGGCGCTGTTTGGGGTTTCAAATCAGTTAATGGCCTCGGTTGGGTTAATCATCGGGGCAACCGTTGTATTAAAAATTGCAGATAAAAGGCGATATATGCTGACTTGTTTAATTCCGCTTGCTTACTTATATGTGACGGTGAATTATGCAGGCTATTGGATGGTAGCAAATGTATATCTTAATCCTGAAGCATCCGGTTACAGCGTGCTGAATGCGGTGCTGTCGATCATCATGCTGATCTTAGGTTTTGTGATTATTGTGTTTGCGATTAAAAAATGGGTCGAAATCTGGCGTGATCCAGCACTTCGAATGGAAACGCCTATCACTGGTTAAATGAAAAAGGCCGGCTTGCTTTTATAAGCAAACCGGCTTCTTTTTATTGCTGCTGCTGAGGCTTTAAGCCTTGTTCTAATGTTTCAAGGATCTCATTTTTCTCGTTTTCTGATGCTTCTTGCCATAGCACTTCGAACAACACGCCAAGGCCTGGCAGCATTTTTTCCTCGCCGCTTTGAATAGCATCTAAAATCGTATGTTCAAGCTGTTCTTGATTATGGCCAGTAATGTTTTGAATGACTGCGCCTCTTAAATTAAAATCCATTGCCCACACTCCTTTTTTGATGGTAATAGCCCTATTCTGTCTCAAAGACAGGTTTATTATGTAGTGTGCATGAGATATAATAAATTCATGATAATTAAAGGAGTTAACGTCGCTTGAAATATATAGAATCAGCTAAAAACACAAACATTAAACAGTGGAAGAAGCTCCATACGAAAAAAGAACGAACGAAAACGGGGCTGTTTCTCGTTGAGGGAATACACTTAGTCGAAGAAGCATTAAAGAGCGGGATCGTGAAGGAATTAATGGTCACCTCGCCCGATATGCTTCCTTCTCATATCCAGCCTGACATTGAGCTTTATGAACTGAGCGAAGAGGCCTTTTCTGCCATGACAGAAACAGAAACGCCTCAGCACATTGCGGCAGTCTGTACAGTTCCTGTTTTTGAAGAAAAGAAGGTTGAACGGCTTCTTTTATTAGACGCAGTGCAGGATCCGGGGAATTTAGGCACACTCATTCGAACAGCAGATGCCGCTGGTCTTGATGCCGTGATCTTAGGAGAAGGAACAGTTGATGCGTTTAACGGAAAAACGCTCCGTTCGGCACAAGGGTCTCATTTCCACCTGCCTATCTTAAAGCAACCCCTTCAACAGGCGATCACGGAGCTGAAAGAACGAGGCATACCTGTATACGGAAGTGCCTTAAAAGATGCGAAAGAGTATAAAAGCGTAACAGCAGAAGGTCCGTTTGCATTAATTGTTGGAAATGAAGGAGCTGGTATTGATCCAGAGATTCTGCAAATGACAGATCAAAATTTATATGTACCAATGTATGGGCAGGCAGAATCATTAAATGTAGCTGTTGCAGCCGCTGTTCTTGTTTATCATTTGCGTGGATAATGTTGCAACATGCGTTTATTTTCACTATAATAAAACTAATATTTTAAAAACCATGATAGAGGAAGATTGTTTCAAGAAGCGGCCTTTTAGGGAGAATGCATCGTAGACTGAAAGTGCATTTAAGGAATGCTGAAACAAGAATTCACCTCTGGAGTTGTCACCGGGACCGCAGGTTTTGCGTAAAGGTGAACCGGATTCGTTTGATTCCGTTATGTCAATGAAGCTTATTCGCACATGCATTTGTGCTTAACAAGGGTGGTACCGCGACCACAACTCGTCCCTTCTTTTATGGAGGAACGAGTTTTTTTATTGTCTTCAAACGATCAAACAGCCGTTTATCCGAGCGGTTTTGTATATCAAAAGGAGGATCACACTCATGCAAGAAACGTTAAAACAGCTTGAAACAGAGGCGATAGCAAAGGTTGAAGCAGCCAGCTCGCTCAAAGAGGTTAATGACATTCGTGTTCAATACTTAGGGAAAAAAGGGCCGATTACAGAAGTACTTCGCGGAATGGGCAAGCTTTCCGCAGAAGAAAGACCGAAAATGGGGGCACTCGCAAACGAAGTAAGAGAGCAGATTGCTAATGCCATTGCTGAAAAAAATGAACAGCTGGAAGCAGAAGAAGTGAAGAAAAAACTTGCCTCTCAAACGATCGATGTTACTTTGCCGGCAAGTCCAATCAAAATGGGAGCAAGACATCCATTAACGATAGTTGTCGAAGATATTGAAGATTTATTTATCGGAATGGGCTATACCGTTGAGGAAGGTCCTGAAGTGGAAACGGATTATTATAACTTTGAAGCACTGAATCTCCCAAAGGAGCATCCGGCACGTGATATGCAGGACAGTTTCTATATTACCGAAGATACACTGATGAGAACACAAACATCACCAGTACAAGCACGTACACTTGAGAAATATAAAGGACAAGGTCCTGTGAAGATCATCTGTCCTGGGAAAGTATATAGACGTGACAGTGATGACGCGACTCATTCACATCAATTTATGCAAATTGAAGGGCTTGTCGTCGATCACAATATTAGCATGAGTGATCTAAAAGGAACGCTGGAGACAGTCGCAAGAAAAATGTTTGGGGAAGATCGTGAAATTAGACTGCGTCCAAGCTTTTTCCCATTCACAGAACCATCTGTCGAAGTCGATGTGTCTTGCTTTAAATGCGGCGGGAAGGGCTGCTCTGTATGTAAAGGAACAGGCTGGATTGAGATTTTAGGTGCAGGAATGGTTCATCCGAATGTCCTGAAAATGAGCGGATTTGATCCAGAAACTTATCAAGGCTTTGCTTTTGGAATGGGTGTGGAACGGATTGCAATGCTGAAATACGGCATTGATGATATTCGCCATTTCTACACAAATGACATTAGATTCACAAAGCAATTCAAGCAGGACTAAGAGGAGGAAATCAACATGTTTGTTTCATATAAATGGTTAGAAGACTATGTCGATTTAGAAGGCATCAAGCCGGCTGAATTAGCAGAAAAAATCACAAGAAGCGGAATTGAAGTGGAAGCCGTTGAATATAAAGGCGAAGGCATCAAAGGAGTTGTCGTTGGACACGTTATTGAGCGTGAACAGCATCCGAATGCGGATAAATTAAACAAATGTCTTGTTGATATCGGCGAAGACGCACCGGTGCAAATTATTTGCGGGGCGCCGAATGTGGAGAAAGGACAGTATGTGGCCGTTGCAACTGTTGGCGCAGTCCTTCCTGGCAACTTTAAAATTAAAAAAGCAAAACTGCGCGGTGAAGAGTCTCATGGCATGATTTGTTCTCTGCAAGAATTAGGCGTAGAGAGCAAGCTCGTACCAAAGGAATATGCAGAAGGGATTTTTGTTTTCCCGAATGACGTGAAACCAGGGGATGATGCCCTCCAAGCACTTCAATTAGATGATGCGGTGCTTGAGCTTGGCTTAACACCAAACCGTGCCGATGCCCTGAATATGCTGGGTGTCGCTTATGAGGTTGCCGCCATTTTAGGGAGAGACATCAAGATTCCTGATACAGCACATGACACTTCTTCCGAAAAAGCAGCAGACTATATTTCTGTTAAAATTGAGGATCAAGAAGCGAATCCACTTTATGCAGCGAAGATCATTAAACATGTAAAGATTGGACCAGCACCGCTTTGGATGCAAACAAGATTGATGAATGCAGGCATCCGTCCAATTAACAACGTCGTGGATATTACAAACTTTGTACTGCTTGAATACGGCCAGCCGCTTCATGCCTTTGATTATGACCGCTTTGGTTCAAAGCAGGTGGTTGTACGTAAAGCGTCTGACAGCGAAATCATTCAAACACTCGATGAGCAAGAGCGTACATTATCATCAAAGCATCTTGTCATCACGAATGGAACGAAAGCGCACGCGGTAGCTGGCGTCATGGGCGGCTTTGAATCAGAGGTGCGTGATGAGACAACGACGATTCTTTTAGAAGCGGCATATTTCAACGGTCAAACAGTCCGTCAAGCATCTAGAGACTTAGGGCTTCGCAGTGAATCAAGCACACGATTTGAAAAAGGGCTCGATCCGCAGCGTACGAAGCCGGCAGCAGAAAGAGCAGCTCAATTGATCAGTATGTATGCAGGCGGTGAAGTGCTAAGTGGTACAGTTGAGGAAAATCACCTTGAAGCAAGTATGAATGTCATTCACGTCTCAACTGAGCGTGTGAACAAGGTGCTTGGAATGAGCATTTCAAAAGAAGATATGATTCAGATTTTCAACAAATTAGGCTTTACAGTGGGCGAATCAAATGATGTTCTTGTCGTAACAGTTCCTTCCCGCAGAATGGATATTACGATTGAAGAAGACCTCATTGAAGAAGTCGCAAGATTATACGGCTACGATAATATTCCATCTACACTGCCTGCGACAGCCGGCACCGTTGGCGGTCTCACGCCATACCAAGTAAAGCGCAGAAAGGTAAGACGTTTCTTAGAGGGCGCAGGACTTTCTCAAGCGATTACGTATTCATTGACGAATCAGCATAAGTCCACAGCTTTTGCCCTGCATCCAGCTTATGAAACGAGACTTTCTCTGCCAATGAGTGAGGAACGCAGTGTGCTAAGACAAAGTCTTCTGCCAAACTTACTTGATTCTGTAGCATATAACTTGGCAAGACAAGCTGATTCATTCGGATTTTATGAAACGGGCTCTGTTTTCTTAGCAGAAGCTGAAGGGGCAAAACCAGTGGAAAAAGAACATGTCGCTGGTGCGCTGACAGGCTTATGGCATAAGAATCTTTGGCAGGGCGAGAAAAAAGCTGTCGACTTTTATGTAGCGAAAGGAATTGCTGAAGGATTGTTTGAAAAGCTTGGTGTGTCAGACCAAATCACATATGTTCAAGCAGAACGTGAGGGTCTTCACCCAGGGCGAACAGCAGATGTTCACTTAAATGGTCAAGTCATTGGCTTTGTTGCCGCACTGCATCCAGTCGTTGAAAAAGAATTGGATTTAAAAGAAACGTATGTGTTCGAGTTTGATTTAACAGATGTGATGACATCTGAAACGAAGGATATGAAATATACAGCGATTCCGAGATTCCCTGCTGTGACAAGAGATATTGCACTTGTTGTCGATCAGCATATCTCAAGCGGACAGCTGGAGCGTGTGATCTATGAAGCAGGCGGTCAATTACTCACAAACCTATCTGTATTTGATGTATACGAAGGGGAACATATGGAAGAAGGCAAAAAATCTGTTGCATTCTCACTTCAATATTTAAACCCTGAACAAACATTGACCGAGGAAGAAGTCACAGCTGTTCATACAAAAGTATTGAAAGCACTAGAAGATACGTATCAAGCCGTCTTACGCGGTTAAAGAAAAAAAGCTAAGGCCTCATGGGGGACTGACCCCATAAGATGAGACAAATAAAAAACACCTTCAAGTTTGAAAACGGATCGTTGTGATCCGAAATAAAACATGGAGGTGTTTTTTCTATGGGGACAAGAGTGAGTTATCCGGTTGAAGTCAAACAGAAGGCTGTAGAAATGAGATTGGCAGGCGTATCAATGAAAGAGATTTTGCGGGAATTGAATATCAAAAATAAAACGCAGGTTCAGACATGGGTGAGGTGGCATAAGGCTGGGGATACACACCGGTTCGAACAGCCTGTTGGAAAACAATATACCCATAGAAAGGGTCCCGAGTATTCTTCCGATTTAGAGAGACTGCAGGCAGAAAATCGCTATCTGAGTCAACAGAATGAAGTTTTAAAAAAGTACAACGAATTGGAAAGGAAGTTGATAAGGAAACGTCAATCAAACTAGTAGAAGAATTGTGCAAAATGATGACAGTACAGAACATTTGTGTCCATTTAGGCATCTCTCGCTTCGTACTATAGATGGAAAAAAGATCTGACTCAGAATCATTCTAAAAAACAACTAGAGGAACAAATCGGCACGTTGTGCCGAGAGCACAAGTATCGATATGGATACCGAAAAATCACAGCCTTACTAAAAGTGAGAATGCTTATTAACCATAAAACTGTTCAACGTATCATGCAGAAAAACCAGTGGCAGTGCCGGGTTAAAATGAAAAAGCGTAAGAAAAATGGGCAGCCCTATGCTGTGGCTGGTAATATACTGGATCGGAACTTTCAGTCTGATCGCCCTCTTGAAAAACTAGTAACGGACATCACGTATTTGCCTTATGGACAGAAACAATTGTACCTTTCCAGTATATTGGATTTATATAATGGAGAAGTGATTGCGTTTACGATTGGTGATAAGCAGGACACAGACTTTATTTTAAACACACTTGATCAGCTCCCAGCACTGCCTGAAAACTGTGTGTTACATAGCGACCAAGGTTCTGTGTATACATCTTACGAGTATCAGAAAGCTGTTCATATAAAAGGCATTACCATGAGCATGTCCCGTAAAGGGACGCCCGCTGATAATGCCTCCATCGAATCGTTTCATTCCTCGCTAAAGTCTGAAACGTTCTATCTTAACAGCATTGATCGAACTACGACCACCATCGTAGAACGCACTGTCAAAGAATACATTTATTATTATAACAACATTCGTATTCAAACAAAACTAAACAACCAATCACCGATCAACTATCGGCAATTGGCTGTATAAAGGTGTTTTGATCCCTGTCTCAAAAACGGGGGTCAGTCCCTGGGCCCTAGCTTTTTTTATAGCATTTTTTTGCTTTTTGTGTGTTGGCAAAATGCAGCTTTGTAAATTGACGTAAAGCATCTTCACCATGCATTTTGATGAGCTTGGCGGCGGCCTTATCTACATGAGGACCGGCCCCTTTTGGGATGTCAAAGCCTGCAGCCTGTGATAATTTGTCCATTTCAATTAAAAAGGCGTACCTTGCGATAATGGAAGCTGCAGCGACTGACAAATGGATGCCTTCTGCTTTTGTACTAAAATACGTCCGCTCCCGAATAATTTTTTTCCCGGCAAGATGCTTGAAATAAATGCCTGGTTCTGCAAATTGGTCAATCAAAATGGCCTCTGGCTGCTTTCCATCGAGTTTTTCTAGCACAGAGGTGATGACTTGGTTATGAAGCAGTGCTTTCATTTTTCCTTGACTCATGCCTTTTTCCTGCATCGTATTGTATTTTTCATTTCGGAGAACGAGAAGACTGAACGGAATGGTTTTGATGAGATCCTTGGCAATGTTGATAATTTGCGGATCCTTTAATCCTTTTGAGTCTTTTACGCCAAGCTCTTTCATTAAAGCAAGCTGGCTGGCATCAACATAGGCCGCACAGACTGTGATCGGTCCGAAATAATCACCTGTACCTACTTCGTCTGAACCGACGACCGACATGGAAGCAATGCCAGGCGGCGGACTGTATTTTGTGACAGCAGGTGATTTTTGACTTTTCGTATCAGCTGCTTGTAAATGGCTGAATTGACTGGCTTCAGCTTCTGCCTTTTGTCCTTGAAAGAGCACTTTCCCAGATCGATAAGCTGTAATCGTACAGCCAGGGACTTTTGCTTGAAAGAGGGCGCCTGGCGGCAAAGTGTCTGTTAAATGGTGCGCATACGCGCTCTTCATTTTTTTGAGGTCTTCTGATGTTGCTTTTAAAACGGATTGGGGCACAGTGGATAACTCCTTTTTACCTTGATATCATTGATTTCTAAAGTGTACCATAACAGGTAAGGGCTCGTCTTTCCATTCAATGTCTAAACATGTTATGATAGAGACTAGGATTCTCGTGGAATGGAGGAGAAACGTTGTCTGACGGCGGTAAAACGAAAACAACAGTTGAGATATACGGACAGTCCTATACGATCATCGGTCAAGAAACGAAGATGCATATGCGGCATGTTGCGTCAATTGTTGATGATAAAATGAGAGAAATAAATGAAAAAAATCCATACCTTGATATAAACAAATTAGCTGTACTGACAGCAGTCAATGTCGTCCACGACTACTTGAAATTAAAAGAGCAATACGAAAAATTAGAGATTCAGCTAAAAGAAAAGGAATGAAATTACCGTGATCGATATCATCATTTTGTTTTTGCTTCTTATGGGAACGCTTGTCGGTCTAAAACGCGGGTTTATTCTTCAATTTATTAAATTGATCAGCTTTGTTGTTTCTATCTTAGTGGCGTCCATGTTTTATCAGTCACTGGCACCACAGCTTACGTGGATTCCTGCACCTAATTTTAGCGGCGGTCAACCGCAGCTCGCTTTCTTTAGCGGGAATCTAGAAACAGCTTATTATAATACCATTGCGTTTATCATTCTGTTTATCTTGACCAAAATCCTGCTCGCCATCATTGGCGGATTGCTCACAACCATTGCAAGTATACCTGTGATTAAACAGGTGAACAAACTGCTTGGCGGTGTTTTAGGATTTCTTGAAACCTATTTATTTGTGTTTATTCTATTGTTTGTCGCTGCATTACTTCCAGTAGATGCGCTGCAAACAATGATGAGCAAATCAATGTTAGCAGATGTGATCGTAAACAACACCCCTTACCTGTCCGGTCTTGTCAAAGACCTATGGTCGACGTATGGAGTTTAAAAACTTCTCCTTTCCTGGAGAAGTTTTTTCTCATTCCATGACAGAAAGTTGTAGGATGAAGGGAAAGTTTGTATATTTATATAGGAAGATGCCAAAGCGGCTGGAGGATGAGAGATGAATAAAAAAGATATTATCAAACTTCTTGAAACAATTGCAGTATATATGGAACTAAAAGGAGATAATCCTTTTAAAATTTCTGCCTTTCGTAAAGCAGCAGCGGCACTGGAACAAGACGACCGCAGCCTTTCTCAAATAGATGATCTATTAGCATTACCCGGCATTGGAAAAGGAACCTTTGCTGTGATCACAGAGTATATCGAAAAAGGACAATCAGAAACACTTGAACAATTAAAAAAGGAAGTGCCTGAAGGACTTGTCCCGCTCTTAAAATTGCAAGGACTTGGTGGGAAGAAGATTGCTAAGCTTTACCAAGAGCTTGGAGTCTATGATGCACAGTCATTAAAGGAAGCATGTGAAGCGGAAAAAGTACAAGCGCTTGCAGGCTTCGGTAAAAAAACAGAAGAAAAGATTCTCGCTGCTCTTGAGGAGGCCGGTAAGCAGCCAGAACGACTGCCAATTGGCTTTGCATTAGATGTGGCAGAGCGGATTGATCATGCGCTTGAACAGATGAAGGGTATTCTTCGTTTTTCAAGAGCTGGCAGTTTAAGACGTGCACGGGAAACTGTCAAAGATCTAGATTATATCATTGCAACCAGCGATCCTGAACAAGTCAGAGAGCAGCTCGTTGCACTCGATGATGTCAAAGACGTTATCGCAAGCGGTGATACGAAGGTATCTGTCATTCTTGCCCTTGATTTTGAGATCAGTGTAGACTTCCGGCTTGTGACAACAGATCAATTTGCCACAACACTGCATCATTTCACCGGCTCAAAAGATCACAATATTCGCATGCGCCAGCTGGCGAAGGAACGCGGAGAGCGTATTAGTGAATATGGTGTAGAAACAATTGAAACTGGAGAAGTCAAAACGTTTGAAGACGAGGCCGCTTTTTATGCGCATTTTGAACTTCCGCTCATTCCGCCAGAAATTCGTGAAACCGGAGCGGAGATTGATACGTATAAAGAAAGTATGCAATTTGTAGAGTTAAAAGATATTAAAGGCGACCTTCATATGCACTCGACTTGGAGTGACGGCGCATTTTCTATTCGCGAAATGGCAGAGGCATGTATCGCAAAAGGCTATGAATACATGGCGATTACAGACCACTCGCAATATTTAAAAGTAGCAAACGGTTTAACAAAAGAACGTTTACGTCTGCAAGCAAAAGAAATTGACAAGCTGAATCAAGAATTTGAGCATTTTCACATTTTTAAAGGGGTCGAAATGGATATTCTCCCGGATGGATCATTAGATTATGATGATGACTTTTTATCAGACATGGATTTTGTGATTGCGTCCATCCATTCGAGCTTTTCTCAGCCGGAGGAAGTCATTATGGAGCGCCTTGAAAATGCGCTGCGGAATCAGCATGTGGATTTAATTGCACATCCAACAGGCCGTTTGATCGGCAGACGGGACGGCTATGCCTTAAATATAGATCAGCTTATAGAGCTTGCGAAGAAAACGGGAACTGCACTAGAGCTCAACAGCAACCCGTCAAGACTTGATTTGAGAACAGAGCATTTAATGAAAGCAAACGAAGCAGGTGTAAACATCATGATCAATACAGATGCACACAATATCGCCATGCTGGATCATATGGAAGTTGGTGTAACAGCTGCAAGAAAAGGCTGGACACCAAAAGCAAATGTCGTGAATACTTTTTCTCTAAACGAGATCAAAAAGTTTTTAACGCGTGACAGGTAGTCGTTAGGAGGCTGGACCATGCTGCAACAAAAAGTGTTAGCATCATTAGAATTTCATAAAGTAAAAGAAAAAGTCATGTCCTATACCGCATCCTCATTAGGAAAAGAAAGAGCGCAGGATTTAACGCCGCTGACGGATATAGAAACCATTCAGCATTTGCTGGAAGAGGTAGCAGAAGCACAGGATGTTATCCGCTTAAAGGGATCGGCGCCATTTGGCGGGCTGACGGATATTAGACGCGGGGTCAAACGGGCAGAAATCGGCAGTACATTAAGCCCGTCTGAGCTCATGGAAATTGCAGGACTATTATATGCTGTGAAGAATATGAAGCATTTTCTCAAGTCCATGTATGAAGATGGTGTAGACATACCACGACTTCATACATATGCTGAGACACTGATTTTACTGCCTGAAGTCAGAAAAGAAATCGAAAGCTGTATTGGTGATAATGGAGAAGTTCTCGACCATGCCACCCCGGCACTTCGTTCATTGCGCATACAATTACGTTCACTTGAATCAAAAGTTCGAGATAAATTAGAATCCATGATTCGCTCACAATCTGCTTCGAAAATGCTGTCAGACACGATTGTCACTATTCGTAATGATCGGTTTGTGATTCCGGTAAAGCAGGAGTACCGCTCGAATTACGGCGGAATTGTTCACGATCAGTCATCATCTGGGGCAACCCTTTTTATCGAGCCGCAAGTGGTCGTGGATTTAAATAACACCTTGCAGCAAACCCGTTTAAAAGAAAAACAAGAGGTCGAAAAGATCCTGCAAATGCTGACAGAGAGTGTGTCAGAACACATTGAGGAACTGCTTCACAATGTAAAGGAGCTTCAGACGTTAGATTTTATTTTTGCTAAAGCAAAATATGCAAAGGCAGAAAAAGCCACAAAGCCTGCTGTGAACGATCAAGGGGAGATTTATTTAAAGCGGGCAAGACATCCTCTATTGCCTAGGGATCAGGTTGTGGCAAATGACATCGAGCTCGGCAAAGATTTTTCAACCATCGTCATTACTGGCCCAAATACAGGGGGTAAGACAGTTACCTTAAAAACGCTTGGTCTTCTGACGCTGATGACGCAGTCAGGCCTTCATATTCCAGTTGAAGAAGGATCGGAAGTGGCGGTGTTTGACCAAGTCTTTGCTGATATTGGAGATGAACAGTCGATTGAGCAAAGCTTGAGTACGTTCTCATCTCATATGGTCAATATTGTGGATATCTTAAAGAATTTGACATCTAACTCACTCGTGTTATTTGATGAATTAGGGGCAGGAACAGACCCTGCTGAAGGTGCCGCGCTGGCCATGAGTATCTTAGATGAAGTGCATCAAACAAATGCACGCGTCATCGCAACGACTCACTATCCTGAGCTGAAGGCTTACGGATATAACCGAGAAGGTGTCACAAATGCGAGTGTGGAGTTTGACATTGAAACCTTATCACCAACGTACCGCTTGCTCATCGGTGTGCCCGGACGAAGTAATGCATTTGAAATTTCTAAACGTCTTGGATTGCCAGATCACCTCATTGACCGGGCAAAAGCGGATATGCATGCCGAACATAATGAAGTAGACCAAATGATTGCTTCATTAGAAGACAGCAAGAAACAAGCAGAAGAAGAGCTGCATGAGACAGAAATCTATAGAAAAGAAGCAGAAAAGCTTCATAAAGAATTGCAGAGACAAATTCTTGAATGGAATGAGCAAAAGGACAAACTGCTTGAAGAAGCTGAACAAAAAGCAGCAGAAAAAATTGAACAAGCCTCAAAAGAAGCAGAAGACATCATTCAAGAGCTTCGGTCGATAAAAAATGAGCATCGCTCATTCAAAGAGCATGAACTCATCGATGCGAGAAAGCGTCTTGAAGAAGCAGTTCCTGAGTTTGACCGGAAGAAAAAGCCAGAGCCGGTGAAAAAAGCAGCAAGACAGCTAAAATCAGGCGACGAAGTGAAAGTGCTCACCTTCGGGCAAAAAGGAACGCTGCTTGAACAAACAGGTGACAAAGAATGGAGTGTCCAAATGGGCATTCTGAAAATGAAAGTAAAAGAAAAAGATATGGAATTTATCAAATCAGCACCTGAATTTAAGCAGGAAAAAGCCATTACGGCAGTCAAAGGAAAAGACTATCATGTATCGCTTGAGCTTGACTTAAGGGGCGAGCGTTATGAAAATGCCTTAAGCAGAGTCGAGAAATATTTAGATGATGCTGTCTTAGCTGGTTATCCGCGAGTGTCAATCATTCACGGAAAAGGAACTGGCGCCCTTAGAAAAGGGGTTCAGGAATTACTGAAACAGCACCGAAGTGTGAAAAATGCTCGTTTTGGGGAACAAGGCGAGGGAGGATCAGGCGTTACCATCGTCGAATTAAAGTAAAAAGGAGAAAACGCATGAAAGCCTTTTGGGAAAATGAACTTGTGGAAATTGCCGCTTATTACAGCGTGGCCGTCCTATGTCTTGTCTTATTTCTAACCATTTTTGAACTCGTTACCTCCTATAAAAACTGGGAAGAGATCCAGCGTGGGAACTTAGCTGTTGCCATGGCAACAGGCGGAAAGATTTTTGGGATTGCGAATGTGTTTCAGCATTCAATCGCACAGCACAATTCCCTTCTGCAAATGGTTGGATGGGGCGTATACGGCTTTGTGATGCTGCTTGTCAGCTATTTCATTTTTGAATTTTTAACACCACGATTTAAAGTAGACAAAGAGATTGAGAATGATAATAGAGCGGTCGGGTTTATTTCACTCATTATTTCAGTTGGGCTGTCTTACGTAGTAGCAGCCGGCATTTAAGGAGACGACATGGAAAAGCTAGCAAAAGTATTAATCGTAGTTGCCTGCACTTTTGCGGTCATTGGTGCCGTTTACATGTTCCTGTGAAATGAAGAAGACAAAGTGAGAAAGCTGTCAGGGATTCCTTGGCAGCTTTTATCTCACCCGAAGGCGGCGAAACACATGAAGAAAATTCTGCAAAAAGACGAACTCATAAAGCGTATTGATACTTGTCTCCAAATGACTTCCCTGCCAAGAGACATATATGAACCGTATATTGCACGTCCATTTCAAACGACTGGATTTTTTGATGATTTGAGCCCTTATATTCAAATCGATTCGAGCGGCTATATTCTCATTCAATATGAACGAGGAATCCAAATGCTGCATAAAAGGACAAAAGCGGCGGATGAAGTCATTTACTGGATTTTAGAAGACACGATCTTTCTTACAGTCTACATAGACATGATGAGGCAGTATCAAGTCGACAATATCCAGACGCATTTACCTAATGATCCGAGTATCCATCAACAAATCGTGGAGAGAGTAAATGAGTCATTTCGTGCAATTGGTGGATTATATGAACAGTGGCATCATGAAGGAAAAAGAGCATCGATCGAAACACCAGCGAAGAAATAAAGATGGCATGGAACCAAGCTCTATTTGAAAAAAGCAAACTGCCTTAAGGAAAAGTTTGCTATAATAAAATAGTACGAAAGTTCAGGAAGGAGGGTTTTTATGCAGTCAGATAAACGTTGGCTTCTGCATTACCCGAATCAAATTCCCCACGAACTCACCATCCCAAATGAGACGTTACAATCTTACTTATTCAGCTCCGCAGAGGCTGCACCTGAGCATACAGCCATTCATTTTCTAGGAAAAAACATCACCTATGAACAGCTCCAGGAAGAAGCATTGAAACTAGCTGGTCACCTGATGAAAATTGGCGTGAAAAAAGGCGACAGAGTAGCGATCATGCTGCCAAACTGTCCTCAATCTGTCATTTCTTATTATGCTGTTTTAATTGCAGGCGGCATCGTTGTTCAAACGAACCCGCTTTATACGGAGAAAGAACTGGCATATCAAATGGAGGACAGCGGCTCAAAAGTGCTGATTACACTGGATTTATTGTATCCAAAGGCCTATAAAATGAAAGCGCTGACAAGTATGGAGCGCTTGATCATCACCAAACTACAGGATTATTTACCATTTCCGAAAAACATTCTGTTTCCTATCGTCCAAAAAAGAAAAAATAAAATGGTCATCCAAGTAGAGAAAAGTGAGACCATTCATCACTTCTCACAAATTATGAAAGAATCGTCAGAAGAACAGATTCCGGCGCTTGCCTTTGAACCGAAAGAGGATGTCGCTGTTTTGCAATATACAGGCGGAACGACCGGTTTACCAAAAGGGGTCATGCTGACGCATGAAAATATTTTAGCGAATACTGAAATGTGCGCTTCTTGGATGTATAAAACGACAAGAGGCAAAGAACGAATCCTCGGCATCATTCCGTTTTTTCATGTATACGGAATGACGACCGTATTAAATCTTGCTGTCAAAGAAGGGCATTCAATGATTCTCCTTCCGCGATTTGACGCAGCTGATACCCTCAAAACGATTGAAAAACAGAAACCGACGCTCTTTCCAGGTGCACCCACCATGTATATTGCCTTGCTGCATCATCCGAACATTGAAAAATATGACCTGTCGTCCATCACTGCATGTTTAAGCGGCTCGGCGGCTCTTCCTGTTGAAGTTAAACAGAGCTTTGAGAAATTAACAGGAGGGCGTTTAGTAGAGGGGTATGGTCTTTCAGAAACTTCGCCAGTGACCCATTCTAACTTTTTGTGGGGAGCGAACAAAACAGGCAGCATTGGCTGTCCGTGGCCTGGGACAGACGCAGGCATTTATTGCGAGGAAACGGGTGGCCTTAAAGAGCCGTATGAGCACGGAGAAATTATCGTCAAAGGGCCGCAAATTATGAAAGGCTATTGGAATCAGCCAGAGGAGACAGCAGCTGTATTAAGGGATGGATGGTTTTTCACCGGAGATATTGGGTATATGGATGAGGACGGTTTTTTCTATATCGTTGACCGGAAAAAAGATGTCATTATTGCGAGCGGTTATAATATTTACCCAAGAGAGGTCGAAGAAGCCCTATATGAGCATGAGCTTGTACAAGAAGTCGTTGTCGCAGGTATACCAGATCCTTATAGAGGCGAAACAGTAAAAGCGTTTGTTGTACCGAAAAAGGATGCTTATTTAACAGAGGATGAACTCGATCGCTTTGTCAGAACGAGAATTGCTTCATTTAAAGTACCGCGCGTGTATGAATTTAAAGAATCACTGCCTAAAACGGCTGTCGGAAAAATTTTGCGCAGAGTATTAATTGAAGAAGAAAAAAGAAAGCAAGCTTCATCATCTGAGACACCTGTCGATCAATTGAAGAAATAACGACCTTCATCATCCGGTCGAGCGACCGGATGATTTGAATGATGACAGTCTGCTCTGGTATGATAAAGGTTGAAAAGAAAGAAGAAGATCACTTGACAAATCACCCGTTTCTTTTTAACATAAAGTTATGAATGAATGCTCATTCAATTTAGAAAGGGACGAAGCACATTGAAGCAGAAAAGACCGAAGTACATGCAAATTATTGATGCAGCAGTTGTGGTGATTGCGGAGAACGGCTATCATCAATCACAAGTTTCAAAGATTGCGAAACAAGCAGGGGTGGCAGACGGAACCATTTATCTTTATTTCAAAAACAAAGAGGATATTCTCATCTCATTGTTCAAAGAAAAAATGGGACAATTCATCGAACGGATGGAGACAGATATTCAAAAGAAGCCGTCTGCCAAAGAAAAGCTACTACTGCTGATTGAGGAGCATTTTCGCATGCTGGCGCAAAATCATCATTTGGCTCTTGTGACACAGCTTGAACTCAGGCAGTCAAACCTTGAGCTGCGGCAAAAAATCAATGAGGTGCTAAAAGGGTATTTAAATATGCTCGAGTCGATTTTAACAGAAGGAAAGAAAACAGGAGAATTCAGACAAAATTTAGATGTCCGCTTAGCAAGACAAATGGTATTTGGGACGATTGATGAAACCGCAACAACATGGGTCATGAATGATCAAAAGTATGATCTGCCTGCACTCGCAGAAAGTGTACATGATCTGCTGTTAAACGGAATACATCAATCCTAAAGACAATGTGAAAAAGGATGATTGACATGGAAAAAATACTCAGCTTACATCATGAAGGAAAGACAGCGCTCATCACGATTCAGAACCCGCCTGCAAATGCCTTATCCTCTCAGCTGCTTACTGAGCTTAATGACATGTTTGATAAGCTCGAACAGAATGAAGAAGTAAGAGCGATTGTGATCCACGCAGAAGGCAGATTCTTCTCAGCAGGTGCTGATATTAAAGAATTTACGACTTTACAGGAAGAGTCTGATTATGCAAGCCTCGCTGATAGAGGACAGCAAGTCTTTGAACGGATTGAACAGTGTCCAAAGCCAGTCATTGCCTCGATTCACGGAGCAGCATTAGGCGGGGGCCTTGAGCTTGCTATGTCTTGTGATATCCGAATCGCAACAAAAGATGCAAAGCTTGGACTGCCAGAACTAAACCTTGGCATTATTCCAGGATTCGGCGGCACGCAGCGCCTCCCGCGCTACGTTGGTTCTGCTAAAGCACTTGAAATGATGGGAACAGCTGAACCGATTACAGGTGAAGAAGCATTTACGTGCGGCCTTGTTACAAAGCTGGCAGAAACAGAGGAAGAAGCGCTCGAAGCGGCTAAAACACTTGCGGGGAAATTTGCCGCGAAAAGCCCAAAATCACTTGAATATGTGCTTGATTTATTGAACGCCACAAAATTGTATTCATATGACGGCGGAATGAAGCTTGAAGCCAAAAAGTTTGGTGAGGTTTTCCAATCAAATGACGCCAAAGAAGGCATCCAGGCCTTTATCGAAAAGCGCAAACCGAACTTTAAAGGGGAATAAGGGATAAGTACGACACAAGGGGGAGAAATAAATGAATATATTTGTTTTGATGAAGCGTACGTTTGACACGGAAGAGAAAATTTCGATTCAGTCTGGTGCAATTCAAGAAGATGGAGCAGAGTTCATTATTAACCCTTATGACGAGTATGCCATTGAAGAAGCCATTCAGCTTCGCGATGAGCACGGGGGAGAAGTGACCGTTGTGACAGTTGGCGGTGAGGATGCAGAGAAACAGCTGAGAACAGCGCTTGCTATGGGCTGTGACAGGGCCGTCTTATTAAATGTGGAGGATGACTTAGAAGAGTGGGACCAATATTCAGCTTCTACCATTCTTTATCACTATTTAAAAGACAAAGAAGCTTCCTTGATCTTAGCAGGGAATGTAGCAATTGACGGCGGCTCTGGACAGGTAGCCCCGCGTCTTGCTGAATTACTCGGTTTTTCATATGTGACTACGATAACAAGTATTCAAATTGACGGCGGCTCTGTATCGATTGAACGAGATGCAGAGGGGGATGTGGAAGTCATTTCTGCCGAACTCCCGCTTGTCGTCACAGCTCAGCAAGGACTCAATGAGCCTCGCTATCCATCATTACCAGGCATTATGAAGGCAAAGAAAAAGCCTTTAGAAGAATTGGAACTTGATGATTTAGATCTGGATGAAGACGATGTACCACATAAAATCAAAACAATTGAACGTTTCTTACCGGAGAAAAAAGAGGGTGGCAAGGTGCTGAGCGGCGAGCTTCAGGATCAAGTCAAAGAACTGACAGATCTACTCAGAAATGAAGCAAAAGTCATCTAAACATCCACTTTACGATATCACGAGAACAAGGGGGAGCTTGAAGATGAGTAAAAAAGTTGTTGTACTTGGAGAAAGTCGTGACGGTAAGTTAAGAAATGTGACATTTGAAGCCATTGCTGCCGCTCACAAAGTGGCAGATGGCGGTGAGGTCATTGGCGTGTTAATAGGGGATGACGTCAAAGACCTAGCAGATGAACTGCTTTACTATGGAGCGGATCATGTCATGATTGTGGAGCATCCGCACCTTTCATATTATACGTCAGATGGTTTTGCGCAGGCACTTCAAGCCATATTAGATCAGGTCGATCCGGATGCTGTGCTCTTTGGCCATACGTCGATCGGAAAAGACTTGTCGCCGAAAATAGCTGCACGTCTCCAGACTGGCTTGATTTCAGATGCGATCGATGTAAGCGTTACCGGTGAACATCTTGTTTTCACTAGACCGATTTACTCTGGAAAAGCCTTTGAAAAAGTCATTTCGACAGACCGTCTGCTTCTAGCAACCATCCGGCCAAACAACGTGGCACCACTTGAGCGGGATGCGTCACGAGGCGGAGAAATCACACCGGTTTCTGTCGATATTCAGAACCTTCGGACGATCGTGAAGGAAGTCATTAAAAAAACGTCAGAAGGTGTAGATTTATCGGAAGCAAAGGTCATTGTTGCTGGAGGGCGCGGGGTTAAGAGCAAGGAAGGCTTTGAACCGCTGAATGAACTCGCTGAGACGCTGGGGGCAGCAGTCGGAGCCTCGCGTGGCGCCTGTGACGCTGACTATTGTGATTATGCCCTGCAAATTGGTCAAACGGGAAAAGTCGTCACACCTGACCTTTATATTGCATGCGGGATATCAGGAGCGATTCAGCATTTAGCGGGAATGTCTAACAGTAAAGTCATTGTGGCAATCAACAAAGACCCCGAAGCGGAAATCTTCAAAATCGCCGATTACGGAATCGTTGGTGACTTGTTTGAAGTGGTACCGCTTTTGAATGAAGAGTTAAAAAAGATGAATATCCACTCGTAACGCTCATACACTCAGAATGCCTAGGTATTCTGGGTTTTTTTGTATGTGATCAAGCAGAAAAGGAGCGGTTGACAAGTGAAGGGGACAGTCAAAGTCAATGACGTGATCGGACACATTTCTAAACACATTTATGGGCACTTTCAGGAGCATTTAGGAAGAGGGATTTATGACGGGATATGGGTAGGAAAAGACTCAGAGATTGATCATATTGAGGGAATTCGTACCGATGTGCTGAAGGCCCTTCAAGCATTACATATTCCGGTGCTGAGGTGGCCGGGAGGCTGTTTCGCAGACGAGTATCACTGGGCAAATGGTGTAGGTGATCTCAGTGAACGAAAGCCGATGGTCAATACCCATTGGGGTGGTACGGTTGAATCCAATGCATTTGGTACGCATGAATTTATGACATTGTGTGAGCTGCTTGAATGTGAGCCTTATATTTGCGGCAATGTGGGAAGCGGGTCTGTTCAAGAATTAGCCGATTGGGTCGAATACATGACATTTCCAAATGGGACACCTATGTCAGACTGGCGCATTCAAAATGGAAAACAAGAGCCTTGGAAGCTGACCTATGTTGGTGTAGGCAATGAAAGCTGGGGCTGCGGCGGGAATATGACGCCTGAATACTATGCAGATTTATATAAACGCTATCAAACGTACGTAAGAGAATTTGCAGGGCAGCGTATTTATAAAATCGCCTGCGGCGCGAACTCTAATGACGTGAATTGGACGAAAGTATTGATGGAGCAGGCTGCACCGTGGATGGATGGGCTCAGTTTACATTATTACACCGTACCTGGTACATGGGAGAAAAAGGGGTCAGCAACTGAATTTGATGAAGATGAATGGTTTATCACGCTGAAAAAGGCCTATGAGATGGAACGGCTTGTCGAAGACCATGGAGAAATCATGGATCGTTATGACCCAGACAAGCGAATCGGGATGATTATTGATGAATGGGGGACATGGTATGACCCAGAGCCAGGGACAAATCCTGGGTTTTTATATCAGCAAAACACACTAAGAGACGCCCTTGTGGCCGCCCTCCATTTTCATATTTTTCATCGCCATTGCGAGCGGATTCATATGGCAAATATTGCTCAGACGGTCAATGTGCTGCAAGCGATGGTATTAACAAAGGACGAAAAGATGCTTCTGACGCCTACGTATCATGTATTTCACATGTTTCAAGAGCATCAAGAGGAAGAAGCGCTTGAAGTAGAGTTCGTTTCACCCCCGTATGAACGAAGAGGTGAAAAAATTCCTCAGGTCAGTGTGTCAGCCTCACGTTCATCAGGGAAGATGCATATTAGCTACTGTCACCTGAATCCGCATGAACAAATAGAGATATCCCTTGCCATTGCAGGGATTGATGAACAAACGAAAGTCATTGGACGTGTGCTGACGGCCGATCGCATGAATGCCCATAATACATTCGATGAACCTCATTCTGTTCAGCCAAAAGACTTTCACAAAATGACTGTAAAGTCCGGCGAACTAACGGTGGAGCTGCCGCCAATGTCAGTGGTCATGATAACTGTCGACCTCGCTTAATTGCATATTTCGATGTTTGATGAGAAGAATGTTGGGGCATCATACATTGTAAATGAAGCGGAAAGGGTGTCATGTCATATGCTTAGAACCATTCTAATGATCATCGGTGCGATTGTTGTTATTGGTGCGATTATACGGTTTGTTTTTTAATTCATTTCCTAAAAAATGATTCGTAAGCATTTCATTCGCAAGTCACATTGGTAGATGCTATACTAAAAAGCATAATTTACATTGGAGGAATGAATAATGGCAATCGTAAAAGCTACTGACGCAACATTTTCACAAGAAACTGCAGAAGGTGTTGTTCTTGCAGACTTTTGGGCACCATGGTGTGGACCTTGTAAAATGATTGCTCCAGTTCTTGAAGAACTTGATCAAGAAATGGGCGACAAAATGAAAATTGTAAAAATTGATGTAGACGATAACCAAGAAACTGCTGGTAAATACGGCGTTATGAGTATCCCAACACTTCTTGTTTTAAAAGACGGTGAAGTTGTAGAAACTTCTGTTGGTTTCAAACCAAAAGAAGCACTTGCTGAGCTTGTCAACAAACATCTATAAACCGATCTATGTCCAAGCGACATAATCATTGAAGCGGTTCTCGTAAAGACGAGAGCCGCTTTTCTTTCAACATGGTATAAAACAAATGTTCGTGATACACTAGAAGGAGTGAAAGAGGAAAACAAGGACGGATGAAAATATGAACAAACTAATTAAAGAAAAGCTGTCAGTCCTGCCGGATCAACCAGGCTGTTACTTAATGAAAGATAGACAAAATACGATCATTTATGTAGGAAAGGCAAAGGTTTTAAAAAACAGGGTGCGCTCTTATTTCACTGGATCACATGACGCCAAAACGCAGCGGCTTGTCAGTGAAATTGAAGACTTTGAATACATTGTCACCTCTTCTAATATCGAGGCGCTCATTTTAGAGCTGAATTTAATCAAAAAATATGACCCAAAATACAATGTCATGCTCAAGGATGACAAGACATATCCTTTTATAAAAATTACGAATGAACGCCATCCTAAGCTGATCGTCACCCGCAATGTAAAAAAGGACAAAGGAAAATATTTCGGTCCATACCCAAACGTACAAGCAGCTCGAGAAACAAAAAAGCTGCTCGACCGCTTATATCCACTGAGAAAATGCGCCACCCTTCCTGACCGCGTCTGTCTTTATTATCATCTTGGACAATGTCTTGCGCCATGTGTGTATGACATTTCCGAGGAAACGAATAAGCAGCTCGTGGACGAAATCACAAGGTTTCTAAACGGGGGACATCAGCAAATCAAAAAAGAACTCACCGAAAAGATGCAGGAAGCTGCTGAAAATTTAGAGTTTGAACGGGCAAAAGAACTGAGAGACCAAATCGCATATATCGACTCAACGATGGAAAAACAGAAAATGACGATGAGTGATTTATCAGATCGAGATGTCTTTGCCTATGCCTATGATAAAGGCTGGATGTGTGTCCAAGTCTTCTTTATCAGACAGGGGAAATTGATTGAACGTGACGTGAGCCTGTTTCCAATGTATCAGGACCCTGAAGAGGAGTTCCTCACGTTCATGGGGCAATTTTATGAAAAGAACAACCATTTTCTGCCGAAGGAAATTCTGGTTCCGGACAGTGTCGATCAAGAGATGATTGAGCAATTGCTTGAGACGAACGTTCACCAGCCGAAAAAAGGAAAGAAAAAGGATCTGCTTTTACTTGCGCATCAAAATGCCAAAATCGCCTTAAAAGAAAAGTTTTCGCTCATTGAGCGTGATGAAGAGCGGACAATTGGTGCGGTGAAGCAGCTCGGGGATGCGCTTAATATTTATATGCCATACAGAATCGAGGCATTTGATAACTCAAATATTCAAGGAGCAGACCCGGTTTCTGCCATGGTCGTCTTTCAGGACGGGAAGCCCTATAAAAAGGAATACCGAAAATACAAAATTAAAACCGTCTCAGGGCCAGATGATTATGCATCCATGCGTGAAGTCATTAGAAGACGATATACCCGCGTGTTAAAGGATGAACTGCCGCTGCCGGATTTAATTTTAATTGACGGAGGAAAAGGACAGATCAACGCAGCTATCGATGTGCTTGAAAATGAATTGAATCTGTCTGTCCCAGTCGCAGGTCTTGTAAAAGATGAAAAACACCGGACTTCGAATCTCATGATGGGAGATACACTTGAAATTGTTGCGCTGGAGCGGAATAGCCAGGCCTTTTACTTATTGCAGCGCATTCAAGATGAAGTGCACCGGTTCGCCATTAGCTTTCACCGGCAGCTGCGCGGAAAAAATGCATTCCAGTCTATTTTAGACGATGTACCAGGTATCGGAGAAAAGCGTAAAAAGCAGCTCCTCAAACATTTTGGCTCTGTGAAAAAGATGAAAGAAGCCTCTATCCAAGACTTTCAGGAGGCTGGCATTCCGAAACAGACGGCTGAACTTTTAATGGAAGCATTAAAAAAATAGATTGTACTTTTACCAAAAGTCTGTTAAGATGTGACTAATTTAATAAATGAACGTGTTGTTTGTTGAAGATAGAGGTGCGAACTTCAAGAGTAAGCCTTCGGAGATCGATGGGATCTAAGAAGAGGGCTGAAAGGGGAGCGTCGCCGAAGTGAATAAAATCCACTCATTTTATTCGCTGGCTGTACATTGAAGAAATGTAGGGCTGTCAAGAATTCATTTCTTGGAGGGCTATCTCATTGTTTGCATCGTTTAATGATGATTTTAAAGCAATGGGAGATTTGTTCTCTCATTGCTTTTTTATTTGCAGTGAGCGGACAGTCTCCAAGCTGCCTCTTCTCTCACACGTGAACTTTTGAAAAAGGGTGGTAGACATGGGACTAATTGTACAAAAATTTGGCGGAACTTCCGTTGGGTCGACAGAAAAAATTCGCAATGCCGCAGAGAGAGTGATCGCTGAACGCGAGGCAGGACACGATGTGGTTGTGGTTGTATCAGCGATGGGCAAATCAACGGATGTTCTAGTAGACCTAGCGAAAGAACTTACAGACGATCCAAGCAAAAGAGAAATGGATATGCTGCTCGCAACTGGTGAGCAAGTGACCATTTCATTATTATCGATGGCGCTACAAGCAAGAGGCTATGATGCCATTTCCTTTACAGGCTGGCAGGCTGGTATGAAAACAGAGCACGTACACGGAAATGCAAGAATCGTGGACATTGATGAATCAAGAATAAAAGAGGAATTAAGTGCGGGGAAAGTCGTTGTTGTGGCAGGCTTCCAAGGAATTGCAGATGACTTACATATCACAACTCTTGGCCGCGGCGGATCAGATACAACAGCTGTGGCACTGGCTGCCGCACTAAAAGCTGATAAATGTGATATATACACAGATGTACCAGGAGTGTTTACGACAGATCCGCGTTATGTATCATCTGCGCGGAAACTTGCAGGCATTTCATACGATGAGATGCTTGAGCTGGCTAATTTAGGAGCTGGGGTTCTGCATCCAAGAGCTGTTGAATTTGCGAAAAATTATCAAGTCCCACTAGAAGTCCGTTCTAGTATTGAAAATGAATCGGGTACGTTAATTGAGGAGGAATCATCCATGGAACAAAACTTAGTCGTCAGAGGCATTGCATTTGAAGATCAGATTACACGTGTGACAGTTTGCGGGCTTTCAAGTGGTTTAACAACATTATCGACCATTTTTACGACGCTTGCGAAACAGAATATCAATGTCGATATCATCATTCAGTCTGTCACAAGCACCAATCAGACGTCGATCTCTTTCTCTGTCAAAACGGATGATTTGTCCAAAACAGTTGAAGTATTAGAAGAATATAAAGGGGCGCTTGGCTACGAGCAGATTGAGACAGAAAGCAAATTAGCGAAAGTATCCATCGTGGGATCTGGAATGGTCTCAAATCCAGGAGTAGCTGCTGAAATGTTTGCTGTGTTAGCGCAAAAAGACATTCAAGTGAAAATGGTCAGTACGTCTGAAATCAAAGTCTCAACGGTCGTTGGCCGTGATGATATGGTCAAAGCTGTTGAAGCGCTGCATGACGCGTTTGATTTATCAAAGGTGAGCGCCGCTGCTCACTCTTAAAAAGGTAAAGAGGTGATCTCATGAAAGAGGGTCGCCTCTTTTTTCTATATGGAAACGGCTGAAACGGGCGTAAACCCATTCATTAAGTATGCTATGATAGATGTAGACATATAAAAAAGGCGTGACCTGAAGTCCGCGCCTTTTATCAAGAGTATTAGCTAGGGTCTCTTAAATCCCATTTAACGGTTAAAATGACTTTCTCAGCACGCTTTTTCACTTGTTCGTAGGATTCAGCCACGTGCTCATTCAGAAGCTGAATTTGTTCAGCAATAAAACCCGCTTCCATCTGAAAGCATGGCTCCTTTTGATAGGTGAGTCGATTTGATACTAGTGGACCTTCGAGCTCAAACTCAATTTCCTGTTTTTTCGAATGGACCATCGTGAGAGTCCCCCATCCGGCATCATGGAAAAATTCGGGGATCTTCTCCCATGACTCTTGAGGAAATTTACGAGCAAGCAGTTTACCCGCAAAATACATCATAGATGAATGGTCCTGACCAAGAATATCAGGCAGCAGAACTTCGCGTATCAGCTCGTAGGCAAATCCATTGACTTCAATTTCTTTTAGCTGTTCTAAGTTAGATTCGAATTTATTCATTGTACGGCTCCCCTCTTTCAACAATTTATTATAGCTTATGTGGGCATATGATGACAGAGTTTTCCCTGAAGTCTAAGAAATTCTTATTGTAGTAAAACGAATTTTGATTTAAAACTTTTAAATTTCGGAAAATTTTAATTTATGTACGCGGTTTCTTGACGCTTTTTTGACATAGGAGTAAAATGAAATTGTCAATAAATTTGAATAAAGTGCTTACATTTGAAAGAAGCGGGGGTAAGACAATTTTCAAGCAATTGCACTTTTTTTACTAGGGGGTAAAGTAATGTCGGGGAACAAAGAATTTTTTTATCGGAGATTGCATTCTTTGCTTGGCGTCATTCCGGTCGGTCTATTTTTAATACAGCACTTAGTGGTTAACCACTTTGCGACAAATGGACCAGAGGCGTTTAACAAAGCTGCACACTTTATGGAACAGCTTCCTTTCAGATATGCACTTGAGCTGTTCGTGATTTTCTTACCACTGATCTATCATGCTGTTTATGGGGTGTACATAGCCTTTACGGCACAAAACAACACGTCTCGCTTCAGTTACTTAAGAAACTGGCTGTTCAGATTGCAAAGGATTTCAGGTATTATCACATTGATTTTTGTCTCTTGGCACGTATGGGAAACACGAATTCAAGCTCAGCTTGGAGCTGAAGTCAACTATGACATGATGGCGAATATTTTAAGCTCTCCATTTATGCTAGGCTTCTATATTGTCGGCGTTTTATCTACTATTTTCCACTTTGCTAATGGCTTGTGGTCATTTGCTGTCAGCTGGGGAATTACCGTTTCACCACGCTCACAACGAATCTCCACATATGTGACATTAGGTATATTTATAGCGCTTTCATATGTAGGGCTAAGAGCAATTTTCGCTTTTGTTTAAGAGGAAATAGATTAGTAGAAGAGGGAGAGGGGCTACAATGAGTAATTCTAGCATCATCGTTGTCGGAGGCGGCTTAGCTGGTCTCATGGCAACTATTAAAGCAGCAGAAGCGGGAACAGCTGTTCAACTATTTTCAATCGTACCTGTGAAACGTTCGCATTCTGTATGTGCACAGGGCGGAATCAACGGAGCGGTCAATACAAAAGGTGAAGGGGATTCACCTTATGAGCATTTTGATGACACGGTATACGGCGGAGATTTCTTAGCCAACCAGCCGCCAGTAAAGGCAATGTGTGAAGCAGCGCCGTCCATTATCCACTTACTTGATCGTATGGGTGTTATGTTTAATAGAACACCAGAGGGATTATTGGACTTCCGCCGCTTCGGGGGAACACAGCACCACCGTACAGCGTTTGCTGGAGCTACAACAGGCCAGCAGCTATTATACGCACTGGATGAGCAGGTTCGCCGCTATGAAGTAGCAGGACTTGTCACGAAATATGAAGGCTGGGAATTCCTTGGCGCTGTTTTAGATGACGAGGAAGTATGCCGCGGGATTGTCGCGCAAAACTTGACGACAATGGAAATTGAATCCTTCCGATCAGATGCAGTCATCATGGCAACAGGCGGTCCTGGAATCGTGTTCGGTAAATCAACAAACTCTATGATTAACACTGGATCTGCAGCATCTATCGTCTATCAGCAAGGTGCGCATTATGCAAATGGAGAATTCATTCAAATTCACCCGACAGCGATCCCAGGAGATGACAAGCTTCGTCTTATGAGTGAATCAGCTCGTGGTGAGGGCGGACGTGTTTGGACATATAAAGACGGGAAGCCTTGGTACTTCCTTGAAGAAAAATACCCAGCATACGGGAACCTTGTACCGCGTGACATTGCAACGCGTGAAATCTTTGACGTATGTGTCGAGCAAAAGCTTGGCATCAACGGAGAGAACATGGTATATCTTGATCTTTCTCACAAAGATCCAAAAGAGCTTGATATTAAGCTTGGCGGAATCATTGAAATCTATGAAAAATTCATGGGTGACGACCCGCGTAAGCTGCCGATGAAAATCTTCCCGGCTGTTCATTACTCTATGGGCGGATTATGGGTCGATTATGATCAAATGACGAATATCAAAGGTCTATTCGCTGCCGGAGAATGTGATTACTCAATGCACGGCGGAAACAGACTTGGTGCAAACTCACTTCTTTCTGCGATTTACGGCGGAATGGTCGCTGGACCAAATGCGGTGAAGTACATTAACGGTCTTGAAAAATCTGCGGAAGACCTTTCTTCTGCACTATTTGACAGCGCCGTGAAGAAAGAGCAGGAGAAATGGGACAACATCCTCAGCATGGACGGAACAGAAAATGCGTACGTGCTTCATAAAGAGCTTGGAGAATGGATGACGGATAACGTTACAGTGGTTCGTTACAATGACAAACTCTTAAAAACAGATCAGAAGATCGAAGAACTAATGGAGCGCTACAAGAAGATCAACATCAATGATACCGCATCATGGAGCAACCAAGGCGCTGCCTTCACACGTCAGCTTGACAATATGCTTCAGCTGGCAAGAGTCATTACGATCGGGGCATATAACCGGAATGAAAGCCGAGGCGCACACTATAAACCGGAATTCCCAGAAAGAAACGATGAAGAATTCCTTAAAACAACGATGGCTACGTTCAAAGGGAAAAATCAAAAGCCTGCATTCCACTATGAGGACGTCGATGTATCGTTAATTGCACCTCGTAAACGAGATTACTCGAAGAAAAAGGTGGAGAAATAAGATGAGTGAAAAAAACACAATTCATTTCATAATCACACGTCAAGATACAGCAGATGGAAAGTCTTATGATGAGGAATTCGAAATCCCTTACCGTCCGAATATGAACGTCATTTCTGCACTCATGGAAATTAGACGTAACCCGGTCAATAAACAAGGTGAAAAAACAACAGCGATCAACTGGGACATGAACTGTCTTGAAGAGGTGTGCGGAGCTTGTTCCATGGTTATTAATGGAACACCGCGCCAGTCATGTACAGCACTAATTGATCAGTTAGATCAGCCGATTCGTCTCCAGCCGATGAAGACATTCCCGGTCGTGAGAGACTTGCAGGTTGATAGAAGCCGCATGTTCAACTCCTTGAAAAAAGTAAAAGCATGGGTGCCGATCGATGGCACATATGATCTTGGACCTGGACCAAGAATGCCTGAGAAAAAACGTCAATGGGCGTATGAGCTTTCTAAATGTATGACATGTGGTGTCTGCCTTGAAGCTTGTCCAAACGTAAATGATAAGTCTTCCTTTATGGGCCCTGCTCCGCTTTCGCAAGTTCGTCTATTTAACGCACATCCGACAGGTGCGATGAATAAGTCTGACCGTCTAGAAGAAATTATGGGAGACGGCGGTCTTGCGAACTGCGGGAACTCTCAAAACTGTGTGCAGGCTTGTCCGAAAGGAATCCCGCTGACAACGTCAATTGCAGCACTTAACCGAGATACAACATTACAAGCTTTCCGTAACTTCTTCGGAAGCGATCACGCAGAATAACATCACATTCAGTCCTCTTTGCCAATCATGATGAGTGTTTACAAGAGGCTGGATGGAACACAAAATAAACGCCTCTTCCAATATGGGAGAGGCGTTTATTGATGAATAAGGAGATGATGAAGTGAGACTTCCATCATATATTGAGGAACCATTTGAAGAATGGAGGGCATCCTTTCGATTTTATGTCGAAACGACTGTCCGTTTTTCAGAAACGGATATGTTCGGCCATATGAACAATGTCACCCCTTTTGTGTATTTTGAAGAAGCACGGATTGCCTTTTTTCAAAAAACAGGAATTGTGGATAAACGAATAAAACGTGTGAAAGAGACAATTACAGTCGTGGCAAACCTGCAATGTGACTACATCAAACAGGTGGAGATTGGGGAGAGGCTTCGTGTGTATGTAAAGCCGGAAAAAGTCGGATCAAGCTCACTTATCCTTCATTATTTAGGAGAAAACGAGCAGCAGGAACCATGCTTTACAGGCTCAGTTACCATGGTGCAAATTAATAAAGAAACAGGCGCAGCAGTCCCATTTACAGAAGAAGAAAAAGAGACATTTCAAGCTCAGCGAAATGGGTAGCATGCAGCCTCAGCAACGTGTAAGCTTCATTTTGTTATAATAAAAAGAGCATATTAAGAAGAACAAAAGGAGAACACATGAAGATTTTTCAATATGACACCATTGATAGTACAAATAATGAAGCGAAAAGGCTCATTCAGCAAGGAGAAAAACCTTCATTTGCTGTCTATGCACATCAGCAGACAGAAGGGAGAGGCAGGCTAGGCAGGCCGTGGGAAACGCCAGCAGGGAATATCGCTTTGACCATGACGGTTTTGCCGCCAGAAGAACTCTCCACCCAGTCAACGATTGCTCCGCTGACGGCACTAGCGATCTACGATGTACTCAAACCTCTCATAAGGGCTGAGGATCAGCTTGCGATCAAATGGCCAAATGATATTCTCATCAATGAAGCAAAGGTATCAGGCACATTGATTGAAGCGGACCGTACCGCCATTTATATCGGGGTTGGCATCAATGTGAAGACAAAGCCGGAGCATGTTCCGTACAAAACCATTTGCCTATCAGAGCTTACAGAGGTAAAAGCCGATCAGCTTGTGAAGGAACTTGCCGCCGCTTTTGAAAAATATCATACACGCTGGAAGAATGAAGGGTTTGAAGCACTCACTTCCCTCTATAACAAACGGTTATATCGTCTTCATAAACCGCTGCGGATCTCGTTAGACCGTGAAAAACAAACATGGGAAGAGGGCATTTGCTGCGGAGTCAACCGCTACGGTCATCTCCAGCTCAAAGATGAGAAAGGGCAAATAAAAGCTCATTCTGCCGGAGATATCGATGCACCGCTACAGCATTAAAAAAAGCAGACGATATTCTCGTCTGCTCAGCGTGTAGACAAACCCTCGCATTCGTTGTCAGGTCTGCGCTCCTGTGCTCACGAATGTCACATTCGCTCCGCTCCTGTGCTCGTCCTTCCTAGACTTCAAAGGTTTTCTATCACGCTGAATAGAAGACAAAGGGCTAAAAGAAAACCCTTTTAGCCCTTTGTCAACAATCTGAGCAGACGATGTTCTCGTCTGCTTAAGCTTCTCTTTTAATATGAGGCTGAATCACATAGTCTTGTTTTGTGAAAACAACTCCGTCTAGAATTTCTCTTGCAGTTCGAATGACTTTGACTCTGTTTTGAGAGATGTCAATTTCCGTTTGCATAATCCCGGCAGGATGCCCAATACGAAGGGTGTCATCTTGACCTTGGAACAGCTGAGAAGGAAGCGTTTCATCCAAGAAACAGCTGGCCGTCACACAGACAGAACCAGTAATGGCAAGTGCTTGGTGTGGCCTTTGCATCGATAGCATACGAACGATGATGTCCATATCTTCTGCTCGTCTCAAGATTCCATTTGTATCTACATAATCAGCAGGCTCGCTGATGAGCGCAAGCTTTGGAACAGCTGGAGACTGTAATGTGGCCATTTCTTTTGGTGCAAAATGACACATTTCAGCAGCGAGAGAACGAATTTCTTCTAAATCATCCAGTAATTCGTCTGTAAACTCTTCAGGTAATTCAGTTCCTTTTAATTGAATATCTTTCGCGCGAATAAAGGCAATTGGATTTGCAATGTCAACGATCGAGATTGGAATCTCCCCAAACTTTGTTTGAATCGTATCAATTTTGTTTCCAGTCGGATAGGTTTTACCTGTGACAGCTCCTTCAGGTTTCTCAAAGGATAAATAAATGGGAGAACCAGTTCCTTTTACGCCTGGAATTTCTGCCTGTCCTTCAAATTTTACTTCCCCATTTTCAACTTCGACCTCTGCCGTAATGACTTTATTTGTATTGGTATTGAGGATACGTACAGTCGTAATGGGCTCAACTGCTTCAACAAGTCCTTTAATGATCGCATATGGTCCAACGGCTGATGAGATGTTCCCGCAGTTTCCTTTAAAGTCGACATATCTCTCATTAATACTGACCTGTGCAAATGTATAGTTCACATCCACATCCGGGCGTGTGGCTTTATCGATAATTGCCACTTTACTTGTTAAAGAATTACCGCCGCCGATCCCATCGACCTGCAGCCGGTCAGGACTGCCCATAATGTCTAATAGAAATGCCTCGAGCTCATCGTGTTCATATGGTGCATTGTCAGCGTGAATGAATACTCCTTTGCTTGTACCGCCTCGCATGATTGTGATTGGAACTTTTCTCATGACTCTCACCCTCAATTTTTAATTAACTGTTTATCTAACCAAAATGGTAAAGTATAATAAGAAATAAGTTAAATACATTATTTTGAGAGGAATCGATAAAAATATTTTATAATTAGTAAAAAAGGAGGGCATACAATGGATGAAAAAGATTGGCGGTTTTTAAAGGTACTTTATGAAGAAAAGAACATCACAAAAGCGGCAGAAAAATTATTTGTCTCTCAGCCTGCCTTAAGCTATCGATTGAAACAGCTTGAAGAGGAGTTTGATATGAAACTTTTCTTTAAAAGAAAACGAGGAATTGAATTTACATCAGAGGGCGAATACTTGGCTAAATACGCAAATGACATGCTCAAACAGCTGCAGCAAACGAAAGATGGCATGCTCAATATGCAAAAAAAGGTCAAAGGAACGATCCGGTTAGGGGTCTCAAGTAACTTTGCCCAGTATAAACTGCCAGAAATATTAAAAGAATTTTCTAAGCAGTATCCACATGTTCAATTTATGGTCAACACAGGCTGGAGCACAAAGGTAATGGATTTATTAGGAACATCAAGTGTGCATTTAGGGATTTTAAGAGGTGATTATGACTGGAATGGAGAGCGTTTTTTGCTTGATAAAGAGCGTCTTTGCATTATTTCAAAATCAGAAATTCAGCTAAAGGATCTCCCGAATCTGCCGCTCATTGACTATCATACAGACAGTTCATTAAAACGGCTGATTAACAGATGGTGGCAGGAAACATTCACAATGCCTCCGCTTGTCACGATGGAGACAGACCGTCAGGATACATCAAAAGAGATGGTGAAGCATGGTTTAGGCTATGCCATTGTCCCAGAAATTTGCCTCAGACCAAGTGATGAGTTATTTGTAAAAGGACTTTCGTATAAAGATGGACAGCCTGTTTTAAGAGATACATGGCTCATGTACCAGCCAGACTCACTTCATTTGTCTGTGGTGAAAGCGTTCATTGAGTTTTTAAGAAATCAGCAAGGTTGATTATAAAAGAAATTTATTGAATATACGAAAAAATCGATATTTTCATTATAAAAAAAGCTATTATATCCTTGAAATAGAAAGCGCTAACATATAGATCGCAAGTGCAAGGGGGCGCTTGCAGATCATGTAAAGAAGAGGATGGAGGGATATAAAGTGCTAGCTATTTTAGGGATCTTGATGGTCTTGACATTTACATTTCTCATTATGACAAAACGTATGCATCCGGTGGTGGCTCTAACCGTTGTACCTATCATATTTGCATTGATCGGCGGCTTTAACAAAGGGTTAGGGGACATGATGCTTGATGGACTGAAAACTGTTGCACCATCAGCTGCTTTATTGTTATTTGCGATTTTATTCTTCGGTGTCATGCTGGATGCTGGATTGTTTGATCCTCTGATTAAACTCATTCTACGTATTGTAAAAGGTGATCCTGTCAAAATTGCTTTTGGGGTAGCGATTTTGTCTATGCTTGTTGCATTAGATGGTGATGGAACAACAACGTACATGATTACCGTATCAGCTATGCTGCCACTTTTCTTAAGAATTGGGATGAACCCATTAATTTTAGGAACAATTTCATTATTATCATTAGGAATTATGAGCGGAATGACGCCATGGGGCGGTCCAGCTACTCGTGCAATCGCGGCGCTTGGATTAGATGCAGGCGAATTTTTCATTCCATTACTCCCAACGATGGTTGGAGGCGGTCTTTTTATACTTTTTACTGCTTATGTACTTGGGAAAAAAGAAAGAAAACGGATTGGGATTGCAGAGATTCAGTACAAAGAAGAGCCGTCCATTTCTCCTGAATTGGCTGCGTCAATTGAAGATGGAGTAGCCGATATCAAGAGACCGAATCTGATTTGGATTAACTTCTTCTTAACAATTGCTGTCATGGTCACTCTCGTCATGGATATCATCCCAATTCCTGTACTCTTCTTAATTGGATTTGTCATCGCTCTGATGATCAACTATCCAAAGGTTGAAGATCAGCGCGAGCGAATTTTATCTCATGCAGGAAACGCATTAACGGTTATCACACTTGTATTTGCAGCAGGGATTTTCACAGGGATTTTTTCTGGAACAAAAATGGTTGAGTCCATTGCCAATTTGGTCATTTACATGATTCCGGATTCCTACAGCTCATTTTTCCCGCTGATTGTTGCTTTGACGAGTATGCCATTTACATTTGTGCTCTCAAACGATGCTTACTATTTCGGAGTGCTGCCAATCTTGGCTGAAGCCGGCGCAGCTTATGGGATTGATCCGGTGGAAATTGCACGTGCCTCTATCATAGGGCAGCCTGTTCACTTACTGAGTCCGCTTGTAGCTTCAACACTGCTGCTTGTCAGTATGCTGAACAAAGATATTGGTGATTTGCAAAAATATGCACTGCTATGGACCGTGTTAACTGCCCTTTTTACAACACTTATTGCATTGTTAACAGGTGCCATTTCAATCTTTTAAATACCACGCAAAAAAGGACGATGTCTCGGGGAGGAGACTCGTCCTTTTTTGCGTGGATGAAAGCGCAGAAATTGGACGCTGATATGCGGGATTTCTTGATTTTAACGTCACCTACCTCAGGCACCCGGCATATGATATCTCGACTATACAGAATCCCATTCTATAGAGACTAGAGCTCTCACCTTAGCAAGGAGGGTTACAATACTTGAAGGAGAAAGAGTTTCAATCCAAGCCGCTATTAACCAAAAGAGAAAGAGAAGTATTCGAATTGCTCGTCCAAGATAAAACAACAAAAGAAATTGCAAGCGAGCTTTTTATTAGCGAAAAGACTGTTCGAAATCATATTTCGAATGCCATGCAAAAGCTAGGAGTCAAAGGCCGTTCACAGGCCGTAGTCGAGCTTCTGCGTATGGGTGAGCTAGAGCTCTAAAGTCAGCCGGTTTTCCTTCCATATTGGGGAGGAACCGGTTATTTCTATATGGTTTCCATGAGTCTCTTCTTGCATTTTCTTTAAAAAACGAGGAAAATAGACATATACGTTTTAATCAAAGTGAGATGCTATAGTGAGGTATCAATAAAATGGAAACGAATGAATCAGGCCATGTTGCAGAGATTGAAAAATCATTACGCCACATTGCCGCAATTATTAAGCAAAAAGGCAGAGAAATCCTCAATCAATATACGATTACACCTCCACAATTCATCGGGCTTCAGTGGCTTTATGAATTCGGAGATATGACAATAGGTGAGCTGTCACAAAAGATGTACTTGGCTTGCAGCACAACCACTGATTTAATTGATAGAATGGAAAAAAGTGAACTTGTCGAACGGGTGAAAGATCCATCTGACCGCCGCGTGGTTCGCATTCATTTATTGCCTGAAGGCGAGCGGATCATTCAAGAAGTGATTGCTAAACGCCAAGAATACGTCAGTGAACTTCTAGGGGCTTTCTCAGAAGAAGAAGCCATCGTTTTCAACCAATCCTTAACGAAACTACAGCAGCAAATGAAAAGAAAATGAGGCGATTTTGTTGGATCAACCAATCGGCGTCATTGATTCCGGCGTCGGCGGTTTAACCGTTGCAAAGGAAATCATGAGACAACTGCCAAAAGAAAAAATCATTTATGTAGGCGATACAAAACGATGTCCATATGGCCCGCGGAAAGAAGAAGAAGTTCTTCAATATACGTGGGAAATGGCACACTACTTACTAAAACACCACCATATTAAAATGCTCGTCATTGCATGCAACACAGCAACGGCGATCGCACTGGATGAAATTAAAGCAACGCTTGATATTCCGGTTATTGGCGTCATTCAGCCTGGTGCCCGTACAGCGATCAAGGTGACAAACAACCAGCATATTGGCGTTATTGGCACAATCAATACGATCAAAAGCGAGGCATACAAAGAAGCGCTGCTGTCACTAAAAGCAGGTCTAACGGTTCAAGGTCTGGCGTGTCCGCTCCTTGTCCCATTTGTGGAAAGTGGTACGTTTTTAGATCAGACAGCAGAGGCAGTGGTGAAAGATTCCCTTGAACCGATGAAAGAAACAGGAATTGATACACTTATTCTTGGCTGCACACACTATCCGATTTTAAAAGAGCCGATTCAGCGCTTTATGGGCAGTGATGTCAGCATCATTTCATCAGGAGATGAGACAGCGAGAGAAGCAAGTACGATTCTTTCATATAAAGGGCTGTTAAATACCTCTAAAGAAACGCCTGTCCATACATTTTACACAACAGGGCAGCAGCAAAATTTTCAAAACATCGCTCGTGACTGGTTTGGCTACCTGCCAGGGAAGGTCGAAACCGTGTCACTTGAACACATCTATCAGCAATAACCCGCTTCTATTTGAAGTGGGTTATTTTTTTATGAAAAGGGTCTAATCCTCTGGGGGAGCTCGTATACATAGTAGTACAAACTACTAGAGGAGGGTGAAGTATGCTGAAAAAAGGATCTACAGCAGCTGTTACGTGTATCGCGTCAGCCATGCTTTTGTCAGGATGCGGATTGTTTCAAACAGACCAAGCGAAAACAGAGATTGATCCACCACAAAACGTCACATATGTGAAAGAAAATAAAGATAAACAAACAGCCAAAGAAGGAAAAGAAGAGAAGCAGGCAGATACGGTCATGAGAGAATTATATTTAATTGATAAAAATGGGTATGTCGTCTCTCAATCCATTCCACTGCCGAAAAATGAAGGAAGTGCCAAACAAACCCTTGAATATCTCGTGGACGGGGGACCTATTTCTAACTTAATGCCGAATGGCTTCAGAGCAGTGCTGCCAGCGGATACGCGCGTATCTGTCGATATTAAAGACGGAACGGCGGTTGTCGATTTTTCAAATGAATTTAAAAACTATAAAAAAGAAGACGAGCAGCGCATTTTGCAATCAGTCACTTGGACGTTAACTCAGTTTGATTCCATAGCCAAAGTCAAATTGAAGATGAATGGACATGAACTAAAAGAAATGCCTGTGAACGGTACACCTATCTCAGATGATTTAAGCAGAGAAGACGGTATTAATATCCAGCACGAGGCTGCTGCTGATATGACAGCGACAAAGCCAGTGACGGTTTACTATTTAGCTGAATCTGATGAACAGACGTACTACGTTCCAGTGACCAAAAGAGCGCCAAAAGACGAGGATGATCCGATTACAGCAGCGATTGATGAGCTCGTTTCTGGACCAAGCAAAAAAAGCCATCTGCTTACAGACTTTGATCAAGATGTGAAGCTGAATGATGTACCAAAAGTAAAAGATGGCCATGTGACACTTGATTTCAACGAATCTATTTTTGGCAGTGCGGATGAAAAGAAAAAGGTCATTTCACAAAAAGTTCTTGATAGCATTGTGCTCACATTAACCGAGCTGCCGGACGTCAAAAGCGTATCTGTCAAGGTGAACGGCAAGGCTGAGCTTGTGAACGAAAAAGGAGCAGAGCTCACAAAGCCGGTTTCACGACCAGAACAAGTGAATACAGGTAGTTTTTAACGTCACACATTGATATAATGGAGAAAAAGAGGCATGCATATTCGCTGCCTCTTTTTTATTCCAAGCGATTAGAACGAGCTGAGGTTGTCAAAGTTAGTAGGAGAACCCCGCTGGCACTCGCGAGGAATGTATATCGTAACGGAGGTAAAACATGAGATTAGATGAAAGACAATATGACGAATTGAGAAAAATTGAAATAGAGGCAGGCTACATCACGCACCCAGAAGGCTCTGTCTTAATCTCAGCGGGAAATACGAAGGTGATTTGTAACGCATCGATCGAAGACCGCGTACCTCCTTTTTTAAGAGGAGAAGGAAAAGGCTGGATCACAGCAGAATATAGCATGCTTCCAAGAGCAACTGCACAAAGAACGATAAGAGAATCATCTAAAGGAAAAGTCACAGGACGTACGATGGAGATTCAGCGTTTAATTGGACGAGCACTCCGCGCAGTCGTTGACTTAGAAAAGCTTGGCGAACGCACGATTTGGATTGATTGTGATGTTATTCAAGCAGACGGCGGCACACGCACAGCATCCATCACAGGTGCTTTTGTTGCCATGACACTTGCGATTCAAAAGCTGCGAGCTGAAGGAGTCATCAAAGAAAACCCGATTACTGATTATTTAGCGGCGATATCCGTCGGAATTGATTCTCAGCAAGGTCTTCTGTTAGATTTAAACTATGAAGAAGATTCTTCTGCTGAAGTAGATATGAATGTCATCATGACAGGCGCTGGTCGCTTTGTTGAACTTCAAGGAACAGGCGAAGAAGCGACATTCTCAAGAGAACAGCTAAACGGACTGCTTGATTTAGCCGAAAAGGGCATCAAAGAATTAATCGAAAAGCAAAAAGCAGTAACAGGAGAAGTCATCGAATAAAGAGAAGGGTTTGATCAGGATGAAAACAGCCATCATTGCAACGCACAATGCGGGCAAAGCGAAAGAATTCAAAGCCATTCTTGAGCCAAAAGGATTCACGGTCAAAACACTAGCAGACATTGGCTTTACTGAAGAAATTGAAGAAACAGGACAAACCTTCGAAGAAAATGCCATCATCAAAGCGGAGGCCATTCAAGCCAAAGCAGGTGAAATGGTCATTGCAGACGATTCCGGTCTGTCGATTGATTATCTGGGCGGAAAACCTGGCGTGTATTCAGCGAGATACGCAGGTGAGCATAAAGACGATGCGGAGAATGTGGAAAAAGTGCTGAGCGAACTTCAAGGCATTGAAAAAGAAGACCGCACAGCCAGATTCAGATGTGCCCTTGCTGTCAGCATACCGGGAAAAGAAACAAAGACGGTAGAAGGATCAGTAGAAGGCTTCATCGCAGAAAAACCAATCGGCGAAAATGGCTTCGGATACGACCCAATTTTTATCGTCAAAGACAAAGACCAGACGATGGCCGAATTATCACCAGAGGAGAAAAACAAGATCAGCCATCGAGCGGTCGCGCTTCAAAAGCTTTCATCACTGCTAGACGCAAATGAATAAGGGGGAATGAAGCCATGAAGATACTCATCATTAGTGACAGTCATGGACTCACAGACGAACTTCAAACCATTGCCAAACGGCATGCGGCTGAAGTTGACATGATGATTCACTGCGGAGATTCAGAACTCGAAACGAACCACCCAGCACTTGAAGGATACAAATTCGTCAAAGGAAATTGTGACTTTATGGGCGATTTTGAAGAAGAGCTCCTGCTCCCACTTGATGGAGGCGGAAAACTATTTCTCACTCACGGACATCTGCATGGCATCAAACAATCCTTGCTTCAAGTCTACTACCGTGCAGAAGAGCTGGGCGCAGACATTATCTGCTTTGGCCACTCGCACATTCCAGGCAGTGAACTGCTAAGAGGAAAACTCCTCATTAACCCAGGCAGCGTGCACTTGCCAAGAGTGCGAAAAGAGCGCAGCTATGCTATACTGTCACTAGATGGAAGCGAAGCAAACGTACAGTTTTTCACGGACGAAGGTCAGGCCATACAAGACCTCGAAAACACTGTCACATTGGAAGGTATTTCATAAGGGTGCAGCATTTGCCCCTTATGAAAAAACTTTCGAAAAACCGTTGACTTTAAAGAACAATAGTAATATAATAAATCTTGTCGCTGAGGTAATACACCGCAGCACACTACATAACAACATGTCCCAGTAGCTCAGCAGGATAGAGCAACGGCCTTCTAAGCCGTCGGTCGGGAGTTCGAATCTCTCCTGGGACGTAATTAAATCGGGTGATAAAACCCATCAAATCAACCTCCTATATTGTATAGTGAAACGGTCAGTATAACAGTGACGTGAGAAATTGCACCTGTTATTGGCTTATATCACTTTCGGTATAGGAGGTTTTTTGTTGTGATCAAAAGAAAAGGACGATTAGATGTTAAAATTGATGTAAAGGGGCTACTAGAGGGGCCGGTCAGTCATCATTACACAACGATTAATAAAACTGTGATTTTATGAAAAGTAACCACCTTTTACTCATTTGCCCATTTACCCGTTCTGAAATAAAGAAAAAACTTCCGTCGTTGTTTCGGAAGTTTTTTTGTCTGCGATTTATTTAAATTACTGGATAATTCAGTTCATAATGTGGGTAGCAATAATAAGGCGGTCTACGTCCAATTTTAGGCATTAGCCATGAATGCTCCAGATAAACCATAGTGACTTTTTCCATTGAATGATTCACAAGTAATAACTCTACTTCTGGATTATATTCATATCTCAATCCAATGACCTCCTTATATTAGGAATGTGTGGATTCCCCACCATCAACATGCAGCACTTGACCTGTAACAAAACGTGAATCATCAGAAGCAAGATAAACAAATGTTGGTGCGAGTTCAAATGGATGGGCAACTCGTTCCATTGGGTTAAACGCTCCATATACAGCCACTTGGTCTGACGAGAAGCTTGCTGCAATAAGCGGCGTCCAGATTCGACCTGGAGCAACGGCGTTTACACGAATTCCTTTTTTTACAACATTTTTAGCCAAAGCACGCGTCCAGCCAACAATTGCCCCTTTTGTGGCTGTATAATCAATCATTTGTTGCTCACCTACATACGTTACGACTGAAGAAGTACCGATAATAGAACTGCCTGGTTTTAAGTAAGGAAGAGCTGCTCTGGTTGTGTAAAAATGTGAGTATATGTTGACTTTAAAGGTGTCATCGAATTGTTCGTCTGTAATGTCAAGAAGGCTTGGTTGTTGAAATTGGATACCAACGTGGTTACATAGAACATCTAGACGTCCGAAGGTTTTTACTGTTTTCTCTACAATGGTGATACATTGCCTTTTATCTCGCAAGTCTCCTGGCATCAACAAACAACGTTGCCCAAGTTCTTCAATTCTTGCTTTTGTTCTATTAGCATCTTCGTGTTCATCTAAGTATGCAATCGCAACGTCAGCACTTTCCTTTGCGAAGGCAATGGCTACGGCTGCACCAATACCACTATCCCCTCCTGTAATAAGAGCAACTTTTCCCGCTAACTTACCACTCCCTTTGTAATTTGTATTTTCAATAATTGGAAGTGGTACCATTAAGCCTTCTACACCAGGATGACGAAGTTGACGTTGTTCAGGTAAATTAATTGGGATTTCTTCATAGCGTGTGATTTTTCCGTAATTAGGGTACATGGGATAAGGTTGAGTTTTCATTTTCTCTAGAAACATCTGTTGCATTTGTTTTATTTGTTGCAACTTATGCTCATCAGATTCTTGTGCCATTTAATTCCCTCCAAACGTACTTATTCCCTTTTAATATCTATGTTGTTTACTGCTAATCCAAGTATTAATAATGAATAAACTTGTGAGGGAGTTATTTGAAGGGTTGCAGTAAGCTTTTATGAGTAGGTTGGAATTTACAGGTGTTTGAACACGTGTCAGCAATCTGAACGTAATAAGAAAAAAGCCTGAAACCCTTTACTATAAAGGATTTCAGGCTTTTTGTTTGTTGGAACTTAAGTGGCTGAACTATCGTAGGAGAAATTCCGTCTCATTCCAATCTATATATGCTTGTACAATGAGATGGTAATAAGTTTAATTTATTACGTAGCAGCAATCTTGGTACATAACTTCACATTTATATGGACATCGGCATTCCTCTAATTGAAATGTTTCCTAATAAAGATAAATATCAGCTGTTTAAATAATGCCTTTAAAGAAATGGGTTGAATGTATTATTTTGTCGAAATGGAAAAAGTCCACTAGTTAGACATATTTCAAGCATAAGTCCAAGACGCAGAGCAGGAAATAAAGGCGCCAGATGACAAGTGAAAGCTCCTTCTTACTTACCAAAAGACTTATGTTGAAGTTAAGCCCTTCCGACAGGAGGGGCTTTTCTTAGTTATTCATCACTGGCCAATTCCCATATTTTTTGACCGTCTGCCATATAAACTGCACGTGGTGTATCTTCATAAAGAGAAATCTCAAACAAAGTGTTTCCCTCAATTAACCAAGTATATAAACTGTCTTTTTCATTATTAAGGGGAGGAGATAAAATCTTATTTACTTGAAAGACTGTAGCGTAATATTCTTTATAATTGATGTCATCATCTTCTAGACCGTTATCAGTTTCAAAAAATGTATCAGTTCTACCGATTAGTCTTAATCCATTTTCATATTCCAATGTAAGGTCTCTGTTTTTGTATTTTGATAATGTTTTAAATAATGAATCAGCTTCCATGTCAATCCTCTTTTCTCATATTTATGATGGTTGTGAAGGCACGATGTGAGCGCCGTTTTTACTATAATGTATAATACCTCTTGTAGTCTCTTCATACTTATTGGTCTCTGTATTGTAATGCTTTCCTATGACTTGACCAAAATCCACTCTTTCTTTATTTTTTGTTTTTAACATATCACCAGTACCTGCATGTTTATCAAGCAATTTTTGTGCTTTTTTATTATCTCCAAAGAAGATACTCTTTGTTTTACCATTAGCTATCTCCTGTTTATAGTTAGGTGCATCAGGAATATGCTTTTCTTGAGCGCCTGGTTTTATTTTTACAGGGAAACCATTTACTTCACGATAAGGACCTTTTGGTACGGAGTGTTTGCCGAAGGAAGGTGTTTTGACAATCTTCTTGGCTACTTTCTCTCCTTTCATTATTTTAAATACGTATTTTCCAACTTTAGTGATTTTAGCTCCGGGTATCATGTACAAGCTTGATACTAGACGGTCCATGTCAGCGACTTTGTCTCCTGTTACAGGGTCTCTCCCTGTGATGACTCGAATGGCATCATTTATTCCTGTAAATTCAACCGCTGTATTTAAGATGTTTGAGGTTTGTTCACCCGTTTTCACATCAGAAATCTTTGTGATGCTTTCAATATTCACTTTGTTTTGATCCGATATTCGTAACCGATATAGCATTCCATCTCGAATAACTTCAACTGTTTTGGCATTTGCGAAGTCAATCTTTTCATTTGTATTATATACTTTTCCATTTACGAACACGGCGTTTTGATTGATTTTATTAGACGGTTTCCTATTTAAAATCGTATCCACATTTGATCGCTCTTTATCATTCAGCTTCTTCAGCATGATTGTCATTGGATTTTCTTTAGGGGAATCTATATTTTTATTCATTCCACTGATGGTACTGTTGATTTTTTCTTCTTTTCCACCTTTGAAAATAGAGCCTTTTTGATAACTAGTAATTTCAATTTTCGGGCCAGTGAACATCTTGCTTAAAGTATCTATGTATTGCTTCATTGTGTGAAGGGAACTTTTTGTTTCATTTAGAGCACTTGTTTGTTCTCTGTCAAATGCATGAAGTAATCCGATGGTTTTGGACGTCTCAAGCCATGCTTTTTGATAGCTTTGTTGAAAAGCAGATTCATCTACATGAGGCAAATGCGCAATATGGCTGACCCTGCTGAGGGCTTGATTCGCATCGGATACAATATCAGAAATAGTCCGTTCGGCTTTTTTTAACCCTTGGTCAAGCTCGTGTTCAATGAATGATTGAGAGATAAAACCATTCGGGTTTGATTCAAAAGCATGAAGTGCCTGTTTTGTCTTTTTTAGCGCACCGCTGTATTCTTCAATGACGATCTGAAAGAATTGCAAAAAGGGAATGTGACACTCCGTATAAAAATCTTTTATCGCTTGTCCAGCTTCTCCCTTTAATGCGCCATCTAAGGAGATAATTTGATTGATTTGTTTTTCTAGGGACTTCACATTCTGTGATTGCTGCTTCAACTTGTTCAGCGTTTGGTCAATTCCATTCTTCAACTCAAAGACATCAAGGGTTTTCATTCCGTTCTCCTTTACTTTCTGTTAGTACTCGCAGCAATTGCTTTGACTGTTTCCATCATGGTGTTAACGGCTTCTTCTGTTTGTGCAAGTTGTTTAAGGTTTTTGGAAGTGCTAAATGGATGTGCGTGTTTTTTAATGTTTTCTCACTTCACTGGCATCTATTTTGATTTCTCTAATATCTTTTTAATTCCAAATGTTTTTGCTCTGATTTCGAACTTTGAGAGAGTCCACATAAAGAAAGGGAGCTGCATAAACGACAGCCCCCAAAATGAGGAGTTAGTTTTTCTTTTTCCTGTAGTCTTTTACTAAGCTTGAAACAACTAAACCCATCACACTAAAAGCCACAAGATAAAATAAAACATTTGTTACAGGTGTATCAATTTTCCCTAAGATCATCACAAGGGCAATAATAGCGCCGGGTAAAGTAATTAATAACATTTTGGATGGCGTGCTTTGATGGGACACTTAATGACCTCCTGATTGATCCATTAAATAGATATTCTAGTTGATTTTAACATATGGAGATTGTGCGAACAATATAAGGGGGAGCAATCTACTTTAAGAGCGGACAAACGAAACTTGCTGATTTTATGGAAATCATTTAAATTAAACCTTTTGTGTAATAAAATGTATATGATTTATACAAAGGGGTGAGTTGGCGGGGAAGCATCTTTTAACGGCAATAGTAGTGGCTATCATAGTGGGGATCATTGTATATGTTGCAGATAATCGTTTAAGCATGTTTCCGTTGATGCTGATTTTAGCGGTTGCGATCTATATCGTAAGCAGGATTAGCGAATCATTGATTAAGAAATACTTAAAAGAAAATAGTTAATAGCACCGCCCTCCATTGGAAGGGCGTTTTTAAATTAACCTCCCTAATGAAAAAGGCATTGTAAAGCGGTAAATGTTCAAAAGAGAGAATATTCTTTCTCAAACTAAAAAAAGTAAGATGTATAAGATCAAAACGGAGAACCCGCTTGCCTTGTGACGGATTTTCTTATCATGCAATGACGAGAAACCCATGAAATCATGGGTTCTTTTATTTCTCTAGTCAAACTAAATTAAGGTGCCACCAATTCAACTTTCATTCTATCAGGATCTTCGAAATAAACTGCGTAATGTTTATCGCCGCCTGCGAAGGGGTGTGTATTGGCATAAAGAATTTTAACCCCCATGCTTTTTAATTTTTCAGTCATATCATCTACTTGCTGCCGGGAACTGGCATGAAAAGCCAGGTGGTTTAGACCTGACCTGCGTCTATGATAGGGTATGTCCATAAATCGTTCCTCAGTTTGTACGAAAACGATATAAGTTTCTCCCGATTTCCAACTTCGACCGCTTTCCCAGGTTTGATACGGCTCGTAGCCTAACTCCTCTAAAAACCACCCCCAAAAAATAATCGAATTCTTTAAATTCGAAACATTTAGTTCAATATGATGAATAAGTCCTTTTGACAATAGAAGAACCCCCATTTAGAAGATTAATGATTATATGACTTAATGTAACTTAATTCAGATGAATATGGAACTCTATTTAATGGTTTAACTGTTAATGAATAAATCTAAAGAAGAATATGCTGCTTCTCGACAGCTTTCAGCAATTTTAAGGCAAATTTAAGATCGGATTTCATTTCAAATGTATTAAATCTTTGTTACAATAAGACAGCTTTGCTCAAAAGAGACGTTCCAAGGTTCGACATTTTTTTAGTATTTCTTAAAAATTTTATGGTTTGATATGAAACTCTTTGATTGAGTCATGCGTCTCTATAAGTGTCAAAAGAAAAGAGGTTATCAATATGCTATTCAAAAAGCTATCAGAAAATAAGTCTGTAAAATGGATAGGATATACAAGCTTTTACTTACTTATTTTGCTATTATTGTTCTTTATTTACGGATTCCACACAGCAAATACGGGATCATTCATTTACAACGATTTTTAATTGGAGATTAAATTATGAAACTATTACAAACGATTCATGAATACCAGCAAACGAAACCAACACAGCCAGCATTTGTTTCTCAACATGCGTCGATCACATATGATGAGCTTTGGCATTTATCAGACCAAATGGCTGGTGCGATCGATGCAATTGCAACTGGCAGTGAACCTGTCATTGTATACGGTCATATGGAGCCAGAGATGCTGATTTCTTTCTTAGGCAGTGTAAAATCAGGCAGACCTTATATTCCGGTCGACATCTCGATACCTGTCGAGCGCATCGTCTCAATCATTGAAAGCTCAAAAGCCAGTCTATTGATATGTGCAAATGAGCAGAATGTATTAGATGTAGAAGAGCACATTGAAGTGAAGAGTGCGGCATCGCTTTTAGCACTTGAAAAAGAAGCACCGCCATCCACGCAGTGGGTTCAACAAGATGATGTTTTCTACATTATTTATACGTCTGGCAGTACCGGAAAACCGAAGGGCGTTCAGGTAACCGCCAATAATTTAGAAAGCTTTACAGAGTGGATGTGCCGGGATTTCCCAATTGGTGAGGGACGCACATTCTTAAATCAAGCACCATTTTCTTTTGACTTATCAGTGATGGATCTCTATCCAGCGCTTCAATCAGGCGGCACGCTTTACTGTTTAGTAAAAGATCTTGTCAATAAGCCAAAGGATATGTTTGCAGCACTTGGTCAATCTGACGTTGAAGTGTGGACATCAACACCATCCTTTGTGCAAATGTGCTTAATGGACCCTTCCTTTACAGGGGAGCTTTTACCTGAGCTGAAAGTTTTCTTGTTCTGCGGTGAGGCGCTTCCTGTAGCTGTAGCAAGTTCACTTCTGGAGCGTTTTCCAAAGGCGCAGGTCTTTAATACGTATGGTCCAACTGAAGCAACTGTTGCGATCACATCGATTGAAGTGACGCAGGCGATTCTTGATCAGCACGATTCTTTACCAGTCGGCTATGCCAAACCTGATACAGATATCGTCATTTTAGATGAAGAAGGCAAGACACTTCCTGATGGTGAAAAAGGCGAAATTGTCATCGTGGGGCCAAGCGTCACGAGTGGCTATTTAGGTGAACAAGCCTTGACAGATAAAGTGTTCTTTGAATACGAAGGACGTCCTGCTTACCGTACAGGTGACGCGGGTGTGGCGCATGATGGTTTAATTACGTGCCATGGCCGTCTCGACTATCAAATTAAGCTTCATGGATACCGAATGGAGCTTGAAGAAATTGAATATCATGTGAGCGAGACAACCTATGTCAATGCTTGTGTGATTGTGCCATTCCAGCCAAACGGTCATGTTGAGTACTTGATTGCAGCGATTGTTCCAGCAGCTCATTCATTTGAAAAAGAGTATCAGCTGACAAGTGCGATTAAGAAAGAAATGGCGGATTCACTGCCAGCGTACATGATCCCAAGAAAGTTTGTCTATCTTGAGCAGCTGTACATGACGCCAAACGGGAAGGTTGACCGTAAGAGAATCGCGAAAGAGGTTCTTCTATGATTCCGTTTAGTTCATTCTTTTTCTTCATTCTAATTGGTATTCTTCTTTTGCCGACGATCATTCTTGGTCTTCGCGGCAAAAAAATGCAGGGCTACAACATGTTTGCAACGGTTGTGGCACTGGCACTTATTTTCTCAAAGGATGCCCATGGCGCGCTGCTGCTCTTCTTGTTCACGGTGTGGCAAGTCTTCATCATCCGCCTGTACCTTGCATACAGGTTAAAGGCGAATCAGGCATCTGTTTTCTATGCAGCAGTGGTGGCATCTATTTTGCCGCTTGTGCTGTCTAAGATTTTACCGTTCTTTTTAACTCATCAGCCGCACCAGCCGCCGCCAATGAACTGGCTGAGCTTTTTGGGGATCTCGTACTTAACATTTAAAGGTGTTCAGTTAATTATCGAGACAAGAGACGGCTTGATTAAGAAGAAAATTCCGATTCACCGTTTGGTCTATTTCATTGTCTTTTTCCCGACGATTTCATCAGGTCCGATTGACCGTTACCGCCGATTTGAAAAAGATATGGATACACCGCCTGAAAAGGAAGCATACAGTGATCTTCTATATGCCGGTATTCATAAAATTTTCATTGGCTTCTTATATAAGTTCATTATTGGTTATCTAATTCACACATATATTCTGATGAATATTCATCATATTAGCAGCAGTCACTTTGTTCAGCAGTTAACGTATATGTATGCTTACAGCATGTATTTGTTCTTTGACTTTGCTGGATATACAATGTTTGCTGTAGGTGTGAGTTATATTATGGGCATTAAGTCGCCAGAGAACTTTAATAAACCGTTTATCAGCCGAAATATTAAAGACTTCTGGAATCGCTGGCATATGTCCCTGTCCTTCTGGTTCAGAGACTACGTGTTTATGAGATTTGTGTTCTTCATGACTAAAAAGAAGTGGATCAAGAACCGAATGGCTGTATCAAATATCGGGTACTTTGTCCTCTTTCTATTGATGGGTGCTTGGCATGGTCTTGCCCTTCAATATATTATTTACGGACTATATCATGCAGTTGTTATGTCCGGTTACAATTTATTTGAGAAATGGAATAAAAAGCACAAGTGGTGGCCGGATAATAAGGTCACAATGGTTGTGTCTATCATTATTACATTCCATGTGATTTGTTTCGGATTTTATATTTTTTCAGGAAAACCATTTCATCATTAATGATTAAGGGAGTAGAAAATTATGGAATTTAAAAATCAAGTATACGGTATTATTGCAGAGGTTTGTCAGGACGACGTTGTGAAAGAAAATCCAGAGATTGCGATTTTTGAAGAAGGTCTTCTTGATTCATTTGGTACAGTAGAACTGCTTATGGCAATTGAAAGTCAACTCGGAATCACTGTTCCGATTACAGAATTCGATCGTGATGTGTGGGATACGCCGAATCATATTGCTGAGCAGCTGGCAGAGATGAAGTAATGAAAAAGCGTTTTTTTGGGCCGCTTATTTTAGCGGCTGTTCTATTCATTGGTGTTCTTCTTGTACCAAATGCATGGCTCTCACACCTGATCCCAAAAGACAAATTACAAAAGTCAGCCACAGAATTAGATCCAGGGATGTTTCAAGGGCTTTATTTACAAGATGAAATGCTAAAAGATCCAACTTATTTGCCGATCTATGGATCTTCTGAACTATCACGTTTTGATCCATATCACCCTTCGAATTTCTTTCATGAGAATCCTCAAGGGTTTACACCTTATCTTATTGGAAAAGGTGGATCGCAATCATTAATTCATGCGATGAACTTCGCAGCGCATATGGATGAATTAAAAGGGAAGAAGCTTGTATTTATCGTGTCCCCGCAGTGGTTTGTGAAATGGGGATCTGACGAGAATCACTTTGCACCGAACTATTCAGCTCTTCAAGCGCTGAATCTCGCCTATAATAAAGAAATTGATCCAACTGTGAAAAAAGAGCTCATCAAAAGAATCATGAAGTTTAAAGCAGTCAAAAATGACATGGTGATTACAGAGCTTTTTAAAGCAGAGCTATCTGGGAACAAGTTCGCTTATGGCGCGATTTCTCCTATTGCGAAAATGTATTATGGCATGCTTCAAAAGAAAGACATGTACTATACGATTGGATCGGGGCATGAGCGCAAGCTTCAACCGTCTCCTTCAGTCAAAGGAAAAACATGGGCTGAGCTTGAAAAAGAAGCGAGTATTTTTGGTGCGAAAAGAGCAGGGGACAACCCGTTTTATATTAATCAAAAACTGTTTGACCACAAGCTGAAACCGATCATGAAAAAGATGAAGGATTCCCGTGAAGGTCATTCTTATGCGGAATCACCAGAATACAAAGATTTTCAGATCATGCTGGATATTTTAAAACAGGCAGGGGCAAAGCCTTTGTTTGTGACGATTCCTGTCAACGGAAAGTGGTATGATTACACAGGTTTTCCGAAAGAAGGCCGTACAGGTTATTATGAAAAAATCAATCGTCAAATTCGAGATAATGGGTATGAAGTCGCAGATTTGACTAAGCATGAGTACGATCCATATTTCTTTAAAGATACGATTCATGTGTCTTATAAAGGATGGGTGTACATCGATAAGGCAATTGAAAAGTTTTACAAAGAGCAGTAGAATGCAGCAGCTTTCTGCTGCTTTTTGTTTGTCGAATCAGCGGATATCTTGTATAACTAAGGGAAAAGGGCTATGCTGTAGATGGAGGCGATATGATGAATCGTTCTGAGAAAAAAGAACTATTAAAGCGTTCGAAGAAGCATTTTAATGATCATGCCTTTTGGGAAAAGTTAAAAAAGACGGCACAAAAAGCTGGTGTCTCTCTTGTCTATGCTGTGCTATTACTTTACTATACATTGCAAAAACCCGAAGTGCCGGTCAAAGCAAAGACCCTAATTATTGGAGCACTCGGCTACTTTATCCTTCCACTTGATCTCATTCCGGATACATTGATTGGTGTCGGCTATACAGATGATTTAGGAGCCATTACATTTGCTCTGCTTCAAGTAGCAATGTACATTGATGATGATGTGAAAGGGAAAGCAAAAGACAGGCTGTCAAAATGGTTCGGCGAAAAAACCGATACGTCTTTGATTGATCAAAAGCTTGAGGATGGCGGTATGCCGTCTGTATAAAGAAAAGCCTCCGTTATTGGAGGCTTTTTTCTTTACCCTAAAAATTTCACGCAAACTGGATGAGGGACGGTAATGTCTGATTGTAAGACAGTGAGTCGTCCTGTTTCTTTGTCGCGTTTGTATAACACAAGGTTGCTAGATTCTTGGTTTGAACCGACGAGGAATTCTTCTGTTGGATCAAGTACAAAATCTCTAGGCCAGTTTCCTTCAGAAGAAGCAATCTCGACAAGGCTTAATTGGCCGTCAGCGTCTGCTTTAAAAATCGCAATGCTGTCATGACCGCGATTTCCTGCATAAACAAATTGTCCGTCTGAAGAGACATGAATGGCACTTCCTTGATTGTTCTCCGTAAAATCGCTTGGAATGGTCGCGATTGTTTGGATCTCTTCAAAATGACCATCTTCAAAGTAACGAAGCACAATGACCTCTGAGCTTAGCTCTGTCATTACATATGCCACAGGTTTCGTTGGGTGGAATGTGATATGACGAGGTCCGCTGCCTGGCTTTGTTTCAAATGTATGAGCAAGCTCAAGTTTGCCGTCTTCTTTCTTATACGTATAAATTCCATCTGTTCCAAGGTCAACAGCCACTGCAAATTGTTCATCTGGCGTGAGACCCATAAAGTGAGTGTGCGGCTTTTCCTGACGATCTTCGTTAGGGCCAGTTCCTTCATGCTGCGCCTGTGAGAGCGTGCGGATCACTGATCCATTTTCAGCATCGATTTCATACATCTCTGCTGTTCCTTTATGATAATTCGCTGTATACGCCGTTTTCGTTTGACTGTCCACGCTGACGTGGCAAGGAGAAGCTCCATCGGCAAGCTCTTGGTTGATGAAGTGAAGTCTGCCTGTTGTTGAATCAATTTGATACGCAGCAAGGCCGCCCTGTGATCCTTTTTTCACAACAGCATAAACAAACTTTTGATCCTCTGACACGGTTAAATATGTAGGATTTTCAAGCTCAGCAGCGACTTCTATTTGCTCAATCTGCTGCTTGTCCGTATTTAATGTAAACGTATAAACACCTTTACTGTCTCCCTTTGTATACGTACCGATATAACCTCTGATGTTAGCCATGTATTGCCCTCCTTCTATTAGATGCTCTCATTCTATCATAAATTCATAGGAAAACGCTTTAGAAAGGCATGCCGAAAGAAAAACAAAGTCAAAGAAATCTCACAATATTCATCAAAAATGTTGTGAAAAAATATCACAAAAGTCTTCTCAAAAGAAAACCGTTCATGTAAAGTAAATAAATTGAAGAAAAAATACAAAAAATTTTAAGTTTTTTCATTCCTTGTCTAGCAAAGGTGTAAGCGTATACATTTAATTTTGATTAGTCTAAATTGTCTAATAATTTTAAAAATGCTGTTGACACTGTATGGAAAGCGGCGTAAGATGGGTTCAACAAAAGCTAAACAAACACGCAGTGCAAGCGAAAGACACTTCAATATAAAGTGTCTGAAAATTCAACTACTTTTTGTTTGAAAGAGAGGGTGCTCACTGAAAATGGAAGACCAAAAGGAACAGTGGATCTTTTTAAACGATGAACTCGTGAAAAAAGAGGATGCGAAAATTTCAGTTTACGATCATGGCTTCTTATATGGCGACGGTGTTTTCGAAGGGATTCGCGTGTATAACGGAAATATCTTTCGAATGAAAGAACATTTAGACCGCCTGTATGATTCCGCTAGATCCATTATGCTGAACATTCCATATTCACTTGAGGAGCTCACGGAAAAAATGATTCATACAGTTGAAAGGAACGGCTTAAAGGATGCCTATATCCGCCTTGTCGTCTCAAGAGGAGCAGGTGATCTTGGGTTAGATCCTAACAACTGCGGGAGAGCCAATACAGTGATCATTGTAGAGCCGCTGGCCATTTTTCCAAAGCACCTATATGAAACGGGTATTGATATTGTGACGGTTCCAACAAGACGAAATCGTCCAGATGTCCTTAGCCCAAAAGTGAAATCATTAAATTATTTGAATAACATTCTTGTCCGAATCGAAGCCCATATGGCCGGTGTGAGTGAAGCGCTGATGCTGAACGATCAAGGGTACGTGGCGGAAGGTTCTGCAGACAACGTGTTTATTTATAAAAAAGGTAAGCTTTTTACACCGCCAGGTTATATTGGCGCACTTGAAGGCATTACAAGAAATGCCATCATGGAGATTGCAGAAGACTTAGGCTACGAAGTGAAAGAAGAACCATTCACAAGACATGATGTGTATACAGCTGAAGAAGTATTTCTAACAGGAACCGCAGCCGAAGTTATCGCCGTTGTAAAAGTTGACGGCCGTACAATCGGTGAAGGAAAACCTGGGTTCCACACAAACAAACTTCTTGAACAATTCCGTAAGCGAGTAGTTGAAGAGGGAGAAAAAGTCGTTTTTGCAGATGAAAACATTCATGCAAGTTAAATAGATATCGATAAACGTTGAAGAGGACTAGTAGCTTTAGAGTCAGTATCTACAGAGAGCCGGTGCTAGCTGGAAACCGGTGTTACTTTCTAAAGTGAACTCACCTCTGAGTGTCTGCTTGAAATGATAGTAGGGCAGACCGAGTGACATTGCTCACTCGTTACCAAAATGGACGAAAGATGTCCATGAGACGGCAGCAGGATTGCCGTGAACAAGGGTGGTACCGCGAAAAACAAAGCTTTTTCGCCCCTTTGACCTAGTGAAAAGTAGTGTCATTGTGGGGTGAGAAGGCTTTTTTATATGGTCTCATATCTCTATCTTGAATGGAAAAGGGTGAAAGGACTTGACTGAAGCAAGACAAAGAGGAGGAAATCAAATGGGGACAAATGTACAAATGGAGACGGAAAAATCAAAAGCACCACAAACGATGAACGGTGCACTCATGTTAATTGAAGCACTCAAAAGAGAAAAAGTAGAAGTCATTTTCGGCTATCCGGGCGGAGCAGTTTTGCCAATCTACGATAAAATTTACGATTCTGGTTTATTTCATGTCCTGCCAAGACATGAGCAGGGAGCGATTCACGCAGCAGAAGGATACGCAAGAGTATCTGGTAAACCGGGTGTTGTCATTGCCACATCAGGGCCGGGAGCGACAAACCTTGTGACAGGAATTGCAGATGCGATGATTGATTCACTTCCCCTTGTTGTATTCACAGGGCAGGTGGCAACGTCAGTCATTGGATCGGATGCATTCCAAGAAGCAGATGTACTCGGCATCACAATGCCAATTACAAAGCACAGCTACCAAGTAAGGAATCCAGAGGAATTACCGGGTGTCATTAAAGAGGCATTCCATATCGCAACAACAGGCAGACCTGGTCCAGTCTTGATTGATATTCCAAAAGATGTCGCAGGCATTGAAGGAACCTTTGAATATGATCAGCCAATTGATTTACCTGGTTATCAACCAAAAGTAGAGCCGAACTATTTGCAAATTCGCAAATTAGTAGAAGCTGTCAGCAGAGCGAAAAAACCAGTCATTCTAGCAGGAGCCGGCGTACTTCATGGCAAAGCATCTGAAGAATTAAGACAGTATGTAGAGCAGCAGCAAATCCCAGTCGCTCATACATTGCTTGGACTTGGCGGATTCCCGGCAAAGCACCCTCTTTTCCTAGGGATGGCTGGTATGCATGGCACATATGCAGCGAACATGGCTCTTCATCAATGTGATCTGCTCATTTCAATCGGAGCAAGATTTGATGACAGGGTAACAGGCAACCTCAATCATTTTGCGAAACATGCGAAGGTCGCTCATATTGACATTGACCCAGCGGAAATCGGCAAGAACATTCATACCCATATCCCGGTTGTTGGCGACAGTAAGCTCGTTCTTGAAGAACTGATCAAGCAAGACGGGAAGCAAGGGGAATCAGACGAATGGAAAAATCAATTAGATCAGTGGAAGGAAGAATATCCACTCTGGTACGTTGAAAACGAAGCAGAAGGCTTTAAGCCTCAAAAGCTGATTGAATACATTCATCAATTCACTAAAGGTGAAGCCATTGTCGCAACTGATGTCGGACAGCATCAAATGTGGGCAGCACAGTTCTATCCATTTGAAAATGCTGATAAGTGGGTCACATCTGGAGGCCTTGGCACAATGGGCTTCGGATTACCAGCAGCCATTGGCGCTCAGCTGGCTGATCAAGAGGCAACTGTTGTGGCAATTTTAGGAGACGGAGGTTTCCAAATGACCCTGCAAGAACTTGCCGTTATCCGTGAGCTGAACCTTCCAGTCAAAGTGATTGTACTCAATAATCACAGTCTTGGAATGGTAAGACAATGGCAAGAAATTTTCTACGAAGAACGCTACTCACATTCTAAATTTTCAGAGCAGCCAGACTTCGTCAAATTATCTGAAGCTTATGGCATTAAAGGAATCAGAATCTCATCAGACGAAGAGGCGAAAGAAAAGCTTGAAGAAGCCTTAACCTCTAGAGAGCCTGTTTTCATCGATGTCAATGTAGCGCGAGATGAAAAAGTATTCCCGATGGTAGCACCGGGGAAAGGACTTCATGAGATGGTGGGGGTGAAACCTTGAAAAGAATTATTGTGTTGACTGTATTAAATCGATCAGGCGTACTGAACAGAATCACAGGCCTCTTTACTAAAAGACACTACAACATTGAAAGCATTACGGTCGGCCATTCTGAGATTCAAGATGTATCACGCATCACGTTCGTTGTCCATGTAGATCAGGAGAAAGACATCGAGCAGCTGACAAAACAGCTGAACAAACAAATCGATGTTCTGAAAGTAACAGACATTACAAACCAATCAATCGTTCAGCGAGAGCTGGCTTTGATAAAAGTCGTATCTGCACCAGCATCTAGAATGGAGATCACAGGGGTCATTGAACCGTTTAGAGCTTCTATTGTAGATGTGAGCAGAGAGAGTGTCGTCATTCAGGTGACAGGTGAGTCTTCAAAAATTGAAGCACTCATTGAATTACTTAAGCCATACGGCATTAAAGAAGTCGCCAGAACTGGCACTACGGCCTTTGCAAGAGATAATCAGCAAAAGCCGCAAACAAATAAAACAATTTCAATTGTCTAAACAAAAGGAGAGAGTCAAATGGTAAAAGTATATTATAACGGTGATATTCAAGAAAACGTATTAAATGGTCAAAAGGTAGCTATCATTGGTTACGGATCACAAGGTCATGCACATGCATTGAACTTAAAAGAAAGCGGCGTAGATGTGATCGTCGGCGTGAGAAAAGGTGGATCTTATACAAAAGCACAAGAAGACGGCCATCAAGTATTCACAGTAAAAGAAGCAGCAGCACAAGCAGACGTCGTGATGGTACTACTTCCAGATGAGCAGCAAAAGAAAGTATATGATGAAGAAATCAAAGATCAATTAGAAGCTGGCAACTCACTTGTATTCGCACACGGATTTAACGTTCACTTCCATCAAATTGTTCCTCCAAGTGACGTAGACGTGTATCTTGTAGCTCCAAAAGGTCCAGGACATCTTGTGAGAAGAACATATGAGCAAGGCGCTGGTGTACCTGCCCTATTTGCTATCTATCAAGATGTATCTGGCCAAGCGAAAGACAAAGCACTTGCTTATGCAAAAGCGATCGGCGGAGCAAGAGCGGGCGTTCTTGAAACAACATTTAAAGAAGAAACAGAAACGGATCTATTCGGTGAGCAGGCAGTTCTTTGTGGAGGCCTTACTTCACTAGTAAAAGCAGGATTCGAAACGTTAACAGAAGCTGGTTATCAGCCAGAGCTTGCATACTTCGAGTGTCTGCATGAACTAAAATTGATCGTTGACCTTATGTATGAAGAAGGATTAGAAGGCATGAGATATTCAATCTCTGATACAGCACAATGGGGTGATTTCGTATCAGGACCACGCGTTGTAGATGCAAAGGTAAAAGAATCAATGAAAGCTGTTTTGACTGATATCCAAAACGGAACATTTGCAAAAGAATGGATTGTTGAAAACCAAGTGAATCGTCCACGTTTCAATGCGATCAATGCAAATGAAAATGAGCACCAAATTGAAATCGTTGGTAGAAAGCTTCGTGAAATGATGCCTTTCGTTAAACAAGGAAAGAAAAAGGAAGCGGTGAGCGTCGGTGCGGAAAATTAATTTTTTTGACACAACACTTCGGGATGGAGAGCAATCACCAGGAGTGAACTTAAATGCACAAGAAAAGCTAATCATTGCAAAGCAGCTTGAGCGCCTTGGGGTTAATATCATTGAAGCGGGATTTCCCGCTTCATCCCGAGGGGATTTCTTAGGCGTACAAGAAATTGCAAGAACGATTAAAAACTGTTCTGTTGCTGGTCTTGCACGCTGTGTGAAAGGTGACATTGATGCTGCATGGGAAGCATTAAAAGATGGAGTGGAGCCAAGGCTTCATGTCTTTATTGCCACTTCTGACATTCACCTGAAGCATAAACTAAAGAAAACACGTGAAGAAGTCGTAGAACAGACTGTCGCAATGGTGAAATATGCGAAAGAACGTTTTCCAGTTGTCCAATGGTCAGCAGAAGATGCGTGCCGTACAGATCTTGCTTTCTTAGCAGAAATTGTAGAAAAGGTCATTGACGCGGGGGCGAGTGTCATTAACTTGCCAGATACAGTTGGATACCTAGCGCCAAAAGAGTACGGAAATATCTTTAAGTATATGAAGGAACATGTTCCGAATATCGACCGTGTCAACTTGTCCGCTCACTGTCACGATGATCTAGGAATGGCTGTGGCAAACTCACTTGCTGCTATTGAAAATGGAGCAGATCAAATTGAAACGGCTGTCAACGGAATTGGCGAGCGCGCTGGAAATGCCGCGTTAGAAGAAATTGCAGTAGCTCTTCATATTCGAAAAGACTTTTACCAGGTCGAATCAACGATTCAATTGAATGAAATTAAGCGTACAAGTGATGTAGTGAGCAAATACTCAGGAATGATTGTGCCGCGTAATAAAGCAGTCGTTGGAAACAACGCATTTGCACATGAATCAGGTATTCACCAAGATGGTTTCCTCAAAGAAAAAACAACCTATGAAATTATTTCTCCAGAGCTTGTCGGCGTGACAACAGATGTGCTTGTCCTTGGAAAACACTCCGGAAGACACGCGTTTAAAGACCGCATGAAAACACTAGGCTTTAAACTAACGGAAGACGAAATCAATAAATTCTTTGAGACTTTCAAGAACTTGACAGAGAAGAAGAAAGAAATTACAGATGATGACTTGATCTCTATTATATTAGAAGAAAAAGTAGCAGACCGAAAAATTGGCTACGAATTTGAAAGTCTGCAAGTGCATTATGGAACAGAACAAATGCCAACAGCAACAGTTTCTCTGAAAAATCAAGAAACACAGGAAGTCATTCAAGAAGCAGCCACAGGTGCAGGCAGTGTAGAGGCTGTGTACAACACGCTTGAGCGCTGTATGGAAGAAAGAATTCATTTGCTGGACTACCGCATTCAATCAAATGGAAAAGGCAGAGATGCACTAGCAGAAGTATATGTCACTGTTTCAATAGAAGGAAAAGAAACAGCAGGACGCGGTGTAGCGCAAGATGTACTTGAAGCATCGGCGAAAGCTTATGTCAATGCGGTGAACAGACATTTAATCTTCAAATCAAATCTGATTGAAATTGAGAAACATCACGCGATCTCATAGGAAAGGAGGAAGGTTCTCATGAAAAAGAAAATTGCACTTTTGCCCGGCGATGGAATCGGACCGGAAGTCGTGACATCTGCAGTCGCAGTCCTTCAAGAGACAGCGGCTCAATTTAAGCACGAATTCGAATTCGAAACTGCGCTCATTGGCGGTATCGCAATAGATGAAAAAAACAACCCGCTTCCAAAGGAAACAGTAGATGTATGCAAAAGCGCTGATGCGATTTTATTAGGAGCAGTCGGCGGACCAAAGTGGGATCAAAACCCGCCAGAGCTTCGTCCAGAAAAAGGCTTACTTGCCATTCGTAAACAGCTGGACTTATTTGCAAACATCCGTCCTGTAAAGGTGTTCGATAGTTTAAGCGAGGCATCTCCATTAAAACAGGATCACATTAACGGAGTTGATTTCGTCATCGTTCGTGAATTAACAGGCGGTCTCTATTTTGGTGAACCAAGCGAACGCTATACGGATGATGAAGGAAAAGAAGCTGCCGTTGATACGCTCCTTTATACAAAGGAAGAAATTGTCCGCGTATTAAAAGAAGCGTTCGACATGGCCTTAACAAGACGGAAAAAAGTGACGTCTGTGGATAAAGCGAATGTCCTTGCTTCTAGTAAACTATGGCGGGATGCAGTAGAAGAAGTTGCTGCTCAATATCCAGAAGTTGAATTTGAGCATATGCTCGTCGACAATGCTGCCATGCAGCTGATTTACAAGCCCGCTCAATTTGATGTCATTGTGACGGAGAATATGTTCGGTGATATTTTAAGTGACGAAGCTTCTATGATTACTGGATCACTCGGCATGCTGCCATCTGCTAGTTTATCAAGCACAGGCCTTCATTTATATGAGCCAATTCATGGTTCAGCACCCGATATTGCGGGGCAAAACGTTGCAAACCCTCTGGCAACCATTTTATCAGCAGCAAGCTTGCTTAGAACATCCTTTGCATTAGAAGAAGAAGCGGCTGCAATAGAAGAAGCTGTCGAAGCTGTTCTTGCCTCTGGCAAACGAACAAAAGATTTAGCAGCAAAAGAGGGAACTTATCAAACGACTGAAGAAATCACTAATGCGGTTGTAGACGCACTCAAGCAGCGCGTGCAAACCATTGTGTAAATAGAATCTTGTGGAATTAGGTAGAGGGAGGAAAAGGGTTATGCCTCGAACAATCATCGAAAAAATATGGGATCAGCATGTAGTCAAAAGCGGCGAGGGAAAACCAGACCTTTTATATATTGATCTGCACTTGGTGCATGAAGTGACATCACCTCAAGCATTTGAAGGATTAAGACAAAAAGGGCGCAAGGTGAGAAGACCTCAAAACACGTTTGCGACGATGGATCACAACATCCCAACTGTGAATCGATTTGTGATCAAAGATGAGATTGCTAAAAAGCAAGTAAGTGCCTTAGAGCGCAACTGTGCGGAATTTGGCGTTCGTCTTGCTGACCTTCACAGTGTTGACCAAGGAATCGTCCATGTCGTTGGACCTGAGCTTGGATTGACACTTCCGGGGAAAACAATCGTTTGTGGAGATAGTCATACATCAACTCACGGCGCGTTTGGTGCACTTGCCTTTGGGATCGGTACTAGTGAGGTTGAACATGTACTTTCTACACAAACACTTTGGCAGCAGCGTCCGAAAACGCTAGAAATTAGAGTAGACGGAAAGCTTCAAAAAGGGGTAACCGCCAAAGATGTCATTTTAGCCGTCATTGGTGCGCACGGCGTGAAGTTCGGCTCAGGTTATGTCATTGAATACACTGGGGAAGTATTCAGAAACATGACGATGGATGAGCGGATGACCGTTTGTAATATGTCAATTGAAGCAGGCGCAAGAGCAGGATTGATTGCACCTGATGAAGTCACCTTCGAATATTGCCGCGGCCGCAAATATGCACCGCAGGGTGAAGACTTCGAAGCAGCTATTAAAGAATGGGAAGAACTTAGAACAGATCCAGGTGCAACCTACGATAAAACCATTGTGTTAGATGGAAATGAGATTTCACCAATGGTTACGTGGGGAATTAACCCAGGAATGGTACTGCCTGTGGATGCATCAATCCCAGGACCTGAGGACTTTGCACAAGAAGATGATCAAAAAGAAGCGATTCGTGCTTACGAATACATGGGTGTCCACCCGCATCAGCGTATAGAAGATATTACGATTGAGCATGTCTTTATCGGCTCATGTACGAACTCAAGAATGACTGATTTACGCCAAGCCGCTTCTATGATTGAAGGACAAAAAGTAGCAGATCATGTCAGAGCGATTGTGGTGCCTGGCTCTCAAAGTGTCAAATTGCAAGCAGAAAAAGAAGGTCTTCATGAAATCTTCCTTGAAGCTGGATTTGAATGGAGAGAATCAGGCTGCAGTATGTGCCTTAGTATGAATAACGATGTGGTACCGGAGGGCGAACGCTGCGCGTCCACATCAAACCGTAACTTTGAAGGGCGTCAAGGGAAGGGTGCGAGAACGCATCTTGTCAGCCCGGCAATGGCTGCAATGGCTGCGATACATGGCCGCTTTGTCGATGTCAGGAAGTTTAATCAAGAGAAAACAGTCGTGTAAGGAGTTGTCATAGATGGAGCCTTTAGTCACTCATAAAGGAAAAGCCGCTGTGCTTAACCGTATCAATGTAGATACAGATCAAATTATTCCGAAACAATTTTTAAAAAGAATAGAACGAACAGGATATGGCCGCTTTGCCTTTTTCGACTGGCGTTATTTAGCCGATGGCAGCCCAAATCCAGATTTCGAACTAAATCAGCCGATCTATGAAGGAGCATCCATTTTGATCGCAGGGGAGAACTTTGGCTGCGGATCATCTAGGGAACATGCTCCTTGGGCGCTTGATGATTATGGCTTTAAAATTGTCATCGCACCATCATTCGCAGATATATTTCATCAAAACTGCTTTAAAAATGGGATGCTTCCGATTCGCCTTGATTATGATGTGTGGAAAACCTTCGCTGCGTCATATGAGAACAAAGGGTATGAGATGACGGTTGATCTTGAAAAACAGCAGATAGAAGATCATGAAGGGAATATCACCCCTTTCCAAGTCGACCCTCACTGGAGAGAAATGCTCCTAAATGGTTATGATGAGATTTCATTAACATTACTTCTAGAAGATGACATTCAAGCATTTGAAGAAAAGCGCAGCAGCTGGCTGCGCGCTTAAGCAACGAGAAGCTGTCCGCCCGAGGTGTGACGGCTTCTTTTTTGCATGAAAACCTCTCGTTACTTGTGTTTACTAATCTTCGTTGGTAAACTGATAAAAAATATGCGCCCGAAAGGAACGTAAGCATGAAGCATGACAAGAAGAAAGATAATGTCATTTTGTTTCCTGGTCTGAAAGAAAGACTGATTGAAAAAGGAATGGCAGCATTAAAAGATAAACAGTATCAAGAGGCGCTTCACTTGTTTTCAGAAGCTAAATCGTACGATGACGATGAAGAATCCGATATTCACCTTGGAATGGCCATTTGTTTTCTGGAGCTGGGTGAGCTACAGGATGCAAAGCGTGTTTGTGAAAAAATGCTGCATGAAGGATATGGCCACTATTTCACTGTGCTCCAAGTGTATATGACGATCCTCATTCAGCTGAAAGAATATGAAGAAGTCAAACAGACAATTGAGGCTGTGCTCGAAGAAAACCATCTTCCGGCAGAAAGTGCGGAGCATTTTTACAAGCTGCTCGAATTTAGCGGAAAAATGATCGAATCACCTGAAGAGATTTTAGATGAAGATGAGGACGCCGGAAGTGAGGTCAACATAGATGATATGCTGAAGCGTCCGGAAGAACAGGTCCAGTTCATTCATTCATTGAAAGACCGGAATATTACACCGCATATGGGTCTATTAAATACCATCTTACAAAATCCTGATGGGAACCCTATGGTCAAATCAATGATCCTGCAGCTTCTGGCAGAGCATGATGTGGCAAAACCGGTTCATGTGACAAAATTCGGTGATTCTTTAACCCTTATTCCTTCTGAGGCTGTAAAGCCAGAGCAGATGCCGCTTCTTCAGCAAGTCCTTCGTATGCTTGATGACACGCTTGGCAATGAGAATCCGACCCTTTACCAAGCCGTGGAAGAGTTATGGCGCCGGCACTTATTTGTGCTGTATCCATTTCTTCCTAAATACACAGATCCTAGTCTTTGGGCAGCGGCACTTCATAAAGTCGGCTATGAAATGCATGGGATTGAGATTGAACTCGAAGAATTGCATCTATTGTATGAATTTAACGAACGAGAGCTGAGAGAAGCTTGCACAATGCTGAAAGATATTGAAGAAATTTCTTATTTGTAATTTGTCGATTTAGTTGAAAGACGGACTTGTTATGTTATAATATAATGGTTGTATTTGTGCATATATAGTGCAGTTGTCAGATTCCAACGGTTGAAAGACGATATGTATAATCAAGTCAAATGTTGTATACATAATGCAAGCTTCTTAGCGGAGTGCGTGGTTTTTGATTGGACGAAGTCTTTATGATGCTTTAGAATGGAGCAACGCACAATCTGAATAGATTTTTGGAGGGAAACACACATGTCAGTAAAATGGGAAAAACAAGAAGGTAACGAAGGCGTACTAACTGTAGAAGTTGACGCTGAAACATTTAACAAAGCACTTGATGATGCATTTAAGAAAGTGGTTAAGCAAGTATCGATCCCTGGATTCCGTAAAGGGAAAGTACCACGTGGTCTTTTCGAGCAGCGTTTTGGTGTAGAATCTCTTTATCAAGATGCATTAGATATTCTTCTTCCGGTTGAATATCCAAAAGCAATCGACGAAGCTGGTATCGAGCCAGTTGACCGCCCTGAAATCGATGTTGAGAAAATCGAAAAAGGCGAAAACTTAATCTTCACTGCAAAAGTAACAGTGAAGCCTGAAGTAAAACTTGGTGACTACAAAGGTCTTAACGTAGAAAAAGACGACACAGCTGTTACTGATGAAGATGTACAAGAAGAGCTTAAAGGCATGCAAAACCGTCAAGCTGAGCTTGTTGTCAAAGAAGAAGGCGCAATCGAAAACGGCGATACAGTTGTTCTTGATTTCGAAGGATTCGTTGATGGAGAAGCATTCGAAGGCGGAAAAGCTGAGAACTACTCTCTTGAAGTAGGTTCTGGTTCATTCATCCCTGGTTTCGAAGAGCAATTAGTTGGTCTTGAAGCTGGCGCTGAAAAAGACGTAGAAGTTACATTCCCAGAAGAATACCATGCTGAAGACCTTGCAGGTAAACCAGCTGTATTCAAAGTGAAAATTCATGAAATCAAAGCAAAAGAACTTCCAGCACTTGACGATGAGTTCGCTAAAGATGTTGATGAAGAAGTAGAAACGCTTGCTGAGTTAACTGAAAAAACGAAGAAACGTCTTGAAGAAGCAAAAGAAAACGAAGCAGAAGGAAAACTTCGTGAAGAGCTAGTTGCGAAAGCTTCTGAAAATGCGGAAGTTGACATCCCACAAGCGATGGTTGACACTGAGCTAGACCGCATGATGAAAGAATTCGAACAACGTCTTCAAATGCAAGGAATGAACCTTGAGCTTTACTTCCAATTCTCTGGACAAGATGAAGATGCGCTGAAAGAGCAAATGAAAGAAGATGCTGCTAAACGCGTAAAATCTAACCTAACACTTGAAGCAATTGCTGCTGCAGAAAACTTACAAGTGTCTGACGAAGAAGTGGAAGAAGAACTTTCAAAAATGGCTGAAGCATACAACATGCCAATTGAAAATATCAAACAAGCGATCGGATCTACTGAAGCAATGAAAGAAGATCTAAAAGTTCGTAAAGCAATTGATTTTCTTGTAGAAAACCGTTAATATGGTGCATAATAATAAAACAGGGCGCGAGTGACTCGTGCCTTGTTTTGTACAATTTTTGACTTATCATCGCTTCTTTTGGAAACGATAGTGTAAGTCGCATCTTTCTGTCATACATATCTCAATGTGCAGTGTTAGAAACACATCGTTACCGTCTTTTAGGAAAGTATGGTAAAATGCATACATACTGGACCCAGAAAGGTAGCTGACTGTTAGCTACAGGCAAGTGAAGAAGAATAAGGGGTGAAAGAATGTTTAAATTCAACGAGGAAAAAGGTCAATTAAAATGCTCGTTTTGCGGAAAAACGCAAGATCAAGTGCGTAAACTGGTCGCAGGACCTGGCGTATATATATGTGATGAATGTATCGAGCTTTGCACGGAAATAGTTGAAGAAGAGCTCGGCACAGAGGAAGAAGTTGAATTCAAGGATGTTCCGAAGCCTCATGAAATTCGGGAGATTCTTGATGAATATGTCATCGGACAAGACAATGCGAAAAAATCCTTAGCTGTAGCGGTGTATAACCACTACAAACGGATCAATTCCAACAGCAAGATTGATGATGTTGAGCTTTCGAAAAGTAATATTTCTATGATTGGACCAACAGGAAGCGGTAAAACATTACTTGCTCAAACACTTGCACGTATTTTAAATGTGCCATTTGCGATCGCAGATGCAACATCATTAACTGAAGCAGGTTATGTTGGTGAAGACGTAGAGAATATTTTACTAAAGCTGATCCAGGCAGCGGATTATGATGTAGAAAAAGCGGAAAAAGGCATTATCTACATCGATGAGATCGATAAAGTAGCAAGAAAATCAGAAAACCCTTCTATCACTCGCGATGTATCTGGGGAAGGCGTCCAGCAAGCCCTTTTGAAAATTCTTGAAGGAACAGTCGCTAGTGTACCGCCTCAAGGTGGACGTAAGCATCCGCATCAAGAATTCATTCAAATTGATACGACGAACATCCTCTTCATTTGTGGAGGAGCCTTTGACGGGATTGAGCAAATCATCAAACGCCGCTTAGGTCAAAAAGTAATTGGATTCGGTGCGGAAAATAAAGTCGAAGATCTTGAAAAAGAAGTCCTTCTATCAAAAGTACTGCCAGAAGACTTGCTTCGCTTCGGTTTAATTCCAGAATTCATCGGTCGTCTGCCGGTTATTGCAAGCCTAGAGCCGTTAGATGAAAAAGCACTTGTAGAAATCTTGACGAAGCCTAAAAATGCGCTTGTTAAGCAATATACAAAAATGCTTGAGCTTGACGATGTAGAGCTTGAATTTGAAGAAGATGCTCTTAGCGAAATTGCGAAAAAGGCAATTGAGCGTAAAACAGGAGCTCGTGGTCTTCGCTCGATCATTGAAGGCATCATGCTTGATGTCATGTTTGACCTTCCATCTCGTGATGATATTGAAAAATGTGTCATCACTGGTGCAACGGTTGCTGATGGTGAGCCGCCGCGTCTTGTGTTAAAGGATGGCACAGTTGTCAACAAAGATACTAAAACATCTGCATAAGAGAAGTTTCACTCCTGAATCATTTTGATTCAGGAGTTTTTTATTTATCGTAGAAGACGTGTTTATTCCGTCCAGCTCTAGGAAATACTAGCAGACAGAAACCAATACATACGATAGATGAAGGAGGGAGCACCGATTGAGCTGGACAGGAATCGTATTATTTATACAGCTGTTCTTTGGTATCGTCATCGGGCTGTACTTTTGGAACTTACTGCGAAATCAGCGCACACAAAAGGTGACGATAGATAAAGAATCAAAAAAAGAAATGGAAGCACTCAGAAAGATGCGGTCAATCAAGCTGAGTGAGCCTTTATCAGAGAGAGTCCGGCCAAAGGGGTTTCAAGATATTGTAGGGCAGGAAGACGGCATTCGTGCTCTAAAAGCAGCGCTGTGCGGACCGAACCCTCAGCATGTCATTGTCTATGGACCACCGGGGGTTGGAAAAACAGCCGCTGCCCGTCTTGTCATGGAAGAAGCGAAACGTCATGCTGATTCACCGTTTAAGAAAGATGCGGTATTTGTGGAGCTCGATGCCACAACCGCAAGATTCGATGAACGGGGCATCGCAGACCCGCTCATTGGTTCTGTGCATGACCCAATTTACCAAGGGGCGGGAGCGATGGGACAGGCAGGCATTCCGCAGCCAAAACAAGGAGCCGTTACGCATGCGCATGGCGGGGTTCTGTTTATCGATGAAATTGGGGAACTGCATCCGATTCAAATGAACAAAATGCTGAAAGTCCTTGAAGATCGGAAAGTATTTTTAGATAGCGCCTACTACAGTGAGGAAAACACTCAAATTCCGAATCACATTCATGACATTTTTCAAAATGGACTTCCGGCTGATTTTCGATTGATTGGCGCCACGACAAGAACACCTGAAGAAATTCCACCAGCGATTCGATCGAGGTGTTTGGAAATTTTCTTTAAGGACCTTGACCAGCATGAACTGAAAATTGTCGCTGCTAAGGCTGTCCAGAAAATCCAAAAGGAATTATGTGATGAAGGGCTGAACCTGTTAACCTCTTATGTGAAAAATGGCCGTGAAGCAGTCAATATGGTGCAGATCGCCGCTGGAATGGCCGTCACGGAAAACAGAAAAGACATCACGATCGCCGATGTCGAGTGGGTCATTCACTCAAGCCAGCTGACACCAAGATATGAACAAAAAGTACCGGAAAAGCCAAAAGTCGGTGTAGTGAATGGTCTGGCAGTCTACGGACCAAACAGCGGTGCCTTGCTCGAGATTGAAGTGAATATATGTAAGGCACTCGAAAAAGGAAGTATCAACATTACAGGCATTGCAGAAGAAGAAAGCATTGGCAGTCAGTCTAAATCTATTCGACGAAAAAGTATGGCAAAAGGATCTGTTGAAAATGTATTAACAGTGCTGAGAAACTTAGGGATACGGACAAATGAATATGACATCCATATTAATTTTCCAGGCGGTGCCCCTATTGATGGACCGTCTGCTGGGATTGCCATGGCGGCGGCGATTTTCTCTGCCATTCATCAAATCCCGATTGATCATCTGACAGCAATGACAGGTGAAATCGGATTGCAGGGTCAGGTGAAGCCGATCGGCGGTGTGATACCGAAGATTAAGGCGGCGAAACAAGCTGGTGCCACAACCGTGATTATTCCTTATGACAACCAGCAGTCGATCTTAAAAGAGATTGAAGGCGTCACCATTGTGCCTGTGAAGCACTTCCAAGAGGTGCTGGATCAGTGTTTGGTCAACCCGCCAGACGAGAAGAAAGATGGACTAGAAGAGGAAATGAAAAGAAAATCTGTTTAATCCCCATCACATATGGGGATTTTTTAGTGAAATAGATCTTTTTTTCTTTTTCAAGATAAAAAGAAAGGGTATACTACGGTAAGATCATCATTTCTTAAGTCTTTTACATTGTACAAGACTGAAACAGGTATATTATAATGATTCATACTAGTGACGGAGGTGTCAATCAACATGGCAGATGAAATCAAAAAGAATGTTCCGCTCCTCCCATTGCGAGGCTTGCTTGTTTATCCAACAATGGTCTTGCATTTGGACGTTGGACGCGAGAAGTCTGTTCAAGCATTAGAACAGGCGATGATGAACGATCATATGATTTTTCTAGCAACACAGCGGGAAATTTCAATAGATGAACCAGGTGAAGAGGAAATTTTCAAAGTCGGCACCTACACAAAAATCAAACAAATGCTGAAGCTGCCGAATGGAACGATTCGTGTACTCGTTGAAGGCTTAAATCGAGCGCAGATCGAGTCATATGTGGAGCTTGAGGACTATACGTCCGTCGATATTAAAGAATTGGCAGAAGAAGAGTTAAAGGACGCAGAAGCAGAAGCACTCATGCGCACTTTGTTAGATCATTTTGATCAGTACATAAAAATTTCAAAAAAAATCTCAGCTGAAACATATGCAACGGTGACGGATATTGAGGAACCGGGGAGAATGGCAGATATCGTTGCTTCTCACCTGCCGCTCAAATTAAAGGACAAACAAGAAGTACTGGAAACAGTGGATGTCAAAAAACGTCTGAATCGTGTCATCAGCTTAATCCACAATGAAAAAGAAGTGCTGGAAATTGAAAAGAAAATTGGCCAGCGCGTCAAACGTTCAATGGAACGAACGCAAAAAGAATATTATTTGCGTGAACAAATGAAAGCCATTCAAAAGGAGCTTGGAGACAAGGAAGGAAAAACAGGCGAAGTCAGTTCATTAATGTCTAAAATCGAAGAGTCCAGCATGCCTGAGTCTGTTCGTGAAACGGCGTTAAAAGAATTGAACCGTTATGAAAAAATTCCTTCAAGCTCTGCGGAGAGCTCTGTCATTCGAAATTATATTGATTGGCTGATCAATCTTCCATGGGGCATCTATACAGAAGATCGTCTAGATTTAAAGCTTGCAAGTGAAATTTTAGATGATGAGCATCATGGGCTGGAAAAAGTCAAGGAACGTGTGCTTGAATACCTTGCTGTACAGAAGCTGACCAATTCATTAAAAGGACCGATTCTTTGCTTAGCAGGACCTCCTGGGGTAGGGAAAACGTCACTTGCCAAATCGATTGCTAAATCACTTGATCGAAAGTTTATCCGTATCTCTCTTGGCGGGGTGCGTGATGAATCTGAAATTCGCGGACATAGAAGAACGTATGTAGGGGCGATGCCAGGCCGTATCATTCGCGGGATGAGTAAGGCAGGCACAATGAATCCAGTGTTTCTTTTAGATGAAATCGATAAGATGTCCTCTGATTTTAGAGGTGATCCGTCTTCTGCGATGCTTGAAGTGCTGGATCCAGAGCAAAATCACAACTTTAGCGATCACTATATTGAAGAGACATTTGATTTATCGCAGGTGTTATTTATTGCCACTGCCAACAATTTAGCAACCATTCCAGGTCCACTTCGTGATAGAATGGAGATTATCACGATTGCAGGGTATACAGAGGTTGAAAAAGCAGAGATTGTGAAAGATCATCTTCTGCCGAAGCAGCTAAAGGAGCACGGATTAAAGAAAGGGAACTTGCAGCTTCGTGAAGCAGCGATTTATGATATGATTCGCTATTACACAAGAGAAGCAGGAGTTCGTGGATTAGAGCGTCAGCTTGCGGCCATTTGCCGAAAAGCGGCAAGAGCGATTGTGGCTGAAGACCGCAAGCGCATCACAGTGACGGAAAAGAACTTATCTGAATTTCTCGGAAAAAGACTTTACCGTTATGGTCAGGCTGAAACGACAGACCAAGTCGGGGTTGTCACAGGACTTGCGTATACGACTGTTGGCGGAGACACCTTATCAATTGAGGTATCGCTTTCTCCTGGTAAAGGCAAGCTCTTGTTAACAGGTAAGCTTGGTGATGTCATGAGAGAATCTGCACAGGCGGCATTCAGTTATATTCGATCCAAAGCAGATGAACTGAACATTGATCCTAATTTTAATGAAAAGCACGATATTCATATCCATGTTCCAGAGGGTGCGGTTCCAAAGGACGGGCCATCAGCTGGTATCACCATTGCGACGGCTCTTGTATCAGCACTCACAGGACGTCCTGTGTCAAAAGAGGTTGGTATGACAGGAGAGATAACGTTAAGAGGAAGAGTGCTTCCGATTGGCGGACTAAAAGAAAAAGCATTAGGCGCACATCGTGCAGGATTGAAAACCATTATTCTTCCAAAGGACAATGAGAAGGATATTGATGATATTCCTGAAAGTGTGAGAGAAGGACTAACCTTTATTCCGGTCTCACATTTAGATGAGGTGCTTGAGAAAGCATTGGTAGGAGAGGGAAGATGAAAGTAACAAAATCAGATATCGTCATTAGTGCGGTGAAACCAGAGCAGTACCCGAGCGGCGGACTGCCTGAAATTGCGCTTGCTGGACGATCAAATGTTGGAAAGTCCTCGTTCATCAACTCATTGATTAATCGTAAAAATTTAGCGCGTACGTCTTCTAAACCAGGTAAGACCCAGACGCTTAATTTCTACATTATTAATGATATGCTCCATTTTGTGGACGTTCCGGGCTACGGTTTTGCCAAAGTATCAAAAACAGAGCGCGAAGCCTGGGGTAGAATGATCGAAACGTATATTACAATGCGTGAAGAATTAAAAGCAGTCGTCCAAATTGTGGATCTGCGCCATAAGCCATCAGTAGATGATGTGAACATGTATGAGTTCCTTAAATATTACGGAGTTCCAGTGATCGTCATCGCAACAAAAGCGGATAAAATTCCAAAAGGCAAATGGGAAAAACATGCGAAAGTCGTCAAAAAGACGCTCGACATTGACCCATCAGATGAACTCATCTTATTCTCTTCTGAAACAAAAAAGGGAAAAGATGAAGCCTGGAATGCGATCCTTGCGAAGGTAAACGGCTAAAAAAAGCATCTGCGATGAGCAGATGCTTTTTTATCTTTGTCTTCTTTTCAGTGTGATAAGAAAACTCTTGAAGTCTAGAAAGGACGAGTACTGGCGCGGAGCGAATTTGTTATTCGTGAGCACCAGCACGCAGGACTGACACCGAATGCGAGGGTTTGTCTTTACGCTGAAGGCATCTGCCATGAGCAGATGCCTTTTTTATTGTATAAGTTATTTCCTTTTTAAAAATAATAAGAGGAGACTGACAGCAATCAGTACATAAGGCCAGTACAATTCAAAGCCGGAAGTAGGGATCGAAAGGGAACTTAGCTGTTTTGTAATTTGCTGAAAGAAATAAAGGAACAAACCGAGTGCGATCAGCACAACACTTTCAATTCGATATTCTTTTTTCTGAGATGATTTCACAAAGAGTGCAAGTCCTACGATGAACACAATCATTGTAAATGTGTCAGGCCAGTGGTCCAATTTAGGCTGTAGAATAAAGTGTAGCGAAAGGCCTGTCATGAGCATACCGATAAATACATGAGCGCTTTCTTGCTCCTTTTTTCCTTGATATAAGAACGCGAGGCCAAAAAGCAGTACAAGTGTATACCATTTCTCTTGATCCTTCCAAATGTCAAATTGACCTCCTGAGAGAATGGCATATAGCGCTACAGCCAATAAAGTGAGCGGCAGCAAAATGGATTTCTTCTTCAAAGATGTCACCTTCTTTTAAGCAGATCATTTGTCCGCACGCGCCAAATCTGGTAAATTGCTTGAAGTGATGATATGGCATAATTGGTGTCGAACATTTTTCTACTATATCACAACATTTTTGAAATCTGTTCACAATTTTTATCCAGTTAAAAATGAATATATGTTATAATCATTATAAATAATAAATTCTATATTGTAATTATTATAAATTAGACAGGGCGTTGGGGGTGCAAGCTGAAGTTATGCATATTCTTGTTGTGGGTTTAGATTATAAAACAGCCCCTGTTGAGATACGGGAACAGCTGAGCTTTGAACCGAGTGAGCTCGGAACAGCGATGTCCAAGCTTAAAGAAGAAAAAAGCATTCTAGAGAATATCGTCATCTCAACATGTAATCGAACAGAGATCTACGCAGTAGTAGATCAGCTTCATACTGGACGGTTTTATATAAAAAGATTTTTAGCCGATTGGTTCGGTTTAGAAAAGGAAGATGTCTCTCCATATTTGAAGTTCTATGAAAACGATGGAGCAGTTGAGCATTTATTCCGTGTGGCCTGTGGACTTGATTCCATGGTCATTGGTGAAACGCAAATACTCGGTCAAGTACGTTCCAGCTTTAAAGTAGCTCAAGAGGAGAAGACCATTGGTACCGTTTTCAATTATTTATTTAAACAGGCGGTAACCGTTGCAAAACGCTCTCATGCGGAAACGGATATTGCGTCTAATGCCGTGTCTGTCAGCTATGCAGCTGTTGAGCTTGCCAAAAAAATCTTTGGACGTCTTTCTGATAAGCATGTCCTGATTCTTGGTGCGGGCAAAATGGGCGAACTGGCGGCTCAAAACCTTCAAGGTCAAGGAATTGGCCAAGTAACGGTCATCAACCGAACGTTTGAGAAGGCAAAGGAATTGGCGGGGCGTTTTTCAGGAGAGCCTAAGAGCTTAAACCAATTAGAAAAAACATTATCCGAAGCGGACATTTTAATCAGCTCAACGGGAGCGAAACAATTTGTCATTACAAAAGAAATGGTCGAAAGTGCGAATAAAAAGCGGAAGGGCAGACCTCTATTTATGGTGGATATTGCTGTACCCCGTGATTTAGATCCAGCTATTTCTGAAGTAGAAGGTGCTTTTTTGTATGACATTGATGACCTTGAAGGCATCGTGGCTGCCAACTTAAAAGAGCGCCGTGCAGTGGCTGAGCAGGTTGAGCTTCTGATTGAAGCAGAAATTGTGGAATTTAAGCAATGGCTGAATACGTTAGGTGTTGTTCCGGTCATTTCTGCACTTAGAGAAAAAGCACTCACAATTCAAGCCGATACGATGCAGAGTATTGAGCGGAAGCTTCCAAACCTCACAAATCGTGAAATGAAGCTGTTAAATAAACATACGAAAAGCATCATCAACCAAATGCTGAAAGATCCTATCTTAAAGGCAAAAGAAATTGCCGCGGAGCCGAATGCAGAGGAAAAGCTTTTACTCTTTAAAGAAATCTTTGATTTACAGGTTGAAGATGAAGAGCAAAAGGTCGAGCCAATGCAGGTGGAGCAAGGATCATTTCAGCTGTTCAAACCAAATATGGCGCAAGGCTTTGCTACAGTTGCCAGTGAGTGATTAAGCGATGATGGAATCCATTGTAGCGAGACTCAATGAAGCGACGATCTTAATCTATGCACTAAGTGTCTTGTTCTATTTCATAGATTTTCTTCAACACAACCGGAAGGCTGGAAAAATGGCTTTCTGGTTGCTTTCTATTGTCTGGCTGCTGCAAACAGTCTACATGTTCTATATTATGATGGAAACAGACCGATTCCCTGTGTTGAATGTAGCAGAGGGGTTATATTTTTATACGTGGGTGCTTGTGACACTTTCTCTTGTGCTCACAAAGGTATTGCGCGTTGAATTTATTGTCTTTTTTACAAATGTGATCGGTTTTTCCATGATGGCGATTCACACCTTTACACCATCTGACCTCCATTCAGCAGAACTGACGGGGAAGCTGACGAGTGAACTGCTCGTGATTCATATTACGATGGCGATTTTATCCTACGGTGCCTTTTCACTTTCATTTGCGTTTTCACTGCTTTATCTCTTTCAATATCGTTTACTGAAAAAGAAAAAATGGGGAAAATGGCTTCTGAGAATTGAAGATTTATCAAAGCTGGATCATATGGCGTACGTATTAAACATTATTGGTGTGCCTATGCTCTTGCTTAGTTTAATTCTTGGCATCATTTGGGCATATATTTCGTATGATACGTTGTACTGGACAGATGCAAAGGTGCTTGGTTCGTTTATTATGCTGTTTTTATACGGCTTTTACTTATATATCAGATTGGTGAGAAATATGCAGGGCAAAATCGTGGCACTATGGAATGTCGCTTCATTTCTTGTGCTGATGATCAATTATTTTCTGCTTGGTAGCTTATCAACCTTTCATTGGTTTCAATAATGATGAGTCTTAAAGGCATTGTCGGGAGGAAGACGTATTGCGTACAATTAAAGTAGGTTCTAGACGAAGTAAGCTGGCAATTACACAAACAAAATGGGTCATTCAAAAGCTGTCTGAACTAAACCCTTCTTATTCTTTTGAAATAAAAGAAATTGTGACAAAGGGTGATCAAATTTTAGATGTGACCTTATCTAAGGTTGGCGGAAAAGGACTGTTTGTTAAAGAGATCGAGCAGGCGATGCTGAATCATGACATCGATATGGCGGTGCACAGCATGAAGGATATGCCGGCTGCTCTTCCGGAAGGTTTAGTTATTGGCTGTATTCCTGAGCGTGAGGATGTACGGGATGCACTTATTTCGAAGGATCATCTGAGTCTCAGCGAACTGCCTAAGGGCGCAATTGTGGGAACAAGCAGCTTACGGCGCAGCGCCCAGCTTCTTCAGGAAAGACCAGATCTTGAGATTAAATGGATTCGAGGAAACATTGATACGAGGTTAGAAAAGCTGAAAAATGAAGAGTATGATGCCATTATTCTAGCGGCTGCCGGTCTGTCCAGAATGGGATGGAGCAAAGAGGTCGTATCGGAATTTTTATCTCCTGAGACTTGTCTGCCTGCCGTTGGACAAGGCGCGCTGTCGATTGAGTGCCGCGGGGATGATGAAGAACTGCTTAAGCTTCTCGCTCAATTTACGAATGAATATACGAAGAAAACGGTCCTTGCAGAAAGAGCCTTCCTCAAACAAATGGATGGAAGCTGTCAGGTGCCGATCGCTGGCTATGCAACGATGAATGAGCATAATGAAATTGAACTAACAGGTCTTGTTGCATCTGCTGATGGGCACACGATTATTCGAGAAACCGTCACAGGCACTGACCCTGAAGCCATTGGAACAGCGTGTGCGAAGCAGATGGCCGATAAGGGAGCAAAGGATTTGATCGACAAGGTGAAAAAGGATCTGTCTCAATGAGCATAGGCAAATCGCTTCACGGACAGACGGTGCTTGTCACTCGAAATGAACGTCAAGCGGGCGTGTTTCAGCAAAAGATTGAAGCGCTGAACGGCCATGCGGTTTTAACCTCTCTTATTCGGTTTGAGCCTACGCTCACAAAAGAAAAAGCGCAGGCCTTTGTAAAGGACTTACAAAATAGCCACTGGCTTGTTTTCACGAGTGTGAATGGTGCGTCTTTTTTTCTAAACTATATAAAAGATCATCATTTACATAAGAGCTTATCCCATTTGAAAGTGGCTGCTGTAGGAGAGAAAACCTCTGCCTATCTTGAGCAGCATGGCTTGAAGGTGGATGTGGTGCCAGAACGATTTATAGCGGAAGAACTGGCAGATGCATTACTTGATCATGTATGCCCAGGAGAGCGTGTGTTTGTAGCAAAAGGGCATCTGTCACGAGATGTGGTGAAAGAGACCCTCGTTCCGCTCGGCATAGAAGTAAAAGAATGGATTTTATATGAAACAGTCAAGGATGAGGATGGAATTGCTGCACTTAAATCGGCAATGACGAAGCAATCATTTGATTTTATTACATTTACGAGCTCATCCACTGTTCATTCTTTTATGCATGTGATGGAAGCAGATGCAGCGAAGCTTGCTGCATCTGACACCTGTTTTGTGACGATCGGTCCTCTGACAAAAGAGGCACTGCTTCAATACGGGATTTCTTCTGAAACCCCAGATACTTATACGATAGACGGAATGCTTGATTTAATGTGCCGTTTATCTGAAAGGAAGTTGAACCATTGATGAAATTTAACAGACACCGCAGATTGCGGACAAGCGCAGGAATGAGAGAATTAGTCAGAGAAACCTTTTTAAGACCATCTGATTTCATTTACCCGATCTTTTTTGTAGAGGGAGAAAATGTCCGAAAAGAAGTCTCTTCAATGCCAGGTGTATATCACATTTCTGTAGACCTCGTGAAAGAAGAAGTCCAAGAGCTTGTTGATCTTGGCATCAAATCGATCATTGTATTTGGTGTGCCGGATCATAAAGATCATGTAGGCAGTGAGGCGTATCACGATCATGGCATTGTTCAAAGAGCAACGCTCGAAATCAAAAAGCATTTCCCAGAGCTCGTGGTCATTGCAGACACTTGCTTATGCCAATATACAGATCACGGACATTGCGGAATCGTTGAAGATGGAGAAATTTTAAATGATGAATCTCTTCAGCTATTAGCGAAGACGGCTGTCAGCCAAGCGCGTGCAGGTGCAGATATCATCGCGCCTTCAAATATGATGGACGGATTTGTTGTTGCCATTCGTGAGGCACTTGATGAAGCAGGCTTTATTCATGTACCTGTCATGTCATATGCGGTGAAATATGCAAGTGCTTTTTACGGTCCGTTTCGTGATGCTGCACATAGTACACCGCAGTTTGGAGATCGTAAAACATATCAAATGGACCCTGCAAACCGTTTAGAGGCACTAAGAGAAGCGCAATCTGATGTAGAAGAGGGAGCTGACTTCTTGATTGTCAAACCATCTCTTTCTTACTTAGACATTATGCGTGATGTGAAAAATGAATTTACACTCCCTGTTGTTGCTTATAATGTGAGCGGAGAGTATGCGATGGTGAAAGCCGCCGCTCAAAATGGCTGGATTTCTGAAAAAGAGCTTGTTCTTGAAATGCTGACAAGCATGAAACGTGCAGGAGCAGAACTCATCATTACGTATCATGCAAAAGATGCAGCAAAATGGCTCTCAGAATAAAGAACGGATAGACAGGAGGACGTTGAAATGGGACGTAGCTATGAAAAATCAAAGCAAGCATTTGAAGAAGCACAGCATTTAATGCCTGGTGGTGTCAACAGCCCTGTGCGTGCATTTAAATCAGTCAACACAGACCCGATTTTTATGGAACGGGGCAAAGGCGCCAAGATCTATGATATTGATGGAAATGAATACATCGATTATGTCTTATCATGGGGACCGCTTATTTTAGGACATACGAATGACCGTGTCGTTGAAAGCATTCAGCGAGTAGCGGAAAATGGGACAAGCTTCGGTGCTTCTACGTTAGTTGAAAATGAATTAGCTAAACTTGTATCAGAACGGGTTCCTTCCATCGAAGTTATTCGCATGGTCAGCTCTGGTACAGAGGCGACGATGAGTGCACTTCGTCTAGCTCGTGGTTTTACAGGCAGAAATAAAATTGTGAAATTTGAAGGCTGCTATCATGGCCACGGTGATTCTTTGCTCATTAAAGCGGGTTCTGGAGTAGCAACGCTTGGACTGCCGGATAGTCCTGGTGTTCCTGAAGGGACTGCAAGTAACACAATCACAGTACCGTACAATGATTTAGAAAGTATTCAAGTTGCTTTTCAAGAATTTGGAGATGATATCGCTGGTGTTATTGTAGAGCCGGTCGCAGGAAATATGGGGGTTGTCCCTCCGCAAGAAGGTTTCTTGCAAGGACTGAGAGACATCACGGAGCAATATGGATCATTGCTTATTTTTGATGAGGTCATGACAGGCTTCCGTGTGGATTATCACTGCGCGCAAGGCTATTTTGGCATCACACCTGATCTGACGTGCCTTGGTAAAGTGATTGGAGGCGGTCTTCCGGTCGGTGCTTATGGCGGAAGAGCGGATATTATGAGACAAATTGCGCCAAGTGGTCCAATATACCAAGCAGGAACGTTATCTGGTAACCCTCTTGCGATGACAGCAGGCTTAGAAACCCTAAAACAGCTGACACCTGAGTCTTATGAAGAATTTAAACGAAAAGGTGACCGTTTAGAAGAAGGCATTTCGAAAGCGGCAAAAGCATACGGAATTCCATTAACGTTTAACCGTGCGGGTTCCATGATCGGATTCTTCTTTACAAATGAAGAAGTGATCAATTATGACAAAGCGAAAACAGCTGATCTTGCTTTATTCGCTGAATTTTACAAGGAAATGGCCGATCACGGCATCTTCCTCCCGCCTTCTCAATTTGAAGGACTATTCCTGTCAACAGCTCATACAGATGAAGACATCGAATATACGATTGAGACAGTGGAAAAGGTTTTTCAAAAACTACGTCGATAAAACAAAAGGCCGATATGGAGACATATCGGCTTTTTTGCATTAGAGAAAACCAATCATATTTTCACTACCTCCTTCATACAACTGTATTGACATCTAATTTTATTTTTTAAGGATTAGATGAAAGGAGGACACCGACTTGTCTCAAAACAATCGATTACAGTTTTCGGTAGAAGAATCCATTTATTTCAAAAGCGGACAGGAAGTCAGTGAGCTGCTGTCAATTTCTCTCGACCCTGACATTCTCGTTCAAGAAGTGAATGATTATGTTTCTATTAGAGGTTCACTCGAGCTAACAGGAGAATACAACATAAATCAAGAGGAGCTATTGGGTGAATTGAGTTCCTTTCCAACATACAGGGAAGCAGATGAGGTAAAGGTCAGAGAAGACGGAACGGCGGAGCTTCTGCATCAATTTCCAGTCGATATCACCATTCCGAAGAACAAAATTAGTCATTTAAATGATGTGTTTGTGTTTATTGATGCGTTTGATTACCAGCTGACAGAGAATCGTTTGCTCACCATTCAGGCTGATTTAGCCATTGAGGGCTTGTTAGACAAGGAAACGCCTCAAGCGCCTGTAGAGGAGCCGTATGAATTTGTCCATCGTCCTGAAGTGGATTATGGCGATATGGCCTACGATTATCAATTGCAGCCGGAACATGAAGAACAAGAAGAGCTGCAAGGCGAAGAACGTGAGCATGATGAGAATCAGCCTGTATTCCAACATGACACGCGCGCGGAGCAAGAGGAACAGGAAGTGCAGGAAGTACAAGAAGAAGAGGAAGAAGAAATTGAGATAGAACTGGTGAACAGGGAAGTAGAAGAGGCGTCCGAAGAACCTGAAGAATTAGAAGAACCTGAAGAATTAGAAGAACCTGAAGAATTAGAAGAACCTGAAGAGCCGGAACAGCCGAATAATCAAGAAGAAGCTGTGGCGCTTGGTTATCGATCCATCCCTGAAGCTCAGGTGCAGGAACCGCCATTTTTTGAACCGCCAAAGCTATTAGAAGAAGAGGAGCGGGAAGAGCCGTTCTTTGAAGTGGAAGTAAGAAAGGATCCTGAAGCTGCTGAAGAGCAGGAAGAAACGGTACAGTCGTATCCGGCTTTTGAATCACCTGCTGATCAAGAGGAGCCTGAGCATGAGGCGCACGATGATGAATATCAGCTCGGGCGGTTATATGAACGGGAAGCACCTAAAATATATGAGTCAGCTCAAGAAGAAGAGGAGCTTGAAGAAGACGTGAGAGAAACGTCTGGCAGTGAGAATTCTCTTTATTTAACAAAGCTGTTCGCTAAGCAGGAGGAGGAAGATTTTTCCCGCATGAAAATATGTATAGTTCAGCAAGAAGATACGGTCGATCGTATTTGTGAGAGATATCAGTTGAATGTGCAGCAGCTTCTTCGCACAAACTCATTATCGATTGATGCGGAGCTTGAGGAAGGGCAGATTCTTTATATTCCTGAATATCAAAAAAGCAATGCATAGCAAGCGATGACTGACCGAGAAAATGTGGTGAGTGAACGTGGATGAAATCCAATCTGTCTTATACGAATACGGACTTGAGGCTGAATATATTGAACCTGTCAGTCCTGCTGTCATCAAGGTATATACAAAGCAGGGTGTATTTGCCCTGAAACGAGTAAAAGCCAGCCGGCATATGCAATTTACAGAACAAATGCTTGAACTGGAATCAAAGGGCTATCGCTCCTTTGTGCCGATTTATCGGACGACGAGCGGTTCCTTTTTCTCAAGTCATCGAGAAAGCCAGTATGCATATTATCTGATGCCGTGGCTGACGAATGAAAAGAGAGAAGAGCAGGACGATAAGCACGAATATTTATTTCAAGAGATTGCAAGACTTCATAAGCGGACTGAAGTCATGATGGATATCACAGAGCAAGAGATAGAAGCACATTACACACAAATCAAGACCAAATGGGAAACAGAGAAAGACATGTATGAACGATTCATAGAGCGGGCAGAACAAACGTGGTATATGTCGCCATTTGAGCTGGCCGCTGCTATGTATTTTTCAGAGGCGATGTCTGCCAGTGAATTTGCGCTTGAACGTTTAGAAGATTGGCATGAAGAAATGAAAGACAAAGAGACAACGCGTGTTGTGCTAAATCATGGGCAGCTATCGATCCATCACTTTTTGTATAATGATGTAGGGACAGGACATTTCACCAATTTCGAGCGGTCTAAAAAAGCCTCCCCTATTTATGATCTTCTGACCTTTTACTTTCGGACTTTCAAAACCTATCCTACGTCTTGTCCTGAATGCACTTCCTTGTTTTATACGTATCAAAAAGGAAACCCTCTTCGGGAGGAAGAACTGCATTTGTTCCTAAGCTACCTCGCTTATCCGCAAGGGCTGTTTGATACAGTAAAAGCCTATGAAGCAGGCGGGCAGGATGAAATGGAAAGCTGCCAGCAGCTGTTAAGAGCGTATTGGCAGATGAAAAATTCTGAGCCGACCGTCATGAAGATTCACGAAATTGAGCAGGCTAGACGGCTTGAAGAAGAACAAAGTGCCTCGTCATCGGCGGAATGACGAGGTTATGCTGCGTTGGCTTTATATGGGCAGGTACATAATGATGAGTTTTTAAAACCAATCAAGATGAAAGGCACAGGCGAGAAAAATAAGAATACCTAGAATGAGGACGTCAAATGTCGTAGGGAAAATGATCGTACGAAATCCTTGAAATATAGCAATCGGGAGAACGACTTGGGAAGCAACTGCCCGAATTTGTCTCAGCCAGGGGGGAAGTGTGTAAGGATTGATCTTCTTCAAATCAAACGCCCTCCTTCTTCATTTTGTTATTATCATATGGGCAAAAGGGCGAAGGGTGCCTGCCCAATTTGTATAAAGAAGAAGAAAAGCGGAAAAGATGATTGACGAAAACAAAAGGCATTTAGTAATATTAATAAAAGATGAGTATGTGCTGATGAACGTGATATATCGTAAGCGTGGATCAGGAAGAGTACGAGCAAGACCCTAAAGAGAGGGAAGCCAAGAGCTGAAAGGTTTCCTAGGATGTACTTGTTTGGAAGGTCGCCTGTGAGCTTAATTTCTTGAATGAACAAGTAGAGAAATTCGGGAGAACCCCGTTATCCTTTAGAGTGTATGGGACACGTGGATGTGTCTCGTGAAAAAAGGTGGTACCGCGAAAAAGCTTTTTCGTCCTTTTATAAGGATGGAAAGGCTTTTTTTATGTTTCATCAGCCGAAAAAATGTGGAGGTTACACAAATGGGAACAAATAATCAAGAAATGCCAACAAAGTACGATCCAAATGCGATTGAAAAAGACCGCTATACGTACTGGCTTGAAGGGAAATTCTTCGAAGCACAAAATGACAAAACGAAAGATCCATATACAGTCGTCATTCCTCCACCAAACGTGACAGGAAAACTGCACCTTGGGCATGCATGGGATTCTACACTCCAAGACATCGTGACACGTATGAAACGGATGCAGGGCTATGACGTTCTTTGGCTTCCAGGTATGGACCATGCCGGTATTGCGACTCAAGCAAAAGTCGAGGCAAAGCTTCGCGAAGAAGGTGTAAGCCGATATGACCTTGGCAGGGAGAAATTTGTGGAAGAAACGTGGAAGTGGAAAGAAGAATATGCAGATTTTATTCGCAGCCAGTGGGCGAAAATGGGACTTGGCCTCGATTACTCCCGTGAACGTTTTACTTTAGATGAAGGTCTGAATAAAGCCGTTCGCCAAGTGTTTGTTCAATTGTATGAAAAAGGGCTTATTTATCGCGGAGAGTACATCATTAACTGGGATCCAGCAACGAAAACGGCACTTTCTGATATTGAAGTGATTTATAAGGATGTTCAAGGTGCGTTTTATCACTTGAGATATCCGCTTTCAGATGGAACAGGTTCAATTGAAATTGCGACAACAAGACCTGAAACTATGCTGGGGGATACAGCCGTAGCTGTACACCCTGATGACGAACGCTATCAGCATCTGATTGGAAAAACAGTGGTTTTACCAATTACAGGCCGTGAAATCCCAATCGTCGGTGATGACTATGTCGATATGGAGTTTGGCTCAGGTGCTGTGAAAATTACACCTGCTCATGATCCGAATGACTTTGAGCTTGGAAACCGCCACGGGCTAGAGCGTATTCTTGTCATGAATGAAGATGGCACAATGAATGCAAATGCCCTGAAATACAAAGGAATGGACCGTTTCGAATGCCGCAAACAGCTTGTGAAGGATTTACAAGAGGAAGGCATTTTGTTCAAAATTGAAGACCACATGCATTCAGTTGGTCATAGTGAGCGAAGTGGAGCTGTCGTTGAACCGTATTTATCGACACAATGGTTTGTGAAAATGCAGCCGCTGGCAGACGAAGCTATTCATCTGCAAAAAGGGGACGACCAAGTTCAATTTGTTCCAGACCGATTTGAAAAGACATATTTACATTGGATGGAAAATATCCGTGACTGGTGTATTTCTCGTCAGCTATGGTGGGGACACCGCATTCCGGCTTGGTATCATAAAGAAACGAAAGAAGTATACGTTGGACTTGAAGCACCAGAAGATATTGAGAACTGGGAACAGGATAACGATGTACTTGATACATGGTTTAGTTCAGCGCTGTGGCCGTTTTCTACAATGGGCTGGCCAGATGCAGACAGTGAAGACTTCAAGCGCTACTACCCAACCAATCTGCTTGTAACAGGCTATGACATCATTTTCTTCTGGGTATCCCGCATGATCTTCCAAGGTCTTGAATTCACAGGAGAAAAACCGTTTAAAGATGTCCTCATTCATGGGCTCATCCGCGACGAACAAGGACGTAAAATGAGTAAGTCGCTTGGCAACGGAATTGATCCAATGGAGGTCATCGACAAATACGGTGCGGATTCATTAAGATATTTCTTAGCGACTGGAAGCTCACCAGGCCAGGATCTTCGTTTTAGCTTTGAAAAGGTTGAATCCACTTGGAACTTTGCGAACAAAATTTGGAACGCATCCCGTTTTGCTTTAATGAATATGGATGGTTTAACGTATGATGAGCTTGATTTATCAGGAGAAAAATCAGTTGCTGATCAATGGATTTTAACACGCTTAAATGAAACAATTGAAAGTGTCACACAGCTTGCTGACAAGTATGAATTCGGTGAAGTGGGCAGACATTTATACAACTTCATTTGGGATGATTTCTGTGATTGGTACATTGAAATGGCGAAGCTTCCGCTTTATGGTGAAGACGAAGCAGCAAAGAAAACGACTCGTTCGATCCTTGCGTATGTATTAGATCAAACAATGAGACTTTTACATCCGTTTATGCCGTTCTTAACAGAAGAAATCTGGCAGCATCTACCGCATGAAGGTGAGTCTATTACTGTAGCGGCATGGCCTGAAGTGAAGCCGGAGCTTTCCAACGAACAAGCTTCTGCTGATATGAAGCTGCTTGTTGAACTCATTCGTTCTGTTCGTAACATTCGCAGTGAAGTGAACACGCCAATGAGCAAACAAGTTGAGCTTTACATTAAAGCATCTACGTCTGATATTCAGGAACGTTTAGAGAAAAATCGTTCATATATTGAGCGATTCACGAACCCAAGTGTTCTTGAAATTGGCACAGATGTCCCAGCTAGTGATAAAGCGATGACGGCTGTCATTTCTGGAGCAGAACTCATTCTGCCGCTTGAAGGCTTAATCAACTTAGATGAAGAAATTGCTCGTCTGCAAAAAGAGCTTGATAAACTGACAAAAGAAGTGGAACGAGTTCAGAAAAAGCTTGGCAATGAAGGCTTTATGAAAAAAGCGCCTGAAAGTGTCGTAGAAGAAGAGCGTGCGAAAGAACGTGATTATGTCGCAAAACGCGAAGCTGTTCAAAAGCGTATTGAAGAGCTGAAAGCATAAGGTTAAAAAGACGGCTCCTAATGAAATGGAGTCGTCTTTTTTGAAAATTTCGTATGAAATGAGAGATGACATTGTTTACAACCTACCATGAAGCGATTGAGTGGATTCACAGCAGACTGGCCTTTGGCGTAAAACCGGGTCTTGAACGAATGAAATGGCTGATGAACAGACTAGGAAATCCGGAACAAAGCATAAAAGCAGTACATGTTGCAGGTACAAATGGCAAAGGATCAACCATTGCGTTTACACGTTCTGTTTTACAGGGAGCCGGCTATTCAGTCGGAACCTTCACCTCTCCGTTTATACTAACGTTCAATGAAAGAATCAGCGTGAACGGAGCGCCTATAGAGGATGAAGAATGGCTGAGTTTGGTGAATGAAATCAAGCCTCTTGTTGATGAATTAGATCAAACAGAGCTTGGCGCAGCAACAGAATTTGAAATCATTACAGCATGTGCATTTGCTTATTTTGCTCATGTGCACCAAGTAGACTTTGTCCTCTTGGAAACAGGGCTTGGCGGAAGGCTTGATTCTACAAATATTGCTGTGCCAATCTTAACAGCGATTACGTCGATTGGTCATGATCATATGACCATTTTAGGTGACACACTTGAACAGATTGCAGCTGAAAAAGCGGGTATTATCAAAGAGGGTATTCCAATGATTACGGCAGTTCACCAGCCAGAAGCTCTTGCTGTCATTCAAAACACAGCAAAAGAAAAGAATACCGAATGTATTTCCTTGCATGATACTTGCAGCTTTGATGAGCAGCAGCCGACAGAAACAGGTGAACGTTTCACGTTACGCACATCAAAAAGGCAGTATCCTCAGCTTGAAACAGGATTAATTGGAACGCATCAAAGGCAAAATGCTTCCCTTGCTGTTTTACTCATTGAATGGCTGGAGCAAGAAGACTATATTAGCGTGACAGAAGAGCAAATATATGAAGGCATTCGGCAGGCAGTTTGGGCTGGGAGGTTTGAAAAGGTCAAAGATCATCCTCCAGTGTATTTAGACGGCGCACATAATGAAGAAGGGATCGACCGTTTAATTGAAACCGTACAAGCTCATTTTTCTAGTAAACAGGTGCATATTTGTTTTAGTGCTTTAAAAGATAAGCCGTACAAGAAAATGATTCAAAAGCTTGAAGCTGTAAGTTCTTCTATCCATTTTGTTTCATTTGATTTTCCAAGAGCCGAATCAGCTGAAAAGCTTTATGTATGCAGTCATTTAGACGCAAAGTCGTATGATGATGACCCTCGTACAGTGCTTGAGTTCATTCAGAAAAAAAGTGATGATCCTTCAGCGGTGATTCTTGTGACTGGCTCTCTTTATTTTATTTCAGATATAAGAAATCGTATGATCGGATAACAAAAAAACGCAAATGGCTTCAATGCCTCTTGCGTTTTTTTCTTTTGATACGCAGAAGGGAAGTAAAATCATATTTTTGCTATGTGCACAATGAATACGGTCATGGTAAAATCCGGTCTATCTTATTCTCGGAAGGGGTCACGATATATGATAGGCATTTTTGTGTTTCTTGCGGGCGTCACCATGGGGTCATTCTTTCATCTAGTCGGTGAAAGGCTGCCACTGAAGCGGTCTATTCTTTTTCCTCGTTCTCACTGCACAGCCTGTAAACAGCCGCTTTCCTTGCGCGAGATGATTCCGCTAGTTTCGTATGCATTATTGAGGGGGACTTGTAAACATTGCGGCACTCGGTTGCCAATGCTATATCCACTGATTGAGCTGCTGTCAGGCAGTCTTTTTTTGCTCATGTATAGAATCGCTGGTATTTCGTTTGAAGGTCTTTTTCTTGTAATTCTTTGTAGTTTATTTGTGATTGCTGTCGTGAGCGATCTCCTTTATATGAGGGTGCCAAACGAGCTGTTTCTCTTCTTTTTCCCTCTTTTCGTCATATACCGCACGCTTGAACCTCTTCTTATTTGGTGGGAAGGAGCGGCTTCGCTTCTTTTTTGCTTTCTCTTGTTTTATAGTTTAGATCGTTTCAAGCCAAATAGCATGGGTGGAGCTGATATGAAGCTGTTCGGTGTGCTTGCATTTTGCTTAGGATTCAAGCCATTCCTTCTCATTCTTTTCCTCTCGTGTATCGCTGGAATCGTCTATGCGAAGGTTTTTTCTTTTCGATTAGATGAGCCATTTCCCTTTGTTCCTGCGATCTCTTTTTCTTTTTGGCTGTATCTCTATGGAGCTCATGTCATGCTCCCGTTGGCCGGGTCGATCGGTTGAAAAAATTGGCGAACACTTTTTTTCCCTGCCGACAAAAGTCTTGTTCTTTTTTTTATCCGCTATGTTAAAGTGTGAAACAGAAAGAAGGACGGGTTACATTCGCGCTGATTCATTGGACAAAAAGGTCTTTCTTACAAACAATGTCAGAAAGCGGGGAATGACAGTGAAAAAAAGGCAGGCAAAAAAACAAGGGTTAAAAGTCAATATTAATGGCAAAGAAGAAATGCTTCATGAAGATGACCACCAGCCGCCAAAACAGCAAGAGGATGATCAAGTGACATTTTCGAATTGGGAGGAAAAAAGGCAGTCAGAACAGGAGACAGCTGCTTCCGAGGAAGAACCGGCTAAACCGAAAGAAGAAGACTTCCAGTGGGATGACGCAGCTGATCATATTTATCATTCTGACCCAAAGGTCGTCACACCTTATCAAAAGAAAAAAGGCTCCTTTGACCAGAAGTTCGGTAAAAACCGCGGCCCGTTTAAGAGAGTGATGACAACGATTGTGTTTGCAGTGGTTCTTGGGACAGGCCTTGGTGTGTTTGCACTTAGCTTAAGTCAAGATGGTTCTCAGAATCCATCAGGGGGAGATATCAGCGTTTCAGCGTCCGGAAATCAATCATCAATGAAAGCGGGCGGGGATGCGCCGCCAGCAGATACTGCTGATGAATCAAAAGAGAATAAGGATGAAAAAAGCGCCTCTGGCAGCTTTTCAACCTATGTCGTACAGGCTGGAAAGTTTTCCTCTGAAAAAGGAGCAGATGAATTAGTTGGCAGTTTAAAAGAAGCAGGATATGCGGGGAAAAAGGTCTCGATGGATGATGGCTATTATGTCATTGCCGGGCTTGCGACAGAACAGGGCATGACAAGTGCTGTTGGGAAGAAGCTGATTGATCAGCACTTTGAGGCGTGGGGAGGCAAGGAGCTCTCATTTCAAGTACCGGAGGAGCTGACAAGTTTAATAGAAAAGGCATCTGTTTTATCCTCTAAGGTCATTGCAGGGGATGATGTGGATCAAAAGGACGTTGCGCAGCTGATCTCTGAGCTTGAAAGTGCCAAAACAACGGACGCACCAGCTAAAAGCAGTTTGCTGAAAGCGGTGCAGCTGTTAAATGAACCTACTGCTGAAAACGGGTGGAAATCTCAGCAGGCATTGCTTGATCAATTAAATACGTAAAATCATATTTTAAGAAACCAAACTAGTCAAAAAATGACTAGTTTTTTTCTTTTGCATCCAACATAATGATGAAGGAACATGAAAAATGAATTTTCGTAAATTGTCGGTAAGATGTACATTTGATAGGATGAATGGGTATCTTACTTCTTAGGCTAAACCCTGAAAGGATGAACAAACATGAACCAATTGATTCTCGCATCTCAATCCCCTAGAAGAAAAGAATTGCTTGATCTAGCAGGGTTTTCTTATGACATTCAAGCAAGTCAATTAAAAGAAGAAATAAATCGAAACTTTTCTCCTGCAGAGAACGTCCAATGGTTGGCAGAACAAAAAGCAAGTGATATTCAAAGATTATATCCCGAAGCTGTGATTATTGGTGCAGATACGATTGTTGCAATTGACGGCAAATGTCTTGGGAAACCAAAAGACAAGGAAGAAGCGGCCTCAATGCTTCAATTATTGTCAGGAAAGACACATCAAGTCTTGACGGGTGTCACGATTCAGTCAGAGAATAGAAAAGAAACATTTTATGAACAGACAGAAGTGACGTTTTGGACACTTACGCAAAATGAAATAGACCGCTATATCGAAACGGGAGAACCGCTTGATAAAGCGGGAAGCTATGGCATTCAAGGAAAAGGCGCACTGTTTGTTCAAAAAATAGATGGTGATTATTTTTCCGTTGTAGGTCTCCCTATTGCCAAAACAGTTAGAGTGCTCGAAACATTTGGAATCACCCCTTTTTGATGACAGGAAGGAATCTAAAAGGAGTGGGCATCATGAACGATTTCCCTATGTTGCTAAAGCATTTCCCTCAAGATGAAAAGCCGAGAGAACGATTGATCAAATATGGTCCCGGCAGTCTGTCAAACCATGAACTAGTTGCGATTCTTTTAAGGACAGGCACAAAAAAGGAATCAGTTCTTCAAATTTCCGCAAGACTTCTGCAAACATTTGGCGGTCTTCGTACTATAAGAGAAGCCTCAATTGAAGAAATGTCGAAGATTCGAGGAGTTGGAAAGGCGAAGGCGGTCTCTCTTTTAGCTGCTTTAGAACTCGGCACTAGATTACACCATCAAACGACGGACAACCGCTATGTGATCCGCACACCAGAGGATGGGGCAAACTTTGTGATGGAAGATATGAGGTTTTTACAACAGGAAAATTTCGTTTGTCTTTATCTCAATACTAAAAATCAAGTCCTTCATAAACATACCGTGTTTATTGGAAGTTTGAACTCATCCATCGTTCACCCGCGTGAAATTTTCAAAGAGGCCTTTAAACGGTCCGCTGCTTCATTTATATGTGTGCACAACCATCCATCTGGAGATCCGACGCCGAGCAGGGAAGATATTGAAGTCACACAGCGACTTTTTGAATGTGGACAGCTGATTGGAATACAGCTGCTTGATCATCTTGTCATAGGTGATCAAAAATTTGTGAGTTTGAAGGAAAAAGGGTATTTGTAACACTTTTTTTTTCAATGTTTTACGATATAATAGAGTTTATGAGTTTTTCCCTAAGGGAATTTTGGTTTAAGAAAGGAAGATACATACATATGTTTGGAATTGGTACAAAAGACCTTGGAATAGATCTTGGCACAGCGAATACGCTTGTTTTTATTAAAGGAAAAGGCATTGTTGTAAGAGAACCTTCGGTCGTAGCCTTGGAAACTGATACGAAGTCTATAGTGGCAGTCGGAAATGATGCTAGAAACATGATTGGCCGTACACCTGGTAATGTTGTGGCACTACGCCCAATGAAAGACGGTGTCATTGCAGATTACGAGACGACAGCAACAATGATGAAATATTACATTAATCAAGCATTAAAAGGCAAAGGGCTTTTTGCTCGTAAACCTTACGTCATGGTATGTGTACCATCTGGTATTACAGCTGTAGAAGAGCGTGCAGTCATTGATGCAACAAGACAAGCTGGTGCACGTGACGCATACCCTATTGAAGAACCATTTGCTGCGGCAATCGGTGCTAACCTTCCTGTATGGGAACCAACAGGAAGTATGGTTGTGGATATTGGCGGCGGTACAACAGAAGTAGCGATTATTTCTCTTGGCGGCATTGTGACATCACAATCAATCCGTGTGGCAGGAGATGAGATGGATGATGCGATCAGCAGCTACATCCGTAAAACGTATAACTTAATGATCGGTGATCGTACATCAGAAGCGATTAAAATGGAAATCGGTTCTGCGCAGCCTGACGTACATGATGAGATGGACATTCGCGGACGTGACCTTTTAACAGGTCTGCCAAAAACAATCTCTATTACGGCAGAAGAGATTGCAAAAGCGCTTCGCGATACGGTGGAAACAATTGTCGATGCAGTGAAAATGACTCTTGAAAAAACCCCGCCTGAGCTCGCAGCAGATATTATGGACCGCGGAATTGTTTTAACAGGAGGCGGTGCACTGCTGCGTAATCTTGACAAAGTCATTAGCGATGAAACGAAAATGCCAGTCATTATTGCAGAAGACCCGCTTGACTGTGTGGCAATCGGGACAGGGAAAGCACTAGAACATATTCATTTGTTCAAAGGAAAATCAAAAGATAATCGATAATCGGGCGTAATTAAAGAGGTGTAAGACATGCCGCAGTTTTTTATGAATAAAAGATTAATGTTGCTCCTTGTCTGTGTCATCGTACTGGTGGCCATGATTGGTTTTTCAGTGAAAAGCGGCAGAGGTGCTTCATGGCCGGAAAAATTAGTGGGGGATACGACAGGCTTTTTTCAAGGTGTCTTTCATAAACCATCACAATTTATTGCCGGTATTTATGGGAACGTACAAGATTTAAAGAACACATATGATGAAAACGAGCGTCTTCGAAAAAAACTTGATGGACAAACTCAGTATGAGGCGAAACTTCAAGAACTAGAAGATGAGAACAAAAAGCTTCGCAAACAGCTTGGCTATGTGAACTCTATTCGTGACTACACGCCAATTCTATCAACTGTTATCGCAAGAAACCCTTCTCTTTGGGATAGCTTTGTGATGATTGATAAAGGGAAAAAACAAGGCGTGGAAAAAGATATGGCAGTCACTAATGAGAGTGGCGCATTAATTGGGAAGATTGAAAGTGATAAGCTTAACAATTTTACTTCGACTGTAAGATTGCTAAGCTCTACTGACCAAAATAATAGAATTTCAACGAAAATTTTTGCGAAAAAGGGCAAAGAAGAACTCAATGGAATCATTAACGGTTATGACAGCAAGAAAAAAATGCTGACTATGAATATTCTGAAATCCGATGCAGATGGGGATGTCAAAAAAGGAGATCTTGTTGAAACATCTGGAGCAGGGGGCGTATTCCCGCAAGGCTTAACGATTGGTAAGGTAAGTGAAATCGAGCCAGACCATTACGGCCTGACAAAGATCATTTACGTAGAACCAGCGGCTGAACTCAACAATTTAGACCGTGTGATTGTGGTGAATCGCAGCACAAGTACAGCAGATGCATCTGAATTGACGAAGGAGGAAGGCTCGTGAAACGTGTCCTTCTTGCTTTCGTCATGTTGTTTATCTTCGTATTTGACAGCATTTTTGTTGATTTAGTGAAGCTCCCATTTGTTTCAGAGAATCAAATTTTAGCTCCTCATTTCATTTTACTCGCACTTGCATTTATGACTGCTTTTGTGAATCAAAAATATGGTGTGATTTACGGATTTATCTTTGGACTTTTATATGATATTTCATATACAGGCATACTTGGTGTTCATATGTTTGGCTTTGGGGCGCTTTGCTATTTGTTAGCAAAAGCCTTTAAAGTTCTGCAAACGAATATGTTAGTCGTTGTCTTTCTGTCGATTATTGCTGTTTCCGTGATGGAGTTTTATGTATACGGCGTTCAAGCGACAATTCAACCAGGGATTATGCCGTTTAATACGTATGTCATCGAACGCTTTATTCCAACGATTCTTTTAAATACTGCTGCGTCTCTCATACTTGTTGTGCCGTTTAGGCTCTTTTTCACCCACGTGAAACAAGGACTGATCGACGAATAAAAGCAGGAGTTTGTCCAATTACGGCGAAATGAGTATGTTGTTGAGGTGAGCATCTTGAAAACTCAAAAACAGCAATATGTGACGATAAAAGGTACAAAAAACGGATTAACATTACAGTTAAATGATGACTGTTCGTTTGATGACCTTCTTTCCGGCTTGCGAGAGGTTCTATTACTTGAGCAATATACAGATGGAAGAGAAGGACATAAGGTCAATGTGCATATTAAGCTTGGTTTTCGGTATTTAACAGAGGATCAGGAGACGCGTTTGACTGAAGCGGTGTCTGAAAATGAACATCTCGTCATCCACTCCATTGAAAGTGAAGTCATGTCAACTGAAGAGGCGAGACGATTAAAAGCAGAGGCTGAAATTACTTCTGTAGCAAAAATTGTGCGCTCTGGACAGGTGCTGCATGTCGAAGGAGATCTTTTATTAATAGGAGATGTCAATCCTGGCGGAACGATTCGCGCAGGAGGAAATATTTTTGTGCTTGGCGCTTTAAAAGGTGTGGCGCATGCTGGATGTAATGGCAACAAACAGGCTGTTATTGCGGCATCTCATATGATTCCAACACAGCTTCGCATCGCACAAGTTTTTAACCGCGCGCCAGACCAAAAAGAAGATGGAAATGAAATGGAATGTGCTTATTTAGATATAGATGGCAATATGATCATTGAACGCCTGCAGCAATTGGCTCATATAAGACCTAATCTGACAAGGCTTGAGGGAGGAATGTGAAATTGGGCGAGGCTATTGTGATTACCTCAGGAAAAGGCGGCGTTGGCAAAACAACAACATCTGCAAACTTAGGCACAGCACTAGCAATTCAAGGGAAAAAAGTGTGTCTAGTTGATACCGATATCGGCCTTCGGAATCTGGATGTCGTGATGGGGCTAGAAAACCGCATTATTTATGATCTAGTCGATGTAGTAGAAGGAAGATGCAAAATTCATCAAGCGCTTGTAAAAGATAAGCGTTTCGAGGATCTTTTGTATCTTTTACCTGCTGCTCAAACAAGTGATAAAACGGCTGTAGAGCCGGAACAGATCAAAGAATTAATTCAATCATTGAAACAAGACTTTGATTATGTTGTTATTGACTGCCCTGCTGGAATTGAGCAAGGCTTTAAAAATGCTGTATCCGGTGCAGACAAGGCCATTGTCGTGACGACGCCTGAAATCTCAGCTGTAAGAGATGCGGACCGAATCATCGGTTTGTTAGAACAAGAAGATATCGAACCGCCTCGTTTGATTGTCAATCGTATTCGTACACACATGGCGAAAAATGGCGATTCAATGGATGTAGATGAAGTGGTACATCATTTATCAATTGATTTACTTGGCATTGTAGCAGATGATGATGATGTGATTAAGGCTTCAAACAATGGTGAACCGATTGTTATGGATGCTAAAAATAAAGTATCGATTGCCTATCGCAATATTGCCCGCCGGGTACTAGGCGAATCTGTTCCGCTTCAATCTTTTGAAGAAGAAAACAAGGGAATGTTTGCAAAGCTCAAAGCATTTTTTGGTGTAAGAGCATAATCACTGAACCGTGATAGAAAACCTTTGCAGTCTAGGAAAGACGGCTACCTTTGCGAAGCGAATTTGACATTCGTGAGTACCGGAGCGCAGACCTGACACCGAATGCGAGGGTTTGTCTGCACGCTGAGGCCGATTCGATTTAGAATCGGTCTTTTTGTTGCATATCAGATGGGGTTGTCACATAAAATGTACAAACTGTTTGTATGTAAAGGGTGATCTCATGAAAAGAGTGGACGAGTACCGAAAGAAAATCGCGCAGCGCCGCAAAATGATGCAGCCAGCTGCTCCCCCTAAGAAGACGGCTTTCAAGAAAAAAGAAGATATCCCGCCATGGGTTATGCTGACAGAGGAAGAAAAGCATTCTGGCTCGACCTCCTATGAACCGGCGTCCCATCAGCCAAAGAAATATCGTCATCCCTTATTTAACCCGAATACCTTTGTGCTTAAATGCTTATTATCAGCGTCCCTTGTTTTGATTGCAGCCATTTCATTTAAAGGTCAGACAGGTCCGTTTCAACAGCTGAAGCCGATGATTACTCAGACTTTTGAGCAAGATTTTCAATTTGCTGCTGCTAACCGCTGGTTTGAAAAAACAGTTGGACATCCGCTGGCTTTTTTAACAGAGAAAAAAGATGGCCAAAAGGACGTACAAGCGAATCAAGAACTAGCTGTTCCTGCCTCTGGTAAAGTGCAGGAATCCTTTACGCAAAATGGAGCAGGTGTCAAAGTGGAGACATCCGCTGAAGCCATTGATAGTATGAAGGAAGGCTATGTGGTCGAGGTGAAAAAACAAAGCGATACAGGGCTTACCGTTGTAGTGCAGCATGCAGATAACAGCTATAGCTGGTACGGTCAATTAAAGAAAGCCGATGTGGCCTTATACGATTTTGTCGATAAGGGTGAAAAAATTGGCCAGATTTCGCTTGATGATCAAGGGAAGGGCACGTATTACTTTGCTATTAAGCAAAATGAACAATTTATCGATCCTATTCAGGTGATGACCTTTGAATAGATGGCTGCTCATGCTGACGAAAATTCACATCCATCCGCTGCTGTGGATTGTGATGGCGTTTGCGATTTTGTCAGGTCAAATCAAGCCGCTGCTTTGTCTGCTCGTGATTGTCTGTGTCCATGAACTTGGACATGCAGCGGCTGCCTGCTATTATCATTGGCGCATTCGGCGGATTTTTTTACTGCCATTTGGCGGAACGGTGGAAGTAGAGGAACATGGGAACCGTCCGTTAAAAGAAGAGCTTGCGGTCATTTTGTGCGGGCCGCTTCAGCATGTACCGCTCCAGCTCATGGCATGGCTTTTCATGGAGGCTTCTCTTATCTCGCACGACGTCTTTACGATGTTTACCTTTTATAATATGGCGATTTTCCTTGTGAATCTTTTGCCCGTTTGGCCGCTTGATGGCGGAAAATTATTCTTTTTGCTCTTATCTGTTTTTTACCCTTTCCAACGTGCGCATGCCCTAGCAATAAAAGGCTCACTTGTCTTTTTCGGTCTATTGACAGGAGGGTTACTTTTGTTTGCACCGCTGCAATTCAATGGCTGGGTGCTGCTTACTTTTTTAGCTTATTCACTCGTGATGGAGCACAGGCAGCGGCATTACGTCAGGGTTCGCTTCTTACTAGAACGGTATTACGGTAAAAAAGAGCAGAAGGTAGAAAAACTGATTCCGCTGAGAGCAAGTGCAGAGGAAAAAGTATACGAAGTGATGGCACGATTTCAAAGGGGCTGCAAGCATCCGATTATTATTGAAAGAGATGGCGTGAAGATGAGCCAGCTTGATGAAAATGAACTGCTCCATGCGTATTTTTCAGATCGCAGAACCACCTCCTCGATGGAAGAGCTTCTTTTACCGTACTAATGGTGAAAATACATTGACATTCTGCGTCTAGTTTGATATATTTTTTAATGTTATGGATATGTAGCACCCGTGCTACAACCGCGCGGAGCAGGTGTAAAGTGCCAATGGCCCCCTGTATTCGGCGAGTCTGAGTTTATTAGGAGGTGCAGAGATGTACGCAATTATCGAAACTGGTGGTAAACAAGTAAAAGTTGAAGAAGGTCAAACTGTTTATGTTGAAAAACTAGCTGCTGAAGCAGGTGAAACAGTAACTTTCGAAAACGTATTGTTTGTCGGCGGAGACACTGTCAAAGTGGGTAACCCTTCAGTTGCTGGAGCAACAGTAACGGCTAAAGTTGAAAAACAAGGTCGCGGTAAGAAAATTACTGTGTTCAAGTACAAACCGAAGAAAAACAACCACAAGAAACAAGGTCATCGTCAACCTTACACTAAAGTTGTTATCGAAAAAATCAACGCTTAAGGCGTGTGAGTGATATGATCAAAGCAACCATTACTCGGTCTTCAGCAGATGAAAGCATTACGTCTTTTCAGATGACTGGACATGCCGAGTTTGCTGAAAAAGGTCAGGATCTCGTTTGTGCAGGTGTATCTGCTGTTGTTTTCGGCTCAGTCAATTCAATTATTGCACTGACAGGATTGGACCCACTGCTTGATATTGGTGAAGATGGCGGCTACTTCTCTTTTGAACTGCCGGCTGATACAGATCCAGTATCCTTTGAAAAAGCCCAGCTGCTTTTAGAAGGCATGGTCGTTTCCTTAGAGACAATTGAACGAGATTATCACGATTATGTGAGAATATCAACAAAAAAATAGGAGGTGAACTTCATGCTTAGATTAGATCTTCAATTTTTCGCATCTAAAAAAGGGGTAGGTTCTACAAAGAACGGACGTGACTCTGAGTCTAAACGTTTAGGCGCTAAACGTGCTGATGGTCAATTCGTAACTGGTGGTTCTATCCTTTATCGTCAACGTGGAACGAAAATCTATCCAGGTGAAAACGTTGGACGCGGAGGCGACGACACTCTTTTCGCTAAAATCGACGGAACGGTTAAATTCGAACGTTTCGGTCGTGACCGTAAAAAAGTGAGCGTATATCCTGCGGCACAATAATTGCTAAAAACTCCGGTCATTGACTGGAGTTTTTTTCACTTTTTACAAGCAGTACCGAAGATGATAAAAGAAGATGCACTCCATAAATATCAAAGAACGTTTGCTGACTTTGCCTCATTTTCTCCTATACGATCAGAAAAAACAACCTTTCCTCACATAACTAGTGTTTTTCTATGCTGTCTTCTCTGTTATAATTCAGGGAGACATATTGATGATAAGACTCCTAAAAGAGAGACCAAACGATTGGGAGTGCGATAATGGAAGAGATACCAAGTAAAGAAAATGAAAAATTAACTCACGTTGCATTAACAAATGAATTGATCTATCTGCTCAGTCGTTCAAGACACGACTGGATGAATAAATTACAGCTGATCAAAGGCAACTTGACATTAGAAAAATATGACCGCGTGTTTGAAATTATAGAAGAAATGGTCATTGAAGCACAGCATGAATCCAAACTCTCAAATTTAAAAATTCCCCAATTGGCCTATTACTTTCTAACATTTAATTGGGAGTCGCATTTTATCACCTTAGAATATGAAGTGCTTGGTGAAACCCGAGACTTATCAGCATATGAATCGCAGCTGCTAACGGTATCACAGGAGTTGTTTTCGATATTCGATCAATCAGTTTGCCAAAAAACTGAAAATCATTTAACGGTCACTTTCCAAACAGATCATGAAGAAAATGATGTGATCTTATATTTTGATTTCAAAGGAAAATTAACAAGTTTGGATGCGTTAAATGCGTTTCATGACGCAAACTATCCATGTATGAGTATAACGCAATTTCATGTGACGCCTCATGAGTCCATGATTGAGCTTTGTTTGAGGCAAGAACGAGATATGTGATGCAGAGAAACGGAGGAAGTTATGTTTGTAGATCAGGTTAAAGTGTATGTTAAAGGCGGTGACGGCGGAAACGGTATGGTGGCGTTCCGTCGTGAAAAATATGTACCAAAGGGCGGCCCAGCAGGCGGCGACGGCGGAAATGGTGCAGATGTTGTATTTGAAGTAGACGAAGGACTTAGAACGTTAATGGACTTTCGTTATAAGCGCCATTTCAAGGCTGACCGCGGCGAGCACGGAATGAGTAAAAACCAGCATGGCCGAAATGCGGAAGAAATGATTGTCAAAGTTCCGCCGGGTACGGTTGTGACAGATGCAGAGACGGAACAAGTACTAGCTGACTTGACAGAGCATGGGCAGCGGGCTGTAATTGCCAAAGGCGGACGTGGCGGACGTGGGAATTCACGCTTCGCAACACCAGCAAACCCTGCACCACAGCTGTCTGAAAACGGTGAGCCAGGTAAAGAACGTGACGTCATCTTAGAATTAAAAGTACTTGCAGATGTTGGACTTGTTGGTTTCCCAAGTGTCGGGAAGTCAACGCTGCTCTCGATTGTCTCTTCTGCGAAACCAAAAATTGCGGATTATCATTTTACAACGCTTGTACCGAACCTCGGGGTTGTTGAAACAGACGATAACCGAAGCTTTGTTATGGCGGATCTGCCAGGACTGATCGAAGGAGCGCACGAAGGCGTTGGCTTAGGTCATCAATTTTTACGTCATATTGAGCGTACACGTGTCATTGTCCATGTCATTGATATGTCTGGACTTGAAGGGCGTGACCCATACGAAGACTACGTGACGATTAATGAAGAGCTTGAGCAGTACAATATGAGATTGACAGAGCGTCCGCAAATCATTGTTGCAAACAAAATGGACATGCCAGATGCAGCTGACAATCTAGAGGCATTTAAAGAAAAATTAACGGATGACTATAAAGTGTTCCCGATTAGTGCGATCACAAGAGAAGGGCTTCGTGAGCTCTTATTTGAAATCGCCAATCAGCTTGAAACAACACCGGAATTCCCGCTCTATAATGAAGAGGAGCTGTCGGATAACCGCGTGATGTACAGGTTTGATGAAGGCGATGCACCATTTGAGATCTCTAGAGATCCTGATGGCACATTTGTCTTAACGGGTAAAGCACTTGAGCGTCTGTTTAAGATGACAGACTTCTCAAGAGATGAATCTGTTAAACGATTCTCTAGACAGCTGCGCGGAATGGGTGTCGATGATGCCTTGCGTGAGCGCGGAGCAAAAGATGGCGACATCATTCGTCTGCTTGAATTTGAATTCGAATTTATTGATTGATCAAAAGGAGGGTCCAGACCATGGGCTCTCCCGTTTTTAAAAGGGGAGAAAACAGGTGAAAGAAGAAACGTTCTATTTAGTAAGAGAGGATGTACTTCCAGATGCGATGCGAAAAACGCTTGAAGTCAAAAAGCTTCTCGATCGCAAAAAAGCGGATTCAGTTGCCGATGCTGTTCAAAAAGCGGATTTAAGCCGCAGTGCTTTTTATAAATACCGAGATGCTGTTTTTCCATTTTATACAATGGTGAAAGAGCAGATCATCACATTGTTTTTCCACCTTGAGGATCGGTCTGGGGCTTTATCAAGACTGCTTCAAATTGTGGCTGACTCTGGCTGTAATGTGTTATCCATTCACCAAACGATTCCGCTGCAAGGAAGAGCGAATGTCACCTTATCAATTAGTACAGCTGGTATGGCAGATGATATCAACACCGTCATGAATCAATTAAGAAAGCTTGAATTTGTCGAAAAAGTCGAAATTCTCGGTTCTGGGGCGTAAAAGGAGAGATCATAGCAGATGAAGCAATTAACTGTAGGTTATTTTGGACCAGAAGCAACATTTACTCATTTGGCCGTATGCTCTTGTTTTCCAAAAGATGCGGTGCAGCGTGCCTATGCAACGATTCCGCAATGTATGGATGCTGTGTCAAAAGGCGAAGTCGATTTGGCGGTCGTTCCACTTGAAAATGCACTCGAAGGCTCTGTGAACTTAACGATTGATTATTTAATTCATGAAGAAGCGCTGTCCATTGTGGGGGAGATGACAGCACCAATTCGGCAGCATTTGCTTGTCCACCCAGCAAGAGCGGAGAGCTGGGAGACGTTAGATGTCATTCAATCGCATCCTCACGCGATTGCCCAGTGTCATCAATTTCTGAAAAAGCAGTACCCTCATATTCCTCATCGGCCAGTGGAGTCAACTGGCTATGCAGCAAAATACATCAGTGAGCATCCAGATGAAGCTGTCGGGGCTATTGCCAATGAAATTGCCGCAAAAACGTATGGTTTGGCGATTGCAAAAAAAGACATTCATGATTATCCGCACAACCATACACGCTTTGTGATTTTACATAAAGATCCTAACGCATCGTTCCCAATGAATTCTGGTTTCTCATCAAAGCCAAAAACGACCATTGTGGTCAGTCTGCCTAAGGATGACCAATCAGGCGCATTGCACCGCGTGCTGTCTGCTTTTTCTTGGCGGAATCTTAACTTGTCAAAAATTGAATCTCGTCCGACAAAAACAGGTCTTGGACATTATTTATTTATTATTGACATTGAAAAAGAATTGGATGATGTCCTCGTCCCTGGTGCGATTCAAGAATTAGAAGCGATTGGCTGTGAGGTCAAGCTGCTTGGCAGCTATCAAACATATGAATTAACGAATGAAAAATAGTGTCCCGTGCAGGACACTATTTTTTTAGTCTTTTATTAAAAACCCAGCGTCATCCAGCGCTTGAATGGCTTGGTCAAGCTGCTTTTGGCTGTAAGAAGTGAGAGTATGCAGATGCACGCCGTCTGTTAGTTCTGACAAGTAGGACGCGCCGGTGTTAGAAATATGATGGACAAAATCAGCGACTTGTTTCCGTGTGCTGACGCGAATAGAGGCCGTCAGTTCACCATAAACAGGGTGCTCAATGATCACATCTTTCACCGTCACTCCAAAGTCTACAATCAAGGTCAGTTCCTCTTCTGTACGAGCAGGATCATGTTTGCAGGCGATGATTTGTTCAATTTCTCTTTCTGGCGCATGCTGCGCTGCCATATACACATAGCCTTGGCTTGTGGCAATAATGGGTTCGTTTTTTGCTTTTAATAATGAAATATCTTGTACAATGATTTGCCGAGAGACAGCCGCCTTTTTAGCTAAAAAGCTTCCAGTAAGCGGTGTGTCTGTTTCTTTCAGCCACTCTAAAATGGCGTTTCTTCTTTCTTCGCCAATGAGTTTCCTCTCTTGCTCCACGTCCTAAGCTCCCTTCTTCTCCTTTTGCAAATGCTCAAATGTATGCAAAAGCTGATCGATGTCATCTTTTGATGACTGATATCCAAATGATAGTCGAATAAATTGTAGGGCATCACGATCTGATACACGCAATGCCTTCACAGCAGGGGAAGGATGGTGATAACCGGAAGCACATGCGCTTCCAGTAGATAGACAAATCCCATGCCGGTTACATGCTAACATTACATATTGTCCTTCAAACCCTTCAAAAAAACAACCAATAATATGAGGAAGCGTGCGGCGATTGTCATTGTCCTGAAGCGTACGAACTGGCAGCTGTCTTATTTTTAACTGCTGAAGAAAATAATCACGCAGCTGCTTATCTAATTTTTGCTGTTCATCCAGCCTAAGCATCGCTTGTTCACTTGCGGCAGCAAAAGCACCGATACATGGAACGTTTACTGTCCCTGGACGTAAGCCATTTTCCTGAACTGCTCCTGTATATAAAGGTTTCCAAGGAACCTGAGCACCCATATAAACGGCACCAGCGCCTTTAGGAGCATACACTTTATGACTTGAGATGGACACAGCATCGACTCCAAGTTCTTTGATGGACACACGAATCTTTCCAAATGTTTGCACAGCATCTGTATGAAAAAGAATGTTCCTTTCTTTTAAAAGAGGCGCTAATTCAGCAAGCGGCTGGATAATCCCTGTTTCTGAATTAGCATGCTGAATAGATACTAGTCCTGTTTCAGGCAATAATGCTTTTTTGAGAATGTCCTTTGTTATGATTCCATCCTGATTCGGTTCAATGATCGTGACTTTTACGCCAAAACGCTCTAAGCTGCTAACTGCATAATGAACAGAAGGATGCTCAACTGAAGTTGTGATGACATGCTGTTGATGTGCTGGCAGTCCATTGATGATCGATTGAATCGCAAGGAGATTGGATTCAGTTCCACCGCTTGTAAAATAGATCCCATCCGGTTCACCCTCGATCATGGCAGCGAGTGATTGTCTGCTGTAAGTCAATATGTCATTTGCTTTTCCCCCAGCATCATGAAGGCTGCTTGCATTTCCGTAGAAATTTTTGCTTAGCTGCTCAAAAACATGCAGCGCTTCCTCTGAAACAGGTGTAGAAGCTGCGTAATCTAAATAAACCAACCCATCCATCTCCCGTGTGAAAATTTTTTCTTGTATTTATTTTAGTGTTGTGTAATGATATGTGTCAAGACAGGTGTAAATGACAGGAGGGGCGATGGTGTCATCAATCAAAAAAGTTATTGTGGTGGGGTCAGGCATTGCAGCGCTTTCCTTTGCAAAAACCATTTCGAAAAGCTGCCAGGTCATCATGATGACAAAAAAACAATGTTCATCTAGTAATTCCATGCTGGCACAAGGAGGAATCGCTGCTGCCTTTTCAGCACATGATTCAGCTGAGCAGCATGTGCAAGATACACTAGCTGCCGGCTGTGATCACAATGATGAAAGAACGGTACAAGAAATTGTGAGACTTGGAAAACACCTTGTGGAGCAGCTCGTAGCAGAAGGCTGTCCATTTGATCAAGATGAGGCGGGAGAGCCGCAATTAGGCAAAGAGGGAGCACATACCACTCATCGCATCTTGCATGCAGGAGGAGATCAATCAGGTAAAACCCTTGTACAGTTTCTGAAAAGTCAGCTCGGCTCACATATTCACTTATACGAATATCATCATGTCATTGATCTATTGATTCATGAAGGGACATGTACGGGTGTTGTATGGAAAGACGAGACAGGACACGTACATACGATGACCGCAGATGCCGTTGTTTTATCAACTGGCGGCTGCGGCTCCCTATATGAGACAAACACAAATGATCCTTCTATAACAGGAGACGGACTGATGATGGCCTATCGAGCCGGGGCACAATTAGTGGATCTCGAATTTGTTCAATTCCATCCAACTCTTTTAACAATCGCTGGAAAAGCAGTTGGCCTCATTTCAGAGGCAGTACGGGGAGAGGGAGCTTATTTAGAAGATGAAACAGGCAGGCGGATCATGAAAGGTATTCACCCACAAGCTGATTTAGCACCTAGAGATGTGGTCGCTAGAGCTATTTTTCATGAGCAGCAATTAGGTCATCAATTGTATCTTAACATCCATGATATCCCGCATTTTTCAGCTCGTTTTCCGGCCATAGCTCAGATGTGCCAGCGTGCAGGCGTCGATATGGAAAGCGGCAGGCTGCCAATTTCCCCTGGTATGCACTTTTTAATGGGCGGCATCAGCGTCAATGAATATGGAGAAACGACTGTTCCAGCGCTATTTGCCATTGGAGAAGCGGCCTGTACTGGCTTACACGGTGCGAATCGATTGGCGAGTAATTCTCTTCTGGAAGGTCTCGTGTTAGGCAGCAAAGCGGCACAGAGAATTGAACAACTGCCTAAACAGAAAGAAACAAGTCCACCTTTTTCAATTCAAGAAATATGGATGGTTCCAATGATTTCAACAACTCAGCTGAGACAATGGATGACTACATTTGCGGCCATTGTGAGAGATGAAAAAGGCTTGCAGACCTTGCTTCATTCGTTACAGCGTGTCAATTTTCAGCAAATTAATGTGAAGGATATCACAAATGAACAGATCGAATTAAGCAATCAATGGGCATTAGCGGTTTGCCTTGCCAAATCTGCATTACTCCGTACAGAAAGCAGAGGCGGCCATTATCGAATGGATTATCCAGAGCGGAGCGATGCGTTGTGGCGGGGCAGGCAGATTGTTCATGAAAAAGGTCACATTCATATCATGAAAAATGAAAGGATCGGTGCCAAATGGAACGTTTACAGTTAAAACAAATGCTTACTCATTTTTTCACAGAAGATATTGGCTTTGGAGATGTATCAGCAGATGCTATCTTTGGGGACAAGAAGGGAACAGCTTTTATCATTGCGAAACAATCTGGTGTATTGGCAGGATCACAAGTGATTGATCTAGGGTACCGCCTGTTGAATGAACAGATTCAAACGGAGCTGTATTTTCAAGAAGGTGATTGGATTCATTCAGGCGCTGTACTGGCGAAAATAAAGGGCCCAGTCAACGACTTATTAAAGGGAGAGAGGGTCATTTTAAATCTTTTGCAGCGAATGACAGGTATCGCCACCTTAACACATGAGGCGGTGCAGCGATTAGGCGACCCGTCTATTACGATTTGTGATACGAGAAAAACGACACCCGGCCTGCGTATGTTAGAGAAATACGCAGTGAAGACAGGCGGTGGAAAGAATCATCGCTTTGGCTTATCGGATGGGGTGATGATTAAAGATAATCATATTGCCGCATGCGGTTCTATTCGTGAAGCTGTAGAGAAAGCAAGAGCATATGCCGGTCATATGGTGAAAATTGAAGTGGAAATTGAATCAGAAACGCAGCTTATAGAAGCCATTGATGCAAAAGCGGATGTCATCATGTTTGATAACTGCTCTCCAGACGAAGTAAAACGTTTTAAACAAATGACGCCAGAGTCCATTCTGACAGAGGCTTCAGGAGGCATCACGCTAGAGACATTGCCAAGCTACAGGGGCACAGGAGTCGACCTTATTTCACTTGGCTTTCTGACACATTCTGCTCCAGCATTTGATTTTAGTATGAATATGGAATTCAGTCATAAAGGGGGAACAACTCATGTCCATGCTTAATGTATTAGCCAATCAACATGCAGTCATGATGCCAGATGAATATAAACACCGCTCTGATGATGAGATGAAGCAGCGAGTGTTAGACATTAAGCGGGCTTTTGGTTCAAAGCTTTTTATACCAGGCCACCATTATCAAAAGGATGAGGTCATTGAATTTGCAGATGCAACAGGAGATTCATTGCAGCTGGCACAAATAGCGGCTGACAATCATGAGGCTGAATACATTGTATTCTGCGGTGTTCATTTTATGGCAGAAACGGCAGATATGCTGTCAAACAAGAATCAGAGCGTTGTATTGCCAGATATGAGGGCAGGTTGTTCAATGGCAGATATGGCAAATATGAAACAAACAGACAGAGCATGGGAGCAGCTCACTGATTTGTTTGGGGATACAATACTTCCGCTTACGTATGTCAATTCAACAGCAGACATTAAAGCATTTGTCGGCAAACATGGCGGGGCAACAGTGACTTCATCAAATGCTAAAAAAGTACTTGAGTGGGCGCTGACACAAAAAGAGCGGATTCTATTTCTCCCTGATCAGCACCTAGGGCGTAATACGGCTTTTGATTTAGGTATTCCGCTAGAAGAAATGGCTGTCTGGGATCAGATAGAAGAAAAGCTTATCACCGATCAGCCGCTTTCCCGGATCAAGATGATTTTATGGAAAGGCCATTGCTCTGTACATGAGAAGTTTACCGTTCGGAATATAGAAGAAATGAGAAAAAAAGATCGTGACATTCAAATTCTTGTTCATCCTGAATGCACGCATGAGGTCGTAAGGGCTTCTGACCTAGCAGGTTCAACGAAATTTATTATTGATACGATCAAACAGGCGCCAGCAGGAAGCAAATGGGCGATTGGAACAGAGATGAATTTAGTCAAACGGATCATAGCGCAGCACCCAGATAAACAAATTGAATCCCTTAACCCAGATATGTGTCCATGTTTGACTATGAACCGGATTGATCTGCCTCATTTGCTATGGTCACTGGAAAGCATTGAGAAGGGTCAGCCGGCCGGGTTGATACAGGTCAATGAAGACATCACGAAAGACGCTTTGCTTGCACTTGAGAAAATGCTCGCCATTAAATAATGAATCAGCCCCTCCTATCAGAAAACAAGTTTTTATCATATCGGCTTGTAAATAGGCATAAATTTATGTTGAAACATATTGTACTTCTGACATAACCGTTACGTTCACGTTTTGCATAGGAGGGGAAAACGTTGAAAATTCATATTGTGCAAAAAGGAGACTCCCTTTGGAAAATTTCAAAGAAATACGGAGTCGACTTTCAAGAATTGAAAAAACTAAATTCACAGCTCAGTAATCCTGATTTAATCATGCCGGGTATGAAGATTAAAATTCCATCTAGTGGTGTTCCTGTAAAAACAGATCATCACAAAGCAAAAGAAATGCCAAAAACGAAAGAACATCCGTATGTGAAAGAAAAGCCAAAAGATGTCGTGCAAGTGCAAGATACGAAACCGAAGGAAAAGCCAAATGAACCGGTACCATATGTACCGCCAGTGCCAAAAATCGAGCAGCCAGTTTTTCCGCAAGTGGATGTGAACTATTATCAGACCAATCTCTACCAGCCATTCACACCTCCTCCCAAAAAAGATCATCACGAGAAAAAAGATCACGTTCATGAGAAGAAAGATCATGTTCATGACAAAAAGGATCACAAGGATCATTTTCATCATGAAAATAAAGACCACAAAGATAACAAGGGTCATGTCCATCATGAAAATAAGGAACATAAAGATCACAAGGACCATTTTCATCATGAAAATAAAGGTCATCTAAAAGATGAAGTGGCAAAGGGGTATGATCCGTTTATTCATATTCCGCATCAAAAAGAGGAGGGAAAAGACATGGAGCATGGCAATTATCCGAACCTTCCTAACTTCCCGCAAATGCCAAATGTGGGAGGGGCAGCGGTAGGGGGAGTGGCTGAAAATAACGAGCATCATCACCAACATCATCATCATGAACCATATGATCCTTATTTTGGTTATGGTCATGGTCATTACATGCCGGCGATGTATCCATATCCGCAGCAAATGGTGCCGGCATCGCCAATTTTACCGGGATCAGGCTTATGTTATCCTATCCATCCATATTATCACCATCATATGATGCCATATCCATACCCGGCTCATCCTTATTATCCTGCGTATCAAGCGCCTGCTTACTACGGAGAAAATCATGAGCACCATGCAAACGACGAACATCACTGGCATCACCATACGCATCCAAACGCCAATGCAAATGCCAACGCAAATCAAGGCTTTTTTCCAAACGTTTCAAATGCAGCATATGGCAAGGAAGATTGCGGATGCGATGATGGCATGAAGCATCATCAGCCTTGGCCAGGACATTATCCGAATCCTGTTCCTTATGGCCAAATGGGGGCTTATCCAGCTCAGCCTTACATGCAGCCATATCCAGGTCAATCCGTTTTTGCAAGGCCGGAGGAAGAAGAAGAAGATTAATGACAGAAGGAACGATCTCAATCGTTCCTTTCAGCGTGTAGACAAACCCTCGCATTCGGTGTCAGGTCTGCGCGCCGGTACTCACGAATGTCAAATTCGCTCCGTTCCGGTGCTCGCCCTTCCTAGACTGCAAAGGTTTTCTATTACGCTGAAAAGAAGACAAATGGCTAAAATCAAAAACATTTTAGCCATTTGTCACCAATCAGAAGGAACGATCTCAATCGTTCCTTTTTTTGTTTATAACTGACAGCTTGATTTTTTTCCTAACTGTACATGCTAAAACAGAGCCTGTTTCGCGCTCATGAGATTGAATTTGTACAGGGGGTTTTTCGTTTGAGACAAAAATGGCAAAAAACAATCGCATTAGTGCTTCTTCCTATTGGTTTAACGGCATGTGGTGCAAATAATAACGCAGGTGTCGATACACGTCATAATCAATCAGGCCAGCCGGTTGGTTATCATTCGAATCAACGAGCGGAAGACAACAACCAAGATCATCAAGGACCAGTTTCTGAACTCATGGAGGGAATGAACGGGAGAAATACAACAAATGTTGATTACCGTACACGTCCTCAAGCTGATGATCGAATGCCTCTCACAGGTGGAGATGGACGCTACAGTCATGGAGATATGAACTATCATAACCAAATGTCGTTCTCAGGCTACGATAAACAAGAGAACATCCAGCGTTCAAGAAAAATTGCCAACCGCATCAATAAAATGAATCACGTGGCAGACTCTCAAGTCATGGTGACGGATGAGAATGTGTATATTGCCATTAAATCAGATGGCCGCCTGACGTCAGAAGGCGTATCACAAGTAGAAGAAGCAGCGACTCGTTATGCGGATGGAAGAGCAGTCCAAGTCATAAAAGATGAAGGTGCGTTCACACGCTTTAGAGACATGAGAAGAACGCAATTTGAAACAGGCCAAACAGGCATGACCCGATAGTTTGACACAAAAAGGCTAAAGTTCATTACGAACTTTAGCCTTTTCTTAAAAATAAACCTTGATGCCTATATAAAATTCGTAAAAGAAATAACAGCCAAACCCTAGTAATAAAATACCAGCAATAATGGATGTCCACTTGATCATCGTTCGATTCATCACTTTTCTTGTTAAGGATACAAGTGTGAGAAGACCGATGTCATGAAGGAGAATCCCTGCCAAAATACCGCCGGCAGCCAGCATAAATTCAGATGAATCTGTTTTTGTATACGCATCCGCAAGTACAGCACCAAAAACAGAAACCCAGAACACAAGATTTCCAGGAGATACCGCCACGAGCAAGCCGTTTCGATATGTTTTTGCGAATGATTTATTGACCTTTTCTCCTGCTAAATGGATATCTTGATCCGCATTTTTAATGGAATCGTATGCGAGAATCATTAAAAATACAGCTCCGATCAGCCAGAGCGGGATTTGAACAAACGGCAAAGATAAAAACTGAGCAAATCCAGCATATAAAGCCATAATAAGTAATAAGTCTATGGTCATACCGCCTGCTCCGACAGTTAAACCATGAAAGAATCCGTTTTTGAGTCCCTGTTTTGTCATTTCAACCGTGATTGCTCCAACAGGCAGAGCAATTGAGAATCCTACGACGATAAATGTGAGAAATGTTTGCAATCGACTAGAACTTCCTTTGAATAAATTGTATAAAAATTCTCCGTTTAGATTAATTATACATAATAGGAGAAAAGGATCAATGTTTATTTCAGATTTTATTGAAATGATAGAGATAGATGATGTATAGAAGACTGTATATCAACATGATCCATAACGCTTGTAGGGGAAAGGAACTATTTTCCTGAATCTTCTTTTCTTCATGATGTCTCTATGCTACACTGATGTGGAAATCAATAAAAGTGACTAGGGGTGCCCGTAAATGGGCTGAGAGAGAAGCATAAACTTCTTAACCCTTTGGACCTGATCTGGCTCGTACCAGCGTGGGGAAGTTAAAGATGATGCATGTATCCTATCAATGATATGCATGTTATTTCTGACGACGAAACCAGGTTCTTTAAATAGAGCCTGGTTTTTTGCTGGTGCTGATTCCATCCTGTCCGGTGACAAGAAGAAAAGGAGAGAACAGCAAATGAAGGAAAAGAAAAGTGTCCCATCCAACCAATCATTATTATCCAGCTTTGACGGCAGCCGAAAGGTGTATGAGAAAGGATCAAGGCCCGATATCTTAGTGCCGAAAAGAGAGATTGCACTCTCACATACTGTGACAGAGGCGGGCGACATAAAAAATGAACCAGTCCGTGTATACGATACGAGTGGACCGTACACTGATGAGAACGTTCATATTGACGTCACAAAAGGATTAAAGCGTCTTAGAGCAGCATGGATAGAAGAAAGAGGAGATACAGAAAGCTATGAAGGGCGTCATGTAAAACCGGAAGATAACGGATATCGGTCAAGGGAGAAGGAGTCCTTCCATTCTGTCCAAACTGATTTTCATCATAAGCCGCTCCGCGCGAAACAAGGAGCGTGCGTGACGCAAATGCATTATGCCAAAAAAGGCATCATTACGCCTGAAATGGAGTTTATCGCAATAAGAGAAGAGCTAAGCCCTGAGTTCGTTAGAGAGGAAGTAGCGAGCGGAAGAGCCGTCATTCCTTCGAATATTAACCATCCAGAAAGTGAACCAATGATTATCGGAAGGAATTTTCATGTCAAAATCAATGCGAATATTGGCAATTCAGCTGTAACATCATCCATTAATGAAGAGGTAGAAAAGATGACGTGGGCAATCAGATGGGGGGCAGACACAATGATGGATCTGTCTACTGGAAAGGATATTCATACAACGAGAGAATGGATCATTCGGAATTGCCCAGTCCCAGTAGGAACCGTTCCTATCTATCAGGCCCTTGAAAAAGTGAATGGAGTCGCAGAAGATTTGACGTGGGAAGTGTATAGAGACACATTAATTGAACAAGCAGAGCAAGGTGTAGACTATTTCACGATTCATGCGGGCGTGCTATTAAGATATATTCCGCTGACAGTCGATCGGGTAACCGGAATTGTTTCAAGAGGCGGTGCGATTATGGCAAGATGGTGTCTTGCTCATCATCAAGAGAATTTCCTTTACACACACTTTGAAGACATTTGTGAAATTATGAAAACGTATGATATCGCCTTTTCTCTTGGAGATGGACTTAGACCAGGTTCGATTGCTGATGCCAATGATGAGGCGCAGTTTGCAGAGCTGGAAACGTTAGGTGAGTTAACAGAGATCGCTTGGAAACATGATGTGCAGGTGATGATTGAAGGGCCCGGTCATGTGCCAATGGATAAAATTAAAGAGAATGTGGACAAGCAAATGGACATTTGCAAGGAAGCCCCATTTTATACATTAGGGCCTCTTACAACAGATATTGCGCCGGGGTATGATCACATTACATCCGCCATCGGTGCGGCCATGATCGGCTGGTACGGAACAGCCATGCTATGCTATGTAACGCCAAAAGAGCATTTAGGTCTGCCGAATAAAGAAGATGTGAGAGAAGGCGTGATCGCCTATAAAATTGCCGCACATGCGGCTGATCTAGCAAAAGGACATCCTGCGGCTCAAAAGCGCGATGATGCTTTATCGAAAGCGAGATTTGAATTTAGGTGGCGGGACCAATTTAACCTGTCACTTGATCCTGAAAGAGCCTTGGCGTTCCATGATGAAACATTGCCTGCCGAAGGCGCTAAGACCGCTCACTTTTGCTCGATGTGCGGACCGAAGTTTTGCAGTATGAAAATTTCTCATGATATCCGCAATCAATCTGAAGAAGTGAAAAGAGAGATGGAAAAGAAGGCGAAGGAGTTTGTCAGCCAGGGAAGTCAAATTTATCAGCCCTAAAAAAAGAACCTCGCACGATGCTGTGCGGGGTTTTATCAAACGGCTGAGAAGGCTTTTCTTAAAAGGTGAAAAAATGCCTTTGCTGCATATGCCATCATGTCCACACTCGGAATGAGGGCATCTGTTAAATGAAAAAAGACTGTTTTTCTTTCTGGAGATGTTCGTTTCTTTTTCTGCTTCATCAAGGGCAGCCTCCTTTTTAACCAATATACTTCTTTGCAGATTTGAGAGATAGATGTTTTGTATGAATTTAAACAAAATTTAAACTTCTTGGGTTTGAATGGAAACAAGGAGGGGAAACGAGTTCAATAGAGAATGAATGAAAAGAGCTGATCTATTTGACCAGCGAACAAGAAGAGTGGAAGGTGATCTTATGATGAAAGTATTTAAGGTAACATTTCATATGAACAATGGGGAAGTGCTTGATTTCGAGCTCAAACGTCCAGCTACCTATGATGTGTATAAAAAAATTGAAGAAGCCAATCATTGGTTTAAGCTGAATAATGAAATCATTAACCTATTAAACGTCAATAGTATCCATGTAGAAACAGAATAACGCAGAAAGCCGCTCAGATAGAGCGGCTTTCGTTATGCAGAAAAATCATTTCGATTATTAAGCTGCCCGCGGGACAGCCAGTTCTTTTTATACAAATAAGCAATGACTTCAAGCCACAGACGCGGTGCTTTTTTAGGGAAAAAAGGTTTTTGGTAATAGGCATAAGCGGCTTTTAAATCATCCCATTGATGACATGCTTTCGTTTGCGTGAACCTGGCAACGTCAATGACCCTGATCCGCCCTTCTTTTGTTAAGATCAGATTGCGCAGATGAATATCAGAAGGATTCAATCCTTTCTCACGCGCTTCCTCCAGCGCATCATCGACTTGTTCAATCATTTGTTTTTTAATAGGAATTCCTTTTGTAAGGCATTCATAGAATGTGTAGCCTTTAATATATTCCATTAAAATATACTGATCCCCAGACTCATAAATCTCAGGGTAGTAAGACGAACCAGAAAGTTTTTCGTAAATGGCAGCCTCTTTGCGGGCAATATGCTGATAAGAAGGGAAAAAGACTTTTAGTGCCATTTTCTTGCCGTCTTTTTTGTATAAAAAGACATAGGCACTTCTTCCTTTGCCGCACAGTTCAAGCTCTGCCGGTTTATAGGAAAGCTTATGAAAACGTTTCTCTTCATGATACTGAATCGATTCGGCTAATCTTTTGACATCTGACATTGACTTCACCTTCTTTGGTTTCAGTTTATGCGGCTGAAAAACGAATGATGAAAAAACCGTGTCATTCGATAAAGCAATGGATTGTATAAAACATAACATTTACGAATGAAGGATACAACGAAAGACTCTTAACATACATTTGAATCATCGATTTGGTTAATGTTTAGAAAAATGGGTCAAACTACATATGTCATGCATCGATCTCATGTTCTAAAGAGGTGTAAATAGTGAAAGTGAAGATGAAATGTTTCGTTACAGGACTTATCATGACAAGTGTGCTTTTTTTCGCTGCGGATATGGAAGGAAAAGAACACTTGCAAAAGCAGTCAAACTCTATTACCGTCCAGCTTGAAAAAGTCTATCTAGACGGCGATGTGAGTATTGAAAGACACCGGGCATCATTAGAAGATAAAGACACATTCTGGGCGCAGTATAAAGGCTGGACGCTGGTAGAACAAAAAGAGGATTTTGCCCTTTTTAGAAAGCAAATTGATGATATTTCTCCATTAAGTAAAGCAAATGGATATATCGGATTATCAGAGGACGGTGTGATTTCTACGTTTCATGGAAGGCCTGACGGCTGGGCGGAGCCTATTCATCTCTTTTTTCAAATTGATACGTCCCGTTTAGAAAGCCATGTGGAAAAGCAGCTTGAGCAAGGCATTCCTTTTCGAACAAAGGATGAATTTGAGCATGTGCTTGAAGTCATGAAGCCTTATCGAAATGAAATATCGTTTTAAAGCGTGTAACAGCTTGCTGGTGTGAAGACCGCAAGCTGTTTTTCGTGGTTTCATCATAAAAATGTACTGAGCGAACGTATGTTAACTTTTATTGCGGTTTTCTCTTCGATTTATGTTACAATGAAGAACAGTCAAAGAGGTGAAAACGGTGATAGAGTTTGTAAAAGGGACCATTGATTATGTGTGCCCGCAATATGTTGTCATTGAAAACGGCGGAGTGGGATATCAAGTCTATACCCCAAACCCGTTTATCTATCGAGTAAATAAACAAGAAACGATTTATACGTATCATTACATAAAGGAAGACGCCTTTTCGTTATACGGTTTTCAAACACGAGAAGAAAAAGCGCTGTTCACAAAACTGTTAAATGTCACAGGAATTGGGCCAAAGGGTGCACTCGCGATTCTTGCTTCCGGTGATCCTGGCGCTGTCATTTCAGCGATAGAGCGTGAAGATGAAGCCTTCCTGATTAAATTCCCTGGTGTGGGCAAAAAAACAGCACGTCAAATCATTCTGGATCTAAAAGGAAAACTGGCAGATGTGGTGCCAGAAATGATTGGCAACTTATTTAATCACGAGGACCACATTCAGGTCGAAACGCAGCAAACTGCATTAGATGAAGCGCTTGAAGCCTTAAGTGTCCTTGGATACGGTGATCGTGAAATCAAAAAGGTTCTTCCATTATTAAAAGAAGAAAAGAATCTTACAACCGATCAATATGTGAAAAAAGCATTACAAAAAATGTTGAAATAGGGTGATGTCTCATGGATGAACGGCTCGTCTCAACTGAAGCAGACAACCATGAATCAGCCATTGAGCAAAGTCTGCGGCCACAGACACTTAGCCAATATATCGGTCAGCAAAAAGTAAAGGATAACCTCAGCGTATTTATTGAAGCTGCCCGCATGCGGCAGGAAACGCTTGATCACGTCCTTTTATATGGGCCTCCTGGACTTGGGAAAACAACGCTTGCGTCGATCATTGCCAATGAAATGAATGTTCAGCTGCGTACAACGTCAGGACCAGCGATTGAGCGTCCTGGTGATTTGGCGGCCATCTTAACATCTCTTGAGCCAGGTGATGTATTGTTTATTGATGAAATTCACCGCTTGCAGCGCTCAATAGAAGAAGTGCTGTACCCGGCAATGGAGGATTTTTGTTTAGATATTGTTATTGGAAAAGGAGATACAGCACGCTCTGTACGGCTTGATTTACCGCCATTTACGCTTGTAGGTGCAACGACTCGTGTCGGGCTGTTAACAGCGCCGCTTCGTGATAGGTTTGGGGTACATGCAAGATTGGAATACTATGAGCAAAGAGATTTGGCTCACATTGTGGCAAGAACAGCCGAGCTGTTTGAGATTGGGATCGACATTCGCTCTGCCGAAGAGATTGCGAGACGTTCCCGGGGAACACCGAGGGTTGCCAATCGTTTGCTCAGAAGAGTAAGAGATTTTGCGCAGGTGCTTGGGAACCATGCCATTACGCAGGACATTGCGGAAGATGCCCTTGAGCGTCTTCAAGTCGACAGGCTAGGCCTCGATCATATAGACCATAAGCTCCTTTTAAGTATGATCGAAAAATTTAGAGGCGGTCCTGTTGGGCTTGATACGATCTCAGCGACAATTGGAGAAGAATCACATACGATTGAAGATGTGTACGAACCGTACTTACTGCAAATTGGTTTCCTGCAAAGAACGCCAAGAGGACGGGTCGTCACAAGAGAAGCGTATGAACATTTTCAAATGGAGGTTCCGATTCGTGACTGAATTCCCTAAAATATTAATGATTTTAGGTGGTGTCCTTTTTGCCGCAGGATTAGTGTTTCAATTGGTTGGTAAGCTTCCAGGTGATATTTTTGTGAAAAAAGGGAATGTAACGTTCTTTTTTCCTGTCATTACATGCATTGTCATTAGTATCGTACTGACCATATTACTGAATATCTTTGGACGGATGAAATAACGTTAACTAGTTAACTACAGAATAGGTGAAGGAAATGAAGCTAGAACTATTTGATTTTGATTTACCAGAAAGATTAATTGCACAAGTGCCGCTTGAAAAAAGAGATGCATCAAGACTGATGGTCTTAAACAAACAAACGGGTGCGATTACACATGATACATTCTCACAAATCATCGATTATTTTCAAAAGGGTGATTGTCTCGTTCTAAACAACACGCGCGTTCTGCCTGCACGTCTGTTTGGGATGAAAGAGGATACAGGTGCCAAAGTTGAACTTCTTCTATTGAAACAAGAAGAAGGAGACAAATGGGAAACACTTGTCAAACCAGCCAAACGGGTGAAAAAAGGGACGGTTATCACGTTTGGTGATGGACGGCTCCAAGCTGTATGTACAGAGGAAATGGAACATGGCGGAAGAAAAGTCGAGTTTCAATATACAGGCATTTTTTATGAAGTGCTTGAATCCCTTGGTGAAATGCCGCTGCCTCCATATATTAAAGAGCAGCTTGACGACCGTGAACGCTATCAAACCGTTTATTCAAAAGAGGTTGGCTCCGCTGCTGCGCCAACTGCCGGTCTCCACTTTACAACCGAGCTGCTGGATGCGCTGAAAGCGAAAGGTGTACACATTGCTTTCATTACGCTGCACGTAGGGCTTGGCACGTTTCGTCCGGTAAGTGCAGAACGTATTGAAGAACACGAAATGCACGCAGAGTTTTATGAAATGAATGAAGAAACAGCTGATGCGCTTAATCGCGTTCGCAATGAAGGCGGACGGATTATTTCAGTCGGCACAACGTCGACAAGAACGCTTGAAACCATTGCAAGTGCACATGATGGTGCGTTCAAAGCCTCAAGCGGCTGGACGTCGATCTTTATTTACCCTGGCTACACATTCAAGGCAATTGATGGCATGATCACGAATTTCCATCTGCCAAAATCCTCGTTAATTATGCTTGTCAGCGCATTAGCTGGACGAGAGCACGTACTAAAAGCGTACAATGAGGCTGTGAAAGAGGAATACCGATTCTTCAGCTTTGGCGATGCCATGCTGATTCAATAACATTATACAACGAAGACAGGAGGGCTCATTTTTGTCGCAATCACCGATACGTTATGAGTTCATTAAATCATGCAAACAAACAGGTGCACGTCTTGGCCGCGTTCATACACCGCACGGCTCCTTTGAAACACCTGTATTTATGCCAGTAGGTACACTGGCTACAGTCAAGACAATGGCGCCTGAAGAATTAAAGGCAATGGATGCAGGCATCATCTTAAGCAATACGTACCACTTATGGCTCCGTCCAGGTCACGATATCGTAAAAGAAGCAGGCGGTCTGCACAAATTTATGAACTGGGATCGAGCCATTCTAACTGATTCAGGCGGATTCCAAGTTTTTTCATTGAGTGAATTTAGAAAAATTGAAGAAGAAGGCGTTCACTTCCGTAATCATTTAAACGGAGACAAGCTGTTCCTATCTCCTGAAAAAGCGATGGACATCCAAAATGCACTTGGCTCTGATATTATGATGGCATTTGATGAATGCCCGCCGTATCCTGCAGAGTACGATTACATGAAACGTTCTGTGGAGCGGACAAGCAGGTGGGCAGAGCGCTGTCTAACAGCGCACCAGCGTCCTGAAGATCAAGGGCTGTTTGGAATTGTCCAAGGCGGAGAATACGAAGAGCTTCGAAAACAAAGTGCAAAAGACCTTGTTTCACTTGATTTCCCAGGCTACGCCATCGGAGGCTTATCTGTAGGGGAACCAAAAGATGTGATGAATCGTGTACTTGAATTTACAACACCATTCTTACCAGCAGACAAACCGAGGTACTTAATGGGTGTCGGCTCACCAGATTCCTTAATTGACGGCGCCATTCGCGGTGTAGATATGTTTGATTGCGTACTGCCGACGCGAATTGCAAGAAACGGTACCTTAATGACAAGTGAAGGCCGTCTTGTTGTGAAAAATGCAAAATATGAGCGTGACTTTAGACCAATCGATGAAAACTGCGACTGCTATACATGTAAAAACTATACACGCGCCTATATTAGACATTTAATTCGAACAAATGAAACGTTCGGAATTCGATTAACAACTTATCATAATCTTCATTTTCTGTTAAAATTAATGGAGCAAGTGAGAGAAGCTATCCGTGAGGATCGTTTAGGTGATTTTAAAGAAGAGTTTTTTGAGCGTTACGGCTTTAACAAACCGAATGCGAAAAACTTTTAACGCATAAACGAAAGGCTTTACAATGCTTTAGAAAGGGGTGAAATAGAATGGATGGTGGTATGGGTTCAATCATTATGATTGTTGTCATGTTTGCTGTGCTTTACTTCTTGTTAATCCGTCCACAGCAAAAGCAACAGAAAGCTGTGCGTCAGATGCAGCAATCTTTATCAAAAGGCGATAAAATCGTCACAATCGGTGGTTTACACGGTGAAATCGACTCAATTGATGAATCAAAAGTGGTCATCAAAACAAGCGAAAACAACCGTTTAACTTTCGATCGTCGTGCTATTAGAGAATTAGCTGACAAAGGCTAATCCTCTGATACATAGCCATAAAAAAAGAGCGATATGACCGCTCTTTTTTTATTTGCCTCGAAGATTGACGCCAATCATTCCCCCCAGCATACAAATGCCTAAAAATGCTCCATGATAGATAAACTGCTCTGGTGAAAACGTTTTTCCAAACCCCAAATATTGAAATAAAAATACAGTGAGAGAAAAAATGATAGATGTGACCGCACCAATCAGCCAGCCGCGCTCCTTTGCTTTCCCGCCAGAAATGATGCCTCCTAATAAAAGGGCAGCAAAGGACAAAATCATAATCATCCATTTAAATGATGATTCCTGCATACTTGTGAATGTAAGCATGAGCGACACAAGTAAACTGGTGACAACCATCACGATAAAAATGGCAATTAAGCCGGATAAAATGCCTTTTCCAATTTGTTTCGTTTCCTGCATGTAGATTCGTCTCCTCTCCAATTGAACGAAGCTTGTCTTTTACTAAAATGTATTCACAGTGAAGAAAAAATAGACATGTTTCAGACGTTTCTTTTCTACATAAATAAAGTGTTTTGACACAAGCTATGTTGGAGAAGGAGGGTTTACATCACATGCAGGACATCTTGATCATTTCCATGAGAACCATCATCTTATATTTTCTTATTTGGTTTATATTTCGCTTAATGGGCAAAAGGGAAATTGGCGAGCTGAGCATTTTAGATCTAGTCATTTTTATGATGATCGCAGAAATTGCGGTTCTCGCCATAGAAGAAGTAGAGGATAACATGTTACATACGGTATGGCCAATCCTGCTGTTAACCTTCATTCAAATCACACTTGCCTACCTCTCATTAAAATTTCAAGGTGTCCGGCGCTTTCTTGACGGAAAACCGGCCCTGCTTATCATCAATGGGAAAATAGACGAAGGTGCAATGAGAAAACAGCGATACAATTTTGATGACCTGCTCATTCAATTAAGAGAAAATAACATCGACAGCATTCAGGATGTCTCTTACGCCATTTTAGAGCCGTCTGGAAAGCTCGCCGTCGTCGAAAAAGAAAACAAGCGCAAACATGCAGCGCTTGAGCTTCCACTTGTTGCGGATGGTGTGGTGCAGCATGACCACCTAAAGCAAATCAATCAAAATGAACAGTGGCTGAAAGATGAGCTTGCTAAAAGAGGCTATCATGATATCGAACAAATCTCTTACTGCAGCTTTAATCAAAAAACATTTTATATTGATTTGAAAGATGAAGTGATCAAAAAGAGATGAGCTAAAACAGCTTCCCAATGAACGGGATGCGGCGCAGCTCTTCTCGTTTCACTAGACCTAGGCAGATTAATAGAATGACATACAGCGTGCACGTAACAAAAATGAGCGTCACAAGTTCAATAGGAGCAGAAAAGAGTCCATTTACTTGAGATTTCAGCCAAAGGCTGACAGCACCTGTACCGATAATCACAAGGACGCATAGTCCATATTCCTTTAATGGTAAATGAATAGGCAGCACCTTTCCAACAGTTGCCGCATGGAGCAGTGTGACAAGGATGATACCGATTAATATCGCAAGTGCAGCGCCCATAATGCCAAAGCCTGGCTGTGAAGCAAGAACAAAAATCATCCCTGTTTTTACAATAGCGCCAATCAGGCTGTTGGTCATCGCCGCACCAGCTAAATTGAGTGCTTGAAGCACGGCTTGAAGGGGCCCCTGAAAATAATATAGAAGGAAAAATGGCGCCATGAATTTCACATAAATGGCCGCGTGCGATGAACCATACATAAAGAGCGTTAAATCTTCGGCGTAAACGAAAAGAATAATACATGAAATGCCTCCGCTGAGTAAACATAGGCGCATCGCCTGCTTCAGGCGGTATTCGACCGTTTTACGTTTGTTCTGCTCCATTCCTTCACTGATCGCCGGAACTAATGCAGTGGAGAGTGAATACGTAATAAAACTAGGCAGTGTCAAAAGGGTCAGAGCAAGCCCGGTCAACTCCCCGTACTGTCTTGTCGCCTCTACAGCCGCATAACCAGCAATAGCAAGACTTTGCGCGACAACGATCGGCTCTAAAAACCACGAAATATTCCCGATAAAACGGCTGCCTGTTGTTGGCAGGGCAATGCTCATCAGCTGTTTAAATGTGTCCTTCCCGTCATGAATCGCTTTAAAAAATCGTTTTCGAATACGAATGGTCTTTTTATAGCGAAAGGCGATCAGTAAGTAAGCAAGGGAAATCATCTCTCCAATCACAGATGACACCATCGCACCTGCTGCCGCAAATTCAATCCCGTAAGGAAGGAAAGCCGTTGTACATACCGCCACTAGAGAAATTCTTGCGACCTGCTCCAGAACTTGAGACATCGCAAGCGGACTCATTTGCTGTCTGCCCTGGAAATAGCCTCTTAACACACTGGAAATGGCGATGACTGGTACGACAGGTGTAATAGCCAGCAGTGGATAGACCGTTCTAGGGTCTGTCAGCATATTTTCTGCCATGATGGGCGCAAACCATAAAAAGAGCGGCGTGAAAATCAGACTGAGTGTTCCTGTTATCGCAAGGGACATGACCAGAATACGTTTTGTTTTCTGTTTGTCACCCCTGGCTTCTGCTTCTGCGACAAGCTTACTAATGGCGACAGGCAGTCCGAATTGTGTGAGCGTCACGGCGAGAAAAAAGGTTGGTGCAGCCATCATATAAAGCCCGACCCCTTCTTCGCCAATGAACCTCGCAATGACAATTCGATTGACAAAACCCAATATTCTCGTGATAAAACCTGCTAAAATTAAAATAATGGTCCCCTTTAAAAACGTTTGCTTCGTCAAATCACAGATCACCTGCCTTCTCAAACGACATAGAATCATATACAATAAGATATGCGTGTATATCGTCCAAGCATGACAAGTCTCTCGATAAAAAACTGAAAAGGGGGAGCTACGCAATGACACAACACCCAGCTGCTATTTACAAAGACCATTTAAAGCCTTTTCTGTTCAGTAAGCTTGAAGAATTCATCGTTTTGGGCTATAAAGATGTAGATTTAGAGGAATTATGGTCATACTTAGAGAATAAGAAGTGGAAGAAAAAACAAGAGTATCCGATTCATGAAATGGTTGCAGATATTTTATCTGTGAAAATAGGCGAATTTATGAACTATGCAACCGTTCAGTCGTTTAAAACGTCTGCTTTTTTGGACAGTGAAGATGGCAAGAATATGCTTGATGAACTGTTGAAATAAGCCATCTTAATGGATTTAGGTGTTTAAGGAGGAAATACATAATGAAAAAAGGGCGCATTCTTGCGTTTTTCTTAGTGGTTCTGTTAATCGGAACTGGCGTGGGCTTACTGACAAAGCCTGTTGCGAAAGATATGACGCTAGGGCTGGATTTACAGGGTGGATTTGAAGTCCTGTATGAAGTACATCCAGTGAAAAAAGAGGACAAGATCACAAATAGTGTTCTCGTTAGTACTGTGGAGGCTCTTAACCGAAGAGCGAACGTGCTTGGTGTAAGTGAGCCGAACATCTCGATTGAAGGCAACAACCGTATCCGCGTGCAGCTTGCGGGGGTAAAAGATCAAAACAGAGCAAGGGAAATTCTTTCCACTGAAGCGCAGCTATCCTTCAGAGATACGAATGATAAAGAACTCCTTAACGGGGCTGACCTAGTCGAAAACAGTGCAAAACAAACATTCAGTCAAACGAATGAGCCAATTGTGACGGTTAAACTAAAAGATGCGAAAAAATTTGGTGACGTCACAAGAAAAGTAGCAGCGATGGCACCAAATAATCAGCTTGTCATTTGGCTTGATTACGACAAAGGAGATTCCTTCAAAAAAGAAGTCTCAAAATCAAACCACAAGTATGTATCTGCACCAAATGTGAATCAAGAGATTAACAGCAGTGACGTACAAATTGAAGGGAAATTTACTGTCCAAGAGGCAAAAGACCTTGCAAGTATTTTAAATGCTGGTGCATTGCCAGTAAAATTAACAGAAAAATATTCCACATCTGTAAGTGCACAGTTTGGTGAACAAGCACTGAACGAAACAGTGTTCGCAGGAATTGTAGGAATCGCATTTATCTTCTTATTCATGCTGTTTTATTACCGATTACCTGGTCTTATTGCAGTCATCACACTCTCAGCTTATATCTACATTACGCTGCAAGTGTTTGACTGGATGGGTGCGGTCATGACACTGCCTGGAATTGCTGCACTGATTCTAGGGGTAGCGATGGCTGTCGATGCCAACATTATTACTTATGAGCGGATCAAAGAAGAGCTGAAGCTCGGCAAATCTGTCCGGTCTGCTTTTAGATCAGGGAACCGCAGATCATTTGCGACCATCTTTGATGCCAACTTAACAAGTATTATTGCCGGCGGAGTGCTGTTCTTCTTCGGGACAAGCTCTGTAAAAGGATTTGCAACGATGCTCATCCTCTCAATTTTAACAAGCTTTATCACAGCTGTTTTCCTATCAAGATTCCTTCTTGGACTGCTTGTAGAGAGCCGCGCGCTCGACCGCAAAAAAGGCTGGTTTGGTGTCCGCAAAAAAGACATCATGAATATCCACGAAACAACAGAAAATACCGAACCGAAAACGCCATTTGATAAATGGGATTTCGTCAGCAAACGTAAAGGCTTTATGATTTTCTCAATAGCTGTTACCATTGCGGGAATCATCGTCCTTTCGATCTTCAAGCTTAATGCTGGTATTGACTTTGCTAGTGGAACGAGAATTGATGTTCAAAGCGATCACAAGCTGACAACTGCACAAGTAGAGCAAGACTTTAAAAAGCTTGACCTTGAAGCAGACAGTGTTGTGCTATCGGGGCAAAATGAAAATCAGGCAGCGGTTCGATTTGTCGGTGTGCCGAATAAAGAAAAAATTGCTGAAGTAAAAGATTACTTCAAAGATAAATACGGCACTGAGCCGAACGTAAGTACAGTATCACCGACTGTCGGAAAAGAGCTTGCCCGTAATGCGCTATATGCCGTCATCATTGCTTCAATTGGGATCATTATATATGTATCCATCCGCTTTGAATATAAAATGGCGATTGCGGCGATTGCCTCATTGCTGTACGATGCATTCTTTATTGTCGCCTTCTTTAGTATTACGCGCTTAGAGGTGGATGTCACCTTCATTGCCGCGATCCTCACAGTCATTGGATACTCGATCAACGACACGATCGTTACCTTCGACAGGGTTCGTGAACAAATGAAGAAACGTAAACCGAAAACCATTGAAGATCTATCGTACATTGTGAACTTAAGCTTACAGCAAACCTTTACGCGATCTGTCAACACGGTGCTGACTGTAGTTGTCGTTGTTATCGCACTGCTTATCTTCGGATCAGCGTCGATTACAAACTTCTCCATCGCCTTACTTGTCGGCTTATTAACAGGGGTATACTCATCCCTTTACATCGCGGCACAAATTTGGCTGATGTGGAAAGGCCGTGAGCTGAAAAAACCAGCTAAGATAGATACAGATCAAGATATTTAATCTAGAAAGACTGCCTTTTCGGCAGTCTTTTTCTATCGTTTTTTCCCGAAAAGTAGACGCTTTGAAAAAACATTTTGGGTTTCATTGATCTTGAAATGGTCTTTTGCTATAATGACTTACGTTTAGACCAGTATAGAAAGCAAGTGTCTGTTTAGGGCATTTGGCTTTATTCATTGGAGGGGCTGTTATGAAGGTTCGGGAAACTGAACTGCCAGGTATCGGTCATAAAGCCGAAATGATCACAAGAAATAATGAGAAGCTTGCCATCATTACACATGATGACGGCAGAAGAGAAATGTATCATTTTCAGGAGGACGACCACGAAGAAACGATTTCTGGCATCCTGCTAAACGATGAAGAAGCAAGACAAATCGCGGCTATTTTAGGCGGCATGGTCTATAAGCCGAAAGCGCTTGAAACCGTGGAGGTAGCCATTGATGAACTAGTGATTGAATGGTTTAAAATTGAAAAGAATGCACCAGCTGTTCAGAAAAGCATCGGTGACCTCAATGTTCGCCAAAACTATCAAGTAACAGTCATCGCCATTGTGAGAAAATCACATGAGAAGATTTTAAATCCAGGACCAGATACCATTATCGAAGAAGGGGATACCCTTGTCATTTCTGGAGAAAGAAAAGAATTAAAGAATCTGATTAAAGAAAAACTCAGCAGCTGATCATGCCCATGCTGATAGGTTTTCTTCCACTGCTTTCTTTCGGTGTTTAAAAAAGGCAGTGAAAAGGGAAGAATAAAAGAAAAAGCTTGGGGGATTTGTAGATGAACAAACAACAATGGACCATCATACTCGCATTTATTTTCGTATTAATTGTCTCAGTATTTGCCGTGATTAATGTACGGCCTGTCGAGGTACACTACTTATTTGGAACGGCTGAATGGCCGCTGATCCTTGTCATTATCGGTTCTGTTTTAATGGGCGGACTGATTGTGGCATTTGCAGGAATCTTCCAAATTGTGAAACTGAAACGTGAACTAAAGGCATTAAAAGCTGAGCGTGCAGCCGCTGCACCTGCTGCTTCGACGAAAAAGGCAGACAAAGACCTTCAAAAAAAATCTCATGTCACGCCTTTAAAAGAACAGCCAGCATCATTTGACCGGAAGGAAAAATAATCTTCCAGCACAATTTCATAAAATAAAAATTGAAACCCCTCAGGCCACTCTAGTATAATAGTGTGGTTGAGGGGTGAATTTATGTTATTATCCAAAATGCGCTGGGAATATGAACATCCAAGCGAAGAAAAAGTGAAATCACTCTCTGAAAATCTGAATATTTCAGCGCTGACTGCATCGCTTCTCGTAAAAAGAGGACTTGAAGAAGTAGAAGAGGCGAGGTCTTTTTTATTTGATCAAAAAGCCGAATTTCATGATCCATTCCTATTAAAAGGAATGAAAGAAGCAGTAGAGCGCATCAACAAAGCGATCGAAGAGCAGGAATCGATTGTGATCTTCGGAGACTATGATGCAGATGGTGTGACAAGTACGTCTGTACTTTTACATACATTAAAAGAGCGGTCTGCGATAGTAGACTTTTATATTCCAGATCGATTTAAAGAAGGCTATGGACCTAATGAACAGGCTTTTCGATATATCAAGGAGCAAGGAGCATCGCTTGTCATCACGGTCGATACAGGCATTGCTGCTGTAAATGAAGCACGTATTGCAAAAGAAATAGGGTTAGACCTGATCATTACAGATCACCATGAACCAAGTGAGGAGCTGCCTGAGGCACTGGCCATTGTCCATCCTAAGCAGCCTGGCTGTGAGTATCCCTTTAAAGAACTTGCTGGTGTAGGTGTCGCGTTTAAAGTGGCGCATGCACTTCTTGGAGAGCTGCCAGTTCAGCTGTTAGATCTTGCAGCAATCGGGACAATCGCGGATCTTGTACCGCTTCATGATGAGAATAGATGGCTCGCCAAAAAAGGACTTCTGCAGCTTCGGCAGTCGAATAGACCGGGGCTGAAAGCGTTATTGAAAGAAGCGGGAGCCACTCTAGAAGAAGCCAATGAGGAAACGGTCGGCTTTCAAATTGCGCCAAGGCTGAATGCTGTTGGGCGAATTGAACAGGCAGATCCAGCCGTTCATCTTCTGATGACTGAGAATAAGGATGAAGCGGAAGAGCTCGCTCGTTTTGTACAGGAACTGAATAAAGAACGACAAAAGATTGTCAGTACGATCACAGAAGAAGCCATTCAAATGGTGGAAGAGGCAGGTGATGACCAGTCTGCGATTGTTGTAGCGAAAGCTGGCTGGAATCCGGGCGTTGTCGGAATTGTTGCCTCTAAATTGACGGATACTTTTTCTCGTCCGGCGATTGTGCTTGGAATAGATGAAGAGACGCAAATGGCAAAAGGATCAGCCCGGAGTATTCCTGGCTTCGATCTATTTTTCCATCTAAGCAAATGCCGCGACATCCTGCCGCATTTCGGCGGGCATCCGATGGCAGCAGGGATGACACTTCGAGCGGATGATGTATCTTTACTAAGGGAAAGATTAAATCAATATGCAAATGAAACATTGACGGAAGAAGATTTTATTCCAATTCAGCGGGTCGATGCCGTGTGCAAGGTAGACGAATTGACGGTTCAAGCGATTGAAGAAGCGGGGATGCTGTCACCATTTGGTATGTCAAACCCAAAACCGTTCATTATGATTGAAGATGCGAAGCTTGAAGATATCCGAACGATTGGGGCAAATCACAACCATATTAAAATGTCTCTGAAAGACGAAGACACACTGCTTGACTGTGTTGGTTTTCACCAAGGGAAATTAAAAGAGGAAATTGTTCCAGGAAGCCGCATTTCTGTGATTGGAGAAATGTCTGTCAATGAATGGAATAACCGGAAGAAGCCCCAGCTGATGTTAAAAGATGCACGAGTTGATGAATGGCAGCTGTTTGATCTGCGCGGGAAAAAGGATTGGGAGAAGAAAGTTTCGACACTTGATTCAGAAAAATCATTGGTTGTCTGTTTTGATGAAGCAACAAAACAGGACGTCGATCTCCCCATTCATCATGTTCATGCAGAAAATGTATCATCGTTTAATGTACAAGGAAAGTATGTGGTCTTTGCGGATGTTCCCGCAGATGAGCAATTGCTGAAGCAGCTTTTAGAAAATCAAAAGCCTGCGAGAATTTATACGGTTTTTCAAAGAAAAGAAGATCATTTTATGTCTTCTTTCCCAAGCCGTGACCAATTCAAATGGTTTTATGGGTTCTTGTTTAAACGGGGAAGTTTTCCTATCAAAGAACAAGGAATGGAGCTTGCCAAACATAGAGGCTGGACAAAAGATACAATCATTTTTATGACAAAGGTGTTTTTTGAACTCGGTTTTGTTAAAATAGAGAATGGTGTGCTGTCAATAGTACTTGATGCCCCTAAAAAAGATTTAACGGCGTCAGCGTCCTATACAGCAAAACAACGATTGATGGAACTCGATCAAACACTAACATATTCCTCAGCTAAAGAGCTGAAGGAATGGCTGAATAGCATGATGAGCGAAGTCTCACCTGTGCTTTGACGTACGAGGAGGAAAAGGAAAAGATGGATTTAAAACAATATGTGACAGTTGTACCTGACTACCCAAAGGAAGGTGTACAATTTAAAGATATTACAACGTTAATGGATAAAGGCGAAGTGTACCGTTATGCAACGGATCAAATCGTTGAATACGCGAAGGAAAGAGACATTGATCTCATTGTTGGACCTGAAGCGCGTGGATTCATTATTGGCTGCCCTGTAGCATACGCACTTGGTGTAGGTTTTGCACCGGTTCGTAAAGAAGGAAAGCTTCCTCGTGAAGTCATTAAAGTCGATTACGGCTTGGAATATGGTAAAGATGTATTAACGATTCATAAAGATGCGATTCGTCCTGGTCAGCGTGTCCTGATTACAGATGACTTACTGGCAACTGGTGGAACAATTGAAGCGTCCATCAAGCTTGTAGAGGAATTAGGCGGCGTTGTGGCAGGGATTGCATTTTTGATTGAGCTGACGTATCTGGACGGCAGAAAGAAGCTTGACGGCTACGACATCATGACGTTAATGCAATACTAATGGAGTTTTTCGTAAAAAGCACTCAGTAAGAAGGGTGCTTTTTTCCTATCAAAAATCTTTTAGCGGACTTCTTCTCTTTACATCTATCGAATTTTTCTTGATAATAAACTACAATACAGTTTTCATTTAAAAAGGTGATTCCATGGCGAACGAACAAGTTTTAACGGCGCAGCAGGTCATTGACAAGGCAAGAGAATACCTGTCCGCTGAACATATTCAATTTATAGAGCGAGCATATGAATATGCTGAAAATGCACACAAGGAGCAATACCGGAAATCTGGTGAGCCCTATATTATCCATCCAATTCAAGTGGCGGGTATTCTTGTTGACCTTGAAATGGACCCATCAACCATTGCAGGCGGTTTCCTGCACGATGTAGTTGAGGATACAGATGTGACATTACAGGATTTAAAAGAGCATTTTAACGAAGAAGTAGCAATGCTTGTTGATGGTGTCACAAAGCTCGGGAAGATTAAATATAAATCACAAGAAGAACAGCAGGCCGAAAACCATCGAAAAATGTTTGTTGCAATGGCGCAGGATATCCGCGTGATCTTGATTAAGCTGGCAGACCGCCTTCATAATATGAGAACGCTCAAACATCTTCCGCAGGAAAAGCAGCGGAGAATTTCAAATGAAACACTTGAAATCTTTGCACCGCTTGCACACAGATTAGGGATTTCAAAGATTAAGTGGGAGCTTGAAGATACAGCACTCCGCTATTTAAATCCGCAGCAATATTACCGGATTGTGAATCTGATGAAGCGCAAACGAGCGGAACGTGAGGAATACTTGGACGAGGTCGTCAATGAAGTGAAAGATCGCGTGTCTGAGGTGAACATCAAGGCTGAATTTTCCGGCAGACCAAAACATATTTATAGTATTTATCGCAAAATGGTCTTGCAAAATAAGCAGTTTAATGAAATTTATGATCTGCTTGCCGTTCGTATTTTGGTTGACAGCATTAAAGACTGTTATGCTGTGCTCGGGATTATCCATACGTGCTGGAAGCCGATGCCAGGCAGGTTTAAGGATTATATTGCGATGCCAAAGCCGAACATGTACCAGTCTCTTCATACAACGGTGATTGGGCCAAAAGGCGATCCGCTTGAAGTTCAGATCCGTACAGTGGAAATGCATGAAATTGCAGAATACGGGATTGCGGCACACTGGGCATACAAAGAAGGAAAAGAGTCAGCAGAATCAACGGAAGAAGCGGTCTTCCAGAAGAAGCTCTCTTGGTTTAGAGAAATTCTTGAGTTCCAAAATGAGTCCACAGATGCAGAAGAATTTATGGAGTCGTTAAAGATTGATCTTTTCTCTGATATGGTGTTTGTGTTTACACCAAAAGGAGACGTCATTGAACTGCCGTCGGGCTCAGTTCCGATTGATTTCTCTTACCGGATTCACTCGGAAATTGGGAATAAAACGATCGGTGCCAAGGTCAATGGCAAAATGGTCACACTCGATCACAAACTAAAAACAGGTGACATTATTGAAATTCTGACATCAAAGCACAGCTACGGGCCAAGTCAGGATTGGGTCAAACTTGCCCAAACCTCCCAAGCGAAGCACAAGATCAGACAGTTTTTCAAAAAACAGCGCCGTGAAGAAAATGTCGAAAAAGGCCGAGAGCTCGTGGAAAAAGAAATTAAAAACCTTGAGTTTGACGTCAAAGACATTCTGACAGCTGAAAACCTGCAAAAAGTGGCTGACAAATTTAATTTTTCAAACGAAGAGGACATGTATGCAGCTGTTGGATATAACGGCATTACTGCACTGCAGGTCGCCAATCGTTTAACGGAAAAAGAAAGAAAACAAAGAGACCAAGAAGAGCAAGAGAAAACCGTTCAAGAAGTGACGGTGGAACCAAAGACGTATCACGGGAAAAAACGGGAAGCTGGCGTAAGGGTCAAAGGGATTGATAACCTGCTTGTCCGCTTATCTAAGTGCTGTAATCCTGTTCCTGGTGATAGCATTGTCGGTTTTATTACGAAGGGCCGAGGTGTATCTGTTCACCGCGAGGACTGTCCGAACGTAAAGACAGGAGAAGCACAGGAGCGGTTAATTCCGGTCGAGTGGGAGCATGAGCAGCCTGCTCAAAACCGTAAAGAATACAATGTGGAAATTGAAATATTAGGATATGATAGACGCGGCTTACTCAATGAGGTGCTTCAAGCAGTCAACGAAACCAAAACGAACATCTCCTCTGTTTCTGGGAAGTCTGATCGTAACAAAGTGGCGACGATCCATATGGCGATCTTTATCCAAAATATTAACCATTTGCACAAAGTGGTCGAACGCATTAAGCAAATCAAAGACATTTACTCTGTTCGCCGATTCATGAATTAGAAAGGAAGTATATCGTCTATGAGGCTTGTTGTGCAGCGTGTGACAAATGCATCTGTTAAGGTAGAAGAAGAGATCACAGGTGCCATCAACGAAGGTTATATGGTGCTTGTTGGTGTCACACACGAAGATACAGAAGAAGATGTGCTCTACTTAGCTGAAAAGCTTGCACATTTACGTATTTTTGAAGATGAAAACGGGAAAATGAATCGTTCATTATTGGACATAAAAGGAAGCGTTCTGTCTGTATCTCAATTTACCCTTTATGGTGATACGAGAAAGGGCAGACGGCCGAATTTTATGAAAGCCGCCAAGCCGGATGCAGCCAATTCGCTTTACGAATGTTTCAATAAAACCCTTAGAGAAAAAGGCATCCATGTCGAAACTGGCCGTTTTGGTGCGATGATGGACGTGTCATTGACCAATTCAGGACCGGTCACGATCTTGATGGACAGCAAAGAATAGATTCTCTTTAGACTGTAGATGAACTCATGCGGGAGTTTGTTTAGAGTCTTTTTCTTTTGCGGTCAAACAAAAAAGAGGCGCAGTGGCCTCTTTCTTTTTAACGGAAATATTGTTTTAATCCTTCAGTCATTCCTTCTGTGACTCGTTCTTGGTAAGAGGCGCTATAAATGATCGCTTCCTCCTGTGGATTGCTTAAGTACCCGAGTTCATATAAAAGGGAAGGGCGTTTGTTTTCTCTTAAAACAAAGTAATCTCCGAATTTGACACCCTTATCAGGGATTTGAGAGCGTTTTGCGACTTCGGAATGAACGCTTGACGCTAACTGCTGATCTTTTGCTGCATGATAATAATACGCAGTACTTCCTCTAACACTTTGGTCCATAAAACTATCATAATGAAGACTAATAAATGCATCTGCATTTCGATAATGAGAGGTTGCCACCCTTGATTGCAGGCTGATAAAGGTATCATCACTTCTTGTTAGATATACATTTGCACCAGAAGCCCTTAATTTGCCTGCCAGTAAATTAGCGGTTTTGATGGTGATGTTCTTTTCAAATGCACCGTCTGCGCCAATCGTGCCGCTGTCTTTTCCGCCATGACCAGGATCAAGAACAATCGTTTTTCCTTTTAAAGAACCAGTTCCAGACGATGAATCCTGCTGAGGTCTTGGCGCTTCGCTGCTATTTTTCTTCGTTTGAACGACCCAGCTCGCCACGTAGCCAGTTCCGCCGTTTGATAGTGTCACCTCGTACCAGTCACCTTGCGTCCGAACAATTTGATAGGCAGCTCCTTTTGTTGCTCTTTCTGCAATCCCAGCAGAGGTAGAAGCGCTTTTTCGAATGTTGGTGCCGTCATAGACAATGTATGCTTTTTGCTCAGAAGCCGAAGAGGATGAACTCTTTTCAGGTGCAGAGCCTGCTCCTTTGCCTGTGACAATGTAATAGCTTGCAACCCAGCCTTTTACGCCTTTCCCCTCAATTTCATACCAGCCGTTCTGCTCTCGCAAAATGGTGATCTGTGTGTTGCGGGCAAGTGAAGCGATGACTTGTGCATTTGGTGCGGCCGATTGTCGTACATTCAAGCTCGATACGCCAACTGTGCCTGTCTCGTTAGAGCGAGAGGACTCGCCGGAACTTGATTGAGAAGTTTTCTGCCCCCCTGAAACATAATCAGAGTGAACCCAGCCTTCTGCTTGTTTATACGAAATTTTCGTCCATTCGCCGCTTGTCTCGAGCTTTTTAGCGGTAGCGCCTTGCGGGAAAGTACCAATCACTTGATAGGAAGTCCCAGGGCCTGTCCGGATGCGAAGATCGGAAGCTGTCGATGTAATTGTACTGCCTCCAGCCGTGCTTTGACCTTGCGCCTTTGGCTTCGCGGATTTTTGAGCGCCGGATGATGTGGTAATCAGCCATGAGACGACCCAGCCTTTTTGTCCGTTTGATAATTGGATCTGCACCCATTCTCCTTGTTCAGTGAGAATAGGATAACTTTCGCCGCGTTTCACAACAGCTGCAATTCCATAGCTTAAACCAGGGCCCGTTCTCACATTGATTTCATCTGTTGCGACAACAGCTTGATCTGTTTGTGCTGTAGCATGTGTCATAGGCAAAGAACTCGCGATGAGAACAAAACAAGTAAGCAGCATCATCATTTGATTGTGTTTTTTCAGATTCAAAACGGTGTTTTCCCCTCCCTTGTAAAACCGATGAATGTTAATTCGTTATGTAGTGGATGAATTCCTTGCAGTTTTCCTAATAAAAATGAATCAATCTGTTTATACTAAATAAAAATGTGATAAAAGGATGTACAAACATGAGATTAAGCAGAAAATTAGGACGAGTGCAATATAATGGACATCGTGATATCGACCGCTGGCAGCACGACGAAATGGATCAGCCAGGCTTCCTTGAAGAGACCGCATCTGAATACGGATGTACGTCAAAAGAAGAGCTGGAAAAGAAAAAGAGGCACGGCAAGGGTTGACAGAGTGGCAGCACCGACCTTATTATAATATAAATCAACACACTTGAAAATTTAAAATGTGGAACTGATGATAGAGAATAGTAGGGTAAATTGCGTGAGCAGAGAGGACTCGCCTGAGGCTGAAAGCGAATCCGCATGGCATTTATCACGAAAGAACACTCTGTAGGTTTCCTGCTGAACGCTCTGAAAATGAGTCAATAGGCGGAGAACGTGAATCTGCGTTAAGGATTTGAGCGGGAACATGCTTATTCATGTTCCAACTAGGGTGGCACCACGGGTATAACTCTCGTCCCTACTATACACATAGTAGAGGCGGGGGTTTTTTATATGTCCACATAAAAAATGAATGATGGTCGTAGGAGGACGAAAAATGAGTTTTAATATTCCAAGAGGCACACAGGATATTTTACCTGGAGAGTCAGAACGCTGGCAGTATGTTGAACAAATTGCGAGAGATACATGTGCAGCCTTTCAATACAAAGAAATCCGCACACCGATTTTTGAGCATACTGAGCTGTTTGCACGGGGAGTAGGCGAATCAACTGATATCGTTCAAAAAGAGATGTACACATTTGAAGACAAAAAAGGACGCAGCATCACACTTCGTCCAGAGGGAACAGCTTCAACTGTACGCTCTTATGTTGAAAATAAATTGTTCGCACAGCCGGCTCAGCCAACAAAGCTTTATTACATCGGACCAATGTTCCGCTATGAACGTCCGCAAACCGGAAGATATCGTCAATTTTATCAATTTGGGATAGAAGCGATTGGTTCCAAGGATCCTGCTATTGATGCAGAGGTCATTTCGCTTGCGATGAGTGTGTATGAGAAAGCAGGTCTTTCTAACTTAAAGCTCGTCATTAACAGCCTTGGTGACAAGGAGAGCCGTGCAGACTACCGCACAGCACTGGTCAAGCACTTTGAGCCAAGAATTGAGGAATTCTGTCACGACTGTCAAACGCGTTTACATCAAAATCCGCTGCGTATTCTTGATTGTAAAAAGGATCGTGATCATGAACTGATGACAACCGCTCCATCCATTCAAGATTACTTAAATGAAGAATCACGGACGTATTTTGAAAAGGTCAAACAATACTTATCAGATATAGGCATTGAGTATGTCGTCGATCCAAATTTAGTGCGCGGTCTTGATTACTACAATCACACAGCATTTGAGATCATGAGTAATGCAGAAGGCTTTGGTGCGATTACAACATTAGCTGGCGGCGGCCGTTATGATGGACTCGTTGAAGGAATTGGCGGTCCTGAATCACCAGGGATCGGATTTGCGATGAGTATTGAACGTTTCTTATCTGCGATCGATGCTGAAGGAATTGAGCTTCCTCTCCAAGATGGTATTGATCTATACATTGCTGCACTTGGAGATGAAGCGAAGGATTATTCTGTTTCATTATTAAACCGTCTGAGAAAAGAAGGTATCTCAAGTGAAATGGACTATACGGGGAAGAAATTAAAAGGACAATTTAAAGCGGCTGATCGATTAAAAGCCAAATTTATTGCAGTTCTTGGTGAAGATGAGCTTGCGCAGCAAATTGTGAATGTGAAAGATACAACAACGGGTGAACAAATTGAAGTGAAGCTTGATGAGCTGATTCAAATGTTGAAGGCCCACCAGAAAGCGTAAAGAAGGAGTGGAATGTTTGTGTTTGGTAGAACTTTTTATTGTGGAGAAGTAACAGAAGACCAAATTGGTCAGTCAGTTGTATTAAAAGGATGGGTTCAAAAAAGGCGTGACCTAGGCGGATTAATCTTTATTGATTTGCGCGACCGTACAGGGATTGTACAAGTTGTCTTCAATCCAGACCTATCAAAAGAGGCGCTTGAGACAGCAGAATCAATTCGTAATGAATATGTCCTTGATATTAAAGGAACGGTTGTCGCAAGAGAAGAAGCAACGATCAATCCAAATTTAAAAACGGGCAAAATTGAAATTCAAGTCGAAACGGTCACCGTTTTAAATGAAGCGAAGACTCCTCCATTTGTGATTTCAGATCAAGCAGACGAGGTATCAGAAGATGTTCGTTTAAAATATCGTTACCTGGATCTTCGCCGCCCTGCAATGTTTGAAACAATGAAAATGCGACATGAAGTCACAAAAGCATTCCGCCATTTCTTAGACGACAACGGCTTTCTAGACATTGAAACGCCAATTTTAACGAAAAGTACGCCAGAAGGTGCGCGTGACTATCTTGTTCCAAGCCGTGTACACGAGGGAGAATTTTATGCACTGCCGCAGTCTCCGCAATTATTTAAACAATTGCTGATGGTTTCTGGGATGGACCGTTATTATCAAATTGCCCGCTGCTTTAGAGATGAAGACTTGCGTGCTGACCGTCAGCCGGAATTTACACAAGTCGATATTGAAATGTCCTTCATGAGTCAAGAGGACATCATGACGCTTGCTGAAGAGATGATGGCGAAGGTGATGAAAGATGTCAAAGGTGTAGACCTTACATTGCCATTACCTCGTATGACATACGATGAAGCGATGAATTCCTATGGATCTGATAAGCCGGATACACGTTTTGAGATGAAGCTCGTGAACATTTCAGACACAGTAAAAGACTCAGATTTCAAAGTGTTTAGCGGAGCTGTGAAAAATGGTGGAGCTGTAAAAGCCATCAATGTAAAAGGGGCTGCAGCGAACTACTCAAGAAAAGACATTGATGCACTTGGTGCCTTTGCAGCGAACTACGGTGCAAAAGGTCTAGCTTGGCTAAAAGCAGAAGGGACTGAATTAAAAGGTCCAATCGCTAAATTCTTTGATGAAGCAAAGCAAGCTGAATTAAAAGAACAGCTGCAAGTTGAAGAAGGCGACCTTTTACTCTTTGTTGCAGACAAGACGTCTGTTGTCCATGATGCGCTTGGTGCACTTCGCTTAAAACTTGGTAAAGAGCTTGAACTGATTGATGAGTCTGTATTCAATTTCTTATGGGTTGTCGATTGGCCGCTGCTTGAAAAGGATGAAGAAGAAGGCCGCTTCTATGCTGCCCATCATCCATTCACAATGCCGGTTCGCGATGATCTTGAATTAATTGAAACAAGCCCAGAAGACATGAAGGCCCAGGCTTACGATCTTGTGCTGAATGGCTACGAGCTTGGCGGAGGTTCTATTCGTATTTTCGAAAAGGACATTCAAGAAAAGATGTTTGGCTTACTTGGTTTTTCAAAAGAAGAGGCTTACGAACAATTTGGCTTCCTGCTGGATGCGTTTGAGCATGGTGTTCCTCCGCATGGCGGAATCGCGCTTGGGCTTGACCGTTTAGTGATGCTGCTTGCAGGCCGCTCTAACTTAAGAGATACGATTGCATTCCCTAAAACGGCAAGTGCGAGCTGCGTTCTTACAGATGCCCCTGGCCATGTAAGCGAGGCACAGCTTGATGAGCTGAGTTTAGCGATTAAAACAAAAGTAAAACAGTAAAATAGGCGCATGTTTATAGGTATGTAAACGCTTGAAAAAGAAATATGCCTATGATATGCTTTCATCAATCAATAAATAAAGTCCTGATACGTACGGTGGTTACCTAGTTTTGACCGAACATTTTTTTATACGGGAGCTTGCCTTTCCTTTCTGCATAAATGCCTCTTTAGAGGACTTATAAAGTCAGGAAGAAAGCACCCACCTGCATGGTGCGGGGTTCAAAACGAAGGAAATGCTGGCGGCGTCATCGGGACTTTTTTGTGTTTTTTTCTTTTAGAGAAGGATGACGGAGAAGTCTGAATATGATATGATTCTTTCGATTCATTTTAAATAAAGGTGGAGTGAGGCACTTGTTACATCAGTTTTCAAGAAACGAGCTTGCCATTGGCAAGGAAGGCTTAAATATACTAAAAAACAGTACAGTTGCAGTGCTTGGTGTGGGCGGTGTTGGTTCATTCGCAGTAGAGGCACTCGCGCGTTCAGGCGTTGGCCGTATTGTTCTTGTTGATAAAGATGATATTGATATTACAAATGTAAACCGTCAGCTTCCAGCATTGCTATCAACAGTGGGCCAGCCAAAGGTTGACTTAATGCAGGCGAGAATCGCTGATATTAATCCAGAATGTGAAGTTGTTGCACTGAAGATGTTTTATACAGAGGAAACATACGAGCAATTTTTTGAGTATCCGCTTGATTATGTCATTGATGCCTCAGATACCATTCACTATAAAATTCATTTAATGAAAGAGTGTCTGAAACGAGGTGTGAACATCATTTCAAGTATGGGAGCTGCGAACAAAACAGATCCGACACGCTTCAAAATTGATGATATTTCAAAAACACATACCGATCCTATTGCAAAAGTTGTGAGAACACGTTTGCGTAAGGAAGGGATTCGTAAAGGAATTGAAGTCATTTTCTCTGATGAAAGTCCAATTGTCATTCGCGAAGATGTCAGAAAAGAAGTTGGAAATGATGAAGCGAAGATTCGCAAGGCGCAAATGCCGCCATCATCTAATGCGTTCGTTCCGTCTGTTGCCGGACTGATCATGGGTGGTCATGTCATTATGAAGCTTTTAAAAGATATTCCAATTACACGTGTGAAGGATAAATAAACAGCCCGCCTGCTGACATGCAGGGGGCTTTTTTTATTTCTGGCGTTTTAAATTTTCATAGACCTGTTTCAATGCACCTTCAAATTTTCCGGTTTGTTTCGGTACATAGTATTGCTTGTTTTTCAGCGGATCAGGTAAATATTGCTGCTTCACCCAGCCGTTTTCGTAATCATGTGGGTATAAGTAATCGACGCCTCTTCCAAGGGCTGTGGCGCCTTTGTAGTGAGCATCCTTTAAATGAACTGGAACTTCTCCAATTTTCCCTGTACGAATGTCACCAAGTGCCGCATCAATCGCCTTATATGCCGAATTAGACTTAGGAGAAAGACACAGCTCAATCACTGCGTTCGCCAGCGGAATTCGTGCTTCTGGGAAACCGATTCTTTCTGCTGTTTGTACTGCGCTTAACACGCGGGGGCCTGCCTGCGGACTGGCTAAGCCAATGTCCTCGTAAGCCATCACGAGTAATCTCCTTGTAATGCTTTCAAGGTCTCCTGCTTCGATTAGTCTGGCAAGGTAATGCAGAGCCGCATCTGTATCAGATCCTCTAATGGATTTTTGAAAAGCCGAGAGGACATCATAATGAGCATCACCATTCTTGTCATGTGAGAAGCTCTTTTTTTGTAAGCATTCTTCTGCTGCGGCAAGAGTAATTGTGATATGCCCTGTCTCATCAGCTTTTGTCGATAAGACAGCGAGCTCGAGCGCATTTAAAGCAGACCGCACATCTCCTCCGCATCCATTGGCAAAATGATTCATCGCTTCATCGTCCACTGTCACCTTATAGCCGCCAAGCCCGCGATGTTCATCCTGTAAGGCTCTTGTTAACGCAGCTTTGATTTGCTCTGTTTCAAGCGGCTTCAGCTCGAATATTTGTGTCCGGCTTCGAATGGCAGGATTGATCGCATGATAGGGATTAGCCGTTGTTGCCCCAATTAAAATGATCATGCCATTTTCTAAATAAGGAAGAAGAAAATCCTGCTTTCCTTTATCAAGCCGGTGGACTTCGTCTAAAATAAGGATCACCTGGCCGCTCATTTTCGCTTCAGCGGCAACAGCTTCCATATCCTTTTTGTTATGAATGACCGCATTCAGCGTTCGAAAAGCAATGCTTGTACTGCCAGCAATCGCGGTTGCAATCGATGTTTTGCCGATGCCCGGCGGTCCATATAAAATCATCGAGGATAAATGTTTTGCCTCGACCATTCGCCTAATAATTTGACCTTCTCCAACAAGATGCTCCTGCCCAATAATGTCTTCAATATGACTTGGGCGCATCCGGTACGCTAAAGGTTTCATAATTATCTCTCCTATAGCAATGTCTTGTTTGTATAGAGTACCGAAATTTCTTCAAATAGAAAAGGGATTCGTCCTTCTATCATGCTCGGAACCCGTAAATGAAAGTTGGCTGAAAGTATGATATAATTGCTTTTGGTCTATATATCAGCGTATATGAAATCAGAAAAATAATTGATGACATAGAATAGAAAACGCAGAGGTGTTTAACTTGAAAATATCAACTAAAGGCAGATATGGTCTGACGATCATGATCGAATTAGCCAAAAAACATGGCGAAGGCCCTACATCATTAAAATCAATCGCTCAAAACAATGATTTGTCTGAGCATTATTTAGAGCAGCTTGTATCACCACTCCGCAATGCCCGTCTTGTAAAAAGTATCCGCGGAGCGTATGGCGGCTATGTTCTTGCACATGAACCAAACGAGATCACAGCAGGTGATATTATTCGTGTATTAGAAGGACCCATTAGTCCTGTTGAAGTCATCGAAAACGAAGAACCAGCAAAGCGTGAACTATGGATTCGTATTCGTGATGCAGTAAAAGACGTACTAGACAATACAACTCTTGAAGACTTGGCAAGCTACACAGATGACGGGGATCAAGACTCGTATATGTTCTATATTTAGATCAGAGGTGTACCGGAAATGGAACGAATCTATTTAGATCATGCGGCCACAACGCCGATGGATCAGCGTATTGTGGACAAGATGATGCCGTACTTTACAGAGATATTTGGCAATCCCTCTAGTATTCATTCATATGGGCGCGAGGCAAGAAAGTGGCTCGATGAAGCAAGAGAAGTCATTGCAGGAGAATTACACTGTAAACCGCAGGAGATCATCCTCACAAGCGGTGGAACCGAGGCGGACAACCTGGCAATTACAGGTGTTGCCATGGCAAGACAGCATGAAGGAAAACATATCATCACAGTGAAAACAGAGCATCATGCGGTGCTGCATACATGTGAACGCCTAGAAAAACTAGGATTTGAAGTGACATATTTAGATGTGGACGAAACAGGATTGATTCATCTTGATCAATTAAAACAAGCATTGAGAGATGATACGGTTCTTGTGACCGTCATGTACGGCAATAATGAAACAGGTGTGATTCAGCCAATCAAAGCCATTGGCGAACTTCTGCGTGATCACACTGCTCATTTTCATACAGACGCAGTGCAGGCGTTTGGCACAGTACCCATTGATGCAGCAGATCTCCATATTGATCTTTTATCTGCTTCTGGCCATAAGCTGAATGGTCCGATGGGAACAGGTTTTTTATATGTAAACGAAGGCGTGAAACTTTCTCCGCAAATATTCGGAGGCGAACAAGAAAGAAAGCGCCGTGCTGGCACTGAAAATGTGGCAGGAATTGTTGGGCTTGCAGAAGCTGTTCAATTAACGAAGCAAAATAGAAGAGAAAAAGCGATGCATTATGGTAAGCTCAAAGAAACCATGCTGCAAGTATTCGAAGAGGAATCTCTCAATTTCTCTATCAATGGACATCCGAAAGAGACATTGCCGCACATTTTAAATGTTCATTTCCCGGGCGTCTCCATTGAATCGCTGCTTGTGAATTTAGATATGGAAGGAATTGCTGTTTCAAGCGGATCGGCATGTACGGCTGGATCTGTCCTTCCTTCGCACGTGTTAAGCGCCATGTATGGCGAAGAAGCAAAAGAGCTGACGTCCTCAGTCAGAATAAGCTTCGGTCTTGGGAATGAAGAGGATCATGTGAAGCAGGCGGCACGTAAGATAGCGGCTGTTGTCAAACGCCTAGCCAAATAAATGCTTCTTTTTGTTCGTGTGTGAAAAATGAAACAGCGAAGCACCTGAAGAACGAAACGCGCATGTTGTTTCATTGAAATTGGAGTTGATGAAGATGACAAAAAGACCAGAAGATACAAGAGTTGTGGTCGGTATGTCCGGAGGAGTCGATTCATCAGTTGCCGCTCTTATGCTAAAGGAGCAAGGCTATGATGTCATCGGCATATTTATGAAAAACTGGGATGACACTGATGAAAATGGCGTTTGCACAGCAACGGAAGACTATGAGGATGTCATCCGCGTATGTAACCAAATTGGAATCCCTTATTATGCAGTGAATTTCGAGAAGCAATATTGGGACAAAGTGTTTCAATATTTCCTTGATGAATATAAAGCAGGCAGAACGCCAAACCCAGATGTCATGTGTAACAAAGAAATTAAGTTCAAGGCTTTCCTTGAGCATGCATTGTCACTTGGTGCAGATTACTTGGCAACAGGACACTATGCCCGTGTTGACAGAACAGGCGATGAAGTCAAAATGCTGCGAGGTCTTGATGCAAACAAAGACCAAACGTATTTCTTAAATCAGCTGACACAGGAACAACTTGATAAAGTCATGTTCCCAATCGGTGATTTAGAGAAAAAAAGGGTTCGTGAATTAGCTAAAGAAGCAGAGCTCGCAACAGCAGCGAAAAAAGATTCAACTGGTATCTGCTTTATCGGAGAAAGAAACTTTAAAACGTTCCTTAGTCAATATTTGCCTGCACAGCCTGGTGTGATGCAGACAATGGACGGAGAAGTAAAAGGGGAGCACGATGGACTGATGTATTACACGATCGGTCAGCGCCAAGGACTTGGCATTGGCGGCAGCGGTGATCCTTGGTTTGTCGTTGGAAAAGACTTGGAGAAAAACATCTTGTTTGTTGAACAAGGCTTCCACAATCCACTTTTATACTCTGAAAGCATTTCAGCCGTTAATATCAGCTGGACTCGTCCTCATATTGTCGGAGAAAACGGTGAATTAACTTGCACAGCAAAATTCAGATACCGTCAAGAAGATCACCATGTGAAGGTCAAAATGACAGGTGAGCAAGAAGCGATGGTTATCTTTGATGAACCTGTTCGTGCTGTTACCCCGGGACAAGCGGTTGTTTTTTATGATGGCGACGAATGTCTTGGCGGCGGTACAATTGACGATGTCTTCAAAGATGGTCAAAAGCTGTCGTATGTGTAGCATGTTTCAAAACCTCAACGTCGCTGTTGAGGTTTTTTAATGAAAGGATGAGAGAGCGAATGAATCATAACGAAATCGGCATAGAAGCCTTGAATCAAGGGAATATCGAAAAAGCAGCTGAAGCTTTTACAAAAGCGATCGAAGAAAGCCCGAAGGATCCGGTTCCATATATTAACTTTGCGAACTTACTTTCAAGTATCAATGAATTTGAACGTGCTTTAAACTTTTTTCAAAAAGCAATTGAACTTGATCATACCGCAGCTGCAGCCTATTATGGAGCAGGAAATGTATATACATTAAAAGAAGACTTTATGAAAGCGAAAGACTATTTTGAACAAGCACTAAAAGCCGGCATGGAAAATAGTGATTTGTTTTATATGCTCGGGCAGACGCTCATCAAATTAGAGCAGCCAAAGCTTGCGATGCCATATCTTCAGCGTGCCGTTGAACTAAACGAAGAGGATAATGAAGCAAGATTCCAATTTGGCATGTGTTTAGCCAATGAACACATGCTGGAAGAAGCGGTGACAACTTTTACTGAAGTCATTACGCGTGATCCGCAGCATGCAGATGCTTTTTATAATTTAGGGGTTGCGTATGCGTACTTAGAGAAAAAAGACGAAGCACTTGAGATGCTGGGTAAAGCCATTGACGTGCAGCCTGACCATATGCTGGCACTACATGCACAAAAGCTGATTCAAGAGGCAGAATAGATGGAAGGAGGGAAGACCTGTGCAGGAACATCCAGATCAAATGAAGCTTGAGGACGAACCGTTTTTAAAGGGGACCATTCAAGCCGTTATTTTCCATAATGAAAGTAATTTATACTCGGTGTTAAAGGTAAAAGTCATTGAAACATCGGAAAACTTAGAGGAAAAAACTGCATCTGTCACAGGCTACTTCCCCGCACTTCATGAGGAGGAAACCTACACCTTTTATGGCAAAGTGACAAGCCATCCGAAATTTGGTGAACAGTTTCAGGCCACTCATTTTCAAAAGGAAGTGCCGACAACGAAGCAAGGCATCATACATTATCTCTCAAGTGATTTATTTGAGGGGATAGGAAAAAAGACGGCGGAAGAAATTGTGGGACAGCTTGGCAATCAGACGCTTCATAAGATTATGCGTGACCCAGCTGTTTTGTATGATGTACCGCGCTTATCAAAAAAGAAGGCGGATAAGCTTGCCGCAGCGCTTCAGGAGCATCAAGGGCTGGAACAAATCATGATCAGCCTGAATCAGTATGGCTTTGGTCCGCAGCTCAGCATGAAGATTTACCAAGTATACGAGAGTGAAACACTGCAGAAAATCGAGGAAAATCCCTATCAGCTCGTTAAGGATGTTGAGGGAATCGGGTTTATTAAGGCGGATGAGCTTGGCGCTAGAACAGGCATCTCAGGAAATGACCCAGAACGGATTCGCGCCGCCTTGCTATATACAGTGGAGACAGCCAGTCTACAAGACGGTCATACGTACATACAAACGAAAGATTTGATCGTCGAAACCCGCAAGCTGCTCAACCAAACCGGCAATGATTACAAAGTGACTGAAATGGATGTTGCCAATCAGATCATTGCACTTGGCGAAGGAAAAGAAATGATCATTGAAGATGACCGCTGCTATCATCCATCCTTATTTTATGCGGAGCAAAGTGTCGCCAAACGCATTCAAAAAATCGTCTCCCAAACAGAATATGCAGATCAATTTCCTGAATCAGAATTCCTGCTAGCACTTGGCGAGCTGGAGGAGCGGTTAGGCGTCCAATATGCACCGACACAAAAGGAAGCGATTCAAAAGGCACTCATGTCCCCGATGCTGCTTTTAACAGGCGGGCCTGGAACAGGGAAGACGACGGTCATTAAAGGAATTGTCGAGCTTTACAGTGATCTTCACGGTGTTTCTCTTGATCCGAGTGATTATAAAAAAGATGAATCCTTCCCATTTGTGCTTGCGGCACCAACTGGACGGGCGGCTAAACGGATGACAGAATCAACAGGGCTTCCAGCTGTCACCATTCACCGGCTGCTAGGCTGGAACGGTTCGGAGGGCTTCTCTCATGATGAGGAACAGCCGATTGAAGGAAAGCTTGTCATCATTGATGAATCAAGTATGCTGGATATTTGGCTTGCGAATCATTTGTTTAAAGCCATTCCTGATCATATCCAAGTGATTATGGTAGGGGATGAACATCAGCTGCCATCTGTCGGACCAGGCCAAGTTTTACGGGATTTGCTTGCCTCAAAAGCCGTGCCGGCTGTTACCCTGACAGATATTTACCGGCAGGCAGACGGCTCAACCATTGTTGAACTTGCACATGATATGAAAAATGGTGTGCTGCCAAAGGATATCACTGCACGCTCAAAGGATCGGTCCTTCATTCAGTGTTCAGCTGATCAAATGAAAGAAGTTATTGAGAAAGTTGTCAGCAATGCTGCTCAAAAAGGGTTTTCAGCAAAGGATATTCAAGTGCTGGCACCGATGTATAAAGGAAAAGCAGGCATCAATGAGCTCAACAAAATGCTGCAGCACATTTTGAATCCTAAAAAACCAAAGGGCAGAGAAATCCCGTTTGGTGATGTGGTGTACCGGACAGGTGATAAGGTGCTTCAGCTTGTGAATCAGCCGGAGAACAACATTTTTAACGGCGATATCGGTGAAATTGTCTCGATTTTTTATGCAAAAGAAAATACAGAAAAAGAAGACATGGCTGTGATCTCCTTTGATGGAAATGAAATCACCTTTACAAAAAAAGATTTTCATCAATTTACACATGCTTATTGCTGCTCTATTCACAAATCACAAGGAAGTGAATTCCCGATTGTTGTGCTGCCAGTCGTCAGGAGCTACTACCGAATGCTTCGGCGGAATCTGCTGTACACAGCCATTACACGCAGTAAAAAGTTTTTAATACTGTGCGGCGAGGAATCAGCGCTGGAGTGGGGCGTGAAAAACAATGAGGATTCCCTCAGACAAACGTCCTTAACGATGCGGCTAGTACAAACCGAACAAATCATGGATGCAGAACTTGAAGCGCTCCAAAAAGAGCTTCCGTTTAGCGTACATGACGCAAATATTGGCATGGAGGGAATCACTCCATTTGATTTTATGCATGAGTAGAAGGTTCAGATTGTTGACAAAGGGCTAAAATGATTTTTATTTTAGCCCTTTGTCTTCTTTTAGCGTGAAAAGAACTTCACCCATTCCGTTCATGGAAGCCATTTCTTCGTATGAGTCATGAAGCAAACGCACACGATAAGACTGTTCCGCAAAAGGTGGTTGAGCACATTTTGAGAACATGCCAAGAACTTGAAGGAATGACGATCTATACAGATGAGCTGTCCCAATCGCTTGGTTCTATAAAAGATATTTGCTTTTTAGCCGGAGGCAGCTGCGGAGGATATGTGTTAGAGGGGAAAAAGAAAGACTGTGCACTCGTTCCATTTTCTGCTTTTGATCAGCTGACAGACAAAGGTTTGTATGTGAGCTGCCAGGAGGGAGTGGGCATGGATTCCTCTGCTCCATTCTTGTTATTTTCGAAATTAAAGAAGAAAATGATGCAGTCGCCTGATGGTGAAAATTTAGGCATTTTGGAAGATGTATACTTTTGCTCAAATTCGGGCACAATCGTAGCATATGAACTCTCGGACGGCTTCTTTACAGAGCTATCAGGGATTCGGAAACAGCTGCAGGCTGCCGGAACCTTGATGAACGTTCAAAAGGAAGCACTGGTTCTAAACCGAACGTAAAGAGGTGCTGATTATGCTCATTTGCCCAAATTGCAAATGTAAAGACATCGGAAAAATTGGGGTCAATCAATATTATTGCTGGGGCTGTTTTATTGAATTGACGCTGTCAAAAGGCAAAATATCTACACACCAAGTGGAGGAAGACGGGACACTAAGCAGCTTAGATGATCTGTTTAGTGACGATGAACGTTCAATTCAACTATAAGTGTTAAGGGGGAATTTCGAATGGGCAAAATGACTTCTTCACTATTAACGCTTGGTGCAGGTGCACTCGCATATCACTTTGCAAGCCGATATGATATGCCATCAAAGCGGGATATGAAAAAGCTAAGAAAACGTGTTATGAGAATGATGTAAACAAAAAGGGCTAAAATGATCTTCATTTTAGCCCTTTGTTTTTTTCAGCGTGATAGCCAGCCGGTCTATACGCTGAGGCATCCGCCAAAAGCGGATGTTCTTTTTATGCCTGCCTGTATTCTAATCGTCTTGCAAGAATGGATAAGCTGAAATTGACGACAAAATACATCATAGCTGCCAATAAGAAAATCGGCAGTAAATAGGATTGGCTTTGACCGTTTAATATTTGAGCGTGATGTAATAATTCTGGAAGCGCAATGACAACGGCAAGCGACGTATCTTTCAAAAGAGATATGAACTGACTGACAATTGGCGGCACCATTCGGCGCAGAGCCTGCGGCATAATAATCATTTTCAGTGTTTGAATATAGGTTAAGCCAGAAGATCTGGCTGCTTCAATCTGACCCTTATCAATTGATTTAAGGCCGCTCCGAATAATTTCTGACAGCATCGCGGATTCAAACACGGTTAAAGCTGCAATGGCAGAGGCTGTGATGCTTAGCTTGATGCCGATTTCAGGCAATGCAAAATACGTGAAAAAGATGATCAGCAAAAGCGGCAGGTTTCGAATGGTCTCTACAACTACCGCAAGCACCTTCGATAAAACCGGTATTTGAGCGAACCGTAATGTGCCAACGACTAATCCAATGATAAAGCTCAAAATGATGGAGATAAAAGCCACTTTTAAGGTGACAGCAAATCCTTCAAGTAAAAAGGCGAGATGATCAGGCTGGTAGGCACCTATAAAATCCATGATGTTTCCTCCTTTCTAGTGGCTTCTTGCTAATCTTCTTTCTAAATAACCGACGCCTAGACTGAGCGGAATGGTTAATAGCAGATAGAACATCGCAACAAAGATGTAGACATCAAACGTCACAAATGTTCTAGACGCAATAAGGTCTCCTTGATACATGAGATCAAACCCTGCAATGACACCTAAAATCGAGGAGTTTTTGACAAGGTTAATAAATTGATTTCCAAGAGGGGGAATGACGATTTTAATCGCCTGCGGCAAAATGATATACCGCATCGTCCCGCCATATGACAGACCTGAGGCGCGGGCTGCTTCCATTTGTCCAAGCGGTACAGCTTGTATCCCTGCACGAATGGCTTCAGCAATAAAGGCAGACGTATAAATGGCAAGAGCAATCGTACCAGCAGTAAAGCCATCTGCTACAATACCCAGCACCGGTAAACCAAAGAAGAAAACAAAGGTGATCAATAATAACGGAATATTCCGAATGAATTCAACATAAGCCGTTCCGAACCAGTTGAGCGGCCTAAATGGCGCAATTCTCATAATGGCAATGAGTGTACCGATCAAAAAGCTTCCAATCAGAGCGATGACACTTGCACCAATGGTATATTTAAAGCCTTCTAAATAAAGATGAACATTTTCAGTGAGAATGGAAAACCGCAGCAATCAGTTCACTTCCTTCCTGATCAACAGGGGAGCCTTTGAGAGGCTCACCTGAGGCATTGATCTTGACGAATCAAATGCTATTCTTTGATCCATTTTTTAAGAATCTTGTCATACTCTCCATTGTCTTTTAACGTTTTTAAGGCTTTATTGATCGCATCTGTTAATTCTTGATCTCCTTTTTTCACAGCAATGCCATAAGGCTCATCTGTAAAGGTGCCGCCGACCACTTCATAATTTGAATCTTCATCTGCCATACCAAATAAGATCGCATTATCAGTTGTCAGCACTTGCCCTTGGTTTGATTTTAATGCTGTAAAAGCCTCCTGATAGTTCTCAAATTCTAATACGGATGCTTCAGGTGCTTTCTCGCGGATATTTTGAGAAGAAGTAGATCCTTTCACGGCCAGCACCTTCGTTCCTTTTTTAAGATCATCAATGGATTGAATGTCGCTTCCTTTTTTCACAAGCAGTGATTGTCCTGCTTCAAAGTAAACATCTGAGAAATTGACTTCTTTTTTACGCTCTTCTGTAATTGTCATAGTCGCAACAATTGCATGGATATCCCCTTTTTGAAGCAAAGGAATTCTTGTTTTAGATGTCACTTCCTTAAATTCTGCTTTTCCTTCATCGCCGAGTATTTCCTTTGTGATGGCTTTTGCAATGTCAATATCAAATCCTTCAATATCACCGCTGCTCGGATTTTTTAAACCGAATAAACGTGTGTCATTTTTTACACCGAAAATGATTTTTTTGTCTTTCTTAATGGCTTCTAAAGAACTTCCTTGTTTTGCATCAGTTGACCCTTTTTCAGTAGATCCACAAGCAGCCAAAGCGGCGATGCAGCAAGTCATAAAGAGCAGCAGGCCAAAGCGTTTCATTTTTTTCATCAAACCATTCCCCCTAGTGATTTAATATACGGCTTAAAAATAATTGAGCACGTTTCTCTTGCGGTTTTTCATAAAATGCAGCCGGTGTTGATTCTTCAAGAATTCTGCCTTCATCAATAAAGACAATACGGTCAGCCACTTCGCGGGCAAAGCCCATCTCATGTGTGACGACAACCATGGTCATGCCTTCACGAGCCAGCTGCTTCATCACATCTAATACCTCGCCGATCATCTCTGGATCAAGTGCAGATGTCGGTTCGTCGAAAAGCATCACCTCCGGCTTCATCGCAAGCCCTCTTGCAATGGCAACGCGCTGCTGCTGTCCGCCCGAGAGTCGTGAAGGGTAGGTGTCTGCCTTTTCAGGAATGCCGACTTTATTTAAATAAAATTCAGCTGTTTCCTTTGCTTCTTCCTTGCTCACTTTTTTGACCTTCATCGGCGCAAGCATAATGTTTTCAAGCACCGTCTTATGCGGATAGAGGTGAAAATGCTGAAAGACCATTCCGATATTTTGCCTGACAAGATTGATGTTGGTCTTCGGATGCTGAACAGAGACTTGGTTGACGAGAACTTTTCCCGCATCAATGCTTTCAAGACGATTGATACACCTGAGCATCGTGCTTTTACCAGACCCTGAAGGACCGATGATCACAACAACCTCCCCTTTTTGAATATGTAGGTTAATGTCCTTAAGTACATGGAACTGGCCATAATGCTTGTTGACTTCTTCGAATGTGATCATGAAGAACCTCCTCTTGTGTTTCATTGGCTAAAGCTAAAGTGGATTCTAGCACAACTTGTGTAAAAAGAAGTAAATGATGGAATATTTTCTGACGAGATTTTACAGCAAACAGTGACTTTGGATGGAGCTGTATGTTTCATGTGTATTCATTTTTAACAAAGTTAGGACAAATTTTATTTACGTGGATAATTGCAGAAGATGGTTAAACAATAAGAAAAGAGGTGAAAAAGGTGAAGAAACGTCCGATCCAATTTCTAATATATGCTGCAGGGGTCCTGCTTGTCCTTGCATCCTTGCTCATTTTACTGCAGCTCGACGAGTTATGGATGCCTGTTTTTTTATTGCTGAAGGCGGTTCTCATTCCGCTTCTCATCGCTATTTTTATTTCTTATCTGCTTTATCCGATTGTGGAAAGACTGCATGCACGAGGGCTGCCGAGAACAGTCAGTCTCTTACTCATCTATGTCCTGTTTTTTGGCGGGATTGGTTTTGCGGTATATAAAGGAGCGCCTGTTATGATCGCACAGTTAAATGAGCTGTCAGAACAAATTCCTGTCATCGCTGAAGCGTATAATGGGGCTTTATCACATATTCATCATCATACGAGCCACTGGCCTGACGGACTTCATGACCGCTTGGACCGCTTCATTGTTCAATCGGAGACATATGCAGCCAATAGCGCTGAGCGGATGATTCTTAGCTGTAAAGTTTTATTTGATTACGCTTTAGTTGCAGCACTCATCCCTTTTCTTGTTTTTTATATGGTAAAAGACATGAGTACGATGAAACGGGCGGCATGGTATTTAACGCCACCGTCATTTAGGAAGAGGGGGCATGCCTTTGTGAAAGCAGTGGATGAATCGCTTGGTGATTATATTCGAGGGCAGCTGCTTGTCTGTTCTTTAATCGGGGGTGCAGCAGCCATTGTGCTTTGGCTTTTTCATATCCCGTATCCGCTCGTTCTTGGCATGCTGATAGGAGCAACGAACGTGATTCCGTATTTTGGACCGATAATTGGCGCAGTGCCTGCCATCTTTATTGCGTTTACCATTTCAGTGAAATCGGTCATCATCGTATTGATCACAGTAGCGGTGCTGCAATTTTTAGAGAGCAATGTCCTCAGCCCGATCATTGTAGGACGAAGTCTTCATATGCATCCTGTCGTTATTATGCTTGTCTTGCTTGCAGGAGGGGAGCTGTTTGGCTTAATTGGGATGATTTTAGCCGTACCAGCAGCTGCGATTATCAGGGTGATCATTGTGCAATATATCCTGATGAGACGAAGCGTTCATTGACAAGACGAGCCGAGTTGTCTATAATAATTTCGATTCATACATATTGAAATTCAATGACGGACCCGAGTACGTTAAAAAGCTGTTGCAGAGAGAGGCTTTATTTGCTGAGAAAAGCCTTATCAGACCTTTAACGGAAGCTAGTCCCGAGTGCAGATAAACACTGCCGCTCTCTTCCGGCGTTATCGGATGTGAAGGTGATAGACGAATTTGTCTATAATCAGGGTGGTACCGCGAGAACATCTCGTCCCTGTGTAAGTCGTTTTGTGCTTGCATAGGGCGGGATGTTTTTTCGTTTGTGTGGAGATTGATGAATGATAAGGGAGGATTTTTGAATGAAAACTTTAACTTCAGCTCAAGTACGTCAAATGTTTTTAGACTTTTTTAAAGAAAAAGGACATGCTGTAGAACCGAGTGCGTCACTTGTACCGCATGACGATCCGACACTTTTATGGATCAACAGTGGGGTGGCAACATTAAAAAAATACTTTGATGGCCGCGTCGTACCTGACAATCCGCGTATTTGCAACGCGCAAAAATCGATTCGTACAAATGATATTGAAAATGTAGGGAAGACAGCACGTCATCACACGTTCTTTGAAATGCTTGGCAACTTCTCTATTGGTGACTATTTTAAAGAAGAGGCCATTGAATGGGCGTGGGAATTCCTCACAAGTGACGAGTGGATCGGCTTTGATCCGAATTTGTTATCTGTGACAGTCCACCCAGAGGACGAAGAAGCATATATCCTTTGGAGAGATAAAATTGGTGTACCTGAAGAACGTATTATTCGTCTTGAAGGAAACTTCTGGGATATTGGTGAGGGCCCAAGCGGACCGAATACAGAAATTTTCTATGACCGCGGTGAATCATACGGTGACGACATGAATGATCCAGAATTATATCCAGGCGGGGAAAACGAGCGTTATCTAGAAGTATGGAATCTTGTGTTCTCTGAATTCAACCATAATCCAGATGGGTCATACACACCACTTCCGAAGAAAAACATTGATACAGGGATGGGCCTTGAACGAATGGTATCTGTCATTCAAAACGTGCCGACGAACTTCGATACAGACCTATTTATGCCAATTATTCGTGCAGTTGAGACCATTTCTGGAGAAAGCTATGGCGAAACAAAGGAAAAGGATACAGCATTCAAAGTCATTGCTGACCACATCCGGACAGTTGCCTTTGCTGTAAGCGACGGTGCGCTTCCTTCCAATGAAGGCCGCGGATATGTATTAAGACGTTTGCTGCGCCGCGCTGTGCGTTATGCAAAAACGATCCATATCCACCGTCCGTTTATGTATGATCTAGTGCCAGTTGTTGCTGAGATCATGAAGGATTTCTACCCAGATGTACAAGCAAAAGAAGAATTTATTGCGAAAGTCATCAAAAACGAAGAAGAACGTTTCCACGAAACACTGAACGAAGGGTTAGCTATTTTGTCAGAAGTGATCAAAAAAGAAAGAGACAAAGGCAGCTCACAGATTTCAGGTGAAGATGTATTTAAGCTGTATGACACGTATGGATTCCCTGTCGAGCTGACAGAAGAATACGCAGAAGATGAAAACATGACAGTTGATCGAGAAGGCTTCCAAGCGGAAATGGAGAAGCAGCGTGAACGGGCAAGAAATGCGAGACAAGATGTCGGCAGTATGCAGGTTCAAGGCGGCGCTTTAGGCGATATTAAAGTGGAAAGTACCTTTGTTGGCTACGAAAATTTAACTGCGGAAACTCGCATTATCGAATTGCTTCAAAATGGTGAACTTGTCTCTGAAGCACATGAAGGAGACACGGTGCAAATCTTGTTAGATGAAACGCCTTTCTATGCGGAAAGCGGCGGACAAGTAGCGGATAAAGGAACACTAAAAAGTGCAGAAGCCATCATTGAGATCAAAGATGTGAAAAAAGCGCCAAACGGTCAGCATGTCCATGAAGGAGTCGTCGTAAGCGGTACGGCTCAAAAAGGTCTCGAGGTTACTGCAGAAGTGGAATCAGCTCTTCGAAAAGGGATTGTCAAAAACCATACAGCGACACACCTTCTGCATCAGGCGCTCAAAGATGTATTAGGAAGCCACGTAAACCAAGCAGGTTCATTGGTAAATGAAAACAGACTTCGCTTTGATTTCTCTCACTTTGGACAAGTGACGAAAGAAGAATTGTCTCAAATTGAAAAAATCGTCAACGAAAAAATTTGGGAAGGCATCTCTGTTGCCATTGACCTGAAACCAATTGCTGAAGCAAAAGAAATGGGTGCAATGGCGCTCTTTGGCGAGAAGTATGGCGATATTGTCCGTGTTGTCCAAGTGGGCGATTACAGCATCGAGCTATGCGGCGGCTGTCACGTGCAAAACACTGCGGAAATCGGTTTGTTTAAAATTGCATCTGAGTCGGGTATTGGTGCTGGAACACGCCGTATTGAAGCTGTGACTGGTAAAGGCGCTTATGAAGAATTAAATGACCAGCTGGCGATTTTAGAACAGGCAGCAAGTGAGCTGAAGTCAAATACGAAGGATGTACCAAAACGGATTGCTTCATTACAGGCAGATTTAAAAGAGGCTCAAAGAGAAAACGAATCTCTCCTTGCGAAATTAAGCCAAGCAGAAGCTGGCTCTATTTTAGAGAAAGTGACAGAAGTTGGCGGAGTGAAAGTATTAACTGAAAAAGTAAATGCTAAAGACATGAACCATTTAAGAACAATGGTTGATGACTTAAAAGCTAAATTAGGATCAGCTGTCATCGTCCTGGGAGCCGTTCAAAACGGAAAAGTAAACATTTCAGCAGGAGTAACAAAAGACGTGATCGAAAAAGGTCTGCATGCAGGGAAGCTTGTGAAGCAAGCAGCTGAAATCTGCGGCGGAGGCGGAGGCGGACGTCCAGACATGGCACAAGCAGGCGGAAAACAACCAGAGAAGCTTGAAGAAGCACTGGCAACTGTCGAAGAATCTGTCAAATCCGTTTTATAATCAGGCAATGTAGTGTAGAATAATGGTATTAGATGAGCGGTTAGAAAAAAGCTTGCTAGTAGAATGTTGGAAGAGAGGTGCAAGAAGCAGTGAGTTCATTTGATAAGACAATGAAGTTTAACTTCTCTGATGATTCAGCTGAAACCAATGTGAATGAAGTGCTCATTACAGTTCATGACGCACTCCAAGAAAAAGGATACAACCCGATCAATCAAATTGTCGGATACTTGCTGTCAGGCGACCCTGCTTATATTCCAAGACATCAGGATGCACGCAACCTAATTCGTAAACTAGAACGAGACGAATTAATTGAGGAATTGGTTAAATCGTACTTAGAGACACATAAAGAGGCGTAAAACATGAGAATTTTGGGCTTAGATTTAGGCACGAAAACCCTTGGTGTTGCGATCAGTGATGAAATGGGATGGACAGCGCAAGGGATTGAAACAATTAAAATTGATGAAGCAGGCGGAGACTTTGGTCTCAGCCGCCTGTCTGAGATCATAGCGGAATACGGAGCGGATAAAATTGTACTTGGCTTTCCAAAAAATATGAACGGTACGGTCGGTCCTAGAGGCGAAGCCAGCCAATCATTTGCGAAAGTGCTAGAAAACACGTACAATGTTCCTGTTGTGCTTTGGGACGAGCGTCTGTCAACAATGGCAGCGGAAAAAATGCTCATCTCTGCAGATGTGAGCAGACAAAAGCGTAAAAAAGTCATTGATAAAATGGCGGCTGTCATGATTCTGCAAGGATATTTAGACAGCTTAAATTAAAATGAGGTGAATCAAATGGAACACGGAGAAAAGCAAATTACAATCGTTGATGATAATGGAAATGAACAGCTTTGCGAAGTACTATTTACTTTTGAAAGCGACCATTTTAACAAATCTTATGTCCTTTACTACCCAATTTCTGAACAAGACAATGAGGAAATTGAAATTCATGCATCAAGCTTCACACCGAATGAAGACGGTGAAGATGGCGAGCTAGAGCCGATTGAAACGGATGAAGAATGGGACATGATTGAAGAAACGTTAAATACGTTCTTAGATCAAGAAGACGAAGAATAGAACAAATAAAAGGCCTGTGAACAGATCTTCTTGATCTTTCTTCACAGGTCTTTTTTTACGATCAATATGTTAACTTGATTTTATTTTATGTTGACATAATGAATTGTACCTTTTACTCTGTTTTTAACAATAAATTGAGTGAGGGGCATGGAGATTGAAAATACAAGATATGATGCAAATAGCGTTAATGACAGCGGTCATCGGGATGTTAGGCTTGATCCCGCCGATTTTACTTACATTTACACCTGTACCGATTACATTGCAAACCGCAGGTCTTTTGCTTGCTGGGGGGCTGTTAAAGCCAAAACAAGCACTGATCAGTTTATGTCTTTTTCTTTTGGTTGTGGCAGCAGGCGCACCTCTTTTGTCAGGCGGGAGAGGCGGGATAGGGGTCTTTTTTGGTCCAAGCGGTGGTTTTCTTCTTGCTTATCCTGTTGCTGCCTTCATGATCAGCTTATGGGTGAACCGGCTGAAAAAAGTAACCACACTGCGTCTTTTTGTGATCTATGCGGTTTGCAGTATTGTGATTTTGTATATGTGCGGCATCCCCTTTCAAGCCATGATGATGCATATTAAGGTGTCGCAGGCCGCTTTCCTTAGTTTGATTTATCTTCCAGGTGATCTCATCAAAGCGGGAATGTGTGCTGTCTTTACGGTCAAAATCATACAGGCCATGTCATATCGAAAAAGGGATCTGCATAAAGGGAGGCGTGCGGTTTGATCAGAATAACGGAAAGCTATGCAGTACATGCAGAAATGAAACCAGATCAGATTGCCATCATAGATGAGCAAGAAAGCATTACATATCAAGATTGGTACGAACGTGTACAGAGATCAGCACAGTGGTTACAAGGAACGGCTCATCAGCAAAAAAGAATCGCTTTTTTATTATCAAATGGTGCTTCTTTTTTGCAAATATTTGCGGGCGCTGCTTGTGCAGGGTGGACAGCCGTTCCGCTTGATCCGAGATGGAGTCATGAAGAATGTGTTGAAAAGCTCTTGTTAAGTGAGGCGGATCTCGCCATTATAGAAGATCGATTGATGAAAAGATTTGAACAAAGCAGCGTAGACATACCGATTATTTCTTTATCTGAATGGAAGGAAAGAATGAGCCTTCTCACAGACAGTCCAGATAACAGCTGCGATACCGAGAAGGATCCTGTCTTTTATATGGGATTTACGTCAGGATCAACAGGCTCACCGAAAGCGTTTATTAGGCGTCAGCAGTCTTGGATCGAGAGCTTTCGAATGACCACCGCTTCATTTGGAATCACTCATCAAGATCATGCTCTTATATTAGGTACACTTTTATCCTCTCACTTTTTATATGGTGCCATCAGTACATTATACTTTGGCGGCACAGTGACGCTTTTAGAAAAATTTGTGCCAGTAAAAGCGAAGAAAGCCTTAGAGACAGGTGATATCACCGTGATGTATACTGTCCCAACAATGACAGAAACGTTACTGCAAATCGAAGCTTTTAGAGAAGACAATCCGCTTCTTGTCATGTCATCGGGAGCAGATTGGAGCATCTCTTCAAAAGAACAGCTCGTCACCAATTATCCACATGTCACTTTTTTTGATTTTTATGGCACATCAGAGTTAAGTTTTGTCTCTTATTTGTCTTCAAATGACTTTATGCAAAAACCTTCTTCTGTTGGACGGCCTTTCTCCTCCATTCAAGTAGAAGTAAGGCGGCCTGATCAATCTGTCTGTCAGCCAAATGAAACAGGGAGGATTTATGTAAAGAGCCCAATGACTTTTTCAGGTTACTTGCATGAGCAGAAACCGCCGGAGGAGTGGCTGACAGTTTACGATATGGGATGGTTGGATGAAGACGGTTATCTGTATATGAGCGGTCGTGAGAATGGCATGATTGTCTATGGAGGACTGAATATTTTCCCAGAGGAAATTGAGCGTGTGCTAAATGATCAGCCAGAGGTAAAACGGTCGATTGTGGTTGGCGTTCCTGACCCATATTGGGGTGAAATCCCTGTTGCCATACTGGAGCAAGTGCCGCAAATAAAGGCGGTTCGACAAGCTGTTAAAGAAAAGCTGGCGGCCTACAAGGTACCAAAAAAATGGCTTGTGATTGATCAAATGATTGAAACATCCGGCGGAAAAATAGCCCGCGCGAGCATGAAAAAGTGGGCGGAGGAGCAATTGTCATGCAAGCAGTGATCGTAGAAGCAAAACGAACACCCTTCGGTGACAAAAATGGGATGCTGAAAAATTATCGCCCAGAGCAATTAGCCGCTCCCCTTATTCGGCATTTGTCTCAGATCATGACACCGGATGACGTCATATTAGGCAATGTCGTCGGAGGCGGTGGAAATATGGCCCGTCTGTCCTCTTTAGAAGCAGGTCTTCCTTTACACGTTCCTGGTATGACAATTGACAGGCAGTGTGCCTCTGGTCTTGAAGCGATCCGAACAGCTTGCGTCATGGTTCAATCGGGGGAGGGCACGATGTATATCGCTGGCGGGACTGAGAGCATTTCCAGCTCACCAATGAAAGAGAGAGCACGCTTTTCACCGGAGCGGATAGGAGATCCGCATATGGGAGAAGCAGCAGAGCTGACCGCGTCGGCATTTTCTGTCACGAGAAAAGAACAAGATGACTATGCCCTTTTAAGCTGGGAAAGAAGTTTAGCGGCATTCACACATGGTACATATTCAGAAGAAATCGTTTCGATTGACGGGATGAACATAGATGAAGCGGCTGCTAAAATAAGACCGATGGCAAAGCTGATCAAGCGGGCAAAGCCTGTATTTTTACCGGGAAAAGGAACTGTGACCGCCGCCAATAGCTGTAAGGAAGCAGACGGAGCAGCCGCCGTCGCTGTGATGGAAAGATCGCTAGCGGAAGCAAGTGGATATAAGGTGATGCTACGGTATGCCGGAAGTGCTGTGACAGCGATACATCCTCATTTTCCAGCTGCTTCACCAATTGATGCGATCAAGAAGCTTTTACATCAAGAGAACATCAAGGCAGAGGAAGTGGCGCTATTTGAAATCAATGAAGCGTTTGCGCTGAAAGCTGCACTTATTGCCCGGACGCTAGGGATACCATATGACCGAATCAATAGAAGAGGCGGTGCACTTTGCCTTGGGCATCCTTACAGCGCGTCAGGAGCTGCTATGATGGTGAGATTATTTTATGAAGGGCGCGCCTTATCGAATGGAAGCTATGTCATGGCTGCTATTGGAAGTGGTGGCGGCATTGGTTTAGCCGTGTTATGTCAAGTTCTGTCATGACATGCATAAGCAAGGAATTGCCGAACTCCGTCGAATCATGTACTATAAAAGCTAGATGTGAGGAGGGCCATGCATGTTTTCAGAACAAAAGAAACGACCATTCTTCAAGAGAAAAATGGGGATCGTCCTGTTATCTGTCCTTGCTGTCATCATCATTGCAGCATTATCAGGTTTTTTATATGTTAAATCAGCACTCGGACCGGTCGATCAAAAAAGCAAACAAACCATTAATATTCATATTCCAAATGGGACATCTGTCCGCGAAATTGCAGGCATTTTAAAAGAAAATGGGCTCATTTCGAATGACACGATTTTCACTTATTATGCAAAATACAAAAAGGCGTCCGGCTTTAAAGCGGGATATTTCCATTTAAAACAAACAATGGACGCAGACACGCTGATCAAAAAGCTGACATCTGGCGGGACAGATTACGCCTTTCAGCTTGTGATTCCAGAGGGAAGACAGCTGTCTGATATTGCAGCCATTATTGCAAATCAGACGAATTTTTCAGCGAAGGAAGTTGAAGCGAAGCTGGATGATCCTGCTTTTATTCAAACGTTAATGAAAAAATATCCGAAAACCGTGACATCACAGGTGAATGGAAAACAGGTGAAACATCCGTTGGAGGGTTATTTATTCCCTGCTACGTATCCATTTTATCGTGAGGATGAATCGCTCGAAACGATCATTGAAACGATGATTAAACAAACAGATCAATACGTGAAAACGTATGAAAAAGACATGAAAAAGAGAAACATGTCCATACATGATGTGTTAACGATGGCTTCACTGATTGAAATGGAAGCAACAGAAAAGACAGATCGGGCAAAAATCTCAAGTGTATTCTATAACCGGTTGAAAAAGGACATGCCGCTTCAAACTGATCCAACCGTTCTTTATGCACTTGGTGAGCATAAATCCCGCGTGTATTACAAAGACCTAAAAGTGAAATCTCCTTATAACACGTATAACAACAAAGGGCTGCCGCCTGGACCTATTGCAAATGCGGGTGAATCCTCTTGGAAAGCCGCACTGCATCCAGAGAAAACGGATTACGTTTACTTCCTTGCGAAGAAAAATGGAGAAGTCGTATTTACGAAAACGTTAAATGAGCATAATAAAGCAAAAGCGAAATACATCACAGGCAGCAATTAATGGACAAGTGAATCGAAAAAGACTGTAGACAATACGAGATTGCCTGCAGTTTTTTTCGTTGGAATCTCCATTTTATAGGTTCGCAATTGCTACTTCTTTGTGGTAAAATATATCGGGTTGTTTTTACTTAGATGAACGAAAGATTGACGAGAAAGAGAGCTGCAATAGGCAGGACTCTTCTTTTTCAGGTCATGAAGGAGCTAGACAGATAATGACTATCGAAGATGATCGAATAAATGATTATATTGAACATTTAATTCACCCAAGTTCTGATGCAATCGCTCAATTAGAGATCTATGCAAAAGAGCATCATGTACCAATTATGGAAAAGGTGAGCATCGAGCTTTTATTGCAGCTGCTTTCGATGAAACAGCCGAAGAAAATTCTGGAGGTCGGGACAGCGATTGGCTATTCCGCTATTCGAATGGCAACAGCTCTTCCAGATGCTGAGATTTATACGATTGAGCGAAATGCAAAGCGCTATGAAGAAGCAACACGGAACATTGAGGAATTAAAGTTAAAAGAAAGAATACATGTGTTTTTTGGTGATGCGATGGAATCGGCTAAAACGGTCCAAACGATGGCGCCCTATGATGTGATCTTTATTGATGCCGCAAAAGGGCAGTACAAGCGTTTCTTTGAATTGTTTGAACCGATGCTCGCTCACGACGGAATGATTATCACAGACAATGTCTTATTCAAAGGTTTAGTGGCAACGAATTATGAAGAAGAAATTGAAGATAAACGAAAAAAACAATTAATTGGAAAAATTGATCGATACAATCAATGGCTCATGTCAAACCCTGATTTCCAAACGTGCATTATTCCAGTTGGAGACGGGATCGCCATTAGTACAAAAAGAGGTGACCAATCATGAAGAAACCAGAATTGCTTGTGACGCCAAGCAGCGTGTCAGACGTACTGCCATTAATTGAGGCAGGAGCTGATGCATTCTTAATAGGCGAACAAACATACGGTATTCGTCTTGCAGGTGAGTTTTCAAGAGAAGATGTGAAACAAACGGCTCTGCTTGCACATGCCCATCACAAAAAAGTGTATGTAGCGATGAATGCGATTTTTCATAATGACCGCGTGCAGCTGCTTGGAGATTATTTAACCTTTCTCGATTCATTAAGCGTGGACGGCGTCGTCTTTGGAGACCCAGCCGTGATCATGGCAGCAAAGGAAACAGGAGTGAACCTGAATCTTCACTGGAGTACAGAAACGACTGGGACAAACTATTACACTTGTAACTACTGGGGCAGAAAAGGCGCATCGCGTGCTGTTCTTGCAAAAGAGCTGAATATGGACAGTGTGATCGACATCAAAGAAAATGCTGAGGTGGAGATTGAAATTCAAGTCCATGGCATGACATGTATGTTTCAATCGAAACGTACGCTCATCGGCAACTACTTTGAATACCAGGGCAAACAAATGGATGTCGTAGGCAGAAACATGGAGGAAGGGCTATTCCTGCATGACCAAGAGCGTCAAAACAAATATCCTATTTTCGAGGATGCAAACGGAACACATATTATGAGTCCAAATGATGTGTGTATGATTGACGAATTAGAAGAGTTTGTTGACGCAGGCATTGACTCATTTAAAATTGACGGAATTTTAAAGTCACTTTCTTATATGACAGAGGTGACATCACTTTATAGAAAAGCAATTGATTTACTAACGACTGACAAAGACGCGTATGAAGATCAGAAAGAGGACTGGGTGAAGCGGATTGAAGAGATTCAGCCAGTGAATCGTTCGATTGATACAGGGTTCTTCTTTAAAGAAACGGTTTATTAAGATAAGAGGAGGCAGAGGAAATGGCATTATTGAAAGATGGTATTTCTGAAATGATTGATGGGAAACGTGTCATTACAAAAAAACCAGAACTGCTTGCACCCGCAGGTAACTTGGAAAAGCTGAAAATTGCTGTACATTACGGAGCTGACGCTGTTTTTATTGGCGGGAAAGAATTTGGACTTCGCTCAAATGCAGATAACTTTTCAATTGAAGAAATGGCAGAAGGTGTCGCATTTGCAAACAAATATGGCGCACGCATTTATGTGACAACAAATATCTTCGCCCACAATGAAAACATGGACGGGCTGGAGGAATACCTTCAAGGGATCGAAGGCGCTGGAGTAGCAGGCATTATCGTAGCTGATCCACTGATCATTGAAACATGTAAACGTGTTGCACCGAAGCTTGAAGTCCATTTAAGCACACAGCAATCTCTTTCAAATTGGAAAGCTGTTCAGTTTTGGAAGGAAGAAGGGCTTGAGCGTGTGGTGCTCGCACGTGAAACTAGTGCGCTAGAAATTAGAGAAATGAAAGAAAAGGTCGATATTGAAATCGAAACATTCATTCACGGTGCAATGTGTATCGCATACTCTGGCCGCTGCGTGCTCAGTAACCATATGACGGCAAGAGATTCTAACCGCGGAGGCTGCTGTCAGTCCTGCCGCTGGGATTATGATCTTTATAAACTAGAAGGTTCTGAGGAAGCGCCTTTATTTGGTGAGGAAGATGCGCCATTTGCAATGAGTCCAAAAGATTTGAAGCTTGTTGAATCCATTCCTCAAATGATCGAAATGGGAATTGACAGCTTAAAAATCGAAGGACGGATGAAATCCATTCATTATGTTGCCACTGTTGTAAGTGTGTATCGCAAAGTTATTGATGCGTATTGTGCTGATCCAGACAATTTTGTCATTCAGCAGGAATGGTTAGATGAATTAGATAAATGCGCAAACCGTGACACAGCACCAGCCTTTTTCGAAGGCGTACCAGGAACGGATGAACAAATGTTTGGCATCCATGGGAAGAAAACGACATTTGATTTCGCAGGTCTTGTTCTTCATTATGATGAAAAAGAACAAATCGTGACATTGCAGCAGCGTAACTTCTTTAAGCAAGGCGACGAAGTCGAATTCTTCGGTCCAGAGATTGAGAATTTCACATGCAAAATTGAAACGATTTGGGATGAAAAAGGAAATGAACTAGATGCCGCTCGTCATCCGCTGCAAATCGTCAAATTCAAGCTTGATCAAAAAGTATACCCTAGCAACATGATGAGAAAGGGGAAATAACAACCACATGAGGAGTAAACCAGTTGTCATTGGTATTGCTGGCGGCTCGGGTTCAGGTAAAACGAGCGTCACCAATTCAATCTATGAAAAATTTAAAGGACATTCCATCCTCATGCTTCAGCAAGATCTATATTACAAAAATCAAAGTCATATGCCATTTGAAGAGCGCCTGCTCACGAACTATGATCATCCGCTTGCATTCGACAATGACCTGATGTTTGAGCATTTGGAACAGCTCCTAAGATACGAATCCATTGAAAAACCAATATACGATTTTAAACTAAATACACGTTCAGAAGAGACGGTTCATGTTGAGCCGAAGGATGTCATTATCGTTGAAGGTATCTTTGCGCTCGAAGACGAACGTTTGAGAGACTTAATGGATATTAAACTGTATGTTGATACAGATGCAGACCTTCGCATCATCCGCCGCATTTTACGCGATACGAAGGAAAGAGGCCGGTCGATCGATTCTGTGATTGAACAATATGTATCTGTTGTCAGACCGATGCATAATCAATTCATTGAACCGACGAAACGATACGCCGATATCATCATCCCAGAAGGCGGCCAAAACCATGTGGCGATCGACTTAATGGTGACAAAAATTCAAACGATTCTTCAAAACCGAGCAGAGTAAATGGTGGAGAAGAAAAAGACCTTTACATAGTAAAGGTCTTTTCAACATCATCTTACCAAACTCTCACAAAAACTTGTCCTAAGACAGACGTTCCTTATAAAGAGTGATAGTGGCATCGCCACGTGAATGAGCGGTCACTAGCCCATTAGAGCTAACAGAAGCAACACTCTGGTTATCTGTCCAATAACGTGTTGCTGCAGCATTATAGACTGTTATTAGAGCAGCATTCTCGGAAAAAATCTTAAGGGTTTGATATGATAAGAAAACAATGAAGAAAAGAAGAGATGGAGAAATCACTACCACATAGCGAAAGAATAAGTTGAAAAAGTATATTAAAAAAACGACAAACAAATCATCACAAATTTTCAAACAATTCTTGATCAAAATGCAATTTTGTAATAATATAGCATAGACATATCGTACACTGACCATATTATGTATTGGAAGATGGAGAATGGATAAGCTATTCTTCTACATATGATCGAAATGGCCGAACGAGGTACAGGAGCTTCCTGTGCCTTTCCACAGTTTGTGCGATTTTAGACCGCTGCGAGTGGTCCTGTCTAATAAAAGGCATAATAGTTGCATCTAAAAGGGACGCCATGTAAGATGGACTTTTACGAATATGGTACAGAAGGAATGAGGGCCTGAACATGTCCTCATTCTTGTATATTTCAGTCGTCACTCACGTGCAGAAAGTTTGTATGATGAGGATTAATAGAAGGAGTGAATGATTCATGGCACAAGAGAAAGTATTTCCAATGACAGAAGAAGGAAAACGTAAATTAGAAGAAGAGCTTGAATATTTGAAAACGGTTAAACGTAAAGAGGTTGTAGAGCGTATTAAAATCGCTAGAAGTTTTGGAGACCTCTCTGAAAACTCGGAGTATGATTCTGCTAAAGAAGAGCAGGCGTTTGTAGAAGGCCGTATTACAACGCTTGATAATATGATTCGTAATGCTAAAATTATCGAAGATGAAGGAAACTCAAATGTGGTTTCACTTGGTAAAACGGTGACATTCGTTGAATTACCAGACGGGGAAGAAGAGTCTTACACAATTGTTGGAAGTGCAGAAGCTGACCCGTTCGAAGGCAAGATTTCAAACGATTCACCTATTGCAAAAAGCCTTTTAGGTAAACAAGTAGACGACAAAGTAACCGTTCAAACACCTGGCGGAGAAATGTTCGTCCAAATTGTAAAAATTTCATAATCACGTTTATCAGGTAAACACCTCGTCCACAATAGGGACGAGGTGTTTTTATGCGCAAAAAAAGAAGAATTCAATGGACAGGTGCGATTATTTTTATACTATTGCTCGGTCTTCTGATGAGACTGGCAGAAATTCAGCTGTTTTTCACAGAATCGTTTTCAAAGCTTGATATCAATTTAATACAAGAAAGTGTCAAACAGCGAACAGAAGAAGTCGTTATTTCAGACGGGCGCGGTGAGTTTTTAGATCGAAACGGCCAAGCACTTCTTACAAAAGAACAGCCTGCGGTTATCTTATTTCCTTTCCTGCAATATGATCTTCCACGCTTACAGCAAACCGCCTCTATTCTTGAGATGGAAGAGGATGAACTGAAAAAACAGTTAACAGAAACGAAAAAACCTCTCATTTTAAAAGATGACATCACGAAAAAAAAGCTGAAAGACATCAATGATATGAAATATTCAGGTGTGTACGGCGTATATATGAAAGAGAAGGGCAAAAAAAGACTTGCCCTCCACACATTAGGTTTCACAAGCGAAAATCCAGAACTATTGAGAAAGCGTTATCCTGACAAAAAAGAGCTTTCCATACGTACTGAAATCGGCACATTTGGGCTGGAAAGCACCTTTGACGAATTTCTATTACCCGAGCAAGACACAAAATTGTTATATCATGTGGACGGAAGGGGAAACCCTTTGTTCGGTATGGACGTCAAATATACAGCAGAAGCTCATTCCTTTTATCCACTTCAGGTGCAGACAACAATAGATGAAGACATGCAGGCTGAAATGGAGAAGGTGCTCAAAGAACAAGGCGTTGAAAAAGGCGGTGCCGTTCTGCTCGACATTGAAAGCAGCAGTGTACTCGCGATGGCGAGTACCCCAAATGTCACAAGTAAAAACCGGCATGAGGCAAGAAATTACATGCTGACAGCGATTGCTCCAGGCTCAGTCTTTAAAACGGCTGTGCTTGCCGCAGCAATCGAAAAAAACCTTGACCAGCCACAAACCATGTATGACTGTCGAAAGAATTTATATGGAGAGCCTGAAGGAAAACAGGAAGTGCTGAATCTGACGGACAGTTTCTCAGAGAGCTGCAATTATACCTTTGCGACACTTGCTGATAGGCTCATTCAAACAGATGATCAAATCATCGAAAAGACGGCTGCAAAGCTTGGACTCATAGATCGAGCTGGCTGGGAAGGGGATGTCTATCATAAGCAGCACTTCAAACAGTTTGATCGTGAAGAAACAGGCAGTGTGTGGGGAGATAAAAGAGACAAGCATGTCAAAAAAGCCATTGCACAAACCGCAATAGGACAAAAAAATGTGAAAACGACGCCTCTGCAAATCGCGAATATGATGGCTACGATCGCAAGAGGAGGAGAACGAAAAGAAGTGAAAATCGCAGAAAAAGTGCTGTATCAAAACGGAACAACGATGCTGTCCTTTCAAAACAAACGGCCTGAAGGGGGCAGCATAGACCGCTATACAGCTCAAAAGCTGCAAAAATTCTTAAGACAGGTGGTGACCTCTGACAAGGGAACCGGAAGAAGGTTTCAAGATTTGCCATACGATGTAGCGGGAAAATCAGGTACTGCCCAAACCGGCAGTCAAGACAAAAAGGGGAATCCGCTTTATCATAAGTGGTTTGCTGGATACTTTCCGGTAGAAAAACCAAAATACGCCCTTGTTGTTGTTCACCTTGATGAGACAAGTGGCCGGGCTAAGACAAATGATGCGTTTTATGATATTGTAAAAAAGGTCAATGAAATTGAAAAGAAACAGACATAGAACATCCCTTCATGACATGTTAGAATAGTAACGACTTAGGGAACAGAGGCAAAGGAGTGCAGAGATTTTGAGTAGAAATTCTCGATTTGAACATCGTGATAAGCGCAGAAAGGCAAATATGGTGCTTAACATATTAATTGGTATCGTTGTGGTGCTTATTTTGGTTGTCGCATCGAGTTTGTTAATTTTTAATAAGCCGAAAGATCCTGATGTAGCGGATGCACCATCAAAAACGGCACCTGCAACAAGTGAAAATAAACAAAACTCACAAGAAGATGTGAAAGATCCAAAGAAAGACACATCCGATGATTCAGATGCAAAAAAAGACGACTCATCTGATCAAGACGACGATACGAAGAAGACAGATGATGAAGAAAAACCTAATAAAGATGCGTTAAAAGACGCCAAAGAAACAGATGGTGGCAAAACAAGTGACGTCGACAAAACATACGAAAACGATGACTGGGAGCCTGTAGGAACAGAGCAATCCGGTTCACATACAGCAACCTATGATTCCAGCTCAAAAGACTGGAAAGAAATGATCAAAGCCATGTCCTATGCGACAGGAATTTCAGAAGATCAAATGACCGTTCTTTGGTTAGGAAATAACGGAGGTCCTCAAGATGCAAAAGGAACCATCCGTGATAAATCAACAGGTGAACGCTACCGCGTGGAAATTACGTGGGTAGATGAAAAAGGCTGGAAACCTGTGAAGGTTGAAAAATTAAGATAAACACGAAAAAAGATAGCAGATTGTTGACAAAGGGCTAAAATGATGTTTATTTTAGCCCTTTGTCTTCTTTTCAGCGTGATAGAAAACCTTTGCAGTCTAGGAAGGACGAGTACCGGAGCGGAGCGAATTTGACATTCGTGAGCACCGGCACGCAGAACTGACAACGAATGCGAGGGTTTGTCTACACGCTGAGATAGCAGATATGCTATCTTTTTTGTTTAAACATTTGCTTTAAAATGAACAACTGCTGTATACAAAATCCGCTCATCAATCACAGTCGTTTGATGACTGACAGAATGAACAGTCAGCAGAATCGCCTGATTATGTTCAATTTGTTTTTGGATCTTTTGTTCAAGTTCTTTTAAAGATGTTGCTTCAAAAAATTCTATTTTATCCTTTAAAAAATCCAGCTGAAAATCCATTTGATTCACCTCTCTATACTCTTCATTCATCTTAATCTCTCTCCCTCAGAAGGGCAAATGTTTTTCTGTCTCTCCCAGTATTTTTTAGTAGGAAAGAAACAGAAGTTGTGGTAGGATAGGAACTGTTCGACGGAATAAAACATACTATACGCATAGGAATAAATAGATAAAGTGGAGGGAAAGAAAATGGGACGTGAATTTCTTTCTTTATTTGATCATTGGGCTGACTCTTATGACGACACGGTAAGTGGTCATGACGAGCAGTATAAAGAAGTGTTTCGCCGGTATCCGGCTATTTTAAAAGAGATTGTCCGCCTTTCAGGCCAAAATGTTCTTGAGTTTGGAAGCGGTACGGGGAATCTAACAGCGCTGCTCCTTGCAGCTGATAAAAACGTGTTTGGTGTTGAACCATCAGATGCCATGAAGAAAGCGGCTCTTCAAAAAGGACTGCCAGATCTATTTCATGATGGGGATTTTTTATCATTTCCAGCGCCGCCTTTTGAGCCAGATACGATCGTCAGTTCATATGCATTCCACCATTTAACGGATGAAGAAAAAAAACAAGCCATTCACACCTATAGCAACATCCTTCACTCAGATGGTAAAATAGTTTTTGCTGATACAATGTTTCAAAATCAAGCAGCACATCAAGCTCAGATCGACAAAGCGAGAGCCGCAGGGTTCGATCAGCTTGCAGAGGATTTAGAAACGGAATATTATCCATCCATTGATGTGCTAAAGCAAATCTTTGAAGAAGAAGGTTTTAGCACGTCCTTTCATCAAATGAATGATTTTGTTTGGATCGTAGAAGCGAAGAAAAGGGAATGAAAGGATGTTTTTGATTTGAAAATCGCAGTTATAGGTGCAATGGAAGAAGAAGTGACGATTTTAAGAGATCAACTAAAAAAGGCTACACAAGAAAACATCGCTGGGTGTGAATTTACAACAGGTGTTTATGAAGATAAAGAAGTGATTTTATTAAAATCAGGGATTGGAAAAGTAAATGCAGCGGTCAGCACAACATTACTGCTTGACCGCTTTCAGCCAGATTATGTGATCAATACAGGATCTGCTGGCGGTTTCCATCACTCATTAAATGTAGGTGATATTGTCATCTCTACTGATGTGAGACATCATGATGTAGATGTGACCATCTTTGATTACGAATATGGACAAGTGCCGGGACTTCCAGCTGCTTTCATTGCAGATGAAAAGCTTGTGAAGCTGGCAGAAGAATCTGCTTTAGAAATTGATCATATTCAAGTGGCAAAAGGAACGATTGCAACAGGAGATTCGTTTATGAATGATCCGGATCGTGTAGCGTTTGTGAGAGAGAAGTTTCCAGAGCTATATGCGGTGGAAATGGAAGCCGCAGCTGTTGCACAAGTCTGCCAGCTCTTTGGTACGCCATTTGTTGTCGTTCGAGCGCTATCAGATATTGCAGGGAAAGAATCCAATATTTCCTTTGATCAATTCCTTGAGCAAGCAGCGATTCACTCAACCAATCTTGTCTTGCGTATGATAAAGCAAACACAATAAAAGAAGGGGTTCCCCCCCTTCTTTTCCATACAAAGGAAGGGAAATATATGGCTGTCATAAAGGATATTACTGAATTAATTGGCCGCACACCGCTTTTAAAGCTGTCAGGGATTGGCGTCCCAGAAGGCGTTGAGGTGTATGCAAAGCTTGAGATGATGAATCCAGGTGGAAGTATTAAGGATCGTTTAGGTGACATGCTCATCAGAGAAGCATTAGCATCTGGCAAACTGCGTCCAGGCGGAACTATTATTGAAGCCACTGCTGGAAACACAGGAATTGGGCTTGCCCTAAGTGCAAGAAAGCATCAATTGCAGACCATTTTTTGTGTACCAGAACATTTTAGTCAAGAAAAACAACAACTGATGAAGGCGCTCGGTGCAGAGATTATTCATACGCCGAGAAAAGAAGGCATGAAGGGTGCGATTGATCGAGCCCTTGAATTAGAGGCAAGCCTTGACAATGCCTATTGTGTTTTACAATTTAAAAACCAAGTAAATCCATTGACTTACTACAGAACGCTCGGTCCCGAATTATGGTCCGACTTAAAAGGGAATATCGATGTATTCGTGGCGGGAGCAGGATCTGGCGGAACTTTTCAAGGTTGTGCCGCCTATTTAAAAGAGCAGAATCAGTCGTTAAAAACAGTGGTTGTGGAGCCTGAAGGATCAATTTTAAATGGAGGGGACCCGGGTCCGCATAGAACGGAAGGAATTGGCCTTGAATTTATCCCAGATTATATGGAGCAGGCTTTATTTGATGAGATTTACACTGTCAGTGATGATGATGCGTTTCAAATGGTGAAAGAAGCAGCTGAAAAAGAAGGTATTCTCATCGGCAGCTCTTCTGGTTCCGCTTTATATGCCGCTTTAGAGGAAGCAAAGAAAGCAGCACCTGGGACAGTCATTGTCACCATTTTTCCTGACAGCAGTGAGCGATATTTAAGTAAAGGAATTTATGAGGGAGGAAAATAGCATGAAACCAAAAACAATGATGATTCACAGCGGAACAACGGGTGATGAAAGAACAGGCGCCGTGTCTGTGCCGATTTACCAAGTAAGTACTTATAAGCAGCCGAAAGCAGGCGAACATACGGGGTATGAATACTCCAGAACAGCAAATCCAACAAGAACTGCCCTGGAAACAGTCATTCGTGATCTTGAAGGAGGAGCAAGCGGCTACGCATTTGGTTCAGGGATGGCAGCCATTACGGCTGTGATGATGCTGTTTAACAGCGGAGATCATATTGTGCTGACAGATGACGTGTACGGCGGAACCTACCGCGTCATCACAAAGGTGCTAAACCGCATTGGCATTACTGCAACCTTTGTTGACACAAGTGATCCTGAAGCAGTGAAAAAAGCCATTTTACCTGAAACAAAAGCCGTTTACATTGAATCGCCAACCAATCCTTTACTCAAAATGACGGATCTAAAAGCCATCGGCGAATTGACAAAGGAAGCCAACATCTTGATGATTGTCGACAATACATTTTTCACACCGTATTTCCAAAAGCCGATTGAATATGGCGCAGACATTGTCTTGCACAGTGCGACTAAGTATTTAGGCGGCCATAGTGATGTTGTAGGTGGGCTTGTCGTCACAGCGACGAAAGAGCTTGGAGAAGAACTGCACTTTGTTCAAAACTCGACAGGCGGAATTCTTGGACCGCAGGATTCATGGCTTCTCATGAGAGGGATGAAAACGCTTGGACTACGAATGGAAGCACATCAACAAAATGCACAGAAAATCGCTGAGTTTTTAAAGCAACATGCAGCCGTCACACGTGTTTATTATCCAGGTCTCGATACTCACCCTGGACATGAACTTGCGAAAACACAAGCATCCGGCTTCGGCGGCATGATCTCTTTTGATATTGGAAAAGAAGAACATGTCGATGTATTTTTGAGCCAACTTAAGCTGTTTACAATCGCAGAAAGCCTTGGAGCGGTTGAAAGCTTAATTTCTGTCCCTGCCCGGATGACCCATGCGTCCATTCCAAAAGACCGCCGGGAGGAGCTTGGCATCACAGATGGTTTAATTCGTATTTCCGTCGGAATTGAAGATGTGGATGATTTACTACATGATATCAAGCAAGGACTAAGCGCACTGGCGAATGGATAGATTTACATGCTCCTCGCTTTCTCTCACTATGTTAAGCTATGAATAGACATTGATAACTGGAAGGTGAAACAAGTGAAGAAAAAGTGGAGTGATTTAGTGACAGATTACAAGCAGTACGCTTTTATTTTGCTTGCTGTCAGCACCTTTTTATATATTGGTACGATCTTACCGAACCAGCACATCGAAGCATCTCCAAAAATGCTGATGATGGGAATAGATTGTGTTTTCTTATTAGCAGCTTTTGTTTGTGTTAAACGCGCGATTTTCTTTCAAAAGAAACTGCAAGAATTAGATGAAGATTAATTCGAAAGCCTCCTCATTTGCCTGAGGAGGCTTTTTTTATTGTATTGGATAATCGGACAAGAATAACTGTAGAAATTTAGTCAAAAACACAAAATTCATCTATATTACTAAAAACAGGTTTACAAAAGGGTGCTTGCTGGATATACTTACAAAGTAATTAAAAAAACGTAAAGGAGGCTGAAGAATATGTTATTCGTATCTACTTGTGATCAATTCAACCAACAATTTCATCATGTCATCAGCCTGTGGAAGAGTTCGTGTCCTTCCTTTGCCTTATACGGTGCACGCTTCAAAACTGTTTAAGTAAACGAGGATTTCACACGTATCATCCATTGCAGGTTGGAAGACACTGTCTTTTGATCTGCATTTTTGTGTGCCCGCAGGTCAACTGATAAAGAAGATCTGCGGGCTATTTCGCGTGCTGCGAACTGAAGGGAGGTGAGCGTATATGACAATCCATTTATTTTTTATTACTTTGACGATTAAGCGGAAATACAAGGACATTGAGACCGTTCTTTACGAACAAGAAGTCGAAACAATTTATGAAGAAATGAAACAGAAACAACTAAAGTATATGAACTAAAACAGGAAATGAAAAATGTGAAAAGGAGGAGATTGACATGTTTATGATGCTTGCAATGCTTGATTGTTATACGATGGAGAAGGACCAGGTTTAGACACGCTCCACATTGATCACCTGCACATATGATACCGTAAAAGGTGATTGTGAGGTGATCAATGAATGTCGATGTCACCATATATGAGATTTCCGTCTGTGGGGCACGGGTATGCATCTATTCCGCATTCCTTAAAGCACGGATACGGCAATCCATACCGCATGCAAAGAGAGCAAGAGGAAATGCTCAGACGTTATATGTATCAGTACCGGACTTATTGGTATTAAAGAAAAGGAGCAGGAAACCATGACGTTTCCTGCTCCTTTTACGTTAGCAAATCCAGCTTGCACCAATGATGATCAACAAAATGAACAGTACAACAAGCAATGCGAATCCGCCTGCAAAACCGCCACCGTAGCCACCGCAGTAGCCTCCAGAATAACCGCCAAAGCCCATAATCTAGCACCACCTTTATCTAATCAAGATACATTTATAAATTATGCAGCTCATGCAGAAAACGAAATCAATCTGAGCACAAATAATGAAAACGCCTATTCAGGTTAAAAAAATTTTCACTTTCTGCGAAACATTTTCTGAAAAGGAGCGTCTTATAAAAGACAAATAAATTAGGACTAGGTCTTAATTTTTGTTAGGTGAGAGCCGATATGAAAAGTAAGAAAATTTGTAAATAGTTTTATTTACTGGTGAAAAGCAGGTGTTAACATTGATTCAAAGCTGGATTGGAAAACAAATGAGGGAACCAAAAGGCTTGTTCTCAAAATGGGTTGCCCGCTATATGGAAAAAAATCATCATAATATCAATGAATGGACGATTCAACTCTTAAATATACAAGAAAATGACCGAATTTTAGAAATTGGGACTGGAAGAGGCATCACCTTATCAAAGGTAGCTGAAAAACTTGACCGCGGAAAAGTATATGGAGTGGATGCCTCTCGCCATATGATTAAATATGCAAAAAGAAAACATAAGAAGCTTGCGGAACAGGACAAAGCCGTCATTACGCTTGGTAAGGCTGAGCAATTACCTTTTGAAGACAGATCATTCAATAAATTATTTACGGTGCAGACGATCTATTACTTGAAGGATATTGAGCAAGTCATGAAGGAAGTGTACCGCGTCCTTCAAGTGGATGGAGAAGTATTTTTATCTTTCCAAAAGCAGGAGCTGATCAACGAACAAAAACGGTCAACATCTTTTTCATCGTACAGTGAAGAAGAGATCAGCCGTCTGTTTTCAGCATATCACTTTAGAGAAGTCTCGGTTTATCACTATGATACATACATCTGTATCAAAGCCTTAAAATGATGAAAATATTTCCCAGGTAATGAACAAGCACTCAAAAAAGAGGCTCTTCGTCAGAGGAGCCTCTTTGCCTGCAATAAAAAAAGGTTCTTCATCAGAAGAGCCTTTTGTATGTGATATAGGCGCCAGCCAGGTGTGTAAGGAATGATAGTATATATAAGGAATTTGTTTGTCGATTAAGGATACCTGTCTGGCTTATTTCTTATATCGACACCGTTCTGCAAAAGTTTAGCTTTTTTTTCAATATTTTCTTTTTTATTTCGCTGAAAGACACATTTTTCTTTCTCACATAGACATGTGCCTCCCTCTTTTTCACATAATGTGCTGTTTGAAGAAGGAAATTGCTTAAGAAATAGAGAAAATTGTAGAGACTTCATTTTTAAACAAAAGGGAGGAATGAAATCATGTCGGGAAACAAAGGTGTCGTTTATAAAGGAGCAGGAAAAGTAGCAGTTGAGGATATTGGATACCCTGATTTGGTCTTAAAAGACGGCCCGGGTGTACCTAAAGCCAATGTGGGGCGCAAATGTGAGCATGGCGTCATTTTAAAAGTAGTGACGACGAATATTTGCGGAAGTGATCAGCACATGGTGAGAGGGCGTACGACTGCACCTGAAGGACTTGTCCTTGGTCATGAAATTACAGGTGAAGTCGTGGAAGTTGGGCGAGATGTGGAGTTTATTCAAAAAGGAGATCTCGTGTCCGTTCCGTTTAATATTGCATGCGGACGCTGCGTCATGTGTAAGGAACAAAAAACCCATGTGTGCTTAAATGTAAACCCGGACCGCCCAGGCTCTGCCTATGGATATGTAGATATGGGCGGATGGGTTGGCGGCCAATCCGAGTATGTCATGGTTCCATATGCAGATTTTCAACTGCTCAAATTTCCAGACAAAGATCAAGCGATGGAAAAAATACTTGATCTCACGATGCTTTCCGATATTTTCCCGACAGGTTTTCATGGTGCTTATACGGCTGGAGTAAAGCCTGGTTCGACCGTATATATTGCAGGTGCTGGGCCAGTAGGTCTTGCAGCAGCACATTCGGCTCAGCTTCTTGGCGCATCTGCTGTGATTGTTGGAGATCTGAATGAGCAAAGACTGGAACAGGCAAGAAGCTTCGGCTGTGAGACGATCAATCTACGAAAACATGATCGAATCGGCGAACAAATTACGAATATTTTAGGGGAGCCAGAAGTTGATTGTGCCGTCGATTGTGTCGGCTTTGAAGCTTCGGGTCATGGAGACCAGGGAGAAGCACCAGCAACTGTTTTAAATACGATTATGGATATTACTAAAGTTGGCGGCAAGCTTGGAATTCCAGGGCTTTATGTCACAGAAGATCCAGGAGCAGTGGATGCCGATGCAAAAGTCGGTTCTCTGAAAGTGCGAATTGGACTTGGCTGGGCGAAAGCTCATACCTTTGTGACAGGTCAAACCCCTGTTATGCAATATCATCGCAGTCTAATGAAATCCATTTTAAGCGGCAGAGCACAGATCGCTAAAGCCGTCAATGCGACCGTCATTGACCTTGATCAAGCCCCTAAAGGATATAGTGACTTTGATTCGGGTGTGGCGAAGAAATTTGTCATTGACCCGCACGGGATGCTTTCTCGATAATTTTTAACATGAAAGGAGCCGCTCAATAAAATGGGACGGCTCTTTATTGTGGAAAATCACATAGAATATACAAATCCATTTCAAGGGGGAGGAATTAGATGAATTCAGATCAAGCCAAAAGAAGGGTTGTAGAACAATTTGGGAGAAATGCAGAAAAGTATGTGACGAGTCAAACTCATGCAAAGGGAGCAGACCTGGATCTAATTGTTGAATGGACAGCTCCAAAAGAAAGCTGGACCGTCCTCGATATAGCAACTGGTGGCGGGCATACCGCAAAAGCATTGGCTCCATATGTGAATCAAGTATTTGCGACGGATTTAACGAAAGAGATGCTTTCGCATACATCACTTCATTTAAAAGCGTATCCACAAATTTTTTATGTAGTAGCGGATGCAGAAAGCCTTCCTTTTTTAGATGGCACATTTGATATGGTCACATGCCGAATTGCAGCACACCATTTCCCGCACCCTGAACAGTTTGCCAAAGAGGCATCTCGCGTATTAAAGTCAAATGGTCTGTTTTTCTTTATTGATAATGTTTCGCCAAATGATGAAGAGCTTGCACTATTTATCAATGAGCTGGAAAGATTGAGAGACCCAAGTCATGTGTCCTGTCTATCTACAGAACAATGGCGGGAATTGTTTTATAAAGAGGGAATAAAAGAAGTAAGATCAATGGAACGAAAAAAACGTTACCCTTTTCAAGAATGGGTCAAGCGAACAACGAAAACTTTAAAGGAAGAAGAGATCGTTACAAAATACATGTTAGATGCTAACGAGAAAATAAAGCAATATTATAGATTGAACATGACAGAGGATCAAATAGAATCAATAGAGGTGGATGACTGGATTGCTCTTTTCAGGAAAGGGTAAAAGTAAATCATTCATACGAGTCATTGAAAGGAATTAATCATATGCTACATTTTAAAGGGAAAACCGTCATCATCACAGGCGCAGCCAATGGTATTGGTGAAGCGATCGCCTGCGGTTATGCAAAAGAAGGGGCGCGTGTGGTGCTTGCGGATATAGATGAAGAGAAGGGGAAGCGTTTGGAGGAGCAGCTGAGAAAAGAGTCCTTTGAAGTTTATTTCATTAAAACAGATGTGAAACAGGAGAAGGATATTCAACGCTTAATGTCGTTTGCGGTGGAGCACTGCAAAACAATTGATATTCTCATTAATAATGCCGGCGTCATGTGCACAGCATCGCCTTATGAGTTAACGGTCGATGAGTGGGATCATGTGCTGCATACAAATGTAAGAGGGACTTTTTTATGCGCTAGAGAAGCAGCACGTTATATCAAAGAGAATCCAAACGGCGGTTCCATTGTGAACATTTCATCTACCCGTGCGACCATGTCAGAGCCTCATACAGAAGCATATGCTGCATCAAAAGGCGGCATTTCCGCGCTTACTCATGCCTTGGCAGTTTCTTTTAGTCAGGATCACATTACGGTAAATAGCATTTCCCCTGGATGGATTGAAACGAAAGATGAGAAAAGTCTTCGAGAAATTGACCATCAGCAGCATCCTTCCAATCGAGTCGGCACGCCAAAGGATATTGTGAAAGCCTGTTTTTATTTAACAGATGAAGACAATCAATTTGTGACCGGCACAGATTTGGTCGTAGATGGCGGCATGACTAGAAAAATGATATATGCGGATTAACATGAAAAAAACATTGACGCTTTGATCGAGGCGCAGTACAATATGTAACAATTCAGCTGAAGATCGTGATGAAAAAAAGACACAGCGCAAATAGAGAAGAGTACATCAAAGCTGCCCCACACAGAGAACTCCGTGAAGCTGAGAAGGAGCTGGGAAGCATGATGGAACCAAGCTTCTTAGCTCTGCACCGGATTCCCTAGGATGGTGGTGCAGCGAACTTCTCCCGTTACAGAGAAGGGTGAATGATCACCCGCTAAGGTTCATCTGGCAACAGATGAATGAACTGAGGTGGCAACGCGGAGTAAATCCCGTCCTCAAGACAGACATGTCTTGGGGGCGGGATTTTTTTATGACAAATAGGGGGGACAATGATGAAAAAACATTGGCGGGATATGAGTATTTTACTTGGAGCTATCGGGATTGCGAACATAGGAGAATGGATTTATATGATTGCCCTCCATCTGCTTATTTTTCAAGAAACGGGCTCTGTACTTGCTGTAACAGCAGTTTATTTGCTAAGACCGGCTGCTGCTCTTTTGACCAATAGCTGGTCCGGCAGTTTGATTGAGAGGCTGAATCAGCGGAAAGTGATGATCAGTTTAGATATTACCCGTGCTCTGCTCATTGCATGCATCCCTTTTGCCTTATTTTCAGGACATCTGTTCATTCTGTATGTCATGGTGTTTTTCATACAGATGGCACAAGCGATGTTTCATCCAGCGTCGATGGTGTATATGACAGGACTCATCCCGGCGGATAACCGAAAACGGTTTAATGCCATTCGCTCTTTATTACAATCCGGTGGATTTTTACTTGGGCCCGCAGCAGCAGGTCTGCTCTTTCTCATTGGGACTCCTGTTCTTTCAATTTATGTAAATGCCATCTGCCTGTTGATATCTGCTCTGTTAACGATGTGTTTACCGAATTTGCTCAAAACAGATACTGCCCAAAAGCGGTTTTCCCTTTCAATGTTAAAAGAGGATGCAAAGCTTGTTCTGCGTTTTAGTCTGACGTCACGCCAGATCATGACGGTATATTTATTATTTAGTGCGGCGATAACGGTCCTTCCTACGGCCATAGACTCACTTGAAACAGCCTTTGCAAAAGAAGTATTGATGCTGACTGATACAGAATACGGCCTTCTTGTCAGTATAGCTGGAGCGGGTATCATTGCAGGGGCAAGTCTTAATTCGGTCATTGTTGAAAGGCTGTCAGTTTCGCTGATGCTTGGAATCGGCAGTTTGTTTGTGGCGTTTGGCTATCTTATTTATGCATTTTCCAGCAGTCTAGTTGCAGCCTCCGGTGGATTTTTTATATTAGCCTTCTTTTTAGCATTTGCGAACACAGGATTTATGACGTTCTATCAAACGAATATTCCTGTAGAGGTGATGGGGAGGGTAGCCAGCTTTTATGCTTTGGTTGAAGCTATTCTAACGATGACCATGACAGGAATATTTGGCGGACTCGCTCATATTTTATCGATCAGAATCTCCGTCATCATTGGGTGTATATGTATGCTTCTTATCTGTCTATTGTTATGTTTTGTCATCTTTCGTCCATTGACTGTCAAAAAAATAGTGCATCCTACTTAGAAAATTAAAAAAATTATGTTATCATTATTTAAGTAAGTTAATTAAATTGATGAGAAAAGGAGTCTTACAAATGAAAGCACTACGCTGGCACGATCAAAAGGACATTCGACTAGAGGAAATTGATGAACCAACAGTTGCTCCAGGAAAAGTGAAACTGAAAGTAAAATGGTGCGGCATTTGCGGTAGTGATTTACATGAATATTTAGGCGGACCGATCTTCATTCCTGTGAATGAACCTCATCCACTTACAAAAGAAAAAGCACCAATTACACTGGGACACGAGTTCTCTGGTGAAGTTGTAGAAGTAGGAGAAGGCGTGAGCAATTACAAAGTAGGCGACCGAGTGGTTGTTGAACCTATTTTTGCAACTCACGGACATCAAGGTGCTTATAACTTAGATGAAAACATGGGCTTTTTAGGACTTGCCGGAGGCGGCGGTGGATTCTCTGAATATGTATCAGTCGATGAAGAATTACTTCATTTATTACCAGACGAAATCTCATATGAGCAAGGCGCGCTTGTCGAGCCTTCTGCGGTTGCTTTATATGCGGTTCGTTCTAGTAAAGTACAAGCTGGGGATACAGCGGCTGTGTTTGGCTGCGGACCAATTGGTTTACTTGTCATTGAAGCATTAAAAGCAGCTGGTGCTACTGATATTTATGCAGTTGAATTATCAAAAGAACGTCAAGAGAAAGCAAAAGAGCTTGGAGCGATCATTGTTGATCCTTCTCAGTATGAAGATGTTGTTCAAGAAATTGCTAGCCGCACAAACGGTGGCGTCGATGTTTCTTTTGAAGTGACAGGTGTACCTGTTGTATTGAAGCAAGCAATCCAATCAACTAGAATTTCAGGCGAAACAGTCATTGTAAGCATTTGGGAAAAAGGCGCTGAAATTATGCCGAATGACATTGTCATTAAAGAACGTACAGTAAAAGGAATTATCGGCTACAGAGACGTATTCCCATCTGTATTAAACTTAATGAGAAAAGGCTATTTCTCTGCAGATACACTCGTCACGAAAAAAATCAAGCTGGACGATGTGATCGAGGATGGCTTCCATGCATTAATCAATGAAAAAGATCAAGTGAAAATTTTAGTCAGTGCTGAATAAGTAAGATAACAAAGAGGATGGCATAAGCCGTTCTCTTTTTTTATGTATTCAGATCTTTTTCATAAAGGGAGCTGCGGTTGAATAGTGATAAGTGAAAAGATGTTTTTGATAAGGGAGATGACATCATGTTTTATCACATCAAAGAATTGCAATATGAAGCAAAGCCCTCAAAGCCTGATCCGGTGTATGCAAAGAAATTACAAGAAGTATTAGGCGGTCAATATGGTGAAATCAGTGTAATGATGCAATATTTATTTCAAGGCTTTAATTGCCGGGCAGACCAAAAATATAGAGATCTGTTATTTGATGTTGGAACCGAGGAAATTGGTCATGTCGAAATGCTGGCAACGATGATCGCACGTTTATTAGATAATGCACCCGTCAAAGACCAAGAACAGGCGTATCAAAGTGATCCAGCACTTGCGGCTGTTATGGGCGGAATGAACCCGCAGCATGCAATTGTTGCCGGTTTAGGGGCAATGGCAGCGGATAGTCAAGGATACCCGTGGAATGCCAAATACATCATTTCAAGCGGAAATTTAATGGCGGATTTCAGAGCCAATTTAAATGCAGAGGCCCAGGGCCGTCTTCAGGTCACAAGACTTTACGAAATGACAGATGACCGCGGCGTCAAAGATATGCTCTCCTTCCTCATTGCTCGTGATACATATCATCAAAATATGTGGCTTGCTGCAATTAAAGAATTAGAAGAGCGAGAAGGGGATGTCGTCGTACCAACCACCTTCCCTCGTTCATTAGAAAAACAGCAAGTATCTTATGACTTGTTTAATTTCTCAAGAGGGGAAGAAAGTAAGCAAGGCAGATGGGCACATGGCCGCAGCATGGATGGAAAAGGAGAGTTCAGATACATTTCTGCACCTGTCGTTTTCGGCTCTGCACCAAAGCTCAAACCCGCACCAAAAGAACTGTTTAACACACCAAAAAAGGGTGAATAAAAAAAGTCGATCAGGTTTTTGTGCCTGATCGACTTTTTAACGTCCGAGAGTTCTTCCGTATACGCTGACACGTTTCTCTAATAATGCAAAGGCTAATTCAAAAACAATGCTCAGCAGCCAATAGATCAAAGCAGAGACGAGATAAGTTTCTAAAAACTGATAGCCGTCATTTGCAATGATCCGGGAAATACCCATGATTTCGAGTACCCCAATTGTAAACGCAAGAGATGTCGCTTTTAATAACTGAACGAGCTGATTGCCTAGGTTTGGTAAGGCCACAACAAATGCCTGCGGCAAAATAATGCGTATCATCGCCTGACGTGTGGTCATGCCTACAATTTTTGCCGCTTCAAGCTGCCCTTTGTCTACTGCCAGAAGTGCACTTCGGACCACCTCTGTTAAATGAGCGGCTGAATGCAGGCTGAAGGTAATAAGAGCCACAGCTAAAGGGGAGACCATATCCGGATGAAAGGTCAGTCCGAATGTGCCGTTCATACTGGTTAGAAGAAAAGGGAGTCCATAAAAGAAAGCGAACAGTTGAACAATAAGCGGCGTTCCTCTAAAAAAGGAGACGTAGAGCGTAACAAGCTGTCTAAGTACAGGGATGCGAAAGAGGCGAATGAAAGCAAAAACAGATCCGATCACAAGACTTACAGCCATGGAAACAAGAGCAATTAATAAGGTGAAAGGAACACCTTTTAGAATATGTGGTACTTGGTCAATCGCAAATGGAATATCAATGGTTTGCATCAAATCGCCTCCTTAACGTGACAGACTGGTACGGCCTTTTACAAATTTCTTTTCAAGCAGCATGGTGACTAGTTCAATGCTCATACAAATGAGCCAGTACACAATCGCGATGATCACATACACTTCAAACATGCCGATTCCATAGTTATTTCCTAAGATGATCTTCACCTGTCCCATAATATCGATGAGTCCGATCGTAAAGGCAATCGCCGTGTCTTTCACAAGATCAATGGTGTAATTTCCGAGGTTTGGCAGGGCAATGAGAAAGGCCTGCGGGATAATGATCCTGATCAAGGCCTGTGTATCTGTCATCCCAACAATGTAGGCGGCTTCCAGCTGATCCTTCCCAACAGACGAATACGCACTGCGAAAAACTTCAGATAAATAAGCCCCCGTATGTAAAGAGAACGTCATCATCACAAATAACACACGATCCCAATGATTGATTTGAATTCCTGCCACAAGTAAAAGCTGAGGAAGTCCAAAATAAATTAAGAATAACTGAACAATTAATGGCGTACTTCGTGTAAAAGATAAATAGATAACAGCCAATTGCTTTAGCACTGGGATTTGTTTTATACGAATGCATGCAAATAAGAGCCCTATTATGATGGCGAAAAACAATGACACCGCAATAATGAGAAAAGTGAGTGGCAGGCGTTCAAGCACCTGTAAAAAAATTCGCAGCCAATCTCCAGCTGTAAACGTCATGACGCTTCCTTCCTTTCTTCATATTGATAGCCTTGCTCTGAGATGTAGTCAATATCTTGAAAGAAATCAACCCCAAACCACTTTTTCGCAAGCTTAGGCAGTGTTCCATCATCAATCATCTCTTGTGTGACCTGGTCCAAGTCTGCTGCAAGCTGCTTCTCACTTGGCTGTAAGACAAGATAGATCGGCTCTTTTGACACGATCCCGCCCACTTTGACCTTCAGATTCAGATGCTTTTGAATGGTATCGAAGGTCGAAATATTCATAAAGGCCGCATCGGACCGTCCGCTTTCAACACGCTTTAAGTTGAGTTCATTTGAAGGGCTTTCAATGGTTGTCAGCGGAATATCTGGATCATGTTCTTCATTATATTGATTTAATATTGAACGCAATCCGCCGCTGGGACTGACAGGAGCGAGCTTTTTTGATGTCATATCGTCAAGCGATTGAATATCCCGGTTTGATTCATTCACAATTAATCCTGTCATCGAATAGCCGTACGGAACTTTAGGGTAAAGAAACCGTTTTTCACGTTCAGGGTTACTGAAAAACCAATTAGCTGCCATTTCAAACTTCCCCGCGCCAACACCAATTAAATTGGTTTCTTCCTCGCCAAATATGTAATCAAAATGTATATGTGGAAGTCTTTTTTCCACTTCATTTAAATAATCAATGTTATAGCCAATCGGTTCGTTTCGATCATTTGTGGCTAAAAAGGGTGGATTGACCTCTGCACTCAGTGCGACTTTCACAATTTGTTTTCCATCATCTGTTGTTGTTTTCACACTGCTGCAGCCAATCAGAGAGAGGAGAATCAGAAGGACACCAGCTGTCATGAATGCTGTCTTTTGCTTCATATGTCTTCCTCCGATCCTTGCCACATTCCGCGATGAATCCTGGATAAAAATTGTTTTGTTCGTTCATGCTGAGGCTTCATGAGGACGTCTTCTGGTGAGCCTTTTTCAACGATTTCTCCATCTGCCATAAAGATCACCGTATCCGCTACGTCTTTTGCAAACGAAATTTCATGCGTCACAATGACCATCGTCATCCCTTGGCTCGCAATATCTTTGATCATTTCAAGGATTTCTCCGACCATCTCTGGGTCCAATGCGGACGTTGGTTCATCAAACAAAAGCACCGCAGGATTCATCGCAAGAGCGCGGGCAATTCCAATCCGCTGCTGCTGACCGCCAGATAATTCACTTGGAAATGCATCTTTTTTATGAAGCAGTCCAATCCGCTCTAAAAAATGCTCTCCAACCTTTTCTGCTTCTTTTTTAGACATGTTTTGGGACACAATCAATCCCTCTGTAATATTTTCAAGTGCGCGTTTATTTTGAAACAAGTGATAATGCTGAAATACCATGGAAGATTGCTGCCTTAGTTTTAAAAGATCTTTTTTATGATACCGTTCAAATTGAATCGTGGCTTCTCCAACAGTCAGCTCTCCTTTGTCTGGAATATCGAGGCTGTTTAAACTGCGGAGAAGTGTTGTTTTTCCTGATCCGCTCGGTCCAATAATTGCGACCACTTCACCTTCTTGTACGGTGAAATCAATGCCTTTTAACACATGGGTCTGCCCATAAGATTTATGTAGATTAGTAGCTGAGATCATAAAAGCATCACGTTCCTTTGACAGATGTACTTAATATTGATAAAATTTAACACATTAAATCCTATAAGTAAAGTGTGTTTTATTCATTCCGATTGGAAAAATGAGATATCATAGATTGTGAGAAACAGAGGAGTTGGATACGTTTTGTCTAAAGCATTATTTGTCGATACCGATTTTCAAAAAACATGGCTTAATCAGCTGGAATCTCTTCGTGAAACGATCGAACAAAACGCAAAAAAACATGATGAAGGCGCTTATTTTCCTAAACAGAATATCGAATCATTAGTAAACATGGGATATACAGCCCTGTCTCTTCCCGCTGAATATGGAGGCGGGGGTCAATCTGTAACGGATATGGTTCTATTTCAAGAAACCCTAGGCAGCATGGACGGAGCGACTGCCTTATCGATTGGCTGGCACCAAGGAGTTGTTGGTGAAATTTATGAAAAGAAACTATGGAATGAGAAGCAGCTGCAATTCTTTGCGGAAGAAGTGAAGAAGGGCGCCCTTGTCAACCGCGCTGTAAGTGAGGCGCAGACAGGCAGTCCAACAAGAGGCGGCAAGCCTGGGACAACAGCGATGAAATCAGGTGATCGCTGGGTGATCAACGGACGTAAAATTTTCACTACGATGTCACCAGCTCTCACATACTTTTTAGTCGGCGTATGGATCGAAGAAAAAGAAGCCATGGGATTTTTCTTAATTCACCGTGATACAAAAGGTGTTTCTATAGAAGAAACATGGGATGTTGTCGGCATGAGAGGAACAGAAAGCCATGATTTAATCTTAGATCAAGTTGTGGTTTCAGAGGATATGCTTGTTGAAGTGCAAAAAGGACCTCGAGGCGGTACGTTAAACCCTTGGATCGCACATATCCCTTCCTGTTATTTGGGGATTGCGCAAGCGGCAAGAGATTATGCAGTTCAGTATGCCATCACACATTCACCGAACAGTATCAGCGGAACGATTAGCGAACTGCCAAATGTCCAAACACTGATTGGCGAAATTGATTTACTATTAAAGCAAGCACGCCACGTCATGTATTCAACGACAACATTGTATGAAAAGCCTGAGAAAAGAGAGCTGTTAATCAATGAATTCGGTGCTGTGAAGCATACAGTCGTAAATCATAGTCTGCAAGTGGTTGATAAAGCCATGCGTTTAGTCGGTGCAAAAAGCTTGAGCCTAGACTGTCCGCTGCAGCGTTACTATCGAGATATTCGTGCTGGGCTACATAACCCGCCAATGGATGATATGACCATTTCAAAAATCGCGAGGCAGGCCATAGAAGAGAAAAAAGAAAGCTAATATGATCAGAAAGCCGGATGAAACCGGCTTTTTTTATTTGGCAGAAAAGAGGACAAGCGTACCTTATGTCTCATCACTCAGGCATGCTACAATCGATACAAATCATAGGAAAAGGAGCGGTTTCTTTGAAGAAAAAGCATATGAAATGGCTGTTTTCAGGCTTCATACTAATGGCACTTTGTATCGGCCAGCCTTCATCAAGTGAGGGAACATCACCAGCTTGGTCAGTAGATGAATTCATGAAAGACCGGGAAGGCACATTTGTCATCCAAGAAGTAAAAGAAAAATCGCCATGGGTGTATAACAAAAAAAGAGCGAACAAGCGCTTTGCTCCACAATCAACATTTAAAGTGGCAAATGCCCTCATCGGACTCCAAACAGGCGCAGTGAGAGATGAATATGACATCAAATATTGGGACGGAGTGAAAAGAGAGATTGATAACTGGAATAAGGATCATACACTGGGCTCAGGCATGAGAGATTCAGTTGTCTGGTACTATCAAGCCATGGCGCGTGACATCGGAGAAGAACGCATGAGTCATTGGGTGAAAGCCATTCATTATGGGAATGAAGACATATCAGGCGGAATCGATCAATTTTGGTTAAGCAGTACATTGAAAATTTCTCCAATAGAACAAGTCCATTTCCTTAAACAGCTATATGAAGAAAGTCTCCCATTTGACCTATCTGTCATGAGAAAGGTCAAACGAATGATGATCCAAGAAGAAGAGACACACGCCACCCTATACGGAAAAACAGGCTCCGGCTCAGGCATCGGCTGGTACGCAGGCTTCATCAAACATGAAAACAAAACCTACATCTTCGCCACAAATATCGAAGGCACCGGGCTAGAAGCAAAAGAAATCACCTATCGTATTTTGAAAAAATATCATTTGATTGAAGCATCCGTTTAGGATGTTTTTTTTTATATATAAAAGGTGATATTTTGATAAGATGATGATATATGGGTTAGTTTTAGGAAAATAATAGTCAAGTGTTGTAGAAAGGGGGCTTTTGCTTGAACCAGCCTGAGCACTTATTTGTTCGTTCAGAAAAAGAATTCAAGTTCTATCAGAATCTGGTGGATCATGTATTTGATCAAAATAAAAGGCTGCCGCAACAAGTCTTCCGTAAGAATTTTGATTGTTTTTTGTTTCAAGAGTTTGAGTGGGCATTAAGTGATGATATTTTACCTGCAATCAAGGATTTATTAAATTCAACAAGTGATAGAGAATTTTTGACCGCAGTCCTTAAGCCAGATCCAGTTGATTATTATTTTAAGGAGTTTGGTTATTACAATTGGCTGAGAGCGAGTGTGAACATTTCCGGTGAGGATTATGTAAATGCACTATGGACGCACCCAAAAGGTTCTATAGCGGATAATATAATTACGAACTCAAACATAGTGGTTTGGTTATCCAGTTCTTTGCAGTGGGCGATTCTAGCAGATAGGGATTTGGAAATTTGTATAATAGGTATGGTATCAAAAAAAGATTGTCCCCAAAATATTTTATTAGAAAAAGGATGGAAACCACTGGATCATCCCGTTTTAGCAAATTGGTTAGAACTGTTATTGAAGGATCAAAAAACATACAATGAATATTTCAGTCAATTCTTATCAAATTATTCGTAATGTTACTTGTGGTTTAAATTGGGAAGTATCAATTAGTAATGATAGACAAAGAAATGATTATCAGTAATGTCTATATATAAAAGGAGCATAAGGCCATGAAAATCAGCCAAGATAAAACAGCATTAATCAATGATTTGAAGCAGCGCTATCAATATTGTTTTCATTCAGATTCCCTTGAAGAGATCCTATCTTTTGAGGAGGAAACTGGTATGTGGTCCGATGGTTTTTATGAATTTTTCACTCTTGTGACAGGCAGCTTAAGTTATGTGATCGATCATAAACGAATTCCCAAAAAACATTTAAACGTGCTGCGTCAGTCATTTGAAGAGCAATACCCTCAAATCAAATCATTTCAACACGTCCTTGAATCGTATCCTTTATTACATTCCTATATCCAGTACCATGAAGAAACAAGAAAACGAATCATTGCATTTATAAAATAACCTCTTGGAAGATAAGCTATGACATTGGTTTTTAGATGAAAAATCCAGAAACAAATCCCTGGTTTCGATGTCAACCCTCTAGAGCAAATCAATGAATTTCACCACTTTAAGGAGTATAATGAATATTACGACTTGATCACTTGTATTGCTCTGCACATCCCATATGAATTTAGTATCGAATGAATCGTGCTAGTTTCTCTCCATATCTGCTACTCATGCTCCCCCATCCCAACACAGAAAGGTGCAATGACATTGAATCGAATCATGAAATGGCTCTTATTTGCGGCGGTCATCGCTGGTTTATTGGTATGCGCATTCTTTGTGTTCCGTTTCAACCAGCCTAAGCCGACAACCAATATCCATTATGCAGACACACAAAATAAACAGCAAACACTCGATATGTATATGCCAAAGGGCAAAGATGAAGACAAAAAGAAGAAGCATCCTGTGATGATCTATCTCCATGGCGGAGGCTGGACAGGCGGCGATAAGAATAGAGTCGCTTCAAAGGCTGATTATTTTACAGGTCAAGGGTATGTGTTTGTTTCGATGAATTACAGGCTTCACCCTGATGCTAATTACGAGCAGATGGCAGATGATACAGCAAACGCCATTAAATGGGTGAAGGATCATGCGGATGAATATCAAATTGATTCATCAAAAATCAATGTCATGGGTCACTCAGCGGGCGGTCATTTGACGGCGCTGGTTGCCACAGATTCGACCTACTTAAAACGTGTGGGGCTGTCGCCAAAAGCGATCAATTCCATCGTGATTTTAGATGGGCCGCTAAACCTCAATCAATTTATACAAGCCATCCCATCGTACAAAAAAGTCTTTGGCAAACAAGAGAAGAACTGGACAAAGGCATCACCTGTCACTTATATGAATGAAAAGAATGTACCGCCTGTCTATTTGGTGACGGGCTGGGAAAATCCTGAGGTGTACCGATTTGCAGAAAAACTAAATCATGATAAAGGCTCTCGGTTTGTTTTTCGGGTTCATACGCTGAGCCATAGTGACCTGAACAAATGGTTTGGATCAGACAGAGCGCCAAAAGAAGCACAAAAAATGACAGAGGCTGTGATGGCTTTTGTCAAAAAACAAAATCAATAACGAAGACCGTATGCTCGGGCAATTCTTTTTGCCGCAGTATAATGATAAAGTGGTTTGAAATTAAAGGAGTGTATGTTGTTGTCATCACGAATGGAAAATAAAGTGTTCAACTGCGAAAAAGAGCTGACGCTGAATATTATCGGCGGTAAGTGGAAAATGCTGATTTTATGGCATCTAGGCAGAGAAGGGACAAAACGTTTTGGTGAGTTAAAGTCGTTAATGCCTGGGATTACGCAAAGAATGCTTGTCAATCAGCTAAGAGAATTAGAGGAAGATCACATTGTGCACCGGGAGGTTTATCCTGTCGTCCCGCCAAAGGTTGAGTATTCTCTCACAGAACTAGGAGAAAGCTTAATGCCGATTTTAGAGGCGATGTATGATTGGGGAAAACAATATCTGGGCAGCAATTTCTTAAAAGATGATAAATAGAAAGATGACCGATTGTAGACAAAGGGCTAAAATAACTTTATTTTAGCCCTTTGTCTTTACCCTGAGATACTGGCCAAAAGACAGTATCTTTTTTGTAACCATATGCGGAAAAGTATAGTATGTAAAAAAAAAGTGCGTACTTACATTGCGTCATTCCTGTTGTTATACTCATTTCATCATTCAAGATGCATCATCCGCGGAGCTCTTGAAGATGAGATGATAAACGGGAGTGAAAGTTGATGAAATTACAATTAGCATTAGATTTAGTGAATATACCAGAGGCGATTGAGCTGATCAAAGAAGTAGAAGCATCCATTGATGTGGTCGAAATTGGGACACCTGTTGTGATTAACGAAGGGCTTCGTGCTGTAAAAGAAGTCAAGCAGGCTTTTCCGAATTTACGTGTACTCGCTGATCTGAAAATTATGGATGCTGCCGGCTATGAAGTGCAGCAGGCCTCCGAAGCAGGAGCAGATATCGTCACCATTCTTGCAGCGGCAGAAGATATGTCTATTCAAGGAGCGGTGAAAGAAGCAAAAGCAAGAGGAAAACAAATTTTAGTTGATATGATTGGCATCAAAGATATCGGAGGCCGTGCAAAAGAGCTGGATGCGCTTGGAGTCGATTATATTTGTGTGCATACAGGCTATGACCTGCAAGCGGTTGGTCAAAACTCATTTGCTGACCTTATGACGATTAAACAAGTGGTCAAGCAGGCGAAAACAGCGATTGCAGGTGGAATTAAGCTTGATACGTTACCTGAAGTCGTGAAATTAAACCCTGATTTAATCATTGTCGGCGGCGGTATCGCAAGCCAGGACAATAAAGCAGAAGTGGCTGCACAAATGAAGCAGCTGATCGCACAATCATGAAGACCAGCGACTATGTGAGAGCCATTTTGAATGAGCTTTCTGAGCATTTGTCAGCCATTCAAGATGAACAAGCAGAGCACCTGGTTACAAGTATTTTATCCGCACAAAAAGTCTTTGTGGCAGGTGCAGGCAGGTCTGGCTTGATGGGGAAATCGTTTGCGATGAGACTTACGCATATTGGCGTCAAGGCTTATGTCATTGGTGAAACGAATACGCCTTCCTTTACAGAAGAGGATCTTTTGATTGTCGGGAGCGGATCTGGCCGTACAGAGTCTTTGCTTGTCCTTGCAAAAAAGGCAAAAGCAATTGGCGGAAAAGTGGCAGCGTTCACGCTTTCTGCTGAGTCACCTTTAGCTGATCTATCGGATGAAGTCATCTTATTGTCAGGTGCACCGAAGGATCAACAGGATGGAAACCATCATACCATTCAGCCAATGGGCTCACTATTTGAGCAGTCGCTTCTTCTGACATACGATGCGGTCATTTTAAGGTTAATGGAAATAAAAGAGCTCGACACACATACAATGTACGGCCACCATGCAAATTTAGAGTAGATATTTTCAAAGCCTTTCCTTTCATAAAAGGAAAGGTTTTTTCATTTATCAAGAACAGAATCTTGACATCATCTATTTGATGTAACTATAATTGTTACATCGTTAAAGAAAAAGTGCAGCACGGAAGGAAGATGAACATGAAAGTACAAATTTGGTCAGATATCGCCTGTCCTTTTTGTTATATAGGAAAAAAACAGCTGGAAACAGCGCTAGAACAATTCCCAGAGAAGGATCAGGTAGAGATAGAGTTTAAAAGCTTTGAGCTTGATCCCCACGCACCTGTTGATGTCGATCATGACGTTCATGATATGCTCGTCAAAAAATATGGCATGAGCCGCAGCCAGGCCATGGCGATGAATGAGCAGGTGAAGCAGGCCGGCAAAGAGAAAGGGATCGATTTTCAATTTGATCCGCTCGTGTTGACCAACACCTTTGATGCCCATCGATTGGCGCAATATGCTGGTCAAATGGGGAAAGGCGATTTCGTTATGGGAGAGCTATTTCACGCATATTTTACAGATGGAAAGCATGTTGGTGATCGTCAAACCCTTTTACAAATTGCAGAAAAAGCAGGTCTTGATGAGAAGGAAGTACAGCAAGTTTTGGGCAGCGAAGCATTTGCCGATCATGTCCGAAAAGATGAACAAGAAGCGAGACAGCTTGGGATCAATGCTGTTCCGTTTTTCTTGATCAATGACAAGTATTCAGTTGCAGGTGCGCAGCCAGCCGATACGTTCCTGGGTGCACTTAAAACAGCTTGGAAAGAGGAAGCAGCTCAGGCAGAGAAAGCTGCTGACAATGCGTTTGAAGCGGCATGTGCAGATGGCGTATGTGCGGTGCCTTCCCCTAAAGAAGAGGCGTAATAGATATGTTCCCTATCTTTTTATAAGATGGGGATTTTTTATTGTTTAAGGATGAGGGGAAACACATGTCTTTCACTTCAGGAATCCGACCTATTCACGCCTTATGCTGGAATCTAAAATAAAATGAGCCACTTGGAGTAAGGGCTCATTTTATTCGTTTGATCGTTTCACCTGGAACCAATTCAGGCTCGTAAAACGTTTGATCAGGGAGATTCTTTTTCCCTTGTACTTTTTTAATCATCCAGTCTGCTGCATCACGGCCCATTTGCTCCTGAGGATGGGTCAGTGTTGTCAGCTTCACATGGGCATTTTTCTGAGCGATATACGAATTATCCTGTCCAATAATCGAGAGATCATCTGGAATGGACAGCCCGATTTCGCTGCATACATTGGCTACTTCTAAACCCACCTCATCGTTATAGCAAACAAGGGCAGTCAGCTCATGCTGGTGCGCCATCAGGAATGTGTTAATTTGCTCCCCCAAATGCTGCTTCGATTCTGTATCGAAAAAGAGCACATGCTCAGGCAGGAAATTAAGTTTAGCTTCACCTAGCGCTTGAATATAGCCCTTCATCCGATATTTTCCTTGTAAATCATCTGTTTTTGAAATAAGTCCAATTTGTTGATGGCCCGAGGTGATCAGCTCTTTTGTGGCTAAATAGCTGGATTTTACATCATCTAAACAGAGAAAAGGAACCTCTAGCTGCTCATAATAGGCATTGATCATAATGAGCGGTACATCCTGTTCTTTAAAGGATAAGTAGTACGAAATGTTTGGATTATATAAATTGCTTTTCGTCGGCTCGACAATAAGTCCGTCCACCCCAAACGACAGCATCATTTCCAGCGCTTTTTTCTCCTGCTCAACATCGTTATTTGTACTTGCCAGTAACAAGGAATAGTTCTCTTCGTTTAAACGGCTTTCAATGCCTCGAATGATAGAAGGAAAAATGTAATCGGATATGTATGTTGTAATGACCCCAATCGTTTTCATATGTGCATGTCCCGCAGGTTTTGTTTGATATTGATTGGTCACAAATGTGCCTGAACCTTTTTCGCTGCGCAAAAATCCTTCGCTGGACAATTCCAAAATGGCTTTTCGAACTGTATGTCTGCTTACTTGATACATGTCTTGCAGGCTTGATTCGGTTGGAATACGCTCCCCGATCCGATAATCCCCTGTGAGTATTTTGCTTTTTATATCATCAATAATGATCTGGTACTTCTTTTTCATCGTTTCACTTCTTTCTCAGTTGATCATCTACTCGGATTGAGAAGAAATTGTATGGACATATTTTAACATGGTTGTCGGATCAAAAACAGGCGCTTCCCTTTTCTGTTATGACTCCTTCAGAAAAAATGAAGGTTTTTGTCGCATTATGTATGTACAACTATATTTATTATTGACATATGTACGTACAAATATTATATTGTGATTGTACCAGAGAATCAATGAATCTAGAAAAAGAAAATTGAAACCGCTATCAAAAATGGGGGTGAACGTAGAGTGAATCACAAAGAGACGGCTAAAGCCTTGAAAGAAGGACGGACATCTTTAGGCATTGAATTTGGTTCAACACGAATTAAAGCGATTTTAATAGATGAGGAATTTCAGCCAATTGCACAAGGTGCATATGAATGGGAAAGTTTTCTCCAGGATGGAATATGGACGTACAACTTAATTGATATCATTACAGGTCTGCAAGTGGCGTATCGAGAGATGAAAGAACAGGCCGAGCAAAAGTATGGTGTGACCATTCAAACGATAGGCTCAATCGGGGTATCAGCGATGATGCATGGCTATGTAGCATGTGATCATACAGGAGAGGTTCTCGTTCCGTTCCGAACATGGCGGAACGGAACGACCATCGAGGCGAGTCAAAAGCTGACAGACGTATTTCAATTTCATATTCCAGAAAGATGGAGCATTGCCCATTTGTATCAAGCGGTATTAGAAGATGAAAAACATCTATCCCGATTAGAATATATGACCACTTTGTCTGGATATATTCACTGGCTGTTAACCGGTAAGCAGGCCATTGGTATTGGCGATGCGTCAGGGATGTTTCCGATTGATGAACAAACGAAGGACTACAATGAAGAAATGCTCCAGCAATTTGAAGCATTGATTGCAGAAAAAGGCTATCCGTGGAAGCTTCGCCACCTTCTGCCGCGTGTCTATTTAGCAGGCGAAGAAGCTGGCGTGTTAACGGCAGCAGGGGCAGCCATTTTGGATCAAGGAAAACATTTGCAGCCAGGCATTCCATTTTGCCCGCCGGAAGGTGACGCTGGAACGGGCATGGTGGCGACAAACAGTGTAGAAAGACGGACCGGGAATATTTCTGTTGGGACGTCGGTTTTTGCCATGATTGTGCTGGAGCAGGATCTAAAAGGTGTGTATCCAGAAGTGGATATGGTTACGACGCCGGATGGACTGCCAGTTGCGATGGTTCATGCGAATAACTGTACAAGTGACCTAAACGCTTGGATGAATATATTCAAAGAGGCATTTGAAGCACTTGGCCTGCAAGTGGAGTCAGAAAGGTTATACGAATCCTTATTGCAGCAAGCTTTAGAAGCAGATCGAGATGGCGGCGGACTCTTAAGCTATGGCTATTACTCTGGTGAAAATATTACGAGACTGCCAGAAGGAAGACCTCTTTTTGTCAGGTCTCCTGAAAGCCGCTTTAACCTCGCTAATTTCATGCGAACCCATTTGTTCTCCGCTTTTGGTGCAATGAAAATAGGCATGGACCGGTTAAAGGAACAGGAACATGTAGTGATTGACCGCTTACTAGGGCATGGGGGATTATTTAAAACACCGCTCGTTGGACAAAAAATGGTTGCCGCAGCGCTAAATACACCTGTATCTGTTGTTTCAACAGCGGGAGAAGGCGGTGCGTTTGGGATGGCTGTCCTTGCTTCATATATGGTCCATCATCAGCAGCAAACATTGGCTGAATTTCTCACCCATCGCGTATTTGCCTATACATCAGAAGAGCTCATGGAGCCCGACCCACTCGATGTCAAAGGCTTTAATGAATTTTTAAAGCGCTATCAAAATGGGCTTGCGATTGAAGAAGCGGCGGTAGCGCATCTCGTGCCAAAGAAAGGAGTGACGACGGTATGCTAGATCGCTTAAAAGAAGAAGTGTATCAAGCAAATTTAGATTTGCCAAAATACGGACTTGTGAAATTTACATGGGGCAATGTCAGTGCATGTGATCGTGACAGTGGTTTGTTTGTGATTAAGCCGAGCGGCATAGCGTATGACCAACTATCAGCAAAAGATATGGTCGTGGTGAACTTTGATGGTGAAGTGGTGGAAGGAGAATTGAGTCCTTCGTCAGATACAGCTACACATGCAGTTCTTTACAAACACTTTGAGGAAATTGGCGGCATTTCACATAGCCATTCCATGTGGGCAACCGTCTGGGCGCAGGCAGGTCTTGATTTACCAGCAATGGGCACAACACATGCCGATACATTTTACGGCGCCGTTCCGTGCGCTCGTTTTCTCACAGAAGAAGAAGTCAATCGGGGTTATGAGGTAGAAACGGGCAAGCTGATCATCGAAACGTTTGAGAAAAGAAACCTAGATGTGATGGCGGTGCCGGGTGTATTGCTTCAAGGTCATGGTCCATTTACATGGGGGAAGGATGCTAAAAGTGCGGTCACGAACAGTGTGATTTTAGATGAAGTTGCCAAAATGAACCTTTTTGCCAAGCAATTGAACGAATTTGCTGAGCCATTGCCGCAGCGAATTTTAGATAAACATTACTTAAGAAAACATGGAAAGCATGCGTATTACGGACAAAAACCTTCAACATAAAGAAAAGAGGGATATCTATGTTAACAAGCCTGAAAAAAGAGTTTTGGTTTATCGTTGGGTCACAACATTTATATGGTGATGAAGCACTGCAAAAAGTAAAAGCAGATGCACAAAAGATGACGGATGCTTTAAATGAGAGCGGTTTACTTCCTTATCCAGTGATCTTGCAGGAACTGGCTGTCAGTGCCGATCAAATCACAAAGCTTATGAAAGAGGTCAATTATCGCGATGAAGTTGTCGGTGTGATGACGTGGATGCATACTTTTTCTCCAGCAAAAATGTGGATACGCGGCACCAGTCTTTTGCAAAAGCCTCTTTTGCATCTTGTTACACAATATTATGAAAAGATTCCGTGGGACACGATCGACATGGACTATATGAATCTCCATCAATCCGCACATGGAGACAGAGAATATGGCTATATCAATGCACGTTTAAATAAACAAAACCAAATTGTGACCGGTCATTGGTCTAAGCCGGAAGTGCAGCAGCAAATTGCTGATTGGATGGACGTTGCGGCTGCCTATCATGAGAGCTTTCACATCAAAGTAGCCCGGTTTGGTGACAACATGCGGCATGTGGCTGTGACAGAAGGCGATAAAATCGAAGCGCAGATTCAATTAGGATGGACCGTTGACTACTTTGGAATAGGTGATCTCGTCGAATATGTAAATGCAGTAGAAGACGAAGAGGTAGATGCATTATTTGCTGAGTATTTAACGCAATATGATGTGAATTATGGAACGTATTCAGTTGAAGAGTGGGAAAAAAGTGTCAAGGTGCAGGCGCGATATGAGATCGCCATCAAACGTTTCTTAGATGAAGGCGGCTATAATGCCTTTACAACAAACTTTGAAGACTTACATGGGATGAAGCAGCTGCCTGGACTTGCGGTACAGCGGCTGATGGCAAAGGGGTACGGCTTTGCTGGGGAAGGTGATTGGAAAACGGCCGCACTGGACCGCTTATTAAAGGTGATGAGTCATCATCAATCCACTGGATTTATGGAGGACTACACGTATGAAATGACGTCTGGAGAGGAAGCAGTGCTGCAATCTCATATGCTGGAAGTAGATCCAGCGCTCGCCCATACAAAACCTGTCATTGTCGTGTCTCCACTTGGGATCGGAAACCGGGAAGATCCAGCGCGTCTTGTGTTTGATGGAAAAGCAGGCGATGGTGTCGTTGTCTCCATAGCAGATTTTGGAACTCATTTCAAATGGCTGATACAAGAAGTCGAAGCCTTTGAGCCAAAGGAAGCAGCACCTCATTTACCAGTTGCGCGTGTATTGTGGAAAATCAAACCGAATTTTCAGGATGGCGTCAAAGCATGGATTAAAGAAGGCGGAGGCCACCATACAGTCGTGTCTCTCAATTTAACGGTTGATCAAATTGTTCACTTTGCAAAGCTAGTCAATGCAGAATATGTGGTTTTATAGAAGGGGGAAAGGTCTTCTGCTGGTTACAGTAGAAGCACCGAGTGAAATGAAAGCGGTTAATTAAGTGAGGGGGTCATCCACTTGGAGAAAAAAGTGTCAAGCAAATTTATCTTCTTTTTCGGGTCCTTTGCAGGCATCTTATTTGGATATGATATTGGTATTATTGCAGGGGCAGAAGGACATATTCAGGAAGAATTTCAGCTCAGCCCATTATGGCTTGGAATCGTTGTCTCTTCATTAATGGGAGGGGCCATTATTGGCTCCATCTTAAGCGGTCTCTTAGGGGATAAATTTGGCCGCAGAAAACTCATTTTGGTCTCATCCGTAATCTTTTTTGTTGGGGCGATCGGATCAGCTGTCGCACCAGAAGAGATTTCACTCACCATCGCTCGAATCTTTTTAGGGACAGCAGTAGGAACAGCTTCATCTTTGGTTCCGGCTTACATGTCTGAAATCGCTCCTGCTAAAATCCGCGGGAAATTATCTGGGCTCAATCAGCTCATGATTGTAACTGGTCTATTGCTCAGCTATATTGTTGCGTTTGTGTTTGAGCCCATCCCGGACAGCTGGCGCTGGATGCTGGGAAGTGCCGCTTTATTTGCGATCGTGCTTTATATTGGTATGCTGAAGCTTCCTGAATCTCCGAGATATTTGATTAAACACGGAATGGCTCATAAAGCACGGGAAGTATTAGGATCACTGCGTTCTTCCCGTGAAGAAATCGAATCAGAAATGCAGGAAATTTTAGAAGTCGCCAAAGAAGAACGCTCGGGGATTCGTGAATTGTTTCAAAAGAAATTCAGAATGGCTCTTTTCATTGGGGTTGGAATGGCAACCCTTCAGCAAATACAAGGTGCAAACTCCATTGTCTATTATGCAACGAGTATCGCTCGGAATGTAGGCCTTGCGCCGCAGGTCGCCGCAGGCTTTACAGTCATTGTCGGTGTCATTTTTGTCGTCACGACCGTGATCTTTTTACAATTTGTTGACCGCTTCGACCGCCGAACGATTCTCACCGTAGGAGGATCGGGCATGGCCCTTTCTTTCTTTGCTCCCGCCGCATTAGGGGCACTTGGCGTCAGTGAAGGAATTTTAAACTGGGTAACATTGATTTCACTTTGCTGCTTTATTTTGTGCTATGCCTTCTCGTGGGCACCGATCACCTGGATCATCATCGGCGAAATCTTCCCGCTTTCTGTCAGAGGTATCGGAGCAGGTATCTCTTCTGCCTTTAACTGGACCGGGTCGTTAGCAGTTGGACTCGTTTTCCCTATTCTGGCTGATCAATTCAGCTTTGGGGTCATTTTCTCCTCATTCGGAGTCATCTGCTTAATCGGGCTGTTATTCACCCGATTTGTGCTAGTCGAGACAAAGGGAAGAAGCTTAGAGCAAATCGAAACCGATATGGCTGCACGTGTATAAATAAAGAAAACCATCTATCCCATGTGGATAGATGGTTTTTTACTCAAGCGTCTGTTTGAGCTCATTTGGCAGTAAATCAATCAATTGATCATAGGAAGACAAATCCAGCACTTCAAGCAGCGCGTAATATTTCGCATAGATTTCACTCAGCTGATCAGGATGGTTTGTTTGATATTGATTCAGATGCAATTGAGTTAGTTCAAGTGCAATGTCTAGCTTGTTTTGTTCGAATGGCTGTGTCGAGTTGATCATATCGTTCACCTCTTATTTGATAATGAGTAGAAAAAATGCATTGAATAAAAAGAGCTGATGTTTTGTTTTCATGGCTGACCTGTCTTCGTAAGATATCATTTGTATAATATGTTAAAATTGTCCTTTTATAAAGAAAGAGAAAAATAGATAGAAAGTGGATTTTTTAAAAAATAGACATGCATCTAATCACGAATGATGGCTCTGACATACGATAGAGTGTAAGTGAAAGACAACTTGAAGGGGTGTTAAGATGAGCCGAAATCGATTAGATGATTTCTTCTTTGGACCTCGCAGAGGAAACCAAGAAGGAGAAGAAACGGTTGTTTTCCCCACACGTCAAATTGTCAACACAAGAACGAATGAACAAACGATCAGAAAAATCCATCCAACGCATATCACAAACGTCAATAAAAACATTAAAAGAGTAGAAAACTACTATCCGGTCACTGAATCGACTCACAACGAGTATATTGTAGAAGAATACGATTGCGGCAGTGATATCAAAAACCCTTGCTGCCGTCCGGTGAAGCGCTGTAAGTGGTAGTGAAGGGGGCATCCTTTTATGGGATGCCTTTTGTATGTCTAATGCTCCATTTCATTTAATTGTCCTTGATCCAGCTGAAAGAAACGATTTCCTAATTCTGAATAAAGGTAGCGCTGATGGCTTGTAAATAAAACACATCGATGTGAGAATTCTTTTTTTAATAAAGAAATCGATTGTATTTGAGAGGCTTCATCAAGAGAGGTAAAAGGCTCATCAAGAATAATCAGCTCTGGAGATCTTGCCACCATACAATTAAAGAAAAGTTTATATCTCATGCCCAATGAATACTGTTTGACAGGCATCTTTAGGGCATGAGTTAAATCAAATGCATCACAAAGCGATAGAAAGGTCTCTTTGTATAAAACCTTTTCCGACTTTTTCATTTTCCATAAAGACTGGATAAGCTCCATATGCTCGAAACCAGTGAGCGCATCATAGACTAAAGGTTTATCTGGGATGTATGCTACCAGACTTTTATATTGAGCGGTTCCAGGATGATGTTGCTCGTTAAGTAAAATCGTTTCTGATGCTGAAGGAAGCAGACCTGCGATAATCTTTAAAAGTGTTGATTTACCGCTGCCGTTTTTTCCAATAATACAAGCTCGATCACTTTCTTTCAGATCAAATGACACATGATCGAGAAGGGGAGAATTCTCTTCTGTTGTTTCATAGCGAAAAGATAGCTGAGACACTTGAAGTTTAGCCATTGATGAATCCTCCAATAACAAACGCAGTCGTCACAAGCATATACAAGATCACAGTTGCTAAGGCAGCTTTTTTTGATCCTTCAGCATAGTAAATAATTCCATCATAAAGGATACGTAAAAGATATAAGTTGAATAAGAAGGAAACTATTTGAATCAAGAGAAAATAGTGATCTAATTGTAACACCATCACACAATAGATCGCTGCACTATTCACTAATAAAAGAAATGCATTATAAACCAAAATAACAAGATACATTTTGCGTAAAATAAAAGCTTTATGAAAAAAATACATATAAATAGAAGTTAGGACAGTACTGAGAAAATTTAAAATGAAATAAAGCGGGATTGTCAGCAAAAAGATAAAAACAATGCTGGCAAGTTGTTTCCCAGTGGATAAAGGTTCATCTACTAACAAATCAATAATAAAAAATGTTAAAAAAACAGTCGACACAAATAATGATAGTAAGACAAGGCCTACAATGGTTTTAATCGATTGATTCTGATTGAAAAATTGCTTAGGTCGTATAAGTAGCTCCATGGAACCACATTCTCCTTTCTTCTATGGTAGATGTACATGGCTAACGTATTGCTCTAAAAGAGATGCTATGAATAAAAGAACGGCTGCTGCAAAAATCAATTGAAGCACAGTTAGGGTCAGTTTTTTTAATTCAATCGTTTCTCCTTTTATAAATCGATAAAGATAAATAAAAGGATAAGAGCTGACGATTGAGAACAGAATTAATCCAAGAACTTCTACAAAAGCATGAGGCAGGAGTCCTGTGAATAGCTGCTGCGCTTCGTGATTGACAATCAGATACTGAACGAGTTTGCCGATAATGTAGCCGTTGTAAAAAAGAATGCCTGCAGACATGATCCCGCCTGTAAAAGCTCCGATGCCTAATATTGCCATTCCAACTTGTAAATTGTTTAAGAAAATAGATAGAAAAAACATCTCTTCATCCTTTTTAAGATAAGGAATCTGATCATAAGGAAGAAGGCTTCCGATTAGCACAGCTGCAATAAAGATAGCAGCGTAGAGGTAACCGAGGCGTAGAATCAGTCTATTCTCCGATATAAAACATCTTATTTTTTTCAACATATTCAATCCCTTTATAGATGGTCTTGCGGCATAACACCCAGCAAATTACTGAAACGATCACAAAATATAAAGCAAACAGAACGCTTATGAGACTTGTAGAATGCTGCAAAATAGGTAGAAAAGAGGTCAAGATCATATAGTACATGAAAGGCAACACGAGAAAATTCCTTGCAAAGGCCTGTCCTTTATCGATAACTTCTATTTCTTCATTGGTTGTCCCTATTTCATGCTCGTGAATAAAATTGAATTTCGTTGTGAATGGAAACAGATACAGCTGAATCAATGGAAAAATGAAAAAGCCAATCCCCAATGCCACCAATTGAATGAGCATCTGAACATCAAAAAGGTGATATACACTCATGATTAATAGATTAATGAAAAGTAGAAAGAGTGATGGTATAGAAAATAAACAATAAAATAACTGGATTTTTGATAAGAAAAACTGCATAAGAGATGTTTGAGAAAGCTCATAGAGCCAAATATTCTTTTTTTCAGCACTCAAAGAAAATATAGAAGGGGTCAGTATTCTCATTTCATATGTTTGATTAGCTAAAATCATCACATTTAATGTGAATAATAGCTGAATTTGCAAAGCTTGATGATCAATAAGCGAGATCAAACTGGTCATAACCCCGACATAGAAGAAGGCTTCATATGACATGAACATATAATTAAAAAACTCTTTAGACAGCAGCCACCTTTTTTCTTTTAACACCTTAAGGTCTTTTTGAATCAACATATTCTTTTGAAACAGCGAGCCTTGAATTTTATCAAGTGCTTGAAAGTACCAATAAAATAAATCTCTAAAATGTTTTGAGCTTTGATCATGCTCTTTTCCAGTCGGAATCCAGCGAACAGGGGTCTTCATGACGAGTGTTGCCGCTAATATCACCACGAAAAATGTGACAGGTGAAGTAAAAAGCGCTAGAAATTGTAGAAATACCGAATCCTGTGAAAATAAAGCATGATGGATTTGCTGAAGATTATTCTGATATAAAGACATCAAGTTGTTTGAAAGTGTAATCCAAAACGCATCTTCTGCAAGCGAAGAAATTGATTGAAAAAGTTGTCGGAAGGTGTGATAAAAAGGGAAAATGATGTTCGATATTAGAACTCTTCCAAATAAGAAGGAAAGTAAAGAGATGCTTGCGAAAAAAAGAACACGAATGATCCCAATTTTTTTTACGACAATGTTATAGATGTAAGCACCAAATATCTTATTGCTGACCATAAAAAGTAAGAAGCCTGTCAATATAACATTGAGATGCTTCAACCAGAATATCCAGTCATGTGTTTGAGCAATGAAATATTGAAAGAGAAAATAGATCAAATAAGTGCTCAAGCTCGTAAATAGAAGCCATACCAACTCAGAAAACAAAAGCGTTTGAAAAAGGTGTCTTGCGGAAACAGGTGCAAGCTGTATCAACTCTTCAAAAGGAAGAATATGCGTTCTTCTATAAGATTCAATTCCTTTGACAATAGAGAAAAGGAACAAAAATATCACAAAAGCACTTTCCCATTCTATTTGATAGACCGGGGAGTAAAGATATGAAGAAATAACGAATACAATCAGGCATCCTAATAAAGTATCAAGAATGCAAGAAAATAATATGTATTGTGTAGAAGAAAACGATTTGAAAAATGGAACCCTGCGTATGATAAACTGAGCTAGATTTGAATATTGTTGTTTCATTCTAATTGATAGAAGTAGTGATAATAATGGATATAACATCTTCTCACCTGCATAAAAATTTAAATAGAAGGAGAACAAAGTCTCCTTCTATTGGGTCATAAAATTGAATTACCAAGCAATAACAGCTTTACGGCCTTTTTTCTTAATTTCGTTTTTAAGGTACTGACGAATTGTCTCTTTACCAGCCGCTGCAATGAGAGAAAGACCACCCGATCCAACAGCAGTTAAAATGGAGACAATTGTTGTAACAGCACCGCCCGCTTCAACCACGTTCAGAACAACAGCTGCAACACTGCCCGGAATACCAAATTCTTTTGCTAGATCAGCAACGGGCAGCATTTGTAGCGAGAAGGAAAAAAGAGCTAGCATAAGGAATCCTACTGCTAAAGCACCAAAAAGAACATGTAGTTTGATTTCGTTTTTTGTTTCTGTCATATCAAATTCCTCCCTTTTTTGTATTTTTATTACTATTATATCTTAAGATATCTTTTAGTGCATCGCAATCCTTTTTTTTCATTTTTTTCATGAATTAGTTATAGATTAATATAAATAAAGTGAAAAGATAAGTGAGAAAAGAATCGTTTTTGCTAGAATAAAACACGTAAACATGATCGGAAATACCTTGTTTTTACAGATGGGGAAGCGAGTCTAATTTGCATATAGGTAAAGAGATATGTGCAGAGGGGCCAATATCCTTTGATCAAAAACTCTTTTCAAGATAAAATTGGAAGTATCCATCATTCTTTTGGAGGCGATTTTCTGAATATTCGATTGTTAACATCAGATGATGCTGAAGAATATGCAGCACTCAGACTAGAAGCACTGCGATTAAATCCAGAGGGCTTTGCGATGAGCTATGAGGAAGAGCCAATCAATACAAAGGACAAATATAAAGCGCGTTTTGCTTCGGCCCAATCTATGTGGACTTTTGGCGCTTTTCATCAAGGACAGCTTGTGGGGGCAGTCACGCTCATCCAAGAAACCTTGCAAAAGTTAAAGCACCGAGCGAATCTGACAGCGATGTATGTAACACCTTGTGCCCGCGGAGTAGGAGCAGGCCAGGCCTTGATGACAAAAGCTCTTTCCTTTGCGCGAGAACGGGAGGATATCGAGCAAATGTATTTATCAGTGGTGACAACTAATCACTCAGCCAAGCGCCTTTATCGCTCTGTTGGATTTGAATCGTACGCTGTCGAAGAAAAAGCGCTAAAATGGGCTGATACATATGCAGATGAGGAAAAAATGGTTTTATTTTTATCATAGTCTGGAGGAGATAGAAGTGGATCAACAGGCCATGCGTATCATATTAGCAGCAGGACCCAATAGTGAGCTGGAATCTTTTGCACTGCGTGCAGCACTTGAAAACTTCGGCGTGAAAGTCGATATGCATTGGATTGGAAGACCGAATGATCTGATTCATGTGTTATCTGGTAGAGTTAGAGGAGAAATAGAATACCTTCTTTTATCGTTTCACGGTGAAGAAGGAGCATTTATCATGCCTGAATTAGGGGAAGATGTTTACGAAGATGGGGAGCCTAGAGATACTGCCTTTGGAGCGGATGAAATCAAGCGGTATGCCTCCTTAAAAGGAGTTCATGTCATCTCTACAGGCTGCACACTAGGAGAGAAAAAGTTAGCAGATGCTTTTTTAGAGGCAGGGGCTACATCTTATTCGGCGCCGGACGATTACATCGATGGGAATGCAACATTTATCTTTGTGCTGACCATGCTGTACGAGCTTATTAACAATACAAAGACGGTCAGGGCGGCATTTGATCGAGCGCGTTCCATTGATGAAGAAACGAAATTATTTCAACTATATATGCAAAAGTAATCAAAGGACTGAGAAATCAAGTCCTTTTTTTATTCCTCTCCAAAAATGTGTCGAAAATGTGACAATTGTGTGATTTGCAAACTAAAAAGGGTGCATGCAAAGTCTATCCTACAAACACACGTCATTCAGGCATGGCGGCATCACGAGAGGAGAATTTTTGTGTCAATTAAATGGAAAGTCAGTCTTGTTCTATGCGGACTTGCGATGATCATCGGAATCGCCGCGTTTTATCATAATCAGCAGGCAAGCGGGACAGAGAAGAAGAAGGTAGAACCAGATGCGAGCTATAAAGAAGTTGAAATTGTAACCCTCGTGAATGACGGGAGATACTTGAGATATGCTGTGAACTATCCTGTGTTTCATCAAAAAAAGCTAGATCAAGAGATGAAAAGATTCGCAGAAACAGCGCTGGACAAATTCAAAACATCGTTTAGTGAAGCAAGTGATGTCGATGAAGATCATCGATACGAATTAAACATAGATTACGAGATTACTCATTATGCCAAACAAACTGCTGCGATCAAATTCAATACATATGAATGGAAAGGCGGAGTAAAAGGCGCACATGAAACGAAGATATTCAATTTTGATTTCAAGAAACAGCAGTTTTTATCAATAGATGATCTATTTTTATCAAAAAAAGAAAGTCTGCAAAAACTGTCTCAAATGACATTTGAGGAGTTGAAAAAAGATCGCTCTCTTGCTGCAAATGAACATTTGCTCAAACAAGGAACGTCTCCTAAGGCAGAGCATTATCAGTATTTTGCCATCAAAGATCGTTTTATTGAATTTTACTTCCCAGCAGGGCAAATTGCACCAGACAAGAAAGGCCCTCAAGTGCTGGCGATTAAGAAAACACTGCTTAAAGGAATGTTAAAGCCAGAATACATTAATAAAGAAAAGAACAAAAACGAGAAAAAAGAACCGATCGCAAAAAGAAAGATCGTAAAACTGCCAAAACAGGGAGTATTCAACCCAAATCAAAAAGCCATTGCCCTTACATTTGATGATGGACCAAATCCATCAACAACTTCAAAAATCTTAACAGCTTTAAAAGAAAACAAAGGACATGCAACATTTTTTGTATTAGGAAGCAGGGTTCAATATTATCCCGATATGCTAGGTGAGATCAGAAAAGGTGGAAATGAAATCGGAAATCATTCCTATAACCACCCTTTACTCACAAGACTGCCATTAAAACAAGCCATCAAACAAGTAGAAGATACGCAGCAAATCATTGAAAAAGCAGGCGGGTTCACACCGACTCACTTTAGACCGCCATATGGTGGAACAAACGGACAGATCAACGCGGCTGTCAACATGAAAGTCACGCTTTGGGACGTAGATCCTGAAGACTGGAAATATCGTAACAGCCAATACGTCGCAAATTACATTCTTACACATGCGTCTAGCGGAGAAATCGTCTTAATGCACGACATCTATGACACCTCTGCCAACGCGGCTGTCACGATCATCAAGGAATTGACCAAACAAGGATATCAATTACTAACAGTCTCGGAGCTTGAGCAGTGGAAGGAAGCTCGGGCGAAAAAGGTGAATTGAATACGTAAAAAAGATGCGAGTCTTAATGGATTCGCATCTTTTTTAAAGCCAATTATGAGAATGAAGGGAAAATATGTTGAGGTGATTGTAGAAAGGGAGGGCTTCGAATGGTATTGATGAGGTTGATCAGCATATATATGCTGACAGCGTTTAGTTTGGGATTTGTCGTAAACTATGTACCTGGTTTGATACTGCCCATCTATATTCTTGCGATGATTGGGCTTATCTTATGTCTCGGTCATATTGCGCTCCATTATATTCGGCGAATCAGAAATATGTTATTTGATGAGTAACGGGAAGATTTCCCCTATGGCAAAAACCTCCTGCTAGATGCGTGAGGTTTTATTTTTTCGGTTTTTGCTGTTCTAACAGTTGGATGATTTTCTCGTTGGACGCTTTGATTTGTCTCAAAAGAGAAACGATATTTCCTGTAAATCCCACGGGCACAACAAGTAAAATGATGATCATCCACATGCTCTGGCCTCCAATCGCTGACTACTAATACAGTATAATAAGAATGTATAAAATGAACAGTTCGTGTCATATATTCGGCAATTGATGTGAATGGAGAATGTGAAGGGGGATTCATTTGAAACGTGTAGACGTGGTTTCAGCTATTATTTATGATGAGGAAGAAAATTTATTAACGGTCAAGAATGTAAAGGGATATTGGGAACTTCCAGGCGGTGCTGTGGAAAAAGGTGAAGACCTGCAGCAGGCTGTCATCCGTGAAGTAAAAGAAGAGACAGGGTATGTTGTCAAAGTAAATGAACTTCATTCGGTTCGAGAAGCATTCTTTCAAGATAAAAAACATCACGCACTTATCATTACGTTCTTTGCGGAAATCATCGGGGGAGAGATGAACATTCTAGATCCGGATCATGATATTGAAGAAGTAAAATGGGTCAGCCCTCAAACCTTTCAAAAGCTAAACCCAAAGCTATATCACATGCTAAAATTAAACCAACAAACACAAGCCTTTTATGATTTTGAGGGAAATAGAACAATTGGTTAAATCCAAATTGATATAGCCATGAAGGAGCGATATGGATGTTTTTATACTACGGCCCCACAGGAGCTCCAGTAGAAAATCCGGGAGAAGAATTCATGAAAAGGATCTTCTTTCAGGAGGGTGAAGAGTATTGGAAACAAGGTAACGGAGAATCTTCCATTGAGATAGAGGAAGATTGGGAATGCGAGACTCTAGTTTTCTTTTATACTGAACCGTATGGATTCTTTATCATCAGATATCCAGATTTTTTAGTCCCTTTTCAAAAGGTAGAAAAGATTGAAACGATCGAGCATTTGATCGCTGGGTCACCATTGCATGTGCCATCGTGCAGCTATGTCGACCGCAATCAGGCATATCAAATCATTCAACATTTTTTGACGACAAAAAAGGTATCTGATCTTGTTGAATGGGTCGAGTTGAGGAATATTGATTTTCATCATGATGTAGAAAAATTAGGGGAGTAAGGTAAAAGTGTGTACAGATGAAAGAATACATAGTTTAGATGAGAGTATGCATTTACATATAGGGTATTATGAATAAGGTTTTGATTATGAAGGCGTGTTTTTTAAGAGTTTAGAAACAGGAAGATGGTTATTATTTTTTGAGCGTTTTTTAAAAGAGAATAGCATAGAAGAAATGTAAAACATCACCAGATGATAGGGTGGTGTTTTTATTTCGTTGAAATGGAGTGCTGAATCTAAGTACCGAGAAGAACAATATTTTATTTAAAAATTCAAAAAATAGATAGACAAACGCTTTCAAGAATTGTATAGTGATCTCATAAACTACTTGTCATACAAGTGAACAAGTAACTAGGAATTCAAGTTGTAACTTAAAAAATAATCGAGGTGATCGGAATGAAAGACAGAAGTGTGGCAGAACTCAAAGCAAAAGCCATCGAGCTTAGAAAAACGGCGATAACGATGATTTACGAAGCGCAATCGGGTCATCCAGGAGGTTCCTTATCAGCTGCTGATATCATTACCGCCCTTTATTTTAAAGAAATGAATATCAATCCCCAAAAACCAAATTGGGAAGATCGAGATCGCTTTGTTTTATCAAAAGGACATGTGGCACCTATTCAATATGCAGCTCTAGCTATAAAAGGTTATGTCTCTTTTGAAAACGTATACAAATTACGGCAGTACGGTTCACCTTTTCAAGGTCACCCTGATATGAAGAAATGTCCGGGAATTGATATCTCCACAGGCTCATTAGGTCAAGGACTTTCTTGCGGCGTTGGTATGGCACTTGCAGGCAAAAGGGATGAAAAAGATTACCGGGTATTTGTCATGGTGGGAGATGGAGAATGTCAGGAAGGGCAAATATGGGAAGCCGTCCAAACCGCAGTGAAATATCGCTTGGATAACTTAATTGTGTTTGTAGACAATAACCGCCTGCAAATTGATGGCTTCTGCGAAGAAATTATGCCGCTTCAAGACATCGAAAAGAAGTTTGAAGTATTCGGATTTGAAACAAAACGAATTGATGGACACTCAATGGAAGACATTGTAGAAACACTGAATGAAGTAACAAAAACGAAAAATGGAAAGCCAAAATGTATTGTTGCCGATACCATTAAGGGCAAAGGTGTTTCCTATATGGAAGATATCTGTTCATGGCACGGTGTTGCGCCAAATGAAGAAGAATATGAGCAGGCATTAGAGGAACTAGCAGGAGGTTTAAAATCATGAGTCAAACTGAAAAAGCAGTAACTAAGAAAAAAGCGACACGTGAAGCTTTCGGTGATGAAATAGTTACATTAGGAAAAGAGAATCAACAAATTTATGTCATAGATATTGATATCGGCAAGTCATGCAAAACAGGAGAATTTATAAAGCAGCTTCCCAATCAGCATGTGAACGTCGGAATTGCTGAACAAAATGGTGCCGGCCTGGCAGCTGGTATTGCAACAACTGGCAAAATCCCATTTGTCAGCACCTATGCAGTTTTCGGGTCGCTGCGTATGGCAGAACAAATTCGGCAAGAAGTATGTTATCCCAATTTGAATGTAAAGATCGCCTGCTCCCACGGTGGATTAACCCCAGGAAATGATGGAGGGAGTCATCAAGCGATAGAAGATATGGGCGTTTTAAGATCATTTCCCAATATGACAGTGATCATGGGAGCTGACTACTACTCAACAAGAAAATTGATCAAACAGGCAGCAGAAACATATGGTCCAATGTATTTGCGTTTCACCCGAGATGCTGTGCCGATGATATATGATGAAAATGAAGAATTTATCATCGGCAAAGCAAAGAAAGTAAAGTCTGGTAAAGATATCGCGATTATAGCGAATGGAGATACAGTACATCTTGCCTTAGAAGCAGTCAAGGAATTAGAAAAACAAGGTATTTATGCAACCCTCTTAGATATGCATACGATCAAGCCTTTAGATCGAGAAGCTGTCATGGAGTGTCTGAATATTGGACCTATTATTACTATAGAGGATCACAATATTCTAAACGGATTAGGCAGTGCTGTATGTGAGATAGTGGCAGAGGAAGGCCGGGGGAGAGTCAAACGAATCGGTGTGCAAGATCGTTTTGGAGAATCCGCACCTTATGAAAAGCTTTTGGAGATCAATGGCATTACCATCGAAAATATAATCAAAACAGCTAAAGAAATGCTGAACAATTTCATAGGAAAGTAGGAATTAGCCATGTTTACCCTAAAAAATCAAGTTGCGATCGTAACAGGCAGCGGTTCTGAAAAGGGAATTGGGAGAACCATAGCATTCACTCTAGCCGAGCAGGGCGCTTCAGTCGTTGTAGCAGATATCAATCAAGAGGGAATTCAGTGTACTGTAGAAGCGATTAAAAATGCCGGTGGTAAAGCAATCGGTATAGAAGTAAATGTCACAAATAAAGAATCGATTGACCAGATGGTGAAAGAAACACTTGTGTCATTCGGCAGAATTGACATATTAGTGAATAACGCAGGTATTTCTCAAAAAGTAACAGTTCAGGACATGACACTAGAGGATATGACAAGAATATTCAGTGTGAATATGTTCGGTTTGTTCTTGTGTACACAAGCAGTTCTAGAAACGATGAAAAAACAAAGATATGGCCGTATTATCAACCTGTCTTCTGTATCAGCCAAAAGAGGAGGCGGTGTATTTGGCGGTGCGCATTACTCTGCTTCCAAAGCCGCCGTCCTAGGCTTTTCCAAAAACCTTGCCCGTGAAGTAGGAAAGGATGGAATCACTGTCAATTGTGTAGCTCCAGGTCTAGTGAATACTGATATCTGGAAGTCGCTTTCTAATGGCGAAGCAAAAAAGGTGATTGACAGTATACCGATTGGCCGCCCAGGTGAAACGAAAGAAATTGCGGCTGCTATTGCGTTCCTAGCGGCGAAAGAAGCCTCCTATATCACAGGGGAAGAGATAGATATTAATGGTGGTTCGCATATGGACTAGTGATATGAATGGAGTTGGGCATAGACTATGCCTCACTCTTTTCTATCAGTTGTACATTTGTAAGCGCTTTATAATGTGAGAGCTCACAAGTATAGTCAGATAAAAGCTAAGTTAAGGGGGAATCAGCTTGAATCAACAAGCATTGGAGAGATCTACGACTCGTAAGGTTACACTTCGACTAATCCCGTTTTTGTCATTATGTTTTGTTATCGCCATTTTAGATCGTGTGAACATCGGATTTGCTGCTCTGCAAATGAATGAAGATTTAGGATTTTCAAATGCTGTATTTGGGCTCGGGGCGGGAATTTTCTTTTTAGGTTATTTTTTACTAGAGGTTCCGGGCAGTGCGATTATGTCGAAGATAGGTGCTAGAAAATGGATCAGCAGAATTATGGTGACTTGGGCTATTATTGCGATTTTAATGGCTTTTGTACAAGAACCATGGCAGTTCTACACGGCGCGTTTCTTATTAGGCGCAGCAGAAGCCAGTTTTTATCCATGTATGGTGTTTTATTTGAGCGGTTTCTATCAAACAAAACACCACGCCAAAGCCATCGCTGGATTTATGCTGGCAATCCCAGGGGCAAATGCAGTTGGCGCTCCGCTCTCAACCTTTCTCTTAGAGGTGAATTGGCTGGATATGTCCGGCTGGCAGTGGTTATTTATTTTAGAAGCCATCCCAGCTCTTATTCTTGGTGTCATTGCCTTTTTTTATCTAGATGACAAAATTGAAGAAGTAAAGTGGTTGAATAATGATGAGAAAGAGTGGCTTATTCATGTCACAACAAAAGAAAGACTTGAAAAGGAACAAGTCAAGCGGTATACCTTCGCCCAAGCTTTAAAAGATCGAGATGTACTCATTTTATCGGCAGGCTATTTCTGCTGGATGGTTGGGTTTTACGGTATTAACATGTTCTTACCGACGATCTCAAAGGGGTTATCTGACACAATTTCTTTGAGTACTCAAGGGATGGGGTGGCTTTTGGGTCTTATGTACACCTTTGCCATTTTGGTCATGGTGCTAGTTGGGAATCATTCTGACAAGAAAAATGAAAGACGCTGGCATGTATCTGCCTGTTTAACTGTTAGTGCGATTGCTATGATCATAAGTAGTTTTATGGCTAGCACAAGTGTGATCTTGTCATTTGTATTTTTAACAATCGCATTGTGTGGAGCTTTTGGCGCTTATTCTCCATTTTGGGCAATCCCCCCATCTTTTTTAACAGGCGCAGCAGCGGGTGGGGCCATCGCATTGATTAATAGTATTGGAAATCTTGGTGGATTTTTTGGACCTTATATAGTCGGATATATTAAAGATGTAACAGGTTCTTTTCACATAAGTATGATTTTCTTAGGTATCAGCATGATATTTGCTTCTCTTATTATTGTACTCTTAGTGAAACAGTCAGGAAAAGCACTGGTCGTCAAAGCAAACAACAAATCCAGCATCGAAGAGTCCATTTCATTCACAAAGAACAATGGTAAAAGTGTTTAAGCGAAAAACAATATCAAAACGAAGGAGCTGATATGAGGATGGAAAAGAAATCAAATGTGCCGCAAAACACGATTGTGTGCAAAGAATGTGAGGAAATGATTGATACAGCTCATGGATGTGAAGGTGTTAAGGTTTTATACGGAATATGCGAAAAATGCTTAGAATCAAAAAAACGTTGAAATGAAAAACAAAGGCGCATAACTCACAAGTTCGACTTGCGGTTAGACGCCTTTATTTGTTTTAAAAGAACTTTTTTTAAAATGTGTATAAGCGGAGAGATTAGCTTTTCCAGTAGCGATCATATAAATTTTGCATATGGTCAGTCATCCGTGTTACGGCTTCTGATGCGTTCCGCTCTTCTAGTGCTTTTATAATCATTTTGTGCTCTTGAAAGTTGATCTCTCGATAATCTGAACGAGTAACAGTCCGATCACGAATAAATCTCCACATTTCCTGTTGTTTCATAGCATTCGTAATAGAAGACATAAAGGTAACAAATAAATCGTTATGTGACGCTCTTGCAATGCCCATATGTAGTTGTTCGTCGGTTTCAGGAACATATACACCCGACCGTGTTTCTTCTTCCATTTTTTTTATCGTCTGTTTAAGCTCCTCAATCTCTTGATCGGTTGCTCTCAAAGCCGCAAAATGGATAATTAAAGGCTCAATGTGCATTCGGGCTTCCACAATATCTTCAGGAGATGCTGATTTCATAGAAAGAGTCCCTTCAGTGGTGATGGTCGTATTTTTAACGAACACACCTTCTCCTTGACGGGAGTAAATGACACCATTCATTTCTAATGCACTGAGAGCTTGCCTAACGGGTGCACGGCTGACGCCAAATTGTTCACATAGTTCTCTTTCAGAAGGAAGTTTATCTCCTACTTTAAAAGAGCCTAACTGTATTTCTGAAAGGATTTGATTATAAATCTGTATATATAATTTTTTATTAGAAACAGGATTGAATTTCATAAAAATCACTCCTTTCAATAGGTATTGTTATTTGTCATACAAGTATATTAATTATATACTTTTCAGATTTGAAGGGCAAAATAAAAACAGACCTTATGAGGGCCTGTTTTTATTGAAAAGTAGTCCTCTATGAAGTTTTCCGCTCACTTCCCTTTCTCCCGTTTCCGTTTTTCCTTCTCCGCCCGGTAAAACTCATGAAACATTTTCATCAGCGCGCGCTTCTCAATACGTGACACATAGCTCCGCGATATCCCAAGCTCTTTGGCTATTTCCCGCTGCGTTTTTTCTTTCTTTAAATCAAGGCCGAACCGGCCGACGATCACTTCTTTTTCTCGGCCGTCGAGAATGTCGATATACTCTTTTACTTTTTCAAGCTCCATGTTGAGCTGAATGGTATCGATCACATCTTCATTTTCGGATTTTAAGACATCGATTAATGAAATTTCGTTGCCTTCTTTATCCTGACCGATGGGGTCATGCAAGGAGACGTCTTTTTTCGTTTTTTTGAGCGCGCGTAAATGCATGAGAATTTCATTTTCAATACACCGCGCTGCATACGTTGCAAGCTTTGTTCCTTTTCCAGAGGAATAGCTTTCGATGGCTTTAATGAGTCCGATCGTCCCGATGGAGATGAGGTCTTCAGCGTCTTCCCCGGTATTTTCAAATTTCTTTACAATATGGGCGACGAGCCGAAGGTTATGTTCAATCAGCATGTTTCTTGCGTGTTCATCGCCCTGTGCCATGAGGGCTAAGTATTTTTTTTCATCATCTCCCGAAAGGGGCTGTGGAAAGGCATTGTTTTTGACATAGGACACTAAAAACACCAATTCTTTGACCATCAATCCCATCGCTGTAAATACTCCTGCCACGATTTTCACCTCCACCATGTTTAGGCCGCTGCCTATATCCTCAAATGTATGTGAAGGAGGGATTGTCTGTGTCTGTACGATGAAAAAATCATGTTTTTCGAAAAATGTTCGTCTCTTTTTACAGCCCCTCTCATATGTTTGCGGTTTCTTTGCGGTGCTTGGCGGTCAAGAAGCGTGCTAAAATATGTAATATTAGACCGAAAAGGAAGGGGTAATTTCGGAACATGGGGAAGGTTCTATCTTCACATGTAGGTATGAAAATTAATGAATGGTATCGAATGATACGGCAGTTCAGTGTTCCAGATGCGGAAATCTTGAAAGCGGAAGTTGAAGCGGAAATTGAACAAATGGAAGAGGACCAGCATTTACTGATTTATTATCAGCTCATGTGTTTTCGGCACCAAATCATGCTTGACTATATACACCCTTCAAAATATCAACCTTTCTCAGTATCTAATCTAGTCGATAAAATCGAAAACTCCAATCATGAGTTATCTGATATGCTGCATTATTACCATGCATTTTTTCGTGGCATGCATGAATTTAGTCAAAAAGAATATTTAGAAGCCGTCAAATATTATCGAGTCGCAGAAAAGCAGCTGTCCATGGTATTTGATGATATTGAGCAGGCAGAGTTTCATTTTAAAGTGGCAGAAGCCTACTATATCATGAAACAAACACATGTCTCCATGCACCATATTTTAAAGGCGCTGGAAATATACGATCAGCATGATGCGTATACGATTCGCATCATTCAATGTCTCTTTGTCATCTCAGGAAATTATCAAGATTTAAAACGAAAAGACCGAGCACTGCCTCATTTAAAAAAGGCAAAACAGCTCGCATCTCAAATTGATCACCCGCGCATATACAGTTCAGCGCTCTATAATTTAGGAAAATGTTATGGCGAGCTTGGCTATAGAGAGGAAGCGGAACGATATTTAACGGAATCCGCTGATCTTGCCCGCAAAGAGCTGCTCCCAACGCTTCCGCATACGCTCTATACGCTGGCGAAGCTGCTTTTTAGACAGAATGAACAGGCGGATGCCCTGCGCATATTAGAAGATGGGAAATTGGCTGCAAAGAAGCATGAAGACCAGCTGTTCTGTCATATGTTTGAGTATCTGGATGCTTTATATGTTCAGGAAATCAATGAAGACCAACTGCAAAAAACCATTGATTATTTGGAAAAACTTAGCCTATACTCTTATATAGAGGATATCTCACTAGAAATTGCGACAGCCTTAGAAGCCTCTCAACAATACAAAAAGTCCAACCAGTATTATCAGAAATTATTATGGGCTCAAAATCAAATCCAAGAAGGAGAGTGTCTGTATGAATTCTAAGCAACGTTCGACAGTTGAAGAGAGAAACCAAACGTGAAACAAAGAGCGGGCCAGTATGGCCGGCTTTTTTTATTTGAAAAAGAAGCAGATATCACTATGAAGCTTGCATGAATTGATGCGAAAGCGGGCAATTTATCGGTAATGATGTTCGGTGGAGGAGGCGGTCGAATGAGAGGGCTGCATATCTTGATGTGTATATGGCTGCTATGTGCTTTTGTTCCTAATGAAGTAGAGGCACATACATTAAAACGAGTCGATCTTGAAAAAACGGGACGTGCCTTTTGGGACATGAGAGCGGAACGGAAAAAGATTGCGATCACCTTTGATGATGGACCTCATCCAGTGTATACAAATCAAATATTAGATGTGCTGAAGGAGCATCAAGTGAATGCAAGCTTTTTTGTGATAGGAAGCAGAATCCATGCTTATCCAATGATCGCAGAACGGATTGTGGACGAAGGGAATGAACTCGGCAATCATACGATGAATCATACGTATTTTGACCTTTTGTCGTCAAAGGAGATCAAGCGGGAATTAAAAGAATCAGCGGCTCATATCGCTTCACTCCAGCCTGGCGGTCCCTTATTATTTCGCCCTCCTGGTGGACGCTTAACAATGAAATCATTCCGCATTCTGTCAAAGCAAGGGTACGATGTGGTCATGTGGTCCTTTACGCAAGATCCGAAGGACTGGTCAAGACCAGGCGCACGTAAAATTGCAAGCCGAATTATTGATCATATTCAAGGCGGCGATATTATCCTTTTACATGATGGCGGGGGAAATCGCAAGCAAACGGTAGAAGCATTGAAACAAGTAATTCCTGAGTTGAAAAAGAGGGGCTATGAATTTGTAAAAGTAAGTGAACTGCTGCACCACGACAAAGCATATATGCCTGTTCAGATGCAATAGGCAGCATTCGTCAAAAACATTCATTCATTGAAACCAAAAGTCTTGTCGTTTACTATATGAAGAGGGCTTTTGGAGGTGAATGTTGTGAAGAAATATGTTTTCCTTTTCATCCTATTATGTGTTGCTGCTGGGTGCTCTAAGCCAGTACAAGAAAGCGTCATTGCATTTGGTGACAGCAATACAAGAGGATCAAACTGGGACTTTCGAGATTATCCAACATCTGAAAAATGGGTGAATCTCATGAAAAACGTCGAGCGCGGCCAAATTCAAGTGAAGAATGCAGGCATTGGCGGGCAGACGACTGAAGACGCGAAACTGCGCTTTGAGCAGGATATTTTAAAACAGAAACCAACTTACGTCCTCATTATGTTCGGTACGAATGATGCGGCGATTTTAGACGGGAAACATCCCCGAGTGACGAAAAAACGGTTTAAAGAAAATTTAACCTACTTCATTTCTGAAAGTAGAAAAGAAGGCATTACCCCGATTCTCATGACCTGTGTGCCTGTTGTAGAAGGCGGGAAAAAGGGCTTGTATTATTACTCCAGATATAAGTCATCTTATTTTGCCGGGAGAGGCGGGGCAAGAGCTTGGCAAAACTCTTATAATGACATCACAAGAGAAGTAGCGAAGGATGAGCAGGTGCCGCTTGTCGACAACTGGAAAGCTTTCATTCGAGAAGCTGGAGAAGATAGTGATCATGCCCTGATTCAGTCAGGCTTGATCGACCCTTCTGGCAATCATATGACACCAAAAGGGGCGAGAATTATTTATAACGAAATCAAAGAGCGTGATGTCATCAAACATTTTTAAATGATGGCCATCTGCCTAAACAAGACCATCCATCCAGCATAGTCTAACAGTATATCTTCCTAGAAGGAGGTAACTGATATGTGGGGATGTCCTTATCCTTACCCTGCGTGTTCGCCTTATCCAGCACAAGGAGCAGGAATCGGTTACGCTTTTCTTGTTGTGTTCCTTGTGGTCATTTTAGTCGTAGGCGGAGGGTTATGGTTTTGGAATGAACAGCCTTGCAATTAAGACACCTCTTCTTTCATCAGAAGGGGTGTTTTTTACGGAAAATAGTAGTAAGCCTATAGCGCAAGTGATATAATATCAGTCACCTGAGTTTAAAAAAGGAGAGTGCTCGGGAGGCATGGTTCCTGTGATATGGAATTAAGAGGAAACAGAGAGCATATGCCCGAGCGAACGTCTTTTCATTTCTGTCTCAATTAATTCAATGAAGTCGCGATTTAAGTTCATTTCATTTGCTTTATAATACGATTCTATAAGTAAATCATCTGACAGCTTTTTCATACTAGAAACCCATATGATGGGAAAAACACCTCCCCTGAAAAAGTTGGCATAAAATTTGAGAAAAAGACATATCATCATAGGTTGATCGACTGTCTTTGAAGTACCTTTAATCTACCATGAATGGGAAACAAGAACAATCGTTCTGTTATCCACATGGTTAAGTGGATAACTTGTGGGTAGAGTGTTTATAATTGAATGAAAGCATGATGAAATATAGGTGGATAATGTGTGTAAAATTATCCACACCTGTTGAAGGTCCTCATCATATGTCGAAAACTTTTTCATTGTATTCGATAGACAGACAAATTGTGATTTGATTCGACACAATCGCTGAAAACCAATGGAAGAAAGGGTGCAAATTGTGCTAAAGAAGTATTTCTTACCGGATGAATTTGTGAAAAGTATTTTCCACATTTCGCCGCAAAAATTAAAAGAACGAAATGTAAAAGGAATTATTACCGATCTAGATAACACACTAGTAGAATGGGACCGTCCAAGTGCGACACCGCGCTTAATTGAATGGTTTCAAGAAATGAAAGATCACGGGATACAAGTGACGATTGTATCAAACAATAATGAAAAAAGGGTCAAGCTTTTTTCTGAACCGGTTCATATCCCGTTTATTTATAAAGCGAGAAAGCCTATGGGAAGAGCCTTTAATAAGGCAGTCGCTGATATGCAGTTGAAAAAAGAAGATGTGGTTGTCATTGGGGATCAGCTCATGACAGATGTTCTTGGCGGGAATCGTCATGGCTTCCATACGATTTTGGTCGTTCCTGTTGCTGCCTCGGACGGATTTTTCACAAAGTTTAACAGGCAGATTGAACGCAGAATTTTAGGAGCCTTAAAGCGTAAGGGCCACATTCAGTGGGAGGAAGAGTAATAATGGAAAAGGTTGTTTGTATTGGCTGCGGTGTAGCCATTCAGACGGAAGATAAAGATCAATTAGGATATGCGCCGGCAGCATCTCTATTGAAAGAAGATGTGATCTGTCAGCGCTGTTTTAGGTTAAAGAACTACAATGAGATTCAAGATGTTTCTTTAACAGAAGACGACTTTTTAAATATATTGCACAGCATTGGAGAGACAGATTCTCTCATTGTGAAGGTCGTTGATATTTTTGACTTTAACGGAAGCTGGATCAATGGGCTGAACCGTATTGTCGGCGGTAATCCGATTTTACTTGTCGGCAACAAAGTGGATATTTTACCGAAATCCGTGAAAAAAGATCGTCTGATTCATTGGATGAAACGGGAAGCAAAGGAAAACGGATTAAACCCTATCGATGTTTTCTTGATCAGTGCAAGCAGAGGCCAGGGTGTGCCTGAGGTGATGGAAGCGATCGATCATTACCGAGAGGGAAGAAATGTCTATGTCGTCGGCTGTACGAATGTTGGAAAATCAACATTTATCAATCGAATCATCAAAGAAGTATCTGGCGAAGAGAACGTCATTACTACATCCCAATATCCAGGTACTACACTTGATGCGATTGAAATCCCGCTTGATGACGGGTCTGCTTTATTCGATACGCCGGGCATCATCAACCGCCATCAAATGGCGCACTATGTCAGCAAAAATGACTTAAAGATTTTAACGCCGAAAAAAGAATTGAAACCGAGAACTTTCCAATTAAATGAAGCACAAACGCTTTATTTTGGCGGACTGGCTCGATTTGATTACGTAAAAGGCGGCAGAACATCATTTGTCTGCTATATGCCAAATGAGCTGAACATTCACCGGACAAAGCTGGAGAACGCAGATGATTTATATGAAAAACATGCAGGGGAACTGCTGTCACCGCCATCAAAAGAGGGAATGGAAGATTTCCCGCCGCTCGTTCCGCATACCTTTACCATTGATCAGCCAAAAATGGACATCGTCTTTTCAGGTTTAGGCTGGGTTACTGCAAATGATGCGGGCAAGCAAATCAAAGTTTATGCGCCAAAAGGCGTTCATGTGTTTATGAGACGTTCGTTAATTTAAATGTTCAAAGGGGGAGAGACCTTGAAACCTTTATACGGAGTAATCGGTAACCCTGTTGGCCACTCAATGTCTCCGGATATTCATAATGCAGCACTAAAGGACGCTGGAATTGATGGACATTATCATGGCTTTCAAGTAGAAAATGATGACCTGAAAGATGCGATTAGCGGCATGAAGGCGTTAGGAATCAGCGGCATTAACGTCACTGTTCCTCACAAGGTAGAAATCATGAAGTACCTTGACAAAATTGATGTGACAGCTGAACGCCTCGGTGCCGTCAATACGGTGCGGCTCGAAGGGGATCAGCTCGTTGGGTACAATACAGATGGAGAAGGCTTTCTTCATTCATTGCTTGAAGCCTTGGATCAGCCGTTATCAGAGCTGTCATTTCTCTTGATTGGTGCTGGCGGAGCCGCAAGAGCGATTTATACGACAATTGCTCAGTATGCACCGAAGAGCTTTGATATTACGAACCGCACCATTGAAAAAGCTGAAGCTTTAATTGAAACTGCAGAGGGAAAAATCACATCTCAAGCAATCACATTAAATGCAGCAGAAGAGCGGCTTGGGGAATATGATGTCATCATCCATACGACCTCGATCGGCATGTATCCGAATGTTGAAGAAACCCCGATTTCTTTAGCGAACGCAAAAAAAACAGCGGTCGTTTGTGATATTGTGTATAATCCAATAGAAACAAAACTGCTTAGGGAAGCAGCAGGTTTAGGCTTGAAAACAGTGGATGGGGTTGGCATGTTTGTCGGACAAGCAGTAAGAGCCTTTGAACTGTGGACAGGCATTACACCTGACGCCGGAAAAATGAAGTCAATTGTCATAGAGAAATTAGGAGGAACACCATGTTAAAAGGTAAGCAAAAACGTTTTTTACGTGCACAAGCACATCATTTATCACCTATTTTTCAAGTTGGAAAAGGCGGGGTAAATGACAATATGGTCAAGCAAATTTCCGAGGCGCTTGAAGCAAGAGAACTGTTAAAGGTCAGCGTATTGCAAAATTGTGACGAGGACAAAACGGAAGTTGCGAAAGCACTTGTAAAAGGTGCAAAGGCTGAGCTCGTTCAAACGATCGGAAATGTGATTGTCCTTTACAAAGAATCTAAGGAAAATAAACAAATTAAGCTGCCGTAAAGGTGGATGCGATATGAAAAAAATAGGGTTGTTCGGCGGTACGTTTGATCCTCCCCATAACGGGCATTTGCTGATGGCAAGTGAGGTGCGGATTCAAGTGGGGCTTGATGAAATTTGGTTTATCCCAAACCATATGCCTCCTCATAAAACTGGACGGAAACGAGCAGATAGTCATCACCGCATAAAAATGGTGGAGTCAGCGATTCAATCAAATCCATATTTTCGGCTCGAGCTCATTGAAATGGAGCGGGAGGGTCCGTCTTATACGGTAGATACAGTCGATCTGTTAAAGAAGCGTCATCCAGAAGATCAGTTCTTTTTTATGATAGGAGCGGACATGGTCGAGTATTTGCCAAAATGGCATCGGATCAATGATTTGCTTCAAATGATCACCTTTATTGGGATGAAAAGGCCGGGTTACGTTGGAAGTACGGCATATCCTCTTTTATTTGCAGATGTTCCAGCTTTTGATGTATCATCGACATTGATTAGGCAGCGAATAGAGCAGGGGAACCCTGTCGATTATTTGATTCCGAAAGCTGTTGAGCGTTATATAAAGGAGCATCATTTATATGAATCGTGAAGAAGCATTGAACTGTGTCAAAGAGCAGTTAACAGAGCATAGATATACACATACACTCGGGGTCATGGAGACAGCCATTTCATTAGCGGAACGGTTCGGTGCAGATGTGAAAAAAGCAGAGATCGCCGCTATTTTTCATGATTATGCGAAATTTAGACCAAAAGAAGAAATGAAGGGGATTATCCAAAAAGAACAGATGAACCCTTTATTGCTTGAATATTCGCCCGAGCTTTGGCACGCCCCGGTTGGTGCCTATTTGGTCAAAACAGAAGCTGGAATTGACGATCAAGATGTGTTAACAGCTATTGAATTTCATACTTCCGGCAGACCAGACATGACCTTACTTGAAAAAGTCATTTATGTCGCAGATTATATTGAACCAGGACGTCATTTCCCTGGTGTCGAAGAAGTAAGGGAATTAGCAGAAAATGATCTAGATCGTGCACTGATCCAATCATTAAAAAACACCATCAGTTTTCTAATGAAAAAGAATCAGCCAGTCTTTCCAGATACGCTTGCTACTTACAATTCGCTTGTGCATAAGAACAACTAAGGAGGAATTTTGGATGGATTCATCATCAATTTTAAACGTCGCAGCAGGAGCATGCGATGATAAACGGGCTGAGGATATTATTGCCCTTAATATGCAAGGAATCTCACTTGTTGCGGATTATTTTCTCATTTGTCACGGGAATTCTGATAAACAAGTGCAAGCCATTGCAAGAGAAGTAAAACATCTTGCAGAGGAAAGCGGAATCGAAGTGAAGAAGATGGAAGGCTTTGATGAAGCAAGATGGGTATTGATTGACCTAGGTGATGTCATTGCCCATGTGTTCCACAAAGAAGAAAGAGGATACTACAATCTAGAAAAGCTATGGGGAGATGCGCCGAGAGAAACGCTTTCACTTGGCATTAACTCATGATTTATCAAGGGTTTGCAGGTGTGTATGACGAGCTCATGACACATGCACCTTATGATGAATGGGTTCAGTGGATCCAGCAGTATATGAAGCCGAATGCTGCCATCCTCGATGTAGGCTGTGGAACTGGAGAGATTTCTCTTCGGTTAGCTGAAAAGGGCCACAAGGTCACAGGAATTGACCTCAGTGAAGAAATGCTGGCCTTTGCGCAGCAAAAAGCGCAGGCGAAAAATCAGTCGATTCAATTTTTACATCAAGATATGAGAGAGGTTACGGGCTTTGAGCAAGCCTTCCAAGCAGCCGTTATTTGCTGTGATTCCTTGAATTACTTAAAAAACGAAAATGACGTCAAAAAAACCTTTAAAAACATGTTTCAGCTTTTAGAGGCAGGTGGGGTTTTACTTTTTGATGTTCATACGCCTTATAAAATGGAAGAGGTATTCCCAGGTTCGACTTATGCAGATCAAGATGAAGAGATCAGCTATATTTGGCAGAGTGATAAAGGGGATGACATGTATTCGGTCATACATGATTTAAGCTTTTTTGTAAAAGACGGAGACATGTATCAGCGTTATGATGAGACACATGAACAGCGCACATTTCCATTTGAAACATATGCAGCGTTCCTTGAGTCCGCTGGCTTTGAACAAATAGAAGTGACTGCTGATTTTACAAATGAAGCCCCCGGTGAATTTGCCGAAAGATATTTCATCTCAGCTAAGAAACCAAAAACCATCGTTTAATAGAACGATGGTTTTTTAAAACCCTTTTTTCGTTTGTTGCAAAGATGATTAATTTCTGCGATCATCAGTGAACACACTTGGCGGATATTGATGCGCAACCGCTTCTAGATCTTCATCGAATTTTTCATGGGTATTTTGAAAGAGACGGTGAAACATATCTTGCACACCTGCTTCAAGTGCTTTAATGCCTTCACCAGTGACGCCGCCTTTCACACATACTTTGTCTTGCAGTGTCGGAAGGGTATAGACTCTTTTTTCAATCAAACGGCCAAGACCAACAAGCATATCCTCTGATAAGGTGGTGGCTTCTTCTTTGGAAATATCCGTTTCTTCTACGGCTGCTTCAATCATTTTCTGAACGAGAAAACTGATAAAAGCAGGTCCGCAGCTGACAATATCGGAAGCCGCTCTAGTAATTGAATGATGGATCTCGATAGGTGTTGAAATGCACGAAGCTAACTGTCTTAACGCAGTTTTCGTCGCGGCATTGCATGATGAACCAAAAGTTAAAAGTGATGCGCCTGATAAAGCGCGGTTTGTAATGCTTGGGATCAGCCTGGCTGTTTGACAAGGAACGATATCCTGAAGCTGTTCAGGATGAACCGGACTTGTAATGATGACAATGGTTTGCTGCTCCGTTAAAAGAGGGCTCAGCTCTTTTAAAAGTGGATAAATATCAAGTGGTTTGACACAAACAAAAATGAAATCTTTATTCGTGACAGCCCCTGAAAGCTGTTTCGTTACTTCAAGCTCTGGATGGTTCTTTTTTATATTGAACGCTTTTTCAATGGTTCGGTTTGTAATGGTAATCGATGAGGGATTGACTGCCTTTGATTCAATAAATGCCTCAGTAAGTATGGTACCCATGTTTCCTGTACCGATTAACCCTATATTCAAACGTTCTCCCTCCTTAGACGCATAGGATCTGTTATCTTCTAAACAGTATGTTGAGCAGTAGAAAAATATGATTGAAAGAAGCGTGAGTAAGTGAAACGACTCATTTCATTAAAAAAATACAGTCTTTATATCGCCGCTGGTCTCATAGTCGTGATCATCTTCAGTTTCTTCTTTTTCACTGGAAAAGGAGAGGGCAGCAGAGAGCCAAGTGTATTGAAGGAAAATAAAGACATACAAGTCATATTAGAAGACAAACAAGAAACAGAAAAAGAGCCATCGACGATTTTTGTAGAGGTCAAAGGAGCTGTAAGGAAGCCAGGTGTTTATACGTTTCAATCTGATGCTCGGGTAGAGGAAGCGATTCAAAGGGCAGGAGGCTTTACCAGCAAAGCAGACTCGATTGAAATCAACCAAGCAGCTAAATTAGAGGATAGTATGATGATTTATGTTCGGAAGCAGGGAGAAGCGGAAAGAGAAACGCAAACAGCATCAGCGGGCGTTGAAAAGAGTGAAGGTGTGAATGTCAATCAGGCCGATGCAGCCGAATTGCAAACCATTAACGGCATAGGACCAGCTAAAGCCGAAGCTATCATTACGTATAGAGAGGAACACGGAGAATTTCAACAAATTGAAGACTTGCGGAACATTTCAGGTTTTGGGGAAAAGACGATTGAACGGCTGAAAAGTCAATTGACCGTGAAGTAGAATTGACGGTAGAGAAGAAAGGCATGTACACTTAATATCAACCATCATTCTGGAGGGATCAGCTCGTGGAAAGAATTTCATGGAATCAATATTTTATGGCACAAAGCCATTTGCTTGCTTTACGAAGCACCTGTGAGCGGTTAGCTGTTGGGGCGACCATCGTAAGGGACAAGCGCATCATTGCAGGGGGGTATAATGGCTCCATTGCCGGTGATGTTCATTGTGCGGATGTAGGGTGCTATGTCATTGATCATCACTGTGTTCGCACCATCCATGCGGAAATGAATGCTATTTTACAATGTGCCAAATTTGGTGCACCTACAGCTGATGCTGAAATATATGTCACACATTTTCCTTGTTTACAGTGCTGTAAAGCCATCATTCAAGCGGGCATACGAACAGTGTACTATGCAAAGGATTATAAAAATCATCCATATGCGATTGATTTATTCGAGCAGGCGGGTGTTCAAACAGAGCAAGTTGAATTAGATGAAATGATCATCGACTTAAAAAATCAAGAAAAATTGGCCTTTGTTGCAGATTTAATTGGGAAGCTGAGTGAATCAGGACTTAGCGAAACAGAAATTCGCGATATGCATGAGAAGGCAAATCAATTATTTACTTCCTATGTTTAAATATTTGCCGTTTGGGGCAATTTCAGCAGCTGTTGGAATTGCTCTGGCTGCATATCATCTTCATATGTATTTCCTTCTCTTTCTTCTCATCATATTACTTCTCAGCCTACTGAAAAAAATGCCTCAGCTCTTTTTAATGGTCAGCCTATGCGGTGCTGTCTATATACTCATTTTTATGATTCATGAGTCTCTTGAAACGGATCAACCCGTACTAGAAAAATTCCTATCTGGTTCCGTTGTGATTGAAAGTATTCCGAAAACAGATGGCAATCGTTTTTCAGCGACTGTTTCAACAGACCATGAACAACTAGCCACTTTTTATACAATTCAAACAGAGCGTGAAAAGGAGGCATTAAAAGAGGTAGAACCTGGTATGAGCTGTCACATGACAGGTGATGTTCGTCCAGCAAAGCACGCAACCATTCCTAACGGGTTTCAATACGATCAATTTTTAAAATCAAAAGGCATTGACGCCATTTTTCTGCCACAGTCGATCAAAAACTGTACAAAAAAAGACAGTTCTTCCTATTATCTTCAAGTGATAAGGCAAAAGGGGTTGAAATTTTTAGAAGATCATGTGCCTAAACACTCTGTTGGCATTGTACAGGCACTTATTTTTGGCGATCGTGAGTTGATAGACCCTGACACATTAAGAGATTATCAAATGCTTGGGATTATTCATTTACTAGCGATCTCAGGATTGCATGTACAAACGCTTCTTGCATGTTTATTTTGGTGTCTCCTTCGTGCGGGCGTGACAAGAGAGACAGCACGTATTCTTCTATTATGCTTTCTTCCTATTTATGCTTGTTTGACAGGTGCTGCACCATCTGTTTTAAGAGCTTGCCTCATGGCAGGAATCTATTTAGTGATGACTAGTTTGCCAAAAGAAATGAAACAGCCTTCTGCTGTAGTATTAAGTGCAACGTTTTTACTCTTACTAGCAATTCATCCTCTTTATTTATTTGATATCGGATTTCAGCTTTCATTCGCGGTCACGTCTTTTATTTTGTTATCGACTAGGATTTTATCAAAAGCAAAAAGTTCAGTCATGCAATTATTCCTGATTTCCTTTATTGCACAGCTTGCTTCACTTCCTGTTCTTTTATATCATTTTCACCAATTCTCTTTACTGAGCGTACCTTTGAACATGATATTTGTTCCTTTATATACGACGGTCGTTATGCCGCTATCCTTACTCTTTTTTATTCTCACTACCATTTATCTTCCGCTTGGACAAACATTGTTTCAGCTGCTTGATTCGGTGATTCAGCTTAGTCATCAATTATCAGCCTATATGGCTGTTTTTGATGAATTCAACTTGATTTTTATGAAGTCTGCTTGGTGGCATATTCTTCTTGAGGTGAGCGCGTTAATTGTTCTGTTATTTGTGATGGAGTGCAAAACTTCTGTGAAATCCTATGCACTGCCGATCCTTTTTCTTAATGGTGTCTTGAGTGCACACTATTTCACCCCGAATTTTTTCGAAAAAGGGGAAGTGACGATGCTGGATGTAGGACAGGGGGATAGTTTGTTTATTCAGCTGCCCTATCGAAAGGGGCACTTGCTTGTGGATACAGGAGGCAGACTTTCTTTTGAAGAAGAATCGTGGAAAAAAAGGCGTAAAGTGTCTTCGATCGGTGATCAAACGCTGATCCCATTTCTGCATTCTAAAGGTATAGCAAAACTTGATGTTCTTATTCTTACACATGCGGATCAAGACCATATGGGAGAAGCAGCTCGTTTAATCAAACGAAATAAAGTAAAGCGGCTGGCTATTCCAAAAGGCTTTGCACGGAGTCCGGAGGATGCGGAGCTGTTAAAAGAAGCAGCTGATCAAGGGATCATGATTGATGAATTAGAGAGAGGAGATCAGCTTCAAATTGGAGAGCAAATATTTAAGGTCCTTCATCCATCGCGTGATCGGGTAACAACTAAGAATAATGATTCACTCGTTTTGACATTTACTCTAGGCGGGAAGCGGTTTATGCTCACTGGAGATCTTGAACAAGAAGGGGAGCGAGACATTATAGAAGCCTATCCTGATCTGCAGGCAGATATCTTAAAGGTTGGACATCACGGGAGTAAAGGGTCAACAAGCGAAGAATGGCTTCAGCATCTCAAGCCCTCACATGCACTCATTTCAGCAGGTGAACGCAATCGTTATCAGCACCCACATCAGGAAGTTTTGAAGAAATTAAAGGACCAGCAAATGAAGGTGTATCGTACAGATACCGACGGGAGCGTGACGTATGAATTTCTCGATGAGGAAGGAACGTTTTACACACACCCTCCATATGATATCTTACAAACTCAATAAAAAAACTGCCAAAACGGCAGTCATGTAACCTTCATGAAGTTAAGATCCAACGAGGTGTATAATGGTTGCCAAAATAAACATTGAGGCGAAAAATCCGAATGTGACGATAAAACCAACGGCTGAGTCGGTCACATCATTCCGCTTGCTTTGAACATTTTTTTCAAATTCATTCATTTTCATCCCTCCTGGCTAATTTTAGTATACTTGAACTCATTTGGAATTGCTAGAAGGTAAAGTAACCGTTTTCCATTTTATGATCATTTTATGAATATCGTCTGACAGCAGGCTGACCCGGGAGCTTGCGCCGGACGTTTACTATAAATGAGGAGGCGGCACTTTCAGCTTCCTCTTTACTAATGTCTTCACACACTTTAGGATAGAGGAGGAAGTGAAAGAGAGGGATTCAATTGATGGTCTTTGATGTATGGAACAATTTAAAACGAGGGGATATCCATCCCGTTTATTGCTTATATGGGAAAGAAACATATTTACTGCAAGAAACCGCTGCTAAATTGAGACAAGCTGTAGTAGACGAAGAAACGAAGGATTTTAATTACTCCGTCTTCGATATGGAAGAAGTACCGCTTGAACAGGCTGTAACGGATGCAGAAACATTTCCGTTTATGGGAGAAAGACGTCTCGTCGTGATCAAGAATCCTTATTTTCTTACAGCTGAAAAGAAAAAGGAAAAGATTGAGCATGAGCTTTCTGTATTAGAAGCTTATTTAGAAAAGCCAGCGCCCTATACCATTCTCGTGTTATTGGCACCATATGAAAAGCTGGATGAGCGTAAAAAAATCACCAAATTGCTAAAAAAGAAAGCTGCTGTTGTTGAGGCGAAAGAGTTAAACCCAAAAGAAACAACTGATTTCACCATCACACTGGTGAAGACAGAAGGAAAGACGATTACATCTAAAGCGGCTGAGCAGCTTGTGGTGCTATGCGGCGGGAGTCTCTCCTCTCTATTCCAAGAGGTTCGGAAGCTAAGTACATATATTGGAGAGCGGGAGGAAATTGAGTTAGCGGATGTCAATCAGCTCGTTGCAAGAAGCTTAGAGCAAAATATTTTCGAGCTGATTAATCAAATTGTAAACAGACGCCGTTCTGAGGCCATGCAGATGTTTTATGATCTGCTGAAGCAAAATGAGGAACCCATTAAAATATTAGCACTTATTTCAACTCAATTTCGATTGATTTTGCAGACGAAGTACTTCGCTCAGCAAGGCTATGGACAAAAACAAATTGCTTCAAATCTAAAAGTCCATCCATTCCGGGTCAAACTTGCGATGGATCAGGCAAGACTGTTTTCAGAAGAAGAGCTCAAGCAGATCGTCAAAGAGCTTTCAACGATTGATTACGAAATGAAAACGGGTAAAAAGGACAAGCAGCTGCTGTTAGAATTGTTCCTGCTTCGTTTGTTAGGCGCTTGAATATAAAAAAACGACCTTCTAAAAAGAGGGTCGTTTTTGTTTAGATGTATAATTGCCAGTCTGTCCTTAAGGCTCGGCCGGTCAGGACGGACGTACAGTTAAACAGGTGCCTCATCACTGAGGCGTTGCAAGCATTATGCAGAAAGTCCGTTTACTTGTTTAGCAAGTCTTGATTTGTAACGCGCAGCTGCGTTTTTGTGTACAAGACCAGTTTTAACGGCTTTGTCAATGCGTTTTGCAGCAGAAGCAAGAGCAGCTTTTGCTTGCTCAGCATCGTTGTTAGCTACAGAAACTTCAACTTGTTTAATCGCAGTACGCATCGCAGACTTGATTGTTACGTTATGTGCACGGCGTTCGTTATTCGTTTTTGTACGTTTGATCGCTGATTTAATATTTGGCATGTGTTTCACCTCCTAAGATACAACCTAAACACAATTGTCTTAAGGTTAAATCTTCACAATAGAACAAATTGTATTCTATCAAACACACCTTTAGAATGCAATATAAATGTAAAGTATTTTTCATTGATGACGTGCTCGAATGTTTCTTTCAAGAGATGGAAAGACTACTGTTAATTACTTGGTGGAAGGAGTCTTTTTATGGAGAAACAGAAACTCGATTTAAGCGTTTATCAAATCCGGACAGACCTCGCTGTTGAAACAAAAGAGATACTAGAACAAGAGAACGATCCGAAAGTCGTCAAAAAGGACGGGATCCAAGGGATTGTCGAAAAGGAAAAAGAAGAGCAAGGCATCCGCATACGTACTGTGGAAATCACGAAAGAAGGGGAGGAGCTGACCGGCAAAAAGGCAGGGACATACTTGACGTTTGAGGCACAAGGCATTCGGGAGAAAGACTCTGAGATGCAAGAAAAAGTCGTTGAAGTCTTTGCCCATCATTTTGCTCAGTTTTTAAAAGACCGAGGCATTCAGGCTGATGCAAGCTGCCTTGTAGTAGGGCTGGGAAACTGGAATGTTACGCCAGATGCACTAGGTCCTCTCACAGTTGAAAACCTGCTTGTAACCCGCCATCTCTTTGAATTACAGCCGGAAAATGTTCAGGAAGGCTATCGCCCGGTTTCCTCTTTGTCTCCAGGGGTGATGGGACTGACCGGTATTGAAACAAGTGACATTATCCAAGGCGTGATCGAGCGGTCTAAGCCTGATTTTGTCATTGCGGTCGATGCCCTTGCTGCTCGAGCAGTAGACCGAGTGAATACAACCATTCAAATTTCTGATACAGGTATCCATCCCGGCTCTGGTGTAGGGAATAAGCGAAAAGAATTAAGCAAAGAAACATTGGGCATTCCAGTGATTGCGATTGGCGTTCCGACAGTGGTGGATGCAGTAACGATTGCTAGTGACACAATTGATTATGTCTTAAAGCATTTTGGTAGAGAACTAAAAGATGATAGACCATCCCGCTCTCTTGTGCCGGCTGGTTTGACATTCGGGAAGAAAAAAGTACTTAACGAAGAAGACTTGCCAGATGAAGAAACGCGTCAGTCATTCTTAGGCATCGTAGGAACCCTTCCTGAAGAAGAAAAAAGGCAGCTGATCCACGAAGTGCTTGCGCCCCTGGGGCAAAATTTAATGGTCACGCCTAAGGAAGTCGATACATTCATTGATGATATGGCAAACGTACTTGCCAACGGATTAAACACAGCGCTTCATCAAAAAATCACTCAAGATAATATGGGTTCATATAATCATTAATCGGTTCTACTTTCTCTAGCTCGCTCATAGTGTAATTACTAGAAAGCGTGCTGGAGGGAGTAAATCATGAAAAAAAGACCCCGCCGTCCTCGACAGTTGGTCGTTGCGATTAATGGAACGAAAGTAGTAAAAAGCATCTTCTTATTTATTGCCTCTCTTGTTGTGGTGTTTGTGATGTCAGGGGCTTTGACCTCTTTAAAACCCGAGCTGAGGCCGCAAGCCTCGTTATATGGTGTAGCAGATGAGCTCTCTGGCGCATTTTTTGCCACATTAATGGGCATGGAAAACCAATATTTCGCCTCAGCAGTTCCAGAAGATCAAAAAGGATTTCATTTCTCTGGGCTGTCACTGAAGCTTGCAACCAGTATTAATTTAGAAGATCCGCGCAGTTTCCTAGGAAGAGAGCTCCCAGGCTTTGAACATTTTGATACAAAAATCATCTTAGCGGGTGAAGGAACAGACTATACCAATATGCCAATGGAATCGCCGCCGCCTAGTGAAGTGATCCAAGATGAAAAAGAAGCAAATTTGGCTGAGCTGGACAAGCTCGATGATGATACGCCGAAAAAGCCTGCCAAAGAACCGGACCGGTCAACAGGAAAACGAAAAGCTGTGTACATTTACCACACACATAATACGGAATCATATTTACCATTTTTAAAAGGAGAAACGAATCCAAATAATGCACGGCACTCAAAAGTGAATGTCACCCTTGTCGGCGACATGTTTGGAAAGGCGCTTGATCAGCAAGGAATCGGCAATACAGTCGACAAAACGGAAATTGAAAAAAGACTGGTGAAAAAAGGATTAAAATATCCGCAGTCTTATAATGAATCAAGATTGGTCGTGAAAGAAGCCTTAGCGAAAAATGATGACCTCGATTATTTAATTGATATTCACCGGGACTCAAGAAGAAAGAAAGATACGACTGTCGAAATCAAAGGGAAGAAATATGCGAGAATTGCGTTTGTTGTTGGGAAGAAGAATCAAAGCTATGAGAAAAACTTAAAGCTTGCGACAGAGTTCCACCATTTGATGGAGAAAAAATATAAAGGTCTTAGTGTCGGTGTGTTTGCCAAAGGAGAAATTGGCGATAATGGAATCTATAATCAAGATTTATCCGACAAAGCCCTTCTTTTAGAATTTGGTGGAGTAGATAATAATATGGAAGAATTAAGAAATGCATCCAATGCGGCAGCTGATGTATTCAGCGACATTTTCTGGGACGCGGAAAAGGTGGACGGCAAAGCAAAGGATGAGAAAAAACGCTCTTAAGGTGGTGACGGGGATGGGCTCATTTATTGGAAAAACCATTATTTTAGGATTGGTCTTGCTGTTTGGTGTCTTTTTAGGAATGCAGCAAGCGAATAATGGCATGCTGCAAATGAAGGGCTACCATGATCCGCAATTAAAAGGAGCTTTCTCCATTCAAATAAACGACAATGAAGAGAAGGAAGCTTCTATCTTAGGAACGGCTGTTACAGAAAAGGATCTTGCCGAAAAACAAAAACAGCTGGAGGAAATAGAGGGCTTTAATGCCTTTTCCAAGGCAGGAAAAGCCCTGTCTGATGGCATGACACATGCAGCCCGTTCTCTTTATGATTGGGTGAATGGGAAATAAACGAATTTCATGAGATATCACCCTTTTGATCAAAGCCGCTGACCGATAAGCGGCTTTTCTTGATTTCGATTGAATCTTTACAGCCCTATTGATATAATCTAACCTAGCGCAACCCGCGTTTTATAGTAGGAGTGATAGATTGTGACAGATAAAGAAAAACGATTAGAGCGGCAATCAAGAATTCGAAATTTCTCCATTATCGCCCATATTGACCATGGGAAATCCACATTGGCGGACCGTATTTTGGAAAAAACAGCGGCGATTACTCAACGGGAAATGAAAGAACAATTGCTTGATTCCATGGATTTAGAGCGTGAACGCGGCATAACGATTAAATTAAACTCTGTCCAGCTGAAGTATAAGGCGAAGGATGGAGAAGAATATATCATGCACCTGATTGATACACCAGGGCATGTCGACTTCACCTATGAGGTATCTCGAAGCCTAGCTGCCTGTGAGGGTGCGATTCTTGTAGTAGATGCAGCACAAGGAATTGAAGCACAGACACTTGCGAACGTTTATTTAGCTCTTGATAACAACTTAGAAATTCTTCCGATTATCAATAAAATCGATCTGCCAAGTGCAGAGCCTGAGCGTGTAAGAGAAGAAATTGAAGATGTCATCGGGTTGGATGCGTCTGAAGCTGTTCTCACCTCTGCTAAGGCGGGTATTGGAATCGAGGATATTTTAGAACAAATCGTTGAAAAGGTGCCAGCTCCCGCTGGAGATCCAGAAGCACCACTTCAAGCTCTTATTTTTGATTCTCTTTACGATGCGTATCGCGGCGTTATTGCGTACATACGAATTGTTGAAGGAACCGTCAGACCTGGTCAGAAAATTAAAATGATGGCGACGGGTAAAGAATTTGAAGTACTTGAAGTCGGCGTATTTACACCAAAAGCCATGCCAACAGACGAACTCACCGTTGGAGATGTCGGCTACTTAACAGCTGCGATTAAAAATGTCGGTGATACACGTGTAGGGGATACGATCACACTTGCAGAAAACCCTGCGAAAGAAGCACTGCCAGGATACAGAAAGCTAAACCCAATGGTGTACTGCGGACTTTATCCAATTGATACAGCGAAATACAACGACTTACGTGAAGCGTTAGAAAAGCTTGAGTTAAATGATTCTTCACTTCAATATGAGGCAGAGACATCCCAAGCACTTGGCTTCGGTTTCCGCTGCGGGTTCCTTGGAATGCTTCATATGGAAATCATCCAAGAACGGATTGAACGTGAATTTAAAATTGATCTGATTACGACAGCACCAAGTGTTATTTATGATGTATATATGACAGATGGAGAAAAAATCGTCGTAGATAACCCATCCAATCTGCCTGATCCGCAAAAGATTGAGCGAATTGAAGAACCGTATGTAAAAGCAACAATGATGGTGCCGAATGACTATGTAGGCTCTGTGATGGAGCTTTGCCAAGGAAAACGCGGGAATTTCATTGATATGCAGTATCTTGATGCGAACCGCGTGAGTATTGTGTACGAAATTCCTTTGGCAGAGATCGTATACGAATTCTTTGATCAGCTAAAGTCCAACACAAAAGGCTATGCGTCCTTTGATTATGAGCTGATTGGCTACCGTCCTTCGACGCTGGTGAAGATGGATATCATGCTGAATGGCGAAAAAATCGATGCCCTTTCCTTTATTGTTCACCGCGATTATGCATATGAACGAGGCAAGATCATCGTAGAAAAGCTAAAAGAATTGATTCCACGCCAGCACTTTGAAGTGCCGGTTCAAGCAGCGATCGGTCAAAAAATCGTTGCTCGTTCCACCATTAAAGCGATGCGTAAAAACGTACTTGCTAAATGTTATGGTGGAGACATTTCCCGGAAAAGAAAGCTTCTTGAGAAGCAAAAAGAAGGGAAAAAGCGCATGAAGCAAGTGGGCTCTGTTGAAGTCCCGCAAGAAGCATTTATGGCCGTGCTGAAGATGGACGACAGCACACCAAAAAAATAACACCCTCAAGGCTACCTGCTTTACAATGTCTGCCTTGACGTTTATAGTCGATAACAAACAAAGACGCCGCAGCGATAAACTGCGGCTCTTTACCTGTAAAGAAGGTGTCATCTAATGAAAGCAGCATACATTCACATTCCATTTTGTGAGCATATTTGCCACTATTGTGATTTCAATAAATTTTTCATCAAAACGCAGCCAGTCGACGAATACTTAGCGGCTCTTGAGAAAGAGATGCAGCACACGATCGAGCAAAAAGGCGAGCAGGAACTAAAGACAATTTTTATTGGCGGGGGAACCCCGACATCACTGACTGTCAGTCAGCTAGACAAGCTCATGAACAGCATTCACAGCGTATTAAAGCCGACAAAAAATCTGATTGAATTTGCAGTAGAAGCAAACCCAGATGAATTATCGCTTGAGAAACTGCATGTGCTTAAAGCAGCCGGCGTGAATCGGCTGAGCTTTGGCGTTCAAACTTTTGAAGACGATTTGCTCAAGAAAATTGGACGAGTTCATCAAAAGAAGGATGTCCTTACATCCTTTGAGCGAGCTAGAGCGGTTGGATTTGATAATATTAGCCTCGATCTCATGTTTGGCTTGCCGCATCAAGAAAAGCATCATGTGATGAATTCACTTGAGACAGCTTTCTCACTGGGGGCAGAGCATTATTCGGTTTACTCACTCATCGTCGAGCCGAAAACCGTTTTTTACAACTTAATGCAAAAAGGAAAACTTCATTTACCGCCGCAAGAACGTGAGGCTGAAATGTATGAGCTTGTGATGGATGAAATGGAGCGCCATGGATTAAAGCAGTACGAAATTAGCAATTACGCCAAACCTGGCTTTGAAAGCCAGCATAACCTGACCTATTGGAGCAATGAAGATTACTTCGGTTTTGGTGCAGGCGCACACGGGTATGTAGATGGCATCCGAAATGTGAACGCAGGGCCGGTGAAACATTATTTGGAGCTGATTGACCAAACAGGGTTCCCGTATAAGGAAACACACCAGGTCACAAAAGCAGAGCAAATAGAAGAAGAAATGTTTTTAGGTCTTCGAAAAATCGAAGGGGTGAAAAGCGCTGATTTCCAAGCAAAATATGGTGCTGCACCAGAAGCACTTTTTTCCACTGTTCTTGAAGATTTAGAAGAAAAAGGCCTCATTGTAAAAGATGACAAGGGGATACGTTTAACAAGAAAAGGAAAATTGTTAGGCAATGAAGTATTTCAAGCGTTTCTCGGTGAGTTATAATTGACATTTTAATTTGAGTTTGGTAATTTTGTTTATACAATTAGCACTCGTTGAAAGAGAGTGCTAACAGGGGTGATGATGATGTTAACAAATCGTCAGCTTTTGATTCTGCAAGTCATCATTAATGACTTTATTCGTTCGGCGCAGCCAGTTGGATCAAGGACTCTTTCTAAAAAAGAAGACATTACATTCAGCTCTGCGACGATTAGAAACGAAATGGCTGATTTGGAGGAACTTGGTTTTATTGAAAAGACCCATTCTTCATCAGGAAGAATTCCTTCCGAAAAAGGATATCGTTATTATGTAGATCATTTGCTCTCTCCGCGAAAACTGTCGTCTAAAGAGCTTGTGCTCATCCAGTCGGCCTTTCAGGAGAAAATTTTTGAGCTGGAAAAGACAGTTCAAAAATCGGCGGAAATCTTATCAGATCTCACAAACTATACATCGATTGTGCTTGGTCCAAAGCTAAGTGAAAATCGATTAAAGCAAATTCAGCTTGTCCCTGTTCAGCCAAACAAAGCAGTGGCGATTATGATTACAGACAGCGGACATGTTGAAAACAAAACCATTACCTTCTCTGAGCATCTCGATGTCTCCGATATTGAGAAGCTGATGAATATTTTAAACAGCCGCCTAGCCGGAGTCCCGATGGATCAGCTGAAGGACAGAATGTATAAAGAAGTTGTGATGCTTCTTCGTACGCATTTAAAAGATTATGATCATATTTTAGATGCGCTCGGCAATACATTTACATCGACTCAAAATGAATCAAAACTTTTCTTTGGCGGGAAGATTAATATGTTGAATCAGCCGGAGTTTCATGACATTGACCGCATCCGTTCACTCATGATGCTTATTGAGCAAAAGAATGATGTCATGCAGCTGTTTCATCCAAATCAGCAAGGAATCACCATTAAAATCGGTTCAGAAAACAATTTGGAAGCGATGGAGAACTGCAGCTTAATCACAGCTACTTATGCGATTGATCAAAAATCACTCGGCTCCATTGCCGTCATTGGTCCAACCCGTATGGATTATGGCAGGGTTGTCAGTCTCTTGCATCATGTATCAAAAGACTTGTCAAACGCACTTTCCAATTTGTATGATGAGTAGGGTGATAAAAGATAGGGGCACAGCCCCTTCGTATTTTTGAATCTTTTGAGGGAGGTGAACACAATGTCAGAAGAAAAACAGACACCTGAGCAAGAAGCAGAGGTTGAAGCACAAGAAGAAGCAGTTCAAGCAGATACTGAGGAAGTAACAAATGATGAACAGTCTGCCTTCCAAGAAAAAATCGATGAATTGCAGCAGCTTCTAGATGAAAAAGAAAACAAAATTCTGCGTGTTCAAGCAGATTTTGAAAACTATAAACGCCGTGCTCGAACTGAAGTGGAGACCGTGCAAAAATATCGTTCTCAGCATGTTGTCAGTGATCTTCTCCCAGCTCTTGATAACTTTGAAAGAGCGCTTGGAATTGATCCAGACAATGAGCAGACGAAAAGTTTGTTAGAAGGAATGCAAATGGTTTACCGCCAGCTGGTAGAAGCGTTGAAAAATGAAGGCGTTGAACCAATTGAAGCTGTCGGCAAAGAGTTCGATCCAAACCTTCATCAAGCCGTCATGCAAGTTGAAGATGAAAACTACGATTCAAATATCGTTGTAGAAGAATTGCAAAAGGGCTATAAACTCAAAGACCGAGTTATTCGTCCATCAATGGTAAAAGTAAATCAATAACTACATAATGGGAGGTCATCGAATATGAGTAAAATCATTGGGATTGACTTAGGAACAACAAACTCATGTGTTGCAGTACTTGAAGGCGGCGAGCCAAAAGTCATTGCTAACGCTGAAGGAGCACGTACAACACCATCTGTTGTCGCTTTTAAAAACGGAGAGCGCCAAGTAGGTGAAGTAGCAAAACGTCAATCAATTACAAACCCGAACACGATCATGTCTGTTAAAAGACATATGGGTACTGATTATAAAGTAGAAGTTGAAGGCAAGAACTATACACCGCAGGAAATTTCTGCGATTATTCTTCAGCACCTTAAATCTTATGCTGAAGGCTATCTTGGCGAAGAAGTAACAAAAGCTGTTATCACAGTTCCTGCTTACTTCAACGATGCAGAACGTCAAGCAACGAAAGATGCTGGTAAAATTGCTGGTCTTGAAGTAGAACGTATCATCAACGAACCAACAGCAGCTGCACTTGCGTATGGTTTAGATAAAACAGAAGAAGATCAAACGATTCTTGTATACGACCTTGGCGGCGGTACATTTGACGTATCGATCCTTGAGCTTGGAGACGGCGTCTTTGAAGTGCGCTCAACTGCTGGGGACAACCGTCTTGGTGGAGACGATTTTGACCAAGTCATTATTGATCACCTAGTGGCTGAATTCAAAAAAGAAAATGGCATTGACCTTTCTAAAGATAAAATGGCGCTTCAGCGTTTAAAAGATGCTGCTGAAAAAGCGAAAAAAGATCTTTCTGGTGTATCTTCTACACAAATCTCACTGCCATTTATCACAGCTGGAGAAGCAGGACCTCTTCACCTTGAATTAACGTTAACACGTGCTAAATTCGAAGAGCTTTCTGCAGATCTTGTAGAGCGTACAATGACACCTGTACGTCAAGCACTGAAAGATGCTGGTTTATCTGCTAGCGAGATTGATAAAGTCATCCTTGTTGGTGGATCAACTCGTATTCCTGCAGTACAAGAAGCAATCAAAAAAGAAACAGGCAAAGAGCCTCATAAAGGTGTAAACCCTGATGAAGTAGTTGCACTTGGTGCAGCGATCCAAGGTGGAGTGATCACAGGGGATGTCAAAGACGTTGTTCTTCTTGACGTAACACCACTTTCTTTAGGAATTGAAACAATGGGCGGCGTATTCACGAAGCTGATTGAACGCAATACAACAATTCCAACAAGTAAATCTCAAGTATTCTCAACAGCTGCTGACAACCAAACAGCTGTAGATATCCATGTCCTGCAAGGTGAGCGCCCAATGGCTGCAGATAACAAAACATTAGGCCGCTTCCAATTGACTGATATCCCGCCAGCACCACGCGGTGTACCGCAAATCGAAGTATCTTTTGATATCGATAAAAACGGTATTGTCAACGTACGTGCGAAAGATATGGGTACAGGCAAAGAGCAAAACATCACAATCAAATCTTCTTCAGGTCTTTCTGATGATGAGATCGAAAAAATGGTAAAAGAAGCAGAAGAAAATGCTGAAGCAGATGCGAAGAAAAAAGAAGAAATCGAAGTGCGCAACGAAGCAGATCAATTAGTGTTTACAACTGAAAAAACATTAAAAGATCTAGAAGGCAAAATCGATGAAGAGCAAGTGAAAAAAGCAAATGACGCGAAAGATGCGCTAAAAGCTGCGATCGAAAAAGGCGAGTTTGAAGACATCAAAGCGAAAAAAGATGAGCTGCAAACAATCGTTCAAGAATTAACGACAAAGCTCTATGAAGAAGCTGCAAAACAAGCACAAGCTCAGCAAGAAGGCGCTGAAGGTGCTCAAAAAGCAGATGACAATGTAGTGGATGCAGAATACGAAGAAGTAAACGACGATCAAGAGAAAAAATAATCACCTTTACTTTTGAAAAAGACTGCTGAAACGTACTCGTCAGAAAGTCAAAGTCAGGATCTCTTGGCTTTGACTTTTTTTCTTTTCAACGATGAAAGGAATTGAAAAAGGTTAAATCAAAATGATACAATCGTATTTATGTGAGAAAATCGGGAGTGTGAAGAGATGAGTAAGCGTGATTACTATGAAGTGCTTGGCGTAAGTAAGAGCGCCTCAAAGGACGAAATCAAAAAGGCATACCGCAAGCTTTCAAAAAAGTATCACCCTGATATTAATAAAGAAGCTGGCTCAGATGAGAAATTCAAAGAAGTAAAAGAAGCCTATGAAACCCTTTCTGATGATCAAAAACGTTCGCATTATGACCAGTTCGGTCATACCGATCCGAACCAAGGCTTTGGCGGCGGCGGTTTTGGCGGAGGAGGAGACTTTGGCGGCTTCGGCGGCTTTGATGACATCTTCTCTAGTATTTTTGGCGGCGGAGCCAGAAGAAGAGATCCAAATGCACCGCGCCAAGGAGCGGACCTGCAATATACAATGACGCTTTCGTTTGAAGAAGCGGCATTTGGAAAAGAAGCAACCATTGAAATCCCTCGTGAAGAAACTTGTGAAACATGTCATGGATCAGGTGCAAAGCCTGGTACGCAGGCAAAAACCTGTTCACATTGCGGCGGCTCTGGCCAATTAAATGTTGAGCAATCCACTCCGTTTGGTAAAGTGGTCAACCGCAGAGTATGTAACTACTGCAGCGGAACAGGGAAACAAATTGATCATAAATGTTCAACATGCGGCGGCTCTGGCAAAGTGCGTAAGCGTAAGAAAATTAACGTGACGATTCCTGCAGGTGTTGATGATGGCCAGCAGCTCAGAGTGTCTGGCCAAGGTGAACCAGGTGTAAATGGCGGACCTCCAGGCGATCTATTTGTTGTGTTCCATGTGCGTGCGCATGAATTCTTCGAACGTGATGGAGATGACATTTACTGCGAGATGCCGCTCACCTTTGCCCAAGCTGCATTAGGTGACGAAATTGAAGTGCCGACATTACACGGAAAAGTAAAATTAAAAGTTCCTGCTGGCACTCAAACTGGCACGAAGTTTAGACTCAAAGGAAAAGGTGTGAAAAATGTACGCGGCTACGGCCAAGGCGATCAGCATATCGTTGTACGTGTTGTCACACCGACAAATTTAACAGACAATCAAAAAGATATCATTAGAAAATTTGCTGAAGTGAGCGGAAATAAACCAGACGAACAAGAAATGAGCTTTTTCGATAAGGTAAAACGCGCATTTAAAGGCGAGTAAGACGGATAAGGAGTTGGTAGTATTGAAGTGGTCAGAAATTAGCGTCCATACAACAAATGAAGCGGTGGAACCGATCACCAATATTTTGCATGAAGCAGGTGCAAGTGGTGTCGTGATTGAGGACCCGCTTGATTTAGTCAAGGAACGTGAAAATGTATACGGTGAGATCTACCAGCTCGATCCGAATGACTATCCGGATGAAGGTGTCATTGTGAAAGCCTATCTTCCAATGAACAGCTTTTTGATGGAAACGGTAGATGAGATCAAAGAAGCCATCAACAATCTTCTTCTATACGATATTGACCTTGGACGCAATACACTGTCAATTTGTGAAGTAAATGAAGAAGAATGGGCCACCGCCTGGAAGAAATACTATCATCCTGTGAAAATCTCTGAAAAATTCACCATCGTTCCAACGTGGGAAGAATATACACCGGTTCATTCTGATGAACTGATTATTGAAATGGATCCTGGAATGGCATTTGGAACAGGTACGCATCCAACAACCGTCCTTTGCATTCAGGCGCTTGAGCGCTACGTGAAGGAAAACGATACGGTGATTGATGTTGGAACAGGCTCTGGAATTTTAAGTGTGGCAGCAGCAATGCTTGGTGCAAAGGACATTCAAGCCTTTGATCTCGACACCGTTGCGGTAGAAAGTGCGAAGCAAAACATCGAACTAAATGGTGTAAGTGACCAAGTGACGGTCAAACAAAACAATTTGCTTGATGGAATTTCAGGTGAGCGTGATGTGATTGTCGCCAACATTCTGGCAGAAGTGATTTTGCGCTTTACAGATCAAGCCTATGACCTATTAAAGAAAGATGGCTATTTCATTACATCAGGCATCATTGGACAAAAGAAATTACAAGTCAAAACAGCATTAGAAGAAGCAGGTTTTGATATTGTTGAAGTGCTGTCAATGGAAGATTGGGTCAGCATTATAGCGAAAAAATAAAGCGAGTAGGTGTCAGGACACGTATGCAACGATATTTTATCGACCTCACGAAAGAAGAAGTGACGTTAAAGGGAGCCATCGTTATAAAAGGTGAAGATGTACATCATCTTTCCAATGTCATGCGGATGAAAGCAGGGCAGGAAATCCTTTGTTTAACGACAGACGGCTTTGAAGCGCTCAGTAAAATTGATACAATAACAAAGGAAGAAGTGATTTGCCACCTTGAAAGCTGGACAAATCAGGACAGAGAACTTCCGATTAGGGTGACGATTGCAAGCGGTCTTCCAAAAGGAGATAAGCTTGAGCTCATTATCCAAAAAGGCACAGAGCTTGGCGCAAGTGCTTTTATTCCGTTTCAAGCGGCTCGTTCTATTACAAAGCTTGACCAAAAAAAGTCACATAAAAAACGAGAGCGCTGGGAGAAAATCGCGAAAGAAGCAGCCGAGCAGTCCTACCGGAATATCATTCCACGTGTTTATTCAGTATCAACGTTTAAAGAGCTGACGCAATTAGCTGGTGAATTCGATAAATGTGTCGTTGCATACGAAGAATCATCGAAAGAAGGAGAGCAAAGCCGCTTTCAAACTGTGCTTCAACAGATGAAAGGCGGACAAACCTTGCTAGTGGTTTTTGGCCCTGAAGGCGGTTTGGCAGAAAAGGAGATTGAAGAGCTTGAAACGCTTGGTGCAGTCATTTGCGGGCTTGGACCACGCATTTTAAGAACAGAAACTGCTCCTTTATATGCGCTTTCTGCTATATCTTATCAAACAGAGTTATTAAGAGGTGAATCATGATGGGAACAGTAGCGTTCCATACACTTGGCTGTAAGGTCAACCACTATGAAACAGAGGCGATCTGGCAGCTGTTTAAAGAAGCTGGCTATGAAAGAAAAGAGTATGAATCAAAAGCAGACGTATATGTCATTAATACATGTACGGTCACGAATACAGGCGATAAGAAAAGCCGCCAAGTCATTAGAAGAGCCATTCGCCATAACCCGGATGGTGTCATTTGTGTAACAGGCTGCTATGCGCAAACATCACCAGCAGAAATCATGGCGATTCCTGGTGTTGATATTGTGGTTGGAACACAGGACCGACATAAATTACTAGGCTATATTGAAGAATACCGCAGAGAAAGACAGCCGATCAACGGGGTTGGCAATATCATGAAAGCACGTGTGTTTGAAGAACTTGATGTTCCTGCCTTCACAGACAGAACGCGCGCTTCATTAAAAATCCAAGAAGGCTGTAACAATTTCTGTACATTCTGCATTATTCCTTGGGCGCGCGGCCTTCTTCGTTCTCGTGATCCAGAAGAGGTCATCAATCAAGCGCAGCAGCTTGTTGATGCGGGCTATAAAGAAATTGTGCTTACAGGTATTCACACAGGCGGATACGGAGAAGACTTAAAGGATTATAACTTTGCAAAGCTTCTGAGAGAATTAGATGAACGTGTTATTGGCTTGAAACGAATCCGTATTTCATCTATTGAAGCAAGTCAAATTACAGATGAAGTGATTGAAGTGCTTGATCAGTCAGATAAAATTGTCAGACACTTACACATCCCGCTTCAATCAGGCTCAAATACTGTGCTGAAAAGAATGCGCCGTAAATATACGATGGAATTCTTTGCAGAGCGTTTAACAAAGCTGAAAAAAGCATTGCCAGGACTTGCTGTCACCTCTGATGTAATCGTTGGATTCCCTGGGGAAACAGAAGAAGAGTTCTTGGAAACGTACAATTTTGTCAAAGACCATCAATTCTCTGAGCTGCACGTATTCCCTTACAGCAAACGTACAGGTACCCCGGCTGCAAGAATGGAAGATCAAGTGGATGAAAATGTGAAAAACGAACGTGTCCACCGTTTGATCGCTCTTTCTGACCAGCTTGCGAAAGAGTATGCATCAGCATACGAAGGTGATGTGCTAGAAATTATTCCGGAAGAATCCTTCAAAGAACAAGAAGGAAACCACAATCTTTATGTTGGTTATACAGATAACTACATGAAAGTTGTTTTTGAAGGGACAGAGGACATGATCGGCCGTCTGGTCAAAGTGAAAATTACGAAAGCGGGCTATCCTTATAACGAAGGACAATTCGTTCGCATCAGCGATGATGTGCAGCCAGACAAAGTGAGAATGACCTCATAATAGATAAAAAACCGGCAGCCAAAAGGGCAAGCCGGTTTCTTTTATTTTGACTGATTCGGCATGAGACACAAGATCAATCTGTGAAAAGGGCGAATGAACGGAAAGAAGAGGAGAGAGCTTGCCACATTAAACAGCAGGCTGAAATGCGCAATCTGCTGGGCAGGAGAGCTTGCGAGAAGGGCGACAACCTCTGTGATCAGGGCGAGAAACGGCAGGCATAAAAGAACCCCAAGCACATTAAACACGACGTGTGCATAAGCCGTTTGACGTGCTGCGTAGCCGCCGGATATCGCAGCCATCACAGCCGTAATACATGTCCCAATATTGGACCCCAACACAAAGCTGATACCTTCCTGAAGTGCCACAGTTCCCTCATTCATAAATCCCATTAAAATACCGATACAGACTGAGCTCGAATGAACTATTGCTGTGAAAATGGTACCCGAAAGCAGCGCTGTCCAGTCTGAATGCTGCATCATTTCAAGAAAACGCAATGTCTCAGGCTGGCTTGTCATCATCCCTGCAATTTTTGAAAAGCCTTGTATGCAAAAAAAGATCATCCCGAGCCCAAATAAACTTTTTCCTGCATGTCTAAAAGATGTCCTGCCAAAAAGGATAAATACAAGACCGGCTATGAGCAAAACCCACATGAACACGTCCATTTTAATGGCGATAAATTCTGTCGTAAACGTGGAGCCGATATTGGTTCCAAGAATCATTGGGATCGATTTTTTAAAAGAGAGAATGCCAGTACTGACAAAGCCAATGACGATAACCATAAACGCCGAACTGCTTTGTAGAACCCCTGTAAACACAATGCTGACCAAGAATGCTTTGACCGGGTGATCTGTAAAGAGAAGAAGTGATTTCTCAATACGAGACGAAGCAAGCGCCATTAATCCTTTTCTCAGCAAGCCCATTGACCATAAAAAAATGAAAATAAGTGCACAAAAATAAATGATCGCCATCATAGAAAAGTCCTCCTCTTACCAATGAATATATGGACTTGTCTACCTGCTCATGACGAAAATATATTTCCAAATCACTTAGTTGACCTCACACTAGGCTTATATTATAATGTCTAGGTACATGTTTTGCATGTATATCTTTTTTTAATGCAGTCGATTGGTGTATTCGGAGGGAGGGAAAGAGAATGTCAAAAACGGTCGTTAGAAAAAACGAATCGCTTGAAGATGCTCTTCGTCGCTTTAAACGCAGTGTATCCAAAACTGGAACATTGCAAGAAGCAAGAAAGCGTGAATTTTATGAAAAGCCTAGCGTAAAGCGCAAGAAAAAGTCTGAAGCTGCTAGAAAACGTAAATTCTAAAGAGGGTGGATTTTATGAGTCTTCTTGAGCAATTAAATTCTGATATGAAGCTTATGATGAAAAACCGTGAGAAAGACAAGCTTGTTGTCATTCGTATGGTAAAGGCTTCGCTGCAAAATGAAGCAATTAAGCTTAAGAAAGACAGTTTGACCGGCGATGAGGAACTAACCGTCCTTTCCCGCGAGATTAAGCAACGTAAAGACTCCCTCCATGAATTTTCGAAAGCTAATCGCTTAGATTTAGTAGATAAAGTTCAAAAAGAGATTGACATATTAGACGTTTATTTACCTGAACAGCTTTCTGAAGAAGAACTGCAAACGATCGTGAAAGAAACGATTACTGAAACAGGTGCTTCCTCGAAGGCTGATATGGGTAAAGTCATGAGCGCTATTATGCCAAAAGTAAAAGGTAAAGCTGATGGAGCTGTCATTAACAGACTTGTCAGCGAGCAGCTGTCTCAATAAAAAAGTATCCTTCTATTGTTAGAAGGGTACTTTTTTTATGCCCTCGTGATTCTGTCATATAAAAATGAAACCTATGATACATTTGTAACGTATGTAAAGGAACGGTAAAATGGAAGAAAGAGAGGAGGGATCACCAAATAGATGAAAAAAATAAAAATTTCTATTGCTCTCTTCAGTTGTTTTATAATATGCTTGTTATTAGGGGTTCAATTGACCGCGAAATCAGCAGATCAGAAAGTTCATGTTATCCCAATTGAAGATACAGTAGAAAAAGGACTTTCTAAATTCATTGAACGATCGTTTGAGCAGGCAAAGTCGGAGCGGGCGAAGCATATTATTCTCGACATCAATACACCGGGTGGTGCAGTCGATGCAGCGCTTGAGATCGCAGATACGATTCGTGCTTCCGATATCCCAGTGACAGCGTTTGTCAATCATAGAGCGCTTTCAGCCGGGGCCTTCATCGCGCTAAATGCCGATCAAATTTATATGACCCCGAATGGAAAGATGGGGGCTGCTGCGATCATCGATGGAGAAGGCAATGCTGCCGATCAAAAATCTGAATCTCTATGGCTTGCTGAAATGAGTGATGCTGCCGAAAAGCAGGGGCGTGATCCAAAGTATGCTCTTGCCATGGCGGATATAGATATAGACGCAAAAGAAGCCGGTGCACCAAAAGGAGAATTGCTCACCTTCAACACAGACCGGGCGCTTAAATTCGGTTATGCAGAAGGAGAAGCAAAAAATATGGATGACTTGCTTCAGAAGCTGAAATTAAAAGATGCTTCTGTTCAATACGATGAAGTGAGCTTTGCTGAAAAGGTTGCGCGTTTTCTTACGCACCCAATTGTCATTCCAATCCTTTTATCCATTGCAAGTTTAGGGTTAGTTGTTGAGCTCTATTCTCCTGGCTTTGGGGTCCCGGGCACCATGGGAGTGACAGCGCTTCTTCTATTCTTTTATGGTCATCTCGTGGCAGGTTTTGCAGGATATGAGACGTTGTTCCTGTTTTTAGCAGGGATTGCACTCATCATTTTGGAATTGTTTTTGCCAGGGGGAATCGTAGGTGTCATTGGACTGATCTGTGTCGTTGTCAGCTTATTTTTAGCAGCTGGAAGCTTTACAGAAATGGCGATTTCCATCTTGATTGCCACTGCTGTTTCAATCATAGCAGTTATTTTATTGACAAAGGTGTTGGGGAAACGTATGAAATTCTTTAAAAAGTTCATTTTAACCGATTCAACCAATAAGGAAAGCGGTTATGTCTCAAATGAAACAAGAGAAGATCTTGTTGGGCAAATCGCAGTGACAGCCACTGCACTTCGTCCATCTGGTACGATCGTACTCGGAGATGAGCGCATTGATGTTGTGTCAGAAGGTGCATTTATCGATAAAGATGAACAAGTAAAAATTGTGAAAGCGGAAGGCTCACGCATTGTCGTGAGGAAAGTATAGATATACTGATTTTAGAGGAGGAATAAAATGGATCCATCTACTTTACTATTATTTGTGATTATCGCAGCAGGTTTGATTGTTCTATCGATCTTTTTCACCTTTGTACCGGTGATGCTGTGGATTTCTGCCCTAGCGGCTGGCGTAAAAGTGAGCATTTTTACACTTGTCGGAATGAGACTGCGCCGAGTGATTCCAAACCGAGTGGTCAACCCGCTCATCAAAGCACATAAAGCAGGTCTTGATGTGACGATTAACCAGCTGGAGAGCCACTATCTTGCAGGTGGTAACGTGGACAGAGTTGTGAACGCATTAATTGCAGCTCAACGCGCGAATATCGAATTGAACTTTGCCCGCTGTGCAGCCATCGACCTAGCAGGCCGTGACGTACTTGAAGCAGTTCAAATGAGTGTAAATCCTAAAGTCATTGAAACACCATTTATCTCTGGTGTTGCGATGGACGGGATTGAGGTCAAAGCAAAAGCACGTATTACAGTTCGTGCAAACATCGACCGACTTGTCGGTGGTGCAGGGGAAGAAACAATTATTGCCCGTGTAGGTGAAGGGATTGTCTCTACAATCGGTTCATCAGATAATCATAAAAAGGTTCTTGAGAATCCTGATATGATTTCTCAAACGGTTCTTGGGAAAGGATTAGATTCAGGTACTGCATTTGAAATTCTCTCGATTGATATCGCAGATGTTGATATCGGTAAGAACATCGGGGCAATTCTGCAAACAGACCAAGCAGAAGCAGACAAAAACATTGCACAGGCGAAAGCAGAAGAACGCCGCGCAATGGCTGTTGCACAAGAACAAGAGATGCGTGCGAAAGTTGAAGAAATGCGCGCGAAAGTCGTTGAAGCAGAGGCTGAAGTACCACTTGCAATGGCTGAAGCATTACGTGAAGGCAATATTGGTGTCATGGACTACATGAACATTAAGAATATCGATGCTGATACGGATATGAGAGATTCATTTGGCAAAATGACAAAAGGTCCATCTGATAATGAAAACAAATAAGCATCCTCTCACGCTTTAAGGAGGGAGCCCATTGGACATTCTATTTGAAAATCCGCTACTAATTGCGATTATCATCGGTATCATCTCTGCCGTCTTTGGGAAGATCGGCAAACAAGAGGAGAACGAAGAGCAGAATCAGCAAAAGAAGCCCGCTCCTCAGCGTAAGCAGGTGCCCCAAAAGCAAACAAAGCAAACAAGTCCAGATCCAGTCGTGACCGATCAGCTGGACGATTTCGGCGATGTGCATGATCATGGCGGGATGAAGAAAAAAACTTCTCAGTCCTTACAAGATCGCTATACGGCTACACTTGCCGAAATGGAAGAAAGAAAAAACGAGCTGAACAAAGAGTTCCAATCGCTTGAAAGAGAGCTGACAAGGCCAAAGGCTGCATCTGCTGAAATGAGGCCAAAATTCATTGAGAAGCTGAACCAAGATACAATTGTTCAAGGAATGATCCTTGGAGAAGTATTTGGAGAGCCGCGCGCGAAAAAGCCGCACAGAACGATGAAACGGCCATATAAAAGATAAAGAAGAAAGCCCCCTTTTTCATAAAGGGGGGCTTTTTTTGCCTGATGACGATTTTTCTTAAAGAAAATGCTGAAAGGGCTATTTTACGGGATTCATTAGCATGATATGAACCCCTGAGGAATAGGATGATATAGAGGCTTTCTCATCAGTCTCACCATCTTTCAGTTTGATCTCATACACATGAGGTGGGAAGGGGTTCTTATTGAATGGGAAAAAGAAAAAATCGACTTAAAGCATGGCTGACAAGAACACTTGAAATCCCTCCAGACGTGATGATGGATCTTCCCCGTATTACGATGGTTGGCAGACTCCACATTTACATAGAGAACCATAAAGGGCTTTTGCTTTTCAGTGATCAAGAGGTAAGGCTGATGCTCAAACAGGGACAGTGCATTATTTCAGGGAAAGATTTTGTGATTAAAACGATTTTGCCAGAAGAGATTTTATTAGAAGGGAAAATCGATGAGGTCCGTTATATTGATTCTTAACTGACGGAGGGGAGAAGCGTGAAGAATAAATGGTTCGCCTATTTTATTGGCAGAGTGGAAGTGGAGATCAAAGGAAATGGCATTGAGCGGCTCATTAATGAGTGCACGAGGCAGGGGATCACAATGTTTCAAGTGAGCCGCCGTCAAGACAGCGTGCGCTTATTTATTCGCTTATCAGATGTACATGCCTTCAGAAAGGTACGCAGACATCATGACGTGACATGTTCATTTCATCAAAAAAAGGGCTTTCCATTTCTACTCCTATGGTCAAGGAAGAATATCGGATTTACCCTTGGGATTGTATGCTTTCTAGTGACGATATTGGCGCTTTCAAACATGGTATGGAAAATTGATATTAAAGGAGCCAATCCAGAAACTGAACATCAAATGAGAAAGCATTTAGATGACATCGGGGTGCAAAAAGGACGTTTTCAGTTTCTAATGGGAACACCTGAAAAAATTCAAAAATCCCTGACAACCAATATTCCAAGCATCACATGGGTCGGTGTAGAACTAAACGGCACAACCTTTCAAATGAAAGTTGTGGAAAAAAATGAACCTGAAAAAGAAAAATACACGAGTCCTCAGCATATCGTTGCCAAGAAAAAGGCTGTCATCACGAGAATGTATGTGGAAAAAGGAGAGCCGCTCGCCGCGGTTGATGAACATGTAAAGAAAGGACAGATGCTTGTCTCTGGACTCATTGGCAGCGAAGATCAGCAAAAAACGGTAGGAGCCAAAGCGAAAATCTATGGTGAAACGTGGTATCGTTCTGAAGTTTCTGTCCCTCTTCGAACATCTTTTGACGTCTTTACGGGTAAAATGAAGACAAAGCACAAGCTCTCCGCATTTGGAGGCTCACTGCCATTTTGGGGCTTTTCTTTTAAAAAGGATGATTTTAAGCAGCCAAAAACAGAAACAGAAGTTCATCCGCTTCATTTCTTAAACATGCAGCTCCCATTCTCTTATGAAAAGGAAATTACACGCGAAAGTGAGAAAATAAATCGAGAATACACAAATAAAGAAGCGGTTCAAGCAGGGATTAAAATGGGTAAAAAAGAATTAGAAGAGAAGCTAGGTCAAACAGGAGAGGTGAAAAGTGAAAAAGTTTTGCACGAGACAACAGGGAATGGTAAAGTTAAGTTAATCATCCTTTACCAAGTAATAGAAGATATTGTTCAACCAACACCTATTGTTCAGGGAGACTAGAGAATGACAGAACATTTACTTGAGATTCAACAAAAATTGGATAGCCCAAACGAAGCGATTGCTTTATTTGGCAATCAAGATGCTTATCTGAAACTAATGGAAAACGAGCTGAACGTCTCCATTATTACGCGTGGAGAAAAAGTGTATGTTTCTGGTGAGGAAGCATCAAGAGATACAGTAAGCCGTTTGATCACATCTCTTTTACATCTCATCCGTAAAGGAATTGAGATATCTGAACGGGATGTCGTCTATGCCATTAAAATGGCGCAAAAAAACAAGCTGAATTATTTTGAAAATATGTATGAAGATGAAATTACGAAAAATGCCAAAGGAAAATCGATCAGGGTGAAAACAATCGGCCAGCGGGAATATGCTGCGGCGATGAAAAAAGATGACCTGGTCTTTGGAATTGGACCCGCTGGTACAGGGAAGACGTATTTGGCAGTCGTCAATGCGGTCCATTCACTGAAAAATGGACATGTAAAACGGATTATCCTGACAAGACCAGCTGTTGAAGCAGGAGAGAGCCTTGGCTTTTTACCAGGTGATCTAAAGGAAAAAGTAGATCCTTATTTAAGACCACTATATGATGCCCTGCATGATGTGCTTGGCAGTGATCATACGGAACGTTTAATCGAGCGCGGCGTGATTGAAATAGCGCCCCTTGCCTATATGAGAGGCCGGACGCTTGATGATGCATTTGTGATTTTAGATGAAGCGCAGAATACAACACCTGCCCAAATGAAAATGTTTTTGACGAGACTTGGGTTTGGCTCTAAAATGGTCATTACAGGAGATATTACACAGATCGATCTGCCAAAGGGCATGCAGTCAGGTCTTGCGGCTGCAAAGGACATGCTTGCAGAGATCAAGGGCATCTCATTTATTGAATTAGACCAGACAGATGTGGTCAGACACCCGCTTGTGGCGAAGATCATTGGCGCATACGAAAAGCAAAAATGAACTGAGTGACCCGATCGTCTTCATCGGGTCATTTTGTTTCGATCGTGGTTTAAAGTAAAAAAGGAGGTACTTTCCTTGAGAAAGAATCAAAAAGGCAGTAAGCGCAAAAGAATGCTGTCTAAAAAAGAACCTCAGAAAATGGAGCGCTCACGTTATTTAAATGTTTTGCTGTACGCTGGTTTAGCAGCCATTTTATTCGTGGTGCTCTTCTTCCATGTAAAGCCTGAATCGCTCGACTTAGATTTATTTTCAGTGAGCGAACAGACCATCTATTCTCCGTCAACCGTTGATGATCAAGAAGCGACAGAAGAAAAGAAACAAGAAGCAACAGATCAGGTAGAAGATCAATATACGCTCAAAAAAGCGTATTCTGATAATCGCGTAGACCTCATCTCATCCCTCTTTGAAGCCATTAAAGAAGAGAAGAAAGCAGCTGATGATAAAGAGAACGCGCCATCAGATCAAGAAATGGTCAAGCGTGTCAAAGAAAAGCTCACAACAGATATGCAGGAGGCTGTTTCGGATCAATCCATCAAAGCACTGCTCCAGGCAAGTGATGAAAATCTCTCATTTACTAAGGATTCCATCATCACAGTGGTGAATTCACTGATGAGTAAAGAAATCACAGCAGCGAAATTACAAGATGAGAAAAAACAAGTCAAAACAGAGCTTAAAAACAATTCAATTCCATCAAAATACTTAAATGCAGCGACAGAAATCGGTGAATTTGCGATCATTCCAAACTATGTATTTGACCCAGTGGCAACAGAAAAGAAAAGACAGGAAGCGGCTGACAATATTCAGCCTGTGCAAATTAAGCAGGGGCAAATCTTAGTTGAAGAAGGAGAGCTCATCGACCGGGAAGTTTATCGCAAATTAGAACTGACGGGTCTGTTAAACAGCTCAAATTTATTTAAGCCTGTAAGTGGTCTTCTCATATTAATTGGACTTTTTTTAGCAGCGATTATTCATTCCCTTGAATCGAGGAAAAAATCGCTTGTCCATAAGAATAAGTCATTACTGCTTTACTCGCTTATTTTCACGATTATATTAATTATCATGGAAGTGTTCAGCCTCTTCCAGGAAACGAAGTATACGACGATAGGCTATGTCGTGCCAGTGGCACTTGGCACGATGCTGATCAAGCTGCTCATTAATGAGCGGTTAGCGATCTTCTCCGGTCTTGTATTTGCTCTTTGCGGCAGTATGATGTTTAATCAAGGAGTAACCGGCGTCTTTAACTATGTGATCTGCGCTTATTATCTTGTGAGCGGGATGGCTGGTATTTTATTTTTAAGAAAACATAATGCTAGATCAAAAATATTGCAGGCCGGGCTTTTGGTGGCTTTGGTGAATGTACTTGTGGTTTTATCCATTACACTGATCCAAAACTCTTCACCATCAGGGCTTGAAATCGGTGTGAACCTCATGATGGCGATTGTGTCAGGGTTTGCATCATCTATCTTGGTCATTGGGCTAATGCCTGTTTTTGAGAGCATGTTTGGTATTCTTTCCACAATGAAACTGATTGAATTATCCAATCCAAATCATCCGCTGCTCAAAAAGATTTTAACCGAGACACCAGGTACATATCATCATAGTGTCATGGTGGCGAATTTAGCGGATGCCGCATGTGAAGCAGTCGGCGCAAATGGTCTTTTAGCAAGGGTCGGCGCTTATTATCATGACATTGGGAAAACGAAAAGACCGCAATACTTTATCGAAAACCAAATGAACATTGATAATCCGCATGACAAGCTTTCTCCTCAGCTGAGTAAAAATATTATTATTGCCCATACGACAGATGGCGCTGATATGCTGAGAGAAAAGAAGTTTCCTGAAGAACTTGTCGACATTGCCGAACAGCATCACGGGAAGTCTCTTTTAAAGTTCTTTTACTATAAGGCGAAAGAGCGTGATGATCAGGTGACAGAAGAAGAATTCCGTTACCCTGGTCCAAAGCCGCAGTCAAAAGAAGCAGCGATTATTTCTGTGGCTGACAGCGTTGAAGCGGCGGTTCGTTCCATGCACAATCCAAATCCAGAGCGGATTGAAAAGCTTGTCAAAGGCATTATTTCAGATAAAATGCAGGACGGGCAATTTAGTGAATGTGACCTCACATTTAAAGAATTAAATATTATCAGCCAAACGATTTGTACAACATTAAAGGGGATTTTCCATTCTCGGATTGAATATCCAGATGCCCCGAAGCAGAAGGTGAAGTAAATGACATTGTTAATCGATTTAATAGATGAAACAGGACAAGTATCAAAAGAGCAGCTTGAAGAAGTGGAAAAGCTTCTTCAGTTTGCTGCAGACGAACTTGAGGTCAAGGATCAAGCGGAAGTGTCAGTGACGATCGTTTCGAATGAAGAGATTCATCAAATCAATAAAGAATACCGCGGAAAAGACGCACCAACGGATGTAATCTCCTTTGCACTTGAGGAAGAAGGAGAAGGGGAGATTGAAATCATAGGAGCGGATGATATCCCGCCTGTACTTGGTGACATTATCATTAGTGTGGATCGAACGAAAGAGCAGGCAGAGGAATATGGACATTCCTTTATGAGAGAGCTTGGATTCTTAACGATTCATGGCTTCCTCCATTTGCTCGGGTACGATCATATGACAGAGGAAGATGAAAAAGAAATGTTCGCCAAACAGACAAAAATCTTGGATGATTATGGCCTTTCGAGATCATCGTAAGAAAAGAAGGCCGCTCGCCCGTTTTTTTCGGAGTTTTTACTATGCATTTAGAGGAATATGGCGAACTTTCTTGAATGAACGGAATTTTCGATTTCACACAGTCGCAGCCATCATCGTGGTGATCTGCGGCTTTTGGTTCCGCATTGACCCATTTGAATGGCTGATCGTTCTTCTTCTTTGCGGGGGGATGTTTGCGCTTGAACTTGTCAATACAGCCATTGAACATACAGTGGATCTGATGACAGAAGAAAGACACCCACTTGCAGAGAGAGCGAAGGACGCTGCGGCAGGCGCTGTTTGCGTTTACGCCGCGATTTCGGTTATGATTGGGTTGATCATCTTCTTACCGAAGATCATGCAATAGAACAATATTACTATTTATTAACATTTTTAGAAATGGGCGTGAAAATGTCACGTGAATTATGTAAAATATAAATGTGACAGTGGTACCATTTCTTCTGAAAGTGGGAACTAGGAATGAACAAACAAGAGTTGATTTCAGAAGCAATCAAAGCAAGAGATTTTGCATATGTACCCTATTCTAAATTCAAAGTCGGTGCAGCATTACTGTCGAATGATGGAAAAGTGTATGGCGGCTGCAACATTGAAAATGCAGCATATGGTATGTGTAATTGTGCGGAAAGAACAGCACTTTTTAAAGCCTATTCAGAAGGCATTACATCTTTTCAAATGTTAGCAGTGGTGGCTGATACAGACCGGCCTGTTTCGCCGTGCGGCGCATGCAGACAGGTCATTTCAGAGCTATGTGCACCTGATATGCCAGTGATTCTAACGAACTTAAAAGGACATATATACGAAACAACAGTAAACGAACTATTGCCAGGCGCATTTTCACCGGAGGATTTAAATGACTAACGAAAGCTTCAAATCAGGATTTGTATCAATTATTGGAAGACCAAATGTAGGGAAATCAACTTTTCTTAATCGTGTCATTGGACAAAAGATCGCCATCATGAGCGATAAGCCTCAAACGACGCGAAACAAAGTGCAAGGTGTTCTGACAACAAACACATCACAAACGATCTTTATCGATACACCGGGGATTCATAAACCTAAGCATAAGCTTGGTGATTTTATGATGAGGGTGGCTCAAAATACACTGAAGGAAGTCGACCTGATCTTGTTTATGATCAACGCACAGGAAGGCTATGGCAAAGGTGATGAATTCATCATTGAACGACTAAAGCAAACATCTACACCGGTGTTCCTAGTCGTCAATAAAATTGACCAAATTCATCCAGATGAACTATTCCTTTTAATTGATGAATACCGCACACGTTATCCATTCAAGGAAATTGTGCCCATTTCAGCTCTTGAAGGAAACAATATCGACACGCTTCTTCAGCAGATTGAAGGTTATCTTCCAGAGGGCCCTCAATTTTATCCGGCAGATCAAGTAACAGATCATCCAGAACGGTTTATTATTTCTGAATTAATTCGTGAAAAAGTGCTGCATTTAACGAGAGAAGAGATTCCGCATAGTATTGCGGTTGCGATTGAATCGATTAAGCCAGATGAAAATGGCAAGATCCATGTCGCGGCGACCATTGTCGTAGAACGAGATTCGCAAAAAGGGATCGTCATTGGTAAACGAGGCAGCTTGTTAAAAGAAGTGGGACAAAAAGCGCGCAGAGACATTGAAGCACTTCTAGGCTCAAAAGTGTATTTAGAGCTTTGGGTCAAAGTTCAGAAGGACTGGCGTAATAAATCCACTCACCTGCGTGACTTCGGATTTAGAGAAGACGAATATTAAAAAATCGCTGCATTTGTCAGCAAATCTGACAATGGTGCGGTTCGATTAGTAAAAATTGTTTATCATGAAATGGAGGTAGCCTGGTCAAGATAAAATTAATATGTTGGATGTAGCGTTGCTGCTTCTAATAAAGAAAGGTGGGGTTTTTATGTTGAATTTTACATGGAACGTATTTTCACAAACAGGAAGCGTTGACACGTATCTGCTTTTCAAAGAGTTAGAAAAGGAGAACCTGGAAAGACCCGATGTACTTGAAGAAGAAATAGCACGATTTGATTTTCCAATCTTATAATTCTTGACCCCCTCCAGCGCTCGGAGTGTAGACAAATGCTCATTAAAAGTGAAGGAATCGTCCTTAGAACAACAGATTATGGCGAAACAAACAAAATTGTCACGCTGCTCACTAGAGAACATGGAAAAATTGGCGTGATGGCCAGAGGCGCTAAAAAATCAAACAGCCGCCTGTCAGCCATAAGCCAGCCGTTTTTATACGGCACCTTTCTCATCCAATCATCAACAGGACTTGGAACGCTCCAGCAAGGCGAAATGATTGAAAGTATGCGGGCCATTCGGGAAGACTTATTTCTGACCGCATATGCCGCATATATGACGGAATTGATGGATAAAGGGACAGAAGAAAAAAAGCCAAACCCTTATTTGTTTGAGCTTCTGCTTCAATCTCTGTGTCATCTCAACGAAGGCACAGATGCTGATATTATTTTATTTATCGTAGAGGTCAAAATGTTATCAGTGATGGGGATGAAGCCTGAACTTGATCAATGTGTCCACTGTGGTCAAAAAGAAGGGCAGTTCCATTTCTCGATAAGAGATAACGGCTTCATTTGCCAAAATTGTTTTTCGAAAGATCCATATAAACTGCCCTTATCCCCCGCAGCTGCAAGGCTGCTCCGATTGTTTCATTATTTTGATTTATCAAGGCTTGGTCAGGTTGATGTGAAACAGCAGACGAAACAAGAAATTCGTCAAGTGCTTGATCACTACTATGACGAATATTCCGGCCTCTATTTAAAATCAAAAAAATTCATGAATCAGATGGAATCCATGAAAAAGCTAATGGGTGACGAAAACAAAAGTTGACATCTCCCATGACTTTTTGTAAGATCATCTAAGATAAAATATGTTGCATTGACAGAAAGAAGTACTTACGTAAAATCCATAAAAGCGACCTTAGGGCGGTGTGAGCTAAGGATGGAGGCGTAACGAAAGGCATTCTTGAGCAACGTAAAACAAAGCGGCTGGGTGCTACGACACCAGCAAATAGGGTGGAACCGCGGGAAAAAACTCTCGTCCCTATGTTTGCAAGAACCTTGCGAGCATAGAGACGGGAGTTTTTGTGTTCTCTTACAAGGTTCTAATCCCACCCGCCATACATAGCGGTTGGTCTAGAAAAGATGGAGGTGCGATCATTGAATATTCAAGACATGATTTTGACGCTGCAAAAGCATTGGTCAAATGAAGGCTGCGTATTAATGCAGGCGTATGACACAGAAAAAGGTGCCGGAACGATGAGTCCATACACGTTCCTCAGAAGCATTGGCCCAGAGCCGTGGAAGGTAGCATATGTAGAGCCTTCAAGACGCCCGGCTGATGGCAGATATGGAGAAAACCCAAATAGATTGTATCAGCATCACCAATTTCAAGTGATTATTAAGCCATCACCTGACAATATTCAAGAGCTATATCTTGAATCATTGAAGGCACTTGGCATTGACCCGCTGAAACATGATATTCGTTTTGTGGAAGACAACTGGGAAAATCCATCTCTTGGCTGTGCAGGACTTGGCTGGGAAGTATGGCTTGATGGGATGGAAATTACGCAGTTCACGTATTTCCAACAAGTCGGCGGCTTAGAATGTAAGCCCGTTTCTGTTGAAATCACATACGGTATTGAACGTCTTGCTTCTTACATCCAGGACAAAGAAAATGTCTTCGATCTTGAATGGACAGACGGATTTACGGTCAGAGATTTATTCTTAATGGCTGAATACGAGCACTCTGTTTATACATTTGAAACATCTAATACTGACATGCTGTTCGAGCTATTTACAACCTATGAGAAAGAAGCACATAGCCAAATGGACAAAGGGCTTGTTCACCCGGCATATGATTATGTCCTCAAATGCTCTCATACGTTTAACCTGCTCGATGCAAAGGGCGCTATTTCTGTGACTGAGCGAACTGGCTATATCGGAAGAGTGCGTCAGTTAGCAAGAAAAGTAGCCAAAACCTATTATGAAGAACGCGAAAAACTGGGATTCCCTATGCTAAAAGAGGAGGCGGCTTCTCATGAATAAACAAGATGTATTACTTGAAATCGGCTTAGAAGAGATGCCGGCTCGTTTCATGCCAGAGAGTACAAAACAGCTGGGTGAGAAAGTAAAAGCATGGTTTGAAACGCAAAATATTTCATTTGAAGAGACTGCTTTATTCAACTCACCAAGACGTCTTGCTGTACTTGTAAAAGGTGTCGCAGAAAAACAAGAAGACATCAAAGAAGAAGCAAAAGGCCCGGCTAAAAAAATTGCCCAAGATGCTGAAGGCAATTGGACAAAAGCAGCTGAAGGCTTTGCCAGAGGACAAGGTGCTTCAACAGATGATCTCTATTTCAAAGAGATCAAAGGAGTGGATTATGTCCATGTCCAAAAATTTCAAGAAGGAAAGCAAGTTAAAGACCTTCTGCCAGCGTTAGGTGAAATCGCTGCTTCATTAAGCTTTCCAAAGAACATGAGATGGGGAAGCGAGGATTTACGCTATATCCGTCCGATTAAATGGATTGTTTGTTTATTTGGAAAAGAGATTGTACCTGTTGAAATTGCTGGGGTGAAAAGCGGCCGTGAGACTAGAGGACACCGTTTCCTTGGAACGACAGCCAGCATTGACACACCTGCTTCCTATGAACAAACATTGCGCGATCAATTTGTGATTGCAGACTCAGAGAAAAGAAAACAATTCATTACTGAACAGCTAGATGCGCTATCTACAGAAAAAGGCTGGGTCATTCCTGTTGATCCTGAACTTTTAGAAGAAGTGAACGATCTTGTAGAATATCCAACTGTGCTGTCTGGTTCCTTTGAAGAAGAGTTTCTTGCATTGCCGGAAGAAGTATTGGTGACGACAATGAAAGAGCATCAGCGCTACTTCCCTGTGAAAAATGAGCAAGGGGAATTATTGCCGCACTTTATTACTGTCAGAAATGGAAACAGTGAGGCGCTGGAAAATGTCGCAAGAGGGAATGAAAAAGTACTTCGTGCGCGTTTATCAGATGCTGCATTCTTCTATAAAGAAGACGAAAAACTAGTGATTGAAGACAATATTAAAAAGCTTGATAAAGTGGTATTCCATGAGAAACTTGGAACAATCGGCGACAAGCTGAAGAGAGTGACAGACATTGCAACCCGTCTAGCGGCGCATGTCGGAGCAGATGACGAAACCACTAAACGTGTGGCGAGAGCAGCAAGTATTTCGAAGTTTGACCTTGTGACTCAAATGGTCTATGAATTCCCAGAATTACAAGGAATCATGGGTGAGAAATATGCAAGAGCTCTTGGTGAACATGAAGAAGTAGCAAGAAGCATCAACGAGCACTATATGCCGCGCTTTGCTGGTGACGAGGCGCCATCCACTTTGATTGGTGCGATTGTGGCAGTAGCAGATAAGCTTGATTCTATTTGTTCATTCTTCTCAATTGATGTGATCCCAACGGGTTCTCAAGACCCTTATGGTCTTAGAAGACAAGCGAGCGGTATCGTTCAAATCCTGCTCGACCGTCATTGGAATATTTCATTTAAAGAGCTGTTAGCCCTTGCTCAAGTAAAGGCAGAACATGAAGCTGCTCTGATTGAATTTTTAACGCATCGTTTAAAATATGTTCTTCAAGCAGAGCATATCCGCCATGATGTTGTTGATGCAGTGCTGGATGTTGAAAATATTGAGCCATATGCAGTCGTCAAAAAAGCAGCTGTTCTTGAAGAGAGTGTGAAACAAGAAAGCTTCAAAGAAACGGCTGAAGCATTGGGTCGCGTCATTTCAATCAGTAAAAAAGGGGAAGACGCAGAGATTCAGCCTGAACTGTTTGAAAATGAACATGAGCAAAAGCTGTTTGAGGCGTATCAGCAAGTAGAGAAAGCTGTAAAGGAACATGTAGCAGCAGGACAATACAGCTTGGCACTAGAGGCGCTGGATACGTTAAAAACACCGATTGTTCATTATTTCGATCATATAATGGTTCATGCGGATGATGAAAAACTGAAGCGAAATCGTTTGGCACAAATGGTCAAACTAGCCAAAGTCATTCAATCATTTGCGAATATGAACAATTTAATTGTAAAATAAATACCTAAGAACGGTTGCCTTTTCCGAAGGGCAATCGTTTTTTACTCATTTAATTCACGGTTTTTGAGTGGATTTTTGTTTCATTCGGACAAAGATGCGCTATAATATGATGAGTTATGAAAATGATATACATAAAATAAAGATTTCGCTCTCTCTATTTAAAGGTGGTGAGTACAATCGAGTTAAATAAACGGCAAGAGCAGATTTTACAGATTGTCAAAGAGAATGGTCCGATCACTGGAGAGCATATCGCCGATCGGCTGAACTTAACAAGGGCGACCCTCAGACCGGATTTAGCCATTTTAACAATGTCAGGCTTTTTAGAAGCAAGACCAAGGGTCGGCTACTTTTTCACAGGAAAAACAGGCACGCAGCTTCTCGCAGATAAGCTGAAAAAACTTCAAGTGAAAGACTTTCAATCCATTCCAGTGGTGATACATGAGAATGTTTCGGTTTATGATGCGATTTGTACGATGTTTTTAGAGGATGTGGGCACATTATTCGTTGTGGACGATCACTCTATTTTAACAGGCGTGTTATCAAGAAAAGACCTCCTTCGTGCAAGTATAGGGAAACAGGAGCTTCCATCTATCCCTGTCCATATTATTATGACAAGGATGCCGAACATCACCGTTTGCCGCAAGGAAGATTTCATTATGGATGTGGCGAAGCACTTGATTGAAAAGCAAATAGATGCACTTCCTGTGATAAAAGATACGGATAAAGGTTTTGAAGTGGTCGGAAGAATTACGAAAACAAACATGACGAAAATACTTGTCAGCTTATCGGAGAACGAAATAATCTAATGACAGAAGACTGCGAGGGGATGTTATGAGTAATCGCGTAATTTTTGTGGTATCAGATTCAGTTGGAGAAACGGCAGAGCTCGTGGTCAAAGCGGCACTTAGCCAATTTGATGGCGGCTCATCAGACCATTCAAATATTAGAAGAATCCCGTATGTAGAGGATGTTGGTACGATTAAAGAAGTCATTTCACTGGCGAAAGCAGATAATGGGATCGTCTGCTTTACTCTTGTTGTGCCAGAAATGCGCCAATTCTTAATCGAGGAAGCAGAAGCAAACGGTGTCGTTTATTATGACATCATCGGTCCGCTCATTGATAAAATGGAGACGGCATATGGAAATGAAGCGAAACATGAGCCGGGTCGTGTACGTCAATTAGATGAGGACTATTTTAAAAAGGTAGAAGCCATTGAGTTCGCTGTGAAATACGATGACGGCAGAGACCCTAGAGGTATTCTAAAGGCTGATATTGTACTCATTGGTGTATCACGTACGTCTAAGACACCATTATCTCAATATTTGGCACATAAACGGCTGAAGGTAGCGAACGTTCCAATTGTACCTGAAGTTGATCCGCCAGAAGAGTTATTTTCAGTTGATCCGAAGAAATGTATCGGTTTGAAAATTAGTCCAGACAAACTAAATCATATTCGCAAAGAGCGTTTAAAATCTCTTGGTTTAAATGATCGCGCTATTTATGCGAACATTGAGCGGATTAAAGAGGAACTAGAGTATTTTGAAAAAGTGGTTGACCGCATTAACTGTCAAGTCGTTGATGTATCGAATAAAGCAGTTGAGGAAACGGCAAATGTCATTCATCAAATGCTGACCAAAAGAGGTTCCGAATAAACTCAGGATGCTCCTCCTGGGTTTTTCCTATGGTGGGAAACGGGTAAACAAAAACAATGGCATATTTGCTGCATTTGTATTATAATAAAAAATTGTGATAAAATGATTGATTTTAGGTTTAAGTTAAGTCAAGAACGAATAAACTAATATTGGCAGAAGTCAAGTGATTCTGAACATAACTTTTCGACAAAATGAGTTTTACTGTTGATTGCTTTATAGGGGAAAAGTATGGTCTTTTTGCTTCTCTAAAGCAGGAATAAGGTGGAGGGATGGAGAATTAGTCACCTGAATGAACGTAAAAAAGAGAGGACGATTTATGTCGATGCAGATGCTTGTCCTGTAAAAGACGAAATCCTTTCTGTCGCATCTCAATTTCAAGTACCAGTGACGTTCATTGCTTCATATGAGCATTTTCAAACCAAAAGATCTCCACTTGAAGATTGGCGGTTTGTAGACACACATAAGGAAGCAGCGGATTTAGTCATTGCAAACTCAGCTGCCGCACATGATATTGTCGTCACCCAAGATATTGGTCTTGCCTCCTTACTGCTTCCGAGACAGGTCATTGTTCTGTCTGAAAGAGGACGAATGTACACAAACGAAACAATTGATTTTGATTTGGAACGCAGGCATGTTTCCAGCAAACAGCGAAGAAAAGGTGTATACGGAAAAGGTCCCAAAAAGCTTTTAGAAGAGGATAAGAAGCGATTTATGGCGCAACTACAAAAAATCCTGTCGAATCATGAAGGATTTTTAAATTAAAAGGCGAATAATGTACGACGGAGTGTTATTAGGATGAGCAAACGTATACCAGATGAACTTTTGGAGCAGATCCAAAAAAACGCAGACATTGTCGAAGTGATTGGAGAATACGTACAGCTTAGAAAGCAAGGTCGAAATTACTTCGGTCTTTGTCCATTCCATGGTGAAAATACTCCTTCATTCTCTGTTTCAGCAGATAAGCAAATCTTCCATTGTTTTGGCTGTGGTGCAGGAGGCAATGTGTTTTCGTTCCTCAGACAAATGGAAGGCTACTCATTTATTGAAGCCGTTTCACATGTGGCTGATAAGTACCATATTGATCTGCCTGATCAGGTGGCGAATGCTCAGATGAGTTCCTCTCAGCAAGAGGACACTGCAGATCATAAAATGATTGAGGCCCATGAGCTTCTTAAGAAATTTTACCACCATTTGCTGGTAAATACAAAGGAAGGTCAAAACGCACTCGATTATTTACGGTCCAGAGGCTTTACGGATGAAACAATTGCCAAGTTTGAGATCGGGTATGCTCTTGATTCTTGGGATTTCGTGACCAAGTTTTTAGAAAAACGAGGATTTGATCCTGTGATGATGGAGAAGGCTGGTCTTTTGATTCAACGTGAAAACGGCACAGGCTTTTTTGACCGCTTTAGAGACCGTGTCATGTTTCCCATTCATGATCATCATGGAACGGTCATCGCTTTTTCCGGAAGATCGCTTGGTGATCAGCAGCCTAAATATATGAATAGTCCTGAAACGCCGCTTTTTCATAAAAGTAAGCTGCTTTATCACTTTCACGACGCACGTATGCATATTCGCAAACGCGAACGGGCAGTTCTTTTTGAAGGATTTGCAGACGTCATCTCAGCTGTTACATCAGGTGTCGGTGAAAGTGTTGCAACAATGGGTACGTCTCTTACAGAAGAGCACGTAAAGCTTCTCAGGCGGAACGTAGAAGAGATCATCCTTTGCTATGACTCTGATACGGCCGGATACGAAGCGACCATGAAAGCATCAGATTTGCTTGGAAAAAGAGGATGTAAAGTTCGCGTTGCCATGATACCAGATGGACTTGATCCAGATGATTACATTCGTAAATATGGCGGCGAGAAATTTAGGAATGACATCATAGATGCAAGTGTGACATTAATGACGTTTAAGATGAATTTTTTCCGAAGAGGAAAAAACTTATCAGACGAAGGAGACCGTCTTACTTATATGAAGCAGGTTCTCCGAGAAATCAGCCGGTTAAACGGCTCTTTGGAGCAAGAGATTTACATGAAACAGCTTGCTGGGGAGTTTTCGATCTCACTTGATTCATTAAAAGAACAACTGGAGCTGTTTGAAAAACAGCAGCGGCAAGAAACCAAAAGCACGCAGGAAGAAAACGGGCTTGAAAAACGGCGTGCACATCTGTCAACACAAGTGAGAAGAAAGCGTCTGCGGCCGGCATATGAAAATGCAGAGCGAATGCTGCTTGCTCATATGTTAAAAAGCGATGACGTGATCCGCAAAGTACTTGACAGAATCGGGATTGAATTTAATATAGATTCGCACAGGGCGCTGGCAACGTACATTTATGCCTTGTATGAAGAAGGCAAAGAACCAACGCCGCAGCACCTGATGAACCGGATAGAAGATGATGTCATGAATCAGCTGTTGACGGATATATTGATGATTCAAGTCGGAGACGAACTAAGTGAAGCTGAATTAAGTGATTATGTAAAAAAAGTGTTGAATCATCGGAATTTGTCAATGATAAAGGAAAAAGAACTAGAACGTGCAGAAGCGGAGAGGCAAAAAGATTTCTTCAAAGCGGCAACACTTGCAAAAGAAATTATTCAGTTGAACCGTTCGCTGAAGTAATACGTCTATTATTAATGACAGGACTTACGGCTGGCAATGAATCCTTTACGGGAGGAGCATAAGACCGCAAGCATCTTGCCTTCATCATTATTTATTTTATTTCCTATTTGCTTCGTCATCTGTTTGATAGAGAGAGAAAAGCAGGGCGGAAGTAAATCGCAAGTTACTTTAGAATTCGTTGCAAGCTTTGGAAGGAGGGATCCATAATGGCTGATAAACAAGCCCACGAAACCGAAACTGAATTAACCTTTGAACAGGTGAGAGATAAGCTCACTGAAACGGGTAAAAAACGGGGCGTTTTAACATACGAAGAAATTGCAGAGCGTATGTCTAGCTTTGAAATTGAATCAGACCAAATGGATGAATACTATGAATACTTAGGCGAACAGGGTGTAGAGCTCATTAGTGAAAACGAAGAGACAGAAGACCCAAATGTTCAGCAGCTGGCTAAAGCAGAAGAAGAATTTGACCTGAATGATTTAAGCGTACCACCAGGTGTCAAAATTAATGATCCTGTTCGTATGTACTTAAAAGAAATCGGACGCGTCAATTTGTTATCTGCTAAAGAAGAAATTACGTATGCTCAAAAGATCGAAGAGGGCGATGAGGAATCAAAAAGAAGATTAGCGGAAGCGAACCTTCGTCTCGTTGTCAGCATTGCGAAACGCTATGTCGGTCGTGGTATGCTGTTCCTTGACTTGATTCAAGAAGGAAACATGGGTCTGATGAAGGCGGTTGAGAAGTTTGATTACCGCAAAGGATATAAATTCTCAACATATGCGACTTGGTGGATTAGACAGGCGATCACACGTGCGATTGCCGATCAGGCGAGAACAATCCGGATCCCGGTTCATATGGTGGAAACGATTAATAAATTGATCCGTGTTCAAAGACAGCTTCTGCAAGACCTAGGCAGAGAACCAACGCCTGAGGAAATTGCTGAAGACATGGATTTAACTCCAGAAAAGGTAAGAGAGATTCTTAAAATTGCGCAAGAGCCTGTATCTTTAGAAACACCTATTGGTGAAGAAGATGACTCGCATCTTGGTGATTTTATCGAAGACCAAGAGGCGACATCTCCATCTGACCACGCTGCGTACGAACTCTTAAAAGAGCAGCTTGAAGATGTATTAGACACGCTGACGGACCGTGAAGAAAATGTGCTAAGACTACGTTTCGGACTAGACGACGGAAGAACTCGCACGTTAGAAGAGGTTGGAAAGGTGTTCGGCGTAACAAGAGAGCGTATCAGACAAATTGAAGCGAAAGCTCTTCGTAAATTAAGACACCCAAGCAGAAGTAAACGATTAAAAGACTTCTTAGAGTAGAAACCGGACGGATCTTGAAAGAGATCCGTTCTTTCTTATCAAAAATGAAAACGCTTTTTTCAATCTGATTATATTTTACTGAATAACAAATGAATTTGCAACGTTCTTAGAAAAAAGATGTATAAAAAATACATCTAAATGTGCTGAAGACTTCATTTCTCATCTAGAATCATTTTTGTCTAATCTGTGAACTTGACCAAAGTTTTGTATCATAATTCGTTTACTTTTTGTAAAATTAAAGTAGAATTAGAATTGTTTGCATAGTCTCAAAGGGGTTTTCACAAAGGGGAGGATGAAAGAAATGAAACGGAATCCACTTATACCATTTTTATTGATTGCCATTTTAGGTATTGGACTCACTTTTTTCTTATCAATGAAGGGGCTGAAAGATGAAGAAAAAATTGCCTCTGGGGGCAAAGAGCAAAAGCAAGAAGAGACAGCAAATGCAACGCCGGAAGAATTGTATAAGCAGAACTGCATAAGCTGTCACGGGGAAAACTATGAAGGCGGCGCAGGTCCTGCATTAAAAGGTGTTGGAGACAAGCTTGAAGTAGCTGACATCAAGAAGAAAATTCAAGAAGGCGGCAACGGGATGCCAGGCGGGCTGATTCCAAATGAAAAGCTCGATGAAATGGCGGAATGGGTGTCTAAAATTAAATAATCTTACACAAAAAGCTCTTTTTCAAAAGAAGAGCTTTTTTCATTTGAAAACGACTTTTAAAAAGTCCATAATTTATATAAGATAGACAAGTATGAACATTAAAGAAAAGTAGTGATACGTATGAATGAAATGAATTTATCGAAACGATTAAAAAAAGTCGCATACTTTTTACCAGATGAGGCAGTCTTCGCTGATATCGGCTCAGACCATGCCTATTTGCCATGCTATGCGATCCTGCATCAAAAAGCCGTGAAAGCCATTGCTGGTGAAATTACCGATGGACCGCTTCAATCGGCGCAGCAGCAAGTACATAGACTTGAATTAGATGAACAGATATCGGTCAGAAAAGGAAATGGCCTTGAAGTCATTGAAAAAGGCGAAGTGAATGCAGTGACGATTGCAGGGATGGGCGGGGCACTCATCGCAAGCATTCTAAATGAAGGAAGGCATAAGCTCGCAGGCCATGAGCGGCTCATTCTTCAGCCGAATATCCATGCCCACCATATTCGTTTATGGCTTTATCAAGAGGGGTATGAATTGATAGATGAAGTCATTTTAGAAGAGGACGGCAAAATATACGAAATCATCATCGCTGAAAAAGGCGATAAAGATAAAGCCTATAAAGGAATGTCACTTGAAGCAGGCATGCTGGTTGGTCCTTTTCTTGCGAAAGAGCAAAATGACGTTTTCCAGCGCAAGTGGATGCAAGAGCTTCAGCATATGGAGAAGATAGAAAGTCAAATTCAGCAGGCGGCGCGGACAGAAGAAAATAAAGAACGCCTTGAAGAGCTGAATGCGAAAATAAAGATGCTAAAGGAGGTTTTGACTGTTGGCTAAAACAGTAAACGGGCATGAAATCATCCAATTGTTTGAACAATTTTCACCAAAGGTATACGCCATGGAAGGGGATAAAATTGGTCTTCAGATTGGGACTTTAAATAAAAAAGTAACCAATGTGATGATCACCTTGGATGTATTAGAGAATGTAGTAGATGAGGCGATCGAGCGAAAAGTGGATCTTATTATTGCTCACCATCCGCCGATTTTTCGACCATTAAAACATGTAGCGACGGATCAGCCGGCTGGACGGATCATTGAAAAATGCATCAAACATGATATTGCGGTATATGTGGCACATACGAATTTAGACGTAGCTGATGGCGGAGTCAACGACCTGCTTGCTGAGGCCTTAGAGCTTGAAGAAACAAGAGTGTTAGTGCCGACATACGAAGATCCAATCAAACAGCTTGCTCTGTATGTCCCAGAGGAATTTGAAGAGGCCATCCGGACAGCTTTAGGAAATGCGGGCGCCGGCCATATTGGCAACTACAGCCATTGTGCGTTTTCAAATGAAGGGACAGGCAGCTTTTTGCCATCAGAAGAAGCTGAGCCGTTTATTGGTGAATCGGGTCAATTAGAATTTGTGAAAGAAGTGCGGATTGAAACCATTTTCCCAGCAAGTATAGAAAAACAAGTGATTCGCGAAATGATCAAAGCACATCCTTATGAAGAAGTCGCCTATAGTGTACACACGACAGACCTTCCTCCTATTCAAAAAGGTCTTGGCCGTATTGGAGAGCTAAATGAGCCAATGACACTGAGAGATTTCACACAATTTGTGAAAACGAAGCTAGATGTGAATGGTGCTCGTTTTGTAGGAGACCAAAACGCTGTTGTGAAAAAAGTGGCGGTGCTTGGCGGAGACGGAAATAAATACATCCATCAAGCGAAAAGAATGGGTGCAGATGTGTATGTGACAGGAGACCTTTATTTCCATGTTGCGCACGATGCCATGATGCTAGGGCTGAACGTTGTGGACCCAGGACATTATGCTGAAAAGATTATGAAAGAGGGCGTAAAGGCGAAGCTTCAATCGCTATGTGCGGATAAAAAATATGACGTACAGCTCTTTGTTTCTGAATCAAACACAAACCCATTTCAATTTATGTAATCAAAAAACGTCAGAGCATATCCGCTCTGACGTTTTCTTATTTCTTTGTTTTGACGCGAGGTAAAATTTTAGAAAGAGGGACGGTTCGTTCAATCTTCCAAGTTGTTTCATCATCTGGTTCATAGTTTTCTAAGAAACGAATGACTTCCTTTGTAATAGGCGTTGGTGTTGAAGCACCAGCAGTAACGGCAACGGTTTTGACGCCCTGCAGCCATTCCAGCTTGAGTTCACTTAAGTCGCCAATACGGTAAGCCTGCGTTCCGGCAATCTCCATTGACACTTGTGCGAGACGGTTAGAGTTATTACTTTTTGGATCGCCGACAACAATGGTTAAATCGGCTTGGCCAGCTTGCTGCGATACAGCTTCCTGACGCACCTGTGTCGCAAGGCAAATTTCTTGATGATACTCGACGTGAGGGTATTTCTCTTTAATCAGCTCCATCAGGTCGTGGACATCCCATTGAGACATCGTCGTTTGGTTCGTGATGAGCAGTTTTTCTGAAGTTAAATCGAGTGCCTCAATGTCAGCTTCTGTTTCGACAAGATGTACCTTGTCAGGGGCTACTCCGACAGCTCCTTCTGGCTCAGGATGACCCTTTTTCCCAATATAAATAATGTCATAGCCATCGGCTGTTTTCTCTGAAATGAGTTCGTGTGTTTTCGTTACATCGGGACAGGTCGCATCAATGGCGACAAGGCCTTTTTCTTCTGCGATTTGACGAACCTCAGGAGAAACGCCGTGAGCTGTGAAAATGACTGTTCCACTTTCAACCTGCTTTAAAATGTCTAAGCGGTTTGGTCCGTCCAGTGTGTAAATACCATCTTCCTCGAAGGCATCAGTGACATGTTTGTTGTGCACAATCATACCTAATATATAAATTGGGCGTGGCAAGTTCTTATCAAGTGCGGCATTTTTAGCAATGACCATTGCATCCACAACGCCATAGCAATAGCCACGCGGCGATATTTTAATTACATTCATTTATTCGTCCTCCTGTAGGGAAGTGCTGCTAGAGAAGAACAATATAAAAAGCCGTAAAAAACGGCTTTTTATCATTCTCTTGCTTCCATTATAGCCAAAGTAAGCGTATATATCAAAGATTGTTATACGCAGTGAACACTTCGCCGTTAAAAGATCACTAGACATATAGTTTTGGAACAGAGCTGCCAGATCTTTTTTTCGGTTTTGCTTCAGGAACAGATGATGTGTGAGGTGCTGTTTTTTTGACGAGGATGTCTTCTGGTTCTTTATTTTTTTCTATTTCGTCAGTTTGTGCTTCTTCCTCGTGCACTTCTGTTTCCGCGCTAGTCTCCGTTGATTCTGCATCAGCATCATTTGCACTTTCTTCATCATCATCCGCACTGCCAAGCTGGCTGTACAGTTTAATCATCGCCGGCAAATTTCTCACTAAAGGACCGTATTGCTGAATCATTGGCGTAAATTGCTGCGCCATCCCGAGCACTTTTTGAACATTTCCTAACATGCTTGAGAGGGTCGCAGGATTTGTGAAGCTCTGGATTCCTTGTAATCCCGCACCACCTCCAGAGACTCCAGCTCCTCCTGCGCCAGGAAGAAATTTAGAGAGCATGCCTTTAATTCCTGCTCCGCCGCCTAGTGCACGGCTCTCACCTCCTGGAATTCCGCCCATCCCGGGTAAACCGCCTCCCTGTACAGACGGGGAGCGAGGCATCATTTGCTGAAATGGATTGCCTTGCCCTTGAAAAGGCTGTTGGATAGGAGGCTGCTGCCCTCTTTGAAATATTCCGGGCTGTCCGCCATTTCCAAGGTGCCGGCGTGAGGGACGGCGCGGCTGAAAATCGCCCATAGGCCTTTGCCCTAACATACTTGTACCTCCCTTACTGCATTCTCTTTCTCTTCATAGGTTATGCAAGGAGGCACCAATTGGTTTCCTGTAGGAAAAGCGGACATGGTTTTTTTACTGAAAATCAGCTATAATGAGGAGATGAGCAAAAAGGCATTGCCTTAAGGAGTGAAAACATGAAAGAAACGAAATTTACGACATATGAATTAAAGCCTTTTATTATAGATGCTATTCATGAACTAGGCTTTTATGAGCCGACTGATATTCAAAAAAGAATCATCCCTGCCGTTTTAAAAGGAGAAAGCGTGATTGGCCAGTCACAAACCGGAACAGGAAAAACTCATGCGTACTTACTGCCGCTGATTCATTCAATTGATCCAAGCAAAGAACAGGTACAAGTGGTGATTACTGCACCTACAAGAGAATTAGCCAATCAAATTTTCAAAGAAGCTCAAACGATTTTAAAGAATGCTTCTCCAGAAGAAGAGATCAAAGCTAAGCTTTACATTGGCGGAACGGACAAGCAGAAATCAATTCAAAAGCTAAAAAACCAGCCGCATTTGGTTGTCGGTACACCTGGACGTATTGCTGACCTCATTCATGAGCAGGCGCTGAATGTTTATAAAGCGACCTCTCTTGTTATTGATGAAGCTGATTTAATGCTGGATATGGGATTTTTAGAAGATGTGGACCGTATTGGTGCACAAATGCCAGAACAGCTGCAAATGCTTGTGTTCTCTGCAACCATCCCAGAAAAACTAAAGCCTTTCCTGAAAAAATATATGGACAATCCAAAGTATGCGCATGTTGAACCAAGACGGATTACAGCTGAAAACATTCAGCATATTTTAGTTCCGTCTAAACAGCGTGATAAATTAAAATTGCTCCATGAAATGGTGACGAATGTACAGCCATATTTAGGGATCATTTTTGCCAATACAAAAACAACTGTTGATGAAATCGCATCGTTCCTACAAGAAAAAGGAATGAAAATCGGTGTGCTCCATGGCGGATTGACGCCGCGCGAACGTAAAAAAGTCATGAAACAAATTGAAGATTTGGAGTTCACTTATATTGTGGCATCTGATCTTGCAGCTCGCGGGATTGACATTAAAGGCGTCAGCCACGTGATTAACTATGAACTTCCATCTGATCTTGATTTTTATGTGCACCGCGTTGGAAGAACAGCTCGTGCGGGTTCATCTGGAATTGCTATGACCATTTATGAGCTGGCTGATGAGGATGCACTCATTCAAATTGAGAAAATGGGCGTTGTGTTTGAAAACAAAACCATTGTTCATGGCGAATGGCGAGATGCAGATGACCGTTTGAAGCGTCAAAGACGTAAAAAAGCCCCAAATGAAATTGAAGAAAAAGCAAAACGTCTTGTGAGAAAACCGAAAGCCGTCAAACCTGGATATAAAAAGAAAATGACACGTGAGATGGATAAAATCAAAAGACAGGAACGTAGAAAGTCAAAGCGTAATGGAAAGTAGGGGGAAACATTGTTAAAGATTGGTTCACATGTATCCATGAGCGGAAAACATATGCTTCTTGCAGCGAGTGAGGAAGCTGCCTCTTATGGTTCGAATACGTTTATGATTTATACAGGTGCACCGCAAAATACGCGCCGTAAAAAAATTGAAGACCTCAATATTGAAGCTGGACAAGCGCATATGAAAGAGCATGGCATGACGGATATCGTCGTGCATGCTCCGTATATTATCAATATTGGAAATACAGTGAATCCAGCGACATTTGAGCTTGGTGTAGACTTCCTTCGCTCTGAGATTGAGCGTACGGAAGCGCTGGGAGCAAGACAAATTGTTCTCCACCCGGGTGCGCATGTCGGAGCAGGGGCAGAGGCAGGGATTCAAAAAATCATTGAAGGTTTAAACGAAGTCATTGTGAAAGGTCAAGAGGTTCAAATTGCACTTGAAACAATGGCGGGAAAAGGATCAGAGTGCGGAAGAAGCTTTGAAGAGCTTGCCCAAATTATCGACGGAGTGACACATAACGAAGCTCTTTCTGTCTGCTTTGATACGTGTCACACGCACGATGCTGGTTATCCGATTTTGAGTGACTTTGATGGTGTATTAGAAGAATTTGATCGAATTGTTGGTATTGACCGAATCAAAGTTCTTCATATTAATGACAGTAAAAACGTACAAGGCGCAAGAAAAGACCGACATGAAAATATCGGTTTTGGTGAAATTGGTTTCGATGCACTGAGCTATATTGTGCATCATCCGCAGCTTCAAGATGTGCCGAAAATTCTAGAAACGCCTTATGTAGGTGAAGATAAAAAGAACAAAAAACCACCTTACAAATTCGAAATTGCCATGCTGAAAGAAAAGCAATTTGATGAAGGCTTACTAGATAAAATTACGGGTCAGTAAAAAAGGATGCAACATGTTGAGGTGCCGCTAAATGCGGCCCTTTTTTGCTTAACTTGTAAACTGGTTAAACAAATCATTCACAGTCTGTGCTGTCTGTTTAGAAGTAATCGCTTCCACTTGCTTAAGAAGCCGGTTACGCTCTGAGTCATTAAAAATATTGATGTTTTTCCCGTTCATGAGTTTGGCCACCTCAGCAGCTTGATGAGACGTTAAACTGACGCCATACTGTTTCGCATACCTTAACAGATCATTTGCTGTGATCTGATTGAGCCGCTGCAGGACAATTTTTTGAATTAAAATCAATTCCATTCCTCCCCTCTGTAACAATGTATGGGCGAAAACGGAAAATGTGCAAAAAATTTTATTTTATTCTGTGAAATGATAAAATAGTAAAGTGGATAAAATGTTCATTGAAAATTTAACATGTGTAGAAGGGAGAACGTATGGCAAATAGTAAACAGCATAGAAAGGAATCGGTGCCTCATTTTATTTTGAGAATTTTTCTGATTCTAGTAGGAGCTGCATGTGCAGCAGTCAGCATTGAATTATTTTTAGTGCCAAACAATATTATTGATGGGGGCATCATCGGCATTTCGCTTATTTTGGATTATCTCTTTACAGATAACCCGTTTATTAATTTCGCGACGATTGTTGTCATTTTAAATATTCCATTTATGATATCAGGATACAAGCATATTGGGAAAACCTTTCTCATTTCCACTGTAATTGGGATTGTCAGCTTAGCCGTGATTGAATCTTCGCTTCATCATGTGGAGGCATTTACAACACAGCCGATCTTAGCCACTGTATTTGGCGGACTATTACTTGGATTTGGTGTTGGACTTGTCATCCGTAATGGAGGTTCAATGGATGGAACAGAGATCTTGGGAATTCTTCTGACGAAAAAAATTCCTTTCTCCGTCGGTGAGTTTGTCATGATCGTCAATGTGTTCATTTTTATTTGGGCGGGCTTTGTTTTCGGACCAGAGCAGGCTATGTATTCTGTCATGACATATTATTTGGCAATGAAAACAATTGATGCTGTTATTCAAGGGCTTGATGAAACAAAAGCTGTCATTATCGTCTCAGACTATTATGATGAAATTTCAGATGCGATTCTGCATCGACTCGGCAGGGGAACGACAAAGCTGAGAGGAAAAGGCGGCTATACAGATGAAGAAAAAGATGTCATCTACGCCGTTGTCACAAGGCTTGAAATTACAAAGCTGAAATCCATTGTATTTGAAATTGATGACCAAGCATTTATCACGATTATGGATACGCATGAAACAAAAGGCGGTAAGTTCAAAACAGCCATTCATTAGCTTTTATTTTACTTTTTTATCTTTCTTTTATATAATGAAATGTATGTATGGACAGAGAAAATGGCAAAAGCCATTTTCTTTTTGTTGTATAAATCGTAATCATTCTTTTTATATTGATTAAAGGTGGAAAGATTCATGGCAAAGCCAATTATTGAAATGAAGGACATTTCGTACTCGTATGGACAGCGAAATGTCATTGATCACATTCATTTAACAGTAGAGGAAGGAAACTTTCTAGCACTTGTTGGACCGAATGGTTCTGGTAAAACAACTTTATTAAAATGCCTGCTTGGGCTCATTAAACCACAGCAGGGTGAATTAAAGCTATTTGGCACGCCTGTCTCAAAATTTAGAGACTGGGATCAAATTGGATTTGTTTCTCAAAAGGCGAATAGCTTTAATACAGGTTTCCCTGCTTCTGTATATGAGGTCGTCGCAAGCGGACTGACCGCAAAAATTGGTTTGTTTAAACGAATGAGCAAACAGGATAAATGGCAAGTGGAAGATGCCATTCGCTCAGTTGGCATACAAGATTTAAAGCATCAAAACATCGGTGAGCTTTCTGGCGGCCAGCAGCAGCGTGCATTTATTGCCCGTGCGCTTGTCAGTCAGCCGAAGCTGCTCATTTTGGATGAGCCCACGGTTGGAGTGGACCAGCGGACAGTAGAAGGCTTTTATCAGCTACTCGAAACATTGAACAAAGAAAAAGGAATGTCTTTAATTCTCGTCACACACGACGTTGGCACCGTTTCTGATAAAGTCACCCATGTGGCTTGTTTAAATCAGACACTGCATTTCCACGGGGATGCAGAAGCGTTTGATTCAATGGATGATCAGGCGCTATCTCAATTTTACGGGCATGACATTCAAGTGATTCATCACGACCATCACCATCATGGGGGACATGAATAATGCTATTTCCATTTTTTCATTATGAATTTTTGCAAAATGCGTTTATCGCAGGGTTACTGATTGGTTTTATTGCGCCCTTACTTGGTGTATTTATTGTCGTAAGAAGGCTTTCGCTTATTGCAGATGCCCTCAGTCACGTGTCCCTTGCCGGTATTGCCGCAAGTTTATTTCTTGATAAAAAGTTTGGCCTTTTGACAGGGGTAAGCCCGCTCTACTTAGGAATGGCTTTTTCTGTGGCAGGTTCATTGTTTATTGAACGCCTGCGCTCCGTGTATAAGCATTATCAGGAGCTTGCCATTCCCATCATCTTATCAGGTGGTATTGGGATTTCCGTCATCTTCATTTCACTAGCGAATGGCTTTAATACAGATTTGTTTAGTTATTTATTCGGAAGTGTTAGTGCGGTTTCAAGACTTGATCTTTGGATTATTGTAGGGATCTCACTCGTTGTTGTGTTAGTTGTTGTGCTTTTATATAAAGAATTGTTTCTGCTTTCTTTTGATGAAGAGCATGCAAAAGCTTCTGGTATTTCAGCAAAATGGATTCATTTTATTTTTATCTTAGTCGTTGCACTTGTCATTGCGGCATCAATGCGTATCGTCGGTACACTGCTTGTGTCGGCGCTCATGACGCTTCCTGTTGCAGCAAGTATCCGCATTGCCAAAGGATTCAAACAGGCGATTTTCCTTTCGATCTTGTTTGGTGAATTGTCTGTATTGGCCGGATTGATTTTAAGCTATTATCTTGATTTAGCGCCAGGCGGAACCATTGTGATGCTGTCTATCTTGATTTTAATCGGGTGTATTAGTATTGGGAAATTCAGAAGGGGGAATCAACATGAACGTACAAGAAGCGCTTGATTTATTAAAGGAAAAAGGCTACAAATATACAAGCAAACGTGAAGACATGCTTCAATTGTTTTCTGATTCTGATAAATACTTGACCGCTAAAAATGTGCTGACGGCACTAAGTGAAGACTACCCGGGTCTCAGCTTTGATACGATTTATCGAAACTTGTCACTATATGAAGACCTTGGCATATTAGAAACAACAGAATTGTCAGGGGAGAAACTATTCCGTTTTAAATGTTCATTTTCCCATCATCACCATCACTTTATTTGTCTTACATGCGGGAAAACAAAAGAGATCGATGCCTGCCCTATGGACAAGCTCGACGCCGATTTAGAGGATTATCATATTAGTGGACATAAATTTGAAATATATGGAACGTGTCCTTCTTGCGAACCGAAGGAAGTTCACTCATGAAAAAGTCAGCCATGGAGCTGGCTTTTTTGTTTTGTCTTTTGAAAACGTTTTACAAAGGGAGGCTGTTTCATTAAAATGAGATCAAGGTACTACTTTTTAAAGTAAAGGGAGGGTTAAAAGTGGCCTATTACGTCGTGTTTGATGTAGGCGGGACGAGAACAAAACATGGATTAATGGATCAGGATGGGGAGCTTGTCACAAGTGGTGACTATGAAACGAACTGCCGGCAGCTTGAACCGTTTTTAGAAGCCATGGCGGATGTGGTCAGGCAATATCAAAGGATGCAGGATGTCAGCGGTATCGCCATCAGTCTTCCAGGTTTTGTGGACAGTGAATCAGGTTATACAGAATTTGCAGGCGCCATCATCGCCTTAAATGGCCAAAATGTAAAAACACTTTTAGAAGAGAAAACGTCTATTCGTGTAGAAGTGGAAAATGATGCGAACTGTGCAGCTCTCGCAGAAAAATACAGCGGGCATGCAAAAGATTGTGACAGCTTTATTTGTATGACAATTGGCACGGGTGTCGGCGGGGGTATTTTTGCTAATGGTCAGCTTGTGCGCGGTGCATCCTTCCGCGGTGGTGAATTTGGCATGATGCTGACAGAAACGGAAAATGGCCAGTTTACAACTCTTAACAGCAGCGCTTCAACGGCTGGATTAATTCGGAGCTATAAAGAAAAGCAAGGAATTCCGCAAAGTGCTCAAATAGACGGTCAAGAAATTTTTGAAAAGGCGAAGCATGATCCGGCCATTGAGAAGCTGGTGGATCAATGGTACAAGCGAATAGCCATTGGCGTTTACAATGTAGCGACTGTTCTTAACCCAGAGAAAATCCTCATTGGCGGAGGCGTAAGTGCAAGACCAGATTTATTACAAAACATTGAAAAACATTTACATACACTGCATACGTGGAAGAACATTCAGGTGAAGCTGGAAACTTGCTACTACTTGAATCAGGCAGGCATGAAGGGGGCACTGTACCATTTCCTCATGAAAGAAGGGCAGCTTGCTCCATCGAAAAAGCCGATACATTAAATGTATCGGCTTCAGCGTGTAGACTATTCCTCGGGTTTGTTCCGCTTCGGTGCTCGCTCAGTTACATTAATAAGCAGTTTGCAGACGCTGCTCGTATTGTTTGATCCACTTAGATGCTTCCTGCCAGTTGTTTACGCGTATAATTCTGTCGTCAATTGGCATCTGGTTATAAGGGGAGTTGAAAAGTATAACCGGGATGTCAGCCTCTTTTGCAATCATTGTGGCATTGCCATGATGGTCTTCAAAAAATACATCAATTTTGTGCTTTTGAACGGCTTCCAGCTTATGATGACCGCCAACTAGCTCAATAGCATCATAGTGCACATCATGTTCTTGAAACCACTTGTAGGTGATATCCGAATGCTGCTGCCTTCTTGCTGTAATATAAATCAGTTTGTGCTGCAGCTTCATTTCGTCGAGGATCTCTTTTGCACCCTCAGCAGGCATTGCCTGTTTATAAATAAGAGGCTCGTACTGATCCATCCAGCCCCAAAATTCTTCTTGAGAAATCTTTAAAAGCTTCGTCAAATCATACTCTGTCATATCATCTAGTGTCATGGCACATTGGAACGACTCATTTAAGTAGGGGACAAAGGTGTCCTGTGCCGTCACTGTACCATCAATATCAATTCCTAAACGTAACATGCCCACACTCCTCATTTTTATACTCTTAAAGTGTAACATAATCAATTCACAATTCCAGCAAGTTTTAGCAATCATGAAACAGACATTTTTGCTCATACTAAAAAAGCTCCTTTCTATTAACCAAAAGGGGGAATTGATCATGGAAAGAGACGAGGATTTCAGAAGAAATGATCGTGAAATCGACACACACTTTAGTAATGATGATGGCTATTTAGAGGAAACAGCTGCTGAAATTGCAGAGCCATATCAAGCTTCAAGAGATCGAGAAGATAGACGAGGACGTGACCAAGCAGGTGACGATTCAGGCAGTAAAGGGATAGGCTATACAGCACTCGCGATTGCGATTATCTCATTATTTGTCTTGCCGGTGCTATTAGGGGTAGCGGCAATCGTCGTTGGTTATATTGCAAGAAGAAAAGGAGCACATGCGCTTGGCGCGTGGTCAATTGGGATCGGAATTGTTTCCGTCATCCTAGGCATATTTATCACCCCGTTCTTTTAACAAGAACAGAAAAACGCCTGACTATGACGTCAGGCGTTTTTTGTTAGGCATTCGCTTGTTTTTCTTTTTCAGCTTCCATTTTCGCATAATGTTCTTCAGCGATTTTATCGATTTCTTTTTTCAGTTCTTCGACCATTGTTTCTTCCGGTACTTTACGAACAATTTCACCTTTACGGAACAATAAGCCTTCGCCTCTAGCACCTGCGATTCCGATATCCGCTTCACGTGCTTCACCTGGACCGTTAACAGCGCAGCCGAGAACTGCTACTTTAATCGGTGCTTTGATTTTAGAAATATATTCTTCGACTTCATTTGCAATGCTGATGAGGTCAATTTCAATTCGTCCACAAGTTGGGCAGGAGATCAGTGTTGCTGCATTTGATGCAAGACCAAATGATTTCAACAATTCACGTGCTACTTTTACTTCCTCAACTGGGTCAGCGCTTAATGAGATACGGAGTGTGTTCCCGATCCCCATATTCAAAATAGCGCCTAGTCCAGCTGCACTTTTGACTGTACCTGCAAATAACGTACCTGATTCTGTAATCCCAAGGTGAAGAGGATAATCAAAGGCTTTAGCCGCTTTTTCGTATGCTTCAATTGCAAGGTTTACATCAGATGCTTTCATACTGACGATGATGTCATGAAAGTCTAGGTCTTCTAGAATTTTAATGTGATGCAGTGCACTTTCGACCATACCATCTGCTGTTGGATAGCCGTATTTATCAAGAATTTTTTTCTCTAATGAACCAGCGTTTACGCCAATACGAATGGGAATGCCTTTTTCTTTTGCTGCTTTGACAACAGCTTCGACTTTTTCTCTTCTTCCGATGTTTCCTGGATTGATTCGGATTTTGTCTGCGCCTGCTTCAATCGCTTTCAGTGCAAGCTTGTAGTCAAAATGAATATCCACAACAAGCGGGATGTTAATTTGTTTTTTTATGTCCGCAATTGCATTTGCTGCACGCTCATCTGGACATGCGACACGCACGATTTGACAGCCTGCCTCTTCTAAACGTTTAATTTCAGCGACTGTCGCTTCGACATCATGTGTTTTGGTTGTTGCCATACTTTGAATGACAACCTCATTATTTCCACCTATAGTTAAAGGTCCCACTTTGACGGGACGCGTTTTAGTACGATGTGTGACTTCACTCACTTGTCAATCGCTCCTTAGTGTACAAGCAATCATTTGCCGTGTACGTCGTGTTTTACAGTTCATATTGTAACAGTCTCTTTGTATGAATGACAAGGAATTAACGTTTTATCTCTTATAGACAGGAAACTTATATGTGCTGCCTGCCCTGATTTCGTTCGCCTTGACACCTTGATTCAGCTCCTCGAAATCTTTAATGACATCATCAAGTGGCTTGCTTGTATGTACGATGGAGAGGACCGTTTCACCTTGTTTAACAGTGACATTCTTATAAGTCTTTTTCTCAGCTGTTTGAAGCGCACTTGCTGGGACAGCTGGGTTTTCCTCAACAGGGATGGTTCCATTTTTCAAATCAAAAAAGATAATAAAGAGGACAAACAAACTGATTAGTAAAAAAAGAATTCGCCGCATTTTACTCACCGCTTTTAAGAGTTTACTTCAGTCTATGCATGTCTTGAAATGATAGAACCAAAAAGAGGAGAAAAGCTGGAAAGGATGGCTCTAGTCCGTTCTAGTATGACTTGTAATAAAACTGCTTGGATCGGTGGTGTAAATAGGAGAGCAAGCTCATATGACGATTTATGATAAAATAAAAAAGGGGGAGATTTAATGAAGAAAGTTAGTCAGCATATATATGTGAGAACACTAACAGAAAATGATGCAGAATCACTGTTAACATTAGAGCTTGAGAATCGCTCATATTTTCAGGAATTTACACCTTTGGTCAAAGATGATTTCTTCACGTTACCTCGTCAAATTGAACGAATTCAGCGGAGTAGGCAAAGAATTGCACAAGATGAATCTTACATGCATGGTATTTTCTTAAATGAAACAGGTGCTTTAATTGGGACGATCTCATTAAGCTCTGTCGTAAGAGGTCCGATAGAAGGAGCTTGGCTCGGGTATGTACTCGATCAAAGGCAGGGCGGAAATGGATATATGACAGAAGCCATTCGTTTAATCATTGACTTTGCCTTTTTTGAGTTGAATCTCCATCGTATTGAGGCTGGAGTAAAGCCAAGTAATAAGGGTTCCATTCGTGTACTTGAAAAGACAGGTTTTGAAAATGAGGGACTAAATCGTAAAAAAGTAAAGATTAATGGAGTGTGGGAGGATCACTATTTGTTTGCGATCATCCATCCAGATGAGTCCTAGCATGAATAGACATAAAAAGCTCCTCCGAGCCGGGGGAGCTTTCATTGTATAGACAAATCCATTGGATGGATCATTTGCTTTTTTTGGCAGGAATTTCTTTCACAACAAGATATAAAAAGATAAAGTTAATGACCCAATTTAATAAAAATGAGTTTGCAACAGGCGTGTTTAATGCACTCATAATGGCGAAAAAGACCGTTGTTAATGTGAGTGAATAAGCGGAGAGCTTCCAAAGCATTTGGAAGGACAGCTCTTTTTGCTGCATTCGTTTAATAAATGTACCAAGCATCGCAAGGAATGTTGCGCTGATAAACATGAGAGCCGCAGTTGATAGATATAGCAGTACACAGATGACAGGGATGATAATCGCTTGGTTCTGATTTGTGACGCGGGCGAGTTCATCTTTTGTCAGCGTTCCACCAAGGAGCTGGTATGGAATATCTGTCATTTGTCCATCAATGGCAATCACTGCTTTTTCCTTTAACAAAGCGATAGCCGTTTGCTTTGATTCAAGCTCACTTGCTTTTATTTTTTCAGCAGGATCAAAGATAATCGTGATGCCGTTTTCTTCTTTTTCTATTGGTTCACTTTGATCCGCTTGAAGCTTTCCTTTTTCGATTGAAAAGTCGGGTAAATCTTTTTTGATCACATGCTGAAATCCTGACATCGCATTCGAGATCTCTTGGCTCATATGATACCCCTGAGGAACTGCTGCGATAATTGAGAGGATAAAAATGAATAAAATCGCTTTACCGATCCCTGTAAACCGTGCTTTAGCAATATCTTTTGGTGAATAAATTCCTTTTAACAATAGATTAAATACGTTCAATACCCATTCACTTCCTACATTCTTTTCTATTTCTCATATTGTATCAATGTCTATCCATCAAGTACAAGTATGGCCTTCATCACTGGTTAAGATAGAGGGAATGAGGCATAATGTATACAGCATATAAAAAGGAGGCGGCACGGTCTTGGACATTCTGTATTGGATACTGATTGGCTGTGCATTTATCATTGCGTTTGTTGGACTGGTTTATCCAATTATCCCGAGTGTGGTCTTTATGGTTCTCGGATTTATTCTATATGGCTTCTTCTTTAGCTTCGAGCCGCTTACCCTGACGTTCTGGCTCATTCAAGCCATGTTTACTGCCGTCTTATTTGCGGCAGATTATGTCTCAAACCTTATTGGGGTAAAGCGCTTTGGCGGCAGCAAGGCAGCTATTTGGGGAAGCACCATTGGGTTATTAGCTGGTCCTTTTGTGATACCCATTGCAGGAATTATTATTGGTCCATTTCTTGGGAGTGTCATTGCAGAGCTCCTTGTTCATCAAAAAGATCTGAAGACGAGTGTGAAAGTTGGATTAGGCTCATTAATTGGATTTGTATCAGGTGTTTTTGCAAAAGGATTGATTCAAGCACTGATGCTGGGGATCTTTTTATTTTATGTCCTTCGCTAAGTGAAAAAGGGTGTTTAAAACTTTTTCAAAAGGGCTAAATACAAAATAAACACTGAAATGTTTCAGAACATGAGCAATAACGTTGAAACAAGCTGTTTCTTTTGATACTCTTTGAGTAGGGTGAATTGCTGACTTACAGAGGAAGCATTTCAGTACATACATTTTAAGGAGGAATTTAACCATGGCTTTTAAACTTCCAGAATTACCATATGCTTACGATGCATTAGAACCACATATCGACAAGGAAACAATGACGATTCACCACACAAAACACCACAACACATATGTAACTAACTTAAACAAAGCAATCGAAGGTGTATCAGCTCTTGAAGATCAATCAATTGAAGAGCTAGTGGCTAACTTAAACTCAGTGCCTGAAAACATTCGTACAGCTGTACGTAACAATGGCGGAGGACATGCGAACCACTCATTATTCTGGACGCTTCTTTCACCAAACGGTGGCGGCGCACCAACTGGTGAACTTGCAGATGCGATCGAAAAAGAACTAGGTGGATTTGAAAAATTCAAATCTGATTTCGCTGCAGCAGCTGCAGGACGCTTTGGTTCTGGTTGGGCATGGCTTGTTGTGAACGATGGAAAACTTGAAATCACAAGCACGCCAAACCAAGATTCTCCTTTAACTGAAGGAAAAACGCCAATTCTAGGACTAGACGTTTGGGAGCATGCTTACTACCTAAACTACCAAAACCGTCGTCCTGATTACATTTCAGCATTCTGGAATGTTGTGAACTGGGATGAAGTAGCTCGCCTTTACAGCGAAGCAAAATAATGATTTGATTTGAAAAGACCTGCTTTCAAGAGAAGCAGGTCTTTTTATATTTTCCCTCCTTTTTTTACATATCTGCCTTTTGATGAGACAGACTATTGTGTAGAAAAGGAGAATGAATGGTATGAGCAGATTAAAGAAAATGTTCGGGGACATGGATGTTACTAAAGACTTATTGCTCCTCCTCACGATTGGCGGGTTATACGCACTTGCCATTGCGCTTTCGAATACGTTTGTAAATGTGTACTTATGGAAACAGTCTGGGAAATTCACGGATCTTGCGATTTATAACTTGGCCATTGTGGTGCTTCAGCCCATTACGTTTTTATTCGCTGGCCGGCTCGCAAAAAAAATAGACCGGGCGTTTGTCCTTCGTTTCGGTGTCATCTTTTTAGCCGCTTTTTATTTAATTGTCTTAATGGCAGGAGAACAAGCGGCCGCACGGCTAGTTTTATTGGGAAGTGTCCTTGGGATCGGCTATGGTTTTTACTGGCTTGCTTTTAACGTACTCACCTTTGAGATCACCGAGCCTGAAACAAGAGACTTCTTTAATGGATTTCTCGGGGTGCTTTCCTCAACTGCCGGCATGATCGGTCCTCTCATTGCGGGGATTGTCATTTCTCAGTTAACGGATGATACAGGCTACACAGTCATTTTCACATTATCGCTTTTTTTGTTTTCACTAGCGGTTGTGATGAGCTTTTTCCTCAAAAGAAGACAGTCTAAAGGCAAATTTATGATCAAACAAATTTGGAAAGAACGTCATGCAGACGAGAATTGGCGTAGGATTACAACAGCTCACTTTTTTCAAGGGCTTCGTGAAGGGGTCTTTGTCTTCTTAATCAGTGTCTTTGTGTTTATTGCAACAAACAGTGAGCTTGCTCTCGGGACGTTTGGTTTAGTGAATTCAGGTGTTGCCTTTTTTGCTTATTTCTTCGCTACCCGTTTGATTAAGAAAAAGTGGCGGAAGAAGGCCATCATGCTTGGCGGGCTGATTTTATACGGCGCCTTGTTTTTAATCGTTTTCCACTTGTCCTATGTATCACTTCTGATGTATGCGGTAGCCATTGCAATAGGATATCCGCTCCTGCTTGTTCCTTATGTATCTTTAACATATGATGTCATTGGCCATGCAAGGTACGCCAGAAAGGCCCGAATTGAATATATTGTGGTCAGAGAGCTATTTTTAAATGCCGGCCGTATTTGTTCGATTGTTTTGTTCCTGCTGTCTGTCACCTTACTAGGTGATGAGCTCGGAATCCCTGCATCACTTGTTGTGCTCGGAGCGGGGCACACCCTCATTTATTACTTTGTAAAAGATATTCATTTGAAAGAAAAAACAGCTGATATGAAAGAGGCTGACGGTCAAAAGCCAGTTTCTCAAACGAACCTTATTAAGGGAGAAAGGTAAAATTTCTTACCTATGGAACATCAAATTTCTAGATAAATGATAGAAAAACCGCTAAAATGATGATGGCACCTTTTATACACAAAAAGGGGTGCCATTTCTTTCTTGATAGAAAAGGTGATGTGATGAGAAACAAGAAAAACAAAAAAGACGCGAAGGAAGGGCGCAAAACACTTCCGATCCGGCTGAATTTATTATTTTTAGCTGCCTTTATTATTTTTACCGGTGTTGTCGTTAGACTCGGATTTGTGCAAATTGTCAATGGAGAAGATTATAAAAAGCAGGCAGAAAAACAAGAGGATGTGAATGTCAGCTCATCTGCTCCGCGCGGAAAAATTTATGATCGAAACTACAATACGATTGTCAGCAATAAAGCGCTGAATGCCATTACATATACGAGAACCTCGACGACTTCACAAGAAGAGCGGCTCAAAGTGGCATCAAAATTAGCGGACATGATTCATGTGAGTACGAAAAAAATCACAGATCGTGACAAAAAAGATTTCTGGATCTTAACGCATCCAAATGAAGCGAAAAAGCTTGTTCAAAAGGAATCAGAATTAAAGGGTGACGATAAGGTCTCTGATGATAAACTATATGAGCTTCAGCTAAAACGCATCACAGACAAGGAATTAAATCAACTGACGAAAAAAGATTTACAAGTGCTTGCCATTAAAAGGCAGATGGATGGAGGCTATGCACTTACGCCTCAATTTATTAAAAATGAAGATGTAAAGCCAAGCGAAATTGCTTACGTCTCTGAGCATTTGGACGAGCTTCCAGGTGTTGATGTGACGACAGACTGGTCACGCAGCTATCCGTATAAAGGACTGCTCCGCAGTATGCTCGGCAGTGTGTCTTCGAGTGATGAAGGTCTTCCGCAGTCACTTCTTGAGCATTATCTATCACTCGGCTACAGCCGAAATGACCGTGTAGGAAAAAGCTATCTCGAATATCAATATGAAGATGTCCTGCAGGGCCAAAAGGAAAAAGAACAGAGTACAACTGATAAACAGGGCAATGTCACAAGCTCTAAAGTGTTAACAGAAGGTAAGAGCGGGAAAGACCTTGTGCTGACAATTGATATTCAGCTGCAAAAAGCGGTTGAAAAAATTATTGAAAAGAACTTGAGAAGTGCGAAACAAAGAGGGGGAACTGAGCTTCTTGACCGCGCATTTGTTGTCATGATGGACCCGAGAAATGGAGAGGTTCTCTCTGTTGCGGGTAAGCAGATTTCAAACAAAAACGGAAAATACAAATTCGATGACTACGCATTAGGAACGATGACATCCTCATATGCGATGGGATCAGCCGTAAAAGGGGCAACGGTATTGACTGGATATAAAACAGGCGCTATTCATATTGGAAGTACCCAATACGATGAACCTCTCTATATCGCCCAGTCGCCGCCAAAGAAATCCTATCAAAATATGGGACTCATTAATGATTTAACAGCACTAGAGCGTTCATCAAACGTATATATGTTCAAAACCGCAATCGCCATTGGGAAAAGCGAATATCGTAAGAATCAGGCGCTCCCAATTGATCCGAAAGCATTTGATACGTTCCGCTACAATTTCAGTAAATTTGGTCTTGGTGTCAAAACAGGTATTGACCTGCCAAACGAAGCAACGGGCTACAGAGGAACGTCTACACAATCGGGGCTCTTACTTGACTATGCGATTGGACAGTATGATACGTTTACACCGCTGCAAATGGCGCAATACGTTTCAACCATTGCAAACGGCGGGTATCGTTTACGTCCGCAGCTTGTCAAAGAAGTGAGAGAACCAGACCCGCAGCGCGGTATTGGAGCTGTGACGGAATCCGTCAAACCGGATGTATTGAATAAGCTAGACATGACAAGTGATGAAATCAAGCGTGTCCAGCAAGGCTTCAAGCTTGTGATGCAGAACCCAAGAGGGACAGCCTATTCAAACTTTGGCAACAAAAAGTATAATCCAGCTGGCAAAACAGGAACCGCTCAATCATTCTATGACGGTCCAATTAAAAGCAAGCGCGGTACACCGACGTATAACACAACTCTTGTTGCGTATGCGCCTGCTGATAATCCAGAAGTGGCTATTTCCGTTGTTGTGCCATGGGTGTATCAAGACTACAACCAGCGCTATCCAATTACAAATGATATTGGTGAACAAGTATTAGATAAGTACTTTGAACTGAAATCAAAACAGGAAAGCAATGATACACAGGCGAAAAACAAAAACAAAATTGAAAATGAAGCAGAAACAAATAACTAGACCTTTCATAGGTAAAAACGCTCACTTTTTGTGGGCGTTTTTTTTACGTTTTCTTCAAAAATTCCGATATAAATTGACAAAATTCATAAAAAACGCCGCAATTTCTCTACAAAACTTCGACATTTACAAAACCTTAACATTCCATTTAAACGAAATTAATAAAGAACCTTTAATGTATTACTCGTAGGACAAATTATTCAGGGGGTATTCTTGAAATGAAAAAGAACAAATTATGGCTGCTTACTTTCCTTACTATCGCATTGTTAGCATTCGTCACAGCATGCGGAAACAGCAGCTCAAGCGGAGATTCAAAAGACAGTAAAGGAAATGCTTCAAACAAAGATGAGGCATCAGGTTCCATTACCATCTCAGGATCATCTGCGATGCAGCCTTTAGTTCTTGCGGCAGCAGAAAAATTCATGGATAAACATCCAAAAGCCGATATTCAAGTACAAGCCGGCGGTTCAGGAACAGGACTTTCTCAAGTTTCAGAAGGATCTGTACAGATTGGTAACTCAGATGTATTCGCTGAAGAGAAAGACGGAGTCGACGCAAAAGCTTTAAAAGACCACAAAGTAGCAGTTGTTGGAATGGCCGCAGCTGTAAACCCTGAAGTGGGTGTCAAAGACATCACAAAGGACGAATTGAAAAAAATCTTCACTGGTAAAATCAAAAACTGGAAAGAGCTTGGCGGGAAAGACCAAAAAATCACGCTTGTTAACAGACCTGATTCTTCAGGAACACGTGCAACATTTGTGAAATATGCACTTGATGGTGCAACACCTGCAGAAGGAATCACAGAAGATTCTTCAAACACAGTGAAAAAGCTGATTGCAGAAACACCAGGTGCGATTGGATACCTAGCATTCTCTTATTTAACAGATGACAAAATTACACCGCTTAGCATTGATGGTGTGAAACCAGAAGAAAGCAATGTAGAAAGCGGTAAATATACAATTTGGGCATACGAGCACTCTTATACAAAAGGTGAGCCGGAAGGTCTAGCAAAACAATTCTTAGATTACCTTATGAGTGACGAAGTACAAAAAGAAATCGTCAAAGACCAAGGCTACATCTCAGTCTCTAATATGAAAGTAGAAAGAGACGCAACAGGCAAACAATCGGATAAGTAAGAGGTCTTGAATTGCTGATGAAGGAAAAGTGGAGCATTTCACTTTTCCTTTTATGACATTCATAGGAGTGTAGAAAAAGATGAAGCAGATAGAACATACAGAAGCGAGCGATCGGCTGATCAGCTCGAAGAAAAATAGGCAAATGGATGAAGTAAGAGGAAGTATTTTGGTGAAATTCTGCGCATTCTTAATGATTGCAGTATCCATCGCCATCACAATATTCCTTGGCATTAAGGGTTTACAATCTTTCATCGTAAATGGTGTAAGCCCAATTGAGTTCTTAACCAGTATCAATTGGAATCCAACAGCAGAAAACCCGGAGTACGGCGCATTTCCTTTTATCTTTGGATCGATCGCCGTCACGCTTCTATCGGCACTTATTGCAGCGCCGCTAGGCATCGCAGGAGCGATCTTTATGACAGAAATTGCACCTGCATGGGGCCGGAAAATTCTCCAGCCAGTCATTGAATTGCTTGTAGGGATTCCATCCGTTGTTTACGGATTCATAGGTCTTACAGTATTGGTGCCGTTTATCGGACATTTCAAGTCAAGCGGCTCAGGGCATAGCGTGTTAGCAGGAACGATTGTCCTGTCTATTATGATTCTGCCAACCGTTACATCTATTGCAACTGATGCAATGGCTTCCCTTCCAAAAAGCTTACGTGAGGGATCCTATGCACTTGGCGCTACAAGATGGCAAACGATTAGACGTGTGCTTGTACCGGCAGCTCTTCCAACATTAATGACAGCAGTCGTTCTTGGAATGGCAAGAGCATTTGGTGAAGCCCTTGCCGTTCAGATGGTCATTGGAAACACGCGTAATTTACCAGAGAGCATTATGGATACAGCTGGTACATTAACAACCATTATTACGTTAAACATGGGTCACACAACGTATGGAAGTGTTGAAAACAATACACTTTGGTCAATGGGTCTTGTCCTTCTAGTTGTATCGTTTATGTTCATACTCATTATCAGATACTTGTCGTCTAGGAGGAAGATTTAATGAATAGCAAAATGACCGATCGTTTTGCCACGTTTGTTTTTGGATTATGTGCCGCCATTATTACGGCGATCCTAGTTGGTTTGTTTTCTTATATCATCTTCAACGGTGCAAAAGAATTAAATTTTGACTTTTTGACAACCCGCTCAAGTGCAATTGGCTCTGGCGGCGGTATTAGGGATCAGCTGTTTAACTCGTTTTACATTTTGTTTATAACAATGCTGATCACAGTACCACTTGGTGTCGGCGGTGGAGTGTACATGGCTGAATATGCGCCTCAAAACAAAGTCACTGATTTTATTCGCACATGTATCGAAGTGTTGTCTTCACTTCCTTCTATTGTCATTGGTATGTTTGGTTTACTCATGTTTGTCAATTTAACAGGCTGGGGCTATACGATCATCGGAGGAGCTCTTGCGCTCACGGTGTTTAACTTGCCAGTGATGGTCAGGGTGACAGAAGACGCGCTTCGCTCTGTACCGAAGGATCAAAAGGAAGCATCACTTGCGCTTGGTGTGACGAAATGGCATACAGTGAAGACAGTCCTGATTCCTGGTGCGATTCCTTCTATTATTACCGGTGCGATTTTAGCATCAGGAAGAGTCTTTGGGGAGGCAGCAGCGCTTCTTTTCACAGCAGGTCTCACCACACCGCGTCTTGATTTTACAAACTGGAGTCCATTTTCTGATACGTCACCGCTGAATATTTTTAGACCGGCAGAAACATTAGCCGTTCATATATGGAACGTCAATACACAAGGAATCATTCCAGATGCAGAGTCCATTGCAAATGGTGCATCAGCCGTACTTGTGCTTTCAGTTTTAGTATTTAACTTAGCAGCTAGATGGCTTGGTTCATTTATTCATAAAAAGCTTACGTCAAAATAATGTGAGAGAGGTGTGAAGGGGATATGGTTCAAATGCTAGCAGAAAAAAAAGAGATTGCAGCAAAAAAGGCTCCACTTCAAGCGGAACAGATTTTACAGGTGCAGGATTTAAGCATTTATTATGGTGAAAAAAGAGCGGTCAATCACATTTCATTTGAAATTGAGAAGAACGCAATTACCGCATTAATCGGCCCATCTGGCTGCGGGAAATCAACCTTTTTACGCAGCATTAACCGCATGAACGACTTGATCCAAGGTGCGAGAAGTGAAGGGGCGATCATGTACGAAGGACTCAATATTTTGGATGACCGCATTAATGTGGTGAATTTAAGAAGAGAAATCGGCATGGTTTTCCAAAAACCAAACCCATTTCCTAAATCGATCTACAATAACATTACCCATGCGTTAAAGTATGCGGGTGAAAAAAGAAAATCAGTGCTTGATGATGCAGTAGAGGAAAGCTTAACAAAAGCAGCGCTGTGGGATGAAGTCAAAGATCGTCTGCACCGCTCGGCTTTGTCACTATCCGGCGGTCAGCAGCAGCGCCTTTGTATTGCGCGTACACTTGCGATGAAGCCCAGCGTTCTTTTGTTAGATGAACCCGCTTCTGCTCTAGACCCAATCTCAAATGCAAAAATTGAAGAGCTATTATCAGATTTGAAAAATGATTATTCGATCGTCATTGTGACACACAACATGCAGCAAGCGTTACGTGTATCTGATCATACGGCCTTTTTCCTGAACGGTGATCTAGTAGAATATGATGCCACTGAACGTATCTTTACACGTCCTGCGCAGCAAAAAACAGAAGACTATATCAATGGTCGATTTGGATAAGGCGGGTGGATTTTGATGAATGCAGTAGCAACTGAAACAGCAAAAAAAGAAGTGTTTCGTGTGAATGATATGAACCTTTGGTACGGACAGCATCACGCACTGAAGCATATTGATTTAGACATTAAAGAGCATGAAGTCACAGCAATTATCGGTCCGTCAGGCTGCGGAAAGTCAACGTTTATCAAGACCTTAAATCTTATGGTCAAAACAGTGCCAGGTGTGAAAATCACCGGGGATATGATGTATAACGGCGACAATATTTTAAAAGGCCGCGTTGATCTAGTGGAACTGCGTAAAAACGTCGGGATGGTCTTTCAAAAAGGAAACCCATTCCCTCAGTCTATCTTTGATAATGTCGTCTACGGACCAAGAATTCATGGCGTGAAGAGCAAGCAGCAATTGAAAGAAATCGCTGAAAAAGCGCTTCGTGATGTTGCCCTTTGGGATGAAGTGAAAGATCGATTAAATGCACCAGCTTTAGGTCTTTCCGGCGGTCAGCAGCAGCGTCTTTGTATCGCAAGAGCTATTGCTACTAGCCCAAACATTTTACTAATGGATGAACCAACATCAGCGCTTGATCCTGTCTCAACATTAAAGATTGAAGAATTGATTATGAAATTAAAAGAGAAATACACGATTGCCATTGTGACGCATAACATGCAGCAAGCGGCGAGGGTATCAGATAGAACAGCCTTCTTTTTAATGGGAGAGCTTGTTGAGGTCAATGATACGAATGTGATGTTCTCAGAGCCAAATGATCAAAGAACAAATGATTATATATCTGGTCGATTTGGATAATAAAACCCCCTGGAGGTCAGCGCCGCCAGGGGGTATTGTTGTTATTTTGTTAAGGCTTTGACGATTTGTTTGAACGTCATCCCTGTTTTTAAATTGAACTTGCCTGCACGAATTTCTTTATGGTAGCCGGCGTCAATCACGTAATCATTGAAATCTTTAGACGAGTTGATGATTCCGTCCTTTTCAAGCATGTCTGAAACATCACTTGTGCTCATCCCGTTTTTAATAACAAATTTGACCGATTTGCCTTTAGGCTTGTCCGATGTTTCTTTATCATTTTTAGAATCGCCGTCTTCATTTGCTTTCAGTGCTTTTTCTTTATAATCAAGAAGCTGCTGATATGTTTCACGGCTGACAGAGACTTCTTTTTTAGAGTCTAAATAGTTTTTCACATCGGTGTCTGTTACTTTCGCTGCGAGCGTTTCTTTTGTGGTTGTATCAGCCGCCGCTTCATCTTTTCCAGTGAGGAAAAAAACGATCGCCAGAACACCAGTTGCAAGAATCATACCTGCCGCAAACGTTTGGATGCTTTTTTTCGTCATACAAGCACCTTCTCATTGTCTTTAATGATCATGTTGACCTCATCTACAGATACATGCTCAGCGCGCGCAATGGCCTCAGGAGACATGCCATTTTGATGCTTTGAAATGATTTGTCTTGCGATAGATGGATCAATTTCTGAATGTTTGCGGACGACAATGTTTGTTTCAAGCAATTCTTCTTCAAGAACCTTCATTTTCTTTTTCAGTTTATAGATTTCTTGCATTGCAGATAGTTGAAGTGTTTCAAGTTCCTGCTCGACTTCTTTAATCGGCTCTCTTTGAAAATATGAGAATGCGATCAGTACGATACTGACAACAAGCAATCCGATAATTGCAATTTCCATGTTTCATCACCTTTTATTCATATTTTAATGCTGAAAGCCATAAAAGGCTTTCATGATTGTTTCAGACAGTTTTCGACCCTTCTTTTTTATACCATAAAAAAGCTAGTTTCAAAAGGAATTGCTGAAAAAATCACCTTTTTTTCATCTTTTTTCTTTTTATATGAAAAACGAGTATGAAAATCTTGCTCGCTGTCAAAATAAAAGAGGGCTTCTCATGTATACAGTACGACAAAGATTGAGGTTTTATAGGGGAGCAGGCTATTTTTCATGAAATGACCGTGCGATATGGATCAGAACGCGGATGGATTGCACTGAAAATCAAATTGGTGAAAAAACATTCTAGCATTCCTAAGCTAGAAGTGGTATTATAGTTAGGTCTGAATGTGAATTGATTTTAGTTTGGAGGGAAAAACATGCGCGTAAATATTACTCTAGCTTGCACTGAATGCGGTGAGCGTAACTATATTACTAAAAAGAATAAGCGAAACAATCCAGATCGCGTTGAATTCAAAAAGTATTGCTCACGTGATAAAAAACAAACTTTACATCGTGAAACAAAGTAAGCAGCAGGGAATTTTCCTGCTGTTTTTTTATGATGGGAGATGATCTTTGTGAAAAAGGAACTTCGCCTTCAAACATTAGCCAAGCTGGACCAGATGAGTGCCGAAGAATTCAAGCGAAGCACCGCTTTACTTCATGAGCGCTTGTTTCAACTGCCAGCATGGAAACAAGCGAATACGGTTGCACTTACCATGTCTAGAGGAAAAGAGGTACCGACAATGCCTCTCATTGAAAAAGCATGGCGGGAGGGGAAAACAGTATGTGTACCCACCTGTTTTCCAGAAACAAAAGAGATGACGTTTTATGAATATACACCAGAAACGAAAATGATCTCCCGCTACTTTGGGCTATTGGAGCCAGATCCTCTGACATCGGCCGCTGCATCTAAAGAATCTATCGATTTGATCATTGTGCCTGGTGTGTGCTTCGATCGACAAGGCTACCGTATCGGATATGGGGGCGGCTATTATGACCGCTACTTAGCTGACTATCACGGCGAAACACTTGCCCTTTGTTTAACAGTACAGCAAACCAAGCATATTCCGGCTGAAACGCACGACATCCCGGTCTCAATCATGGTCAGTGAGAAAGGTACCATATATCTAAAATAAAGTCCGCTGCTTATATATATGAACGGGCTTTTTGTGTTGAGCGAAGGTGCTTGCTTATGATCAAAAGTCACATGCACGATAGCGATCAACATTCTTCATTAAAAGGCATTTTAGCTGACGAGGGATATGTTTTGAAAAAATTTCGTGGAAAGAAAAGATACTTCCGTAATATGTGGGAGGAAGTGAATACTTGTGACTTGATCGTGATTCATGGTTTTATTTTTGGCATACGCACCTTGATTTTTTTTGGAGTCGGGGAAAATAGCTTAAAAATAAGAAGAGAGCATATCAAAGCTCATATCGCTTTATATCATAGGCGGCTAAAACAGCTTGAAAGCCTTGAAAAGCCATACCAAACTTGGATTTGTATTCACGAACATGACCCTGGTTTAGACGCTGGATATGTTCATACACCAAATCCATACGGCAGTTACTTCCCGCACAAGGTGGAGGAGTTAGAGCGGAATTGTAAGCTGCCTCATACTTTCAAGGATTTAATCGACCTTCTCAATTTGACGTTTCTTATGATCAATCAGAGTGCGGAGAGGTCTATTATATTCAATCAAAAGAACAAGGGATTAGATTGTGAAGGCCTGCTTATGAAAGGAACCTTTTAAGCGATAAAAACGATGGTTCATGCATAAACAAATCCTATTTAAGCCACGATACGAACATAGGAGGGAATATGATGAATAAAATGATTTGGAGCATTGTGTTCACACTGTTTGCATTCGTTCTCGTGCAAAATCGTTATCGGCTCATGAATTTGGTTTTAGGGCAAAATCAAGTCCGGCACTTTTTGATTAAATGGCTGATGAAAATCCCATATTTTCGGACGAAATTTATTCGCCAAGCATTCTAATCCCGCAAAAGCCGGGATTTTTTTGTTTAGAAATGCGGATAAGAACGATTCTTGCTATAATAATGTAAAAAATGGAGCGCGAATGTATGAATGTCATAGATAGTTTATTTTGGCGAGTTGTTGATGAACTTAGACAAAAAGGATACGAGATGATTCAAAGTCCGTACCCAGAAGATGAAATATTTTTTGAAGCACCACGAAACTCAGGTTATGATCTTATCCGTCTATATAGAAAAGATGTGAATTTCAGGCAGGAGATCGTTCGAGATATCGAGGAGCAAACATATCGGATCAATCAGCTGAGAGAAGCTATGCGTAAACGATCTCTTCATCTCCTGCAGCTGCAATTTACAACTGATGTTCCAGTAGATGATTGGGAAGACCTAAACGGTCAGCCGCAAAAAGAGAATAAGGTGACAGTTACTCCTGTATTACTCAATGCAGACACGCTTCAAAACGATGTAAACGAACTGCAAAAATGGCTGAATACATCGCTTGCAGTAGATGTAGAAGAAGCGAAGGAAGATACAGCTGAGGATGCAATGCAGCTGAAAAGGAACGTGCTTCAGGCATTTGATGATCAGGAAAAGCAGCGAGAACGAGAACGGGCCGTGTTTCAAAATGGGAGACCCATTTTTACCTACTTGCTGATTGCTGTCCAAGTGGTGATGTTTCTTTTACTTGAGCTGTCAGGCGGAAGTACCAATACCGCAACTTTAACAGCATTTGGTGCTAAAAATAATGTGCTGATTTTAGAGGGTGAATGGTGGCGCCTGATGACACCAATGTTTTTACATATTGGCTTGACGCACTTACTCTTTAATACTTTTGCTCTTTGGTCCGTTGGAGCGGCTGTTGAGAGAATTTATGGGTCGGGAAGATTTTTGCTCATCTATTTGATTTCCGGCATTTTTGGCTCTATAGCGAGCTTTGTGTTTAATACGGCAATTGCAGCAGGCGCATCTGGCGCGATCTTTGGCTGCTTAGGCGCACTGTTATATTTAGCCATCTCAAACCGAAAGCTTTTCTTTCGGACGATGGGGACAAATATTATTGTCATTATCCTCATCAACCTAGGAATAGGCTTCACTGTATCAGGTATTGATAATGCAGGGCATCTTGGCGGCCTGGTTGGCGGTTTTTTCACCGCATTAGCTGTCCGTCTGCCTAAACAGATCCAGCCTGTTAAAATGCTACTTGCGAGTGCTGCTTTGCTCTTTATTGGCGGTTTTGGATTGTATACAGGGTTTCATTCTGACGATCAAAAGCAAGCAGCGGCAACAAGTGAGGCAGCAAGTTTATTTGATGAGAAAAAGTATAGCGAAGCAAGTGAACGACTAGAGGAATATGTGCACGATAAAGATGCATCAGCTGAGGCACTTCATATCTATGCACTATCGGAAGCGCAGCAGGGCCAACTTGATAAGGCTATTCAATTTTTACAAAAGTCGCTTGAAAAAGATCCAGATGATCCAAATAAACTGTATCATTTATCGCTTTTATACGTAGAAAAAGGAGAGACAGCGAAAGCAGAGGATCTATTAGCGAAAGCGTTAAAACAAGATCCTCAAAATGATCAATTTTTAAAGCTGAAACAATATATCGAAAATAGTCAAACACGTTGAATGACTTGACTGAAAGCGCATTTATGAATACGCTTATCCTATCTGTTGATGAAAAGAAATGGTGGAAACAATGAAAACGTTATATGATGTACAGCAGCTGCTCATGAGATTTGGAAATTATGTGTATTTCGGAGATCGTGAAGTAGAATTAGAATTTATGGCAGACGAATTGAAGGAAATGTATACATCGGGCATCATTGACCGGACCGAATGGTCAAACGCAATGACGATTCTTCAAATGGAGCTAGCCAAATTAAATCGAAAAACAATGTGAAGGTGGAGGGCATATGACAGGGGATTGGTTTGTAGGTATTGATCTTGGCGGTACGACAATTAAGCTTGCGTTCATTAATCTATATGGTGAAATTCAGCATAAGTGGGAGATTCCTACGGATAAATCCGGGCAGACGATTACAGTCGATATTGCCAAATCAATTGACCATAAACTGGTTGAGATCAGTATGCCGAAATCAGCACTTATTGGGATCGGAATGGGTGCACCTGGACCAGTAGATAAAGTATCTGGCATCGTCTATAAAACAACGAATCTGGGCTGGACAAACTACCCCTTGAAAGATCACCTAGAGGCAGAGACGGGACTTCCATCTGTCATTGAAAATGATGCGAATATTGCTGCACTCGGTGAAATGTGGAAGGGTGCAGGCGATGGCGCAAAAAATATCCTGATGGTCACACTTGGAACAGGGGTTGGCGGCGGCATCATCGTCAACGGTGAAGTTGTTCAAGGGGAGACAGGTGCTGGCGGAGAAATTGGCCATATTTGTGCCGTTCCATTTCAAGGAGCACCGTGTAACTGCGGAAGAACAGGCTGTATTGAAACGATCGCATCTGCAACTGGCATCGTCCGGATTGCAAAGGATAAATTAGAAACCGAGCAGCATACATCTTCACTTGGCAAGCTCGCTTCGCTATCGGCAAAGAATGTATTTGAAGCGGCAGAAAACGGAGATGATCTTGCAATGCGTGTCGTAGAAGAAGTGACGACACATCTTGGACTTGTCCTAGCGAATCTTGCTAGTGCTTTAAACCCAACAAAAATTGTAATTGGCGGCGGTGTTTCAAAAGCAGGTGAGCTTCTTCGCAGTAAAGTAGAGCGCATTGTGAAACAACATGCTTTCCCGCCTTGCGCTGACGATGTTGAAGTGGTAATTGCATCACTCGGAAACGATGCGGGTGTTATCGGCGGTGCATGGATGGCAAAAACCAAATGGCTGTCTTGAACAAAAAAGTCATAATGATGTCATTTTTATTAAAAAAAGCGATAGATAGGCATGAAATTGGATGTTTAGCATATTCATAAGTTTGTCATGAGGAAAAAGACATTGATTTTCCATCATATACAGGATAAGATATACTTTAGTTATTTTTCTAGAAGCACCAATAATTAGGGTATATCTAGAGCCTGGGTGCGCGCTTAGCATAAGGAGGTTACAATGCGAAAGAATAGATTAAAGGCGATTTCATTTTTACTGATTGCGACATTGCTGATGTGGGTCAAAACCTATGTTATCTATAAATCTAGCTTCAATATTAAAATTGAAAATTTCATGCAGGAGTTTATCCTGTTTATTAATCCGCTTAGCTTTCTCTTGTTTATCTTCGGTATCGGTTTATTTTTCAAAGAAAAAAATCGCAATCGATATATCATCGTGACAAGCTTTATCCTAACATTCGTTTTGTTAGCCAACATTGTGTTTTATCGATTCTATAGTGATTTTCTAACCATCCCCGTCCTATTTCAAACAAACAATATGGGTGACCTCGGGTCCAGTATTACCTCTTTAATTGAACCAGTCGATTTACTGATGTTTGTTGATATCATCATTTTAATTTGGCTCTATAAAAAACAGCCTTCCTTTAGAACAGATGTCACCGTTTCACGAAAAGAACGAGCAGCATATTACTTATTTGTGGTAGCTACATTTTTCTTTAACCTTGGTTTAGCTGAAACAGAAAGACCAGAACTGCTTACTCGCTCATTTGACCGTGAGATGCTGGTGAAAAATATCAGCTTATATAACTTCCATATTTATGATGGGGTATTGCAATCGAAGCAGTCCGCCCAACGAGCTCTTGCTGACAGCAATAGCTTAACTGAAATTGAAAACTATGTAAGCGCAAATCAAACGGACCGTAATGAAAAGACATTTGGTCAGGCAAAAGGACGAAATGTCATTCTTATATCACTTGAATCGACACAGAGTTTCGTGATCAATGAAAAATTAAACGGGAAAGAAATTACTCCGTTTTTAAACAAATTGATCAAGAAGAGCTATAACTTTACTAATTTTTATCACCAAACAGGTCAAGGGAAAACATCTGATTCAGAGTTTATTGTAGATAATTCTCTTTATCCACTTGGAAGAGGGGCTGTGTTCTTCACAAATCCAAGTAATGAGTTTACAGCGACACCTGAGCTGTTAAAGGATGAGGGCTACCACTCTTCTGTTATTCATGCGAATAACAAAAGCTTCTGGAACCGTGACCTTATCTACGATAGCTTTGGCTACGATAAGTTCTTTGATATTAAATCATTTGATGTGAATGAAGAAAACTCAGTTGGCTGGGGACTGAAAGATGGTCCGTTCTTTGAGCAGTCCGCTGAATTAATGAAATCGATCCCGCAGCCTTTCTATACGAGATTGATTACATTAACGAACCATTTCCCTTTTGATTTAGATGAGGAAGATAAGCTCATTGATGAATATGATTCAAAGAGCAAAACACTGAACAAGTACTTCCCTACAGTGCGTTATCAAGATGAAGCCCTTAAGCTTTTCTTTAAAAAGATGAAGGAAGCTGGGTTATACGATAACTCCATTTTTGTTTTGTATGGGGATCACTACGGAATTTCTGAAAACCATAACGAAGCCATGGGACAATTCTTAAATAAAGAGATTACGCCATTTGAAGAAGTGCAGCTTCAAAAAGTCCCGTTTGTTGTACACATTCCAGGGGTAACGGATCAACATCCAAAAGAAATTGATACGGTAGGCGGTCAGGTCGATATCCGTCCAACTGTACTCAATCTTCTAGGGATTGATACAAGTAAACAAATTCAATTTGGTCATGACCTTTTATCAAAAGATACGAATGACTTTACAGTACTCCGTGATGGAAGCTTTATTACGAAGGACAGCATTTTTACAGATGGTGTTTGCTACAATAAAGAGACAGGCGAGCCAGCAGATGATAAAAATGTGTGTCAGTCTTATGAAGAGAAAGCGAAGCAGGAGCTTCAATTCTCTGATCAAATCATCTACGGAGATCTCCTTAGATTTTATGATCGAAACAGCCCGGACCATTCACCATCCAAAAAAGAAGGTGAAACGGAGCTGAAAAAGGCGTCCTAATAGATGAAAAAACCTCTGCTATTTTAGAAGCAGAGGTTTTCTTTTTTTGTCTGACGGCTCATATAGTATGAGAGGAGGGATGTAAATGAAGACAACGTCGTTTGGAAAAATTGAATGGCAGCTGGATGAAGCAGGGAGGGATGCTGTGGCAAAGCAGCTTGGTATTGGCAAAGCTGCTTTTCATTTATCTAATCAATCAAGCACTGATAACCTTCTTTTACCGGGATATAGACTTCCAGAAGGAGTCCATGTATTTGATTCGATAGGTGATGTGCAGAGATTTATTGCACCTTACAGACTGCAGCAATCCGATGATTGGATTAATGGAACATTTGAATATGATAGCGCTCGATTAGAAGAAGAGCTGAGCCGCTTGAAAGCCGTATTTCCTTTTCTTCATATCAGCGTCATTGGCCATTCAGTGCTTGATACACCTATTTATGAGATCCGAACAGAGCCTGTTCAGCATTTACATTCTATTCATCTCAATGCCTCATTTCATGCAAATGAATGGATCACGACGTCTGTTTTATTAAAATGGTTGAAATCGCTTTGCTTAGCAGCGTCAGATCCGGTACAGGCAAGACATTATGAAGCGGTTCATATCCTGCAGACCACCGCTTTATCCATCGTGCCAATGGTCAATCCAGATGGAGTGGATTTGGTTCGTAATGGACCGGAGTCACTAGGTCTTCATCGTGAAGAATTCACACTGCTAAACAAGGGATATTCCGATTACCGGGAATGGAAAGCAAATATTCGAGGGGTGGATTTAAACAATCAATTCCCTGCTTATTGGGAGATCGAGTACTATCGTCATCAGTCGAAGGCACCGTCCTACCGGGATTATCCTGGGCGCGAGCCATTAACAGAACCAGAAGCGAAAGCGATGGCCAATCTTGCGTTGCGAAAACGATTTGACCGGCTGATCGCCCTTCATACACAAGGAGAAGAGATCTATTGGGGGTTTCTTGGCCATGAGCCAGCCCTCTCAAAAGAAACGGTCAAACGATTCGAACTAGTGAGCGGTTACAAACCGATCCAATATCTCGACAGCTATGCAGGCTATCGCGATTGGTTTATTTATCAATTTCATAGTGAGGGCTATACAGTCGAGCTTGGTCTAGGGAAAAATCCTCTTTCCATGGATCAATTTGATTCGATCTATGAAAAAACAAAGCGGCTTTTGTGGGAAGCGTGTAAGTGTTAAAAGCACCTGTCTGGTGCTTTTTCATATTTTGAGAAAATCAATTGCTTATGGTCAATAAAAACAATGTTGAAGCAATTGACGAAGGCTTCCTAGTAAGCTATTGTGAAAGATATGGATGTAAAAAAAAGGGATATGATTTAGGGAGATGTCGACTATTGAGTGCTCAAAGCCTGTGGAAAAGAAATTTTACTTATTTATTTGTTTCTAAAATGTGCAAAATTACGGCTGATAGTTTATCTTTCAACACCATCTTGTGGCTTTTAGTACTAGGAGGGAAAGGGGCCATAGGGACAGCTTTTTTTATTGCAGTCAGCTTTGTTCCTCAAGCGATTGTTGGACCATTTATTACGCCTATGATGAAGCCGCATCAATTGAAATTTTGGATGTGTTTTGCTGATTTAACACGAGGAGCGATTATCCTTGTGATCGTGGTTAGTTACTTTTATGGTTTCACACCATTAGTCCTCATCATTGGCTGTATGCTGCTGCATTCGGCGACAGGAGGCTCTTATGAACCGGCATCTGTATCGATTATCCCAAAGCTTGTTCATGAGGACCTCATACAAAAAGCGAATGCAACGATCCAATCAGCAAGTCATGTAGTAAGACTTGTGACGGTCACGATTTGTGGTGTCATGATTGCATTTGTAGGCGTAGGTTATACAATGCTTGTGATCATTCCTCTTTACCTTTTGTCCGCTTTATTGGTGTTCATGATTTCATATCAAACAGAAGTCATCATCGATAAAGCCAAAAAAGGGTTATCTTACGGCAAAAGATTAATTCGAGGTTTTTCACTTGTTAGAAGCCATCATATTTTGTTTCCATTAGCGATTTTTTGTGTCTGCTCAAACTTTGCTGCGGCACCATGGGAAGCATTGTCTGTTATTTATTTAACGGAAGACTTACATAGTGGACCGGTCGTCTATTCATTCATCAAAGTCACAACCGCACTAGGCGCATTTTTGATGGGGTTTGTTTTGACAAAGATAAAAGTGAATCGGTATGGATTGCTGTTTATAGGTGCTGGGATTGTTGATGGAATCGCCTTCTTTATCACAGGTATGAACGCATTGTTACCACTTGTGTTTATATCAGCTTTTGCTTTAGGAGCAGCCATTAGTGCAGTTAACGTACCCGAACATACGATGATTCAATTGTCAGTGAAGGCAGAGGATCAGCCGCAAGTGTATGCGATCATTAACATGATTTCCTACTTGATGATTCCGTTAGGCGCCCTCATTGGCGGTTATATGGCAACCCTGTTTGGATCTGGGTATGTCATTGCGGCTGGCGGCATCATTGAAGCTGTTTCAGGTATATGCCTGCTTCTGTTTACAAAGATCGGGAAGGTAGAGAGAGCGGAGTTGACAATAGAACGAGACAAACCTGCCGTAAACGCAACGTAAGCATGGCATGATTGAATGAGGATAGGTTACAATGAGGACGAGAAAACATGAGAATTTAATGGAAAGGGGAAAAATTATGGCTATAGCAGACGTCACCATCATTCCGATAGGCACTGAAACACCAAGTGTCAGTGCTTACGTAGCAGATGTACAAAGAATTTTAGAAGGCTTTCAACAAGAAGGAAAAATCAAATATCAATTAACACCGATGAATACGTTAATTGAAGGCGAATTATCCGTTTTATTTGAGGTCATTCAGCGTATTCATGAAGCCCCTTTTGAAAAGGGATTGCACCGAGTAGCGACCAATATTCGCATCGATGACAGACGGGATCAAACCACAACACTTACAAGCAAATTAGAAAGCGTGAATAAGCATTTAAATCAATAAAAAAAGCCTGCTAAATGCAGGCTTTTTAATGTGCAGTTGGATAACCGCTATAGATGATGGTCATGACAGTGAACCATCCAAAAACCAAAAATGTAGCGCCTGCAAAAGCGATGGCAAGTACGTTCACTTTTTTTAGTGAGCGATAGATGCCGAGCGCAGCTAAAATCGTGACTAGACCAAAAATAATGACGAGCATCATGTGAAAGTCCCCCTTTGTCATCAATCCCCTTGATTTCCTTTCTTTTCATTTTAACCGTTTTCATAAAGCTTGTCGAGTAGATTCCAGTTGACGATTGTTTGAATTTTTATTGAATAGCCTTCATAATAAAAAAGAATGAATAAAGTAGGTGATGAAAATGAATTGGAGAAGAATGCCACTAGGCTATGTACAAGCGAACGCATATATTTGGAAAAATGAGCAGGGAGAATGCTTAATTTTTGATCCAGGCGGTGAAGCGCAAAAGCTGATTTCCTATGTAAAAGAAAAACAGCTTACACCACTTGCTGTCTTATTGACACATGCTCATTTTGATCATATTGGCGCGGCAGATGAGGTGCGCGAAGAGTGGGGAGTGCCGCTGTATGTACACGAAAATGAAAAAGAATGGCTCACGAACGCTGAATTAAACGGTTCAGCTCGATTGATTGGGAATGGAATTACGGTCAAAGAAGCTGAAAAATTGATTACGTCAGAAGGAACGCTTCAAATTGGGTCGTTTACATTAGAAATGTTCCATACACCTGGCCATTCACCAGGCAGTGTGTCTTACTATTCGTCGGAAGAGGGCTTTGTTATTTCTGGTGACACGCTATTTGAAGGCGGCATCGGGAGAACAGATTTAGTAGGCGGCAGTCAGGAAGTGCTGCTACAATCAATCCATCAAAAATTATTGTCATTGCCAGAATCAACTCTTGTTTTAAGCGGACATGGCGGGGAAACGACTGTGCTGACGGAGCAGGAGCAAAATCCGTTTATTAATGGTTTTTCTCTTTAATTGCAGGCATGAAAAAAGCATCTCTTTAAAAGAGATGCTTTTTTCAATTAATGTCCGGTACCGGGAACCATGATGAAAATCGAATAATATGTAAATCCGGCAAAGAAAATCGTCAAGTACGCTCCGAAAATGTAAATATACATTCTTTCGGATAAATTCAAGTAGGATAAAAATACAAAAAGAACGGTTTGACCGAAGAACAGCAGCGATGCATCTTTCATATGTCCTAAATAGAACATGACAGCAAAAATACCCGTCCAAAAGCCAAGCACGCGGAACATGCGATTCATTTCTTTCCCTCCCCTTAAAAACCCCTTTGATTCATATTATAGCTGATCATCACTTGTTATGTAAACATTTACATTTTTGACATCATGTGAACAATTTATTTTGAATGTAGAAAAAATTTTTTTGAAAAAATGATGAAAAAGTGTTTATGCTGAAAAGCATGAGGGTACTTACTCCATAAGAGAAAAGGTTAACGACCTAAGGAGGAAGACTAATGAGTGACATTACTTTTTATTCATACCCGAGCTGCACGTCTTGCCGCAAAACAAAACATTGGTTAAAGGCGAATCAAATTGATTTTAAAGAGCGTCACCTTTTCAGAGAAACGCCAACACTAGATGAATTAAAAAAGATTCTTTCTTTAACAACAGAAGGAATGGATGAAATTTTAGCCACACGAAGTCAGGCTTTTAAAAGCTTAAATTTAAATATTAATGACTTAAAGGTAAACGAGGTCTTACAGCTTCTCATTGAAAAACCAAAGCTGCTCCGGAGACCAATCATCATTGATGGGAATAAATTAGTGGTCGGCTATAATCCAGGAGAACTCATGAAAATATCAAAGAAGAAAGCGATTCATCAATCGGTTTCCTAATAAAAAACGAAGATCAGCTGAAACAAGCTTCAGCCGTCTTCGTTTTTGTGCTGAACTGGGCTAGCTGGGTTCGAACCAACGATCACGGAGTCAAAGTCCATTGCCTTACCACTTGGCTATAGCCCAATATCAAACGTGTAATGTTATTGTTCACCATCTGCGGTCATTTATACATAAAAGTTGTATGTCACGAGTTTTAGTGAAAAAGGAGCGAAAGAAATAAATGAAAAATGAAAAATCAAAGCAATTATACGAATTTATCCTAAAAGAAGCCCCTGTCATGACCGAAGAATGGCTAAAAACAAGAACAGAAGAAGGCTCATTATATTCTAAACATGCTTCAGAGGAAACGGAAAAGAAGCTGAAGGAACAGAACACAGCGTTTATTCAAACCATTGCAGCCACGCTTGTGACACTGTCTGACAAAGTAGAAAACCATTTGAAAAAGTGGTCTGTTGATATTGCACGTGATCGAGCAGTGCACGAGGTGCCGTTATATGAAATCATTGGACAGTTTAAGATTTTCCGCCACATTTTCTGTTCGAGAATTGAGACATTCACCCAAGAAACAGAGCTTGAAGTGACGCTGCAAGATGTATGTCAGTGGAATCAGCACTTTCACGCCACATTTGATGACATGATTGAGCGTTTATCAGAAGAATATGACCGCGTGACACTTAGTCAGCTGAATGCACAAAGAGAGATGATTCAAGAACTAAGTGCCCCAGTTATTCCAGTATCAAAAGAAATCGGGATTTTGCCACTGATTGGTGAGATCGATACGTACCGGGCCAAAATCATTCTGGAATCCGTACTAGAACAGGCTTCTAGACTGCGTCTAACGCATTTATTTATTGATATTTCTGGTGTTCCCGTTGTTGATACGATGGTGGCCTATCAGCTGTTTAAAGTGGTCGATAGTGCGAAGCTGCTAGGAATTGAGACGATTATTTCAGGCATCCGCCCAGAGATCGCTCAAACTGTAGTGAAACTCGGCATTGATTTCTCAAAAGTAAATACTGAACACAGCCTTGCAAAAGCGTTAGAAAAAAGAGGATTTCGTATCTTTGAAGAGCAGCCGCAAGAAGCCACATCATGACCAAAAAACCTGTACTTGTAAAAGTCAGGTTTTTTTATATGCTCTTTTCTAAAAAATGATGTAATGCATCGTGAGTTGAGGGTTTTCATCATTTATTAGTCATGAAAATCATAAATTGCTCTTTTGTCATTCACGTTCCGCCATTCTACAATGTGATCAGAGAAAGGAGTGATCCACTTGTATGGGATTGAATATTTAAGACAAGAGCTGCTAGAAGAAGCATGCCGCATGAGGGCTTCTGATGTGCATATTGTGCCAAAAGAAAAGGAAGCTTCGGTGTCATTTCGTGTTGATTCAGATTTAATCCAGCAGCGAACGATTGATAAAAAAAGCGGAGAGCGGCTTATTGCACATTTTAAGTTTTTATCTTCTATGGATATCGGGGAAAAAAGGAGGCCGCAAAATGGCTCACTAGCTGTGATGCTAAGAAACGGTCAAGTGTTTATTCGGATGTCTACCTTGCCGACAGTGAATGATGAGAGTTTAGTGATTAGAATTTTACCGCAGGATCATGTTCCGAAAATTAAACATCTATCATTATTTCCGAAAGCCTCAGCCAGATTATTATCCTTTTTAAACCACTCGCATGGACTCATTTTATTTACTGGGCCAACCAATTCGGGGAAAACAACAACCCTCTATTCACTGATCCAGTTTGCAAAAAAGAATTTCAACCGAAATATTATTACACTTGAAGATCCTGTCGAAACAAGGAATGAAGAAGTGCTGCAGGTTCAAGTAAATGAAAAAGCCGGCATCACATATGCCGCAGGATTACGCGCTATTTTAAGACATGATCCAGATGTGATTGTGCTAGGAGAAATAAGAGATGCTGAAACGGCCAGAACGGCGATTAGAGCAGCGCTGACAGGCCATTTAGTATTGAGTACGCTCCATGCAAAAAATGCAAAAGGAGCCCTTTATCGTATGCTTGAATTTGGTGTCACGATGAATGAACTTGAGCAAACGATGGTTGCGATTGCTGCGCAGCGATTAATCGAGCTCACCTGTCCTTTTTGCGGAGAAAGATGTCAGCTTTACTGTAAATTAAATCGACCGATCAGACGAACAAATGTATTTGAACTGCTGTTCGGAAAAGAGCTTGGTGAGTGTATCAAGGAGGCTAAAGGAGAATATGCTCACTCGTCATATGAAACACTGCAAAGATTAATTCGTAAAGGAGTGGCACTCGGCTATTTATCAAAAAACACTTACCATCGCTGGGTTTATGAAGAAGCGAGTCTCTAAAGTATGGTCTAAAAAGAACCAAGCTGAATGCCTATCAAAACTAGCTCAATTGATTCAGGCTGGATATACATTGATTGAGGCATTAGTGATGGTGAATATCCAGTTATCAAAACAACAGCGGCAGCAATTAAAACTAGGTATTCAGTGGCTTCACGAAGGCGAGCCTTTTTATGTAGTGCTGGAGAGACTCCATTTTCAGCGGGAAGTCATCGCTATACTATGTTTTTCTGAGAAGCATGGCAGTCTAGCCCGTGCTTTAGAACAAAGCGCCCGTTTTTTAGAGAAAAAAATCAAACAGTTAGACACGTTTAAACGTATGTTACGTTACCCGCTTTTCCTCATCTTCACGGTTTTGGTCGTGTTGGTACTCGTTCAGCAAATGATCATTCCTCAATTTTCTGTTTTGTACTCATCAATGGATACCCGCATGTCTTGGCTGATTCAAGGGATGTTTGGACTATTTCAATTCCTTCATGCTTTTCTTCTCATCACTAGTTGTCTGTGTATCTGTCTTATTGGATATTATGCTGTTTTTTTTAGGAAAAAGTCGACCCTTGAGAAATTGAGGGTGATGAGTAAGCTGCCTTTTTTATATAAAGGGATGCAGCTGATGCATACGTACCTTTTTTCTCTTCAGCTCAGCGGACTGCTTCAAGCTGGATTATCGATGTACGAAGGTTTGCAAGCTTTTAAACAGCAAAGCTACCTGCCTTTTCTTCAAGAAATAGGTGAACAAATGATGGAAGAGTTAAGAAAAGGAGAAAGCATGGCCCATCAAGTAAGCGTGTCTCCTTTTTTCGAAAAACATTTTGCAGCCATTATCAAGCATGGTGAAGCCAGCGGAATGCTTGCGAGAGAAATGTACACGTACAGCCAATTTCTATTAGAGAATGCAGAGCTAAAAATTGAAAAATGGATTTCTTGGCTGCAGCCAGTTATTTATGGGGTAACAGCACTTCTTATACTCATCGTGTATTTATCTATTCTTTTACCAATGTATCAACTAATGGAGCAAGTGTAAGAAGGAGGACAGAGACATGAATGATAAAGGATTTACCCTGTTAGAAATGTTAATAGTCATGCTCGTAATATCCATTCTTTTACTCATTACCATACCGAATATCACACGTCATCACCAAGCTATTCAGGCAAAGGGCTGTGAAGGGCTTAAATCAATGGTCAGCACACAAGTGATGGCATATGAATTGGAGCATGATGGGAAGACGCCATCTTTAGCTGAATTAGAAAAAGAAGGTTATGTCAAAAAGGGGTTAACTTGTCCTAATGGAAAAGCGATTGTCATTCAAAACGGCAACGTGAAGCATGAATAAATTATTTTTACATGAGAAGGGTTTTACCCTGATTGAACAGCTGTTGATTTTACTTGTTTTATCGATTGTATTGTCGATCATGGGAGGGAAAATCCCAAATATAATAGAGAGCGCTGAAGCCAAAAGACAAGTAAACATCATGAAACAAGATCTTCAATTGGCATCATATACTGCATTTATCAAAAAAACACGTGTACATGTTGGGATCCATCCGCCGCATGTATCTTATCAGGTAATAGACCAAAAGAGTAACGAAGTCATTGCTTCATATCAACATAAAAAGGGCAGCATCAAAACTTCTACATTCTCGCAAGGTATCTATTTTAATGCAAACGGACATCCAAGTAGCGGTGGATCTTTCATTGTCGAATTTGGCAGTCAAACGTATAAACTGACGATTTATTTAGGAAGCGGGCGAATCCATGTTCAAAAACAATAGAGGATTTAGTACGTTTGAAACACTGTTTGCCTGTCATCTCTTTCTATTTGCTGCCCTAGTGCTCATGCCAGCCTATGAAAAACTCATGATGGGGAAAAAGGAAGTGAGAGCCAAGCTTGAAGCTTATCAGGTTTTACATGAACAGATGAATGAAGCGTTCATAAATGGGACAACATCTTCCATCAAAAAGAAGAGAGGCGAGATCACATATGTTTTCAATTGGCGTAAACAGAAGGGATGTGTTTCATACAAAGTACAAAAAAAAGAGACCATATGCTTTCAGCATGTGGAGCGATGACAAAGCTTTTACCCTTTTACAAGCTTTGTGGCAGTTGCAGCTCTTTCTATTTCTTTCTTTTGGCTGTGGACTGATCTTTTCAGCAGCGGAGAAAGCTCGTCCATTTGAAGACATCAACGGATTTTCCCAAATGGAGTGGAAACAGACTGTTCTGCAATTAGATGAGGAATTAAGTCGTGCCGATGCTGTGAAATCAGTGAAAGATGGAAAAGCGTTAGAGTATATTTCTGATCAAGGGCGAGTGGTAACAATTGAGCCATATCAAGAGATGCTTCGAAAACGAACGGATCAAGCTGGGCATCTTCCTTTATTGCATAAGGTGAAACAATTTCACGTGAGAACGAGTCAGCATAGAGCGATTCTAAAAGTCACAGATGGATCTGGTAAAGTGTATGAAGCCGTTTTTTTCACATATAAAGGAGTGGTTCGTAAATCGTGAAAAGAGAGGAAGGGTTTATCTATCCGCATGTACTTGCGGCGATTTTATTTTTTCTCTTGATCCTAGGGGCGATAACGATGGGGTTTCAAAAAGAACTGAAAAGTGCAGAGCTGACGATTTCCTTTTATAAAAAACAGCAGCTTTTTAGGGTGGGTGTGAGTGAAGCTGCCAGCACAGTAGAACGTATTTGTGCGAAACAGAAAACCCATATTGATACTGAAGAAGGCCGTGTGACACTGAAGCGGATGAAATGCGATCTTAAGAAAAAACTTGTCCTTGTTTTGGTGAAGGTGAAAACAAAAGATGGTTTATCCGATGAGCGTGAACTGATGCTGGATTGGAAGACCGGTGAAATCATGAGATGGGCAAATCCTGATTAGCCAGTGTATAAAATCATCCTCTTCCTGGAAAGACTTGAAGGAAGAAGAGGTGAATGTGCTTGAAAACAAATGACTATGTAAAATATATGACGCAGGAAATCATTAAATATATGAATACACCACGTGACGAACGGAAGGAACACAAACAAGAAAAAATAGAAACGAAACCGCCGTTTTCACAGCGTTTATTTGGGGTTCTGCCGTTTGGCTTATCCATGATGCTTAAAGAACGCCAGCGCCATCGACGAAAGTAAAAAGCCGCCCAGCAGGCGGTTTTTTTATGCCACTTTAGCTGTATTCCTCCACAACAATCACTTTATTCACCTTGTTTGAGTAAGGGTTATAGGAAATGGTGACGAATACCCCAAATTCCTTTGTGTGGTCTTTTAACGTAATATGATACTGTTTCACAGATTCCTTATCCCGGTGGCGGTCCCATACTTTTTGTTTAAATAATACTTGCGTTAGCGGGTATCTTTTTTTTGCTTCTTTGACTGCCCGCGTTTCCCATTGATCTGCGGAGGCAGTCAAACCTCTCGCATCAACGGGTTTGACCTCTAGAATCATAGAACTCAGCAGTAAACTGAGCATGATTATGATTTTTCCATATTTCACTTAACATCACCTCACCTCTTCATATCCTGACCAAATCCTACATTTTTATGTAAGTTTTAAGAAGTACAAATGTCACACAAAAAAATATTGAATATGGTGAAAAAATGAGAAAATGGGAGAATTTTCTCGTAATGGTTCTTCTTTAAGAACAAAATGGACTAATTTGACGTTTTGGGTTTTATAGGTATTTCCTTATATTGTATATAATCGTTCTTTTTAAAGAACAGTTGTTCAAGGAGTTGAAGGAATGAATGAAACAGTCGCTCTTTGTACTCTTTTGTGCCATTTGTTTGATTTTGACGTCTTCCATCATGACACCAACGAATGCTTCTTTTAACGATGTTGAGCACAAAAACTTTGTCATGAAAACATGTGAAAATTTTGAACAGACAGATCAGCATTGTCAGCCTAAAAAATGGGATGAAAGTCAATTGGAGCTTATCGATCAAACGATGATCGAAGGAACAGTCTGCGCACCTCAAAAGCTGAGCATGACACTAAAAAATAGTGGACAGCCTATTGCGTACTCTGAATGGAAGTGGGAATTACATAAAATAGGAAATGGTCAGAAGCCATTACAAGATGGTCATATTCTTGAAAAGGGCTCCATAAAGTCCCTGTTGTCGCAAGAAACAGCGACTGTCACGACAGATAAAGCAAAAACAAATGGAAGCTATGCATTTAAAATCTATTATCCTAAAGGGTTTGGCGCATCTGATCAGGCGTACTTTTGGTCTAAACCGATGGTGCTCTCAAAGTGTCAAGAAAAGGCGTCCTAAATGGAGCTGTCTTTTAAAGTGAAAAAATGATAGGCGAAGGGGAGAAGGGGTTATGAAAAAATGGATGAAAATGTCTGGGAGTATTCTTTATGTGATGGTGTTCACGGTGATGATAGCCTCTATTATTGTCGTGTTGTCATCAAGAACAACAGGAGGAGAACCTCAGATTTTCGGTTATCAATTGAAGCAAGTATTATCAGGTTCGATGGAACCAGAATTTTCAGCTGGGTCACTGATTGTTGTAAAACAGGTCGCCTCACCTGAGACGCTCAAAAAAGGAGATATTATTACGTTTCAAACAAAGCAGGATCAGTCCTTTGTGACCCACCGAATTGTTGGGGTGAAGGGAAAGGGTGCAAATAAAGCGTTTGAGACGAAGGGTGACAATAATATGTATCAGGACGGTACGCTGGTAAAAGCGGATCAGGTAACTGCGCAGTATATGGGAGTGAACATTCCTTATGCAGGAAAGCTTCTTTCGTATGCAGGGACATCAGCTGGAACTGCTTTGCTCCTTATTATACCAGGTGTCATGCTGCTCGTTTATTCAACCATTCATTTTGTGGGCGCAGCAAAACATCGTAGACACACGGCTGATGTACATATCTCAGAGGAACAAGCTTAAATCGTTTGTAACCTAATCAGGTTTCAATAAAACAATATATTAGGGGGTTTATTCATGGCAATGAAGAAATCAATTCGTTTAGGTGTATTATCAGGGGCTTTAGGTCTTGCATTAATTGGCGGGGGAACATGGGCGGCGTTTAATGATATTGAAAAGGCAAACGCGGTCTACTCGACAGGAGAGCTGGATTTATCTGCTAAAGAGAACTCCGGCGCCATCAACCTTTCGAACTTAAAACCTGGTGATCGGATCAAGAAAGAATTTCATTTTGATAATAAGGGATCACTAGCGATAAACCAAGTGCTGATGAGTCTTGATTACAGCCAGTTTACAGATGGATCTTCCGCGAAGAATGGCAGTAAAAATACAGCTGAAGAATTTCTCAGCCAGTTTCAGGTGAGTGTTCTTACGGTTGGAGCCGAAGGTGGAAATGGTTATCCGAAAAATATTATTTTAGACCATGCAAACCTGCTTGACTTGCATCAATTAACGTCAAAACAGGATCAGACCGCATTTGAAAAGCTTCGTCATGCCGTCGATGAGAAGTTTTTACATGAAAGTGGGAAAATTAATGTAGCAACTGTTGATGGAACAGTGGCTCCAGAGTATGACGGCATTCCAAAGAATCCGTTTGATTACGATAAAATGGAAATGATCATTGAATTTATCAATGACCAGACGAAGGATAAAGCTGGTCACTATATCCAAAATAAATACCAAGGCGATGCGATTCAAATTGATCTTTCCTTCGAAGCGACTCAGTGGAATGGTTTAACGATCAATCCAAAAAAGCATACGGATGAAAAAGGCTACGTGAAAGAAAACGAAAAAGCACACAGCGAAGATAAAAAATAAAGCCAGTCTTTAGGCTGATATCAAGGTCTGCATAGCAATTGGAGGAGTATGCGCTAAAACGTGCGCTTTACTCCTCTTCTTGCTTTTTTCTCCAGATTTGATAATCTAAAAATTCACGAAATTGCTTTTTCGAAACCCCTGATGTCATTGCATCTCGAACTAGTTTTTCCCATTCACTATCTAATTGACCATCGTATTCGGTTTCATCTTTTTCGTTTAAAAGTGTATGAACCGAGACGTCCAGAACAGCGGAGACTTTTTCAAGAAATTGAATGGAGGGGTTTGTTTGCAAGTTTCTTTCTATTGAGCTTAAATAAGACTTCGCTACCCCAGCCTTTTCGGCCAGTTCTGATAGTGAGTAGCCTTTTTCATTGCGGTATTGTTTAATACGCTGGCCAATCAATGTCATCACCTTCCTTTCGATATTATAGCACATTCAGAAAGGTTTGATAGAATGACTTCTTACCAGAGGGGGAGACTCAGAGGACTTTTCATTTGATTTGAGGAAATGACGGACTTCTTCAGCTGTTAGTCCTGCCTTGCGAGCTTCGCGTAATAATTGAACCCATTCACTGTCTAATTTGTTCGTTTTCTTTTCCATACAAATACCCTCCTAAAATACTGAATCATGTATTTCAGGCACTTAACGCATGAAATGGAAAGACATAGGTGGTAAGACCTCATAGTTTGCTTGCGTCATGTTTCCGCCCAATACAAACAGACAAACTTAGCTTTAGACTGATCGAAAATCGTATGTCACATAAAAGGGAGGGGACCATGAGTCAACCTCCTCTTTTTTGCTGTAAGTAAAAAAGTCCGCCATTTTCAATCGTAAGACTGATTTTTGGTTCGTATAAAGTTTTGAGTGCTTGTCTTTCTATTTCATATTCTACAGATGTGTCTGAAGTCCCTTCATAAAATTGGTTTAAAAGTTCGAAGTCTTCCTTCCATTTTTGAACGGCGCGCACTGCCCAGTCGTCCGGCTCCTCATGGGCATAATGCTCCATAAGGCTGTAGAGCCGTTTGATTCCGCTCTCTGGCTTAATCATTGTGCTCATCGTAAAGCAATAATCGGGAATTTGAGACGACAGCTCACGAGCTTCCAGCTTCTCTTGAAATTGTTCAATGACTTCTCCGCGAATGAGATGAAGGCCTAATGATAAAAGCTTATCCTTCTTCCGGTCTGCAAGGTAAGAAATTTTTACATTGAGACCAAGCCATGGCTCCAGGGCGATCTGGTTGTTCGTGAGCGGGCTGACTCGTTCATAAAGCCGGATAAAACGGCCCTGCTCTTTGACCGCCTCAAATATTTGAAATAACCGGGGGGAGCCGAAATGGATAAATTCACCACTGATCGTATCACCCGCTTTTTTTTGATCTGTGATCAAAGTCAATTGCCGCGGTTCAGGTACACCGCCAGTTTTTTCAAGCCAGTGCCAATAAAAAGGACGGTTCATAATCAATTTATCCATTTCAATTGTCAGCTGTACGGTCATATGTCCTGCACTTTCTTCTAATATGCTGCATTGATTCGCCTTGAAAAAACGGAGAAGAAAGGTGTGAATGTCATGCTGCTCCATTGATCAACTCTCCTTTATGAGCCTTGCTGTCTTTTTTCTAAAAGTGGTGTTTGTGCTTCAGTTAAATAAGAAGCAAACTGGGTTAATTTCTTTTTCATGTCTCCGCCTGGTTCATGCTGGAAGAGGATTTGATGCAATTCTGTTTCGACATCTTTAATATCAATTCTTGTTAAAATATCATCTAAATCGCCTATGACGTTTTCAAACAGCTGAATTTTTTCATATAAAAGCTTTAAAATATGCTCTTCAACTGTTCCGCTCGTTGCCATATTGTAAATGTGGACATCTCGCTCTTGGCCAAGGCGGTGGATACGTCCAATTCTCTGTTCTAAACGCATCGGGTTCCACGGGAGGTCGTAGTTAATGATTTGGTTACAAAACTGAAGGTTGATCCCTTCGCCGCCAGCTTCTGTCGCAATTAACACTTGCGCCCGTTCTCTGAATAAATCTTTCATCCAATCTTTTTTGCCCCGCTTAAAGCCGCCCCGAAATGGCACGGAGCTGATGCCATTTTGCTGTAGAAACCATTGTAAATAAATTTGTGTCGCGCGGTATTCGGTGAAAATAATGACCTTCTCATTTAACTGCTGAATGAGTTTGACCACTTCAAGCGCCTTTGAGTTTTGCTCCACTTGATTGATTTTCTCCATGATTTGCGTTATAGCAGAAGATCCGAGAATATGCTTTTCTTCTTCCTGCATTTTTTTAATCGTCATATAAACTGCTTCACGGCTTGAACAGCATTCTCGTTCCAAGGTCATAATGGAAAACATATGCTTTGTATAAGAAGGATTCTCTTTCAGCTTGCAGATTTCATCATACAATGCTTGTTCTGTCGGAGAGAAATCAATGGAAATCGTTTTGACATGCCGTTTTGTCCACTCGATGCCTGTGTCTTGTCTTCGGTTTCGAATCATCACTTTATTGACGAGCTGTTTTAATCGGTCATGGTCTTCAAGCTGCAAGTCTTTTTTGGCAAAGATATCTTTAAATTGATGTTCATTTCCTAGGTGGCCTGGCTTCAGAAGGGAAACAAGATTAAATATTTCTCCAATCCGGTTTTGAATAGGAGTGGCTGTCAGCAGCAGGCAGAACTTCTTATTCAGGTTTCTCACAAATTCATAGTTTTTCGTTTTATTGTTTTTCAGTTTGTGTGCTTCATCGATAATGACCATATCGTAGGCAATCGATAAAATCGTGTCTCGATGCGGCTGTCTTTTGGCTGTGTCAATAGAGGAAACGACAACGTCACACTGCTCCCATACATAGCTCTTTTTTTGTTCAACAGCATCAATATAAAATTTCGTCCGCAGCTCCTGTACCCACTGAGACACAAGGGAGGCGGGGACGAGAATGAGAATCTTTTTGGCAAGTCCACGAATCATGTATTCTTTGATAATGAGTCCTGCTTCTACGGTTTTTCCAAGTCCCACTTCATCTGCTAGAATGGCTTTCCCATTCATTTCTTCTACGACTCTTCTGGCTACTTCGAGCTGGTGCTTTAAAGGTGTGAATGCAGGCAGGTGCGCGGGAGCTTGCAGTCCCTCAAATGAATCAATGGCTGTGACTTTTTGAACCTGCGTCGCTAAACGATACATATCCCAGTTTGCCCAAGGGCCGTCTGCTGAAAGCCGCTGCTGAAATTCATTTGCCCATTCCTGATCAAAAATCGTTTGAATATTCAATGTGGTCGCCTGCCTTTCTTTCTAGTAGGATCTGATAAAATTGTTCTGTTTTTAAACGCTTCATTTTTTTGGAGGTCTCTAAAAGACTAGATATATGAATAAAAGCGAACGATATCGAAGGGTTATTTTAAAAATGTTAATGATTTTTCTGTTGCTCTTCATCCATTTCTAATGGTAGGATGTTGATAAGTGATCTAGAAAATAAGTCACCCATTTTGATAGTATGTCCAATAAATGTGAAAAATATGAGCGGATGATGGTATGGGGAGAGACTTGGCGGTTATTTTGCACCGGCAGGCGCCGAAGGAGCAAGCTGAATGATTCAGTGAATCTCTCAGGCAAAAGTACTCTTACCGGACGCAACTCTGGAGAGTGTTTGCTTAAGGGTTTTAGCAAACCACCAAAGGGGAAAACGCACAATGATATTGTGCTGTAAACTTTCAGGTGCAAGGACAGAGACTTCTTTTTGATAAAAGGGAGCGCTCTGTCCTTTTTTGCTGTGATTTTTTTCTGAAAATTCAGCTTGCATTTGCACTGTGAGAAAAAAGGGGGAAACGATTGATGTTGAAACGAACACCGCTTTTTCATGCGTATGAAACGTTTGGCGCAAAAACCATTGACTTCGGGGGCTGGGAATTACCTGTCCAATTTTCTTCCATTAAAGAAGAACATGAAGCTGTTCGAACAAAAGCAGGGCTTTTTGATGTGTCTCACATGGGTGAGGTGGACGTCAAAGGTCAAGGTGCCCTTCCATTTTTACAAAGGTTATTAACCAATGATGTGTCTAAGCTGACAGACGGTAAGGCACTATATACAGCCATGTGTTATGAAGATGGCGGAACGGTAGATGACCTGCTCGTCTACCAAAAAGAAAAGAATCACTATTTGCTTGTCATCAATGCATCAAATATCGATAAAGACGTGGATTGGCTTTTGAAGCACCAAGAGAAGGATGATGTATTGATCAAAAATATGTCTGATCAAACCGCCTTGCTAGCGCTTCAAGGACCTCTTGCAGCTGACATCATCAAAGAGGTGGCGGGTGAAGAGGTGACATCGCTTAAGCCATTTACATTTTTATCAAAAGCTGAGGTCGCAAATAAAGAAGTGCTCGTTTCCAGAACAGGCTACACAGGGGAAGATGGCTTTGAAATCTACTGCCAGTCAGAAGATGCGGTCCACCTTTGGTCAGCTTTATTAGAAGCGGGGCAGCCGAAAGGACTCATTCCATGCGGACTCGGTGCACGTGACACCTTAAGATTTGAAGCAAGACTTCCGCTTTATGGCCAGGAGCTGACAAAGGATATCTCTCCATTAGAAGGCGGAATTGGTTTTGCTGTCAAAACGGATAAAGAAGCTGATTTTATCGGAAAAGCAGCACTTAAAAAACAAAAAGAAGAGGGACTGAAGCGAAAGCTTGTCGGCATTGAAATGATTGATAAAGGGATTCCGCGTACAGATTATCCAGTCTTTTCAGGAGAAAAGCAGGTTGGGATTGTCACAACGGGCACCCAATCCCCAACATTAAAGAAAAATGTCGGGCTTGCTTTGATCGAAACCTCAGTGGCGGAGCTTGGGGCAGAGGTGGAAGTACAAGTTCGCAAAAAACGTCTAAAAGCCAAAATCGTCGCAACACCATTTTATAAAAGAGCCAAATAACGAGGGGGAATAGAGGATGAAGCACAGGTATTTGCCGCAAACAGAGCAAGATCAAAAAGAAATGCTGGATGTCATCGGCGTTCAGTCGATTGATGAGCTTTTTTCAGATATCCCAGAGAAAGTTCGATTCAAAGGAGCATACAACATCAAAGAAGCCGCATCTGAAACAGCGCTTGTCAGGGAATTATCCCGACTAGCTGCAAAGAATAAGGATACAGTTTCCTATGCATCGTTTCTTGGTGCAGGTGTATATGATCATTACCAGCCTGTCATTGTCGATCATGTGATCTCACGCTCTGAATTTTATACAGCGTATACACCTTATCAGCCGGAAATTTCGCAAGGTGAATTGCAAGCGATCTTTGAATTTCAAACAATGATTGCTGAGCTGACTGGTATGGACCTTGCCAACTCCTCGATGTATGATGGCGGGACGGCACTGGCTGAAGCGGCAATGCTCGCTGCGGGACACACAAAGAAGAAAAAAGTGGTTGTTTCTGAAACGGTTCACCCTGAATCAAGAGCGGTGCTGAAAACATACGCCAAAGGACAAAACATTGAAGTTATTGAAGTGCCTGCGAAAAAAGGGCAGACAGATCTAGCTGCATTGGAAAAAGCGGTCTGCGATGATACAGCAGCAGTTCTCGTGCAATATCCAAACTTTTTTGGTGTAGTCGAGCCGTTAAAAGACATTGAACCTATTGCACATAAAGGAAAAAGCCTATTCATTGTCTCTAGCAATCCCCTCGCACTCGGACTATTGACGCCGCCTGGAAAACTCGGGGCAGATATTGTCGTTGGTGATGCGCAGCCGTTTGGCATCCCGGCTGCATTTGGCGGACCTCACTGCGGATATTTTGCTGTGACGAAAAAGTTGATGAGAAAAGTGCCAGGTCGTTTAGTCGGGCAGACAGAAGATGAAAATGGTGTTCGTGGATTTGTTCTGACCCTTCAAGCGCGTGAGCAGCATATTCGAAGAGATAAAGCGACGTCAAATATTTGCTCAAACCAAGCATTAAATGCATTAGCTGCTTCTGTTGCCATGACGGCACTAGGGAAAACAGGCATAAAAGATATCGCCTATCAAAACGTGCAAAAAGCCCATTATGCCAAAACGCAGGCAGAAAAATATGGACTGCAGGCGGATGTAGAAGGGGCTCATTTTAATGAATTTGTGATCAAGTTACAGGAGCCTGTGAAAGAAGCCAATAAACGATTGCTTGAAAAAGGAATCATCGGCGGCTACGACTTGGGGCTAGACTACCCAGAGCTTCAGCAGCACATGCTTGTAGCCGTGACAGAGCTAAGAACAAAAGAAGAAATTGATACGTTTATCAAGGAATTGGGGGATCGCCATGAATAAACAAGATCAGCCGCTTATTTTTGAATTATCTAAAGAAGGAAGAATAGGGTACAGCCTGCCTGATTTAGATGTACCTGAACAGGAGATCCCGTCTTTATTTGATGAGACGTACATCCGTGATGAGGATGCTGAGCTTCCTGAAGTATCTGAGCTTGATATTATGCGTCATTATACAGCATTATCAAGACGCAATCATGGGGTTGATTCCGGATTTTATCCTCTTGGCTCATGCACGATGAAATATAATCCAAAGATTAATGAAAAGGTTGCACGCCTTGCAGGGTTCTCGCAGGTTCATCCGCTACAAGAGGCAGACACTGTGCAAGGTGCATTAGAATTACTATACGATCTAGGTGAACATCTTGAAGAAATTACGGGAATGGACGCTGTGACATTACAGCCTGCGGCAGGAGCACACGGCGAGTGGACGGGACTCATGATGATCCGTGCGTATCATGAAGCAAGGGGAGATCATCAGCGTACAAAAGTCATTGTGCCTGATTCTGCTCATGGAACGAACCCGGCATCCGCGACAGTCGCTGGATTTGAAACCATTACCGTCGCATCTGACGAAAATGGGCTTGTTGATTTAGAAGATTTACGCCGCGTTGTTAATGAAGAAACAGCTGCTTTAATGCTTACAAACCCGAATACACTAGGCCTCTTTGAAGAAAATATTTTAGAAATGGCTGAAATCGTTCATGAAGCTGGCGGTAAGCTTTATTATGATGGAGCCAACTTGAACGCTGTTTTAAGCAGAGCAAGACCAGGAGATATGGGATTTGACGTTGTCCACTTAAATCTTCACAAAACCTTTACAGGCCCGCACGGAGGCGGAGGTCCTGGCTCAGGTCCTGTTGGCGTTAAAAAGGAATTAATTCCTTATTTGCCAAAGCCGGTGCTTGTGAAGAAGGAAGGCCGTTTTTACTTTGATCATGACCGTCCAGAATCAATTGGGCGCGTGAAGCCATTCTATGGCAACTTTGGCATTAACGTCAGAGCTTATGCGTACATCCGCTCTATGGGGCCAGACGGCTTAAAGGCTGTAACCGATAATGCCGTGTTAAATGCGAACTATATGATGCGCCGCTTAAGTGCTCATTATGATTTGCCGTTTGATCGTCACTGTAAGCATGAATTTGTCCTTTCAGGTAAACGTCAGAAAAAATTAGGTGTGCGGACACTGGATATTGCCAAACGATTACTTGATTTCGGCTACCATCCGCCAACGATCTACTTCCCGCTCAATGTAGAGGAATGTATCATGATTGAACCGACTGAAACAGAATCAAAAGAAACACTTGATGCATTCATCGAAGCAATGATTCAGATAGCGAAAGAAGCAGAAGAGAATCCTGAAGTGGTGCAGGAAGCGCCGCATACAACGGTCGTGAAACGTATGGATGAAACAAAGGCCGCACGGAATCCAGTTCTCGTTTTTGAAAGAAAATAAAGAAAAAAGACTCAGGGGGAATCATGCTCCCAGAGTCTTTTTAGTTAGTTCTTCGTTTTAATGCGGCCGCCCCATTTTTTAAAGCCGCCTTTTAAATTATAAATCTCACGGCAGCCGTTTTTACGTAAAGTTTGGGCTGCTTTTCCGCTTCTAAAATTATTTTGACAATAGAGATAAACAGGCTTGTCAGGACGTATTTCATTTTTGCGCTGCTTTAGTTGGGAAAGGGGGATATTTCTTGCCCCTAAAATATGTCCGCCTTCAAACTCATTTGGCTCTCTCACATCAATGAGCTGGGCTTTGCGGTAACCTTTAATAAATTCTTCTTCCGTCAGCGTTTTCATAATGCGCTGCTGATAAATGTAGCTGCCGATGGAATAAAGAACGAAAAGTCCACAAAGTGAGAGGACGATATAGTTGAATATTGACAATACAACTCGACTCCTTCTTGAGCATCAGCACAGTAGCCTGTCTGATGGTACGTTTTAGACAAATACTATTATAGTAAAGCATAAGAAACTTGTCATCATAAATGGTAAGAATTATTTTCAATTCCGTCCCTATTTGATAGACTGATGAAGAGAGAAAACCGGTGGTCACCACCATCATCTAACATTGACTACGTAAAAGAGAAGGGATTTTATATGCAAAAAGAGAAATGGTGTTTCATTGATTCAGGAAACCAAGACCCTGCCTTTAACATGGCAATGGACGAAGCCTTGCTTTATTGGCATAGCGAGAAGCTCATTCCGCCTGTTATCCGCTTTTATGGATGGAATCCGGCGACATTATCTGTTGGGTATTTTCAGAACGTTGAAAAAGAAATCAACCTAGAAGCCGTCAAGCGATATGGTCTTGGATTTGTCCGCAGACCAACCGGAGGACGGGGAGTACTTCATGACCAGGAGCTGACCTACAGCGTGATTGTGTCAGAGGAACATCCAGAAATGCCAGCGACGGTGACAGAGGCGTACCGCGTTATTTCAGAAGGCATTTTAGAGGGCTTTAAAGAGCTGGGACTCGATGCGTATTTTGCCATTCCTCGAACAGATAAAGAAAAGGAAAGCTTAAAGAACCCAAGATCATCTGTATGCTTTGATGCCCCTTCTTGGTACGAGCTTGTTGTAGAAGGCAGAAAGGTAGCGGGCAGTGCTCAGACGAGACAAAAAGGTGTCATTCTCCAGCATGGATCTATTTTAATTGACCTTGATGAGGACAAATTGTTCGATTTGTTCCTTTATCCAAACGACCGGGTGAGAGAGCGGATGCAGCGAAGCTTTAAAAACAAAGCGGTTGCCATCAATGAAATCTCAAACCGAACATGTACAATAGACGATGCGCGTGCTGCGTTTAAAAGAGGGTTTGAAAAAGGATTAAATATTGAGCTTGAACCTTATGAGCTGACAGATGAAGAATTAGCGTTTGTCCATCATCTCGCAAAAACGAAATATGCCTCAGATGATTGGAATTACAAGCGTTAAGCCGAAGGACACTCCTTGTTTTTTAATGAACGATGGTGTAGAATTGGGTTGATTATTAAGTAAAGGTGCATTATGGAGGGGTTTTATGACTACACCTAGTATGGAAGATTACATTGAACAAATTTATATGCTGATAGAAGATAAAGGATATGCCAGAGTCTCTGATATTGCAGAAGCACTCGCTGTCCATCCCTCCTCTGTAACAAAAATGGTTCAGAAGCTAGATAAAGATGAATACCTCATTTATGAGAAGTATCGTGGTCTAATTTTAACCCCGAAAGGCAAAAAAATTGGAAAACGTCTCGTATACAGACATGAACTGCTAGAGCAATTTTTAAGAATCATTGGTGTAGATGAAGAGAAAATTTATGATGATGTAGAAGGCATTGAACATCATCTCAGCTGGAACAGTATTGACCGCATCGGCGATCTCGTTCAATTTTTTGAAGAAAACGATGAGCGATCTGTTCAGCTGAAAGCGATTCAAAAGAAAAACGAACAAACAAATCAAGAATCTTAATCAAAAAGGACACCCTCAGCATGGGTGTCCTTTTTGATTAAAGTTCTAATTGAAAGCAAAAGCTCCTACACTATTATTAGCGTGAAATCAAAGGGGGCTCCTTGATGAAGATAGATGGTGTGTTCTCAGGTGGAGGCATTAAGGGGGCAGCGCTTGCAGGTGCCTATGAAGCGCTTGAAGCGAGAGGATTTCAATTTGTCCGTCTTGCTGGTACAAGTGCTGGAGCAATCATTGCTTCACTCATCGCAGCAGGTTTTACAAGCCAGGAAATTCGCACGCTTTTAGATGAAATGGATGAGCATCAATTGCTTGATAGGAGATGTCAATTCATCCCCTTTAAAATGCTCAGGTGGGTATCCATTTACTGGCGTCTCGGTCTTTATAAAGGAGACCGGCTGGAAAAATGGCTGACTGATGTGCTAAAACGAAAGGGGGTCACCGTGTTTGGAGACCTCAAAAAAGATTCACTGAAAATCGTTGCGTCCGATTTAACGAATGGAAAAATCCTTGTTCTGCCAGACGACCTTCCTTCATATGGCTTAAATCCAGAGCGGTTTTCCGTTGCGAGGGCCATTCGAATGAGCTGCAGCCTGCCGTATTTTTTCGAACCTGTCAAACTGAAGTCATCAAAAGGCATTTGTACCATTGTAGATGGAGGAGTGCTGAGCAATTTTCCAATTTGGCTGTTTGCTGAAGAGAAAAAAAGACCGTTCGTCGGTGTCACATTAACGCCAAACGAAAAAGAACGCCCTCAACACTCCATCCGCAATGCGTTTGAACTGTTTGGCGCTCTTTTTGAAACGATGCGTGGTGCTCATGACGAAAGACATATCGCCACAAAACACGAACGTCATATTATTTTTATTCCTGTAGAACACGTCATTGCCACTGATTTTCAACTCATGACAGAAAAGAAAAAGGCGCTCGTCGATCTAGGCAGACAGAAGGCCGAGCAATTTTTAAAAAGCTGGACATTTTAAAATAAGGCGCGATTCTTCTTTTTGTTTTTCTTGCCTTCAATCACAGTCAAATGTGTTTGGCTTTTCTTTTTGAGAAGGACGGGCTTAGCCTTGTGGTCAGTCGGCACGCTTCGCAAATGAGTGACCCGATTTTTCATCTGGCTTTTCGTTTTTGGTTTAGGCTGCTGGTAGCGACGTTTTGATTGTTTGACTGCTTTACGATAAAGATTGCCCTCTGTTCCAGTTCTTCGATTCATCAGCCATCTAAATAGGAAAAACAAAACCGCTCCAATGATCACAACAGACAGCAGCATGGTAAAAAGTCTGCCTGGGTTCGTTGTGAGTAAGTACACAAATCCCAAAACACCTAAAGCGAAAATAATGGTAAAAGCAGGATGTACTCGGCGATTCATAACTGTCCACCTCCGAAGGAATTTACCGGATTTATAAGTTAGATCACTTGATGAGCAGAATCTGACGCTTGTTTCAGAGATACTTCCTCTAAACGAAGAAGTTCATTAAAACTTGCAATGGCTACCTCGACTTGATCGTCAGAAGGTTCTTTTGTTGTGAGCAATTGCAGCCAAAGGCCAGGATAGCCAAGCACTTTAAGCACAGGCACTTCTCGGAGTTTGTTCGTGAATTGAAGCACTTCAAATGAAATGCCCAGAACAACCGGAATAAGTGCCAAGCGGTTCAGAACTCTCACCCATAAAGGATCTGTCGGTACGAGTAAATAGACGAACATCCCGACAATGACAGTGAATAAAATAAAGCTGCTGCCGCATCGATAATGCAGACGAGATTGCTTTTGGACATTTTCCACTGTGATGTCAAGGTTCTGTTCATAGCAGTTTATGACTTTATGTTCTGCCCCATGATATTGAAATACTCTTTTAATTAAAGGGGTCATGGAAATAAAGTAAATATAGCCTAATAAAAGGACCAATTTGAAGAATGTTTCCACTGCGATTTGTGCGAAATTCCCTGAAAAGATGGGACGCACAAGCTCTGCTAAAAAGACAGGTACCAGGGTAAAGACAAATTTACTAAAGAGTAGAGAGAGAACTCCGATCACAGCAATGCCGAAGATCATGGATAATTTCGAGCTTTTTTGTTCTTTTTCAAGAGTATGATCTTCAGAAGGATCTAAGTCATATCGCTCACTGGAGAAGTTTAAGTGCTTACTGCCGTTTGCGCTTGCTTCAACAAGTGCAGCAACACCCCTGACAAAGGGGATTTTCTTGAGAAAGGCGGTTCGTTTATTGGAGGTCCGGGGAAGCTTCAAAAACTCAATGGACTGGTCCTTTCGCCGAATCGCTGTCACATAGTTCTTCTTACCTCCGAACATGACACCTTCGACAACTGCCTGCCCTCCATAAGCTGGAGGTTTTGTTTGATTGGACATATTTCATCAACCTGCCTGTTTCCTGTAATTTACATGCATTTCCTTATACCTTTATTGTACAGGAAATGAGGGGAAATCACTAGCGCACAGGTCGATTATCTACTAGAATTCTATCTACCTCTTTTTAGCCAGTATACCCTGTTTTAAAAATTTTACACTCACGCATGGAAATCCTTTTTTTTCATGACATTTTGGACATACTACTTGCTGGAGGTGTTCACAAATGAAACGTGATGAAAAGAAAAACCAAGAAGAAAAAAATCAGTCCGTGCAAACGACATCACTTGTGGCAAGAGCGGCTGCTACAGGCTTTGTCGGCGGTGTTTTTTGGGGCTTTATCGGGTTTCTGACCCATGTGTTTCATTTTTCAGAGGTGAGTCCCAATATGCTGCTTCAGCCATTTGTGCTTGGAGAATGGAAAAAGGGAGGACTTGGTACTTTTATCAGTATTGTGCTGTTAGGAGTTTTATCGATTGGAGCCGCCTTTATTTATTTTGGGCTTTTAAAAAGGATCAAAGGCTTTTGGATGGGTTTAGTATATGGCGGGCTTTTATGGCTGCTCGTTTTTTACGTATTTAATCCCATTTTCCCAGATGTAAAGCAAGTACAAGAGTTGCAGCAAAGCACCGTTGTCACGACATTTTGCCTATATATTTTATATGGCATGTTTGTCGGGTACAGCATTTCGTTTGAATATAATGAATTGACGAGTCAAAAGCTTGCGAGGGCACTCGGGAAAAAGACAGAATAAAGTGTAAATCGCCTATTCATATGATAAAATATTTTTGGAAACGAAAGGTTTCTAAGGAAAAAGAAACAGATCTCGATATAGATTGAATTAGGGTGAAGGAGTGGTCATATGCCTCATTTTCTTGTACTGAATGGACCCAATTTAAATAGGCTTGGCAAAAGAGAGCCTGCTGTTTATGGAAGTAAGACGCTGACAGATTTAGAGACGGATTTGTTCCAGTTCGCAGAACGAGCAAACATCCAATTAACGTTCTTTCAATCAAATCACGAAGGGGATTTGATTGATGCGCTCCATGAAGCAGAAGATCAATACGATGGTGTCGTATTTAACCCGGGTGCATTTACCCACTACAGCTATGCGCTGAGAGATGCCATTGCAAGTATTTCTTTATCAGTCATTGAAGTACATATCACAAATGTTCATAAGAGAGAGGAATTCCGCCATCATTCTGTACTTGCTCCTGTATGCCAAGGACAAATCGTTGGGCTTGGCTTAGAAGGGTATAAATTGGCGATTCGTTATTTAGTCAGTGAAGGGGGAGCAGTATCATGAAACTTGAAAAACTAAGAGCACTATTAAGTGAATTAGAGATCGATGGCCTTGTCATTACGAGCAGTTTTAATTTACAGTATATGACCAGCTTTACCGGATCAGCCGGTCTTGCTGTCGTTTCAAAGGACCGGGCAGCTTTTATCACGGACTTCCGCTATACAGAGCAAGCGAAGGATCAAGTCAAAGGCTATGACATCATTGAACATAAAGGAAACATTGTGGAAACGGCTGCTCAAACGGCAAAGGAATTTGGAGTGAAACGCCTTGGGTTCGAACAAAACCATATGACATTTGCCACATATCAGCAGTACGCAGCCAAAGCAGGCGGTATAGAGCTTGTTCCAGTCTCTGAATCAGTTGAAAAGTTGCGCTTGATTAAGTCTAGTGAAGAGATTAAGATATTAGAGGAAGCTGCGAAGATTGCAGATCACGCCTTTGATCATATTCTCACTTACATCAAGCCGGGCCTGACGGAAATTGCTGTCATGAACGAGCTTGAATTTTTCATGAGAAAAGAAGGTGCTGAAGGATCTTCATTCGATATGATAGTTGCCTCAGGTGTTCGTTCAAGCCTGCCTCACGGAAGAGCGAGTGAAAAGGTGATTGAATCTGGTGATTTAGTGACACTCGATTTTGGTGCTTACTATAAAGGCTATTGTTCTGATATGACAAGAACGATTGCTGTCGGAACACCAAGCGACAAGCTAAAGGAAATTTATCATATCGTATTAGAAGCAGAAAACGCTGGTGTGGATAGAATCAAGCCAGGCTTAACAGGAAAAGAAGCTGATCGCATCACACGAGACATCATTGAAAAGTATGGCTATGGTCAATACTTCGGGCATTCAACCGGGCACGGGCTAGGTATGGAAGTACATGAAGCGCCAGGCCTTTCCTCACGATCAGAGGTCGTCTTAGAAGAGGGAATGGTCGTCACAGTTGAGCCGGGGATTTACTTGCCAGATGTCGGCGGCGTGAGAATTGAGGATGATATTGTCCTGACAGCTGACGGCAATAAACGATTGACCCACTCACCGAAAGAACTTATCATATTATGATGGTGAAATGTAGGAGGATGACAAAATGATTTCAGTAAACGATTTTCGTACTGGCCTGACAATTGAAGTGGACGGCGGTATTTGGCGAGTAGTGGATTTTCAGCACGTAAAACCAGGGAAAGGCGCAGCGTTTGTTCGTTCGAAACTCCGTAACCTGCGTACAGGTGCCATTCAAGAAAAAACATTCCGCGCAGGCGAAAAAGTAGCGAAAGCACAAATCGAAACAAAAACAATGCAATACTTGTATGCAAATGGCGATCAGCATGTCTTCATGGATACAAGTTCTTATGAGCAGCTTGAACTAAGTGAAGCACAAATTAAAGATGAGCTGAAATATTTGCTTGAAAATATGTCTGTTCAAATCGTGATGTACGGTGCTGAAACTCTTGGAGTAGAACTTCCAAACACAGTAGAACTAGAAGTAGTAGAAACAGAGCCTGGTATTAAAGGTGACACAACATCAGGCGGCTCAAAACCTGCAAAAACTGAAACTGGTTTAATCGTCAACGTTCCTTTCTTTGTGAACCAAGGAGATAAACTAGTGATTAATACATCTGACGGCTCATACGTTTCAAGAGCGTAATGAACGAAAAAAGACTGTAAACCTCGTGTTTACAGTCTTTTTTTATTGGAAAAATGACTCCTCAAGGCAGGCCTTCTCTATTCTCTCATTCATCTCTCTTTCTTCTTGAAAAACAAGACTACTTCCAGCTGGTCAAGCATATAGTGTAAAAAAAGCTGGAGGTTCTATATGAAACAATTTCTCCCAGGTCTACACCCGTCAGTCGCTGCAATGGCAGGCATGAGATTCTTATCCGCCGCCATTGAACTGACGGCAGCCATCCTTATTTTAATCACCAATGATGTACGGAAAGCGGTAGTCATCAATAGTATATTGGCAATCATCGGGCCGCTCATTTTTATTATCACGATGACGATTGGAATCTATCAAATTGCCGGGCAGCTATCCTATGCAAAGCTCGTGTTCATTTTCATTGGTGTCGTGTTTATTCTTGTTGGGATCTATAAGTGAAACGGCTTGGCATAATTAACGGCTCACATCATACATTTTAGAGAAGAAAAAAAGGAGGGGAATTCGTTGCGGAGTTTGTTGGATATTCTCCCGCACTCGATTGGACAAGAACTCAGGCTGCTGAAAGAGGCAGAATGGGCGCAAATAGAAGAAATCCGCATTCGCACGGATCGTCCTATTGAATTAATGCAGGGAGGAAAACCACGTTTCCTTTCTTATCGCACCACCTGGGAAGATGCGTCTCAGCTATTAGGCAGGCTGAGCAATTACAGCATGTACACACTTGAGGAAGAGCTAAAACAGGGCTATATCACGATAACTGGCGGACACCGGGTAGGACTTGCTGGAAAGGTGATCGTTGAAAACGGATTTGTCAAAGGGTTAAGAGATATCTCTTCATTTAATATCCGCATTGCCAAAGAAAAAATCGGGATTGCGCTTCCTTTTCTTCCTTATTTATATGAAGAGCATTGGCACAATACACTCATCATCGGTCCCCCGCAAACGGGGAAAACCACATTGCTCCGGGATATAGCACGTCTTGCTAGTACAGGCACAAAAACCATTCCTCCTAGAAAAACAGGCATTATTGATGAGCGTTCTGAAATCGCCGGATGTATCAGAGGAGTGCCGCAGCACCATTTTGGCCACCGGATTGATGTACTCGATGCATGTCCAAAGGCTGAAGGATTGATGATGATGATTCGGTCTATGAGCCCAGAGGTCATGATTGTCGATGAAATCGGAAAAAGTGAGGATGTCGAGGCACTTTTAGAAGCGATTCATGCCGGAGTCAACATCATCGTCTCAGCTCATGGATATTCACTTGAAGATGTATATAAACGGCCTTCTTTTAAACCGTTATGGGAGCTTCGTGTGTTTGAACGATATGTTGAATTAAATCGAAACAATGGGCCTGGCACGATCGGGCGGATGTACGGCGGGGACGGCCAAGAGATGAAATGGAGGCGGGGAGTGGACGTATGTTAAAGCTCATTGGCGCTATTTTCATTGTCGCGGCCACGACTTGGGGAGGATTCGATTTTGCCAAACGATATAGCGACAGACCTAAACAAATTCGGCAGCTTCGGTTTGCTCTCCAGTCTCTTGAAGCTGAAATTATGTATGGTCAAACCCCTTTAGCACGGGCGGCAGAGCAAATTGCAGCACAGGTAGGTCCACCTGTGAATCAGCTGTTTGAACAATTTGCAGAAAAGCTGAAAGTGGGGACCTTTTCTGCACGCCATGCATGGAACGAAAGTCTTGAAGATGTTTGGAAAAAAACCGTATTGAAAAAAGGCGAATATGAGGCGTTGAAGCACTTTGGAGAAACACTTGGCCAGCATGATGTCACTTCTCAGCAAAAGTATATCAAGCTTGCTTTAGGCCATTTGGAATCAGAGGAGAAAGAAGCTGAAATCGCCCAAGCGAAAAATGAAAAAATGGTCAGAAGCCTCGGATTTTTAAGCGGATTACTACTGATTCTTTTATTGATGTGAGAGGAAGGGAGTCGAGAGCATGGGCGTTGATGTAAACGTCATTTTTCAAATTGCCGGAGTAGGCATCGTCGTGGCCTTTCTCCATACGATTTTAGACCAAATGGGGAAGAAAGAGTACGCTCAGTGGGTGACGCTGCTTGGGTTTATCTACATTTTGTTTATGGTGGCAACCATTGTAGACGATTTGTTTAAAAAGATTAAAGCCGTATTTCTATTTCAAGGATAGGGGAGGGCTTACAAATCGAAATCATACAAATTGTTGGACTTGGTTTAATCGCTACTTTTTTAGCATTAATCGTCAAAGAACAAAAGCCAACCTTCGCCTTTATGCTTGTTGTTTTTACCGGATGTGTCATTTTTCTTTATTTAATTGATCAAATCTATGCCATTATCTCGATGATTGAAAAAATTGCAGCAAGTGCCGGCGTCAATATGAAGTATGTTGAAACCATATTGAAGATTATTGGCATTGCCTATATTGCGGAATTTGGCGCTCAGCTGACGAAGGATGCTGGACAAGGCGCCATTGCATCCAAAATAGAGCTAGGCGGCAAGATTCTCATCTTGGTGATGGCAGTCCCGATTTTAACAGTCATCATTGAGACGATCTTAGGAATGATCCCGTCCATGACGTAAATGAAAAGAGGTGATGACAATGAAACGGGTGACCGCTGTAATGGGATTGATGCTTTTCTTTTGGCTGATTGCTCCGCATGCAGGGGCAGAAGAAAAAGAACCTTTATCTAATGAACAGCCAGCAGCACAGGAAGTGGCGAATGGACAGGCTGATGCACTTGAGCTTCATTCCATCAGTGACTTTTGGGAAACCATTTTGGACGAGTATGGCGGCTTTTTGCCAGAAAGCCAAAAGGGCACAGTGAAGGAAATGATTGACGGCGATAAAGAGCTGTCTCCCCAAACATGGCTGAAAGCCTTTGTACATTATCTGTTTCACGAGGTCATTGCAAACGGAAAGCTTCTAGGTACTCTGATTTTACTCACCATCTTTTGTTCGCTTTTGCAGCTTTTACAAAATGCCTTTGAACAAAGCACCGTCAGCAAAGTCGCATATGCTCTTGTTTATATGGTGCTGATTATTATTGCACTTAACAGCTTTCATGTGGCGATTTCCTATGCTACAGAAGCCATTCAAACGATGACCAGTTTTATTCTTGCTCTTATTCCTCTTTTACTAGCGCTTATTGCTTCATCAGGCGGGCTTGTCTCAGCCGGATTCTTTCATCCCGTTATTATATTTTTAATGAACACGAGCGGTGTTTTCATTCAGTATGTCGTTCTCCCGCTCATCTTTTTATCTGCAATATTGAGCATTATCAGTACGCTGACCGAACAATACAAGGTCACCCAGCTTGCCCAGCTGTTAAGAAATGTGGCAATTGGAGGGCTTGCCGTTTTTTTAACCGTTTTTCTCGGCGTCATTTCCGTTCAGGGTGCATCTGCGGCCGTTACGGATGGAATCGCTCTGCGTACAGCCAAATTCATTACCGGAAACTTCATCCCTGTCCTAGGCAGAATGTTTACAGATGCGACCGATACCGTGATCAGCGCCTCTGTTTTACTCAAAAATACAGTCGGACTAGTTGGGGTCGCCATTTTGATTTCAATTGCCGCTTTCCCGGCGATTAAAGTGCTTTCGTTAGCCCTTATCTATAAGCTTGCTGCTGCCATCCTTCAGCCGTTAGGGGGCGGACCCATCATCAGCTGTCTTGATGTCATTTCAAAAAGTGTGCTGTATATATTTGCCGCACTTGCTGTAGTGTCGCTCATGTTCTTTTTAAGCATTACCGTCATCATCACTGCGGGTAACCTGACCATGATGATGAAGTAAGGAGGGGACACCTTTTGAGTTTTCTCACGGAATGGATCACAAGTATTATTCTTTTTATCTTATTTGCGATTGTTATTGATCTTCTGCTTCCCAATTCGAGCATGCAAAAGTATGCAAAAATGGTCGTCAGCCTGCTGCTCATCGTGGTGATGCTCAATCCGATTTTTGCTTTATTTCGAGCAGATCCTGATCAAATTTTTTCAGAATTGATGAAAGGGAAGGAAGAAGCGCAGTCAGAAGAAATAAAAAATCAGATGAATTTAGAAAAAAAAGAAATACAAGCCTCTCAGCGTGCATATATTTTAAAGCAAATGGCTGTCCAACTAGAAAAAAGCGCAAAGGAGCCACTGGAGAAGGAGAGCTATGTAATGAAACACGTAGAAGTGCTGGCTGATGAGGAGCATCTGGATCAGAATATGGAGGCGGATCAATTTCGCATCAAAGCAGTTCTTTCCCCGCTCACAGGTGATGCTGTAGAAACGGTGGCAAAGGTGGACATTGATCTCTCCAAGCAAAAGGAGGAAAGCGCTGGATCTTCTAGCAAAGAGATCACGAGGGTGAAAGAGACACTTGCTGATGTTTGGAATACGAGTCCTGAGCACATCGCGCTGAACATTGAGGGAGGTGACGCAGCAGATCATGAATAACAAGGACTGGAAACAAAAGCTGAAATCATTCTTCCAGCCGCCTGAAAAAGGTGAAGGGAAACCCAAATTAACGAAGCACCATTACTTGCTGCTTGTATTCATTATCGGCGTATCTTTCATGTTAGTCAGTCAGATCTTGTCACCGCCATCAAGCAAACAACAAGCTGCTGTTCCTGCTTCTAAAAAAACATCCTCAGAAGAGCAGGAGGTATTCAAACCGGCATCCTCAGGTAAACCAAAAAATTCAATTGAGGATGTGGAGCAAGAATACGAAAATCAGCTGAAAGAAATTTTAGAGACCATCATCGGCGTTGAGGATGTATCCATTGTAGTCAATGTAGATGCAACGTCTTTAAAAGTGTTTGAAAAAAACAAATCCAATAAAAGTACAACGACCGAGGAAACAGATAAAGAAGGCGGCGTGCGAAGTGTCACCGATCAAACAAAAGAAGAAGAAGTCGTCATCATCAAAAATGGCAATGAAGAAACACCAGTCGTTGTTCAAACGAAAAAACCAGAAATCCGAGGTGTCCTCGTTGTAGCTCAAGGAGTAGACAACGTTCAAATAAAGAAAACCATCATTGAAGCGGTTACACGAGTGCTTGATGTACCGAGCCATAGAGTGGCTGTTGCCCCTAAAAAAATCAAGGAGGATTCGGAATGATGTTAAAAAAACAAACGGTTTGGCTATTAACGATGCTAAGTTTAGTTGTCGTATTAAGTGTGTACTATATCATGTCTCCACAGGGTGAAAATGCAGTGACAGTAGAAGATACGAAATCAAAAGGCACTGAAGAGAAAAAAGTTGAAACAGAAAAAGGGACGGACAAAGGCATGGAAAAAGGCGCTGATAAGAAATCCACTGACAAAGAAACAAACGGCAAACAAGAGGATATCGAAACAAGCGGTGAAGAAGGAAAGGCTGTGTCAGAGCAAACAGACGATGAGCTTTTTACAACATACAGACTAGAGCTTGAAGATAAACGAAGCAAGCAGCGCGAAGAATACAACGAAATTGTCTCCAGTGACGATGCAACAGCACAAGAAAAAAGTGAAGCATACGATCAAATGACAGCGCTCAGTGAAGCAGAAGGAACTGAGCGTCAGCTTGAGACATTGATCAAAACAAAAGGCTATAAAGATGCGCTCGTAAGTGCTGAAGGGGATAAAGTGAGCATCACGGTTCGTTCTGATAAAAAATCAAAATCTCAAGCGGCCGATATTATTGATATGGTCACAAAAGAAATGAGAGGTCTTGATAACGTAGCTGTCACTTTTGAGCCCACTAATCAATAAAAAATGAACTGGCGCCCTTTGCGGAAAAGGGCGTTTTTTGATGCGGCTTGACGCCCTCTCCAAGGTGCTTATGCGAGGCGCTTCACCACAATAGTAGTTGAATTCATCGAAATCCTCCTGTAAGATGGTTATAGTATGTACTTTTAGTACTAGCCTATAATAAAAAGATAAATCCATACATAGGGGTGCAAATCCATGTTAAAAATCGAAGAAATTCATGAACTGATTAAATTAATTGACGACTCTACTATCGATGAGTTTACGTACGAAAACGAAGGTGCAAAAATCAAACTGAAGAAAAATAAAGAAGTCGTTCAGCAAGTTGCGGCACCAGCACCAGTGGCTCCAGTCCAAGCAGCTCCAGCTCAACAAGCTCCTAAAGCACAAGCTCCAGCTCAGACCGAAGCCCCTGCACAAGAGGCAGCTGCGTCTGAAAATCTGCATAAAATCACATCCCCAATGGTTGGCACATTTTATGCTTCCTCTTCACCAGAAGCAGATCCATACGTGACAGCAGGTTCCAAGGTGAAGGAAAACACTGTTGTATGTATCGTGGAAGCGATGAAACTGTTTAATGAAATCGAAGCAGAAGTAAAAGGTGAAATCGTCGAAGTATTAGCTGAAAACGGTCAGCTTGTAGAATTCGGACAACCCCTCTTTCTAGTGAAAGCAGAGTAAGGAGTACGATCATGATTAAAAAGCTATTAATTGCAAACAGAGGAGAAATCGCAGTTAGAATTATCCGCGCTTGTAAAGAGCTTGGAATTGAAACTGTTGCGGTATTTTCTGAAGCGGATCGCGATGCGCTGCATGTACAAATGGCTGATGAAGCATATTGCATCGGACCGACTGCTTCTAAAGATAGTTATTTAAATGTCACGAATATTGTCAGCGTAGCAAAATTAACAGGGACAGATGCCATCCATCCAGGATACGGCTTTTTAGCAGAAAATGCAGACTTTGCAGAGCTTTGCGAGGAATGTAATGTAATCTTTGTTGGACCAACTGCGTCAGCGATTTCCAAAATGGGAACGAAAGATGTCGCGCGAGAAACAATGAAGAATGCAGGCGTTCCGATCGTCCCTGGTTCTCAAGGAATTGTAAAAGATCTTGATGATGCTGTTTCAACAGCAGCAAGTATTGGGTATCCTGTGATTATTAAAGCAACTGCAGGCGGAGGCGGTAAAGGGATCCGTGTGGCTCGTACAGAAGAAGAGCTTATTAACGGAGTCACCATCACGCAGCAGGAAGCGGCGCAAAACTTTGGGAACCCTGGTGTCTATTTAGAAAAGTTCATTGAAGACTTTAGACATGTGGAAATTCAAGTGCTTGCAGATCAGCATGGCAATACGATTCATTTAGGAGAGCGTGATTGCTCGATCCAAAGAAGAATGCAAAAGCTTCTTGAAGAAACGCCATCACCAGCACTAAATGCAGACATCCGTGAGCAAATGGGTGAAGCAGCTGTAAAAGCAGCAGAAGCTGTTGAATACACAGGTGCTGGAACAGTCGAATTCATTTATGATTATAATGAAGAGAAGTTCTACTTCATGGAAATGAATACTCGTATTCAAGTAGAGCATCCTGTGACAGAAATGGTCACAGGTGTAGACTTGATCAAAGAACAGATCAAGGTTGCATCAGGTGAGAAGCTTTCTCTTACACAAGAGGATGTCGTATATGAAGGCTGGGCGATCGAATGCCGCATCAATGCAGAGAACCCAGAGAAAAACTTCATGCCTTCAGCCGGTGAAATTAAAATGTATCTTCCGCCAGGCGGTTTAGGTGTACGTGTTGATTCTGCCGCTTATCCGGGCTATGTGATTCCGCCATATTATGACAGCATGATTGCAAAAGTGATCACATATGGTAAGACAAGAGAAGAAGCGATTGCGAAAATGAAACGTGCGCTTCAAGAATTCGTCATTGAAGGAGTCTACACAACGATTCCATTCCACCTTAGATTGCTCGAGCATGAAACATTTGTGAGCGGTAACTTTAATACGAAGTTTTTAGAAACATACCAAATCATGAAATAATCACAGCTTTCGGAGGTGAATGATCGTGTCAGAAAACAATTTGCTTGAAATGAACCTTGATGAAGATCAATTGGGAAAAGTGCAAATTGCACCAGAAGTGATTGAAGTCATTGCTGGGATCGCCGCTTCAGAAGTCGAAGGCATTGCCGAAATGCGCGGCAATTTCGCTGCTGATGTAGCAGAACGCTTTGGTAAGAAAAATCACCGTAAAGGTGTAAAAGTAGATGTCTCTGATGAAGGCATCACAATCGATGTGTATTGTGTGGTTGAATTTGGCCTATCCATTCCAAAGGTATCCACTGCTGTACAAGAAAATATCCGTCAAACCCTTTTGAACATGACTGCCTTAACGATTAATGAAATTAACATTCATGTCGTTGGCATTCAATTTGAAACAAAAGCACCTGAGGCTGAAGTAGATCAAGAAATGTAAAAAAGGGTTCAAGTGAAACCAAGGAGGCATTGCCTCTTTGGTTTTTTAAAGCCCATTTTTGAGTAATTTCCGAATATTGATAACGTGACGCGTGGATTGATTCGTTTTTCGTCACAGCTCGCATGGATCTTGGTGCGACCACGGTCAAAATATGTTATGATCTCTGTATGGCTTAACGACAAGCGGATAAAGTGGTTAAAGGAGTAAATAATGAAAAGAAGAACTGCAAGAGAAAAGGCGCTACAAACATTATTTCAAATTGATGTGAGCAATATTGATCCGAAAGAGGCCATTACACATGCGCTGGATGAACAAGAATCAGATCCTTTTTTCGAGGAACTGGTTTTCGGTGTGCTTGAACAAAAGGACAAGCTTGATGACATGATCTCGCAGCATCTAGTGAATTGGAAACTCGATCGTATTGCAAACGTAGACAGAGCCATTTTAAGGCTGTCTGTCTACGAGATGGTGTATCAAGAAGACATCCCAGTTAGTGTCTCAATGAATGAAGCGATTGAACTCGCCAAATTATTCGGCGATGATAAAGCACCGAAATTTGTAAATGGTGTACTTTCGAACATTAAAAACGACCTAAAGCAGCAATAGGAGGATTCGACATGACAGCAACAATCATCGATGGGAAAGAAACAGCAAAAGAAAAACGTGAACAATTAGCAAAAGAAGTAGAAGAGCTAAAACAAAAAGGAGTCACACCTGGTCTTGCCGTTATTCTAATCGGTGATGATCCGGCTTCACTTTCTTACGTACGCGGGAAGAAAAAAGCAGCAGAAGCAATGGGCATGCACTTTCAGCTTGATCATTTAGATGCTTCTTTAACAGAAGAAGAATTGCTTCAGCTGATTGATCAGTACAATGCGAACGATCAATTCCACGGGATTCTTGTTCAACTTCCACTGCCAAAACATATTTCTGAAAAAGCCGTTATTGAACGTATTTCACCTGAGAAAGATGTAGATGGTTTCCATCCATTAAATATCGGGAAAATGCTGCTTGGAGAAGATACATTCCTACCTTGTACACCAGCAGGCATTGTTGAATTACTGAACAAAACGGGTGTTAGTCTTTCTGGAAAAGAAGTGGTTGTTGTAGGGCGCAGCAATATTGTCGGCAAACCAGTGGGACAATTGCTGTTAAACGAAAATGCAACGGTTACTTACTGCCATTCAAGAACGGCGAATATTTCAGAACATACATTAAAAGCGGACATTTTAGTTGTTGCCGTCGGTCGAGCAAACTTTATAAAAGCTGACCAAATCAAAGAAGGTGCAATTGTCATCGATGTAGGAGTCAATCGTTTAGATACTGGGAAGCTTGTTGGGGATGTTGATTTTGAAGAAGCGAAAGAAAAAGCTTCTTACATCACACCAGTCCCTGGCGGAGTCGGTCCAATGACGATTACTATGCTTGCACATAATACGGTTAAATCAGCAAAACGTACATTAGCATAAGCTTTATCCATTCATCCACCCGCATGCTGCCGGTGGATGAATGTGCGTTTTTGAAGAGGAGGAATACGTCATGAGTGAAAAAGCCTTTGTGACGGTCACAGCCCTTACAAAATACATAAAAAGAAAATTTGATGTTGATCCGCATTTAGAAGATATTTGGATCAAAGGTGAGTTATCCAATGTGAAGATTCATTCAAGAGGTCATGTGTACTTCACCTTAAAAGACGAAAACGCACGCATGCAAGCCGTCATGTTCCAGCGTTCCGCAGCAAAGCTGCCTTTTTCACCAAAAAGCGGAATGAAAGTGTTTGTACGCGGCGGGATTCAAGTATATGAACCAAGCGGCAACTATCAATTATATGCAAAAGAAATGCAGCCTGATGGTGTTGGTGCTCTTCATCTCGCTTATGAAGAGCTGAAGAAAAAGCTGGCAAGTGAAGGCTTATTTGATGCGCGCTATAAAAAACCAATTCCTGAATATCCAGAGGTTGTTGGTGTCATTACATCCCCAACAGGAGCGGCTGTTCGAGATGTCATCACAACGATTAACCGGCGTTATCAGCAGGCGAAAATCATTGTGCTTCCGGCGCTTGTCCAAGGTGAAAATGCCGTCCGTTCAATCGTAGAGCGGATCAAAGAAGCAAATGAAAAACAGATCTGTGATGTCTTGATTGTCGGAAGAGGAGGCGGTTCGATCGAAGAACTTTGGGCCTTTAATGAAGAAGCTGTCGCAAGAGCAATCTTCGCATCAGACATTCCAATCATTTCTGCAGTGGGGCATGAAACGGACTTTACGATCAGTGATTTCACTGCAGACATGAGAGCACCCACACCAACAGGAGCAGCCGAGCTCGCTGTTCCAAGCACAGCCGATTTAATAGAACGAATCAAATCCATCGACATTCGGCTTACAAGGGCCGTGAAGAACCGAACATCACAAGCGAAAGACCGTCTTGTGGCGCTGCAATCCTCTTATGCCTTCCGTTTTCCAAAACGATTGCAGGAGCAAAAAGAGCAGCAATTCGATTTGGTATTTGACCGTTTTCAAAAACAGCTGACGAGACAAATTGAACAAAAACGCAGTCAACTAGACCGCCAGACATACAGGCTGAAGCCGCTTCATCCAAAAGAGCAGCTGCTGCAGGCGAAAAAACGCCACACCAATGAAACAGAACAGCTCATCCGCAGCATGAATGTGCAAATGAAAACAATTCATTCGCAGTTCCAATCTGTTCTTGGTAAACTAAATGCATTAAATCCACTTCAAGTGATGGAAAGAGGCTACAGTTTAGCCTATAAAGACAATGAACTGATTAAAAGTGTGAACCAAGTCGATACGAAGGATCAATTGGCTATCACCATGAAGGATGGACGTCTGATTTGTGAGGTTATTGAGAAGGAGGGGCAATCATCATGACAGAATCAAATAAACAAAAAGAAGAACAAATGACATTTGAAGAAGCGATGAAAGGTCTTGAGGAGATCGTTGGGAAGCTCGAAGAAGGAGATGTACCACTTGAGCAAGCCATTCATTATTTCCAAGAAGGCATGACACTTTCAAAGCTTTGCCATGAAAAATTACAGCACGTTGAAAAGCAGATGGATTTCATTTTAAAAGAGGACGGTGAACTGGCTCCTTTCTCGGTGAAGGAGGCAGATGCTGGTGACAAGTAATTTGCAGGATTTTTTAACAACACGAAAACAGGCCATTGAAGAGTATTTATTTACATATGTTCAGGAATTGAAGATTCCAGAAGAACTAAAATCTTCGATGCTTTACTCTCTTGAAGCTGGAGGGAAAAGACTTCGCCCTGTTCTCGTTCTTGCTTTATTACATGCTTACGGAAAAAACGAAGAAGATGGCATACCGGTTGGCTGTGCTGTAGAAATGATTCATACGTATTCTTTGATACATGACGACCTTCCTTGCATGGACGATGATGACCTTCGCAGAGGAAAGCCGACTAACCATAAAGTATACGGGGAAGCAACAGCGGTTCTCGCTGGTGATGCACTTTTAACGGAAAGCTTTCGCCTCATTACATCGCAGCTATCTAGCAGCGTCACTTCTGACCAAAAGCTTAGAATCGTAGATGAGCTTGTGCGGTCAGCAGGTGCACTAGGAATGGTTGGCGGTCAATTTGATGACATGGAAGCAGAGCAAAAACAAGTCCCGCTTGCTGAACTAGAATCCATTCATGCCCGGAAAACAGGAAAGCTTCTCACATTCAGCGTCACAGCAGGTGCAATGCTGGCAGGAGCATCAGATGACGATATCGAAAAACTAAGAGAATTCAGCTATCATATTGGCATTGCTTTTCAAATCCGTGATGACATTTTAGACCTCGAAGGAAGCGAAGAAAAAATAGGAAAACGAGTCGGCTCTGATACAGCGAATGAAAAGTCGACATATCCTTCTTTATTAACGCTTTCAGGAGCAAAAGAAAAGCTGCACGAGCACATCACACGTGCAAAAGAAATTGTCTCAAATCTTGAATTAGAGCAGCAATTGCTGCATGAGTTATGTGATCTGATCGCCTCAAGAGATCATTAAAAACAGCCTAGATTTGAGGGTCTTCGAGCAATTGTGGTAAACTGTAAACAGTTTATCATGATGAGACAACTCTTATTCCCGCTTGGTTTTCATAGGAATAAGGCATTATATATGTAGATAGAAATTTTGTTGAAAGCGAGTTGATCCTGATTGGATCTTTTATCAATAAAAAATCCAACGTTTCTAAAAGGAATGTCAAATGCAGAATTAGAGGAGCTTAGTGCTGACATTCGCATGTTTTTAATTGAGTCCTTGGCTAACTCTGGCGGGCATATCGGTCCAAACCTGGGTGTCGTTGAACTCACGGTTGCCCTTCATAAAGTATTTGACAGCCCGAAAGACAAATTCCTTTGGGATGTTGGACATCAGTCTTATGTTCACAAGCTGTTAACTGGAAGAGGGGCGGAGTTTGATACACTTCGTCAATATAAAGGACTTTGCGGTTTTCCTAAACGAAATGAAAGTGAGCATGATGTTTGGGAAACAGGCCACAGCTCAACGTCATTATCTGGCGCGATGGGTATGGCGGCGGCGCGGGATATTAAAGGGACAGATGAATATATCCTGCCGATTATCGGAGACGGTGCATTAACCGGAGGTATGGCGCTTGAAGCTCTGAATCATATCGGTGATGAAAAGAAAGACATGATCGTTATCTTAAACGATAATGAAATGAGTATTGCACCAAACGTCGGTGCAATTCACACCATGCTTGGCAGACTGCGCACAGCAGGCAAGTACCAATGGGTAAAGGACGAGCTCGAGTATTTATTTAAGCGGATCCCAGCTGTAGGCGGAAAGCTTGCTGCCACAGCAGAACGTATTAAAGACAGCCTCAAGTATTTACTAGTGTCTGGCATGTTCTTTGAGGAAATGGGATTCACTTACTTAGGTCCTGTTGATGGACACTCTTATGAAGATCTTTTTGAAAACCTTGAATATGCAAAGAAAACAAAAGGTCCTGTCCTGCTGCATGTCATCACGAAAAAAGGAAAAGGCTATCAGCCGGCAGAATCCGATAAAATCGGGACTTGGCACGGCACAGGTCCATACAAAATTGATACAGGTGATTTTGTAAAACCAGCAGCTGCTGCACCGTCATGGAGTGGTCTTGTCAGTGAAACAATCAGAAAGCTTGCGCGGAAAGATGAGCGAATTGTGGCCATCACGCCTGCGATGCCTGTTGGCTCAAAACTTGAAGGCTTTGCAAAGGAATTTCCAGAGCGAATGTTTGATGTAGGAATTGCTGAGCAGCATGCAGCAACAATGGCAGCTGGGCTTGCGACGCAGGATATGAAGCCATTTTTAGCAATCTATTCAACATTCCTGCAAAGAGCTTATGATCAAGTGCTGCATGATATTTGCCGCCAAAACCTCAATGTTTTTATCGGAATTGATCGTGCGGGTCTTGTCGGTGCAGATGGAGAAACGCATCAAGGTGTGTTTGATATTGCCTTCATGCGTCATATGCCGAATATGGTGCTCATGATGCCGAAGGATGAAAATGAAGGCCAGCACATGGTCAATACAGCCATTCAGTATGATGACGGTCCTATTGCCATGCGTTTCCCGCGCGGAAATGGTCTTGGCGTGAAAATGGATGAACAGCTGAAAACCATTCCGATTGGGTCCTGGGAGGTTCTTCGTCCAGGGAAGGATGCCGTCATCTTAACATTCGGAACGACGATTAAAATGGCGCTGCAAGCAGCTGAGGAACTTCAAAAAGAAGGGAAATCAATTCGTGTCGTCAACGCTCGGTTTATTAAGCCGCTTGATGAAGCGATGCTACATGACATTCTTTCTGAAGGGATTCCGATTTTAACGATTGAAGAAGCTGTGCTTCAAGGCGGGTTTGGCAGCAGCGTATTAGAATATTTACACGACAAGAAAGCATCACATATCAAAGTAGAACGTATGGGTATCCCAGATCAATTTATTGAGCATGGAAGTGTTGATGCCCTGCTTGAAGAAATTGGACTGACGAAAGCACAGGTTGCTGAGACTTTACGTGACCTGCTTCCAGCAGCACCAAGAAAAGGAATTGGATCATGACATCAAAGAAAGAACGACTTGACGTTTTATTAGTCGAACAAGGACTAATGGAAACAAGAGAGAAAGCAAAGCGTGCCATCATGGCAGGGATCGTTTACTCAAATGAAACCCGTTTGGATAAACCAGGCGAGAAAATTGCTCGTGATACGCCGCTTACAGTGAAGGGGAACCCTCTCAAATACGTAAGCCGCGGCGGGTTAAAGCTTGAAAAAGCGCTTAAAGAATTTGATCTGACAGTTGAAGGGAAATTGCTGATTGATATTGGCTCATCAACAGGCGGATTTACAGATTGTGCTCTTCAAAATGGAGCAGTCAAATCATATGCTGTAGACGTTGGCTACAATCAGCTTGCGTGGAAATTAAGGCAGGATGACAGGGTCATCGTCATGGAGCGCACCAATTTCCGCCATTCCGTTCCAGCTGATTTTACTGAAGGATTGCCAGAAGTGGCATCGATTGATGTATCTTTTATCTCACTCAAACTCATTCTGCCGGCTTTAAAGCATATTCTTGTTCCGGGTGGTGACTGTATTGCGCTCGTCAAGCCTCAATTTGAAGCAGGCAGAGAGCTTGTTGGGAAAAAAGGCATCGTGCGTGAGCCGTCTGTCCACCTTGGTGTACTAGAAGAGATGAATCAATTTGCTGCAAAAGAAGGCTATGATGTAAAGGATGTATCATTTTCGCCTATCACTGGTGGAGATGGAAATATTGAATTTCTGCTTCATTTAGTGCTTCATCCTGATCAAGAAGAAAATGCGGCACTTCCTGCTTCAGAACTTGAGAAGGTCGTCAAGGAAGCCCATTCCGTATTGAAAGAAAAGAAAAACAGCCCTGAGCCGGCTGACACATGAAATCATTGAAACAAAAGGAATAATAGCTCGCTATTATTCCTTTTTACATGGTCAAAAGACAAGAATTGGTCGTATCTCACGTAATGCTTGTTTTTTGAAGTGTGCATCATATAACATAGAACGTAAAGACAAACTGAGAATGAAACGCCTAGGGGGGTCAAATATGAATAAAGGTCAAAGGCATATTAAAATAAGAGAAATCATTGCAAGCCAAGAAATTGAAACACAAGATGAATTGGTCGATATTTTGAAAGCCGATGGATATAACATCACACAAGCGACCGTTTCTAGGGATATTAAAGAGTTGCATTTAGTGAAAGTTCCGACGAACAATGGAACATATAAATACAGTCTTCCTGCAGATCAGCGGTTTAACCCGCTGTCAAAGCTGAAGCGATCCCTAATGGATGCATTTATTAAAATGGATGCTGCCAGTCATTTAATTGTTCTGAAAACAATGCCGGGTAATGCTCAGGCGATTGGTGCTTTAATGGATAATTTAGATTGGGAAGAAATTATGGGAACGATTTGCGGGGATGATACGATTTTAATCATTTGCCGCACCCCAGATGATACAGAGACAGTTTCGAGCAAAATTTTAGAGCTTCTATAAAGAATCAGGTTTACAAAAAGAGGTGTCAAATGAGTGTTAGCAGAACTAACCATTAAAAACTTTGCAATCATTGAAGAGTTAACGGTTTCATTTGAAAAAGGACTCACGGTTCTAACGGGGGAAACAGGTGCCGGAAAATCCATCATGATTGACGCTGTCTCACTTCTCGTGGGAGGAAGAGGATCCTCTGAATTTGTCCGCTACGGTGAAAAAAAGGCAGAGCTGGAAGGGCTTTTTCTTGTACCAGCCGATCACCCTGTATTTGCTCTATGCGAAGAGCAGGGAATTGACGCATCAGATGAAATGATGATCCTCCGCCGTGATATTAATAACAGCGGGAAAAGCATTTGCCGGATTAATGGAAAGCTTGTCACCATCTCACTTTTACGGGAAGTAGGACGGCTTTTGCTTGATATACATGGACAGCACGATAACCAGCTGCTCATGGAAGATGAAAATCATCTGCATTTGCTCGATCAATTTGGTGCAGAAGACATTGCACCGGCTCTCTTGCAGTATCAAGAAGCATATGATCAATATATGAAGACGGCCCAAAAGCTAAGGCAGCTGTCTGAGAATGAGCAGGAAATGGTGCACCGCTTAGATTTACTGCAATTTCAGCTAGAGGAGATTGAGGCGGCACAATTAGAGCCGGGAGAAGATGAGAAGCTTCAGGAAGAACGTCATCAAATCAGCAACTACGAAAAAATCTATTCCTCACTCCAAAACGCATATAACGCCTTGCGTAATGAGCAAGGAGGACTAGATTGGGTTGGTATGTCTTCAAGCGAGCTTGAGCAGGTGTCTGAGATCAACGATGATTTGAAAAAGCTATCTGAACAAGTGTCGAACTCCTACTACTTATTAGAGGATTCAACCTTCCAAATGCGGAGCATGCTGGATCAATTAGAATTCGATCCGGCTCGTCTTGATTTTATTGAATCCAGGCTGAATGAAATGAAGCAGCTAAAACGAAAATACGGCACAACCGTTGAGGAAATTTTGGAGTATGCGGCGAAGATTGAAGAAGAAATAGATCAAATCCAAAATCGAGACAGCCATCTGCAGACGCTCAAAAATAAATTAGATGCGATGAGCCGTGATGCCCTGCTCGAAGCACTTAACGTTTCGGAGCTGCGTAAAAAATGGGCCAAAAAGCTAGCGAAGCAAATTCAAACAGAGCTCAAGGATTTGTATATGGAGAAGTCATCATTTGACACAGCTTTTTCTGTTCGATATGCGCCATTTGGCAGCACCGATTGTCCGCTATTAGACGGAAAACCTGTGCAGCTCGGGAAAAATGGAATCGACCAAGCACAATTTGTCATTTCTACAAATACAGGCGAACCGATGAAATCTTTATCGAAAGTAGCCTCAGGTGGAGAAATTTCACGTGTCATGCTCGCTGTGAAGAGTATTTTCTCAGCTAAACAAGACGTCACATCCATTATTTTCGATGAAGTTGATACAGGCGTCAGCGGCAGAGTGGCACAAGCCATTGCTGAGAAAATTTACAAAGTTGCGTCTGGATCACAAGTGCTCTGCATTACACACCTGCCTCAAGTAGCCGCAATGGCTGACACACATCTCTTCATTTCGAAACGCTCGAAAGCGGGCAGAACACTGACGAGTGTCAAACCATTAAGTCATGAAGAAAAAGTGAGTGAAATTGGTCGGATGATTGCCGGTGTGGAAGTGACTGAGCTGACAAAACAGCATGCAAAAGAACTATTGCACCAAGCAAATGATGTCAAAACAACAGGGTAGCTGAATCATCAGCTGCCTTTTTTTATGTTGTGTAAAAGCCGGCGTATATACCCATAAAATCGTCTTTTTCTTTTATCAATTTATCCAATCATTTTCTAAAGCTGCCGGTTATAAATCCTCTCGAAGAAGGCAAAAGTAAAGATGTAGCCAAAACATGAGTGTTCTGGTGTGGGTAAGGAGCGAGGAGAGTGAAAAATGAATGCCCGAAAAGATGAGAAAAGCCATTGGTGTGATTCTCCTTGTTTCTTTAATAAGTACAGGGTTTATGAGCATAGTGAAGGAATACATCAGCATTCCAACAAATGTTGCTGTATTTGAAAAACAGAAGCACTCAATTGACACATCGATTGAAGCGTCAGCCAATGCTTCTTCACCAGCCTTTAGCCTTTCAGAGAAAAAGAATCAGCTGGATATTACAGGACAAAAGGCGGGAAAAGCCGAAATTGTTTATGATTTTAAAGGATTTCCTATTAAGAAAACAAAAGTTGACGTTCTCCCTGAATTAAAAGTCATTCCTGGAGGTCAATCCATTGGCGTCAAGCTCCACTCTGTAGGAGTTCTCGTTGTAGGTTTTCATCAAATCACAACAGCAGACGGCAAAAAATCACCAGGTGAAGCCGCAGGCATTCAATCAGGGGATATGATCATTGAAATCAATGGTCAAAAAATGGAGAAAATGAATGACCTCACCCCATTTATTCAGAAAGCAGGGAAAACGGGTGAAACGCTTCGTTTGCTCATAAAGAGAGATCATAAAACCTTTCAAACAACATTAACACCCGCAAAAGATGCAAGTGAAGGCATCTATCGAATTGGTCTTTACATTCGTGATTCTGCAGCAGGAATCGGCACGATGACCTTTTTTGAACCTTCATCTAAAAAATATGGTGCCCTTGGGCATGTGATTTCTGACATGGATACAAAAAAACCAATTGTTGTCGACAATGGTGAAATTGTTAGATCAACCGTGACATCGATTGAAAAAGGCACAGGAGGCAATCCTGGAGAAAAATTGGCGAGATTCTCTTCCGAAAGAAAAACAATAGGAGATATCTCCCGCAACAGCCCTTTTGGAATCTTTGGTACGTTAACCGAAAAGCTTGAAAATCATGTAGCAGATAAACCACTTCCAGTCGCTTTATCAAATGAAGTAAAAGAAGGCCCAGCAGAAATTTTAACCGTTGTGGATCATGATAAAGTGGAGAAGTTTGATATTAAAATCGTCAGCACAACACCGCAGAAATTCCCAGCAACTAAAGGAATGGTATTGAAGGTAACAGATGAGCGGCTCTTAAGCAAAACGGGCGGAATCGTCCAAGGAATGAGCGGAAGCCCCATCATCCAAAATGGCAAAGTCATTGGAGCTGTCACACACGTATTCGTCAATGATCCGACTAGCGGGTACGGCGTACACATTGAATGGATGCTGTCAGAAGCAGGAATCGACCTTTATCAAAAAAACAAAAAAGCAAGCTGATCATAAAAACTGCCGCGAATCTTCCGGCAGTTTTTTTCTACCCTTTCTTTCTCTTCCATCATGTTATAAAATAAGGAAAAAGAGATTTTTCGACAAAATGGAAAAAAGCATGTTGTCAAATTGCAATAATCGTCGATTCGTTAAGAAAAACGTAGAAAAAGCTAGATAATGCTCTATTATTCGGAAAATTAAAGTTTTTTAAAGGGGATAGCATGGTTTTGTCGAATTGAACACTCAGAAGAGAAATGCAAAAGACTAAAGGAATCGACATTGGGGAGGAAAGAACGTGGAGAAAATTAAAGTGTGTGTAGCTGATGACAATCGAGAGCTTGTTGGCCTTTTGACAGAGTATATTGAGGGACAGGAAGATATGGAAGTACTTGGCGTGGCGTATAATGGTCAGGAATGCCTGACATTATTTAAAGATAAAGAGCCCGACGTTCTCCTCTTAGACATTATTATGCCTCATTTAGACGGTCTTGCTGTACTAGAACGCCTCCGTGAAAACAATGAAATGACAAAACAGCCAAGTGTGATTATGCTAACGGCATTTGGACAAGAAGATGTCACGAAAAAAGCAGTTGATTTGGGCGCATCCTATTTCATTTTAAAGCCATTTGATATGGAAAACCTAGTAGGTCATATTCGTCAAGTCAGTGGAAACGGCACACAAGTTACCCATCGCTCTTCATCAATCCAAAACAGTGTTCTTCGTAACAAACCTGAACCGAAACGTAAAAACTTAGATGCGAGCATTACGACCATTATTCATGAGATTGGCGTGCCCGCTCATATTAAAGGCTATTTATACTTAAGAGAAGCAATTTCTATGGTGTACAATGACATTGAGCTTCTCGGAAGCATCACTAAAGTGTTGTACCCAGACATTGCAAAGAAATTTAACACGACTGCCAGCAGGGTAGAACGAGCGATTCGTCATGCCATTGAAGTCGCATGGAGCAGAGGAAACATTGATTCCATTTCCTCACTCTTTGGTTATACTGTCAGCATGTCAAAAGCGAAACCAACCAATTCAGAATTTATTGCCATGGTAGCTGATCGTCTGCGTTTAGAGCATAGAGCAAGCTAGTATCTTTTTCATGAAAAAACGTTTCTTCATTGAGACGTTTTTTTATTTTGAAACATGTTGTCAAAAATTGGTTAGGTTGATAAAATCATCTTAATGTTTAAATTGGACAAACGGGCTGCTTTATTTTCAGAATAAAATGAAAAATAAAGCATGAAAAAAATAAAAAAGACATAAAGTAGTGGTAATCAGCTGCGCCAATCGATCATGAATTCTTCAAAATAGAAGAAGAAAACGCTCATTCGTAAGAAAAAGGATGAGAGGAAAAGGTCTCATGGATTTGGTAATTAAAGCAAACGAGATCGAAAGTTCTATTTCTATTGACCTGATTGGTTGGCGTTTTAAAGTCACTGGCTTCTTAGAGATTGTGCCATTTGAACTGAATATTCCCATTGTCGAATTTAATAATTTTCACATTCTTTTACTATGCTATAATAATGAAAAGAAGAGGGTGAGGTTATGGGAAAGCTGAAAATCCACTCTGCTGAGGTTGCGAACGAAATTAGCAAGTGGACGAGGGTCATTTCTCAGAATGACTTAGAAAAATCTGCTGTCTATAAAGAGAAAATTCAGAATTTGCTAAAAAATACAGATGAAGACCGTGAAGTTCTCCTTTATTATCAGCTTGTTGACGGCAGACATGAAATGTTACTTGGAAATATCGAAAAAGCCAATCAAATTATGAAAAGTGTCGGAACGCTCGATGAGAAGGCAGATGACATTATTAATTTTTATTTTTACTTTTACAAAGGCCAATATGCTGCATATGTGAAAAAGTATGATGAAGCCATTAGCTTTTACAAAATTGCAGAACAGCGGCTAAAACGTGTGAATGAAGACCTGGAAGTAGGAACTTTTCACCATAAGGTTGCTTCAATCTATTACGAACTGAAACAAAATTTCATATCCATTAATCATATTAAAAAAGCCATCGATACATTCAAAGCGCATGAAGAGTACACAGCGCAGGCGATTGACAGCTTAATTTTACATGCAAGTAATTGCATTGATTTGTTCCAATTCGATGAAGCAGAAAAAAAGTATAAAGAAGCACTTGAGAAAAGTAAGCGCATTAACAATGAAGTGCTGATTGGGAAATGCTATCACAATTTAGCGGTTCTTTATTATGCAAAGCATGATTATGAAAAAAGCGCACATTATGCCAAAAAAGGAATGGGCATTCAAATTCACCGTGACAATAGCCATTATTACATCCAATCTTTATATGTTCTGGCCAATGCCTTGGTTCATTTAGGAGATCAAGAGGCGAGGGAATATATTAAAGAGGGTATTTTGTATAGTTGCGATATCCAAAATAATGAATATATAGTAAAATTTGAAATTTTAGATTTGATGTGCGAGAATAGTGGGGCAGCAGACGTATTCTCAGAAAAATTAGACTACATAGAAAAAAATAGATTATATGTGGAGCTTGAGGATTTGTCTGAACAAATATCGAAATACTTCAAGGAACGAAATGATTATCAAAATGCCATTCGTTTTCTTGAAAAGAAATTCGATGCACAAATACTTCAAAAGAAAGTGGAGGTTATCTTATGAAAAAGTTGTTGTTAGGTGTAACCGTTGTTACAGCAGTCGCAGTTGTTTCTTCCCTTTTTGCTCTTGACGCAGAGACGACAGAGCAAGCCATCAGAGCGATTACGTGATCGAATTTATCTGTCAACCTCTTCGTATGAATCAGAAGAGGTTTTTTTTTATGCGCTCAAAACTGGAAAAACGAAAAAAGACACGTCATAATGTAAGGAAGCATCATATTTAGAGGTGACCTATGACGAAAATTTTTGCACACAGAGGCTTTAAAGGCATTTATCCTGAAAACACTATGATAGCCTTCGAGCATGCACTCCATTCGGGAGCTGACGGAATTGAGCTGGATGTTCAGCTGACGAAAGACGGCAGACTTGCTGTCATTCACGATGAGAAACTGAACAGAACAACGAACATGAAAGGTTTAGTGAAAGACCATACATATGAAGAATTAAAAGCGGGAGATGCGAGTCATTCTTTCTACGAAGAAACCGGTGCTGTATCCATTCCTCTTTTGGAGGAAGTATTAGAGCTAGTGACGCAGCAATCATCATTGATCATCAATATTGAACTAAAAAACTCCATTTATCGATATCCGGGTATCGAAGAGAAAGTAAAAAAACAAATCGAGCATTTTCAAATAGAAGACCGTGTACTTGTTTCATCGTTTCATCACGGCAGTTTAGCTCTTTTTCACAAACTGATGCCACATGTTGAACTTGCGGTTCTCACAATGGATGTGATTCATCAGCCGGAGATGTATATAAAAACAGTACCAGCAAGGGGCTACCATCCAAATATCAAGGGTGCCGGCGTGACCAAAGAGGTTGTGGCAGCTCTCCATGCATCTCAGCAAGTGATCAGGCCGTTTACAGTAAATAGTGAAAAGCAAATGAAAAACATGTTTTCCTTAGGTGTCGATGGCATTTTTACTGATTTTCCTGACCGAGCCGTGAAAATAAGAGAAGAAATGAAATAAAGACCTGCTCTAAATCAGCGGGTCTTTTTTCACGTTTTATCTCTGCTTAAAGCGAGCAGTCACTTTATTTCGTTTACGGTCTCTATATAAAATAAAGCCAGCCACTACATAAAGACCTCCCCCTAAAAATAACAACCCTGCAATTCCTTGCAGCCATAAATATGGAAATGGTGCAATGATGATGCCGAAAACAGTGTCGCGCAGCAGCTTAATCCCAAGTGCTGCAAGCGCGCCAGGTATTAAAATAATCACTAGTGCAAGTATTCTCCCCATCAAATGTCCCCTTAAACGTCATTTACTTCCATTGTCTAATTCAAAAAATATTTTGTCAAGAAAGGAAAACGTGGTAATATAAGAGTTGTGCAATTTTTTGCAACGGAAAAATATGGTGTGCAAATTTTTTCATATAAAGGGGTAACGGGATGCAGAGAGTCTTGATTGTCGGTGCAGGACAAGGTGGATCAGCATTGCTTGAAACATTGCTGAAAACAAATACGATTCAAATCATTGCGATCGCCGACCTTGATCTTGAGGCACCGGGGATGGTAGAAGCGAAAAAGAATGGAATTGATACGACAACGGATTGGAAAGAATACATAAAAGATGACATTGATATCATCATTGAAACAACAGGCAGTTCAGCAGTGCTGAAAGAACTGATTGAAAAAAAGCCAGAGCACGCAGTCATTGTTCCAAGTTCAATGGCTTACGTTATATCAGAATTAATGTCAGAAAAACAGCAGCTGATCCAAATATTAAAGGAACAAACCTATAAGCATGACCGCATTTTTAATGCAACGAACGACGGGATGATTTTTATAAACATGGATGAAGAAGTCGTCCTGTTTAATCGATCAGCGGCCAAAATGGTTGGATGTTCGCAAAAAGATGCGATTGGCCGTCATATACGAGAAGTGATCCCAAATACAAAGCTTCCCGACATTTTAAGATCGAGAGAGCCAGAATTTAATCAAAAACAATTTCTGAATCAGCAAATACAAATTGTGACAACGCGTTTGCCAATTATTGATGACGCGGGGAGAATGCTAGGCGCTTTATCCATCTTTAAAGATATTACAGATGCCGTTGAGCTTGCGGAGGAAGTGACCAATCTTAAAGAAGTACGAACGATGCTGGAGGCGATCATTCAATCGTCGGATGAAGCCATATCAGTTGTTGATGAGCAGGGAAAAGGGATCTTAATCAACCGGGCTTATACGAAAATGACTGGATTAACAGATAAAGAAGTTGTGGGGAAACCAGCAGGTGCAGATATTTCTGAAGGAGAAAGCATGCATTTGAAGGTACTTGAAACAAGGAGACCCGTTCGAGGCGTCAGAATGAAAGTCGGACCGAATAAAAAAGATGTGATTGTCAACGTAGCGCCAGTCATCGTTGATGGCATTTTAAAAGGCAGTGTCGGGGTCATTCATGACGTTTCAGAAATTCAATCACTCACGAATGAATTAAATAAAGCAAGGCAGCTCATCCGGACACTTGAAGCAAAGTACACTTTTGAAGACATCATTGGAGAAAGTGAGCAAATGCTTGTGGCGCTAGAGCAGGCAAAGCTTGGCGCAAAAACACCAGCCACGATTTTACTCCGGGGAGAATCAGGTACTGGAAAAGAGCTGTTTGCGCACGCCATTCACAATGAAAGTGACCGGAAATATAATCGCTTTGTACGGGTCAACTGTGCGGCCTTATCTGAGACCCTTTTAGAGTCAGAGCTTTTTGGCTATGAAGAAGGAGCGTTTTCTGGTGCAAGGCGGGGCGGGAAAAAAGGGCTGTTTGAAGAGGCGAATCAAGGCAGCATTTTTTTAGATGAAATTGGCGAAATGACGCCAAGTACACAGGCGAAGCTGCTTCGTGTGATGCAGGAGAAAGAAATAGTAAGAGTAGGCGGAACAAAGGCTATACCGGTCGATGTTCGTGTGATCACGGCGACAAATGTCAATATTGAAAAAGCGATGGCGGAAGGAAAGTTCAGAGAAGATTTATATTATCGAATGAACAGATACCCGATCTCCATCCCGCCGCTAAGGCAGCGCCTTGAGGATATTGACTCGTTAAGTAAACGTCTCATCCAAAAGATCAATTTAGACTATGGACGGAACGTGAGCGGGTTAACGGAACAGGCACTTAATAGACTGCGATCATATAAGTGGCCAGGAAACGTAAGAGAGCTTGAAAATGTACTTGGACGAGCCATGATCTTTTTGAACCCGCAAGAAGAATGGATTGATGAAGGGCATATTTCTTTCATGGAGTCAGAAGATCAGGAAGAAAAAGAGCAACAGGAACTGACTGTCAGTCAATTTGAGGGAGAGACGCTTTCGGATGCTGTTGAGGCATTTGAAGCGCAGCTGATTAAACAAACCCTTGAAAAGCATCAATTTAATCGCACGAAAACAGCGAAAACGTTAGGGATCAGCATTCGGAACCTTTACTATAAAATGGACAAATATCAACTTGCAAAAGATAGCATGCAATAAAATGCATGTAACCTGCAAAAGATTGCACGAATGTCATGCGAATTGCCTCATATTCACTGCATTTCAAACTGGCACGGAACTTGCATATAAAACATGAACCGAGCACAAGGAAAGGTGGGCATATATGAAGCTTGACGATCTGATTATGAAAGCCGCCCAGTTGCAGAATAAAACGGCGGCTGTGGCTCATGCAGAAGATGAAGAAGTGCTTCATGCCATCAAGATGGCAATTAAGCGAAAGGTCGCTCGCTTTCTCCTGGTTGGGAACAAACGCAACCTGAAGGAGCTAGTGAAGCAGCATGAAATCAATGAGGACTGGATAGATATTATTCATTCTGATTCTCCCGAAGAATCTGCCAAAATTGCCGTTCAGGCAGTGAGCGAGAAGCATGCAGATATTTTGATGAAGGGGCATGTCCCGACAGCCGTTCTTTTAAAAGCGGTATTGAATAAAGAATATGGGCTCAGGACGGCAAGTGTCCTATCACATGTCGCGGCATTTGAAGTACCGGGCTTTGACCGCTTTATTTATGTCACGGATTCTGCGATGAACATCGCGCCCGATTTAAATATGCTGAAGGAGATTACGATCAACTCTGTTCAAGTAGCACAAGCTGTCGGAAACGACATGCCAAAGGTTGCAGTGCTCTCTGCGGTGGAGGTCGTGAATCCGGCAATGGATTCAACTTTGACTGCGGCAAGTCTTGCGCAAATGAATCGGCGGGGGCAAATTTCTGGCTGCCTGATTGATGGGCCTCTTGCTTTAGACAATGCCATTTCTCAAACGGCAGCTTCTCATAAAAATATTACGAGTGATGTAGCCGGCCATGCAGATATTTTGCTTGTGCCAACAATTGAAGCAGGGAACATTCTTTATAAATCTCTCATCTACTTTGCACATGCAAAGGTGGGAGCTGTGGTGGCAGGAGCGAAGGCGCCGATTGCTTTAACAAGCCGGTCTGATTCAGCCGAAAGTAAGCTTTATTCAATTGCGCTTGCCATCTGTACATCAAATTAAGCGGAAGTAATAGGAGGAATAACACAATGGAACTTTTTAAATATATGGAACGATACGATTATGAACAGCTTGTATTTTGTCAGGATGAGCAGTCTGGCTTAAAAGCGATTATTGCGATTCATGATACAACACTTGGGCCGGCACTAGGCGGAACGAGAATGTGGACGTATGAAAACGAAGAAGCAGCCATTGAGGATGCACTGCGTCTAGCAAGAGGAATGACTTATAAAAACGCGGCAGCAGGACTTAATCTTGGCGGCGGAAAAACGGTCATCATCGGCGATCCGAGAAAAGACAAAAATGAAGAAATGTTCCGTGCATTTGGACGTTACATTCAAGGGCTGAATGGCCGCTATATTACGGCAGAAGATGTCGGTACAACGGTAGAAGACATGGATCTCATTCATGAAGAAACAGATTTTGTCACAGGGATTTCTCCTGCATTTGGTTCATCCGGAAATCCGTCTCCAGTCACTGCTTACGGTGTATACAAAGGGATGAAAGCCGCTGCCAAAGCAGCATTTGGGACCGATTCATTAGAAGGAAAAACAATTGCCGTCCAAGGTGTTGGAAATGTCGCTTACAACCTGTGTAAACATCTGCATGAAGAAGGCGCGCAGCTCATTGTCACAGATATCAACAAAGACTCTGTCAAGCGGGCTGTTGAAGACTTCGGCGCAAAAGCAGTCGACCCTGACGATATTTACGATCAAGCATGTGATATTTATGCACCGTGCGCACTTGGTGCAACCATTAACGATGTGACCATTCCTAAGTTAAAAGCAAAGGTGATTGCCGGTGCAGCAAATAACCAGCTAAGAGAAACGCATCACGGTGACCTTATCCATGAAATGGGGATTGTATATGCTCCTGATTATGTGATCAATGCAGGCGGTGTGATTAACGTTGCTGATGAGCTTTATGGCTATAATGCAGATCGTGCGATGAAAAAAGTCGAAGGCATTTATCAAAATATTGAACGTGTGATTGAAATTTCAAACCGTGATGCCATTCCTACTTATAAAGCGGCAGACCGATTGGCTGAAGAGAGAATTGAAAGAATGCGCAAATCAAGAAGTCAATTCTTGCAAAATGGTCAACATATTTTAAGCCGTCGCTAATTTGAAGAATGAGTTGAAACGGAGGTTTTGTTTTTGCTGACAAAAGAATGGCGTATTCTCACGATTAATCCTGGCTCTACTTCAACAAAAATTGGTGTGTTTCATAATGAACGTTCTATTTTTGAAACGACACTAAGACATACAGATGAGGAATTAAAGCAGTTTCCTCATATCATTGATCAATTTTCATTCCGTAAAGAAACCATTTTGAAAACACTGCATGAACAGGGGATGAATATCTCAAAGTTTGATGCAGTTTGCGCGCGGGGCGGTCTCCTTCGTCCGATTGAAGGAGGCACATATGAAGTCAATGAGCAAATGGTGGAAGACCTAAAAGAAGGATATGCCGGCCAGCACGCATCCAATCTCGGCGGAATCATCGCGAGAGAAATTGCACTTGGCCTGAATATCCCAGCTTTTATTGTCGACCCAGTTGTAGTGGATGAACTAAAACCAATTGCTCGTATTTCAGGGCTGCCAACGATTGAAAGAAAAAGCATCTTTCATGCATTAAATCAAAAAGCAGTCGCAAGAAAAACAGCGGCTTCTTTTGGAAAAAGTTACGAAGATTTGAACATGATTATTACTCATATGGGCGGCGGTATCACTATTGGTGTTCATGAAAAAGGAAAAGTCATCGATGTCAATAACGGTCTGCATGGCGAAGGTCCTTTCAGCCCTGAGCGCGCGGGAACCCTGCCGACAGGTGATCTTGTGAATCTTTGTTTTTCGGGTGAGTATACCCAAGAGGAAATGCTCAAACGCATTATTGGTGAAGGCGGGCTTGCGGGCTATCTTGGCACGACAGACGCTGTGAAAGTGGAACGCATGATTGAAGCGGGTGATGAGCGGGCGGCGCTCATTTATGAAGCGATGTGCTATCAGATTGCCAAGGAAATTGGTGCGGCTAGCGCTGTCTTAAAAGGAGCAGTTGACGTCATTGTATTAACAGGCGGACTTGCGTACAGCAAACAAATTACGTCAAGTATTCGCGGCTATATTGACTGGATTTCAGATGTTGTCGTCTATCCAGGTGAAAATGAGCTTCAATCGTTAGCAGAAGGTGCGCTTCGTATTTTAAAAGAAGAAGAATCACCGAAAGAATACCCAAATGATCAACAGGAAAAGAAAGGAGTGACAAGTCATGGCAACTGAATATGACCTCGTCATTCTTGGTGGAGGCACAGGCGGCTATGTAGCGGCCATCCGTGCCTCACAGCTTGGATTGAAAACAGCAGTTGTAGAAAAAGAAAAGCTCGGCGGAACATGTCTTCATAAAGGCTGCATCCCGTCTAAAGCGCTGCTCAGAAGTGCAGAAGTTTATCAAACCGTCAAACGCGCAGCTGATTTTGGTGTTGAGGCAGACGGCATTGCCTTGCAATTTGCCAATGTGCAAAAAAGAAAAACAGAGATTGTCGAAAAACTAGCAGGCGGCGTCAAACATTTAATGAAACAAGGAAAAATTGATGTATATGAAGGGATCGGCCGTATTCTTGGTCCATCTATCTTTTCGCCAATGCCAGGAACGATCTCCGTAGAAATGGCAAATGGAGAGGAAAATGAAATGCTCATTCCAAAGCAAGTTATCATCGCGACAGGATCAAGACCGCGTGTGCTGCCAGGGCTTGAAGCAGATGGAACACACATCCTCACTTCAGATGATGCACTTGAACTGCCAGAGCTTCCGCAGTCAATGCTGATTGTCGGAGGCGGAGTGATCGGAATCGAGTGGGCTTCCATGCTCAATGATTTTGGTGTGAACGTCACTGTGCTTGAGTTTGCAGACCGCATTTTGCCAACAGAGGATCATGACATTTCTAAAGAAATGGAAAAGCTATTATCTAAAAAAGGCATCACTTTTGTGACTAATGCGAAGGTACTGCCAGATAGCGTAGAAAAGCAGGAAAATCTCGTGACAATTCAAGCGGAAAAGGATGGAGACATTCAGACGTTTGAAGCGGAAAAACTCCTTCTTTCAGTCGGCAGAGTACCTAATATCGAAGGCATAGGTCTTGAAAACACGGACATCCAAACCGAAAAACAAGGCATTGTCGTGAATGAACATTATCAAACGAAAGAATCGCATATTTACGCAATAGGAGATGTCATTGGCGGGCTTCAGCTGGCACATGTCGCTTCTCACGAAGGTATGATTGCTGTAGAACATATGGCTGGGAAAGATCCAAAGCCGCTCGATGAAACGCTCGTATCTAAATGTGTTTACTCTCACCCAGAAACCGCTAGTGTTGGACTCACTGAACAGGCGGCAAAAGAGCAGGGCTTTGAAGTCAAAATAGGGAAATTTCCATTTATGGCGATTGGAAAAGCGCTTGTGTACGGGGAGTCTGATGGATTCGTCAAAATCATTGCCGATCAAAAGACAGATGATATTTTAGGAATTCATATGATTGGTCCTCATGTAACAGATATGATATCTGAAGCCGGATTGGCCAAAGTACTTGATGCAACCCCGTGGGAAGTGGGGCAGACGATACACCCGCATCCGACCTTATCAGAGGCGATTGGCGAGGCAGCCCTTGCTGTTGACGGGAAGGCGATCCATTTTTAATCAAGGAGGGAAACATGATGAGTAACATGCGTCATCAGGAATTAGGATTATCAGATGAACAAGCAATTGATATATACAGAACAATGCTTCTAGCAAGAAAAATCGATGAACGGATGTGGCTTTTAAACCGTTCCGGGAAAATTCCATTCGTCATTTCTTGTCAAGGGCAGGAAGCGCAGCAAGTCGGCGCTGCATTTGCTCTTAATAGAGAAGAAGATTACGTCTTACCTTACTATCGTGATATGGGGGTTGTCCTTGCTTTTGGGATGACAGCAAAAGATTTAATGATGTCTGGTTTCGCAAAACAAGACGATCCAAACTCAGGCGGAAGACAAATGCCAGGGCATTTTGGGCAAAGAGCAAATCGAATTGTGACTGGGTCGTCACCTGTCACAACGCAGGTTCCACACGCGGTGGGAATTGCCCTTGCTGGACGATTAGAGCAGAAAAACTTTGTCAGCTTTGTCACGTTCGGTGAAGGCTCATCAAACCAAGGTGATTTCCATGAAGGTGCTAACTTTGCTGCTGTGCATAAACTGCCTGTTATTTTCATGTGTGAAAACAATAAGTATGCGATTTCCGTGCCATATGATAAACAAGTAGCCTGTGAACGCATTTCAGATCGTGCGATTGGATATGGGATGCCTGGCGTCACTGTAGATGGAAATGATCCGCTTGAAGTATATGCCGCTGTCAAAGAGGCGAGAGACCGTGCGGCTAGAGGCGAAGGCCCGACATTGATTGAAACAATCTCTTACCGTTTAACTGCGCATTCAAGTGATGACGATGATTCAAGCTATCGAGAAAAAGAAGAAGTGCTCGAAGCAAGAAAGAAAGATCCGCTCATCCAATATGAAACGTATTTAATCGAAGGAAAGGTCATGACTTCTGAAATGAAAGAAGAGATGACAAAAGAAATTATGCAAATCGTAAACGAAGCTACTGATGAAGCGGAAAACGCAGCTTATGCTGATGCAGAAAGCGCACTTCGTTACGTGTATGCGGAGTAAGGGGGAAGAAAAATGCCTGTTATGTCATATATAGACGCCATTACACTGGCGATGAAAGAAGAAATGGAGCGAGATCCGAAAGTGTTTGTGCTCGGAGAGGATGTCGGGAAAAAAGGCGGCGTATTTAAAGCGACAGCGGGTCTTTACGAGCAATTTGGAGAAGCGCGCGTCATGGATACACCTCTTGCAGAATCAGCCATTGCGGGTGTAGGTATTGGGGCAGCGATGTATGGAATGCGCCCAATTGCAGAAATGCAATTTGCGGATTTCATTATGCCTGCAATCAACCAAATCATTTCAGAGGCTGCAAAAATTAGATACCGTTCAAATAATGATTGGAGCTGTCCAATGGTCATCCGCGCACCTTACGGGGGTGGAGTACACGGGGCACTTTATCATTCACAATCGGTCGAAGCTATTTTTGCTAACCAGCCTGGTTTGAAGATTGTGATGCCTTCTACACCTTATGATGTCAAAGGACTTTTAAAGGCTGCAGTGCGTGATCCAGATCCTGTATTGTTCTTTGAACATAAACGTGCATACCGCCTGATTAAAGGAGAAGTGCCTGAAGAGGATTACACTCTTCCGATTGGAAAAGCAGATGTGAAGCGTGAAGGCGATGATATCACGGTCATTACATATGGCCTTTGTGTCCATTTTGCGCTGCAAGCAGCAGACCGCCTTGCAAAAGACGGCATATCCGCTCATATTCTCGATTTGAGAACAGTGTATCCGCTTGATCAGGAAGCGATTATAGAAGCGGCTTCTAAAACAGGGAAAGTGCTTCTGTTAACGGAAGATACAAAAGAAGGCAGCATCATGAGTGAGGTTGCGGCAATCATTTCGGAGCATTGCTTATTTGATTTAGACGCACCAATCAAACGCCTGGCAGGACCAGATATTCCGGCAATGCCTTATGCGCCGACAATGGAGAAATTCTTCATGGTCAACCCGGATAAGGTAGAAGCTGAAATGAGAGAGCTAGCGGCGTTTTAAGAAAGAGGAGGGTTTCAAAGTGGCAATTGAACAAATGAAAATGCCTCAGCTGGGTGAAAGTGTAACAGAAGGAACCATTAGCAAATGGCTCGTTTCACCTGGCGATCATGTGAATAAATACGATCCGATTGCGGAAGTCATGACGGATAAAGTGAACGCAGAAGTCCCGTCATCTTTTACAGGAACGATTACAAAGCTATCGGCTGAGGAAGGCGAAACGCTGCAAGTAGGAGAAGTGTTCTGTGAAATAGATGTCGAAGGAAGCGAGCAGCAGAGTGTGAAAGAAGAAGCAGCACCTGAGCAAAGCGAAGTGCCTGAAGCAGATCAAACAAATGAGAATCAAAGTCAAAAGAAACGTTATTCTCCAGCCGTTCTTCGTTTAGCAGATGAGCATGGCATTGATTTAGCGGCTGTTCAAGGTACAGGAGCAGGCGGCCGAATCACTAGAAAAGATTTGCTGCAGCTCATTGAAAACGGCGGCGTCAAAGAGAAGACAGCACCTGTCAATGAACGAGCCGTTCAACCGGAGCCTGTGCAGCCATCTAAAGCAAAAGCGGCACCTGCCGTCCCTTCTATGCCTGGTGATGTTGAGCTGCCAGTCACGCCGATCCGCCAGGCAATCGCGGCCAATATGCTGAGAAGCAAACATGAAATTCCGCATGCATGGACGATGATGGAAGTTGATGTGACAAATCTTGTGACAAGAAGAAATCAGCTGAAGGATCAGTTTAAAGCAAAAGAAGGCTTTAATTTGACGTTCTTTGCGTTCTTTGTCAAAGCAGTGGCTCAGGCCTTAAAGGAATTCCCTGAAATGAACAGCATGTGGGCCGGAGATAAAATTGTGCAGAAGAAAGCAATCAATGTTTCGATTGCTGTCGCTACAGATGACGCTCTATTTGTTCCAGTCATTAAGGATGCGGATGAAAAGACCATTAAGGGCATTGCCAAAGAAATTCATGAGCTGGCGTCTAAGGTGAGACAAGGAACGCTCAAGCAAAGTGATATGGAAGGCGGTACCTTCACTGTCAACAACACGGGATCATTTGGTTCGGTACAATCAATGGGAATCATTAATTATCCGCAAGCGGCGATTTTACAAGTAGAATCGATCGTGAAGCGTCCAATGATCGTAAACGGAATGATTGCGGCAAGAGACATGGTCAATCTTTGTCTCTCATTAGATCACAGAGTACTAGATGGTCTTGTATGCGGCAGATTCCTTCAACGAATTAAACAAATCCTTGAAGGCATCGACGAGCAGACATCTGTTTATTAAAACAATCATTTTCCCCCTCCTGGCATGAGAGGGGGATTTCCACATCTAGGAGAAAGGAGCGATGATATGTCTGGACTAGATTTTTTTGCTTTTCTCACGATTGGTCTCATGTTTATCACAGCGATTGCGTTCGCTTTTCTGCGGTACATTTCTAAATCACGCAATCATCCTGAACGATTACTGCTTATCATATCGATCGTTTCAATCATTCAAATCGTGTACTGTCTGCTGATTGTCGGCGGGTTTAAAGGAGCAGCCAATAGCTTTTTAGGAATATCACTTCTCGCCGGAACGCTTCTCGGATATGCACTTGAATATTTATACAGACGCTATATCAAAAAAACGCCCGAATCAAAATGATGTCGGGCGTTTTTTTATTCTGCTGGAACAATAAAGGTCAAATGGTGTTTTAACACTTCTAAAGAAGAGGGGGCCGTCATATAAACCTCACCATCTGTATCAGCATCCATTTCCTCTTTTGTGTGGATATGAATACTGGACGCTTGAATGAGAGACAGATCGCCGGTGAAATCCTCCAGCTCTTCCCGGTTCATTGAGAAGATTTCTTTTAAAGCAGAGAAACTCGTATTTCTGCAAATTAAGATTTCTGCTTTTCCATCATCTATGGCTGCATGAGGCAAATCAATTTTATTTGTACCGATAAAATGTCCATTCATGACAAGAACGATGACAGCTTCCTCTTCCCAGCTTTCCTCTTCTGTCTCAATGCGTACGTGAAAAGGATCTGTTTGCTGCAGGGTGCGCAGCGCACTTGTGAAGTAGCTGATTTTGCCAAGTACGGCTTTTTCTTTGTCATTAATATTGTTGGACGTGTCTGCGATCAGCCCAATTCCCCAAAAGTTTAACACGTATCGATCTTCTGCTTTGATTAAGTCGACCTTTTTCTCTTTGCCGTCTACAATCATTTGAGCGGCTTTTTGCATTTGTTGAGGAATACCTAGTGTTCTAGAAAAATCATTGCATGTCCCGCCTGGTAATATCGCTACAGCGGGCCTTTTTTCTAAACCGCCAATGCCGTTCATGCATTCATGCACGGTACCGTCTCCGCCTAATATGATGAGCAACTCCACCGTCTCATCAATTTGACGGCAGAAATCATAAGCATCATTTGGCTGCTTTGTTGGTTTCAAAATGAGTTCATCAATATGTAGAGAAAGAAGAGGCACTGTTTGACCGAGTGTTTTTTCCATGTTTTTTTGTCCGGCATTTCCATTATAAATGAGCATCGCTTTTTTAAATTGTGCCATCACGCAGTTCTCCCTTTCATCTCTTTATCATCACTTTTCCCCAATTTGACAGCTCATAAACGATGTGCGGAAAAAGGGGCGAAGGAAAAGACAACACATTTGCCCGCAGGCGTTTTCCTTGATATGATGGAGTTAAAATGGTTTTGGTACGCAAAAGGAGTGGACAGACATGAATATTGATTTTAATTTATTTATGAATGATATTGTGAAACAAGCGAGAGAAGAAATTAAGCAGGCGGGCTACACTGAGCTCACATCAGCTGAAGAAGTAGACGAAGCACTGACTAAAAAAGGAACGGCACTTGTCATGGTGAATTCAGTATGCGGCTGTGCAGGCGGTATTGCAAGACCAGCTGCCGGCTATTCTGTTCATTACGATAAGCGTCCAGATCAATTGCTGACAGTGTTTGCTGGACAGGACAAAGAGGCAACGGCAAGAGCCCGTGAATACTTTGAAGGCTTTCCGCCATCTTCACCATCTTTTGCCTTATTAAAAGATGGAAAAATCATCAAAATGGTCGAGCGTCATGAAATTGAAGGGCATGAGCCAATGGAAGTTGTGTCAAAACTACAAGCCGCTTTTGATGAGCATTGCGAAGAAATCTAACATATGACTTTTGAATGAATAAATATAAAGCAGTCCGGTCTTTAGATCGGTCTGCTTTTTGTTTTATAAGACAATAGAATCAAAATAATTTTAGCAAAATACTATTGCATCTTAAAAAGAAAGTGTTTAAAATACATTATAGTGAATAAATATTCAAAACAATACATGATTTTAAATACTGGGAGGCATCATCATATGAAAAAGTGGTTATTATTACTTATGACAGCTGGTCTTGCAGCTGCACTCGCAGCTTGCGGAACTTCTTCTAATAATTCAAACGCATCAGGAGATGACAAGACACTCGTGATGGCAACATCAGCAGATTATCCGCCATTTGAATCAAAAGACGGAGATAAAATTGTCGGTTTTGATGTAGATCTTGCAACAGCACTAGCGAAAAAGAACGGCTACAAGCTAGAAATTCAAGATATGGACTTTGCTAGCCTTGTATCAGCCCTCAAAACAAACAAAGCTGATATTGTCCTTGCAGGAATGACACCTACAGAAAAACGTAAAAAGCAAGTTGATTTCTCTGATGTTTATTACAATGCTAAAAACTTGGTTGTATCAAAGAAATCTAGCGGTATTAAGGCAGAGAAAGATTTAAAAGACAAAACAGTCGGCGTTCAATTAGGTTCTATTCAACAGGATGAAGCAAATGGACTGCAAAAGAAATATAACCTAACAGTTGAAGACCGTAATAAAATTTCTGATATCATTCAAGAGATTAAAGCAGGCCGTTTTGATGCAGCAATTATTGAAGATAAAGTAGCTGCTGGTTACTTGAAAAAGGAAAAAGACTTCCAAGCATTTGGATTGAACAGCTCAAACGAAGGTTCAGCCATTGCATTCAAGAAAAACAGCGACTTAACAGCGAAATTTAATAAATCATTAAAAGAAATGAAAGATAATGGCGAACTTGATAAATTAATTAAAAAATGGTTTGCTGATGAAAAGTAAGTCAGGAAAAGGATCAGCGTCATTCCAGAAAATCAAGTAGAAAAGCGCTGAAAAGTTCAACTCATGTTGAACTTTTTTCCTGTTTTGTATGAAGGCAAAAAAAAGGAGAATGTCATGTTTGATTTTAAAGATGTAATACCTCAGATGCCCTTTATTCTAGAAGGACTTAAGGTCACGCTTTCTATAGTAGTGGTATCCCTTTTACTTGGATTTATCTTAGGAATTTTATTAACGCTTTGTAAAATTAGTGTGTTTAAACCGCTCATTTGGCTTGCAGATTTTTATACGTCAATTTTCCGAGGCACACCGCTTGTGCTTCAATTGCTCATTATTTATTTTGGTCTGCCTCAGCTTCTTGGGTTTCAAATCGACCAATACTGGGCTGCTGTAGCGGCCTTTTCACTCAACTCGGCGGCATACGTATCTGAAATTATTCGTGCGGGTATTAATGCCATTGATAAAGGTCAAAAAGAAGCAGCCGTTGCTTTAGGCATCCCTTATGCTAAAATGATGAAGGACTTATTGCTTCCGCAGGCGTTTAAAAATATTTCACCTGCACTTGTGAATGAAACGATTACACTGACAAAAGAATCAGCGATTGTAACAGTCATCGGACTGGGTGATGTCATGAGACGAGCCTATCAAGCAGGGGCCGTCACGTATAATTATCTTGAACCGCTTATTTTTGCGGGTCTTATCTATTATGTCATCGTGCTTGTTCTCACCTTTGTCGGCAAATCGGTGGAAAGGAAGTTAAAATCAAATGATTAAAATAGAGAAACTCACAAAATCTTTTGGTAAAAACGAAGTTTTAAAGGGGATCGACACCACCATTAAAGAAGGGGAAGTTGTTGCGGTTATTGGACCATCTGGTTCAGGAAAATCGACGTTCCTCCGCTGCATGAATTTACTTGAAAAGCCGACTTCTGGTGTCATTACAATTAAGGACACCGAAATCACCAATCCAAAAACGAATGCACTAAAAGTGCGTGAGAACATCGGAATGGTGTTTCAGCATTTCCATCTCTTCCCGCATAAAACCGTGCTGGAAAATATCACGTATGCGCCAATGAATGTGAAGAATCAATCGAAGGAAGACAGTATCAAGCAAGCTGAAGACCTGCTCAAAAAGGTAGGGCTTTTAGAGAAAAAAGATGATTTCCCTAACCGTTTGTCCGGCGGTCAAAAGCAGCGTGTGGCGATTGCGCGTGCGCTTGCGATGACACCAGACATTATGCTGTTTGACGAACCAACGTCTGCTCTAGATCCAGAAATGGTCAAGGAAGTATTAGAAGTCATGAAAGAGCTGGCTCAATCTGGAATGACACTCGTCATCGTCACACATGAAATGGGCTTTGCAAAAGAAGTGGCTGACCGCGTGATCTTTATGGATGATGGGAAAATTGTAGAGGATGCAAACCCTGTGCAATTTTTTGAATCACCGTCTTCACAGCGTGCGCAAGACTTCTTACAAAAAATATTATAAAGAAATAAGAGAAGGAGACTTAACATCTCCTTCTTTTTTTGATTATAATGGGGAAAGTAAAAAAAGTTCATCATTTCACAAAAATGAATGGAAACAAGACAGAAAAGAGTGAATCACATCATGTTTAAAATCGGCTACCGAACGCTGAAAACAGCATTAGGAACAGCGATCGCTATTTATATTGCACAATTGCTTGGCTTGCAAAATTATTCAGCTGCCGGGATTATTACGATCCTGTGTATTCAGGTGACAAAGAAAAGATCCCTCTTAGCATCGGGAGCCCGCTTTGCAGCATGCAGTCTTGCTATTTTATTTTCTTATTTATTTTTCGATCTGATTGGGTATCATCCTTTTGTGATCGGTTTGATGCTGCTTGTCTTTATTCCGACAACGGTTTTGCTTCGAATTAAAGAAGGGATTGTCACAAGTTCAGTCATCATTCTCCATTTATACATGTCTGGCGGGATTACCCTGCATCTCATCTGGAATGAACTGCTGCTGATTACCATTGGTGTTGGGGTAGCGCTGATTATGAACCTCTATATGCCAAGTGTTGATAAAAAACTCAAACGCTACAGCGAACAGATTGAAGCCAACTTTGCTAAAATCTTTGAGGAAATCGAGCAATACTTAATGACAGGGAAACAAGACTGGACAGGAAAAGAAATACCAGAGACACATCAATTGATCAAAGAAGCGAAAGCTCTTGCATATCGTGATGTTGAAAACCATGTATTAAGACATGAAAACCTGTATTACCATTATTTCAACATGAGACAAAAGCAATTTGAAATCATTGAGCGTGTGCTGCCCAAAATTACGTCGATTTCTGTCACAACGGAGCATGGACAAATCATTGCAGAATACATTAGAGACTTACGCGAACATATTCACCCAGGGAACACAGCGCATAAGTTTTTAAGACGTCTCATTGATATGAAAGAAGAGTTCGAAGCACTTCCGCTCCCGCAAACAAGAGAAGAATTTGAGGCAAGAGCGGCACTCTTTCATTTCCTTGGTGAAATGGAACAATATTTAGTACTGAAAAGCTATTTTAAAGGGATGAAAGAATAGAGACGCATGAGTTCCTCCTTCATTGGTCAATCTAATGAAAAAGGAGGAGCCTATGCGTCTTTTATTTTATACCGTACTGACCATGTCCCTTTCACCTATCTGGCCGCTTGGACAAAACCCGCTTCCAGGTGACCCGTTTGTCATTATTAATAAACAAACGAATGAACTTGCCTTCATTGATCAAGGAAAAATCCAAAAAGTATATCCTGCTTCAACAGGAAAAACAGCGGATTTAACGCCAGAAGGTGAATTTACGATTATGATCAAAGCGAAAGATCCCTATTACAGAAGAAAGAATATTGAAGGCGGTGCGAAGAATAATCCTCTTGGGCGAAGATGGATTGGATTTGATGCACGAGGAACAGATGGCAGAACCTACGGAATTCATGGAACGAGTGACGAAACATCGATTGGGAAATTTATCACGGCAGGCTGTGTGAGACTTCATAATCAAGATGTAGAGCTTTTGTTTGATCAGCTTCCAATTGGCACCAAGGTATGGATTACAAAATCAAGTGCTTCCTTTGAAACACTTGCCAAAGACAAACAGGCCATTCGTTGATATCGCGAATCACCTGCTTGTCTGCTTTTATTCAAACCTTATAAAAAGGCTGCTGCTCCTGCTAAAAGTGAAGAAACTAACAGCAGGCTAATCATAAGCAATACCATAAATTTCATGAATTTTTGAGACATATCGCACCCCTATAACCGAAGATTTTTGCGACAAGCGCACTTGTCTTTATTTTATCTGGTTTTTTCATATGCGACAAGTGATCAGCAAAGGAAGTGAACGGATGAACCAAATCGATCATATTGCCATTGCCGTCTTTTCTATTAAAGAAACATCTCAAACGCTTCATCAGCTATTTAACTGGCATTTTTCAGACATACAAGAGATTCCTGAGCAGGAGATTAAAGCGTCCTTCGCTTCACTTGATAATCTGCACATTGAATTAATTGAGCCCATCTCAGCCCGCAGTAAACTACATACCTTTTTAACAAAAAGAGGAGAGGGCCTTCATCATATTGCGTTAAAGTCAGATGACATTCAAACGGATCTTAGCCGTCTCGATCACCTTGGCGTGCAGCTTCTCCAAAAAACAGCACAGATGGGCGCCAGCGGAAAGCAGATTGCCTTTATTTCACCTAAAGAAACGTCAGGTGTGTTATTTGAATTGTGCGGGTCCTTGAAAGGAGAGAAATATTGCGATGAATGAATCGTTCAATGACTTGTCTGAATGGCGGAATAAAGCGTTAATGGGCGGCGGCGAAAAACGAGCAGCGGCTCACAGAAGCAAAGGAAAGCTGACGGTTCGAGAGCGGCTGCATGAACTTCTTGACGAGGGCAGCTTGATGGAAATTCAGTCATTTGCAACAGGCGGTCTGTCAGAGCATGTTGGTGACGGCGTCGTCATTGGAACGGGACTCATTCACGGTAAGCCTGTCTGTGTTTATGCACAAGATGCAACCGTATATGGGGGCTCATTAGGCGAAATGCATGCAAAAAAAATTGTCTCTTTAATGGATTTGGCAGCTAAAAATCAGATGCCGGTCATCGGTCTAAAAGACTCAGGTGGTGCGAGAATTCAAGAGGGTGTGGTATCATTAGAAGGATACGGACAGATTTTTAAACGGAATGTGCTGTACTCTGGTCGAATCCCGCAAATATCTGTTATTTTAGGTTCATGTGCTGGAGGTGCAGTTTATTCTCCTGCATTGACTGATTTTGTCTTCATGACAGAGCAAACAGCTCATATGTTTTTAACTGGTCCGAAAGTAATAGAAAAGGCAACAGGAGAAACGGTCTGTCCTGACCGTCTTGGCGGTGCAAGTGTTCAGCATCAGACGAGCGGGAATGTGCACTATACTGGGAAAGATGAGAAGGACGTGTTAGAAGCGGTTCGAACTCTTTTAACGTACATACAAACGAAACAGCAGGCTGTCACACGCGCTGGGACGCGAAAGCATGATACCGCCGATCCAGGCAGCATCTTGCCAAAGGATCCATCACGAACTTATGATGTCAAACAAGTGGTGACAGCGATAACCGATCCAGACTCATTCTTTGAAACGCAGCCTTGTTTCTCAAAAAATATTGTCACAGGTTTTGCCAGATTACAAGGAGCCTCCATTGGTGTTGTTGCCAATCAGCCAAAGGTGCTGGCAGGCAGCCTTGATCTTGACGCTGCCGATAAAGCGGCCAGGTTTATTCGATTTTGTGATGCGTTTCATATTCCAATCTTAACCCTTGTGGACGTCCCTGGTTTTTTACCAGGAGAAAAAGCCGAGCATGCGGGAATTATCCGCCATGGGGCAAAGCTTTTATATGCGTACGCTGAAGCAACCGTTCCAAAAATCACTGTGATTTTAAGAAAGGCGTTTGGCGGTGCATATGTCGCGATGAATAGCAAGGGCTTAGGCGCTGACTTTGTTTATGCATGGCCAGAAGCCGAAATTGATGTCATGGGGAAAACGTTCGCAGACGAAATCGTTCATCCTGCTTCGCGCAAGTCTGAAAACAAACCAAGTGTATGGAAAGCGGCTCAGGCAGGTCTGATAGACGATATTTTTATGCCAGCTGAAACGAGAGAGCGATTGATCCGCTCATTTGATGTGCTTCGCAGTAAGGAAGAAGATAGACCGTTAAAAAAGCATGGCAACATGCCGCTATAAGAGGAGGAGCATCATCATGATCAATGAAAAACGCCTACTAGACGAATTTTTAGAATTAGTTCAGATTGATTCAGAAACAAAACACGAAGAGAAAATTGTTGAAGTATTAAAAGAAAAATTCTCGCAGCTTGGTCTAAAAGTGATTGAAGACGATTCAAAAGCGGCAACAGGCCACGGTGCAGGCAATCTTGTCTGTACTTTAGAAGGGAATCAAGAGGCAGATACAATTTATTTCACTTCTCATATGGATACAGTTGTACCAGGGAATGGCGTAAAACCAGTCATTGAGGACGGCTATGTGAAAACAGATGGAACAACGATTCTTGGTGCTGACGATAAAACAGGACTTGCTGCTATGTTTGAGGCGATCCGCGTGCTGAAAGAGAAAAGTTTACCGCATGGAACAATTGAATTTGTGATCACAGCAGGCGAGGAATCAGGACTTGTTGGAGCAAAAGCGTTAGATCCGAATTTGATGACAGCGAAATACGGCTATGCCCTTGATTCAGATGGCAAGGTTGGCACGATTATTGTAGCTGCACCAACACAGGCAAAAGTACGCGCAACGATTTACGGAAAAACCGCTCACGCAGGCGTCGCGCCAGAAAAAGGTGTGTCTGCGATTACCATTGCATCAAAAGCAATTGCCAGCATGCCGCTTGGCCGGATTGATGAAGAAACAACGGCGAATATCGGCCGTTTTGAAGGCGGAACACAAACGAATATTGTGTGCGATCAAGTCGATATTTTGGCGGAAGCACGCTCTTTAGAACCAGCAAAAATGGAAGCTCAAGTAGCGAAGATGAAAGAAGCCTTTGAAAAAACCGCTAAAGAAATGGGCGGAAGTGCCGATGTACAAATTGACATCATGTATCCAGGCTTCAAATTCTCACACGGCGATCAAGTCGTAGAAGTGGCGAAAAAAGCGGCAGCAAAAATTGGCCGTCCTTCAGAACTGCAGACGAGCGGCGGAGGCAGTGATGCAAACGTCATTGCAGGCAACGGCGTCCCAACTGTCAACCTAGCTGTTGGATATGAAGATATTCATACGAAAAATGAGAAAATGCCGATTGAAGAATTAGTCAAAACAGCTGAAATGGTTCTCGCCATTATCGAAGAAACGACAAATCCATCGTAAAGGCAGGAGACTCTGTGAGCACGCAAAAGATTATTATTTTTCAGGTGGGGCAAGAGGAGTTTGGCATCAGTGTAGAGCATATTCGTTCGATTGAGAAGGTCCCTTACTTACAAGAAGTATCGAACCTTCCAAAAGAAATTAAAGGGCTGATGTCATTAAGAGGAGAGGTCATTCCTGTCAGTGACACAGGCGTGATGCTACACGGCAAGCCTCTTGATGTGAACGAGCAGTCCAAGGTGCTGCTATTTGAAGTAAACGATCAAATGATTGGCTGTCTTGTCTCAGATGCAAAAGATATCATCGATATCGAGCAAAGCGAGATCAAGCCATTTCATATGAACACGAAGGCCTCTGAATATTTCTTCGGCGTTGTGGAGAGAGAAAACAAAATGATTTTACAAGTGGACCCAAATAAGTTCCTTGGGAAAATTGAGGACCTTGATCAATTGCCAGACCGGTTGAAAGAAGAATTGGCATAATGAAAAACCCCTTATCTAAAGATAAGGGGTTTATTTTTATTCAGCAGCTGGTTTGGCTTGTTCGTTAGCCGCAGCTTTCGTTTTTGATTTTTGGTACATGACATTTAAAATAATCGTTTGAATCGTGAGTAATAGTCCGCTTGTCATCCAGTATAAAGGAAGAGCAGCGGGTGCATTGATTGAAAGAAACAGCATCATGATTGGGAAAATCATGCCCATTACTTTCGCTTGCTTCAGCGCAGCCTCTGTCTGGGTGCCCGATTGCTTCGCATATTTTTGTGTGACATAAAATTGCAAGAAATACATAGCCCCTGCAAAGACTGCCACCAATAAATCGGTTTGTCCCAAGTTAAACCATAAGAACGTATGAGTTGCGATCTCAGGTGTTGAGCGGATCGCCGAGTAAAAGCCAAGAACAATTGGAATTTGAATCAGCATAGGCAGACAGCCCATTGCCAGCGGGTTCACATTGTTCTCTTTATATACTTTCATCATTTCCATTTGCAGTTCTTTTTGTTTTTCAGGATCTTTTGTTTTCTTCAGTTTGCTTTGTATTTGGTCAATCTGAGGTTTCACCAGTGCCATTTTTTCCTGCATGACTCGTTGCTTCTTAAATTGGTTCGCAAAAAGCGGGAAAATCAGCAGGCGGACAATCAAGGTGACAAACATAATGGATAAACCATAATCATCATGGAAAAAGTTCGCAAGCCAAATGATCAGCTCAGAAAAAGGCTGAACAAAATAATGATGGAAAAACCCATCAGAGCTCGTATTCGTTTGCGCACTCGCTGCAAATGCAGGTGACGCAATCATCATCAAACAAAAAGTCGTAAAAACAGTCAATAAACGTTTCAATTCGTTTCCTCCTCATGATTAAAAAATTTAATTAGTGAGAGGAAGCGAATGGTCTTCATCATCATTTGATGATCTTTTCATTCGAATGACTTTACTAATCCAAGTTGTAATGCGATCGTATATGATAAACAGAAAGTCTGTTCGATTCAAGCAAGATGCGTCCAACTCTTCCAAACGATGTCCACCAAGGTGTTCGTTCATACGGCAGTCTTTTAGTAAAAACGCAATGCCGATGGCCGTCAGCGCTGGAAGAATAATCGTAAAGAATTCAACAAGGAAAAAGACTTCATTGAATGTATCAATAATCATGATTATCACATCCATTTCATTACTCACAGTGTACTATACACATGGTTAAATGTCTAACACAACCACGTGTTTTCTCTATTAAATAAAATTCCTTATTTTGTATAAAATAGTAAATGTCATCCAAACTTCATATTTCCTATCCTATAATGAGGGGGATAAAAGAAATGGAGGTTTTGAATATGACAAGTATTTACCCAAAGTTTCGAGCAGCGGCGGTACAAGCAGCACCTGTCTACTTAAATTTGGAAGCAACCGTTGAGAAATCATGTGAACTGATCGACGAGGCAGCTTCAAATGGTGCAAAGCTTGTGGCATTCCCAGAAGCTTTTTTACCTGGTTATCCTTGGTTTGCTTTTATTGGTCATCCAGAATATACGAGAAAGTTCTATCATGAATTATATAAAAATGCAGTTGAAATCCCTAGCTTAGCCATTCAAAAAATCAGTGAGGCAGCAAAAAGAAATGAAACGTACGTTTGTATATCATGCAGTGAAAAAGATGGCGGCTCCCTCTATTTAGCTCAGCTTTGGTTTAATCCAAATGGGGATTTAATAGGAAAACACCGGAAAATGAGAGCTTCTGTAGCAGAAAGACTCATTTGGGGGGATGGAAGTGGAAGTATGATGCCAGTCTTTCATACTGACATTGGAAACCTTGGCGGATTGATGTGCTGGGAGCATCAAGTCCCGCTTGATCTTATGGCGATGAATGCTCAAAATGAGCAAGTACATGTAGCCTCTTGGCCAGGTTATTTTGACGATGAAATTTCAAGCAGATATTATGCCATCGCGACACAGACATTTGTGCTGATGACATCATCTATATATACGGAAGAAATGAAAGAAATGATTTGTTTAACGCAGGAGCAAAGAGATTACTTTGAAACATTTAAGAGCGGGCATACGTGCATTTACGGGCCGGACGGGGAACCGATCAGTGATATGGTTCCTGCTGAAACGGAAGGAATTGCTTACGCTGAAATTGATGTAGAAAGAGTCATTGATTACAAGTATTATATTGATCCGGCTGGACACTACTCCAATCAAAGTTTGAGTATGAATTTTCATCAGCAGCCCACTCCGGTTGTAAAACATTTACATCATCAAAAAAATGAAGTATTCACATATGAGGACATTCAATATCAACATGGTATACTTGAAGAAAAAGTGTAAATGAACGTGAAACCTTCTCTTTTTTTGAGAAGGTTTTTTTGAGGAAAGATGAAATAAATCAATGTATAATCAAAAATAGCTGATCAAAATTTAGGTAGACAAGAAAATGGGGTTATGCCAATGTCAAATATTATTTTTCATATAGACATGAATGCTTTTTATGCCAATGTAGAAATGGCGTATGATCCTTCTTTGCGAGGGAAACCATTAGCCATCAGCGGAAATGCAAAAGAGCGTAAAGGGATTGTTGTGACGTGCAGCTACGAGGCAAGAGCACTAGGTGTGAAGCCCCCGATGCCCTTGTGGGAGGCGAAGCGGTTATGTCCGGGACTCATTGTCCGCACACCGAACTTTGACCGGTACCGCAGCTCCTCACAAGAGATGTTTACAATACTAAGAGAATACAGTGATTTAGTCGAACCTGTATCGATTGATGAGGGCTATATTGATTTAACACATACGCCATATGCCGAGCATGCGGTAAAAACGGCTCATGATATTCAAACAAGGCTTGTAGAGGAGCTGATGCTTCCTTCAAGTATCGGCATTGCACCGAATAAATTTTTAGCGAAAATGGCGTCAAATTGGAAAAAGCCAATGGGCATCACCATATTGCGTAAACGAGATGTTCCGAACATGCTCTGGCCGCTCCCTGCTGGTGATATGCACGGGGTTGGACAAAAAACGGCAGAGAAATTAAAAAAAATCGGAATTCATACCATTGAAGATTTAGCGAAAGCGAATGAGTATACGCTAAAAGAATTGCTTGGCATTAATGGACCGAGATTAAAGCAAAAGGCGAATGGTGAACATGACGGCATCGTAGACCCAGAAAGAATATACGAATTTAAATCCGTCGGCAATTCATCTACTCTTCCTCATGATTCGGATGATTCAGATGAACTTGTCACGTTAATTGATAAGCTGTCACAATCTGTGAGTGCAAGGTTAAGGAGAAAAGAAGTGATGGCGAACCGGCTGCTCATCATGATTCGGTATGCAAGCTGGAAAAATATCACGCGAAGTGTCATGCTCACAAATCCAACGGATCGAAAGGAAGACATATTTGAAGCGGCAAAGCAGTTATTCCTTAAACATTGGAATGACCAGCCAGTGAGGCTCTTAGGTGTGACGGGGACAGACCTTGTCGAACGAAAAGCAGCTGTTAAACAGCTTGATTTATTTTCATATACAGAAGATGCAAAAGAAGAGCCTCTCCAAACCATTTTAGATGGACTGAAAGAAAAATATGGAAAGTCATTGGTGCAAAGAGGGATCACCATTAAGGAAAAAGAGAGCAAAACAAGCGGGACAAGTTTTAATAAAGATTTTTTTCAGGACGAAAGAGGAAATGACTAGCCTGAAAACTTGATAAAAGAGGTGATGTTGTGGTAATTTCAAAGGGTACATCATTTCAGCAGTAATCAATATAGTGTGTTAGAAGGGACGTCAGAATTATGTCAAAACAACAAATCGGTGTGGTTGGACTAGCCGTTATGGGGAAAAACCTTGCCCTCAATATTGAAAGCCGCGGTTTCTCCGTATCCGTTTATAACAGATCTAGCAGCAAAACAGAAGAGTTTCTTCAAGAAGCAGAAGGAAAAAACGTTGTTGGCACATACAGCATCGAAGAATTTGTTCAGTCGCTTGAAACACCGCGTAAAATTCTTTTAATGGTAAAAGCTGGTGCAGCAACAGATGCAACCATTCAATCATTACTTCCTCACCTAGAGAAAGGTGACATTTTAATTGATGGTGGAAATACATATTACAAGGATACACAAAGACGTAACCAAGAGCTTGCAGAAAGTGGTATTCACTTCATTGGTACAGGTGTTTCCGGCGGTGAAGAAGGCGCGCTAAAAGGTCCTTCCATTATGCCAGGCGGTCAAAAAGAAGCGCATGAGCTAGTAAAACCAATTTTAGAAGCGATCTCTGCGAAAGTAGATGGCGAGCCTTGTACAACGTATATCGGCCCAGATGGAGCAGGACATTATGTCAAAATGGTTCATAACGGTATCGAGTACGGAGATATGCAATTGATCTCTGAATCATACTTTATCTTGAAGCATGTTGCTGGATTATCAGCAGGGGAGCTTCATGAAGTATTCTCAGAGTGGAATAAAGGCGAGCTTGACAGCTATTTAATTGAAATTACAGCTGACATTTTCACAAAAGTGGATGAGGAAACAAACCAGCCGCTTGTGGATGTGATCTTAGATAAAGCTGGTCAAAAAGGAACTGGAAAATGGACAAGCAAAAGCTCACTTGATCTAGGTGTCCCGCTTCCAATCATTACTGAGTCTGTTTTTGCGCGCTACATTTCAGCAATGAAAGATGAGCGTGTGGAAGCAAGTCAATTGATCGAAGGTCCAGAGCCAGCGCAATCAGCTGAGAATAAACAAGAGCTGATCGAAGCAGTTAGAAAAGCCCTATTCATGAGTAAAATCTGCTCTTACGCACAAGGCTTTGCGCAAATGAAAGCAGCGTCTGATGAATATAACTGGGATTTGAAATACGGTGAAATCGCGATGATCTTCCGCGGCGGATGTATCATTCGTGCAGCCTTCTTACAACAAATTAAAGAAGCATATGACCGTAATCCTGAACTGAAAAACCTATTGCTTGATCCATACTTTAAGGATATTGCTCAAAACTATCAATCATCACTTCGTAAAGTCATTTCACTTGCAGTGGAACAAGGAGTGCCTGTTCCTTCATTCTCAAGTGCACTTGCTTACTTTGATAGCTATCGCACAGCTGTCCTTCCAGCGAATTTAATTCAAGCACAGCGTGACTATTTCGGTGCACATACGTATGAGCGTACAGATAAAGAAGGCGTATTCCATACTGAATGGATGAAATAAATAGAGAACGACTGAAAAACCTTACCTTTGGTAAGGTTTTTTTGTTTGCATCTTTTCGGCTAAAAATGTGAAAAAGAGGGATGCTATGTAAAAAAGACAAGAAAGTAGGGATAGAAGTGGGCATCTTATATGCTCTTCTCCCAGCGATATTTTGGGGAAGTATTGTTCTCATCAGTGTCAAACTAGGCGGGAATGCGTATCAGCAAACCCTTGGCATTACGCTCGGCGCGTTTTTATTTTCGATTGCTGCCTTTTTCATTAAAATGCCAGAGCTGACACCGCTTATTTTTGCGGTTTCCGTCATTTCAGGCATCTTCTGGAGTATTGGACAAATGAATCAGCTTTCAAGTGTTGCTTTTCTCGGTGTGTCTAAAGCGGTTCCTTTATCAACGGGCATGCAGCTTGTGAGCACGACGCTATTTGGCGTCATGGTCTTCAAAGAATGGCAGACAATGACGGTCATACTCATTGGTTCCTGCGCCATTTTACTGATCATTGCAGGTGTTGTCATGACATCGCTCGGTCAAAAAAAGAATGGCGGCGAGAATGGCAGAGGCAATTTTAAAAAAGGGATCATTATTCTGCTCATCTCAACCGTTGGCTACGTCGGATATGTCGTCATTTTAAGATGGTTTGATATTGATGGCTGGTCTGCACTTGTCCCGCAATCTGTCGGTATGCTGCTTTCATCCTTAGCAATTAGTTTAAAACAGGACCCATTTAGTAAATATACGTTTAGAAATATCATTGCCGGTCTTGTTTGGTCAACAGGAAATCTTGGTCTGCTTTTGGCCATTCCATTAATCGGCATAGCCGTCAGCTTTTCGATGTCACAAACAGGGATTGTCATCTCAACACTAGGCGGCATTTATTTATTAAAAGAGAAAGCATCTAGAACAAGCTTTGTCATTGCAGGCTGCTTGATGATTATTGCAGGCGGTGTGCTGCTAGGCTTTACAAAATAGGAGGTTACACGAATGTATCCAGATTTAGAAGGAAAAACAGTTCTGATTACAGGTGCAGGTACAGGGATTGGTCAAGCGATGGCCCGCCGATTTGGACAAGAAAAAGCCAATGTGGTGATTAATTACTTCTCTGATAAAGAAAATCCGGATGATACCATTGCAGAAATTCAAAAACATGGCGGACAGGCTGTGAAAATCAAGGGAGACGTATCTAAGGAAGAGGATATGCAGGCGATGATTGATAAAGCCGTTGATACATTCGGCAGTCTTGATGTGATGATCAATAACGCAGGCATAGAAAATGAAGTACCCTCTACAGAAATGACGCTGGATAATTGGAACAAAGTAATGTCTACCAATTTAACAGGCATGTTTCTAGGGTGCCGTGATGCACTGAAGTATATGACAGATCATGGGATAGAAGGCTCGATCATTAATATGTCGTCGGTTCATCAGCAAATTCCTTGGCCTCATTTCGTGCATTATGCAGCCAGTAAAGGAGGCGCCAAGCTTTTGACAGAAACATTGGCGCTTGAATATGCCCCTAAAAAAATCCGTGTAAACAGCATTGCACCAGGCGCTATTGATACCCCGATTAATGCGGAGAAATTCGATGATCCAGCCTTGAAAAAAGGCGTAATTGAGCTGATTCCAATCGGTTATATTGGAAAGCCGGAAGAAGTGGCAGCATGCGCTGTCTGGCTGGCATCAAAAGAGGCGAGCTATGTCACAGGCCTGACGTTATATGTAGACGGCGGCATGACAAAGTATCCTGGGTTCCAGGCAGGAAAAGGATAAGATAATTAAGAAAAAGAGCGTATTGTACGCTCTTTTTTATATTAAATACAGACAAATGAAATTAAATGTCTAGACATTTAAAAATAAAAATATATAATATTAATTGGAAGCGCTTTTATTACAACAATGGGGTGAGAGAAATGAAACGTATTTTATTAGCATGCAGTTCGGGAATGTCTACGAGTTTACTAGTGACAAAGATGAAAGCACATGCCGATTCAATTGGGGACGAAGCAGAAATTTGGGCAGTTGGTCAAGATCAAGCAAAAAAAGAAATGGCGAATGCAGATGTTGTGTTAATCGGACCGCAAATGAGCTTTTTAAAAGGAGACCTCCAAAAAGAAGCAACAAAATACGGGATTGAGGTAGAAGTCATTGATATGCAGGCATACGGGCTTGCCGATGGACAAAAAGCATATGAACAGGCACTTACATTGATGGGGGAATCTTAAAGGATGGAAAAGAAAACACTGGAAGGGCTCACGGAGGAACAAGTGAGCTTTCAATTGATCTTACACAGCGGGAATGCACGCAGCAAATTGCTTCAGGCTCTGAAACAATATCGAGAAGGTCTAGAAGAAGAAGCTTTTAGTCATATGAAAGAAGCGGAAGAAGATTTACGGCTTGCACATGACATCCATTTTCAACTCGTGCAGAAAGAGGCAGGCGGAGAAACAACATCCTTTTCCTTATTGCTCATGCACGCTGAAGATCATTTAATGTCGACCATTACCATCAAGGAGCTTGTGGGAGAGCTTCTGCCGATATTCCAATCGCTGAAACAATAAAGGGTGTAAACAAGGGGGGAAACCAATGTTTGATAAAATAAGTGCCATTTTGGTTCCGATTGCTGGGAGATTGAACAACAACCGCTATTTAGGCGTATTACGTGATGCCTTTATGCTTGCGTTCCCGCTCACCATCTTTGGTTCCATTATGGTTGTGCTGATGAATTTGCCATTTTTAGATAAAATCATGAGTAAAACCGTACTGGAGGGCGTCCAGTCTGCACTGAATATCGCACCGAGTGCGACCATCAGCATTATGAGTGTGTTTGTTGTATTTGGGATTGGCTACTATTTATCAAAAAGCTATGATGTAGAAGCTGTCTTTGGCGGCGTGATTGCTTTAGCCTCTTTCTTGCTTCTAACTCCGTTTTTACTAGAACAAGAAGGCGGTGCAACGATTGCAGGCGTTATCCCAGTTGATCGTTTAGGTGCAAAGGGGATGTTCCTAGGAATGATCACAGGCTTTTTGTCTGCTGAAATTTATCGTTATTTTGTCCAAAAGAAATTTGTGATCAATATGCCGCAAGGGGTTCCGCCAGCTGTTTCCAAGTCTTTTGCTGCACTGATCCCGGCTACTTTGACACTTACAACCTTTTTGCTCATTAATATCATCATTACACAAGGCTTCAAAACAAATATGCATGATTTGATTTATCATGCCATTCAGGCGCCGCTTGTCGGTCTTGGAAGCGGTATTATTCCGACGTTGATCGCTGTTTTCTTTATACAAATTCTTTGGTTCTTTGGGCTTCATGGCCAAATTATTATCAACTCTGTCATGGATCCGATTTGGAATACATTGTCCATTCAAAACCTAGAGAGCTACACAAAAACAGGTGAGGTTCCTAATATCATCAGCAAGCAGTTTATTGAAATCTATACGGTTGGAATGGGTGGAACCGGTATGACGCTTGCTGTTGTGTTTACGATTTTAATTTTCCTGAAAAGTAAGCAATTAAAACAAGTAGCCAAGCTAGGCTTAGGACCAGGATTATTTAACGTCAATGAACCGATTATCTTCGGTTTACCGATTGTCATGAATCCGCTTATTCTCATTCCGTGGATTTTGGCGCCAATGGTCATTACATGTATTACTTATTTTGCGATGGCATCAGGGATTGTACCGCCGCCGACAGGCGTGAATATCCCATGGACAGTGCCGATCTTTATTAGCGGAATGATGGCAACAAATTCACTAGCGGGCGGACTGCTTCAGTTGTTTAACCTGATGATTGTGTTTGTCATTTGGTTCCCGTTCCTGAAATTTATTGACCGTATGAATGTGAAAAATGAAAAAATAACGACAACAGAAAAAACGAAGGCAGCAAACATCAAAGGTGAAGGAGACTCAATACATGTCGATGGAAACTAATAAGCAATCATATACATTTCCAGAAGGTTTCTGGTGGGGATCTTCTGCTTCTGCGACGCAAACAGAAGGCAGCGTCCCTGGCGATGGAAAGGGACCGAACATTTGGGATCATTGGTTTGAACAAGAGCCAACTCGTTTTTTTGATGGCGTAGGACCAGACGTGACATCTCAATTTTATCGAAAATATAAAGAGGATATCCGTCTCATGAAAGAAATTGGCCACAATTCATTTCGGCTGTCGATTTCATGGTCACGCCTTTTACCAGAAGGAACAGGTGCTGTGAATGAAGAAGCGGTGTCTTTTTATAATGATGTGATCAATGAACTGATTGCACATGATATCGAGCCGTTTGTGAACCTATACCATTTCGATATGCCAATGGCACTGCAGGAGAAAGGCGGCTGGGTGAACAGACAGGTGGTTGACGACTATGTGAGCTATGCAACATTATGCTTCCAATTATTTGGCGACCGGGTGAAAAAATGGTTTACCCATAACGAACCGATTGTTCCTGTAGAAGGCGGATATATGTATAGCTTTCATTATCCAAACGAAGTTGATTTCCAAAAGGCTGTACAGGTCGGTTTTCATGAACTTTTATCAAATGCGAAGGCGATTGCGGCTTATAAAAAGCTGCAGCAAGGCGGTAAGATTGGCATCATCCTAAACCTGACTCCTTCGTACCCGCGAAGCCAGCATCCGCGCGATGTAGAAGCAGCAGAGATGGCCGATGCTTTCTTTAACCGTTCCTTCTTAGATCCTGCGGTGAAGGGGCATTTCCCGGAAAAGCTAGTAGAAGTCTTAAAGAAAGAAGGCTTTATGCCAAGTATGGAAGAAGGGGACCTTGAGCTCATTCGAGAGAATACGATTGATCTTCTTGGCATCAACTATTATCAGCCAAGAAGAGTGAAAGCGAAAGAGCATATGCCGCATCCTCAAGCACCATTTATGCCGAACCATTATTTTGATTCTTTTGAGATGCCGGGAAGAAAAATGAATGTGTACCGAGGCTGGGAAATCTATGAAAAGGGCATTTACGACATATTGAAAAAAGTCCAAACAGACTATGATAATATTGAATGCTTTATTTCTGAAAATGGAATGGGCGTCGAAGGAGAAGAGCGGTTTAAGGATGAAGAAGGAATGATTCATGACGATTACCGCATTGACTTTATTTCTGAGCATCTCAAATGGGTGCATCAAGCCATTCAAGAAGGAAGCAATGTGAAAGGCTATCATCTATGGACCTTTATGGACAACTGGTCCTGGTCGAATGCATATAAAAATCGTTATGGATTTGTCTCAGTTGATCTTCAAAAAGACGGGAAACGAACGATTAAGAAAAGCGGATACTGGTTTCAATCCGTTTCAAAGAATAACGGTTTTTAATCCAAATACTTGCTCTTTCCTTGAAAAGAGCAAGTATTTTTCTTATGTGATGGTAAGTGGATGAAACAAAAATGGCTGGCACCTTTTAAGCTCACATCCCTTAGTGTAAAATGAGAGGAAGGCTAAAAAACGCCATATTTCCTTCTAGAATAAAGCGCTATGAAAAAACAAGTCAGTTGGTGGTGTGAGATGAAGAAGTACGAACTCATTTCAGAAGAAATCAGAAAACGAATAGGAACAGCCTATTATCCAGAAGATCAACCCATTCCAGATGAAAACTCGCTTGCCGCCGAATTTCAATGCAGCAGAATGACAATGAAACGTGCGCTTGATCTTCTCGTTGCAGAAGGTCTGCTCTTTAGAAAAAGAGGCCACGGTACATTTATTGTAAAGGCAGCGCTCAATCAAGGGGCAATCAATGTATCAGGCCATGAAAATAAAGGGTTCACAAAGGTCATGGCGGATAAAAACGTCACGACTCAAATCATTCATTTTGATGTCCATTTTCCAAGCGAAGAGGTGGCAGCCCATCTATCTATTGACTCAACCACACCTGTTTATGATATCATCCGGCTCCGTCTTGTGGATGAAGAGCCTTACGTATTAGAAAAAACGTTTATGCCTGTCAATCTCATTAAGGGCATAGATGAAGAAGTTCTACTGGGTTCTATCTATGGCTACATTTCAAATGAGCTTCATTTAAAAATAGCAGGTGCGCACAAGAAAATTAGGGCGGCTAAATCAGATCAGCTGGATCAGCAGTATTTAGGGTGTGACCCAACAGATCCTGTGCTTGAAGTCGAGCAGGTTGCTTATTTAAACGCAGGGCAGCCGTTTGAATACTCATTTAGCCATCATCGCTATGATAAATTTGACTTTTCAACGGTTGAAATCACGAAAACAGGACGTTAAAAAAAGAGCAGAACCCCCAAGGGAGACTGCTCTTTTTTCATTTGATTTTATATATTCCACCAATGGTATCCATCTTTTTCTAGAAGCTCATCAGCTTCTTTCGGTCCCATAGAACCAGCAGGATAGTTTGGTTTTAATGTTTTGCTTTCTGCCCATTTCTCAGAAATCGGATCAACGAAGTTCCAAGAAAGTGCCACCTCGTCCCAGTGAGCAAAGTTTGTTGCATCGCCTAGCAAGCAGTCATGAATCAGCTTTTCATATGCTTCTGGTGTATTCATGATGTCGTTATAGTTTGTTTGGTAGTCAAGCTTAATCGGTTTCGCATACGTGCCGCCATCGAGCTTGCGAGCATTCAGGTGAAGGGTGATGCCTTCATCTGGCTGAATATGAATGACGAGTAAGTTTGGATGCATGGCATTTCCGTTTCCATAGTATAGGTTCATTGGAATGTCTTTAAATTGAACTACGATTTGAGTAGATTTCTTTTCTAACCGTTTTCCTGTCCGAATGTAAAATGGCACCCCGGCCCATCTAAAGTTATCAATCAGCAGTTTCCCTGCCACAAATGTTTCTGTGTTTGAGTTCGGGTCAACATTTTGCTCTTTCAGATAAGAAGGAACCTCGCTGCCATCAATCGTACCAGTATCATACTGTCCGCGGACAAAGAATTGATCGACCTCATCTTTAGAAAAAGGACGAAGAGCGCGCAATACTTTCCGTTTTTCGCTGCGGATTTCCTCTGTATTGAGTTTAATTGGCGGCTCCATTGCTAAAAGGGCAACCATTTGAAGCATATGGTTTTGGACCATATCTCTTAGTGCACCAGAATTTTCGTAATATCGAGCCCGGTCTTCAACCCCTAAGGATTCACTGGATGTAATTTGAATGTTTGAGATATAGCGGTTTGTCCAAAGCGGTTCAAAGATAGCATTCGCAAAGCGGATGACCTCAATGTTTTGAACCATTTGTTTACCAAGGTAGTGGTCAATACGATAAATTTGATCTTCTGTGAATGCATCACGAATTTCTTCATTTAATGTTTTGGCACTTGGCAGATCATGCCCAAATGGCTTTTCAATGACAAGTCGTGACCAGCCGGTTGTTTCTGATACGCCCTCACTCTTTAGGAACTTCGCAATCGTTCCGAAGAATTCCGGTGCCATAGCTAAATAGAACATGCGGTTATTTGGAATACTGTACGTATCTTCAAGACCTGTTAGAAGCGTGTTAAGCGCTTGATAGGAAGCAGGGCTTGATACGTCAAAATCGTGATAATAGAAATGTGAAATGAATTCTTCTGTTTTCGCTTCTGCATCATCAGAAGAAACAGATTCCTTTACCACAGCTCTGAGGTCCTCATGAGACCATGGACGGCGTCCAACTCCGACAACAGCGAATTGATCACCTAGCTTTCCGCTATGATAAAGTCTATGTATAGAAGGGTAGAGCTTGCGTTTGGCAAGGTCTCCTGTTGCGCCAAAAATGACAATGACTGCTTTAGGGTTGTTAGTTTCTGTATTCACGAGAAGTACCTCACTTTATTCGTAGCATTGTTGTAAAAACCGAGAATGTATGTACATTTTCTTTATTTTAAAGCTTCATTGTTCGTAAAGCAAACATTTGATTCGACTTTTTCTGCTCTCGTTTCACTTTTTTCAAAAATTCCGCTGAATTCACATTTACCTTGTCTTCATGTATTCTATATGAATGAAGATATTGTATACCGGCTTTAGGAGGAAAAGTAATGGAACTGCTCTTTTTAGGAACAGGTGCAGGCATTCCTGCAAAAACAAGAAACGTCACTTGCACAGCGCTAAAGCTTTTAGAAGAAAGAAATGCAGTGTGGCTTTTTGATTGCGGAGAAGCAACGCAGCACCAAATCTTACATACAACGATTAAACCGAGAAAGATCGAGAAAATATTTATAACACATATGCACGGTGATCATGTATATGGCCTTCCGGGACTCCTTGGCAGCAGATCCTTTCAAGGCGGGGAGGATGAATTGACGATCTATGGACCAAAGGGCATTAAGGCCTTTGTGAACGCAGCACTTTCAGCTACTCAAACGCATTTGACATATCCGTTGCATATCATAGAAATAGATGAAGGGGTCGTGTTTGAAGACGATACCTTTCAAGTAGAAGCAAGAAGAGTCTCTCACGGGATTCCAGCTTACGGCTATCGGGTTGTGGAAAAAGATATGCCTGGTTCATTAAAAGCCGAAGACCTAAAAGAAATCGGTGTAAAACCTGGACCTTTGTATCAGAAGTTGAAAAATGGGGAAACCGTGACACTCGAAGATGGAAGAACCATTGATGGAACCGATTATTTGGAACCCCCTAAAAAAGGGAGAATCGTTGCATTTTCAGGAGATACCCGTTTGTGCGAGAATATAACAAGGCTTGCCAAAAATGCGGATGTGTTAGTCCATGAAGCAACATTCGGTAAAGAAGATGCAGATTTAGCCTACAATTATTATCACAGTACAACAGAACAAGCAGCGAAAACAGCAGAGGAAGCAGGCGCAAAAAGGCTCATTTTGACCCATATAAGTGCACGTTACCAAGGAGAAGAGGCACTGAAACAACTGTTGAAAGAAGCCCGCGATATATTCCCGCTGACAGAAGCTGCACATGATTTCTCTTCTTTCCCCATTGAACGCACCCTGTAAAAATTGGATGAATCGTCAAAAAAAGTTGTGTGATTTTTTTGATATTTATGATGACGCTCTTTTTCAGGTAGTGGTAAAATGGTGAAGAAAAAACAAATGACGAATTAAACTATGAAGAATACGGGAGGCACAATCAAAGATGAGCGGTTTTACAGCATTAAGTGAAGCAGAATTGAATGACCTATATGTGGCACTACAAAATGAGTATGAAACTTACAAAAGTAAAAACTTGCACTTAGACATGTCTAGAGGGAAGCCTTCACCAAAACAGCTCGATTTGTCTATGGGCATGCTCGATGTTGTGACATCAAAGGATGCAATGACAGCTGAAGATGGCACAGATGTGCGAAACTATGGCGGCTTGACAGGCCTTCCTGAAACGAAGAAATTTTTTGCAGATGTACTCAATTTAAAGCCAGAACAAATCATCATCGGTGGTAATTCAAGCCTGAATATGATGCATGATACCATTGCACGTGCGATGACTCACGGCGTATGTGACAGCAAAACACCTTGGGGAGAGCTGCCAAAGGTAAAATTCCTTGCACCAAGCCCAGGGTATGATCGTCATTTTGCCATTTGTGAGCTATTTAACATAGAGATGATCACGGTCGATATGAAGGCTGATGGACCTGATATGGATCAGGTAGAAAAATTGGTCGCAGAAGATGAAGCGATTAAAGGCATTTGGTGTGTACCTAAATATAGCAATCCAGACGGTATTACGTATTCAGATGAAGTCGTTGACCGCCTAGCTTCAATGAAAACAAAAGCAGACGACTTCCGCATTTTTTGGGATGATGCATATGCAGTCCACCATCTAACGGATACACCTGATACGTTAAAAGATATTTTTCAAGCAATTGAAGAGGCAGGATACCCGAACCGTGTGTTTATGTTTGCGTCTACGTCTAAAATTACATTCCCAGGCTCAGGTGTTGCACTGATGGCGTCTAGCCCTGACAATGTAAGCTTCACTCAAAAGCAATTATCGATTCAAACGATCGGACCAGACAAAATTAATCAACTAAGACATCTTCGTTTCTTCCAAAATCCAGAAGGTTTGAAGGAACATATGAAAAAGCATGCAGCGATCATTAAGCCAAAATTTGACCTCGTTCTTTCCATTCTTGACGAAAAACTTGGCGGAAAAGATATCGCTGAATGGCACAAGCCAAATGGCGGATATTTCATTAGTTTAAATACACTTGATCATTGTGCAAAAGCTGTTGTGCAAAAAGCAAAAGAAGCAGGTGTCACAATGACAGGTGCAGGTGCAACATACCCATATGGAAAAGATCCGCTTGATCGTAACATTCGCATTGCACCAACATTCCCGACTCTTGAAGAACTAGAGCAAGCGATTGACATCTTTACATTATGTGTTCAGCTTGTCAGTATTGAAAAGCTGCTTTCAGAAAAAAGTCAATCTGCTCCAACGGCATAAATAAAAGAAACTCCTTGACTCATAACGGGTCAAGGAGTTTTTTATTTTAATTAGCAGTTTGATAATAGGAGACAGGTTGTTTGGCTGCGCACCATACATCATAGATAGCAAGCTGTACAATATGCGGTTCATCATGATGAATATAGTGCGAGCTGTTTTGCGCCTGAATCCATCCGCTTTGGGATGACAAAGACAGCATGCGTTTATGAAGTCTGAGCCAAGCTTCATGAGCTGGGTGAAACAATCGGCTCTTACCTGATGAAATGACAAGAAGCGGCATCATTCCATAATGGGTTTGCTCCTCTTTGATTGTGCTTAGCATTTGCTGAAAGTCCTCATGCGTACATTCTGCTGTAAACTGCGCCATATATGAAGTGCGTTCTTCCTTTGATAAAAGCGGCAGGATCACCTGCTCTTGCTCCTCACTTGCCGGGTCTAACAGCACCATACCAATGACATCATCTCCTCTGCGGCTTGCCCATAACCGGCTGACAAGAGAGCCAAATGAGTGAGCGACAATAAGAAATGGCGGCTGAATATTGGCTTCTTTCAGCAGTGCATCTAAATCATCAGCGAGGTCATGCAAGGTTCTTCCTTCACCGCTCTCACTGCTCTTTCCATTTCCTAAACGGTCGTATAAGAAAACCCCAAGCTCTGGGTCAATATCACGTGCCATATTCGACCACGTGTCACTAGAAATGCCGTAGCCTGCTTCAAAGATAATCGTGGCTTGCCTTTTGCCTTGACGATGTTTTGTATAAAAGTGGTGTCCATCTATATGATACATTTTTTCAATCATTGCCGAATTCATTCTTCCATCTCCTCTAAGTGGTTCTTTAGCTAAAAGACGGCACAAAAGGCAGATATGTTTCTCTTAAAAACAAAAAAGATGCCTATTTCGAAAAATAGACACCTTTTTTCCTAAGAGCTTTTACCAAGCGCGATCATATTGACGCGGGCTTTCGATGGATGTACGGAGCTCTTGAGCAGCTGTTTTCGGGAAGTATGGATCCCGTAAAAATTCTCTGCCAATAAAGATCAAATCCGCACGCTGATTTTGTAAAATCTCCTCTGCCTGTACACCAGATGTAATCAGACCGACAGCTGCTGTTTGAATGCCGGCACTTTCTTTTATTTTCTCTGCGAATGTTACTTGGTAGCCGGGGAATGTGTTGATTTTCGCCTGCACGACAGCACCTGAGCTGACATCAATTAAGTCGACACCTTGCTCTTTGAGCCAAGTGGCAATCCCAATATAATCTGCAATATCAAGTCCTTTTGTCGTGTAATCAGAAGCTGACACACGGACAAATAAAGGTCCGTCCCATACGGCGTTGACTGCGTCTACGACTTCTCTTAAGAAACGATAACGGTTCTCTGGTGAACCGCCATAGTCGTCTGTTCGGTGATTCGCCAGCGGTGAAAGAAATTCATTGATTAAATAGCCATGTGCACCATGAATTTCAATGATGTCAAAACCCGCTTTTTTTGCCCGTACAGCTGCATCCTGAAACGCCTGAACGGTATCTTTGATTTGATCAACAGACATCTCGACAGGGGTTTTAGATGTTTCATCAAATGGGATGCTTGATGGTGCAAGAATGTCTCCATCAAGTTCAGCCTTACGTCCTGCATGGGCTAGCTGGATGGCTGTCTTCGTTCCGTACGCTTTGATTTGTTCGTTTAATGAAGCGAATCCTTCGATGTGCTCATCGCTCCAAATACCGAGGTCTTGATCACTAATTCTTCCCTCAGGAGATACAGCACTTGCTTCCACCATGATGAGACCAGCCTGACCTTGTGCACGGGAAATATAATGTGTGAAGTGGAAAGGCTGTAATTTCCCATCACGGTCATAGGATGAATACATACACATCGGGGACATCACGATGCGGTTTTTCAGTGTAACACCTTTTAATGTCCAAGGTGAAAAGAGTTTTGTTTCCAAATACCTTCGCCTCCTCATGGAATTGTATAGCCGATTATAACAGCCATTCAAACTTTCGTCATAAAAGGTGCTCAAAGAATATAGCTTTTATACACGTTTTTGTATAATGGAGAGATAGAGACATCAAAGGGGGAGAACGGATGAAATGGCAAACAGAGAGTGAACTAAGGGAGCTCCTGACAGCTCTTATGCAGTATGAAAGCATATCAGGTACAACAGGAGAAGTCGCGTTAGCGGAATATTTATATTATTTGCTAAGGGAGCGGCCTTATTTTGAGCAGAACCCTGATCATTTGGCTTTGCATCCGATGAAAGATGGCCGGTATTATTTAACGGCACTTGTGAAGCGCAGTACGCTGCGGCGTACCGTGCTGCTTCTTAGTCACTTTGATGTAGTCGATACAGAAGATTACGGCGAATTTCAAAACATGGCATGCAAGCCTGAAGAGTTAATGGCTTCCTTTTCGCAAAAAAGTGAGCTTCTTCCAAAGAGGGCAAGAGAGGACCTTGCTTCAGGCGACTGGCTGTTTGGAAGAGGGGCCATGGATATGAAAGCAGGTCTCACCGTGCAGCTTTCTATGCTGGAAAGAGCGATGACAGGAACATTTGATGGAAATGTCCTGCTCGTCACAGTTCCTGATGAAGAAGTGAATTCACAAGGAATGCTTGAGGCTGTGCCGAAATTAAAAGAGCTTAGAGAAAAACATGATCTTGACTATACCGCGTGTTTAAACAGTGAGCCGATGTTTGAAAAGTATCCAGGGGATGAACATCATTATATGTATACAGGCAGTATAGGAAAGGTATTAGCCGGATTTTTCTGTAAAGGGATTGAAACACATGTAGGAGAGCCTTTCTCAGGATTAAATGCGAATTTTATGGTATCTGAACTAAACCGGCTGTTAGAGCTCAATAGTGATTATTGTGAGGAAGTAGATGGTGAAGTAACGCCGCCTCCAACGAACTTAATGCAAAAGGACTTGAAAGAAGCCTATTCCGTTCAAACACCTCACACAGCCGTATCTTTATTTAATGTGCTCATGATGAAACGTTCAAGTGAAGAACTGCACGGACTTCTCTATGAAACTGCGAAACAAGCAGCAGACCAAATCGAGGCCAATCTTCAGCAAAAAACAGCGGACTTTCAGCGCTTTAAACACTTTACTCCAATTGACACTCAGGTGACGGTTCTTACGTATCACGAGCTGTATCAAAAAGCCGCAGAACGCTCTGGTGAACAGGAAGTCGAGCGCATTGTCAACTATGCATTCGCCAACCGAGGTGAACTTGGAGATCGAGATTTTTCAACGAAAATTGTCTCGGAGCTGACGACGCTATGTAAGGAAGAAGGCCCGCTGATTGTTCTATTTTATAGTCCGCCATTTTACCCTTCTGTGTCCTCAACAGAAGATCCGCATATTCAGAAGACATTCAAGAAGATTCAAAAAGAGGCAAAAGAGGTATATGGACTTGAAGTAGAGGAAGTGAAATATTTCCCGGGATTGTCTGATTTAAGTTACTTACAGCTCGAGAAGCAGGAAGTAGGTCATTATACAACCAATATGCCGCTTTACCAAAAAGGCTATTCTTTACCGCAAGGAGAAAAGGAAGCCCTTTACGTTCCAGTCATCAACGTAGGTCCACTAGGAAAGGACCCGCACAAATGGACAGAGCGGCTGCACGTCCCGTTCTCTTTTGGCATTTTGCCAGAATTGCTAGAATCAACGATTCATGCTTTATTAGAGAAAAAATAAGTAGATGTAATGAAGAGCTCTATCTTGATGATAGGGCTTCTATTTAATAAATAGAAAATGATATTAAAGAAGACTTATATTTATTTGAAGGGGGGTAAGAAAATTAAATGGAAACTGGGAAATTAACAAAAACAGACATCATCACATCGCTTCAGGAAAGTATGAGTGAACTAGAGAAGCTAGTGGAGGCTTGTGATGATTATACACTGGATCGATCTTTAGGGGAGGAGAAATGGTCAATCAAGCAGCTCACCGGGCATTTGTATGACACAGAAGAAGTCTGGTCAGAGCGGATAGAACAGGCGATATCAGATCATCACACGCCCTTTCAATCATATGATCCTGAAAGGTATGTGAAAGAAAGAGCGTATGAATGGTATAACGCAGAGGAGATCAAAGCATTGATCAAACGGATGAAAGAGAGAAGAAACAACACGCTTCGGCTATTAGAAAAAGATATATGGGAACAATCCGGTCTGCATCCGGAAGAAGGAGTGATGACCGTCCAAGTATTAGCTGAAACCATCGCTTTACATGAACAACATCATCTGGATCAAATCAAAGCCATCATGTCAATGAGGCAGTGAAAAGCACCTGTCATCAAAACAGGTGCTTTTCAATTTCATTTATACGTACTTGCTGAAAACATTTCGTTTAATTCTGCTGCGCGTTTAGTGGCTGTTTTGACACAATCGACAACGGCCTCTTCAAATTGATAGGCAGCCAGTGTGTTCAGGCCGGCTTCTGTTGTTCCGCCTTCACTTGTGATTTCTTTGCGCAGTTCGGCCGGCTCTTTTCCGCTGTCTTGAAGCATATTAGCGGCGCCCGCAATCATTTGGCAAATGAGTAATTTCGCAGTTGCTTGGTCCATTCCAAGTTCTGAGGCACCTCGCTCCATTCCTTCAATCAAATGATAAATGAAGGCAGGGCCGCTGCCTGCGATGGCTGTCACAGCATTTAGCTGCGATTCATCTAATACTGTGACATGCCCGATCGTTTCAAACAGCTCGACGGCCTTTTTCTTTTGCTCCTCTGTCACTTCATGACTTACGGCAATACCAGTTGCTGACTGCTGAATCGCCGCTGATGTATTTGGCATCGCACGAACGACTGCACTCTTTCCGCCAGCATAGTGTTGAATCGTTTCAATAGAAATACCCGCTAAAATAGAAATGATCAGCTGTCCATGTAAATGAGGACGGACTTCAGAAATTCCGCTTTCTGCATCCTTCGGTTTTAAGGCAAAAACGAGAATATCCGCTTCTTCATAAATAAAGGACCGAGCGAAATCCGTTTTGACCCCATAACGCGCCTGTAATTCCTCTAATCGTTTTTCATTCGTTTTGTTTGTCACAATGATATCTTCATTCGACATCATGCCGCTTTTTAATAAACCTTTGATCATAGACTCTGCCATTGAGCCTGCACCGATAAATCCAATTTTACTCATAAGCTGCTCCTCCTTGTAGAAAATAAAAAAACCTCTCGCCTGAAAAGGACGAAAGGTTTTTCGCGGTACCACCCTCAATTAGCATGCAAACATGCATACTCAGCTCTAGTCCCTTAACGCGGGAAACGTTTAGGTTTGCCTAACAGCTCAAAGGGCAGGTTCAGCAAATAAGAGGATGGTGAAGTCTTTCAGCCGGCGGACCTCACTCTCTTGCATCATTATTTTGCTTACTAATCCTTGTCATCGCGCATCATATATTTGTTGTTCATTATGCAACGATGGACAAGTTTATGTCAATAGGGGCAGTTAAAAAAATTGCCCGTCTAAACCGCATGACAGTCTGCCTTTTGCAAGATACAATGAAGTAAGAAGGCTTAAGTACCCACAATCATGAGTCAAAAAGCAGGAGATGACGTATAAAAGTGAAAGAAGACATCATTCAATTATCCATCCCCACGCCGTTTGCTGTTGGGGATGTGTATGCATATGTATTAAAAGGAGAGGCCGTAACCTTAGTTGATTGCGGGCCGATGACAGAAGAGGCAGAGCATGCTTTTGTCACGCAATTAAAGGAACATCGTTTATCGATAGACGATATTGATCAGGTGGTGCTGACCCATCATCATGCAGATCATGTCGGTCTGTTAAATCTGATGAAACCTCATGTCCGTGTAATCGGACACCAGCTAAATGAGCCGTATATTAGTCAGGATCCAGTGTTTAAGCAGCGCCAAGTGGACTTTATGATTCCTTTTTTTCAGCAGTTAGGTGTCCCGCTTCGGCAAAATGAGTGTGAAAAAATGGTGAAGCAATCTTATACATATTCTTGTACTTCACATGTAGATGAGATCATAAAAGAAGGTGATCGTTTAAGCGGGCATGAACACTTCTTTGTGATGGAAACACCCGGACACGCACAATCTCATCTTTCTTTTTTAGATGAAAGAACGGGGAATTTTATTGGCGGCGACCTGCTTTTGACGACCATTTCTTCAAATCCGTTAATGGAAGCACCGTATAAGGGCGAGGAACGTCAAAAATCACTGCTTCAATATAAAGCATCACTCAATCGGTTATTGCGTCTGCCAATCAAGACGATTTATCCAGGACACGGTCAGCTCATCACGTCCCACCATGAATTGATTGAAGAAAGATTTAAAAAACAAGAGAAACGAGCAAATACGATGTATCAGCTGCTTAAACAAAAAGAAATGACGGCCTTTCATCTTTGCCGCAAGCTATTTCCTGTGATGTATGAAGAGGCCTTGTTTTTAACGATGTCTGAGACAGTCGGGCAGCTGGATGTGCTCTTAGAGGCTGGGCGAATTGAAGAAATGCAAAAAGACGGAATCGTCTATTACAGAGCAAACTAAGGAGTGAGACACATGGGGCGATTGACAGGAAAAAGGATTTGGATTACTGGCGCATCTGGGGGCATTGGTGAAAAAATGGCGTGCTTGGCAGCAGAAGAAGGCGCAGAGGTCATTATTTCAGCAAGACGAGTGGAAAAGCTTACTAGTGTGAAAGAAAAAATTATGAGTGCTGGCGGGGTGTGTCACATCGCTCAGCTAGATGTCAGCCAGCTTGAGGACATTGATCGCGCGTATGAAGAAGTGGGGCCGGTCGATATTTTGGTCAACAATGCCGGCTTTGGCGTATTCGATCTCGTCGAAGATGCCTCCATAGAGGAAATGGTGTCGATGTTTGAGGTGAATGTGTTTGGCTTAATCGCCTGCACGAAAAAGGTCATCCCTGAGATGAAACAAAGAGGGCAGGGACATATTATCAATATCGCATCCCAGGCAGGAAAGATTGCGACACCCAAATCAGCGATTTATTCCGCATCAAAGCATGCCGTTCTTGGATTTTCAAACAGCCTCAGAATGGAGCTGGCAGACTCAGGCATTCACGTGACGACGGTCAACCCAGGACCAATTGCCACAGACTTCTTTACCATCGCTGACCGCAGCGGTGAATATGTGAAGAACGTTGATTTTATGATGCTGAGTGCGGACAAGGTGGCAGGGAAGGTCGTATCTGCCATGATGACGAAAAAGAGAGAGATTAATCTGCCCGGCTGGATGAATGCTGGCAGCAAATTGTATCAGTTATTCCCATTTTTATTTGAAAAAGCAGCACGAAAAGCGATGATGAAAAAATAACAAAAAAGAAACCGGTTTTGAACTGGTTTCTTTTTTTGAGGTATGGCTTCATTGTGACACTTTCTATATCCGTCTTGCCGCTTGTTGAAGCGGGTCCCATACACTGTTAAACGGCGGTGCATAGCTAATATCTAAATCTTCAAGATCTGTTATGGTCAGCTCTTGGTAAAGGGCAGCCGCCACGATATCGATCCGTTTATCTACACCGTTTCTGCCGATGATTTGGGCACCAAGCAAGGTATGGTCATCGCTTCTGTAAATCAGTTTCACTTTCATTTTCTGCGCTTCTGGGTAATACTTCGCGTGATCTGTACTATCAATGGTGATGACGGAGAAAGGAATGTCCGCCTCTTTTGCTTCTTTTTCTGATAAGCCTGTTCGTCCCGCTGTCACGTCCATAAATTTCATGACGGCTGTTCCAGTCACGCCTTGAAACGCCCGGTTTGTCCCTGTCATATGAAATCCTGCGATTCTCCCTTGTTTATTCGCAGTTGTGCCGAGCGGAATATAATCCAGTGATTTTTTGATGCGGTGATAGGTTGCAGCGCAATCACCGGCAGCATAAATGTCTTTTATATTGGTTTGCATGTATTCATTTACTGCAATAGCGCCATTTTGAAGACGCTTGATTCTGGTATTATGTAAAAAGGAGGTTTGCGGAGTGACACCGATGGCCATGATGACCATATCTGTTTGAATGGTTTGTTTGTCTGTGATAACAGCTGTGACATGTGACTTGCCTTCTAATTGCTGTACCGTTTCTCCAAGCGATACGTGAATGCCCTTGGCGTCAGCCTCTTCTTTAAGGTATTTTGCCATATCGGAGTCAAATCCCGGGCCGAGTGCTGCTCCCCGCTGAATGATATGTACGTTTTTTCCGAGCGCTTTTAAATTTTCAGCCATTTCAAGGCCGATATATCCACCGCCAATGATCGTGACATGTGTGATGTCCTTTTTTAAATGGTCTAAAATGGACAGCGCATGCGGGATGGTTTTTAATACGTGTACGCCTTCTAATGGCTGTCTGTCTAAATCCAGTGTGACAGGGCTTGCTCCTGTCGCAATTAAGAGGCGGTCGTAGCTTTCTGTAAAGGGTTCTTTTGTTTTCGTATGATGACCCGACACTGTTTTTTGCTCTGGGTCAATGGAGGTCACTTCGTGTAAGCATCTGGCGTCAATTCCATATTTCTCACGAAAGGTTTCAGCCCTGCGTGCGATCAGCTTTCTGTGATCATCAATGAGACCGCCGATCAAGTAGGGGAGTCCGCACTGTCCATATGAGAAAATCTCTCCTTTTTCAAAAGCAACAATGTATGCATTTGGATCCTCTCTATATATTTGCATAGCGCAGCTCATTCCAGCTGCATCTCCGCCAATCATCACATATTTCATTTAGTGTGCTCCCTTCTATCTATCGTACTGAATACTCTTATTTACCCTCATATTCCTTTTTTTAATGCTTTTTTTCGCAAAACAAACAAACTTTCGTTGAAAAATAAAGACAGCGCCTTCATTTTAAGCTACAATCGGATTATCGTCTTTTTGGGTTACGAGTTTAGTGAAGATTGGTGGGAAAGACTTTGAGTGACACGCGACTAGATTTTAATACGCTATACACGCGCCATACGAGAGAGGCCTGGGCAGCTCTTGGAGAATATATGCCGGTATCTGTTTCAGAAGAGGAAGCGAGAGCGCTGCAAGGGTTAAATGACTATTTATCGCTTGAAGAAGTTCGAGATATTTACATACCGCTTATTCGTTTTCTGACATTACATGTCTTTGCAGAAAAACAAAAAAACCAGCATGTGAATGCCTTTTTAAACTACCCGCATCATGCCAAAATTCCCTTTTTAATTGGGATTGCTGGAAGTGTAGCTGTCGGGAAAAGCACAACGGCTCGTATTATTGAAACGCTTTTATCGAGGCTTGGAGATGGGCTGAAGGTGAGTCTTGTGACAACAGATGGCTTTTTATATCCTCAAAAAGAATTAAAGGATCGAGGACTAATGGAAAAGAAAGGATTCCCGGAAAGCTATGATGTCAAAGCCCTGCTGTCTTTTTTGAATGAATTAAAATCAGGTAAACAAACTGTGCATGCCCCGGTATATTCGCATCTGACCTATGACCGGCTAGAAGGTGTGTATGAAACAGTAGAGGATGCGGATATTGTCATCATTGAAGGAATCAATGTGCTCCAATCACCAGCGCTGGATGATCTGAAGGATGAACCGCGTGTGTTTGTATCAGATTTCTTTGATTTTTCGATTTATGTAGACGCCGCTGAAACGCAAATTCAATCATGGTATAAAGAACGATTTCGTTTGCTAAGAGAAACAGCCTTCCAAGACCCTGAATCCTTCTTTCATCAATATAAAGATTTGACGGATGAAGAGGCAGATCAAATGGCAAGCACCATTTGGAATACCGTAAATCGCCCTAATTTATATCAAAATATTTTACCGACAAAATATCGGGCTGATCTCATTTTGAAAAAAGGGGATCAGCACAAGGTGGAAGAGATCGCCATCCGCCGGGTATAAAGAAAAAACCGCTCAAACGAGAGAGCGGTTTTTTTAATGATCTCCACTTACTTTAACAGCTATGGCTGCTGCCGATCGCTTTTTTAGACGGTAATATCCAATGAGTAAGAATGGAACGCCTGCGATGGTGATCATTGACAAGACCGTAAAAATGGAGAGGGGATGGGCTGCGCCAAAATAGTCAATGCACAGTCCGCCGACAAATGGTCCGATGACACTGCCGAGCTGAGAAAATCCCATCGCCCCAAAGTACGATCCCTTCACTTCAGGCTTTGCAATATTGTCTACAAAAAGATCCATCATCGCAAACAGCAGAACTTCCCCAATTGTAAACACGACAATGATGAAAGCAAGCATGCCGAGACTTTGTGAAAAAGCAATGGCAAACAAACTGCCGGCAAGAAGAATATTCCCGGTGGTCAGCGACAAAATGGTGGAGTAGCGCTTTGCAATCATGATGAGCGGGTATTGTATGACAATGACAACCACTGCATTTAAAGATAAAAGATATCCAAACAGTTTAGGACCATCCTCAATCATAGGTGACGCTGATAAGTATTGAGGCAGCGTTGAGCTTAAATGCGAATACCCGAACGAACATAAGGTAACGCCGATGAGGATGATGCTAAAGACTGTATCTTTTTGGATAATGGAAAGGGCTTTTTTGACGCTGATTTGTTTCGTGTTTTCTGGAGCAGCAACTGGATGCTTCTGAAATTGCCAAGCCAGCGTTAATCCGTATAACAAATAAATGAAGGCAGCGACAAGAAATGGAAATGTTGTTTTCGATGATCCAAGATATAAGCCAAGCAGCGGGCCGAAGATTACACCGATGTTAATGGCCGTATACCGTAAATTAAAAACAAACAACCGAATACTTGATGGGGTGACATCAGATAAGAGCGCCTTAGACGTTGGTTCAAACAGTGCCCGGCACAGTCCGTTTAAAGCGTTCATGAGAAAGAAGACCCAAATGGCATCTGCAAATGCAAAGCCAACAAAAACAAGTGTCCAGCCGAAGATGGATAGAAGCATGACTTTTTTTCTGCCGATTCGGTCAGAAACATAGCCGCCGTAAAAACTCGCCACGATCCCAATAAGGGAGCTGACGGCAATGATTAACCCAGCTGAAGAAGCTGAGGCCCCTTTGACTTGTGTCAAATAAACGGCTAAAAAAGGAATGCTCATAGACGTCGCCATTCGGCCGAATATGGTACCGATGATGATTGTCCAACTAAATGGATGTAAAGTACGTAAGTTATTTTTCATGCTGTTTCTCCCCTGAGTGTTAAGATGTTCCAATCATACATGAAAAATTGTGCAAATTAAATACACAATTTGATGGAGGAGACATCCGTCATATGGCAGAGGAGCCTTTAATGGCCCCGCAAATTCGAAGTCTTGTTTTTTTCTCCCGGTGCTTCTATGTCTTTTAGTATGCTGATTCGTACGATCACTTAAAGACAATTTAATCAAGATCAATCGCGACAATTTGCTGCAAGGACAGGTGGAGAACATCTTCATCATTGACGATTTTTATGCGCTGCGTTTCATAATGAATGGTTTTCACCCAGCCCCAAAACTGCTGTTTCATACCTGCTGCAGCATATGTTACGCAAATCGCTTGGTCCTCTGTAATCGACTGTGTGATCAAAAAATTCATTTCCTCTAACTGATCAGTACTCAGCGAAGGAGGCGTGTATTCTTTTTTCTTCCGTTTTTGAGCAAGCAGCTGTTCACGGTGCTCTGGGAGCATCATTCGGCTTGATTCCCACATGATGTTGTATCCAGGTGTTAATTTATTGGGATTCATGGCTGTTCGCCTCCGTTATTTGTAATGTCCACCAATTTTTTCGGCGCGGTGATACGCCTGCCCTGCGCTTGTTAGTGACGAAGCGTGCAAGAGTGCAGCAGGTCCATACTTCATATGGATCGCATCAAATACTTTGCTGAGTCTGTCTTTTTTGAAATGGTGATCAAATAAACTCAGCTGATAGTGGCTGTCAGGCTGCAGCTGCGAGAGAGTAATACCTACACTGCGAATGGGCTGGCCGTCCCAGTGCTGCTGACATAGCTGAATAGCTGCGTCTGCAATATCTGTCCCGTATTGTGTGGGGGAATGGAGCTTGATTTGTCTATGAAATCCAGTCGGATGAGAAAAATCAGCGCCTCTTACGCCAACAGACACCGTTTGCCCAACATAATGCTTAAAGCGCGCACGTCTTGCCACTTCTTCACTCAATTCAAGAAGGGCGACTTTGATGTCCTCAAAGGACGCATAATCATGGGGAAGGGTCATATGATGCCCAACCGCTTTTTGCTGATCATGTGTGTGAAGAGTGACCGGGGAAGGGTCGTGTCCTAAAGCTGTTCGCTGCAGAAGCTCCCCGTTGATTCCCCAACGTTTTTTTAGCCGGTCTAACGGATAAGTAGCAAGTGTCCCAATGGTACTGATGCCCATTCGTTTTAAATGGTGCTCCATTCGTTTGCCGACGCCAAATAGTTTTCCAACCGGAAGCGGCCATAAATCTGCCGCCACCCGGTCTGTACGAAGTTCATAGATGCCAGATTTGTTTTTTTTAGCAAAATGGTCACAGGCCATTTTAGCGAGCACTTTATTAGGACCAATGCCAACACGTGCGTAAATGCCCGTCTGGTTCATAATAGTCGTTTGTATATTTTGGGCGATCTCGCGGGGTGAACCGAGTAGTGTCACACTCCCCGTAATATCGAGAAACTGTTCATCAATTGAATAGGGTTCGACAAGATCTGTGTATTGTTCAAGCAGTTCTGTCATCATGACAGAGACATCAAGGTAGCGCTGCATACGTGGACGTACGACGACGGCTTCAGGGCATTTCTCCTGTGCTTCCCATAATCTTGATGCATTTTGTACGCCCCGTTTTTTAGCGAGCGGGCAGGCCGCAAGTACGACCCCGCTCCGCCGCTCGGGATCTCCTGAGACGATGAGCGGCACATCCTTCAAATGGGGAGCCTCCACTTTTTCGACTGACGCATAAAACGACTGCATATCCACAAGCAGAATGGCTCGTTCATTCATGATTTTCACCTCTTAGAACGTATGTTCTGTATACATTGTAACCGCCAGAAGGTGAAATTGATACTGGTAAATCATTCAAAGAGAAGAGTGTAAATCCATACAAAAAAGACGAAGTGTCTCCACTTCGTCTCATCTGGGTAAAATGAGTCATTTTAAGCATGTGCCAAGTTGTTGGATGTTTGGAGCGGCTCAGAACGCAAACGATAGGCCGTTAGTTTTTTCTTAGGCTTATGGGTAAACTGCCGCACCACATCCACGTGGTCATCGTAATGATACAGATAAAGGGTTACATCATGCTTGCCAAGCTTTGTTTGCATGGTAAGCGGTGCCGGCCCTTCCTGCGGATGAAGAAAGCGCTCTTCGTCACCAGGATAAATATAATAGCGTTCAATAAAGATCGCATCATTAAAATGTTGAATAATTTCGGATGTTTGCTGATCATCGAGTGGACGTCCTTGAAACGTCATCGTTGTTTGATCACTTGTTACTTTTGCATGCACCGCATAACGACTAAAAAGGCGTTCAACAACACCCGAAGGCAGCGAAGTGACAAGCAGCTTTAAAAGACTAAACACAACAAGTGAAGTAACAATCCAAACCAATATCATCATCTCCAATAAACGTTTGTTCCATTTCCTATATGAACCATCTTAACATAACAAAAGAATAAAACTTTCGCACAAAAAGTGAACTTTTTGAAATAAGTGTGAAGATTTTAAAGGAGATGACAGCGAAAGAACGAAGAACCAACAAAGCTGAAAGGAAAAAAGGCTGATACATCACCTTTACAAACAATTGATCAGACAGGTAGACTATTGAAACCGTTGATTTTTTGTGAAAAAAGAGCGGTACAGCTAAAAATGAAAAGGGGCGAGGCCATCATGATACGTCAAGTGAAGCCGTCAGATTTTTATGCGGTCACATCCGTCATTCAAAGCTGGTGGGGAGGCAGAGATTTACGAGCGAAATTGCCAAAGCTATTTTTCGAACATTTTCAGCAAACAAGTTTTGTCGTTGTTGAAAAAGGTGAACTGATCGGCTTTTTAGTCGGTTTTTTATCGCAATCGCATTCAGATGAAGCGTATATTCACTTTGTTGGGGTACATCCAGACCACCGGAAATTGAAGATTGGCAAAATTCTCTATCAAGCGTTTTATGAAGCGGCTGAAAAGGAAGGAAGAACAACGATTAAGGCTATTACAGCTCCTGTCAATAAAGTCTCGATTGCTTACCATACAAAGCTTGGTTTTCAGATAGAAAAGGGAGATAAAACAGTGGATGGCATTTCAGTTTTTTCAGATTACGACGGCATTCATGAAGACCGGGTGCTATTTGTGAAAAAGCTGGAGGCGAAAGCATGATCATCAGACTGGATCAAAAAAATGAAGAACAAGCGAAAGAGCTGTTACATATCCAATTGGCTGCATATCAGCGGGAGGCAGAACAAATTGGCTATCAAGATTTACCGCCCTTAAAAGAAACGGTTCAAGACATAATAGAAACAGATGAGATTTTCATAGGCTTTGAAAAAGAGGGGCATTTGTTAGGAATCGCTTCATATGAACTGCATGATGATCGGATCATCCTCAGCCGGTTAGCTGTGCACCCACAACATGTCAATCAAGGAATCGGGACAGCGCTCCTGCAATCCATTATTCAGTATCAAAAAACAATCGAGCTCACAACAGCAGAGGCAAATACACCAGCAATCAAGCTTTATGAAAAACTAGGGTTTAAACAGAAGGCCCGTTTGCAGGTGGAAAACAAGCTGATGTTAACAAAGATGGAACGTTTGATGCTTCGAAAGGTGGAAGTGATTGAATACCAATCGAGCTGGCCAAAACAATTTCAAGATGAGCATGACAAGCTGAAAAAGATAGTTGGCGACAACTGGGTATATGGCCACCATATTGGCAGTACGTCAGTCATAGGAATGGCGGCTAAGCCAATTATTGATATCTTGCTAGAGGTGAAGCATATCAGCTCCTTAGATGAGTGTAACCCCCTGTTTCGCCAGCTTGGATATGAACCGCTCGGAGAAAATGGACTCAAGGGAAGACGTTTTTTTAGAAAAGGCGGCTTGAACCGAACACATCACGTTCACGCCTATGAAGCCGGACATGATGATGTAAAAAGGCATTTGGTGTTCCGAGATTATTTAAAAGCTGCACCTGATCGTGCCAAAGCCTATGCAAATAAAAAGCGTCAATTGGCAAAAGCCTATCCTGAAGATATGGCAAGTTATATCAAAGGAAAAGATGAGCTCATTAAAGAAATTGAACAAGAAGCGTACAATTGGTCAGACCAGTTAAAGACAAATGATCAGACATAAGAGCTAACAGGGCGTGAACATGTTTAATTGATGACTGATATGTTACAATGTAACAATCAACGAAAAAAGGATGTTCGGCATGTATATTCATATAACAGAACCAGCAGCAGCGTTCCTTACAAAACAACAAGCAGGGCATGAAACAAAAGAACTGCTCCTTCGATATGATTCAGATGGGTGCGGCTGTGCGGTAAGCGGTGTCCCAATGATTTGGCTCACAGGTGAAAGAACAGGCGAATGGGAAGAACTCAAGCATAATCAGCTCTTTAAGCTGTACATACACACAGCACAAAAGGTCTTTTTTGACGAGGAAATGACGATTGATTTTAACGAAAAAGCCAACACACTCATGTTGAAAAGTCCTCAACAAATACTCAGCCCGAGAATGGGTATACTTGTAAAGTAAGGTGGAAATGTAGTGGATCAAAAGCTAAAAGTGATACAAAATACGGCACAAAATAAAACATGGGTGTCGTTTTTAAATAACAATCATCCCTATAGCCTTTTGCACTGGTCAATAGGTGGAATGGATTCGGTGAAAAAGGATGTTTGGCTTCTTCAAGATGAAGTCACATTTGAAACAGAAGAATTTCCAACGCTCGAATTAGCTGTCAATTGGATCAAAGAGAATATGGACCAAGTAACAGATGTATTATAAAAGCCCTTTTTCGGAAGGGTTTTTTTCGTGCGTTCATCATCTCATCAAACCGCATGGCTGTCTAATCCGGAAAATGATCTTTTGGGAACGGAAAAAGCCGTTTTTCAACAAACAATTCGACAAAATGAGCAAGCTGGAAATAAAAAAATAATGGCTGTAAATGCCGAAAAATAGGCATTTGTAGCGTTAATTGCGGGATACCGAAAACTTTGCGAAAAATGACATTTCATATTTCTTCCATTCGAGGAAATGTGATAGAATACAACATGTATCGTATATGAGAAGGGAGGTGCTAAAGTGAATTGAAGCTCAAGCTGTCATCGCCTCAGGTTGGAATCAAAATAAACGAATGGTATAGGCAGATTTGCGGTTTTCATGTGATGAAAGCAGAGAAACTGAAGGCGGAGATCGAGCAGGAAATCCTGGAGATGGAGCAGGATCAAAACTTGTTATTGTTTTACCAGCTGATGGATTTTCGCCACAAGGTGATGCTTGAATATTTTGAACCGGCAAAGAAAGCCTCGAATGATGAAGAGATTAAGAATTTGCTAGAAACGATTGAACATTCACAAACGAAATTAACGGATATGCTTGAATACTATGTTCATTTTTTCACAGGAATGTTTGAATTTGAACAGAGAAACTATTTAAGTGCCATTGCTTATTACCGCTCAGCAGAAAAAAAGCTCAATCTCATATCAGATGATATAGAAAGAGCAGAATTTTACTTTAAATTAGCAGAAATTTACTACCACATGAAACAAACCCACTTTTCGATGCACTATGCCTTGCAAGCGTTAGATACGTATTCTGCCTACAGAACGTATACGCTGAGAATCATCCACTGTGAATTTGTCATTGGTGCAAACTATGATGATTTGAAATGCTATGAACATGCATTGCCCTACTTTAAAAATGCTCTAAAGCGAGCACGCTCAATTGGAAACCCTCGAGTCATAGGTTCGGCCCTTTTCAACTTAGGTAACTGTTATTATCAAATGAACGATCTTGCGGAAGCAAGCCGTTATCTGAAAGACTCTATTGAAGTGTTTGAAAAGGAGAATTTAACCCATCTTAATCGCTCTCTAGACCCACTATTTATGCTGACACAAATCCTGTTTAAACAAAAACAAATAGAAGAGTCGTTAACCCTCTATCAACAAGGTATTATGAAGGCCTGTGAATTAGAAGATGAAATTTACATCTGTAAATTTCAGTTCTTAAAAGCATTATACGTTGATGCAGACATAACAATCATAGACGATACATTAGACCTGCTCGAGGACAAGCGCTTATACCCAGATATTGAGGAATTGGCACTTGATGCGGCTCATTATTACAATGAGCTTGGACTGTTTGAAGTATCTACCCGGTTTTACGAAAGGAAAATTCAAGCCATATCAAAAATCCAAAATGGGGGTCATTTATATGAAAACGAGTTTGATAGTTCTTTTATTGGCAGCAACTGCAGGATTATCGGTCATGAGTCAGCAGCAATCGGAAGAGAGCCATATGGAGCTTGCGGGCAGACACCATACAACAGTGGTGACTATCGTATAAGTTAGCTCAAAAAGAGGGGACGAACTGCTGTTCATTCTCCTCTTTTATTTTCATTCAATTCAAATTTTTGAAGAAATGCTTGAATTTCTTGCTCATAAGCTTCCTTATTTTCGCTAAAAGACATTGCATGCGCACCGTGTGGCGCAATAAATAACTGTTTGTCACCCTTTTTTCGTGCATATAACTGCTGACTTTGCTCACAGGGGATATAGTCGTCATGGCGGCTATGAATAAAAAGTACAGGTTCTTTCACCTGATCAATCACATCAAGAGGGGAAACTTGCCGGATGCGGTATCCATCCCGCCATTTTAACACTTGATCACTTAGTGGAAGAATCCACTCTCCTGAAAGGCGAAAATCTGTTTTTAATCGATAAAGAAGCTGGTCCTCAAAAGAAGCAAAAGGGCAGTCTGCTATGTAAAAATTGGCGTTTGCTTCCGGCTTTGCAGCATATAACAAGGTCGTGACTGCACCCATTGATTCTCCGTGTATCCCAATGATGGCACTTTCTCCGAGTTTTTGTCTGAGCCACTTTACGATCTTTGCTAGATCTTCTTTTTCATAATATCCATAACTTGTGGTTTTCCCGCCGCTCATTCCATGTCTCCTATGATCATAAAGCATCACATTCCATCCGAGCTTTTGGAATAATTTCATATACTTAACGGAGTTAATCAAGCTGACTGTAACACCGTGGCAAAGGACGATTGTGCGTGTTGTATGTGGATACGGCACAAAATAGCCATGGAGATCATAACCAAATGCTGAAGGAATACACACTTTCTCTTTTTTAAGCTGTTGAAATTCCTCATGATGATAATGGCCTCCATCTGATTCTCGTTTGATGAGCTCTTCATCCGTTAATTTTCGAATATACATCATTTTATTGGTGAAAAAAATGCCGATTGCAGCGAGTGGACATAATATGAAGGCAAATATAGCGATCCATTTCTTCATCTAGCCGATTCTTCCTTTCCGGAGTTTTTTCTATGACGATCATACCACATCTTGGGAGATTGGCGTGCCTCTTGCTCAGAAAATAAAACGGATGATACACTAAGTCAAAAGGAGAGAGGCACAATGAAAAAGACCAAACAAGATCAAGTGAAATTAAAGGACGGCATAAACGATGATGTCAAACAGAAGCTTCTTCAAATGAAGCAGAACCTTGCCGTCGAAACAGAAAAAAGAGAAGAACAAAAACGACAAGACCTCCTTCGGCAGCAGAAAGAAAAAGAAAAAAACAAAAGCTTTTCAGAACTGCTAGATGAAAGCCATTTAGACTGGCGAAAGTATAAAAGCTAAAAAAGAGGGCGATGATGCTCTCTTTTTTTCATACCATCATTTTAAGATAGATCTACAGCAGAAACATAGAAGTGCTAATAGAGAAAAGCACTTCTTCCCCCTTCACATCACTTCATTTCAGAATCGTGACAGTATGATATCTACAGTCAAACGAAACGAAATCCCATAACTTAAATTTAAGATAGAAGTAAAAAAGTGAGTATTGAATTATTTAAATCCCTTTTTATTGAAAATATGGTTATTAAGACCCTTTTGATAGAGGATCATTCTCCTTATAATGAAGGTGTATTACAAAATTTGGGAATGGAGATGATTCACATGAAATTGAGAAAAACAATGGCTGGAGTCGCTTTATCTTTAGGATTGCTTTTACCTGTTTCTGGACAAGCTCTTGCTACAAATGATTTAACGAATGCTGATTTGAGTACAAAGGCTACTTCAATTGTAGATTGTTCTGTAACCCCTTTTAAAGGCGCAAGTAATCGACTATGTATGTATTCAGATAATGGTTCTTTTGCAAATAGTTTCAGTCGCTTTGGTACTACATTTTATCTTAAAGGCAAATCTGGAAATTATGCATATTATGAAAGTGCAAGATAAGGACAACGGGGCTTTTAGCCCCTCCTCATTTTTAATAGAGAAACACTAGCATCATACATACGCTAAAATAAAAAGATTGTAGAAAAACATGAGTTCTTCTACAATCTGAGAGATCACATCATGTGATCTTTTTTGTTATTTGAACCGGTGCGCCTCATACACAGATGGTTTTGTATAGTAAGTTAATGCTTTGATTTCTTGATCACTTAAAGAACGTGCATTTGCTGCTGCTATATTTTCTTTTAACTGATCCACCGAGCTTGCACCAAATACAACGGAACTGACCGCAGAATGTTTCAGTATATACTGAATGGACAGTTCAGTGAGTGATAGGTCATAAGCGACTTTCTTTAAAGAAGGAATGATCTGCTGAAGCTCTTCAAATGAATATTGAAGATAGCCGTTTTTTTGAATCGCTGCACTTGCTTGAGAAAGTGGCTTTTCAGTTAATAATCCTTTCGCTAAAGGACCTCTTGAGACGACACTAATGCTTTGTTCTTCAAGTAGAGAGAACCATTCTTCTGGGCGGCGGTCGAGTAAACTATATTGCATCATCACGCTTACGATATTGGACTTTTTGGCATATTCTTTAATGACATTTGGACGGATAGATGAAATGCCATAATAGCGAATTACGCCTTCTTCTACTAACTCTTCAAAAGCCTCAATCGTTTCATCAATGGGGTCATCAATCGTGCCTCCGTGCAATTGATATAAATCAATATAATCTGTTTGAAGCCGCTTGAGGCTTTGTTTTACTGCTTCCTTTATGTACGCTTTTGAAGGATCCCAGTCCCAGCCTGGTTTGCCTTTTTCAAAGCGGTTGCCGCCTTTTGTCGCCAAAATCAAATCCTGCCGTCTGTTTTTAATGGCTTCCCCGACAATTTCCTCATTTGTTCCAAAATCATATAAATCGGCTGTATCCAAATAGTTAATTCCGAGATCAATGGCCTCATCTAATAAAGAGAGCGCTTTTTCTTTTTCCGTCCCAAGAGACATGCATCCTAGTGCCGCCTCGCTCACTAAGAGATCTGAGGTGCCAATTCGTCTTTTTTTCAATTCCATCACACTCCTATCCTTTCACATTAAGTGAAAAAAATCAGGAATTCAAGCTAGGTGATTTCAAATGGCGCATTGAAGCAAGCGTTTCGCTTTTCGCTTCTCTTAAATCATCTATGTTAAAATAAATGAAGTAAAAAGTGAAAGTAGAACGAGGAGCTGACAAAATTGAAGGACTTTGAAGAAAAAACATTATCGTCGAAAGAATTATACAACGGAAAAATCATTGATTTGGTTCTTGAAGATGTAGAATTGCCTAATGGAAAACAAGGCAAACGCGAAATCATTAAACATCCTGGTGCAGTAGCCGTCATTGCACGTACAGCCGAAAATAAAATCATCTTGGTCAAACAATACCGTAAAGCACTAGAGAGAGCCATCGTTGAAATTCCGGCCGGAAAACTAGAAAAAGGGGAAGAGCCGGCACATACAGCATTAAGAGAATTAGAAGAAGAAACAGGATATACAACTCAGCAGCTTCAAAAGCTGACGGCCTTTTATACATCACCTGGTTTTGCAGATGAAATTGTTCACATCTATCTAGCAGATCAGCTAGTTCCACTTGAAGAAAAAAGAGAGCTGGATGAAGATGAATTTGTCGAAGTGATGGAAGTTTCATTAGAAGAAGCCTTGCACCTCATTGAAGAGCAGCATATTTATGATGCAAAAACAGCCTATGCCATTCAGTACTTACAACTGCAAGAGGTACTTGAGTCAACAAAATGAAGGAATTTTTTGCAGACATCCATATCCATATTGGCAGAACAAGAACAGGCAGAGCTGTCAAAATTACAGGTGCAAGGTCACTGACAATTGATCAAATTCTTATTGAAGCAGCAGAAAGTAAAGGGATGGGGATGATTGGTGTGATTGATGCACAATCTCCAGAAGTCCTAGAAGAATTAATAGAAGGTGTAGAGGAAGGCAGGTACACTGAACTAAATGACGGCGGTTTATCATTTGGACAGACAGTGCTGCTTTTGGGCAGTGAATTAGAAATCAATGATGACCATTCAAAGGGTCCAATTCATGTGCTGGCATTTATGCCCACACTACACAAAATGTCTGAGTTTTCCGCATGGCTTTCGCTTCATATGAAAAATGTGCATTTGAGTTCACAGCGCCTCTATGTTGATGGGAAAACACTTCAGCGCAAGGTTAAGGAGCTGGGAGGATTGTTTATTCCTGCTCATATTTTCACGCCGCATAAAAGTCTATACGGCAAAGGGGTCAACACTTCTTTAACGGAAGTATTTGATCCTGACCTTATTGATGCTGTTGAGCTTGGTCTTAGCTGTGATACGTCAATGGCGTCCCAGTTGAGTGAGCTGAACCGGTATCCCTTTTTAACGAATTCAGATGCTCATTCTTTAGGGAAAATCGCGCGAGAATATACAAAAATCAAAATGGATCATGCCTCTTTTGCCGAATTCAAGCTAGCCCTTGAAGAAAAAGATGGTAGAGCTGTTACAGGAAATTATGGGCTTGCTCCGCGGCTTGGGAAGTATTATCATACGACCTGCGAGAAATGCGGGGTTAGACCTCACGCACCAGATCAAAAAGAGTGCCATGTATGCGGACATACACGGATGACAAAAGGAGTAAGTGAACGTTTAAAAGAGCTTGCTGACCAAGGAAGTGAAAAAAGAACGAGACCTCCTTATGTTCATCAGCTTCCGCTTCAGTTTATTCCGGGAGTTGGGCCTAAAACACTGGAGAAGCTAAAAGCCGTGTTTCACACAGAGATGAATATTTTACATCAAGCAACAGAACAAGAACTAAAAGCCGTTCTGCCAGAAAAGACAGCGGGCTACATCATCAAAGCAAGGAAGGGCGAAGTCGGACTCATCGCTGGTGGAGGCGGAGTGTACGGTAAGGTGGATATCAATCATGAGTCACATTAAATGGACATGTCAAACGTTTGAACAATTGTCAAAAGAGGATCTTTACTTGATTCTCATGGAAAGAGTCAACGTGTTTGTTGTAGAACAAACATGCCCTTACCCTGAAATTGATCACAGGGACCAAGAAGCGCTTCATCTCATCGCAAAAGAGAACGGCGTCATTGTGGCGTATTGCCGCATTTTCCAAAACGGGATCATGTACAAAGAGGCGTCCATCGGCCGCATTCTTGTGACGCAGGCCGGCCGGAAAAAAGGCTATGGAAAGCTGCTGCTCATCAAGGCTTTAGAAAAGCTTAGTGAACTAGGTGAAACAAGTGTCAAAATACAGGCGCAAGCCTACCTGAAGTCATTTTACGAATCATTTGGTTTCAAGGCCGTCTCAGATGTTTATGATGAAGATGGGATTCCGCATCTTGATATGGTGAAAACAGAAAGATAGACGTGTATACGTCTATCTTTTTTATGAAACATCGTGTATCATAACGTCAACGAAAGGGGTTTTGCCAAATGGGAAAAAGCAAAGCAAAGAAAAAACGAGAGCATATCCAAAGGCAGCACAGCCGTAATCCAGAACTGTCGAGAGGAAACATGCCGCATTTTAGCACACACGAAAGGAAGACAAAAACAAAACAAGAAGTCTTGCAACACATGATGAAAAAACATAAAGGACGAAATGCTTATGATCACTATCAAGAGGATCATAAGCATTTTTATTTTGCTTTTTTGTGACAACTAGATCAAATAAATGGAAAAATTTTAAAAAATAGGACAAACGGTCGTTTCTTTTTGTCTAAAAATGTAGTTAAATGACAAAAAGAAACGAAAGGGAGAGTGAGTATCGTGAACGTCAAGTCATTTGGAGCAGGGCTTTGTATGGCAAGTGTGCTTGTGGCATCGGTCATGTTTGGCGCGTCAGATATTTCTGCAAAGGAGCAAGCAAAAAAAGAGTACATGATCGGCTTTTCTTCTTCCGTTCAAGACAAAATACAAAAACAGCTTGTAGAAGAAGCTGGCGGGCATGTGAAAGAATCCATAGAGCAAATAGATATGATGAAAGTGTCGTTGAATGAGACATCGAAAAAGAAACTGAATGAAGCAAAAGAAGTGACCTTCATTGAGGAAGATCAAAAAGCAAAAACAAGCAGTCAAACTGTTCCATATGGCATCAAAAGCATCAAAGCACAAAAGGTACATAAACAAGGATACGCTGGACAGAATGTCAAAGTAGCAGTTCTTGACAGCGGTATCGACGGCAAACATGAGGATTTACATGTCACCGGCGGGGTGAGCTTTGTACCGGCAGAGTCTGATCCGCTTGTTGATCCGCATGAACATGGAACGCATGTGGCAGGCACAATTGCCGCATTAGATAATAAGGTAGGTGTCGTTGGTGTTGCGCCAAAAGCTTCTATCTATGCTGTCAAGGTGGCAGATGAAAATGGTGACGGCTACTATAGCTGGATCATAAAAGGGATTGAATGGGCCATTGAGAATGACATGGATGTCATCAATATTAGTATGGGGGGAGCAAGTGAATCTGAGGCGCTGAAAGAAGCGGTAGATCGAGCGTATGATAAAGGGATTCTCATTGTGGCTTCTGCAGGGAATGAAGGAAGCTATGGCTCTCTCAATACGATTGACTATCCGGCTAAATACAGCTCAGTGATGGCGGTTGCCTCTGTTGACCAAAAAAAGCAAAGAGCCTTTGATTCATCTGTTGGCGAGGAAATCGAAGTCTCAGCACCAGGCGTTTCAACGCTGAGCACCATTCCTCATAACGAATACGGCTACATGAGCGGAACGTCAATGGCATCACCGCATGTAGCGGGCGCTGCGGCTGTTATTCTATCAAAACATCCGAATCTGACAAACGATGAAGTGCGTGAGAGACTGTCAAAAACGGCGACAAAACTTGGAGAACCTTTTTATTACGGTGCCGGGCTTGTGAACGTACAAAAAGCCGCACGATAAATGAAAAAGAGAAAGCAGTGAGCAGGCTGCTTTCTCTTTTTTCTTTCAATAAAACTGTCATGTTTCGTAATCTCTCTCATAGAATCTAGTAACCTTACGATTTGGGAGGAAGACACATGCGGAAAAAGTCTTGGAAGGAGCATCTTCTTCAGCACGTAAAAGATCATCTCTCGATTTATTTATTTGTCTCTGTACTCTTTTTAATGGGTGTGATCTTCGGTGCCATCATTGTCAATAGCATGACATTCAGCCAGAAAGAGGATTTATTCTATTATTTAAATCAATTTTTTGGTCAGCTGACGAATGAGAAAGCAGCAGAATCAAAAGAAATGTTTTTACAAAGCTTCCTGCATCATATGAAATATTTAGGCCTTATGTGGATACTGGGAATATCTATCATTGGTCTGCCGCTCATCTTTCTCATGATCTTTTTAAAAGGAATTGTTGTTGGGTTTACTGTTGGTTTTCTCGTGAATCAAATGGGGCTGAGTGGATTTTTTCTCTCGTTTGTATCGGTGCTTCCGCAAAACATTCTGCTTATTCCAGCCTATTTAGTGATTGGCACTTGTGCGATTGCGTTTTCCATCCGTCTCATTGGACAGCTCTTCATGAAAAAAACCATCAGTCAAGCACCCGTCCAGTGGTTTGGCCGGTATGCATCGGTTCTGCTGATGATTTTAGCGCTTGCTGCACTTTCATCTTTTTTTGAATCGTACATATCATTCATGCTGATGAAAAAGCTGGCAGGTGTTCTTTTATAATTGTTATTAATTAATAATCAATTTATTTATCAATTTAAAATGATTATAGTTGGCTCTCAGCACATCATTTGATATAATGATCAAGTAATGTGGCGTAGGAGGGAAAGTCAATGGAAAATAGGATTGATCGAATTAAGAAACAGCTTCATTCTTCCAGCTACAAGCTCACGCCACAGCGTGAAGCCACAGTAAGAGTACTGCTTGAGAATGAAGAAGACCATTTAAGTGCAGAAGATGTATACCTCCTCGTAAAAGAGAAGTCTCCTGAAATTGGTCTTGCTACTGTTTATCGGACGTTAGAATTGCTCACTGAACTGAAAGTTGTTGATAAAATTAACTTTGGAGACGGCGTTTCGCGATATGATCTTCGCAAAGAAGGAGCCGCTCACTTCCATCACCATCTTGTCTGCATGGAATGCGGAACAGTCGATGAGATAGAAGATGATTTATTAGAAGATGTCGAAGAGATTATTGAACGTGACTGGAAATTTAAAATTAAGGATCATAGATTGACATTCCATGGTATTTGCCACCGGTGTCATGATGATGAATCCGGCAAATAATCCGAATTGGAACCTTTTCATTTAAGATGAAGAGGTTTTTTGCATTTTCGCTGTATATTCCTTGTCCTACCTGGCATATGCTGAAGTAATGAGAAGGTGAGAAAGGACTTGAAGATCATGCGAAAATGGCTCAAAACAACAGGTGAAGTGATCAAAGTATTTATCTTGTTCACAGGTTTTACCGTCCTGTTCTATTATGCTATGATATGGATAAATTCAGAATATGAAAGCTACCATCGTTATGATAAACCAGAGGGTGCAGCAATTAAAGTGATGGAAATGGATCAGCCGAATCAAGACAATTGGCAAGACCGATTGATTTATTTTTATCAAAACGGGGAGTAGAAATCATTGAACGATCAATTATCCGACTTTATTCATTTTATGACCGTAGAGAGAGGACTCTCTGAAAATACCATTGTTTCTTATAAAAGAGATTTGCAGAACTACTTGTCTTTTTTAATGACACATGAACAGCTGACGGATATTAGCGATGTCACGCGCCTGCATATCATTCATTATTTAAAGCAGTTAAAAGAGGAAGGGAAATCGAGTAAAACGTCTGTACGGCATCTATCATCGATCCGTTCCTTTCATCAATTTCTGCTTCGGGAAAAAGTGACAACGGATGACCCGTCATGGAACATTGAAACGCAAAAAACAGAGCGGACATTACCGAAAGTTCTATCATTAGGGGAGGTCGAAAAACTGCTTGATACACCAAATCAGCACACTCCCTTTGACTACCGAGACAAAGCAATGCTTGAGCTCTTATATGCAACAGGCATTCGCGTCAGTGAAATGCTGGATCTGACCCTTGCAGATGTGCACCTCACAATGGGCTTTATCCGCTGTTTTGGAAAAGGAAGAAAAGAGCGAATTGTGCCAATCGGTGAAGCTGCCGCAAGCGCAATTGAAGAATATATCGAAAAGGGAAGAAGCAAGCTGTTAAAAAAACAGCCGTCCGATGCCCTGTTTCTCAATCATCACGGGAAAAAAATGTCGCGCCAGGGCTTCTGGAAGAACTTAAAGAAACGAGCCATTGAAGCAGGGATTCAAAAGGAGCTGACGCCTCATACGCTCAGACATTCATTTGCTACACACCTGCTTGAAAACGGTGCGGACTTAAGAGCTGTACAGGAGATGCTCGGGCATGCCGATATCTCAACAACACAAATTTATACACATGTGACGAAAACAAGACTGAAAGATGTGTATCACAAATTCCATCCAAGGGCATAAGTAAAGCATGACACGATGAACGGGTGTCATGCTTTTTCATCTTTAAACCGTTTATGGTTGTCAACTGGCTTGTAAACGGTTTATACTTGAGATGTCTGACCTCTTACTGTTTGTAAGGTCAAAAGACAAGAATATTGAAGGAGGCGCTTTTTAATGCCTGATTATCAGTATAAACGCATTTTCCTCGTCGTCATGGATTCAGTAGGGATTGGGGAAGCACCAGATGCTGCTGATTTTAATGATGTAGGTGCAGATACACTTGGACATATTGCTGAAAAAATGAACGGGCTTCATATGCCGAATATGGCGAAGCTTGGGCTGAGTCATATTAAAGAAATCAAAGGAATTCCAGCGGATGAAAAACCGCTTGCGTATTATGGAAAAATGCAAGAAGCATCAAATGGTAAAGACACAATGACAGGGCACTGGGAAATCATGGGTCTTTACATAGACACACCGTTCAAAGTCTTTCCAGACGGATTCCCAGATGAACTATTAAATGAATTAAAAGAAAAAACTGGCCGAGGTATTATTGGAAATAAACCTGCGTCTGGTACGGAAATTTTAGATGAGCTTGGCGAAGAGCACATGAAAACAGGCGATTTAATCGTTTATACATCTGCGGATTCTGTGCTGCAAATTGCTGCGCACGAAGAAGTTGTGCCATTAGATGAGCTTTACCGTATTTGTGAAATTGCCCGTGAACTCACATTAGATGAAAAATATATGGTTGGACGGATTATCGCTCGTCCGTTTGTGGGAGAGCCTGGTGCTTTTGTTAGAACGCCAAACCGTCATGATTATGCGTTAAAACCATTTGACCGTACAGTCATGAATGAACTGAAAGATGATGGGCTCGATGTCATTGCGATCGGAAAAATCTCTGATATTTATGACGGCGAAGGAATCACATCATCTCTTAGAACAAAATCGAACATGGATGGAATGGACAAGCTGATCGATACACTTAAAACAGACTTTACAGGACTCAGCTTTTTAAACCTTGTTGATTTTGACGCTCTTTACGGACATAGAAGAGATCCAGAGGGTTATGGAAAAGCATTAGAGGAATTTGACGCACGTCTTCCTGAAGTATTTGACCTGTTGAAAGAGGATGATCTTCTTGTGATCACAGCAGATCATGGTAATGACCCAGTTCATCACGGAACAGATCATACAAGAGAATATGTTCCGCTCATTGCTTACAGCAAAAAGCATCAGGAAGCAAATGAACTGCCAACAGCAAAAACGTTTGCTGATCTTGGGGCAACCGTTGCAGATAATTTCAAAATAACGATGCCAAAATATGGAACAAGCTTTTTATCTAAACTTAAATAGGGGGAAATCTCGTGGGAGCACAGTTTTCAGAAGCGGCGGCATACATTAAACAAGCATCGACATATGTACCAACAGTTGGATTGATTTTAGGATCAGGGCTTGGCATTTTAGCAGATGAGATTGAAAATCCAATCAAAATAAAATATGAAGATATTCCTGGATTCCCTGTTTCAACAGTAGAGGGACATGCAGGGCAGCTCGTGATCGGAACGCTGAAAGGCACTGTCGTTTGCGCGATGCAAGGACGTTTTCATTTCTATGAAGGATATGATATGAAGCAAGTGACGTTTCCTGTCCGTGTGATGAAAGAAATTGGCATTGACACATGCATTGTCACAAATGCAGCCGGCGGTGTGAATACGTCATTCCGTCCAGGAGATCTCATGCTGATCACAGATCATATCAATATGATGGGAACCAATCCATTAATTGGCCCAAATGACAGTCAAGGCGTTCGTTTCCCTGATATGTCTGCACCGTACGATAAAGAATTGCTGGCACTTGCAGAAGAAACAGCCCAGCGTTTAGGCATATCTGTACAGCAAGGGGTTTATGCAGGGATGACAGGCCCTTCATATGAAACACCTGCTGAAGTTCGTTTCTTAAGAACACTTGGAGCAGATGCTGTTGGCATGTCGACTGTTCCAGAAGTTATTGTTGCGCGTCATGCAGGAATGAAAGTGCTTGGCATTTCATGCATTTCCAATGCGGCATCTGGTATTTTGGATCAGCCGCTGTCTCATGATGAAGTGATCGAAGTAACGGAAAAAGTGAAAGCGAGTTTTCTTGATTTAGTAAAAGACATTGTCAAACAACTTTCATAGCATGTGTCCAGAAGCCTTCTGCTACCCAAGCAGAAGGCTTTTTTATTTGTAATCATACGATCTCTGAATAAAACAGCCTGTATGAGGAAAAAATAGAAAGGATTACGATAATGGAGGTCTGCCACTTGAAACGTCATATATGTGCATTGTTTATTTTAATGATCCTTATCTCAATGGTTTCACCATCAGCGACAGCAAAAGAAAAGATTGAAAAACCAGGAGAAAAACAAACATCAGAATTGGCACACGAAGCCAAATCAGCGATCTTAATAGAACGTGACACGGGAAAGGTGCTTTACAACAAAAACAGCGATGAAAAGCTTGCACCCGCAAGTATGACCAAAATCATGACGATGCTTCTTATCATGGAAGCTATTGATCAGGGTAAACTGAAAATGACAGACAAGGTCAGAACGAGCGACTATGCAGCGTCCATGGGAGGGTCGCAAATCTTCCTTGAACCAGGAGAAGAAATGACCGTGAAAGAAATGCTGAAAGGCATTGCGATTGCTTCAGGAAATGATGCTTCAGTTGCCATGGCAGAGCATATTGCAGGATCTGAAGAACAGTTCGTAGAGCAGATGAACAAAAGAGCGAAAGAGCTTGGCCTCACCTCAACAGTCTTTCAAAACCCAACAGGACTTCCTGAAAAAGACCATTACAGCACAGCTCACGATATGGCAATAATGGCAAAAGAGCTGTTGAAATACGAACAAATCACCAAATTCACAGGTGTCTACGAAGACTATCTCCGGCAAAACACAGATAAAAAATTCTGGCTTGTCAACACAAACCGTCTAATTAAATTTTATCCAGGGGTCGATGGGGTGAAAACAGGTTTTACAGGTGAAGCGAAATACTGTTTAACTGCATCTGCTAAAAAAGGTAACATGCGCGTCATTGCGGTTGTCTTTGGCGCAAGCACGCCGAAAGACAGAAACGCTCAGGTAGTCAAAATGTTAGATTACGCATTTAGTCAATATACGACTCATCCGCTTTACAAAAGAGGGCAAGATGTGGCGGAGGTCAAAGTGAGCAAAGGGAAAAAGAAAAACATTCAGCTCGTTACTTCTGAACCGATCTCCCTTTTAACGAAAAAAGGCGAAAATGTGGATCAGATCAAAAAAGAAATCAAATTGTCTCATGATGTCAAGGCTCCATTTTCAAAAGGAACGGAACTTGGTACGATCGTCTTGAAAAAAGATGGAAAAGTGCTGCATGAAAGTCCTGTAGAAGCAAAAGAAGGAATGGAAAAGGCAAGCGTTTGGACTTTCTTCAAACGGGCGATGGCTGATTTTGTAAAATGGAAATAAAAGGCGAAAGGCTGCTGTAATTGGCAGTCTTTTTGCTATGAGGAAAAAGAAAAGAACATCTAAATGTGACGAATGGTCACTAGTTTTGTCATGGTGAAGGATTTACTTCATATAAAAGAGAAACATTCATTATCCGAAATTAGAGCAAGGAGGAATAAAAAATGAGCCTTGGTATTGATTTTCAAGTAAAAGAGAGCGTACTTTGCATTCGGTTAACAGGAGAGCTCGATCATCACTCCGCAGAAACATTGAGACAAAAGGTGACGAATTATTTGGAAACAGAGGACATTCGCCACATTGTGCTGAATCTAGCTGATTTATCGTTTATGGACAGCTCTGGACTCGGAGTGATTTTAGGAAGATATAAGGAAATTAAGCAGCTTGGCGGGGAAATGGTCGTCTGTGCCATCTCGCCAGCGGTGAACCGGTTATTTGATATGTCTGGCTTGTTTAAAATCATTCGGATGGAGCCTTCAGAACAAACGGCTTTGCAAACATTGGGGGTGGCATCATGAGAAATGAAATGAACCTGACTTTTTCGGCATTAAGCCAAAATGAATCGTTTGCGAGGGTGACAGTCGCGGCATTTATCGCTCAGCTTGATCCGACTTTAGATGAATTAACAGAAATCAAGACCGTCGTATCTGAGGCAGTGACAAACTCCATCATCCATGGCTATGATGGGAATCCAGATGGCAAGGTGCATATCCATGTCACATTAGATGATCATGTCGTTTACCTCACCATCCGTGATGAAGGTATGGGTATTACCGATCTTGAGGAAGCAAGACAGCCGCTTTTCACCACAAAACCAGACTTAGAGCGCTCTGGCATGGGCTTTACCATCATGGAGAATTTTATGGATGATGTCATGGTGGACTCATCTCCAGAAATGGGCACGACCATCCGTTTAACAAAGCATCTATCAAAAAGCAAAGCGCTTTGTAATTAAAGGAGCTGCTCATATGGATGTGGAGGTAAAAAAGCAAGCTAAAAAAGCCCAGCTGTCAAATGATGAAGTCAAAGAGCTCATCAAAAAAAGCCAAGACGGTGATCAGCAAGCAAGAGACCTCCTCGTAGAAAAAAACATGCGTCTTGTTTGGTCCGTTGTTCAGCGCTTTTTAAATAGGGGATATGAACCAGATGATCTATTTCAGATTGGCTGTATTGGACTGCTGAAATCTGTTGATAAATTTGATTTGTCATATGATGTAAAGTTTTCAACGTACGCCGTCCCTATGATCATTGGAGAAATTCAGCGATTCATTCGGGATGATGGAACGGTCAAAGTCAGCCGTTCATTAAAGGAACTCGGAAATAAAATTCGGCGGGCAAGGGATGAATTGTCTAAGTCTCATGGAAGAATGCCGACCGTTCAGGAAATTGCCGAATACCTTGATATCACACCAGAGGATGTTGTTCTCGCCCAAGAAGCAGTGCGCTCGCCATCATCCATTCATGAAACGGTGTATGAAAATGATGGGGATCCGATTACATTGCTTGATCAAATTGCCGATCATTCTGAGGAAAGATGGTTTGACAAAATCGCATTGAAAGAAGCGATCAAGGAATTAGAAGAACGGGAAAAACTCATTGTGTATTTAAGGTATTATAAAGACCAGACACAATCTGAGGTTGCAGAGAGACTTGGCATTTCACAAGTACAAGTCTCACGGCTTGAAAAGAAAATTTTAAAACAAATCCAAATGCAAATGGATCAAAAAGACAGCTAGCCAATTCGGCTGGCTTTTTTTGTGTGGTAATTACCGGTAAATCAAGTTCTATCAGTATGAGAACCATTTTTCACCACATACTATTTTTAACCCATCGTATAGGAAGTGACTTGGATGGACGGACAAATCTTTATTCGGCTGCGCCATCGAATCAAGACCGGTATTGATCAGCTCATTTATTTAGAGGATATCGCCCAAATCACTGGTGATGAGTTTGCTGTGCAAAAGCTTAGTAAAATGCCGGTGTATCATGTCAGCAAAAAGGATCGTCACATCGCCGTTCTTGATATCATGCATGTCGTCAAAACGATCAAAAAAACGTGGCCAGATATCGACATTCAAACCGTTGGCGGCTCTGAGGCCATTGTTGAAATTGATACAGGCAAACGCCAGCTTTCTCCCGTTTTATTTGTGTTTGTATGGCTCCTATTATTTGTTGGAGCGGCGCTTGCCATTATGAATTTCCACGAGGATGTCAGTATGCGTCTCGTTCATATCCGCCTATATGAAATGATCACAGGGAAAACGGTTGAGCATCCGTATTTATTACAAATTCCATATAGCTTTGGACTCGGTTTTGGCATGATTTTGTTTTTCAATCATGTATTTAAAAAGCGTTTAAATGAAGAACCAAGTCCGCTCGAAGTGGAAATGTTTAAATATCAGCTCGATCTCGATCATTATGTCGCACTCAATGAAAATAAAGAAACATTGAAGGATATCCATGATCGGTAAGTGGCTTTTTGTCGTACTCGTTGGACTTGGCGGCGGTTTAACGGTCGGAGCAGGATTTGTGGCTTTTCTTACAGTGCTTGGCATCATTCCCCGCTTAATGCAATTAACCAAAACGCAGCGCTTCATACAAGGGTACGAGGCGGCTGTTATTAGCGGGGCGGTTGTTGGCGGCTGGGCCACCTTAAGTCAAATACATCTTCATTTAACCAAATGGCTGGCGATGCCGGTCGGTCTTTTATCAGGCATCTTCGTCGGCATGCTTGCAGCTGCACTCACTGAAGTATTAAATGTACTTCCTATATTAACGAAAAGAATTGGAATGGACGGGAAAATTGTTTTGCTGCTCATGGCCATCGTCTTAGGAAAGGTATTTGGTTCACTATTTCATTGGCTTATTTATATTTAATCAATTGGAGGGAACAACACGTGTCGAGTTTAAAAGAGAACTATCCATCTAAGGTGAAAACGTATCAGCCCAAACCTCCTTATGTCCTCAACTGCATTAAGGCGTTTTTAGTTGGCGGTTTAATCTGTCTGATAGGTGAGGGGCTGCAACATTTCTATATCCACTTTTTTGATTTTAACGAAAAGACAGCAGGGAACCCGACAGTGGCGACCCTCATTTTAATTTCTTCTCTATTAACGGGTATCGGTATTTACGATAGAATCGGCCAGTTTGCTGGAGCCGGATCAGCTGTCCCGGTGACAGGCTTTGCTAACAGTATGACAAGTGCTGCCCTTGAGCATAAAAGTGAAGGGCTTGTTTTAGGTGTTGCCACAAATATGTTTAAACTCGCTGGGAACGTCATTGTATTTGGTGTCGTTTCGGCATATGTCGTAGGGATCATTCGATACGTCTTGGAAAAGATGTTTTCGTAGGAGGAATGAAAGGTGAAACTAACAGGTAAACAATCTTGGGTATTTGAGCACAAGCTTTATGTCAATGCAGAAGGAACTGCTGCAGGACCAAAAGAAAAAGAAGGTCCGATTGGTCATTTAATTGATAAAACGTACGATGAAATGCACTGTGATCAAAAAAACTGGGAAATGGCTGAAAGGAAGCTCATGGATGATGCGATATCAACCGCTTTATCAAAAGCAAATTTGCAAAAAAGCGATATTGATCTTTTGCTGGCTGGAGATTTACTCAACCAGAACGTCACAGCAAACTATGTGGCAAGAGAGCTGAAGATCCCGTTTCTCTGCTTGTTTGGGGCATGCTCGACTTCAATGGAATCGGTCGCCATTGCGTCAGCACTCATTGATGGAGGCTTTGCAAATAGAGCCATCGCAGCAACAAGCAGTCACAATGCGACTGCAGAACGCCAATTTCGTAATCCGACAGAATACGGGGGACAAAAGCCAGATACAGCAACAAGTACAGTAACTGGTGGCGGAGCCGTTATTATCAGCCAAGAGCCCTCTCAAATTCAAATTACGAGCGCAACGGTAGGCAGGGTCATGGATCTTGGCATTACAGATCCATTTGATATGGGATCGGCCATGGCACCAGCAGCGGCAGATACCATCAAGCAGCATTTAGAAGACTTAGGCAGAACAGTAGATGATTACGATTTGATTTTAACTGGAGATTTATCAGGCATTGGTTCACCGATCTTAAAGGATCTCTTGAAAGAAGAAGGCATTCAGCTTGGGCGAAAGCACGATGATTGCGGTTTAATCATCTATACACCCGACCAAAACGTATTCGCTGGAGGCAGCGGCTGTGCTTGTTCAGCTGTTGTGACATTTAGTCATATTTTTAAGGAAATGAAAGCAGGGAATCTGCAAAGAGTACTCGTTGTGGCAACCGGGGCGTTACTCAGCCCAATGATGGTTCAGCAAAAAGAGACCATTCCAACCATTGCGCACGGTGTCGTATTTGAGCGTGCAGGAGGAGAGAGCTAATGGATTATCTTATCGCTTTTGTGGCAGGCGGACTTATTTGCGTCATTGGCCAGCTTTTGCTAGATGTACTCAAACTCACGCCTGCACATGTCATGACTACTTTTGTTGTGGCAGGTACCATTTTAGACGGATTCGGTATTTATGATAAATTTATTGAATTTGCAGGCGCGGGCGCAACCGTACCAATTGTCAGCTTTGGTCATAGCTTGCTTCATGGGGCCATGCATCAGGCAGATGTGCACGGATTCATCGGCATCGGTATCGGTATCTTTGAATTAACCTCTGCTGGAATATCAGCTGCGATTTTATTTTCATTTATTATCGCACTTATCTTTAAACCGAAAGGATAACCGAATATGGGGCAAAGACGGAAAGTCATTTTAGTGACAGACGGAGATATATATGCTGCCAAAACCATTGAGCTTGCCGCTAAAAACGTTGGCGGACGATGTATTTCCAGCTCAAAAGGAAATCCAAGCAAACGGACAGGACCTGAACTTGTTCAGATGATTTTAAAAACGCCGTATGATCCAGTCTTTGTGATGTTCGATGATTCTGGACTGACAGGTGAAGGAACAGGCGAGACAGCGATGAAACATGTGGCGCGCCACCCTGAAATCGAAGTCATTGGAGCGATTGCAGTGGCATCCAAAACGCACCAAGCCGAATGGACAAAGGTCCATGTCTCCATTGACAGGGAAGGTGAACTGACAGAATACGGTGTCGACAAACACGGTCTTCCCGAAATGGAGCCCCATAAAATGAGCGGTGATACAGTGTATTGTCTTGACTCCCTCAATCTTCCGTTAGTTGTCGGGATTGGAGATATTGGCAAGATGGGACGGAAAGATGATCTGAGCAAGGGATCTCCAATCACGATGAAAGCAGTGGAATTAATATTAGAAAGGAGTGGTTTCCATGAAGAAAGACAAGGTAAACGTGTACCGAGACCCGAAGAAAAATGAAGATTACTTCAAGGAAAATGTCGGAATGGGTCTCAGCTTTGACCTTGGTGTTCGGAAAATTTATATACACGATCAGGAAATCCAGCTTTACTATGTAAACGGATTGTGTGATACACAGTATATTATCTACTTATTAAAAGAGCTAATCGAAATCAATGACAACGAACCTGAATCCGATGATCTTGCACATGTAGTCGAGAACCGCCTCGTCAATCAGCAGGTCTCCAAGGTAGAAACGCTGGATGAAGCAGTGGATCAAGTACTGTCTGGGCTTGTAGCAGTCGTTGTAGAAGGTGAAAACTACGCCTTTATCATTGATGTTAGAAGCTATCCTGGCAGAATGCCTGAAGAGCCGGATACAGAAAAGGTGGTCAGGGGAGCAAGGGACGGCTTTGTTGAGAACATTATTGTGAATACAGCACTTATTCGAAGAAGAGTGCGGGATGAAAAGCTGAGATACAAAATGCTCAAAGTAGGCGAACGTTCAAAAGCGGATGTTTGTGTTTGCTATATTGAAGATATTGCAGACCCTGACTTAGTAGATATTATAGAAAAAGAAGTATCAGGAATCAAAGTCGATGGGCTGACGATGTCTGATAAAACGATTGAAGAATTTATAATTAAGCAAGGATATAATCCCTTTCCGCTAGTGCGTTACACCGAGCGTCCGGATGTCGCCGCTAACCACATATTAGAAGGGCATGTCATCATCATTACGGATACATCCCCTAGTGTCATCATTACACCAACCACTATTTTTCACCACGTTCAGCATGCAGAAGAATACCGCCAGGCGCCTGCCGTTGGTACGTTCCTAAGATGGGTACGCTTTTTAGGCATTTTATGTTCTACCTTTCTTTTGCCGATTTGGTTTCTTTTTATTCTCGAACCAAATCTCCTGCCTGACAATTTAAGCTATATTGGGTTTAACAAACCTTCTCATATCCCTGTCATTCTCCAAGTATTTCTTGCTGATTTTGGGGTGGAATTTTTAAGGATGGCAGCCATTCATACGCCAACCGCATTATCGACCGCCATGGGGTTGATCGCGGCTGTTTTAATTGGACAAATCGCTATTGATGTCGGTTTATTTACACCAGAGGTCATCTTATACGTCTCGCTGGCAGCGATCGGTACCTTTACAACGCCAAGCTATGAGCTGAGTGTCGCCAATAAGATTGTAAGGCTCATCATCCTAGCACTAGTGGCAATCTTTAAGCTGAATGGACTCATCATTGGTTTTACGTTGTTAATCATTTATTTAACATCCATTCGTTCATTACAGACGCCTTATATGTGGCCATTCATTCCTTTCAATGGAAAGGCTTTGTGGCAAGTGCTGATTCGGACGTCTGTTCCTGGCTCAAAAGTAAGGCCGAGCATCGTTCACCCTCAAAACAGATCAAAAATTCCGCCAAATTCTTAACGCTCATTGAAAGTGGCTGAAGATTGTGATATTGTATTTTTAACTTTGAGACACGGCAAAAGGCAGCTCACGCAGCTGCCTTTTTTCAGCCGAAGCGGAGAAAGAGGGAATGACATTGTATTTACACGGCACTTGCAGACAAAATGAACTCGGTCATTTAGAAATTGGTGGTGTTGATGCTGTTTCTTTAGCTGAAACGTATGGGACACCACTTTATGTATATGATGTGGCTTTAATACGGGAGCGCGCAAAAAGCTTTCAAAAAGCATTTATAGAAGAAGAATTAACGGCACAGGTAGCATATGCGAGTAAAGCATTTTCCTCCATCGCCATGTTTCAGCTTGCCAAAGAAGAAGGATTATCTCTTGATGTCGTATCAGGCGGTGAGCTTCACACAGCCATTTGCGCTGGATTCCCAGTAGAAAAAATTCATTTCCATGGCAATAATAAAAGCAGAGAAGAATTAAAAATGGCTTTAGAGCACGGGATCGGCTGTATTGTTGTGGATAATTTTTATGAAATGAAGCTCATTGAACAGCTTGGTCAAGAGCTGTCAAAAAAAGTGAAAGTATTGCTCCGCATCACGCCTGGTGTCGAAGCGCATACGCATGATTACATTACGACAGGTCAAGAGGATTCAAAATTTGGCTTTGATCTTCACAATGGACAAGCAGATGAAGCGGTGAAACAAGTGCTTGGGTCAGAAGTGATCGAGCTTTTAGGTGTTCATTGTCATATTGGTTCACAAATTTTTGATACGGCTGGTTTTGTCCTTGCAGCCGATAAAATCTTTTTGAAGCTGGATGAATGGAGAGAATCATTTGGTTTTATTTCTACAGTATTAAACTTAGGCGGCGGCTTTGGGATTCGTTATACAGAAGAGGATGAACCACTTCCTGCGACAGAATATGTCGAAAAAATTATCCAAGCTGTGAAAGAGAACGTGGCCCGCTACGAGTTCGATATGCCAGAGATTTGGATAGAACCAGGCCGTTCCCTTGTAGGAGATGCAGGGACGACTCTTTATACGATCGGATCATCAAAACATGTACCTGGCATCCGTGATTATGTTGCAGTAGATGGTGGAATGAGTGACAACATTCGTCCAGCTTTATATCAAGCGAAATATGAAGCGGCAAGTGCCAACAAAATGAGCCAAACGCATGATCAAACGGTTTCAATTGCTGGTAAATGCTGTGAAAGCGGAGATATGCTCATTTGGGATATCGATCTGCCAGAATTATCACAAGGGGATTTATTAGCTGTCTTTTGTACCGGAGCTTACGGCTATAGTATGTCAAACAACTATAACCGTATCCCGCGCCCAGCTGTTGTGTTTGTAGAAGACGGGGAAGCGCAGCTTGTGGTTGAGCGTGAAACATATGAGGACATTGTGAAACTTGATTTACCGTATCAATCAAAAGTGAAATCATCTACTTAAAAAAAGCCGCCTGGTGTTCAGGCAGCTTTTTTTCATGAATTATTTTCCTCCAGTGAATACAGAAACGATCGCATTCCAAATGGAGACAAAGAAATCCCAAATCTTTTGAAGAAGGTTTTTCCCTTCATCCGATTCTATGAATTTAGTAATCTTGTCTTTTGCTTTATCAATTTGAGATCCTACTTGATTCCAATCGATATTGATGTTTTTCATTTTATCAAATAGCGAGACAAGCTGATCTTTTTGATCCTGCGTCAGATTTAAGTTCAAATCAGAAGCAGCCTGATCCACTTTTTCTTCTACTTCTTTTGTGGTTTTAGGGACACCGTTTTTTGCAATGTCATCTTTGATTTTTGCAATAAGGGCAGAAGCGTTATCTTTCCCGATAGAGTCACCCAATTTAGAAGTTGTCACAAGCTCTTCGTTTGCCACCTGCTTCACATCTTCTGGAATGGCTTTGTCGCTTGACACCTCATACGCTTTTAGTAAGCCCGTCAGTGCGGCTGTACCAGATACTTCAAATGGAGCAGTCACGACAACCTTGGCATCTTTGACACCTGCTGTCATTAAAGCATTTAAATACATCTCATCTGTAATGGTCTTGATGTTGTGTGTATCCACAGTCAGGCCAGTACCTGATTTTTCAATGGTGATTGATGAAGATGATAATGCTCTCGTCCCGATAGAAGAACGAGGGATGTATTTTCCTAAATATTCGTGCTCTTCTTTATTGGTTACTTCAATTTTTGTCGCATTTTCAGGTGGATTCAACTCGTCAAGCACCTTCTGGCGATCAGCCGGTGTTAAGTCTTGCCCGAGTGTGACGATGACATCGCCGACAGCTGCATCCGCTAAGCTGACTTTTGGCGCACCAATTAGGAAAAGGAGCGCTGCCATCATACCAAGCATCATTTTTTTAAACATGTTGACCTCCTTCAAGTCGAAAGCGTTCCCCTTTCAAGAGAAACTTTAGCTTTTGAGTACACGTAAAGTAGTGCACTCCATCATATAGACGTAACAAATTGGCTTGACGTTTCAATTTTCTTTTTAAGATGTGTTCCTGTTCCGATAAATGAAGACATGTCATTCAGTCAAATATCATTTTATTAGGAAAAAAGAATCAAGCAACCCTATTTTATCAATCATCAGCTAAGAGGTAAATGACAATCGAAGAGCAGGGGATGTTTAACATCACCGAAAATGTGCTATAATGAGCGTTGTTTAACCTGAAAGGAGAATGTGAAAAATGGCGAAAAAAGGATACATACAATTAACGAATGGAAAGAAAATTGAGTTTGAACTTTACCCAGAGGCTGCTCCAGGTACAGTAGCAAACTTTGAAAAATTAGCGAATGAAGGCTTCTACGATGGATTAAAATTCCACCGCGTGATACCAGGCTTCGTCAGCCAAGGCGGCGACCCAAACGGTAATGGAACGGGTGGTCCTGGTTACACAATTAAATGTGAAACAGAAGGAAATCCACATCAGCACGAAAGAGGTTCATTATCAATGGCACATGCTGGTAAAGACACAGGCGGCAGTCAATTCTTTATCGTACATGACCCGCAGCCGCACTTAAACGGTGTTCACACGGTTTTTGGCAAGGTAACATCTGGTATCGAGGCTGTACTTGATATGGAGCAAGGGCAAGGCATGGAAAAAGTTGAAGTTGTAGATGCTTAATCTAAAACACCGCTTATCGCGGTGTTTTTTATTTTGTTTGTGAGCCTCCTGTGATTTGTTTCGTTAGGCGGTAGGTGATGAACCAATACAAAATGGCTAAAGCGCTGATAGAGGCACCAAAGAGACATACTCCGCCCCAGCCATAGGTCGCGTATATACTGGTTGAAACAATTGAACCGGTCGCACTGCCGATGGAGTAAAAAATCATGTAAGCGGCCGTAAGCCGGCTTCTCGCCTCAGGCCGCACTGTGAAAATCATAGTCTGATTCGTTACGTGTACTGCCTGCACAGATAGGTCAAGAATGATAATGCCAATGACTAATGCAATAAGTGAATGTTCAGTCAAACTGATGAAAAACCATGAAATGAATAATAGGACAAGGGCTATACCAGTTGTGAACTGTCCAAAACCTCGATCAGCAAGGCTGCCAGCCCGAGCAGCCCCTAACGCTCCGGCTGCTCCAGCAAGACCAAATGCGCCAATTGCAGTATGTGAAAGAGAGTATGGCGCAGTACTGAGAGGCAGTACGAGTGAAGTCCATAACGTACCAAAGACGATAAAAATCAGAAGAGCCAAAATCCCACGGATGCGCAGGATTCGTTCTTGTATGAACAATACAAACATTGAACGAAGCAGATGAGCATAGGATAATGACTCTCTTTTGCTGTCATCACGCGGGAGCACTCGGAACAATACGCCAGTTAGGATAAGCATGATGACGGCAGAAACAAGATAAACAGACCTCCAGCCAGCAAAATCGGTTAATACACCAGCAAAGGTTCGAGCGAGAAGAATGCCGGTTACGATTCCACTTTGCACCAAGCCGACTATACGGCCGCGTTCTTCTGGAGCAGCCCAACTTGCTGCAAACGCAACGAGTACCTGAGTGACTACAGCGAGCAGTCCGACCACTGCTAATCCTAGAAATAAGACGGTGACGATAGGAGCGATGCCGACTAGAATGAGGGCAAGCACAGATAAAAGCATCTGACCGATAATGAGCCGTCGTCGATTCAACAGATCACCAAGCGGTACTATCAGTAGCAGCCCCGCCGTATAACAAAGCTGAGTAATCGTAATGATAATACCAATGGATGAATACGTGATACCGAACTCGTCTGCCAGTGAATCTAGTAACGGTTGTGCGAAGTATATGTTTGCAACAGCCATCCCGCACGCTGCTGCAAAAAGTAGTGCCATATAGTGACTCATCTTTGATTCAGGTTTTAATCGAAAATTCATATCAGGATGATCTCTTGGAGTCATTTTATCTTTAACCATTCATTGCATCCTCTCCTTTTTATACTAAAAAGTATAATATATCGATCGGTATAAAATGATTCCTGTTAATGATAACCAATAAAATATTTTAAAGTCAAGAGTTTCATCCAGTTATTCTAAGTTGATCTTGATTAAAGAAAGACAGTTTGACAATTTTACATGAATAAAATAAAATTATAATGTACTGATTGGTAATAAAAAATGATATCCTTACAAATAAATGAATAATTGTTTTGGTGAAATGATTTTATTGTTGAAAAGAGGAATTGAGGATGGTTCGACAGCGTGAGTTTGATGAGGAAAAAGCGTTGGATGATGCAATGGTGCTTTTTTGGGAAAAGGGGTATAGAGCTACAACGTTAAGCGATTTGACTGCAAAAATGGGAATACAGCGGCCAAGCTTATACTCAGCCTTTGGAGATAAAGAGGAGTTATTTGAGGCTGCATTACGTAAATATACAAAGCAGCATGCAGCCCGTATTCGAACAAAACTTCAAAACAATCAATCTGTAAAGAAAGCATTTCATATTTTATTTACAGATGTAGTGGAAGAGGAATATAGAGATGGCCCGAGTAAAGGCTGTTTTTGCATTAATACGATAGTGGAACTTGCTCCACACGAAGAGAAATTTGAAATTCTGACAAGAGAGCATCAGATGTATCTTTCGGTCATATTTGAAGAAAAGATTGTGCAAGGTATTCGCTCGGGTGAGCTTGAAAGCAGCTTGAATGCTAAAGCCTTAGCACAGACACTGGTCGTTTCTTTCATCGGGCTTACCGTCCTCATGAAGTCACGTCCAGAGCGTTCATTTGTAGATCATTCTGTAGCGACGATCCTATCCATTTTAAAATAAAATGGACAACACGCTATGACAGCTTCCATGAAAAAATCATACAGCATAGTGAAAGCGTATTTGATCCATTACATCAAAATACGCTTTTTCTTATAGGGCAGTCATGCACAGAATGTATTTTTATGATATGATAGGAGAACAAACATTCGTATTCGCGGGGTGCCAGCATATCAGATGCAAATGAAGAAATTGGAAAGAAAGAAGGGGATACTTTGAAACCACTCACAAAAGAAGAGAAAAATCAAATGACGATGGCCATTCAGCGTTATTTTGCTGAAGAACGAGAAGAAGAGATTGGTGAATTAGCAGCCATTAATATACTAGAATTTATCACAAAAAACCTTGGAAGCTACTACTATAATCAAGGGGTTCGCGACAGCCGCAGCATCGCTGTTCAGCGGTCACAATTGTTAGAGGAAGACTTATTTGCACTCGAAAAAAGAATATAATGAAAAGCTTGCAGTATGGTGTGTTACGAACTAATAAACAGGAAAAAGACCCCCTTAATAAAGAACGCATATTCGTATCATATGTAATGATTAAGAGGTGGAACCAAAGAGCCATCTAAATCGTTATATAAGTAACCATTAATGAAAATCAGCTTTTTTGGTTTTATTTCAATAAAAGAAGGAATAAAACATACAAATAGGCGAAGTGCAGATGATGGAGGTTCTAAATATGGGGAAAATTAAATTAAAAATTGCGATCTTATTTGTTTTACTGCTTTGTTTAGGCGCAGGTTATTTATACATGAATGGCATGAAAATTGAAGATGTGCCAACAGCCATTGGCGAAAGCTTAACAAATAATGATAAAGATTATACCATCTATGAATATACCATTACGAAAATTGATGGAGATGAATATTACGGTCAAGCGAAGAATGGCACAAAAATCATTTTTAATGGTAAGAAATTTGAAGATGATGTGGCTGATCTGAAAAAAGGCGATCGTATTAAAGCCTACTTTAGTAATGAAAAAAGAATAGATGGACTGATAAAAGTAGTAAAAGTCGTTAATTAACATGTCTCCTTTCCTATAAGGAGGCTTTTTTTGTGTGAAGAAATCTTGATTGTTGCATTTGACAACAAGGATCGCTATAATAGCCCCTAAGGACAGCTAAATATCGATTGTATCCTTCGGGGCAGGGTGAAAATCCCGACCGACGGTAATAAAGCAAATGCTTTACAGCCCGTGACCCGTTAATTTATTAACGGTTGATTCAGTGAAAAGCTGAAGCCGACAGTGAAAGTCTGGATGGGAGAAGGATAAAGAAAGCTATGAACGAAAAATATTTGTTGATCATAGTCTTATTTCTGATGCAAAAAAACCACAGCCCCGGAATTTTTTCCGGGGCTTTCTGTATGATTTTGTCGTTAATAGACTGCATGCAGTGTTTATTAGGTGATCCCTCATCTACCTTGTATGGACCATAAAAAGCGACGAAGGTGCTCAATCGATCACATGTCCCTAACATCGCTTTTTTTAAAAGTGAGAAATACAAATGAAACGAAAGGGAGGATCACATGTTTACGGGGATAATTGAAGAAGTTGGCACCGTTCAGTCATTAAGTAAAAAGTCAGCAGATGCCATGGAAATTGTCATTACATGCAGCCGTGTGCTGGAAGATGTTCAACTCGGAGACAGTATCGCCATTAATGGAGTATGTCTCACAGTCACAAGCTTCACAAAAGAACAGTTCGCGGCAGATGTGATGCCAGAGACGGTCAAAGCGACATCGCTGGATCAGCTGACACAAGGCAGTCCAGTGAATTTAGAGCGAGCCATGTCCTCAAATGGACGATTTGGCGGCCATTTTGTCTCAGGCCATGTTGATGGAACGGCTGTCATTACCCGGATAGAAAAGAAGAGTAATGCCATTTACTATGATTTAAAAATGAACAAAACCCTCACAGATATGCTCACCCAAAAGGGTTCGATCGCAATAGATGGTGTCAGCTTGACCATTTTCGATTTGCGAGATTCACATGTCACAGTTTCTATTATTCCTCACACGCTTGAAGGAACTATTTTCCCGACTAAATCTATGGGGGATATCGTGAATATAGAGTGTGACATGATCGGTAAATACATTTATCGTTTTTTAACAAAAGAGCAGAGCGAAAAACAGCCATCTCGATTGACCCCATCATTTCTAAAAGAGCACGGATTCTAGGAGGCGATTGTATGTATCATTCCGTTGATGAGGCAGTAAATGCCCTAAAACAAGGAGAAATCATTATCGTAGTGGATGATGAAGACAGAGAAAATGAAGGAGACTTTGTGGCACTTGCTGAGTATGCCACACCTAAGGTGATTAACTTCATGGCATTACATGGAAGAGGCCTCATTTGTACGCCAGTCCATGCGTCGATCGCCCAACACCTGAATCTGCATCCAATGGTTGAACATAATACGGATGCACACCATACAGCATTTACAGTAAGCATCGACCATGTGACAACGACGACTGGTATTAGTGCTTTTGAGCGTTCCACGACCATGCTGGCCATGTTAAATAAAGACGCAAAACCAGAAGAGTTTGCCCGTCCAGGACATGTTTTTCCGCTTATTGCAAAAGAGGGCGGCGTACTAGAAAGACCGGGTCATACAGAGGCGGCGGTTGATCTTGCTAAACTGGCAGGCTCAGAGCCAGCGGGTGTCATATGTGAAATTATGAATGCAGATGGATCAATGGCGCGCGTCCCTGAACTAAAGGAGATCCAAAAACAGCATGATTTAAAGATGCTGACAATCGAAGCATTACAGACATATTTAAACAACAATCGAACAGCCGCTATTGAAACAAAATAAAAATCACAAAAAAGGATGATCAACATATGAATACAATACAAGGTCATGTAGTAGCAGAAGGACTAAAATTTGCAATCGTTGTAGCGAGATTCAATGATTTTATTACAAGTAAACTGTTAGATGGAGCAGAAGATACATTACTAAGACACGGAGCAAATGGTGATGATATCGATGTTGTGTGGGTACCAGGCGCTTTTGAAATCCCGTACATGGCAAAAAAATTAGCAGAAACCAAAAAATATGATGCAGTCATCACACTTGGAACCGTGATCAGAGGCGCAACGACTCACTATGATTATGTTTGTAATGAAGCTGCTAAAGGAATTGCTCAGAGTGCTATGTCAACAGGGGTACCGATTATCTTTGGTGTACTCACAACAGAATCGATTGAACAAGCCATTGAAAGAGCTGGTACAAAAGCAGGAAATAAAGGCAGCGAATCGGCTGCAGCTGCTATTGAAATGGCGAATCTCAATCGAACGTTCTCTTAATTTAGTGAAAAAGAGTTTAAAAACGGTATAAAAATGTTTATAATGTGTGATGAGCAAATGAATCATAAGACATTTGCTGGAAATTAGGATAATTTGAATATTGAGGGGTATATATGTTAATTCGTTACAAGAGGTCTTTTGAAAAAATTGCCATGGGACTTCTGTCCTTTATGCCGGGTGAGAAAGACGTCAAACAGCTTCAGCAGACGATGAAGTCATATGAAATGGATGAAGATCGGCAGCTGTTCCTATGGAAAGATGGCGAGGATATTGTAGGTGCTATTGGTGTGTTGAAAACAGACGACCAAGTACAAATTGAGCATATTAGTGTGAATCCATCCCATCGTGATCAAGGAATCGGCAAGGAAATGGTTTTAGCCGTGGAAGAAATATTTAAAACCAAAACACTCATTCCAAATGAATTAACGCAAGGCTTCTTTCATAAGTGTCACAGCGAATCAAATTAAATATCACACATGTAAAAGCAGAGGCTACAGTCCTCTGCTTTTTTTACGTTCAATCTGCTTTTTTCGTTCCAGCAAAACTTCTGTCCGGTCACGGAGTCTATGTTTTTCGATTAAAAATGTATGGGATAAGTTGCTTTCCTGTCCAAAGAGCAGTCCTTTTTTTTGGGCCATTTCTTGGCATAAAGAAAGAAGTGCTTCATCTTTGATTGGCAGCATCACACTTTCATAGGGCATATCTTCATCCATTTTCTTTTTCAGCGTTCTCAGAAGCATCAGAAATGCCTCATCATCTAGACCGAGATTCGATAATACTGAACGGTTTGCTTCTAACAAATGAAGACTGTTAGAAATAAGCCGTTTTGCTCCTTTTCCATTTCCCCGTCTTTGATGATACAAGGCAACAGCGAGCTGAATGAGCCCGACCCAATATTCTTTGCGCTGCTCTGGGGGATCTTCCTTCCAATATTCCTCTAAAATTTCATGACACTCAAAATAATCTCTTGTCGAATGAAATTCGTGTAAAAAAGCCACGTACGCTTCAGGATACACAGCGGTCATCTCCTTTTCCACTCTCAGTCTAACATATCGAAAAGAAAAGAAGAAAGAGCGTCCCTTTAGTGAAAAGGACGCTCTGTTTCTTTAATAAACCCAAGCCGCGCCAACGATGATCAGCAAGATGAAAAGCACGACAATTAGCGCGAATCCTCCGCCGAAGTTATAGCCATCTCCCATAATGATACGGCCTCCTTTTTCATCAGTTCTGATTACAATGGTATTCTATGTATAAATGCCCTTATTGGTATGGGCGGATCCACAGTTTTTCTCGATTTGCCTAAGGCATCATGGCCGAAATTATATTGGACGAGAGCTTTATCCTGTCTTATACTAAAGGTTAGCCGGTGAAACGGTACTTAGAAGACAGTAGAAATGGTGAGAAAAAGATGCTGGAATATCAGGTGAAAATAGATTCGTTCGAGGGTCCTTTGGACTTGCTTTTACATTTAATTAACCGGTTGGAAATTGATATTTATGATATTCCCGTCGCTAAAATTACGGAGCAGTATTTATTATATGTCCACACGATGAGGGAGCTTGAGCTCGATGTTGCGAGTGAATATTTGGTCATGGCTGCAACCCTCCTGAGTATTAAAAGCAGAATGCTTCTTCCGAAACAAGAGGAAGAGCTGTTTGATGAAGACCTGCTCGAAGAGGAAGAAGACCCTCGAGAAGAGCTGATTGGCAAATTGATTGAATACCGCAAGTATAAAAATGCAGCACAAGAACTAAAGGAACGCGAAGAAGAAAGGCAAAATGCCTTTACAAAACCACCGAGTGATTTAAGCGAATTTGCAAAAGAATCAGAAGCGAAGGACACAAATTTACACGTAACGGTGTATGATATGTTAGGTGCGTTCCAAAAGGTATTAAATCGAAAGAAAATAACGAAACCAGCACCATCAAAGATTACAAGACAAGAAATCCCGATTGAAGACAAAATGAATGAGATTATGAACCATTTAAGAAAAACAAAAAAGCGGACCAATTTCATGACTCTATTTCAACATGATCAAAAGGAACACCTTGTCGTGACGTTTCTTGCTGTTCTCGAATTGATGAAAAGTCATCAAATCATGCTAGAGCAGGAAGGGAACTTTGAAGACATTTATATCATAGGGAGTGAAACGATTCATGACGCTTGATATCGTGAATTGGAAAGCCATCTTAGAAGCGCTGCTGTATGCAGCAGGTGACGAAGGCTTAACAAGAAAACAGCTCATGTCTGTTCTTGAAATAGATGAGTCGGTATTACTCGACATTATGTCTTCCGTAAAGGAAGAATATCAAAAACAAGAACGAGGGATTGAGCTCATTGAATATGCAGATTCATATATGCTGCTGACGAAAAAAGAATACAGCATGTATTTAAAAAAATTAGTTGAGACACCATCCAAGGGTTTGTCGCAGGCAGCGCTGGAGGTGCTTGCCATTGTTTCTTATAAACAGCCGATTACACGCAGTGAGGTAGAGGAGATCAGAGGAGTCAAATCAGAGCGGGTACTTCATAGTTTAGTAGCCAAAGCGCTGCTCTGTGAAGTAGGACGTGCCGATGGTCCGGGACGAGCGATTCTTTATGGGACAACCCCTACCTTTTTAGAGCAATTTGGCTTAAAAGCTTTAGATGAATTACCGCCGCTTCCAGAGAATGTAGAAGCAGATGGAGTACAAGAAGAGGCCGATCTATTTTTTGAAAACTTCAATCAAACATTTGAAGACATAAAATAGTTCAAAAGAATGAAAAATGTATGATAAAATATAAAAAAGATTTTAGGTCTAAAATCTTTTGATGACAGATAAAATGGTGACAAAGCCATGAGGGGAAGGTAAACACGAAACAAATGGCACATATGAATGTAAAGGCTCAAGTTGATCAAGCAGGCGTCTTTTTATCAAAGGTTGCAATTGAAATGAATGGTTTTCTGAACGAAACCACCTTATCAAGCTTGAAACGATTAAACCCCGAAGCGGAAGCCTATTATTGTGACATATTGAGTACATTACGGAAGCTTGCAGTGTACAGCGAGGATGCAGCAGCAGTTTGCAGGAAAATGGGCCAGCAGCAGACATTCCCGCAGCAAGCCGCACAGCAGATGCTCCACCGTATTTATCATCAATGTATTGAAGAATTTTTCACGCCTAAAAAGGATACATGGTATGAAGACAGCCGTTCGGCCTATACAGGAAAAAGCAGCATTGTTTTTCACCATGAAGTATCCGCTGATATGAAACAATTATTTTCTTCATTAGAAAAAGACTTTTTAGCGATGAGAGAAGAGCTGGAATATACGACTTCTCATCAGCAAGTGAAAATGGTATAAGCAATTTGAAGAAGCGCCTCTATATGTAGAGGCGCTTTTTTTTATGGACGAGGCATCATAACTTTTTCAGCTGAGCATACACTTGTACAAAACGGACAAGGACGTGAATGAACATGCCCTATTTAAAAATTGGAACAGCAGTCCTTCTTCTATTTACACTCTTACTGCCTTTTTCCTCACATGCCAAAGCAGACATTTCATTATCAGTGAGTGCAAGAAGCGCCATTTTAATAGATGGACAGTCAGGCAGAGTCCTATTTGGAAAGGACGAGCACGAAAAAAGAAGAATCGCCAGTATTACAAAAATCATGACGGCTGTATTAGCCATTGAATCAGGAAAAATGAAAGATACCGTCAAAGTATCAAAACGTGCGATTCAGGCGGAGGGTTCATCCATTTATTTAAAGGAAGGGCAGAAGGTGAGCTTAGAAGATTTGACGTACGGGCTCATGCTGCGTTCTGGAAATGATGCAGCTGTTGCCATTGCAGAGCATGTTGGCGGCAGCTTAGAAGGATTTATCTTTATGATGAATCAAAAGGCAGCTGAACTAGGAATGGAGAATACGAATTTTCAAAATCCGCACGGACTCGATGATCATAAAAATCATTATTCATCAGCCTATGACATGGCGATCTTAACAAAATACGCGATGAAACATAAACAATATCAAAAAATTGCCGGTACAACTTTCTATAAAGCGAAGACAATGGAAGGCTATTGGAAAAATAAAAACAAGCTGCTTACCGGTTTATACGAATATTCCACTGGAGGGAAAACAGGATATACAAAGCTTGCAAAACGAACACTTGTCTCCACCGCTGCAAAGGGTGATGCTCAGCTGATCGCTGTGACCATTAATGCACCTGACGACTGGAAGGATCATATTTCTATGTTTGAATATGCATTTGATCACTATAAAACGTATGTGCTTGCTGAAAAAGGAAGGCTTGCTTCGTTAAAAGGGACCTTTTACGAAAAAAAAGCGTTTATCAAGCGTGATGTGGACTATTTTTTAAATGAAGATGAGAAAAAACTTGTCAAAATTGAAACGGAAATGCTCACCCCTAAAAAGAAATGGAAAAAAAACGCCGAAGCCATCCCAGATGTTGTTGGAAAAATGACGATTTTATTAGATGGACAGGTGATTGAGCAATTACCGATTTTTTATGAAAATAAACGAAACCGCATGCCTCAAAAAAGCTTTCAAGAAATGTTTAAGTCTGTCTTTCAGACATCTATAGGCGGATCTTCATGGTCAATCTAATTTGGGTATTTCTCACTGTCATCGGTCTTGTCTATGCGATGTTTAATGGAACGATGCAGGAAGTGAACGAGGCTGTATTTAAAGGCTCAAAAGAAGCGGTTACTATTTCAATTGGTTTGATTAGTGTTCTCGTTTTTTGGCTCGGGCTCATGAAGATTGCCGAAGAGGCAGGGCTGTTAAATTTCTTTAGTAAATTGTGCCGGCCCTTTATTTCAAAGCTATTCCCGGATATTCCGCCTAATCATCCTGCGATGGGATATATTTTATCCAATCTCATGGCGAATTTCTTTGGTCTCGGGAATGCCGCTACACCTCTTGGAATTAAGGCGATGGAGCAGATGAAAGCATTAAACGGCGGAAAAAATGAGGCAAGCCGGTCTATGATTACATTTCTAGCGGTCAACACATCCTCTATCACACTTGTCCCAACAACCATCATTGCAATAAGAATGACCTATGGGGCAGATCAGCCAACAGACATTGTAGGGCCAACCATTTTAGCAACACTCATTTCAGGAATCGGTGCAATTATCATCGATCGTTATTTCCACTATCGCAGAAGCAGGCGGGGGTGATCTTGTGGCATTTATTAACTGGCTGTCACTTGCTTTGATTCCACTGATCATCGCAGGAATTTTGATTGCTGGAACCATTAAAAAGGTACCAACCTATGAAACATTTGTGGAGGGAGGAAAAGAGGGCATTCAAATTGCCTTTTCAATCATTCCCTATTTAGTCGGTATGCTTGTAGCCATTACGATATTTCGTGCATCAGGTGCGCTTGATTTTGTTATGGGACTATTAAAACCAGTCTTTACAGCGATTGGTTTCCCGCCAGAAGTCGTGCCGCTTGCGTTTATTCGCCCGATATCAGGAACGGCTGCACTCGGAATGACATCTGACTTAATAGCGACGTACGGCCCAGATTCTTTTATTGGCCAGCTTGCAGCTGTCATGCAAGGGTCAACAGACACCACCCTTTACATTTTAACGGTCTATTTTGGAGCAGTCGGGATTAAAAAAATGGGAGATGCGCTGAAAGTAGGTTTGCTAGCAGATCTCATTGGTGTCATTGCCTCTGTGATTATCGTCAGTTTGTTATTTAGCGGCGCCTAATCAGGCGCTTTTTTGTATTTCATGGATGGAAAATCGCTTTTTAGCTGAAATTAGACAGACGAAACGCTTAATTTTCCACGAATGCTTGTTTGTTTTAAGTCAAGCAAGTAAGATAGTACATGAGGTGAAAGACAAATGGAACGTTTACAGAAAGTAATTGCACATGCCGGCGTCGCTTCAAGACGAAAGGCTGAAGAATTAATTAAAGAAGGACGAGTTACCGTTAATGGTCAAACAGTGACAGAGCTCGGAGTGAAGGTGGGCTCTTCAGATAAAATTGAAGTCAATGGATTAAAGCTTGAAAGAGAAGAACCGGTTTACTTTATGCTTTATAAACCGCGCGGCGTCATTTCGGCTGCCGAGGATGATAAAGGACGCAAGGTCGTCACAGATTTCTTTGATGATGTCCCGCAGCGCCTTTATCCAATCGGGCGGTTAGATTATGATACGAGCGGTTTGATTTTGATTACAAATGATGGGGAATTTGCCCATAAGCTCATGCACCCGAAATACGAAATTGATAAAACGTATGCAGCGAAGCTAAAAGGCATTCCATCAAAGGAACTGCTTAGAAAGCTAGAAAAAGGGATCATGTTAGATCATAAAAAAACAGCACCTGCTCGTGCGAAAATGCTTTCTATTGATAAACGAAAACAAACTTGTATTGTTCAATTAACCATTCACGAAGGCAGAAACAGACAGGTGCGCCGCATGTTTGAAGCGATTGGACATGATGTGTTAAAGCTAAAAAGGGAGCAGTATTCGTTCCTTCATATTGAAGGTATGAGACCAGGAGACCGCAGAGAATTGTCTCCGCATGAAGTAAAGCGCCTGAGAGCAATTGCCGATCATGGGAAAAGCGCTTTTTAATTTTCACATAAACTTCAAAAAATGAAGAAGCATCAAAAGAAGGAGAATGCTATAATTTACCTGAATGTCTATGGGGAAGGGGTACTTCAGATGAAAAAAAGACGGTTTTTCATACGGACGGGCATTCTCCTCGTGATGCTTGCTGCACTATGTTATACAATGTATAACTCAGTATTTGCCAAACAGGATCGAGTCAAAGAAGGATCTATTGCGCCAAACTTTGTCCTTCAATCTGTCGATGGGGATCGGATTGAGTTAAAGGACTTAAAAGGCAAAGGTGTCTTTCTTAATTTTTGGGGTACATGGTGTGGTCCGTGTAAACAGGAATTTCCTTATATGGCGAATCAATATGAAGTGTTCAAGGATCGCGGTGTGGAAATTGTTGCAGTCAATGTTGCGGAATCCAAGATTGCCGTGAAAAATTTTATGGAGTCCTATGGCGTGAATTTTCCTGTTGCCATGGACAAAGATCGTCAAGTGACAGAGGCATATGATATTACGCCGCTGCCAACCACATTTTTAATCAGTCCTGAAGGCAAGGTAATCAAAGTCATAAAGGGAACGATGACAGAACGTAATGTCTATGAATATATGAATTTGATTAAACCAAAGGGGTCATAGAATGAAAGAGGTAAAGTGCGAGTGTGGACATATTAATCCAATCGGTACTGTTCTATGTGAATCATGCGGGAATCCCATTGCGGCTAAAGAGAAAAACTCTTCAAAGCTGCTTGATATGAGATATGACGGCAGTGCAAGACGCTCGCAAACATACAACAAAACGATTGTTGATAAAGTATGGAACTTTTTTTCTTCCGTTAAAGTGGGTGTGTGGCTGATTGTCATTACACTGCTCGCTTCTTCGCTTGGAACGATTTTTCCGCAGGAGCGATTTATTCCGCCAGGTGCATCTGCTTCCACGTATTATGAAGAGCAATATGGATCGTTTGGCAAGCTGTATTACACACTTGGATTTCATGATCTTTATAATTCTTGGTGGTTTTTAGCTCTTGTCGCATCAATCGGAATCTCCCTTGTCATTTGCAGTCTCGACCGCGTTATTCCTCTTTATCGAGCACTCAAAAACCAAGGGGTTATCAAAAAAGAAGGCTTTATGAGAAGACAGCGTCTGTTTAGCGAGACAGACAAAACATTAGATCAGCATACATATGAAGGCATCATAAGAGCAATGAAACAAAAGCGTTACCGTGTGCGAGAAGAAAATGGGCATATTTTAGCCGAAAAAGGACGTTTTTCACGCTGGGGACCTTACGTCAATCACATTGGACTAATCATCTTTCTCATTGGAGCGATGCTCCGGTTTGTCCCGGGCATGTACGTGGATGAAACGCTTTGGGTCAGAGAAGGGGAAACTGCACCAATTCCAGGTACGGATGGTCAATACTTTTTGAAAAATAATGCGTTTTCAATTGATCGCTATGAAACTGGAAATGAAAAAGAAGTGTTTGAGAATGCCATTGAAAAAGCTGGCGACGGTCAAGTGGTGAAAAGCTATAAAACGGATGCTATTTTATACAAACGTGAAGGAGAAGTTGTATTTGGTGAAAAGCCCAAGCTGAAGCAGGTAACAGAACACGATATCAAAGTGAATGAACCGCTCAAGTTTGACAATTTCTCATTATATCAAGTAGATTTTAAGCAAAATGAACTCGATCAAATGGTCTTTCAGCTGATTCGTAAAGATACAGAAAAATCTTTCGGTACAGTGAAGATTAATCTGCTGGAGCCTAAGTCAGAATATGATCTTGGTAGCGGTTACAAAGTCAAGGTGATGAGCTATCTGCCTGATTTTTATTTTGACGATGATGGAACGCCGAGTACGAAAACAAGGAATCCGAATAATCCTGCTTTCGTGTTTGAAATGATTTCTCCTGAAAAACCTAAAGGTGAAAAAAGCTTTGTCGCCATTCAAGAGACAGTAGAGGGTTCTGATAACAATCTATATAAAATGAAGTTTGATCGGGTTGAAACGAAAAACGTTACAGGGTTAACAGTTAGAAAGGATTTAACACTTGGCGTGCTCATAGTAGGCGGAATCATCTTCATGATTGGTGTCGTGCAGGGGATGTATTGGCAGCATAGAAGAATCTGGCTGTCGGCAAAGGATGGAAAAGTATTGGTGGCAGGACATACAAACAAAAACTGGTTCGGCTTAAAGTCCGATATTGGAGTGTTACTGAACGGCAGTGGCATCAAACAGCCAGTTGATCAAAAAGAACTGCCTGATACAACAAGTATCAGCAAAAGCAAGGGGGAAGGATTAGATGGCGGCAGTCAGTGAAAATCTGTTATTTGCAGCTTTTCTATTTTATTTAGCGGCAGTTCCTTTTTTTGGTGGTGCCATTAAGGGAAAAAAGAAAGAGGAAGGACCGCGCAGGAATAAGGCGGCACTCATTGGCATTACGCTTACCATCATCGGTTTTTTGAGCCAGTTGGGCTATTTTATTTCAAGATGGATCGCATCTGGCCATGCACCAGTCAGTAATTTGTTTGAGTTCACAACGGCTTTTGGCATGATGCTGGTGCTTGCATTCATCATTTTATATTTTGTGTATCAAGTATCTGTACTTGGTTTATTCACACTTCCAATCGCTTTATTGATTATTGCCTATGCAAGTATGTTCCCATCAGATATTTCACCGCTGATTCCTTCACTTCAAAGTAATTGGCTTTATATTCACGTGACAACAGCAGCACTTGGCCAAGCCATTTTAGCCATCAGCTTTGTGGCAGGTGTCATCTTTCTATTAAAGCATGTGGATCAAACAAAGCCAGGGAAGAAGACGTTTGGTTTAGAGCTTGTCATGTTTATGATTGTGGTCACACTTGCATTTATCGCTGTTACGTCTATCTTTAGAATGACAGGATATGAAGCGACATTTAATTGGATCGATAAAAATAAAGAAAAAAGTGAGATGGTCTATGAGCTGCCAGCTCTTGTCGGACCTCATAAAGGGGAGCTTGTGACGGAAGATCGTTTGGAACCGTTTGTCGAGCTGCCGCCTGTTTTTTCAGGTAGAAAGGTCAATACGGTGTTATGGTCATTTGGCGTAGGGCTGATCATATACGGACTCATTCGATTGATCATTCGCAAACGGCTGAGCGCACTGCTTCAACCGCTAGTGAAACAGGTGAACTTAGATTTAGTTGATGAAATTGGGTATAGGGCGGTTTCGATTGGTTTCCCTGTATTTGCGTTAGGCGGGTTGATTTTTGCCATGATCTGGGCGCAAATTGCATGGACTAGGTTTTGGGGCTGGGACCCGAAGGAAGTATGGGCATTGATTACGTTTCTCTTTTATGCTGCCTATCTTCATCTTCGCTTGTCGCGGGGCTGGCATGGTGAAAAGTCCGCATGGCTTGCTGTGATCGGCTTCGCCATTATTATGTTTAATCTCATCTTTGTCAACCTTGTCATTGCGGGGCTTCATTCTTACGCATAATCACAAGGAAAAGCCAACTTTTATGATTCAATTCGGCTTTTTGTTAAAATGAATGTAACAACGGAGAAAGCAGGAGGACTGTCTAATGGAACACACAACTCAAACGAAAATATTAGTCGTAGATGATGAGGCAAGAATTCGCCGCCTTTTAAAAATGTATTTAGAACGTGAGAATTATGAAATCGATGAAGCGGAAAATGGAGATGAGGCGATTCAAAAAGGGCTTCAAACCGATTACGACCTCATTTTGCTCGATTTAATGATGCCTGGTACAGATGGAATCGAAGTGTGTAATCAAATTCGAGACAAAAAAGCGACTCCAATCATTATGCTGACGGCAAAAGGAGAAGAAGCCAACCGCGTTCAAGGATTTGAGGCAGGAACGGATGACTACATTGTCAAACCTTTCAGCCCGCGTGAAGTGGTTTTACGTGTAAAGGCATTGCTCAGAAGATCGTCTCAAACGTCTTATTTGAATACTGGGACAACAACAAAGGATGTTCTTGTGTTTTCTCATCTTTCTATTGACCATGATGCACATAGAGTGACGGCTGATGGCAAAGAAGTCAGCCTCACGCCGAAGGAATATGAGCTTTTATATTTCCTTGCAAAAACACCAGATAAGGTCTATGACAGAGAAAAGCTGCTAAAAGAAGTATGGCAATATGAATTCTTTGGAGACTTACGAACAGTTGATACGCATGTCAAACGACTTCGTGAAAAACTGAATAAAGTGTCACCAGAAGCAGCGAAAAAAATCGTAACTGTATGGGGTGTCGGGTACAAATTTGAGGTCGGCGCTGAATGAAACTGTGGAAAAGTGTTGTAGGAAAGCTATGGTTAACCATTCTTTTCCTCGTCCTGATCGTTTTATCTATTTTAACTGTGCTTCTTTTAGAGTTCATTGAAAATTATCATGTAGAAGAAGCAAAATCTGATTTAACACAAATGGCAAACAAAGTAGCGGTCATTTTAGAAAGCCATGAGGATCAATCGCTTGCAAGGTCGATTACATCAGAGCTCGCTGACAAATTGACAAGTATTGCGATCATCCAAGAGGACGGGCTAGAGTGGTATTCGTCTGAAAAAGACGGGAAGCTTCCTGCGATTACAAAGAAACAAATTGAAGCAGACAGCGATTTAAATCAAGCACTGAAAGATCGTAAAAAAATCAGTAAACGTGCAGAACCTGATGCAGGCAATCAAAAAGATGAACGGATTGTAGTCGGTGTTCCATATGAGGCGAACGGAAAAAAAGGCATGGTCTTTCTTTCTCAGTCACTCCTCGCTGTAGAACAAACAACGAAACATACGACACGCTACATCTTTTTAGCCGCCGGAATTGCGATTGTACTGACCACTATATTCGCTTTCTTCTTGTCAACACGTGTCACCTATCCTCTCAGAAAGATGAGAGAGGGTGCACAAGATTTGGCGAAAGGGAAATTTGATACAAAGATTCCTATTTTAACGCAAGATGAAATTGGAGAACTGGCGATCGCCTTTAATCAAATGGGGAAGCAGCTTAAATTCCATATCACAGCCTTAAATCAAGAAAAAGAACATTTATCTAATATTTTAAGCAGTATGGCTGATGGCGTCATCACCATCAATATTGATGGAACGATCTTGATGACAAATCCTCCAGCAGAACGATTTTTACAGGCATGGTATTATGAGCAAAATATGAAGATCAAAGATGGAGATGAACTGCCGCCAGAAGCGCGCGAGCTATTTCATACAGCTGTCAGTACAGAAAAAGAGCAAATGATCGAAGTTACGCTGCAAGGGCGTACCTGGGTTCTTCTCATGTCTCCGCTGTATAATCAGCAGGATGTCAGGGGAGCAGTTGCAGTCCTTCGTGATATGACGGAGGAACGAAGACTTGATAAGCTGAGAAAAGATTTCATTGCCAATGTCAGTCATGAACTTCGTACACCAATTGCCATGCTGCAAGGGTACAGTGAGGCAATTGTAGATGATATTGCAGGATCAGAAGAGGAAAAGAAAGAGATTGCGCAAATTATCTATGATGAATCACTGCGAATGGGACGTCTTGTGAATGACCTTCTAGATCTAGCGAGAATGGAAGCAGGTCATATTACACTTAATCTTGAATCAACAGATACGGAAGAGCTGACAGAGAAGATCTACCGCAAGTTTCTCGGGATTGCGAAAGAAAAACAAATCGACCTTACGTATGATATTCAAGTCGATGAACCGAACTTTGTATTCGATCCAGATAAGATTGAGCAAGTGTTTACGAATCTCATTGATAATGCCATTCGTCATACACCAGAGGGCGGCGAGGTTCACTTCTCGGTTCAATCGGTGGAGAACGGACTGAAAATGGATGTAAAAGATTCGGGGAGCGGAATTCCCGAAGAGGATCTGCCCTTTATTTTCGAACGCTTCTATAAAGCCGATAAAGCAAGGACAAGAGGACGTTCTGGTACTGGACTTGGCCTTGCGATTGTGAAGAACATCGTCGAGGCACATCAAGGCTCTATACATGCTCATAGCAAAGCGGGTGCAGGTACACACTTCACATTCTATATTCCGAGAAAAAAGCAGGAACTCGTCTAATCTTGACGAAGAATCTTGTTACATGAGAAACACTTCTTTTCGTAAAGAAAATGAAGTGTTTTTTCTATTTTCAAATTTTTAAGGAGAAGTTAAACAAAAAGCCCTTTCCAAACTGTCGAACTTGTAATATATTTGTCATAAAGTTGTAATGTAACGTTTTATAAGAGTCACTCGACAAAAATAAGTGAACGGAGGGGTTTCCTATGCATGAAACCTTTCAAAAAATATATGATTCGTACCATCAAGATTTGTACCAGTTTTTATTTTACATGGTTAAAGATAAAAATCAGGCAGAGGATCTCGTACAGGAGGTTTACATTCGGGTACTTCACTCATATAAAACTTTTGAAGGAAGAAGCAGCGAGAAAACATGGCTGTTTTCAATTGCAAGGCATGTGGCGATTGACTGGTTTCGCAAGCAGCAAACCATTAGACAACGGGTACTCGGCACGTTTGATTGGGATAAGCAGGATGTAAAAGACCCAGACTTGCTCCCAGACGAACTGGCTGTACAGGATGAAAATACTAAAGAAATTTATGCCGCGCTTGATCACTGCACGATTGATCAAAGAGCTGTCATCATTTTAAGGTTTATCCAGGGCTACTCAATCATGGAGACGGCAAAGGCGCTAAAGTTCTCGGAAAGCAAAGTCAAAACAACGCAGCACCGAGGCCTGAAAGTGCTCCGAAAACATATGGAGCTTTTGAAGGAGGAGCTAGTGAATGAAAACGAACAGGTCCGATTGGAGCGAAGAACGAATCAAGGTGTTACTAAGTCAGCTTCCAAAGGTGGAGGACAACCGTTCATCTAAGCAGATATACCAGCAGGTGCTGATGGCAAGCGGGAAGAAAAAGAAAAGTGTCAAATGGATCGGTCCAGCGGTGGCAACCGTTGTGGTTTTATTTATGGCGTTTTTAATTTCTCCTCATTTATTTCAGCCGGCTGTTCAAGAACAGCATCAACAGATGAAAATGGAATCAAGTGCTGACAAAGGACAGGCAAATGCCACATTAGAGCCGGTCAAACAGGCAAATGGTACCACACACGTTGTTTCTCATGAAGACAAGCAAAAGTATATGACGGTTGCATACATAGATGAATCGACATCTCAAGTGGTTCCCATAAGTATTGAAAAAGAGAATGAACATGGCCATTTGCAGGAAATGATGAACACATATGAACAGGTGCAGCTGCCTGAAATGACAAAGCCTCTTCAATCTTATCTTGAGATGGTGGACCTTCGTGAAAATGGGAATACACTTGTTTTTCAGTTAAAAAATGATTTGTCCCTTGATACGATAAAGGAAGCCAATCGATTTAAAGATATGGTAAAAGAAACGCTCAAATGGAGCAGGTATAAACAAGTGGAGGTCAGGTCAGTTAAAGGTTCTCATCTTCAATTAGGGACTAGCAGCTTTGGCACGATATCAATTGATAAACAAACGAAGAAAGCTTATTACGTGTTAGAAAATAAGAGCGGGACTTTTTTGGTGCCCTCAAAAACACATTATTCTACTTATGAAGATGCGGTAGAGGCCATGAAACGCACGAGTGATTCTGGACTTGAACCATTAATTAAAGAAGAACCCATTAAAGAAGTGACATCAAAAGGTAAGCATGTAACCATCACGTTTGGAGCATCAGCGCAATTATCGGACTCAATTGATCATACTCTACTCATTGAAGGTCTGCTGCTCACAGCGAAAGATTTTGGTTTTACAGATGTCACCATTCAATATGCAGGAACAGATCAAGTAGGACCATATGAATTAAATGAACCAATAGAGGTGCCGGCTCTGCCGAATCCAGTTGTCATCAAAGAACGTTAAAGGACGCAAGCATTTCATTGCGTTCTTTTTTGATGTATAGAAAATGGTCTTCTTGCTGTATACTAAGCTGTCATGAAAAGAACCTCAAAGAAGGGGAGTCACTGATGAAAAGGTATTGCTTCATAGGTGCCAGCTGTTTTTTGCTCTTGATCTTAGCGCCATTTGCCCATGCACAGAAGGCAACCGAATGGGTGGAACCAGTGAAAGGAGAAGTCACTGACTTGTTTGGGACAAGGGGCGGCTCGCATAAGGGATTAGATATAGCTGCGCCAGAAGGAGAATCCATTTTTGCTGCAAGTGAAGGTGTGGTCACGCGTTCGTATGTATCGGCTACATATGGAGAAGTTGTATTTATTCAGCATCCAAACGGATACGAAACTGTCTATGCTCATTTACACGAGCGTTTTGTGAAAAAGGGTGACCATGTACAAGCGGGACAGCCGATTGGTATAATTGGCAACACAGGGGCCTCCAGAGGCACACATTTGCATTTTGAAGTACATCGTGGCAATTGGTCAGTGAGCAAAGAGGATGCGATAGATCCGCTCAAAATGATTGCTGTGGAACGCTTCCGAGAGCCGGCTCTTCATGTAAATGGACATGAAAAAAATACATATGTCATTAAACAAGGGGATACCCTTTGGTCGATAGCAAAGGCGCATGAAATGACTGTGGAACAATTGAAAAAGATCAATGAGCTGACCACTCACCTCATTCGAACAGGAGACCGTTTAATGGTTTCAACAAAATAAACCTCATGCAAAGCATGAGGTTTATCACTGTTTTTTATAAGTCAATCAGGCGGACAGAAAGAATATCCTGCACTTCAGTTAATTTTTTCACAATTTCGTCCTCTAGATGCTTGTCGAAAGAAAGCATCATAATGGCTTCGCCGCCTTTTTCTTTCCGTCCCACCTGCATTGTTGCGATGTTGACATCATGGTCGCCTAAAATCTGTCCAACCTTTCCAATCACACCAGGTGCATCTGTATGCTGGATGTAGACAAGGTGTCCATCTGGGTAAAAATCAATATTAAAGCCATTAATAGAAACTACGCGTTCCCCTAAATGCGGAATGTAAGTCGCTTTAAGAGTAAAGGTTGAAAGATCACCTTTGACTTCAATAGAAATACTGTTCTCGTAACCAGATTCGCTGGAAGAAATTTTTTCACTAAAGCTAATGCCTCGTTCTTTTGCGACCATTCCAGCATTTACTTCATTCACAGTCGAATCAACACGCTCTTTTAAAAAGCCTGACAGGAGACTCTTTGTGATAAATGATGTTTCGAGTTTTGAAATAGAGCCTTCATAAGAAATGCCTACTTCTTTTACAGGTTCTCTCATGGATTGAGAGACAAGACGTCCAAGTTTTCCTGCAAATTGATGATAAGGCTGAATCTTTTTGAACTCGTCTTTTGTCATCGCTGGTAGATTAATAGATGACATGACAGGAAGGCCTTTTGCAAATTGAAGGACTTCTTCAGATACTTGCGCCGCTACATTTAATTGTGCTTCTTTTGTAGAGGCACCAAGATGCGGAGTTGCAATGACGTGTGGATGATCCACAAGCGGATTATCAGTTGGAGGTTCTACCTCGAATACATCGAGTGCAGCTCCTGCGACATGGCCGCTTTCAAGTGCCTCAAGAAGGTCAGCTTCGTCAATAATGCCGCCGCGCGCACAGTTTACAAGGCGAACACCTTTTTTCGTTTTTGCAATCGTTTCTTTATTGAGAAGTCCTCTTGTTTCTTTTGTTAATGGCGTATGTACAGTAATAATATCTGATACTTCGAGTACTTCATCAAGTGATTTCGCATTGACGCCAATTTTTTCTGCACGTTCTTTTGTGAGAAATGGGTCAAACACGTTGACTGTCATGCCAAATGCTCTTGCACGCTGGGCGATTTCACTTCCGATTCTGCCTAAACCGACAATCCCAAGAGATTTTCCGTAAAGCTCAGCACCAACATATGCACCTCTGTTCCATTCTTTTGATTTGACAGAAATATTGGCCTGCGGAATATGACGCATAAGTGATGAAATCATAGCGAACGTATGCTCAGCTGTCGAGATCGTATTACCGTTTGGTGCATTGATTACAATGACGCCATGCTTGGTCGCTTCATCAATGTCAATATTGTCTACTCCGACACCGGCACGGCCGACAATTTTTAATGAAGTCATTTTTTCATAAAGCTCTTTTGTTACTTTTGTGGCACTTCTGACAAGTAAGGCATCAAACGTGTGTAATTCATCTTCTGCTTCTGCTACATTTTTTTGGACAATTTCAACAAAATCTGATTCTAAAAGTGGTAGAAGACCATCATTGCTCATCTTATCTGAGACTAATACTCGAAACATCGTTAGATTTCCTCCTAAAATAAACGTCATAAATATCTGATAATTTACCATATTCCTTTTCACTGTGTCAATCAAATTAAAGCAGTAAAGTGAAAAAGAAAACACGAACATTTCTTTGTGTCTTTATAAAGAATGAACACCTTTAAACAAAAGATAACCAATTTTTGCGCATTTGTCATTAGAATTTTTGTGTTTTTTACGATTTCTTAAAACTGATGAATTTGCTCAGGATTTTTATCTGTACAAATGCTCATATATCATATATAATGATGTCGAATTGAATAATGATCAATCTTCGGGGCAGGGTGCAATTCCCTACCGGCGGTGATGAGCATAGTCTCTAAGCCCGCGAGCCTTTTTGGCAGGATTCGGTGTGATTCCGAAGCCGACAGTATAGTCTGGATGGGAGAAGATGGAGGTTCATAAACGTTGAAAACATTGATGTTCACACGTTTATTTGTCTAGCCCAATTTCCCCGCTCCTGTTTTCAAGGGCGGTTTTTTTGTGGCTAAAATGGAACAATCCTCTTTTCGAAAGATTTGATCGAAAAGGAGAGAGAATATTGAATCAAAGTAAAGTAAAGCGTTTAGTTGTTACCAGTATGCTCAGCAGTATTTCGTTTGTGTTAATTTTATTGGATTTTCCTTTCCCGGGTCTTCCAGCGTATTTGAAAATTGATTTTAGTGATATCCCGGCAATTATTGCAATTTTAATTTATGGACCGGGTGCAGGGATTGCAGTTGAGGCATTAAAAAATGTACTGCATTACCTCATTCAAGGCAGTATGTCCGGCGTTCCAGTTGGGCAAGTCGCGAACTTCATTGCAGGCACACTATTTATCTTGCCAGTCGCCTTTATGTTTAAAAAAATCAAATCAGCAAAAGGGATGGCATGGTCTATGATCGCGGGTACATTGCTTATGACTGTGATGATGAGTATTTTAAATTACTTCTTATTCCTGCCAGCTTACACATGGTTCTTAAACGCGCCAGAACTATCTGATCATGCGCTCAAGACGACCATTACAGCAGGGATCTTACCATTTAACTTTATTAAAGGAATCATCATTACCATCGTGTTTAGCCTCATTTTTGTGAAAATGCGTCCATGGTTTGAAAATAAACGCCGACTTCAAAATAGTTAATATAAAAAAAGCCCCTGCATAAGGGGCTTTTATACTATTCATGCTTAAGCGGGTCACCATCGAAAGATTCGTCCGCAACTTTGATTGAATCTGTTGGACATCCTTCAAATGCATCAAGCATATCTTCTTCAAGCACTTCTGGAACTTCTACAGTCCCTTGGTTGTCATCAAGCGTAACAAATGCAATGCCTTCATCATCATAATCATAAATGTCTGGAGCAGCTGCACCGCATGCGCCGCAAGCAATACATGTGTCTTTGTCTACAATTGTATATTTTGCCATGTTAAAAAAATACCTCCCAGATTGTTCGATGGAACAAATGGTCTAACCTTTTTAGTTTCACCGATAAAAAACAATTTCCTCAAACCTTATTGTAATGATTTTAATTTCACATTTCAACTGTAAAGTGATTGAGAATGCTTATCACATAAGGGTTTGTTCATAACTTTCCCCCACAAATTGAGTTTAAACATTTCTTCTTCTATGAAATCTGTTAAAATAAAGGGAGAAAATATTCGAATTTTGTCAGGAAGACAGGTGCTTTGGCGAATGACTCTTCATTACTTGGATGTCATGTTAATGGACAGCGTATATAAATTGAACGGCGAACGCTCCATAAGTGCTGTCTACCATCTTTTTAAAGGAAAAAAATCATCACAAACCATACAGGATGCCAGTTTGTTTCAGCTTTCAAAGTATTTCGGCTGTTACCCGGGGTTTACGAGGGATCAGCTGAATCGCTCTACTATAAAGCTTGACGAAAAGCACTACATCAAAAAAACAGGGGAGACATTCATTGTTACAGATGCAGGACAGCAAATGCTAAACCAGTATTTCTCAGAAAAACCGATGCCCGCTTATTTTCATGGTGCCAAATATCATGATAAAGCAAAGGTGTTATGGATGAGGCTCTCGTTACTTGTACAAGTGCTGTCTCACCATCTGGCTGGATCGCATCAATATGTCCCAATACAAAGAGATGTATCTGTACAAAGCTGGACGAAATCCTTCTTAAAACAGCATCACGAGAAGAATATGCTTTCGGAAGAGCTGCATCATGAACTCGAAAAGCTCCTTAGCCGTATAAGTGATCAAGAGGCGCTGATATTTGTTTATTCATTGACCTCAAATGAAAGAATTGGGCGTACGTATCAGCAAATGGCAGAGTGGCTAAAAGAAGATGTGTGGTATGTGTACCTGCTTTTTTGGAATGTCCTCCATTATTTTATTCATGCTGCCCAAAAAGGTGAGGCGCAGCTCATGCAAAAGCTCGTAGGTGACCTTGAATTCAAACGCGTGCTGACAACCTCTACGCACAAAACGCTCGAGCTTGTGCAAAAAGGATTTGATATTGATCAAATTGCTCACATTCGCTCTTTAAAAAAGGCAACGATCGAAGACCATATTGTCGAGCTTTCCATACATGAACCGAGCTTCTCAATAGAGCCGTATGTGAGCGAAGAACAGCAGCAGGCCATTCATGCAGTAGCCAGAGAGCTTCAAACAAATAAGATGAAGCTGATTAAAGAAAAACTCGAACATCCATTTACTTATTTTCAAATACGATTGGCTCTGACAAGGATGGTGAAAGCAAATGGATAAGCTTCATCAGACGCTCATGCGATATTTTGGTTACGACTCATTTAAAACGGGTCAAGAGGACATTATTCAAAGTGTACTGAATCAAAAGGATACGGTGGCCATGCTGCCTACTGGCGGCGGGAAATCCATCTGCTATCAAATTCCCGGCTATATGGCAGATGGATTAGTTCTCATAATTTCGCCGCTGTTATCGCTTATGGAGGATCAAGTCGAACGAATGAAAATGCGCGGAGAAAAACGAGTGGCGGCACTGAACAGCACATTGTCTTTTCAGGAGAGACGACATATCATTCGGCATTTGCCATCATATAAATTTTTATTCGTCGCCCCTGAGGCATTAATGTCAGAGGTGCTGCTAGAACAGCTCAAATCGATGCATATTGGTCTGTTCGTCGTCGATGAAGCCCATTGTATATCCGAATGGGGGCATGATTTCCGTCCGGAATATTCCAAGCTGGGAGAATGGAGAGAAGCGTTAGGTCATCCTGTCGCCTTAGCACTGACGGCAACTGCAACAAAACAAACGCTAAAAGATACCGTACAAACGTTAAGATTGCAGCATCCAGACTTTCATATCCATTCTGTCAACCGGCCAAACATCGCATTAGTCAAAGAAGCGCACGAAACGAAAGAAGCAAAAGAAAAACGGGCTATTGAGCTTGTTGAATATCTGCAAGGCCCCGGTCTGATTTATTGTCCAACCCGGCAAATGACAGAAGATATGGCGCTCATTATGAAACAAAAAACCCATCAGCGTGTAGAGTATTACCATGGCGGGATGGATGCAGGAGACCGTATGCTTATTCAGCAGCAATTTATCAGCGGACAGCTTGATCTTATTTGTTGTACAAGTGCTTTTGGAATGGGAATTGATAAAGCCGATATACGATTTGTTATTCATATGAGCCCGCCGCAGTCAATTGAAGCATTTATGCAGGAAATTGGAAGAGCAGGTCGGGACGGGAAAAAGAGTGTCAGCATTCTTTTATATACAGAAGAGGATGCGGACATTCAACAGCATTTAATACAAGCAGAGGGCTTTGATGAGCCAGAAATTGATTTCTTCTTAGCCAGGCTGATACAAATGCAGACAAATGATGAAAAGAAATTACGTGAACAATTGATGGAATCAGGGCTTCAGGAGACACGTGCAAGAATGCTGATCCATTATTACAGGATGTATCAGTCTGACGAGCCGCGTGTGCTCCTGATGAAACTGAAAGAGAAATTGCAGGACAGACAAACAGAAAAACTGAGAAAAGTGTGGCAATTTAAGGAGCGGATCACAGATCATGGCTGCTTTAGACAATCTCTGTTATCATACTTTTACGAACAGCTTGATCAAACAGAGAGCGCATCCTCTGGCAGCTGCTGCTCTTCTTGCGGACTTGACCTGTCTGATTATGAAAAAAAAGATCAACCATTGGAGCTGAATGAAATGAAACACTGGAAGACCGTGCTGAATCGTATGTTTCATCTGACAAAAGAGGCGCAGCATTGATTGAACAACATCGCCGGATCATCGAAAAATTAACCGATCGACAAGTAGTAGAACAGCTGTATTTCACGCAGCTGCTGATGCTGGTCATTTCCTTTTTACTAGGTATATTTATGTTTGATCATTGGACAGATTTCACATCTCTTTGGGAGATCCAAGATGCGCGGATACTGACTTATGGAATTGGCGGCGCTGCGGTTGTGATCATTGTGGATGCGATTGTCATGAAGGTGTTTCCTGCTCATATGTATGATGATGGCGGATTAAATGAAAAAATGTTCAAAAACCGCAGCATCCCGCATATTGTTTGGTTAACACTGCTCATCGCCTTTTCAGAGGAAATTCTATTCCGAGGGATCGTCCAACAGCAATTTGGACTGGAAATTGCCAGTATTGTGTTTGCGCTCCTTCACTTTCGCTACTTATCAAAAATACTCTTGTTTATCCTTGTGGTTTCTATTAGTATTTTTTTAGGACTTTTATACGAGTGGACGGGGAATTTATTTGTTCCTGTCATGACCCATTTTGTCATTGACTTAGTCTTTGCTTGTCAAATTCGTTTGAAATATAGGGGGAGGGATGAACATGGAAGAAATGTCGAGAATGAAGAGAAAGAAGGAGCAGCTGACCAACATCCATGACGATGATGTTGAGAAGATTTTTGAAGAAGAAGTTGAGCCTTCAGATGACTCTCACTTTCCTACACGAGAAGATTTCCATGAATATAAAAAGCAGCGCACGAAAAAGGTGCGCAATCCATTGTTTACAACACTGGCTATTATCTTTCCTATTATTGTCGTCACGGTGTTCTTCCTTTTGATTTACTACACATCAAAGGAAATCAACCATAATAATAATCAAGATGTATATAATATTGATTCTACATCAAGTGCTGACACAGACCCAGTCCCGTCAGCACTTGCCGAAACAAAAAATGACTCAAGCGCTGATAAAGCAGATGCGTCTGATGATGAGAAGCAAAAGAAAGAGGAAGAAAAACAGCGATCGAAAGAAAAAGCTGAACAGAAGAAAAAAGAAAAAGCTGCTAAAGAAAAAGAAGAGCGTGAACAAGCAGCGAAAGAAAAAGAACGCGAGAGAGCTGAAGCTGCCAAAAAGCGTGAACAGCAGCAGCTAGCCTTGCAAAAGCAACAGGAAGAGAAAAAAAGAAAAGAAGCCGAAGAGAAAAAGAGGCAGGAAGAAAAGCCAGTCCGTGTTGTGCAGCACACTGTTGGTCCAGAGGAAAACCTGTATCGAATTTCAATGAAGTATTACAAAAACCGTTCGGGTGAAGAGAAAATTAGAGCCTATAATCACTTAAAAGGTAACAGCGTATACAGTGGTCAAGTGCTGAATATTCCACTAGAAAACTAATCACCTGACATGAATGGAGAAGCACGCACATACATATGTAGAAAAAAGGGACAGGGTGTATGTGATGACATTACACGCAATCAGCCGATATATGGATCAGCCGACACAGAAGATGATGGAAACATTGATCAAAAGAAAGCATAAATATGAGGGTTTTGCCAAGCAGTGCAGAAGATGGCAATGGACAGCCCTTCTATCGCTGGCCATTCTTTTGTTTTATTTTGTGATCACGACAAATGCGGGAGGCGGCTCGCTTCAGCCGGAAGCCATGATTGCCACACTGCTTGGTCATGAAGTATTTCTGTTTTGGACCATGGCCGAGGTCTTTGCTTTTTACGCATCTTATTACTATAAGAAAAAAGAAGAAAAGGCTGAGGATGAATATCATCGGCTTAGATGTGAAATTATACAAAAAAGCACAGATTTATGGCCGCAGTCAAATCAGTGGAAAGAGCGCGAGACGGTTTTTCACTATATGCAGAAGCAGTATGACATTAATCTCTATTATGAAAGTAAATAAATGAGAAAAAAGACGTTTAACAGTTGAAACGTCTTTTTTCTTTCAAGCGTCTTATGAAAGAAAGATACGTAAGGGAGCCATTTGTGATGAAATATGCCATCGGATTTACTGCCGCCATTGCGGCTGTTACAACAGGTGTGTGTGTAACGGCAAAAATGGTGAAAACGGCAAAACAAAACAACATCAAAAAGCATTATTTTACAATAGAAACACTTCAATCAGACCGGCCTGCTGTCATTTTCTTTATTTCTGATACACACAGACGTCTCATCAGTGACACTTTATTAGCAGAAATCAGACAGGAAGAGCCAGATGTGATTATGATTGGCGGAGATTTAGCAGAAAAAGGTGTGCCCTACGCAAGGATTGAAGAAAATGTGAAACGTTTATCAAGAATTGCGCCGGTTTATTTTGTTTGGGGAAATAATGATCATGAGCTGCACCAGCAAAGGTTTAAAGAAATTCTTCATGCATACGATGTCACGACTTTGCAAAATGAAACGGCTGTATGGAATTTCGAAGGCCAGCGAATCAAAATCGGAGGAATTGATGATATTCGGCTTGAAAAAGCAGATTATGAAGCCATACGGCCTGAGTTTGTAAAAGATGATGTCAATATTCTCTTATCACACAATCCAGATGTGCATCATTTGATGAGTGAAGAAGAGGGAATCGACCTTGTCCTGAGCGGTCATACGCATGGGGGACAGATCCGAATTGGGAAATTTGGTCCATATGAAAAAGGAAGAACAGGCCAGGTCAAAGGTGCGTTCTTTCTCATTAGTAATGGCTACGGGACCACAAAAATTCCCATGCGTCTCGGAGCAGAACCAGAAACCCATCTGATCTATTTAATGCCTCTAAAAACGCGTTAACTTGCGGCACCCTCAATATTTTCCATAAAAGTCACCGTAAGCATAGCTTCATGCTTGTCTTCCGTCTTGACACAGTGTAAACTGAATACAAAATTAAGAACCTATGACTCATCATCTCATATACTACAGTATGATGTGTGTTTAGAAGAGGCAGGAGGGAACGTTATGCGACTGGAGCGTCTGAATTATAATAAAATCAAAATTTTTCTCACACTAGATGACCTGACAGACCGAGGTCTTACGAAAGAAGACCTTTGGAAAGATTCGTTCAAAGTCCATCAGCTGTTTAAAGACATGATGAACGAAGCGAATCAGGAGCTCGGTTTTGAAGCGAATGGACCGATTGCTGTTGAAGTATTTTCTCTTCAGGCGCAGGGGATGGTCGTCATTGTCACAAAGAGTCAGCAGGAAGATGCTGATGATGAGTTTGATGAAGATTACATTGAGATGCAAGTCAAGCTCGACGAGAGTAAGCATGTGCTCTATCAATTTGCCTCGTTTGAAGATGTGATTCAACTGTCCCATAGTTTAAGTCGTATTGGACTTTTAGGGGGTACAGTTTACCATTATGAAGGTCAATATTATCTCAGCCTGGATGATGTTGGAGAATTATCTGCTGATACAGTCATTTCGATTTTAGCAGAGTTTGGTTCACCTACGACACTCACCATTCACCGGCTAAAAGAATATGGAAAAGTGATCATGCAAGAAGATGCTGTGAAAACGATTCAAATGTATTTTTAATCACTTTTTTCTATTATATTTAATACTGTTGTGATGAAACAACAGTATTTTTTTATATCCTTTTTTATATTTATAAACGCTGATATTTTATTTTGATAAAAAACGCTTTTTACCTTTGCTTTACCAGTACGAAGGTGTATACTATTGCTTGAAAGGGAGCAGTAGATCATGAAAGATTTCTAGGGGGTTTATTTTAATGGCAGCCGATCAAAACGCCGCTCATAACGCAGAAGATAAGCTAGATGTTTTAAAGTCAACTCAAACCGTCATACATAAAGCGCTTGACAAATTAGGGTATCCGCAGGAAGTGTATGAATTGCTGAAGGAGCCAATTCGTCTATTAACGGTCAAAATTCCAGTACGTATGGACGATGGATCGGTGAAAATTTTCACTGGTTACCGTGCACAGCACAATGATGCTGTCGGTCCAACAAAAGGCGGAATCCGTTTCCACCCGAACGTTACGGAAAAAGAAGTAAAAGCGCTTTCAATTTGGATGAGTTTAAAATGTGGAATTGTGGATCTTCCTTATGGCGGAGGAAAAGGCGGTATTATCTGTGATCCAAGAGAAATGTCATTCAGAGAGCTTGAAAAACTAAGCCGCGGCTATGTTCGCGCCATCAGTCAAATCGTTGGACCAACAAAAGATGTTCCAGCACCAGACGTGTTTACGAACTCTCAAATTATGGCATGGATGATGGATGAATATTCTAGAATTGATGAATTTAACTCGCCAGGATTTATTACAGGAAAACCAATTGTTCTTGGAGGATCACACGGACGTGATACTGCAACAGCAAAAGGTGTGACGATCTGCATCAAAGAAGCGGCGAAGAAAAAAGGAATTGACATTAACGGAGCTCGTGTTGTCGTACAGGGATTCGGAAATGCAGGAAGCTACTTAGCTAAATTCATGTATGATGCTGGAGCAAAAATCGTAGGGATTTCAGATGCATACGGCGGATTATACGATGAAGATGGTCTAGACATTGACTACTTGCTTGACCGACGTGACAGCTTTGGAACCGTCACTAAACTATTTAACGATACAATTACAAACCAAGAGCTGCTTGAGCTGGATTGTGATATCTTAGTACCTGCAGCCATTGAAAACCAAATCACAGAAGATAATGCGGCAAACATTAAAGCCAAAATTGTCGTAGAAGCAGCAAATGGTCCAACGACACTGGAAGGAACCAAAATTCTTTCAGATCGTGGTGTACTGCTTGTTCCAGACGTGCTTGCGAGTGCGGGTGGTGTAACTGTTTCTTACTTTGAATGGGTTCAGAATAACCAAGGGTTTTACTGGACTGAAGAAGAAGTTGAAACTCGTTTAGAAGATATGATGGTGAAATCATTTAATAATATTTATGAAATGGCGCAAAACCGCCGAATTGATATGCGTCTTGCTGCATATATGGTCGGTGTACGTAAAATGGCTGAAGCTTCTCGATTCAGAGGCTGGATTTAAGCGGCTGATTTGCATCGCGCCTTAAAATCTCCTATCCTTAAATAGGAGATTTTTTTATGGAATGGAACAAAGAATCAAACAGCCCAGCAATTGTTATTGCAGTGAAATGACAGGAGTGGAACAAATGAAACAAGAAAAAGCGATCATAATAGGAGGCGGCCCATGCGGGTTATCAGCTGCTATCGCATTCAAGCAAATTGGGATTGATGCACTTGTGATTGAAAAGGGGAATGTCGTGAACAGTATTTATCATTACCCAACACATCAAACCTTTTTTAGTACAAGTGAAAAGCTTGAAATCGGTGATGTCGCTTTTATTACTGAGAATCGTAAGCCCGTTCGTATTCAGGCACTTTCTTATTACCGAGAGGTCGTCAGACGAAAAAAACTGCGTGTACATGCTTTTGAAAAAGTAAACGCCGTGACGAAACAAGATGGCCGTTTTACGGTAAATACATCAAAAGACAACTATTCATGTGATTACGTCGTCATTGCGACTGGCTACTATGATCATCCAAACTATATGAACGTCAAAGGAGAAGACCTTCCCCACGTATATCACTATTTTAAAGAAGGACATCCATATTTTGATAAAGATGTGACGGTGATCGGCGGAAAGAACTCCAGTGTGGATGCTGCGCTAGAACTTGTGAAATGCGGAAGCAGAGTCACTGTGCTGTATAGAGGAACTGAATATTCATCCAGCATCAAGCCTTGGATACTACCAGAGTTTGAAGCGCTTGTCCGTAATGGAACAATTCGAATGGAGTTTGGTGCGCAGGTGAAAGAAATCACAGAAGAAGATGTGATCTTTACAAACCAGGAAAATCAAACGGATCGAGTGAAAAGTGACTATGTATTTGCTATGACTGGCTATCACCCAGATCATTCTTTCTTAGAAAAAATGGGTGTCACGATTGATCCAGAATCAGGCCGTCCAGCATTTGATGAACAGACGATGGAAACGAATGTTGAAGGTATTTTCATTGCGGGAGTCATTGCTGCTGGAAATAATGCCAATGAAATTTTCATTGAAAATGGAAGATTTCATGGCGGACTCATTGCAGAAGAAATCAACAAAAGAATCAACGGATAAAAAATGAACTGAATCCTTCAAAGGGGTTCGGTTCTTTTTTATATAAATTGGGATTATATAGAAAGATATTTTTAGAAAAATGGGCCCGAGTCATATAAAAAAAGGGTAAATCATGGTACGATAATGAAGGATAATGTAGGGAAAGAGGTCTGGTTATGATCGCAATCATCTCAGCAGGTTTAGCTCCCGGCATCGCACTTTTAAGTTATTTTTATTTGAAAGATCAGTACGACAATGAGCCGGTTCACATGGTCATCAGATCTTTTATGCTAGGTGTCATACTTGTGTTTCCAACCATGTTTATTCAATATGTCCTTCAAGAGGAAAATATCGCAACAAACCCTATCTTGATTTCATTTGTGACGTCGGGTTTTTTAGAGGAATCATTAAAATGGTTTATTTTAATGGTCAGCGTTTATGCACATGCCCAGTTTGACGAACACTATGACGGAATTGTGTATGGAACGAGTGTCTCACTTGGTTTTGCAACACTTGAAAATATCCTTTACTTAGTCGGTCACGGGGTCGAATATGCGTTTACCCGTGCTTTATTACCTGTATCAAGTCACGCATTATTTGGTGTTGTGATGGGTTTTTATATCGGAAAAGCCCGCTTCTCTGATAAAAAAGAGCAGCGCAAATGGCTGATCCTTTCTTTAACGCTCCCTGTGCTGTTTCACGGCCTGTATGATTTCATTCTATTAGGGATGAAAAACTGGGGATATATCATGGTGCCGTTCATGATTTTTTTATGGTGGTTTGGTTTAAGGAAAGCAAAAAAAGCCCGTGCGGTAAAAATGGTGCAAATTTAATTTTGGAAAACGTCCTATTTGTTTATAGGGCGTTTTTTTGTCTTTTCCATCCAATTCTCTCCTGTGTTGAATGTATAAAAATAGGGATCGGAAGAAACATATATTCAAACATCAAAAGTACAGGAGGATCAAATATGGATAAAGCTCGTTTCATGAAACAAATTGTTCTTATCTTCTCAATCGTTCTTCTTGCGTCTTCACTTTTGACAGTCAGTAAAAGTGAAGCCTTCACCGCCCAAGTCATCCAGCGCGGGGCAACAGGAGAAGATGTAGTCGAGCTGCAAGCGCGGCTCCAATACAATGGTTTTTACAATGGCAAAATCGATGGCGTCTATGGCTGGGGGACGTACTGGGCCGTTCGCAACTTTCAAAGCCAATTTGGCATGAAGAAGGTCGATGGACTTGTAGGTGAGAAAACAAAAAGCTTATTAGTTCAAAAGACGAAATACTACAAAGAGTTTGTTCAAAAGCAGCTGCAGGAAGGGAACCAGTTTACCCATTATGGCGGGAAGCCTCTTGATCAGCAAACAAAGGCTCCTGCGCAAAGAAGCTCGCAAAAAAAGACAGCCCAAGGTACAAACGAAAATCAAAAAAGTCAAGGTGGATCATCTGGGAAGTCTGGCAATCAGTCAGGCAGCCAGCAGGGAAATCAAACACCAAAACAGACAGCAGCCAACATGCCTGGTGGTTTTTCTAGTAATGACATTCAGCTCTTGTCGCAAGCTGTGTACAGTGAAGCAAGAGGTGAGCCGTATGAAGGACAGGTGGCCATCGCGGCCGTTATCTTAAACCGTTTGAACAATCCGACCTTTCCAAATACGATCGCAGGAGTCATTTTTGAACCGCTTGCGTTTACTGCTGTAGCAGATGGGCAATTTTATATGACGCCAGATGAAACGGCAAAAAAAGCTGTATTTGATGCAATCAATGGCTGGGATCCATCTGAGAGCGCCATCTATTACTTTAATCCTGATACAGCAACAAGTCCATGGATTTGGGGAAGACCACAAATTAAACGAATCGGGAAACATATATTCTGCGAATAAAAAGAGGTGTAAATAAATGATCAGAGGAATATTGATTGCTATTTTAGGAATTGCTGTCATCTCAACAGGTTATTGGGGCTATAAAGAACATCAAGAAAAAGACGCCGTACTGCTTCATGCTGAGAACAACTACCAAAGAGCATTCCATGATTTAACGTATCAGGTGGATCAGCTGCATGACAAACTGGGCGCAACACTTGCGATGAACAGCCAAACATCCATCTCACCAGCACTTGCTGATGTATGGAGAATGTCATCAGAAGCGCATAACAATGTCAGCCAGCTCCCGCTTACATTGATGCCTTTTAATAAAACGGAAGAATTCCTGGCGAATGTCGGAGATTTTAGCTACAAATCATCAGTCAAATCTTTATCAGATGAACCATTAAATAAAGATACGCACAAAACCATTACAGCTCTATATAATCAAGCGTCAGATATCCAAAACGAACTTAGACAAGTGCAGCACCTCGTACTTAATAAAAACTTAAAATGGATGGATGTTGAAATGGCGCTCGCTGACGGCGATCGAAAGAACGACAACACCATCATTGACGGGCTGAAAACAGTCGAGAGAAATGCAGATGCATTTGCAGATGTCGATCTTGGGCCTACAAATGTGTCCACAGAAAAAGAAACACAAGGCTACAATCATTTAAAAGGCGATAAGATTTCAAAAAAAGAAGCGATCCGCATTGCACAGCAATTCACACCCGACCATAATCAACATTTTAAAGTGAGAAAAAGCGGCAGCAAAACCAATCGCGACGTGTACAGCTTATCGATGTCTGATCCAGACAGCCATGCAAACTTTTATCTAGACTTAACTGAAAAAGGAGGACACCCAGTCTACCTTCTTCAGAATCGTGACGTGAAAAAACAGAAAATCAGTTTGAATGAGGCATCAGAAAAAGCACTCAGCTTCCTAAAGAAGCAAGGGTTTGACACAGAATCGTTCCATTTAGATGAAAGTGCACAATTTGATAATATCGGTGTATTTACCTATGTTCCTCTTCAGAAAAATGTTCTGCTTTATCCAGATAGTATACGCATGAAAGTCGCATTGGACGATGGTGAGGTTGTTGGGTTTTCAGCGAAGGATTACTTAACGAATCATAAAACACGCGACATTAAAGCACCTAAAATCTCGCAAAAAGAAGCGAAGAAAACATTAAATCAGCATGTAAAGATCGAAGATACTCATTTAGCGATTGTGCAAAATGATATGTCAGAGGAAGTTCTGTGCTATGAGTTCCTCGGAACGATAAAAAACGATACGTATCGCATGTTCATTAATGCAGATAATGGAAAAGAAGAACGAGTAGATAAACTAAAAAACGCAGAACCTATATATAAAGACCTATAGAAAAGGAAACGAGGAAAAGGCTAATAAGTCTTTTCCTTTTGTTTTAGACATGGTTTAATATAGGAGAGGATACGATTTCACAGATGAAAAGAGTGATGAGGAATGTTACAAATAGGGGATGCAATCACAATCGAATATGTCAATGAGAACAAAGAAGTGAAAACAGCAAAATCGAAGGTTTTGGAAAATAATAACGATGATATTTGCATTAATTATCCAGCTGATCAAGAAACGGGACGCACCATCTACTTAAACCAGCAAACAGAAATCACCGTCTTCTTTTTTGACGAAAACCAAATTCCATACAAATGTACAAGCGAAGTCATCGGAAAAAGAAAAGAAGATATTCCGATGATTGTCATTTCCATTCCGCCAAAAGAAGAAATGATTCGCCTTCAGCGAAGAGAATATCTGAGAGTGGATACGATGGTCAAAGCTACTATCATGCAAACGGACGAAGAGGCCTTTGAGACGTTTATTGTAAATATGAGTGCTGGCGGCGTAGCAATCTCTGTTCCTGAGGGCGTGTCATTGAAAGAATATGGAGAAGTGGTCACAGAGTTTGAACTTCCCCTAAAAGAGCCCGTGAAAATAAAAGCGGTTGCAGAGATGAATCGAGTATATGAAGATGAACAGTCTGGCAAAAAAAGAGCGATCATGGAGTTTTCAGAGATCACAAATGAGCACCAGCAGCACATCATGAAATACTGCTTCCAGCAGCAGCTTTTAACACGTGTGAAAAAAGCATAAGAATAAAGGGTGTAAAAAGCTTCCATACTAGAGAGGAAAGAATCTAGCGTGGAGGCTTTTTGTATGAAGACAATGGAAAGATGGTTATTGAAAGTGGTGCTCATTCAGCTTGTTTTATTGCTCACTGTTCAGATCACACTTCATTTGACGAAAGGAGAACTTTTTTTGTCAAAAGTCGTGCAGTATGAGGGTGTGAACAACATGAGCATTGAAGAATGGATTGAAACGTTTAAGCAGAAGGATTGATAGAAAATTCCCCCGTTTGAGCGGTGATCGTGTTACAATTCATAAGGGAGATTCAATCAAGGAGAGGTATTATGAAAAAGAAATTATCTATTGCAATTGACGGTCCTGCAGCAGCAGGCAAAAGCACTGTGGCAAAAATTGTCGCAGCCAAAAAATCATATATTTATATTGATACAGGTGCTATGTACCGCGCGATTACACTTGCGGCACTCAATCAAGGTGTAGATCTTGAAGACGAACAGGCACTTGATTCATTACTGAAAAAAACGGTCATTGAACTAGTAACAACAGACGAGGGTCAAAAAGTCCATCTAAACAATACGGATGTCACAGAGGATATTCGCACAGACCGCGTAAGCAACCAAGTATCGGTTGTTGCAAAGCACAGAGCTGTTCGGGAAGAAATGGTCCGCAGGCAGCAAGAGCTTGGCAAACGAGGCGGCGTCGTTATGGACGGAAGAGACATAGGCACTCACGTACTTCCAGATGCTGAAGTGAAAATTTTCTTGCTTGCATCAGTAGAAGAAAGAGCAAAACGCCGCTTTGAAGAGAATCAGAAAAAAGGCTACGATGTCAATTACGATCAGCTGATCGAAGAGATTGCAAGACGCGATAAGCTTGATTCTGAGCGCGAAGTTTCACCTTTGAAGAAAGCAGATGACGCCATTGAAATTGACACCACTTCCCTTTCTATTCAAGAGGTGGCAGTGAAAATTTTAGATGCAGCAGACCGCGTGGAGAAACAGTAAGAAATTTTAGAAAACTTTTATAAGTTAGAGGTTTATCTCTTGACAAACAAGGTCTTTTATTAGAAGTTTATACTAATACTATTTTTATTGATCATTCAAGCAATTATATTGATTTGAATGTTTCTATAATACATATTCGGCTGGCAATCATCATGCTTAAGACACATATTCGCCCAGTCGTTTTAACTAAGCTGTGTAGGTTTGGACCAAGGAGGTTATCGAAATGACAGAGGAAATGAATCAAATCGATGTTCAGGTACCAGAGGTTGGAGATGTAGTGAAAGGGATTGTTTCTAAAGTTGAGGACAAGCATGTCAATGTAGATATCGTCAATGTGAAACAACCTGGTATCATCCCAATCAGTGAATTATCAAGTCTTCACGTTGAAAAAGCATCAGATGTCGTGAAAGATGGCGACGAGTTAGAGCTTAAAGTAACAAAGGTCGAAGACGATGCTTTGATTTTATCTAAACGTGCTGTTGATGCAGACCGCGCTTGGGAAGACCTAGAGAAAAAGTTTGACACAAAAGAAGTATTTGAAGCTGAAGTAAAAGACGTTGTAAAAGGTGGTCTTGTCGTTGACATTGGTGTGCGCGGATTTATTCCTGCATCTCTTGTAGAAGCACACTATGTAGAAGACTTCACAGATTACAAAGGGAAAACACTCTCACTTGTCGTGGTAGAACTTGACCGCGAAAAAAATCGCGTGATTCTCTCGCACCGTGCAGTCGTTGAGCAAGAGCAATTAGACAAAAAGCAAGACTTCCTGCAAAAGCTTGAAGTAGGCAGTGTGATTGATGGTAAAGTGCAGAGGCTTACTGATTTTGGTGCATTTGTTGACATTGGCGGCATTGATGGATTAGTTCACATTTCTCAACTATCCCATGCGCATGTTGAAAAGCCATCTGACGTAGTAGAAGAAGGACAGGAAGTCAAGGTCAAAGTACTTGCTGTTGATCGTGATAACGAACGTATCTCACTATCTATTAAAGAAACATTACCAGGACCTTGGAGCCAAATTGGTGAAAAGGTAAAACAAGGTGATGTGCTTGAAGGAACCGTTCAACGTCTTGTGAGCTTTGGTGCATTTGTTGAAATTCTGCCAGGTGTAGAAGGGCTTGTGCATATTTCCCAAATCTCTCATAAACATATCGGCACGCCGCAAGAAGTCCTTGAAGAAGGGCAGACTGTGAAAGTGAAAGTGCTTGATGTGAATGAAGACGAAGAGCGCATTTCACTAAGCATCCGTGATTTAGAAGAAAATCCTGAAAAACAAATCGAAGAGGATTATCGTCAATATCAGGCGAAAGAAGAAAATACAAGCGGCTTCCAGCTTGGTGACCTGATCGGCGATAAACTCAATAAACTAAAATAATTTGGTGATCAAAATTGACGCGAGCAGAAAGAAAGAAGCAGCATATTGAGCATGCGTTGTCCACTGGCCAGCATGCAGCAACAGGTTTAGATGATGTTTCCTTCGTTCACGCCAGTTTACCAGATCTTGCGACATCACAAATTGATACACATACGACAATTGGCGGACTGACTTTCGGTTCGCCAATTTTTATCAATGCAATGACTGGCGGAGGCGGAGAATCCACCTATGAGATCAACCGCTCTTTATCGATCGCAGCGAAGGAGACCAACATCCCAGTAGCAGTTGGATCACAAATGGCTGCACTGAAAGATAAAGAAGAAAGACGAACATATGAAGTCGTTCGTAAAGTCAATCCGGATGGAATTGTATTTGCGAATTTAGGCAGTGAAGCGACAATGAAGCAAGCTCAAGAAGCAGTCAACATGCTCGAGGCAAATATGCTCCAAATTCATCTGAATGTCATCCAAGAGATTGTCATGCCTGAAGGCGATCGCGATTTCAGGGGGGCGCTTGAGCGGATTGCAGCTATCGTTGAATCTGTTGGTGTGCCTGTTGTTGTAAAAGAAGTCGGATTTGGCATGAGTAAGGAGACGGCAGGAAAGTTATTCCATGCTGGGGTTGCAGCCGTTGATGTAGGCGGATTTGGTGGAACGAACTTTTCTAAGATTGAAAATCTCCGCCGCCAAAAAGCACTTCGTTATTTTGATCAATGGGGAATTCCAACTGCAGCGAGTCTTGCTGAAGTACATACAGCCTTTCCGAATCAAACGATTTTAGCCTCGGGAGGTATTCAAGATGCTCTTGATGTAACCAAATCAATGGCTCTTGGCGCATCTGCTGCTGGTCTAGCTGGATTTTTCTTAAAATCATTGACCAGTGGAGGAGAAAGCGGCCTCATCGCAAATATCATGGAACTTCAAGAAGATATCAAGATGATGATGACAGTGCTTGGTGTGAAGACGATTGAAGAACTGAGACAGGCTCAAGTTGTGATCTCGGGGGAAACAAGTCATTGGCTCAAAGAAAGAGGCGTTGACACAACGTACTATAGTAAGAGAGGCATGTGATATCACATGCCTCAGCGCGTAGACAAACCCTCGCATTCGGCGTCAGTCCTGCGTGCCGGTGCTCACGAATGTACAATTCGCTCCGCTCCGGTACTCGTCCTTCCTAGGGCTGCAAAGGTTTTCTATCACGCTGAAAAGAAGACAAAGGACTAAAATAAACATCATTTTAGCCCTTTGTCAACAAATCTAAGGCATGTGATGATCACATGCCTTTTTTTTATTGATTTCTTTTTCGAGCGCTTTCTGGACCTTCTAATGCTGTTGCACCCTTATGATGAATGGATTGATCGCGGTCAGATTCCACTCTTCTTGACGCCTTTAAACGCTTTTCCTGTCTATCTTTTCCCATCATGTATCCCTCCTCAGGTTATTAGGGTGTCACCTCTTGTTTATTTCATACAAAGCCGGTAACGATCCGCATGTTTAAAAATTGGAGATTTTCCCATAATGTAATTGAGGTGATGAGGCGTTGGAGGCTTTGTACTATTATTGGTCTATATGGTTCGTTTGGATTATGGTGACATTTATCATGGGAAAAAGTTTGTGGCGCAGCGTGCTGGGCATTTGTGTACTTGTCCATATTATATTCAGTCATGTTATGATATCCGTTTTAGATATAAGCATCAATGCGGGTTTCTTGATGACTTTTTTATATGCATGTGCTGCTTTCGTCATATTCAGGCCTAGTTACCGAATGATGAGAATCATGCAATTGGGCTCGATGGTGAGCGCGTATGCCTTTTTTATGATATTTGCATTATATGACCCTGTTTGGTTCACGATAATAAAGGTGGATTGGGTCGTATTTGCCCTGCTGATCTTAATGTGTATGACATATGGACAGCCGTTAACGGAAAGAATCACCTTATGGATGATGTCAGTATGTCTCGGCGAAGCCCTTTATGCGCTGACGATTCACCGCCTCACATCATCAATTGTCATAGGGGATCTCTCTTTTCTTTCCTTCGTTGTACAAGGAGCCGTCTTCCTATTAGGTGTCGATCAGTTTGAAAAGCTCTTGAACGCCCGTTCATCAAGAAAATCAGTAAAAGGGGCTGCAAAATCAACATGACAGATTATACGTTTCCTGTGATTATTGGTGTCATCTTTGGGATGGCGGCCAGACTTTACATGTTAAGAACGGATTACCGGCAATACCCTACGTATATTCATGGACAAGTGATTCACATTGCACTTGGTTTTATTGCGTCAGGATTAGGTGCGATCATTATGCCTGCACTAATTCAGGAGGAATTTACAGCGATTACCTTTCTCACTTTGGCAGCCACGCAATTTCGAGATGTCCGAAATATGGAAAGAAATACGTTAACCCAAATGGATTCGTATGAGCTTGTCTCACGAGGCAGTACATATATAGAAGGCATTGCCATTGCCTTTGAAAGTCGAAATTATATTGCGATTCTCACTGCACTTATTACAACGACAGCCTGTATTTTCTTCTCGCTTGTTGTTGGAACAGTAGTCGGTATTCTTTGTTTTTTCATGGCAAAGCTATTAATGTCAGGCAGTCAATTAAAGGATATCGTCAGCATTCAAAAAGGGGAACTTCGCTTTGATGGGGCAGGGCTTTATGTGAATGATATATACATTATGAATATCGGGCTGCCCGAAAAGCAAAAGCTCATTTTAGAGCATGGGATGGGTTTTATTTTGACGCCGAAAAATTTCAACTCTGCTACAACGATTGCTAACCTTGGGCAGCGGCAAGCCATTTTATTTGATTTATCGAACGTGCTTGGCGTGTACCGCGATTCTGGTGAACCATCGCTCTGTCCGCTCGCAAAACGTGATCTGAATACCGGTACACTTGGTGTGTTCATTTTACCGCAATGGCAGCGTGAAGATTTGGCTGTCCGTGTATTAGAAGAGGTGCCTATTTTAGAAAATGCCATAAGAATGCCGACAGATTTCATTAAAAAGAAAGTGAGGTAATAGGGCATGGCGAACACCATTGAACAATTTATATTGGCTGTGGCAACAACTAATAAAGAGCGGGTCATTGGCGGAACAGCGGTTTTTTTCTGTGAAAATAAAGAAGAGCTCGACATGTATGCCATGAATTTAGAGGCCATTTTAGATGGAATTGCACACGGCATTGGAGAAGATCTTTACTTGATTGTCAAACATTTTTAAGTTATTCATTGTGGTCTGATTAAAAATTGATATAATATATAAGTTGAACCCTTCATGTTTGAAGGGTTTATTTCATAAAACTGAATGAAAATTATAAATCCCGGTTGAAACATGATGATGAACATATTGAATCGCGGCTGGATTGAAAGGAAGGGTACTATGGGTAAACCTGTCGTAGCCATTGTTGGAAGGCCCAACGTTGGAAAATCTACAATTTTTAATCGAATCGCAGGCGAAAGAATATCGATTGTAGAAGACACACCTGGTGTAACAAGAGATCGAATCTATAGCTCTGCTGAATGGTTAAATTATGACTTTAATTTAATAGATACTGGTGGAATTGATATTGGAGATGAGCCATTCTTGGCGCAAATTCGCCATCAGGCAGAAATCGCAATGGACGAAGCGGATGTCATTATCTTTATGGTGAATGGCCGAGATGGCGTGACATCTGCGGATGAAGAAGTCGCAAAAATTTTATATCGCACGAAAAAGCCAGTTGTACTTGCTGTCAATAAACTGGACAACCCTGAAATGAGAAGCGACGTGTATGACTTTTATGCACTCGGATTTGGCGAGCCGTATCCGATTTCTGGAACACACGGATTAGGTCTTGGTGATCTGCTTGATGCAGTGGCAGAACATTTTAAGAATTTACCGGATACGCAATATGATGAAGAAGTTGTCCAGTTCTGCTTAATTGGCCGTCCCAATGTAGGGAAATCTTCTTTAGTGAATGCGATGCTCGGAGAAGACCGCGTCATTGTCAGCAACATCGCTGGTACAACAAGAGATGCTGTCGATACGATGTTTACGTACAATCAGCGTGACTTTGTCATTGTTGATACAGCAGGTATGAGGAAAAAAGGGAAAGTATATGAAACAACAGAGAAATACAGTGTACTTCGTGCATTAAAAGCCATTGACCGCTCTGACGTTGTCGCTGTTGTACTTGACGGCGAGGAAGGCATTATTGAGCAGGATAAACGAATTGCTGGATATGCACACGAAGCTGGTAAAGCAGTTGTCATCATTGTGAACAAATGGGATGCTGTTGAAAAAGATGAGCGTACGATGAAGGAATTTGAGCAAAACATCCGCGAGCATTTTCAATTCCTTGATTATGCAGCTGTCTTGTTTATGTCTGCTCTTACGAAAAAGAGAATTCATACATTAATGCCGTCCATTATCACAGCAAGCGAAAACCATGCAATGCGCGTTCAAACCAATATTTTAAATGATATCATCATGGATGCGGTGGCGATGAATCCAACGCCGACCCATAACGGACAGCGCCTAAAGATTTACTATGCAACACAGGTGGCCATTAAGCCTCCTTCCTTCGTTGTGTTTGTCAACGATCCAGAGCTTATGCACTTTTCTTATGAGCGTTTCCTAGAAAACCGCATTCGAGATGCATTTGGTTTTGAAGGAACACCGATTAAAATATTTGCGAGAGCGAGAAAATAAAAAGGGTGAGCAGGATGAAGAAAATTTCAGTACTTGGAGCAGGCAGCTGGGGGACAGCTCTTGCGCTTGTATTAGCTGATAATCATCATGATGTACACATGTGGGGACATAGACAAGAGCTCATTGATCAAATCAATGAGAAACATGAAAATCATGATTACTTGCCAAATGTCGAACTGCCAGCGTCTATTCAGGCGACAACCGATATGAAGCAGGCTTTAGAGGGGACAGAGGCGGTTATTGTCGCTGTGCCAACAAAGGCCATTCGTGAGGTATTGAAGCAGGCAAATGAGCTGATCTCATCGAAGGTGCCATTTGTCCATGTCAGTAAGGGAATTGAACCAGATACACTTCTTAGAATTTCTCAAATGATTGAACAAGAAGTCCCATCTGAGAAAAGAGAGGCTGTCGTTGTCCTATCAGGACCGAGTCATGCAGAAGAAGTAGGTCTGCGTCATCCGACAACTGTCACTGTCTCGTCAGAAAACATTGAAGCAGCTCAATTTGTTCAAGATTTGTTCATGAACAATCATTTTAGAGTGTACACAAACCCTGATGTGATTGGGGTGGAAATTGGCGGCGCATTGAAAAATATCATTGCTCTTGCGGCTGGTATTACAGACGGACTTGGATATGGTGACAATGCAAAAGCGGCGCTTATCACAAGAGGACTTGCTGAAATCGCACGTCTTGGCACAAAAATGGGAGGGAATCCCCTTACATTTGCTGGATTAACAGGCGTTGGCGATTTGATCGTGACATGTACAAGTGTTCATTCGCGTAACTGGCGCTGCGGGAATTTACTCGGTAAAGGATATAAGCTCGAAGAAGTGCTTGAAAAAATGGGCATGGTTGTCGAAGGCGTCCGCACAACAAAAGGCGCTTATCAGCTCTCCAAAGAATACAAGGTCAGCATGCCGATCACAAAGGCTCTTTACGGCGTCCTGTTTGAAGGGAAAAAGGTGGACGATGCTGTAGAATCATTGATGGCACGTGTGAAAACACATGAGATGGAAGACCTTGTGAACATGTTTGAAAACCAAACAAAATAAAAGGAAAGACTGAACTTAGGCATGTAGAGGATGCAAGAAGGGGAAGACTTGCATAACATAGCAATGAAGTTTGAATAGAGCTTTGCCTCTACAGAATGAGGAAAATAGTCGATCCAATGACTGAAGCAGAGTCCCCCTCTTTGCTTCAGTTTTTTTATGCGCTTTTTTCTGAATGATTGGAAAAATGATTGATATTTACCTTATTTTTGGTTTAAAATGAAATATAAACGCTTACAATTCGTTCGTTTTGAAGGGGGACAGGCACGATGAGTTTTGCTTTAATCAAGATGTGGTTTGCGCTTGGTTCAATGGGGCTCATGTTTTTAGCCGTAGTAACCATTTATCTCAGCAGGTTTAAGCTGAAAAGCAAATTTCTTAAAATAACGGCCTCGACCGTTGCATACAGCTTGATGCTGATATCAGGTATCATTGTGTTTTTAGTTGTCTTTAGCGGACCGGTCAATGAATAAAGAAAAAGGAAGAATGTGATGATCAAAGCAAAAGTCAGTGTCACACTGTTAGCACTTATTTTATTAACAGGATGTCTGTATCCAGAAAATCGCAAAGCTGAGAACCGGGTGCCATACGAAGAGCAGCTGCAAAGTGTACAGACAGCGATTGAGGAATTTCAAAAAGCAACAAATGGTCTTTTGCCTATAGAAACGAAAGAAGCAGACACGCCGGTTTATCAGAAATATGTCATCGACTTTAAGCGCTTGTCACCAAGATATTTACACGATGTACCGTCTACATCTTATGAAGGCGGGGGCGAATATATTTATGTCCTCACAGACGTCGAAAAGAAACCCACTGTGAAACTGCTTGATGTCAAAATGACACAGACCATCAATGAATTACGGCTTAGAATCAAGATGTATCAAGATGAACATACATATCCGCCATACGGCAAAGTCGTATCAGCCAATTTATATACGCTAAATGAAAAAAAACTAGGATTAAAATCGCCGCCTGCGGTGATAAGTCCTGTGACAGGGAATTCCCTCCCACTACTGATTTCATCAAACGGTGACATCTATGTGGACTACCGCAGTGATTTTGCTCACATTTTGAAGAATACGAAGCAAAAGCTGAAACCAGGTGAAAACATTCAAGATGTATATTGGCAGGAAACCCCGTTTGTACCCGCGTTTTCTGTCCCATATACCATCAACAAAAAAGGTGAGCCTGCCTTTTTAGAAAAAAAGACGTCATAAACAAGAATGAACCTTTTTCCTCTGCATATAAATGAGGAGAAAGGTTTTTTTATGGCTAAACTTACTCTCAAAACAAAAAGGTGTCATATTCAAATAGGACAACGTCATACACATATATTGTCCAGACACCTTTCAAGCACAGTTTGATTGAAGAATAGAGTATTTCATTTGAAAACGAGGATAGCAAGTCCGGGAGGGGATCACTTGGAAAAAGTCGATATTTTCAAGGATATCGCTGAACGAACAGGAGGCGATATATATTTAGGAGTCGTTGGCGCTGTTCGTACAGGGAAATCTACGTTTATTAAAAAGTTTATGGAGCTCGTGGTGCTCCCGAATATCAATAATGAGGCAGATCGTGCAAGGGCACAGGATGAATTGCCGCAAAGCGCAGCAGGAAAAACCATTATGACCACAGAGCCTAAATTTGTACCGAATCAAGCAGCATCAATTCACGTGAGTGACGGTCTTGATGTCAACATCAGGCTTGTCGATTGTGTGGGATACACTGTCCCTGGTGCGCGCGGGTATGAAGATGAAAATGGCCCAAGAATGATCAATACGCCGTGGTATGAAGAGCCAATCCCGTTTCATGAAGCAGCGGAAATTGGTACACGCAAGGTCATTCAAGAGCATTCAACAATAGGTGTAGTGATTACAACAGATGGTTCCATTGGAGAAATTCCAAGACATGATTATATTGAATCTGAAGAACGTGTGATTGATGAACTCAAAGAGGTTGGAAAGCCATTTATTATGGTCATTAACTCTGTGAGGCCATATCATCCTGAAACAGAAGCGCTCCGGCAGGAACTTAGCCAAAAGTATGATATTCCAGTACTCGCCATGAGCGTAGAAAGTATGAGAGAGCAAGACGTACTCAGCGTTCTTCGTGAAGCATTATATGAATTCCCAGTCCTAGAGGTGAATGTGAACCTGCCAAGCTGGGTGATGGTGCTAAAAGAAGATCACTGGCTGAGAGAGAGCTATCAGGATTCAGTAAAGGAAACTGTAAAGGATATTAAAAGATTAAGAGATGTCGACCGTGTCGTTGGTCAATTCAGTGAATTTGATTTTATCGAAAGAGCGGGTTTAGCAGGAATTGAAATGGGTCAGGGGATTGCGGAGATTGACCTGTATGCGCCAGATGATCTATATGATCATATTTTAAAAGAAGTGGTTGGTGTAGAAATTAGAGGAAAAGACCATCTTCTAGAGCTCATGCAAGACTTTGCTCATGCTAAGACAGAATATGATCAAGTATCAGACGCATTAAAAATGGTGAAGCAGACTGGTTACGGGATTGCAGCGCCAGCGCTATCAGATATGAGTTTAGATGAGCCGGAAATCATTAGGCAGGGGTCAAGATTCGGCGTGAGATTAAAAGCGGTCGCTCCATCTATTCATATGATCAAAGTAGATGTAGAGAGCGAATTTGCACCGATTATCGGAACAGAAAAACAAAGTGAAGAGCTCGTCCGCTACTTAATGCAAGACTTTGAAGATGATCCGCTTTCGATCTGGAATTCAGATATATTTGGCCGCTCCCTCAGCTCCCTTGTCAGAGAAGGCATTCAAGCGAAGCTGTCTCTCATGCCGGAAAACGCAAGATATAAGCTGAAGGAAACGCTTGAAAGAATCATTAACGAAGGATCAGGCGGTTTGATCGCGATTATTTTATAGCAAGTGAGACCTCTCATTGATGGGGTCTTTTTTTGCGTGTAGAATGAGTCATAAAAAGACAATTGTATAAAGATTAGTCAGATTCAGGCTGAAATTAGGAATATTCGTTCGCAAAAGTGCCCTTAATCCTTGACGAATAAGGATTCTTCCCTTTAAAATGCTTGATATGGTATTTCATATGTGTTAATCTACTTACAGAAAATCTTCACTTTGTTGGACAAACATTCCTTCAAAGAGACGTTTTCTAATGAAAAGCCATGTATAACGCTTTCTAGACGCTCTTTTTTTCTGAAAAAGGGTATAGAAAGAAGACGAATTGTGAAGAAATGATAACAATCTACTGAATGCATATTTTTGGGAGGAGGTGAAAGGCATGAACAAGACAGAACTTATTAACGCGGTTGCTGAAGCAAGCGAGTTATCTAAAAAAGACGCGACAAAAGCAGTTGATTCTGTTTTTGATACAATTTTAGATGCACTTAAAAATGGTGACAAAATCCAACTTATTGGTTTTGGTAACTTTGAAGTACGTGAGCGTTCAGCTCGTAAAGGACGTAACCCACAAACTGGTGCAGAGATCGAAATCCCTGCAAGCAAAGTACCTGCTTTCAAACCAGGTAAAGCACTTAAAGACGCGGTGGCAGGTAAATAATCGTTATGTGTAATGATCCTGTTGAAGGAGTTATACATATACAGTTTCACACTGGTCTAGAAAAGCCCCTTTCATAAGGGGCTTTTCCTTTTGAATCAAAAGGTTCGTTTAGAACGCTCTCCTTTGCTTTTAGGATCTGAAGTGTGCTAGAATCTGAATGAAATGTAATCGCCTTTGGAGGATATAATACATGAGTGAAATAAATAAAGAATTAATCGAACACGCAGTACGCGATATATTAAAAGCAATCGGAGAAGATCCGGATCGTGAAGGACTTCTTGATACCCCAAAACGAGTCGCAAAAATGTATGAAGAAGTGTTCTCGGGATTAAATGAAGATCCAAAAGAACATTTTAAAACCATTTTTGGCGAAGACCACGAAGAACTCGTCCTTGTAAAAGATATTGCTTTCCATTCAATGTGTGAACACCACCTTGTGCCTTTCTACGGGAAAGCCCATGTCGCTTATATTCCGCGCGGAGGAAAAGTAACGGGACTTAGTAAGCTGGCAAGAGCTGTAGAAGCCGTGGCTAAACGCCCGCAGCTTCAGGAACGCATTACATCAACCATTGCAGATAGTATGGTGGAAACACTTAATCCGCATGGCGTGATGATTGTCGTTGAAGCAGAGCATATGTGTATGACGATGCGCGGAGTGAAAAAGCCAGGCGCTAAAACAGTGACCTCAGCAGTCCGCGGCACATTTGCAAATGATGCAGCCGCAAGAGCAGAAGTGCTTTCCTTTATTAAAAACGACTAATTCAATAGATGGAAGGTGAACAAAATGAGTGAAAATAAAGCATCTGATTTTGTGGTGATTAAAGCCATTGATAATGGTGTAAACGTCATCGGCCTGACAAGAGGCTCTGATACAAGATTTCACCATTCCGAGAAACTCGATAAAGGTGAAGTGATCATTGCACAATTTACTGAGCATACGTCAGCGATCAAAGTAAGAGGCGATGCTGTCATTCAAACAAGCTTCGGCGAAATTCAAAGCGAAGCAAAGAAATAAAGAACTTGTAGCACTTGATAGCATAAAAGTGAGAGCTGATATGGTATAATAAATCTCTATACAATGTGCAGGTCTACATATGAAACTGTAATTTTTGGGACAAGGGTGATATCTTTGCAAGACATCTACGGAATTTTATCTAATCTAAATATAAAATTAAATAAAAAGCTTTCTCATCCTTATTTGGCGAAGCATTTACGCGCACCACTCATCGATGAAGATAAGCTCCTTCTTTTTCATGCAATGTTTGAAGAAGCTCAAATTGATGCAGAGAAAAAAGAAAATTATATTTTAACGGCGATGCTTGTGCAAATTGCCCTTGATACCCATGACGAAGTCACAACTGCTGCAGCCATCAAGCAAGACGAATTCAAAAATCGTCAGCTGACCATCCTGGCAGGAGACTATTTCAGCGGTCTCTATTATTCTCTTCTCTCTGACATGAAAGACATTTATATGATCCGCACGCTCGCTACGGCGATCAAAGAGATCAATGAACATAAAATTAGACTGTATGACCGGTCCATTCAAGATGCAGCGCACTTTTACAAAAGTGTAGCTACAGTTGAATCTGCGCTTTTCCAAAGGATTTCTGAGCATTTTCAATTAACGCATTGGAATGAGATTGCAAGTCGTTTTCTTGTTTATAAACGCTTCATGAAACAAGCAGAAAATGACAAACATTTAAAACTTTTTTTGAACGATCGTTATACGGACGCCTATTCGTGCTTTGACAATTTTGAGAATGAAGGCTATGAAAAGGCCAAACGAACGATCAAGGAGCATCTTGTTTCATCTCCGGTCGTTCAAAAAGAGCTATTAAATCGCTTGGATCATATGAAAAATGAGCCTGCGTACCATCAGAAAGTGGAAGAAGGGTAAGTCATGCAGCAATCAAAAGAACAGCGAGTACACGGTGTATTTGAAAAAATTTATAAAAACTATGATCAAATGAACTCTGTCATCAGCTTTAAACAGCATAAAAAATGGCGCGATAAAACAATGAAACTTATGAATGTGCAAAAAGGGTCTAAAGCATTAGATGTATGCTGCGGGACAGCCGATTGGACAATTGCGCTTGCAGATGCTGTTGGAGAAAAAGGCGAGGTCAAAGGCCTTGATTTCAGTAAAAACATGCTGAGTGTTGGAGAAACGAAGGTGAAGACTGGGGGCTACAAACAAATTGAATTGCTTCATGGCAATGCGATGGAGCTCCCTTTTGAGGACAACTCATTTGATTATGTCACCATCGGTTTTGGACTTAGAAACGTTCCTGATTATTTAACGGTGCTCAAGGAAATGACAAGAGTAGTGAAGCCTGGCGGAATGGTTGTCTGTCTGGAGACTTCACAGCCTGAGATGATCGGCTTTAAACAGGGCTACTACATCTATTTCAAATACATTATGCCGCTCTTTGGTAAATTGTTTGCCAAAAGCTATCAGGAGTATTCATGGCTTCAAGAATCAGCCAAAACGTTCCCTGGCATGAAAGAGCTGGCGGCTCTGTTCGAAGAGGCCGGGTTGTCTGATGTCTCGTATCATCCATTTACAGGCGGTGTAGCAGCAACACATATCGGAAAGAAGCTTTGAATAAACGATATTTGGGTGAAGATAATGAAATTAAAAGCAATGATCTCTTTTTTAAATCATGATATCGATATAATTGAAAAAGAGCTTGAACAAACAGTTCGCTCTGATTATGCATTATTAAGTGAAGCAGGTCTTCATTTGCTGCAAGCGGGCGGAAAACGAATCCGCCCCGTTTTTGTTCTCCTTTCAGGCATGTTTGGTGACTATGACATTAATAAAATTAAATATGTTGCCGTTGCCCTCGAGCTGATTCATATGGCATCACTTGTTCACGATGATGTCATTGATGATGCAGAGCTGAGAAGAGGCAAACCAACGATAAAGGCAAAATGGGATAACAGAATTGCCATGTACACAGGGGATTATATGTTTGCGAGATCACTTGAATACATGACAAAAATCAATCACCCAATGGCACATGAAATTTTGTCAAAAATGGTCGTCGAGCTTTGTCTTGGTGAGATAGAGCAAGTGAAAGATAAATATAATATGGATCAAAACCTGCGTACATATTTAAGAAGAATCAAACGAAAAACAGCCTTGCTCATTGCAGGCAGCTGTCAATTAGGCGCCATTGCAGCAGGTACAGATGAAAAAACACATAAAGCCCTCTATTGGTTTGGATACTATGTCGGCATGTCCTATCAAATCATTGATGATGTCCTTGATTTCACATCAACTGAAGAAGAGCTGGGCAAGCCTGTCGGAGGAGACCTTTTACAAGGGAATGTCACACTCCCAGTCTTATATGCACTGAAAAATCCGACGCTAGAAGGTCAATTGAAGCTGATCAATAGTGAAACGACGGAGAAGCAGCTGGAGCCTGTCATTGAAAGCCTCAAACAAACAGATGCGATCGACCGCTCGATTCGAGTGAGTGAAATGTATTTGAAAAAAGCCTTTGAACAGCTCGACAAACTTCCTCGAGGACGAGCGAGAACGTCACTCGCCTCCATTGCAAAATATATTGGGAAACGAAAATTCTAATCAACGTGATGTTGATTGGTTTTTTTGTGAAATTTTTTGTCAAAAATTGATTATTATAAAAAAAAATGATACGATCACTTTGTAACAATGTAAGCCTATACATACATAACGACGGGGTGGAAAACGTATATGGACAAAACATTTCTTATGGTCAAACCTGATGGTGTAGAAAGACAATTAATCGGTGACATTGTGTCAAGATTCGAAAAAAAGGGGCTTCAGCTTGTTGGTGCAAAACTAATGAGTATTCCAAAGGAAGTAGCAGAAACCCATTACGGAGAGCATAAAGAAAAACCGTTTTTCGGGGAATTGGTTGACTTTATTACGTCAGGACCTGTATTTGCAATGGTATGGCAAGGTGAACAGGTAGTAGACGTAACAAGACAGATTATCGGCAAAACAAATCCGAAGGAAGCGCTTCCAGGCACAATAAGAGGAGACTATGGATTGACTGTTGGGAAAAACATTATCCATGGGTCAGACTCACCAGAAAGTGCTGAAAGAGAAATTAACTTATTCTTCAAACAAGAAGAACTCACAAGCTGGGATCAAACCATCTCAAGCTGGATTTATTAAGTTTCAAGCCAAGGTGTTCATCTAATGAGCACTTTGGCTTTTTTTATATTGAACTTTCTACACGAAATTTCTCGTGAGAAGATACAAATTTTCGATAAAAACAGCTATACTAGGACAAAGATAGATGAGACAGGAGAGGACATTGATGGATCCATATCAAGTATTTGTTGGAAAATGGAAAAAACTAACCGGAGTTGATCTAAATTTATATAAAGAAGCACAAATGAAACGGAGATTAACCTCACTTTATGATAAAAAAGGATATAAAGATTTTGAAGCATTCGCGGCCGCGCTTGAAAAGGACAGAGCATTATTAGATGAGACGATGGACCGCATGACGATAAATGTGTCAGAATTTTACCGAAACTATCAGCGCTGGGAAGTACTTGATCAAAAAATCCTGCCGCTGCTTTCGAAAAATGGCGGCACCTTAAAGATTTGGAGTGCAGCATGTTCGACAGGAGAGGAGCCATATACACTCTCCATGCTGCTGTCAAGCCATCCTTTTGTGAAAGACTTCCAAATTATTGCAACTGATATTGATGATAAAGTTCTGCAGTCAGCTCAAAAAGGCAGATATCATGAACGCTCTCTGCAAGAGGTGCCAGATCATATCAAGCAAAAATATTTCACAAAAGAAGATTCTTCATTTTACACTGTGAAGGATGAGGTTCGAAAGCATATTCAATTTAAGAAGCACAACCTTTTAGCAGATCCATATGAAAAACAGCTTGACCTCATCGTCTGCCGAAATGTACTGATTTACTTTACTGAAGAGGCAAAAGAAGAAATTTACTTAAAAATGAGCAGCAGTTTAAAACAAAATGGCGTATTATTTGTTGGTTCTACAGAGCAAATTTTTCACCCAGAAAAGTTTGGACTGATATCTGCTGATACTTTCTTTTATCAAAAGAAGGGTATGTAGCTGACTTTTTAGTAGCAAGTGTGTTATTATATTTTTACTTAAAAGCGTTAATGCGATGAAGGGAGATTGAGTCATGAGGTACTTAACAGCAGGTGAATCACATGGTCCACAACTGACCACAATTATTGAAGGAGTTCCAGCGGGACTTTACATAGAGCAGGATGACATCAATTATGAATTGGCTAGAAGACAAAAAGGTCATGGCCGCGGAAGAAGAATGCAGATTGAAAAAGACCAGGCGAAAGTGTTAAGTGGTGTTCGCCACGGGAGAACATTAGGTTCCCCAATCGCACTTGTTGTTGAAAACAACGACTGGAAGCATTGGACAAAGGTGATGGGGGCAGAGCCGATCACGGAAGAAGAAGAAAGTGAAATGAAGCGTCAAATCTCCCGTCCAAGACCAGGACATGCAGATTTAAATGGGGCGATCAAATATGGACACCGTGATATGAGAAACGTATTAGAGCGCTCATCAGCCCGCGAGACAACTGTTCGCGTAGCAGCAGGCGCAGTTGCCAAACAAATCTTGGCGCATCTAGGGATTAAAGTAGCTGGCCACGTTCTTGAAATTGGCGGAGTGAAAGCAGCTCATACAGCATATGAGTCTATTGAAGATTTGCAGAAGGTAACAGAAGAATCACCTGTTCGCTGCTATGACAGTGAAGCAGGTCAGAAAATGATGGATGCAATTGATGAAGCGAAGAAAAACGGCGATTCAATTGGCGGAATTGTTGAAGTCATCGTTGAAGGGATGCCGGTTGGGGTTGGCAGCTATGTTCATTACGACCGTAAATTGGACAGCAAGCTTGCTGGTGCTGTACTTAGTATCAACGCTTTTAAAGGGGTTGAATTCGGTATTGGCTTCGAGGCAGCCTCTAAAAATGGCAGTGAGGTCCATGATGAAATCATCTGGGATGAAGAAAAGGGCTATACGAGAAAAACAAATCGCCTAGGTGGTCTTGAAGGCGGAATGTCAACGGGTATGCCAATTGTCGTAAGAGGGGTTATGAAACCAATCCCAACGCTTTATAAGCCGCTTCAAAGCGTTGACATTGAAACAAAAGAACCTTTCTCTGCAAGTATTGAACGATCTGACAGCTGTGCTGTTCCTGCTGCAAGTGTTGTTGCAGAAGCAGTCGTTGCATGGGAAATTGCCAATGCAGTTGTGGAGCAGTTTGGCCTTGACCAAATCGACCGCATTAAAGAAAATGTTGAGAAAATGCGCCAGCTTCAGAGGGAATTTTAATGAAAACACTGGAAGTTAAGACGTCTTCAGCCACTTATCCTGTATTTATCGGTGATGGGATTAAACGCAATATCGTCGACTTGATAACTTCCACTGGGCATTCCTATACGAAGCTTTTAATCGTCACAGATGCAGCTGTTGATGCCATTTATGGTGATGAGATGGTTCGCTTACTTCAGCAGAAGTGGCCTGTGAACAAAGTGGTTGTGCCGAGCGGAGAGCAGTCAAAATCCTTTGCCGAATTTGAGCATATTCATACGAAAGCCATTCAATTTCAGCTTGATCGTTCCTCCTGCATCATTGCGCTGGGAGGCGGCGTAATTGGAGATTTGGCTGGCTTTGCTGCTGCCACTTATATGAGAGGCATTGATTTTATCCAAGTGCCGACCACACTGCTGGCACATGATAGTGCAGTTGGCGGGAAAACAGGGATCAACCATCCGCTCGGTAAAAATTTAATCGGTGCGTTTCATCAGCCGAAAGCTGTGATCTATGATACTAGTATGCTTGAGACACTATCTCAAATTGAACGAAGATCAGGCTTTGCAGAAGTCATCAAACATGCACTGATTTCAAGTGAAGAATTTTTATCAGAACTGATGTCCATTCGTTCTCTGACGGATATATCAAAGAGCGATCTGGCACATATGCTGTATCAAGGCATTCAAGTCAAAGCGTCAATTGTTCAAGAAGATGAAAAAGAACAAGGCGTGCGTGCATTTTTGAATTTAGGCCATACACTCGGGCATGCCATTGAAGCAGAGTACGGATACGGCGCCATCACGCATGGAGATGCCATTGCAATCGGCATGCAGTTTGCGCTGTATGTGAGCGAAAAGCAGCTGGGACTCAGCTTCAATCGTACGGAACTAAAAGAGTGGATGAAAGAGCTCGGGTTCCCGGTGCAAGTCACACAAGATATTTCCACGAAAACATTTGTTGACCGGATGATTGGTGATAAAAAAGCAAGAGGCGGCAGTGTTCAATTTGTTTTATTAAAACAGGTTGGAGACGTCACCTTACAGTCTTTCACAAAAGATGAGCTGCACTACTGGCTCGAAGAATGGAAACGGGAGGAGGGATGTCTATGATGTTTCGCGGGATACGTGGGGCTACAACTGTGATAGAAGATACAGAAACAGAAGTGTTAAACAAAACGAAACAGCTGCTAGAAGCGATCATTTCAAGAAACCAAGTAGATCCAGAACGTGTCGTGCAGATCTTGATTTCAGCTACACAAGATATTCACTCCGTTTTTCCGGCAAAAGCACTTCGTCAGTTTGAAGGATGGACATATGTACCTGTTACATGTATGCAGGAACTGGACATTAATGGCGGTTTAAAGCAATGTATTCGTGTCTTAATGACTGTCCAGACAGATACAAAGCAGGAAGACATACAACATGTGTACTTGGAAGAAGCTGTGACGCTTCGCCCTGATTTACAGTTGACAAAAAACAAGGAATTATAATACGATATGAACAGCCGAAGTTTACACACAGGTGTAAACGGCATTGCAAGCTTAGAGAAGATGAGAATGAGACTAGGGTAGTTGAGATGAGTAGAGTTGAGCAGAGATACGATACTTCTATTTAATCATACTGCCTAAAAGAGTAACCCTCTTTTAGGCTTATTTCGTATACTCATACAAACCCTCTATATGTCCCCTCATTCTCCTTAAACCCATTTAAGGAGTGTGCTTATGAATTCCCAATCAAACTTGACCCAATTTTTAAAGGACAGTGAGTCCCACAAAACGATCCCAATTGTTGAAACCATTACAGTCGATACGCTCTCACCGATTCAAATTGTTGAAAAACTCAAACAAGATATTGTGTATTTGCTAGAAAGCAAAGATGAGTCTTCCAGCTGGTCGAGATATTCTTTCATTGGATTGCACCCGTTTTTAACCTTACACGATGACCAAAACAAATACATTGCACGTGATGCTGCGGGGCGGGAAGTCATGCGAAAGCAAGAGCTGAAAGAACTGCTAGATTGGATGAAAGAGCAATATCAAATCAAAACGCCAGATATTGATATCCCATTTACAGGCGGGGCGGTTGGGTACTTAAGCTACGATCTGATCCCTAACATTGAACCCTCTGTCAGGCCTCACAGCAGCGCATCGCTGGCAGAAAATTGCACATTATTTGTCTGCCAAACGATGATTGCCTTTGATCATGAAACAAATCATGTTCATTTTATCCAGTACACCGAGCTAACCGGACATGAAACAGAAGACGAAAAAATACGCGCTTACAAAGAAAATCAAAAGCAGCTTGAACAGATGATTCACAAGCTCCATTCAAAGGTTGATATGAAAGAACTGATTTTATCAGGGAATATGAATGAGCCGCCGTCCTTTGAACATGTGACGTCCACCTATGAAAAAGCGCAATTTTTAAAAGACGTAGAAAAAATCAAAGACTACATTCGAGCGGGTGATATTTTCCAAGGCGTACTCTCACAGCGATTTGATATCCCTGTGTCAGTGAGTTCATTTGAGTTATACCGCGTGCTTCGGATTGTAAATCCATCTCCATATATGTATTTTATGAAATTAAAAGATCGTGATTTAGTCGGAAGCTCGCCAGAACGATTAATTCATGCTAAAAATGGGCATCTAGAAATTCATCCTATTGCTGGCACAAGAAAACGAGGAAGAACAAGAGAAGAGGATGCTGAGCTAGCAAGAGAACTGCTTGAAGATGAAAAGGAAAAAGCGGAGCATTACATGTTAGTGGATCTTGCCAGAAATGATGTAGGCCGTGTGGCAGAATACGGCAGTGTGTCCGTACCGACCTTTACAAAAGTAGTGAATTTTTCACATGTCATGCACATCATCTCCATTGTGACAGGAAAGTTAAAGCGGGATACACATCCAGTCGATGCGCTCATGTCCGCTTTCCCTGCAGGTACATTAACAGGTGCACCCAAAATAAGAGCGATGCAATTACTAAATGAAATGGAGCCTGAGCCAAGGGAAACGTATGGCGGCTGTATTGCTTATATTGGATTCGACGGTAATATCGACTCCTGTATTACGATTCGTACGATGAGCGTCAAAAATCAGACCGCTTCTATACAAGCAGGCGCCGGCATTGTGGCTGATTCTGTCCCAGAAAATGAATGGGAAGAGACTTGTAACAAGGCAGGAGCACTTCTGAAAGCCATTCAGCTTGCGGAACATATTTTCTCAGAAAAGGAGAGTGTGCAGGATGAATCACCGACTATCAGCTCTTGTTAATGGAGGCTTTCTATCAGAAAATGAAGCAAATAAACTCATGCAAGATATGATGAGCGGCTTTTTAACAGATGCTGAAGTCGCTGCGAGTCTCTCGATTTTAGCGCATAGAGGAGAAACCGCTGAAGAAATGACGGGTTTTGTGAAAGCCATGCGGCAAAATGCAGCACCAATGGAACGAGCGCTTGATGTAGTAGATACTTGCGGCACAGGAGGCGATGGACTCTCCACCTTTAATATATCAACTGCCGCTGCCATTGTCGCTTCCGCTGCTGGAGCCAAAATCGCCAAACACGGAAATCGATCAGTTTCTTCTAAAAGCGGGAGTGCCGATGTACTAGAGTGTCTTGGGATTCATATTCAATCCACACCAGAAGAAACAAGAAGACAAATACAAGAGAAAAACATGGGCTTTTTATTTGCACCATTGTATCATTCATCTATGAAACAAGTAGCCGCAGTCCGCAAGCAGCTCGGCTTCCGGACGGTATTTAATCTCTTAGGCCCGCTTTGCCACCCAATGCAAGCCAAAAAGCAAATCATCGGTGTCTACTCAAAGGAAAAGGCAAAATTGATGGCAGAAGCCCTTGCACCGTTAGAGCCAGAACATGTGCTGTTTGTTTGCGGAGAAGATGGACTGGATGAATTAACGATTACAGCAAATTCATATGTGATTGAACTCAAAAAAGATGTCATGACAGAATATACACTCAATCCAGAAGACTTTGGGCTGCAAAAAGGATATTTATCAGAAATTCAGGTCCAATCACCGGAAGAGAGTGCTAAATTGATTCAGAATATATTGAATCATCAAACAGAAGGGGCGCCGCTTCATATTACAGCCCTGAATGCTGGCGCCGCTTTATATGTCGCAGGGAAGTCAGAAAGCCTCATGGCCGGAACATTAAAAGCGATTGAAACAATTAAAAACGGCGCAGCCAAAGAACAATTGGCTCGATTAAAACAAAAAACGAGAGAGGAAGAGATCTATGCTTAATCAAATCATTGCCCGCAAAAAAGAACATATTCAAACATTGCAGTTACCAGTAGATGGACACTTTGAAAGACGATCATTTAAAGAAGCACTCATGAATCCTCATCGCTCAATTGGTCTCATTGCGGAGGTGAAAAAAGCGTCTCCTTCCAAAGGAATCATTCAACCGAATTTTGATCCTTTACAAACAGCAAAAGCTTACGAAAAATCAAACGCTGATTGCTTATCTGTTTTAACGGATGAACCGTTCTTTCAAGGGAAAAACGAATACTTATCCCTCATTAAAAAACACGTAGATCGTCCAATTTTAAGAAAAGATTTCATCATTGACTCCATACAGGTAGAAGAGTCAAGACGTATAGGGGCAGATGCCATTTTATTAATTGGAGAAGTACTTGAGCCGCAAAAGCTGCAAGAACTCTATGCTGAAGCGAAAGAGAAAGGCCTTGATGTCCTTGTCGAAGTACATGCAGCAGATACACTGGAAAATATTTTAAAGTTGTTCACTCCTGAAATCATTGGAGTGAACAACCGGAATTTAAATACATTTACAACAACTGTCGAACAAACAAAAGAGATCGCACCCCTTGTTCCAAAAGATGTTTTACTAGTGAGTGAGAGCGGTATTCAAACATTTGATGATCTGGCCTTTGTGAAGAAACATGGAGCGGGTGCAGTTCTTGTAGGAGAATCATTAATGAGAGAACAATCACAAGAAAAAGCCGTTCAGACATTGTTTGGAGAATGAACAGGGTGAAGCCTTATGTAAAATATTGCGGGGCAGTATCACAAGATGATGTGGAATGTATTGCGCAATCTCACGCAGATGCCATTGGATTTATTTTTGCTCCAAGTAAAAGACAAGTCCAGCCAGATCAAGTGAAACAATGGCTCATCCAAACAAAGTGTGAGAAAAAAATTGCCGGTGTTTTTGTAAATGAAAAGATCGAAAAAGTGTGTGAGATCACAAAACATATACCTTTAGATATCGTACAGCTTCATGGAGATGAAACGCAGGATGACGCTAAAGAAATCAAACAACAAACAGGGGCTGTCGTTTGGAAAGTGTTCCACCACGCATCCAATATCACAAACACGCTTGAAAAAATGACGGCATTTGCACCTGTTGTCGATGGCTTTCTCATTGATGCGAAAGTAAAAGGGATGAGAGGCGGCTCTGGAACAGCTTTTGCTTGGGAGGCGGTGCCTGCATACGTTAAGCATGCAAAACGGCTGGAGAAAACTTGCATAATTGCAGGCGGCATCACACCAGAAACGATAGCAGAGCTCCTTGCCTATGGTCCAGAAGCGATCGATCTTTCAAGCGGAATAGAAGAAAACGGAAAGAAAAGCAGCGCTAAGATCGAAGCGCTCGAAGAAAGGATGTTAAATAATGTACGCATATCCAAATGAGATTGGCAGATACGGAGAATTCGGAGGGAAATTTGTCCCGGAAACGCTCATGCAGCCACTTGCAGAAATCGAGCAGGCATTTCGTGAATTAAAAGAAGACCCTGCTTTTCAAGCAGAATATGTATCACTACTTCGAAACTATTCAGGCAGACCAACTGCGCTTACATATGCTGACCAATTATCAGCATACCTCGGCGGGGCAAAAATCTATTTAAAAAGAGAAGATTTAAACCACACGGGTGCTCATAAAATTAACAATGCGCTTGGTCAGGCCCTGCTTGCGAAAAAAATGGGGAAATCAAACATCATCGCAGAAACAGGCGCGGGCCAGCACGGAGTAGCTGCTGCAACGGTGGCCGCAAAGTTCGGGTTATCCTGCACGGTATTTATGGGAAAAGAAGATGTGGAAAGACAATCACTCAATGTCTTTCGAATGAAACTGCTGGGCGCTGAAGTCATACCTGTCACAAGCGGAAATGGCACACTAAAAGATGCAACCAACGAAGCCATCCGCTATTGGGTTCAGCACTGCAGTGATCATTTTTATATGATTGGCTCCGTTGTAGGCCCTCATCCGTATCCTCAAATCGTCAGCGAGTTCCAGCGCATGATTGGTGATGAAGCAAAAGAGCAGCTGTTTGAAAAAGAAGGAAGGCTTCCTCATAAAGTCATTGCCTGTGTTGGCGGCGGAAGTAATGCCATTGGAATGTACCGGGCATTTTTAGATGAAGAAGTAGATATCATTGGTGTAGAGGCAGCTGGAAAAGGAATCGATACGCCGCTCCATGCTGCAACCATCACGAAAGGAACCAAAGGTGTGATCCATGGGTCTTTGACATATTTAATTCAAGATGAATTTGGCCAAATTATTGAGCCATATTCTATTTCTGCTGGTTTAGATTATCCGGGAATTGGACCAGAACACGCATATTTACATGCGAGCGGACGGGTTGAATATGTGAGTGCGACAGATCAAGAAGCACTAGATGCACTAAAGCTGCTGACTGAAAAAGAAGGAATTCTGCCAGCAATTGAATCTGCACATGCGCTAGCCAAAGCGTTTGAGGTAAGCAAGACGATGAATGAAGACGAAATCGTCCTTGTCTGCCTGTCAGGAAGAGGCGATAAGGATGTGCATACATTAATGAACGTGCTCGAAAGTGAGGGGAAAACAAAATGATTAGATTTCAATTAGAGCAAGACGAAAAATTATTTATCCCATTTATCACAGCTGGAGATCCGTCAGAAGACATCACGATTGATTTAGCTATCTCCCTTCAAGCAGCCGGTGCACATGCGATTGAACTCGGTGTTCCTTATTCCGATCCATTAGCAGACGGTCCTGTCATTCAAAGAGCCTCCAAAAGAGCTCTAAATCATGGCATGAATATCGTAAAAGCGATAGAATTAGCAGGGAAGATGAAAAAAAACGGTGTAAAAATTCCTGTAATTCTATTTACGTATTATAATCCTGTGTTACAATTAGACACAGAATACTTTTTCGCTTTACTGCACAAAAATCATATTTCGGGACTCTTAACACCCGACTTGCCGTTTGAAGAGAGCAGCGAGCTGCAAAAGAACTGTCAAACACATGACATTTCATATATTTCACTCGTTGCACCAACAAGCAAGGAACGATTAGTAAACATTGTAGAGCAGGCAGAAGGTTTTGTGTATTGTGTTTCATCTCTTGGTGTAACAGGTGTCAGACAATCCTTTGACGCGTCAATTACAGATTTTATTCAACAAGTGAAACAGCTGAGTCACATACCGGTTGCGGTCGGTTTTGGCATCTCAACAAGAGAGCAGGTAGACTCAATGAATAAACTGAGTGACGGTGTTGTTGTCGGAAGTGCACTTGTGAAAAAAATTGAAGAGCTTCAAGAACAATTGCTGGCAAGTGATACACGTCAAGAGGCTTTAAGAGAATTTGAAACATATGCAAAAACATTTAGTCCCCTCTATTCATTCAAATGAGGTGAAACATTTTGCAAATCAAAGATCAATTAAAACAGCTAAAACCGTATCAACCTGGGAAACCAATTGAAGAGGTCAAAAAAGAATATCAATTAGACAAAATTGTGAAATTGGCTTCAAATGAAAACCCTTTTGGATGTTCTGTACATGCAAGAGAGGCTATACAAGCTGAGCTCGAACATTTAGCGATTTATCCTGATGGGTACAGCGCAAGTTTAAGAACGGAGCTTGCTGAGTTTCTTCAAGTAAGTGAAAAACAATTAATTTTCGGGAACGGCTCAGATGAACTTGTGCAAATTATTGCGAGAGCTTTCCTTGACCAACATACAAATACCGTCATCCCATCTCCATCTTTTCCGCAATACCGTCACAATGCAGTGATTGAACATGCTGAAATTCGAGAAGTGCCTCTTTTAGAAGGAGGAGCTCACGATCTGAAGGGCATGCTGGATGCGATCGATGAAAACACGAAGGTTGTCTGGGTATGTAATCCAAATAACCCGACAGGAAATCATTTGTCAGAATCTGAGATTGTGGCGTTTTTAGACGAAGTGCCAGCTCACGTGCTTGTTGTTCTAGATGAAGCGTATTTTGAATACGTTCGTGCGGAAGATTTTCCAAACAGTTTATCTTTATTACACAATTATCAAAATGTCATTGTCCTTCGAACGTTTTCTAAAGCATATGGACTTGCAGCGCTTCGCGTAGGCTACGGAATTGCATCAGAAGAGCTGATTACTGCCATTGAACCAGCGAGAGAGCCGTTTAATACCAGCCGTATCGCTCAGGCAGCTGCTCGTGCAGCGATCAAAGATCAAGATTTCATACAATCATGCAGACAAAAAAACGAAGCAGGTCTCAAGCAATATCAAGATTTTGCAGACTGTTTTGGACTATATATCTATCCATCTCAAACAAACTTTGTGCTGATTGATTTTAAAAGAGATGCAGATGAATTGTTCAATGCATTATTGAAAAAAGGTTACATTGTTCGTTCCGGTAAAGCACTTGGTTTTCCGACTTCTTTACGTATTACCGTCGGAACAAAAGAGCAAAATGAAGACATTCTAAGCACACTTGCCGATTTACTGCAAGGCATTCGTGCGTAGCATAACCATAAAGTCATATCCTAAGGCAGGATATGGCTTTCATTGTACCAACCTCAATACATATAAGCTGTTGAAATAGGTTGTTTAATTTTCGCGAAAAATCAGGTGATGAATATGAATGATGCAAACGAAACAATATTAATCGCTGGACTCGGTTTAATTGGGGGATCCATTGCACTCTCGATTAAAAAAGAGTATCCTCATAAAAAAATTGTAGGATTTGATGTTTCCAAAGAGCAAATGGTTGCTGCAACAAAGCTGGGAATTATTGATGCAACAGCTGATTCGTTTCTGGCTGGTTTAGAAGAATCTTCGACCATTATTTTGGCAACACCTGTCCAGCAAACAGTAAAGATGCTTAGTGATATTGCAGACTCTGGAATTGAAAGAGAGCTCACAATCACTGATGTCGGCAGCACAAAGCAAAAGGTCGTCCATTTTGCTGAAAAAGCGCTGCCTGAGCAGTACCAATTTATTGGTGGACATCCAATGGCAGGCTCTCATAAGTCAGGTGTTATTGCAGCAAAAGACTTCTTATTTGAAAATGCGTTCTACATTTTAACGCCTGCAAAGGAAACAAACCGCCAAGCTGTTGATCGGTTGATGGATTTGTTAAAGGGGACAAATGCTCATTTCATCGAGATGACACCAGAAGAACATGATGCTGTGACAAGTGTAATTAGCCATTTTCCTCATATTGTTGCAGCCAGCCTTGTGCATCAAGCACATCATTTTGAAGAACAATTCCCACTTGTGAAACGGTTTGCTGCTGGAGGCTTTCGTGATATCACACGAATTGCTTCAAGCAATCCTGCAATGTGGAGGGATATCCTGCTGCACAATAAACACAAGATTTTAGACCGTTTTCATGAATGGAAAAAAGAGATTAACCGCATTGAAAACTTCGTAGAGCAAGAAGATGCTGAAGGATTGTTCTCTTATTTTCAAGATGCAAAGGAATATCGTGATGGACTGCCTCTAAGGAAAAAAGGAGCCATTCCTGCTTTTTATGATCTGTATGTCGATGTTCCGGATCACCCTGGGGTCATATCGGAGATTACAGGGTATCTAGCAAGTGAAAATATTAGTATTACAAATATCCGTATTATTGAGACGCGGGAAGACATTAATGGGATTTTACGCATTAGTTTTCAAACAGACGACGACCGCAAGCGTGCAGAAATCTGTATAAAAAATAGAGCGAATTACGATACATTTTATGCTGACTGAGGTGACAAACATGAAAATTCATAAAAATGCTCCTATGAATGGAGAAATTCATATCCCAGGTGATAAATCTATTTCACATAGATCAGTGATGTTTGGTGCAATTGCTGAAGGGACCACAGTAGTGAAAAACTTTCTTCCTGGAGCTGACTGTTTAAGTACGATTGATTGCTTTAGAAAGATGGGCGTTGAAATTGAACAACAAGGGACAGATGTTGTCATTCATGGTAAAGGACTGAAAGAGCTCAAGGAGCCGTCTGACATTCTCGATGTTGGCAATTCTGGTACAACCATTCGATTAATGATGGGAATATTAGCTGGTTGTGAGTTTCACAGTACACTAATTGGTGATGAGAGTATTGCCAAAAGACCAATGAAACGTGTGACGGGTCCGCTGAAACAACTAGGAGCCAAAATAGACGGCAGAGCAAATGGCGAGTATACACCACTGTCTATTCGTGGCGGTCATTTAAAAGGCATCTCTTATGAGTCTCCGGTGGCAAGTGCACAAATTAAGTCGGCTGTCCTTTTAGCTGGGCTGCAAGCAGAGGGTACAACAACATTAACTGAACCACATAAATCAAGAGATCATACAGAAAGAATGCTCTCTATGTTTGGTGTAAAACTAGATGAAGATGAACAAAGTGTTTCCATTGAAGGCGGCCAGACATTAACAGCAACAGATATATTTGTTCCTGGAGACATCTCTTCAGCTGCATTTTTCCTTGTAGCTGGATCAATCGTTCCTAACAGCCGGATTGTCTTAAAAAATGTCGGGCTAAACAAAACAAGAACAGGTATTATTGATGTGCTGAAACTTATGGGTGCAAACCTTGAGATCAATGAAGTAGATGCCAAAGGCGGAGAACCGTATGGTGATTTAACGATTTCTACTTCATCATTAAAAGGGATTGAAATTTCTGGTGACATGATTTCAAGACTCATCGATGAAATTCCGATTATTGCGCTTCTTGCGACCCAAGCAGAAGGAACAACGATCATTAAAGATGCTGCTGAGTTAAAAGTTAAAGAAACCAATCGAATTGATACAGTCGTATCAGAACTTAAAAAACTCGGTGCTGATATTGAAGCAACAGATGATGGTATGAAGATTCATGGTAAAACTACGCTTCAAGGCGGCGCAGTCGTCTCAAGCTACGGAGATCACCGTATCGGTATGATGCTGGGAATTGCCGCATGTGTGACAAAGCAAGCAATTGAGATTGAAGATACAGATGCTGTTCGTGTCTCATACCCGAATTTCTTTGAACACATTGAATATTTAACGAAAACAGTCTGAGGAGGTCCTCAGGCTTTTTCTTTCCTTTGGCATATTTGTCAGAAATATAGCATAGCTTGTCTCAAGGTGAAACCTTGAAAAAAAACATTTTGTCCGATAAAAATAGTGTCTGCAGTTTACAAATCATCAGTTTCGTATAGGATGAAATGAAAAACAGTCTTTAAAACACAAAAATGGGTTCATTTTAAAAGAGCAACATATTTGCTGGATGTGTACCTGTCGATTATGATATGAAGTAACAATAGTTTAGGTTTTTGGAAACAGAAAGGAACGGTTTGATTTGAATAGTTCATTACAAGAAGCCATAAAATTAGTTGAGGCGGGTGAGACTGAAAAAGGACTCCAAACACTTGCTCAAGCAGAGAAGCATTTGCATGATGAAGAAAAGGCGCAAGCGGCTCAATTATATTATGATTGGGGAGATATCGATAAAGCACGGAATCTCATCAGTGATTTACATGATTTATATCCAGAGGAAACAGGTTTAACGTGTTTTTATGCAGAGCTGTTGATTGACTCTGATGAAGAAGAGAAGGCGATTTCAGTATTAGAAACGATTCCTGAAGATGATGATGCGTACCCAGAGAGTTTATTGTTAATGGCAGATTTGTATCAAATGCAAGGACTATTTGAAGTCAGTGAACAAAAGCTTTTAAAAGCGAAAGAACTACTTCCGAATGAAGCCATCATCGATTTTGCATTAGGTGAGTTGTATTTTTCTCAAGGCCTTTCAAAAAAAGCGGCCGATTATTTCTACAAAGTGGCAGATCAGCAGCATAAGGTTGGCGGTGTCAATGTGTATCAGCGGCTCGCTGAATCGCTCAGCACAGCTGGAGAATTTGAGGATGCACTTGAATGGTACGAAAAGGCAGTAAAAGATCAAGCAGACCCGAATACTCTTTTTGGCTACGGATTTACAGCAATGAGGGCTGGCAGAACGAAAACAGCCATTCAGCAGCTTACAGAACTGAAAGATATTGATCCGTCCTATTCGTCACTTTATATGCCTTTAGCGAAAAGTTATGAGGAAGAAGGACTATATCACGAGGCTTTAGAGGTAGTAAAAGAGGGTATTAAAGTTGATGAGTATAACAAAGAATTATATTTATATGGTGCCAAGATTGATTTGAAAAATGGGGATTCAGAAGATGCGAAAAAACTGCTTCAAGAAGCACTTGCTCTCGATCCGGGTTATATTGAAGCAGTTCAAACATTGCTGGCGATCTATTTAAATGAAGAGCTGTTTGATGAAATTCTGGATGTTATTAAAGAGGCTAAAAGCTTTGGGGAAGATGATCCAAAATGGAATTGGTATGCTGCATCTGCTTCTGTCGGGCGAGAAGAATACAAAGAAGCTGCCGAGTATTTCAAGCTTGCCCTGCCTGATTTTGATGAGGAGCGTGACTTCTTATATGAATACGCTTCGTTCCTTTTAGAAGAGGGCAGACAAAAAGAAGCATTGCCGTTATTACGCAAAGTTTTAGAGAAAGATGGCACGAATGAAGAAATTGAAGAAACGATTTTAAGAATTGAAGACGAAATTTCCTTATAGTTTGCAGGAATGAAGAACTGGTTTGTTGAATAATTCATGTATAGCAATTTAATTTACGATAGAGGAGGGAATAACATGCAGACCCCTGTTTCTGTCAATGAAAAAAAGGAATTTATCCGGTGGTTCTTAAACCATTATCAACTAAAGCGAAGAGAGTGTGTTTGGATATTAAATTATTTAATGAGTCACGACTCTTTGATGGAAAAGGTTCATTTTGTAGAGCAAGCAGAATTTTGCCCAAGGGGAATCATTATGTCAACACACTGTGTGGATGAAGTTCCCTTTAGATTTTATAAAGAAAACATCATGACGACAGATGCTGAAAAGTCATTTCATGATATTCGTTTGAATAAACAGCAGGATTTGTTTATTCAATTGAATTTCCGTTCTGCTTATCGTTCGCCGGAATATGCAGCTGTTCTTGAAACAAATCCTCATATTCCAAAGGATCTTTATGAGAACGAAAAAGATAAGGATCTTGCTGAGAAAGTGCTTGAGCACTCAATCGCAACTTTCCAAAAAGAACGGCTCATGAAAGAGATAGATGAAGCACTTGACCGTCATGATCAAGAAACATTTAATAAGCTGGCAAAAGAATTAAGCCTATTGTCATAAACTGAACGAATAAGCCTTGCCCTACACAGGCAGGGCTTATGTCATGAAAGAGGGGAAATTGATGAGGTTTCAAGCAGAGGACGCGGATCGCTTTTTGCAATCTAAAACTTACATTGATACCGCTATCATTCCATTAGTTGGGATTGATGCGGATCAAATGAAACAAACCGTGTCTTTAGGAGAGTTTACTATTCTTGTAGCAGATGAACTTGAAAGACAGTTAAAAGGGCGGGTTTTTCTTTTTCCGTCACATACATATTTGGAAGTGAGTGACCGGAAACAAGAAGATATACTCATAATGAAGCAGTCGCTCAAGGATCATTTTCAGCATGTCGTATTGATCACATCTGATCACCAGTGGAAAGAGCATACTGAGATCAGTGAATCGCTATTTTTGCTCAAGCCGGTTCCGCTGGAGCATTTGAAGGTTGAATTAAAGCAAAAAGTCATTCAAGACAGTGTAGAACAAATTTTGAACTTTTTGTTACAAAAATGGAACCCTTCATAAAAACCCTTACATTTGCATTGTACATAGCTTTTTAGGATGTTGACCTTGTGAATAGATTGATATATTATGAGGGTGTCCTAGTTTTATGAAATTTTTTCTAATTCAGTTATAAAGTAGCTGACGACCTGAGGGGGGGAGAAAAAAATGAGCGAGAAGAGACATGGAGTGTCCAGGCGTCAATTTTTGAATTACACGTTGACCGGCGTGGGGGGATTTATGGCCGCTGGAATGCTCATGCCTATGGTTCGCTTTGCGCTTGACCCTGTGCTAAAAGGAACAGAGGATCAGGATATGGTTCAAGTTGTCAGTGTAGATGAACTGACAAAGGAACCGAAGCGCTTTGACTTTAAAATTGATCAAGTAGATGCATGGTACGAGTCAAAGGAATCTAGGTCAGCATGGGTGTACAAAGAAGGGGATGAAATTGTCGCTTTATCGCCGATCTGTAAACATTTAGGATGTACAGTGAACTGGAACAGTGATCCGAAAAATCCAAACAAATTTTTCTGCCCGTGCCATTATGGGCTGTACGACAAGGATGGTACAAACGTACCCGGAACTCCACCGCTTGCACCGCTTGACCATTATAAGCAGCAAGTGAAGGACGGATACCTCTATCTTGGAAAAGCTGTGCCGAAAGGGGAAGGGTAACGATGCTTAACAAGATTTACGATTGGGTAGATGAGCGGCTGGACATTACACCAATATGGAGAGATATTGCGGATCACGAGGTGCCAGAGCACGTCAACCCAGCACATCATTTCTCCGCTTTTGTGTATTGTTTTGGCGGTTTAACGTTTTTTGTGACAGTCATTCAAGTCCTTTCGGGCATGTTTTTAACGATGTATTACGTGCCGGATATTAAAAATGCCTGGGAATCTGTTTATTATTTGCAAAATGAAGTGGCATTTGGCCAGATTGTCAGAGGGATGCACCACTGGGGTGCGAGTTTAGTCATTGTGATGATGTTTTTACATACGCTAAGGGTCTTTTTCCAAGGGGCGTATAAAAAGCCTAGAGAGCTGAACTGGATTGTTGGTGTGCTCATTTTCTTTGTGATGCTTGGACTTGGTTTTACAGGTTATCTTTTACCATGGGATATGAAGGCGCTGTTTGCGACGAAGGTTGGTCTTCAAATAGCAGAAGCAACACCTTTCATTGGTAAAGAGATCAAAACGCTGCTTGCAGGTCATCCTGACATTGTAGGGGCACAAACGCTGACGAGATTTTTCGCTATCCATGTCTTTTTCTTGCCAGCGGCATTATTTGGGCTGATGGCTGCCCACTTTATTATGATTCGTAAGCAAGGAATTTCTGGACCGCTATAAAATGCTGCGTTTGATGAATGTTCAATGAGGAGGGGATGACTTTGCATAGGGGAAAAGGGATGAAGTTTGTCGGAGATTCCAGAATACCGGCAGAAAGAAAACCTAACATACCTAAAGACTATTCCGAATATCCGGGAAAAACAGAAGCCTTTTGGCCGAACTTTCTTTTAAAGGAATGGCTTGTAGGTGCCGTTTTTTTAATTGGCTTTCTTGTCCTAACTGTTGTTCATGCGCCTCCGCTTGAGCGGATGGCTGATCCAACAGATACTGGCTATATTCCGCTGCCAGACTGGTATTTCCTATTTTTGTACCAGTTATTAAAATATGAATTTGCTGCAGGAAGCTTCACTGTCGTCGGCGCGATGATTATGCCTGGAATTGCGTTTGGTGCACTTTTGCTCGCACCATTTCTTGATTCAGGTCCAGAACGCAGACCGTATAGAAGACCAATTGCAGTCGGGATGATGATTCTTGCAGTCGGCGCAGCAACATATTTAACGTGGGAGTCTGTTGCAACTCATGATTGGGAAGCAGCGGCAAAACAAGGTGAGATTAAGAAAGAAGCAGAGATTGATACTTCAGCTGAAGAATATAAAATTTATCAAGAGCAGACATGTATCTCCTGCCACGGGGATAACATGCAGGGCGGAGCAGCTGGACCGTCACTTGTTGACAACGGTCTTTCGCCTGAGGAGATCGCTAAAATCGCTGTAGAAGGAAAAGGCAACATGCCGAAGGGTGTCTTTAAAGGCAGTGATGAAGAACTTGAGAAGCTCTCTAAATATTTATCTGAGGTCAAATCAAAATAATTCAGTTGTTTAAATGCAAGTACAAGGATATACTCAAAAGAGAAAAAGCTGGCGCTGTCAGCTTTTTTCTGATTTTAACAGATCGTGAGTGAAGAGACATATGAGATGGATTCAATATTTGCTAGCGACGCGCTACATGCTTGTGCTGGTGCTTATGATCAATTTCCTTGGCACTGTGTACGGCTACTATTGGTATATTCCGCAGCTCGTAGAGACACCGGCTGTTTTTTTAGCTTTTGTACCAGACAGTCCAACGGCCAGCTTTTTCTTTTTATTTGTATTACTTGCGTTTTTGATGAAACGAAATGCTCCTTATTTTGAAGCACTTGCTCTTGTGACCTTGATTAAATATGGGTTATGGGCGGTAGGAATGAATATCTTTGTGCTTTTATCTGTCGATGATTTTCCGTGGGAAGGCTACATGCTGATTGGGTCTCACTTTGCGATGGCGGTTCAGGCTGTATTGTTTGCGCCATATTATCGTTTTCAAATGCGTCATCTCGTGGTAGCAGGCATTTGGATCTTACATAATGATGTAATTGATTATGTATTTGGTATGATGCCCCGTTATTCTATGCTGTCTGCTTACTCAAACGAGATCGGCTACGTGACGTTTTGGCTAAGTATTGCGGTTCTTCTTGTTTCGTATTATCTTGTTCTATCGAAAAAATCGGTCAAGCTGGAACTCCCTTAACAATGTTGGTCTAACCTTGTCCTTTTCTTCATACGCTGTAAGGAGAAGGGCTAGGAGGGACTTGCATGAAACGAAAGCCAATCGCGATGATTCTATTATTTTTTCTCGTATTACAGCCAGCAGTTGTCAAAGGTGAGGAAACAGCTGCTAACACGCTGCAAGAATTAACGGAACTATCAGATTCCATCTTTCAATTAACGAGACAAGCTAAATATGATGAGGCGTTACAAGTCGCATTGTATGTTGAAAAGACATTTAAAGCTGAGAATTGGCGTGGAACTTTGACGAATACGCAGATTCGGCAAATTACACTTGGCTATCAAGATATGATAAAAGGGCTGCCGCAGGAAGAATTGAATGAGCGCGAAAAGCTTCGTTATGCCTCTCAATTTAGAATGCTGCTTGATGCGATCCAGTCGGATTCTGAGCCTCTTTGGGGTTCGCTGGAGAAGCCTATTATGGGCTCTTTTCCTACTTTGAAAAAAGAAGTAAAAGATCCAGAATCGACGACATTTTATGAAACTTGGAATGAGCTGGTTTCTTTATACGATATGATCTATCCAAGTTTAACCATTGATATTTCGCCTGAAAAGCTGCAGACGATTAAGCAGCACATGGAAGTGATTGAGCAAGGTGAATTTTTAAAAGCATCAAGTGGGACAAAGCTTGAACGTCTCACGAAGCTGGAAGAGGATTTATCGAGTGTGTTTGCTCACGTCGATGAAGATGAAGCGGATCCATCGCTTTTATGGGTCATCATAACAACCGGGAGTATCATTTTATTAACGTTAACGTATGTTGGATTTCGGAAATATCGTGCAGAAAAAGAAAAGAAGCAAAAACGTCAGGCTGATTATCCTAAATCATAAAAAAAGAAGCCCAAAACTGGTGCTTCTTTTTTAATGTGGATTGAGCGGCTTTTTGTGTTCATCTAATGTAAAGCCTTCACCGAGTACATCATGCACGTCACTGACAGATACAAACGCATGAGGATCGACTGAGGTCACGACGCTTTTAAGGTGGACAAGCTCGTTTTTCGGAACGACGCAATAAAGAACGTTGCGCTCCTGTTTCGTATAGGAACCGACCCCTTTTAAGATGGTGACACCGCGCTCCATTTCATCCGTGATTTTCTTTTGAATGATGTCATCTTTTTCAGAGATAATCATGGCGCCTTTGGCAGCGTAAGCGCCTTCTTGCATGAAGTCAATGACCTTCGCAGCAACAAACACTGCGACAAGTGTATACATCGCTTCTTTATAATTTAAGTAGGTCAGAGAGATGGTAATGACGCATGCGTCGAAGATGAACATTGTTCGTCCCATTGCCACCTGATAATGCTTGTTGATCAGTCTTGCAATGATGTCCACACCGCCTGTTGTACCGCCGAATTTAAATATGATTCCGAGGCCTGTTCCGATAAATACACCTGCAAAGAGGGCGGCTAAGGCTAAATCGTGCTGGAGAGGCATATGTATTTGAAAGCGCTGGAAGATGGCAAGAAAGACAGAAAGACTCACTGTTCCTACAATTGTATAAGTAAACATCGTTCTGCCGAGCATTTTCCAGCCTATAAAAAAGATCGGAATGTTTAAGACAAGGTTTGAAATAGATGGGTCAATGTGAAATAGAAAATATAAAAGCAGTGTAATACCTGTAAATCCGCCTTCCGCCAAATTGTTCTGCATATTAAAATGAACAAGACCGAAAGAAAAAATCGCAGATCCTATTAAAATAAATACGATATTTTTAAGACGAATTTCTTTTAGCAAGAGACCACTCCTTTTTTTGCTTAGACAGCGATAATATTATATGGTATGGGAGAGAAACAAGCAAACTGAGTCTTAAACATTTGTCAAATATTTATGATTTCGCTAACATGTAAGAGATGGATAGGAGGATGAGCTTCATGACGAAAGAAAAAACGCTGCGTCACGTGCAGCAAGAAGTAGATGATTACATAGGACAATTTAAAGAAGGCTATTTCAGCCCGCTTGCCATGATGGCCCGCCTGACAGAAGAATTAGGGGAGCTGGCAAGAGAGGTTAACCATTACTATGGAGAAAAGCCGAAAAAAACAACGGAAACAGAAAAAAGCATGGAAGAAGAAATTGGCGATGTTTTGTTTGTGTTAACATGCCTTGCTAATTCACTTGATATTTCACTAGAAGAAGCACATGATCGTGTGATGCATAAATTCAACACAAGAGATAAAGACCGCTGGACGAAAAAAGAAGGGAAGTAGAGACGATGACGAACGAAACCATCAAAGTAGTAATCGCTGGAGCAAGAGGAAGAATGGGGATAGAGGCTGTGAAGCTGGCGGAAGAAACAGGCCATTTTGAGCTGGTGGCAGCACTTGATCACGCGCATGAAGGAAAAAAATTATCTGATGTGATTCATACGACATCTCATGCGCCAATTTATACGGATATTGATGTGTGTCTTTCAGAAACAACACCAGATGTATTAATTGATTTAACAACACCAGAAATCGGGAAAGTACATACAAAAAAAGCACTTGAACATGGCGTGCGTCCAGTCGTCGGAACAACTGGATTTTCAGAAGATGACCTAAAAGAGCTTCAGCAATTAACAGAAGAAAAGGGCATAGGCTGTATTATTGCACCAAACTTTGCTGTCGGTGCGGTCTTAATGATGAAATTTGCCAAAATGGCAGCGAATTATTTTCCTGACGTTGAAATCATTGAGCTTCACCATGATAAAAAACTAGATGCCCCAAGCGGTACGGGCTTAAAAACGGCTGAAATGATTGCAGAAGTAAGAGAAAGCAAAAAGCAGGGACATCCAGAAGAGAAAGAATTAATCGAAGGTGCACGAGGAGCAGATTATGATGGTATCCGTCTGCACAGCGTGAGACTTCCTGGCATGATTGCACATCAAGAAGTGCTGTTTGGAATGGACGGACAGACGCTCACCATTCGTCATGATTCTTTTAACCGTGCATCCTTTATGTCAGGCGTGAAGCTTTCAGTAGAGCAGGTCATGCACATTGATCAGCTCGTTTATGGTTTAGAAAATATCATCGACTAATAAGGAGTGGATTCCTGATGAACATTGCTTTAATCGCTCATGATAAGAAAAAAAGTGACATGATTCAGTTTACCACTGCGTACCGTGATATTTTGGCAGATCATACACTTTACGCAACAGGGACAACAGGTTTGAGAGTGAAAGAAGCGACGGGGCTTCCCATTCATCGTTTCCAATCAGGACCACTTGGGGGAGATCAGCAGATCGGTGCTTTAATTGCTGATAATGCAATGGATCTTGTGCTCTTTTTTAGAGACCCGCTAACTGCGCAGCCGCATGAACCGGATGTATCTGCACTCATCCGGCTTTGCGATGTGTATACCATTCCATTAGCCACCAATATGGGAACTGCTGAAATTTTAGTCAGGAATTTAAATAAAGGTACGTTTGATTTTCGAGATGTAGCAAAAAACGGAGGAACAAATGAAACGACTTGATATCCTTGCATTCGGTGCCCATAGCGATGATGTAGAGATCGGAATGGGCGGAACGATTGCAAAATACGTAAAAAAAGGGGCGCGTGTCGGGATTTGCGACTTGACCCAGGCCGAATTATCTTCAAATGGAACAGTAGAGAGCCGCAAAGAAGAAGCAAAAGCCGCCGCCGCTATTTTAGGTGTCAGAGCGAGAATCCAGCTTACACTGCCAGATAGAGGGCTTTATCTAAACGACGAAGCGATGAAGGAAATTGCGGGCGTGATTCGAACTTACAAACCGAAACTGATTTTCGCTCCGTACCACCAAGATCGGCATCCAGATCATGGCCATGCGGGCTCACTTGTAGAAGAGGCCGCTTTTTCTGCAGGTATACATAAATTTGAAGATTCATACAAGCAGCCAGCGCATAAAATAAGCCAAATGTATTATTACATGATTAATGGGCACCATCGTCCAGATTTTGTGATCGATATTTCTGAGGAAATGCACCAAAAAATTGATAGCCTGCATGCGTATAAAAGCCAATTTGTTAAATCGGCAAACTCAGTAGAGACACCTCTTGTGAACGGTTATATTGATTTTGTCAAAATGAGAGAGTCTATGTATGGAAGAGAAGTCAACAAAGCTTATGCAGAAGGGTTTATCACAAAGAAACCACTTTTGTTGGACGATGACTTACTTGGGGGGTAATTATGAAAAAACTGAAGGTCGGAATTACTTGTTATCCAAGTGTCGGCGGCTCAGGCATTATAGCCACGGAGCTTGGAAAACGTTTAGCTGAAAAAGGGCACGATGTTCATTTCATTACCTCTAGCATTCCGTTTAGGCTTAATAAAGTATATCCGAATATTTATTTTCATGAGGTGGATGTGAATCAATATGCAGTATTTCAATATCCGCCTTATGACCTTGCGCTGGCAAGTAAATTGGCAGAAGTCGCAAAACGAGAAAAGCTTGATATTATTCACGCGCATTATGCAGTCCCGCACGCTGTCTGTGCGTTTCTAGCCAAACAAATGACTGGACACTCTGTGAAAGTCGTTACGACGCTTCATGGAACGGATATTACGGTTTTAGGCTATGATCCATCATTAAAAGAAGTGATTCGGTTTGCCATCGAATCATCGGATCGCGTAACAGCGGTATCGCATTCATTAGTTGCGCAGACATACGATCTCATTAAACCAGATAAAAAGATTGATACGATTCATAATTTTGTAGATGAACGGGTGTATTTGCGTGAAGATCACGATTTGCTAAAGACACATTATGGTCTTTTACCGAACGAAAAGGTCATCATTCATGTATCAAACTTTCGAAAGGTGAAACGGGTACATGACGTGATTCATGTGTTTCAAAAGATTGCTGAACAGGTGCAGGCAAAGCTGCTGCTCATTGGTGATGGTCCTGAGAAATCGGTTGTATGTGAACTCGTGAAAAAATTAGGACTGACAGACCGCGTGTTGTTTTTAGGCAAGCAAGAGAAGGTTGAGGAGCTATATTCAATAAGTGATTTGAAGCTGCTTCTTTCAGAGAAGGAGAGCTTTGGGCTTGTGCTTCTTGAAGCAATGGCGTGCGGTGTTCCTTGTATCGGTACGGATGTCGGCGGTATTCCAGAGGTCATTACACATGGAGAAACAGGGTTTCTTGTCCCGCTCGGCGATATAGACGGAGCAGCAAAGCACGCAGTGTCTCTGCTGAAAGACGAAGCGCTTCATGAAAAAGTGTCAGCGGCAGCTCAGTCTAGTGTTCAGGCTCATTTCTCCTCTGATAAGATTGTGAGTGAATATGAGAAGCTTTACCTAGAATTGATCGAAGGTGATGATGAAGATGAATGAACCATTCACACATGCGATCCCTATATTACATACACTGCACGAACATGGGCATCAGGCTTACTTTGTCGGGGGAGCGGTGAGAGATGTTCTATTAGGGCGGGAAATCGGTGATATCGATATTGCGACAGATGCAACACCTGATAAGGTTGAGTCTTTATTTGAAAAAACAGTAGATGTCGGTAAGGAGCATGGCACTGTCATTGTGTTGCATGATGGTGTCAGCTATGAGGTCACGACGTTTCGAACGGAATCAGAATATGAAGATTTTCGCAGACCGAAAGAAGTGGCGTTTATCACGTCGCTGAAGGAAGATCTTTTAAGAAGAGATTTAACGATTAATGCGATGGCCATGGATATAAATGGGGAAATCATTGACCATGTAGGTGGTAAACAGGATATTAAGCGGAAACGAATTCAAACCGTAGGAGATCCTGCGTGCCGCTTTCAAGAAGATGCGCTTCGCATGATGAGAGCTGTCCGTTTTTTAAGCCAGCTTGGCTTTGAGCTCGCTGATGAGACGGCTGAAGCAATGAAAAAGGATAAGCATCTGCTTGCCAATATATCAGTTGAGCGCAAAAAGATTGAAATGGAGAAGCTTTTAAAAGGCCGTCATTGTGAGCAGGCCATTCAAGTACTCATTTCAACCAAATTATATGAAGAATTGCCAGGTCTCAAAGAGGAGCGTCTTCATGAATCCTTTCAAGCCTTTCCATATTACTTACTGGATGGACTAGAAGAGGTATGGGGGGCTTGCATCCATTTGCTCGGCCTAGATGAAGCGGAGGCTGCGGCCTTCTTAAAAGAATGGAAGCTGTCAACCAAGCTTTTGAAAGAAGCAGTAGCCATTAGTAAATACGTTGATTGTGACTGGGATGCGGAAAACATGTTTGAAGCTGGTGAACACGTGCTCTTATCTAGTTTGAAGATCACACAGCTAAAACATGAGCGCCGCATTTTCTTTGATGAGCTGGAGGCAGCGAAGCGTTCTTATGATGCACTGCCGATTAAAAAGCTCCAAGACCTCGCTGTTTCAGGAAAAGATTTAATGGCCTTTCGGCAAAAGACGTCTGGGAAATGGATTGCAGAGGAGCTCAATTTTGTGAAAAAAGCCGTTTTGCAAAACCGTTTAGAAAACCGAAAAGAAGCCATAGAGGAGTGGCTTAAAGCATGCGATCCGCAATTAGAAAACGATTAATTGAACTATTTACAGCATCCAGTGAGGATTTTGTCTCAAGTCAGCAGATTTGTGATGAACTTGGCTGCTCCCGAACAGCTGTGTGGAAGCATATGGAGGACTTGCGAAAAGAGGGGTATGAGGTAGAAGCAGTTAGAAGAAAAGGATACCGTCTGCTTCGTAAACCGGACAAAATTAGTGAGGACGAAATTCTGTTTGGTCTTGAAACAGAGAGCTTCGGCAGGCATATTTACTTTCAGAAAGAAGTCGCTTCAACTCAGCTGATTGCCCATGATCTTGTCAATGAAGGTGCGCCCCACGGCACAATCGTTGTGAGTGATCATCAGACAAACGGAAAAGGGCGTCTTCAAAGAACGTGGCATTCACCAAACGGGACAGGCATTTGGATGAGTCTCATTCTCCGGCCTGAAATTCCGCTGCATAAAGCGCCGCAAATGACGCTTTTGGCATCTGTAGCCATCGCAGAAGCGATTGCGCAGCAAACAGGACTCAGTCCATCTATTAAATGGCCAAACGATATTTTGTTGAATGGAAAAAAGGTCGTTGGCATTCTGACTGAATTAAAAGCAGAAGCTGACCAAGTTCATGCGGTTATTATTGGACCGGGCATAAATGTGAACCAAACAGCTGATGACTTCCCGGATGACCTAAAGGATGTCGCCACAAGTCTGCGGATGGAACTGAATGAAAAAGTGGATCGCGCTGCACTTATACAACAGATCATGTCCACTTTTGAAAAAAGATATGATGATTATATGAAGCAAGGGTTTGCGCCCATTAAACAATTATGGGAATCGTTTGCGATGACGATCGGTCAACATATTGTTGCCCGCACCGTCAATGGGCAATATACGGGGAAGGCGCTTGGCATCAATGAAGAAGGTGTTTTATTGCTTGAAACGGAGGACGGTATCCAAAAAATCTACTCCGCAGACATTGAGATCAAGTCAACTTGAGTGGAACACCCGGCACATTTTTGATATACTTCGTGTGGGCAGTATCTGCAAAGAACTGTACCTGTTAGGAATAAAAATTCGATAAATTTCTGCCTTGATCCTAAGGGACTTGGACAGAGGGATGATTCGCCGCACATGAGAAATTAAAGCATGTGATGTGAGGCAAGCCATCTCCTCTCCAGAATGAGGAGGAACAAATGAAGACAAAGCTAGATTTTTTCAAAATGAAAGAACAAAACGAACCTATTGTGATGCTGACCGCATACGACTATCCAGCTGCAAAGCAAGCGGAAAAAGCGGAAGTCGACATGATCTTAGTTGGTGATTCACTTGGGATGGTTGTACTTGGACTAGATTCTACAGTTCAAGTCACGATGGATGATATGATCCATCACACAAAAGCAGTGAAAAGAGGCGCAAAAGACACATTTGTTGTGACTGATATGCCATTTATGTCTTACCATTATTCGTTAGAAGAAACAATGAAAAATGCTGCACGCATCATGCAAGAAAGTGGTGCCGATGCCTTAAAGCTAGAAGGCGGAGACGGAGTATTTGAATCCATTCAAGCTTTAACAAGAGGCGGAATTCCTGTCGTCAGTCATTTAGGCCTCACACCTCAATCAGTTGGTGTACTTGGCGGGTATAAAGTGCAAGGAAAAGACCACGAAAGTGCTCAAAAATTGATTGAAGACAGCTTGAAATGTGAGGAAGCCGGCGCAATCGCTCTTGTGCTGGAATGCGTACCTGGCGAACTGACAAAACGAATTACCGACATGCTGAAGATTCCTGTGATCGGAATTGGTGCAGGAGCTGAGGCAGACGGACAAGTTCTCGTTTACCATGATGTGGTAGGATACGGGGTGTCTAGAACACCTAAGTTTGTGAAACAATACGCGCAAATTGATACTGTTTTAGAAGAAGCGCTCATTCAATATACAAAAGAAGTAAAAGCACGCACATTTCCAGAGGACATGCACACGTTTCATATCAAAGAAGAAGTCCTTGATGGCTTATATGGGGGAATCAAAAAATGAACGTTGTCACCCATATTCACGAGCTAAAAGAATTAATCAAGCAGCATCAAGAAAAACAGCATTCCATCGGCTTTGTCCCAACGATGGGTTTTCTTCATGAAGGACATCTGACGCTTGCGAAAGAGGCAAGAAGTCAAAATGACATTGTCGTGATGAGTATTTTTGTCAATCCTTTGCAATTTGGACCAAATGAAGACTTTGAATCCTATCCAAGGGATATGGAAAGAGACCAGCGTCTGGCAGAAGCAGCAGGGGTGGATATTTTATTTACACCTGATGTGAAGGAAATGTACCAAAATGAACCATCTATTACGATGACGGTTCAAAAGCGGACAGATGTCTTATGCGGAAAAAAACGTCCAGGACATTTTGACGGCGTTGTCACTGTGCTCACAAAGCTGTTTCATCTTGTGTCACCAACAAATGTCTACTTTGGACTAAAGGATGCACAGCAAGTCGCTGTGATCGATGCGATGATCAAGGATTTCTTCTTTGGTCTTCACCTTGTATCTGTACCGACAGTCAGAGAAGAAGACGGCTTAGCGAAAAGCTCAAGGAATGTGTACTTGTCAGAAAAAGAAAGACAAGAAGCACCCGCTTTATACCGCGCATTAAAAAAAGGACGGTCAGCTGTTGAAAACGGTGAACGTGATGTCAGTCGTGTGTATCAGCTGATTGAAGAGGAACTTGTTCAGACGTGCGGAGAAATAGATTATATTGAGATCTATTCATATCCAGAACTTGAGCCGCTTCAGCAGTTAGCAGGTCAAGTCATTATGGCGGTTGCGGTGAAATTCTCACGGGCAAGACTGATTGATAATGTGATTTTCCATGTTCCTGAAAGCGGTGAAAAACATGTATAGAACCTTTATGACATCTAAGCTTCATAAAGCAACGGTAACAGAAGCAAACTTACATTATGTAGGAAGTATTACGATTGACGAAGATTTACTTGATGCGGCAGGTATGATGGCAAATGAGAAAGTACAAATTGTCAATAATCATAATGGCGCAAGACTTGAAACATATATTATTCCCGGCGAAAGAAAGAGCGGTGTCATTTGTCTAAATGGGGCGGCGGCGAGACTCGTTCAGCCAGGGGATGAAGTCATTATTATCGCTTATGGGATGCTGTCAGAAGAAGAAGCTAAGACACATACACCAAAAGTGGTCGTGTTAAATAAACAAAATCAAATTGAACAAATGATTGGGCAAGAGCCTGCGAGAACGATTTTATAACGCAGGCTCCGTGGAAACAGAACAGTTTCAGAACAGAGGCTGTTCTGTTTCATCTATTTTGTCCAGAGCGTGTTTCACTTCAGGGTGAAACGAGGAATTGAGGTGTCCATTTTATGACCGATCAAAGGTTTGTTGTCGTTGATATTGAAACCACCGGGAATTCACCTAAAAAGGGTGATAAAATCATTCAAATAGCTGCGGTGGTCATTGAAAATGGACAAATTGTCGAACGGTATTCAAAATATGTGAACCCGGGAAAAGCAATCCCAGGATTTATTGAACAGCTGACAGGCATTCAGCAGCACATGGTTGACGATGCGGTGTTTTTTGAGGACATTGCCCAAGAGGTGTATGATCTCATACAGGGTGCTTATTTTGTTGCGCACAATGTTCATTTTGACTTGAATTTTTTAAATGATGAACTAAAAGCATGCGGGAAACATGAGCTGGATGTGCTAGCAATTGATACAGTTGAGATCTCTAGAATTCTTTATCCTGAGCTTGAAGGTTATAAGCTCACTGAATTAAGTGAAGAGCTCATGCTTCCACATGACCACCCGCATAGGGCGGATAGTGATGCGGAAGTTACTGCCATGTTATTTTTAACTTTATTACATCAATTAAAACATACACCGAAAAATGTGCTGAAGCAGCTGCGCAGATTATCCTCTTATCTCCTAAGTGATATAGGACTTTTAATTAAGCAGCTTGAAACAAGCCATGCTAGCTGGGAAGATTCTTTAGTGGAAGTCGGCTCTTTTGCTGTAAAAGATGTCACCAATCCTATCAGCAGGGCGACACATTCAGTAAGTGAAGATGATGAACAGCTGTTTGAGGAAATCAAAAAGAAGCTTCCGCAAACGGTAGAAGGCTATGAGGTAAGAGAAGGCCAGCTTACGATGATGAATAAAGTGAGAGACGTGTTTCATGAAAGAGCTTATGCATTAATTGAAGCGGCACCGGGTATTGGGAAAACGCTCGCTTACCTCATCCCAGCTGCTCTAGAAGCGAGGAAATCAGGAAAACCTGTCATTATTAGTACATATTCCATACTTTTGCAGCAGCAAATGCTTCAGCGCGATGTGCCGATGTTGAATCAATTGCTTCCGTTTGAGCCTGCTGCCTGTGTATTTAAAGGTCGGGCGCATTACATTTGTTTAGATAAGTTTGAGCATGTGCTTCATGAGGAAGATGATAACTATGATGTCGTCTTAACGAAGGCGCAAATTTTAATGTGGCTCCTTGTAACAGAAACAGGTGATTTATCTGAACTGAATTTACCGTCAGGAGCTGCCAATATAAAAGACCGCATTTCTTGTGTGCATATGCCGTTTACATCGAAAAAGCGCCGTTTTAAAGAGTATTGCTTTTATGAGCGCGCCAAAAAAAGGGCAAGAACAGCTGATTTAATTTTAACGAATCATCGTCTGCTTTTATCGCAAACGGAGGCATCGTCTATCTTTCAGCATGCTGACGTATATGTGATAGACGAAGCCCATCAATTTGAGAAAACAGCAAATGAAACACTAGGGGATAGTGCGTCTTATATCCAGCTTCACGCGAAATTAACGCAGCTTGGCTCCTTGCAAGGCGGACTGTTAAAGAAACTGAAAAAGAGATTTCATCATGCAGGGTTACAGACAGACACCTTTATTGAAATGGATGAGTATCTCAATCAGCTTCAAATAGAAAGTGACGCTTTCTTTAGCACCGTCCATTCATTTGTGAAAAGGACAAAACCAAAAGCCGACATCAATCGTCTCATTCATAGAGTACGTCATCATTCAAAGCATGCTCAGTGGAAACGGATTAAAGAAACGGCAAGTAAGCTTTGTTCCTTGTTAATTGCTTGTGAGAAACTGTATGAACAGCAAAAAAATGAGCTTCTTCAAAAAAGTGATCAGCTGACAGAACACTTTGCCTTTGAAGCAGAGGAATACGACCAAGTCATGTCGTTTATGCATACTTTTTGCAGTACACTGTACCGATTTATCTTTGAACCGAAAAACGATGAAACGGTTTGGATTGAAATTGATGCAAAAGGTGCCAAAAACGCAGTCTTTATGCATGCACAGCCGTTAGATACTGGGGAGCTTTTGGCTGATCGTTTCTTTATGAACAAAAAGAGTGTTGTCCTCACATCAGGGACACTCACCATCAATCACCGCTTTGATTATTGCTTGGAACGGTTTGGCCTGCAAGATTTTTACCCTCATCTTGTGCAAATTGATTCACCTTTTGAACTTGAAAAACAGCTTAAGGTCATTGTTCCAGCAGACATGCCGCCGATTACGAACCGTGATGAACGAGATTATGTAAAGCAGGCTGCGCAATATATTAAGGTTATGGAAAAGCAGCAGCATGCAAAAATATTGGTTTTGTTTAATTCACATGAGATGTTAAAAGCAGTCTATGAAGAGCTAAAAACAGAAGGGATGCAGTCAGCCCTTTTTGCTCAAGGTTTGACAGGCGGAAGCCCTGTAAAATTAACGAAAATGTTCAAATTAGCAAAACAAGCCATTTTACTTGGTACGGGTAGTTTTTGGGAAGGTGTTGATTTTCCGGGCTCAGAGCTGACAACAGTCATCATGGCACGTCTTCCGTTCAGGCCGCCTGATTCTCCTCTCATTGAAGCCAAATGTGATGCAGCTAAAAAACAAGGGAAGAATCCGTTTAAAGCGGTCGCTTTACCAGAAGCTGTGTTAACCTTTAAGCAAGGAGCTGGACGCTTGCTGCGCTCTGAAAAAGACATAGGCACATTGCTGATTTTAGACCGCCGAGTGAAAACAGCTTCATATGGAAAACTATTTTTAGAATCACTCCCTCATGCGCCGGTTCACGAGATGTCAAAAGAGTCACTTGAGGCGTATATAGAAAACCTTAACAACGAAAAGCCGCTGTCATAAGCGGCCTTTAGCTGGTGTGGGTTTGGAGTTAATTTATCGTAACGGCTTTTTATGTTCCGTTGTAAAAATAGTATCGGTTCCCGTGCAGAAAAGTATGACTAACAATATTTACGTACCGAGGAGGAATTAGAAGTGGAAAGTAAAATAGAGGTACTTTCAACTGTTCAAATTAAGCATTCAGAAGACCTATACAAAATCGTTGATTTATTGAACAGAACGCTTAAAAGAGAAGATCTCATGTTTGGATTAGCATTAGATCAAGAAGACCAAAATCAAGCGGTATTTACGATATATCGCACATAGGGGAAGCTTGACATGAAAAAAATAGTCTGGATTATTTCATCTGTAGTGGCTCTCGTTCTGCTTATTGGCATCATCAGCTTTACGTGGATTTATCAAATTGCCATGGGACAAAGAGAACAAGGGCATGAAGCAGCGATCGAACGAGCAAAAGAACAAGCAAACATCGTACAAGTGGAGCAAGTGGAAACCTTTGTCGGGAAAGAAAAACAATTTATTGTTGAAGGGAAAAACAAACAGAATGAAACGACCTACGTTTGGGTTCCTGCCAGCAAAAAAGAAAAAGTGATCGCAAAAAAAGCAAAAGAAGGCATTACCTCGAATCAAGCAGTACAAGCCGTTCAAAAGGAGAACACGGTCTCTAAGCTAAAAGAAGTCAAATTAGCGAGAGAAGGTGACGTACTTCTTTGGGAAGTGACATACTTAAATGAAAACAATCAATATAGCTTCAGCTATGTCGACTTCTCGACAGGACACGTGGAAAAAAATTTAACACCGTAGTTTCTCCTGTCTTGCGTTGACCATGCTGATTTAGAACGGTTATAATAAAATGTATGAAAAAAGATTCACACCTGCCAAATAGGTGAGTTTCTTTCTGGCTTTGGAGGGAATTATGTTGAAAACAACGATTAATCAAGTGTTCAAACACGTTGATCAAGAAGTAACCATCGGCGCGTGGATTGCCAATAAACGTTCAAGCGGAAAAATTGCATTTTTGCAGCTGCGTGACGGGACAGGCTTTATTCAAGGAGTCGTAGTAAAAGCAGAAGTGGAAGAGGAAGTCTTTAAGCTTGCGAAATCAGTCACACAAGAAACATCTGTCTATGTAACAGGTCAAGTGACAAAAGATGAGCGTTCACCGCTAGGTTTTGAATTGCAAGTGAAATCCATTGAAGTGATTCATGAAGCGACAGATTATCCAATTACACCAAAAGAGCATGGAACAGAATTCTTAATGGATCACCGTCATTTATGGCTTCGTTCTAAAAAACAGCATGCCATTATGAAAATCCGTAACGAAATTATTCGTGCTACATATGAATACTTCCATCAAGAAGGTTTCGTGAAAGTAGATCCGCCAATTTTAACTGGAAGTGCACCTGAAGGCACAACGGAACTGTTTGCTACGAAATATTTTGATGAAGATGCATACCTTTCTCAAAGTGGCCAGCTTTACATGGAAGCTGCAGCAATGGCACTCGGAAAAGTATTCTCATTTGGCCCAACATTTAGAGCTGAAAAATCTAAAACAAAACGTCATTTAATTGAGTTTTGGATGATCGAGCCGGAGATGGCTTTTGTCGAATTCAATGAAAACCTTGAGTATCAAGAAAATTATGTGTCTCATGTTGTGCAAAGTGTACTTGAAAACTGTAAAGTGGAGCTGCAAACGCTAGGCCGTGATACAGCAAAATTAGAAAATATCAAAGCACCATTCCCGCGCATCACTTACGATGAAGCGATTAAATTCTTGCAGGAAAAAGGCTTTGATGATATCGAATGGGGAGATGACTTCGGAGCGCCTCACGAAACTGCGATCGCCGAAAGCTATGATAAACCAGTGTTTATCACTCATTACCCAACATCATTAAAACCGTTTTATATGCAGCCAGCACCGGATCGTGAAGATGTTGTCCTTTGTGCAGACTTGATTGCACCAGAAGGCTACGGAGAGATTATTGGCGGTTCTGAGCGTGTTCATGATTTAGAGCTTCTTGAAGCAAGATTGAAAGAACATGGGCTTGATCAGGAAACTTACAAATGGTATACAGAATTAAGACAATACGGTTCTGTACCGCATTCAGGTTTTGGTCTTGGGCTTGAACGTACAGTTGCTTGGATTAGCGGAGCGCCGCATGTGCGTGAAACCATTCCTTTCCCAAGATTATTAAACCGTTTATACCCTTAAGACGTGAAAGCCTCCAACAAATGGAGGCTTTTTCAAACGTCTTTTTAGAGAGGCACGTGAAATAAAACGTGATATACTTAAAGTGAAGAGGTGTATCCGATGAATAGGCAGCAATTTATTAATATGCAGCAAATGGGGTCGACAAGTTTGCCTAATTTGCTGATTGCTCATTATGAGCAGTTAGGACTGAATGAATCACAGATGATGGTGATGCTCAAAATTAAAATGAATGAAGAACAAGGCGTTTTCTTTCAAACATTTGAAGAGCTTTCTCAAGGGATGACCATTTCAGCGGAAGAGTGCGCGTATATGGTTCAGCATCTGATTCAAAAAGGATTTATCTCGATTCAGCCATTTGAAGACAGGTCTGGTATTCAGCATGACCGTTACTCAGTAGAACCTTTATGGGGCGTGCTGTATGACTTTTTAGAAACAAAACAGGCGAAAGAAGTTCAAAAACAACAGGTGCAGGCTGAAAAATCTTTATATGCTTTATTTGAAGATGAATTCGGCAGACCGCTGTCACCTCTTGAAGGAGAAACACTTTCGATCTGGATGGATCAAGACCATCATGATGCTGAGATGATTCGGCTAGCACTAAGAGAAGCCGTTTTATCAGGGAAATTAAATTTCCGTTATATTGATCGAATTTTATTTGAGTGGAAAAAGAAAGGGCTGAAAACAGCGAAAGAAGCAAAAGAACATAGCCAGCACTTCCGTTCTCAGCAGAAAACGCCACCTTCAAACGAAGAGACGTCCACTTATAAACGACAAGTTCCTTTTTATAATTGGCTGGAACAATAACCAATAAAGGAGAAGGCATGTTATCAAAAAAACAAATCAATGAGTGTTTAGATATTATAGGAGATATGTTTCCAGAGGCTGAGTGTGAGCTTGTTCATGCCAATCCATTTGAGCTTGTGATTGCTGTTGCGCTCTCTGCTCAATGTACGGACGTGCTTGTAAACAAGGTCACCAAAACGTTATTTCAAAAATATAAAACACCAGAAGACTATTTAAGTGTACCGCTTGAAGAACTCCAGCAAGATATTCGCTCGATTGGTCTTTATCGAAATAAGGCTAAAAACATTCAAAAGTTGAGCAAAATGCTGATTGAAGAATATGGCGGTGAAGTACCAAAGGACCGGGACGAGCTTGTTAAGCTTCCTGGGGTTGGCCGGAAAACAGCAAATGTCGTCGTTTCAGTCGCTTTTGGGGTACCGGCAATAGCAGTAGATACACATGTAGAACGAGTCAGCAAGCGTCTAGGCATCTGCCGCTGGAAGGATTCTGTGCTTGAAGTAGAGCAAACCTTGATGAAAAAGGTGCCAAAAGAAGATTGGTCTGTGACGCATCACCGTCTGATCTTTTTTGGGAGATATCATTGTAAGGCGCAGCGGCCGCAGTGCGAATCATGTCCACTTCTTGATATGTGCAGAGAAGGGCAGAAGAGGCTGAAAAAAGGATTGGTGAAGCTGGCATGAGCGGGGCAGCTGTTTTCACCTCATATGTCGAAAAGCTAAAAGAAAAAAAGGTAGAGATTAAAGGTGATCGAGTAGATATACTGAGAGCCAATCCGCTCGCATATGATCTATCTTCAAAAGTTTTAACAGACGAGTTTCCATGGCAGGAAACGGAAGAATTTGTTCCTGCGATGTTTGAGCTGTGGGACGAATTAAAAGAAAAAATGCTTCCTCGTTTCCAAACAAGAAAATCCCGCTGTGAAGAAGATGATATGCTGCAAGGAATCGTCAGTATGATTGCGATGTTTTACTGGATCAAAGGGGAGAGTGTCCAAACGTTTGAATGGGAACATATCAAGCAAGAGACATTTCCTGTTGCTCCGATTAATTGGACGGAACGTTTAGAGTTCATTTTGCTAAAACCAACTCAATATCACTGCTTTATTCAATTGGACGAGCTATACACGGAATTAAAAAAGCAGTATGGAAAATATGAAGCACTTAAGAAAATCAGACAGCAGCGTTAAAAAAAGCACTTGCCATAGGAGGCAAGTGCTTTCAAGCGTGTAGACAAACCCTCGCATTCGTTGTCAGTCCTGCGCTCCGGTGCTCACGAATGTTAAATTCGCTCCGCTCCGATGCTCGTCCTTCCTAGACTGCAAAGGTTTTCTATCACGCTGAAAAGAAGACAAAGGGCTAAAATAAAGATCATTTTAGCCCTTTGTCAACAATCTTAAAGCACTTGCCAAGGAGGCAAGTGCTTTTTCATTATTCATCTTCTTTTAGAGAAGTAGCATTTGATTGCGAATTGGAACTTTGAGAGTTGGCTTTCTCATCATCTTTCTTTTTATCTTTATTATCAGTTTGCGAGTTGCTGTTCCCATTTGTACTGTCTGAGCCATTTTCTGAAGAACCATTATTTCCGTTTTCTGTATTTCCACCTTGGTCCTGATCCTTATCTTGATCTTTTTTGTCATCAGGCTTTTGCTCATCAGTGCCAGGGGGCTGATTTTTGTTATCGTCTGTTTGGTCTGTCTGTTCGTCGTCAGGCTTCTGCGGTTCTTCTTCTTCTTTATTCTCATCATCCGCTTTTTCTTCCTCATCTGCGTCATCCTTAATGGTGAGGAAGGTAGAAGCCGCTTTACTCGTGACATCATCTACAGTGGCTGTCACTTGGAATTTATAAGTGGAGCCAGGCTTCACATCAGAGATGACCGCTTCTTTAGCAGAGCTGTTTTGAATATCTTTATAGCCGCCATTATCAACTGCTTGCTTGACATTAAATGTAGCATCAGCGTCGTCAGAATAGCCCCAAGTCAGTGTGATGGATTTTTTCTCTTCATCATACACCGCTTTTAAGTCAGAAGGCTTATCGGCTTCTTTTTTCTCAAAAGTGTCAGACACTTTTGTTGGAACCGTACCTTTTACAAAGTATTCTGTTGTCTTCTTGTCACTTGGTGTATTCGGTCCGGCTAATTTTGCAGGATCGGATCCTTTTTCAACCGTAGCTTCAACGACACTGTCTGGTTTTTCAAATGAGCCGCTTCCATCATCAATTTGAGAAATTAATCGCTGGAAGACAATTTTGGCAACACGCTGCTCGTTTTCATTCAGCCATACTTTGCCGTCTGCATCTTTTGAATTACCGATTCCAGTCCAAACGGCTGCTGTGTATTGTGGAGTATAACCGACAAACCACGAATCTTTCGCACCGCCAGAAGGGATATTGTGTTTATTAATAACATCTTGTGTGAAGTTCGTTGTACCTGTTTTACCAGCTACTTGAACGTTCGGTACTTGTGCAAGTGTACCAGTACCAGATTGGACAGCAGTTTTCAGCATATCTGTAATCATAAATGCTGTGTAATCACTCATTGCTGCTTTTGAGTCCGGCGTAAGGTCAAGCTTTGTCCCATCATTAAATTCAACAGATGTAACAGCGTGCGGTTCATTATAGTATCCGTTATTACCGAATGCACTAAATGCTCCAGCCATCTTCAGGGAGGAGACACCATCGTCAAATCCACCGATTGAGTAGGACTCTGGAATGTCAGAAGGTAAGTCCATACCTAAGTTATTAGCGAATTGAACGGCATTGTCTGTACCAGCTTCTTGGAAAGCTTTTAGGGCAGGAATGTTACGTGATTGTGCCAAAGCACTTCTCATCGACATTTTCCCTAAGTGTCTTCTGTCAAAGTTATTAATCGGCGTACCGTTTGAGTACGTATACGGTGCATCATCAATTTGCTGATATGTTGACCATTTTTTGTTTTCAATGACTGGGCCGTAATCTAAGATCGGTTTGATTGTGGAGCCTGGCTGGCGTTTAGCATCCGTCGCATAGTTAAAGCCGCCGGCTGGTACATCACGTCCACCGCCAATGGCGCGAATTTCACCATTTTTCGTATCAAGCAGGGTCACACCCGCCTGCATCCCTTTCGTAAATCCAACTGAATCTCCATTGATGATATCATTTAGATGATCCTGTGCATTTCGATCAAGGGAAGTATAGATTTTTAATCCATCAGTTGATGCATCCACTTTGGCTTTTTTCTGTACTTCTTCCATCACTTCTTCAATGTAGGCAGAGTACTTACTAGAGTTTTGGCTCTTATATTTACTAGCTGAAACAACTGTCTTGCTGACAGGGGTTGCTTTTGCAACGTCATATTCTTTTTCTGAAATGTAGCCTTGTTTTTTCATAAGGCTTAAAACGATATTACGGCGTTTTTCCGCTGCCTCGGGATGTTTCACTGGGTTATAGGCAGAAGGACTCTGCGGCATACCTGCAAGTGTAGCAGCTTGTGCAACGGTTAGTTTATTTAAATCTGTGACTCCGAAAAATTGTTCAGCTGCTTTCCCAACTCCATAAGCATAAGGAGAGAAGAAAATCCGGTTTAAATACATTTCTAAAATTTCATCTTTAGAGTATTTTTGCTCAAGCTGAATCGAGAGCCATACTTCCTGTACTTTCCGTTTTAACGTCTTTTGATTGGTTAGGAGGGAGTTTTTCACAACCTGCTGTGTAATGGTACTTCCGCCTTCAGCACCAAAGCCGTCCTCAACGTTTGCGACAAGGGCACCGCCGATACGGATTGGATCAATCCCGTGGTGCTTATAAAAACGTGCATCTTCAGTCGCAATAAATGCGTCTTTTACCACATCGGGTATATCTTTTATCGAGACATACGTTCTTTTTTCTGCACCAACTTCTGCAAACACTTTCTTGTCTTTATCATAAAGCTTTGAAGAGTATGGTGTTTTAAGCTTACTATCATCAATAGAAGGAGCGCTTGATGCAAAAACGGCAAAAGTTGTGATTCCGGCAACTAAACAAAGTAGACCGATCACGAGTAAAGATAAAAATATTTTTTTAAATAGACCTGCTTTCTTTTTGCCTTTTTTGTTCTTTTGCTTCTTATTGTTAACTTGACTTGCTTTACGTCGCTGTTCACGACTTGTAAATTGATCAGACATCACATCTCAACCTTTCGTGTTAAACCTTTTTCGAACGTAATTGCTGATTGCTTTCATCCGAAAAATGAAGTGTCTCCACTACTTTAATATAATCAATTCTTGGCGAATATCCAAGTGTCATTATGTGGCCAGCTTCCATTAATTCGTCTTTGCTAATGGATTTACGGCCGTTTTTCTTCTGCCGCTCCCAGAAGTAAAAGAGATCTGAAGCGGGCAAATAATAAACGGAGCCAAAAGCGGATATAATAACGAAACAAATGCCGCCTTGCTTTTCAACCTGTTTCATATGCTCAATTTGATGGTCGTGGAAATTTTTGAGCGGAAACGAGGTAGTGCTTTTGGTTTCCTTTGCTTCAAAATCGATATAGCGGCCTTTGTACACCCCGTTATAGTCTGTTGTGGATGATTGTTTAAAATAGGCTTCTTTAATGACAGCAGCACTTCTTTTTGGGTAATCCACATTCACAATTTGAACTGGGGTAGGCTTTTTATGAATGACTGCGATCCCGTTGACCAAATAGTATTGGTTCGTTTCATTTAAATCAGCCTCAAGCGTCATCCCGCGGTTACTATAAGAGGATTCGCCGCTGATTCTTTTTTTTGTCCCAATTTGTTGAATGGGCTGATACGATTTTCCGTTTGGATACCGAATCATCAAGTTTCAGCCTCCTTTTAATGCATTTTGTATTGGAGAGATCACCATGTTGTCCCAAGAAGAGCACATCATCACTCAGCAAATTTTGCGTGAAACGAAAGCAAAAAATAAAGACAACCTGACGAGGACAAATGCTTACAAGCGCTTTTATGACCGGCATCCAGAGATGAAATGGTCGCTGCTCGCTTCCTTTGTCTCGAGAAATGCTGGGTGGTCCATGACGGATTTAAAGGGCGAGCTCTTCCATCCGGGTTTAACGGATCAGCAGGGGCACCTTTTTTTCACAGCATATGAAAGAGCGAATTGGCTGATCTTTTCGGATGCTTACCCACAGCTTCTTTTGTATGAATGGTCTAAAAGGTGCAGTAAACCTTTGTTTCATCTGCTGCCTTATTTCTCCGTGTCTCGGTTTATGAGCGCTGAGTGGGAACGTTTCTGGCTAAAGCGTGACACAGAGCGTCTGCTATATGCACTCATCATAAATGAACAATATACTATACAATCTCCTATTATACAAAATCCTCTTCTGAAAAAGAATGTTTTTCACTCGATTCAATATCTTTTCAGCGAGTGGGGACATTTCCAAACCGTTGTTTTTCCAACGGTGGACGGGCATTTGTACGGCTTAACCATACGGAAGTTTTCCAATGTAAAGGAACGTATTACATTAGGTAAAAAACTAGCGAAACTATTATTTCGAGCCGATTTGTTTTCGGATTTTTATCATTTTTTGCATACCGTTCCGCATACGGGGTCTCGGTTTGATTTTGAGCCGTTTTTAGGGATCGCTAGAAGGTCAACACCTTTTCTTCGGACGGTTTATCCGGTGATGACACATTCATTAGACGATCAAAGGGAAGATTGGTTTCAAAAGAAATTGAGTCCATCTTTATTTGAGGCAGAGCCGCTACCAAAGCAGATTGATCTGACCGACTGGTATTTCCATAAAAAAAGACAGCTTCGTTTTCTTTTCTCATTAGAGCACTATTTTTTGCATAAATAAAAAGCAGGGGGTGCCTGCTTTTTTTACGTAGATGGACGATTAGGACCGCCGAGCTTTTTATCAAGCTGATCTGTACTGTTTTCTTTCCCTTTTGGCTTTTGCTCTTTTGGTGCTGGCTGCTTTTTCATGAAATCTACCTCCTTTTGTCCTTAGAATTTACACAATCGGACGCAATCATACAAAGAAGGACAAGCATCTGTCGAAAAGGAAGAAATAGCGCTCATCTACACTTAGAATGGCGATTTGCTTCTAGTTTTGTCATGTGTGAAGGAGGGGGAGAAAGAAAAGAGAATGTAACGAGAGACAATAAAGGAGGAATCTGATGATGAGCGAATTTGTATCAAAAGAATCCATTATGCAGTTGTTAGAGGAAATCGAGCGAAAAATTGATGCGGTGGAGGAAGAGCTGTCTCTTGCTGTGAAGCAGACGAAACGTGCAGCGATAGAAGAGCAAGAACAAATAATTGACCGGCTTGAATCAGAAGTAAAGGACTGTGAAGTGAAGCTTCATGCAGCCGAGTATAAACTGGCAGCAAGACCGGCATATCACGCCGGATAGCTTTTCTATTTGAGCAATAGGTAAACGTTTGATAGGATGGTTCATAGAGGTGAACACTTTGGATAATCAAACATTACTTGAACATACACAAAACTTGAGAATATGGATCGAAGAAGCGTATAAGCAGTACCAAAAGGGAAAGGCTGAAGAGGAATACCCATCGTATGATTTTTATACGGATATTCAGCCGGCCGTTGTTACATTTGATCAGAAAATGGAGGAGTGGCTCACCGCTGCGATCTCGTTTATTGAGCAGGCCAAACCTAGATATTTACACCAAGAACAGCTTGAAGCCGTAAAAGAAAATGGTAAAGAGGTTATCCTGCAATCTTATTTTGGTAAACAGCACGCACCCCGTGTAAAAAATTTAGTTGAGTCAGTGGTTTACACTCTGAACCTTTTAATAGAAGAAATCAAAAAGCGCAGCTAAAGACATGATGCTGCGTTTTTCTTATGGCTTCTTTAGGCACATCTTCTGCTCTTGGTCATAATATATGAGTGACATCAATATGTGTTGAGAGCGAGAGGAGCGAGATAGATGTTCCCTTATTCAAACCAGCAGCCTTATGAATTCAATCAATTCAAGCAAAGGCCTTTTCCGTATCCAGAGATGCAGCAGCAGCCTCCGCAGCCTCCAGACTATTTCATGCCGCCGTATCAAGGTGGAGGGGGAATGAATCAGGCACCATCTACTGTTTATCAGCCGCCTTATGGATACCAAGAAAACGTGCCGCTTATGCAGCCGCCTGAAGCGATGAATCCACCCCAAATGCAGCAGCCTCCAGGCATGATGCCCATGCAGCCGCCTATGAACCCTTATCCATTGCCAAGGCCGCAAAAACAGCAGCCATCTCAATTTAAAAGTGTGCTGTCACAATTCAAAAAGACGAATGGGCAATACGATTTTAACAAAATGTTTGATACAGCTGGCCAAATGATGAGTACAATGAATCAAGTAGGCTCATTGGCGAAAGGATTTACAAGCATTTTTAAAGCATAGCTAAACCCAATAGATTGAACTATTGGGTTGTTTGCTTTGGCGCAGACACATGAAGCGATTGATCTTTCCACAAACTCTTCATTTTCGTTTCATCTATTTTTGCCGGCATTAAAATGGTTTTGGTAAAGCTGGAATACGAGGAAGTCGTATCCGTTTTGATTTTTTCCTGCACGGATAAGTGTAAATATTGGGCTTTTACTTCTAGCGCAATGTCTCCTTCGACAAAATGGTCTGGAAATTGAATCTCGATATACACATTTTGTTCGTCCTCAGTCACATCGGTCGTAATTGATGCAAGTGAGTGCGATGTGGTCATGAGCGCCTCCGCACTGTTTAATATCTCGTGAAACGGGGAGGATGCAAAAAATTGTTCAATCGCTTCATATAGCATATCTTCATTTGCCAGCATTTCATGTTTCTTTTCGCCTTCATGTTTCATCTGAATCACCTCTCATCTACAGCCTATGCAGAAAGGGCTCAGGCGGTTATCAATTGATGAGAGGAAAAAATTATGATTAAATAGTGTTAATGAAGCAAGGTGTATGGGTGCAAAGTTTCATACACTGAATAGATCTAGGAAGCAAAGCTTGAAGGGAGCAAATAGACATTGCTGAAAAAATTATTCGGTTTCGGAAAAAACCAAGATGATGTAAAGGAAGAAGTCATTTATTCTCCAGTTGATGGAGAGTTAATGGATATGACTGATGTACCAGATCCCGTCTTTTCTCAAAAGATGATGGGAGACGGCGTAGCAGTAAAACCAAAAAGTGGGACGATTGTGTCACCAGTAGAGGGTGAAATCATTCAGCTCTTCCATACAAAACATGCAATTGGCATTCGAACACTCTCGGGGCTTGAGCTTCTGATTCATATCGGACTTGAAACAGTTGGGTTAAATGGTGAAGGATTTGAAGCGCACATGAAAGAAGGGGATAAAGTGAAAATCGGTGATCCTCTTATTACGTGTGATTTAGAACTGATTGAAGAGAAAGCATCAAGTACAGTGACACCTATTGTGATTATGAACGGTGACCTGGTCGAACGGCTTGATAAAGAACCAAAAGGCTCTGTAGAAAAGCAGGTGTCCAAGCTCTTTACAGTGAAAATGAAGTAATCCATGAATAGAAAAAACTACCCATTGATAGGGTAGTTTTTTTATTAAATGAGGATATTAATCCTCCATTGGAACCCAGCCTTGACTCGCTTCCATGACAGACCACAATCCTTCTGGAATAAGATACTTGTCTTTTTGGCTGCGTTTAATGACGGTTTCAATCTCTTGTTCTCTGCCTTCTTTAATTTTCTTTGCCCAATCTGGGTCGACGATCAGCTCTCGTGCGACAGCGATGAGAGGAATTCCTTGATTGTAAGCATGGAGTGCATCTTCAGCTGTAATGACGCTGCCTACTCCAATAAGCGGAAGAGCATCGCCGCAGCGTTCTTTTAGCAGTTCCATACGTGTCTTATTAGAATCTGCGCCTCGTCTTGCTTTAGAGCCAATCTCCATTAAAGAGATATGCAAATAATCGAGGCTTTTTGTTTTGAGAACATCCACTAATGTAAACGTCTCTGTCATTGTTAAACCAGGTGTTTCTGGTTCTTCAGGAGATAACCGGTATCCAAAGATAAACGGTTTAGCCGCATGCTCTTTGATGGCCTCTTTAACTGCATCTACAACAGCAATAGGGAAAGCTAGACGTTTTTCTTCGTTTCCTCCCCATTGATCTGTACGCTGATTGCTATGCGGTGAGTAAAATTGCTGTAATAAATAACCGTTTGCCCCGTGAATTTCCACGCCGTCAAACCCTGCTTGAACCGCTCGTCTTGCCGCTTCTTTAAAGGAGTCGATAATATGCGTAATTTCCTCTTCTTTTAAAGCGCGTGCAATTTGTTTTCCATCTTTAAACACATCACTTGGCGCAACCACATCACCGTTTGGAACTAAATGAGGGAGAGCCTGAGAGCCGCCGTGATGAATTTGAATGATGGCTTTTGTTCCTTTTGCCTGGATAGCTGAAGCCAGTTTTTTCAGGCCAGGGATATCTTCATCTCTTGCGATAGAAGGCTGTCCTTCAAATGCCTTCCCATCTGGAGTCACATTCGCACATGCTGTAATGACCATGCCCATTTCACTTGATCTAGCTGTAATGAAGTCAATTTCGTCTTTTGAAATGGTGCCGTCGTCATGAGAACCGAAGTGTGTCATTGGAGCAACCACTAACCGGCCATCAATAGAGGCGCCTCCTGGAAACGTAAATGGTTCAAATAAAGGCTTAAATTCGTTTTTCAATCTGATCATCTTCTTCCTTGATAAAATCATTTCACTTTAGAAGTGTAATAGATACTGTTACAACAGTTCAAAGTATTTGCTCATAAGTCCGCATCAAAAAATTGCCGCCTAGTCATGCAAACAAATATTCGGTACACTAGAATGAGAGGTGGACGCAATATGAAAAAGAAAACAATGAACGAACTGATAGAAGAATTAAAGAAAGACGAACAGGTAGAACATTGGCATGAAATTGAAGCAAAGCCTGCACAGACCTCACCCGTTCCTGAAAGAGTGGACGACAGGCTAAAAAAGGCGCTTGAAAAACGAGGCGTGAAAGAGCTGTATATTCATCAAAAAGAAGCCTTTGAACGAGTAATGAATGGTGAGCATGTAGTAACGGTTACACCAACAGCTTCAGGTAAAACGCTTTGCTACAATCTGCCTGTTCTTCAGTCGATTGCAGAAGACCAGACAAACCGCTCTCTTTATTTATTTCCAACAAAAGCGCTCGCACAGGATCAAAAGAGTGAACTTAACGAGATCATCCACGAGATGGATGTTCCGATCCATAGTGAAACATATGACGGGGACACCTCCCCGGCCATTCGGCAGCGAGTCAGACAAGCAGGACATATTGTCATCACAAACCCAGATATGCTGCATTCAGCTATTTTGCCTCATCATACGAAATGGGTCAGTTTATTTGAGAATTTGAAGTATATTGTCATTGATGAGCTTCATACATATCGAGGCGTTTTTGGCAGTCATGTGGCTAATGTGATTCGCAGGTTAAAACGTATTTGTGCATTTTATGGAAGTGATCCGATTTTCATTTGTACTTCCGCAACGATTGCAAATCCAAAAGAGCTGGCGCAGCAGCTCACAGGGAGCAAAGTGCATCTTATTGAACGAAACGGAGCGCCTAGCGGTAAAAAGAATTTTGTGTTTTATAACCCGCCGGTGGTGAATAAACCATTAAATATTAGACAAAGCGCTGCCACTGTCGTCAACCAATTGGCTAAAACATTTTTAAAAGAAAAAATTCAAACGATCGTTTTTGCTAGAAGCAGAGTACGAGTAGAAGTGATTTTAAGTCATATTCAAGAGCTTGTGAAAAAAGAAATTGGTCCAAAATCGATTCGCGGGTATCGCGGAGGCTATTTGCCAAAAGAGCGGCGCGTGATTGAAAAGGGGTTAAGAGAAGGAGACATTCTAGGTGTCGTGAGCACGAACGCACTAGAATTAGGGGTAGATATAGGTCAGCTAAAGGTATGCATTATGACGGGGTATCCTGGCAGTGTAGCAAGTACATGGCAGCAGGCAGGACGTGCTGGAAGGCGTCATGAGGAGGCGCTCATTATCATGGTGGCAAGTTCCTCACCCCTTGATCAATATATTGTCCGACACCCTGAATATTTCTTTAATAGACCGCCTGAAGCAGCCAGAATCAATCCTGAAAATCTCATTATTTTAGTGGATCATCTAAAATGTGCTTCCTACGAGCTGCCATTTCGGACGGATGAACAGTTTGGCGGGATGGAAGTAGAGGACATTTTGCAATACTTACATGAGGAAGGGGTTCTTCATTTTAGCGGGAACCGGTATTATTGGTCAGATCAATCGTTCCCAGCGCATGGCATCAGCCTGCGGTCTGCAAGCCAAGAAAATGTGGTAATTGTGGATCAATCCGACGTAGCGAATGTTCGGATTATTGGAGAGATGGATCGATTCAGTGCAATGACACTGCTTCATGATGAGGCGATTTATTTACATGAAGGGGTTCAGTATCAAGTAGAAAAGCTAGATTACGAGCATTTGAAGGCTTATGTGAAACAAGTAGATGTAGAATACTATACAGATGCGAATTTAGCTGTTCAGCTCAAGGTACTGGAAATCGATCAGACAACAGAGAAAGAAGCAGTATCTGTTCACTACGGTGATGTGACTGTCAACGCAATGCCAACAATTTTCAAAAAAATCCGGCTCAGTACTGGTGAAAATATCGGCTCTGGTCCAATTCACCTACCTGAAGAAGAAATTCATACGAGTGCGGCTTGGTTTGAATTACACGAGGCAGAGCGGAGATTTGAAGAGAAGACACTTGAACAGCTGCTGCTTGGCATCGCAAATGTTCTTCAGCACATTGTACCTGCTTTTGTGATGTGTGACCGCTCAGATATTCATGTTGTTTCACAAATTAAAGCGGCACATACCGGTAAACCGACAGTCTTTTTATATGACCACTACCCTGGCGGAATCGGTTTAAGCAAAGAAGTCCAAGCTCGTTTCGATGAAATAGCAGGTGCAGCCATTCAGCTGATAGAGCGGTGCCGCTGTGAGAACGGCTGTCCATCCTGCATTGGCATGGAAATGAAAGAGGTGAGCGGAAAAAGCAGCATTGTTGAATTGATGTCTGTATTTTAAGGGGAAGGAGGAAGATACCTACTCATGTCTTTAAAAGGGAAATTAAATCGAATGAAGAAGCACCTATCGCACAACCAGCCAAACGAAAAACGGCAAAAAGCATTGGAAGGGCAACCTCAGCCTGTGACGGCCGATAACATTCCATTTTTAAAGGAATGGGAGCAATTGGGAGCAGCTCCTTATCACTTTGAGGATTCTTTTTGTCTCATTCGAGAAGTCACCTATTCATTAGATGATAAGCATGGACTCTACTCGTTTGCGGAACTGCCAAAGATCATCGAGGCATGGAACAAAAGCAGCATCCAGCATTCTCTATCGGCTAAAGGTTACAAGCCGCATGAACTGTTTTTCTTTGATACAGAAACAACTGGATTATCTGGCGGAACGGGAAATATGATCTTCTTGCTAGGACATGCGCGGGTCTTTGCTGACAAAGTAGTGGTGAAACAGCACCTGCTCACAAATCCGGGAAATGAAGCGGCTCTTTATAAAAGCTTTCTCGATGAAGTGAACGTAGAATCGCTCGTTACATATAATGGAAAATCATTCGATTGGCCGCAAGTGAAAACGAGACATACTTTGCTGCGAGATCAAATCCCTGCTCTTCCAGAGTTTGGCCACTTTGATCTTCTGCATGGGTCAAGACGGTTGTGGAAGCATAAATATGAACGAATGGCGCTGTCTGTAGTTGAAAAAGAAGAGCTGCACGTTCACCGGGAAGGAGACACACCGGGTTTTTTGGCACCGATGATCTATTTTCACTTTTTAAAGGAACAAAATCCGAAGCTCATTGAAGGGATTTTGACTCATAATGAATTAGACGTCCTTTCGTTAATCAGCCTCTACATTCATCTATCCAAAAAAATTCTATCTATGGATGCGGTAAAAGAGCACGATGAGAAATACGCACTGGCTAGGTGGCATCTTGCGCATCGTGATGTACAGGAAGCTACAAAGCATTTGCGGGAATTAACAGGTGCTGATTTTGAACATGCCAATCAGGCGGCTTTTGATCTCTCCTTACAATATAAACGGCAAAACGAGTGGGATGAAGCAGTTCGAATTTGGGAAACATTATTTGAATCAAGTGATGTTCATTTAGCTTTAAAAGCGGGTATAGAGCTTGCGAAGTGTAAAGAGCATCGCCAAAAAGATGCAAGGTCAGCTCTTTCCATCACGGAATCTTTATTATCTTTCTCATCGTTAAGCGAGCGAGACACGAAAGAGCTTGAGAAACGAAAAAAACGGCTATTGAGAAAAGCTGGGCAATGAAATAATATTACCCGGGAAAGCGCAAAAAATGACAACGTTCGGCTCTCGGCCGAAAATAAAAATTGTTTAGCACTTTTATTGTAGAAAGTCCGCGAATCCTGTAAAATAACGTTAGATATTGAATGAGGAGCGTATAGCATGTATAAGGGTCTTTTCTACTTGTTTTTTCTTGTGGTCATTTTGGTCGCTTTTGTGTTTTCAAACTATAAAGATATTTTTCTTGCCAACTTTTAAAATAGGTTAATGCATTAGTACATGTACACCTCTTAATTCATACATTGTTAATGTAAGAAAATAAAGGAGAGGGGAATGCTACATGTACCATCATCACCATCATTGCCATCCGAATGTTACACAGCCAATTGTTCATCCGACGAATCATTGCTGTACACACAGCGAGTCAACAACAATTGTGCCGCATATCCACCCGCAGCATGTGACAAATGTTCACCACCATAATTTCAAACATGTTCACTACTTCCCGCATACGTTTTCTCAGGTGGACCCGACAACACATCAACACTTTAACTGCGGTGGACCTTGCTGTAACAGATAAAGTGAATGGGACTTTTATAAGTCCCATTTTTTAAAAGCAGGTGAAAAAATGAAAATTATTGCTGTCACAGGGTACAAGCCCTTTGAGCTTGGGATATTCAAACAAGACGAGCCTGCACTTCAATACATAAAAGCGGAGCTTCAAAAAAGGCTGACAGCCCTTATCGAAGAAGGTCTGGAATGGGTTCTCATCTCAGGCCAGCTTGGGGCAGAAATTTGGACAGCCGAAGTGGTGTTTGAGCTTCAGGAGGAATATCCAGCGTTAAAACTTGCAGTCATTACGCCATTTTATGAACAGGAAGAGCGCTGGAATGAACAAAACAAAGAGTTGTATGAAGGAATTCTTGCACAGGCCGATTTTGTAGAAAGTGTCACGCATAGACCGTACGAAAGTCCGGCACAATTTAAACAAAAGAACCGCTTTTTTATTGAAAAAACAGATGGTCTTCTCGTCTTATATGATCCCGAGCATGAGGGATCGCCGAAGTATATGATCAGGGAGGCGGAAGCCTATACCGATTACCCGATTATGTACATCACGATGGATGATCTAAGAGCGCAGGTTGAGGCGGAAGATCCGTTTTTTGATTAAAAGCAAGAGAAAATTTGACAACGTCACGTATTTCTGAAAAAATATACTATGAATTCACGATATGAGGTGAAAAAGATGCTTGCTGATAAAGTAAAGCTTTCTGCGAAAGAAATTTTAGAAAAAGAATTTAAAACAGGTGTCAGAGGGTACAAACAAGAAGAAGTCGATAAATTTTTAGATATGGTCATTAAAGACTATGAGACATTCAACCAAGAAATTGAAAAACTTCAACAAGAAAACCTCCACTTGTCAAAACAGCTTGAAGAAGCTGTTGAACAAGGGAAAAGACAGCCTGCACAGTCTAATACAACAAACTTTGATATTTTAAAAAGACTATCGAACCTTGAGAAACACGTTTTCGGCAGCAAACTTTATGATTGAGTGTTGCTGAAAAAGCTTGTGTCAGATGTCATTGTCGTTTATAATAACGCTTATTGATTAACGTTCGGGTAATCGCTGTAATGCTATTTAGGGCATTGCAGAGGAAAGTCCATGCTCGCACGGTGCTGAGATGCCCGTAGTGTTCGTGCCTGGCGAAAAAATAAGCCAGGGCAGCCTGGGAAAGGCTGACGGCAGGAAAAATGCCTACGTCCTTTTTAGGATATGGCAAAGTATCCTTGAAAGTGCCACAGTGACGAAGTCTCACTAGAAATGGTGAGAGTGGAACGCGGTAAACCCCTCGAGCGAGAAACCCAAACTTGGTAGGGGAACTTTCTCAAAGGAACCAAACGGAGAGAAGGACAGAGAATTCTGTAGATAGATGATTACCACCTGAGTACGAGGCATTTGCCGTTTGCAGTACGATGGAACAAAACATGGCTTACAGAACGTTATATCCGTTATAATAAACATGATGAAACAAAGCTCTCCTATTTCAACATATGGAGAGCTTTTATCTTGAATACATAAAAGGACGAGAAAACAGGTGATAAATCAATGAAAACCTATACACTCATCGCAACAGCTCCAATGGGAATTGAAGCAATTGTTGCAAAAGAAGTAAGAGACCTTGGCTATGAGTGCACAGTCGACAACGGAAAAGTGATTTTCAAGGGGGATGCTCTTGCGATTTGCCGTGCAAACCTTTGGCTGCGTACAGCAGACCGGATCAAGGTACAAGTTGCTGAATTTTCGGCTAAAACATTTGATGAGCTTTTTGAACGGACGAAAGCGATTGACTGGGCCGCTTTTTTACCAAAAAACAGTACGTTTCCTGTCATCGGGAAATCTGTTAAATCTCAGCTTGCCAGTGTGCCGGACTGCCAGCGCATCGTCAAAAAAGCCATTGCGCAAAAGCTTAAATCCTCCTACAATATTCAGTCTGAATGGCTTGAAGAAACGGGACCTGAATATAAAATCGAGATCGCTCTTTTAAAAGATAAAGCGGTTCTTACGCTTGATACATCTGGTGTAGGTCTTCATAAACGCGGATACCGCATGGATCAAGGCGGAGCACCTATTAAAGAAACGCTTGCTGCTGCGCTCGTCTTATTAACGAACTGGACACCTGACCGTCCGTTTGTTGATCCTTTCTGCGGATCAGGAACAATCGCCATTGAAGCAGCGATGATAGGACAAAATATTGCCCCAGGATTTAACCGGGATTTTGCGTCTGAATCATGGGAATGGATCGGTGAAGACGTATGGAACAAAGCGCGTGTGGAAGTAGAAGAAAAAGCAAACTATGATCAGCCGCTCCGCATTATTGCAAGTGACATCGACCATCGTATGGTAGATATCGCAAAAATGAATGCAGAAGAAGCAGGACTGAGTGAACTGATTGAGTTTAAACAAATGCAAGTAAAAGACTTTCAAACAAAAGAAGAGTACGGTGTGATTGTCGGAAATCCTCCTTATGGTGAACGACTGAGTGATAAACCAGCAGTTGAAAAAATGTATCAAGGAATGGGTGAAGCGTTTAAGAACCTAGATACATGGTCCATTTACATCTTAACGTCACACGAAAAATTCGAAGAGTGCTTCGGAAGAAAAGCGACGAAAAAGAGAAAACTGTTTAACGGATTTATCAAAACAGACTATTATCAATATTGGGGAAAACGCCCGCCTAGAAAGCAACCAACCGAATCGTAATAAAGAGCCGCACCGAAAGAAGGTGCGGCTTTTTTATGCTGAAAAGGTATAACACTCGGCGAGACGGAATAAACTGAACTTGATTTTAAAAAAAGAGGTGTCTTCATGATTCATTATGATCAAATTCAGTTAATCCAAAAAGCACTCGCTTCGACTGCTCAAGAAATTGAAGGGCATGAAGGTGGACAATCTGCTCAGCTTACGGCAGCCATCGAAGATTTAGCGCTGGCTCAGGCATACATAGAACGTTCTGAGCATGCATTTTTAATGAAGGAAAGCTATCAGCATCGCCTGCGCTCATAAAAAAAGATTGTTTTTCCCCAGCGTAAATGGTACTATTGAATGTCTGAATGATTCAAAAGTTGGGGGTTGAAGCAGGTGACAGCATCTCGTTTGCCTTTTTCATTATCAAAAGAACACAATTTTTACGAAGAACTGGGCAACTGGATTGGTGATGTGTTTTATGACATTTTGCCAGAAAAGGGCTTTGATCTTCGAGATGAACAAATATTTATGGCTTTTCAACTAGAAAGAGCCTTTAAAGAAAAAAGTGTGATGTTTGCCGAAGCTGGGGTAGGCACAGGCAAAACCATCGTCTATCTATTATTTGCCGTCACATATGCAAGGTATACAGGGAAGCCTGCGATTATTGCATGTGCAGACGAAACGTTAATTGAACAGCTCGTTAAACAAGAAGGTGATATCTATAAAATTGCCAATCACCTTGATATTCAAATAGATGCGAGATTAAGTAAATCGCATGATCAATATTTATGCTTAAAAAAGCTGGAGAAAACGATGCAGCGTGAAGATGATGAAAAGTGGCTCGATATTTATGAATCACTGCCTTCATTTGTTCATGAATCACATGGCATGCAAACCTTTTATCCGTATGGCGATCGAAAAGAGTATCCAGAATTATCAAATGATGAATGGTCACGAATTGGCTATGACTCGTTTCAGGACTGCCTGACGTGCGATATGCGTCATCGCTGCGGTCTGAATTTATCAAGAGATCATTACCGGAAAGCGACAGATCTCATCATCTGTTCACATGATTTTTACATGGAGCATGTGTGGACGAAGGAATCCCGGAAACGTGAGGGTCAGCTTCCGCTGCTTCCTGAGCATAGCTCCGTCGTATTTGATGAGGGACATCTGCTCGAGTTTGCCGCACAAAAAGCGTTAACGTACCGAGTGAAGCAATCAACGCTCGAAACATTTTTGGAACGTCTTTTGCAAAACGACATACGCGAAGAATTTGCAGAGCTTGTTGAAGATGCACTTGCAACAAACGATGAGTTCTTTTATCTCTTAAAAACGCATGCCAAAGAAGTCAAAGGCTCGCACCGGCTTGAAATTGGGCGTGTCGATGAGGTGAAGCGTTCTGCAAGTGAATTGTGTGACTTGCTTGAAAAAATCGGAGAAGCGCTCGTGTTTGAATCTGAGATGTATACGATCGATCAATACGAATTATCTGTTGTGGAAGAATACATTGAACAAATGGCGTATTCTTTATCGCTTTATCAAAAAAATGCCATTAGCTGGCTGGAAAAACAGGAATTAGATACAACATTTGTTGTGATGCCGAAGACGGTCGCAGAGGTACTTGGCGAAAAAGTATTCTCGCAAAAAAGACCATATATTTTCTCTTCCGCTACATTGTCTGAGAATCAATCCTTTGATTATTTAGCTGAAAGTCTTGGGATTAAAGATTACTTATCAATGAGTGTCGCTTCGCCGTATGATTACGATGAACAAATGAAGATTTATTTCCATGGAATTCAGCAGCTCGCTGAGCAAGAGGCAAAAGCACAGCAAGTGATCACTCAGCTGAAAGAAAATGGAGGACGATCTCTGATTCTCTTCCCTTCATTTGATGAACTTCATTTCTTTAGAAAACAACTTGAAGCAGCAAATGAATCACTGCCGTTTGACGTATATTTTGAGGGAGACGAGGAAATCAGCACGATTGTTCAAAAGTTCCAAGCTGATGAAACATCCGTGTTATGCTCAGTTCATCTGTGGGAAGGGCTTGATATTCCAGGTGAATCATTAACGAATGTGATCATCTGGGGACTTCCTTATCCGCCGCATGATCCAGTATTTGAAGCGAAACGGAATGAAGCAAAGGATGCACATGCTGAAGTTGACCTTCCGTATATGCTGCTTCGCTTACGCCAAGGGATCGGAAGACTGATCCGGACAAGCCAAGACGCAGGAAGCATTCATATTTACTTTGATCGTCAGGAAGATACTAAGCTTCAAAGTAAAATTGAATCTGTCCTGCCAGTGAAGCCCATCATCACATCTTAAATAGGTGAAAGCTTGCAAATGAGGAGGATACCACGGTGTATCCTCCTTTTTCATTGACAAAAGAACATTCATTGAAGTAGCCTTGAAACGTACATACATATTTTATTGATTGGGGGAACAAACGCATGAGTCTTGAAGCAACTGAGAAAGCGTTTTATCAATTACTAGGGAAAATCGCCCATTATACAGAGGCGCTCCATTTACTTTATTGGGACTCTAGAACACAAGCACCTAAAAAAAGTGCGGATTTTAGAGCTGAAACGATCGGTCAATTATCAAGTGATATTTTTAATATGAAGACTTCTGATGAAATGAGAGATCTTCTTCTCGCATTAAACAAACATCGAGATGAGCTGTCAAAAGATACACAGAAGGCGCTCGAATTATCACAAAAAGAGTATGATGAAAACAGTAAAATTCCGAAAGAAGAATTTAAAGAATACTCGATTTTGCAATCAAAAGCGGAGCATGTATGGGTAGAAGCAAGGGAGAAATCAGACTTTTCACTCTTTGCACCATACTTAAAACAGCTTATCGACTTTAACAAGCGTTTCATCCAATATTGGGGCGTGAAAAAAACGCCTTATGATGTGCTGCTCAATAACTATGAACCAGATATGACGGTTGAACAGCTTGATCAAAAATTTGGTGCACTTCGTGACGCTATTGTTCCTCTAGTGAAAAAAATCGAAGCCTCACCTAATAAGCCGGATACTTCATTTTTATCGAAAAGCTTCCCAATCGATAAACAAAAGGAATTGAGTCTCTTTTTCTTAAAAGAACTAGGATATGACTTTGACGCAGGCCGCCTTGATACAACAGTCCATCCTTTTGCTGTAACGTTAAGCAGAGGTGACGTACGTGTGACGACCCGTTATGATGAGCATGATTTTCGAATGGCGATCTTTGGCACGATTCATGAATGTGGTCATGCGATTTATGAGCAAAACATTGATGAAGCACTGAGCGGAACACTTTTATGTGATGGGACTTCGATGGGTATCCATGAATCACAGTCTCTTTTCTTTGAGAACTTTATCGGCAGACACGAAGATTTCTGGAAAACGTATTATCAAAAGCTGCAAGAAGCTTCACCTGAGCAATTTAAAGATGTTTCTTTAGAAGACTTTGTGCATGCAGTGAATGAATCGAAGCCGACTTACATTCGAATTGAAGCCGATGAACTGACATATCCGCTTCACATTATCATCCGCTATGAAATTGAGAAAGCGATTTTCAATGAAGAAGTAGCAGTTGAAGATCTGCCTGCACTTTGGAATGAAAAATATCAAGCGTATCTTGGTATTACGCCTCCTAATGATGCACTCGGTATCTTGCAGGATGTTCACTGGTCTGATGGAAGCTTTGGCTATTTCCCTTCATATGCCCTTGGTTATATGTATGCAGCGCAATTAAAGCAGCAAATGATCAAAGATTTACCAAATTTTGATGAGCTCATTCAAACTGGGTCTTTTGCACCGATAAAAGAATGGCTGACGGAACATGTTCACCAGCATGGTAAACGGAAAAAGCCATCTGAAATCATTCAAGATGCAACAGGCGAAGAATTAAATGTTCAATATTTAATCGACTACTTAACGGATAAATATACGAAACTGTATTTATCATAAAAGAAGGGCACCCTTTCATGAGAGGGGTGCTTTTTTGATGCTTGAATATTCTAAAAACGAACATTTTGTTCTGATCTATTATTTAAGTTCGGTATTTTTCTAGAAAAGTGCTTTCCAAGCGTCTGAAATCTTGTTATAATTTGAACACTATAACACTCATATAATCGCGTGATGATGGCACGCAAGTTTCTACCGGACACCGATACGATCCGACTATGAGTGAGCAAAATGAAACAGCTCTTGTTTTGAGCTGAAGATCGTTGATCGTTTTCGCATTGCTTGCTCCTCATGGACAGCAATGCTTTTTTTATGCAAAAAATCGAATGTTTGCCAATATGCTAGGGGGAAGAATGATGGAATTGTTACGTCAAAAAATTGAGAACGAAGGAATCGTTCTGTCAAATCAAGTGTTAAAGGTAGATGCTTTTTTAAATCATCAAATTGATCCTGTGTTAATGCATGAGATCGGACAAGAGTTCGCTAGATTATTTAAGCATGATGGCATTACAAAAATCATCACAATTGAATCTTCTGGCATCGCACCTGCTGTGATGGCTGGACTTGCTCTTCAAGTACCTGTTGTGTTTGCAAGAAAACGTCAATCACTCACATTAACGGATAACCTGTTAACAGCCAGTGTGTACTCTTTTACAAAAAAAGTAGAAAGCACGATTGCTGTCTCAAATACGCATCTTAGTGAAAATGATTGTGTGTTAATCATCGATGACTTTTTAGCGAATGGTGAAGCTGCGAAAGGACTTGCTGCGATTGCAAAGCAGGCGAAGGCGAAAGTAGCCGGATTTGGCATTGTCATTGAAAAATCATTCCAGCCTGGAAGAAATGCGCTTGTGCAAATGGGCTACCGCGTTGAGTCGCTCGCACGTATTGAATCACTTGAGGAAGGGAAAGTCACGTTTGTACGGGAGGTACAATCATGAGTGCCGCTAAAAAAGTCAAAACGCTCTCACTGGGTATTCAGCATGTGCTGGCGATGTATGCCGGTGCTGTTCTTGTACCGCTCATTGTTGGAGATGCGCTCGGGCTCACGCCTGCACAGCTGACTTACTTAATCTCGGCGGATATTTTCATGTGCGGGGCTGCCACATTGCTTCAAGTATGGAAAAACCGCTTCTTTGGGATTGGTCTGCCTGTTGTATTAGGCTGTACATTTACTGCGGTTTCGCCTATGATTGCGATTGGCTCTAAGTATGGAATTTCGTCTATCTATGGAAGTATTATCGCTTCAGGATGTATTATCATTCTTCTTTCATTTTTCTTTGGAAAGCTTGTGAAATTTTTCCCGCCTGTTGTAACAGGCTCTGTCGTCACCATTATTGGTATCACCCTCATTCCTGTAGCGATGAACAATATGGCAGGAGGAGAAGGAAGTGCAGACTATGGTTCTTTTGAAAATCTAGGACTCGCTTTCCTTGTACTGTTTATCATTGTACTGCTCTATCGATTCACGAAAGGATTTATGAAGGCGATCGCCATTTTAATCGGTATTCTTCTTGGGACAGCAGTTGCTGCGTTTATGGGGAAAGTGGAAACAGCTGAGGTGGCAAACGCTCAGGTTTTCCGTATGATTGAGCCATTTTATTTTGGGATGCCGACCTTTGAATTTGCACCGATCATGACCATGACGTTAGTTGCGATTGTGTCATTAGTTGAATCAACAGGCGTTTATTTTGCATTAGGTGATTTAACAAACCGGTCATTAAAAGAGAAGGATTTGGCTAAAGGCTATCGGGCAGAGGGGATTGCTGTGTTATTAGGCGGAATCTTCAATGCTTTTCCATACACAGCCTACTCGCAAAACGTTGGATTGATCCAGTTAACAGGCGTCAAGAAAAACCAAGTCATTGTCGTCACAGGGGCATTGCTCATGTTATTTGGTCTTTTTCCTAAAATCGCTGCCTTTACGACGATTATTCCAAAATCAGTTCTTGGCGGTGCAATGGTTGCCATGTTTGGCATGGTCATTGCATACGGTATTAAAATGCTCTCGCGCGTGGACTTTGCAAAGCAGGAGAACTTGCTGATCGTCGCTTGCTCCGTGGGAATCGGCTTAGGAGTTACTGTCGTACCGCAAATGTTTGAGCATCTGCCAGAATCGATTAAATTATTAACAAGTAACGGCATTGTGGCCGGAAGCTTTACCGCTATTTTGCTTCATATTATTTATCACATGATTCCTTTTAAAAAAGAAGCCGGGCATGACCTGGCAGAAGAACCTAAGCAATCTGTTATGTAAACCCCTCTCTTGGAGAAGGGTTCAGATGATGGACAAAGAGCTAAACTGACCTTTTATTTTAGCTCTTTGTCTTCTTTTTAGCTTGATAAAAAACCTTTGAAGTCCTAGGATCCTAGGAAGGAGCGTGTGAGGGTTTGTCTACAAGCTGAAAGCCCGCATCTTTTGGATACGGGCTTTTTGTGATTAGCACTATTCATGTTGTACCGGCGGCATTGTTTCGTTAATGACTGCAAATGTATAGCCCCTTGCTTTTAGCTGTATAATCAGACTATCTAAATAGTTTGTGGTAGAGGGTTGATCATGCATTAATATTACTTTTGGTTCCCATGGTTTATTTTTCTCAAACATTTGCAATTGATTCAATACCTCTGGAACATATTGTGAGTTTTTATATCTCCAGTCAAGGCTATCAATCGTCCAGTCCCAGTAAATAAAGCCATTTTGGTTTAAACGTACTTTTTGATGATATGTTAAATTTGGAACACTGCCAAAGGGGGTTCTTACAAGACGGCTGTAGACGCCTGTAACAGAGGCAAGAATACGCTGAGCTTCTCTCATTTCATTTGCGGGAGACTCGCTGTTCTGATAAAAGAGGTTTATATCATGCGTCATGCCATGAAGCCCTAATTGATGTCCTTCTTGATAAAGTCTTTTCACAGCTGATTGGTGTGCTTGGATTTGCGGTCCAAGCATGAAGAACGTCGCCTTCACGTGATGTGCTTTTAATACATTTAACAGCTGATTTGATGTAGCAGAAGGACCATCATCAAATGTTAAAAAGACCGTTTTATTCGTTGCCTGTTGGTTTGGATTGGTCTTAAAATGTGTGTCCAATGTCCTTGTAGACTGATCTTTTGCTTTCAGACTGATGCTTGTGTCACGGAAGTCACTGCTGGCAACATTTTTTGCTTGCCCATTTGTCGCCTGCAAATGGGGTTTAGACATATCCCAGATAAAAAAGAGAAACAGTGTAAGAAGCACTAAACCAATTACCTTTGAGAGAAGTATCGTGTTGTAGGGTGTCTTTTTTTTGGAAACCTTTTTCATTACAATCACTCCAGTCAATTAAATTTAGAGCCGAACCATGTTGTAGATCCTTTTTTTTTCACTGTTTTCTTGGTACTCATATTGATTAAGTATATAGTGGGAAAAATCCTTTTTATATGGTTGTTACTTTGTGTTGATCAGCAAAAAAAGGTGATCCATTCATGTTTAAATAAAATCATTCCGAATAATGATCGAAACGTTAATATTTATACGCTAAGATAGCAGCAGATTTGACCATTAATTCGAAGCGAAAGGGAGATTCCTTATGAAAGTGTTGTATAATGACGATTTCATTGAAAAAAGGGTGCTCATGTGGAAAGTGGAGACAGAGGCGATTAATCTCAAAAATCATAGAGAAAAGTTCTTACCACTACAAAATAAAGAAGAAACAAAAGAAATCAAAGTCAGTACAACTGAATCAGAGCTAACTTTTTATAGATCAAGAGATAAACCTGTCAAGCCTTACATTCGTCCGAGAATAGCAGCAGATTAATTTAAAAAGAATGAATGCGTGTATGGACGCATATTGTGCCCATATCGGCAAATTCTCTCTTACCGTACAACGGACTAGAGAAGGATTTAAACAATATGTGTCCGGTTCAGAGGTTTGTAAAACTTGTTCTTTTCTAGATAACTGTACACAAAGTCAAAATCATACATGGAAAACACTATGTCCAGCGTAAACCCTTTATAATTATAGTGAAAACCCCACTTTTATTTAAAGTAAAGGGGGGGTTCTACGGTCTGAACACTTCTCTTTTAGAGGTGTTTTTTTGCATAAAAAAGCAGGTTCGCTTGGCTTAGAACGAACCTGTGAAGGAGGAAAACTACATCATGTTTTCACCTATATTATCCAATATTTATCAATTGTCGTCAAGACAAAAAGTTAGCCAGAGGAAAATATTTTGACTGAATTGTGACGTTTTGGCATGTATATCCTTTTTTCGATAGGGGATATTAATCGGAAAAAGAGGTGAAGCCGATGGCGTACATTCTTTCTGTTGGAACGAGTCTGCCAAAACATCATGTGGATCAGAAAAAGGCGGCTGCTTTTGCTAGATCCCAATTTAAACGATCGTTTAAAGATATCGACCGGCTGCTCAGAGCTTTTCAAAACGGAGAAATCGAGAGCAGACAGTTTGTGCAGCCAATTGAATGGTATCAGACGCACCACTCTTTTGAGGAGAAAAACAATCTCTATTTGGAAAAAGCATTGGCTCATGCAAAAGAAGCGGTCATACACTGTCTTCATGAGAAGGCGTTCCTGAAAAAACCGATTCCGTTTGAAGAGATCGATGCATTGTTTTTTATTTCAAGCACCGGACTTTCGACACCAAGTCTTGATGCAAAACTGATGAATGTTCTTCCTTTTTCGCCTTATACGAAACGAGTACCGATCTGGGGATTAGGGTGCGGGGGCGGAGCGGCAGGGTTGTCCCGGGCTTACGAATACATAAGGGCATTTCCAGAAGCAAAGGTTCTGGTTGTCGCCTGTGAACTGTGCAGTTTAACTTTCCAGCCGCAAGATCAATCTAAAAGCAATTTAATCGGGACATCTTTGTTCGGAGACGGGACAGCCGCGGTACTCTTAACTGGAGAAAAAGGTGTATCAGAATATACCCATCTCAAAACAGTCCCTAAAGTGATTGGTACACAATCCGTGACAATGAAAGAGTCTGAGGATGTGATGGGCTGGGAATTTACAAGTGACGGCTTTCGGGTTATTTTCTCCCGTGACATCCCTTCCATTATCTCAGGCTGGTTAAAGGAGCAAGTCGATCAATTTTTAGAGCAGCAAGGGTATTCGGCAGAAGATCTATCAGTTTTTCTTGCTCATCCTGGAGGAAAAAAAGTGATTGACGCCTATATTGAAAGTCTATCCTTACAAGAGAATCAACTTTTTTCATCAAAAGAAGTACTTAAACAACACGGAAATATGTCCTCTGCCACAGTTTTGTATGTGATCAAACATTATCTTGAACATCAATCTGCTGAAGCGGGAGATATGGGTCTTTGCGGAGCGCTTGGTCCGGGCTTTTCCTCAGAGCTGCTGCTCATGAAATGGGAGGAGGTCTTATCATGATCATTTGGCTCGTCATTGGTTTCTTCGTTTGTCAGCGGCTTATTGAAATGCTTGTGGCTAAAAGAAATGAAAAGAAAGTAAAAGCGATCGGTGCCATAGAATTTGGTGCTAGTCATTATCGTTATATGGTCGCAATGCATGCGGGCTTTTTTCTCTCACTCATGGTTGAGGTATGGGGGTTAAACAAGACGCCGTCGCGCTATTTTCTTGTGCTTCTCGTTTTCCTGCTGGCCACACAGGTGATTCGATACTGGGCATTATGTTCTCTTGGGACGTATTGGAATACAAAGATTTTAGTTGTACCAAATGCGATGATGGTGAAAAAAGGACCTTATCGCTGGTTAAAGCATCCTAACTATGTAGTGGTGGCAATTGAGCTTATGCTGATCCCGCTTTTGTTTAATGCCTATTTTACCGCCATTTTGTTCACATGTTTAAATGCATGGATGATGGCCGTGAGAATTCAAACAGAAGAGAAAGCGCTCAATCAGTATTTGTTAAATTAATATTGAAAATCATTATCAATTGTGATACACTTTCATTAATGATAAGCATTCTCAATCACGAAGGATGGACGGTGATCACATGACAATGGTTTTCTTACTCGGTACGGTCTGTGTATACAGCCTATTAATTGGCTTCGTATTAAAAGGTGTTTCTAAAAAATCTGCTTCCTGATCGCAGTCAATTGCGACTGATCGGGCAGCAGATTTTTTTTATTTCCTCAGATCAGAAGAAAAATCTCTTCATTTTGTGTAAAATGGTATCACATACATAACTGACTTTTCTAAAAACAAAGGGGTTTATCGTCATGGAAGACTTGTCTATTCGAGATTCGCTCGTTCAAACTACAGGTGCTTTATATCAAAGCCTTCTCAAAAGGGATGATCATGAACGCGCAGCCAAACTTGCATCGATTATCAAAAAGGAAGCAGAAGAAGAAGTGTATATCGCATTTACCGGCCACTATTCAGCTGGAAAGTCATCACTTGTGAATCATCTGCTTCATGATCACATCCTGCCAACGAGTCCAATTCCAACAAGTGCAAACTTGGTCGTCGTGAGGAAAGGGGAGAGTGAAGTAAAGCTTCACACCTCAGATGGCCGTTTTGCAAAAATGAGCGGTTCTTATGATAAAGAAGCAGTTCAGCGTTTTTGTAAGGATGGAGAACAGATTGAAATGGTGGAAATTAGCGGGGACTATAGAGGACTGGAAGAAAATGTGGCAGTGATTGATACACCCGGAATTGATTCAACGGATCATGCTCACTTTTTATCTGCTGCGTCTATTCTTCATCAAGCAGATGCTCTTTTTTATGTCGTTCATTACAACCATGTTCATTCGGAGGAAAACATTCGTTTCATTCGCTCCATTAAAGAGAAAGTGCCAAATCTTTATTTCATCGTAAATCAAGTCGATCGACATGATGAGCATGAGACAGCGTTTGAAGACTACAAAAATCAAGTAGTTGATATGCTTCAAAAAGAAGGCATTGAAGAAGAACACCTATACTTTACATCTGTAACCGATGAGGCGCATCCAAGAAACGAAATGATTCGTTTAATCGAGAAACTGCAAGAATTACAAACATTGCCGAAAGCATCGCTTCGCGCTTATACCGAGCAGAAAATAGAGCACGTCTTAAAAGAACATATTGACTCATTAAAAGAAGAGCTGCAGGAAGAGGGTCTGGATTTACAGCTTCAAGAAAAAAGAAAAGAAGTGAAGGAACTCGAAGCGAAAAGCAGCTTCATTGAAAATGGAGCAAAACAGTTAGAAGATGAAGTGTCTTCTGAAGTCGAGAACATTTTAAAAAATGCAAATCTAACCCCATTTAAAATGAGGGAGCTCGCAAGTGATTATATTGAATCGAAAGCACCTGGCTTTAAGGTAGGACTGCTGTTCGCGAAAAATAAAACCGAGCAGGAAAAAGAAAAGCGGGCGAACGAGTTCTTAGCAGATGTCAAAGCAAGAATGAAAGCAGAAGTAGACTGGCATATTGCTGAACTGCTCAAAAAAGAAGTCAAGAAGCATCAGCTTGGTGAAGAATTATTAAATCAAGTGATGGCGTTTGAAACGCCTGTAGAAGAATCACTGCTTGAAAACGTGATCCATCACGGTGCGACATTTTCAAATGAATACGTTTTGCAATATGCAAAAGATGCTGGTGAAGCACTGAAAAGACAGACGAAACAGAAAGCAATACCATTGATTGAACAAATGACCGAGATGCTGAAAACCCAGCTCCTGAATGAAAAGGGAAAGCAGCAAGATAAATGGGCCCAGGCAGCACAGGAGCTCCAAGCGCTGGAGCAATGCATGGAAAAAAATGATCAAATCAGAAAAGATATTGAGCATGTATGGGATATATGGCAAAACGGAACAAATGAGCAGATCGAAGAAGATTGGTTTTATGTGAAAAAACACCGGATGCAGCATGACGAGCTAAATCAGAATCAAGCATCAACTCATACGGAAGAAAGCGAAAAAGAAAATCAGCAGCAGATAAAGCTTGATCAAATGCGACAATCACAGCATATCCCGACAGCGCAGTCGATTGACCAGTTTGAGCAGCTTTCTCAAATTTTAATGCCATTAAACGCGCTGCAATCTCAAAGAAAGTCCTTTGAAAAACGAACAAAGCGGCTGCAAGCAAAGGAATTTACACTCGCCTTATTCGGTGCTTTTAGTTCGGGGAAATCTTCGTTTGCCAATGCCCTTGTTGGGAGAAAGGTGCTGCCATCATCTCCTACACCAACGACGGCCACGATCAATAAGCTGACCCGGCCGACAGAAGACCATCCGCATGAAAGTGTGAAAGTGGTGTTTAAAACCGAGCAGGAAATATTAGAAGAGCTCGATCAAATTCTCGGTTATTCTATAACAGAAGAAAAGGGAGATACGTTTCAAGCGAAACTCGAGCGAACGCTGAAAAAAAGAGAGCTTGAACAGGATCACCGCATCATTGTTGACCATTTTTTAAACGCTCATGAAAAGTTCCGTGATTCCATTCAAAAACAAACACCGCTTAATGTCACCCTTCAAGAATTAAAGCCATATGTGGCAGAAGAGGCTGTTTCTTGTGTGGTGAAGGAAGTGACGGTCTATTTAAGTACACCTTTAACAGATAAAGGACTGACGATTGTTGATACACCAGGCGCCAGCAGTATGAATAAACGTCACACAGAGATTGCCTTTCAATATATGAAGGATGCTGATGCCCTTCTTTATTTAACTTACTACCAGCATTCTTTCTCAAAAGCAGACCGGTCATTTTTACGTAAACTCGGGCTTGTAAAAGATTCATTTAGCATGGATAAAATGTTTTTTATTATCAATGCAGCTGACCTCGCAAAGGATCAAACAGAGCTTGAAACCGTCTTTGACTATGTGAAAAATGAGCTCACAAAAGAAGGCATCCGGCATCCAAACCTTCATCATGTATCCAGTAAGGAAGAGATTGAAGGAAAGGGTCAGTCGCCTTTTAATCAGTATGCACAGCTTAGAACACAGCTTGACTATTTTATTGAGGAAGAATTAACGAAAGATGCGATTGAGCTGCTGTATTTTGAAGCGAGTACATTATGTAGAACAGTCGACAAGCTGCATGAGACGCTGCATCAGTCGGAAGATGAAAAGCAAGCAGAAAAGAAAAAGATAAACACATCCTATGAAGCGATCGTTGATCAAATGAGCCATATTAAACGATCTAAGCTAGTAACAGAAAGTGTGAAAAAGGACTTGCACGAACAGCTGTACCACATTGTTCAGCGCTTGTCACTTTATGCAAACGATCTGTTAAAGACAGCCTTTTATCCTGGAATATCTCAAGGGGACTTCAGACAGGAGTTGAAAAAAGCGCTGGAACAAGCGTTAAAGGATTATGAATTTGAATTTGTACAGGAGATAAAAGCGCTTGATATTCGAATGGAATCGTTTATCACTCAATATTTCAAAGAGGAGTGGGAGAAAGGGTTACAGGCTGCGTGTGCAGAAGATCCTTACTTTTCTCTCCGGCTGTCGCCGCCAGATGAGAAGAATGCCGAGCTGAAACAAATTGAAGTGGAAGCGGACCTGACGCCGTTTGAGCCGCTCTTAAAGAAGCAAAAATCAGCGAAAGCTTTCTTTGAACAAAACGGGAAGGCAGCGTTTATTGAAGCGATTCGAGATGTCCTTTTCCAATTAACGACGAAATGGGCAGATAAAGAAAAAGAAGAATTACAGAGCAGATACGATATGATGGTAAAGACCTTTACTGAAAGATATGAAACAGAAGCGCTTAAGCAGCTGAGTGAACAAAAACAAACATTTATCATGAGCTTAACGACAGATGCGAAAGAGCAGGCGATGATAGAACAAGTATACAAGCAAACAAATGAATGGAAGAACCAGTTGAAAACCATTTGAGTCATGATACACTATATAAAAAAGAAAGCAGTTGATAAAATGACGAGCGTACACGAAGAAATTTCCGCACATTCACAAAAACAGAATGCTCATATCAAATCGTTTCTTGCGCTTGAGCAGAAAAGAGAGCAGGCAATAGAGACTGCTGTTTTGAAGTGTGAGCAAAACGAACCATTTACAACTGACGAGATCAATGAAATTACTACGAAGATGAATGAGCTTGCACGAGGCGGAATTGTTCCGCTGCGTAAGCATGTCACGATTGATATGGTCAGGGAGTATGTCGAACGAAAACAGAAGTAAAGAGTAACTTTCTCTTTTTGGGTCATCTTAACAAGTGAACCGAGAAAGGGGAATGATGATGGAAAAAAAGCAGCATGCAAAAAAGCAGGATGAGCGTCACCCTAAACAAAAAGAGATGCCGTCCTACGCAGAAGCAGAATCGAAAAAAATGCAATACGGTCAAAAGTAATCCCCCGGGTGCCACTTCTTTTCCAAAAGAAGAAGGCGCCTTTTTTATGTCGAATTCGATGTTCTATGATAGAATAGGAGTATTGTTTTGAAAAGGGAGTTTATAAGAATGAATAAACACGTATTGCTTGTTGATGGCATGGCGCTTCTGTTCAGATCGTTTTATGCAACGGCTGTCCATCGAAATTTTATGATAAATGATCACGGCGTCCCGACGAATGGAGTAAATGGCTATTTGAAGCATTTATTAACTGCTGTTCAGACATTTGAGCCAACTCATATTGTTTGTTGCTGGGATATGGGAAGCCAAACATACCGAAATGAATTGTTTCAAGATTATAAAGCAAATCGAGGAGAGGCACCTGTCGAGCTCATTCCGCAATTCGATTTAGCAAAGGAAGCGACAGAGGAACTAGGAATTGTAAACGTTGGTATAAAGGGCTTTGAGGCAGATGATTGTATCGGCACGCTGGCGGCACTCTATCAGAATGAAGCACGTGTGACTGTCCTAACTGGGGACAGAGATTTGCTGCAGATATTGAATGAACAAGTGACGGTTGCTCTAATGCAAAAAGGAATCGGGAACTATAAACATTATACAAAAGCCTTATTTGAAGAGGAAATGGGTATCTCTCCAAAGGCGCTGATCGATATGAAAGCACTTATGGGGGATTCAAGTGACAATTATCCAGGCGTCAAAGGAATCGGAGAAAAAACAGCATTAAAATTTATTCAAACATATCAAACCATTGACGGATTATTAGAAAATGTTCATGAACTAACGGCTGCCCAGCAAAAGAAAATGCAAGCAGGATTAGAAGATTTGAAGCTTTCTCGTCTATTGGCAGAGATCAAATGTGATGTCCCGCTGAGCTGTCCAATTGATGAGACGAAGGTGAACATCAATCAAGAACGGGCTGCTGCCATGCTGCGATACCATCAAATCAAAGGGATTGAACCGATGGTGAATCGATTAAGTAAAATAGAGATCAGCTAAGCCGATCTCTAAGGTTCATCTTTTTGTATTGCTTTTCTTCGCTCTATTTTCGAGCTGAGATAGTGGCTGCTTATCTTTTGTTTGCGCATCACCTTGAGGGGTTGTCCCATTTGTGACACGACCTTTATTTTCTTTATCCAATCAGTATCACCTCATACATTAGCATAACCGAAAAAAAGCGATTCATCCTTTAGAAAGGTGAATCGCTTTTCTAGCGAGCTGATCAGCTACTTGATTTTCCTTGCTTGGAATCCACTTAATGAAAAATAAATCAAACTGGCTTTGAAGCTCGATCATCTCTTTTATAAAATGCTGAAAGGCTGGATTTTTAGCAAATCCTGCATTGGCCGCACGGTCAACTACCTGTGAATCTGTTCGAAACGAAACGGATCGCAGTCCTTTTTCTACGCAGATTTTCATCCCTTCAATGAGAGCGGTAAATTCTGCTTCGTGATTGCTCATTGATCCAAGAGGAATCGAGAAAGATTCTGCCTTTCCATCATATTTAATGAAAACGCCGATGCCAGAAGGACCCGGATTACCTGCGCTAGCACCATCAATGTATATTTCAGCTGGCAATTTATTTCCCCCTTTCATCAAGTGGAACCATTCTTTTCGCTGCATACGCGTATGGTGTCGCAATCGCGGCGACGATAAATTTAATCACATAAGTCGTGATGAAGATTTCGATCCATACATGAAATGGATAGGTGCCAAGAAAGGCAATGGTTGTGAAGATCAGTGTATCAAGCAGCTGGCTGATCATCGTACTTCCAGCGTTGCGCACCCAGAGCGCACCATCAGAAGGAAATATCCGGCGAATAAACGAATATACATAAACATCTAACATTTGACTGATGATATAAGCAGCAAGACTGCCAAGTGCGACCCTTGGCATAAAGCCAAATATGGTTTCCAGCGATGTTTGAGAAATGTCAGATGGAGCGGGATGGAAAAGTAAAGCCTCTTGCATGACAACGGTTAGCGTTAAAAGGGTGGCAAAGCCAATCCAGACAGCTTTTCTCGCTTCATTTTGTCCATATTTTTCATTCAATACGTCCGTTGCAAAGAATACACTGCCGTATAAAATGTTTCCAAGTGTTGCCGTTAAGCCAAACAATTCAACGGTTTTGACCACTTGTAAATTTGCAGCAACCGTCGCAAAGCCAATCCAGACGAAAAGGCCCATCTTGCCAAATCCTTTATAAAATAGAAGAACAATGATAAAATTAATGATCGCAAATAAGATCCAAATACCTTCATTAAACAAATGACATGAACTTCCTTTCTCATTGTAAAATGTAACTTTTTGATTATAGCATAACGTATGTTTACCTTAAAAGCACGGGAAGGCGATGTGATCAATGAAATTAAGAGCACACTATACAATGAAAGTGAAATCGATTGGGTCCATTGCTTTTTTCCAAGAAGATTGGATGGAGCTAAAAGAGGCCTTGATTTTAGCCAAACATATCGATAAAAAAGAACCACAGTCCCTCCTATCATTTGAAGATGAAAAAGGGGCGATGTGGTCTATTAAAGAACTTGAAAAGCTAAATGAAGAACTAAAGCTTGAACCTGATCAGCTTCAGGTCTATTTTGATGCAAGTTTTTACAAAGAAACAGGCGACTCTGGTCTTGGGGTTGTCGTCTACTATAAGCTCGGAGAAGATGCTTATCGTTTGAGAAAAAATCAGCCCTTCAAAGGAACCACCAATAATGAAGCAGAGTATGCGGCTTTATTTGAGGCAGTCAAAGCATTAAAAGACCTTGGAGCAAGCAGAAATTCTGTCACGATTAGAGGCGATTCACTTGTTGTCATGAATCAATTAAAAGGAGAATGGCCTTGTTATGATGATATACATAACAAATGGCTCGACCGGATTGAATCGGCTTTAAAAGAGCTGAGGCTTACGCCAACCTATGAAGTCATCGATCGTAAACAAAATGCAGAAGCGGATCAGCTTGCAAGGCAGATGCTTGCAGACGTTCCAATTGAAAGTAAATTGAAATTAGAAGCAGACGGAGCTGAATAATGTGGATAAAAAAACAGCAGTACAAGAATTGACGGATCTCCAAGACACGTATTGTTCAGATTGTTTGATTAAGAAGCACTTCCGAAAGGAATATGGCAAAAAATACGCCCATTCCTTTTGTATTCAGCAATGCACAGTAGGAGAGAAAATAAAAGAATACGGACAGACGCTGCTTAAAAAGTAAGCCGCTGCCGCCCCGGTTTTCCCTGCTCAAACATCCGCTCATGAAAAAAAACGGATAGAATGTGTAAAAAAAGAACATATTCTGAAAAATGAGCCGATATAACTATAGAAAGTTTTGGTTGAGTTACTTTTTGACTAAGTGACGGATAATAGAGGAAAAGGGGAAGGCCGGCATGGATAATAAGGATTTCGAAACGGTATTACATCGAACATTTCAAGAGGTATACAGCGATCTAGAGCAGCTAGTAGATGTAGCAAAGAAGGGAAGACCTTTTCTCGAAAAAGATATTTCTGAAATTGAACAACGACTGAAGCAAAATATTTTAGCCATTGAAATTCAGCTGAAAATCAAATAAGAGAGGCATAAGCCTCTCTTTATTTTGTCGTTTCATCATTGATTTAGTTGATTAAAGTTTTGTTACGTTTGCAGCTTGAGGTCCACGATTACCTTCAACGATTTCAAAAGAAACTTCTTGTCCTTCTTCTAAAGACTTGTAGCCGTCACCTTCGATAGCTGTGAAGTGAACGAATACATCGTCTCCGCCTTCAACTTCAATGAAGCCGAAACCTTTTTCATTATTGAACCATTTTACTTTACCGTTTTGCATATTGCTTTTTCCTCCTAGTACTGTAGCACACCTTTTGGCATACTAAAAAAAATTTTCATCACCTAACGACTTTGCAGTTGTTAAATGATGGTTCCACTATACACCATCAAAAGTAAAGCGTCAAGCAGGCGAGCCAAATTTTGAGCAGAATGTTTGATTTTTTTGTTTTTTTGGTGAATAACAATGAAATATAAAACGTTCTTTTCGGAACCTCACGTGCAGCTTGTCCGTATATAAAAAAAATACAGAAAGAGGTGCAATCATGAATCGTTATACACTTGAAGAATTTGTTCAGAATACGCAGCAAGAAGATAAAGGAGAAGGTGTCTTCGAACTTGAAACATCAAGACTTTTAGAAATTAATTTGACTGACACGATTTGGGCAAAAACGGGTTCTATGGTTTCCTATCGTGGGAAAATCAAATTTGAACGTGAAGGTGTTTTTGAGCACGGCGTCTCAAAAATGTTCAAAAAAATGCTCTCAGGAGAAGGCACCTCACTAATGAAGGCGACAGGTGATGGGAAATTATATGTGGCAGATCAAGGTAAAAAAATCTCGATTCTTCGTTTGGCTCAAGGAGAATCCATTTTTGTGAATGGAAACGACCTGCTCGCGTTTGAACCATCTGTCCGCTGGGATATCAAATTGATGAAAAAAGTGTCTGGCATGCTTGCAGGTGGATTATTTAATGTCAAATTAGAAGGGCCGGGCTTAGTAGCAATCACAAGTCATTATGAGCCGCTGACACTCATTGTTCAGCCGGGTGACTCAGTTTTTACAGATCCGAATGCGACTGTTGCGTGGTCAGGGGATTTAAAAACTGAATTTGTGACAGATGTTTCCTTTAAAACTTTTATTGGCAGGGGAAGCGGAGAGTCCATTCAAATGAAGTTTACCGGAAGCGGCTTTGTTGTCGTTCAGCCGTTTGAAGAAGTATACACAACAAATGGGAATCAAGGATGAAGAAAAGGTGTCCGTCATTGACGGACACCTTTTTATGATAATGCGCGAGCATAAGTTTTGTTATTCATGATGAGATCTGACTGCTCGACGATATCTTCCAGAATGGTTTGTGAAGATTGTTTTAAGTGCAGTTTTTTCATGTTTTGTTTCATTGTTTCTAATTTTTCTTCATCCTGAAGCAAGTTGGTCACAGATTCTAAAATGTCTTCATGTCTGTTAATGACAATGGCAGCGCCATAATCCTCAAAGAAAAGAGCATTTTCCTTTTCTTGACCAGGGACAGGCTTGTAAAGAATGACCGGGACACCGATTGCAGTTGCTTCTGTTAAAGTAATGCCGCCTGGTTTTGTAATCATACAATCTGTTACTCTGAACAATTCATCAATTTGTTCCACATATCCAAGCGCCTTCAATTGATCTGGGTGTGCTTGTTCAAGAACGCTAAGCGATTGTTTCAGCGCGGCGTTCTTTCCGCATACAACAACAATTTGTACTTCACTGTCGAGAAGCAGCGCCTCACATAATTCCTTCACATTTTTTAGTACACCGTGAGCACCGGCCATGATGAGAAGAACTTTTTTATCTGATGATAATCCATATTTCTTATAGATCATCGATTTTGGCACGTCTGCTTCAAACTGTGGTCTAATAGGAATACCTGTCACCTTGACATCGCTTGGATGTGTGCCGATTTCCACTAATTTTTGTTTCACATAATCGGTTGCAACATAGTATCGGTCGATGTTTTCATGTACCCAAATCTTATGGAGACAAAAATCTGTCATGACATTAAAAGTCGGAATCACTTTACCTGTTTTGTTTCGGTATTCTGGTACCACAATCATTGGGAATGTAATAATGATGATGTCCGGATTGTGTAACTGAATTAATTCATCGAGACGCTTATTTCCCATTTTTAAATAAATGTTAAATTTGCGTTTATTGTAAATTTTATCTACACCGTAATAAAACAAGCGATAAAATTGTTTCCCAATGGAAAAGCTCTTCAAGTATAAATATTGAGTCACTTCTGACACAATGGGATTCGATTCTTGATACAAATTAGAAACTACAACATGTTCAAACCCTTGGGATTTGCATTCATCATACAGTGTTTTTGCTACCTGCATATGTCCATTTCCATAATTTGCGGTCAAGATTAATATTTTTTTATTGGTATTCAAGAATATTCACCTCAAATGTAATCAACAACAACAAAACTTCGTACGAAAACTATTAATCTCATAGGTCTACATATACATAAAGATAACATATAAACAGTTAGAGCATATCATTCGTTACGAAAGAATTAAACTAATTTTAAAAAACAAACAGATTCAATTGATAATGGAAGACAGAGCCATTTGTATTTTAACACATTTTGACGATTTATCATCAGACCACAGTCTATTTTATTCCCAAACGTATGGTGTTTCTTGATAAACATAATAATTAAGCCAATTCATAAACAATAAGGTTGCATGGGCTTTCCAGCGATTTACTGGGATTAATGTGTCACCATCTTCAATAAAATAGTGGACAGGTTTTTGGACTGTATCATGTTTCAACAAATCTCTTTCATATTCCTGCATCAATGTATCTGTATCATATTCAGGATGTCCAGTTAAAAATACTTGTTTATCATCATCTGAAACAATTAAACAAACACCCGCTTCTTCAGACATACTCAAGACTTTCAAATTCGGCGTGTTTTTTAATTGTTCTGTATTAATATCTGTATGCCTAGAATGTGGGACATAGTATACTTCATCAAAACCTCTGACTAATCTTTCTTTTTTCTCTTTCACAATATGCTCAAATACGCCAAATTTTTTCTCAGGAAGCTTGATTTTTTCAATCCCGTAATGGTGATATAAACCTGCCTGTGCACCCCAGCAAATATGAAGGGTAGATGTCACATTGGTTTTACTCCAGTCCAAAATGTCCTGCAGCTCTTTCCAATAAGAGACTTCTTCAAAAGGTAAGTGCTCAATTGGTGCGCCAGTGATGATCATTCCATCAAATTTTTTATGGCGAATCGATTCAAAGGTCGTATAAAATTCATCTAGATGCTCTCTCGACGTATTCTTCGGTGTATGTGTACTTGGAATCAAAAACGTAAAGTACACTTGTAAAGGAGAATTTCCAAGCATTCTCAGCAGCTGCGTTTCAGTTTGTATTTTTTTTGGCATTAAATTTAAGATCACGATATTCAAAGGACGGATATCTTGCTTGAATGCCCTTGTCTCATCCATGACGAAAATATTTTCGCTCTCTAGTATTTGTTTTGCCGGCAGATGAACTGGTATGTTTATAGGCAACTCGCCACCCCCTGAACCAAAGCTAATTTCACTTCATTATAGGAACTTTCTGGCGATATTTCAATGTTTCAATTATGTTACAATGAAAAATAGAGCAAAAAAGAATGCTGTTTCTGTAAAAAAAGGAGGCCGTTTTGTTATGATCACAAAGCATTTATCAGATATTGACATTGCCCAAAAGGCTAAGCTGAGACCGATTCAAGACATCGCAGCAAAGCTGCAAATACATGACGAAGAATTAGAATGCTATGGTTTCACAAAAGCGAAAATTTCTTTGACTATTTTTGACCGTTTAAAGAAACAAAAAGAAGGACACGTGATTCTTGTCACTTCGATTAACCCTACGCCAGCAGGTGAGGGGAAATCCACCGTAACTGTCGGCCTTGGTCAAGCCTTCGAAAAAATTGGCAAAAAAGCGATCATTGCGATGCGTGAGCCATCATTAGGTCCTACAATGGGGATTAAAGGCGGAGCAGCGGGCGGAGGATATTCACAGGTGCTGCCAATGGAAGAAATCAATCTTCATTTCACAGGGGATTTTCATGCCATTACATCTGCACATAATGCCTTATCTGCATTTATTGATAACCATATCCATCACGGAAATGAACTCGGCATCGACACGCGGCGCATTGTGTGGAAGCGGGTGCTTGATTTAAACGATCGTGCCTTAAGACAGGTCGTTGTCGGACTTGGCGGTCAGTTAAATGGGTATCCTAGAGAAGACGGATTTGATATTACAGTGGCTTCCGAAATGATGGCGATCCTCTGTTTAGCAGAAGACTTAAACGACTTAAAAAAACGTCTTTCTTCTATTGTTGTTGCCTATAATCAAGAAGGCGAGCCAATCACAGTGGGAGCACTTGGATATGAAGGTGTTCTGACGCTACTTTTAAAAGATGCACTCAAACCGAACCTTGTTCAAACGATTGAAGGAACCCCAGCCCTTGTCCATGGAGGTCCTTTTGCTAATATTGCACATGGATGCAATAGTTTAATTGCAACCAAAATGGCAGCAAAATTAGCTGATTATGTCGTTACAGAAGCTGGATTTGGTGCAGACCTTGGAGCAGAAAAGTTCCTGCACATTAAAACAAGAGCTGGTGATTTCAAACCTAGTGCAGTTGTCATTGTCGCAACAGTGAGAGCATTAAAGATGCATGGCGGAATGAAGAAAACCGAACTCAAAGAAGAGAATGCACACGCCGTATTAGAAGGTATACATAATTTAGAAAAGCATATTGAAACCGTGCAAGCTTTTGGTCTTCCATATATTGTGGCGGTAAACCGGTTTATAACGGATACAAAAGAAGAGATTCAAGCGATAGAAGATTGGTGCGGCAAACATGGCCATCCAGTCAAAGCCGTGAATGTATGGGAAGAAGGAGGAGAAGGCGGGACAGCTCTTGCCGAGGAACTAGCAGCACTCATTGAAAAGAAAAAGAACAACTTTACCTATTTGTATGAAGAGAACGATTCCATCGAAGAAAAGTTATCTAAAGTGGCCAAAGTGGTTTACGGGGCAGATGGGGTCACGCTCACAACTAAAGCAAGAAAGCAGCTGGCTGCCATTGAGGAAAACGGCTGGGCTCATTTGCCGGTTTGTATGGCAAAAACACAATATTCTCTTTCAGATGATCCAGCTTTAATCGGCAGACCTAAAGGCTTTACCATTACGATTCGAGAGTTAAAGCCATCTGTAGGAGCAGGGTTTATTGTAGCTTTAACTGGAAGCATTTTGACAATGCCTGGCTTACCTAAAAAACCTGCGGCTCTCGAAATGGATTTATTAGAAGACGGCAGTGTGACAGGACTCTTTTAAACGGGAGCATAAAAAGCGATTTTCTAAAAGAAGCATGTTACGATAGGAAAAAGTGAATCCTAGGAGGCTATGAGATGTCAATTTATGATATTCAGGTCAAGACCATTAACGGTCAGGAAAAATCGATGGCAGATTACAAAGGAAAAGTGCTCATTATTGTAAACACAGCAAGCAAATGTGGACTGACTCCTCAATTTAAACAATTACAAGAGCTATATGATCAATATCATGAAAAGGGCCTTGAAATTTTAGGATTTCCGTGTAACCAATTTATGAACCAAGAGCCAGAAGGAGAAGAAGCCATTCAAGAGTTCTGTTCTTTGAATTATGGAGTGACCTTCCCTATGTTTGCGAAAGTAGATGTCAATGGCGAAGAGGCGCACCCGCTGTTCAAACATTTAACAAGTGAAGCGAAAGGTGTGCTTGGGACAAAAACAGTGAAATGGAATTTCACAAAATTTATCGTGGACCAAAACGGAGAAGTCACTGAACGATTCTCTCCGAAAACACCACCAAAAGAATTAGAAAGCTCAATCATTGCTCTGCTTAACAAATAAGATGGTGACAGTCATGCAACGAAAACAATTGGAGGCAGCAGCCTCCTTTGTTTCAGACAGGCTGAAGAATGAACCGACTGGACACGATGCGGCTCATGTTGCTCGTGTGCGTCAGCTTGCCGTTCGTATTGCAAATCAGGAAGGCGGCTCTCTTTTTATCATCGAAATGGCGGCGATTGTACATGATGTCATTGATGAAAAGCTGTCAAGTGAATGGAAGGTTACGAAGGAGCAGCTTGAGAACCAGCTCCTTTTGTGGCAATTGGACACGCGGGATATCCGCTATATCATGGACATTATTACAACGATGTCTTTTCGTCATCGGCATAAGCAGTTTAGGCCAATGACGTTAGAAGGGGCCATTGTTCAAGATGCGGATAGGCTGGATGCGATAGGAGCAAGCGGTATCGCTAGAGTGTTTACGTATGCTGGCGCTACAGGTGAGCCCCATTATACAGAGGACACGCAGCAGGGCTCTGTGCTAAAGCATATGGAAGAAAAACTGCTCAAATTAAAAGACTTGATGAACACTCATGCAGGAAAGCAGCTTGCTGATGAGCGGCATGAATTGATGAGTTTATTTATCAAGAAGTGGAAAGAAGAATGCGGCCTTACAGATGAGTAGGGTCTTTATGTGTGTAAGGAGGATATATCAATGAAAATAACAGCAATAGAACCAACGCCAAGTCCGAATACCATGAAGGTGATTTTGACAGAAGCACTTGCCGGCGGTAAAAGCAACAACTACAAAAAGGATCAAAAAGACGAAGCACCAGAAATGATCAAGCGTATTTTAAGCATTGAAGGTGTAAAAGGGGTTTATCATGTTGCAGATTTCTTAGCGGTTGAGCGAAATGCAAAGTTTGACTGGCAGGGTATTTTACAACAGGTCAGAGAAGCCTTTGGACAAGAAACAGAAGGTCTTCAGGAAGGATCGCAGTCAGGCGATGACACATTTGGTGAAGTGAAAGTGTTTGTCCAAATGTTTAATGGGATTCCAATGCAGGTCAAACTGTCAGATGGTGAAAGAGAAGAACGGTTTGGCATGCCTGAACGTTTTCAAGCAGCCATTTTAAAGCTTAGAAGCAGCTCAGACAATGTCGTGTTTGAACGTGTGTGGAAAGAACACGGCGTTCGTTTTGGAGAATTTGCTGATATCGGTCAGGAAGTCATAGAGGAGCTACAAGCAGCCTATGATGACGAGCGTTTAGCCCGATTAACAGAGGCGGTTAAAGAAGGTCAGGAAGCTGTAGATAGACAGGTGAACCGAAAGGCATATGATGTAACAGAAGAGATGCTGCAAGAGGAAGATTGGAAAAAACGTTTTGCCCATTTAGAGCAAATGCAGCCAGAGCTAAAGGACATACCTGTTTTAATGAAAGCAATGGAGGATCCAAAAACGTCTATTCGCAGACAAGCCGTTGTGAATGCTGGCATGATTGAAGATCCTGCCATTCTGCCTATTTTATATAAGGGGCTCGAAGACAAAACAGTGACGGTCCGCAGAACGGCTGGCGACTGTATTTCTGATCTTGGTGACCCAAGTGCTATCGAAGCCATGATCGCAGCATTAAAGGACCCGAGTAAGCTTGTACGCTGGCGTGCAGCTATGTTCCTTTATGAAGAAGGGGACGAAACGGCACTTGAAGCATTAAAAGAAGCAGAGCAAGACCCTGAGTTTGAAGTCAGTCTTCAAGTGAAAATGGCGATTGAGCGCATTGAGCATGGAGAAGAAGCAAAAGGTTCAGTATGGAAACAAATGACAGAAAGTAGAAAGAATGCATCAGAATGATGAGAAAGATGAACAAGCTGCCAATGAAAAGCAGCTTGTTTTTCTAAAAACGATAGACAGAAAAATTTTTTTAGAAAAATTATTTTGAATATTGTTGAAATATGCGAAAAAACTCTATATAGTAGTACCAATATAGAATATTGGAGGTCAGATTTTATGACACGAACCTTGCTGAGCGCTTGCTTCAGCAGCCATGTTAGTCATCAGTCATTCATAGGTGGCTAAATAAACAGAAAATTTGTAAAATAAAATCAACTCAAAATCATGCAGTCAACAAGACTTGTAGTATAGGAGGCTTTTTAAACAGATGGCAGAACTACGCAGTAATATGATTAAACAGGGAATCGACAGAGCACCTCACCGAAGCTTACTAAGAGCGGCGGGGGTAAAGGATGAGGATTTCGGCAAGCCATTTATTGCCGTATGTAATTCCTATATTGATATTGTCCCAGGACATGTCCATCTTCAGGAATTCGGGAAGATTGTGAAAGAAGCCATTCGTGAAGCTGGCGGGGTTCCATTTGAATTCAATACGATTGGCGTCGATGATGGAATTGCCATGGGTCATATCGGGATGAGATATTCATTGCCAAGCCGTGAAATCATTGCTGACTCTGTGGAAACCGTTGTATCTGCTCATTGGTTTGATGGAATGGTTTGTATTCCTAACTGCGATAAAATCACACCAGGAATGATGATGGCAGCGATGCGCGTGAATATCCCGACTGTCTTTGTGAGCGGGGGACCGATGGAAGCGGGTAGAACAAGTGATGGCAGAAAAATTTCTCTTTCTTCTGTGTTTGAAGGCGTTGGTGCATACCAGTCAGGTAAAATCAATGAAGAGGAATTAAATGAATTAGAGCAGTTTGGCTGTCCAACCTGCGGATCTTGTTCAGGTATGTTTACAGCTAACTCAATGAACTGTTTAGCGGAAGCACTCGGGATTGCTCTTCCTGGAAATGGAACGATTTTGGCGACATCACCAGAGCGAAGAGAATTTGCGAAGAAGTCTGCAAAACAACTCATGGAGCTCATCAAAAAAGATATTAAACCACGGGATATTGTCACTGAAAAAGCAATTGATAATGCATTTGCATTAGATATGGCACTTGGTGGTTCAACCAATACCGTTCTTCACACATTGGCGATTGCGAATGAAGCAGGTGTTGAATATTCACTTGAACGTATCAATGAAGTAGCAGAACGTGTGCCTCATTTATCAAAACTTGCTCCAGCTTCAGACGTTTATATTGAGGATTTACATGAAGCAGGCGGCGTTACAGCGGCACTAAATGAATTGTCTAAAAAAGAAGGAGCTCTTCATTTAGATACAATGACCGTCACTGCGAAAACGCTTGGCGAGAACATTGCGGGGCATGAGGTAAAAGATTATAACGTCATTTATCCAATTGACAAGCCATTTACTGAAAAAGGCGGCTTAGCCGTTTTATTTGGAAACCTTGCGCCAGATGGAGCCATCATTAAAACGGGCGGGGTACAAGACGGGATCACACGCCACGAGGGGCCTGCGATCGTATTTGAATCCCAGGAAGAAGCCCTTGAAGGTATCATTAATAGAAAAGTAGAAGCAGGACATGTTGTCATCATTCGCTACGAAGGACCTAAAGGCGGACCTGGCATGCCTGAAATGCTTGCACCTACTTCACAAATCGTCGGCATGGGACTTGGACCAAAGGTTGCTTTAATTACAGACGGACGTTTTTCCGGCGCTTCTCGCGGATTGTCTATTGGACACGTCTCTCCAGAGGCAGCTGAGGGCGGCCCGCTTGCCTTTGTTGAAAATGGTGACCATGTCGTTGTCGATATCGAGCAGCGCATTTTAAGCGTAGATGTTCCTGAGGAAGAATGGGAAAGAAGAAAAGCAAACTGGAAAGGCTTTGAGCCAAAAGTAAAAACGGGTTATCTTGCTAGATATTCAAAACTTGTGACATCAGCCAATACAGGCGGAATCATGAAAATTTAATCTGATATCGAACATTTGAAAATTGGCTCTCTCTATAGTATCCTTTATTCACAACATAAGGATTATAGAGGGGGCTTTTTTATGTCAATGGCATATGAAGAATACATGCGCCAGCTCGTTGTACCGATGCGTCAAGAGCTGACAAGTGCAGGATTTCAAGAACTAACAACGGAAGAAGAAGTAGAACAAACGATGCAAGAAGCAGAAGGAACGACATTTGTCGTTGTCAATTCTGTATGCGGGTGCGCTGCCGGCTTAGCACGCCCAGCTGCTACACAAGCTGTGATGAAGGCAGAAAAAACACCAGATCGAATTGTCACAGTTTTTGCTGGTCAGGACAGGGAAGCAACGGCAAAAATGAGAGAATACTTCACAGGCGAAGAGCCATCGTCTCCATCTATGGCACTTTTAAAAGGAAATGAACTCGTTCATTTTATTCCGCGTGACGAAATTGAAGGTCATGAAATGGAAGACATCATGAACAACGTCTTATCTGCATTCGAAAAACATTGCTAATACACATGTTGAAATGTCCTGTGATCAAATCAGGGCATTTTTTCTTGATCATGATGGAGGAACCGCATGCTTATCACAACAAGCTTTAGAGCAAATGAACAAACAATTGAAACAGCAAAAGCCCTTGCAGAGGATTTACATGGTGAGTATGTAGAAAGGCGCAAACAATCCGTCAAGCAGCTTGCGATGAAACGAGGAGACGTCCTTGTTGTGGGGAAAGAAAGATTCGAATGGTATCAGCCAAATGGTGAAAAGTTCTTCTTCCATCCAAGCTCAGCGATGTTCCGGGTGAAGCGGCTCATGCGCGGAGAAAAGGATCCTTTAATCGAAGCCACGCAGCTTCAGCCGGGCGATTCCTTTTTAGATTGTACGCTTGGCTTAGGATCAGATGCCATTACAGCAAGCCTGCGAGTAGGTACGGATGGAAGGGTCGTCGGTATCGAAAAGAATCCGATGACAGCATTGCTAGTGCGAGAAGGACTAAACACATGGGAGACAGGGGTAAGAGAGGCCGATGAAGCGATGAAGCGGATATCTGTTGTAAGTGGAGACAGTATCGAGCAGCTAAAAAAGCTCTCTGATGAATCATTTGATGTCGTCTATTTTGACCCGATGTTTGAGGAGACGATTCAAGAATCTGCAAGTATCGCACCGCTCCGTCATGCGGCAGAGCACCACTTTGACCACGAAACAGCCGTCCAAGAAGCACTGAGAGTGGCGAGAAAAAGAGTGGTTTTAAAAGATCATTGGAAAAGTACCCGATTTCTAGCAGACTCCTATCAATTTCACGTTTTAAAACGAAAAACCGCCCAATTTCATTATGGATATATTGAGAAAGAAAAAAGCCCTCGCTAAAGGTTCAGGTGTGCAGACAATTCTTTTTAATAACTTGTCAATCATCTAAAAAAGCCCTTATTCAGGGCTTTTAATCTGTAATCTCCATATAGACAAAATAAAATAATGTCAGCAAGGAAGCCGTAATAAAAAAACCTTCAAGCATACCCATTCCTCCCAAATTTTAGTCGCCTTTACTGCCATTGTAAACGTTTTATTATAAAAAAGAAAGTCTCAAATCGGTGGCCAAATTGAATGACTGAAAATTCATTATATGCTAGAATAGCAGTATGATAACTTATGGAAGGAATTAGATATCATGAAGATGTGGATGAGAAAAACGCTTGTTGTGCTCTTTACGATTGCAACTTTTGGTTTAGTCTCTCCTCCGTCGGCTTTGATGACAGACAAGCCCTCTGAACTTTCTTCATCTGATAAAACGCCTTATACAGCTGTTTATGATACATCAGATGAATTGCGCAGCTGGGAACGAACGCAAGAGGAAAGCAAAGAGCAGATAGACCCCTTTGAGCAATATAAGCAAGAGGTGCTGTCAAGTGCAGAAAATCAATCCTTTCTCAAATTTGGCCGTAAAATCACACCTGTCATTGAGGACGAGTACAGAGAAGAAATTCAGCCGAAGATTGAACAAGTGTTAACCGACTATTTAACAAATTTCAAAGATGACGAAAAATTTCAAGATGTTGTGATAACTGATCAGCCTTCAAGCGGAAATGGCGAAAAAATCTTCCACATTTACAACCGCAAGACCGGAGAAGATTTGCTCCGTTTTCATGTCAGAAGAGATCAGCCGCCTCACAGCGGATATTGGTTTAACTTTCATTACCATACAGCAGAAGATGGATTCCAGACGCATCATGAACTCGGTAATATTTACTGGGATAAAAACACCCCGCCGAGCTGGATGAGCCACTAGAAGGAGATGTCATGCCAATTGAAAAAATATACAATGAACGAAATGGTGCAGATTACAAAACAAATGTTAAACGATCGCGGAGTGAAAATTGAAGATATCGCACACATTGTGCTGAAGCTCCAAGAAAAATATCATCCAAACCTTCCACTTAGTGTCTGTATTGAAAATGTTGAAAAAGTGCTGAATAAAAGAGAAATTGTCCATGCAGTTTTAACAGGACTTGCCCTTGATCAGCTGGCAGAAAAAAAGCTTTTGCCAGAACCTTTACAGCACTTAGTCGAAACAGATGAGCCGCTATATGGAATTGATGAGATTATTCCGCTTTCCATTGTCAATGTATATGGATCAATCGGTTTGACCAACTTCGGTTATTTAGATAAAGAGAAATTTGGTATTATTCGTGAATTAGATGAAGGCCGTCCAGGTGAAGTGCATACTTTCCTTGATGACTTAGTCGCTGCACTTGCCGCAGCAGCTGCAAGCCGGATTGCTCACTCACACCAAGATATTAAGGATGAAGAGCAGGAACGAGTGAATCAAGCATAAAAAGAAAAACATGTCTGCTCATCATGCAGGCATGTTTTTTTGGTTTCAAGAAAAGCTGAAATAAGGTAAACTACAACAAGAACATAAATAAAGGATGAAAAAAATGAAACAATACAAAGAGTTATGCCGTCATGTATTACAGCACGGGGATGAAAAAGGTGACAGAACGGGTACAGGTACAATCAGCACGTTCGGTTACCAGATGAGATTTGATTTACAGGAAGGGTTTCCTCTTTTAACCACAAAGAAATTACACCTGAAATCAATCATTCATGAGTTGCTTTGGTTTTTAAAAGGTGATACAAATGTCAAATATCTTCAAGAAAATGGTGTCCGGATTTGGAACGAATGGGCAGATGAAAATGGAGAGCTGGGCCGTGTATACGGTGCACAGTGGAGATCATGGGCGAGCGGAGACGGCGAGACAGTGGATCAGATCGCAAAGCTGATTCATGATATTGAGCACAACCCGAATTCAAGACGACTGATCGTCAGTGCTTGGAACCCGGGGGAAATTGATCAAATGGCGCTGCCTCCTTGTCATTGTCTGTTTCAATTTTACGTATCAAACGGGAAGCTTTCCTGCCAGCTATATCAAAGATCGGCAGATATCTTTTTAGGCGTGCCATTTAATATCGCTTCATATGCTCTTCTAACGATGATGATTGCCAAAGTCACAAATCTTGAGCCAGGAGAGTTTATTCATACACTCGGAGATGCTCATATTTACCAAAATCATCTTCCACAGGTGAAAATGCAGCTAGAGCGCGAGGAACGCACGCTTCCTACGCTTCGTATTACGAGAGATGTAAAAAGCATTTTTGATTTTACCTTTGATGATTTTGTGCTTGAGAACTATGATCCGCATCCGCATATTAAAGGAGAAGTCAGTGTATGATTTCCATGATTGTGGCGACAGGAGAAGACAGAGTCATTGGTCAAGATAATCAAATGCCTTGGCATTTACCAGCAGATTTAGCGTATTTTAAAAAAGTCACAGGCGGTCATACGATTGTCATGGGCAGAAAAACCTTTGAATCGATTGGACGAGCGCTGCCTAACCGCCGAAACATTGTGCTGACCACAAGTTCTTCTTTTAAAGCAGAAGGATGCGAGGTTGTTCATTCAATTGCTGACATTTTGGCAATTGCGGAAAGCGAGACAGAGCTATTTATCATTGGCGGGTCTAAGCTGTATGAAGAAATGATGCCATATGCGGATCGTCTCTATATCACGCACATTCACCATGCGTTTGAAGGAGACCGCTATTTCCCGTATTACAATGAAGATGAATGGACGATTGTATCACGCGAAAAAGGCCATCGTGACGAAAAGAACCCCTACAATTATGAATTTGTCGTCTATGACAAAAAAGGATAAGTGAGTAGGAGGAGTACGGTTGTTTCGTTATTGGTTTTTAACGATTTATGTTGTTGTATCCTTTTTAAAAAGTATGAGGCATTTGTACGATCATGAATTAACGGATCCACGCATTTCCTATACGAAACGAATGCATCTCATTCATGAGTATGCAAAAAGATTTGCCCGGGGATGTATTGATCAATCAGGATCAGTCATGACCATTCATCAGCAAAAGAAGCTGCCAGATGGCCCGGTTATTTATGTCACAAAAGAGCTGAATCCAGTCACGACGACATTATTAATCGGCCACCTTGAGAAGCCATTTGCTTTTATGGCAAAGCCGAAGCTCTTTCGGTATCCGATTTTAAAACAATGGCTCAAAAAAATGGCGGTCATTCATCAGAATCAAACGGATGAGGCCTTATTAGAAGAAGCAAAGGAAAGAATCATGTCTGGGCAGAGTATCTTGCTTTCAGAAGCATATCGTCACATTGCAGAGGCGCTTGCTGAAGAATACGATTGTCCGCTTGTACCGATTGAAACGAGCGGAACGGATCGTCTTTTAACTGGGAAGATCGTGAAAAGACTGCGTCCTGTTAATGTTGATATTCATATTAAAGCTCCTGTCATGATCAGTGATTACGCACAAAAGCGTGCATAGAAAAAACCAGCATCCAAATAGTGGATGCTGGTTTTTTTCATGCAGCAGGAACGTTCACACAATAGAATAAAATGCAGAAGAACATCGATGCGCTGCCGCCGAGAACAAAGCTGTGCCAAATCGCATGATGATAGGGGATTTTCCGCCAAATATAAAAGATGGTTCCGACCGAATATAAAATGCCGCCTAACAGTAAGAGGCCAAATCCTGCACCTGTTAATTGGATATAAAGCGGTTTGATGGCAATGATGATCATCCAGCCCATTAATAAATAGACAAGGGTAGATACGATAATAAAGCGTTTGACGAAAAAGATTTTAAAGACAATCCCACCAGCAGCAAGCGCCCATACAATCGCAAGGAGTGTATAACCCAGTGCACCTTTTAGTGGTCCAAGTAAAAAGGGTGTATATGTACCAGCAATCAATACATAAATAGCCGAGTGGTCGAGAATTTCAAAAACATCTTTTGTTTTTTGGTGCCGAATGCTATGAAGCAGGGTTGAGCTTAAATAGAGCAGCAGCATGGATGCACCAAATATCGAAAAGCTGATAATGTCTGTGACGGTGCCGTATTGAACAGCGAATAAGACGAGAAACACAATAGCTGGAATGGATAAAATAACACCAATGCCATGTGTAATGGCGTTTGCAATTTCTTCTTTTACAGTAAACAATGGATGTCCTCCTTTTATTGAACCGGTATATAACCATCAAGCGACTTCAGGAATGAAAGACCTTCAAGTGTAATCTTCGTTCCGGCCCTGCCTTTTCCTTTCGTCACGTATGCTTTTTTCTCAAGATCATCTAAGCGGTTTCGCACCTGCTGAGGGGTCAGCGGGATGTCTCCTTGTTTGCTTAATTCAGACAAGATGCGCCTGCTGGCTGCTTCTCCTTTTTCATTGAGAGATTTAATGGCTTCCAGCAAGAAAACAAACTCTTGTTTTTCCATTAGTGTGAGCTGGTGTTCTTCCTTTTTACCTTTCACGGCTGAGGGAAGAGGTGCTAACACAAAGGGCGGTAAATGATGTAAAAATACCGTGTGGCCCTCGAGTATGGACGCAGCGTAATGAACAATATTTTTGAGTTCTTGGACATTTCCTTCAAATGGATACTGCTGCAAGGCTTCCCAAACACTTGGATCAATATCAGGTGCCATGTTCAGCTTTTGAAAGAAAGCATTTGTTAACACAGGAATATCTGTTTTTCGTTCGGCTAAAGCTGGAAGGGCCAAATGAAGAACATTCAGACGATAAAACAGCTCGGGTAAAAAGGTAGAAGAAACCCTGAGTGCCTCTATTGATAAAGACGAAGAAGCGATTACTTTTGTTGCAGGTGACGTTTCTAGAAAGTGAATGACCTGGTGCTGCATAGAAATACTTAATGCACCGATTTCATCTAAATAAAGAATTTGATTGTTTTTTTCTGTGAAGGCTTTCTGTAAGGTTTCTTCATTCAAGATGGGGCAATACATGTGTGTCAGTGATGCGTGTGGAACAGATACGTTCGCCATTTCTTGGGCGAATAGCGTTTTGCCTGTGCCGATGTCTCCTGTTATCAAGACCGGCTGTTCGTTTTTCGAAAATTGTTTTGCCAAATGAATTGCATGCTTGATATCTTGATGATCTCCATAGATAGATGCGAATGATTGAGTGGCCATTGGGTGATTCCTTTCTTTGTGGTTCTAATTGGTTCAATTGTAACACCCAATTAAAACAAATGTACAGCAAAACGAAAAAGTTTATAAAATTTATGATGGATCGATGATCTATTGGTTTATTTTTTGAATATTCATGTTATAATGACAAATTAAATAAGGTTAAAGAGAAAGGATCTTGTACATGAAACCGTTGCTCAAAGAAAATACGCTAATTCAAGTGAAAGACATCTTAAAAGCCCATCAAAATTTGAAGGATGTAGTCATTCATACACCACTTCAAAAAAATGAGCGACTTTCTGAACGATATGAATGCAATGTCTACTTAAAAAGAGAGGATCTTCAAGTAGTTCGTTCCTTTAAATTAAGAGGCGCTTTTAATAAAATGAGCCAGCTTCCAAAAGATAAACTAGAAAATGGCATTGTCTGTGCAAGTGCTGGAAATCACGCGCAGGGTGTTGCCTATTCTTGTAAATATTTAGGCATCCATGGGAAAATCTTTATGCCTGCTACGACGCCAAGGCAAAAAGTATCACAAGTGGAGCTGTTCGGAAAAGAATATGTTGAAATTATCTTAACCGGAGATACGTTTGATGATTCGTATCATGAAGCCGTAAAATGCGGAGATGAAGAGAAGCGCGAATTTATCCATCCGTTTGATGATCTGGATGTGATGGCAGGACAAGGAACGACTGCTGTCGAAATCTTAAATGATATCGAAGTGGAGCCTCACTTTTTATTTGCAAGTGTCGGAGGTGGAGGTCTGTTATCTGGTGTTGGTACATATATCAAAAATATCTCACCAGAAACCGAAATCATTGCAGTCGAACCGCTTGGCGCAGCTTCACTGCATGCCTCACATGAGAAGGGCGAGGTTGTGACACTTGATTCGATTGATAAGTTTGTAGACGGAGCAGCGGTTCAGCGGATTGGCGAAAAGACGTTTACATCGCTTCAGTCTGTTGTCGATAAAATCAGTCTTGTACCAGAAGGGAAAGTATGTACAACGATTTTAGAGCTGTATAATCAATGTGCGATTGTAGCAGAACCGGCTGGCGCATTGCCGATCGCAGCATTAGATGCCCATCGCGAGGAGATCAAAGGGAAAAATGTTGTCTGTATTGTCAGTGGAGGAAATAATGACATCGGCAGAATGCAGGAAATCAAAGAACGCTCGATGATCTATGAAGGGCTTCAACATTACTTTATTGTCAATTTTCCGCAAAGAGCAGGAGCGCTTCGTGAATTTTTAGATGAAGTGTTAGGGCCAAATGATGATATCTCACGCTTTGAATATACGAAAAAGAATAACCGAAGCAAAGGTCCTGCGCTAGTCGGCATCGAATTGAAAGAAAGAGATGACTATGCAGCGCTGATTGAGCGGATGGATAAAAAAGGATTCCACTATGTTGAAGTGAATAAAGATCAAGATTTATTCCACCTATTTATTTAGGCTTAACAGATAATTGGAAAAGAGGATTGATCGTTTGTGCTGCTCAAAACAATATGTTTTAGACGGATGGATGGAGCTCAGATCAAGGTAACAGAAGTCCCTGTTCTAAAGGGAGATGAGGCGTATCGTTTCATGCTCACCTTTAGACTTGAAGCTTTCTTGAAAAAAGTCTATGTATCTAAAGGAAAGAGAGCTGTGTACTCTTTCAGAGAGGATGTGAAACGTAACGTCAAGTGGAGCACATATGAACAGATCTATCAGGAGCCTACACTGAAACACAATGCGTAAGCAGAAATCTTTGTCAAAAGGGGGAAGCAGCCATTTTGAAATGGCAGCTGCTCAGTTTGGCAAGGATTTTTTTCATGACAAGAAGAAAATGTGACAATTTCAAAAACGTTAGGTCAGTTGTTTTCAAGTGTGCAGGAAATAAGGTAATATCATAAGTAAAGACTAAGACAGCAAGGATGAGACGATAGTGAAACAAATTAAAATTGTAACAGATTCAACTGTGGACCTTCCGCAAGAAAAAATCAATGATCTTTCCATTCACGTGATTCCGCTCAATATCTCCATTTCTGGAGTTGATTATATTGACCGAGTGAATATACAGCCAGATGAATTTATTGAAAAAATGGAGGCCGCTGAGGAACTGCCGAAAACGTCTCAACCTGCGATCGGTCAATTCGTCGAATTATATGAAAGGCTGACGGCAGATGGAAGCGAAGTGATCAGTATCCATTTAACTGGTGGAATGAGTGGTACTGTTCAAACTGCTGAAAGCGCTTCGAAAATGGTAGATGGAAATATCACGGTGATTGATTCGAATTTTATTTCCTATGGATTAGGATTTCAAGTCATCAAAGCAGCAGAACTAGCCAAAAAGGGTGCAAGCCGCGAAGATATTATCACAGAATTAGATAAAATCCGTCATCAAACAAAGCTATATGTCACGATCGATACATTAGAAAATCTCGTCAAAGGCGGCAGAATTGGAAGAGGAAAGGCGCTCATCGGCTCACTTCTTCACATCAAACCTATTGCCAGCTTAACAGACGGGGTATATACGCCAGAAGCGAATGTGAGAAGCTACTCTGCGCTTGTCCGCCATCTGACAAAACAGTATGTACAGGCGGTGAAGGGAAAAACAGTTCAAGCCATTGGGATCGCACATGCAGATGCATTAGAACTCGCTGAAAAGCTAAAAAAAGCGCTGCTTGATCACACACCTGAAGCACTGATTGACATCGCCTACACAACACCGATTATTTCGTGTCATACTGGAAAGGGCGCAATAGGCTTTACTTTTTATACCGATTGATAGAAAAAGGGGATGGACATATCATGTATAGAAAAAGGGGAGCCTTACTTGGTGCGCTTATGGTGGTAAGCGTGCTTCTTTTAGTCTCATGTTCAAATGGACAAATCAAGGATGCTTTAAATTATCAAATAGAGCCGTTTGAGTTTGAAAACCAAGATGGCCAAAAGGTGTCATTGGATGATTTGAAGGGGAAAGTATGGGTCGCTGATTTTATTTTCACAAGCTGTGAAACAATTTGTCCGCCGATGACTGCTCATATGACAGAGCTGCAAAAACGGTTAAAAGAAGAAAAATTGGATGCGCATATCATTTCCTTTAGCGTGGACCCAGAGGTCGATTCACCTAAAAAGCTAAAGGAATTTGCAAAAGCTTATCCATTGTCCTTTAAAAATTGGGATTTTCTCACTGGGTATTCACAGTCAGAAATTGAAAAATTCGCAATGAAAAGTTTTAAAACCATTGTAAAAAAACCTGAAGATGAAGACCAAGTGATTCATCAGTCCCTGTTTTTCCTTGTCAATCAAGATGGGAAAGTGATGAAAAACTATGATGGGGTGCAAAACACACCTTATGATGACATCATCAAGGACATCAAAACGCTGAACCGAAGCTAGCATAAGGATGTTCAAATGGGCGAAAACATGATACACTTTTTTAATCAGAAAAAGGAGGGACATCATCGTTTGAAGGCTCGTTTGATTTTGATTGTGATGTCTCTAGCTTTTGTTCTTTCTGCATGTTCCGCGCAAGAGGCTGGCATAAAGGATAAACTAGAAGACACACCAAAAGTAAAAGAACATATTACCATCGCAGCAGTTGGAGATTCTTTAACAGAAGGAATCGGAGATCAAGATAAAAAAGGCTATGCAGGCATGACCCGTGACAAGATAGAAGCAGTGGACGGCGTGCAGTCTGTCACATTAAAAAACTATGCCATTAAAGGCAGTAGAACAGTAGATTTATTAAAAAGATTAAAAGAAAAAAAGGTGCAGGACGGACTGAAAGATGCTGACTATATTTTCTTTACGATCGGCGGGAATGATCTCATGCATGTTGTCCGTCAAAATGTGCTTAATTTGACGTTTGCTCCTTTTCAAAAAGAGCAGGGTCCTTTTGAAGAGCGCTTTAAAACCATTCTTGCTCAACTGAGAGAACAGAATGATCATGCGAAAATCATGTATGTCAGCATGTACAATCCTTTTAAATTCAGTTTGTCTGAGCTGCGAGATATTGATGAAGTCGTTCAAGACTGGAATGCCGCTGCTAAAAAGGAACTCAAAAAAGACGGCAATGCGGATATGATCAATGTAGCAGATTTATTTGAAGAAGGTTCTGATGAAAAATTACTGGCAGAAGATGATTTCCACCCAAACCAAAAGGGGTACTCTCTTATGGCAAATCGTTTATTCTCCGAAGTGAAAAAAGAAGGACTGCCGAAGGAATAGGGTGAAACAGATGAAAAAATGGAAAAGCTTATTTTTTATTTTACTTGCAATCAATCTATTGATTGTGATTGGCTGCGGTATTTTGATGCTGCTGCCAGGCGGTCAATCCGCTTCAACCAAAGAAGTGAAAAGCGAATATGCTTTTAATATATCCAGCTCAAAGGAATCACTCACCAGCTTTGTGAATGATTATTTGAAAAATCAAGGATCAAATGATATGCCAGACTTTCATGTAGCAATCGATCAAGATGTGAAAGTAACAGGCGCAATTAAAGCTTTCTCTTCAACGATTGATGCAAACGTCTCATTTACGCCAACTGTTGAAGAGAATGGTGATGTGCTTTTGAAAGTGGATGACTTTTCAATTGGACAATTGAGCATTCCGATTAGTTTTGTTTTAAGCTACATGGGTCAGTTCTATGAACTGCCAGAGTTCGTTCATGTAAAACCGGATCAAAAAACGGTTGAAGTGCGTCTTTCAGAAATGCCGCTGACGAATGATATGTATGTGAAAGCAAACAAAATTGATCTACAGAACGATGAAATTGAATTTTCATATTATCATCCAAAGCAATAGAACGTGTGAGTCAGGAGTGTTATCATGAAGCGAGTCTATCAATATTTTAGTTTACTGTCGTTTTTATTTGCTGCGTACTTCGGCATAACAGCTGCCAATGCTTTAAAAGCAGAAAATATCGATCAGTTTTACTTAAATATTGCCTACTGTGCATTATTTCTTGGCACGATGATTCTTGCTTTTGATTTTCAAAAGCAAGAAAAAGCTGAAGATGTCTCGTAAGGAGCCTTTTCCATTTTAGGAAAGGCTCTTTTTTATAGTTGGCGAGACAAGACCACCTTTGCCATAAGTTCAGGTTCTCCGTTCGCAAAACCATGAAGCAGAATCAGGTATGCACGCTTTGTTTGCAGATGAACTTTTGGGATATCAAGCAGTACACTTTGAGTGCCGGCGGCTTTCAATTCAAAATGATATTTATTTGGGGAGAAATGATGAATGTGGGTGCTGTTTACATAATCAAGCTCCTTCGATATAACCCCTTGGTCTCGTTCATATATATCTATAGAAGGAAGGTCCGGAGACAGCTGTACAAATGTAAGTGCTGAGAGGTCTTCTTGTTTGATCAAAGCAGCCTGCTGCTCAGTCAAGAGTGCAAAGCCTGCACGGGCACCTGTGATACATAATGTGTAGACCTCGCCGCTCTTAAATCGAATGCGGGAATGAAGAATTCTCTCCTTTGTAGCCAGTTTGAACACTTCTATTTCATACATTCCCTCATCCCACTCCATATAAGCGGTTAAATGGCTGTAAGGCATTGGTTTCATTACCTGCTTCCGGTTCACATAAACAGCGAGCTCACTGAGATCTGGTGCAGCGTGAAATAATCGAATAAAGGCTTTTGATGAAGGGCTGCTTTGAAGATGCTCGTAGGTGTCAGCGAATGTCCGATATGGAAAGTCATGATAAAAGAGCTGCTGCATGTCATCAATCCCTTCTTTCTCATGCAATGGTGTTTTTTGTAGCGTATGCATGAAAAAGACGATCTGTATAGGCAAAAGAAGCATAGAAAAAAGCCTGACGTATTCCGTCAGGCCGGCATGTTAAGAAGGAGAAGAATATTGATGATATTCAGCTAGTTTAATGAACGTTTTTTCATCCTCAATTAAACCACAAACGCCGCACTGGACTTTCATTTGAGGACCTTGATAGCTCAAGTGAAAAGGAGACAGCTGTTCTCCTTCGTATCTTTCGACAACTGCTCCTGTTGCTGGATCTAGCTTGACAGGTTCTGAAAGCTGCTCAATGAGATTAAAGCGCGTTCTGTTTGTTTTACAGTTTGGACAAAGGTAAGGGCTTGTCATGGTTCATTCCACCTCTTTTTATCCGTAGCATGTCCTGAGCGCTAAAATCTATGCTTAATCCTTTTGACTTTTATCCAGCTTTTTAAATAATTTGATCATGGTTTTTAGTTCTTCGTCATCAAATGATTCAAATCGCTCCATAAAGTATTCAGTTTTCTTTTTCTCAAAATGCTCAGTAATTTCCTTACCCTTATCGGTTAAGTGGATTTTGATGATGCGGCGGTCCTCTTTTGAGCGGATACGGGTAATCCAGCCTTTTTCTACGAGTGTGTCAGTCACAGCGGTAATATGACTTGCTGACACTCCAAGAATGGAAGCGAATTCCGTTACTTTTTTTGCACCTTGCTCACGGAGCAGATTTAAAATAAGAAATTCATTCCGAGATAATTCGTTTTCGAGCAGGCTGTTAATTTCATAACGGATCTGCTTAAATACGGTTCTCAGTAAAGTGTCCATTTCGTACATCATTTGTTTTCTTTGTTCCAATCATTAAACCCCCATTATATTTTAAAGATACGACAGAATGCTTTCTTTTATTTTAGGTATACAAGTCGTATCATTTTCATTATTTTTTATCATGTTATAATATGATGATACCATTTTTTAAATGAAGGGGGCACTAATATGTCTGAAAAACAAGAATTAGCCACATTTGCAGGAGGCTGCTTCTGGTGTATGGTTAAACCTTTTGATGAACAGCCGGGCATTATCAAAGTTGAATCAGGGTATACTGGCGGACATACAGTGAATCCGACCTATGAGGAAGTATGTACAAATACAACGGGACATAGAGAAGCGGTTCAAATCACGTTTGATCCTGACGTGTTTCCATATGAGAAGCTGCTAGAGCTGTATTGGCAGCAAATAGACCCAACAGACGATGGCGGGCAATTTGGCGATAGAGGGGAATCTTACCGTACAGGTATTTATGTTCATCATGACGAGCAGCGAAAGCTTGCAGAAGCATCGAAAGAGCAGCTGAGCCAAAGCGGGATTTTCAAAAAGCCAATCGTTACAGAAATTTTAGACGCAGGTCCTTTTTATCCAGCAGAGGATTATCATCAGCATTATTATAAGAAAAACAAAATGCACTACGAACGATATCATGTCGGTTCGGGCAGAGCCGGTTTTATTGAGTCCCATTGGAGTGATAAATAATGGCAAATGAAAAAGAAAAGCGTATAAAAGAATTAAACCGCATGCAGTACGAAGTCACGCAAAATAATGGCACAGAGCCGCCATTTCAAAATGAATTTTGGGATCATAAAGAAGAAGGTATCTATGTGGATATCATTTCAGGAAAGCCGCTTTTTTCTTCTTTAGATAAGTTTGATGCCCACTGCGGATGGCCAAGTTTTACAAAACCGCTTGAAGAGGAAGAAGTAGCAGAGAAGGTTGATACGAGTCATGGAATGGTGCGGACAGAGGTTCGCAGTAAAACAGCTGATTCTCATCTAGGTCATGTTTTTCCTGATGGACCAGGGCCAAACGGTCTTCGGTATTGTATTAACTCAGCCGCTTTAAAGTTTATCCCAAAGGATGATCTTGAAAAAGAAGGCTACGGAGATTTTAAACATCTATTTGATTGATCCATTTAAAAATCGTCACATGGAAAGCAGCTGCTTCCGTGTGACGATTTTTTATTTTTTATGATGTGTATGATGTAATTGTTCGATGATATGGAACAGCTTTTCTTTTGTAATGAGCGGTGCTTCTTTTGAGGTGTAATTCGTTAAGTCGACTTTTTGAAAGGCAGGGTGCAAATGTGGTCTCGGTAAAATGGCATAAAATTGTTCATGTTCAAACAGTGCATCTGCTTCGTGCGGAAATGTGAGCTCCTCGTGAAGCTTTTCGCCAGGTCTTTTTCCGACTACAAGAATATCCGGAGATTTAGCATTGATTTGAGCGGCATATTCATGAAACGCTTTTAGGAGATCGGCAAGTTGTAAGGACTCCATCTTGAGAATGAAGGTTTCGCCGCCTTTCATCATGATTGCTGCTTGAAGTGTGAGGGAAACAGCCTCTTCAATGGACATAAAAAAACGTGTCATATGAGGATCAGTCACGGTCAAAGGTTTTTCATTTAATAGCTGCTGGAGCATGATCGGAATAACGGAACCTCTAGATCCAAGCACATTGCCAAAGCGTACAGAGCAAAACCTGGTTTTTTGATTTGGAATACTTTCGTTTGCTTGGAAAAATAGTTTTTCTGAAATCAATTTTGTTGCACCCATGGCATTCGTTGGAGAAACCGCTTTGTCAGTTGAAATGTTGACGACATGACTCACTTCATGTTCGAGAGCGGCTTCAATGACGTGCTGCCCGCCGATGATATTCGTTTGAACGGCTTCGAACGGATTATCTTCACAAGTGGGTACTTGTTTTAAGGCCGCTGCATGGAAAATGATATCCACACCCTTGACGAGCTGTCTCACGCGGCTTGCATCCCGGACATCTCCTAAAGCGAATACGACCTCTGGATGATCTGCGTACTCATTTTTCATCATGTATTGTTTGCTGTCATCTTTACTGAAGACGATTATCTTCTTTGGAGAGCAACTTGTTAATTTATTCACGATTTGCCGGCCGATTGACCCCGTACCGCCTGTAACCAATATCGTTTTGTCACGAAAAAAGGTCTTCAAAGTCGTTTCTATCTGTTTGGACATATCTAATCCCCCAACTCTCATTTCTCTACTTTGCATCATATGTGAAAGAGCGGCATTCGTTTGAGGAAAAGAACCACTTCATGTATAAATTAGGTGAACAAATTATAACCATCTGCTTGTCGTCTTAATAGAATATGGAGAGATAAGAGATCAACTAGAAAAACGAGAGACCTGAATACTTCAGTACTGCGGTCAGCTCGGGCAGAGAAGAAAATTGTAGGGAGCTGTGCGCGAGGGGAGAAGAGAAGACATGTATAGGGGAAATCGTATTTTAGCCATGATACCTGCATTTAGAAGTCACGACGGCCAGCATGATGAACACATACGCATATTGGCAGAGAGGCCGCTTATCTATTGGACCATTCAGCCGTTATTGCAAATGATTGAATTAGATGAAGTCATCGTCTCCTCAGAGGATGTCAATACGCAAATCATTTCATCTCACTACGGAGCAAATGTGATTGAACTGCCAAGCACACATGTAACAGAACAAACGCCGTCACTGTTAGCTGTGAAGCATGCGCTTGCTTATTTAGAGCGGGAGGGAAAAACCTTTGATATTGTGCTGTATCTGCATCCATCGTCTCCTCTAAGACAGCCGGCAGATATCGACAAGTGCTTGCAGCTTTTAGTGGAAGGGGGATATGACTGCACCGCATCTTTTACAGAGGCGTTAGAAAACCCAAATGAAACTTGGACACTGCATGAAAACAATGAAGCTACTTTATATAAGGACAATCATTACTTTTTCATGCCAAAGCATGAGCAGCCATATACGTATGGCCGGCTAAATGGTGCGATATATGCTTTTCATGCTGATTATGCCAAAGAATGCATTCATTCCTTTTTAGAAGGATCTGTCGGAGCATATATGATGGATCACACGCGGTCGCTTGTGGTGAAACAGGAGGCAGATCGGAAAGAGGTAGAGAAAATCTTATTAGCTCGCCGAGATGCGGAAGATCATGCATAAGCTGGCATTCAACGAGAAAAAGCGCCCAGTTATAGGGCGCTTTCAGCGTGTAGACAAACCCTCGCATTCGGTGTCAGGTCTGCGCTCCGGTGCTCACGAATGTCAAATTCGCTCCGCTCCGGTACTCGCCCTTCCTACACTGCAAAGGCTTTCTATCACGCTGAAAAGAAGACAAAGGGCTAAAATCAAGAACATTTTAGCCCTTTGTCAACAATTTGAAAGCGCCCAGTTATAGGGCGCTTTTTACAATGTCATAAAGCCTTTGTGGCATCGTATCAAATGTATTCCAGCGAACGGCTTGCTCATAGTTGTTCAGTGCGGCCGCCTTTCTTTCACATGCATTTGATCCATAGTATTCCACCTGTTTGATCAAATCATCCTCATCTTTGTAAAAAGCAAAGCTTGAAAAAGCAGGCGGCGGAGGTAGATCCGTCAATTGAAAACTTCCAGTTGCAGCAATGTCAAATGCTCTGTTATTGAGGCTCATATTTTGAATCATGGCTTTGTTTTTGTTAAACGCAAATTGAGCCGGCCTATGCGGATTCAGGACAATTGCTGTCTGCTGATAGATGTCCGCCATTTGCTGAGGACTCAGCCAATTCGTTATCAGTATGAAATCACGATAATGTCTCCGTGATTTATTTAAGTGACGGTGCCATTCCTTACCTGCAACAAGAATACGCCATTTGTTTTGCTGCAAGAGTGTATCGATGGCTTTGATGCGGTTGGGATAAGGGTAGCCAATGAGTGCAATGTCATACGTGCACATCTTTTCTGGCGATTCATTTTTCTGAAAGACACGTGTATTTGCCGGAATGGGAAAGTAGTGCGTATGATCAGCGCCTAATTGTTTATAAAATGGCAAAACCCCTTCATCAATTGTCAATATAAGCTGAGCTTCATGTGCGCAAGCAGCTGACACATCTGTATAAAAAGGATCTTCTGTCATCCAAAGAACAATCGGGATTTTTTCTTGTTTGAATTGATGAAGCACATCTTTCGGAACATGATCACCGATCATCATCAAAACAAAATCCGGAGAAAATGTCCGGATTTTGTGCATGTTAGTGGGTAGAGATTCTCTATCAATCTTTACACATGAAAAGGGGGAATCAATGAAGCTTTCTTCTACCCATTGATCAAACATGTGATAGATTCCGCCGTAGCCAGAACTGATATAAAGAAGCTTCATGATGATCCTCTCACATTAAGATGTGAATGTAACACTTTCAACTTTATCTACATCTAATAGAGTCGTTGCTGAGCCTGTAGGTGTGACAGAGCTTTCTTGTGTAACAAATACAACACCTGTTGAAGCATCGAATGATACAAATTGAACTGGCCCAATTAAATCTCCTGAGTCAGTGACAATGCTAATGACTGTTCCTGGTGCAAGTCTTGCAAAGATCCATCTTGCTGGCTGAGATACATCGAGTGTTGTAGCAGAATCTGAAGGTGATGCCTCAGCTGCCACTTCACTTAATAAATCGTTCAATTTTTCTTCCATTTGAACTCCTCCTTCTTCGAGATTAGCTGTTAATGCACGAGTAATTGGTTTGAAAAACACTTTCAATAGTTCCTTTTTTAATTCAGCACGCTTTTCGCTCATTTTTTCCCCATCCTTTCTTCATCAATTCAAACTCACCCCTATGTATATGCCGTTCATTTTTTTTGGCATAAGCAGAACGCTGATTCCTGATCTTTTTTTCATTTAATCACTTCACACATTTTTAAAAATGTTTTCAAATGCTGAGGCTAAATGAAGTGACGCTCATACTCTAGTAAAGATTAAATGTGAAGAGAGAGGGATTATGAATGGAATTTGAACAATTATTAGATGGTTGGAACGAAGAATTACTAGAGTCGGAAGGAGTGCTTGAAGTCATCTTGATTTTACTTCTTCTTCGTCTTTTAGAAGAAAGTGGGGAAGAGAATGTGTCAGACATCAAAGAATTACTTCGTCCATGGCTTGAGCTTGGCATTCCAGTGCCGCGTGTTCATTTAGTCAATGGAGATGTACTTCAAAACGTGGTTGTCGTGCAATTGTTTGATACGGTTGCAGTCTTTAAAAACGCGACAAATCAGCTAAGAGTGAGTGTTCCTTATGTGAACATTGTCAGCTGGGGGGCTTTTTAATCTAATCAAAAAGGATAATGATCATGAAAGTATCGGTGATTTTAACAAGCTACAATAAACCAGATTTCATTGATCGTGTGCTAAAGAGTATGGTAGATCAAACGTATCCGCATTGGGAGCTTTTGATTATGGATGATGGCTCAGAAGAGGGCACCATTCAAAAGATCCAGCCCTATTTAAGTGATGAACGCATTCAGCTGTATTCGCACACAGTTCATCCGGCAAAACGGCTGTTAACTGCACGATATGCGACGCTTATTAATGAAGCATTAACCCGTATAACAGGTGAGCTCATTTGTTATTTAACCGATGATACCGTGTACCATAAAGATCGTTTGCTTAAAATGGTGGATGTTTTTCGGTCGAAGCCTCACATAGATATTGTGTATTCCTCGCAGCGGGTCGTGCATGTTGATCAGCATTTAGTGGAAACAATGAGTTTTATTCGAGAAGCAGATCAAATCTTAGAGCATGCGTCCTTTCAAGTGGACCATTGTTCGGTCATGCACAGAAGCTGCTTGCTTCCACTGATCCATGAAAAATACGGACAATATTGGGATGATGAGCCAAAGCACTGGCATCATGCAGATTCTGTATTTTGGATGAGGCTGAATCACTTCGCTGCGTTTTTTCCATTAAAAGATGTACTGGATACAACGTATAAAACGCCTCATTCCTTTCATCATCTGTTTTCGAGTATGCCGTATGATTTAATTGACGGAACGGTCATTGAAAAAGAAGGAGATTATTATCAAATCGCAGACGGGAAACTTCATGGAATTGAAAAACGCTGGATCAATGAAAAGAACAGGCGTGCGATTCGTGTTCCGCTGTTATGTGAGATGAAATATGAAATGAAAGAGAAGCTGGCAGTACCCAATTATACAGTTGTCACCGCAGATTATGGGAAAACGTTCTTTTATATTGAAGATCAGAAAAAAAGACGGTTTGCTTCAAAACGTGACGTGCAATATTTTCAGTTTCATCCAAAGGAGATCTATACGATTTCAAATGATCAGCTCCAGGCATTTGAGGATGGCAGCATCATTCAAGCTTCTCCGGTTTTCAGTCCGCCAAACAGGCGCCTGTTTAAATGGAAACAAGATGTTTATTTACTTGTGCATCATACCTTTTGCCGAATTGATCCTGAGATCGTGAAGCGATTTGCTTTTTATCATCAGCCGATTAAGCTGTACCCATCCCAATTTACGTTTTTTCAGGAAGGAAAGCCGATTGTGCCGCTGTATAGGGAATCGCTGCAAGAATTCGATATGTCTCTTTATCAAACATCCGGACGAAAGCACTCCTCATAAGAGGGGTGCTTTTTTCGCAATGATTGCAGGAAGTAGAAAGGAAAAAGCGAAACATGAAAAGGACATGAACCTTTTAGAAATGATCAAGCCGCTGAAAACTCGGCAATTGATGCCGGTTTTTTGGCACTGAAAGTGAGGGGGAAAGAATGGGGAAGGTTGTCGAAAGAGCAGATTGGTTTGAATTGATTTTAGAAGCCATTGATGAAGCCATTCACGTTGTAGATGATCGAGGGATGACGATTTTTTACAATCATAATGCCGCTAAATTTGACTGTTTACAAAAAGAAGAGGTGATTGGCAAGTACATCCTTGATGTGTATCCCTCTTTAACTGAAAAAACAAGTACGCTCATGCATGTGTTGCGAACAGGAAAGCCCATTTATCATTCACTGCAAACCTATTTGAATAAAAACGGAGAAAGGATTGAAACAGTGAACACGACATTGCCTATTATCGAAGATAACGAGTTAATAGGCGCGGTCGAAGTCGCAAAAGATGTATCAAAGCTGTCGGCTCTTTCCAATCGTTTAGGGCAAAAAAAGCGAACACAAGACGCGGCTGAGGCCGTACAAATGCATGATTTTGCTTCATTTTTAACAAATGATCCGCTTTTAAAAGAAATGCTTGAAAGGGCAAAAAAAGCAGCTGCTTATCCATCATCAGTTGTTGTCTACGGGGAAACAGGGACAGGAAAAGAAGTGCTCGTTCAAGCCATTGTCCATGAATCTGACCGGAAAAATCAAGTGTTCATTCCGCAAAACTGTGCAGCACTCCCAGAATCATTACTTGAAAGTTTATTGTTCGGATCTGTCAAAGGGAGCTATACTGGTGCACTTGATCGCAAGGGACTTTTCGAATTAGCTGATGGAGGCACACTTTTTCTTGATGAGCTGCAAGCGATGCCGCTCACGCTGCAGACGAAATTATTACGTGTGTTAGAGGATGGCGTTGTCCGCCGCATCGGTGACGCAAAGTCCATTCAAGTGAATGTTCGGCTCATTACTGCGCTCAATATGGACCCATTCGAAGCAGTGAAAAAGCAAATTTTAAGAGAAGATTTATTTTATAGACTGCATGTATCATCTTTTCATATCCCGCCGCTTCGTGAAAGAAAGCAAGATATCACGCTGCTATCCCGCCACTTCATTCAAACCTATCATCAGCAGTTTTCAAAAAACGTCACACGCCTTTCTGAAGAAACGGAACGATTGTTTATGGCGCACCACTGGCCTGGGAATGTCAGAGAATTAAAACATACGATAGAGCATGCCGTGTTGATGATGCCAAAGGAAGCGGAAGAGATCACCCCTCTATTCCTTCCGGCTCATTTACGTGAGCAAAAGCTGGAAAAAGAAACATCTGAATCCTCCTTAAAAAATCAAGTGTCTTCATTTGAACAAACGTTGATTCAAGAAGCTTTACATCAGCATCATGGAAATATTAAAAAAACCGCCGCTGCTTTAAAAATCCCTCGACAAACGCTGCAATATAAATTAAAGAAATATGCAGATGCCGAAATATAGGCACAACATCCAATTGAATATGACGGGTAAAAGCTCCTTTTGTAAAGAATAGGGGCATTTTCCCATGTTGGCACATAACTTGCATAGTATAAAGTGAATGCTGATAGGGGGAATGGATATGAATCAGAAATTGTATGAACCGGCACGTCACTGGAAGGACATCGAGCTTTGGAAGGATGTACCTGAGGAAAAGTGGAACGACTGGATTTGGCAGCTGACGCATACCGTGAAAACGCTTGAGGATTTAGAAAAAATCGTAAACTTAACAGAAGAGGAACGAGAAGGGGTGAAGATTTCCACCAAAACCATTCCACTCAACATTACACCCTACTATGCCTCACTGATGAATCCAGACGATCCAAGATGTCCAATACGTATGCAATCTGTGCCAATTGCAGAAGAGCTTCATAAAACAAAATATGATCTGGAAGACCCGCTGCATGAAGATGAGGACTCACCTGTCCCGGGGCTCACGCACCGATATCCAGATCGTGTGCTGTTTCTTGTGACAAATCAGTGCTCCATGTACTGCCGTTATTGTACGAGAAGACGTTTTTCCGGCCAGATTGGTATGGGTGTGCCGAAAAAGCAGTTAGATGCTGCAATTGGATATATTAGAGAAACACCTGAGGTGCGGGACGTGTTAATTTCTGGCGGAGATGGGCTGTTAATCAATGATCAAGTGCTTGAATACATTTTGAAAAACTTACGAGATATTCCGCACGTTGAGATCATTCGGATTGGAACCCGCGCGCCGGTTGTCTTTCCGCAGCGTATTACAGATGAGCTGTGCGAGATTTTGAAAAAATATCACCCAGTTTGGCTGAACACCCATTTCAATACAAGTATTGAAATCACAAAAGAAGCAAAAGAAGCGTGCGAACGTCTTGTGAATGCCGGCGTCCCTGTAGGGAATCAGGCCGTCATCCTTGCAGGTATTAACGACAGTGTGCCGATTATGAAGAAGCTGATGCACGATCTTGTGAAGATTCGGGTCAGACCATATTATATTTATCAATGTGACTTATCTGAGGGCATTGGCCACTTTAGAACACCCGTATCAAAAGGGCTTGAAATCATTGAAGGCTTAAGAGGGCATACGAGCGGTTATGCAGTACCAAGCTTTGTTGTAGATGCGCCAGGAGGCGGAGGGAAAATTGCCTTACAGCCAAATTATTTATTATCGCAAAGCCCTGACAAAGTCGTCCTTCGCAACTTTGAAGGTGTCATCACCTCTTATCCAGAACCAGAGCATTATGTCGCAGGCCAGGCAGATGCGTATTTCAATGAAATTTATGAAGAGAACCAAGAACCGGCAATTGGTATTACCGCACTCTTTGAGGATGAAGCGAGATCGTTTACGCCTGAGAATTTAAGCCGAATGAAACGTAGAGAAGCATATGAGACAAATCCTGAGCATGACACACTTAAAAACAAACGTGAAAAACGAGACGAATTAAAAGAGAAGAAATATCAAGCGCAGCTCAAAAAAGAACAAACGGTAAAGGAGGAGAAATAGCCTTGCTGACATGTGATTGGTGTGAGGAAAACAAAGCAAATGCGGAGCAGACAACAGTCTATTGGGAACTGATCACGGGCACACAATCAATTGAAATCATCGAAACGCCGTCCATTTCCTGCACGCACTGCGGGATGATCTATCAAAAGGATGAGACGGTCAAAGAGATTGAAGATCAATTAATTTTAGTGGATCAGACAAAACTTCCAGAAAAAATCTCCTACGAGGAATTAATGAGCATGGAGCGGTTATTAAAGCGAAATTACTTTGACTTTTCATCATAAGTTGTACCTCCGCCTATACAAGTCATCAAATTGCTGTATAATATAACAACAAAATAGTGTGTCGCGGAGGGAAAAACAGGTGAAGTCGTTTTACCATTATTTAATGAAGTTCAGACATCCAAAACCGAAAGATGAAATCAGCCATTTCGCAAATGCTGCGTATGAGGATCACAGCTTTCCTAAAGCTTCCACAGATTATCATGAGCTGTGCGCTTATTTAGAATTAAATGGTGATTATTTAAGCTCAATGACAACATTTGACGAAGCGTTTGAGCAATACGAAGTAGAAGTCAAAAAAAAATAACACACAACCGCTTATCCGAATGGAGAAGCGGTTTTTTCATGAGAAATAAAATGGCGTTTTGCATGGTGTGGTTGCCCATGCAGAATTCCTTGCGCCGGCATACGATACGTTAAGACCAAAAGTCGGGCAAGGGGGAGACAGAATGAAGGCGAAAGCACCAAAATATCAAGTAGGGGATATTGTCGTCGTTGTCATGTACGGCACAGTCGGAACGATTACAAAAGTCCATCAAATTGACCAGCACTATTTATATGAGGTCAATCATAATGAGGTGCTTTATTTTGAAACATCACTTCAGCTTTACGATGAGTATAGCGGAGTGATTGTCGATACAGAAAAGCTGGACATTGAATATGAGTTCCTCATTGGCGATGTTGTATATGTAAAAGATTACGGAAAAGAGCTATTTAAAATCATCGGTCATCGGACTGAAATTTGGCGTTACCTTGAAGATGGCTGGGAAGATGTCATTTACGAACTCACGAGGCTGAAAGACGGAGAGTGGCTGGAAACAGAAGAAGAAGATTTAACGCTTGTCCTAAGAAAATATGAGATGGACCAGTTTGTTCATCAGCTTCTTTTTGTGCATTACGTCGGAGAAACCTCAAAAGAGTTAGAAGAAGATATGGTCCAAACGGCTTTATTGCAGCTAGAAGAGAAACAAGAAAGCGAATCTTCACTTGAATTTCTGGCTGTATCTATAGTGGATGAGCTTCTTGATATTTATAACGATTATAAAATTCTCTATGAATTTTTCAAAGATCCAGAATATAAGGATATGATGGATTTTATTTTGGAAAGTTTACACGAACATTTTGGTTAAAGAAAGACTTGTCCTAATACGAATAAAAAATAAGGCACACAGAAAAATGCAATCACATAAAACCATCCCCTCAAGATACGGCCCATCACCTGATCAAAAGTTTCTCCATCTAATATGCTTAACCATTTCATTCTTTCAAGCCCCTTTTCTTTTTGTTTACTGCATTTATATGTATGGAATGAGCCATTATGACAAACTGTAATAAAAAACAGCCGGCGTTCATACATCATAAAAAAGGAGGCGGAATGCAATGAAAGAAGCAGATTTGGTGATTGATACAGAGGAAATTGCGGAGTTCTTCTACGTGGAGCTGATCAAAAGAGGGTACATACCTGCTGAGCTTGAAACATTTGAGCTGGCTGACATTACATTTGAATATATGCTGAAAAAAGCAATGATAGTTGAAGAAGAGGCGTGGTAGGCACTATACTTTGAAGAGATTCTGAAGAGAGAGGGAGGGGAATCCTTCGCGTGTACATCCTATTTCTTTTCATTTTATTTGGCGCCATTGCTGCGCTCATGGTATCTGGGGCTTTTCAAGATTTGGACAACCAGATTATCTTATGGTTTGAAAGCATCAGACTCCCTTTTTTAAATGATGTCATGCTGGCTTTGACGGACTTTGGCATCAGCGCGCTGCTCGTTCCAATCATGCTCATTTTTAGTGTGGTCTTGTTTATGTATAAGCGCTACTACTCTATCATGATGCTTTTTCTACTATATCTCACAGAAAAAACAATCAATCATGAATTAAAGGGGCTGTTTGCTAGAGAGCGTCCGGCCTTTGATCACCTTGTAGGTGAAACGTATTACAGCTTTCCGAGCGGACATTCGATGAATGCAGCCACCATCTACCCTTTTATTGCTTATCTATTAGTTGAAATGATTCCATGGCTGAAAGAAAGACAAAAAATCGTCTATTTGATCACAGGGCTTTGCGTTCTGGCCATCGGCATCAGCCGGATGTATATCGGGGTGCATTATTTGACAGATGTTGCAGGAGGCTTTGCGATAGGACTCGCTTTATTTCTCATTTGTAAAAAGATTGACGAAAGATTGCCTGTCATTCGACAAAAATAGAAGAAGGAAATTGACAGATCCCAGCCAATTTTATATAAAAGGGGAGGGATTTGAATGCAATTGACGTTGAGATTTTTTCAAAAGAAACCTTCATCATTTCACTTAACCATTTATCAGACACCTGAATTTGGCGCTGCAAGCGGGCATCAGCCTGTGTACCGGACAAAGATTGGCGGCAGAACACACCTTGATGTACTGGAAAAAGCATTCTCGACATTTAATGTACATGATACAGTCCCTAATGATTACAATGCGCGGTTTATCACAACAGGTGATATTGTTGTGATTGATGATAAGAAAAAGGGGAAGTGCTATTATCAGCTCTCTCCGGCAGGGTGGAAACGCAGTGAACGACTAATGACGATAGGTTAAATAGATCATGAATGATGCCAGCTTGAGATCCAGCTGGTATTTTCTTTTTTAAGCTCGATCGTTTATAATAAATAGGATAAAATACATAGTAAACGTAAGTGGAGGCTAAAAAATGAGTGTACATATTGGAGCAGAAAAAGGACAAATTGCAGAAACGGTATTGCTGCCAGGCGATCCGCTTCGTGCGAAATATATTGCAGATACATATTTAGAAGATGTTGAGTGCTATAACGAAGTGCGCGGAATGTATGGCTATACTGGAACCTATAAAGGAAAACGTGTTTCTGTACAGGGCACTGGAATGGGCGTACCGTCTATTTCAATTTATGTGAATGAACTCATTCAAAGCTATGATGTTCAAAACTTAATTCGCGTTGGATCTTGCGGAGCCATCAAAAGAGATGTCAATGTACGTGACGTCATTTTAGCCCAGACATCATCAACAGATTCACAAATGAATCGTGTCGCTTTTGGACCGATTGATTATGCGCCATGCGCTGATTTTGGCCTGCTCAAGAAAGCCTACGACACAGCACAAGAAAAAAATGTCGCTGTACGTGTCGGAAATGTATTTACAGCAGACCAATTTTATAATGAAAAACCACTTGAGCTCATGGCTCAATATGGTATTCTAGCGATCGAAATGGAGACAACCGCTCTTTATTCTCTTGCAGCAAAATTTGATCGAAAAGCGTTATCAATTTTGACTGTGAGTGATCACGTTCTAACAGGAGAAGAAACAACGGCTGAAGAGCGTCAAACAACGTTTGATGAAATGATCTTAATTGCGCTAGACTCCGTTTTATAATAGTATAAAGGGTGTGCTACAATGTAGCGCATCTTTATTTTTTTAGAAGAGCAAAAGGAAGGTATGTCATGAAGAAAAGCTACAAAATACTCTCAATCGCATCGATTCTTGGTTTGACAGCCGCGCTATCAGGCTGCCAGTTGCTGGATCAAAAAAGCGGTACATCTGAATCAAACAAAACAAACGAACAAAAAAACGCAGCAAGTTCATCTCCCCAGCACAACTCAAACGATAAGGCAGATTCATCGAATCAAGAGCTGACGTTAAAGAGTGAATATTTCAATGACATCAAGGTTGTGAGCGGTCTGAAAACCATTCAAAATCCTGAAAATGTGCTAGCACTTGTCAACAAAGAATATGCATTACCAGGAACCTATAAACCTTCTGATCTCGTTGTACCAAAAGTAGAATTCTCTTTTTCGGAAGATATTGAAAAGCGATATATCCGCAAAGAAGCAGCGGAAGCGCTTGAGAAGTTATTCAAAGGTGCAAAAAAGGAAAACTTCGAGCTTGCTGCAGTATCTGGCTATCGCTCCTATGACCGTCAAAAAATCATTTTTGATAGTGAGGTCAAATTAAAAGGCAAAGAAAAAGCACAAGAAGCAGTCGCTTTACCAGGCGAAAGTGAACATCAAACAGGTTTAGCTATGGACATTTCCTCAAAAAGTGCCGGTTTTGAGATCTCTGAAAAGTTTGGTGAAACACCAGATGGCAAATGGGTGGCTAAAAACGCCTATAAATATGGCTTTATCATCCGTTATCCAAAAGGAAAAGAAGACATTACGAAATACGAATATGAGCCGTGGCATCTGCGCTATGTGGGAAAAGAAGCCGCAAAAGCGATGCATGATCATGATTTAACATTTGAAGAATACATGAACAAAGTAAAGAAAATCTAAACAAGTTAAAGGCCTCCCAGCTATTCGGGAGGCCTTCTCTTATTCTTCTTTTAAAAAAAGAACAATCCTGCTAATGCGAAGCCGGTAATGAAACCGAGGCCGATGCCATACGCTGCACCCCAGCCATAATATCCGCCCCAATAGCCAAAGCCAAAGCCTCCGCGAGACCCGCCGACTGGACGAATATAAACTTTGCGGTTTGTCACACGCTCAATGCGTCCGACGTGTACTCTGCCATTACGGTCAGTAATTCTAGCGACTTTCCCCATGTGCTGCTGACAAAGCTTGTAGTAGCGCTCCATGTTTTTCCTCCTTATGACAAACTCTTTTCACTCTTATCCTATGCGAGAGACTTCATAGAGTTTGGACAAAACATATAGGAGATTCGCTCATTTTATACGGTACATTCAAATAGAATGTGGCTTAGCTGCTTTCGGTGTGCTTGAATGAGATCGTAGTGTGTTTGCAGTGTCTCGTAAAGAGAAGGCGGTATGTGTTCAGATAATTCCATCTCTGTCGGCTCCTCCTGCACCATATGTTCATCGAATGAGAGAATCTGAATGTCACGGAAGCCCGCTTCGGTTAACTGCTCCTTCCATTCTTCAAGCGACAAGAGCGAGTGAAAGCCGTAAAAATTTCGAACCGCTGCCAGCTCTTCAGGGGTAAGAGGGGCTTTTAACACAGCTTCATTTGCAATCAATTGACTGCCAGGAGCAAGCACACGTTTGATTTCAGCTAGTGCATCAGGCAGCTTGGTAAAGCTTAAAACAGATTCACTGATGAGTAGAGAGAACGCTTGATCTGGAAAGGGCAGCTGCTCAATGGATGCCTCTAAAGCACGGATCGGCAGTTCCTCCCGTTTGAATCGCAGGTTCGCCTTTTCAATCATCAATGGATGCGTATCAATGGCCTCCACCTGATAACCTATATTTCCTAAATAGGCGGCGGTCTGTCCTGTACCGCATCCAGCGTCCAGTATTCGTGCATGAGGCGGCAGTTTTATATGCTCAATCATCGTTTTTGTTAACTCAATTCCGCCAGGATGGGCACCTGATACGCCAAAATAAGCAAGCATTTCTACATAATCACTCATATAATCCCTTCTTTCCTTATCCTGTTCCTCTCTAAAGATTATGCAATAGAGGGGCAAATGGCTTATCTTTTCAAATAGAAGTTGATCCTTTGGTTGACGGATGAAGCATCGTCCTTGATAATAATGAAAGGAGATAAAGGTGGTGTTTTTTTGAAAAAACAAATGAAGTTCGTGGTAGCCATTCTCGTGACTGCTGCACTGTCCTCAGCGATTACATTTGTGATCACAAAACAAGGTGCTGTCAGCGTCTCAGGAGACGAGAAGTTTAGTAAACTCATGGCTGCGTATACGAAGGTAAAGGATGAGTATTACGAAAAAACGGATGATCAAAAACTAGTAGATGGTGCGATCCAAGGAATGATTGCATCACTTGATGATCCATACTCTACATATATGGATCAGGAGGAAGCCGAAGGGTTTAACAATACCATTTCTTCTTCATTTGAAGGAATTGGTGCACAAGTAGAAGAGAAGGATGGACAAATTTTAATTGTCGCGCCGATTAAAGGCTCTCCTGCTGAAAAAGCTGGTTTGAAACCTCATGATCATATTTTAAAAGTAGATGGAAAAAGCACCAAAGGAATGTCGGTCAATAAAGCAGTCTCTCTCATTAGAGGGAAAAAAGGAACGGATGTTAAGCTGCATCTCAACCGTCAAGGAGTCGGCAATGTAGATGTGACCATCACAAGAGACACGATTCCGCTTGAAACGGTGTATGCAAAACTCACAAAAGACAAAATAGGAGAAATCCAAATTACGTCCTTTGCTGAAACCACATCGAAAGAGCTGGATAAAGCAATTGATGACCTCGAGAAAAAAGGGGCAAAAGGTTTTGTCATTGACCTAAGAGATAATCCAGGCGGCATCATGACAGAAGCCATTGAAATGAGCAATGACTTTATTGATAAAGGGAAAGTCATCATGCAGGTTGAAGAAAAAGGGAAGAAACAAGTGTACAAGGCTGAAAAAGAACGCAAAGTCCATCAGCCGGCAGTTGTCCTTGTAAATGGCGGTTCAGCCAGCGCTGCTGAAATCATGGCGGCGGCTCTGCACCAATCTTCAGGCATTCAAATTGTGGGTGAAAAGACGTTTGGCAAAGGAACTGTTCAAAATGCGCAAAACTATAATGATGGTTCTAGTGTCAAGTTAACCATTGCAAAATGGCTGACACCAGACGGTTCTTGGATTCACAAAAAAGGTATCGAACCACAGGTGAAAGCAGCTCTCCCAAGTTATGCAAAGCTGCCGTACTTAAGCCCGAAAAAATCATATGAGCTAAATGACAATGGAGATGAAGTCAAAGCAGCTCAAAAAATGTTCCAAGCGCTTGGCTACAAAGCAAAAGCAAACGGTGAGTACGATGAAGCATTCCAGTCTATCGTCAAAAGCTTCCAAACAGACAACGATCTCAAGGCAGACGGTATTCTGACAGGAGATACAACGACCGTTCTGATGACAAAGATCCAAGATAAGTTAAAGAACAACGATACACAAATGAAAAAAGCCATTGAAGTCTTGAAAAAAGAAATGAAATAAAAAAAGCAGTCCTCATCAGGGGACTGCTTTTCTTATCTTGTGACCGCTTCTGTTTTTTCATGATCCTTTTCAAATAGATCATTCATGACAGAATTGGATGTGACCTTCTTTTGGAAGAATGGATTCAAGATCAAGATAACGACGACGTTTGCTAGTAAACCAAGAAAACCTTCATAAAGGCCGAACGTGACTTGTGAGATATTCGCTGTAAAGGTAACGATGATTCCAATGACTAACCCGGCAATCGTTGCTTCTCTCGATTGTTTTTTCCAGAACAAGCTGATGGCAATAGCTGGGAAGATTTGAACCATTCCTGAAACACCAATGAGCTGAAGCGTGACAAGTGCAGTTGGGAACAGCATCCCGAATAAAAGAGCGAGTCCGATGACGATAAACACCATCGAACGTGTAATGATGGTCAATCTTTTAGGTGACACATTCGGATGAATTAAGTCACGGTATAAATTATTGGCAAATAAATTTGATGCGCCAATGGCCATGATGGAGCATGGAATGAGGGAAGCCAGTGCAATCGTTGAATAAGCGAGCCCCTGCATCACGCCGCCATATGATGTTTGAATTAAATGAAGAAGAGCAAATCTTGGATTTGTATCTTCTGGTAAGACTAAAAAAGCAATAAATCCAAGGAAGATGACCAAAATCAATACAATATTATAAAGAGGCAAAAACATGCTGTTTTTACGGATGGCATCTGCGCTTTTGGCTGTAAAAACCCCAGTTGCTGCGTGTGCCCACATAAACAAAGCAAGAGCAGAAACGCCTGAAGCAGTAATGAACCATAAAATTCCCTTAGGACCGCTTTCAGGGATCGTTAGAAGCTGAGGGGCTTCTTTGGCTAACGTGTTCATCATCGGTGTCCAGCCGTTAAAATGAATAATTGGCAGTGAAACGACCATAAACAGCATGATCACCCAAACGAGAATATCCTTAATAATGGCTGTATATGTAGGACCTTTAATACCACTAAAAAATGTATAAAGTGCGACTAAAATAAATGAAATAATAACTACTGCATTCACATTAATATAATTAGTTCCAGCGACAGTTAATGTATCTTGAATTCCGCTCAGCTGAAGACAAATATAAGGAATCAGCATAAGTACTCCAACAATCGCAATCAAACTGGATAACAGCTTGCTGTCAAACCGCTCACGTGCATAATCGGCAAGTGTTGTAAGGTTGTGATTTTTCGCAACCGTCCATAGTTTCGGTAAAAAGAAATAAGCAATAAAATAAGCTAGGACTGAATAAGGAATAGCGAAAAAAGCGACGCTTCCAGCTGTATAAGCTGTACTTGTAAGCCCTAAAAAGGTATAAGCTGTATATAAGTCTGCGCCAACGAGGAACCATACGAGCAGTCCGCCAAATTTTCTTCCGCCGACAGACCATTCTTCTACTGACTGTCTTGATGATTTGTCACGACCAGCGGCAAATCCGATGATCACGACGATGAAAATAATACTTGCAGTAATCAATAAAGCTGTTAAATTTCCTTGCATTAGTTAGTTCCTCCATTTGAATGTTGCATCTTATAAATGATAAATGTGCAAATTGGTGTGAGTACAATCCATAGCAAGAGCCAGAAGTGGAAAAAGGGCAGGCCGATGACAAATGGATGAATGCGATTCGCAAAAGGCAGCAATGCGAGCTGTCCGATGAATGGAATCGCGATTAGTAGTGCCAGCATCAATTTTTTGTTCATGATTTCCTCCTGAATATTTTGTAATTTCATAATAATAGCAGTTGTCAGATTAGATCACAAGACCATTTTCAGAAAAAACAATCATTTTGGTGAATACCATACTAATATAACGCTTTCATTCTTGAAAAAGGAGAAAGAGTAAAGTTGTAAAGAGGGGAAAGGGGAAAGAAAGTATGTAGAAATAATATTTGAAGCAAATAAAAAAGCCCCAGCATAAAGGCTGAGGCCTTGCCAATTTTTAAAGGAAATCAGATACTTCTTCGATGTCAAAACGGTTGCTTTTATGAGCTTCTTTCGCTGCTTTACCAACTGAAATCAGCATAACCGGCTCGTAGCGGCCGCTTACATTGAATTCTTTGATGTACGCGTCTTTACTGAAACCACCCATTGCACATGTATCATAGCCCATTGCTTTTGCCGCAATCATTAATTGCATAGCAGCTAATGAAGCATTTGAATACGCTGCTTCGCGTGCATATTGCTCGCTTTGGTATGCGCCATTGATTTGAGTCATCAATGTTTCTTTAATGTCTTCTGTAATGAAGCCTTGTTCTGCCAGCTCACTGTAGATTTTTTCGCCATTTTGGTTAGCTTCAAGGTCACCTAGAACTGCAATAACAGCTGATGCCTGTGATACTTGCTTTTGGTTGTAAGCGATTGGAAGTAATTTTGCTTTTGCTTCAGCACTATGGAAAACAGTGAAATGCCAATGCTGAAGGTTCCAAGCAGATGGTGCTTTTGTTGTGATTTCAAGAAGCTCTGTTAACTCTTCTTTTGTCATTTCATGAGAAGTATCATACTCTTTTACTGAAGCTCTTTGTTTTAAGATGTCAATTGTTTTTTGATCGGTCGCCATATGGATATTTCCTCCCGTTTTTGCAAATAATATGGTACAATAACTAAAAAGTGAGAAACTTACTTATTGTAACTAGAGTTATTTTAAATTGTACACCGTTAGTTTGTCAAACAATCATGAAAAGAAAGGCTGAAATTTATGGAATTCCAATTATGTCCACACATTCAGCAAGCTTTTTTACTCCTAGGCAAAAGGTGGAACGGTCTCATTATACATGTATTGCTTGATGGACCAAAGCGTTTTAAAGACCTCTCAGACACGATCCCGTCGATCAGTCAAAAAATGCTCGCAGAGCGTTTAAAAGAGCTCGAGCAAGAAGGGATTATAGAGCGGACCGTCCTGCCTGAGACGCCTGTCAAAGTCATTTACAGTTTAACTGAAAAAGGGAATGCGTTACATGATGTGTTTCATGAGGTATCTCGGTGGGCAGGGGAGTATACAGACTCACACGGGAAAAAGGAGCAAGCCTAGTTTCGGGTTTGCCCAAACATTTTGACTCCTGATGAATATGCTGATGTTAGGCACATGACAAAGGAGGAGAAATGCATGTACCCTCATACTCCGTATTTTCGAGGCGGCGCCCCTGGCATTCCGCCATATGAATCCAGAGTCCCTTTGTTTTTTGGTTTTGGCGCTCCTTTAGTCGGCGGACTGCTTGGCGGATTTCTAGGAAGTGCGATTTTTAATTATCCCCGTCCATATTACCCGCCGCCACCACCGCCTGCTCCACCACCTTATGGCGGCGGATATCCACCACCTTATGGCGGCGGATATCCACCATATTATTAAGAAAAAAGAGTAGGCCTGCTTCCGTTCTTAAAGCAGGCTTTTTATAATGGAATATCAATTTCAGAAATTCCTGGATCATCATGCTTTAAAAACATAATTTCCAATATACCATCTTGATACGACGCCTTCGTTCCTTTTCGTTTCACAGCAGCAGGGAGGACGACTTTCTTCTGCGTCCCTTCTTCAGGAAAATGATCAATAAACAGCAGATTGGCTGTATGTTTGATTTTGACTTTTTCTGTGTTCGGACGAGCAAGTTCAATTTTGACAAACACATGATCAGTCGTCTCGAACACTTCGACTTCTGGCTCTTTTTCTTTTTCGACATCAGTTTCTCTCGTTTTTTGATTTTGAGAAAGGGGGTCCTGAAATGGGAACTGAGCAGGATAATTGGAGCCGAATACACTTTCCATGACTTGATTGACATACTGCTCAACGTCTTTAGGATCTGAATTCTTTAAGGCTTCTTTTGAGAACTGCTTTTGAAAAGGGAATAATCGGTTCCAGTCGAACATGCGAATCATCCTTTCTAAATGCCCTGAATTAGTATATGCCCATTCGCCTGCGTGCGTGCTATAATATACGTTAGATTTAGAAAGGGATGGTTACATTGAACGAACAGCAATCAAAAGGTGTTCTCTACACGGCAGCATCTTTTACTCTCTGGGGTTTATTCCCGTTATATTGGAAGCTGATGGAGCATATTTCGTCAGGCGAAATTTTAGCGCACAGAATTTTATGGTCATTTGTGTTTATGTGCGGTATTCTTTTGTATTTAAAACAAGTCCGCCCAGCAATGCAGACAGTGAAGGGACTCATACTGGATGGTAAAGCATTTTTTTCATTACTTTTATCTGCTATTTTAATTTCGGTCAACTGGTATGTTTACATTTGGGCAGTCAATCATGGTCTTATGCTAGAAGCAAGTTTAGGGTACTATATTAATCCGCTTGTATCCGTTCTATTAGGCATTATTTTCTTAAAAGAACGACTAAATAAATGGCAAACCATTGCCATCCTCATTGCCGCATTTGGGGTGATCCTTTCAACAGTTCAATACGGGTCATTTCCTGTCGTTGCTTTCTTATTAGCCCTTAGCTTCGGCTTTTATGGTTTGATCAAAAAAAGGATGAGCTTCACGAGCGCGATTGGTTTGACGATTGAAACGCTGCTTCTCGCACCGGCTGCACTTGTGTACTTATTATTTTTCTTAAAAGAACCTGTTGTGACTATGAATCCTAACAGCTTCGGGTCGCTCGGTCTCTTATTTTTTGCAGGCGTTTTTACAGCCGTGCCGCTTCTTTTATTCTCAGAAGGCGCAAAAAGAATTCCACTTTATCAAGTGGGCATTTTGCAATACATTGCACCGACAATTACGCTGTTTTTAGGGCTGTTTGTCTATCACGAACACTTATCCGCAGCTAAAATTGTGACGTTCCTTTGTATTTGGGTGGCGATTTTACTGTTTACCACCTCTCAATTACGCATGAAAAAAACAGCGAATTCTCATTAAGCCAAACGAGCAGTTTGCTTTTTTTTGCAGGCGGATCATGTCATAATAAGTTGTTACCAAAACTGTAGAGGTGATCATATGTCGTCAGCTCATGAGCTTGCAGCCGCCTATCAATCTTTATGGAAAAATCGTCAGCTTGATGTTGATGATATGTCTTCTTTACACGAGGCCATATGTGATGACTTACTTGATGCACGAACACATCCGCGGGCAAGGAAATCATTACACCAAAAGTATGTGCTTGCTGTGGAGAGAATTTTAGAAAGTGAGCTTAAGCATGATCATCAGCTGCAGCTGATCAGCTTACATACGAAAAAGCTGCGAGAATTAATTCAAAATGAAGGAAGGAACCACTCATGAAACCAATTCAAACGGAAGATGTCACAGCACATCTTGAATCGTTTTTAAATCGTCCAGTCTTCGTTCATCTTGAAACGACAACTGGTTCTTATTCAGCTCATGTAAATGAACAAAATATGACGGTTGTTGCGTATATCCGCAACGCGAAAGTCGTCTATTCACAGGCGAAAATAAAAGGACAAGGTCCATACCGTGTTGGAATGAAAACAGAAGATGGCTGGATTTACGCAGAAGGATTAACCGATTATGTGTTTGATGACCAAGGCCGCCTGCTATTAGCTGGACACTTGCCAGACGGCAAACTAGCGATCTCATTACAAATTAGTGAAACACCATTTCAGGTGTAGAAGAAAGGGTGACAAGTCATGAACGAACATGTACTAGTGATGCTGCCTCACCCCGATGATGAATCTTTTGGGGTTGCTGGTCTCATTGCACAAAGCAGAAAACGCGGAATTCCCGTCACATATGCATGCGGGACACTTGGGGAAATGGGCAGAAATATGGGAAGCCCAACATATGCGAACCGTGAAACACTTCCTGAATTAAGAAAACAGGAATTAATCAATGCCTGCAAAGAAATGGATATCACAGACTTACGTATGCTTGGCCTGCGTGATAAAACATTGGAATTTGAAGACGACGAGTATTTGGCAGATGTGATGGAAACCATCATTGATGAAGTCAAACCGACACTCATTGTGACGTTTTATCCAGGACACGGTGTACATCCTGATCATGATGCGACAGGTGAAGCTGTGATTCGTGCTCTATACCGCAAGAAAAAAGAAGACCGTCCTGTCACATACTGCATGGCCATTACGAAGAATAGAGAAGAAGTGCTTGGACATGCGGATATTGTGATTGATATTACAGATGTTGCAGATATCAAATTAAATGCACTGAGAGCGCATAGAACGCAAACAGAGGGCATGCTGAGAGAGCTTGAACAAAAGCTCAAAAACAAAGAACCAGTTGTCCAAAAATGGTTTGATGAAGAAATTTTCTGGACGTATCAATGGAATGACTAAACAAAAAAGCAGCTGATCTATGTCAGCTGCTTTTTTGTGTTGTATTTAGTGATTCGATACATGCCTGAGTTGACGTTTTTGAATCAATCTGAGACGGATAAAGAGGACGATGGCGCCTGCGGCAAGCCCGGCAATCAGTCCGATCCAATAACCAAACGCCCCAAAGGAGGTATAAGTACCAATGAGATAACCGGCAGGAAGACCGATAACCCAGTAAGAGACAAAAGCAGCAATCAGCGTATAATTCACATCTTTATAGCCGCGCAGAGCCCCTTGAATGGGTGCAGCAATCGCATCTGACAGCTGGAAAAAGATCGCGTAAATCAAAAAGTGCTGTGTCATTTGTAAAACAGCTGATTCAGCTGTATATAAACCAGCGATCTCTGGTCTGAATAGCAAGATGAGGGCGGCCGTACATAATGAGAATAATACCGCCGTTCCAATGCCGATATAGCTGTAGCTTTGCGCGTCTTTATACCTCTTAGCCCCCGCTTCAAACCCAACAACGATCGTTAACGCCATTGAGATGCTAAGCGGTAAAATATAAAGAATAGAAGCAAAGTTCATCGCTGCTTGGTGACTGGCGATTGTAATGGTATCAAAGTGACCCATTAATAGCGTCACTGCGGCAAAAATACTCGTTTCAAAAAAGATCGCAAACCCGATAGGAAGGCCAATTTTCAGTATTTGCCCTATACGGGAGATATTCATTCGAGGCAGTTTTTGAAACAAACGAAATGAGGCAAATGGTTCTGCTTTAATGACAATACAAATACTCATGATGAAAATCGCCCAATACGTCATTGCAGATGCAAGACCGGCACCCGCACCGCCAAGCTTTGGAAAGCCAAAATTCCCAAAAATCAATACGTAATTTAAAACAAAGTTAATAGGAAGTGCTGTGAGCGTGATGAACATCGTCACACGTGTTTTCCCTAATGCATCAATAAATGACCTTAGCACCGAATAACCAAACAGCGGGAGGATGCCAAAAGCAAGAAAGCTGAGAAAATGCCGGGCAATATCCTCTACAGAGTGATCGAGTCCAAGTCCTACTAGTATGTAAGGAACGCTGATCGTACCAATGACAATCACAGTGATACTTAAAAGAAAGGATAAATAAATCGCCTGAAAGACAGCCCGGGGAACATCTTCTTTATGCCCAGCGCCCATCAGCTGAGCCACAATCGGAGTAACGGCCATCAAAATCCCGGCAAGTCCCGTATAAACAGGTGTCCAAATACTAGAACCGATCGCAACACCCGCAAGGTCTTCTGCACTCACTTTTCCAGACATCACCGTATCTAAAAAGGTAATAAGCGAAAGACCTGCTTGGGTGATTAAAATCGGAATCAAAATGGTTAAAAATAGTGTCAGCCTTGCTCGAATGCTATTCGTTTCTCTCATCATAAGTTCCTCTCTGAACAGAAATAACGAGAGGAATTATATCATGCTATGTAAAAAAATCAATTCTCCGTCGGATTATTTTTCTTAGATGGCTTCGTTTTTTTAAACATTTGGGCATAAATAAAAGAAAGACTGACAACACCTAAAATGCTGCAAGCATATTGGATGATTTTCTGAATGGTCATATTAAGCTCACCTCCATACAAATAGAATGTGCACAATTTGCTATTTTATAACAACAAGCGAAAGAAGGAGGGAAAAGGTCAGATGATCCACCTGACGAACGAAGAAGTGATATTTAAAGCCGGGATGAGAACACATTTGATGAACATTATGAAGGATGCAAGTGACATCATTGATTCTCTTGATAAAACAGAGCAGTGTTTACTTTGTGATCTCGAAGCATTGCATGATCAGTTTAATGAAATGCATGCAGAGGCTTCGTCGTTTTATTTACAAGCATATATGGAAGAATTCACACCAGGATTTGCTCAATTTTCTTTAGCCATTGAAAATTTATCAAAACAAAAGCATGGAGCACTCATTGTGATCCAAAGACGCGATGAGGTTGAGGATTTTATCCAAAAAGGGACAAACCTTCATGCGAAAATTAGCGCTTCCTTAATAGAAAGCATTTTCTACCCGGGAAATCCACTGCATGATGGTGCTCTTTTAGTCAAAGAAAATACACTTGTTTCTGCTGCAAATGTGCTGCCGCTTACATCGAAAAAAGTGAGTCCTTCGCTTGGCACAAGGCACAGGGCAGCGATCGGACTCTCTGGTATGACCGATGCACTTGTTCTTGTCGTATCAGAAGAAACGGGAAAAATGTCGTTTGCGAAAGAAGGCGTGCTTTATCCGCTTACCGTAAAAGATCCAGAAATAAGAAAATAAAAACGAACGCTGCATTCTTCATTCGGAAGGATGCTTTTTTATTTGCGGAGAAAAATCAGCCAATTAAGTAAAAAGTCATTTGATACAGAAAAATTTGTCATGTAGAATAGAACTATGAAACTAGCAGCGTGCTTGTTTTGACAAATTTCTAAACTTCAACTTAAAAATTCCTTAAAAAATGTTTATAAATAAAGCAAACAGCCGATAGAAACGATATGGCTTTGTTTTAGCATTTTGAGTTGGCTGCTTTAGCCTATTTGTTATTGCCCAACGTCTTCATGTCGAGTAATATAATAGAAATAAAGATAAAATAGTGCAAGAGAAGCAGAACCATTAAATGCTAAACTCAAAACTAGTACATAAGTCTTATTGAACAAAATCACGAAAGGCGGAGATTCCTCTATGAAGAAAAAAGTAGTAACCGGCCTCACAGTTTCAGCGATCGCTGGCTCAGCTGTGTTTGCTGCACCGGCAGAAGCACAGACGATCAAGGTGAAAAGCGGTGACTCACTTTGGAAGATTGCCGAACAGTACAATACAAGTATTTCGGAGCTTCAATCTCTTAATCAATTAAAAACGACAATGATTTTTGCAGGACAAAGCTTAAAAATTCCTGGTGAAAAAAGCAAGAAATCCAGTTCATCAACAGGGTCAAAAGCAAAGAAATCAAGTGCTTCAACGACTTCCAGCTATACTGTAAAGCTTGGCGATTCTTTATGGCTGATTGCAAAAAATCATAAAATGTCAGTTGCAAGCTTAAAAAGCCTAAACAGCTTAAACAGCGACCTGATTCGTCCTGGTCAAAAGCTAAAGGTCTCTGGCAGCACGAAGACAAGCGGAAGCCAGTCATCAAATTCAAACTCATCTTCAAATTCCAGCTCAAGCAATAAGACAACGAATTCAAATAGTTCATCATCTTCAAGTACATACAAGGTTAAATTAGGGGATTCACTTTGGAAAATTGCGAATTCGCTAAATATGTCGATTGGTGAAATCAAAACATTGAACGGATTAAAATCTGATATGATTTATCCGAATCAAGTATTGAAAGTAAAAGGAACGGCTGCATCAAAACCAAGTCAGCCGAAACCTACTAAACCAAGCAATTCAAACAGTAACCAGTCTTCTAGCGGGAAAACAACATCTTATACTGTAAAATCAGGCGATTCGTTATGGAAAATTGCGAATCAATTCAAAGTACAGGTTCAATCAATCCGCACAGCCAACAGCTTGAAAAGTGATGTGCTTAGAATTGGACAAGTATTAAAAATCAATGGTGCAGCTTCCGGCTCAACTGGATCGAATGGTTCTACGTCTAACGGTACAACAACTCCGGTCGACAATAACAAAAACAATGTACCAATGAATGCAAAGATCACGACAATGATCCAAGAAGGGAAAAAGCTGACAGGCGTTCCTTACAGATGGGGCGGTAATACACCAGCAGGATTTGACTGCAGCGGCTTTGTTTACTATCTCATTAACAAAGTTTCATCTGTATCCAGATTAAGCACAGCTGGCTACTGGAATATGATGACTCCTGTAAGCACACCACAAGTTGGAGATTTTGTTTATTTTACAACGTACAAAGCAGGCCCTTCTCATATGGGACTATACCTTGGCGGGGGAGATTTCCTTCATGCAAGTGACAATGGAGTAGGAATCTCGAACTTAAGCAATCCATATTGGAAAAAAGCCTACTTAGGTGCAAAACGTTTCTTCTAAAAAAAGCCGATTTTCGGCTTTTTTTGTTTGCCCGCTGCTGTGATTGTCCATACTGATAACAAAAGGGGGCAGTCATAAATGAAAAAGTCAGTGTGGATGATCATGATATGTTTGATCTTTACCGCATCAGCATGTCATGCACCGCCAAAAAAAGAAACGACAGAAGAAACAAGCGAAGTTGCAGCACCTAAACAAGCACCAGTCACGACGTCACTCATAAACGAAAGCGGGCAAAAAATAGGAAGCATTGAAATAAGAGAGTCCTCAGAAAATGGCCTGGATCTGCATGTAAAAGCGAAAGGGCTGCCGCCAGGTCCTCACGGTTTTCATATTCATGAAACAGGAATATGTGAAACGCCAGATTTTGAAACGGCAGGAGCTCACTTTAATCCAACCCATAGAGAGCATGGTTTTGACAATCCAAAGGGGCACCATGCTGGAGATATGCCTAATTTAGAGGTAGGAGCAGATGGACAAATTGATGTTGTTGTGAACGTACCAGATGTGACGTTAAAGGGAGGCCCGAATCAATTAATCGATCAAAATGGGCGAAGCTTTATCATTCATGCAGAAGCAGATGATTACTTAAGTAACCCTTCTGGTAACTCAGGGAAACGAATCGCTTGCGGATCGATCACAAAAGAAATGGTAAAATAACAGAAGTCTAACCTTTATGTATTGAGTGCATAAAGGTTTTTTTAGTATACTTGGTGAGGAAAATGATCGAAGAGAGGAATTAATCATACATGTTTAACGAACAATCACTCCCAGAAGAAATTCAAGCAATGATTGAAGCAAAAGCAAAAGTGCTGGAAGAAGAATTTCGTCCACTTATTGGAACAGGCGGCTATGAATCACAGGATACTACTATCATTCAAGATGCCATGATTGCATTAGCACTAGGGAAAAACGTGCTTTTAAAGGGGCCGACCGGCTCAGGTAAAACCAAACTAGCAGAAACATTATCCGCTTTCTTTCAGCAGCCGATGCACAGTGTGAACTGCTCGGTTGATCTTGATGCCGAAAGCTTGATTGGCTATAAAACCATTCACAATGATGGTCAGGTGGCTTCGATTGAATTCATTGAAGGACCTGTGACAAAAGCAATGAAAAAAGGCCATCTTTTATATATTGATGAAATCAACATGGCGAAGCCAGAAACACTGCCTATTTTAAATGGTGTACTCGACTACAGAAAAATGATGACAAACCCATTTACAGGTGAGGTTGTTCGAGCAGAAGAAGGCTTTGGGGTCATTGCGGCAATCAATGAAGGATATGTCGGCACAGTGCCTCTAAATGAAGCGTTAAAAAACCGTTTTGTGGTCATTGACGTTCCATATATCGGGGGCGGAATCCTGAAAGATGTACTGCAATCTCAATCTGTTTTAAAGGATGAGCGGTTAATTGATCAATTCGTTCAGCTCTCATCAGACCTCATTACACAAGCTCATAACGGACAGGTGAGTGAAGAAGCAGCATCCATCCGCGCGCTTCTAGATACTTGTGATCTTGCGCAATACATCCCGCCGCTTCGTGCCGTTGAACGAGGCATTGTTGAAAAGCTGGAAGATGACCGGGAAAAAGCAGCGGTAAGAAATATCGCCCAAACATTATTCGAGTGAGGTTCTGACTTTTGAAATTCATCAAATTTAATGACAGCAGAATCGATTCATTTTTATTTATGGAATTAACGGATTTAGCCAAAACGTTAGCAAAAAGTGATGATGTCGAGCTTGAATACGGTGTGCAGTCCTACTATGAACCGTTTGAAAAGAAAATTTTCATCAGTCATTTTTGGGATGATCGTAAACAAGAAGATATGCTAGCAGGGCTGAAAAGTGATGTGTTCCTTCGTGCAGTAGGCACGGTTTATAGTGATCTTACGGTATTTCAGGAGATCATTCGCTTTGCTCATACATTATCCATTCCTGATGTATGTAAACAATTGTTTATGCTGTTTGAAGATATCCGGATTGAAGAGCGGATTAAACATGACCGTCCAGGAACAAAAAAGGTATTTAAACGAAGAAGAGAGCTGTACCGGCGTCACTTTAAGACACAATTAACGATTAACCAAGAACGAAGTATTTTAACAGATGCACTTTTTTGTGCGATTTATGTGAAGCTGACAGCTGATTCTCCGCTCGAAGAGATTCCGCCTCTTCATGAGCAGATCAACCCGATGATTCCGTTTATTGAGTCAAGTCTTGAACGTGTGTATGATGCGGGTTCAACAGCAGACATCGCAGCTATTGTCAAAGAATTGATGGAAGGGTTCGATGAACTGCTTGAAAAGGATATGCTGAATACGTACTTTTTCTTCCCTGAATTGGACTATGAACAAGCGGCAAAAGAACCGCTGTTCCATGACTTAAAAAGAAAACCTACATTAAGTGAGGACATCAAAGTCGACCGAGAAAAAGAAGGCGATGAAGACATTCACCAAGAGTATATGGAAGTGTGGCATCGAGAAACCGAAGCGCCATCCAAAAGCTTCCTTCAATTTGATTTAGAGCACGGCGGTAAAAGTGATCTTGGTAAGGATGCGGCAAGAGAAGGTGATGACGGAGATCAGGCACTCGGAACTGTCCAAGGCTCTGCAAAGCAAACACACCGAAAAGATTATTCAAAGCTTGAAGCGCTGGAAGAGGCTGAAGGTGAAGAAAGCGGAGCAGATGGCCATGAGAATGGAAAAGAAAACAAATATGCGTTTCCAGTCATGATTTCACCAGATCCTCCTAAGCCAGAACAAATCGATGCATACAAGCAGCATGCGAAGGAAATTGAGCCTTATCAGAAACGCTTAAAACAAATGATCCAAAAAACACTTGAACATAAAAAATCATGGCCTAAAACAGACCTTCATGCAGGACGTCTCAGTAAAAAGCTGATTCGCTACTTTACAGAGTCTAACCCGCGTCTTTTCTATAAAAAACAGGCACCGTCTTCTCAGATTGATGCTGTTTTCACCTTATTAGTAGACTGTTCAGCGAGCATGTTTGACAAGATGGATGAGACGAAAAAAGGCATTGTTCTCTTTCATGAAGCGTTAAAATCCGTGCAAGTCCCACATCAAATTGTTGGGTTTTGGGAAGATACAAACGACGCAACAGAAACAAGTCAGCCAAACTACTTCAACACAGTCGTGTCGTTCAAAGATTCTCTATTTGACGCAGGGCCTTCTATTATGTCTCTTGAGCCAGAAGAGGATAACCGGGATGGCTATGCGATTCGCCAAATGACAAAGATGATTTTAAAGAGAAGAGAAGAACAAAAGTTTCTGATTGTCTTTTCAGACGGAGAGCCAGCTGCGTTCAGCTACGAACAAAATGGGATTGTCGATACGCATGAAGCAGTTCTTGAAGCGAGGAAAAAGGGCATTGAGGTGATCAATGTGTTTTTATCCAATTCGCCGATAGAAGAAGCACAGATGAAAACCATTCAAGATATGTATGGCAAGTTCAGCATTTTTGTACCAGATGTCGATACATTGCCAGATGTTTTATATCCATTACTGAAGAAACTGCTGCATAAAAGCATTGGGGCATAAGGTTTTGCCCCTTTCTTCAAATTATTTTTCGGAATGATTTAAATTTTTTGTTTTTCTGTGAATTTTTTATCTTTAATTGAACAAAGAATGTAGAAAGTAATCCAAAACAGTGGTAGAATATTATTGGAAGCGTTTTATTACATAAATTTGGTCATTGTGTTCTGGAAGTTATATCGAGATAGTGTTCAATCACTTGATGATCAAAGTTGGGGGTAGTGTTCAAAATGTTTCAAAATGATGTGAAACAACCGTTGAGTTGGGAAGAATTTCATGGTCCGAACCTCGGCTATGTGCTCGAGCTCTACGATCAGTATGTCCAAGATCCTACCAGTGTTGATGAAGATCTAAGAGGCATATTTGATGAACTTGGTGCACCACCGAGTGAAATGAAGGAGGAAATTGGGAAAAAAGAAAATAGCGTAGTTACTTCTGAACAAATCCAAAAGATAGCATCAGTCGTTAAACTGGCAGAAGACATCAGAACGTATGGCCATTTAAATGCTTCCGTCAATCCTCTTCGCAAAGAAAAGGAATTACAAGAGCTGTTTCCTTTAAAGGAGTACGGTTTAACAGAAGAAGATGTCAAGAATATTCCGATATCTATTATTAGTCCGGATGCACCAAAACACATTTCAAACGGCATAGAAGCCATTAACCATTTGAGAAATACGTATAAACGTACCATTTCATTTGAGTTTGATCACGTGCATGACTTCGAAGAGCGAAACTGGCTCTCAAAATCAATCGAATCTGGTGAACTATTTAAGAAAAAACCAGCAGATAAACTAGTTTCTGTATTCAAGAGATTAACAGAAGTTGAGCAGTTCGAGCAGTTTCTTCATAAAACATTTGTTGGGCAAAAGCGCTTCTCTATAGAAGGTTTAGACGCACTTGTCCCAGTACTTGATGAAATTATTTCAGAGTCTGTTACACAAGGGACTTCAAATATTAACATTGGAATGGCACACAGAGGCCGTTTAAATGTATTAGCACATGTGTTAGGAAAGCCATATGAGATCATTTTCTCAGAATTCCAGCATGCGCCAAATAAAGAGCTCGTTCCATCAGAGGGCTCTATTGGCATCAGCTACGGATGGACAGGGGATGTTAAGTACCATCTTGGAGCTGACCGTCAAATTAAAGACGAAGATACAAAGAGTGCGAGAGTTACGCTTGCTAATAACCCAAGTCACTTGGAGTTCATTGATCCAATCATTGAAGGAAGCACGCGTGCCGCTCAGGAATCACGTACTCAAAAAGGCTACCCAGTTCAAGACGTTGAAAAAGCGTTAGCCATCTTAATTCATGGGGATGCAGCATTCCCTGGAGAAGGAATTGTGGCAGAAACATTAAATTTAAGCCAACTTGTAGGCTATCAAGTGGGCGGAACCATCCATATTATTGCCAATAATATGATCGGGTTTACAACAGAAAGCAATGAATCCCGCTCGACGAAATATGCGAGTGACCTTGCAAAAGGATTTGAGATCCCTATTGTTCACGTCAATGCAGATGATCCAGAAGCGTGTTTAGCGGCTGTTCAGCTAGCAGTAGAATACCGCAAACGCTTCAAGAAGGATTTCCTTATTGACTTGATCGGTTACCGCAGATACGGTCATAACGAAATGGATGAGCCTTCTACAACTCAGCCAATGCTGTACGATGCGGTCAGAAAGCACAAAACGGTCAAGAATATCTTTGCAGATAAACTTGTCTCAGAAGGTCTTTTGACAAAAGAGCAGCGTGAAGAAATCGAGCAGGCTGTGACGGCAAAAATAGAAGAAGCTTATAAAAAGGTGCCTTCAAAGAAAGAGCATACGATTCAAGAAATCGAACTGCCAGAGCCTGTATCAAACGGCTTCCCAGCAGTGGATACATCAGTAGAATTTGATGTATTGCGAAAGCTGAATGAAGAATTGATCAGCTGGCCGAATGATTTCCAAGTATTTGGTAAGCTGAAGCGGATCCTTGAAAAACGTGCAAAAGTGTTTACAGATGACCGTAAAGTAGAATGGTCACTTGGAGAAGCACTCGCATTTGCATCTATATTAAAAGACGGTACGCCAATTCGAATGACCGGACAGGATTCAGAGCGTGGTACTTTTGCTCAAAGAAACCTTGTTCTTCACGACAGTCAAACGGGAGATGAATTTATTGCTCTTCATGAACTAAGTGATGCGAATGCATCGTTTACAGTTCATAACAGTCCACTGTCAGAAGGCTCAGTCATCGGATTTGAATATGGTTATAATGTCTATTCTCCTGAAACGTTAGTGATTTGGGAAGCTCAATTCGGAGACTTCGCAAATGCAGCTCAAGTGTATTTCGATCAATTTATCTCAGCTGGCCGTGCAAAATGGGGACAAAAATCAGGTTTAGTCATGCTGCTGCCGCATGGATATGAAGGACAAGGTCCTGAGCATTCAAGTGGAAGAACAGAGCGCTTCCTGCAATCAGCTGCTGAGAATAACTGGACAGTTGCGAACCTGACAAGTGCAGCGCAATATTTCCATATTCTTAGAAGACAGGCGAAAATGCTGCTTCGTGAAGAGATTCGTCCGCTTGTCATTATGACACCGAAGAGTCTGCTTCGTAACCCGAACACATTGTCTGAAGTCCAAGAATTAACAGATGGACAGTTCCGTCCAGTTCTTGAACAGCCAGGTCTTGTACATGATCACGAAAAAGTATCGCGTCTCGTGCTATCTAGCGGGAAGGTATCCATTGATATTAGTGATCGTTTTACTCAAATGGAAGAGCCGAAGGATTGGCTTCACGTTGCAAGAGTGGAACAGCTATATCCGTTCCCAGCCAAAGATATTAAAGGAATTTTAACAAAGCTGACAAACTTAGAAGAAATCGTATGGGTGCAAGAAGAACCGCAAAATATGGGAGCTTGGGGATACATTGAGCCATATTTACGTGAAATTGCGCCTGAAAAAGTAAAAGTACGTTACATCGGCCGAAGAAGACGTTCAAGTACGGCTGAGGGTGATCCAACTGTGCATAAAAAAGAACAAGAACGAATTGTATCTGATAGCTTGACTCGCAAAAACTAAGGGGGAAATGAAAAATGGCGGAAATTAAAGTACCTGAATTAGCGGAATCAATCTCGGAAGGAACGATTGCTCAATGGCTAAAGCAGCCGGGCGATTATGTGGAGCAGGGGGAGTACCTGCTAGAACTTGAAACAGATAAAGTCAATGTCGAACTGACTGCTGAAGAATCTGGTGTATTAAAAGAAGTGCTGAAAGATTCTGGTGACACTGTACAAGTTGGAGAGGTCATCGGAACGATTGCAGCAGGTGAAGCTGGCGGAAGCGAGTCCGCAGCTCCAGCACCTGAGCAAGCTTCTGCACCAGCTTCGAAAGAAGAACCGGCAGCTGCTCAAAAAGAAGAAGCAGTGAAAGAAGAGCCGAAAGCTGGTAATGGCAGAACCATCGCTTCTCCTGCAGCTAGAAAATTAGCGAGAGAGAAGGGGTTAGACTTATCTGAGATTCCAACCGTAGATCCGCTGGGCAGGGTACGAAAGCAGGATGTCGCTTCTTATCAAAAGAATGAAGCACCTGCAAGTGCACCGAAAGCCGCGCCAAAAGCAAATGCTGCGGTGCAAACTGAACAACCAGGAAAGCCTATTGAACGTGAAAGAATGTCACGCCGCAGACAAACAATTGCAAAACGTTTAGTTGAAGTTCAACAAACGGCTGCGATGCTGACGACATTTAATGAAGTCGATATGACAGCAGTAATGGATTTAAGAAAGCGTCGTAAAGATGCCTTCCTAGAACAAAATGATGTCAAGCTTGGCTTCATGTCCTTCTTTACAAAAGCAGTTGTAGCAGCACTGAAGAAATATCCGCTGCTTAACGCAGAAATTCAAGGTGATGAGCTTGTCTTGAAGAAATTCTATGACATCGGCATCGCTGTTGCTGCAAACGAAGGACTTGTCGTACCGGTTGTCCGTGATGCAGACAGATTGTCATTTGCGGGGATTGAAAAAGAAATTGGTCATCTTGCGAAAAAAGCAAGAGATAACAAATTGTCTCTTAATGAGTTACAAGGTGGATCATTCACGATCACAAACGGCGGAACATTTGGTTCTCTGCTTTCAACTCCGATTTTAAACAGCCCGCAAGTTGGAATTTTAGGGATGCATAAAATTCAGCTTCGACCTGTGGCGATTGATGAAGAACGTTTTGAAAACCGTCCGATGATGTATTTAGCTCTTTCTTACGACCACCGCATTGTCGATGGTAAAGAAGCAGTTGGATTCCTCGTTACGATTAAAAATCTGCTTGAAGATCCTGAGCAGCTATTACTTGAAGGATAATCTTCAATTATAAAAAGCTAGCACCTGTTAAGGTGCTAGCTTTTTTTCTTTTCACTGTCATGTTGTCCTCGTTTTGACCAATACGTCGCAAGCCAGGAACCAGATAAATTATGCCACACACTAAAAATGGCACTTGGTACGGCTGCGAGCGGTGAGAAGTGTGCTGTTGCTAGCGCTGCACCGAGCCCGGAGTTTTGCATGCCTACTTCGATCGAGATCGCTCTACGAGAAGGGATATCCATTCTGCACCACTTTGCGATCAGGTAACCAAATAAGAGACCAAGTCCATTATGTAATATAACAACGGCAAATATCAGCAATCCAGATTGAAGAATCTGCTCTTTATTTGCACTGACAACCGCTGCAATGATCAACACAATTCCAGCAACAGATACAAGCGGCAATGCTTGAACTGCATAGTTTACTTGTTTTTTGAAAAATACCTTAACGATAACCCCTAAGATAATAGGAATTAGCACAACTTGGACAATCGACAAAAATAATGCCTCCGGTGATACAGGTAACCATGATCTTGCAAAAATATAGATAAAGAGAGGCGTTAAAAAGGGAGCAAGAAGGGTTGATATAGTTGTGACCGCTACGGATAATGCCATATTGCCTTTTGCCAAGAAAGTCATGACATTGGATGCTGTACCGCCCGGGCAGCAGCCCACAAGAATAACGCCTACTGCAATTTCAGACGGCAGCCGTAATCCGTAAGCTAATAGAAAGGCGATCAGCGGCATGAGTGTGTACTGCGCCAAAACCCCGATTAACACATAGAGAGGTTTACGAAAAAGCTCCTTAAAATCTTCACCAGATAACGTAAGCCCCATCCCAAACATAATGACACCTAGTAAAAAAGGGATATACGGTCCAATCTGAGAAAATACGTCAGGAAAAGCAAATCCAAGACATGCAAAGATAATGACCCAGATTGCAAAGGTTCTTCCTGCAAATTGACTAATGGTTAAAAGAATGTTCATTCATTGCTTCATCTCACTTTCCTCACATATCTTTCTTATTTTAAACGAATTTTCTGAAAAAACAACCTATTCTTTATAAAGGTGTTAATAATAAAATTATGTAAACTAAAAATACCCCATATAAGCATTAGCCTATATGGAGCATCGTTTTAAAAAGGGGTCCATCTCACTTGCTGTGCTTGCTTAAGCCTAGCTTCTGGCTCACGCCAGTCGGCTACACTCCACCAACGATCGACGTATTTCGCTTTTTCATTCAGATATTGAAGGTAGTAGGCGTGCTCCCATACATCAAGGGCTAGAAGGGGGATCACGTCCCATTGTGACAAAAATTGATGGCGTTCTGCTTGTAAAATCTCTAATCGCTGAGATCTGGGCGCCCATACGAGAATAGCCCAGCCAACACCTTCTACTTGTTTGGCCGCTGCTGAAAATTGAGATTTAAATGCATCATAGCTCTCAAACGATTGTTCAATGAGACGAAGCATTTGTCCAGTGGGCTTTCGTTTTCCTGAAGGACTCATGGAAAACCAAAAAATACAATGTAAATAGTGCCCCGCACCATTGAAGGCAAGCTCCCGTTCCCAATGCTTGATCATTTTAAAATCATTGGTTCTTCTTGCATTTTTTAATGCAAGCTCAGCTTGGTTCAAACCATCAACATATGATTGATGATGCTTCTGGTGATGCAAATACATAATTTCTTTTGAAATAAATGGTTCTAGTGCATCATACCGGTAAGGGAGAGGAGGTAACTTGTGACTTCCAGCTGCTACCTCTCTCATGTCTTCTTGTGGGTTCATGTCCTCAGCAATACGTTCTGCCAGTTCGTACCACTCTTGTTCACTGGAATGTTCATCATCCATTGAGAACCATAAATGGTCTACTTTCTGACGGATGTTGTCATCTTGAATCGCGGGTTGAATGGAGCTAAGCCACTCTTTGAGCTGCATTCGATACTCTTCCTTATTCATTCTTACGCCTCATTTCTTCTAAAAATGTGGAACAAGCCATCATCGGAAAGACAAATGGGTAGCTATGATAAGTGATGTAAAATTGCTTTGGCAGGCCAATGCCTACTGGATAGTGCAAGGCTTCATTCGTGTGCTGATGATGGATCAAAAATGAGATGGCTTTTAAAATCGTCTTGTCTTCTGGCTTCTCATATTGTAAAAGTGCCTCTGCTGCCCAAGCCGTCTGAACCACTGTGCCAAACGGAAGGGGGACATACGTTTTTACCTCTGCACTTTTACACGATTCTCCGAAGCTGCCATCTTCTCGTTGAATCTGCTTTAAAAATCGGCATGCTTTTTGAACAGCAGGATGGGTGGAGGGGATGCCGGCAGCTTTTAGACCTGTTAATGCTGCCCACGTTCCATAAATATAGCAAACCCCCCATCTGCCAAACCATGATCCATTTTTCTCTTGATGATTTAGGAGCCATTTGACACATTGATCTTTTTGCCTCTGAATAGGCGGTGACATGTTTTTCTCTTCAAGACCAATGAGATGAAGCACGCGGCCTGTAATATCGGGAGTCGATGGATCAATTGCTGCATCCTCCGCAGATTCAAGCGGCAGATGTCGAAGCAGGAAGTGATCTTGATTTTTTTCAAAGGCAGAGAATCCGCCGTCACGGTTTTGCATGGAAAGAAGCCAATGAAACCCTCGCTTCCACTGAACTGGTGCGTATATTTTCGGAATGGCTTTTAATACAATTTGCGTATCATCACAATCAGGGTTATTCGTATTGATATCTGAAAAACCAAAGCCTCCCGGAGCAGCATGCCGGTTATGAATCGCCCAATCTGCTTTCTTCATTTGCTGCCGGTTCAGTAAGTATGAGAAAGATTTTGTGATGACTGGGTCTTCTTGTTTTTTGCCAGCTTTTTGAGAAGCATAACTGACAAGCGCTGTATCCCAAACTGTGGATGTGGAATTTTCTGCATACATTCTGCCCTGACAGTCAGTGACTAGCTTTTTCATGCCTTTGACTGCTTTTAAAATGAGGTGATGTCCTGGGGAGTACCCAAGACTCATAAGTGCATAGACCATAAAAATACTTGCGCTTAAATAGCTGTACAGTGTGCCATCTTTTTCGAGGCGGTCAAACATATATCGCTTTGCTGCTTCATATCCGAAAAAGTCCAGCCGGCTGTCAAGTGCTGTATACGATCGCATGTAAGTCAGAAAGTGATGAGTGGAACGTTCTTCTCTTGCCATAAACCAGTCAAATGGATTTTTAGTCATGTTTGCATCAAGGTGTGCTAGGCTTGGAAATTTCTCATGAGAAGTATATCGTTTGTTGAGTGCAATCATCATTGGCACAAAGTGAATTCTTGCATATGCACTAAGATGATAGAAGTGAAGCGGAAAGTATGTAGGGATGAGTAAAAAGGAAAGTGGTGCATAGAAGTACGGCCAAGGGTGCATGCCGTTGACGGCGAGCATCCACTTTGTCATAAAGTGAACGTTCTTTAATCCGCCCTTTGATCGAATATATTGCGCTGCTTTTTCCATATGAGGCTCATCTTGTTGAAACCTGCCTGAAACGAGCATTCCGCAATAGCCCTGCACAGTGGCTGTTACATGTCCCGTTTGATCATGATACAAAGAAAAAGACCCATCCTCATTTTGTTTTTCGCGTATCGCTTCTGCTAATTGATGAACCAAAGCCTGATCCGAATCGCCGACAGCCTTTAACAGCATAATCAAAAAAGCATTTGTCATCATTGGACCTTCAAAACAGAAAACAAAGGCGCCATCTTCTCGTTGTCTTCGCTGTATTTCTATGTGCAATTCTTCAATAAATTCGTTTACTTTCAATTTAAAATCTTGCATATGCTTGCCATGCTCCTTTCCTTTCATACTATATTCAGGAGCTGGCCTGTCACATGCAAACACAAAAAAAGCCGATGACAGGGTCACCGGCTCAGCGTGTAGACAAACCCTCGCATTCGGTGTCAGGTCTGCGCGCTGGTGCTCACGAATGTCAATTCGCTCCGCGCCAGTGCTCGTCCTTCCTAGACTGCAAAGGTTTTCTATCACGCTGAAAAGAAGACAAAGTGCTAAAATAAAAATCATTTTAGCACTTTGTCGACGATCTGAGCCGATGACAGGGTCACGGCTTTCTTGACGTCATTAGTCTTGGAGATTAATCCATACACTTTTGACTTCTGTATAGTTGTTAAGGGCATATGATCCCATTTCTCTGCCAAGACCTGATTGCTTATATCCTCCAAACGGGGAGGCGGCATCAAAGACATTATAGCAGTTGACCCAAATCGTTCCTGCTTCAAGACGTGCAGCGATATCATGGGCATGCTTTAAGTTTTCTGTCCAAAGTCCTGCTGCTAATCCATATTCAGACTGGTTAGCTCGTTCAACCACTTCATCAATGGAATCGTAAGGAATGGCAGATAAGACAGGTCCAAAGATTTCCTCTTTGGCAATGGTCATTTCATCTTCTACATCTTTAAAAATAGTAGGGGAGACGAAATAGCCAGCCTCATAAGGGCAATCGCCCCCGACAACGGCTGTTGCCCCTTCGGATTTACCTTTTTCAATATAGCCTAACACGCGTTCGTGCTGTTCTTTACTTACAAGAGGTCCAATTTGCGTATCTTGATGAAGACCAGCGCCTTGCTTGAGGGATCCTGCATATTTGGCCATTTGATCGACCACTTCATCATATTGGCTCCGATGAACAAAGACTCTGGACCCTGCGCAGCATACTTGGCCTTGGTTAAACATAACGCCATTTAAAGCACCTGGAATGGCTTTCTTTAAATCGGCATCAGGTAAAATAATATTCGGTGATTTTCCGCCAAGCTCTAATGTGACCCTCTTAATGGTTTTAGCCGCTTTCTCCATAATTAATTTCCCAACACTTGTTGACCCTGTGAAGGCCAGCTTGTTCACGTCAGGATGATCAGTTAAGGCTTCTCCGGCTGTTTCGCCAAATCCAGGAACGATGTTAATCACGCCTTCTGGGAAGCCGGCTTTGTCCACTAATTCTGCTAAGTAAAGAGCAGAGAGTGGAGTTTGTTCGGCTGGCTTTAAAACGATGGTGCACCCTGTTGCAAGTGCGGCGCCCATTTTCCACATAGCCATGAGCAGAGGGAAGTTCCATGGGATGATTTGTCCTACAACACCAACCGGCTCATGGCGGGTATAATTAAAATATCCTTGACTGACAGGAATGGTTTGTCCATTCATTTTTGTCGTCCAGCCCGCATAATAGCGCATGTGCTCTATAGCGAGGGGGATATCTGCATTTGTTGTTTCATTAATTGGTTTTCCGTTATCTAAAGTTTCTAGCTGTGCAAGCTCTTCCTGATTTTCTTCCATTAAATCAGCAAGCTTGAACATGAGGCGGGCGCGTTCAGCGGCAGACATGGAGCGCCAAGGACCATGAAAGGCTTTTTTTGCAGCTTTTACGGCCTCATCAATATCTTTTGCACCTGCTTCATAAACATCAATAAGGGTTTCGCCTGTGGCTGGGTTAGGAGTAGCAAAGGTTTTGTTATCGTGACTTGTGACAAACTGACCATTAATGTAGAGTTTTTTCGTCCCTTGGAGAAAAGATTCGAGTTTTGAACTAATTTGAAGTGTTGTAGAGCTCATAAATAAACAAACCTCCTTAAAGATATGGATTGTTTTCTGCGAGTTCTAGGTGGGAAAAGCGGACATGCAACGAAACTTTATACGCACAAAGATGTAAACGTATACAATTATCATATTACACGACATGTTTGAAAGCAATCCATAACACTCATTGCATTTCGCGAAAATTTGGCTACAATAAATGTATAGATGAAAAAAGGAGTTTTTAAATCATGATCCATCAAAACTGGCAAACGGCTCAAACGTTAAAACAAGTAAAATGTGTACATACAAATGCGAAAAAATATATGGTCGACCGGGCATTAACGGTTGGAAGCACATATGAAGTGAAAAATGAAACAGAAGAATTCCTGTTTGTCGTAGACAATACGGGTAAAGTAGGCGGGTATTACAAGGAGTATTTCGAAGATATTTCAGCTGAATGATTTTGAGGGTCATCACTCATACTAAGAAAAACAGTAAAGGGTGATGATGATGAAAAAGCAGCAAAATGACGAGCAGAAAAATCAAAATGCATGGCATGAACACGAGGACGCTGATATGGCGATTACGCTTGAACAAATTTCCGATGTGTATGCCGAGGGAACGATTGATACACCAAAAGACGAATAGTCATTTAAAAACAGTGATTTGGCATAATCACTGTTTTTTTATTGGAATGATTCAGCATTTTTCTCGAAAAGAACTGAAACTTTTTTCCTGCTTTAACAGTCTAAATAAGTAGAGGAAAGAGCATCGAATCAAAAAGAAAAAGTTAAATGAAATTTAATCTATTCGTAATGGAATAACAACCATTTATAGCGTATTCTATAAGTGAGAATAAAACGTACCCACAGAGCCGTGTGGCCGTTTTGTCATAAAGGAATTTGATGCAGGAAGAGGGGGTTTACGTGGGTATTTTTTCTGTCAGTAAACAAAATGATAAGAAATTCGAATCCTTATTGATTGAAGGGGAAAGAATTGAGGCTGTTTACAGACTGCGTCACGACCAAATTTGCTTTACCAATAAACGACTGATCTTTGGCGATAACCGCGTATTTTCTAAGAAGAAAGTCAGGGTCTCCTTGCCGTATCGATCAATTGAAAGTTTTGCCATACAAGAAGCTGGCGTGTTTGATCAGGACACAGGTATGCTGCTTGTCACAAGCTCAAAAGTATTTGAACTCGACTTTTCTAAAGAGACGGATTTGAGTGATGTGCAAGCCATTTTGACAAAACATCTTTGCTGATCAATCTTGCGATTACATAGATCATATGCACTTTTCTCATTCTTCGTTCTTATTTTTATAGATCGCACATTGCTAAGCCCTTCCCATTTGATGAGAAGGGCTTTTTTCTGCTTAAGTGTTTGAATGATAGCAAAAAAGGATAAAGATGAAACAGATACAGAAAGGAGAATGAACAATGAAAGTGTTAGTTGCAGGAGCAAATGGACATACAGGCAGACTTGTCGTTCGTTATTTAAAAGAAAAAGGACATGAGCCGCTTGCTCTCATTCGAGATGAAAAACAAGCTGATGCACTAAAAGAACTTGGTGCAGCACCTGTCATCGGTGATCTTGAAAAAGATGTGACAGATGCTGTGAAACAAGCAGACGCTGTCATCTTTGCAGCTGGTTCAGGCTCAAAAACAGGTGCAGATAAGACCATTGCGGTCGATCAAGAAGGTGCAAAACGCCTCGTTGATACAGCGAAAAAAGAAAACATCCAGCATTTTGTTATGCTTAGTGCCTATAATGCAGATGATCCGAATCAAGGAAAAGGGCAAGGAAGTATGGAAACTTATTATGAAGCAAAAAGAAAAGCTGATGAGCACTTAAAACAGTCTGGTCTTTCCTATACGATTGTCCGCCCAGGTGCCCTGCTACATGAGGAGAAGACAGGAAAGATTGAAGCTGCCGAACATATTCCAGATGATCAAAACATCGAGATTTCAAGAGAGGACGTAGCCATTGTTCTTGTGGAGAGTTTAACAGAATCCAATGTGAAAAATAAGTCCTTTGACTTGATGAAAGGCGAAAAATCAGTAGAAGAAGCACTTCGTCATCTGTAAGAAAAGAAAGCTGCTGCCAAAGAGGCGGCGGCTTTTTTGATGTTTTCTTTTCTCTTTCAGCGGGAAGGTAATGAGAAAGGAGTGATTGACCGTGGGCTTAACGAAAGAACAACAAGCTGATTTATACGAAAGATTGATTCAATTAAAAGAAGATGTGAAGGGATCAAAAAAGAAAGAAGAATCGATGCTCGTTGAATCGAGTGAGATTTCAAATGGTGTTGGGAATCATATCGCTGATCATGGGAGCATCTATTTAGACCGTATGACAGAACAAACGCTGGATCAGGTCGATGATCAGCTTGAAGGTGAAATCGATGCAGCACTGAAACGAATGGAAGACGGAACATATGGGATATGTGAGAAAACGGGAAAAGAGATTCCATACGAGCGTTTAAAAGCAGTTCCATATACACGTTATTCAATAGATGCAAAGAAAAATGAAGAAACCACTCAAGATCCAAACGAATTTGACCGTTCATTCTCCGATCAAATGCGCGATTTAACAAATAGAGAAACAATGGATCAGATGCATTCAGATACGTATGAAAGATTAGAGGAAGAGCAAGATGCTGATGTAGATGAGGAAAAATAGGATCATAAGCGAAGGTTAAATTTTTTCAGAATAATTTTTTCTTATGTACACATGAACAAATAACTTGTATACATGAGTATTTCATAGAAAAAAGATCTCTTGAAATTTAATAAACTTTCGTGTAATATAGTTTAAAGGCTGCGATGCGCGTAATGTTAATTAAGTTTTAACCTTTAAGCTGTAATAGGGAGTTTTATATTGAAGCCGGAATGTCATGCCTCCTTAGCGAGGAAGACAGGAACGTTTCTGCAAACACCCACTTTGAGGAGTGGTGGTTTAAAACTTTCTTACTTAGATTACGGCATCCGCAGCTTTTCCTAGGATGATTCAAGCCATTTTCCATTTTGGAAAATGGCTTTTTATTTTGTGAAAAAACGAAATTGCACAGTCAGCCGGAAGAGGCATGAATGTATGTTAAAATAGACAAAACAAAAGACGGAGAGGGAATTGGATGTTAGAACAAGCAGAAGCACTCCTGAAACAATACTTTGGCTTTGACGCCTTTAGGCAGGGACAGAAGCAAGCCATTGAATCGATTGTAAACAAACAGAAGGATACCGTCTGTATTATGCCGACAGGCGGGGGGAAATCGGTTTGCTACCAGATTCCTGCCCTGATGATGGAAGGAACAACGATCGTTGTATCCCCGCTAATTTCTTTAATGAAAGATCAAGTCGATGCACTAAATGAGATGGGCATACGATCGTCCTTTTTAAACAGCACACTTTCCGCAGCTGAAATGAATAAAAGGCTGAAAAAATGTGAAGATGGGGAATATCAGCTGCTTTATATCACACCTGAACGTTTACAAAATGAACGTTTTTTTCAGCTGCTTGATCGGTTAACGATCCCTTTAATTGCAATTGATGAAGCACACTGTATATCTGAGTGGGGGCATGATTTTAGGCCGAGCTACCGCTTTATTCAAGAATGCTTAAATCGGCTGACAAAAAGGCCAGTGATTGTCGCATTAACGGCTACAGCCACGAAAAAGGTTCACCGAGATATATGTGAACAGCTTGGCATGAACGAAGAAGAAACCATTTTTACTGGTTTTGCTAGAGAAAATTTATCTTTTCAGGTGGTCAAAGGAGAAAATAGTGACCGCTTTATCACACATTATATGAAGAAAAATAAGCTTGAGTCCGGCATTATCTATACTGCTACAAGAAAAGAAGCCGAAAATATTTACAATCGGCTAAAGAAACAAAAGATCAAAGCGGGCATTTATCATGGCGGGTTAGATGATGATGTGAGAGAAGAGCAGCAAAACCTGTTTTTAAATGATGACATCCAGGTTATGGTGGCTACATCTGCATTTGGCATGGGAATTAATAAGTCAAATGTCCGTTTTGTGATACATCATCAAATTCCAAGGGATATTGAAAGCTACTATCAAGAGGCTGGACGCGCCGGCAGAGACGGGCTCCAAAGTGAATGCATTTTACTGTTTTCGCCGCAGGGCGTACGAATGCAGCGATTCCTCATTGAACAGTCAACAGAAGATGAAGTGCGCTTTCAGCATGAGCTGCTTAAACTTAGACAAATGGTCGATTACTGTCACACTGAGCAATGTCTGCAGCAATTTGTGATGGACTACTTTGATCAATCAGCAAGTGCCCCTTGCCAAAAATGCAGTAATTGCCTTGATGAAAGAGAGCGTGAAGAGGTCACTCGAGAAGCGCAAATGGTTTTATCGTGTACGGTTAGAATGAACGAGCGCTTTGGAAAAATGATGATTGCTCAAGTACTGGCAGGCTCTAAAAATAAAAAAGTGCTTGACCTCGGTTTCGACCGTCTTCCTACATACGCTTTAATGAAGCAGCAATCCGCCCAGCAAATCAGTGATTTCATCGAATTTTTAATTACCGAAGAGTATTTGCACATGTCTGAAGGAGCTTATCCAACATTAAAAGTGACACATAAAGGAAAGAAAGTGTTAGTCGGGCAAGAGGCTGTGTATAAAAAGCAGGCAGTGAAAAGAGAGGCGATTCAAGAAAACGATGCATTATTTGAGCAGCTGAGAGCGGTGAGAATGAAGCTGGCAAGAGAGCAGGGCGTTCCGCCATTTGTTGTATTTTCTGATCAAACCTTGAAGGAAATGTCAGCCGTTCAGCCTAAAACAGAAGAAGAACTTCTCCATATTAAGGGAATAGGCGCTCAAAAAAGAGAGAAATACGGGGATGTTTTTTTAGAAGAAATCCGTTTATTTATAGAAAAAGAGAAAAATAAAAAGGTTGAAGAAGAAAAATAAATTTTTTTCGCTGCGTTTGGACACGTTTTCAACAGGAGGTTTCTGATCCTTTCAAAACCTTGATATGGCGGGTAATCGAGCTGTTTTGTGGTCTGATTTACCAATGGAGAGAGATGTTTCATGTAAAGGAACTGTAATCTAAAACATATCGTTTTGTTATTGAATTGACATTTACATATGTTACGATAGCACTCGTTAGCCGCCATAAAAAGCTAACAAGGGAGGATTTACTTTATGAAGAAGACTATTATGTCCTTGGTTGCTGTTGCAGCAATCTCTACAACAGCATTTGGAGCACAGCAAGCTTCTGCAAAGGAAATCACTGTGAAGAAAGGTGATACACTTTGGGGAATCTCTCAAAAAAATGATGTGTCTCTAAAGGACCTAAAGGGTTGGAACAATTTATCTACAGACATGATTTATGTAGGTGATAAATTGACAATCTCTTCAAAAGAGAAAACTCAGGAGCAGTATAAAGTCCAGAAGGGGGACAGCCTCTGGAAAATCGCTCAAAAATTCAATGTGTCAATTAGCGATATTAAGTCTTGGAATAACTTAAACTCAGATATAATTATGATTGGTTCAACACTAAGTGTTGCTGGTCAAAGCTCAGCTCCGGTAAGCTCAGAGCCTGTACAAAAACAGGAGCCTGTCCAAAAAGAGCAAACAACACAAAAAGCTGCTCCAAAACAGGAAGCACCGAAAAAAGCTGCTCCTAAACAGGAAACAGCTAAAGCAGAATCATCTTCTGCTAGTCAAAGTGTACAAAAAGAAATGACTGTAACGGCTACGGCTTATACAGCAAATGATGGTGGCATCTCAGGTATCACTGCAACAGGGGTAAACTTAAACAAAAACCCAAATGCGAAGGTGATTGCAGTAGATCCTAATGTCATTCCATTAGGAAGTAAGGTTTATGTTGAAGGCTACGGTGAAGCCATCGCAGCAGATACTGGCGGCGCAATTAAAGGTAACAAAATTGATGTTCATGTACCAAGCAAATCCCAAGCAAAAAATTGGGGCGTAAAATCAGTCAAAGTGAAAGTACTTAACTAGTAACTTATTGTTTTTTGGAAGAAAGCATCAGGTGGCGGCCTGATGCTTTTATTGTACCCTTTTTTTGGTCAAAAAAACACACATTTTTCAGAAAAATTTGCATTTTCGACAAAAAACAGCGTATATTCCATCATACACGCTGTTTTTTTGTCGTTAGCTGTCCACCCAATAAATTTCTCCGCTTTGTTCTTTCCAATTGATTTGGACATCAAATTGGTGCTTTTCATAAAAGTGAATCAATCGGTCCACGTGATTCCAATCTCTTTTGACGAGGTCACCTGTGATGACTGGGATGTTCTGCTCTCTTGCGATTTCTTTTAAATGCTTCATACAGATTGAACCGTATCCATTATCGGGAGGTCCTTTAATATCGGCAATATGAATCTTTCCTTCTTCAGGATATTCAGCAATTAAGGAAAAATCAGATTGTCCGCGAAAAGATTTTTCACAATCGGTCAGCATGATTTTACATGTATCAGCATTTTCAATGGCAGAGACAATCATCCATTCATCTTCTTTCGCCTGATCAATGCCAATGATCTTTGCCTTTTTCGAAATATCTTTCATATTTTCTTGCATTCGATACATTTGGAACTGCAATTGCTGTAATTCTTGCTCTAACGCCTTCACATCTTTGGGTGTTTCCTGTAAGATTGACAAGTCCATTACTCCTTTCATATAAGAAATGATAAAAATCACATAAATTCCAATTTTAAAGGAAGTGGATGAATCTTTCAACCCGTTAGAACGCCAGTAATCGGCAAGTTTGTCTAAAATTCGACGAAGACAGCGAATTCATTGACTTTATAGAGAAAGTTAAATAACATACTCTTAGTCGGAACTAATAAAGAGAGGTTTTCAAACATGAACGAACAGAATCAAAAACCGAAAAATTTCACCGGCATTGTTGTCATTTTAACAATTGCCATAAACGGATTAATCGCTTTATTATTTTTAATGCCAAAAACAGATAAATTTAGTCATCTGGACATTACATTTCTGCCGTTACTGAATGCCGTGATGAACAGCTTTACGTTTATCTTCTTACTTTCAGCACTCATTATGATTAAACAAAAGAACATTAAAGCACATAGACGATTTATCTTTGCTGCATTTTCAACAACACTTGTCTTTTTAATTTCCTATGTGACATATCATTCAATGGCAGCTGATACACACTTCGGCGGAGAAGGGATCATCCGTCCAATTTACTTCTTTATTTTGATTACACATATTGTGCTTTCAGCAATTATTGTACCACTTGCATTGATTACACTATTTAGAGGCGCACAGATGCAGGTCGAGCGCCACCGTAAAATTGCCCGCTGGACGATGCCGCTTTGGCTCTATGTTAGTCTCACTGGCGTCATTGTCTATATCATGATTTCTCCATATTACAGCTAACGTATGTCCAACTGGACATACGTTCTTTTATTTACAAGATGAAGTGCTTTGGATAGAATGGAAATTGGATATCCGACTAGCACGGTATCTTCCCATCTATAGATTCACATCATTTCTGGCCGTTTGCTCGTTTGGAGATCAACAATTGGACGAAACGGGGGTTATATGATGACTGAACAATTGCAGTATAAACCGGGGCTTGAAGACATTGTGGCAAGCGAAACGTCCATATCATACTTAGATGTGGAGCAAGAGGAAATTGTGATTCGCGGGTACGACCTCATTGAGCTGGCACAAAACAAGACATATTTAGAAACAGCCTATCTGCTTATTTATGGAAGATTACCAGATAAGATGGAATATCACCAATTTCAGCAAGATATATCCTCACAAACGAACTTACATCCAACCATTCAAACCATATTAACGAATCTTCCAAAAACCACTCACCCTATGGATGCGATGAGAACGTGTTTATCTGCTCTTGCAGGGTATGATGACGCATTACATGATCGATCTGAAGCGTGCCAAGAAAGGCGTGCAGTTCGATTACTAGGACAGCTGCCGGCCATTGTTGCTGGAAGCTATTATATTCTCACAAAAGACGCCGCTATTTCTCCAGATCAGACCAAATCCTACACTGAAAACTTTTTATCCATGCTAACTGGACGCACCCCGACACAAGACGAAATTACCGCTTTTGACCAAACACTCACATTATATAGCGAACATGAGCTGCCGAATTCAACGTTTGCGGCTAGAGTGATTGCATCCACGCATTCTGACATGTACGGTGCATTTACTGGAGCGATCTCTTCATTAAAAGGTGACCTCCACGGAGGAGCAAATGAAGCTGTCATGCACATGCTTCTTGAAGGAAAAACAACAGAAGGATTTCTTGCGCTCATTGAACGAAAATTAGCTGCAAAAGAAAAAATGATGGGCTTTGGCCACAGAGTATACATGAGAAAAATGGACCCGCGAGCCGCTCTTTTAAAACGTTCATTGAAAACGCTTACTGAATCAAAGGGAGATACAACGCTATATGACATGTGTGTAGCAGGAGAGGCATACATGAAAGAGCAGAAAAACCTTTATCCAAATCTTGATTATTATGCTGCACCGATTTATTACGTGCTCGGAATTCCTATTTCACTTTATACACCCATTTTCTTTGCTGCAAGAGCTAGCGGATTAGCCGCACATGTTATTGAACAGCATTTGCATAATCGCATTTTTAGACCGAGAGTCCGGTATTTAGGGCCAAGAGGATTAAAGGTTTCAAATGATGATGGAAAAACGGGGGAATGAACATGAACAAAACAGCAGTCGCCAATCAAACAGATCAGCTATTAGAAGAAATCGCTGCCTATGCAGTAGACGGAGAAATTACAAGCAAAGAGGCCATTGAAACCGCGCGGTATGTGCTCATAGACACGCTCGGGTGCGGAATGCTGGCTCTTAATTTTCCAGAATGTACGAAGCACCTTGGACCTATCGTACCTGGAACTGTTGTGCCTAACGGAGCAAGAGTTCCAGGCACTTCATTTGTGCTAGATCCTGTTCAAGCGGCTTTTGATATTGGCTGTATGATCCGCTGGTTAGATTATAATGACACGTGGCTTGCACAGGAGTGGGGGCATCCGTCAGATAACTTAGGCGGAATATTAGCTGTAAGTGATTATATCAGCAGAACACGCCTTGCAAACGGAGAAGAGCCGCTAACGATGAATGACGTACTGCATGCAATCGTCAAGGCACATGAAATTCAAGGTGTCCTTGCTTTAGAAAATTGTCTAAATCGAAATGGATTGGACCATGTGTTATTTGTCAAAGTGGCAACAAGTGCAGTTGTGTGTGCAATGCTTGGCGGAACAAAGGAAGAGGTCCAGCATGTGTTATCACAAGCGTTTGTTGATAATTCCCCGCTTAGGACGTATCGCCACGCCCCAAACACAGGATCGAGGAAATCATGGGCAGCAGGGGATGCAACAAGCCGCGGAGTGAGGCTGGCAATGATGACACGTAAAGGGGAAATGGGTTATCAAACGCCTCTCAGTGCAGAGAAGTGGGGCTTTGAAGATGTTCTTATGAAAGGAAAACCACTTACGCTCGCCCAGCCCCTTGGATCATACGTCATAGAAAATGTTCTTTTCAAAATTGCTTATCCTGCTGAGTTTCATGCACAGACAGCTGCAGAGGCGGCTGTGATGCTGCATGACGCTGTAAAAGATCGTTTAGATGAAATTGACCGGGTAGAGATTACGACACATGAGTCAGCGATTCGGATTATTGATAAGAAAGGGCCGCTTTATAATCCGGCAGACCGTGATCATTGCTTGCAGTATATTACAGCTATTGGACTGATCTATGGTGAACTAACAGCTGACCATTATGAAGAAGAAACGGCGCAAAATCCAGCCATTGATCGTCTTCGTGACCGAATGATTGTGAAAGAGGATAAACGTTACACAGAGGATTATTTAGATCCGAAAAAGAGATCGATTGCAAACTGTGTACAAATTTTCTTTAAAGACGGGACGATGACAGACCGAATTGAAATTGAATACCCGCTCGGTCACCGCAGAAGAAGAGAGGAAGGCATTCCGCTGCTTGAAAAGAAATGGGTCTATCATTTAAAGACAAGGTTTCCACAAAAGCAAGTGGATCAAATTGTGTCACTCTGCCAAAATCCAAATCAATTAAAAACAACAACAGTACCAGCATTTATGGACTTATTCGTCATATAAGGGGGAGCTAGCGTGTGGATCGTGAATGAAGAAAGAAGTCAGGCTGATTTAGCCGCAGCCTTTAAAGAACAAATGAACAAATCAGCTTTATTTCAAATTACAGGCGTTCACGATGGAATGTCTGCGCTCTATGCGAAAAAAATGGGCTTTCAAGGGCTCTATTTATCAGGTGCCGCTTTTTGTGCCAGCAAAGGACTGCCAGACCTCGGCATGATCCATTCAACAGAAATGGCTGAAAAAGCGAAGGAGATGATTCGAGCTTCCCAGCTGCCGCTTTTGGTCGATATGGACACAGGTTATGGCGGTGTTTTAAATGCAGCAAGAGCGGCAAAAGAAATGGTTGAGAGCAAAGTGGCAGCTGTTCAAATTGAAGATCAGCAAATGCCGAAAAAATGCGGGCATTTAAACGGGAAATCACTCGTTCCAGTAGAAGAAATGGTCGCAAAAATCAAAGCCATCAAACAAGCGGCACCAACGCTTTTGGTGATTGCGAGAACCGATGCAAAGTCCGTAAATGGAATGGAGGATGTCATCCGCCGGGCCAATCTTTACGTAGAAGCAGGAGCTGATGCTATTTTTCCTGAGGCACTCATTACAGCAGAGGACTTCACGCATGCGTCAAACCATATTAAAGGTCCGCTCCTTGCAAACATGACGGAGTTTGGCAAGACGCCTTATTATCATGCAGATGAATTTTCTATATTTGGCTTTCAAATGGTCATTTACCCTGTGTCATCACTTAGAGTTGCTGCAAAAGCGTATGAGCGTTTATTTACAGAAATCATGGAAAAGGGAACGCAGCAGGGGATACTTGGGGATATGCAAACGAGAAAAGAGCTGTATGAAACGATTCATTATGATGAATATGAGGAAATGGACCAGCATTTAGCAAAAACGATCCTCCCGGAAATTGGGAAAGAACAGCGATAAAATGAAAAGCACTTCCTTGACGGAAGTGCTTTTTTTACGATGATGGTGTGGATGAAGAAGCCAATTTCATCTTTTCTTCAACTGTTTTCGTTTTTTCTTTTACTTTTTCAGCGTAAGTGAAGTCACCGTAGCAATACGGATAGCGGAAGTTATCTTTATTGCCGCCGCACGTATAGACCTCGGGGTTTCGTTTCACTTGCTTTTTGGAGTATTGCTTTGCCAGTTTCTCGGAATGTTTTCCCCCGTTTTTTGCAACAAAATCAATATAGCCGATTCCCATGTTATAGCTTTGAATAATGGTTTCCAAATCAACGCCTTTTTTCTTCCCATGCTTGTACATAGTCGAAAAATGATGGACTCCTTGTTTAATGCTTTTCTCAGGGTCATTGATTTCATTTCGTTTCAAACCAAGAGATTCAGAGGCCTGCATTGGATCTCCGCCCCTGCCTTTTGATTCTTGATACATCATACCGAGGATTAACCCGGTATACTGATCTAAATCTTGATCTCTTAACTCTGTTTCTACAAGCGGTTTGTAATCATCCAATCTCGACAAAACAATTGATTCCGTATCAATCGGCAGCTTTTTTAACTCCTTTTGATTAAAGGAGATGGCAATGGCTGCTAATACGAAAACAAAGAGAAAAATCGTGAAACAGCCTGAAATGGCAAAACATCCTGTTTTTTTCTTTTTCAAGGTCAGTTCACCCCTGTTTTGCCCCGCTTTTAAAAGGGAAGTACAGCCTTTTCATTATGCCATATCCTGTGCAGGATACCAAGTGAAAACCTTATAATCAATCATATCCAAACGTAAATTCAGATCTTGTTTTCAGCCTGAAGCAGAAATAAACAAAACCGATAATTAGCCAAATCAAGCCAATGATTAATGCATTTGTACTGATGCTCGTTAACAGCCAAATGCAAAACGCCGTCCCGCATAGAGGGATCACGGCATATCTCAATGTATTCAGTACACCTCTTTGTTTTTGTTTGACGAAAAAGTACGCAAAAACAGACAAATTCACAAAGGTAAATCCAATTAAGGCGCCGAAGCTGATAAAGGAATAAATGACTTCAAGTTCGCCAACGACTGCGGTTAATGAGAAAGCTCCGATTAACAAAATATTAAAAACAGGGGTTTTTAATCTCGGATGAATATACCCGAAGAAACGCTTTGGTAACGATTGATCTCTTCCCATTGCATATAAAAGCCTTGCTGCACTCGCATGTGACGATAAGGAGGAAGAAATGACAGCGACCATTGTGCCGGCTAAAAAGAACGAGTGGAGAAATGCGCCGCCCACAAATTCTGCAATTTCAAGTGAGGCTGCATCAGGATGTTTGAACTGCTGAAAATTTGGAAACACCTGCTGCAAAAAATAAGACGTCAAAGTAAACAGTACGCCTCCAATCGCAACTGTTAAGAAAATGGCAAGCGGAATCGTCTTTTTTGGTTTAATGGTTTCCTCAGACATAGTGGAAATGGCATCAAATCCTAGAAAGGAGAAACATAAAATGGTCGCTCCTGAAAAAATAAGCGCTGGATCTAAGCTCGCTGAATAAAAAGGCCGGGCTGACAATAACTCTCCACTGCCAGCGTTTTGCGTGAGCCCATAAATAACAAATCCAACAAAGGTGACGGCGACAATGACCTGAAATGTCACAAACAGCGCCGTAATGTTGGCTGTAAGCCGTATACCGATGACATTGACAGTCGTTATGGCGATAGCAAGTATGATGATCCAAATGTAATGAGGTACATCAGGAAAGGCTGCGGTTAAATAAGCACTTCCAATCGCAAAATTCACCATAGGCAGAAATAAATAATCCAGTAAGAGTGTCCAGCCCACAAGGAAGCCGACATGAGGATGAATACTTTTTTGTGCATATGTATAAGCAGATCCTGCTTTTGGAAAAGCCTTCACCATATTCCCATAGCTAAGCGCTGTCAATAGTAATGCCAGCAACGTAAATATATAAGCTGCAGCGACGTGTCCTTTCGTCAGCTGAGCAACAATGCCGTATGAATCAAATACGACAAGTGGATCCATATAAGCAAGCCCGATCACAACAAGTGGAAAGACAGTCAGGCTGCGTTTTAGTCTTGGCTCTTCAGTCAATTTGCCTATCAGCTCCTCTAAAAATGAATAAATAATGCTCATTTTAAAAAGAATGCTACCAAGTGTCAATGCTATTTGAATAAATCTTTTGTTTAAAGTGTGCCCGCTTTGCACGCCGGACGTTTTAGTATATGATGATACATAGAATAAGTCGTGATTTGACTAACAAGAAAGGTGAAGCGAAATGAAGGAAGAACTGAATACAAATCAAGAACAGGAACGGATGGAGCTGGATGAAGAAAGTTTATTTCTTGTCTCCCAAACGTTTAAAGCCTTATCTGATCCGACACGTATTCGTATTCTGCACCTGCTGTCTCAAGGTGAATACTCGGTAAATGATATAGCAGAAACGCTGAATCTCATGCAATCAACAGTTTCTCATCAGCTGCGCTTTTTAAAAAACCTTCGTCTCGTGAAATCTAGACGAGCAGGGACATCGATCTTTTACAGTCCTGAAGATCAGCATGTGATGGAAGTACTTGAACAAATGATTCATCATGCACAGCATGACTAATAAAAACCTTCCTATATGAGTAGGAAGGTTTTTACGCATGATGCATACGTGTTGATCGTTTACCTGCTTTCATCATTTGATAAGAAAAAACGATATAGTAAGCAGCTAACAGAAAAAAGCTGAGCATGGTCATGGCGTCATCACTCACAATATGCTGATACAGTTCAACGACACCAATCTTTGTGAGCGAATGGTTCGTCAGCTCACCCAGCTTAAAACTAAGTCGAGATAAAAATAAGCATAAAATGAAGCTTTCAATCCATTTACTCGTTTTCACATAAAGACGGCCATTTTCTTCTTTCATGCGGATCGTCTCATAGGCATGAACGGCCAGACTGCTTCCAAAGAGCATACCAATAGCGGCATAGATGAAAATGCTGTGATTTTGCCAGCCTTCTAATAAGAGAATAAGGGCAGTGAGTCCAAATACATACATTCTCATCAAAAGACTGATCGGGCGCACAAGCTGATAGCGTCTCATTCGATTCATTCGAAAGATGATGCAGATCAGCATAATGCTCCCAATTATGAATAACTGCCACACGTGATGTGTCATGATGCAACCTCCTCCTGCATGTGCAGGGATGTAAACGAATGCTGGCTGTTCCTTATCTTTACCATTCTTTCATTTTTTATCAAATCAAAACCTACATTTATGAAAAAGAGGAAAAGGCATGAAAATCGATCGTATTTTGTCTATTGTGATGCTGCTCATTAGCAAAAAGCAAATACAAGCGAAAGACCTTGCTGAACTTCACGAAGTGAGCGTAAGGACGATTTATCGCGATATTGAGACCATCAATCAAGCCGGGATTCCTATTGTGACAACACAAGGAGCAGGCGGAGGCATTTCGCTTGTTGACGACTATCGTTTAGAGAAAAAATTATTTACCGATGATGACATTGAGCTTATTTTAACTGCCCTTGAAAGCATGACGAGTGCATACTCCTTTAAAGAAAGTGAACATGTACTGAAAAAAATCAAATCTCTCATTCCGCCACAAAGCGATGAAAGCGAGAAACAGCACCATGTCTTTATTGATTTAAGCTCATGGGGGAAAGACAGCCAGGCAGAAAAGAAGCTTCAGCTGATCCATACCGCTGCCTCCGCGCATCAATTCATCCAGTTCACTTATCGCAATGCAAAAGGTGAAACACTTCCACGGAAAGTGGAGCCTTATACGCTTGTCTTAAAAGGAAGGCATTGGTACTTGTATGCGTTTTGTTGTGTGAAACATGATTTTCGTCTATTCAAGCTGACCAGAATGACAGACCTCATCACCATTTCAGCATATTTCAGGCCGAAAAGAATCAAAAATGAAGAGAAGCCTTGGAATGACTCTTGGCATGAAGAACCTTCAGTCACAACCCTCACGCTCAGGTTAACGGAAGCATCAGTTGGCAAAGTGAAGGAATGGGTGGATGAGAACGAATTGATCATATGTTCAGACGGGACCTATCTGGCAGCATTGACTGTGCCGCAAGATGATTGGCTGCACAGTTTCCTATTCCATTTAGGACCGGACGTCGACATTGTTTCACCTCAGCACATCAAGGAAGCATTTGATCTCCAATTAAAACAATTTATGAAGCGATTAGAAACTTGACACACTGTTGTCAGGTTTCTTTTTATATGATGGGAGAAAAGGAGATGAGAATGTATGTACGATATCGTCACATTAGAGAAACAATGGATCAAAGGGTTGTCTGTTCGAACAACAAATGAAATAGAGAAAACAAAAGAGCGGAAGATTGCACCGCTTTGGCAGGATTTTTTTGCGCAGCAGCTACATGGGGGACAAGCTCCAGTCATAGGGCTGTATTCAGATTATGAAAAAGATGAACATGGTTCTTATTTATTTACAGCTGGAGAGTTCGCGGATCAGCAGATCGAACATGTAAAAGAGATTCCTGCGTCCACCTATGCAAGATTTCAAACGAGAAAAGGACCGATTGAAGAGGTCGTGCTTGAAACATGGCACAAGATTTGGACGTGGGATCAGCGTCAATACCGCACTTATACAGGTGATTTTGAATGGTATGATGAAAGATCTATTGATCCAAAAGAAGCGCAAATTGATATTTATATTGCGGTTGATGAAAAAATGATTGCTAAAACTAATACCATTAGTTAATATAAAACTAACGATATTAGTTTTAGGAGGACAATCATGAGATTAACAACTTTTGACCGTCTGCACCAGCTTACATTGATGCCGCGATTATTTCCGGTAAATTGCTATGTCTTTGAGGAAGAGGAAGGACTCATCTTAATTGATGCTGCTTTAAAAATGGCGGCAAACTCGATCATCGAATTTGCCCGTAAAAAGAACAAACCAATTCATAAGATTATTCTCACTCATAGCCATATGGATCATATCGGCGCATTAGATGAGGTGAAGAAGGCTTTTCCAGAGGCAGTTGTCTATTTATCAAAACGTGATGCACGCCTTTTTGAAGGTGACTTTTCCTTGCTTCCTGATGAACCTCAGCAAAAAATTAAAGGCAGTTTTATGAAAAATATTCATACAAAACCAGATGTACTTGTCGAAGAAGGAGATGAGATTGGGCCGCTCAAAGTGATTGCAACACCAGGGCATACACCCGGCAGCATTTCTTTATACGATGAAAGGTCAGGAGTTGTCATTGCAGGGGATGCCCTTGTGACAAAAGGGGACTTATCGGTTACAGGTGAGTTTCGGTGGAGCTTCCCGTTCCCGGCATTTGCCACATGGGATGCAGAAACCGCATTAAAAAGCGCTGAAAAATTACTAGCGCTGAGCATATCCTGTCTTGCTGCAGGACATGGTGACCTTATCATAGAGCCTCATGAAAAGCTTCAAGCTGCCGTTAAAAAAAGACAGTACCAGCTAAAAAAAGGAGGGCAGTAAACCGTGTCTCCAAGAATGGGAATTACACAAGAAAAAATTATGGATACAGCGGCTGCATTTGTTGATGAAGAGGGCTTCTCCGCTTTGACTATTGCTACATTGTCTAAAAGGCTGAATATCAGGCCGCCTTCTCTTTATAATCATGTATCCGGCCTTCATGAGATTCAGGCAGCACTCGCAGTAAAGGGGCTCTCCATGCTTTGTGAGGAAGGGATGCAAGTCACAGAGGGGCTAGAAAAAGAAGAAGCTGTTTTAGCCTTTGCCAGACAATATGTGCAATTTGTCCGAACACATCCCGGTCTTTATGAAGCTGCCTTTTCACATATGAACGAAAAAGAAGTACGACTTGCAGCAGAGCGCCTTGTTCAGTTTGTTCAATCCATTATGTCACGCTTTGGTGTAAAAGAAGAAGAAATGACGCATGTCGTCAGAGGACTGAGAAGCTTACTGCACGGCTTCGGTGATATTTCTAATAAAAAGGGATTTCAACGAAAAGAACAGCTTGAAGAAAGTGTGAGCTATGCGGTTCGGCTCTATATCACAGGTGTATTGCAAAAAGAAGATCTGTCTATTTGACAGGTCTTTTTTTATAGCAAATCGATATCATAAAGGAGTGTCCATCTGGCACAATTTTTTAGCGAGAAAAACGAATAAAGGTTTGACAGTTTTGTGAAACATGGTATGCTTATTATGTGAAATAATTCACATAGAGGAGTAGAGGCAGATGAAAAGAAAGCCTGTTTATGTGGAAACAACCATTCATGCACCTTTAGAGAAAGTATGGGAATATACGCAAAATCCAAAGCTTCATGAACAGTGGGATTTGCGCTTTTCAACCATTTCATTAAATGGACCCCAAGATGAACAGCCCCAAACTTTTTTGTATGAAAAGCATCTTGGTTTTGGGGTAAGTGTCACAGGGACAGGAGCATATCGAACTAGAATGATGGATGAACGGAATGAACGGGCATCCTCGCTTAAATTCAAATCGTCACACCCATTGTCTTTTATCAAAGAAGGCGGCGGCTATTGGAAATATGTGAAAACGAACGATCATATTGTGTTTCAAACGCAATTTGATTATGAACCGAAAGAAGGAAAAGGATGGGCGTGGGCAGATCGATTTCTTTTTCGCCCGATGATGGGGTTTATGACGGCCTTTAGTTTTGGCGCACTAAAGACGTGGCTTGAAAAGGGTACGCACCCTCGGTTGTTACTGGAGAGAACACTTGCCCATTATGGAATTTGTTTGCTGTTTGCCATCGTCTGGCTGTGCCAAGCGGTTATCCCTTTTTCACATTCTGCTTTTGATCATAGCACCGGATTTCGGTTGTTTTATGCCCTTATAGGCGTATCATGGCTGATACCTAAGCTATCAAAGAAATATTTGTTCATTCTTCAAAGTGTGTTTCTGCTGCTGATGCTTTGTATCGGGATCCTATCCCCCCAAACGACACTTCATGAGCCGCTTGTGATGAGTGCATTTTTGATTCTATCTATTGCAGGAATGATTAATTTAAAAGATTGTTTAGATGTATTTTCGATCAAACGAAAAAGGGGAGGTAGACGTGGTCGTTCATCGTCATCAAGTAAAGGATTACGATAAGCTTCATCCAAAATTAAAAGAGAGATACAACCGGGCGTTTACCGCTGAAGGCACTATGGAGGAAATAGGCGGCGGAACGAGGCTCATTCGATTTTTCTTCAAAATTGGTCCACTGTTTCGCTGTTTTTTCCCTGAGAGAGGAAAAAACATTCCTTTCAGGATTGAGAATAAACCCTTTATGACAAATAAGGGAGAGGAAGGCATGCACTGGTTTCGTACGTTTTATTTCCCAAAGAAGGAACGGCACTTTGATGCAGATATGATCATTGATCAGAAGAGTCATAAAGTACTAGACTATTTTGGAAAGCCTAGACTTCTTATGTCAGAGCTTCATTTTACAGTAACAAAGCACGGGTTCCTTCGCATTCAATCCGGCCGGCAGAAGCTGTTGATGTTAGGACGTGAGTGGCCGCTGCCTTCATGGCTTTACGGTGTGTCAGATGTCACAGAAGGCTACGAGGAGCACGCGGGTGTGTATACTATTGATGTGCATGTGAAAAACCGATTGTTTGGGACCCTTTTTACATATAAAGGCCGGTTTACTGAAAGGGTGATGTCTCATGATGAATAAATGGCATTTGATATCAAGCCTCGTCTTCATGTGCTGTTTTATCGCCACCCGCTTGATGACAGATCCGGTAGCAGAGTTATTTGTACTGAAAGCCATTCTGTTTTTCCTTCCTGCAATTTTAGCCTTTTTTGTGAAGGAAGAGAGGGAGAGTAAGCCGGGGATACTGCTCGGCTTTTTAATGAAAGCCTTTCCATTAGCTGCTCTTTGTGCAACGGCTGCATTCATCTATCATTCTGCCTTGTTTGCATCGGGATGGTTTTTGTATACGATTCTTTTGGCGTTATATGGCTGTACTCGTTTGCTGAAAAGGGGAATCTTTCCGCTTCATGAATTGATCATCGATGGTGCATGGATGTATCTCGCTTTAGGAGGGCTTTGGTTTTGGCTGTACACGGCAGATATACAGGTGATGACCTTTTCACCAATCATCGTGCTTTTGACCGCTATTCATTTTCATTACTCAGCTTTTTTTATCCCGCTTTTCTATGGATTATTAGGGAGACAGCGAGAAAAAGAGACAGCTTTATACAAAGCGGCAGGCTGGGTGATTTTGCTGTCGCCTGTGATGATTGCTGTTGGGATTAGCTTCTCCCGTCTATTTGATACGTTCAGCGTTACGCTATATGTCATTGCACTCTACTTGTACGGTATTCTTTGTATGAAAACAAGGTTTCGATCGACTGCGGCAAAAGTGCTGATTGTGTTTTCTAGCTGCGTCTTAATGGGAACGATCGTGCTATCTCTTCTTTATTCCGCTGGCATGCTCATGCGCGTGACCTACATCAGCATTGATCAGATGATTTGGTTTCATGGCAGTATTAATGCCTTTTTTGTTATTTTACCAGGTTTGATTGGATGGCTGATCGAAGGGCCAAAGGATCAATTGAAGCAGAAGGACTTTCCGATATCAAAAGTGCATGGCCGTTTTCATTTGATCTCTTTTCAAAAGGAAAGAATGCATGATCGAGAGAACCTCGGTTTAGTCGATTCACTTGATGATTTAAATGGAACGACATTTTCAGCTGATAGGGTGTCACCTGTGATTCGAAGGTTTTATGAGAATCCGATGGCGTTTACGTTAAAAGCAGCAGTCTGTTTTCATTGGTGGGTGAGGCCGTTTGTTTTTTTACTTCAGCCAGTTTTTAAGAAAATAGGCCAGCTCTATTTGGGGACATCTCGTATCCCGTATGAAATGAAGGGGCGTCTGACTACATTTCAACATCCTAAAGAAGGGCGAAAGAATGTCAGGGCGTGGATCCGTTATAACGAAAAAGGGGAGCAGGTTTTTTTTGCACTTTATGCTCATCATCACGATGCAGCTGCGGGCTATATGAATATTGCGCTGCCGCTTCCATATTCTCAGATGACCGCCATTTTAAAACCTTTTAATGAAAAGGAAGACTTTCTCTTAAAAAGTGCATGTCCAAAAGGCAGTACCGGTGACGAAGGATTGTATTTGCATACACCTTTTATCACCATGAAACTGCCAATGGAAGAAAGCTTTCATATGAAGCCGGAGACAGATAAAAGTCTCACAGCAGTTCATCAAATGAAGCTATTCGATATTCCCTTTTTAACGATTCATTATCAAATTGACAGCGGGAAGCCATCCTGTTAGTCAATGATGTCACATGGTTCACCGTGCCGAATGATGTTCACAATCGCTTGCCCATCACTCGGATGATGATCTGCATACTGGACTGGCAGCAGTGCAAAAAATACATAGTAGACAGAGAAGTAAGCAAATTGATAGAAAAATTGATGTTCTGGCAGGATATCATTGGCGATCATTGTATTCAGTATGAGAACACTGAGCAGGTTGCATAATGATCCGCCTAGGTAGACAAGAATATGCGAGAATCGGTTATTTTTCCTCATTTCTTCATAATGGCAAAATGCATCTAGAAAATAGATTCGTCTAATTTCAACAACACCTATTTTCAATACTTTTTTGCCTCTGCCAAGAGCAAAAGAAACCTTTGCGCCAAACATCCATGCGACCATAATATGGCCAAGCTGATGCAAGATGGCAACGATAGGAAGAATGACGAAAAACGACCAGCAAAATGTCCACATATCTGATAATGTAAACAAGTGTTAACCCCTCCCCAATATATTTGGGAGGAAGCAGTAGGATTATTTGCCATTTTACTGAATTCATTTTCAGGATGCAAATATTTAATACATGACGATAAAAACATTATGTAAACTAAAGGGTAGTTTTTGCTATGAATCGGCTTTTTGACTCACTTTTTTTACGAAATGAATGTGCTACAATGAAAAAAACAATAGAAAACTCTAGTAAATGAACCTACCCTTGAATGAAGAGGAGAGAATCAGATGGCAGATATTGAACAGTTTTTGGCGTTAGATATTCGTGTTGGGACGATCATTGAAGCAGAATTCTTTGCAGAGGCAAGAGTACCTGCATTAAAACTCAAGATTGATTTTGGTGAAGAGGTTGGTCTAAAGCAATCCAGTGCTCAGCTGACAAAACGTTATACGGCTGAGAGTCTTATTGGCAGACAAATCGTAGCAGTCATCAATTTTCCGCCAAGAAGAATTGCAGGCTTCAAATCAGAAGTGCTTGTCTTAGGGGGCATGCCGTCAAAAGAAGACGTGGTTTTACTAGCCACAGATGAGCCTGTCGAAAATGGAACAAAAATAGGGTAATAAAAAAGACATCTTCCTGAGAAGATGTCTTTTGCGTATTGAGGCGGAATAACCACACGCCACATTCGTGTGTGTCTCAAGGAGACATGTTACCCGACTTACACAATTCAGCTCATCGCTTGATTAATATAGCATGAGGTGATCGGAATTGCAACCATTAAATGCTTTACTTCAGTTTTTCACGTCATTTCAGCAGAAAAATGACAAGAAATCAATTATTTGGATTATTTTTTCAAAAAATATTGAAAAGTCAGATCAGATTTTATAAAATGAATTCATCTTAGTTTGTTTAGTCGATAAACTAAGATGAATTCCAAGTGATGATCCGGTCATTAAAGGGGATGATTCCGTCATTCAAATCATTTGCTGTGTATGTGGGCTAAGCTGAAAGGATCAGATGTTCAGCTTCATTTTTACAACAAATTGAAAGCGCTTTATATTCTTTGTATTGACTGCTGCTGCCCTCCATCATCTGTTCATTAGAAGAGGCTAAGAGAAGAAGGGAGAAAGCTCATGGTAAGTGAGAATTTAAAAAAGATTCGTATGTCTGAAAAAGTGGGATATGCTTCAGGAGATTTCGCATGTAACTTAATTTATGCAACTGTCTCTACGTATCTATTATTTTTTTATACAGATGTGTATGGTTTATCAGCGGCGGCAGCAGGAACGATGTTTTTAGTTGTCCGCGCCATTGATGCGCTTGCAGATCCGTTTATTGGTGCATTGGTGGATCGAACGAACAGCCGTTTTGGCAGGTTTAGACCTTACTTGTTATTCGGTGCGTTTCCTTTTGTGGTACTTGCTATCCTTTGCTTTACAACACCTGATCTTTCTGAAATGGGTAAACTCGTTTATGCCTACATCACGTATGTTGGTTTATCGCTTACATACACATTCATCAATGTTCCTTATGGTGCTTTAACATCCGCAATGACAAGAAATAACCAAGAGGTTGTCAGTATTACGTCTGTTCGTATGCTTTTTGCTAATCTCGGAGGTCTAGTTGTTGCTTTTTTTGTTCCTTTTCTTGCGACTTTTTTGAGCGATAAAACAGGAAATACAGCTCTCGGCTGGCAGATGACGATGGCTTTTCTTGGCGTTCTTGGCGGTGCATTACTTATTTTCTGTTTTAAAAGCACGAATGAACGTGTCACACTTCAAAAGCCGGAGGAAAAAATTAAGTTCAGTGATATCTTTGTGCAGTTACGTGTCAATCGTCCGCTTGTTGTATTAAGCATTTTCTTTATTATTATTTTTGGCGTGAACTCGATCAGTAACTCTGTTGGGATCTATTATGTGACGTATAACCTCGGCAGAGAAGATTTAGTGAAATGGTACGGACTCATTGGCAGTCTGCCAGCTTTAATGGTGCTGCCGTTTATTCCAAAACTGCACAAGCTGTTAGGAAAGAAAAAGCTGCTGAATTATTCATTATTGCTGAATATCGTAGGTCTTCTTGCATTACTTGTGATACCGCCGAGTCAAATCACTTTAATACTGATTTTTAGGCTCGTTGCAGCTGCAGGAAGTATTACAGCCGGTGCTTACATGTGGGCGCTCATTCCTGAAACTGTTGAATATGGCGAATATAAAACAGGGAAAAGGATGGGCGGGCTCATCTATGCCATCATCGGATTCTTCTTTAAATTTGGGATGGCATTAGGCGGGATTGTGCCAGGGCTTGTACTCGATCGCTTTGGCTATGTTGCGAATCAAATGCAATCACCAGAAGCTTTACTTGGCATTTTAATCACGACAACGGTGATTCCTGTATGCTTACTGATTTTAGCGATGGTGGATATTAATTTTTATAACCTAGACGAAGAAAAACATAAAAAAGTCGTACGGGAGCTTGAGAATAGAGACAAAGTGTATATCGATCATATGGACGATTTTAAAATGTAGGTCTCTGAAAGAGGAGGAAGTTCAATGAAGATTACCAATCCAGTGCTCAAAGGGTTTAATCCTGATCCAAGTATTTGCCGTGTAGGAGAAGATTATTATATGGCCGTCTCTACATTTGAATGGTTTCCAGGGGTGCAAATTTATCATTCAAAGGATCTCGTCCATTGGCGTCTTGCTGCGCGTCCATTGCAAAAAACGTCGCAGCTGGATATGAAGGGGAATCCTGACTCTGGCGGGGTATGGGCGCCGTGCTTAAGCTATGCTGATGGGCAGTTTTGGCTTATTTATTCAGATATCAAAGTAGTGGATGGCCCATTTAAAGACGGTCATAATTATTTGGTCACGGCAAGCGAGGTGGACGGCGATTGGAGTGAACCGATCCTGCTCAACAGCTCTGGCTTTGATCCATCTTTATTCCATGATCACAGCGGGAAGAAATACGTCTTAAATATGCTGTGGGATCATAGGGAAAAGCATCATTCGTTTTCAGGTATTGCCTTGCAGGAATATAGTGTGGCTGAAAAGAAGCTCATCGGTCAAAGGAAGGTCATTTTTAAAGGCACACCGATTAAACTGACAGAAGCGCCGCATCTGTATCATATCGGTGACTACTACTATTTATTAACGGCAGAAGGAGGTACCCGGTATGAGCATGCAGCAACGATCGCCCGGTCCTCGCATATTGAAGGGCCTTATGAGGTTCATCCTGATAACCCGATTTTAAGTGCCTTCCATGTGCCTGAACATCCGCTTCAAAAATGCGGGCATGCTTCAATCGTTCAAACGCATACAAATGAATGGTATCTCGCTCATCTCACTGGCCGCCCGATTCAATCAAGCAAGGAATCTATTTTTCAACAGAGAGGGTGGTGCCCTTTAGGAAGAGAAACAGCGATCCAAAAGCTTGAATGGAAGGATGGCTGGCCTTATGTTGTAGGCGGAAAAGAGGGGACGCTAGAGGTTGAAGCGCCAAAGATCGAAGAAAAGGTTTTTGCACCAACCTATCATACAGTCGATGAATTTAAAGAATCAACTCTAAATAGACACTTTCAAACATTAAGAATTCCGTTTACCGATCAGATTGGTTCGTTAACGGAGAAACCTCAGCATTTAAGGTTATTCGGCCGCGAATCTTTAACGTCTAAGTTTACCCAAGCATTTGTTGCCAGACGCTGGCAAAGCTTTTATTTTGAAGCAGAGACAGCTGTTTCGTTCTTCCCAGAAAACTTTCAGCAAGCCGCAGGTCTTGTGAATTATTATAATACGGAAAACTGGACAGCACTCCAGGTGACATATGATGAGGAACTTGGCCGCACGCTTGAACTATCTGTCTGTCAAAACCTTGCCTTTTCTCAGCCATTGACACATAAAATCATCATTCCTGACGAGGTCACTTATGTCTATTTAAAAGTGACCGTTCGGAAAGAGACATATAAATATTCTTATTCATTTGATCAGAAAGAGTGGAAGGAAATTGATGTACCGTTTGAATCCATCCATTTATCCGATGATTTCATTCGAGGTGGAGGTTTTTTTACAGGGGCATTTGTCGGTATGCAGTGCCAAGATACGAGCGGCGAGCGTCTTCCTGCTGATTTTCACTATTTTCGCTATGAGGAAACAGACGAATAAAAAAGACAACTCGCTACGAGCTGCCTCTTTTTGAAAAATATATAGATCAGGTTGTGAGGGTGGCATCTTGCAGAAAAGCTTCTATGACAAGAGAAGTCATCCCCAATACTGGTGCATTGTGTCCTAATGATGATGGGAGCAGCTCTACATGTGAGCTGAATTGCGTATCCATTCGCGAGGATACCTCCTCCTTAATCACATGTAGAACCGCCTGATGTGATTCGATCACTTTGTTTCTTAAAATAATGGCTTGCGGGTTAAAGGTATGCAGGACGTTTGTGAGACCGACACCAAGGTAAAAGCCAAAGTTGCGCAGGGCATTGAGCGTTTTCATATCATTTAACTTGGCCAGCTGTTCCAGGTCTTGATGGGAGATGTGCTGATCATCTGTTTGAAGAGACTGAAACAAGGCCTTCTCAGAAGCATACAATTCCCAGCACCCACGGTTCCCGCAGCTGCATGTCGGTCCGTTAAAATCGATTGTCATATGTCCCATTTCACCAGAAAAGCCATACGCTCCTCTGTATAAATGATGATTGATGATGATTCCAATCCCGATGCCAGTGCCGATGCTTGCATAGATCAAATGATCATAATGTTTAGCGGCACCAAAGATTTTTTCACCATATGCACCGGCATTTGCTTCATTTTCAATGAAGATCGGTACTTGGAATGTCTCTTGGAGCGTGGTTTTCAGATCAACATTTTTCCATTTTGAATGAGGCGTAAACACGATTTGTTCACCTGCATCCACTAAACCATGTATGCATAGGCCAATGCCAATGAGCCCGTATGGGGAAGAGGGCATTTGTGTGATGAGCTGCTGTATTAATTCAATTAATTTACGTATCGTCACCTCAGGAGAGCTGGGTGGGAGCTTGATCTGCTCTTCGTAAAGAATATACCCTTCAAGGTCAGTTAATATGCCATTGACGTAATCAACGCCGACATCGATTCCGATGGAACAGCCAGCACGTTTATTAAACATCAGTAAAACCGGTCTTCTCCCGCCGCTAGACTCACCTTGACCGATCTCATAGACAAGATGTTCTTTCATTAACGTACTTACTTGAGAAGAAACAGTCGATTTATTTAATCCAGTGCGTTCAGATAATTTTGCTCTCGAAATGGGCGCATGCTGGAGAATTTCTTTTAATAAAAGTTTTTGATTTATTTTTTTGACAAAGTTCTGATCAGCGATATCCACGTTATCCACTCCATTTGTTTCGTCTTTAGATTAAGTTGAGAAGAGCTGCTTTTTTTCGCATGTATTCGATAAGAAAGATGATTTTAACTTTATTATAACGAAAATATTTTTAAAAAACTAAAAAATATGGAAAATTCAAAGTGATTTTTTCATAGATTGATCATTAGTTTGTTGTATCAACTTACAAAGTGTACTCAGGAGGAATGAAGAATGGCCAAATCAAATATGAAAACATTATACAGTCTAGAAGGAATCGGCAAAATTCAATATGAAGGAAAACAATCAAAAAATCCACTCGCTTTTCAATACTATAATCCAAGCGAAGTGATTGGCGGAAAAACAATGAAAGACCACCTGCGTTTTTCAGTCGCTTATTGGCATACTTTGACGGCTGATGGAACAGACATGTTTGGAACTGGCACGATGCAAAGAGCCTGGGACTCCTATAGCGGAATGGATTTAGCAAAAGCTAGATTGGAAGTCGCTTTTCAGCTTTTTGACCTATTGGATGTTCCGTATTTTTCATTCCATGACCGTGACATCGCGCCAGAGGGGGAGACGCTTCAAGAGACGAATCAACAATTAGACATCATTTTAGAAAGAATGAAAGAATACATGAAGCAAAGCGGAGTAAAGCTGCTGTGGAACACAGCCAATATGTTCAAGCACCCTAGATTTGTACACGGCGCTGCGACATCTTGTCATGCAGATGTCTTTGCCTACGCGGCCGCACAGGTTAAAAAAGGCATTGAAACCGCCAAAGAACTCGGTGCAGAAAATTATGTTTTCTGGGGTGGACGAGAAGGGTACGATACGCTGCTCAATACAGATATGAAAAGAGAGCTTGATCACATGGCGGCTTTCTTGCATATGGCTGTTGATTATGCAAAAGAAATTGGGTACACTGGCCAATTTTTAATCGAACCAAAGCCAAAGGAGCCAACCACTCATCAATACGACACAGATGCAGCGACATCCATCGCCTTTTTAAAGCAATATGGATTAGATTCCCATTTTAAATTAAATATTGAGGCCAATCATGCGACACTGGCCGGCCATACGTTTGAGCATGAATTACGTGTCGCAAGAATACATGGGCTGCTCGGTTCTGTTGATGCAAACCAAGGTAATTCGCTTCTTGGATGGGATACAGATGAATTTCCAACCGATCTGTATGCCACAACTCTTGCCATGTATGAAATTCTGCAAAATGGCGGTCTAGGGTCTGGCGGTCTTAATTTTGATGCAAAAGTGAGAAGAGCTTCCTTTGAACTTGAAGATATTTTATATGCTCATATTGCTGGGATGGATGCATTCGCAAAAGGACTGCGGGTCGCTCATAGACTCATAGAAGACCGTGTGTTTGAGGATGTGATAAAGCACCGGTATCGCAGCTTTTCTGAAGGAATTGGACGTGACATTTCAGAAGGGAAGGCAAACTTTCATACATTAGAAGAATATGCGCTGAAACATCCTTTGATCAGAAACGAATCGGGAAGAGAGGAACAGCTGAAAGCCCGTTTAAATCAATACTTGTTAGAAGATTAATTGAAGGGGCTGACCTGTTTTGAAGGAGTGAAAACATGAAATATGTGATGGGAATTGATCTTGGAACGAGCGGGGTCAAGGCGATATTAGTGGATGAGAGCGGGAAGGTGTGCTGTGAAGCCTCTAAGCCGTACCGCCTCATTCAAGAGAAGCCTGGATACTGTGAGCAGCACCCCGAGGATTGGGTAAACCAGACAATGGCTGTGATGAAAGAACTGATGGCAAATCAGCCTGTTCATTCAAGACAAGTTGAAGGCATCAGCTTTTCCGGCCAGATGCATGGATTAGTTCTATTAAATGAATCTCGCGAAGTGCTCCGCCCTGCAATTTTATGGAATGATACACGAACGACAGCACAATGTGCACATATTACCAAAAAGCTGGGAGACCGTCTGCAAAAGATCACAAAAAACCAGGCGTTAGAAGGATTCACACTGCCAAAATTATTATGGGTAAAGGAACATGAACCACATATTGATCAGCAAATCGACATGTTTTTACTCCCAAAAGATTATGTCAGATTTCGTTTAACTGGCGCTGTCCATATGGATTATTCTGATGCGGCTGGCACTTTGCTGTTAAATATCGGTGAACAGACGTGGAGTGAGGAGATTTGTCAGGCATTTGATATTTCTCCTCATATTTGCCCGCCGCTTGTCACATCAGAGGCGGAGGTTGGTACACTTTTGCCGCACATTGCACGTGATGTTGGGATGAAAGAAGGCGCGAAGGTTTTTGCCGGCGGGGCAGATAATGCTTGCGGAGCAATTGGTGCTGGCATCTTGTCCTCTGACCGCACGTTATGCAGCATCGGCACATCTGGGGTGATTCTCTCCTACGAAGAGGATCATGAAAGGGAGCTTCAAGGGAATTTACATTTGTTTCATCATGCAAAAAAAGACGCTTTTTACACAATGGGTGTCACCCTCTCAGCAGGATATAGCCTTAACTGGGCAAAACACTTACTGGCTCCTGAGGAATCGTTCCAATCACTTTTAGAAGGTGCGGCTCATGTAGCGCCAGGAGCGAAAGGATTGCTTTTTACTCCCTATTTAGTCGGGGAAAGAACACCTCATGCGGATTCGACCATTCGCGGCAGCTTGATTGGATTAGACAGCAGGCATGAAAGGGCACATGTTGTCAGAGCTGTGTTAGAGGGAATTACCTTTTCGCTAAATGAATCTATCGCATTATTCCGGCAGGCAGGAAAAAACATAGATTCTATTGTGTCCATTGGCGGCGGTGCGAGAAGCCGGACTTGGCTTCAAATGCAAGCAGACATTTTTCAGGCTGAAGTCATCCAGTTAGACAATGAACAAGGGCCTGCTTTAGGTGCAGCCATGCTTGCTGCGGTTGGCTGCGGATGGTATCCGTCACTTGAAGTATGTGCTAACCAATTGATCCATCAAGCCGCTGTTTATGAACCAGAGCAGCAACATGCGGAAGTATATGCTGATCTATTTCATTTGTATCAAAGGATTTATACACAAACAAAAGATATCCATGCCGGGTTAAAGCAGTATCGTTCCATCTAACTGAGAAGGGTGCATGAAAGGAGGTGATGGGTTTTTCACCTTAGGGATGACAGAACAATACGGATGAAAAAAGGAGAGGGATGGAAAATGAATTTGAAAAGATTGAGGCTTTTGTTTGTGGTGTGTATTGGATTTGTGCTGACACTGACGGCTGTGCCAGCTGATGCGAAAACGATTTATAATAATGAAATGGGTACACATAGCGGATACGATTATGAATTATGGAAGGATTATGGAAACACCTCAATGACACTCAATAACGGCGGGGCATTTACTGCAGGCTGGAACAGTATCGGAAATGCTTTATTTCGGAAAGGAAAGAAGTTTGATTCCACTAAAACTCATCATCAGCTTGGCAACATCTCCATCAATTACAACGCAAACTTTAACCCAGGCGGGAATTCCTATTTATGTGTCTATGGCTGGACACAATCTCCATTAGCAGAATACTACATTGTTGATTCATGGGGCACATATCGTCCAACAGGAGCGTATAAAGGATCATTCTATGCAGATGGAGGCACATATGACATTTATGAAACGACCCGCGTTAATCAGCCTTCCATTATCGGGATCGCGACCTTCAAGCAATATTGGAGTGTACGACAAACAAAGCGTACAAGCGGAACGGTCTCCGTCAGTGCGCATTTTAATAAATGGGAAAGCTTAGGCATGCCAATGGGTAAAATGTATGAAACAGCATTTACTGTAGAAGGCTACCAGAGCAGCGGAAGTGCGAATGTGATGACCAACCAGCTGTTTATTGGACGATAAAAGCTTATAAAAAAGCCAGCAGTTTTTGCTGGCTTTTACTTTTTCTATGATAATTTTTCAACTTCCACTCTGCCAGAAAAGAACGTCGCGCCGCCGCCCATATCTGCCAATCGATCAGGTGTTAATCCATTCACTAAATGCTTTTTGCCTTTTTGATCTGCCCATAAACCTTGACTGACCACAACACCAGATAATACATTTTGACCGACTGACACGACAAGCTCACACTCTCCTCGGTCGTTCAACACACGTACCATGTCACCATCTTCAATTTTTCTTTCCTTTGCATCCTGTTCATTCATGTGAAGCTTCGGAAATTTCTCTAGCTTTTGATGCTTTTCATGAAGTGAGAAGGTGGAATTCAGAAAATTATGGTTCGGTCCCGGTATAAAGGTAAGCGGATAATCGCTTTCCTGATAAAGGGGCACATAGGTTGGAAGTGCTGGATACCCGTCTTTTTTCATTTGTTCAGAATAAAGCTCAATTTTCCCGCTTGGGGTTTGAAGCTTTAATTCCTGGAAAGGTCCACGTTTCGCTTTGATCCATTTCTTTTCTTTTAATGCTTCGTATGAAATGTCCTCATAATGCGGATTTTCTGGATGATGAAGAGCTTGTTCCATCAGTTCAGCATCTGTCTCGCGGAAGGCTTCATCTTCAAAGCCCATCGCATGGGCAAGCAGGCGGAATACTTCAGTATTGGATTTGCTTTCTCCGTAGCGTTCTATCACGGGCTCCTGAATTTGAATATAATGATGCCAGTATGACGTATAGAAATCCTCGTTTTCAAAGGCTGATGTCGCCGGCAGGACAATGTCTGCATACGCCGCTGTCTCTGTCAGGAATAAATCATGAACCACTGTAAATAAATCCTCTCTCAGCAAACCTTCTCTGACTTTATTCGCTTCAGGTGTCACAACCGCTGGGTTGCACGAGTAGATAAAGAGAGAATCAACGGAAGGCTCTGCGCTTGTCAGCACGCTGCCCAGTTGATTCATATTAAATGATCTAGGTGTGCGTTCTTTTAATAAATCCGGCCGCTGAAGAGCTGTTTCATTATAACTGAGAAAAGAAGAGTTTGATTTCATCGCTCCGCCGCCCTTGTGCAGCCATTGACCAGTCAGGGCAGGGAGGCAGGAAATGGTTCTAATACTCATCCCGCCATTATCATGGTGCTGTAAACCATTCCCAATCCGAATGAGAGAGGGCGATGTCTCAGCGTACATTCTTGCAAGTGTAATGATATCGCCTTTAGGAACACCCGTGATCCGCTCAACTGTGTCTGGATCATACTGCTTTACATGCTCGCGCAGCTCCTTATGGCCGACCGTGTAAGCCTCTAAAAAGGCTTCATCTGTACGTTCCTCTTTAAAAAGGACGTGCATGATGCCAAGGGCAAGTGCACTGTCAGTACCAGGCCGAAGCGGAATGAACCAATCTGCCATCCGGCCGGTTTGGTTCTTGTGAACATCAATTACGACAATCTTCGCTCCTTGCTTTCGTGCTTTTTGTGCCAAGGTGATTTGGTGCATATTTGTCGACACGGCATTGATGCCCCAAAAGATAAATAGTTTCGTATGAATGGTTTCTTCAGGATCTGTCCCAATGCTGGCACCCATTGTATATTTATAGCCAGTCGTTCCTGCTGACTGACAGATTGTCCGGTCTAACTGACTTGAACCAAGACGATAAAAAAAGCGGCGGTCCATTCCTTCTGCGTTGAGATTGCCCATGTTTCCATAGAAGCTGTAAGGCAGAATGCTTTCTGGTCCTTTTTCTTCGATCAACTTTGTCCATTTTTGCCGAATGGTTTCAATGGCTTCTTCCCACGTAATCGGTGCAAACTGACCTTCGCCTTTTTGGCCAACACGTTTTAAAGGAGTGGTCAGTCTTTTTTCATCATATAAACGGGCTGTGACATTACGCACTTTGTTGCAAATGTTTCCTTGTGTGACAGGGTGGTCCGGATCTCCCTGCACTTTCACGATCTTTCCATTTTCTTTATGTATTAAAAGACCGCACTGATCCGGGCAGTCTAACGAACAAACTGATTTGAATATTCCGTCTTTCATCGCTGTATAATCGGTCATGAGTTTTCGGCTTCCTTTCTGCATTCCGTTATCACTTTGTATGGATTTTATTTTAGCATGTTCGGAGGAGGAAGGTAAGAAAGAGATGATGAATTGAAGAAAATGAAAAAAAGCCCCTGAAAAGGGACTTTTAAAAACGGGTGACTTGTACAGGAAATTCTTTTACCCCAAAAACAAACGTGCTTTGAATAGGTTTTAGCTGATCTGTAGCGCAGGTGATGTCTTGAAACGTATGGAGTAAAACGTCAAGCGCAATGTTGCTTTCAAGCCGGGCAAGCGGTGCACCGAGACAAAAGTGGATGCCAAACCCAAAGCTCATATGTGGATTTGATTTTCGGTCAAGCCGGAACGTATCTGGATCTTCAAATTTCTGTTCATCCCGATTTGCTGAAGCAACCCAGCTGATGAGATAGTCTCCTTTTTCAATGTGCGCGCCTGCAATTTCAACATCTTCTGCAGCGATTCGGCCAATGGCTTGAACAGGGGGATAATACCGTAACGTTTCCTCAGTCAATTGAGGAATAAGAGAGGGGTCCTGCCGAACTGATTCAGCGATATGCGGCTGCTCTGTCAGCAGTCGTACGGCATTGGTTATTAAATTGGTCGTTGTCTCATTGCCTGCAACGAGTAGTAGAATACAAAAGCCAAGCAGTTCATTTTCCGTTAAACGCTCTCCATCAATTTCCGCTTGAATGAGAAGCGAGATCAAGTCATCGGCTGGTGTTTCTTTTCGTTTTTTGATCAAATGAGCAAAATAAACGGACAGCTCCTCTTCAGCGCGTTTCTGCATATCTACAACAGCCTGAATGGCTTCTTTTGATTCATCCTTAGCACCTGCCACAAGGGCATCAGAATGTTTTTTAATCAGCTCTCTGTCCTGCACCTCTGCACCGAGAAGCTCAGCGATGATCATCACTGGCAGGGGAGCTGCTAAATCTTGCACAATATCAAACGTACGTTGATCCTTAACTTGATTTAATAGATCATGTGTCAAGTCTTTGATCTTATCTTCTAATTGCTTGATCGCTTTTGGGGTGAACGCTTTATTCACAAGCGCTCTCATCTTTGTATGTTTTGGAGGATCCATCGTTAAAATACTTGTTTTAGACGTGCTTCTTCCTCGCTGTGAAGAGAACACTTTAGGCTGCTTTAGAACAGACTGGATATCCGCATATCGAAAAAGATCCCAGCACTTTCTTGTCTCATCATATCTAATATCACTCTCTGCACGCAGCTCATTGTAAATAGGGAATGGGAAAAGAAGGTCATCGGTAGAACGGATTTCTTTCATTGGAATCACATTGACATAGTTTTCTTTCACTTTCATTATGAACGCTCCTTTTTCACATGATTTCTCTTTCACGGTATCACCAGTAAAATATCATTTCAACGGACATGTTTTCTAAAATATGTCAATAGTCTAATCGAAAGATTCAAGCACATACACTATATAGGAAAATAGAAAGTTATTAAAATGAGAGCGCTTTCTGAAAAATAGAATTGAAGTCACCGAAACCAAAAATAAATTGGTGAATCCAGTCGAACGAAAGGGTCCTATGATTCAAATGATCATAGTTCTTTTGATCTAAATTACTGTATTTGAAAAACACGGCTAACATACTTGCAGCAAGCTGCCGGCCATGCATTCGGGACTTTTGAAAAGCGCTGGCTCTTTCTTGACACGATTTCTCATCATGTTACGATTACTAACGTGCGAAAAACACGAACAAAAAGCGAACAAGGGAGAGGATCAATATCATTGATCAAAAGAAAGTTGCTTTCATTGGAGCAGGCTCTATGGCTGAAGGAATGATTGCAGGGATTGTGCGATCAGGACAGATGCCGCTAGACCAAATTTACGCAACAAACAGACAAAATCAACTTCGATTGAATGAACTAACGAAACGATACGGAATCCAAACAGCCGCAATGGATTCATTTCCTTTTGAAGAAATGGATATGTTGATCCTGGCCATGAAGCCAAAGGATGCTGAAGCAGCCCTTGAATCATTAAAACCTCGTATTCAGCCAGATCAGCTCATCATGTCTGTCCTTGCAGGTGTCAAGCTATCGTATATTGAAGACATGCTGCATGAAGGCCAGCCTGTTATGAGGGTCATGCCAAATACATCAAGTACGATCGGGGCATCAGCGACTGCTTTATCTGCTGGACGTTACGTGAAAAACGACCATATGAGCATAAGCCAGGCTCTTTTATCTGAAATGGGCGAAGTCTATACCATTCAGGAAGAGCAAATGGATATTTTTACTGGAATTGCTGGAAGCGGGCCCGCCTACTTTTATTTCTTAATGGAAAGAATCGAAGAAGCAGGAGAAGAGGCAGGTTTATCAAAGGAATTGTCTCGCCAAATTGGCGCGCAGACACTCCTCGGTGCGGCAAAAATGCTGCAAGAAACAGAGGAAAATCCTTCTGTCCTAAGAGAGAAAATTACGTCACCAAATGGAACAACTGCTGCAGGACTCAATGCATTAGATGATTTTGGCGGAGGAGAAGCGATCAAGCAGGCTGTCAAGCATGCTGCCAATCGATCAAAAGAGATAAGCAATCAGCAAAAACAAAAAGTATCTATATAAATAGAGCTCAGGTACAGGAGTGATTAGGTGTACGCAGATAAAGAGAGAAAACGAATTGTTGTGAAAATCGGAAGCAGCTCTCTTACTAGCTTTCAAGGTGAGATTAGTTTGAAAAAACTAGAAAACCTCGTCAATCAAATTGTGAAACTCAAAGATGAAGGACACGAAGTCATTTTGGTTTCATCTGGTGCGGTTGCAGCTGGTTACCGAAAACTAGGATTTATTGATAGACCCAAAACACTGCCGGAAAAGCAGGCATCTGCCTCAATTGGGCAAGGGCTTTTAATGGAATCATATTCTACTTTATTTTTATCACACGGTTATATTGCCTCACAGCTCTTAATCACAAGAAGTGATTTTTCTGATGAAACGCGCTATCAAAATGTGCGTAACACAATGAACGTGTTATTAGATCGAGGCATCATCCCAATTATTAATGAAAATGATACAGTGACGATCAATCGGTTGAAGTTTGGAGACAACGATACATTGTCTGCAAAAGTAGCTGGACTCATTGATGCGGATTTCCTTGCCATTTTATCTGATATTGATGGCTTGTATGAAGATAATCCTCATACAAATCCAAATGCGAAGAGAATTCTTGAAGTGACAGACATCACAGAAGACATCGAAGCAGCTGCTGGAGACGCAGGCAGCAGCGTAGGTACAGGCGGAATGAAATCAAAGCTCGATGCCTTTAAAATATCAATGGCCGCAGGGATCAACGGCTTTTTAGGAAAAGCAGATACGCCTGACATTTTAGACAAAGCCATCAATGGGACAGAGGACGGTACTTATTTTACCGCTGACGAAAATGTAGCGCCGCTCAATTATAAGAAGCAGTGGATTGCCTTTCATTCTGGACCAAAGGGTGAGATCGTGGTTCAAGAGAAAACACAGGAATTCCTCATGCACCGAGAGGGAAGCCTTGATTCTGATGGGATTGTCAACGTAAAAGGTTCGTTTAAAAAAGGCGATGTGGTCCGTATTTTAGATCAAGATGGAAGAGAAATAGGTCTTGGCATTGTGAATTATGCGTCAGATGAACTCGCACGTAAGAGTGATTTGTTACAAGATGAAATCGTGCATGTCGTCGATCTTGAAGCATTTGTTTGTCATTTAGATTTATCGATTCCAGTTTGTTAACCAAAAGGGAGGAATTCCATGACACTGACAGCTGAAGTTGTCACATCGGTCAAAGAAAAAGCGAAAAAAGCAAAGCATGTTTCAAAAAAACTAAGTTTACTTCAAACAGAGGAAAAGAATAACGCGCTTCTTAAAATGGCAGAAGCATTAGAGCAAAACAGCCGCTTTATTTTACAGGAGAATCAAAAGGACTTAGATGCTGGAAAAGAAAAGGGCTTCACAGAGGCACTCTTGGATCGATTACTGTTAAATGAAGAAAGAATTCATGAGTTTGCTGAAAGTTTGCGGCTCGTGACGAGATTAACAGATCCTGTTGGAGAAATATTGGATGAATGGACTCTTGATAACGGCTTACACGTAAAAAGCCGAAGAGTACCGCTCGGCGTGATCGGGATGATCTATGAAGCGAGACCGAACGTCACTGTCGATGCAGCAGGCCTTGCCTTAAAGGCAGGCAACTCAGTGATTTTAAAAGGCGGTTCCTCCGCTATTTCTTCCAACAAAGCCATTGTCAGTGTGATCCATGAAGCATTGGATCAAACAAAGATTCCTCGTGATGCGGTGCAATTAATTGAACAAACAGATCGTTCATCCGTTCAGGCGATGTTTCAACTAAAAGAATGGATCGATGTTTTAATTCCGCGTGGCGGAGCTTCCTTAATCAAAACAGTGGTGGAAGAATCCACTATCCCAGTGCTTGAAACAGGGACAGGAAACTGTCATGTCTTTATTGATCAAACCGCGAATGTGAAAAAAGCCATTGAAATTGTGATCAATGCAAAAACGAATCGTCCGGCTGTATGTAATGCACTTGAGACGCTGATCATTCATCGCGAATGGCTGAAAGAGAATGCAGCCTCATTAAATGAAGCTTTGCAGGAGCATCGTGTCACTGTACATGGCGACCAGGCAGCAGAGTCTTACTTTTCAAACGCGGTTCCTGCTGGAGAAGTGGATTGGACAGATGAGTATTTAAGTCTGGATCTTGCAGTAAAGGTAGTCGATTCAGTTGAGGAAGCAATCAGCCATATCGATCAGTACGGCACAAAACATTCAGAAGCGATCGTGACAGAAGATGAAAAAAATGCACTCACGTTTCTAAACGAAGTCGATGCGTCGGCTGTTTATCATAACGCATCGACTCGCTTTACAGACGGCGGTGCACTTGGCTATGGAGCTGAAATCGGCATCTCCACGCAAAAGCTGCACGCCAGAGGGCCGATGGGACTTCCTGCACTCACGACAACTAAGCTGCTTCTGTGTGGTGACGGTCAGATTAGAAGCTAGAAAGATTCAAGAAACACTACCTTTTTTATGAGGTAGTGTTTTTTAGTGAGTTTATACGAATGAGTGAAAATTTAAATCACAATCTATATATTTACTTTTAAAACTATAATTGGTAGTCTGATTACAAATGTTGATTAACTATGGAGAATAGTAGGTTTCGTTAGAGAATAAATCAAAAATTTAGCTGAGTTATAAAAGGAGAAATGAGATGGATTCACTTATATTTTATGGAACAAGCGATGCTCAAGGGGTACCTAGATTGTTATGCAAGTGTCCAGTTTGTAAATCGGGCTCACCAGACAATCAACGAACTAGACCGAGTTGTGAATTTCATTTAGGCAACAAGAGCTATCTTATCGATATTTCACCCGATTTCAAGATCCAGTTTCAAACTTATAATAATAGAACAATTCCTTCAGTTGTGTTTATAACTCATTCTCATAACGATCATATCGGTGGTTTAGGTGATTTTGCAGATTTATGCTTCTGGCATAATCAACAAGTACAAATAGTGAGTCCTCAAGATGTAATTAATCAGTTAAAGGAGCGATTTCCTTACTTAAACAATAGAAAAGGGCTAACTTTTGTAGGAACAACGAAATGGGTAAGTGATGGCAATAAAATTTCTTTTCATAAAGTAAATCATGGTCATAACGGTTCGTCTTATGGAATTTTAGTTCAAAAAATAAATGGATATAAATGGGCCTATTTATCTGATTCCTTTCAAGTAACTGATGAGCAATGGTTGCCTTTCTACCACCTTGATTCATTGATATTCGGGACTTCTTTCTGGAAAGAAAATCAGCCGCCCAATAAAAGGTCGGTTTATGATGTAAATGAAGCAATGGAGTTAAAACAAAAGTTACAACCGAAAAAAATGATCTTAACACACTTATCACATGACATAGACATCATTCAACGAGGTGAATACTTACCTAAGGATATGATGTTTGCATATGACGGTTTTAAAATAACGCTAGATTAATAAAAATCATAAAGTCGATCTTCGAATAGTAGAAGGATCGACTTTTGTGGTTGAAAGGATCTCAATTATTTGTTATTGGTTTCATGATTTTCTCAAATTTAAAAAATTCAAATTCCTCAGGTGCTAAAGGTTCATTGCTTTGATGTGCTTCATGAGGTGCGTTTGGATCTGGATGGTGTAAGTGATAAAATTCAACTATTTGAAAGCCGCACTTATTGACATAAAAATGAATGTTGCGTTTTTCAAAGTATGGAGTCACAACCTCCCATACAATCGTTTCTGGATATTGCGCCTCGATGGCTTTCCATGCTGCCTGACCAATGACCCGGCCGTGAAAGGATGATGAAATGTATAGCAAATCAACCGAGTTGTGATGTGTCTCTTGGTTGATTTTGATCACAACGCCGCCTGCCTTTTTACCATTTAGCATAATATGATAAACAATGTGTTCATTCGAATGAAAAGATTCATCAATGACTTCATCTGGAGGAATTGGTCCACCATGCGCATCGCCAAATGCATCGATCACGCCAGCTGTAAAAGCTTTCTGGAGCTCTTTTTTCATTGAAGGGAAGTCCTCTTTATTTGCTTGTGCTAATGTCACTTCATGTTGAGTTATTTTGTTCATTTTTTTATCCTTTCCATGCGTAGTGATGTTTCTGGATGTTATAATAAAGGATGGAGTTACTCCATAGTCAAGAAAGGAGCCTTCCTCATGATCAATGATGTGCAAAAAACGTTTTTCACTGGAGAATTTGCCAAGCTATTTGATGTCAAAAAAGATACGCTTCTGTATTATGATAAAATCGATTTATTTAAGCCGGCTGGTGTTCACAAAAATGGATACCGCTACTATACACTTGAGCAATTTGACCATTTTATTGCGATTCAATCCTTGCGAGCTGTTCAATTTCCGATCAAAGAGTTAAAACAATATTTCACAGAACCTTCCCGCGAGAGACTGCAAAGCCTAGCGGCCGACCAAATAAAAAAAGTCAAACAAGAGATTGAAAAACTTCAAGACATCCAGGCTTTTCTTATGCGTGTGATGGAGACGACACATGAATTAGCAAATGTGAAAATAGGGGAGGTCCTGTTTCAAGAGCTGCCAGAAGAACCCGTGGTACTAAGTGCATCAAACCCGATCGACTTCAATACACCTGTAGAAGAAATATCACGTATTGTAGGGGAATTTTTAAAGGGAGTTGGCATAAAAGGGGCTGCGGCAAATGGTTCTGTCTTAAAAAAGGAGCAGTTCCGTAAGCGGCACTATCATCAGTCAGATCAGCTGTTCTGCCGAATGGATGGCCCGGCGGCAGTCAAAAAACCTGGCGGGCTCTATGCGGTGATGTATGATCAAGGAACATTTGATGAGATCGAATCTGCTTATTCGCATTTGTTAGATGAAATCGAGAAAGAGGGCATGATGCTGGATGGAGATGTATTTGAGGAGTATTTACTTCATTCGCTCATGTCTAAAGATGAAGCAGAGTATATAACGAAGCTCAGTGTAAAAGTGAAGAAGCGAGTAGATGACAATTGAAAAGAGGATAGACAGCATGTGACATGCGTGTCTATCCTCTTTTTTTGATGTTATCCCACTTGATTTTCGGCAAATTGACTCATATATAAGTCTGCATAGAAGCCTTTTTGTTTTAAAAGTTCGCTGTGCGATCCTTTTTCAATGATGCTTCCATCCTTCATGACTAAAATAAGGTCTGCATCCTTAATCGTTGAAAGTCTGTGTGCAATCACGAAGCTCGTTCTGCCTTTCATCAATTCATTCATTGCTTTTTGAATATGCATCTCTGTCCGTGTATCTACACTGCTTGTTGCTTCATCTAATATCAAGATCTTTGGATCAGATAAAATGGCACGGGCGATGGTTAACAGCTGGCGCTGACCTTGTGACAGGTTGCCGGCATCTTCTGTTAACAGTGTGTCATATCCATCTGGAAGCGTGCGGATGAAATCATCTGCATAGGCATGTTTGGCGGCTTTGATGACATCCTCTTTGGAAACGTGCTGCCTGCCATAGGCAATGTTGTCGTAAATCGTTCCTTCAAAGAGCCACGTATCTTGAAGAACCATCGCAAATAATTCTCGTACTTGCTGACGGCTGAGGTCAGTTGTTTTAACACCGCCAATGCGTATGGAGCCTTGATCTAATTCATAAAAACGCATTAAAAGATTAATGATGGTCGTTTTTCCCGCGCCTGTTGGTCCGACAATGGCAACAGTCTGTCCTTCTTGCACATCTAAATTCAAATCTTTAATAATCGGATGATCTTTTTCATATCCGAATTGAACTTGTTCAAAGCTCACATCGCCTGAGAGTGATGCAAGATCAATTGCCGCATCTTCTTCGGTACTTTCTTCTTCCTCATCAAGAATTTCAAAGACCCTTTCAGCAGAAGCGATCGCCGATTGAACTAAGTTTGCGACGCTTGATGCTTGCACAAGAGGTTGAGACATTTGCTGTGTGTATTGGATAAACGCCTGCACATCCCCGACACGAATATTCCCGTTAATGACAAGAATCCCGCCGGCTACACTGACTGCCACATAGCCAAGGTTCCCGATAAAGGTCATCATTGGCATCATTAAACCAGAAATGAACTGCGCTTTCCTTGAAGATTCATAAAGCTTTTCGTTTAATTCATCAAATGTATCGATTGCTTTCTTTTCGTAGCCATACGCACGAACTGTCTGATGTCCTGTGAACATCTCATTGATATGTCCATTGATCGTGCCAAGCTCTTTTTGCTGCGCTTTAAAATGCTTTTGAGAAAATGACGTAATACCGCGAATCGCAAACAGGCTGAGTGGCAGCGTCAAACAAACAAGCAACGTAAGCAGCGGACTGATGAAGAGCATCATGACGACAATCCCAATGACTGTAATCACAGATGTAATCACTTGGGTGAGCGCCTGCTGAAGCGATGTATTAATATTATCGATATCATTCATCACACGGCTTAGCGTGTCCCCGTGGGTTGTTTTATCAAAATAACGAAGGGGGAGACGTGTGAGCTTGTCATTTGCTTCCTGCCGTAATTCAGCAATGGTCTGTTGAGACACACCAGCCATGACATATTGCTGAACGAATGAAAAGAGGGAAGCAACGACGTACAGCACGACAAGCAGCAAAAGAATTCGTGAAATGACATCAAATTGAACGCCTGTTCCATTCGTAAAGCTGTCAAATAAGGAAGAGGTGGCATCCCCAAGCAGCTTTGGACTAATGACGTTAAAGACAGTTGAACCAATCGCTGCAATAAAGACGATGATCAGCTGAAATTTTCTTGGTTTTAAATAGCCTGTCAAACGAAGTAGTGTTTTCTTAAATTCCTTCGGTTTTGCGGCTGGCCCTTTAGGGTGGCCACCTTTATGTCCCATGCCGGAAGACATTTTCTTACTCATCCTCGCTCACCTCCTGACCTTCCTGAGATGCGACAATCTCTTGGTATACAAGATTGTCCTTTAATAATTGTTCATGTGTTCCGATACCTGCGATTTTCCCTTCATCAAGTACAATGATTTTATCACTATGCTTCACTGTACTGATTCGTTGAGCCACAATGATGAGGGCTGCATGAGCTTTTTCTGCTTCTAATGATGCCCGCAGCTTCGCATCTGTTTTGTAATCAAGTGCTGAAAAGCTATCGTCAAACAGATAGAATGATGGTCTTCTCACTAGCGCCCTTGCAATGGAAAGCCGCTGCTTTTGGCCGCCGGATAGATTGGAACCACCTTGATCAATTTCTGCATCAATTCCGCCATCTTTTTGCAAAACAAATTCTTCGGCCTGCGCAGTTCGTAGCGCCTGCCAGACGTCTTCATCGCTTGCATCCTGATTGCCAAAGCGCACATTCTCGGCAATGGTTCCACTGAATAAAACAGCTTTTTGAGAGACATAGCCCATTTGGTTTCTCAGTTTCTCCTGAGGCAGTTCTCTAATGTCTACACCATCTAGTGTAATCCGGCCTTCTGTCACTTCATAAAAGCGCGTCATCAGCTGGAGAAGCGTGGTTTTCCCAGAACCCGTACTTCCGATAATGGCTGTCGTTTCACCAGTTTTGGCTTCAAACGTGATACCTTGAACGGCTGGTTTCTCAGCATTTGAGTAATAAAATGACACATCCTCAAAGCGAATGGATTGAGCGGGCTCGTGAAGCTCAGTCATAGACTCTTCTTTATCTTTAATCTTTGGTTCCATGTTTAACACTTCATTCATGCGTTTAGCTGATGCTTGTGCTCTTGGGACCATAATAAAGCTCATCGACAGCATAATAAGTGCCATTAAAATCATCATCGCATATTGAATGAAGGCAATAAGATTTCCAACTTCCATTTCTCCGGCATCAATTCGGTTTGCACCAAGCCAGACAATACCGATATTCGTGAAGTTCATGATGATCAGCATAAATGGAAACAAGTAAGCCATTAATCGGTTGACTTTAAGACCAGTGTCCTTATAGGACGTGTTGGCTTCTTGGAATCGCTCCTTTTCATCATCCACACGGTTAAATGCACGAATAACGCGGATGCCTGAAAGAGATTCCCGCATAATTAAATTCAGCCGGTCTGTTTTTTTCTGAAGCTGGCCAAATAGAGGGATGGCTTTTCTTGACACCAAATAAATAAATCCGCCAAGAAGAGGGAGGGCCGCTAAAAAGATAAGAGACAGGACAGCATCTCTGGAAACAGCCAAAATAATTCCGCCCACAAGCATGAGCGGGGCCCGCGTCATCATTTGTAAAATCATAATCGTCACATCTTGGACTTGTTTCACATCATTTGTTGATCTAGTAATAAAGGAAGATGTGCCGATCTTTTGAAATTCTTCTAATGAAAATTGTTCGACATGCACAAACAGCTGTCTTCTCATATCACGGCCGAAGCCAAGTGCTGTCTTTGATGACAAGTAAGACTTCCAAATGGTGAGCAAAATGGCGAGTAGAGAACAAGCCACCATCCAGCCGCCAACCTTCCATATGTAAGCAATATCTCCCTGGACGATACCGACATCAACGATATCTGCTGTTAACGTCGGTAAATACAGCTGGAGCATACTGCTTAAAAAGGTGAGAATGACAATGGACACTACGGACAGCCGATACGGCTTTAAAAACGATAAAATTGATTTCATACGAATACCTTTCTTCCATATAGTCTTTTGTTCTGTAACCCATCATATACAAAGAGGGATTATTTCTACAAATGAAATGTCTTCTTTTAATGAATTATTTATATTGTTCAATTTTAGAAAAGAAATCCTTCACAAACACATAAAAATCATGGGCAGAAGGAGACATTTCGCGCGTTTTAGATGCAATAATGCCAACCGTTCGTCTCACTTGAGGAAAATCGATTGGAATTTTCACTGTAAATCGGGGTGTTGTTTCATAAAAGGCGCTTTCGGGTAATAAGGTAACACCCATACCTGCCGAGACGAGACCTTTAATCGCATCCAAATCTTCTCCTTCAGATGAAATGGTAGGCTCATAGCCTGCCTGCTTGCAAGCATCAACCGCAATTTGTCTCAGCACATACCCTTCAGGAAATAACACGAAATGATCCCTTCTTAAATCACTTAAATGAATACTCCTTTGTCCGCTAAAGGGGTGACTAACCGGTAAAAGGGCATATATGCTTTCGGAAAACAAAATATTTCCTTCTATTTGAGAATCGTTTGTCGGTACGGGTCCTAAAAAGGCGAGATCGATATCTCGGTTTTTGACCGCTTCAATGAGAAATTTATAGGACCCTTGACGAAGTAAAAAATCGACCTCTGGATATTCCTGCTTAAAGGCGGAGATGACAGAAGGGAGTACTTGGCTTGCTAGACTTGTAGGAAAGCCAATATTCACCGTTCCTTTGTGCGGATCTAAGTATTCATCAATTTGCTCTTTCGCATAATCAATGGCTTTGAGTGCAGTTCTGACATGATCTAAAAATTGTCTGCCGATCTTCGTTAATTTGATATTTCGTCCTTCTCGTTCGAATAAGGCCACTCCAAGCTCTTCTTCTAAATTCGCAATCTGCCGGCTGATGGCAGATTGGGCAACATGTAAGTTTTCAGCCGCTTCTGACACGTGTTCACGGTCTGCGACTTCTACAAAATAACGTAACTGACGAAGCTCCATTTTTGCACTTCACACCCATCTATCTCAAAAAGAGATTGTTTTGATCTAAATTATATATTGTTTATATCAATTTGAAAACTTAAAATAAGTTACAGAGTTTGTGAGATTTTATTACTGTGAAAAAACGGATCTTTTAAACGGGGGAGAGAAACGATGACTTATAATCAACTACCACAACCACAAGGTCTCTACCGTCCTGAATTTGAACATGATGCATGTGGAATCGGACTGTACGCCCATTTAAAAGGGGAGGCGACACATAGCATCGTCAAAAAGGGATTACAAATGCTGTGCCAGCTTGATCATCGCGGCGGGCAAGGCAGTGATCCGTATACAGGTGATGGTGCCGGTTTAATGGTACAGCTGCCAGACGCTTTCTTTAGAAAGAACTGCAAAGAATTTGCACTTCCTGAAAAAGGCCGTTACGGGGTAGGAATGGTCTTCTTTTCAAAAGATGATGACGAAAAAACGCGTCAAGCCATCGAACAGAAAATCAACGGGTTCATTAAACAAGAAGGCCAAACATTAATTGGCTGGAGAACGGTTCCTGTCGATCCAGGAAAAATTGGTACTGTCGCAGCGAAGAGCTGTCCGGTTGTGAGACAGGTCTTTATCGGAGCAAACGACAACATCACAGATCGTTTGTCATTTGAACGAAAATTATATGTCATCCGTAAGCAGGTTGAGAACTGGGGAACAAGAGAGGAAAAGCAATTTTACTTTGTCAGCCTGTCGAGTCAAACCATCGTATACAAGGGGCTTTTAACATCAGATCAAGTCGATGCTTTTTATCTTGATCTACAGGATGAAACATTTGTTTCTGCATTTTCACTTGTTCATTCAAGATTTAGTACAAATACATTTCCTACATGGGAAAGAGCCCATCCAAACCGTTACTTAATTCACAACGGAGAAATCAACACATTAAGAGGAAACATCAATTGGATGAGAGCAAGAGAACAACAATTCGTATCTGAAGCCTTCGGAGACGATTTAGACAAGATTTTGCCAGTGCTGAATGCAGACGGAAGTGATTCATCCATTTTAGACAATGCCTTTGAATTCTTTGTGCTTGCAGGCCGTACACCTGCTCATACAGCAATGATGCTGATTCCTGAGCCTTGGACGGAAAACACGCACATGTCGAAAGAGAAACGGGCATTTTATGAATACCATAGTTCTCTCATGGAGCCGTGGGATGGACCAACAGCCATTTCCTTTACGGACGGGAAACAAATCGGGGCCATCTTAGACCGAAACGGATTGAGACCGGCAAGATATTATGTCACGAATGATGATCATATCATTTTCTCTTCTGAGGTTGGCGTAATTGACACAAATGAAGAAGATGTGAAGTATAAAGATCGGCTTGAGCCTGGGAAAATGCTGCTCATTGATCTAGAAGAAGGACGAATTATTTCTGACGAAGAAGTGAAATCGACCATTGCGAATGAACTGCCTTATCAAAAATGGCTCGATGAAGAAATGGTCCACGTCAATCGCTCGGAAGAAAATTCAGAAAATTCTAGTATAATGGATGATTTATTGACGCGTCAGCGTGCGTTCCATTATACGTATGAAGACATTCAAAAGTATTTAATTCCTTTACTAGAGGAAGGCAAGGACCCAATCGGTTCAATGGGAAGTGACACACCGCTTGCTGTGTTATCAGATCGTGCGCAGTCTCTTTTTCATTATTTTAAGCAGCTGTTTGCACAAGTCACGAACCCGCCGATTGATGCCATTCGTGAGCAGCTCGTGACATCAACCATGACTTGGTTAGGTGCCGAAGGCGATATTTTACATCCGAATGAATATTCATGCCGAAGAATTAAACTTTATACACCGGTCTTAACGAGCGGACAATTTAACGGCTTGAAAACGATTGTTCATAATGCCTTTAAAAGCAAAACAATTCATACACTTTTCACCGATGATTTAAAGCGCGGACTGGATGCGATGTTTGAAGAGGCGGAAAAAGCGATCAGAGAAGGTGTCTCTTTATTAATCCTTTCAGATCGTGAAATGACAGAACAAAAAGTACCGATTCCACCACTTCTTGCGCTAAGTGCACTTCATCAGCATCTTGTGCGTCAAGGTTTACGGACAAAGGTCAGTCTGATCGTTGAATCTGGAGAGGTGAGAGAGGTCCATCATTTTGCCGCACTAATTGGCTACGGGGCAGATGCGATCCACCCTTACCTTGTCTATGAAACGTACAAACAGCTGATTGCAGACGAAGCGATTTCGATCAGCTTTGATGAAGCTGTTACAAAGTTTGGTAAAAGCGTGACAGAAGGTGTCGTCAAAGTCATGTCCAAAGTGGGAATTTCCACTGTGCAAAGCTATAGAGGCGCGCAAATCTTTGAAGCAGTCGGGATTAGTGAAGACGTCATTCAAGCGTATTTCACAGGAACAGCTTCTCAGCTTGGCGGGATTGATCTTGACACCATTGCTCATGAGGCAAAACTCCGCCATGAAGCAGGGTATCAAGCAGCAACTGACCAGACACTTGAATCAGGCAGTGAATTCCAGTGGAGAAAAAATGGAGAGCATCATGCCTTTAACCCAAAAACGATCCATACGCTCCAGTGGGCATGCCGTAATGAAGATTACGATCTATTTAAACAATATACAAAAGCAGCGGATGAAGAAAGAATCGGCTTCCTCAGAAACTTGTTTGCATTTCAGCCAAAACAAAAGCCGGTTCGTCTGGAAGAGGTTGAATCTGCTGAATCCATCGTGCGCCGCTTTAAGACAGGTGCCATGTCATTTGGATCTTTAAGTAAAGAAGCGCATGAGGCGCTTGCGATTGCAATGAACCGAATTGGCGGTAAAAGTAACAGCGGAGAAGGCGGAGAAGATCCTGCCCGCTTTACAGTAGATGATCACGGTGATGACCGCAGAAGTGCGATTAAACAAATCGCTTCTGGCCGATTTGGTGTAAAAAGTCATTACTTGGTCAATGCAGATGAACTGCAAATTAAAATGGCGCAAGGAGCAAAACCTGGAGAAGGCGGACAGCTGCCAGGAAATAAAGTGTATCCTTGGGTGGCCGATGTACGTGGTTCTACGCCAGGTGTCGGATTGATTTCACCACCGCCGCATCATGATATTTATTCCATTGAGGATTTGGCACAGCTGATTCATGATTTGAAAAACGCGAACCGTGATGCACGCATCAGTGTCAAGCTTGTATCTAAAGCCGGCGTTGGCACGATTGCAGCAGGTGTAGCAAAAGGAACTGCGGACGTCATTGTTATCAGTGGTTATGATGGCGGTACAGGAGCTTCACCGAAAACAAGTATTAAACATACAGGGCTTCCTTGGGAGCTTGGATTGGCAGAGGCGCATCAAACCCTTGTGTTAAATGGTCTTCGCGAGAGAGTCGTTCTTGAAACAGACGGAAAGTTAATGACTGGCCGCGACGTTGTGATGGCTGCGATTTTAGGAGCAGAAGAATACGGTTTTGCGACAGCTCCACTTGTCGTGCTGGGCTGCGTGATGATGAGAGCATGTCATTTAGATACTTGCCCAGTCGGTGTTGCCACACAAAACCCAGAGCTTCGCAAAAAATTCATGGGTGACCCTGATCACATTGTGAACTTCATGATGTTTATTGCAGAGGAAGTAAGAGAAATCTTAGCGGAACTCGGCTTTACATCAATGGATGAATTAATCGGACGTACGGACGTCCTAGCGGTCAGTGAACGAGCAAAAGCTCACTGGAAAGCAGGCCAGCTAAACCTTGAAACACTGCTTTATCAGCCAGAAGGAGCGCGGACATTCAGAACACCGCAAAATCATAAAATTGACGAATCGCTGGATATGAATGAAATCCTTCCTTATGTGCAAGAAGCGCTGAATCATCAAACACCGGTTGATCTATCATTGAATATTCGCAATATCAACCGTGTGGCCGGAACCATTACTGGCAGTGAAGTGTCTAAGCGCTACGGGGAAGAGGGCTTGCCAGAGGATACGATCACACTCAGATTCACTGGTTCAGCTGGACAAAGCTTTGGCGCATTTGTGCCAAAGGGCATGTCTCTCTATTTAACAGGTGATTCAAATGACTATATCGGCAAAGGACTCTCAGGAGGCAAAATTGCTGTCAAAACGTCTGATCATTTTGTACAAAATGGACATGAAAACGTCATTGTAGGAAACGTTGCATTTTACGGTGCAACTAGCGGAAAAGCTTATATTAACGGGCGTGCTGGTGAACGATTTGCTGTTCGTAATTCAGGTGTACATGTGGTTGTTGAAGGAATTGGAGATCACGGCTGTGAATACATGACTGGCGGACGTGTCGTTATTTTAGGAGACGTTGGGAAAAACTTTGGTGCAGGTATGTCTGGCGGTGTGGCTTACATCCATACATCGGATGCAAAACAGTTCAAAAGAATGTGCAATATGGAAATGATCATGTTTGAAAAGCTCACAGATCATGAAGAAGAACTAGAAGTAAAGCAAATGATCAAGGAACACCTTGATTATACAAACAGCTCAAAAGCAGCAGCACTTCTTGAAAACTGGGAGCAAGAAAAGGATCAATTCATCAAAGTCATTCCGAGAAATTACAAAATGATGCTTCAAAGTATTGAAGAACAAAAACAAGCGGGCCTCAGTCATGAAGAAGCGGTGATGTTTGCCTTTGAAGCAAACACAAAACCGAAAAATCAAGAAACGGCAAACGGGCAAAAAGCAGCCCTCGCTCATTAAGAAAGGGGAGAGGACAATGGGCAAAGCAACAGGTTTTATGGATTATAAAAGAGAAAAGCCAAATGAACGTGACCCTCTCACTCGTCAAAATGACTGGAAAGAATATTCAGCTCCTTATACAGATGACGTATTGAAGAAGCAGGGCGCTAGATGTATGGATTGCGGAACACCGTTTTGTCAAATTGGGATGGAGATCAGGGGCGGCGTGTCTGGCTGCCCGATCTACAATTTAATTCCAGAGTGGAATGATCTTGTCTATCGCGGGAGATGGAAAGAAGCTCTCGAAAGACTGCAAAAAACAAATAATTTCCCAGAGTTTACTGGGAGAGTATGTCCTGCACCTTGTGAAGGGTCATGTACAGTCGCTATCAATGATCCGGCTGTTTCGATTAAAAATATCGAACGCACAATCATTGATAAAGGTTTTGAAAATGGATGGATCACACCAAGAATCCCTTCAAGCCGTACAGGGAAGAAAATTGCCATTGTCGGCTCAGGACCAGCAGGACTTGCAAGTGCTGATCAATTAAACCAAGCAGGGCACGCTGTCACAGTGTTTGAGCGTTCTGACCGTCTTGGCGGACTGCTGACATACGGGATTCCGAATATGAAGCTCGACAAAGAAGTGGTCGAGCGAAGAGTCAAACTTCTAAGACAAGAAGGCATTGACTTTGTGACAAACACAGAAATCGGCGTGGATATTACTGCTGATGAACTGAAAGAGCAGTTTGATGCAGTTATCCTTTGTACAGGTGCACAAAAGCAGCGTGACCTATTGATTGAGGGCCGGGAAGCAAAAGGGATTCACCTTGCGATGGATTATTTAACCCTTGCAACGAAAAGCATGCTTGATTCAGGATTTAAAGACAAAAACTTCATTGATGCAAAAGGAAAAGACGTGATTGTGATTGGCGGAGGAGATACAGGTGCGGACTGCGTGGCAACTGCACTTCGCCAAAAAGCAAAAAGTGTTGTTCAATTCGGGAAGCATCCAAAGCTTCCGGATACACGTGTAGGGGATAACATGTGGCCAGAACAGCCTTATGTCTTCTCGCTGGATTATGCTTATGAAGAAGCACAAGCAAAATTCGGAGAAGATCCGCGTCAATATTCAATTCAAACCACAAAAATTGTGGCAGATAAAAATGGGAAATTAAAAGAGCTTCATACCATTCAAATGGAAAAGGTGAAAAACGAACAAGGGAAGTTTGAATTTCATGAAATTCCAGGGACAGAAAAGGTATGGCCTGCTCAGCTCGTCTTTATTGCAATTGGTTTTGAGGGAACTGAACAGCCGCTTGTGAAACACTTTGGCGTGGACAGCAAAAACAATCGCATTGACGCAAAATATGGGGAATATACAACAAATGTAGAAGGCGTATTTGCAGCGGGAGATGCAAGACGCGGGCAAAGCTTGATTGTCTGGGCAATTAATGAAGGCAGACAAGTGGCGCACGAGGTAGACCGTTATTTAATGGGGAGTTCGGTTCTGCCAAAATAGGTCAAACAAAGGGTGTTACAATATAAAGAAAAGCCATGACCAACGTGTGGTCATGGCTTTTTATGATTCAGAAATGGAATGGTTGATCAACACTTTTTTACGTTTAAGCTGCGCTACGACTAAACAGAGGAAGACAATCAGAACAAAAAGGGAAATGGTCAAAAAGCCAAACGTATATGAGCCAGTCAATTCTTTTAAACTGCCAAGAATATTAGGTAAAAAGAATCCGCCAATGCCTCCAGCAGCCCCAACAATTCCGGTCACAATCCCAATTTCTTTATGAAATACTTGAGGCACCAGCTGAAAAACAGCGCCATTCCCCATCCCAAGGCACATCATCCCCACAAATAAAAGCGCAATGACCACAGGTAAAGCTGGAAGACTGCTCACGCCTCCTAAGCAGATGCCGATGATTCCGAATAATCCAAGCAGTACTTTCATTCCGCCTATTTTATCGGCAATGAGACCGCCCACAGGCCGAAAGAAGCTGCCTGCCGCCACACAAAGGGTCACAAAATCACCAGCATGAATCTTCGAAACCCCATATTGATCCACAAAGAAAATACTGAGGAAACTGGAAAGCCCGACAAACCCTCCGAATGTGATCGCATAAAGCAAACAGAAAAACCAAGTCGATTTCACTTGAAATACTGAAAAGTACGACCGAATCGGCTGAGGAGCAGGCTGATTTGGTGCATCTTTAGCAGTGAAAATAAAAAACAAAAAGACAAGACTTAACGGAAGCAGAGCGAACCCCATTACGGCATGCCACCCGTAAATCTCCGCAAGCCTTGGACCAAATAAGGTGGAGATTAGTGTTCCACTATTCCCGGCGCCTGCAATCCCCATGGCTACTCCTTGTAAGTGAGGAGGATACCAGCGGCTTGCCATTGGCAAAGCAACAGCAAAACTTGCTCCTGCTACTCCAAGCAAAATCCCAATCAGTACAAGTTCTGAAAGGGTTGTACCAGCGATAAACCCCCAAATAAGCGGAATGGTCGTTAAAAGCATTCCTATCACTGCGGTCTTTTTAGGTCCTATTCGATCGGTCGATAAACCAAGCACAATCCGAAAAAAAGAACCAGATAGAATTGGAATGGCCACAATCATGCCTTTCTCTACGGTTGATAAAGCAAAATCTTGTGCAATAAAAGCACCCAGCGCCCCTAACAAAACCCAAATCATAAAGCTCACATCAAAATATAAAAATGAACCAAACAATGTCTTAGGATGACCACTTGATTTTAATTCTGAGAGTTTCATAAAACGCCTCCTCTATTTTGAATTTTCTGACTTAAAGATAGCGAGTTCACTTATGTAATGAAAGTATTATGTGAGAAAAATTGACATGAATAAACACTTTTTTACAAGTGTATGCCATAATCAATCCATACAATGTGCTCGAGCAAGAGGCTTAGAAAGGTTGATTTCAGATGGCAAAACGCAAACTTGTGTTTATCGGAAACGGCATGGCGAGTATGAAATGTATCGAAGAGATCATTCAAAAGCAGCCAGAACATTATGCCATAACAGTCATTGGAAAAGAGAAGCACTCTGCCTACAATCGAATAAAACTTTCGTCGATTTTACAAAAAAGCGAATCATTAGCTGAAATTCAACTAAAGGAAAAAGAATGGTACACCGCGCATGACATCACATTGTACAAAGGAGAATCAGTTGTACATATCGATACAAATCGAAAGTGTGTCATGACAGATGCGCGCCGGGCAATTCCCTATGACAAGCTCGTCATTGCAACGGGTTCATCGCCGAATTTTCTTCCTATTCAGGGTGTGTCCAAAAAAGGGATATACGCTTTTCGGACAATTGATGATTATGAGGCCATTTGTGCGGATGCGGTGCATTATCAACAAGCAGCAGTGATCGGAGGCGGCGTGCTTGGTGTGGAGGTAGCAGCTGGTCTGCAGATGGCGGGGCTTGAAACCACCATTATTCATCATACGGAGCGGCTGATGCAGCGCCAATTAGATGAAACAGCAGCCGGATTATTACAGCGAAAATTCATACGAAAAGGCATTCAGGTGAAAACAAATGCCCATACCATTGCGTGCTTAGGCGGTGAGAGGGTAGAAGGCGTTTTATTGAAAAATGGCGACATCGTGGATGCTGATCTTGTTGTTTTTACAACAGGTATCCGTCCGAATATACAGCTTGCAGAGAATCATGGCATACACACGAGAAAAGCCATTGTTGTCAATGACGTGATGGAGACAAATATCCCGCATATTTATGCGATTGGAGAATGTGCAGAGCACCAAGGGATGGTGCATGGCCTTGTTCAGCCCATTTATGAACAAGCAAGCGTGCTCGCTAAGCATCTTTTAGGAGAAAAAATCACACATACACCAAAGCCCATTTACTCAACAAAATTAAAAGTACCTGATTTGCCGATTTATTCTGCTGGATGTATTGAACATCATTCTCCGTTTATGTCAGCTGTGACTTATTTAGATGAAGAGCAAGAGGTGTATAAAAAATTTGTCTTTGAACGTCAGGCGCTGGCAGGTATTTTATTCGTCGGAGAGCTGGGGAATGCCGATCAGCTTTTGCAAGATGTAAAAGTGGGACGTGATAAAAGTGTGGTCATGAAAGCCCTTCATGAAAAGCCATCATCCCCACTAGATTCATTAAAAATGGAAGACCTCGTCTGCCAATGTCAAACCGTTACAAAAGGGACGATTTTAAAAAGCATTTCGGTTCACCAGCTCAAAAACTTAGAAGAGGTGAAAAAAAAGACAGGGGCAGCAACAGGGTGCGGCGGCTGTCAAGAGCTCGTCCGTGCTTGCTGCCAGTTACCATCACATGAACAAACGGAATCGCAGGTCTTTTTTTGTCCATGTACAGAAGTAGAGGAGCAGACCATTTTTTCGTTTATTAAAAAGCAGCGGCCGGTGAATGCTGAAGAAATAAAAAGACATTTTCAATGGAAAACGAATCACGGCTGCGGCATCTGCCGGCCGTCCATTCAATACTATCTCGAGCAATTCCAAGGATCGGTGGAAAACATCGGCGCTGCTGAACAGGAAGACGTGTTGATTCCTCAATTATATGGAGGCCGGCTTGATCTGGATTTTTTGAAAATCATTACGTCTTTGTTAGAGAACAGGCTGATTGAGCAGGCAGAGCTGACAAAGCATAAACGAATACGGCTCATCGGTGTGTCAAAACAGGCGGCACAAATCGTCAAAAATCATTGGCCAATTATGCCTAATGAGAAAAGAAGACTATCTCATATCCTTTCATGCGACTGTGACGATCCAGCTGTCACGTCACTTGTGATGGAGCTGGAAAGACAAGTGGAAGATACACTTTTACCAGCTGTCACCTCCATTCATATCACCGGTGCTTCTTGCACGTGTAAACTTGCTCCAATTGATGACATCTGTCTGAAAAAGCAGCTGGGTGAATGGAACATTTATATAGGAGGCCAGCTTTTTTACACCTTGGCTCATTCAAGTGAGCTTATTCCTTTTTTAAAAGCGCTGCTTGAAGAGTATAGAAAAAATGCTTACTTTCAAGAATCTATTGGCGATTGGCTGTCACGGCAAGGAAACATTTCTATTCGAGAAAAGTTACTTGATGAGGAAATAAGAGAAGAGCTCTGTGCGCAATTTGACCAGAGCAGACAAGGAAATGTAAGACATAAGGATGTGAAGGTATGAGTCAATCTTTTTTACAATATGCCCAGCAAAAATCAAAGCAGGAAGAACAAAAGCGAGTGTTCCCAGCCCAATGTCCTTTTTGCAGTATGCAGTGCAAAATGCAATTAATCGAGCAGCATGTGGAAGGGCGAACACGTTACCAAACGATTGGTGTACACAATCCAACTACGCACGGAAGAATTTGTATGAAAGGACAGCATGCCCACCAGCACGCGCTTCATAAAGATCGCCTGAATCACCCGCTGATCAAAAGAAACGGACAATTTGTAAAAGCGACATGGCAGGAGGCTCTCGAAGAAATCAAAACAAACATAGAATCCCTTCAGCTGTCGCATGGCCATGATGTGATCAGTGTGTACGGAAGCGCATCAATTACAAATGAGGAAGCGTACTTACTCGGGAAATTTGCAAGAGTGGCGCTGAAAACGAAATACATCGATTATAACGGCAGACTATGTATGTCTTCGGCAGCAACTGCCGCAAATCAAACATTCGGACTTGACCGTGGTCTGACCTTTCCTTTAAGCGACATCAAGCATGCACGGGTGTTGATATTGGTTGGAACGAATATAGCGGAATGTCAGCCAACCTTCCTGCCCTACATTGAAGAGGCAAAAAACAATGGCGCATTTCTCATCGTCATTGATCCGCGCAAAACTCCGACAGCCCAATTAGCCGATTTACATGTCAGCCTAAAACCAGGGTCTGATGCCGCACTGGCAAACGGCATATTGCACATCATGCTGCATGAGCATTTAATCGATGAATCATTTATTCATCAACGAACATCAGGTTTCCAAAAACTAAAGGAGCACATCTCACGCATCTCCCTGCCAGACATTGCTGAGCAAACTGGCGTGACGATTGATGTGATGCAGAAAATAGCAAGGAAATTCGCGCAAGAAAAAACAGGCATGATTTTTACAGCAAGAGGCATTGAGCAGCAAATAGACGGTACAGCCTCTGTGCGTAATTTCCTGAATATTCTGCTTGTTACTGGGAAGATCGGCCGCTTTGGATGCGGCTACGGGGCAATAACCGGCCAGGGAAATGGCCAGGGAGCAAGAGAGCATGGGCAAAAAGCAGATCAGCTTCCAGGATATCGAGATATCTCAAACCCTGCTCACAGAAAAGAAATGGCTGAACGATGGAACATTGATGAAAAAGAACTTCCAGGAAAGGGCGTGTCTGCTTTTGAAATGTTTGAAAAAATGCAGGCAGGTGAAATCAAAGCGCTCTTTTTAATGTGCTCAAATCCTGTCCAATCAGGGCCAAACGCGCACTTGATTCAGCAAGCCATCAAGAACTTGTCCTTTTTTGTTGCCGTTGATTTATTTATGTCTGAGACAGCTGCGCTGGCAGATGTAATTTTACCTGCTTCGTCATATTTAGAGGATGAAGGTACCGTGACAAACGTAGAGGGGCGCGTTACGCTTAGAGAAGCAACATATCCACTTAAACACCAAAGAAAGCACGATTGGCAAATCATTTGTGAAATAGCAGCTGTATTAGGCAAAGGCAGCCATTTTTCCTTTTCATCCGCAGAAGAGATCTTTGAGGAATTGAGAGCCGTAACGAAAGATGCAAAGGCTGATTATTCAGGCATAACCTATGAAAGGCTGAGGAAGGAACAAGGCATAAGGTGGCCTTGTACTCATTTAGAAGATTCGGGAACTGAAAGATTATTTGAACATGCATTCTCACATTCTGACAGTTTAGCGAAGTTTGCCGTCGTCACACACGGAAAAAAGGCTGCAAAGGAACCCGTCAGTCAAGAATACCCTCTTTATTTAACGACCGGCAGGGTGATGGCTCATTACCAAACAGGCGTTCAAACAAGAAGGAGCACCTCTCTTGTTGCCAGACAGTTTGAAGCATATGCAGAGCTTCATCCTGATACAGCGAAAACGTATGGACTTCAGCACGGGGAGCTCGTGACCATCAAGTCAAAAAGAGGAAGTGTCATCATCAGATGCCGCATATCAGACACCATTCGAAAAGATACCGTATTTGTTCCATTTCACTGGAGCAAACATCAATCAATTAATCAATTAATTGATGATCAACTAGATCCGCACAGTAAAATGCCAGGCTTTAAATATTGTCCTGTACAGCTGTCAGCCTACGTGAATGAAAAACTATGTGAGAAATTTTAACATGTATTTTCCATCTATGTTTAAATTATGGTACTTTCTAAAAAATGATCACATGAGGGGTGTTTTTTCATGAAAGAAAAACTCGTATTAGTGGGGAACGGTATGGCCGGCATTCGAAGCCTTGAAAACATTTTAAAAACAGACGGCGAACGCTTCGACATGACGGTATTTGGGACTGAACCGCATCCTAACTATAACCGAATTCTTTTATCGAAAGTGCTTCAAGGGGATACGAAAGTCGAAGATATTACGTTAAACGATTGGAACTGGTACCAAAAGCATGATATTCAGCTGTTTACAAACGAGACCATTGTGAAGATCGATACAGAGAACCAAACAGTCACCAGTGATCAAGGACGGACCGTATATTATGACCGATTGATTTTAGCAACAGGGTCACTTCCATTTATCCTGCCAATTCCAGGGAATGATAAAAAAGGCGTAACGGCTTTTCGTACATTGCAAGACACTGAGGAAATGGTCAATGCCTCTACTATGTACAAAAAAGCAGCAGTCATCGGAGGCGGACTCCTTGGGCTTGAAGCAGCACGCGGTCTATTAAACTTAGGCATGGAAGTGAATGTCATTCACCTCGGCTCTCATTTAATGGAACGCCAGCTAGACCCTATTGCAGGACAGCTTCTTCAAAAAGCATTAGAAGAACAGGGGATGAAATTCCTGCTTGGAAAACAGACAAATGAGATTTTAGGAGATACAAGAGTAGAAGGATTATCATTTTCAGACGGCACTACACTTGAGACAGACCTAGTCGTCATGGCTGCGGGAATTAAACCGAGTAAAATGCTTGCAGAAAAAAGCGGGCTTGAAGTGAACCGTGGGATTATCGTCAATGATTTTATGGAAACGAGTGTCCCGGGCATTTATGCCGTCGGAGAATGTGTGGAACACAGGGGACAAACGTACGGATTAGTTGCTCCTTTATACGATCAAGCGGCTGTACTTGCCAAGCATGTATGCGGCTTGAACCCTGCTCCATATGAAGGCTCTGTTCTGTCAACACAGCTGAAAGTATCAGGAGTTGATGTGTTTTCAGCTGGTGATTTTATTGAAAACGATGAGAAAAAGGCGATTAAAATTTTTGACGAACAAAAAGGCATCTATCAAAAACTCGTCTTCCAGCAAAACCGATTAGTAGGCGCCGTCATGTTTGGAGAAACAAGCGACGGACCTCGTTTATTCTCGTACATTAAAGAAGGAATAGATATGTCGGATATGGAGAAGGTATCTGTCTTAACCTCCAATGATCCGGCGCAAGAAAGCACGATTGACAGCATGGCAAACGACCATATCGTTTGCGGCTGTAATGGCGTGTCAAAAGGGCAAATTGTAGAAGCCATTCAGAAAGAAGGCTTAACAACGTTTCAGGAAGTCAAGCAATGTACAAGTGCCTCACGATCTTGCGGAGGCTGTCAGCCTGTTGTCGAAGAGATTCTTTGGCATACGCTAGGTGAGGATGCAAGCAGGACAGCCCAAAAAGAAACCATCTGCGCCTGCACCACTCTTTCACGAGATGAAGTCATTCATGAAATCAAAGAAAAAGGCTTGCAGCATGTCAAAGAAGTGATGAATGTACTTGACTGGAATACAGAAGAAGGCTGTTCAAAATGCCGACCTGCACTGAATTATTATTTAGGCATGCTTTATCCACTTGAATACAAAGATGAAAAGAGCTCACGCTTTGTAAATGAACGCATGCATGCCAATATTCAAAACGATGGTACCTATTCAGTTGTTCCGCGAATGTACGGCGGCGTCACCAATGCAAATGACTTGAGGAAAATTGCCGATGTCGTCGACAAATATGAAATACCGCTTGTGAAAATGACTGGCGGTCAGCGTATCGATCTTCTAGGTGTCAAAAAAGAAGATTTACCAAAAGTGTGGGCGGATCTAGATATGCCATCGGGTTATGCATATGGGAAATCTTTAAGAACAGTTAAAACATGTGTTGGAGAACAATTTTGCAGGTTCGGCACGCAGGACTCCATGGCTCTTGGAATTGCACTTGAAAAGAAATTTGAAGGTCTTGCGACACCGCATAAAGTAAAAATGGCCGTCTCTGCTTGTCCGAGAAACTGTGCAGAGTCCGGAATTAAAGACCTCGGTATCGTGGGGATAGATGGAGGGTTTGAATTGTACGCCGGCGGAAATGGCGGCACACACCTGCGGGCTGGAGATTTATTAATGAAGGTCAGTACAGCAGAAGAAGTAGAGCAAATGGCCGCAGCATACCTTCAATATTACAGAGAAACGGCAAATTATTTAGAAAGAACCTCTGCTTGGGTTGAGCGACTTGGGTTAGATCATATTCAATCAGTACTCCTGAATGATGAAAAACGAGCAGCCTTAATTGAAAGAATGGACATTGCGCTTTCAACATATGAAGAGCCTTGGCAGGAGCTTCGCGAGAGCCAAAAAGACACGAGACAATTATTTCAAAAAGCGACGGCTTCCGTATAAATCAATTGAAGGGATGAGATCATATGACAGTTTCAGTTGTTAAAGTTCACATTGGCACCCTATCAGATTTTCCGCTCCAGCTAGGGAAAACAGTTGAAGTCGGTACACTTGAATTAGCTGTTTTTCAAACTTCTAATAAGCAGTTCAAAGCCATTGAAAATCGCTGTCCACATAAAGGCGGCGTTCTGGCTGAAGGCATGGTCAGCGGCAATCACGTTTTCTGTCCAATGCATGATTGGAAAATTGATCTTTCATCAGGAAACGTACAAGCACCAGATCACGGATGCGTTAAAACATATGAAACATTCGTTGAAGGGGACGATGTCTTTATTTTATTGCCTTCATAAATGGTTTAGATCCTTCCTTTCATGTATATGCTGTATATAAATGCAGCAAGAAAGGAAGGAATTTTTGTGCCGTTCGTTAATATTTTGATTGAACTCTTAATCGGATTTTTCGCTTTATTTTTTATTACAAAATTATTAGGGAAAACACAATTTGCACAAATCACACCGTTTGATTTCATTTCTGCACTAATTTTAGGCGAAATGGTCGGAAACGCTATTTTTGATCCGGAAGTCAGGATTCAGCACATTTTATTTGCTGTTGCAGTATGGGGCGTTCTCATTTATACAGTTGAATGGCTTTCACAGCGCTTTAAATCCATTCGCGCTTTTTTAGAAGGAAGACCTACTCTTGTGATTGATAAGGGGAAGATTCACTACAACCGGTTGAAGAAAAATATGCTTGATATCAATCAGCTGCAGACACTAGTTCGCGCAAAAGGCCATTTTGCCCTGAATGAAATTGAATATGCTATTTTGGAAACGGACGGCTCTGTCAGCGTTCTTCCGAAAATGAAATACGCCCCAGCCACAGCCGAAGATGTGAACGTGAAGGGAAAAGAAGTGAAATTGCCTAGAACGTTTATTATTGACGGCGAAATTTTAAAAAAAGATCTTCAAGAAGCCGGCTTTGATGAATCCTGGCTGAATGAGCAATTAAAAAAGCAGCATATTTCCTCTTATCGAGACGTTCTATTTTGTGAATGGATTGAAAATGAAGGGATTTATGCGATGCAATATGAAAAGTCTAAAAAAACATCCACAACATAAAAACGTGGGTGTTTTTTTGTGCGTGTACGGAATAGGATCAAAAAGAATGTTTGATGAAAACGTTCACAAAATGAGGGGGAGATATGTGATGAAATTTAGAAACATATGGATGGTCATGGTCTTGTCTTTCTTTCTTTTTGACCCAGCTTCACTTCAAGCAGCAGAAGCCGGGCATAACCGCGTCCTTGTCGTTGATCAAAAGGGAAGCGGGACATACCGCTCCGTTCAGTCTGCCATTGATGCGATTCCAGCAAACAATCAACAACCGGCAACGATCTATATTAAAAATGGCGTATATAAAGAAAAAATATTGCTTCCGCAAAATAAACCACACGTATCCTTTATTGGCGAAAACCAGCACAAGACGATTCTTACGTATGATGATACAAATGCAAGCACTGGGAGTACAACAAACAGCTCAAGCACAATGATTCGTGCAAACGATTTTTATGCAGAAAATATCACCTTTCAAAATACAGCTGGCAGACATGCGGGTCAGGCAGTTGCACTGTATGTGTCTGGTGACCGGGCTGTGTTCAAACAAATACGTGTGTTAGGCTATCAAGATACACTTTATGCAACAGGCACAGGGCGGCAATATTATGAAAACTGTTATATTGAAGGCACGGTCGATTTTATTTTTGGATCAGCCACAGCTGTGTTTAAAAGAGCTGAAATAAAAAGTCTTGGAAATGGGTATATTACTGCAGCATCCACAACAGAAGCGCAAAGGTACGGCTATGTATTCATGGACTCTACGTTGAAAAAGGGGACGGCAGCTGCGCAATCGGTTTATTTAGGACGTCCGTGGAGACCTCATTCGGCTGTAACATTCCTCCATACAAAAATGGATGATCATGTGAAAGCAGAGGGATGGCATAACTGGGATAATCGTGACAACGAAAGAACGGCCAGGTACAAAGAATTTGGATCGACAGGAGCAGGAAGCAGTCCAGCAAACCGCGTAAAATGGTCAACCATTTTAACCCAAAATGAAGCAAGTCAAATGACGGTTCAGGCTGTTCTTGGCGGAGCCGATGGCTGGAATCCAGAAAAGAGGTAAAGGGCTTGTCAGTTTTCGTCAAAGAAAGCTGACTTTTCTGTTTAAAAAACCTTTGAGAACAAACGTTCTTTTGTGTATAATGAACATATTCTTCTAAAATTGGCTGCAACAATAAAGGAGGGATTGCGTGAAGCGTTTTTCACAGTGCATGTTTTTACAACTATGTATCCTGTCGATTTTATTTCTTCCTTTTTCAGCGAAAGATGATCAGCTCACAGCTCGTGACGATTCACTGACTTGGATGACCGCTTTAGACGAATTCATACGAACAGCACCTGATTTAGAGGGCGCGATCTCTGGCATCAGCGTCCGCGATACTTCTGACACCTCTCTTCTTTATGAACATCAAGCCGATATTCGTCTTACTCCTGCTTCTAATATGAAACTGCTCACATCAGCCATCGCACTTGATATACTTGGAGAAACACACACATTCCCTACAGACATCTGGATGGATGGTTCCATTCATAAGAAAACGCTACATGGCAGCCTTTATCTTCGTGGCACCGGCGATCCGACTTTATTAGAGGAGGATTTTGCAGCACTTGCCAAACAAGTCAAAAAGGCCGGAATACATACCATTCGCGGGCAGCTTGCGGCAGATGACACTTGGTTTGATGACACGAGATACTCCATTGACCTGCCTTGGAGTGATGAGGATCAATATTACGGGGCACAAATTTCTGCTCTCACGGCTTCACCGAATCAAGATTATGATGCAGGGACCGTGATTCTCGAAGTAAAACCAGGAAAAAAAGCAGGACAGAAAGCCGCATATGATATGATCCCAAAGACGGATGTCGCTCAAGTCATCAATCAAGTGAAAACAGTTCCAGAAGGCGGAAAAAAGAAAATCTCTTTTAAGCGCTCTCACGGAACCAACAAAATTACGTTGACTGGGACTATTCCGGTTAAAGCGAGCTCATCTAAACAATGGGTAGCTCTATGGGATCCGTCCGCTTATGCTTTAGACTTAATGAAACGAGCGTTAAAGGCAGAAGGGATTCAAGTAAAGGGACCGCTGAAATCAAAACAAGTTCCTAAAAAAGCCAAAAAAATTGCTTCCCATACATCGATGCCATTATCAGAGCTGCTTGTTCCTATGATGAAATTAAGCAACAATACCCATGCAGAAATTTTGCTAAAGGAACTAGGGAAAAAAGTGAAGAACAAAGGGAGCTTTGAAGCTGGTCTGGAGGTCATGAATGAACGGCTTCCTGCGTTTGGCGTTGATCCTTCGCTTGCAGTGCTGCGTGACGGATCAGGGATATCACCTATTAACCTTGTCTCTGCTAACCAGTTCACTTTATTTTTGACAAACATTCAAAAGGAACAATGGTTTAAAACCTATGAACATGCGCTCCCTTTAGCAGGGGCAAGTGAACGAATGGTGGGGGGAACGTTAAGGAACAGATTGAAGGCACCAACTACACTAGAAAAAGTACGTGCAAAAACAGGGTCGTTAACAACGGTCAGCACACTATCTGGATATATTGACACGCAGGGCGGAAAAACGCTTGCTTTTTCCATCTTGTTAAATCACCTTGTTGATGACGAAAAAGGGAAAGAGATAGAAGACCGTATTGTCAGCATATTAGCTGAAAATCTTTAGATTTAGAGAGAGAAGGAGAACCATCATGACGTTAGATAACAATCAATCTTTAGTAAAAACCATGTCCATTTTTCTCATCCCGCTTTTGCTAAGCAATATTTTGCAATCGATCGGACAATTAGTGTCTATTGTTCTTGTCGGAAGATGGATTGGAGAGGATGCAGTAGCTGCCATTTCTGCATTCTTTCCGCTTTTCTTTTTACTCGTTTCTTTTTCCATTGGAATTGGATCGGGAAGCTCGATCCTTATTGGACAAGCGTATGGGGCAAAAAATGAACAGAAATTAAAAGAAATTATTGGCACAACACTTTCATTCACTTTTTTGATCGGCGTATCATTAGCGATCATTGGAGGTTTTTTCGCAACAGACATCTTAAACCTCATGGGAACACCCGCTAATATCGTGGAGGAAAGTGCGGGCTATGCTAGAATTCTATTCATCTCAATGCCGATCTTATTTCTTTATTTTGTTTATACGACCTTCTTGCGAGGGACCGGGGATTCGAAAACGCCATTTTATTTCTTAATGATTAGTACGGCGACGAATATTTTGATGCTGCCCATTTTATTATTTGGATGGCTGGGACTGCCGGCGTTCGGCTTATACGGCGCTGCGTATGCTTCTGTGATTTCAACAATTGTGACATTTATCATTCTACACATCTACTTATATAAGACAAAGCACCCGCTTCGCATTGATGCATCGGTGAGAAAGCATTTATTGATGAAAGGGGATCTATTAAAAACGTTATTAAAGCTCAGTATCCCATCAAGCATTAATATGATCCTCATTTCTTTATCAGAAATTGCCGTTATTTCTTTTGTCAACGATTATGGATCACAGGCGACAGCTGCCTATGGTGTTGTCAATCAAGTCGTGAGTTATGTGCAGATGCCGGCAGTGAGCCTTGGCATTGCGGTCTCGATCTTTGCAGCACAATTCATTGGCGCAGGAAATATGAATCGACTGAAAGATGTCATTAAAATTGGGTTAGGTCTTAACTTTGCCATAGGCGGATGTATCATTATTTTTGTTTATATTTTTGCACCGCAGATTTTATCTATCTTTTTAACAGATCCTAAGACGATAGACATTGCCTATAGTTTGGTCGTCATTACACTATGGAGCTATCTCATTTTTGGAACGGCCCAAATTGTTGCAGCCACAATGAGAGCAAGCGGGACGGTTCTTTGGCCGACGATCTTTAGTATTTGTTCCATTTGGCTTGTAGAAGTACCAGTCGCTTATGTGCTATCACACTATACATCTCTTGGCATTAAAGGAATATGGATTGGCTACCCAGCTGCTTTCTTTGTGAACTTACTCCTCCAATACAGCTACTATCAGCTCGTATGGAAGAAAAAACAAATTGTCTCGCTTGTTCAATCATAATGTAAAGGCGTAAAGCAGCATATACATAGAAGATCTCTCACTTTTAAGGAGGCCGGATCTTCTATGTTTTTGAATCAAAGAAATGAACTGAGCTCGCACAATATCGGTGACTTTTCTTATGCCGGACCAGATTTCCAAGTGCTGACGTGGGGGGAAGGAACGACATTACATATTGGGAAGTTTTGTTCTATCGCAAACGAAGTGAAAATTTTTCTAGGCGGGGAACACCGTACTGATTGGGTCACAACGTATCCGTTTAATCAAATTTTTAAAGAAGCTGCCCATATTAAAGGACATCCCAAATCGAAGGGAGATGTTCATATTGGACATGACGTATGGATTGGATATGGTGCGACGATTATGTCAGGAGTAAGTATAGGAAACGGGGCCGTGATCGGCGCAAATAGTGTGATCACAAAAGATGTGCCGCCATATGCAATTGCCGCAGGGAATCCCCAGCGGCTCATGAAATATCGATTTTCAACCGAAATAATCGAAAAACTGCAGTTATTAGAATGGTGGAATTTAGAGTTTTCCATCATCCAATCTATTTTTCATCTTTTGCAATCTCATGATATTGAACAGTGTATAAATGTCATAGAAGACATAAAAAAGAAAGGCTGAAAAAGCCTTTCTTTTTTCGTTTAACTTAGCCGTATGATGGTCAAGGCTGCTCCAGCAGCACCACCTCCGCCAACTAAAATAGCTGTGACAACCGCCCCAAAAAACTGCAGTGAGATGGTATTACCAGCTGTTAAATTAACAATAACAGTGTTGTTGATTAATGAAGTTGAGATAACAGGTGATTGAACAGAACCTGAAATAGTAGTTGTTCCATTTAAAAGCAAACGTGTATTAATCAAAAGAGCTGTAGTGGTGTTGATTTGATACGTAATATAATATTTACCAGTTTGCAGAACGGTAAAAACAGTACTTGTGCCGTTTGCTGTAAAACCAGTAATGTTTTGAAAGTTTGGCAAAGGAATATTCGTTCCTCCTGCTATAGTAACGATGGTAGGGCCAGAACTATTAGCAGCATAAAGTGCTGTATCTGTAAAACCACCTGTTCCAGTAGCCCCAGTGACACCAGTGACACCTGTCACGCCAGTAGGACCGGTAGCTCCAGTGATACCCGTTGCCCCGGTAGGACCTGTAGCTCCAGTGATACCTGTAGCTCCAGTAATACCCGTTGCGCCAGTAGGTCCAGTAGCTCCGGTAATACCCGTGGCGCCGGTAGAGCCAGTAGCTCCGGTAATACCCGTCACACCAGTAGGACCTGTTGGTCCAGTAATACCCGTTGCCCCCGTAGTTCCAGTTGAACCGGTGATACCAGTGGCACCGGTAGGACCTGTTGGTCCAGTAATACCTGTTGCCCCCGTAGTTCCAGTTGAACCGGTGATACCCGTTGCCCCGGTAGGTCCGGTAGCTCCAGTGATACCCGTGGCGCCAGTAGGTCCAGTAGCTCCAGTGATGCCCGTTGCGCCAGTAGGACCGGTAGCTCCAGTGACACCTGTAGCGCCAGTAGGACCGGTAGCTCCAGTGATGCCCGTTGCGCCAGTAGGACCGGTAGCTCCAGTGACACCTGTAGCGCCAGTAGGACCGGTAGCTCCAGTGACACCTGTAGCGCCAGTAGGTCCGGTAGCTCCGGTAATACCCGTGGCGCCGGTAGAGCCAGTAGCTCCGGTAATACCCGTGGCGCCAGTAGGTCCAGTAGGTCCAGTAGCTCCAGTAATACCCGTGACACCTGTAGTCCCGGTAGGACCAGTATCTCCAGTGATACCCGTCGCACCAGTAGAACCAGTAGCTCCAGTAATACCCGTTGCACCTGTAGGTCCAGTAGCTCCAGTAATACCTGTAGCGCCAGTAGGACCAGTAGCTCCGGTAATACCCGTGGCGCCGGTAGAGCCAGTAGCTCCGGTAATACCCGTCACACCAGTAGGACCTGTTGGTCCAGTAATACCCGTTGCCCCCGTAGTTCCAGTTGAACCGGTGATACCAGTGGCACCGGTAGGACCTGTTGGTCCAGTAATACCTGTTGCCCCCGTAGTTCCAGTTGAACCGGTGATACCCGTTGCCCCGGTAGGTCCGGTAGCTCCAGTGATACCCGTTGCGCCAGTAGGTCCAGTAGCTCCAGTGATGCCCGTTGCGCCAGTAGGACCTGTTGGTCCAGTAATACCCGTGGCGCCGGTAGAACCAGTAGCACCAGTAATACCCGTGACACCAGTAGGACCTGTTGGTCCCGTAACACCTGTAGTCCCGGTAGGACCAGTAGCTCCAGTGATGCCCGTTGCGCCAGTAGGACCGGTAGCTCCGGTAATACCCGTGGCGCCGGTAGAGCCAGTAGCTCCGGTAATACCCGTGGCGCCGGTAGAGCCAGTAGCTCCGGTAATACCCGTGGCGCCGGTAGAGCCAGTAGCTCCAGTAATACCTGTTGCCCCCGTAGTTCCAGTTGAACCGGTGATACCCGTTGCCCCGGTAGTTCCAGTTGAACCGGTGATACCCGTTGCCCCGGTAGGTCCGGTAGCTCCAGTGATACCCGTGGCGCCAGTAGGTCCAGTAGCTCCAGTGATGCCCGTTGCGCCAGTAGGACCGGTAGCTCCAGTGACACCTGTAGCGCCAGTAGGACCGGTAGCTCCAGTGATGCCCGTTGCGCCAGTAGGACCGGTAGCTCCAGTGACACCTGTAGCGCCAGTAGGTCCGGTAGCTCCGGTAATACCCGTGGCGCCAGTAGGTCCAGTAGGTCCAGTATCTCCAGTGATACCCGTGACACCTGTAGTCCCGGTAGGACCAGTATCTCCAGTGATACCCGTCGCACCAGTAGAACCAGTAGCTCCAGTAATACCCGTTGCACCCGTAGGTCCAGTAGCTCCAGTAATACCTGTAGCGCCAGTAGGACCAGTAGCTCCGGTAATACCCGTGGCGCCGGTAGAGCCAGTAGCTCCGGTAATACCCGTCACACCAGTAGGACCGGTATCTCCAGTGATACCCGTTGCGCCAGTAGTTCCAGTAGCTCCGGTAATACCCGTCACACCAGTAGGACCGGTATCTCCAGTGATACCCGTTGCGCCAGTAGTTCCAGTAGCCCCAGTGATACCCGTTGCGCCAGTAGAACCAGTATCTCCAGTAATACCCGTGACACCAGTAGGTCCGGTAGCTCCGGTAATACCCGTTGCGCCGGTAGAGCCAGTAGCTCCAGTGATGCCCGTTGCGCCGGTAGAGCCAGTAGCTCCGGTAATACCCGTCACACCAGTAGGACCGGTAGCTCCAGTGACACCTGTAGCGCCAGTAGCTCCGGTAGCTCCGGTAATACCCGTTGCGCCGGTAGAGCCAGTAGCTCCGGTAATACCCGTGGCGCCAGTAGGTCCAGTAGCTCCAGTAATACCCGTGACACCAGTAGGTCCGGTAGCTCCGGTAATACCCGTTGCGCCGGTAGAGCCAGTAGCTCCAGTGATGCCCGTTGCGCCAGTAGTTCCAGTAGCTCCAGTGATGCCCGTTGCGCCAGTAGGTCCAGTAGCACCAGTGATACCCGTTGCGCCAGTAGTTCCAGTAGCTCCAGTGATGCCCGTTGCGCCAGTAGGACCAGTATCTCCAGTGACACCTGTAGCGCCCGTAGGACCGGTAGCTCCAGTGATACCTGTAGCGCCCGTAGGACCGGTAGCTCCGGTGATACCCGTTGCCCCGGTAGGACCAGTAGCTCCGGTAATACCCGTCACACCAGTAGGACCTGTTGGTCCAGTAATACCAGTGGCGCCGGTAGAACCAGTAGCTCCAGTAATACCCGTGACACCAGTAGGACCTGTTGGTCCCGTAACACCTGTAGTCCCGGTAGGACCAGTATCTCCAGTGATACCTGTAGCTCCAGTAATACCCGTGACACCAGTAGGACCGGTAGCTCCGGTAATACCCGTGACACCAGTAGGACCGGTAGCTCCAGTGATACCCGTTGCGCCAGTAGTTCCAGTAGCACCGGTAATACCCGTGACACCAGTAGGACCGGTAGCTCCAGTGATACCCGTTGCGCCAGTAGTTCCAGTAGCCCCAGTGATACCCGTTGCGCCAGTAGTTCCAGTAGCTCCAGTAATACCCGTGACACCAGTAGGACCGGTATCTCCAGTGATACCTGTAGCGCCAGTAGAACCAGTAGCACCAGTAATACCCGTTGCCCCCGTAGGTCCAGTTGAACCGGTGATACCCGTTGCCCCGGTAGGACCGGTAGCTCCAGTAATACCCGTTGCGCCAGTAGAACCAGTAGCCCCAGTGATACCTGTAGCGCCAGTAGAACCAGTAGCCCCAGTAATACCCGTTGCCCCCGTAGGTCCGGTTGAACCAGTGATACCTGTAGCGCCCGTAGGACCAGTAGCTCCGGTAATACCCGTCACACCAGTAGGACCTGTTGGTCCAGTAATACCAGTGACACCGGTAGGTCCAGTATCTCCAGTGATGCCGGTTGCCCCCGTAGGTCCAGTAGCACCGGTAATACCCGTGGCACCAGTAGGACCTGTTGGTCCAGTAATACCCGTGACACCGGTAGGTCCAGTTGAACCGGTGATACCAGTGGCACCGGTAGGTCCAGTATCTCCAGTGATGCCGGTTGCCCCCATAGGTCCGGTTGATCCAGTGTTACCTGTGGTACCAGTAGGCCCAGTTTCACCTGGTGCTGCTAAAAGTGTGTAATCTGACGACGTATCTGGTGTACCTGAAGGTGGTGCAGAATCCACAATATACGTACCACCACCATAAGTGACCACTTGCCCTACTGAGTATGTTGGTGCCATAACAGGATCATAGGCTTCAACACCACTTAATCCGATCCCAGTAGGCCCCGTAGGCCCAGTTTCTCCAGAAGCAGCCAAAAGGGTATAGTCGGGGGAGAGTCCAGGTATTTCTGATGGAGCGTCAACATTGGCAATGTAAGTACTGCCATTAAACGTGACCACTTGCCCTGCATCGTAATCTTGTGATTGTGAGGGATCAAAAGGAAGAGCGCCGGTTAAGCCGCCAGCAGGTCCAGTAGGTCCGGTTGGTCCAGGGGGACCTGCTGGGCCTCTTGGTCCAGCTCTTTGATTTGGTTTTGGTTGTTTTATTCCTTTTGCAATCTGGCAAGGTTGATTCCCTTGAGATATATTTTGTTTTGGATATTCTTGTTTAATGAATGGACAGTCTTTTTTTCGAGGACGGTCATGACGTGATCTTTTGTAATGAGGCTGTTCATGGTATTTACCGCAAAAGGGACATTTGTGTTTGAATTGATTGTACAAATTGCCCATCTCCTAGAATTGATATTTCATTCTATGTGCAAATTTTCAAATTGGAAGTAAAACCTAGAAAATCATCATTTCGAAAATCATCGAATCAAATGATTTAAATCTTTCATGGATTTGTGTTATGGTGTTGAAAGTATAAAATAGTATGATTTTTGACAGAAATGGGGACATCATTTATGAGTCAATCAGTTTTACAAGGCAAAGCCTATTCCGTTTTAAATTTATCCTCAGTGACAGAAGGAGGTACCATTAAAGAATCTTTTGATCGTAGTATGGATTTAGCAAAAAAGGCGGAGAAGTGGGGCTATCATAGATACTGGCTGGCAGAACACCATAACATGGAAGGGGTAGCGAGCTCTGCAACGTCAGTTTTAATTGGATATATTGCGGGAGGAACCGAAAAAATTCGAGTAGGATCTGGCGGGATTATGCTGCCAAACCACTCTTCACTTGTCATTGCCGAACAATTTGGCACACTTGAGACATTGTATCCGGGGAGAATTGATTTAGGTCTTGGCAGAGCACCAGGGACAGATCAGTTAACAGCAAGAGCGCTTAGACGTAATCTTCAAAACGGAGAAGATTTCCCTGAGCAGCTAGAAGAACTTCGTCAATATTTCAAGCCGACCGGTCAGGTTAAAAAACATGTAAGAGCTGTTCCAGGAGAAGGCCTGGACATTCCAATTTGGCTCCTTGGTTCAAGCGGTTTTAGCGCTAGACTTGCAGGAGAACTTGGCTTGCCATTTGCCTTTGCAGCACATTTCTCACCTAAAAATACAATTCCCGCGTTAGAGTTGTACAGACAGTCATTTAGAGCTTCTGATGTATTAAAAGAGCCTTATGCCATGGTCGGTGTGACGGTTTTTGCTGCAGATCAAACAGAACGGGCTGAATATTTGGCAACCTCTCATTATCAGCGGTTTTTAAGTCTCATTCGCAACACACCAGGAAAACTGAAGGCGCCTGTCGACAGCATGGACGGTCTTTGGAGTCCATATGAAAAGGCAATGGTGGATGAACAATTAAGCTCGACTATCATTGGGGATAAAGAAAAGGTGAAAACAGAATTAGAAGCCTTTATAGAAGCTACTCAAGCAGATGAAGTGATGATTAATTCGGATATGTTTGACCATCAAGAAAGAATGCGCTCGTATGAAATCATCGGAGAGATTTTTCAAGAGGCACAAGAAAAATAAACATAAAAAAAGAACTGCACAGAGCAGTTCTTTTTTTATTTAAGCTTTTGTAAAAATGCGAAATGGTTGTCCGATTGGCAGAACAATACGGCCAAAATGTGTATTAAGAACAACAGCTGCAGAACCATAAAATGAAAGCAGGGAAATGATCAATTCTGCAATACCAGCCATGGTATGAGTCACATCGTACATCACACCAAAAGTGCTAAGGGAAAGACCAATGAATAAGAAATCAATAAAGACGAAAATCAAAAATAACACTTTATGTGTTTCCATTGCACCAATCGTCATAAACAAGCTGAAAATCAAATAACCAATAAACGCAAAGCCTAGCTGCTTTGGATCTGCTGCTCCCGCAAGCGTTTTCCCAAAGACGCCGGCTTGAATGAGCCAAGTTGTTCCAACGCCCATCCAGAAAAGACCGAATGCGCCAAAAGCAGTGGCTCCAAAAATATTATGATGCTTTGAATCTTGTATGGACGCGATCAGCTGCGCGATTCCTCCAAGGAAGATAGCCCAAGGTAAAATAAGGGAAGTGCCATCTGTGATTCCTAGTTTTTGTGAGGACGCAACGAGCGTCACCATTGCTAAACCAAACAAACCAAGTGGTGTTGGGTCTGCAATTGATAATCGAATTGCTTGAACATTCTGTTTTTCCATAATGACCTCCTACAATTTGCACTTACAAAAGATACTCGAATTCGATAGAAACGTCAAGCTCTTTTTTAGTAGACACTTGCATCGTCTTCCAAATAAATCTATATTTAATACATATCAAATGTGATAGAAAAAGAGGGATAACATGAATAAAGGCTTATCTGGAAAAACGATTGCCATTTGTGGAACAAGAAAAACAGAAGAAATGCGTAGACTTGTCGAAAAACAAGGAGGACAAGCCGTTATTCGCTCTCTTCAAGGAACCGTATTTTTAGCCAAAGAGGATTTAAAGCCAGGCATTGAGACCTTTGTGAAAAAAGGGGCCGACTGGGTGATCTTGACAACAGGCATTGGTACAGATACATTGATTGAGAGTGCAGAAGAGCTGCAGCTTGGTAAAGAATTTATGAACATTCTATCAAACGCACATATTGCTTCAAGAGGGTACAAAACCTTTGCTGCGCTGAAAAAACGCGGAATTCAGCCAGAGGTCTCTGATGAAGACGGAACGGTTCGTGACTTGATTTCAAAGCTTGAAGACAAGGAGTTTCAAGGCAAACGCGTGATGGTGCAGCTTCATGGTGAAAATGCACCAGCTCTCATTCAGTTTTTACATGACAAGGGGGCAGATGTTTTGCCGCTTTTACCATATCAGCACACACCTCCTGAACCAGAGGCAGCTGAAACGCTGCTGCAAGAAATGAAAGATGGACAAGTTCATGCCGTCTGTTTTACAACCGCTGTCCAGGTCCACGCCTTTTTCAAACTAGCCGCAGAATGGGGCAGAAAAGAAGAATTGCAAGCATTATTCGAGCAGGACGTACTGGCAGTAGCTGTCGGGAAAGTCACGGCTGAAGCTTTAAAAGAAGAAGGAATAGACCGAATTCTTGCCCCGTCACTTGAGAGAATGGGAGCAATGATTATAGAATTATCCCAATATATGAAAAAACAATCAGCACACATATAAAAAAAAAGCCTTTCACCAGATCAGTGAAAGGCTTTTTTGTTAGATTGTCCGTTTTCGATTCGTCCGAATTTTTTTGAGTACAAAGTAGAGAACAATCAGGATGATGGCAATGATCATAATAGGGGTTGTATAAGCATGAGCAACACTTTGAATATGATCCCATTTTGTCCCAAGCTGCATGCCAAGATAGATAAATAAGATAGACCAAGGGATGGCAGCTAATCCTGTCAAGAAAACGAATTTCAAAAAAGGCATCTTGGCAATACCCGCTGGAATCGAGATGGCATGACGGACAACAGGGATAAAGCGCGCGGTAAACACTACACCGGTTCCATACCGGTCAAACCAGCGCTCTGCAGTCGCGATATGATGTTCATGGATGAATAAATACTTTCCATACTTTGTTAAAAAAGGTCTTCCGCCGTACAGACCGATCCAGTATATAAAACACTGGGCGAGTGTACCTCCAATGACGCCGGCAATCACAGCTCCAACAAAACCAATTGTGCCTGTTGACACCATATATCCGCCATAGGCAAGTACAATTTCACTAGGAATGATTTCAATCATCAGCCCTAGTGCTACACCTACATAACCTAGGCTTGTCAGCCAGGTCAAAATTTCATTAAAAAAGGTTCCCATTCATTTCACTCTGCCTTTAAATACGATTTTCTTCAAGCATCCTTATAAGAGCCTATGCTTGTTTTTCTTCTCTCATGAGTATGCTTTGCATATATGCTAGCATGGCTGGCCGCATATCATGACGCATTAATCCAAGTTCTGCCGCTGCCTTAAATGAGCCGAGCTTATCACCAACATCAAATCTCATTCCCTCTAATTGTGTTGCATAAATGGGTGATTCATGTGCAATGATTTTCAGCGCATCTGTCAGCTGGATTTCGTTCCCGGTACCTCTCTCGATTCCTTGTAAAATAGGAAAAATCGATGGTGTTAACAGGTACCTGCCCATGACGGCTAAATCGGAAGGAGCTTCATGAATAGCTGGCTTTTCCACTAAGTCTGTGACTTCAAACACTTGACCGTCTATTCTAGCTGGTTTTATCATACCATACTTGCTGACATCTAGACGATCCACTTGCTGGACGCCAATGACCTCTCTTTGTTTGTCTTCAAAGACTTCCATGAGCTGAGAGAGTGCTGGTCTTTCTGACACCATGACATCATCACCTAAAAGGACCGCAAAAGGATCGTTACCAGTAAAATGACGTGCACATAATACCGCATGTCCAAGACCTAAGGGCTCCTTTTGACGAATATAATGAATATTGGCCATATCCGCAATATGTTTGATTTCAGCCAGCTGTTCTTCTTTCCCTTTTTCAAGCAAATTCTGTTCTAGCTCAATCGAACGGTCAAAGTGATCTTCAATCGATTTTTTGTTTCTTCCTGTGATAATCAGTATATCTTCAATTCCTGATTGAACAGCCTCCTCAACTATGTATTGAATGGCGGGTTTGTCGATAATAGGCAGCATTTCCTTTGGCTGTGCTTTCGTTGCGGGTAAAAAACGTGTGCCTAATCCGGCTGCTGGTATGACGGCTTTTTTGATGTTCATTGAATCATCGCTCCATTTCTGATGGTTTATTTTCTGAAGGAAAAACCCATAGGCGGCTTCCAGTAAAAGTGATCTTCATGCCAAGAAGGGTGCCAATCGCTTTACTAATAATTAATGAGAAACCTGCTAGCTGCATGACATATAAGACAACATAGGTGAGAAGACACGCTGCTCCGTTGACTGTGGCCCACTTGATCCATTCCCACCTGTCAGCTTTCTTTTTTACTTGGAACGTCCATTTTCGATTCCAAACATAACTGTTCAGCATCCCTGCAGTATAGGACAGGCACTGGGCAAGAAAAGGGGGAACAAAGAAGGCGGTTAAAAAAAAGAAGAACAGAAAGTCAATCATTGTATTGCTTGCACCTACAATGAAAAATGCGGCATAGGTCCGAATATTACTCTTTGTCATGTGAAGAATCATCACCTCCTAGAGTTTGAGTGGGTGTATGAATACTATACAAAAGCGAGTTGACGAATCAGTGAAGAAAAGATGAAAAAAACATGAACAAGCGATATCCGTTTTTTCACCAGCTCGTGATATAATTTGTAAGATGAAACGAACGGGTGGTGCACAAACATGTATTTAACAATCGCAGAAACAGCTGAATACTTGGAAGTATCAGAATCGTATATTGAAAAATTAATCCAGCAAAAAAAGATCCGTTACGTATTTGACGGGGAATCTTATCTCATTTATCAAGGGCAGTTTCAAACGCATTTAAAGCAGCTCGAACAATATAAAGAGCTCGTCCAAGAGATCTTAAATGAACCGATTCCGGAAGACCCCGATGTAAAGGATGAAGATTAGGATATCTTTTCAATTGATTCAACACGGATGAATAGCCGCGGGTTTAGAGTGAAATCTCTATTTCCTTTATGCTTTCTCGAATGAAAGAAGCAGAAAAAATGCATTAGCAGTAAAAGGAAGTGAAAACAATGGGGACAACTACTTTATGTGAAGCCTGTCAAAAAAACGAAATGAACGTTGTAGAAGCGTCTGATGAACCGAAACAGCCTTTCCAATTATGCCATCAATGCCACGAAAGACTACTCACCTATTCATTACGTCCTATTGAATGGTATAACCTAGCTGTTCTCCATTCTCCTAAACAATTTTTACTCCCGCGATGATTTTTATGGAGAGGACGGACAGGCTTTCCAATTAGAGGAAGATGTTGTCATCATCAAAAGTGAAAAAGCACCAACATTACAAGCCGTTAGGCATGATTTGGTGTCTTTATTAGCCTTTTCAATCACTAGATGGTTTCTTGAGGATGATGTCATCGATGCGCTAAAGCAGCACGACCAGCAAAAAATCTTGGATTCTGTTCAAAGTAGGTTTTATGAAACGAAGCATGCCGCTGTGAAATCACGAATGTTAGAAATCACGGCTGATGTTCTAGATACATTTGCCGCTGAATGGGTAAGGGAACTTTTGGATCAGGCGGACGAAGAATTACTTTATCCGCTTTCATGGGCAGCAGCCAGCTGTTTGCCAGAAGATGAGGGATTACACCATATATTGAAAAAAATGAAATCGATCAGTGAAAAAGAATTGCCGTTAGAGGCTTTTATTTGCCTGCACCGTTTCCGTTCTCACAAAATATTGGATTGGATGGAGTCAAATTGCACCCATTTTCACGATCAGTGGGGAAGGCTGGCAGCCGTCAGCTGCCCAACCTGGGAGAGAATGAAATCTTGGCTAAACAAAGGAAGACCTTTCAGCTTCATTGCACTAGATACAATGGCTAACTGTGCAAAAGGGAATGGACCGCCTCTTGTGGAAAAATTTCTACCTAAAATTCTTAGAACTGATAAAAATGAAGTAGAAAAGATTTTACATGATGTTCATCAAAAAGATCCGGTTCCACGAATGAAAATGAAAGTGTCCAACATCTTGGAGAACAAGCAAGACATATTTGAATAAGCCTTTTTATTGGCTGACTCCGGTTTGAACAATCTTCATGTGGCATTTAACTTGTACATCTGCATCAGGATAAATGCTTCTCCACTTTTCTGGTGTTACTGCTTTGTCTTTTGATCTATACCTCAGGCCCAACCCAAGAGGATCTATGTTTTGCTTTTTAAAGGATTGAACAAGGTCTTGTCCTTGCTGAGCGACACGTTTTTCTACTTCTTTTTCAACATGGTCCAATATAGATGGTTTATCAATTTTTTTGGACTTCATGAATTCTTTTAATTCACCTTTCAGTTTGATATCAATCATGATCTGAGGCTTCTTTGTTAGGTTTTCCGTTGGTTTGATTCGGTAAGACACATGGGATTTGATATTTTCAATGACGACATGGGTCTTTGCATGATCAGCCAATTGAAATTCGTAGATGCCATTTTTATGATTTTCAATCATCGCTTTAAATGTGAACGTGTCTTTTCCGGGGATATGACCGATCATTTTTTCATGATCAAACAGAGCGACTCCTGTGATCTTAATGCCATTGCCTTTTTTCTTAATGTAAGGGAGGTATGCATCGACCCCTTTTGCCAGCATCTGATTCATAAAAATATGCTGATTGGTGACAGGTTCATTGCCATTTCGCATATTTTGGGCCAACATGTCAGAGAGATATACACCTATATTTAAGTTCGTTTGATTCATTTTTGTGTATAATAACTCTTCAACTTCTCCGCCTACAATCGCAAACACTTGGCGTGAACCAATGATAGGATCACGATAAATATAATTCATTAAATCGATCATGCCGACTTCTTTTGCTAACTTTTCACTGACTAAAATAACGAGCACCTGGCCCATGACTACTGGAAAAGGTGATTCTTCTGACACGAGAAATTGAATATTACTAATGGTGTTTGACTTTGCGCTTAATATTTGATAACTTCCTTGCTCTTGACTTTTAAAGACAGGGAAGACAAAGAAGCCCTTCATTTCTCCATCTTCCAATAAATCAAATCCTGCCGCCTGAGAGATATTTAATTCATCTAAAAGGCGGGGCTCTGCACAGCTGGTTAACAAAAGACTACACAACATGAGGCCCGTAAGTATATAACGTTTCATGCTCGTTTTTTCCTCCTCCTTTTTTTCAGCATCAGTCCAATGACCATACAGATAATCAATCCATAGATCAGAATGAATCCGCTAAATTCCACCCATTGATTAAAGGTTTCAAAAGAAGTTGCACTGGCAAAAAACGAAAACATGATCAGAATGAGGATGCTGAGCCCGATGAACGTGACGCGCTGGCTCGTATGAAGCATTTTTTTTGCCATTCGGCTCGCTGCCCATAATGGAATCGTGATATTAGGAATGATCAGAAGCAGCCAAAGAGACACTTCAATAAATTCAAAGCGCTGGATAAACGGAAGCTTCACAATGCTCGTTAACGTTAGCGTCGGCCATTTTGTTAATTTGAGCTGAGCACTTGAGTAATACGCTATAGAGACGAGAAAAGTGAGCAAGTTTAAGCATGTCGTAAATAATACCCCCATGTGAGCAAATTTTTGAGATGTCTGAGCTTGTTTAATAAAGGGATAATAGACAAGCAGCGTGCCAAAACCAAACATGGATAAGGATGCATCTTTGACTCCCACAAGATTTGCGAAAATGTATGATCAAACATTGGGAACATGAAACGAAGGTGACTATATTTCATGGCATAAAAACAGATAAACGTCATCCAATACGTCAGTACAACACTAAAAAATGCCCATCCAGCAATGGTTCTAAAGCCGCCAGTATGTATGTAATACACAAGCAGCAGCAGTACAGACGCAAACAAAAGACCAGGAATTTCTTTAAACAGCCATACATGGATCACATCCATGTAATGGATAAGAACGGTCAGCGACAAAGAAGCAAAATATAAGATATAAAGAATGTTGAATAATTGCCCAATCCATTTGCCAAATACATATTGCGTGATTTCACCAAATTCATCCGAAGGGGCCTTTTTAAACATCAAGTACATGAGAAAGATCATCACATTGACGCTCATGCCAGAAATCAAAATAGCGATCCATCCATCATTATTGATAGAACGAACAAGGTTTGTTTGAAAGTTTAAAATGCTGACACCGACTTGATTGGCATTGATGAGAAAAAACACAAAATAAGGGGATACTTGAAATTTCTCTTTGACAGAAGAAGAGCTCATGCCTTCACTTCCTTATTCATAAAAATCATTTTTCCCCTTGCGGCCTTGCTTCGGCTTAGAGCGATGGATGGTTTCATTTTGCGGACGTAAATTTTCCGGCCTTTTGTTCAAAAAACGGAGCTGAGGACGAATCAAACTGCCCTTTAAATCAGCAAGGCGCATTGGAAAAATAGGCTCTAAATACGGCCGGCCAATTGAAGTTAATTTCATTAAATGGGTGAGCAGAAAAGATCCCATCACAGCAATACCTAATGCGCCCCAAACCTGTGCTGCAACTAAAAAAGGAAATCTCAGCAGCCGAATGGTACTGCCCATTTTGTATATAGGCGTGACAAATGAGGCGAGAGCAGATAGGGCAACAATAATGAGTAAAATATTGCTCGTTAAGCCTGCTGCTACAGCAGCCTGTCCAATGACAATCCCTCCAACAATCCCGAGCGTCTGACCGACTTTAGCTGGGAGCCTTGAACCTGCTTCTCTTAGTAATTCAATCGAAATCTCTAAAAATAGTGCCTCAATGATCGGAGGAAATGGCACAAGATAGCGCGAGGAGACAATGGTTTCTAATAAATCCTTTGGGATCAGTTCATAATGAAAGGTTAAAACGGCGACATATAAAGGTGTCGCAAAAATGGAAAATATCACAGCAAATATGCGTAACAGCCTAAAGCAAGAAGCCGCAATCCATGACATATTGTAGTCTTCCATCGTGGAAAAATACTCAAGTAAAATAGTTGGGGCAAGCAAGACATGAGGCGAACCATCAACTAATATGGCAATTTTCCCTTCTGATAAGCCTGAAGACACGCGGTCGGGTCTTTCTGTATTCAAAAACAACGGAAAGATCGTATTGGATACATCATAAAGCATTTGAGCGAGGTAATTCGCATCTAAAATCTGATCATAATCAACGTCCTCAATTCGTTGAAGAACCGTTTCGATGTTTTCCGGGTTGGCGATTTCTTCAATATATAACACGGCAACTTTTGTTTGAGAGAGCGTACCAACCGTCTTTTCCTCAACTTTCAGGTTAGGCGTCGGCAGCCGCCGTCTGACCAAATTTAAATTGGTATCTAAAACCTCCACAAATGCTTCCTGTGCACTGATAATCCCAAATTCAATTTCAGGCGGACCTATTTGTCTGCCTTTCTTTTCTTCAATCGAAAAGAGAAGCGTTTTACCCCAGTCTGTCTCAAGTCTAATCGCAATGCTGCCCCGGTGAAGGGCTTCTTGCACTTTTTGAAGATCGCTCGTGATGACAGCCTGCTCAATGGGAATTCGTTCTTTCAGCTCTTCAAGAGTGGGTGACAGGTGCAGTTGTTTGAGGGAGGGGAGAATTTGTTCATGTAGAAGATGTCCATTAATCAATGAACGAAAAAAGGAAATCCTATACAGAAAATCTCCATTTCGAGACAGCTCATTTGTAAAATCAGCAGAACGTGACAATGCTTCAAATACTGAATTCGGGTCCTTTTGTTGTTTGTTTTTCTTCAGCATTTGGACCAGCTCCTTCGGCGATTTGCCTCTATTATCTAACCGATTGTCTAAAGATATGCATGAAAAAAGCGTTCAGCTTGATGGGCTGGACGCTTTTTTTTCATATAGAACGGCTTCTAATAATAAATCAGCTAGATGGACGGCACGCATGCTCGGTGAGTGTCCTGAGCGTTTGATGCCTGCTGCCATTTGCAGCTGACAGCCTGGATTAGACGTAACGATGGCAGCGGCCTTTGTTTGAGTGGCTTCTGTCATTTTATGATCTAAAATTTGCATCGACATCTTTGGCTGCAAGATGTTGTAAATGCCAGCTGAGCCGCAGCACCGGCCCGAATCCTTCATTTCTTTAAATGATACACCTTGAATGGCCTTCATCAGCACCCTTGGTGCATGCTGTACACCCATTCCGTTCCGCAAATGACAAGAATCCTGATAGGTGATGACCTGCTCTGGCAAAGCAAGCGGCATGCGGCGGTGAAATTCCAGCTCCACTAAAATGTCTGATATATCCGTGATTTTCTTTGAGAAGGCTTCACTTCGCTTTTCAAAATCCGGATCATCGCAAAGCAAATGATCGTAATCACTTAAAAAAGCGCCACAACCGCCCGCATTCATGACTATGGCATCCGCATCTATCCCTTCAAACGCTTCAATATTCCGCTTTGCTAACTGTTTCGCTTGTTCTTTTTCACCGCTATGGCCATGGAGCGCTCCGCAGCACGTCTGAATAGGAGGGACGATGACGTCACAGCCTGCCAGCTGCAAAAGCTGGATGGTCGCTTCGTTTGTGCTGGAAAAAACGGTGTCCATTAAACAGCCAGTAAAAAAGGCGACCCGTTTTCTCGCTGGGCCGGCGGCTTTGTATTCCGTCAAACGGCTTTTTCGTTGACGCGGCACCTTTGGAAGCGCCTGTTCCATCAGACGTAAATGCGGTGGAAGCACCTTCAGCATGCCAGTTTTGCGGGCAGCCGTTTGCAGACCAGATGTTTGATAAAAACGAAGAAGTCCTGCTGCTTTCCGCATTCGGCTTTGTGAAGGAAAGAGACCTTTAAACACTACCCGTCTTACAAGTTTGACAGGAATGGATTGTTTTTTGTGCTGCTGAATGATGTCTCTTGCATCTTCAAGTAACCGTCCATATTTAACTCCGGAAGGGCAGACCGGTTCACATGCACGGCAGCCAAGACAAAGATTCAGTGAATGCTCCACATCTTCATCTGGCTCAATGACGCCGTCTCTCACCGCCTTCATTAAAGCAATTCGGCCGCGGGGAGAGTGTGTTTCTTGTTGACCAGATTCAATATAAGTCGGGCAGGAAGGAAGGCAGAATCCGCAGCGCATGCAATTGAGCAGCTCTTTTTCGTCCATTTGCTGCTGAAATGCTTGCTGAATCTCTGTTTGTTTAGAACTCATGAGACCACCACCCGCTTTCTTGCGGCTTTTCCAAACACTTTATCAGGGTTCATGATATTTTCCGGGTCAAGCGCTTGTTTGATCGCTTTCATTGCCGCAATGCCTTCTTTTTTAACCTTTAGTTCTAAGTAAGGGGATTTCATAAGACCCACGCCATGTTCACCCGTAATGGTGCCGCCAAGTGAGACTGCTTTTTCAAAAATGGCCTGAAAGGCTTCTTCCACCCGTTTCATTTCTTCTTCATTTCTTGCATCTGCTGCACAAGTAGGATGCAAATTGCCATCACCTGCATGACCAAATGTACAGATTTTCACTTTGTACTGCTTCGCAATGTCTTCGATCGCCCGCACCATGCTGGCAATTTCAGACCGGGGAACTGTGGCATCTTCTAAAATGGTCGTCGGGCTTAAGCGGGCGAGGGCAGATAAAGCGGATCGTCTCGCTGTTAAAAGTGCATTTGCCTCTTCTTCAGAATGTGCGATATTCACATCTTTTGCACCATGCTGCTGACACACTTTTGCGATGCGCTGCATATCACGGGCAACCGCTTCAGGATGGCCGTCTTGTTCGATTAACAGCACCGCTTGAACGTCAGTCGGCAAACCGATTTTTGCAAAGTCTTCAACGACTTCCAGCGTCGGCTGATCCATAAATTCTAATGTGGCGGGGATGATACGCTCTGCAATAATCGCCGACACTGAAGCGGCGGCTTCCTCTAAACTTTCATATAAGCAAAGCATCGTTTGTTTTGTTTCTGGAAGCGGCAAAAGCTTCAGCGTGGCTTCAGTGACAATCCCGAGCGTTCCTTCTGAACCTACGAACAAACGGGTCATATCATACCCGGCCACGTCCTTTGCAAGCTTGCCGCCTGTTTTGATGATGTCACCGTTTGGCAGAACGACTTCAAGTCCAAGGACATAATCTCTCGTCACTCCATACTTTAACCCCCGGAGACCACCTGAATTTTCATTAATATTTCCGCCTAATGTAGAGATTTTCATAGAGCTTGGATCAGGTGGATAGAAGAGGCCTTTCGCCTCTACTTGGCGAATAAGTTCCTGTGTGATCAATCCAGGCTGCACCGTTGCTGTCAGGTTTTCTTCATCTATTTCTATTAATTGGTTCATTCTTGTAAACAGCAGCACAAGTCCGCCTTGAGTGGGACATGTGCCTGCACAAAGGTTCGTTCCTGATCCTCTTGGCACGATTGGTATGTTATATGAAGCGCAGAGCCGGACAATTTGCTGGATTTCCTCAGCCGTATGCGGGCTTACGATGACATCTGGCATATGCTGAAAATTTGGTGTTGCATCATAAGAATAGGCAAGCCGATCGGCTTTACTGTCCTGCATGTAAGACGCGCCAACAATCTTTTTTAATTGATTTAAAAATTCAGAGTGTAACATACGCATTCAACTCCTATTGATGAGACGTATCGTTTCTTTCAGTATAAAAAAAGAATCGCCTCATGCCTATGGACGATTCTACAAAATATCGGGCTGTTTGCTTCGTTTTTTTGGATCATCATCTAATAGCATGAAGGCTAAATAAAAGAGCATGGCATCTTGCATGCGCTTTGGATCAAGTGTCGTTAAATCTTGGATTCGTTTTAGCCTGTAATGCAGTGTATTGATATGGACATGCATCGCTTCTGCGGTATATTTCAATGAACAATCTGATGTCATGAGTACCCGCAATGTTTTCACTAATTCAGGATAGGGGAGAAGAGGGGCGATCGTTCGATCAAGAAACACTTCTTTTGTTTCCTGACTTACTTCCTCCATAAAAAGTTCGAGCGTTAAATCTTCATCAAATACAATCGGCGTATCAGCATGTGCCAATTTTAATGCTCGAAAGGCTTGTTGAAACGATTGCTTCATCAAATGAGCAGCTGCTGGTTTTCCTGCTCCAATCAAAACCCCGGGCGAGCTCCGCGCCGTAAGGGAGGCATGGATGTGAAACAGGCGCTGCTGCAGGGCTTTACGATCATCTGCTGTTGTTTGCAGCATGAGTAAAAAGCGGCCATGCCCCCAGCGGACGATGATCTCCTGGCTGTTGAGATACAGCGTTTCCTTCAATTCTTTATATTGATTCTGCTTCATAAACGATTCATCCTGACAATCGATCAGAACAACTGCGCGCTCCTTGTTGATATCAAGCTGAAGCCGCGACGCTTTTTGAGTGAGATCAATCGCTGTCTCTGGCAGATGAAGCCAGTCGAATACAAACGCTTCGAGCTGACGTTCATCCGTTTCAGTTTCTTGAAAAAATTCATGTTCATGAATAAGCAGCTCGGTCATTTTTCTTAATATTTCGCCAAAAGGAGACACATGTACAGGATCTCCTGTCATTCCAATGACCCCGATGACCTCTTGCTTAAAATAAATAGGCAGATTGATGCCAGCTTTGACGCCTTTCATGTGCTGCTGGTCATCCTTTGTGAGAATTCGTTTCTGTCCTTCAACAGATGTCAGATACGCTCCTTCATGAAATTGTCCAACGCGCGCTGGATCTGTTGCTGCAATGATGGTGCCGTTTGTTTGTGCGATGATGATTTCCTCAGTCAGCACCTTTTTAACCTCATCTACGATTTTTTCTGCCAGTGTCATTGTGAGCAAAACGTACCCCTCCGAGATGTTTTTTTTGACACTATCATACCATCATATGCAGGGACATATCTTTCTTTTCATGAGTTATGCTAAAATAATAAACACACATGCAGGAGAAGAAAGGAGACATAGCCATGTCACTGCAAAATCGCTTACAAGACTTACTGAAAGAAGGACAGGCGCTGACCGACTTTGAATATGATGAAGCGGCGCGCCGTAATTGGACATTAGAAGGGGCGAGAATAAAAGAAGAAGCTCGTTTTGGCGATGTATATATAGAGCGTGTAGACAAGGAATCAGAGAACATGATTCAAACAGAAAACGCCTCATTTCTAAACACACCGCTTACATATGTGAAAAAACATCAAAAAGAATTCATTTATATCGAATCAAAGTGGTTTGATGTCGTGAAAGTGGATGGCTTGGCCATTGAATGGGATGAAGTGTTTCAAACGTATACCGTCCTATTCGGTTTAAAACGTCCTAAAAAAGACACGAATATTCTAAAGGACATACTATCGCCATTAAATGGTGCTCAGCTTCAATTTAATGGACAAGATGGCTTATTTGATGTGAATTTGCAGCTTCTTGAGCTTGAGGATATCCACGAAGATACGGCTTTCATTGACGTCATCTCGGCCGTGTATCGATTTTTATTCCGTATGATCATACAGCTTGAAATCAATGAATCAAAAAACGGCTCAAATTCCTGAGCCGTTTTTTTGTCCATCTATTCATTTGATGAAGGTGTGACAAACCGTACATCATGCTCTTTTCCATATTGAAGATAATCTTCATTTGGCTCCTGGTTGGTCACGACGATATTAATCTCGTGCAAATCACAAAACGTGGTCAAGGCGTAATGATCGAATTTGCTATCATCCACTAATAAAAAGGTTTTGGCACTTTTTTGAACAAGCGTCTTTTTAATATCGGTTTCAAGCGGAGACGAATTCGTGACGCCGTGATCAATGGATAAACCAGTTGATGCGATAAAGGCTTTATTGACATTGTAAGCTTTTAAGCGCTCAACACTTTGATAACCAACGAAAGAATTCGTTTTTCTTTCAAGCATCCCGCCAGTGGAAAAGATGGTAAGATTTTCATAAGGCATCGCCTGTGTAATGAAATCCACATTATTGGTCACAATGGTCACCTGTTTCTCCGTCAAATAGGGGAGCATCTCAAGCGTTGTGGTACCAGAATCAATAAAAATCATATCCCCGTTTTCCACAAAAGTGGCAGCCGTCTGACCGATCAATTGCTTTTTACTGAGCTGACGGATCTTTCGCTCCTGATACACCACTAACGTTGAGTGGTTCACAGCCACTCCGCCATACACTTTTTTGAGTACGCCGGACTCGACCAATGCCTGTACATCTCGGCGTATCGTGTTTTTTGAGACACCAAAATACGCCACAAGCTCATCAAGTGAGGCAGATTCACGGTCAAACACATACTCTTTGATTTGCTGAATCCGTTTTGTTTTTATCATACTTCATATCTCCAATCAATCCGAATGTCCTTTTTCCATTATACCAATAAATTCTCTTACATGGATTAGGTCAATTGATTCTCTTTTCTCCTTTGATATAAAAGCGTATGATAGAAAAAAGAACGAAACCAGAAAGGACTTTCACTTCTATGAATCAATCAAACAACCCATTTTCAAAGCTTGCGAATTTTAGAGAAGTAGGGGGACTTCAAACAACAGATGGGATGGTGATCAAACAGGGAATGATTTATCGATCCGCAGACTTATCCCGTTTGTCGAAACAAGACATCGAGATATTCTCAGCACTCGGAATTCAAACCGTTTGTGACCTCCGTACAGCCTCAGAACGTAAATCACATCCGCCAAAGATCAAGGAACACGACAAAATCGTGCATATTCCGATGCAGCCTGACAGTAAGATGCCAAGTAAATGGACCATGTTTCGTATGCTGGTAACAGAAGGGAAGTCTCTCTCATTTACACCGATCATGAAAGAGTTATATCAAAGCATGCTGACAGAGCGTAAAGAAGAGATTCGGCAGCTGTTCACACTGCTTTCAGATCAAAGCCATTACCCGCTGATGCTTCACTGCACGAGTGGCAAGGACCGAACAGGTTTTTTATCTGCCCTGATTCAGTTGGTGGCAGGTGTACCGCAGGCTGTCGTTTTAAGTGAATACATGCGTTCCAATGAAGGCGTGCAAATGCTCGTCAGAAGGCAGGAACGATTTGTCCGATTGATGAGTTTATACCGGGTGTCAAAAGAACAAATTCAGCCGCTTGTCGGTGTGCAGCAAGATTATCTTGAAGATGTGCTGCACGAAATGCTGGAGACATACGGGAGTGCAGAGCGGTATTTAATTGAAGCCTGCAAAGTCCCTGAAGCTCAGCTCAATGAAATGAAAAACATTCTGCTTACACCATCTGCTGGCATTCCATCACAAAAAGCGGAATAAACTTAAGATGAGGTGATGCAAAACATGCTGAAAAAGATCAGTATGACAGTTTTAACACTGATGTTGATGTTTGTATTTTTATTGATTCCTTCTAGCAGTCTAGCAGCTCGTGCAGTGCCAAAAGGGAAGCTTGAGAGCACAAGAGAGATGCGCGCGGTATGGATTGCATCTGTTTATAACTTAGATTGGCCCTCAAAGAAGGGGCTGCCCGTAGCAGAGCAGAAGCAAGAGTTTATTCGTTTGTTAGACGAAATCAAAGCGATGAATATGAATGCCGTCATTATGCAAATTAAACCAACAGCAGATGCCTTTTATCCTTCAGCATACGGGCCGTGGTCAGAATATTTGACTGGAACACAAGGGAAAGATCCGGGGTACGATCCGCTTGAGTTTATGATCGAAGAAGCTCATAAACGCGGCCTTGAATTTCACGCTTGGTTTAACCCTTACCGAATCACAATGAATCATACTGATCTCAGCCGTTTGTCAGCCGATCACCCTGCAAGACAACATCCTGATTGGACGATTGCGTATGGTAATCAGCTTTATTACAATCCTGGTATTCCTGAAACTCAGGACTTCATTATCGGCGGTATAGAAGAAGTTGTGAAAAACTACGATATTGATGCAGTGCATATGGATGATTATTTTTATCCATATAAAATAGCCGGTGTACCATTTCCAGATCAAGTAACGTATGAAACATATGGAAAAAAAGCATTTACTCATATAGAAGATTGGCGAAGAGATAATGTGAATCAGCTGGTGAAGCAAATCAATGACACCATTAAGAAAGAAAAACCGTATGTGAAATTTGGTATTAGTCCATTCGGGGTATGGCGCAACATAAAAGATGACCCGACTGGTTCAAACACCACTGCAGGAATGACCAACTACGATGATTTGTATGCTGATACAAGAGAGTGGATTCAGCAGCACGATATTGATTATGTTACTCCGCAAATTTACTGGAGCATCGGCTTTCAAGCTGCCGCTTATGATGTGCTGACGAAATGGTGGTCAAATGAGGTAAAAGGGGAGCCGGTTCACCTGTACATTGGGCAGGCGGCATATAAAATTAATCAAAACAGTGACCCTGCTTGGTCTGACCCGGAAGAATATTTTAGGCAGATTGAGCTGAACAGGCAGTCACAGCTTGTGCAGGGAAGCATGCATTTCAGCCTGAAGGATCTCAATCGCAACCCTTTGAATGTAAAGGATCGATTGATAGAAGAGTCATACAGCAAACCAGCTCTCATTCCAGAAATGCCTTGGCTTCATCAGAAAGCACCTAAAAAACCAATCATTCAATCTGTGAAAAAGACATCGGATGGTGCGGCTTTACAAATCAAAAATGATCCGCATTCTACCGTATCCTATTATGCGGTCTATCGATTAACAAATAAAGGAACATATGAATTGCTGCAAACGGTTAGAAAAGAAAAAGGTGCCATAACAACGATTAAAGACCTCCCAGTCAATCAAAAGAAAATGGATACTTACAAGATTACGGCTCTTAATCGTCTTCATCACGAAAGCAAGCCTTCTACAAAAATAGTGAAATAACAGAAAAAGCATGAGTGAGATTTTCTTCGTTCATGCTTTTTTTCTATTATTCTTGTTTTAATTTTCTGAATTCAATCAAGCTTGGCATGAAGCAGCTGCTTGATTAATAAATATGATAGAAAAGAGCTAAAGGGGGAAGCAAGATGGATTTTGAATTAACGAAAGAACAACAAATGATCCGCCAGATGGTCAAAGATTTCGCCAAAGCAGAAATTGCACCACTCGCTCAAACCATTGATAAACAGGCCGTATTCCCAGCCAATACGTTTCAAAAAATGGGGGAGCTCGGCTTTATGGGCATCCCCTTTCCAGAGAAATACGGCGGCTCAGGAGGAGATACGATATCATATGCACTCGCTGTAGAAGAAATCGGAAAACAGTGTGCCAGTACAGGTCTTAGCTATGCCGCAGCCGTCTCCTTAGGCGCAAGCCCGCTTTATTACTTCGGTACAGAGGAACAAAAGATGGACCACCTTGTCCCGCTGGCTTCTGGAACAGCACTTGGTTCCTTCGGATTAACAGAACCAAATGCAGGGTCAGATGCAAAAGGGACGAAGACAAAAGCAGTCAAAGACGGACAAGAGTATATCATTAGCGGGGAAAAGTGCTGGATCACAAACGCCAATTTTGCCAGAACCATTATCGTCACTGCTGTCTCGGATCAAGATGAAAACGGCCGCCCGATCATCTCCGCCTTCATTGTGGAGAAAGGGCAAAAAGGGCTGACCATTACAAATCCATATGACAAAATGGGTGTGCGCGGTTCAGATACAGCAGAAATCATTTTAGACGGTGTACGTGTACCAGCCCAGAATATTTTAGGAGACCCAGCGAAAGGCTTTAAGCAATTTTTATATACATTAGACGGGGGGCGCATTTCAATTGCTGCGTTATCAGTTGGCATCGCACAAGCTGCACTAGATGCTTCGCTCTCGCATGCAAAAGAAAGAAAGCAATTTGGGCAGACCCTTTCTTCCTTCCAAGCGATTCAGTTTAAGCTGGCAGATATGGCGATGCAAATAGAGCTTGCCAGACAAATGGTGTGGAAAGCCGCTTGGCTGAAAGATCACGGCAAGCCGTTTACAAAAGAAGCTGCCTATGCCAAACTCTTCGCTTCTGAAATGGCGACAAAAGCAAGTCTTGATGCTGTTCAAATTCACGGGGGAACAGGCTACATGAAAGAATGTGGTGTAGAACGGCTTGTGAGAGATGCCAAGCTAATGGAAATTGGAGAAGGGACCTCTGAAATTCAGCGTCTAGTCATCGCAAGACAACTGTTAGCGTAATCCGATAATGAAAACGCTTACCATCAATGGAGGAGGAAAGCCATGATGTCGATTCATCCACAGACAATCGGCTCGTTATTAAAAGAGAAAAGGGAGCAGCATCCAGGACATGAAGCCATTGTGTATCCAGAACGTTCTTTACGATATTCATATGAAGCGTTTTATCGAGAAGTCAAGGAAACCGGGAAAGGTCTTATGGCATTAGGGGTTCAAAAAGGGGATCATATCGCCATCATGGCGCCCAATGTACCCGAATGGCTCATGCTGCAATTCGCCTGCGCGTCGATTGGAGCCGTTCTTGTCACCGTGAATACAAACTTTCAATCACAAGAACTCGCTTATTTACTCAAGCACTCTGATAGTAGCATGCTGTTTATCGTAGACGGGTTTAAAGAGACATCCTATGTCAAAATGCTTGAAGAACTCATACCGGAGCTTCAAAACGCTCATCAAGGAGAGATCACATCCTCATCTTTTCCTTATTTAAAAAGTGTCGTCTATATAGGTGAGCACACGCCAAAGGCCATGCGCAGCTGGAACAGTATTCAAGCAGCTGCCAAAAGAACAGAGGATCATGAGTGGGAGAAACGAATGGATGAGCTTGCACCGGATGACGTCATTAATATGCAATATACCTCAGGCACAACCGGCTATCCAAAAGGAGTCATGCTCAGCCATACAAACATTGTCTGCAATGCCAGCCAAATCGCAGATTGTATGAAGCTCACCCAAAAGGACCGAATGTGTATCCCTGTTCCTTTCTTTCATTGCTTTGGATCCGTCCTTGGCGTGCTTGCATGTCTCACAAAAGGAGGAACGATCATTCCAATTGAATCCTTCCACCCAGAGCGAGTTCTTCAAACCGTAGAAAAAGAGAAGTGCACCGTCCTTCACGGCGTCCCGACAATGTTCATTGCAGAGCTCGACCATCCGAATTTTCACCAATACGATCTGTCCACATTACGAACGGGCATTATGGCAGGATCTCTTTGCCCATCCCATGTGATGAAAGCCGTCATTGAACAAATGGGACTGAAGGAGCTCACGATTGCTTACGGCCAGACCGAAAGCTCTCCTGTCATTACCCAAACAAGAACGGATGATTCATTTGAAAGGCGGGTTCAAACGGTCGGCCGGGCGCTTCCTCACATTGAAGTGAAAATCACCGTTCCAGGCACGCCGGAGGAAGTACCAAGAGGAGAACAAGGAGAGCTGTGTACAAGAGGCTATCATGTGATGAAAGGCTACTATAAAAATGAAGAAGCCACAAATGAAGTGATTGATCAGGACGGCTGGCTTCATACGGGTGATTTAGCAGAGATGGATGAGGACGGCTATGTGAAAATCACAGGACGGCTGAAAGATATGATCATTAGAGGCGGGGAGAATGTTTATCCAAAAGAGATTGAGGATGTTCTTTATACTCATCCGGATATTCTTGATGCACAGGTCGTTGGTATACCTGACGAGACGTATGGAGAAGAAGCCGCCGCATTCATTCGGCTTAAACAAGGTAGGACGGTGACAATTGAGACACTCACCAGCTATTGTCAGTCGCAAATGGCTCGCTACAAAATTCCTAAATATTTTTTCATCACTGACGAGTATCCAATGACCGCATCAGGGAAGATTCAAAAATTTCGTCTGAAAAAGCAGGCGCTTGATCTAATAAAGGAGTGAAGGCAGTGATGTTTCAACAAGTACTGATTGCAAATCGAGGCGAAATTGCTAGGCGAATTATTCGAACGTGTAAAAGGCTCGGAATCCACACCGTCGCCGTTTATTCAGAAGCAGATCAGCATGCACTTCATGTGCAAGAAGCAGACAGCGCCTATCTGATTGGAGGCGCGAAAGTATCTGAAAGCTATTTAAACATGGAAGCCATCATTCGTGTAGCCAAACAGACAAATACAGATGCCATCCACCCAGGATATGGCCTCTTATCAGAAAATGCAGCCTTTGCAGAACGCTGCCGCAGCGAAGGAATCGCCTTTATTGGCCCATCCGCACAAGTCATTCAGCGAATGGGGAATAAAATTGAAGCAAGAAAAACGATGGCTCAAGCAGGTATCCCCATTGTACCAGGCGTTTCAGCTCCGCTGCATGATGCAGAAGAAGGGGTCAGTCAAGCGCAGTCACTCGGTTATCCGATTATGCTCAAGGCATCAAGCGGGGGCGGTGGAATTGGCATGCAGCTCGTGCAAAATGACGAGGAGCTGTACAGGGCTTTTGAAGGGAATCAAAAAAGAGCACAAAGCTTTTTCAACGATGGGACGCTGTATATGGAAAAGGTCATTGAAAACGCTCGGCACATTGAAATTCAGGTCCTTTTTGATTCCTTCGGCCATGGGGTTCACTTATTTGAGCGCGACTGTTCACTCCAGCGAAGACATCAAAAAATCATTGAAGAAGCACCAGCCGTCTGTCTCGATGAATCGGTGAGACATCAGATGGGGGAGATGGCCGTCAAAGCAGCCAAAGCGATTGGGTATGAAAATGCAGGAACGATTGAATGTTTAGTCGATCAGCATCAACAATTTTATTTCCTAGAAATGAACACAAGATTACAAGTAGAGCACCCTGTCACAGAAGAAATTACAGGCATTGACCTTGTCGAGGAGCAGCTGAAAATCGCTGCATGTGAGCCGCTTTCCTTTAATCAGGAGGATATTCATCAAATCGGCCATGCCATCGAGGTTAGAATTTATGCGGAAGATCCCGTCACCTTTTATCCATCACCAGGAACGATCACTCGGCTTTCCACACCTGAAGCTCCGTATATCCGTCATGAGTCAAGCGTGACAAATGGAAGCAGCATTACCCCTTTTTACGATCCAATGATTGCGAAAATGATCGTTTACGGTGATACACGAAAACTTGCAATAGAACGATTAAAAGGGGCATTACAAGCATATGAAATAGAAGGGATCAAAACCAACTTACCGCTTTTAAGGGAAATGGCCGGATCTTCTGCTTTCTTACAAGGCAGCATCACCACCGATTTTCTCATGAAAAAAAGGGAGGAAAACCGTTCATGAAAACTGTCACAATTCAAATGGCCGGAAACTTGTGGAAGCTTCTTGTGAAACAAGGCGATGAAGTGCAAAAAGGACAGGAGGTTGCCATCTTAGAATCAATGAAAATGGAGATTCCGATCGTTGCTGAAGAGGGCGGGATCATCAGTAAAGTGTATAAGGCAGAGGGAGAGTTTGTCGATGAAGGAGAGGTTCTTTTAGAACTATCAGAATAGGAGGGAGCCAGATGGCATTACCAAAGAGTGTGCTTATCAGGGAGGTCGGCCCGCGGGACGGACTGCAAAATGAATCAGTCTGGCTTGACACAGGCGAGAAGCGAACGTGGATTGATCTGCTCGCAGCAGCCCAGCTCCCTTATATTGAAGTCACATCATTTGTTCATCCTAAATGGGTTCCAGCCTTAAAAGATGCCAAAGAACTCACCCAATCCTTTAACAAAAAAGACGGCATCACCTATGCAGCACTCATTCCCAATGAAAAAGGCTTAGCTCATTTTTTTGAAGCCAATCTTGACACAGGCGCTATGTTCATCTCTTCGAGTGAAACACATAACAAGAAAAATATGAATCAATCCATCCACGAAACACTTCCTGTTATCAAACAAATGACAGCTGATTTAAAAGCAGCAGGAAAAAACACACGCGCGTATATTTCCACCGTGTTTGGCTGCCCATATGAAAAACAAGTGCCAATGGATCAAGTCCTCCGGCTAACGGATATTTTGCTTTCTTATGGCATTGATGAAATATCTCTCGGTGACACCATCGGTGAAGCCCATCCGCTTCAAGTAGAAAGGCGCTTAGACATTTTACTCGAACGTTTTCCTGCTGATAAAATCGCTCTTCATTTTCATGATACGAAGGGGATGGCTCTTGCGAATATTTATACGGCATTAAAAGCTGGGATCACCATATTTGACTCCTCCAGCGGCGGGCTTGGCGGATGTCCCTATGCACCTGGTTCCAGCGGAAATGTGGCGACAGAAGATGTGGTGCATATGCTTCAAAAACTAGGAATTGAGACAAATATTCACCTTCCTGCATTAATTAAAGCGGCAGAATGGATTGAAGCAAAAGTAGATCGAACCCTGCCTAGTCACTGTTTACGTGCTTTTCACTCTCAGACTACTTCATAAAGGATGAATAACATGACATCATTGATCCATTTTTCGATACAAGATGAACAGATCGGCATCATGACCTTAAACAGGCCAGAACAAGCGAATTCCCTATCTGCTCCAATGCTGGAGGAGATCAATCAAATCATTCAAGAAATCAAACATGATGAAAGCATTCGCTGTCTTCTCATTACAGGAGCCGGTTCAAAAGTCTTTTGTGCTGGAGCAGATTTAAAAGAAAGACGATTGATGACAGAAGCAGAAGCAAAAGGCGCTGTTCTTTCGATTCAGCAAACTTTTATCGAGATTGAATCTATTCCTGTACCTGTCATTGCAGTGATAAATGGACACGCACTGGGCGGAGGACTTGAGCTCGCGCTCGCTTGTGATCTCCGCATTTCACGAGCCGGAGCAAGACTCGGCCTGCCAGAAACAGGACTAGCTATCATACCAGGAGCCGGAGGGACGCAGCGCCTTCCGCGCCTCATTGGACTCGGTAAAGCAAAAGAACTTATTTTCACAGGCGCATCATTACAAGCAGAAGAAGCCATTCAAATTGGGCTGATTGAGCATATCTCTGTAGCAGATTCCCTCATGAACGATGCCATCTCTCTTGCAAAACAAATCATCAAAAATGGCCCGCTTGCCTTAAAAGAAGCGAAACAAGCGATTCAATCAAGCCTTGATCACGATTTGCATACAGGTTTGACAAAGGAATACGAAGCCTATCTACGGCTCATTGAGACAGAAGATCGAACGGAAGGTCTTCAAGCCTTCCAAGAAAAACGAACGCCTCAATACAGAGGCAGGTAGCAAGAAAGGGGAATGGGTATGATCGAAGAATATGAACTAAAAAAACAGCAGATTCTGAAAGGCGGGGCCGACCGATACCATCAAAAAAACAAAGAAAAAGGAAAATTGTTTGTCCGTGACCGCCTCCAGTTGTTATTAGATGAGGATTCTTTCATTGAGGATGCCATGTTTGCCGAGTGTCAAAATGAACATTTACCAGCAGATGGTGTTGTCACAGGGACAGGACGGATGAATGGGCAGACTGTTTGCGTCATGGCAAATGATTCTACCGTCAAAGCAGGATCATGGGGCGTCAAAACGGTAGAAAAAATCATTAGAATCCAGGAAACAGCCGAAAAGCTCAACTGCCCAATGCTGTATTTAGTTGACTCTGCGGGTGCTAGAATCACCGATCAAATCGCCATGTTTCCAGGCAGAAGGGGTGCAGGCCGCATTTTTTATAACCAGGTGAAGCTGTCTGGACGTATTCCGCAAATTTGTTTACTATTTGGTCCTTCGGCAGCCGGAGGTGCTTACATTCCTGCTTTTTGTGACATCGTCGTCATGGTCGAAGGGAATGCCTCAATGTACTTAGGCTCACCGCGAATGGCCGAAATGGTGATTGGAGAGAAAGTATCCCTTGAAGAAATGGGCGGAGCAAAAATGCATTGCAGCATTTCTGGATGCGGCGATATTTTAGCAAAAACAGAGGAAGAAGCCATTCAAATCGCCCGCACTTATTTAACTTACATGCCTGCCAACTATACAGAAAAACCAAAACGGGCAGCCGCAATCGCACCTAAACCATCAGAGATCACCATCCAAGACCTCATTCCTAAAGGGCAGAATACCCCTTTTGATATGTATCAGCTCATTGATTTACTCATTGATGAAGGATCATTTTTTGAAATCAAAAAGCTATTTGCCGCAGAGCTGATCACAGGATTTGGCCGTATGAATGGTCAGCCTGTTGGTCTTATTGCCAACCAGCCTAGGGTAAAAGGCGGCGTATTATTCCATGACTCGGCCGACAAAGCCGCCAAGTTTATTCAGCTATGTGACGCCTTTCATATTCCGCTCCTTTTTCTTGCGGATATACCGGGGTTTATGATCGGAACAAAAGTGGAACAAGCAGGTATTATTAGGCATGGGGCGAAAATGATCTCCGCCATGTCAGAGGCAACCGTTCCGAAAATATCCGTCATTGTTCGTAAAGCATATGGTGCAGGTTTATATGCAATGGCAGGACCAGCCTTTGAACCGGATTGCTGCCTCGCACTTCCATCAGCACAAATTGCTGTCATGGGGCCAGAAGCCGCTGTAAATGCTGTCTATGCGAATAAAATTGCCGAACTGCCTGCTGAGGAAAGAGCAGCATTTATTCAAGAGAAACGCAAGGAATACCAGGAAGATATGAATATATATGAGCTTGCCTCTGAAATGATTGTCGATGGTGTCATCCCATTTGACCATTTGCGAGATGAGCTTTGTCATAGATTACAAGCCTATACCTCTAAAGAGATGACATTTACAAGACGAAAACACCCGGTTTATCCGGTCTAAAGGGGGCGGCCTCATGATGAACCTAAAACCAGCGTGGATACCCGAAGAACAGATGATGAAACAAACACGCCTTTACAAATGGATGCATTCACTTGGTTTTTCTACTTATGATGCGTTCTATCAAGCTAGTATCGAGCGGACCGATTGGTTTTGGAGAGAAGCCGAAAAGGCGGTCGGCATCGTGTGGAAGGAGCCCTATGAAGCCGCATTAGGCCAAGATTCATTCATGTGGCCCAATTGGTATAAAGGCGGCCGGCTCAACGTGGTCGAAACGGCTGTTGACAAATGGGCAGAGAATGAAGAAACTCAGCATCAACCAGCTGTGATGTGGAGAAATGAAGCGGGAGAAGAGAGAAGATGGACGTTCCTCGAACTTCAAGAAAAGGTCAATCGTCTCGCTGCTGGTTTTTTGAAGAAGGGAATACAAAAAGGGGATGTAGCGGTCATTTATATGCCGATGCTTCCGGAAACGGCTGCTGTCATGCTTGCCTTTGCAAAGATTGGTGTCATCTTTAGCCCGGTTTTTTCTGGCTATGGAAGCGAGCCTCTTGCCGTACGTATTCGTGCATCAGGTGCAACCATTGTCGTCACAGGCTCAAGCGTGACGCGCCGGGGAAAGACGATCAACATGCGTAAATGTGCGGCAGAAGCGATCGACAAAACCAAGACTGTCCAAACAGTCATTGTACATGCTTCCTCTTCTACTGGATATAAAGAGGATATTCAGCTAAACGATTTGTTAAAAGAGGAACCACTGAGTAAAACAACTTATCTTTCAAATGAAGATCCACTTATGATCTTATACACGTCTGGAACAACCGGTACACCAAAAGGGGCTGTTCATACACACGCAGGCTTTCCTGTAAAAGCGGCTTTTGATGCCGGTCTTTGTATGGACGTTGCAAAAGGAGATCGTTTGTTTTGGCTCACAGACATGGGATGGATGATGGGGCCCTTTCTCGTCTTTGGCGGCTTGATCAATGGAGCTGCAATTGTTTTATATGACGGCGCCCCCGATTATCCAGATGAACACCACCTTTGGTCATTCATCCACGACCAAAAAGTCACCCATTTTGGACTTTCACCTACTTTTGTTCGTTCTGCGATGCAGCAAAACCTTTCAGACATTGAGCTGCCGCATGTGAAAGCCATCATATCTACAGGTGAACCGTGGAATGAAGCACCATGGCAATGGCTTTTTGACACCATTGGTCAAAAGCACATTCCAATCTTAAATTACTCAGGGGGAACAGAGGTTTCTGGCGGTATTGTAGGAAGTACGCTGCTTCGTCCAATCAAACCGATCCTTTTTAATGCGGCCATCTTAGGAATGGCGGCAGATGTGTATAATGAGGCAGGAGAGAGCGTTCTGAATGAGGTAGGGGAGCTTGTTGTGAAAAAGCCGTGGGTCGGCATGACATGTGGGTTTTGGAAAGATCCGAAGCGATATGAAGACACCTATTTTAAACGATTTGATGGGGTGTGGACGCACGGTGATTGGGTGATGCAATCAGAGGATGGCGCATTCCATATCACGGGCAGATCGGATGATGTCATTAATACAGCAGGTAAACGCATTGGTCCAGCTGAAATTGAATCCATTCTTGTCGGGCATCCAGCCGTACATGAGGCTGCTGTGATTGGAGTAAAGGATGAGGTGAAGGGAGAAGCACTAGTTTGTTTCATTGTGGCCAGTTCACAGACTTTTGAAGAAGCAGCACTCATTCAAGAGCTCAAAATACATGTAGGTTCATATGCGGGAAAAGCGCTCACACCAAAGGAAATTCATCTTATTTCAGCTTTACCGAAAACAAGAAACGGAAAAATCGTCCGGCGTTTATTAAAAGGAGCTTATGAACAGCAGCCTTCACCAGATCTTTCTTCTCTAGATAATCCTGATGTGTATAACAGCATTTGCGAATACTTGAAAAGAAAACAAAGTCCATAAAAAAAAGACAGGAGAGCGTCCTGTCTTTTTTATTGTACATGAAAATTCGTGCCATCTGTTGTTTCTTTTACAATACCTGCCCGAATCACAAAATCACCGAAATGTTCATGTTCCTCGCGTTCTTTTGCATAGCGGGGGAGTAGAGTGCCAAGCTCGTTTAAAATGTCTTCTTCTCCTACATTTTCTCGGTACAGTTTACTTAATCTACTGCCATCAAACGCAGCGCCAAGATACATGTTGTATTTGCCAGGTGATTTCCCGATAAAGCCAATTTCACCAAGCGCATGACGGGCGCATCCATTTGGACATCCAGTCATACGAATCGTGATTTCTTTATCACTTAAGCCATTTTCTTCGACAATCTCTTCAATTTTGTCAATTAAGCGCGGGAGGTAGCGTTCTGCCTCTGCCATCGCTAAGCCGCATGTCGGAAGAGCAACACAGGCCATTGAACTGCGGCGCAGTGCAGAGTGCTGTTGTCCATCTGACAAACCAAACTCCTGAATGAGCTGCTCGATTTGTTTCTTTTTATGAGATGTGACGTTTCCAATGATCAAATTTTGATTCGCTGTTAAGCGGAAGTCACCTGTATGAATCTTTGCGATTTCACGAATGCCTGTCATCAGCGGATAATCATCGTAATCCGTGATACGTCCGCCTTCTACAAACATCGTATAATGCCATCTGCCATTAATGCCTTTTACCCAGCCATAGCGGTCACCGTTATGATCGAAGTGATAATCTCTTGCGTCTAATAGGGAAAAACCAAGGCGGCGCTCAAGCTCTTCTTTTACATTCTCAAGACCGAGACGGTCCACTGTATATTTAAAGCGGGCATTTTTTCTCACCGAACGGTTTCCGTAGTCCCGCTGGATGGTGATCACTTGTTTGGCAATCTCTACAACTTGTTCCGGTGTACAAAAGCCAATTACTTTTGCAAGCTGAGGATAGGTCGCTGTATCACCATGAGTCATACCCATTCCACCGCCAATCGCGACATTAAAACCGACTAATTGATCATTTTCAATAATCGCAATGAAGCCTAAATCCTGCGAAAATACATCAATATCGTTAGCAGGAGGGACCGCCACACCAATCTTGAATTTTCTTGGCAAATAAAGTGGACCATACATCGGCTCAACCTCTGTATCAGGCGTTGCTGCTACCTTTTCCTCATCAAGCCAAATTTCATGGTACGCTCTTGTTTGCGGAAGCAGGTCATCACTTAATTTTTTGGCGAGCTCGTATACATCATGGTGCACTTCTGATTGATAGGGGTTTGATGTACACATGACATTACGGTTCACATCGCCGCAAGCAGCGATCGTATCAAGCATAGTGGAATGAATGTCTTGAATGGTCTTTTTCATGTTCCATTTTAAAATACCGTGAAGCTGAAAGGTTTCACGAGTTGTCAGCTTTAACGTACCGTTTCCATATTTATGAGCAAGCTCATCCATCACAAGCCACTGTTTGGATGTAGCGATTCCGCCAGGCAGGCGGACGCGCAGCATAAATTGATAGGCAGGCTCAAGCTTTTGTTTTTGCCGTTCATTTCTCAGGTCACGATCATCCTGTAAATAACTGCCGTGATGCTTCATCAGACGGTTATCATCATCAGGAATACCCGCTGAAATCGGATCAAGCATCACTTCTTTTAAAGTACCCCGTAAATAATCACTTTTTTCTTTGATTTCCTCTACGTCACTCGGAGGTCCATCCGGCGCTGTTAATGCTGTCTTCACCATGTAAGTAAAAGCTCCTTTCTTTCAAGCATTCAATCAATATACGTCACGCTGATAGCGTTTTTGCTGCTGCAAGTTGGCTAGATAGCTTTCTGCTTTCTCTTTGCTCATCGCACCTTCTTCTTGGATGATTGATAGAAGGGTATTATGAACATCATGCGCCATATGTTTTTCATCTCCGCAGACATATACATAGGCACCTTGCTCCAGCCATTCGAATAATTCTTTACTTTGTTTCTTCATTTGGTGCTGGACATATACTTTTTCCTCTGAATCTCTTGAAAAAGCCACATCCATTTTCGTTAACACACCATCTTTTAACCACTTTTGCCATTCGGTTTGATATAAGAAATCCGTCACAAAGTGCTGATCACCGAAGAACAACCATGACTTTCCGTCTGCACCGACTTCCTCGCGCTCCTGCATAAAGGAACGGAAAGGGGCAATGCCTGTGCCTGGTCCTACCATAATGATCGGTGCTTCAGGGTTTTCAGGAAGCTTAAAGTTTTGATTGTGCTGGATATAAACAGGCAGCTTATCACCTGGCTCTAAGCGCTCCGCACATAAGATTGAGCAGACACCTTGACGTTCTCTTCCGTGAGCATCATATCTCACAGCACCGATCGTCAAATGAACTTCCTCTTCATTTGCTTTCAGGCTGCTTGCAATGGAATAAAGGCGAGCCGGAATTTTTCTTAAAATGGCAGTGAAGTCTGCCGCTGTTCCTTCAAAAGGACCGAAATCACGAGCAGCATCTACTAAATCTCTTCCTGCTATATATGCTTTTAACTTTTCTTCGTTTCCTTCTTCTAAAAGGGCCTGCAAGGCTTCGCTTTTTGTAAAGGACGCCATCTTTTGAAGAAGAGGTTTTGTCAATACGGTAATCTCAAAATGAGAGGTAAGTGCTTCTTTTAAAGGAAGCGTGTCGCCGTTTTTATGAACGATTACGGCTTCCTCTGCATTCCATCCACATGTTGTGATCAGTTCATCAACAAGCGCAGGATCATTTGTTGGATAAATACCAAGGCTGTCACCCGGCTCATAAACAAGTCCTGATCCTTCAAGAGAAAGCTCCAAATGACGGGTTTCTTTGTTAGAACCGCGGCCATTTAGATTGATATTTTCAAGCACTTCAGCATAAAAGGGATTTGTTCTTGAGTATTCAGATGCAGCTGTTTGAGTGTTTGCTCCCGCTGATTCCTGCGGGGCTGCTGCAGCTCCGCCTTCGCTAAGTGATGATGCCACCCCTTGAAGCCATTCAGAAAACGGCTCATCATAATCAAGATCACAGTCCACTCGATCGAAAAGACGCGTTCCGCCAAGCTCTTTTAAGCGCTCATCAAATTCTTTACCTGTTTGACAGAAGAATTCGTAAGAGCTGTCACCAAGTGATAGGACAGAAAAGCTTAAATGATCGAGCTTTGGTGCACGTCTGCCGTGAACATATTCATGGAAAGAAAGGGCATTATCAGGCGGATCTCCCTCGCCATGTGTGCTGACGATAATCAGTAAATTGTTTATTTTTTTCAGACTATTTGGTTTAAAATCTGACATAGAAGAGAGCGTCACTTGAAAACCTTTCTCTTCAAGATGCTGAGCTGTCTTTTTTGCTAACCCTTCAGAATTGCCTGTTTGTGAGCCATAAAGGACGGTCACATCTTTGCTGACAGGCTGCGCTGGTGCTGCGGCAGAAGGAGAAGGGGCTAGGGCAGTATTTTCTGATCCGGCTAAAGCTGCCTGTGCTGATAAATAACCGGTAAGCCAAATTTTTTGCTGATCTGTTAAAGTCGGAAGCAGCTGATTAAGCAGTTCTGCCTGCTCCTGACTAAACGGACTGTTCAATACATGAAGTTGCAACGATATCCACCTCACAAGGAATATAAACATAGATTAATTCGATAGGAATTATATATATAGGTTCAATTTGAACTTTACCGAAAGTTTGCCATTAAGTAAAATATATAATATTGATTGTCATGATTAAGATTTCTAATACCTTTGCAAGGTGACAGAACTTGAAGGTGAATCGCTTAACTGTATAAAGCACCTTTAGAAAAATGGGCCGTTTTGAATGAAGAGACGATCGTAAGGGATTGAAAAGGGGTGTATGAAAGTTGATGCAGATAAAGTTTAAAAATATAAAATGTTTTCGGCTTGTCGCCTTGATTTTTCTCATTTTATTAGTAGCGTGCAATTCTCCAAAGGACAATATAAAAGATTCATACAATCAGAATAAAACAACAGCATCTTTTTCAAAAAAAGGCATCCTGCTAAGAAAAGGGGAGACGAATTTACTTCTTATAAACAATAAAACGCCATTAAAAAGCGATGATTCATTGAAAACTCATCTTCTTATTGAAAAGTATAAAAATGATCTCATCGTTATGGATTTAACAAAAGTAGACTCTAAAGAGCTGTCACAGGGTCAAACGATTGAGGTTTGGTTTGATGAGTTACAAGAATCGTTTCCTCCTAAAGCAAAGGTCGAAAAATATAAAATCATCATGGATAAGTAGGGGAGCAGGGGGCAGATTCTTTCTATCATGAAAAAAGGAGAAAAACCTTAGAGTTTTTCTCCTTTTTCAAATTATGCTGTTGGAAGTCCCATCACAGCTTTCACTTCTAAATATTCCTCGATACCGAAGTCTCCCCATTCTCTTCCGATACCAGATTGCTTAAAGCCGCCAAATGGGGCAAAGTAATCTGTTTCGGCGTTGTTAATGGTAATTTGACCGGCACGAATATGTTCAGCTACATATTTTAATGTTTTTTCATCTTTTCCAACCACATAGCCAGCAAGACCGTACACTGTATCATTGGCAATCTCAAGGGCATGATCCAAGTCTTGATATGTGATCACACTCATGACGGGTCCGAATATTTCCTCTTGCGCAATGGTCATATCATTTTTCACATTTGTGAAAATAGTATGCTTGGCGAAATATCCTTTGCCTAGTCCGTCCGGATTACCAGTTCCCCCAGCAAGCAGGTGAGCACCTTCTTCAATTCCTTTTTCAATATAAGACTGCACGGTATCCCATTGCTTTTTGGAGACAAGCGGACCAGTGGCGTGATCTTCTCGAGGATCACCAACTGTAAACTTCGGCAGAGCATTCAGCAGCGCTTTTTCAAATGCGTCTTTCATTGATTCAGGAATCAGCACACGTGTAGCTGCGGAACACACTTGACCTGTATTCATCGCAATATGATGAACGGCTGTTTCGGCTGCCTCATCCACATCTGCATCATCTAAGACGATAAGAGGGGATTTCCCGCCGAGCTCAAGAGCCACTTTCTTAATATTGTCTGCAGCATTTTCCATTATTTTAGAGCCGACAGCGCCTGATCCTGTAAATGAAACAAAGTCAATATCAGGGTGTGAGCTAATGCCGTCACCAATGACATCACCAGTTCCGTTAACTAGGTTGAAGACGCCTTTCGGTACGCCAGCTTCATCAATGATGTCTGCAAGAATCATTGCGGCAAAAGGTGTAATTTCCGCAGGCTTTAAGACAACTGGTGAGCCTGCTGCAATGGCACCCGCGATTTTAAGTGATGTTTGATTTGTTGGGAAATTCCAAGGTGTAATCAATCCGCTGACACCAATTGCTTCTTTTATAATGGTATGTCCGCCGCGGTCCTCAGTAAATGTATACGATTTAAGTGCTTCCGCTGCTTTAGAAAAATGTTCATGTCCCATTTTGTAATGAACCTCTTCCGATACTTTCAGCGGTGCACCGAGCTCTTGTGTCATGACTTCAATTAGTTCATCCTTACGCTTTTCGTAGCCGCGCACAATGTTTTCCAGCATCTTTACGCGTTCATTTCGAGATGTTTTTGAGAAAGAAGGAAAGGCGTCACGAGCAGCTTTGACTGCCTTATCTAAATCTTCTTTTGTTCCTAAACTAATGGTGCCAATGACTTCCTCTGTAGCAGGATTGATGACTTCCGTCGTTTCGTTTCCTGTTGATGCGATCCATTCTCCGTTAATAAAATGTTTCTCTTGATTTCTCATTCTGACATGTCTCCTTTTTATATGTGATTCCATTCAATATTCTGTTTTCAGGTGATATAAAACTGTACCCACTGTGAAAAATCTAAAACGATGCAACTGTAAAAGAAAAAGTTTCTGATATAATACGCAAAGTGGGACATATGTCCTTTTCAACATGAGGGCATCTATCTTTTAATGGAACTAGACTGAAAAAGAAGGAGCATTTGAACGAATGAAAGGTGTTATTTTCGCTTTATTAGGAGGCGCTTGTATTACACTGCAAGGCGTCGCAAACGCAAGAATCAGCCAGGATATCGGCACATGGCAGGCGGCAACCATCACGCAGCTGACCGGCTTTATGATCGCACTGATCATTTTACTGATCGTACGTGACGGACACTTTCGAGAATATCGAAAGGTGCAGCCGCTTTATTTAGTAGGCGGTGCATTTGCAGCCATTATTATTTTCAATGAAGTGACTGCGATTCAAATGATCGGTGTCACACTGACCATCGCTGCTTTACTCATTGCTCAGCTCTTGCTTTCACCTTTGCAATCGATGCAAAAGGATGGTTTGGTGTACAGAAGAAGAAAATGAAATGGCAGCATTATGCAGGAATTCTATTGATGATCGCAGGCGTAATCATTTTAAAGCTATAAAGGAGGGCGTCAGATGGAGGAGCTTCATGATGAATCTCTATTTTCCTCTTATCTCAAGGCACATGAATTAGAAAACGTCTTTCATCAGAAACTCATATCACACGTCAGCTTATGGCGCTATAAGCAAGGTGAGCTGATTTGTTCAAAGGGAGATCAGAGGGAGCACTTGTACTTGTTAGTAAAAGGAAAATTAAAGATTTTCACCACCACAAAAGAAGGAAAGACCTTCATTCTTTGTTTTAAACATCCTCTTGAAGCGATTGGAGATATTGAATACGTTCAGCAGACTGATATGGTCAATACAGTGGAGGCTGTCACAGAAGTACATATGCTAAGGATTTCTCATCAAGCGCTCATGCGCCATGCGAAGGATGACTCCCGCGTGTTAACCTTTTTACTAAAGGGCATCACAAACAAATTTTATACGAAATCAAACGATTTGAGCTTCCACCTTTTATACCCTGTAGAGGTCAGACTCGCAAGCTACTTATTGTCTGTGTTAACAGGGGATAACAGCGCGAGCGCACTGCGTCTTACTGATGCGGCGAGCTTAATTGGTACAAGCTACCGTCATATTAACCGGGTGATTCAGCAATTTTGTGAAAAAGGGCTGATAGAGAGGCGAAGAGGGAAGATTACGATTCTTGACCGGGAAGGACTCTTAGAAATAGCGGAGCGAAACATTTATGAATAGAAGAAATGAAGGGATTCAGACATGATCATAGGAATAGGATTAGCCATCACGGCTGGCGCACTCGTCAGCTTACAAACCATTTTTAACAGTAAGGTCAATGAGCAGACAGGCTCTTGGTCAACGACCACTCTCGTTCTAGGTATGGGCTTTATTGCTTCACTTTTGATGGGTCTTTTGCTAGAAGGAACCGGCATGTTTCAATTAAGACATATGGAAGCGTGGTACTGGATTAGCGGAGCCATTGGAGTAGGGGTGGTCATCTGCCTCGTTCAAAGCATCAAACGTCTCGGTCCGACTTATGGAATCTCGATTGTCCTGATTTCACAGCTCGGCTCCGCGCTTTTGTTCGATTCGCTCGGCTGGCTTGGGTTAGAGAAAGTAGAATTTTCTCCCGCAAAACTATTAGGTGTCATTGTGATTGTTGCGGGGATTCTGGTGTTTAAATTGACCAAATTGGAGTCAGCAGAAGAGGATCAATCAGAAGAAAAAGGGCTGCCACAAGAGTAGCCGCCCTTTAGATTAACCGCCGCCATAGAACAGTTATCGCGGATAAACCATTTAAAAGGAGCCTTTTCATCAAAGGCTTTTTTTTCTGCCCATAGGACTCCGCTTTATAGGCTGCTTTGTCCTTCGCGACAAGTATACTATAGGCAATTTTACGTTCTATTGCCTGAGTAAGTGATAGCGCAAAAGGGGCACTATCAATGACCAAAATTGACTCTGTATTTAAAAAACTAGACCTCGCATCTAAATTATATGTGCCAATAATACTTAAATAATCATCAATGACCATTGATTTCGCATGAATGGAATACGGACCTTCATATTCGTACAAATGAACGCCTGTTTTCATCAGTTCCTTTTTCGTGCTTAAGTAACCTGCAAAAGCTAACGGATTTGGCGTCGCTGTGAGAGAATTCGTGACAACTGTCGTTTGAATCCCGCTGGCTAAGGGAGTGAGGCCGTCTTTCATGGGTCGTGTCGGGATGACATAAGGCGTCTGTATGAGCACAGAACGCTTTGCCCGGTGAGCTAGATCGTTTAGTTTTTTGAGCACAAGAGGACGCTTATTGAAGCGCTCCACAGGATTTGTAAAAAATGCAATCTGCTTTACTGAGGTGCCATCTGCTGCCCAATTAAAGGACGACATCACAAAAGGTTCTTTCGCATGCACTGCCTCCTGATAGGATCTAAGCAGTTTCTTTCTTAGTTTTAAGCCTTTCTTTGCTTTTTGTTTAGAGAACACTGCTTTTGTTCTTTTCGTAAAGTCATGATTCCATAAATAAACGAAGTATTGCTCCATTTCATCTAATACTTTTCCTTTTTTGTCGTTATAAAGCAGCACATCGCGGTCAAATGCAAAATCTTTCGGGGGCTGATCTGCAAAGTATTTATCACCGATATTTCTTCCGCCCATCACAGCCACTCGGCCATCTGCCAGCAGCAGCTTATCATGAAGGCGGTTATGCCACGTCCATGGCTTAAATAACCGAAAAGGCTCATAAAAACGAATGGCCATGTTCGGGTGATTTGCCACGGCATATCGTAAATCTTTTAGCGGTCCACGCAAACTGTGGCAGATGCCGTCTAAAAGCAGCTGAACTTTCACCCCTCGATCAGCAGCTTCAATTAAAGCACCTAGTACCCATTCGGCTGTTTTCCCCTTTTGGATGGAATAATAACTAAGGCGGATCATCCTCTTTGCCTCACGAATCATTTGGATTCTGGCCTGACCGGACACAAATCCATCGTCAAGAAGCATCACTTGATTTGTGCCCTGATCGTCTCCTGAGATCGAAGAAGCTTTATAGATACAATGTTCTTTGCATGTTTTTTGGATCGGTAAATAAAACAAAACAAATGCGGTCAAAAAGACATAAACGACATAGAGAAGGATCAGATAAAACAAAAGATGAAGCATACAGATCAGCTCCTTTCACATAGACACAACTTTTCTTTAGTTTATGTCAAAAATAAAATTTCACTCATTTTCGCCTTTCATCTAAATACATGACAAAAGAATCATCTTGTTTTTATTGGGCATTTAATTATAGTATGAAATGAATAAGGGGGAATCGATTTGAATGAATCATTATTTAACATCCCAAGTGATGTATATCAAACGTTAAGTGAAACAGAACGATATTTACTCAATTATATTCACCAGCATTTAGAGGATATCTCCACCTTATCCATTGTCACTTTAAGCGAAAGAGCCAATGTATCAACGGCCACGATTGTCAGACTGATGAAAAAAATTGGCTATAACGGCTATACATCCTTTAAATATCGATTGAAACAAGAAAAGAAAATGACAGATGCAAGCGACCAGCTCAAAAATATTGATGAAGACATCAAACTAGCAATTCGGAAAAATGAAGAAGAGGTTTTAAAAACGATACAGCTGCAAAGTATTGGACAAATTGAAGATGCCGTTCAAAAAATACATAATGCAGACAAAATTTATATTTTCGGCAGAGGCTTCTCAGAGATGATTGCCAAAGAGATGACCATCAAATTACAGCTCATCGGGAAAACATGTGAAGTACACGACGATCCAAATATCATTCGGCTGAAATCGCGAGACATTGAAAAAAGTGAGCTTGCCATCTTTGTTTCATTAAATGGCGAAACAGCTGAGCTTGTTGAAGCGTGTCAAAACCTCAGTATGAAGCAAGTCACAACCATTACGGTGACGACAAGAATAGATTCTACATTAAGCAAAATATCAGATATGACACTAGTCGGATATAAAGGGGAACAATCTTTCTTCCCAGATTATGAAGTCAGATCCCGCCTGTCTCTTCATGTCATTGCCCGCATTTTACTTGACGCCTATGTGATCCGAATGAAATAACCAATAAGAAAGCCTTCGAGACTTTGATCTGGAAGGCTTTTTCTCATGAAAACCTTTACACATTCTGAAAACATTTTCACTGAATCGTATGAGATACTTTCTTTAGAGAAAAGAAAGAAGGTGAAACCAATTGATTTATACCTGCACCTTAAATCCTGCTATTGACCTATATATTGCATTAAAAGAAATGCGGGCAAATGCAGTCAATCGCACAGAAGATGAAGATTATCAGCCGAATGGAAAAGGCGTGAACGTGTCAATTATGCTAAAGAAATATGGCTTCACCAGCACTGCACTAGGATTTATTGCTGGGTTTTCAGGCTCTTATATTGAACAATCTTTAAAGGATCTCTCCATTCAAACCGATTTTATCTCGGTTGAAGGCATCACACGCATTAATGTTTTTATTAATACGACAGAAGAATACAAGCTCGTGAATCAAGGCCCAGCGATTGAAGAAAAAGCGCTTCACGCCTTTCGTGAGAAAATTGCGGCTATCCCGCAGGGAGGCATCCTCATCATGTCAGGCAGTCTGCCAAAAGGCGTTCCTGCCAGCATTTTTTCAGAAGTAGCAGCTATTTGTCATCAACAGAAGGTCAAGTTCATTTTAGACACAAGCTCAGCAGCAGTTCTTGAGACGCTTCAATACAAGCCGTATTTACTAAAACCGAATGAAGAAGAAATTGCTGCTTTTTTCGGTAAAACACATCCTTTGTCAGAAAAAGAACTCATTCAATCAGGAGAGAAACTCATTGAGATGGGTGCAGAGCAAGTGCTTATTTCCCGCGGGGGAGAAGGGGCTTTATTCATTACGAAGGACGCAGTGTTTAAAGGAAACGCACCAACAGGCACTGTCGTAAACACAGCTTGTTCTGGAGATGCAATGCTCGCAGCTTTTCTTAGTAAACATCTTGAAGGACATTCGCCTGAAGAATGCTTACGCTACGGCATTGCAACGGGAGCATCCACTGCGTTTTCAAAAGGCTTAAGTGATTTACATGATATTGATTCATTGATTGAGCAAGTACACATTCAGAAGATATAAGGGGGAATTACACATGAGCCGTAAAAAAATTGTCGCTGCAACCGGCTGTCCAACAGGTATTGCACACACATTTATGGCAGCTGAAGCTTTAAAAATCGCTGCTGAGCAGCTAGGGGTCGACATTAAAGTCGAAACGCATGGTCAAGTAGGAATTGAAAACGCTTTAACTGATCAAGACATTATGGAAGCAGATGGGGTCATCGTGGCAGCCGATAAAGATGTGCATACAGATCGTTTTCACGGCAAACCACTGATTGAAGTGCCTGTAGCGAAGGGTATCCGCACGCCAAATGAACTGATCCAAGGCATTATCAATGGAGATGCCCCCGTTCATCAAGTGAAAGGAAGAGCTTCTGGAACAGAAAAAACATCTGCTCCTACATCAGCTCAACAAAAGTCGGCAAATAAATGGATACACACGATCTATAAGCACTTAATGAACGGTGTATCACACATGCTCCCATTTGTTGTTGGAGGCGGTGTCTTAATTGCCCTTTCTTTCTTATTTGGTATCTACTCTGCTGATCCTAAGCACGAAACGTATCATCCATTTGCTGCCTATTTGAAAAGCATTGGCGGACTTGGCTTCAGCTTAATGGTACCAATTTTAGCAGCATTTATCGCTGATTCGATCGCTAGACGCCCGGGGATGGTCGTCGGATTTATAGGGGGTCTCCTTGCAAATGATGGAGGTGCTGGATTCTTAGGCGGTATTATCGCAGGTTTTGCAGCAGGATATATCATTTTACTGCTTCAATTCTTGCTTCAAAAATTACCAGCATCACTTGATGGATTAAAATCAATCTTCATCTATCCTGTCATCGGTATTTTCTTAATTGGGGCTGTCATGACCCCGTTGTTAGTCCCAATCACAGGGCTAAATAATTCCCTAATGGATTTTCTCTCATCTGTACAATCCACGAATCCACTGCTTTTAGGTTTAATTGTTGGAGCGATGTGTGGATTTGATATGGGAGGACCTTTTAACAAAGCAGCCTATGTCACAGGAACGGCTTTACTTGCAGAAGGTAACCTTTACTTCATGGCAGGTGTGTCAGCAGCATGTATCACACCGCCGCTTATCATTGCGATTGCCACAACGATTTTCCGAAAACATTTCACGCCACAAGAACGAAATGCAGGGGCAATCAACTATATTCTAGGAGCGACACATATTACAGAAGGAGCCATCCCATTTGCGGCCAAAAACCCGGTCGTTGTCCTGCCAATTATCATGTTTGGCTCTGCCATCTCTGCTATATTGACATATTTGTTTGGCGTACAGGTTCCAGCTCCGCATGGTGGATTCCTTGTTCTTCCGGTCGTCACAGGTGCATTCCAATGGGTGCTTTCCATACTAATCGGCTCACTCGTAGGTGCGATTCTCTACGGACTTTACCGTAAAAAAATAGACAACCCCGCAGTTTAAAACGGAGGAGGAGAAATGATGGAACATATCTATATGAATCTTCACGAAACAGCTTCTTCACAGGCTGGCGTGTTCGCAGCCATTGCTGACATTGCCTACAAAGCAGGTATTTGCACTTCACCAGAGGATGTCAAAAAAGGGTTAGCGGAAAGGGAAGCACTGAGTACAACCGGATTTCAAGATGGATTTGCCATTCCGCATACTCAAACAGAAGCCATCACGAAACCAGCACTTGTAATCGTCCGCACGGAAACAGGTATTGAATGGGACGCTTTTGATGGGAAGCCTTGCTTTTTCTTCTTATCCTTACTGATCCCTAAAAGTGAAACAGGGACGACTCATTTAAAAGCTCTTTCAGCCCTTTCACGAGGCTTAATGGATGAAACGAAACGTCAAAAACTGCTGGAAACAAGAACAAATGAAGACATGCTTGCTGTATTAGAAACGGATATTTTAACTAGAGAGGATGTTTGATCATGCCTTTACTTTCAACAACACCAATGCTTGAGGCTGCGAAAAAAGAAAAATACGGAATTGTGGCATTCAATGTACACTCCTTTGACAGTATCTATTGGGTGCTCGAAACTGCTGCAGAATTAAAGTCACCTGTGATTTTGCAAACAACGGTTGGAACGGTTCAATCTCTTGGAGCAAAAGCAATTGCAGATACAGTGAAGGCGGCGGCTGATCAATATCAAATCCCAATCGGTCTTCACCTGGATCACTGCACAGACTTTGATGTGATTCTCACCTGTATCAGGGCTGGATATACATCCGTTATGATCGATGCATCTATGCACTCATATGAAGAAAATGTACGCCGCACAAAAGAAGTCGTGGATCTTGCCTTAAAAGTCGGTGTAAATGTCGAAGCAGAGCTAGGCAAGGTAGGCGGTGTAGAAGATGATATCGTCGTCGATGAAAAGGATGCTGAAAAAGCCGTTCCATCAGAATGCCGCCAATTTGTAGAAGAAACTGGGGTGCCTACTTTAGCGCCTGCGATTGGTACTGCCCATGGCATTTATAAAGGGGTGCCGGATATTGACTTTGACCGCATTGAACAAATTGCAGCGCTGGTCGATGTACCACTTGTCCTGCACGGTGGTTCCGCTGTACCAGATGAGGACGTCAAGCGATGCGTTGCACTTGGTATGGCAAAGGTGAATGTCTCAACTGAACTGAAAAATGCATATTCCGAAGCGATACGTGATCATTTCTCAAACGAACCTGAAAGCTTAGATCCGCGTATGTATTTACAAAAAGCAAAACAAGCAGCAAAAGACATGGTCCAATCGAAAATACGAATCGTTGGCAGTGAGGGCAAAGCCCATCCGTTATATCAATAAGAAAAAAAGCAGAGCCGCTATCGCTCTGCTTTTTCACATTATTCGTTTTCCTTCATTTCATTAGATGTGCGTACCCGTGCATTTCCCATAAATACGACCGTAATCGCCGCAAGTGCAATCGGGAATAATGCAAGCAAAAATACGTACGTAATACTTTGTGACATCGCATCGATGACTTTATTTAAAATATCAGTCGGAATTTGTGAGCGGGCACCTTCTTGGAAAATAGCCTGTGGATCGCTTATTTGAGAAGGGGCTCCTTTCATTCCGCTAAAGGCATCAGCTAAACGATTTGTCAGCACATTGGTTTGAATCGTTCCGAAAATTGTTACACCGAGCGTCATTCCAAGTGATCTCATAAATGAATTGGTCGAGTTTGCACTGCCTCGGTAACGCGGCTCAAGATCATTCATTGAAGCTGACGGCAGAAGGGAGAAGCTGAACCCGACGCCAAAGCCTGATATCATCATAAAGAGTGTGAGCCACAGTCTTGCTGTATCTGGTGACATATTGGCAAGCAGCAGCATCCCAGCGAAAAATGAAATGACAGAAATAGTCATAAGACGTCTGAAAGGCACTTTCGTCTGCATCGTTCCGCCAATCATACTGCCAATGACTGATCCAATCATCATCGGTGTTAAAATGAACCCTGCACTTGTCGCAGATTCACCGTACACAGCCTGCACGAAAATAGGAATAAAGACAGCAAGAATAATAAATGTCCCGCCATATAAAAACGCCAAAATTTGAGATGTTGCAAATAATCGATTTTTAAACATCCAAAATGAGATAATCGGCTCCTCAGCCTTACGCTCAACAATAAAGAAGATCGTACCGAACACAAGAAACACAGCAAAAAGTGTGAGGATTTGCACCGAATCCCAAGCATAAGATTTACCGCCAAGCTCAAGCGCGAACATTAAGCTGACAACCGCAACGACAAGTGTAATAGCACCTGACCAGTCGATTTTCTGCTTACGATGTTCAAGCGATTCCTGATAGTATCTGGCGATCAAGAAGACACTGACAATACCAATTGGCACATTAATATAGAAAACCCAATGCCAGCCGATCGAATCCGTAATAATAGCACCTAAAAGCGGTCCGAGTACACTTGATAAACCAAAGACTGCTCCAAACATACCAGACATTTTCCCGCGCTTTTCAGGCGGGAAGATGTCGAAGATAATCGTAAATGCGATCGGAAGAAGTGCACCGCCCCCAAGCCCTTGAATGGCTCGGTAAATAATGAGCTGATCCATCGTTTGTGCTATACCGCACAGCGCTGATCCAATTAAAAAGAAAATAAGTCCAAACAGAAAAAAACGCTTTCGACCATACATATCAGAAAGCTTTCCGTAAATAGGCATTCCCGCCATCACTGCCACCATATAAGAAGCCGTCACCCAAGCAAATTTATCAAAACTGCCTAAATCTGCTACGATGCTTCCCATTGCTGTTGCAACAATGGTATTGTCCATCGCTGCCATAAAAATCCCTAACAGCAAACCGATGACAACAAAGCGAGTGGATGCCTTGCCTTTATCCACATGATTCATTTCATTTACCTCCTGCTTACGTTCTCTCATTATTTTTGCTATGATCAACTTAACCATAAAGTAAGAGAACATTTATCTTGATGATCAAGATAAATTGATTTTAAAGGGAGGAGAACAAGTTGTCAATAAAGAACGAGGCTGAAGACAGAGCAGCCCAGATCATACATACAATGAGGCGCCTCGCCACACGAACCGTTTTGTTCCACCAAGCGGCCGCTCAATCGCTCGGCCTTTTTCCAACAGATCTCAAATCCGCCGATTTATTAAACGAACTCGGTCCTCTCACAGCAGGAGAATTAAGTGAAAAAACAGGTCTTAGCTCAGGTGCGGTCACAGCTCTTATTGACCGGCTTGAAAAAGCGGGCTACGCCAAAAGAGAAAAGGACCCAAAAGACAAACGAAGAGTCATCATTGTTCCTCTAACAGCGGGGAAATCACAGGTAAAAGAACTCTTTCGATCCTTATCAACATCAACGAAGGAACTCACAAATGAATACAAACCAGAAGAATTAGATTTAATTATTCAATTTATAACTGAAGCAGCAGATATTATGGAGCAAGAGCTGCAATTGCTGAAGTCTAAATTGTAAAAAGTACACTGATGCGGGTGTGCTTTTTTAAGTGCATTCCTAATTCATGTAGGGATTGCCTCGACTAGTGACATCTTCCTTACCATGGAAGTGCTCTATAACACTTTTTTATAATGGAGTAGCTCAAAAAAATGTTCTATTTAAAAGATTGTTCTAAATATCGCATCATAATTATTACTGACAAAAGTGGAGCTAAAGTATTCTATTGAAACATTGTTCATTTACATAATAAGTATTGTTTTTGTGTCTTAATTCCTATTTAATGACAAACTTTGTATTGGTAAAATTGACCTTGTCAATGAATAGGAAGGAGTGACTTCTTCTGGGCAAGATACTTGATGCAAAAGCACTAACAAGTGCCATGGACACAAGGGCAAAACACTACCAGGAACTCCGCGAACAAATGGTAGATTTAAAAAAGGCATTACAAGGTGTGGCCAACCTCGGTGACGACTTCACTGGGAAAGGTGCCGATAACATTAAAAGCTTTTATAAAGAGCTCGCTGGAAATGTAGACATGTTTATCAGCTTCATTGATAAGCAAAAAGCCTTTCATGAAGGTGTTTCTGGAACACTGGATGATACGAGCTTTGGCGGCGATACCTTTATAGAAGAACACTTTTTAGACAACGCAGTACATATGGGTATCATGAATGCCAAAAGCATTGTAAAGGATCAAAAAAAGGCACTCAAAACGATTTTTCAAGACATTGATGACCTCATTTCCCTAGAGGTATTTGATAGCCAAACCTTTGATGAAAAAATAGAAGATGCGGAAGATGAACGAAAAAAGACGGTCAAAGAACTAAGAGAGCTTGATCAAAATTTAAAAGATGAATATGCTTTGTCAGAGACGGAGCAGCAAGCTACAATGGCATTGTACGCTGAAATGATGAATGCGACAAATGACGGAAAAGCGATTTCGCCTATGAATTTTGACAAGAAAGCCTATCAAAATAGCGAAATCTACAAGGCAAAAAGCGATATTGAGAAGCAAACTTCTGAATATCTGAAAATCAAAAAAGAACAAGAAGAAGCCCGCGAAATCGCAAAGAAACAAGAAGCGCTCGCCAACCGCCCTTGGTATGAAAAAGCCCTCGATTATGGTGGAAACATCGTGAATGAACTGACCGGCGTGAACGATGCAAAACGTGCCGCAACGGGCGTTGATCCAATCACAGGAGAGGAACTCACCGCAGGACAGCGAGTCGCGGCAGGCGGCATGGCAGCCGCAGGCTACATCCCAATCGTCGGCTGGGCAGGCCGCATTTTCAAAGGCGGAAAAGCTGTCTATAAAACGACCCAAGCCACATCAGCCGCAGTCAGGGCAGTCGATATCTACAAGACATCACAAAAATCCTTTGACGCCCTGAAAACATCTCAAAAAGGTTTATATGGCCTCACCGCCACCAACGGCTTCAGCGAAGCGATCACAGGCCGAGATATGTTTGGAAATAAAATTTCGAAAGAACAGCAGGAAGCGAGTATGAATGCGGCTCTGGGGATGCTTTTGCCGTTTGGGGCTAAAGGGTTTCATGGTAAAATGGGGATTAAGGGTAATAAGATAGATTCTGATACAATAAAAAAATATATTAGAGATATAGAAGGACGAACAGGTAGAGAGTTACCTAAAAAACAAACAGAGAAGTTGAAGGAAGCCTTAAGAAATAAAGAATATAAAAAAATGACACCAATAGAAACAGCTAAGCATAGAGCAGAATTTGATAAAGTAAAAAATACAGTAATCAAAAAGTGGGAAGAAAATACTGGGCAAAAGTGGCCTGAGTATAATGAAAATGTTATTTCAGAAAAAACAGGTAAAATAATTAGGAAAAAAGGAGATAAGTATGATGCTCATCACATAATTGAGAATACATTTGGAGGAGAGCATGAATGGTGGAATATGCATCCTGCAAAATTCCCAAATGAGCATCAAGCTGGTATTCATGGGAAAGGTTCACCAGCAAACGAACTATTTAAAGGAGGTAAAAAATAATGGGATACGAATCTTTGAAGGCAAATCAAGAAAATAGTTTTTATCCAGTAACCGAAAATGAAATAAAAGAGGTTGAGAAGGAACTTGATTTAAAATTTCCTAAAGAGTTAGTTAATTTTTATATGGAGGTTGGCTACGGGTTTATTAAAGGTTCAGAGTTTAATAACAATCGTATTATGGATCCTTATTCCGTCAGAGATTTTCGATTAAGAGTTAATGATTTTGAGTTTTATCCTGATATAGAAATCTATGATGAATTTGAAAATAACAAACTAATATTTTTTGAAGGTAGTGAATCAGCTTTAATGTCAATTGAATTGAATGAAAAGAATAGCAGTCCGGTTTACTATTATGATATTCAAATTGCGACTTCTCTTGAAGAATTTTTAAGAAAAATAGAAGAAAATGATAAATATTACTTGGAGTTACTAGTTGATTAAAAATAAAACGCATACCTTGATTGGCTAAATGCCTTTCAAGGTTTTTTACTTTAATTAATATTAAACTACCCTGATATTTGAATGAGTTAATAAGAAAATGACTAGTTTGAGAATCAAGACCATGATGATAGTACCATCAAGGAAGTGGGTACAATAAACAGAAAAACATCCTCTAATAATGCATAGAGAATGCTGCTCTGTTTAGAAGGGGGAAATAATTTTAATTTATTTGTTTCATCAGATTCACAAATTCGAGTTCAATATTCCCCTTTAATTTTAAAAAATGACCCACGAATCGTTCCAGCAAGTTTAGACTTCTGCCTAGCAAATTTAAATTTCCCTTCTAATTCCTTTGGTACTTCCATACCTTCAGAAAGCTTAAAACCAACAGCACGTTTTTTCGGGTCATCCAATGTATACAGGACGTTAATTGCAAGACCATCCTCATAAAAGACGTAGGTCCATTTGATATTTTCTACTTGAAAACTTGCCGTTTCTAAAGGTTTGGCTGCAAACTCTAGTTCACGTTCTTCTTTTAACACTCGGTTCACATAATCAAGGGTATCCTGACTTTCGCTAGCAGGCAATACTGTAAATTCATGCTTATATTTGTTCATAAAGTAACGAGCCTCATTAGCTCGTAAGCCAGCAAGTGCTTCTGCTACAGGTGAAGACTCTAAACCAATCGTAGACACATTTTTAAAATCAACGATATAGGCCATTTCTATCCCTCCATATCCTTCTTATTTTCGTACAACAGGAATCCACATCTCACCAAGTAATAAGTCGTTTCGCTGCCCCATCTCTACCACTGCATTTGGTCCACCAACATAAGCGAAATTCTTCGCTTCAGGCAAGACTTGACCAAATGCAATACCAGTAAGCGTTTGATGCAATTCATCAGCGGTTTTAGCTTCCCCTTTCACGATTAGATATTCCCCTTTAGGAAATTGAATCACTCTGTCCGCTTCTGGTAACGATTCCTCTGTCATGACCCCGACATAATGCATCAGCTTGTTATTTACCGCTTCGTTTACGATAAAAATATAGTCATTTGAGGCAATGGCTTTTAAGGTGTCAAGCTTTCCTTCTTTTGTGACTGCTTGCCAAAAGTCTGCTTTTTCCTTCGTGATGCCCGCATAGTCTGTGTAATGACTCTTAAGTTCAGTTCCAATACCTAACACGTGAAAGCTGTCTTTTTGTTCTAATATATAATCTGCCATATTCAACACTTCCTTTTGAAAAATTGATCAAATGTTTTTTCTTTTCACTTGATAAATATATAATAGGCTTAAATCATGTCAAAAAATGATACTATTTAGGGGGATCAGATGAAAAAAGTTGAACGGATTAATACCATCATGCGGTATATTAACAACCGCGCCAACTTTACAATTTCTGAAATCATGAGAGAATTTCATATCTCTCGTTCGACAGCAATTAGAGACATCAGAGAAATTGAAGCTATGGGGATGCCGCTTGTCGCTGAAGTCGGAAGGGACGGGGGATATTTTGTGATGAACAATTCCGTCCTGCCAACTGTTCGTTTTACCGATAATGAAATTAAAGCTCTTTTTATTGCCTTTATGGCCACAAGAAACCAACAACTCCCTTATTTAAAGAGTCGCCAGTCTTTAGCTGAAAAATTACTAGGACTCATCTCAGAAACCCAGCAAGATGACCTTGTTCTGTTAAATCGCCTCTTGCTATTTGAAGGGACTAATCCGAATAATCCTGATCTGCTTGATTTGACAGATCTCCCTCATCCCATGTTAGAAAAATTAATCCAACTGCTTATTTTGGATCGATATTTACTGATTACCATGAGAGAGGAGAAAGTGATGAAGTCCTATCCTATTTACCTCTTGAACCTTTATCGTGAAAAAAGCCTTTGGCTGATTGAAGGCTTTGATTTAAAGGAAGAGAAGAAACGGATTTTGCCTGTCGACAACCTCACAGATGTTGAACCTTGCTCTACAAAAAATAGATTAAGCAGGAAAAAGATTTTAGAAAAACTAAGTAAGCAGGAGGAAGTAATCAACCTTGACCTTGAACTTGGTCCAAAGGCAATTGCACAGTTCAAAAAATACCATCCTTTCAAAATGTCAATTTCTTATACGAATCCTTACCAAACTACAGCCATTTTAAAGACTTTTATCGATGTTAATCATTCAGAAGAAATAACAAATTGGCTACTTTTCCTAGGCGATGATATCAAGGTCAGGGAAATGCCTGTAGAAATCTTGGAAAGTTTACAAGAGAGACTACTCCTATATTGTCCATAATCAATGCTGGTTAGACCTCATACTAGATACATGAAGGTGAGTCGTATCAAAAAATTCTTGCTCCAAGTTTTCGAACAAAATCTCAATGAACCACCAATCTTATTTCCATCTTCTTTAGATCTCAGCTGTTGAAGAAAGATAAATATGCTTTGTCAGAGACGGATCAGCAAGCTTCAATGGCATTGTACACTGAAATGATTGCAACAAAATGACAAAACAGCGATTCCTATAGATCTTGACAATAAAGACATTAAAAAACACAAAAGGGGTAATTTTATTGAATTCTTATGATGAAGATCTAATAAAGGATTTGGAATTAAAAGACCTTCTTAAATATGTCAAAGTACATACAAATCCAAAAATTTATTTAGACTTAATAGAACAAAAATTTGATTTTGCTGGTTCAAAAATAGATTGGTTATAAACCAATAAACATTATAGTAAGAGCTCAAATAATGAATCGTTACTTCCTGATGCTCTTCTATTTATAACTGAATTAAAAGAAAAATATTTAGCAAATAACTTACAAGTAATTTACATAGGGGATAACCTTATAGAGTTTGGGTACCAGTTTGAATTAAAACATTTAAAAGAGTTACTAGTCTATTTTTTAGATATCCCACAGCACCACTACTTTATATCCTTAGAAGGTGATTGGTGTATTTGTATTTCATTTGAAAACGATTTGGATTTCGGATTTAGTTTAAACAAAAAATAATTTTGAGCGTCACATATAAGAAAAATAAAAGATGATAAGAAATGAAAAAACCTTGACTGGCTCTATACCATTCTAGGTTTTTTGCGTTTATTGGTTCTCAAATAGTATACAAGCCTCAAAGCACACTCAAATGGTGTGTTTTTTTTATGAAAAGAGCACACAATCGCTGCACAGCACGTGCTGAAGACATTTGGACTTCTTTGATGCATGTGAGTTGATTAGACTTATAAGCAAAGGGAAAGAAAGGAGGAATTCCAACTGTACTTAACCAAAAGGGGCACGACGTTACTATCTATGCTGCTTCATACGACATCTTATCTATCAATAGAAGATTTGCAGAATCGAATGAACGTTTCGACTCGAACCGTTTACGCTGAAATCAAGCGAATGAACAGCTGGCTTGAAACTCATCAGCTTAGTGGTGTGCAGCGAAAAGGCCAACGTGGCTATTATTTAAATCCTCATGAAAAAGAAATCATTATTCAAAAAGCTGATACCATTCTTGTTGGTCACGATTATGAACCATGTGTAAAGGAACGAAGGGCTATCTTGCTTTTAACCATTGCATGCAGCGAGCATTGCCTAAGAATAGATGATTTTATGAAGATGACAAAGGTGAGCCGAAATACATTACTCGAGGATATGAAACAGCTAAAAGAAGCGCTCTCAAAGCAGGAGATCACACTCCGCTATCAGGCAGCAAGCGGCTATGTCATTTCAGGAGACGAAAGGGCCATTCGATTGGCACTCAAACCTTATATACATTTCATTCGCACCATGATAAAAAACGAAAAAACGTTTCCGTCGTTTTGGTTAAAGGGACCTATTTCATCCAAACGGGTACACCATCTCCTCCAGCAGTCAGAACAAGAACTTAAGCTTGAATTTGCAGATGAGATGCTGGATCAGCTCTCTTTGGATCTCTTTTTTTACTTTAAGCGGATGAAGCTGGGGCATGCTGTACACATTTCAAACGAAGAAAAGCGAACATTGCAGGAAACAGAGGAATGCTTGGCGGCTATTCGTTTCATGGCACAGATTCAAAAAGAGGCCAGTCTCATTGTTCATGATGATGAGATCTATTTTCTTAGCACCTTATGGCTCAGTGCAAAAAAACAAAAACTTCCATCAATTAAAAAACCAGAAGAACATCTCATTCGCACCATCGCCAGACAAATGATATTTGACTTTCAGCGATATGCTTGTATTTCCTTTCAAGAACCAAAAGCATTGGAGCAAAACTTAACAATGCATTTAATTCCAGCCTATTACAGGCTCATCTATCACATTAGTATGATCAACGAACTGACGGATTCTATAAAAAAAGCACAGCCAGAAGTGTTTGAAATCACTCAGAAAGTTGCATGTCATTTAGAAAAGGCGGCCTGTTCAAAGTTGAGTGACCATGAAATTGCATATCTCGCCATGCATTTTGGCAGCTGGATGAGAAGAGAAGGAATTTCATCCATTGCCAGGCGTTCTGTATACATTGTCTGCGGAGAAGGAATCGGCACAAGTAACATGCTGAAAACTCAGCTTCTCGAATTAATCGGCTACATTGAAGTACGCGGACTGTTATCAAAGCGTGCATATGAAGAATTAGCAGCAGTTGATGCAAATTTCGTTGTGTCCACAACACCTATTTCGTTTAAAGGAAAACCAGTTCATCTCGTTCATCCTATTTTAACTGCCTATGAGAAAAAAACATTACTTCAATACGGAAAAGGCTCAGAAACGAAGATTGACGAGAAGCATGTAAACGCTTTATTCAACATCATTCAGCAGCATACCATCGTACAAAATAAACAAGCACTGCTTCATGACATTCGGGAGCTGCTACATCCCACATATGTATCCTATCAGAAAGGGTGGAACCCAGTGTTAAATGATTTATTAACAGAACAAACCATCAAGCTCCACCAAACAGCAGACACATGGCAAGAGGCGATTACAAAAGCGGCGCAGCCTTTACTTGATCAAAATGCTATTAAACCATGTTATGTAGAAGCCATGATACAGTCTGTTCATCAAAATGGTCCTTATATTGTCATTGCACCACAAGTGGCCATCCCACATGCAAGGCCCGAGGATGGCGTGAACAAATTGAGCATGACGCTCATGTCCTTCAAACAGCCCATTTCGTTTTCAAAGGATGGAAAAAAGCAGGTGCGGCTTGTCATTGTGTTAGCTGCCATTGACAGCATGAGCCACTTGAAAGCACTCAAACAGCTGACCATGCTGTTAAGTGAAGAGAAACGCACGAAACAATTGATTGAAGCAGAAGATTTAGCATCGGTTCAAAAACTAATTGATCAATTTTCACAAGTATAAAGGGGGAGTAAGAAAATGAAAAAAATTCTTGTTGTATGTGGAAACGGGTTAGGAAGCAGCTTTATTGTAGAAATGAATGTCAAAAAAGCTTTAGAAGAATTAGGTCTTAAAGCTGAAGTGGATCATACCGATCTCAGTACAAGTAAAAATGAACCAGCCGACCTTTATATCGGAGCAGCTGATATTATTGACCAGCTGAATGACGGCACAAGAAATGTGGCTGGCTTAAACAATTTGTTAGACCAGGAAGCCATTAAAGACGTCCTTCGTCAACACATTTAAGTCATGAAAAAGGGGGATTCACATCATGATAGAACTGATCATGAACGATATATTGGGCACACCTGCCATTCTCATCGGTTTGTTTGCACTAGCCGGTTTACTTTTGCAGAAAAAATCAGCTGCAGACACTGTGTCAGGCACCTTGAAAACAACCATGGGTTTCTTAATATTAGGGGCGGGCGCTACAGTCGTCTCTGATTCACTTGGGGTTTTTCGAAAGATGTTTGAAGCAGCCTTTCACATTCAAGGGGTTGTCCCAAATACAGATGCTATGGCCGCCATTGCTCAAAAGGAATTCGGTACACAGACAGCACTTATCATGATTTTTGGTATGCTGGTCAATTTGTTACTTGCAAGATTTACACCCTTTAAATATGTCTTTTTGACTGGTCACCACACGTTGTATATGGCGGCGATGCTCGCCGTCGTTCTCTCGACAGCCGGCATGCACGGGTGGCTGCTCATCTCCACTGGCTCAATGATATTAGGTGCAGCTATGGTCATTGCACCCGCAATCCTTCAGCCGTTTACGAGGAAAGTCACCGGAAGCAATGATCTCGCGCTCGGACACTTCAGTACTTTCGGTTATTTTACTGCGGGAATGATCGGCAAATGGGTTGGATCTCCAGAAAAATCAACGGAAACCATTCAAGTGCCTAAATCACTCGGTTTTCTAAGAGATACATCTGTTGCCATTTCGATTACGATGGCTTTACTGTTCTTTGCCATTGCACCGTTTGCAGGAATTCCTTATATAGAACAAATTAGCGGTGGCACGAACTTCGCTGTCTTCATTCTCATTCAAGCGATTACGTTTGCTGCTGGTGTGTACATTATTTTAGCAGGGGTACGGATGGCCATTGGCGAGATCGTGCCTGCGTTTAAAGGGATTGCCGATCGATTCGTGAAGGGGGCAAAGCCGGCACTTGATGCGCCAACCGTTTTTCCATTTGCGCCAAATGCGGTCATTATCGGTTTTTTATGCAGCTTTGCAGGAGGCATCGTATCCATTTTTCTTTTACCTTTGTTTGGTTTAACTGTCATTGTCCCTGGACTTGTCCCGCACTTTTTTTGCGGTGCTACAGCAGGCGTGTATGGCAATGCAACAGGAGGGGTAAGAGGTGCTGTCGCTGGGGCCTTTGTAAATGGATTGCTTCTTTCCTTTTTACCTGCCTGTTTATTACCTGTGTTAGGAGCCCTTGGCTTTGAAGGGACAACGTTTGGAGATACAGACTTTGGTATCATCGGAATCTTGATTGGATTGATCAAGTTTTTATTTCAGCTGTAAAAAGGAGGCGCCTGAGAATGACAGCCGTTTTTTCACCTTCATTGATGTGCATGGATCTAACGCACTTCCGTGAACAAATTCATCTTCTCAACACGAGAGCAGACCGGTACCATGTCGACGTGATGGATGGGCATTATGTGAAGAATATGACGTTATCACCCTTTTTCATTGAACAGCTTCGGAAACTGACAAATTTACCGATTGATGTTCATCTAATGGCCGAACATCCGCAGGAATTTTTAATCGATGCATGTATTGATGCAGGCGCAACGATGATTTGTTTACACCCAGAAGTCGTGCAAAAAGATGCCTTTCGAATCATCCGGCATATTCACCAAAGAAAATGTGATGTTGGCTTTGTTCTAAATCCCGCCACACCAGTTGCAGCATTAGATTCCTTTATTCATTTAATAGACAGAGTGACGATCATGACAATCGATCCAGGCTTTGCCGGGCAGCCTTTTATTAAAGAAATGCTTCAAAAAATTAAACAGGTGAGAGATATCAAAAAACACGGAGGATACTCGTTTTCAATTGAAGTAGACGGCTCTTGTAATGAGAGCACGTTCCGGCTGCTTGCTGAGGCTGGAAATGAAATTTACATCATCGGCACCTCAGGTTTATTTGGACTTCATAAAGAACTCGACACTGCTTGGGAAAGAATGAAGCAAATATTTGCAAAAGAAACAGCCTCAATCGAATCACGTTAGTAAAAGAGAGGATGAAAACCATCCTCTTTTTGACGCAAATTTTACTAAAACACAATTTATTCACCAAAACTTACCCAAAAACAAAATAAAAATCAAAAATTCATAATTGAAAGCGCTTTATTTATGTGTTATCCTTCAAATATCTTTAGTAAATATTTAGTCAAATAACGATGAGGAGTTTGCCTATGACCACACTCAAAGATATTGCTCATGATGCAAAAGTGTCCGTTTCCACTGTATCCCGTGTGTTAAATGGCGATCAAACGCTTGCCGTTTCACACGCAACGAGACAAAACATCCTCGACATTGCTAAGAAGTTAAACTATACCCCAGTGAGAGCAAGAAAAGCAGATCAAGCAGAAGAAAAAAGCCCATCTGAATCCCCAGTCATCGGTGTCGTTGTCGCTCAATCCATTGACGAAGAATTAAATGATCCCTTTTTTTCATCGATTCGAAAAGGAATTGAAAAAGAATATGCCAAACAAGGCTTGTCCACTCTCCATACCTTTCGCCTAAGAAGCATGGATAAAGGGGCGATGCTAAAAGATATTGACGGCTTGATCGTCATTGGACGAATCAGCCCGGATACGGTTGAAAAAATGACAAATCGAATGGAACACATTGTTTTTATCAATCATTATGCGGATGAAGATTTGTATGATTGTGTACATGTGGATTTTGTCAGAGCGGCAGATCGCGCCATTCGTCATCTGCAATCTCTCGGCTATACACATCTAGGCTATATTGGCGGGAAAGAGCGGGAGCATTATTTTGAAGGTAATGCTGTGATTGAGGACGAAAGACAAACGACGTTTATGAAAAGAATGCAGGAGGCGGGCGCTCTTCATATGGAAGACATCCACATTGGTGAATACTCCATGCAAGAAGGTTATACGCTTATGCAGCAAGCGATCAAAAAGGGAAAACTGCCGCAAGCCTTTTTCATTGGAAGTGACTCTATGGCAATCGGCGCAATGCGCGCTCTGCATGAAGCCGGTCTACACGTACCTTCAGATGTATCCATTGTTGGGTTTAATGACATTGAAGCCGCGTCATTTTCAAGTCCGCCGCTTACGACCGTCAAAGTATATACAGAAGAAATGGGGGAAGTCGGTCTGAAACTTTTGCTTGAGAGAATAAACGGAAGAAAACTTCCTCTAAAAGTCGTCGTGCCAACAACACTCATCGAGCGAGGCAGTACATGTCTCATCCATGAAAGGGGGTGAACCATAGATTTCAGCAAACAAAAAAGAGACAAAAAAGCAGAAAGCAAGCTGCTTAGCATGATGGCCAGATCATGCTAAGAACAATGCAGCCTGCCGGTATGCTCTCTTATCTCTTAGAAAAGAATAGAATTCCAGTATAATGGACTTCCTTTGTTTCCGCAACTGCATGAATTCTACCAATTATCGTCTGAATTTTCAGTGATTAAAAGGAGGAAACCATGAATAAAAAAATCATGCTGCTGACTGCTGCCATGTTCTTGACCATGATTTTGTCTGCTTGCGGTAATAACAGCTCATCTGAAGCAAATGGAAAGGTCACCTTGACGCTATTTTCAACAATGAGCAACAGCGGGGAAAGAAAAGCGTTTGAAGAAGTCATTCGCGAGTTTGAGAAGGAGCATGAGCAGATTCGAATCGATGCTAATTTCCCAGGCAACAGCTATGAAGATATGATCCGCGTCAAAATGGGAGCAAACGATATGCCAGACCTGTTTGATACACATGGCTGGGCCAAACTGCGCTATAGCGAGTATGTGGCTGATTTAAAAGAGATGGATTGGGTCAAACAGCTTGATCCTTCACTCGACCAGATTTTAAAAGACCAAGATGGGAAAGTGTACGCTTATCCGCTGAATCAAGCAAAAGACGGGCTTAGCTTTAATGCCAATCTATTAAAGGAATATGGCATAGAAGTGCCTAGAACACTTGATGAATTAAAATCTGCTTTGCTGACAGTGAAAGAAAAGAGTAAAGGAGATGTTGTGCCGCTCTGGATACCAGGAGGAGATAACTCAAATATTGCCCAAGTCTTTGATGAGCTGGCGACGCCTTTATTAATCACCGATCAAAAGCATCAATACGGAAAGGAACTTGAAAACGGATCATTTGATTGGTCTCTCTATACCCCGCTTGCACAATTCATGAAAGATCTGAAGGATCAAGACCTTTTAAACAAGGATGTCCTGACAGCGAAACTATCTCAAGCGCCTGAACTCATGGCGCAAAACAAAATCGCTTTCACCTTTGTCGGAGGATCCTTAGGACCTGAAGCAACAGAGCTGAATTCATCGATCAAAGTAGGCACGATGCCTGTTCCAGCCATTCATAAAGCAGATGAACAAAGCTGGATTGGCGGAGAACGTTTTACTGTTGCTGCTTGGAAAGGCTCTAAGCATCTAAAAGAAGCAAAACAATTCATCGATTTTTTAGCAAAACCTGAAAACGCAAAAAAAATCGCAGAGGGCACATCCTCTGAAACAGCTCTAAAACAAGTGAAAGCGAAAAACTATTACTCTACATTTTACGATCAATACGAACAGGTAAAGATTGAACCGTATTTCGATCGAAAATACTTACCAAGCGGAATGTGGGCGGTCATGGCAACAACCGGTCAAGAATTATTAGCAGGCTCGATCACACCAGAACAGTTATCAAAGAAAATGGAAGAGGAATATAAGCGTTTGAAAAAACAATAGCTGATGGATGCTGAAAACAGGAGTGAAGCCAATGAATGACATCACAAAAGCAAAGCAGCCAGCCGCATTCACCTCTTTACCAAAAGAAAAGATGCAAAAACAACAGAATTCCTCACTTTGGTGGATGTACATGCCAGCTGTTCTCGTCGTCAGTACCTTTATCATTTATCCTTTTTTGAACGGCATTCAGCTTTCTTTTACGAATTGGAACGGTTTCTCACAAACTTATCAATGGATTGGTCTTGAGCAATATCAAAGACTGCTTCAGGATCAAGCGACATGGCTTGTTGTCAAAAACACGCTTCTCTATGGAATTGGGAGCACCATCTTGCAAAATATCATCGGACTTGGATATGCTCTTTTATTAAATCAAAGCTTAAAGATGAAAGCCATCACAAGAACGGTCATCTATTTACCTGTCATGATCAGCCCGATTGCGATGGGCTATATTTGGTATTTTGTGTTTGCTTACCAAGGCGGTGCCTTAAATGATGTGGTGACGCTTTTTGGATTCGATCACATAAATGCGCTCGGCAATGCGGAATTAAACACATGGATCATTGTGCTTGTCAACACATATCAATTTGTGGGGATTGCAATGATCATTTATCTAGCAGGACTTCAAAGTATTCCTAAGGATTATTATGAAGCGGCGCAATTAGACGGCGCATCGAGCCTCCAGCAATTCAGGCGGATTACATTGCCACTGCTTATGCCGTCGATCACCATTAATGTTGTGCTGAATGTCATTGGCGGGCTCAAGCTCTTTGATGTCATTGTGGCACTCACGGGCGGCGGACCTGGAGATTCCTCGCAATCCATGTCGACCTTTATGTATGATCTGTATTTCAAACGTCAGGATGCAGGCTATGCAGCGACGCAAGGGGTGTTCATGGCGGTCATCATCCTTGTCATTAGTGTCGCAGCGCTGATTTATTTCAAACGAAAGGAGACCGAGGTGTGATGGATAACGCCTATAAACGCAAGAAAAGATGGTACTCCGTCCTCGCACTATTGATCACATTGCTGCACCTCATTCCATTTTATATTTTGGTGACAACATCATTAAAGGGGATAGGAGATTTCAGTTCAAAATGGCTGTTTCCGAAAGCACTGCATCTTGAAAACTTCCGCACAGCATGGACAGAGGCTCAGCTTGGCCAGTCCTTTTTGAATACAGTGATCATTACGTTCAGTTCCGCTGTATTGCTCATTATCTTTGGATCTCTTGCAGCCTATCCGCTTGCAAGAAGGAACACAAAGCTGAATAAAGCAGTCTATGTTTTATTTATTGCCATTATGGTCATTCCACCGCTTACAGCCCTTGTCCCGCTCTATAAAATGGTCGTTCAAATCGGGATGATGAATACCTATCAAATTGCTATTTTAAATAATGTGGCTGCTTTTTTGCCGCTGACAATTTTCTTATACGCAGGCTTTATCCGGTCGACAATTCCAAAGGAGCTTGAAGAAGCTGCCCGTATTGATGGAGCAGGGACACTCAGAGTTTTTTTCACAGTCGTTTTTCCGCTTCTGAAGCCCATTACCGCTTCTGTATTAATCATTGCCTGCGTGTATATTTGGAACGACTATCAATTTGCTATCTTCTTTTTGCAAGATAAAGAGATGCATACACTCACAGTCGCCTTATCCCATTTTTTTGGTCAAAATCAGCATCAGCTTCAGCTCGTTGGGGCAGCTGCACTCATTGCGATGCTGCCAATGGTCACGATGTTTTTACTTTTGCAAAAATATTTTATCGCAGGGCTTTCACAAGGCTCTGTCAAAGGCTAGCCCTATATGGATGTAAAAAGGAGAGTCGTCTATGTCTAAAATTACATTTATCGGTGCAGGGAGTACCGTGTTTGCTAAAAATATATTAGGAGATTGTCTGTTTGCTCCCGCCCTTGCAGGGTTTGAATTCGCATTATATGATATCGACCACAACCGGCTGAAAGAATCAGAAACAATGCTGTCGCATTTAAAAGCAAATTACGGTGCAAACGTGACCATCCAGTCCTATCACAACCGCAAAGAAGCCTTAAAGGATGCAAAATATGTCATCAATGCCATCCAAGTTGGAGGCTATCGACCAAGTACTGTCATTGATTTTGAAATACCTAAAAAATACGGATTAAGACAAACGATTGCGGATACGGTAGGGATCGGCGGCATCTTTCGCTCCCTTCGGACGATTCCTGTCATGCTAGACTTTGCAAAGGATATGGAAGAGGTTTGTCCAAATGCTTTATTGTTAAATTACACGAATCCAATGGCCACACTGACAGGTGCGATGCTTCGCTATACACAGATTCAAACGGTTGGTCTCTGTCATAGTGTGCAGGTGTGTACAAAGGACCTATTTGAATCTCTTGAAATGGAACATGAAGGCATTGAAGAAAAAATCGCCGGCATTAACCATATGGCATGGTTATTAGAAGTAAAACGGGACGGAAAAGACTTGTATCCAGAAATCAAAAGACGAGCAAAAGAAAAGCAGCAATCGCGGCATCATGATATGGTTCGTTTTGAACTGATGGATAAATTCGGCTACTATGTCACAGAATCCTCAGAGCACAATGCCGAATACCATCCATATTTCATCAAATCACGGTACCCTGAACTAATCGGTCAGTTTAACATTCCGCTCGATGAATATCCGCGACGCTGCGAGGAACAAATCAACAATTGGAATACAATGAAGCATGACCTTGTGGGAAACACACAGATCACACATACCCGCTCAAAAGAATATGGTTCCCGGATCATTGAAGCGATCGAAACGAACGTTCCCTTTAAATTTGGTGGAAATGTTCTGAACACTGGCGGGCTCATTGACAACCTGCCTGAAAAAGCTTGTGTAGAAGTACCGTGTGTGGCAGATCGAAGCGGCATCATGCCATGCTATGTCGGAGAAATACCTGAACAATTGGCAGGACTCAACCGAACGAATATCAGCTCACAGCTGATGACGATTGAAGCAGCGATCAGCGGTAAAAAAGAACACATTTATCAAGCAGCTCTACTGGATCCACACACAAGCGCTGAATTATCAATTGATGACATCGTGAATCTTTGCGACGACCTTATTGAAGCGCATGGGGATAGACTGCCAGCCTACAAAGGGGCTACACAGTATAGCGCTTCATCACCGTCATCAAATTAATCATGCTAATCAATCTTTTTTAAAAAAATAGTAGTCGGTGAAAATCACAGGAAAAAGAGCCAAATGGATGAATTGAAAGTTTGTTGACGCTTTCATCTGTTTTGCAAATAAAACACACTGTCTTCATAATGAAAGAATCCGAAAAACGAAGGAGTCATTCATTATGAAAACATATGTGAAAAAGTTTATTGAAGAACTAAAAGAATCCATGAAGCATTACGGTGAATCTATCATTAAAATTAAGTCAAATCTATAATAAATGAATTAGAAACAAGACCTGATGTGCAAATGCCATCAGGTTTTTTTATACAAAAAATCACAAATAAATAGAAAAAATTCAGAAAAATAATTGACTGAAAGCGCTTTTAATATTATGATTACCTCAAACTTAACCATAAGTTACCCAATTAATCATCACCATATTGGTTAAGTTGTGATAAAGTTTGATGGGAATAAAGATGATGAATAAAAGGATGGTGACAAACAACGTGTCTAAAGAAGAAATTTTATGGGGCATCGCGCCTATTGGATGGAGGAACGATGACATCCCAGCACTTGGCGCCGAAAACACACTATCTCATTTATTAAGTGATATTTGTGTCGCTGGCTTTGAAGGAACTGAAGCAGGTGGTTTCTTTCCAGAACCAGCTGTCTTGAATAAAGAACTAAAACTTCGCAATTTAAAAATAGCTGGAAAATGGTTTAGCAGTTATATGATACGAGATGGTTTAGCGGCTTCAATACAAGCATTCAAAAAGCATTGTCAGTACTTGCAAGACATTCATGCTAGTGTAGCTGTTGTCTCAGAGCAAACGTATTCCATTCAAAAAGAAAACATCAACATCTATCAGCATCAGCCATCTTTCACAGGTGAGGAATGGGCACTGCTTTTAGAAGGTCTCAATGAATTAGGTCAAATAGCAAACAGTTACCATCTCAAACTAGTCTATCATCATCATCTCGGAACAGGGGTACAAACCTTATCAGATGTCACACGTCTTTTAGCTGGAACAGACCCTCGGTATGTTCACCTTCTATATGATACTGGACATATTTACGTATCAGATGGCGATTATTTATCCTTGCTCAAGCTGCATATCGACCGTATCCAGCACGTGCATTTTAAAGATGTGAGAAAAGAAGTGATGGAAAGCTGTCGTCAAAAAGAATTGTCTTTTTCTGAATCTTTCTTAAATGGATTGTTTACAGTACCTGGGGATGGCTGTATCGATTTTAATGAAGTATACCGTTTGTTAATCAGTCATGGCTATAAAGGGTGGATCGTCATAGAAGCTGAACAGAATCCTGCGATTGCCCATCCTTTAGAATATGCATTAAAGGCTCGTCAGTATATTGATGAAAACTTGGCTATTCATTCTTAAAGAGAACAGGAGAAAAGACCATGAACAAAAGTCAACAAACCAATTTAAGATCTATTATCCTAATTTCGACCTTTGGAGGACTTCTTTTTGGTTATGACACTGGTGTATTAAATGGTGCATTACCTTACATGTCTTTACCGAATCAGTTAAATTTAACAGCAGTGATGCAAGGGATTGTAACAAGTGCATTATTATTAGGTGCAGCATTAGGTGCAGTCATATGCGGACGTTTATCAGACAGGTTCGGACGCCGTAAAACTATTTTTTACTTAGCCGCTCTATTCTTTTTTTCTACATTAGGATGTACTGTATCACCAAACGCTGAAGTAATGGTCTTATTCCGATTCTTTTTAGGGCTTGCAGTTGGAGGAGCTTCAGTCATAGTTCCAGCCTTTTTAGCTGAAATCTCTCCAGCAGAAAATCGCGGAAGAATCGTCACACAAAATGAACTGATGATCGTATCCGGTCAATTACTTGCTTTTACCTGTAATGCATTGATTGGAAATTTATTTGGAGAGAACCCGTATGTATGGCGCATCATGCTACCAATTGCGGCGATTCCAGCCATTATTTTATTCTTCGGTATGCTAAAAGTGCCAGAGAGCCCAAGATGGCTTGTAACAAAGGGGAAAAACAAAGAAGCACTTCAAGTACTTCACCGCATTCGCTCAAAAGGAGCGGCGAAAACGGAGTTGCTCGAAATAGAGAACGCTTACAGGGAAGAAGTGAATTTAGATAAAGCGACTTTAAAAGATTTATCCACGCCTTGGATTAGGCGGCTTGTGTTTATCGGCATAGGAATTGCGGTTGTACAGCAGTTCACAGGAGTTAATTCCATCATGTATTACGGAACAGAAATTTTAAAAGATGCAGGTTTCGAAACGAAGGCAGCTCTAATTGGGAATATTGGGAATGGTGTTATCTCTGTCCTTGCTACATTTGTTGGCATTTGGCTGCTTGGCAAAATAGGACGTCGCCCTATGTTAATTTCAGGCTTGATTGGAACAACCTTCACATTACTGTCTATCGGCATTTGCTCTAATCTTTTTGCAGGAACAGCCTTTCTTCCATATTTGATTTTATTTTTGACGATTACATTCCTTGCATTCCAGCAAGGCGCCATCTCTCCTGTCACCTGGCTCATGCTGTCAGAAATTTTTCCTCTTCGGCTGCGGGGGCTTGGTATGGGGGTAAGTGTATTTTGTCTATGGATGGTGAACTTTTTAATTGGTTTGACGTTCCCAATATTACTTGCTCAGATCGGCCTCTCGATGACTTTCTTCGTTTTTGTCGCTTTCGGAGTCCTGTCTATTTTGTTTGTGGTGAAGTGCTTGCCGGAAACAAAAGGGATGACACTTGAAGAACTAGAAATGAATTTCCGTAAGCACGATCAAACATCAATTGACATCACAACAGATCATCAAACACTGTCTTAAATAAAAGGGATGAAAACAAAGATGGTGTCGAACCAATTTGTGAAAATAGAGTTTCAACAGTAAGGAGTGTTCAATAGATGACCGTAATAGATTCAAAGCTCATTTCAATGAAAAGCATACTGCATGAAGCAAAACAAAAACAATATGCAGTAGGACAAATGAATATCAATGGTTTGCAATGGGTGAAAGCCATCTTACTTGCGGCAAAAGAGGAGCGATCTCCTATCATTTTAGCAGCATCTGACCGGCTCATTGATTATTTGGGCGGCTTTCACACGATTGTAGGCATGGTTGAAGGGTTAATGAGAGATTTGGAGATCAGTGTCCCAGTTTCTTTACATTTAGATCATGGCATGACTGTCTCTCGGTGCAAAGCTGCCATTGATGCAGGATTTAGCTCAGTCATGATAGACGGCTCTTCCTATCCTCTCTCACAAAATATTGCCATGACAAAAGAAGTTGTTCATTATGCCTCTAAAAGAGGTGTATCTGTCGAAGCTGAAGTTGGCTCTGTTGGAGGAATGGAAGATGGTTTGATAGGAAATATCATCTATGCTGATCCATACGAATGTGTGCGCCTTGTTAGAGAAACAGGAATTGATGCCTTGGCCGCAGCACTCGGTTCAGTGCATGGCCCTTATCAAGGAGAACCGAGGCTAGGATTTGATGAGATGAAGCAAATAGCTGAACTCACAGACGTTCCGCTTGTCTTACACGGCGGTTCAGGCATTCCTGTTGATCAGATTCAAAGGGCTATCTCACTTGGTCATGCAAAAATCAATGTCAACACTGAATGCTTGGAAGCTTGGAATCAAGCTGTCCGAGCTCAACTAACTAAAAACAAAGCAACCAATGATCCACAAACAATTTTAACACCTGGTACAGAAGCCATTAAACAAGTTGTCAAGATGAAAATCCAACAATTTGGATCAAGTCAGCGTGTTTGAGCACATCTAGCAGACACTTCCATAGATAAGACGAAAAGGAAGATGAAGCATGATAAAAACGAAAAGAATCCAGCAAATAAAAAAATATGTGATCCAACATCAGTCTGTCTCGTTAGATGATCTTGTCACAACCTTTGGGGTGTCAAAAAATACGATTAGGCGAGACGTTCAAAAGCTCGTTGAAGAAGGACATATCCAAAAGGTTTATGGGGGAGTAGCAGCCAATCATGCAAGGCTTGAATCATTTCATGACAGACAAACACGAAACCAACTTCAAAAAAGATGGATTGCAAAAGATGCGGCACGATTAGTAGATGATGGCGATGTCATTTTTATTGACTCTGGTACCACAACATTAGAAATGATTCATTTTATAAAAGAAAAGGAATTAACGGTTGTCACGAACAACTTAGACTTTATTGTACAAGCATTGCCTTACACTCAGCTTCAAGTCATTTCAACTGGCGGCCAATTAGAGCGGAAAACGAAATCATTTTCCAGCATTACTAATACAAATGATGTACTTCAATACAACTTCGATAAAGTGTTTATGGCCTCAACAGGGGTCTCTATTTCAAATGGAGTAACAAATTCATCGCCAGTAGAAACAAGCATGAAGGAAATGGTCGTCAAAAAAGGTAGAGAAGTGATTCTATTAGTAGATCATACAAAATTCAATAAATATGCGATGTTGACATATTGCCAGCTGGATGAAATCGACTACTTAATCACTGACGATTCTCTGGATACCTCCTATACAACCTTTTTCAAAAAGAATCAAATCAAATGGATCGTTGCTCCTTCACAAGATGAAAGTCAGCAAACTTTAACATGAAGGAACATGTCAAAAATATTTTCAGATAAGGCAGGGGGAAAAATGGACACAATCAGGTTAACGGTGAGTCAAGCATTGGTCAAATTTTTAAATGCCCAGTACGTTGAATATGACGGTGAAAAAAAGCCTTTTATCAAAGGAATCTTTACTATTTTCGGTCACGGAAATGTGTTGGGGCTCGGTCAAGCCCTTCAAGAAAACCCTGGAAGGCTCGAGGTATATCAAGGAAGAAATGAACAAGGGATGGCACATGCTGCAACGGCTTTCGCAAAACAAAAGCAACGTAAACAAGTAATGGCCTGCACCTCATCCGTTGGGCCTGGCTCTGCCAATATGATCACAGCTGCTGCAACGGCAACAGCGAATCAAATTCCACTTTTGCTTTTCCCAAGTGATGTCTTTGCCACACGACAGCCAGATCCAGCACTTCAGCAGATTGAACAAACATATGACTTGAGTTTATCGACGAATGATGCCTTTCGGGCTGTGAGTAAATACTGGGACCGGGTTTCAAGACCAGAACAGCTCATGTCCGCACTGATTAACGCCATGCGTGTTTTAACAAATCAAGCAGATACTGGTGCGGTCACAATTTCGCTTCCTCAAGATGTTCAAGGAGAAGCATGGGATTACCCGCTGTCTTTTTTTCAAGAGCGGACGCATTTTTTAGACAGATATGAACCTTCAAAAAGAAGTATTCAAGAAGCAGCGGCACTCATTCGTAAGAAAAAGAAGCCTTTCTTGATTTTAGGCGGAGGGGTGCGTTACTCAGAGGCGGCTGACGAGTTTGTCCAATTTGCTGAAACTTTTCATATACCCTTTAGTGAAACACAAGCTGGTAAAAGCTGTGTTGAAAGCAGCCACCCATTAAATGTAGGCGGACTTGGTGTCACTGGCAATAGTGCTGCCAATGAACTCGCTCAGAAGGCTGACCTTATTATTGGCGTCGGCACTAGATTTACAGACTTTACAACATCATCTAAACGGCTATACGCAGACAGTGATGTTTTAGCGATCAATCTATCCGATTATCATGCATCTAAATTAGATGCAACAACAGTCATTTCTGATGCGAAGATGGCACTCCTTGCATTAAAGGATGAACTGGCAAACTATCAAACAGGTTATCAAAATGAAATCAAAGAAGCAAAGCAGCGCTGGGCACAAGAATTACATCGGCTTCATCATATTCAGTACACTGAAACAGGCTTTACACCTGAAATCAAAAGCCACTTTGATCATGAATTAGATGAATATAAGGAAAAACTTCATACAACGCTACCTCAAACGACTGTACTTGGCTGTTTAAACGAATGGATTCCATCTGACGCCATTATTACATGTGCTGCAGGCAGTCTCCCAGGAGATTTACAGAGAATGTGGGTGACCAAAGAGCGAAACACATATCACCTTGAATATGGATACTCTTGTATGGGCTACGAAATTGCTTCTGCACTTGGAGTGAAAATGGCTGAACCAACCAAAGAAGTGTATGCCTTAACAGGTGATGGCAGTTATTTAATGCTGCATAGTGAACTTGTCACAAGCATTCAAGAGGGCTATAAGATTAATATCATTCTTTTTGACAACTCCGGTTTTGGCTGTATTAATAATTTGCAAATGGGCCATGGAATGGACAGTTTTGCGACTGAATTTCGAAAAAGAAACAAGAAAACAGGACAGCTTGATGGAGAGATTATGAAAATCAATTTTGCACAATCAGCAAAAGGTTATGGAGCAAAAACATATGAAGTTCATACACTCGAAGAATTGAAATCTGCGGTTGAAGATGCTAAAAAGCAGACGGTCAGTACCCTGATTGATGTGAAGGTACTTCCAAAAACTATGACAGCAGGTTACGGTGACTCATGGTGGAACGTAGGTATCTCAGAAATCTCTGATAAAGAACAGATCCAAAAAGAATATGAAGAAAAACAGCAAAAATTAAAACAAGCAAGACAATATTAAGAAAAGCTTATGAAAGGTGTGTGCATAATGGCTGATTTAATTGTACCGAAACAAAAAAGAGACAAAGAGGGAAAGGTGCTGAGCATCACACCTCAATCAGCAGGTTGGACCTATATTGGCTTTGAGGTATACACATTGGCAAAAGGTGAAAACCTTCATAAAAAAACAGATGAAAATGAGGTGTGCATTGTCATTCTCTCAGGTAAACTTCATCTCCAAACGAAAGAAGAGACATGGAAAGAAATTGGCGAACGAATGAATGTTTTTGAGAAAACACCTCCTTTCTCCATTTATATACCAAACGATGATCATTACGAAATTGAAGCCATAACAGATATTGAGATTGCCGTTTGTAGTGCACCTGGAAAAGGCACATATCCAGCTCGTCTGATTCTTCCTGAACGAGTAGAGGTTGAACATAGAGGCGCAGGTAATATTGCAAGACAGGTTCACAACATTTTACCCGAACATGAACCAGCTGACCACCTGCTTGTTGTGGAAGTATTTACACCGGAAGGAAACTGGTCGAGCTATCCGCCGCATAAACATGATCAAGATAATTTACCGCACGAATCTTATTTAGAAGAAACGTATTATCACAAAGTAAACCCAGAACAAGGTTTTGTTTTACAAAGAGTATATACAGATGATCTTTCACTAGATGAGACAATGGCTGTAAGAGATAGTTCCGCCGTTCTTGTACCAAAAGGATATCACCCTGTGTCAGCACCACCAGGCTATGAAATCTATTATTTGAATGTCATGGGAGGTCCAGTGAGAACTTGGAAGTTTCATAACAATGCTGAACATGAATGGGTGATGAAAAACAAATTGAGTATGAAAAGGGAGGGGCGCTGATGCTAGACTTATCATTTAAACAAGATCGGCAGCTTGATGTTATTGCAATGGGAAGATTATGTATTGATTTAAATGCGAACGAACTGAATCGGCCGATGGAAGAGACGATGACTTTCACAAAATACGTCGGGGGGTCTCCAGCCAACATTGCCATTGGTTTAGCAAGGCTCGGTATGAAATCTGGATTCATTGGAAAAGTCGCTAACGATCAGATGGGACGTTTTGCAACAAGCTACTTGGAAAAGAACAACATCAATACAGACGGCATTGTCATAGATCAATCTGGTGCTGTCACGGGTCTTGCTTTTACTGAGATTAAGAGTCCCGAAGAATGCAGTATTTTAATGTACCGAGACAATGTAGCAGATTTAAAAATCGATGTCCAAGAAGTATCTGAACAATATATCAAAAAGGCGAAAGCCTTACTCATCTCAGGCACTGCGCTAGCAAAAAGTCCATCAAGAGAAGCAGTATTTGTGGCACTTGATTATGCACGTAAGCATCACGTAACTGTCTTCTTTGACCTGGATTATCGTCCATACACTTGGCAAACCGAGCAAGAAACAGCGATTTATTACAATTTAGCTGCTGAAAAATCAGACGTGATCATCGGCACAAGAGAAGAGTTTGATATGATGGAAAAACTCATAGCAGATGGACCGTCAAATGATGAATCAACCGCCAAAAAATGGTTTTCACACCATGCCAAAATCGTTGTTATTAAACATGGGGGTGATGGTTCCATCGCTTATACGCAGGATGGACAGTCATATCGAGGCGGCATCTTTAAAACAAAGGTCCTCAAAACATTCGGAGCGGGTGATTCATATGCTTCAGCCTTTATTTACGGGCTGATGAACAACATGTCCATTGAAGAAGCTATGCGTTTTGGAAGCGCTTCTGCCTCCATCGTAATTTCTAAGCATAGTTCATCAGATGCCATGCCCACAGTTAAAGAAATCAAAGACTTTATGAACGAAACAAAAGTTGAACAAACACAACCAATTTAAACGTAGAGGAGAGAATACCATGGCTAAAACAACTGTCAAAACATTAAAAAATTATATTGGAGGAGAATGGGTAAATGCTGAAACAAGTCAAACTGAACCCGTTTATAATCCAGCAACAGGGAAAATCATTGCAGAAGTTCCCCTATCAACAAAAGGAGATGTAGAACGAGCAGTTCAAGCAGCAAAAGAAGCGTTTTCCAGCTGGTCTAAAACCCCTGTACCAAGACGTGCACGTATTCTCTTTAAATATCAGCAATTATTAGTCGAAAAATGGGAAGAATTAGCCGAACTAGTTACGCTCGAAAATGGAAAAAGCTTAACTGAAGCACGCGGAGAAGTACAGCGAGGCATTGAATGCGTCGAATTCGCAGCCGGTGCCCCAACTTTAATGATGGGAAAACAGCTGCCAGACATTGCGACTGGACTTGAATCAGGCATGTACCGCTATCCTATTGGCGTCATTGGCGGCATTACGCCATTTAACTTTCCAATGATGGTTCCTTGCTGGATGTTCCCGCTTGCCATTGCCTGCGGAAATACGTTTGTCTTAAAACCTTCAGAACGTACGCCTGTTCTTGCGGCACGGTTAGCAGAGCTGTTTGAAGAAGCGGGTCTTCCAAAAGGTGTTCTTAACATAGTCAATGGGGCTCACGATGTCGTTAACGGCCTGCTTGAACATCAAAACGTCAAAGCTATTTCATTTGTCGGCTCTCAGCCAGTCGCAGAATATGTCTATAAAAAAGGAACAGAGCATGGCAAACGTGTCCAAGCACTTGCAGGGGCTAAAAATCACTCCATTGTCCTAAAAGACGCAGATATAGAGGCAGCCGTCAAACAAATTGTTGGTGCTGCCTTTGGCTCTGCTGGAGAAAGATGTATGGCTGCAGCTGTTGTCACAGTAGAAAAAGATATCGCTGACGAGCTCATTCAAAAATTAATCGCTGAATCCAATCAAATGGTCATTGGAAATGGCATGAATGAAGATGTTTTCCTCGGCCCAGTCATTCGGGAAAGTCACAAAGAACGAACGCTTCAATATATTCAATCAGGTATTGAAGAAGGAGCGAGTCTCATTCGTGATGGCCGCAAAGATCGTGAAACAGAGGGAGAAGGATACTTTATCGGACCGACTATTTTTGATCATGTAACAAAAGAAATGAAAATTTGGCAGGACGAAATTTTCGCTCCCGTTTTATCCATTGTTCGCGTTTCATCGCTTGCTGATGCTATTGAAATGGCCAATGAGTCTAAATTTGCAAATGGTGCCTGCCTTTACACTGATAGTGCATCAAGTGTGAGGGAATTCCGCGAGAATATTGATGCAGGCATGTTAGGTATTAATGTCGGCGTTCCAGCACCAATGGCATTTTTCCCATTCTCAGGTTGGAAAGATTCATTCTATGGCGACCTGCACGCAAATGGCACGGACGGTGTTGAATTTTATACTAGAAAGAAAATGGTCACCGCTCGTTATATGTAATACAACATACTCCTATCAACTTCAAAACAGCTGTGCGAAAAGCACAAAAACAGGAGGTCACTAGATGGAATTAAAGATTGGTGTTATTGGTATAGGTGCCATTGGTCAAGATCATATGAAACGAATTACAAATACGCTGTCTAAAGGAAGAGTGGTGGCTGTTACTGATGTGAACAGACAGCAGGCAAAAGCCATCGTAGATGCATTCAGCCTTGATGCACGTATTTATGAGGATGGCCATCAACTCATTCAATCAGATGAGGTAGATGCCGTTATCGTCACATCATGGGGGCCGACACATGAAGAATATGTGTTAGCTGCTATTGAAGCTAATAAACCTGTTTTTTGTGAAAAACCACTTGCAACCACAGCAGAAGGCTGCATTCGTATAGTCGAGGCTGAAATGAAGAAAGGGAAATTACTCGTACAGGTTGGATATATGCGCCGGTACGATTCGGGATATCGCGCTTTAAAACAAGTACTGGATGAAGGACAAGTAGGTGAACCATTAATAATTCATGCTGCACATAGAAACCAAACCGTCCCTGACACATATACAGGAGATATGTCAATTGTCGATACATTCATTCATGAAATCGATGTCCACCGCTGGTTACTAAATGATGAATACGTATCCGTACAAGTCATTGCACCTAAAAAAACGCAGCAAGCTGCTGAGCACTTACAAGATCCTTTAATAGTGATCATGAAGACGCAACAAGGGACCATCATCAATGGCGAAATATTCGTTCATTGTCAGTACGGCTATGACATTCAGTGTCAAATTGTCGGTGAAAAAGGGATTGCAAGTCTTCCTGATCCTGCCAGTGTCGTTTTGCATAGTCAGGCAACACGATCTACAAATATCTTAACAGACTGGCAGCATCGATTTAAGGCAGCCTATGACGAAGAATTGCAGGATTGGATCAATTCCTCCTTAAAAGGAGAAGTAAATGGACCTACTGCTTGGGATGGATATGTAGCTGCCGTAACAGCAGATGCTTGTCTTAAAGCAAAGGCAACTGGTGAGACAACACCAATCCATCTCCAAGAACGTCCAGCCTTTTATCATCAATCATTTGTCCCTGAAAAAGTATAATCAATTCAAAAGAAGAGGCTGCTGAAAGCAGTCTCTTTTTCATTACAAAAAAGAAAAAATGCAGCTCCATCATGGGAGACTGCATTTTTTGTTGTCTTCTAGTCAAAAAGTAAGGGTTTTCATCGTGATTCCAGCAAGGATTTGCCCTAGAAATCATTCTTTCTATTCATTCTTCATCAGTATCTATCAACATATTTTGAAATTGGGCCTAAACCCCAATATTAGGAAGATGAAAACAGGAGGAAATGAAACGATGAGGACGAGGATGAAGTGCGGCGTTGGTTTATTGATTTTTGCTTTGGTACTGAGCTTTTTACCGGTATATGATGCGAGTGCGGCAAGCACAACAATTGCAAAACGTGTAGGAAATGCAAACCCGCTCATAGACCACCACTTGGGCGCTGATCCGTTTGCGCTCACCTATAACGGAAGAGTGTACATTTATATGTCGAGTGATGACTATGAATATCACAGCAACGGAACGATTAAGGATAATTCTTTTGCCAATTTGAATAGGGTCTTCGTCATCTCTTCAGCAGATATGGTGAACTGGACAGATCATGGCGCGATTCCAGTAGCCGGTGCAAATGGAGCAAATGGCGGCAAAGGGATCGCTAAATGGGCAGGTGCTTCCTGGGCTCCATCAGCAGCGGTGAAAAAAATCAATGGGAAAGATAAATTTTTCCTTTATTTCGCGAACAGCGGCGGAGGAATTGGTGTTCTGACAGCAGACTCCCCAATCGGCCCATGGACAGATCCTATCGGAAAAGCGCTCGTCACACCAAATACACCAGGAATGTCTGGGGTTGTATGGCTGTTTGATCCAGCCGTTTTTGTAGATGATGACGGCACTGGGTATTTATATGCCGGTGGAGGCGTACCAGGCGGTTCTAATCCAACGCAGGGACAATGGGCCAATCCTAAAACAGCAAGAGTCTTAAAACTAGGGCCTGATATGACAAGTGTTGTGGGCAGCGCCTCGACCATTGATGCTCCTTTTATGTTTGAAGACTCAGGGATGCATAAGTATAACGGAACCTATTACTATTCCTATTGCATCAACTTTGGCGGCTCCCACCCAGCAGATAAACCACCTGGTGAGATCGGTTATATGACGAGCTCAAATCCGATGGGTCCCTTTACGTATAGAGGGCACTTCCTGAAAAATCCGGGTGCATTTTTCGGTGGAGGCGGTAACAACCATCATGCTGTGTTCAATTTTAAAAACGAGTGGTATGTCGTGTATCATACCCAAACGGTCAGCTCTGCCTTATACGGGGCAGGAAAAGGCTACAGATCTCCACATATAAATAAGCTTGTGCATAATGCTGACGGCTCCCTTCGAGAGGTTGCAGCCAATTTTGAAGGGGTCAAACAGCTTTCCAATCTGAATCCTTATCAGCGGGTAGAAGCTGAAACATTCGCATGGAATGGACGCATTTTGACAGAGGCCTCTTCAGCTCCAGGCGGACCGGTCAATAACCAGCATGTCACAAACATTCAAAACGGAGATTGGGTTGCTGCCAGTAACGTCGATTTCGGATCAAACGGCGCAAGAACATTTAAAGCGAATGTAGCATCAAATGCAGGCGGAAAAATAGAAGTACGCCTCGGAAACCCTGACGGCAGACTCGTCGGGACACTAAATGTCCCTTCCACAGGCGGAACAAACAATTGGCGAGAAGTAGAAACGACAGTAAACGGAGCAGCTGGCGTGCACAACGTATTTTTTGTCTTTACTGGAACAGGTTCAAACCTATTTCAGTTTGATTCCTGGCGGTTTACTCAATAACAAAGGATGACAAAATGATAGGAGAGTGGAAAAATTTGATGTCAATGATCAAAAAACCAATCTGTACTTTATTGATCTGCTTCACCATGCTGTCTGTCATGTTCATCGGACCTGGCGTCACTGAAGTTTCAGCAGCAGATGCCAATATTAATATCAATGCAGAAAGACAAGTGATTCGTGGCTTTGGCGGAATGAACCACCCGGCTTGGATTGGTGATTTGACCGCACCTCAAAGGGAAACCGCCTTTGGCAATGGGCAGAATCAATTAGGGTTTTCCATTCTAAGAATTTTTGTAGATGAGAACAGAAATAATTGGCACAGAGAGGTCGCCACAGCCAAAAGAGCAATAGAGCATGGAGCTTTAGTGATCGCTTCACCTTGGAATCCTCCAAGCCATATGGTCGAGACTTTCAACCGTAATGGTACAACTGCAAAGCGTCTGAGATACAATCAATACGCTGCATATGCTCAGCATCTGAACGATTTTGTGACGTATATGAAAAATAATGGCGTCAATCTCTATGCGATATCAGTACAAAACGAGCCCGATTATGCACATGAATGGACTTGGTGGACTCCTCAGGAAATCCTGCGTTTCATGAGAGAAAATGCCGGCTCCATTAATGCCCGCGTGATTGCACCAGAATCCTTTCAATACCTTAAAAATATATCAGATCCTATCTTAAATGATCCGCAGGCGCTAGGAAATATGGACATTCTCGGAGCCCATTTGTACGGAACCCAAATCAGCCAGCTTCCGTATCCTCTGTTCAAACAAAAAGGAGGGGGGAAGGAGCTTTGGATGACAGAGGTCTACTACCCGAACAGCGATAACAATTCAGCGGACCGCTGGCCTGAGGCATTAGGGGTTTCAGAGCATATTCACCATTCGATGGTAGAAGGGGACTTTCAGGCATATGTTTGGTGGTACATCCGCAGATCCTACGGCCCTATGAAGGAAGATGGCCTGATCAGTAAACGCGGTTACAACATGGCGCATTTCTCCAAATTTGTACGCCCAGGATACGTCAGAATTGATGCAACGAAAAGTCCTGAACCAAATGTTTTCGTATCTGCCTACAAAGGAAACAATCAGGTCGTCATTGTCGCGATTAACAAAAACAATACAGGAGTCAATCAGCACTTTGTGATGCAAAATGGAACTGCTTCACAAGCATCAAGATGGATTACGAGCAGCAACAGCAACCTTCAGCCGGGTACAGACTTAAATATATCAGGTAATCAATTTTGGGCTCATCTCCCGGCTCAAAGTGTGACAACATTTGTAGTCAAACGCTAAAAAATCAATTGAATCACCAAAAGCCAATTTTCTTATTTCAAAAGAAAATTGGCTTTTTTTATGCAAATAGGAAGTTGATTTTTTCACTATGTTCTTACATTGGGTATAATAATGGCAATGACTTCAGGAGAGTGATCAATGTATGCCAAAGCATCAAAGCAAAGTATTAATGATCGATGACGAAAAAGAAATTTTGGAATTAATCAACACAGTATTAACAAGAGAAGGCATTGATCGCGTTATAACAGCTTCAACTGCCCGTGATGGGCTCACGAAATTTCATCAAGAACAGCCCGATCTTGTCATACTTGATATTATGCTGCCAGACGGTGAAGGCTATGATATTTGCAGACAAATCAGAGAGACCTCCCATGTTCCGATTATCTTTTTATCAGCAAAGGGAGAGGAATCAGACAAAATTGTAGGACTTGCTATCGGCGGGGATGACTACATTACAAAACCGTTCAGCCCAAAGGAAGTCGCCTACCGGGTGAAAGCGCAGCTGAGACGGCTCTCATACTTGCAGTCATCTCAAGCCGATCCCGTGATCAAAAAAGGGCCGTTTGAATTAAACGAGCAGCAAGCAGAACTGACGAAAAACGGCGCGGTCATTGAGCTCACGCCGAAAGAGCTTCTGCTGATGACTTACTTCTTGCAGCATCCGAACCGCATCATCAGTAAAGAAACACTTTATCAAACTGTTTGGGGGGAAGACTTCTTCGGTTCTGACAATACAGTGATGGTTCATATCCGAAGACTTCGGGAAAAAATAGAAAATTCCCCGTCAACACCAGAGTTTCTCGTCACAGTCAAAGGGCTTGGCTATAAATTTGTTGTAAAGGATGCGTAAGGATGAAATGGCGATTAACAGGCAGATATATGGTCTCTGTCATTATCGTGACCATAATCACGGTCTTTATCAACTTATTCGTATTTATGATTTGGCTCGTACTTCAGGCAAACAGCCAGCATAACGAGGAAAATACGCCTGAAACCTTTACAAGATCATTTGAACAATACATCTCTTTTTCTGGTCAAGGGATAACCGTAAACAAAGAAGGGCAGAAAGCCTTAAAACAACAGAATGCATGGATTCAAATTTTAGACGAAAATGGACAGGACGTGTATCATGCGCAGGCACCTAAAGGATTAAAGAATAAATATACACCGATAGACATCGTGAACTTACATAAATATAAAGATAAGCAATTATTATCGACTATTTATGCTGGCGGAAAAAAAGTAAAGGGCAAAGAATACAGTTACTTTATCGGATTTAAAGACCCTTCCATTGGAAAATACCTATTCTCGTTTGACACGAAGGATTTAGTAACAAGATTCAATATCGGGACGATGATTTTATTATCAATTGATGCCATTATAGCGTTACTCATTGGTTACTTATTCAGCCGGCAGCTCACAAAACCGCTCGGCCGTGCCATTCATAACATCCAGCGGCTGGCAAACGGAGATTACACGACAAATCTGCCTGCTAAAGGAATTTATAAAGATGTCTTCTATAATGTCAATCACTTATCAGAGCAGCTCGCTTCAAGCAAAAAAGAAAAAGACAAACTAGAGCAAATGCGTGAAGAATGGATCAGCCATATTTCTCATGATATTAAAACGCCGCTCGCTTCTATTCAAGGCTATGCAGAAATCATGAAAGACCCAAAGTATCCTCTTTCAAAGCAAGACATCAGACATTACGCGGGCATCATTGAGAATAAATCATTGTATATCAAAGATGTCATGGAGGATCTAAATTTAACGACAAGGCTGAAAAATAACGGCGTCATGCTCAATAAAGAGCTGGTCAACATCGTGTCACTGCTGCGGGAAACGTTAATTGATATTTTAAACGATTCAAGATATGCCGATCAGACGATTGAGCTTCAAACGAATGAAGACAAGCTCATGCTGAATATTGATAAAATCCTCATACGAAGAGCGGTCACCAATCTGATTTTAAATGCCCTCGTTCACAATGATCCTGATGTGACGATTATTGTACAGCTTGAACAAAAAGAAAGAACCCATATTACGATTCAAGACAACGGCAGAGGAATAGAAGAGGCAGAGCTGGAAAAAGTGTTTGACCGCTATTACAGAGGGACGAATACAGGAGTTTCGCATGCAGGCTCTGGTCTTGGGATGGCCATTGCAAAGGATATTATCGTCAAGCACGGCGGGGATATCACGATCCGCAGCAGTGTAGGAAAAGGAACAACAATTGACATCCAACTACCAGCATAAAAATAGACAAAAAAACGGTTCTGATCAACAACAGAACCGTTTTTTCACCTAATTATTTATTCTGAAAATACTTTGATGCCTTTCACAATGTTCCAAATGAAGAAGTAGATGGCAACAAGGAATGTCACTGCATATGTCGCAATTAAGAAAGGCCCCGCATGGCTGATATCTTTTTTACCAAGTAAACCTGAACCAAGGATGCCAATACCAAAAATCAAATAAGGTATGACATGCGTCCATAATGATTTTTTCGCATGATATTTCACTTCGTCCTGACCTAAGAAATAGACGATAATTGGGAACAAAAATGGTGCGAAAAAGATACTGAAGTAACATAATGATGACAAGACTTTATTTTCTCTCAAAACGTTTCACCTCTATGATTTATTCACTACAAACACATTGTACTACCTCAACCTTAATCCGTATTAATCTGAACCTTACAGCAACCTTAAAAATGTTTACCTTTTAAAATAATTTATAAACGACATACTATAATATAGGTATTTAAATCTATTTTACCGAAAAAAATAGTTGACTTTGGTTTATCCTGTGTTTACAATAAAGTCGTAACCGATGCAGGAGTGTTACTGATATCATCAGGCACCACCAAGTCAGGTAAACATGTTGTACATTTGTACGTTGTTTGCTGAGATTTTGGTGTTTTTTTATGCTTTTTTAGCAGTTTTAGGTAAGGTGGGATGAACATGTTCACCGTCGTTAAAGTTTTAAACAATAATATCGTATTAGCTCTAACAGACACTCAAAATGAAGTAGTTGTTTTTGGTACAGGAATAGGCTTTAAGAAGAAAAAGGGTGATACACTTGATGAGAGCGCTGTCAGTAAGACATTTTATTCTGATCAGACGTCTCCATTAGAATCTCAACTTGCCGCTATCCCAACTGATATCCTTTTATTAACTGAAAAAATCATTCATATGGGCGAAGAGATGTTGAATAAAAAATTAGGTTCCAGCATGCTGTTTTCGCTATCTGATCATCTTACCTTTTCTATTCAAAGGCATCAAGAAAAAATGGAATATGAAAACCCAATTGTATGGGAAATTCCACATCTATATTTTCAAGAATATCAAATTGGGAAAAAAGCACTTAAAATTATTCAAAAAATGATGGGGATTACTTTTCATGATACAGAGGCTTCACTCATTGCCCTTCATTTTGTAAACGCTCAAATAGATGGTCAGTCTATGGGAGATACGATCAAAATGACCCATCTCACGAAGGAAATCGTTAAGATTATTCAAAACATTTTCGAGATGGTGTTAGATAAATCATCAATAGATTATTCGAGGTTTATCACTCATTTGAGATATTTTATTGTCAGACAAGAAACAAATCAACCGCCGCAGCAAATGGATGATTCATTAAAAGAATTAATTCAGGATCGGTATATGAAGAGCTATGCATGCGGTTTAATTATTAAAGAAATGTTAAAGCGGGAATTCAATTGGAATGTCACGGAAGACGAACTTGTTTTTCTAGTCATTCATATTGAAAGAATTACAAAGAAACATCAACAAAATAAATGATTTCTTTTAGGCGTGTTATGAAAAAGCATTAACCTAAACAAATCTCCATTTAGAAGTCTTTCTAATGGTGGATTTTGTTTAGGTTTTTTTTGTGAAAATGAAGGGGTGAAGACATGGGAAACAAAGAATTGGCGCAAGAAATTATTAAATTAATCGGTGGAACCGGTAATATATCTCAAAGCTGGAATTGTATTACGAGGCTGAGATTTAATATCAACGATGAAAAACAGGTGAAAGTAGATGAACTGAAAACAGTAGACGGTGTGCTGGGAGCGCAATTCCAAAGCGGACAATTCCAAGTCATTATTGGAGCAAAGGTTGCAGAAGTCTATGAGGAAATCGACCATCTGATTGGAGAGAGCAGCAATGATTCTACTCCTGCTAAAAATACGTCAAAAATGAATCCAATCGAAGTCGTATTCGATGTCATTAGCGGGATTTTCACACCGATTTTGCCGGCGATTGTGGGTAGTGGATTGATAAAAGGGATCATGGCTTTGTTCGTTAGTTTAGGCTGGATGACGGAAAAAAGCTCTACCTATGCTGTACTTCAAATCTTTTCAAATGCTGTCTTTTACTTTTTACCTTTCCTCATTGCGTATTCTGCAGCGAAGAAATTTAAAACACGAGAATCTCTTGCGATGGCACTCGCTGGGATTTTATTGTACCCAACGATGGTGGAAGGTGCAGCAAAAGGGGCAGATCCACTTAGTTTTTTAGGATTGAGTATCCCATTAAATAATTATACTTCTTCTGTCTTACCGATTATTTTAGGAGTGCTGCTCCTTAGCTTTATTGATAAGTGGATAACGAAAGTGATTCCAAAATCCTTAAGCATCGTGTTTACACCGGTACTGAGCTTAATGATCACGGCGCCTCTTACACTAGCTTTCATAGCGCCTATTGGAAACGTTTTCGGTCAGTATTTAGATATCTTTTTCACTTCTTTATTCCATTTTGCTGGGCCGATTGCAGGTTTATTAATGGGAGGCCTCATGCCTTTAATTGTGCTAACTGGGATGCATTACGCATTCTTCCCAAGCACGTTTGCCAGCTTTGAAAAAGTTGGCTACGATATCATGCTGCTTCCGATGAACTTTATTGCCAATATGGCACAAGCAGGTGCCGTTTTAGGGGTCATCATTCGCACAAAACGAGTAGAAACAAGGTCTTTGGCGTTATCAACATTGCTTCCGAGTTTCTTTGGAATTACAGAACCAGCCATTTATGGCGTAACACTGAGATTGAAAAAGCCTTTCTATGCTTCATTAATAGGCGGCGCAGTTGGCGGATGTTTTTATGGTTTATTCTCAGTCAAAACGACAGCATTTTCAATTCCAGGTGTTACATCTCTGCCAACCTATATTATGAAAGGCACAAATAATTTCCAGCTGGCTTTAATTGGAATAGTGCTGAGCTTTTTGGTCTCACTGCTTGCCACTATGTTTCTTGGCTTCAATGAACCTGCCACAAAGGATGAAGGGCAGCCGGAAAAACAGGGAAAGCCATCTAAATATCCAGAAAATGCAGTCAATCAACAAGCTGCCAGACAAGTAAATCCTTATGAAATACAAGCACCTATAACTGGTAAAGTCGTTCCTTTATCTGACGTAAATGATGCCGTCTTTTCAAGCGAAATGATGGGCAAGGGAGTAGCGATTATACCTGATAAGGGGGTGGTACAAGCGCCGTTTGCCGGAAAAGTTGTGACCGTTACACCTACTAAACATGCAATAGGTTTGGTTTCAGATGATGGGGTTGAATTATTAATACATGTAGGGATTGATACCGTCAGCCTAAATGGTCAATTCTTTGAGGTATTGGTGGAAGAAGGAGATGAAATCAACATCGGGGATCATTTATTATCATTTGATATAGAAGGAATTCAATCAAAAGGATTAGATGTCGTGACACCTATCATCGTCACTAATTCCTCGAAGTACCTGGATGTTATCTATACAGGTGACTCTTATGTCAACGCAGGAGAAAATAAACTCTTAATGCTCATTCATTAATCAAAATAGAAGGGATGATTGAAATGAAAGAATTAAAAAAAGGATTTTCAGATAATTTTCTATGGGGTGGCGCAACCGCTGCCAATCAAATAGAGGGTGCATATTTAGAAGGCGGCAAAGGGCTGTCAACTTCAGACTTCGCTGCATATAAAGATCCTTACGCACAAGGAAAAGTGAACAACTTTACATTCGATGTGAGTTCAGCTGAACTAAACAAGTACAAGGAAAATCCTGATGCATTTGATTTCCCAAAAAGACGCGGAATTGATTTTTATCATCGTTATGAAGAAGATATTGCACTATTTGCAGAAATGGGATTTAAAGTATTTCGTTTGTCTATCTCATGGGCAAGAATCTTTCCAACAGGCTTAGAGGACAAGCCGAATGAAGAAGGATTGGCTTTTTACGATAAAGTATTTGATGAATGTGCGAAATATGGAATTGAACCGCTAGTAACGATGTCTCATTATGAAATGCCGATTACTTTAACAGAAAAATATAATGGATGGATGAGTAGAGAGCTTGTCCCATTGTTCGAAAAATACGCACGTGCGATTTTAGAAAGATATAAAAACAAAGTGAAATATTGGATTACGTTTAATGAAATGAATATGAACCTCAATAGCCTTTATACAGGTGCTGGAATTTTAGAGGATCTAGTAGACCATAAATTACAAGCTGCTTACCAAGCATCTCATCATCAATTTGTGGCAAGTGCCTTAACAGTGAAGGCTGCGAAGGAAATCATTCCAGATGTCCAAATTGGCTGTATGATTAACCAGATTGAAGCCTATGCAAAAACAACAAAACCAGAGGATCAGCTGCAGGCAGTCAAATCGAATCAATTGAATATGTTCTATCCTGATGTTCAAGCTAGAGGCGAATATCCAACATACATGGTGAAATACTTTGCTGATAATCAAATCAAGCTGGATATTAAAGAGCAGGATGAACAAATTTTAAAAGAAGGCACTGTTGATTTTGTTGCGATCAGCTACTATATGTCCCATGTAGCAGAAGCACGTGAAGATGCAGCTGAGCTAGCGGGTACGTTTGACAGTCCGATTAAAAATGAACACTTGGAATTATCACAATGGGATTGGCCGATCGATCCAATGGGTCTGCGCATTTCATTAATTAAACTGTATGACAGATACCAAAAGCCTTTATTTGTTTGTGAAAATGGACTTGGTGCAAGGGATACATTGACACAAGACGGAAAAATACACGATGATTATCGAATTGATTATTTGAAAAAACATATTGAACAGATGAAAGAAGCCGTAAAAGAAGGTGTTGACTTAATGGGGTACACACCTTGGGGCTGCATTGACTTAATCAGCTGCGGAACATCTCAAATGACGAAACGCTATGGTTTGATCTATGTGGATCAAGACGACCTAGGAAATGGTACACTGAATCGTTACCGCAAAGACTCATTCTTCTGGTACAAAAATGTAATCGCATCAAATGGAGAAGACCTATAAAAGCAAATTGAATGATGTAAAACACCATCTCAGGGCGCCTTAACCGGCTGCATGCGATGGTGTTTTGTTTTTTAAGAAAACGTATCTTGACCTTGAAGTATACTTCAACCTTTATAATGTAAATATAGAAAGACAAAATCACGAAAAAGGAGTAACGACGGAGTTGATGACTAGAGGAGAACTTGCCAAACAAACAGGAATAAGCCCTGCCGCAATTCGTTACTATGAAGAACACAACATTTTACCTGTCCCGAGACGCCGTTCGAACGGTTATAGACGATACACAGAAGATTATATTGTGAAAATTCAATTGATCAAAGATGCCAAATCATTGGGTTATTCACTAAAGGAAATAAAAGAAATATTGGAAATGCTGAGTCAAGACATAGAACTTGATACTTTAAAAAGAATTGTACATCAAAAACATGAAGAAATTGAAAAGAAAATTAACAGTCTCCGTCTCATACAAGACCTTTTATCTAACTTATTAAAGACTCCTGAGAAAGAAGTACAAGTGTATCTCAAATCATTTCGTGTGATGAATGAGGATGACGAATAAACATATCTACTTAAAGGAGAGAAAACAAAATGAGTATCGACATTTTTAATGGAGAACGTTCTGAAGAAAGTATTCAATTTGAAACATTATTCACGTCCCAAAGTAATAAAGAGAGTTTTGCTAGTGTCGAAAAAACCAAAAATCTTCTGTCTCAAATAGAAAATATAAAGCCTTATGCAATCGGAGACGATGTGAAATTAAAGAGTGAGATAAAGGAGCAGACTTTCGAAGGAATGCAGGTTTTCACATTGAATGACCAAATGTCGCAAAAACAAAAGGTGATTTTATATATACATGGTGGTGCCTGGGTAAACCAGCCTCTCGATTTCCATTGGTGGTACATGGATAAAATGGCTAGGTCCCTTAACGCCAAAGTCATCGCTCCTATTTACCCTAAATTACCTCATTACAGCTACCAAGATACCTATCCAAAAATTCTAAATCTATATAAAGAAATACTAAAAACGGTTGAGAGTACCGATCAATTAACGATCATGGGTGATTCAGCGGGCGGAAATATCTCTCTTGGCCTTGCGCACCTCTTAAAGATGGAAGGTCTGCCGCAGCCGAAGGATATCATTTTATTATCTGCATGTGTTGATATGAGTTTAAGCAATCCTCTTATATTTGAATATGCCGATAAAGATCCCATTCTAGCGCCAGAAGGAATAGATGTCATTACAAAAATGTGGGCAGCAGATAAAAAGGTAACTGACCCATTAATCAGTCCGATTCACGGTGACTTTAACGGTCTTGCGAAGATCACTCATTTTATTGGAACACATGATATTTTATATCCAGATGCACTAAAACTTGATGAAAAGCTAGCAGAACAAGGAATTGACATGAAAACCTTTGTTTATCCAGAAATGCTGCATGTATTTGTCGTCATGCCAATCCCTGAGGCACAAGACGCTCAGGAAAAAATCATTCAGGTGATAAATAGTTAGATTCTCTTTTCACATATCAAAATGCTCCGGCTTGAATATTTGAAAGCTTAGCGAAATGGGCTGCTTACTGAAAGCAGTCTTTTTCCATTCAACATGACATACATTTAGAATGTCAATCCGCCTCAGATTAAACATTCCTTAAATTCCAATTTTTGTTTACAACGTGCGGATTTCCTATTAATATGATACATATTCGGTTCTTCATCGGTTCATAAAGGAGAGTGACATGATGAGTGTTTTCTTTCTTCATCCCATGGCGCTGATCTTATTTACATTGCCTTTGTTATCTTTGATATGGGGGATTGTTGGCTACTGCATCTTTAAACGAGTTTACATCGTTCTTATTATCACATTTGCAGTCTCCACTATTTTCATATTTGCCTATACTGGGTTTGACATGTCAAATATGTATTGGGTCGTGGTCATGACCTTTTTATGCATGTGTACCTCTGTCATCACAAAAATCATTCATTATATGTATGCCCGCTATAAAAGAGCATAACGAAAAAGCTGATGGTCACAAAAATCAGCTTTTTGTATCCATTCTTCATCTTGCGGAACCGCCCATTTTCTAAAGTTTGGTATAATAGATCAGTATATTCAAAACAAGCATAGAAGGGCGAAGGGAACACAATGCACACATTTGATCTTACTCCAAAAGATGTAGAGTTAATAGACGAAGCAAAAAAGAAGATTACGAGCCTTTATGAAGAGGATAAACACCATGTAGGAGCCGCTATCCGCATGAAAACAGGAGAAATGATCTCGGCTGTCCATATAGAAGCGTATATCGGACGGGTAACGGTTTGTGCAGAAGCCATTGCAATTGGCAGTGCTTTATCGAATGGATATAAAGATTTTGATACAATTGTTGCCGTTCGACATCCATATTCAGATGAAGAGGATAGAAGATTGAGGGTCGTAAGCCCTTGCGGCATCTGCAGAGAGCTCATTTCAGATTTCGGACCAGAATGTTTTGTCATCATAGAAATAGATGGCGAACTAGTCAAAGTGAAAATCGGGGAACTGATTCCACTCAAATATACTAGAAGTTGATGTACGACCTAGACTTAGCAGGAAGAGGGACGCATCAAGCGTTCTCTTTGTTACATTCCAGATAACTGAAAAATCGCTCCACAAAATCAGCCCCATGTATGTTCTCCATATGCGCCGTATTAAAAATATATTGTTCCATATGCTCAAGCTTGCGCAGGCTGCGTACCAGTACTTTGCGATCCTCTTCAAAAAGATGAGGGTCATGATTTATCTTCAGCAATGCCTGTTTGACACGCGCGGAGACCTTTTCAACATATAGATGGTTTTTGGAAGCTGGCGGAATACATTGCGACAGGTCACAGCCTGTAAAGCGAACACCGTCAAGAATGCAGTTTTCAAAATTGGCAATCAGCTTTTGTTTACCATTTCCCTCAAACGTTATATCCACCAGCTTACCGGTAAAGGTACAATTTACGATATTCGCTGCTTGTAAAACGCGATCATTAAACCTGCATTGATAAAATGTACAGTTGATAAACGCAGCATTTTCCAATGTCATTCCTCTCATATCACAGGAGGAAAATTCGCAATTCGTAAAAACAGCCTCGTCTCTAGCAATTCCAACAGAACGCAAATCGGAACGAATAAACGTACAATGATCAATCGTACTATCTGCAAAGAATCTCGCATTCGTCAGATCACACGTATTAAATACAAGATGACGCAGGTAACAGCTCCAAAATATAGGTGAATGAACATTCGAGTTGTTGATCGTCGTTCCGCTTATCGTTTCATGTTCATACCTGACAATATCAGAAAATATTTCGTTGTCTACTACATTCCAGACTCAAGCCTTCTCATTGTGATCACCTATCATTTCTTCAGAATCTTTTCCAATGATGAATACCTTCCAGCAAGTTCATTTCGGTTTCACTAAGCGGTTGGCACTGACAAGTTATTATATCATAAAGCTAGAAACATAAAGAGAGCGGTCATCGTTTTGAAAAGCGCTTATATCAAAATGTGTATTTCACATTCATTTTTTGATCATTACATTCTGCAAAAGCCTGTACATGTGGAAAGTCTGTCATACGATGGCGTGGACTTGATTAAGAAAACGAGTAGAAAGTGATGACCTGATGGTCTTATGTCTATTGCATGGCTGAACGGTGCTATCATGGAGAAACTAAGAAGGATGATTTTTTATTTGTTTCTATTTCTGTTCCCCAGAATAGATATCCGCAACGATTTTTAAAAAAGCCTTCAAAGCACGTGTTTTATATCGATCTTTCTTCACAACAATGCCAATTTTCCAAGGAATATATTGACTGCTAATTGGTTTTACACAAATGTCCTCTCTGTACATATCCGTTAAAGGACTTGGAAGGATCGCCACTCCAAGTTCATCACGAACTAATGTCAAAAGCAAATCCCATTGTGTTGTGCTGTAAGCGATGTTGGGAACAAAATGTTCCTTACGGCAGCTTTCTAAAATCACTTGACTCAACGCAAATGAAGAATCAAACAATATCCAGTTATCCTCTTTAAGCTGTTCGAGTGAGAGCTGTTGTTCATCTTTTAAAGCGTGATTTTTTGGTACACAAGCTACAAATGGCGCTTCAAATATGAGTTGTTCTTCTAATTCATGACTTTGCGCAGGTATGACAACAAAGGCCGCATCTACTTCGCCTTTCTCAACGAGTTTTTCTACATGTAAGCCGCCCTCTTCAATTATTTCGAGCGTCACATCTGGATGCTTTTTAGTAAAAGCCTTTGCCACTTTGGAAAAGAAAAAGGTTCCAATTATTTGTGGCAGACCGATCTTTAAATGGCCGCGAATATGCGTGTCGGTATCACCCAGCTCCATTTGCAGCTCATTCATTTGCTGCAGCACCGCAATCGCTTTTTCATATACAAGCTCTCCTTCATCCGTTAACCTAAAAATTCGATTTGATCGATCAAAAAGGATGACTCCCAGTTTTTTCTCTAATTTTTGAATGGTTTTAGAGAGGGAAGGCTGGGCGATAAAAAGCTTTTCACTTGCTCTTGAAAAACTTCCACAATCCGCAATTGTTTTAAAAATTTCAAAGTCCCGTATGTTCATTTTATCCTCCCATTATTCCAATAAGGCATACTCATTATGATGATGATATATTGTACATGATAAACGTTTATTTTTACACTGAGAATAAGGAGGGGGTAAGATGTCAACATGTAGAGTTGCTGTTGTGCAAGCTGCTTCTGTCATTATGGATAGAGAAGCATGTACTGAAAAAGCCATATCGTTAACACTTGAGGCTGGAGAAAAAGGAGCCAATATTGTTGTATTTCCTGAAGCTTTTATACCTGCTTATCCAAGAGGACTAGCATTTGGCGCCACTGTAGGAAGCCGTTCTCCAGAAGGAAGAAAGGACTGGCTTCGTTACTTAGAAAATTCAGTTCCAGTTCCTAGTCAAACGACAGACAGATTGGGAGAAGCAGCAAGTAAGGCTGGTGTCTATCTCGTCATTGGTGTCATTGAAAGAGATGATGAATCAAGCCGCGGGACTTTATATTGTTCCGTATTGTTTTTCGGACCAGATGGAACCTTACTTGGAAAGCACCGTAAACTAAAGCCGACTGGTTCTGAACGACTCATATGGGGAGAAGGGGATGGCAGCACACTGCCGGTTTTCGATACACCGTATGGTAAAATAGGCGCTTTAATTTGCTGGGAAAACTATATGCCATTAGCTAGAGCAGCGATGTATGCAAAAGGCGTCCAAATCTATATAGCCCCTACGGCAGATTCCAGGGAGCTATGGCAATCAACGATTCGCCATATTGCCGCAGAAGGCCGGTGCTTCGTTCTATCTTGTAATCAATATGTGAATAAAGAGATGTATCCTAAAGATTTAGCCTGCTATGATGAATTAGCATCTTCTCCTGATGAGATGTGCCGAGGGGGGAGTGCAATCGTCGGTCCTTTAGGCGAATATATAAAAGAACCTGTCTATGGTCAGGAAGAGATACTGCTGGCAGATCTTGATTTGCGTGATATTTCTTCTAGTCAATTTGACTTCGATGTCGTAGGACATTATTCAAGACCTGATGTCTTCCAGCTCGTTGTCAATGAAGAGAAAAAAGAAAATGTAAAGTGGATAAATCGATGAAATCACACGAAAAAAAGAGCAGCCATCAGCCGCTCTTTTTTCGTGTATCAACCTTGAAGAGTTTTTAATGGACCTTTTGTGATATGAGTAAGAGGAGCATTTATGTTAAAGATTTTAGCGTTGATGTCTGTTATTCCAAAGCTAGTGATTCTTTTAGAATGCATCTCAAGATAGTTTTCAGCTGCTTCTTTTGTTTCGAATAAGTAGATTCCGCCAGCCTCATTCTTCTCGGGATTCTCCGTCCATATTTTCCATATGAATCCGTCTTCCTCATTTATACTTTTCGCTAAATCAGAAAACTCTTTTGCCATTTCATCACCGAAAGGGCCCTTCATCTTAAAATCCATCTGTAATAAATGTGCCATCGTCATTCTCCTTATGTCGAAGTTGTAAAATACAGTTCTCCCAGCACTTCTTTCATTTGATACTGCTGCTGCGGAAGTTCTTTCTTCATAAAAGACCGTACATCTGATTGGTCAACATCGTACATTACTTCAATTTCTTTAGAAAATAGAAGTTTTTCTTTTTCGAGCAGGATAGAAACAGCTGGGCGCTTTTTCGGTTCAAGTTCTTCAGTGTTTAAAGCTTGCTTTAATCCTTCAACATAGACTTCAAATGAGCGGCCACCCGTGATTTTGACTCCTTTATCTTCTTCGTTGACGAAGATAATCGTTGGGAAACCTCTAGCACCAAGGTCTCGAACAAGAGTAAAATCTTGATCTAATAATTCCTGGCCGCTAGGCAGCCCCGCTTCATGGACAATCACATCTCCGTTAAGTCCAAGGTCGTTGACGATATCAATTAACACCGTGATATCCGATATATTTTGATTGAAGGCAAATAGCGCTTCTCTTGCACGGCGTAAAAAAGTATAGGCTAGTGCATCATCATGATGTTTTTGAATCACTTTGAACACGCGAGAGGGCGGGTAGGAGGATTGAACAGGATTGTCAATCATTAAGGAACCATCAATTGGCATGCGAGAATATTCTCCAACCTCTCTCCAGTGACCAGCAACATCAGCAGGCTTATAAATTCCATTTGCAGGATCAATTGGACCACCATGCCATTTCTCTAACAGTCCACCCAACACAGTCTGGAAATGAAAATAATGTCCAAATTGCTCTTTAAATCGACGCAGGACAGGTTCAATTGCCCAGCAATGCGAACAAATTGGGTCTGTTACATAATAGAGCGTAATAGATTTTTTAGATTGTTGAAAATCAATCACCTGGATATCCTCTTCTTCACCTACACCACATACACCTGTTTCTATATCACAAAACATCTCATTGTTTTTCAATTTCATTTACCTCCTCAAATTTTGCAGGAAACGCTATTCCCTATATTTGTTTGAATCAATCATTTGCATTACAATTAGATCTTAAGACACAATGAGTGAGACCAACACCAATAATTTCTTCAATTTGTTGTTTATCCAACAGATTGATAGATGTGTTGAAAAAGGAGGAGGGATAAGATGACGCAGCCAAAGACAGACCCTCGGGTTTTAAGAACGCGTAAGTTAATCATGGAGTCTTTTATTAAACTTTCATCGAAAAAGGAATTTAAGGATATTACGATCAAAGATGTCACGGTAGAAGCTATGATCAACCGAGCGACGTTTTATTATCATTTTGAGGATAAATATGATTTGCTGGATAAGACGCTGTCAGAAGTATTATCGATTAATTTAGAAAGTATTCATTTCAATCATCGTAAACTAGATGAAGATACGATCATCAATATTTTTAAAGCATTAACGAATTTTCAACAATCTCTGCATAACCGCTGCCAAGTAGAATATGAAACTGAACTTGCTCCTATTGTGAGGGAACAGCTTGAAATTATTTTTTATCAATTGTTAATCAATCAATATACAAATGTCGAAAAGCAAATTCTGAAGGTCACAGCTGTTTTTTTAAGCTGGGGAATTCACGGAGCTTCTGTTGAGTGGAGAAAAAATAGTTCGCACATATCATCAGAGAAGTTTATCAAATCAGCAGTTCCATATATTTTGTCAGGGATTGATTTTAAACAAGCAGATAGTTGATTTGACAATTTTTAAAGGCTTCACTAATATAAATGCTATAGCATATAAATTTCATAGAGGGTGTTTTACATGGAGTTACAAGATTTAATAGGCTATCTCGTTCATCGTACCGATCTCAAAATGACAAATTATTTTACGAACAGGTTAAAGCCTTACGGGGTCACTCCTGAACAATGGAGTATTATCAGTATTCTGAGCAGTGAAAAGGGGACTACTCAAAAAGAATTGGCAGAAGGAATTGATAAAAATCAAACGACTGTCGTCAGAATGATCCAGTCAATGGAACGAAAAGGGCTTGTCAAAAAAATCTATAATGAACAAGACCGGCGCTCACATCACCTGCTTTTAACAGAAAAAGGGGACGAGGTCAAAAAGGCCATTCTTCCTGTTGTCATGGATGCACATCAAACGGTAACAAAGCAATTAAGCGATGAAGAGATTCAACAATTAAAATTACTTTTGAACAAATTATTTCATTCACACTATGAATCTTGAAATGTCTAATCTGTAACAAACGATTTATATCTGATATATGCTATGACATATAATTTTCACCAGCTGAAAATTTGTCCATTTGGACTGAGTGTTTCAGTCAAATAACTTAGAAAGATGTGATCACGATTTTCATACTTATTCTGCAAATGATATTGGCCGCTTTCTTTTTTGTAACAGGATCGAAAATTATATCAGGGAAAATGTCAGAAGAGTTCAAACGATTTGGTTTACCTGCTTTTTTTAATGTTTTAACCGGAGCCTTTGAGCTCATAGGCGCTGCTGGAATGCTGATCGGCATATGGATGCCAACAATAGCAATATTATCAGGCTTACTGTTAGGAGGCACGATGCTTGCAGCTGCCTTTACTCTGATCGTATTAGCCAAAGATCCCTTTAAAAAAGCACTCCCTGCACTTGTGTTATTCGCTCTCAGTATCGGGGTCAGCTTGTACCACATTCTTTAAGTTCATATCAAGGTAAGTCACAAAACCTAAACAAATCTCCATTGTTCTAATGGCGGATTGTGTTTAGGTTTTTTTGCGATTGAATTGTTTTCGAAGAACTAGGCATGAGACAGCGAATACTGCGAAAGCGCCCGCTGATCCAGCAGCAAACACTAGCTCAAATTGTTCTGGTTTGGACTTGAATAACAAAGGGACAGAAAGAATGAGAGCCGCACCACTAAAACTCAATCCTAATATCAACATTGCCAATAATTTATTCATAGGAACACCTCTTACACTCAGAATTAGAACAATGGAAACGACTGATTCAAGAATCATTGTGATGATTCGACATCCTTTCACATTCCTAGTTGGAGTGTATCATATGGTGGCGGGCGATTGTAAAACACACAATTGTGAAATAAATTTTTTAAACGAACACTGTTCTTTACGAACGGTGTTCGTTATAATATAAATGTGATGTGGCTTTAAACGATTTCCATAAAGAAGAGGAGATGCATAAGATGACGGCATTATCTAAGAAACAAAAGCAGATCGCTATTATTGGAGGAGGGCCTGGGGGGCTAACACTCGCCTTAATACTGCAAAATTACGGTATACAAACAACCATCTATGAACGAGAGATGCATGACAAGAGTCTTGAAAGAGGGGGCTCACTGGATATTCATGAAGAAACAGGTCAAAAAGCTTTAAAAGAAGCAGGGGTTTATGAGGAATTTCAAAGGAACGCCCGCTATGAAGGAGAAGATTTCCGCTTACTTGATAAATCAGGAAGAATTTATTTAGATGAAGAAACGGAATCAGATCAAAAAGGCACCCGCCCAGAAATTGATCGTGGTGTTTTGTGTGAACTGCTGTTAGATCAAATGAATGTTGAAAACATCAAATATGGATATAAACTAGAAAATTGCGTTTCATTAGAAAACGGCATGACGGAGCTTCATTTTGAAAACGGAGTTGTTGAGACAGTTGATCTTTTAATTGGGGCAGATGGTGCTTTTTCTCGTGTGCGTCCTCTGTTAACAGATATTGATATTGAATACGCCGGACTCACGATGCTGGAATTGAATATCCTCAACGTAGAGGTGAACCACCCTGATTTAGCTGCATTTAATAAACGCGGGAAGATGTTTGCTTTAGCAGACCACAAAGGACTGATTGGTCAGTTAAACGGGGATGGACGAATCAAAGTGTATGCAAGCCTTATGGCAGAACGTAACTGGATTGAGACTTGTGGTATTCCGTTCCATCAAGCGAAAGAAGCAAAAGAACAATTATTACAGTTATTTAGTGATTGGGACGATCAGCTGAAAAATTATATTCGTTATGCAGAAGATGCCATCATTCCAAGACGGATTTATACGCTTCCTGTCGGTTTTAAATGGAACCGCCATAAAGGAGTAACTCTTATCGGTGATGCCGCTCATGTCATGTCACCATTTGCAGGGGAGGGTGTAAACATGGCGATGTTTGATGCAATGGAGCTTGCACTTGCGATTGTCCGAAATCCTCATCATATTGAACAGGCTATTGAAGAATACGAAGATATGATGTACGAATATTCATCGGAGAAAGCTCATGAATCAGAAAAAAGTTTAAAACTGTGTTTTTCAAAAGATGCTGCAGTCAAGCTTGCTGAAATGATGAATTCTTTTCAAGAAAACGTTGATTGATGCTCAATTTACTATTTGACTTTGACATGTTATAAAGAGATTATGAACAATTCAAATCGTCGTATTATCAGTCGTCGGTCTCGGCCGGCAAAAGAGCCCTTAAGCCGTGAACTCATTGTGAAAACCGCCTATGAGCTTCTAAAGGAGCAAGGGTTAGAGGGCATGAGTATGCGTAAAGTGGCTAAAGCACTCGATACGGGACCTGCATCCTTGTATGTTTACGTGAACAATTTTCAAGAACTCAGTGCTTACGTATTAGATTATGGTCTCGGCCAAATGGTTTATCCAGATTCAGTGAATGGCACATGGAAAGAACAGTTATCTGACATATTGCATACTTATTTCCTGCTGCTATACGAAAAGCCTGGTCTTGCTGAAATTTCTCTTTCCACCATCCCGCAAGGAACGAACTTTTTACAGTTGACCGAACATCTTCTCGCTGCACTGCATAAAGGCGGAATCAAATCTACATCCGCTGCATGGGGAGTAGACTTGTTACTGTTATACGTATCTTCCGTAGCATACGAAAAGGTCTCTTGGAAGAAACACGGCTCTTCGCAGATTTCAGATACAAAAAAAACATTTCATGATGCAGACAAAACGCGGTTTCCTTTCATCCATAGCCTAAAAGAAGAAATGTTTGCAGGTGATACCGTATCAATGGAACGGTTCAGGTGGGGAATTGAAGTCATTTTGTATGGAATCCAGCAAGAAATCAATTAGAAAGGAGCACAAGCAAAAAGCAGTCAATGGCTGCTTTTTTTATATTTTCTTAACTTTTTCAACATATATAAAAAAATCTATATATTGTTTTTGTATATAAAAAATTATATAATCTAGTGGAATAAACAAATGAGGTGCTTAGGCATGGAAAATATAAAGAATTTATTAGAGAGCTATATTCCTTTAGCAAAATCTACGGCAAAAATGTTTGGACCAAATTGTGAAGTCGTTATTCATGATTTAACGAACCCACAAACATCTGTCATGTTTACAGTCAATCATCATGTGACGGGAAGAAAAATCGGTCAATCATTTGATCATTTGGTAAAGACTGTTTTACAATCAGAAGATTTTAAAGAAGATTATCTTGCTGGGTATACATTTAAAACAGAAGACAACCGTACCATTCGTTCTTCGACTTCATTAATTCGTGATTCGAAGAAAAAGGTGATCGGGGCATTCTGTATCAATTTTGATGTTGAAGCATTGAATCAAATGCAGCAATTTATGGATACTTTTCTTTCTACAAAAGTTGAAGTTCAAGAGAATGAAACAACATCAAATGATGATCTTGAAAATGTGGAAGGAATCGTAGATCAATTGATTCAACAGATCATTCAAAACAGTGTCCACCCAGTTATGAAACGTCATGAAAAAATTGAATTAATAAGGTTCATGGATGAAAAGGGAATCTTTTTAATGAAAGGTTCAGTTGAGAAAGTCGCATCTATGTTAGGTATTTCTAAAGTCACCGTCTATAGCTATTTGGATGAAATCAAACATAAATCGAATGAAGGGGAAACGAAATGAAAAGCATCCTTGAGGTAGGAAATCTAAAATCCAACGGACACTATGCATTTGCAACCATTCATCAAAACACGGTCTATGTTTCAGGACAATTTGCCATCAATCCCGAAACGAGAGAAAAAGAATTCGGCCCCATTGAAGAAGAGACATTACAAGCACTTAAGAATGTGGAGATGATTGTAGAAGCAGCCGGAAGTAAAAAAGAAAAGATTTTGCGTATGACTTTATACATTTCTGATATTGAACTATGGGACAAAGTAGATGCGGTTTACACTGAATTTTTCGGTGAACATCAACCAGCACGTACTGTTGTACCAACGAATGAATTACATTTTGGTTTCAAAATTGAAATTGATGCTATTTCTTATATTTAGAATATTTTTTTGCCCACGATATATAAAAAAGTATATTTTATATAAAAAATTATCTGAAGGGGCTGATGATTGATGAATCAATTGATTTGTAACCATTGCGGTAAAAAGTATGAGATGACACCAACTTTATGGAAATGTGATTGTAACGGCGTATTAAACCTGGTGAAAGATACCCCTCAAATAGATATTGCGGCTTGGAATCACTACCCAAACTCATTATGGCGTTATGTTGAAACCATGCCATTTTCAAAAGGGTCAAAGACTTGGGAATCTGTGACAATGGGTGAAGGTCAAACTCCGTTAATCGTTTTAGATCCTCATGAGCCAAACACTTATGTAAAAGTTGATTATATGATGCCTACACTATCCTTTAAAGATCGAGGAGCTGCTGTTTTAATGACAAAGGCAAAGGAATTAGGGGTATCAAAAGTCATTGCGGATAGCAGCGGGAATGCAGGAACGGCGATTGCCGCTTATGCAGCTCGTTGCGAGATTGCATGTGACATCTATCTAAGCGATGAAACTTCACCTAAAAAGATCGCTCAAATAAAAGCCCATGGAGCAACGGTTAAAGAAATTCACGGTACACGAGAGGATATTGCAGCCGCGGCGCAAAAAGCAGTAGACGCCGAAAACGTTTTTTATGCAAGCCATGTGTATAATCCTTATTTTTTTGAAGGAACAAAAACATACGCCTATGAAATATATGAACAAGTAAACGGAGCACCTGATGCTTTAATCATTCCGGTTGGAAATGGTACTCTCCTCCTAGGTGCGTATTACGGTTTTAAAGAGTTATTTGAAAATGGTTTAATTCATAAAATACCGAAAATCATTGCCATCCAAGCGAAAAACTGTGCTCCTCTCGTGAAAGCTTATCAAAATGCGAAAGATTCAGCATCGCCTGTTACGAATACAGGAACTTTGGCAGAAGGGATAGCCATTGCTGCCCCGGCGCGCTCCAAACAAATTCTAGAAGCTGTACAAGATACCAATGGTACATTTATAGATATTGAAGAGGATGAGATATTGAATGCTCGCTCTAAACTAAGTGAGAAAGGATTTTATGTGGAAGTGACATCTGCAGTCAATTTTGCTGGCTACATGAAATATAAAAAGGAAGCAAAAGAAACCATCGTCATACCTCTTTGCGGTGCAGGAATTAAATCAAAATAACCAGATATGACTAATACAACTGATCCGGAATTGGCCAGATGATGATATAGATAATATGAACGCTCTCTATAAATAGAAGGGTATCTCAAAAGAGATGCTCTTTTTCATGCCTAAATGTACAATCCCTTTTGCCCAAAAGTACAATTTCAATCAACTATTTCATTACGTAGAATAAAGAGGTGAATATCATGAATTCGATGAAAAAGGAGTAAGTGAATGGCTAAATTTTTATATAACTTAGGAAACTTTGCTTTTACTAAGCCTAAACGAATGTTAATCGGTTGGTTACTTATCTTAGTAGCTGTAGTTGGAGCAACAATAGGGACAGGCGTTTCATTTAATGGAGATATGTCGATTCCAGGAACAAAATCTGAAAAAGCGATGGATCTCTTGGAAAAGAAGTTCCCAGCAGGTGATGATGGGGGAACGATTCGTCTAATATTTAAAGCACCTAAAGATAAAACTTTAGAAGCAAAGAAAGTGAAACATAAAATTAATGAAACGATAAAAGAAATTAAAAAGGATAAAGCAGTTAAGCAGGTGACCGATTTATATCAGACCTTTACGATAAGTAAAAATAAGAAAATAGGATATGCGGATATTACGTATCGAATGAAAGCGGATAAGGTAAAGGAATCCTCAAAAGAGAAAGTATTAAATAGCATAAAGATTTCAAAAGATGCGGGCATCCAAACGGAATTAAGCGGCTCCGTGACATTCTCTGAAATTGAAGTAGGTGGGATTTCTGAAATCATAGGGATTATCTTCGCCTTCTTGATTTTAGCCTTTACATTTGCTTCACTTTTGGTCGCAGGATTACCAATATTGACGGCTGTGATTGGGTTAGTAATAGGTGTGATGGTCATTTTAATCACCTCAAACTTTGTTGAAATGTCTGCATTTAGTCTCACATTAGCGGTGATGATTGGTCTTGCAGTAGGAATTGATTATGCACTGTTTATCATTTCAAGATATCGACAGCTGTTAGCAGAGGGCTACAATTTAAATGAGGCTGCTGCTAGAGCTGTGGGTACCGCAGGAAGTGCTGTATTATTTGCGGGCGTCACTGTTATTGTTGCATTATGTGGACTTGTATTAGTTGACATACCGTTTCTAGGTATCATGGGTCTTGTGGGAGCCTTTATGGTACTATCTGTTATGCTTGTTTCTCTCACGATTGTTCCAGCTATACTAGGGCTTCTTGGAGATAAGGTGAGTCCTTCCAGGCAAAATAAGTTATTTTCTAAATTACAGCCAAAAAAAGAGAAAAAAACAATGGGCTGGGCAAGATTTATTCAAAAGCATCCGGGTAAAATAATGATAGGTGTCATTTTATTGACAGGATTGGTAAGCTGGCCAGCACTTCATATGGAGCTTGGTCTTCCGGATAACGGTATGAAAGGCAAAGAAACAACTGAACGTAAAGGGTACGATCTTTTAGCAGAAGGATTTGGCAAGGGGTTTAATGGACCACTTGCCATCATCATAGATGCCTCTCAAGCAGATAAAACGATGAAGTCCAAGTCCATCGAGGAATCATCAAAATTGTTAGAAAAAATGGATGGTATCAAACAAATCACGCCGGCGATCCCTGATCCATCGGGTGAGTACGCAATGTTAACAATCTTACCTAGAAGTGGTCCGGAGGATAAAGAAACGAAGCAATTAGTGAAAGACATTCGAAATGAATCGAGTGTGACTGACACAAAGTTTCTTGTGACTGGTTCTACTGCCGTGAATATAGATATTTCAGATAGACTCAGTGAAGCATTGCCAAAATTTGCAGGAGTCATTATTGGATTTGCTTTTGTGTTAATGATTCTTGTATTTAGATCATTCCTTGTTCCATTAAAGGCTGTACTAGGGTTTTTAATGACATTAACTGCTACATTAGGTTTTGCTGTCTTTGTTTTACAGGATGGACACCTTGCCCCATTGTTTGGAATACCTGCAGCAGGACCGTTGTTAAACTTTATGCCTGTACTAGTGACAGGAATATTATTTGGTCTTGCAATGGATTATGAAGTATTTTTAGTTAGTAGAATGAGGGAAGAATTTCTTCTATCTCAGGATGCAAAGAAATCTGTTATTTCTGGATTACAGCATAGTGGCAGGGTTGTAACTGCAGCAGGCTTAATTATGATTTTCGTTTTCGCAAGCTTTATTTTTGCTCAAGACTTGATTATTAAAACAATGGGATTAACATTGGCATTTGGGGTTTTATTCGATGCATTTGTCATTAGAATGACCTTTATCCCTGCTTGTATGATGCTATTAGGGCGGGCAAATTGGTACTTACCAAAATGGCTGGCACGATTGCTTCCGGTTATTGATATTGAAGGAGAGTCAATTGCCCAAAAAGAAAAGAAGATTATATAATGTTTTCTTTTTAAAATGTTAAAATCCTAATACCGCCATTGCCTCTTTAAAAGGCGGGCGGTATTTTTCGTGTTATGATGGGGTTTGGAAGGTGAGAGTTTATGCTTAAGAAACGGATAGACCCATTTAATGAAATGATCTATTCCCGAATTCCCACGTTATTATGGGGCGTTCTTGTGTATGTTGCAGCGATGATTTTTCAGTTTTTAACAGCATCTTTATCGCTTTCAAGTTTGTTTTTTTCTGGCCTTATCGCGATCCATCTCATTTTGCACTGGTGGTCATTTTATTGGTTCAAGAAGAAGCCTTGGATTTATTTCTTCATACAAGGAATCGTTATTCTACTTTGTGTTTTAGCTATGCAAGCTGCCTCTCCTGTTATTTTAATTGGTCTTTTACCGTTATTAATTGCTCAAAGCATCGGTGTATACTATCATACATTAAAGATTATTTTGACAGGACTTTGTTTTTATGTGCTTTTTTTTCTAGCTCTTATTTTGGTTAATGATACAGATGATCTGACTGTCTACATTCCGATTTTATTTCTTATCCTTATTGTGGTCGTTGCATACTCTATCTTATTTTTTAGACAAGTAAAGGCTAGAATTCGAACTCAAACGTTTCTAAAGGAACTCGAACTCGCACATCAGCAGGTGGAGGAGTTAACCCTTGCTAATGAACGTCAAAGAATGGCGAGAGATTTACATGATACCCTTGCACAAGGGCTTGCAGGCATTATTATGCAATTGGAAGCTGTTCAAGCACATTTAGAGAATCAAAATACCGAGCGTGCTCAAAGCATTATCAAGGGCTCAATGAGCCAAGCGCGAAAAACATTAGGTGAGGCACGAATGGTGATTGATGATCTTCGGAAGGATCGTCATGATCAATACGATTTAACTGAAACAGTGAAAAATGAAGTAAATCGATTTACGACAGCAACGAATATCCCAATTCGTACAAAGATATCTGTACCTCAGAATATGTCACCTTTTTTTATTGAACATACTGTTTACATGATAAAAGAATGCTTAACGAATGTTTCAAAACATGCCAAAGCAAGCCATGTCGAGTTAGTGATGGTACAACAAGGTGATCACATCCATTTGAAAATAGCAGACAATGGAGTGGGATTTGATGAGAAAAAACGAGAATCCACTTTTGGACATTACGGCATCATTGGTATGTCAGAACGTGTTCGGCTGCTTGGTGGAGAGATCCATTTGAAAAGTAAAAAAAATGAAGGTACACAAGTAATAGTGAACATACCTTTGAAAAAGGAGTAAATACAGTGTCTTATCGAATTGTGATTGTTGATGATCATTATGTTGTGAGAGAAGGATTAAAATTAATTCTTGAAACAGACGAAAGATTTGAAGTTGTTGGAGAAGCAGAAGATGGAGGAAAGGGGATAGATGTCATAAAAGAAAAATCCCCAGACCTTGTATTACTTGACCTCAACATGCCAATGATGAGCGGGCTTGATATGCTTAGAGAAATGCAGACTCTTCAAATAAAAGTTCCCGTACTCATTTTGACTACTTATAATGAAGAAAAATTAATGATCCAAGGGTTACAGCTTGGTGCAAAAGGCTACCTCTTAAAGGATGCCAGCAGAGAAAACTTATTTAATACAATTGAAGCGGCCATCAGAGGAGACATTTTACTTCAATCAAATGTGGCCTCAAAGGTATTTGAATCAACCGTACACAAAGAACCTCAAGAAAAATGGAAAACAGACAACCACTTGCTTACCGAAAAAGAAATGCTCGTTTTGCAAGCAGTAGCTAGAGGGTTTCGGAGTAAGGAAATTGCATTTGATATGGGAATTTCCGAGAGAACTGTAAAAGCACATTTAACAAACATTTATCAAAAACTAAATGTGACATCAAGAGCTGAAGCCATTAAAACATCAATAGAATTAGGAATTATTCATTTTTAGATAATTGAACAAACAGGAGTGAAAGCCATTCTTGCAGAAAGCACTTTTGTACAAACCTATGAGCTTGGGAAATAATAAAGAGACTACTTTAGATAGTCTTTTTTTTAAAAGCATGGAGTTAGACTCTATAAAAGAAAGAAGGTATGTGGGCTTTGGTTGAAGAAGTCTAATAAACAATAAAGTAAGATTATAAACAAAGGAGAAACCTATGCAACATGATCTTCTGAATCAATTATTAAAGATAACAGATGAAGAGGAACTGATTCTACAAAACAGAAGAGAGATAAATAAAGACATTTATACCAATCAGTCTAATTTTATTATAGAAAGTCAAAAATTTCTCAATCAAGAGAGTATGATTACGGTTCGAAAACATACACGCTTTGTGGATTTTCCTAAACATAAACACGACTACATTGAGATTAATTATGTTTACAATGGAGAGTATAACCAAAAAGTAGGGAATCAAAGAATAAATTTGCAACAAGGGGAGCTGTTATTTTTAAACCAGCATATTGAGCATGAAACTCAAGCTTGTGCAGAAGAAGACATTATTATTAATTTTATCATTTTACCTCATTTTTTTGATTTTATCTTTTCGTTTTTAACGACTGAAAATAGAATTAGTAATTTCTTAATTAACAGTTTATATAACAGTACTCAAAATGGACAATTCCTTTACTTTAAAGTTTCAGAAGTAGAAAGCATTCAAGAATTAATAAAAAAAATTATGATTGAAATTATGTCTCCTGCTTTTATGTCTGAATCCACCATTAAATTGTATATGGGTCTTTTAATGGTGGAGTTAATTAAACACGCTGATAAGGCCGAACATACAGAAGACAATCCTGTACAACATTATTTAATTGTTGAATCATTAAAGTATATTGATGAACATTTCCAGCGTGCATCACTGAATGAATTAGCCACAAAATTAAGCCAGCCCGCTTATGCTTTAAGTAAAGAGATTAAAAAAGCTACCAGCTTTACATTTAAAGAATTACTTCAAGAAAAACGTTTAAATAAAGCGAAAGAGTTACTGGAAAGTACAGATATGCCAATTGCCTCTGTTATAGATCAAGTTGGATATGATAATGTAAGTTATTTCTATCGGATTTTTAAAAACAAATATCATCAGACACCAAAGCAATTCAGAGAACACTTAGCAAAAAAATAAGATGCTGCTAAATGTTCTTTTTTATTTTAAACAATTGCAAATAAGGACAATAAATAAATCATTTTAGACATTATTTTCTCCTTTTAGCTGGCTTAATATAAAGACATAAGCAAACGCTTTCATGCAAAGGGTGATTAAAATGAAGAAATGTTGTTTAGCAGTTGATATTGGTGCTTCTAGTGGAAGATTAATAGCGGGTCATCTTGAAGATGAACGTTTAAATCTAAAAGAAATCCACCGTTTCGAGAATAAAATGGTCCAAAAAAATGGCCAGTTTTGCTGGGAGCTTGATCGATTATTTGAAGAAATAAAAAAGGGAATTCATCAATGTAGTGAAATGGGATTATCTCCAGAAAGTATCGGTGTTGATACATGGGCTGTAGACTTTGTTTTACTAGATGAATGGAACAAACCTTTAACAGATTTTGTTGCCTATCGCGATTCGAGAACAGACGGGATGATGGATGAGGTTTTTAAAACATTCATGAAGGAACGTCTGTATCTAGAGACAGGAATTCAATTTCAAAAATTTAATACGATTTATCAACTTTATTCAATCAAACAAAATCATCCGGAGATTTTAGAAAATGCAAAATCTTTTCTAATGGTTCCTGACTATTTTCATTATTTATTAACAGGAAAAAAGGCAAACGAATACACAAATGCCACTTCAACTCAGCTGGTTAATGCTTTCACAAAGAAATGGGATCATGAAATATTAGATCAACTAGGCATGAACAAAGAAATGTTCCAAGATATTCATCCCCCCAAAACAGTGTTGGGTACATTGACTGAAGATTTAATAGAGGAATTCGGCTTTAATATGAAGGTTATTCTCCCAGCCACTCACGATACTGGTTCAGCTGTCATTTCGGTTCCTGAGCAGGAAGAAACAATCTATATTAGTTCAGGAACGTGGTCTTTAGTTGGTGTAGAAAATCATTTTCCAATATGTATTACAAAAGCTTTAGATTACAATTTCACCAATGAGGGCGGCATTGATTATCGCTATAGATTTTTAAAGAATATTATGGGGCTTTGGATGATACAAGAAGTGAAAAGAAATTATAAAAATCAATTTTCTTTTGCAGAGTTGGTCGTCTTAGCTAATCAGGCTCAAACATTTAAATCCATCGTTAATGTAGATGATCCACGGTTTTTAAAGCCAGAAAATATGATTCAAGAGATTCAAAGTTATTGTCAAGAAACAAACCAGCCAATTCCATCTAGACCTGGAGAAGTAGCAAAATGTGTGTTTGACAGTTTAGTATGCAGCTACCAGCAAGCCATTAATCAAATTGAAGAAATTTTTGAAAGAACATTCAATCAAATTAATGTGATCGGAGGGGGTTGCCAAAATGAAATGTTAAATCAACTAATTGCTGACGCAACAAAAAAAGAAGTATACGCTGGTCCAGTTGAAGCAACCGCCATTGGAAATATTGTAACGCAGTTAATGGCAGTTGGCGAAATTGAAGATATAAAAGAAGCAAGAACAATCATTAAGAACTCTTTTAAGGTTAAAAAATACACACCTTTAACAGTAACGGCACCGTAAAAAAGAAAGGAAGAATATCACATGACAATAAGAGAAAATTATGAGATTGCGAAAAAAGAATATGAAAAATGGGGAATCAATGTTGATGAAGTATTGGAACAATTAAAAAATGTACCGATTTCCATTCATTGCTGGCAGGGAGATGACATTGCTGGATTTGAAGTAAATAAAGGAGAATTGTCAGGTGGAATTGATGTAACGGGAAATTATCCTGGTAAAGCAACCACACCTCAACAACTAAGAGCAGATTTAGAGAAAGCGTTGTCTTTAATTCCTGGAAAACATCGTGTGAACTTACATGCCATTTATGCGGAAACAAATGGAGAAGTCGTTGAAAGGGATCAATTAGAGCCAAGACACTTTGAAAACTGGGTGAAATGGGCTAAAGATCAAGGTGTAGGCTTAGATTTCAATCCAACATTATTCTCACATGAAAAAGCAGCAGATGGGCTAACGTTGTCTCATCCTGATGAACATATCAGAAATTTTTGGATCAATCATTGTATCGCCAGCCGCAAAATTGGTGAGTATTTTGGTAAAGAATTAGGAACAGCATCCTTAACAAATATTTGGATTCCAGATGGTTATAAAGATATTCCAAGTGATCGACTAACGCCTCGTCAACGGTTAAAAGATTCGTTAGATAAGATTTTTGAAGAAGAGATCAATGAAAACTATAATCTTGATGCCATTGAAAGTAAGTTATTCGGTATTGGTTCTGAATCTTATGTGGTTGGATCGCATGAATTTTATCTTGGATACGCATTAAAGAATAATAAACTATGTTTATTAGATACAGGACATTTCCATCCGACTGAAATGGTATCAAACAAAATTTCATCTATGCTGCTTTACAGTGACAAGCTTGCCCTTCATGTTTCTCGTCCTGTTCGCTGGGACAGTGATCATGTTGTGACGCTGGATGATGAGTTACGTGAAATTGGTCTCGAAATTGTTCGAAATCAAGCATTGGATAAAGTGATGATTGGCCTTGATTTCTTTGATGCAAGTATTAACCGTGTTGCAGCATGGACAATTGGAACAAGAAACATGATTAAATCGTTACTATATGCAATGTTAGTACCAAATGAACATTTAAAAAAGTTACAGGAAGATGGAAACTTTACAGAAAGATTAGCATTAATAGAGGAATTCAAAACATATCCTTTCGGTGCAATCTGGGATTACTATTGTGAAAAAATGAGCGTGCCTTTTAAAGAAACATGGCTAGAAGAAGTGAAACAATATGAGCAAGATGTATTAACAAAAAGAAACCCTGTTTTAGCCTAAAAAATCATGAAAGGCTAACTAGTAAATTTACAAAGAGATACAGTCAGGGGAAGGGTCTAATAGATCAATTCCCCTGTTTATATTACAAGGATTCCTTTTTAGATGAATAGGTTACAACTCAATGTTTTTTCCACTCTACGCGTGCTAATTGAAGGGAATCATATTCATCTCACATGGAGAATACACAATAAAATACTTATGAGAGAAGGGGCCTGCTTTTACTTTTCAGTCATCAGCCGACCAGGTAAATCTAAATATTCGTTAAGAGGAGGTTTTAAAATTGAAAGTGAGCTTATTTATTACATGTTTAATTGATACTTTCCAGCCGAATGTCGGTAAGGCAACAGTTGAGATACTTGAACACCTTGGTTGTGAAGTATCCTTTCCTACATCACAAGTATGTTGTGGCCAGCCCGCCTATAATAGTGGCTATGTTGCCGAAGCCAAGCAAGCAGCGAAAAATATGATCCAAACCTTTGAAGATGCAGAGTATATAGTAACTCCCTCTGGTTCTTGTGCAGCGATGTTCCACGAATATCCACATATATTCAAAGGAGATGTTCAATGGGAGGAGCGAGCAAGGCGTCTTGCTGAGAAAACGTATGAACTAACTCAATTTATCGTAGAGGTGTTAAAGGTTACAGATGTAGGGGCACGTTTAAAAGGGAAAGCGACCTATCATACATCTTGTCATATGACACGTTTGCTAGGTGTGAAGGAAGCACCTTTTACGCTGCTTTCTAATGTAAAAGAATTAGAGGTTGAGCCCCTTCCCAACGCCCAAAATTGCTGTGGATTTGGTGGAACTTTTTCTGTGAAAATGATGCCAATATCTGAACAAATGGTAGACGAAAAGGTAGAAAGTGTTGAACAGACAGGTGCGGACTATTTAATTAGTGCAGATTGTGGATGTTTAATGAATATTGGAGGACGAATAGAACGTTTAGGAAAATCAGCGCGGGTACTGCATATTGCAGAGGTATTAAATAGCCGTTAATTCAAGGGGGGGAACACGACATGAGCATGAAAATTAGTGATAAAAAATTTAATGAACGTATTGATAAAGGAATCCAAGATTCTACGATGCGTGAAGCTGTGTCTACAGCTCAAGAACGCCTGTATACACGTCGTTTGGCAGCTAGTGAAGAGCTTGGGAACTGGGAAGAATGGCGTGATTTAGGGGAGCAAATCCGTCAACACACGCTGGAGAATTTAGATTATTACTTAATGCAATTAAGTGAAAATGTTACAAAACGCGGGGGACATGTCTTTTTTGCGAAAACAAAAGAAGACGCCGCTCAATACATGAAGGAAGTTGCAGAAAAAAAACAAGCCAAGAAAGTCGTGAAATCTAAATCAATGGTAACCGAAGAAATCGAAATGAATAAAACTTTAGAAGACATAGGTTGTGAAGTAGTAGAAAGTGACCTTGGCGAATACATTTTGCAAGTTGATGATCATGAACCACCTTCCCACATCGTAGCGCCGGCTCTTCATATGAAAAAAGAACAAATTCGTGATGTATTTCAAGAAAAACTAGGTTATGGAAAGTCGGAAGATCCTTACGAGATGACAAAATTTGTTCGTAAAATCCTGCGCGAAAAATTTCTTGAAGCAGAAATCGGTGTCACCGGTTGCAACTTTGCCGTTGCAAATACAGGATCAATTTGTTTAGTAACCAATGAAGGAAATGCAGACCTTGTAACTGCTATTCCAAAAACGCAAATCGCTGTAATGGGAATGGAACGTCTTGTACCAACAATGGAGGAGCTGGATGTACTCGTTGGATTGCTTTGCAGAAGTGCAGTAGGGCAAAAGCTAACAAGTTACATTACAACAGTAGGGCCTAAATATGAAGAAGAGGCAGATGGTCCAGAAGAATTTCACCTTGTTGTCGTTGATAACGGCCGTTCTGAAATCTTAGGGTCTGAGTTCCAACAAGTATTACAATGCATCCGTTGTGCGGCATGTATTAATGTATGTCCAGTATATCGTCATGTCGGAGGACATTCTTATGGCTCTATCTATCCGGGGCCAATTGGTGCAGTATTAAGTCCACTATTAGGTGGATATGACGATTATAAAGAACTGCCATATGCATCAACTCTTTGTGCAGCATGTACTGATGCTTGTCCAGTTAAAATTCCGCTACACGAACTACTTTTAAAACATCGTCAAGTAATTGTTGAAAAAGAAGGACGTGCTCCACTCGGTGAGAAACTTGCGATGAAAATGTTTGGAATGGGAGCATCATCTGCTGCTCTATACAAACTAGGTACAAAAATGGCACCTACAGCTATGAAGCCCATTGTATCAGGAAATCGAGTCTCCAAAGGAATTGGCCCATTAAAAAATTGGACTGAAATTCGAGAATTCCCAGCTCCAAGTAAAGAACGTTTTCGAGACTGGTTTGACAATCATAAAAAAGGTGGTGAAAAGTAATGAGAGGAACAGCTCAAAATCAGGAAGTTTTTTTAAATCATGTGGCTAAACAGCTGGGACGGGAAAGACGAATAAGTGGTGTTGTACGTCCAGAGTGGAAGAATAACGTAAATTGGGATGTAATGAAAGGTTATACAGAAAAGGAGTTAATCGCTACGTTCACAGAGCACTGCAGCAAAATTCATACTACTGTTTTTGAAACAACAAAAGATCACTTAGCTGAAGCTTTAAAGAAAATTGTTGCTGAACATGGCGGGGGCCCTGTAATGACAGCCCAAGATTCACGTTTCAAAGAATATGGCTTAACAGATTTACTTGAAAAAGAATGGCCGGAAGAAAATATAGAGGTACATGTATGGGATTCAAAAAAAGGACGTGAAGCGAATCATTCCCTCGCCGAAAAAGCCAATTTTGGTATTACATTCAGTGACTATGCACTTGCTGAGTCAGGAACAATTGTTGTAAAAACTCATGAGGGACAAGGGCGGGCACTTCACTTTTTGCCGACTGTCTATGTCACGATTATCCCGCGTGAAACGATTGTGGCACGTATTACACAGGCTGTTTCTGACCTAAACCAACGTGTGGAAAAGGGAGAGGCTGTTGCTTCTTGTATTCACTTTATTTCGGGACCAAGTAATTCTGCAGATATCGAAATGAATTTGGTCGTGGGTGTGCATGGACCTTTAAAAGCTTTTTATTTTATTGTGTAAGGTTGGTTGATATAAAAAATAGAGCTTCCATTTGGAATCTCTATTTTTTATTGTAGTAAGGAGAGCAGGGGGGAGGCAGAAAAATAGCCAAGCTTCTCAAAGAAAGCTTGGCTATTTTTTTAAGCGCTGTATCGTTCCTTTTCAATTTCTTTTAATGATTTTCCTCTTGTTTCTGGCGCCATGACTAATCCAATAATTGCAGCAATTACAAGAAACCCAATCATAATAGAACCTGATATTTTAAATCCTAATGTAGAAATCATCGTTGGAATCACAAGTGATATAAGGCCAACGGCTACACGCGCTGTACAAAAAAGGAATCCTTGTGCCTTTGCACGGTATTTTGTATGAAATAACTCACTTGACCAAAGACCATAAAAAGCTTGAGCACCAAAACCAGCTGCAGTTCCCCATAATATTACAAATATAAGCAGTTCAGTCATGCCCATTCCGCCGTACGTAAGAGTAGCCCAAGCAGCAATCCCCATTGCCGCTCCTATGCCATACAATACACGTCTGTTCACTTTATCACCTAGTTTAATAAAGACAAAGTACGTTCCTAAAACGGTCAAAATCCATAAAAACGCTTGTAATAAATTTGCTTGTGATGATGAAAGCCCTCCAACGGTCTGATAAATATACGGCATGAAGTATCCCATTACACCAGCTACTAAGTTCCAGAAGCAATAGATCCCTAGTAATAAAATAATGGCATGACGGTTTGCTTTGATTGTGAATAATTCTTTGACTGGACTTTTTAATTTTTCACCATTTGCTTTTTGATTCACTTCTTTTTGTTTTTCTTCTTCCCATATTTTTGATTCACTAATTTGTTGTTGCATAATCCAAGTAATTAAAGCGATTACAAATAATTGACCAAAAATAATTCGGCTTCCTAAAAGACCTAATGGGGCCAAGGCGACAGAGAGGAGTAACGAAATAGCTGGACCAACCGACCACGCTAACTGTCCCCATCCTACACGAGATGCACGTTCATTTTCAGGCGCTTCTTCTGCTATATACGTCCAAGCAGCTGGAATGGCAGCTCCTACGGCTACTCCAGTAATAATGTATCCAGCTAACAACATGGGGAAGTTAAAAGACAACATCGTTAATAAGACACCAAACATATAGACCAATAAATCGTATTTATAAATTAACTTTCGGCCATATTTATCAACCAGAACGCCTCCTATGAGGGCTCCTGCAGCTGAAGCAAATCCATTAGCACTCAGCGCTCCTAATAATCCCAGTTTAAAATCATTTAAGTTTAAATATTCCATCCAGAGTGTCAGGCCGCCAGCAGCAGCTACGATGGATGCTGCCTCCAAATAATTTGACATTGCTACAGTAATAGTAGACTTTAATCCGCCTTTTGCATTACCAGCCATATTTAAATCTCCTCTCAAGTACCTTCAAACGATGATACATCCGTTTGAATGCCTGTATTTTCGCTGTCTTTGTTTTCCTAAAAAATTATGCTAAGTAAAACAATTCATTTAAATCTACAGAGCGTGGACTGTTATCTGAATTTGTCTCCATGATAGGCGCCATGTAATCCCACCATTTTTTACAAATATCACTTTTAGCCATCTGGTTCCATCTATCTTCATTTTCGATTTCCAAATAAGCAAACAATTGACCACTTTCTTTTTCTAAGAAAATAGAATAGTTATGAGCACCATGCTGTTTTAATGCCTCAACCATTTCCGGCCATATTTCATCATGTCGACGTTTGTATTCATCAAATTGATCCTTGTGTACAAACATAATACTGGCTTTTCTTATCATCTCTCTCGCTCCTTGTACTGTAGAATAAATGAAAAAAATAAAGAAAGCGTTTGCAAAAAGCAATTTAATCTTCACAATAAATTGATTTTTTCCCCTGATTTCTGCAAAATCTTTATTTTTCTTTGTTTATATGGTCATATTATTATAAAAACAAAAATAAAACAACATTTTTTTATTATTGGTTTTTGTTAATGTTGATTACGAGAGGGGTTCATCATAAATAAGGCAAGGTAAAATTGTGGATATAGAAAAAGACAAACCTAGATAGGTTTGTCTTGAACACGTATATACACAGAAAAGGAGAGACCTTAATCTTCTATTTGGATTGACTATGAAGCAGATTCACTCATCAAGGCTACAGAAGTAACATTAATATTTTTATCACGTAAAATGGCATGTGCATCATTGCTTAGTTTATCGTCAACAATAATGCGGCTAATATCACTTAATGAAGAGATATGAGAAAATTCACGGTATCCAAACTTACTAGAGTCGACCATTAAAATGGTTTCATGTGACCGTTCAATCATTTTTCTTTTTAAGAGAGCCTGCCACTCATTTGAATCACTTAAACCGCTATTTAAGTCGATACCCTTACAAGATAAGAACACTTTATTCACATGATAATTTTCCAGTGAGCGCTCTGCTAGAGGTCCTACGTAGGATAACGATTTAGGAAGGAGGAGACCTCCTGTTGAGATCACCTGAATTTTTTCTTTCTTACTTAATTCTATGGCCACCTTAATGGAGTTGGTGATAACAGTCAAAGGAATATTCGGAAGGATTTTTGACATGTACCATGCAGTGGTACTTGCGTCAAGGATAATACGGTCGCCTTCTTCAACTTGCTTCACAGCTTCACGTGCAATCACTTTCTTTTCTAATACATTCGTAATTTCTCGCTCTGAAAAATCAACTTCTGATTCTTTTTCCTCAATACTAACTGCTCCGCCGTGGCTTCGCCGCAACTTATTTTCTTTCTCTAATTTTTCAAGATCACGGCGAATCGTTTCATCTGTCACAGAAAAAATTTCGCTTAATTCTGAAACACGAATGCTGGATCGTAAATTAACTAAATCTACTATTTTTTGATGTCTTTCAGCTAATAACATGTGTAACTTCCTTTCGCTTTTAATGAATAAAAGAAAAACAGCATAAAATTGCCTATAAGGTTGTTGTTTTGTTTTTATTTTTGTTTGTTTTCATCATAACATACTTATAACTTCAAAAAAATGATCTTAAACAGCAGCAAGGTTTAGTATTTAACGCGAATGAAATAGCATTGTATCAATCATAAAATAACCACTTATATCACAATCAAAACAAACATAAACAAAGATAAAATGTTTGTTTGTGTTGACTTAATGTGTTTCTCAAAGTAATATGAGGATGTAAACGCTTTTGCATGAGTTTATCAAAAGAATAATTTTTATTTAGAAAGATATATATCAATGAAAACAAGGGAGAAGATGGAGATGAAAGACCTTTTGACAAAGAAAAATATACTAAAAGCACCTTTCCTTCAAGAAATGACCAAAACGACAGCAAACCTATATCGCTTAGGTTGGGATGAACGAAATGGCGGGAATATTAGTTATTTATTAAAAGAGGACGAAGTAGCAGAGTACCTTGACGTTCATGATGTAAAACGAACGGTGCCGATGATTTTTGATGGCACTGAGTTAGCAGGGAAATATTTTATTGTGACGGGTTCGGGGAAATATTTTAAAAATGTAATAGATGATCCAGCCGCTAACCTTGGTATTATTCGTATAACTGAAGATGGCAAATCGCTTGATATTTTATGGGGGTTAGAAGAGGGAGGCGTTCCAACAAGTGAGCTTCCATCACATTTAATGAGCCATATTGAAAGATTAAAAGCAGATCCAAACCATCGTGTGATCATGCACTGTCATGCAACAAACCTTATAGGTATGACATTCACACACAGCTTGGATGAAGTAGCATTTACAAAAACTTTATGGCAGATGTGTACCGAATGCATTGTTGTATTCCCAGAAGGAATTGGTATTATTCCATGGATGGTTCCAGGAACTGATTCAATTGGAGAAGCTACAGCTGCAAAAATGAAAGATGTTCGTTCAGTTATTTGGCCACACCACGGAATTTTTGGTGCTGGAACTACAATGGATGAGACATTTGGGTTAATTGAAACAGCTGAAAAAGCTGCGGAAGTATACACAGTTGTATGTGCACAAGGAAGCGTGAAACAAACCATTACAGATCAACAGCTTCAAGACTTGGCAGATGCATTTGGTGTTGTGCCAAGACAAGGAGTTTTAAATCTATAAAAATAGTCTTTCCTACAATCCAATATTAGGAGGTTTCAGTAATGAACTCACAAACCAATGTTAAACAATTTCAAATGTACATTAATGGAGAATTTGTAAATGCTAGCTCGGGCGAAGTGATACAGGTGTTAAATCCGGCAACTGAAAAAGTGATTTCAGAAGTGCCAAGTTGTTCTAAAGAAGAGGTTCAAGAAGCGATTGAGTGTGCAGAAGCTGCACAAAAAGAATGGAAAAAGAAACCGGCTGCTGAGCGTGCAAAGTATTTAACACGTTTAGCTGAAGAAATTCGAAAAAATAGAGATTTTCTTGCACGCGTCATCTCAGAAGAACAAGGAAAAGTACTTGCTCTCTCTACTACAGAAGTTGATTTTACTGCTGACTACATTGATTATATGGCAGGTTCAGCAAGGACGTACGAAGGGGAAATTCTTCAAAGTGACAGACCAAATGAAAATATAATGATCTTTAAAGAGCCAATCGGGGTTGTCGCTGGCTTTTTACCATGGAATTTCCCATTCTTCCTTGTAGCGAGAAAGGCTGCGCCTGCATTGGTAACAGGGAATACCATTGTCATTAAACCTAGTAGTGATACGCCAAATAATGCAATAGAATTTGCAAAATTAGTAGATAAAGTGGGTATTCCAAAAGGGGTATTCAATCTTGTAACAGGGCGCGGGGGTACAGTGGGAGACGAACTTGCTTCAAATGAAAAGATTGGTTTAGTCAGTTTAACAGGGAGCGTGGATGCAGGTGTAAGTGTCATGAAAGCTGCAGCTCAAAATGTAACAAAAGTCAGTCTAGAGCTTGGCGGTAAAGCACCAGCTATTGTAGCAGAAGATGCAGACATAGATTTAGCCGTGAAAGCAATTGTCGACTCACGTATCATTAATACGGGACAAGTATGTAACTGTGCTGAACGCGTGTATGTTCATGAAAGTATCGCCGATCCATTTATCAAAAAAATTGTCACATCAATGAAAAATGTGAAATATGGCAATCCTCTCGAAGATGAAGGTTTAGATATGGGACCACTTACAAATAAGCAAGCAATAGAATCAATTGAAGCGATGGTAAACCGAGCTATTGAAGAAGGGGCCCAAGTGTTAACTGGTGGAAAACGTGCAGATGTGACACCTGGATATTACTATGAACCAACGGTCCTCGTGAATGTAAAACAAGATTCAGAAATTGTACAGGAAGAAGTATTTGGACCGGTTCTCCCAATTATGACGTTTAAAGATTTAGATGAAGCAATTGAGCTTGCGAATGATTGCCAATATGGATTAACATCATCTATCTTTACACAGAATTTAGATACAGCGATGCGTGCTGCAAATGAGTTACTATTTGGAGAAACGTACATTAACCGTGAAAACTTTGAAGCCATTCAGGGATTCCACGCAGGTCGTAAGAAATCTGGAATTGGCGGAGCAGATGGTAAACATGGTTTAGAAGAATTTTTACAAACTCATGTTGTTTATTTGCAGCATAACTCAAACAAAAAATAAGAGAAAGACAACTTAATATTCCATGAGATTTATCAATGTTCTAAGAGTATCTCAAGAGAGATGCTCTTTTTCTTGACTGAATGTACAATCCCTTTTGCCTAAAAGTACAATTTCACTCAACGTCTAACTATTTTTTCATTTGTTCTTCTCCCCAATAGCAAATCGCATCTAATACAGGGATCAATGATAATCCCTTTTCCGATAAACTATATTCTACTTTTGGAGGCACTTGAGGATATTCTTTACGATTAATTAACTGATCTGCTTCAAGCTCTTTTAGTGTATTGGTTAATGTTTTAAAAGAGATTGCCCCAAGCATTCGTTTCAACTGATTATAGCGAATAGGCGCATTGTTTGCATATAAAGCATACAGTACCGTCATCTTATATTTCCCACCAATTAATGATAAAGTGTACCCAAATCCAGTTTCTTTTAGATCAACATGAGCTGTAAAGGATTCTTTGGTCATTTTACACTCTCCTTTAGGTTAGTATCGCACTTTAATTACCGTACTTGTAGTACGTTATAGCATACAATAAAATGAATGTACATCAAAATATGATGAAAATAACAAAAAAGGGTGAATGAATCATGAAAACAATTGTCTATGCACATCCTTGGGATGGAAGCTATAATCATGCCATTTTGACTTCCATTACAGAAAATCTAGAAACAAAGAGAGAACCATTTCAAGTGATCGATTTATATAAAGATGGGTTTAATCCCGTTTTTTCAGCTGAGGAATTGAAGTATTTTCATAAAGGAGAAACGCCTGATCAATTAGTTAAGGATTATCAAAAGAAATTAAGTCAGTCAACTGAATTAATATTTATATTTCCTGTCTGGTGGTGGGATTTACCTGCAATTTTAAAAGGATTTATTGATAAAGTCATGTTAAGAGGTTTCGCATTCTTGGAAGATAAAAACACTGGGGCTTTAAAAGGTTTATTGACAAATATTAAAAAAACAACCGTGATCTCAACATCTACAACAGATAAGGATTATATAGAATCTGAAGGTGGGAATGCGATTCAAAGCGTTTTTATTAACAGAACTCTTGCTGACTTGGGAATTAAAAACGAAGACACCAAATGGATTCATTTTTCGAGAGTTAACTTAACAACAGATGAAAAGAGGAAAGTATTTTTAAACGAAATATCCCAACGTATTTAATTTACTGTAGCAGCCAATAAGGAAAGGCACAACCTTTACGACTGATCTAATTTATTGAGAAGGTGGTAGAGGTTGTGAAATTAAATATCGACACTCAAATATGTATTCTCATTTCTTAGTTTACATAATATATATTCTAGGAAGTTAAACAAACATTGAATTTCTCTTGTCTCAAAATTAAGTATACTTATCTTATTGAGACAAAATAGGAAAAATCAAAATCCAACGTTATTCGCCAGATTTTGATTCATCAAGATATTTAATGATTTTCGCAGGATTTCCGCCAACCACCACATTTGCTGGAACATTTTTTGTCACAACGGCACCAGATGCAATGACAGCATTGTCGCCAATTGTGACACCTGGATTAATAATAGCACCGCCGCCAATCCATACATGGTTTCCAATGGTGACTGGTTTGCCGAATTCAATGCCTTTTGCACGTTCTATCGGGTCAAGCGGGTGTCCAGCCGTATAAATATGTACATTCGGACCTAATAAACAGTGATGTCCAATGGTAATTTTGCAAACGTCTAATAACACTGCATCAAAATTTGCAAAAAAATGCTCACCAATCTCAATATTGTATCCGTAATCGCACTGCAGTCTTCCTTCAAAAACGACATCATTTCCGCAAGCGCCTAATAATTCCTTTAAAATGGATGTTCTTTTTTCTTGCTGATTGGTTTGCTGATATGCGTATGTCAATTGTCTCGCTCTTTCACGATCTGCGATCAGTGTTTGGTCACTAGATACATAATGTTCTCCTTGGATCATTTTTTCCTTTTCACTTTTCATGTTGATCTCCTCCTCCCTTCTATTTAAATTGATGTGATATGATTACATCCTACCGCCCCGTTTATGTTTATTTTACCTTCTCATCATAAGAATTGGAAAGGAATGATTTCTTTTGACTAGAATTGACCTTGTTCCTCCAGCAAGTTATTTACGAATCAGCAAGTCTCATTTATAATCGAGTAGATTTGTTCAATAACATATATATCTTTAATTGTGAGGGATTAGATGGAATTAAAGTGGTATAAAGCAATTATTGTGATCTTTACGATGTCTGGGATCTCCATTTCTACATGGTTTTCACGGACACCGGAAGTGAGAGATTTATTACAAGCAAACACAGGAACAATGGGACTTATTTTACTCGGTTTATCCGTTGGTTCAATTGTTGGGCTTGTTCTTTCAAATGTATTCATCCGCAAAAAAGGCGGCCGAGTGGCGATTGTGATCAGTGCTTTTTTGATGTTCCTTGGATTTACTACTCTTGCCATTGGTTCAACACTCTCTTCTATCTTTGTCGTCACTTCTGGTCTTTTTCTTTTTGGCGCAGGCTCTGGCATGTGCAATGTAGCGATGAACTTAGAAGGAACAGAGATTGAGTACAGCATCAAGAAAACCATTCTGCCTATATTGCATGCTTCCTTTAGCATTGGGACTTTAATTGGAGCAGGTGCTGGTATTCTTTTTATCCATTTAGGGGTTTCTGTATTGATACACCTTCTCGCTATTGCCCTTCTGCTTTTCCTCAGCATATTGATTTGTACACGGTTTATTCCGCACGGGACAGGAAAGGATCAGCATGAGAAACAGTCCGATACAGTTGAGCCTACTCAAACGGCATGGCTGAACAAACGAACGATATCTCTTGCGATGATCGCCTTATGTCTTGCGTTTGTCGAAGGCTCCGCCAATGATTGGATTCCACTTGCAATGGTGGATGGCTACCAAGTTTCACATTCCATGAGTACGGTCATCTATGCTTTGTTTTTGTGCGGCATGATTAGCGGCAGACTGATCAGCGGACGTTTGATCGATCGCTTTGGCAGAGTATTATTGCTAAGAGTTGCGATTTTATCAGCAGCTGCCGGCCTATTCTTAGTCATTTTGAAGATTTCACTTGTTGTATGTATGATATCAATCTTTTTATGGGGACTTGGCGCATCTTTAGGCTTTCCGCTAACTATTTCTGCAGCAGGCGATGATAGCCGGTACGCTGTCAAACGCGTTAGTATTGTGACCTTATCTGGTTACACAGCCTCCCTTTCCGGTCCTCCTATTTTAGGGCTGCTTGCCAATCAGGTTGGACTGCTTCATGCCTTTATCTTTGTTCTAATTGCCATATGTATTGCAGGAATCTTTACTAAAGCTGTAGCAAAACCACATTCATTACAAGCGACTAAAAGTGTCTGATCCTTGATCATGGCACTTTTTTTAAATTTAAAAAATAAAATTGAAACCTTTCATGAAGTGAAACAGTCCTATAGATGTCGTGATGTTTATCGCTTTTTTAATGAGGGAAAGTAAAAAAATAAGACTTTTCAAATAACTGAAAACGTGGTAAGATCATGAAAATAACCAGGAAGGGGTGAGAAAAATGAAAAAAAATATGCTATTAAAATTAGGTGTTTTATGCATAGCACTTGCAAGTTTTCATTTGTTCTCAATGCCTCATTCCGTTCAGGTATACCATCATGCTAAGGTGGTTGCCGATCAAGAATCACATGAAATGAAAATCGTCCAGACAATGGGCGATGAAAAGAAACAAAAACATGTGAACGCAGTATTTGCCGCATTTACAGCACTGCTGATTATTGGCAGTATGACAGCTGGATTTGCACGCATCACTCATACTGATCGATTTGACCGGAAAAAGAAGCATTTACTTGCAGTGTTCTATCAATCTTCTTATTTCCGACAAGCTCGTGTTTAACCCAACCATCTAAATCAAAACAAAAATTGGGAGGTTTTACACGATGTTATTTTTCTTAAGAATTTTCATTCTAGGTCTTTTCTCTGTCACTTCACTTTCTCTTTTCGTCTACCAAGGAATTGAAGTAGTGCACGCCATTACAAGCATGTTTGGCAACCACGAGAGCTAAATGACCCGTATATAAAAGAAACCCCCTGCCAGTCGCAGGGGGTTTTCGTTTGCTTATTTATTGTCATCTGGTGCAGGTTCAGGTGTCAGAAGGACATGAGTCACTTCTCCCTGCTCTTCCTCATCTATAATAAATGATCCATTGCTATAGCGGTCATTTGCTCTTAAAGTAGAAATATCAAGTGGAATCGTTGTACCCTTTTCTGTATCTATCTCAAGTGTATCGTGCAGCGCTGCAGCGATCACAGCCACAATACGGTGCGGGTTTTTCTTTAATTCTCTCAGCATAAGAACTCCGCGTTTCGCTCTTGATGTTTTATCAAATTCAGAGAGGTTCATTCGCTTTACAGCCCCTCTTTGTGTCGTGAGCACAAGGACATCGTTTTTTGGATCAATAATCTGGCCAGAGACTACCTCGTCCCCTTCCTTCAAGTTGATTCCTTTGACACCGGCCGCTCTCGGTCCAACAACACTTACTTCTTCTTCATCAAACCACAAACCGTAACCATTTTTCGTTGCAATAAACAATTCCTGCTGTCCTGTTGTGACATGAACATCGACGAGTTCATCGTCACCTTTTAGGTTCAAGGCAACAAGCGGTTTCGAATAACGCTGCGCTTTATATTGAAGAAGCTCTGTTTTCTTCACCATTCCGCCTTTCGTAAAGAATAAAAGATATGATGTTTCATCAAATTCTTTTATTGGAATGGCTTTTTGGATTGATTCCTCGCGATCAATCGAAATGATATTCGTAATATGCTGCCCCATGTCTTTCCAGCGTATATCTGGCAGCTGGTGAACAGGACAATAAATGTAGCTTCCTTTATTCGTAAACAGCAGAAGAACATCCGTTGTATTCATTTCAAACTGATGAATCAAACGGTCAGTATCCTTCATGCCAAAGTCCTTACCGTTAGAAGCAGCATAGGAGCGCTGGCTTGTCCGTTTGATGTAACCATCCTTCGTGACTGTGACGTATACATCCTCTGATGCGATCATCACTTCAAGGTTAATCTTAATTTCTTCGATTTTTTCCTCAATAACGGATCTTCTCTCATCAGCATATGTCTTTTTGAGCTTTTTCAGGCTGTTTGTAATGACCTTCAGCAGCTTTTTCTCGTTACCTAAAATGTCTTCAAGCTCTGCTATGCGCACATCAAGCTCTCTTGCTTCGTCTCTTAATTGCGTAATATCTGTATTCGTTAAACGATATAACTGGAGTGAAACAATCGCTTCTGATTGTGCTTCTGTAAAGTCATATTTCGCCATCAAGTTGTTCTTTGCATCACGCTTATCATTAGAGGAGCGGATGGTGGCAATGACTTCATCTAAGATGGAAAGTGCCTTAATTAAGCCGTCGACAATATGGTGGCGTTCCTTCGCTTTTCGAAGCTCGTACGCTGAGCGATTCGTCACCACTTCTTTTTGATGGGCAATATATGCATCTAGTACAGTGGTGAGCGTCATTAAGGTCGGTCTTCGATTATGTATCGCTACCATATTAAAGTTATATGGGATTTGCAGATCTGAGTTTTTATATAAGAAATTCAGCACACCATTTGCATCTGCTTCTTTTTTCAGCTCTACTACGATTCGAAGCCCAGTACGGTCTGTCTCATCTCGGACCTCTGAAATGCCTTCTACTTTTCTTTCAATTCGGAACTCGTCCATCTTTTTGACAAGATTGGCTTTATTCACTTCGTAAGGAATTTCTGTGATCACGATTTGCTGGCGTCCGCCGCGGATGGTTTCAATCTCCGCTTTGCCTCGAATCATAATCTTTCCTTTTCCTGTTTCATACGCCTTCTTAATACCGTCTACACCTTGAATGATACCGCCTGTTGGGAAATCTGGCCCTTTGATGACCGTCATTAAATCCTCAACCGTACAATGCGGCTGTTCGATTCGTTTAATAACGCCATCAATGACTTCTCCCAAGTGATGCGGCGGGATATCTGTGGCATACCCGGCTGAAATCCCTGTTGATCCGTTCACAAGAAGGTTTGGGAACATTGCTGGTAATACAACGGGCTCTTTGCTTGTATCATCAAAGTTTGCGACAAATTCGACCGTTTCCTTGTCTAAGTCCTTTAAAAGCTCTGAAGCAATAGCAGACAGCCTTGCTTCCGTATAACGCATGGCAGCAGGCGGATCACCATCGATACTCCCGTTATTCCCATGCATCTCAATCAGTACATTTCGTACTTTCCACTCCTGACTCATTCTTACCATCGCTTCATAAACAGATGAGTCTCCGTGCGGGTGATAGTTACCAATCACGTTACCGACTGTTTTAGCGGCTTTACGGAAGTTTTTATCCTGCGTATTTCCTTCTGCATACATCGCATATAAAATTCTTCGTTGTACAGGTTTTAGTCCATCACGTGCATCTGGAAGCGCACGGTCTTGGATAATATATTTACTATAGCGGCCAAAGCGGTCGCCGATTACTTCTTCTAATGGTAAATCATGAAATCGTTCTTGTTGTGCCATGTTTAAACCTCCTCAGCTAGCGACAAGTTTTCATTTTCAAGAATGTTGCTTTCCTCATCAAGTCCAAAGGCGACATTCTTTTCAATCCATTTACGGCGTGGTTCTACTTTGTCACCCATTAGAGTTGTGACGCGGCGTTCCACACGTGCAGCATCATCAATTTTGACCCTGACAAGTGTTCTCGATTCTGGATTCATTGTCGTTTCCCATAGCTGGTCGGCATTCATTTCACCTAACCCTTTGTAGCGCTGAATCGTGTACCCTTTTCCAACTTTCTTCAATACGTCATCCATTTCTTCATCAGACCATGCGTACTCAATGATTTCTTTTTTCCCTGAGCCTTTGCTGACTTTATATAAAGGCGGGAGTGCAATAAACACTTTGCCATGCTCAATCAGCGGCTTCATATAGCGGTAGAAGAATGTTAAGAGAAGCACTTGAATATGCGCTCCATCCGTATCCGCATCTGTCATAATCACGATTTTGTCATAATTGATATCTTCTACATTAAAATCAACACCGACGCCTCCACCAATTGCATGAATAATGGTGTTGATTTCTTCGTTTTTGAAAATATCAGCAAGCTTTGCTTTTTCTGTATTGATGACCTTTCCGCGCAGCGGCAGCACTGCCTGGAATTTACGGTCGCGCCCCTGTTTTGCTGACCCGCCCGCTGAGTCACCCTCTACTAGGTATAGTTCGTTTCTTGCTGGGTTTCTAGATTGGGCAGGTGTTAATTTTCCGCTCAGCGTGGCTTCAGACTTTTTCCGTTTCTTGCCACTCCTTGCTTCTTCACGGGCTTTTCTAGCAGCCTCTCTAGCCTGCTGCGCTTTAATTGCTTTTTTCACAAGAAGAGTGGCTGTTTCCCGGTTTTCTTCAAGGAAATACGCAAGTTTTTCAGAAATGACAGCATCAACAGCTGAACGTGCCTCACTTGTCCCAAGCTTTCCTTTTGTCTGCCCTTCAAATTGAAGCAGTTCTTCAGGAATTCTGACAGAAATAATAGCAGACAGTCCTTCGCGAATATCAGTGCCTTCTAAATTTTTGTCTTTTTCTTTTAAAAGAGCGACTTTGCGAGCATATTCGTTAAAGGCTCTCGTCATGGCCGTTTTGGCACCAGACTCATGTGTTCCGCCATCTTTTGTTCTGACGTTATTAACGAAGGAAAGGATATTTTCCGAATAGCCATCATTAAATTGAAAAGCAAAATCTACTTCAATGGACTGATGCTCTCCTTCAAATGAGACGACTTCACTCAGAACATCTTTTTCTTCATTTAAATAAGCAACAAAGGCTTCAATGCCTGTCTCATAATAAAACGTTTCTTGTACATCATGCCGTTCATCGATCAGCTCTATTTTTAACCCTTTTAATAAAAAGGCAGATTCTCTTAAACGCTCTGATAATGTATCGAAATTATAGGTCGTCACACTGAACATGGTAGGGTCAGGCTTAAAATGAATCAGTGTCCCCGTTTTTTTCGATTTTCCGATTTTTTCGAGTGATGTGACAGGTTTACCGCCGTTTTCAAAGCGCTGATGATAAATAAATCCGTCACGTTCAATTGTGACAGTGAGCCATTCTGACAGCGCGTTCACAACAGATGCCCCAACTCCGTGAAGTCCACCACTTGTTTTATATCCGCCTTGACCAAATTTTCCGCCTGCGTGCAGGACCGTTAAAATGATCTCGGGTGTCGGTTTTCCAAGCTTATGCATACCAGTAGGCATTCCACGCCCTTTATCTTGGACGGAAATGCTGTTATCTTTATGTATTTTGACAATGATATGATCTCCATGGCCAGCGAGCACTTCATCGACAGAGTTGTCTACAATCTCATAGACAAGGTGATGAAGACCGCGCGAATCCGTAGATCCAATATACATCCCTGGACGTTTACGGACCGCTTCAAGCCCCTCTAGCACCTGAATAGAATCATCGTTATAATCTACTTGCTGCTTTTTAACCAAATGCTTAATCCCCTTTCACTAACAAACATAACCGGCTAATCATCAAATGATCTCTCTAGATTTTAATGATGATCATGCTGCTCATTACTGTCCACTTTAATAAGCTGCATCATCATCATGCATGTGTCATTCACCAATACATGCTCTTTTGCACAGCTATGAGAATCATTCTACATTCTGCAATCAGAACTAGAAGTCCATTATAAACAAGACTGTTTCATAAGCCAAATGCAATCATATGATGGTTTTAGCAAAACAGAACAAACGTTCTATATTTATCTTATCGCTCTTTTTCTCGATATGCAAGGCCGCCGATATGTCCCTGTCGCCTTATTTTATCGCTTTCTTTCAGAATCGCAAATATATTTCTGCAACAAAAAAGCAAAAATCCTTGAAAACCAAGGATTTTTGACGATTTAATGAGTTTTTGTCATCGCATGAGCCACCTTGATACATAAATCCATAATGGCGACCTTGCCATTTTCCTCAATCAGCCTTTTCGCTTCTTCGTGATATATGCCTTGCTGCGCCCAAAAAACAGGTGCGGCTATTTCGAGAAACTCTTCTGCCACCTCTGGTAAAAACTCTGAACGTCTAAAGACATTGACGATATCAACAGGCTCTTTTATATCTTTTAAAGAAGCGACTGCTTTCACACCGAGTGCTTCATCGATCGTTGGATTCACTGGGATCATCTCATACCCGGCATCCTGCATCGCCTTAGACACCATATAAGACGTCCGGTGCGGCTGATCTGATAATCCAACCACAGCAATTCGTTTACTGCTTTTTAATATACGGCCGATTTCTTCTTTCGTAGGATTGTTCATCAAGACACTCCTTTTCCTCCATTTTAGCGAATTTCTGCTTAAAAACAAAGCCGAATCCATCTGCTTTCGATTTTTTCAAAAAAAGTTCCCCATGTTTTTCACAAGATCATGTTAAAATGTAAGACAAGAGGGAGAATATAAAGGAGTTATGCAGATGTTAATTGCTTTGATGTTTATTTTGGCTTATCTTCTCGGCAGTATTCCATCCGGTCTCATTGTCGGGAAAGCTGCAAAGGGTATCGATATCCGTGAACATGGCAGCGGAAACCTAGGTGCGACGAATGCATTTCGTACACTTGGCGTAAAAGCAGGGTCTATTGTGATTACTGCTGATATCCTAAAAGGGACGCTTGCTTCAGCTTTACCGTTTTTCATGCAGCTGGACATCCATCCCTTATTAGCAGGAGTTGCTGCTGTTATCGGTCACAGCTTTCCTGTCTTTGCAAAATTTAAAGGGGGAAAGGCAGTCGCTACATCAGGCGGTGTTCTGCTATTTTATGCCCCATTCCTATTTATCACGATGATCGCTGCTTTTTTCTTATTTTTATACATTAGTAAATATGTTTCACTATCATCTATGCTGACCGGGATCTATACATTCATTTACAGCATATTCACCAAAGACCTATTCTTAATCATTGTTGTTGCCGTTCTTGCTGGCTTTGTGATCTACAGACACATCGCCAACCTCAAACGAATTCTCAACAAAACTGAACCGAAAATCAAATGGCTCTAGCCGTTTCATCCATTTAAATATGTGGTAAAAGTAAAGAAAAGCTGTTTTTGCATCCTGTATTTTAAAAACAGCATGACTTCAAAAAGGGGCGATCACATTGAAATTAACGATAAAAGAAGATGCACTCAATTGGTACAAGAATGAATTAGATTTAGAAAAAGGTGATCAAGTTCGCTTTTTTGTGAGATATGGCGGGTGCAGTAATGTACAAAAAGGCTTTTCTCTCGGCGTCGCAAAAGATGAACCTCAAAATGCCGGCGCAACCGCTGAAATAGAAGGTATTACTTTCTTTATTGAGGAAAGTGATATTTGGTACTTTGACAACCATGATCTGCATATTGATTATAACGAGTCCGTGAAAGAACCAGAATTTCATTATGAATAAACAAAAAAGATACCTCATCCCTCGGGTATCTTTTTTGTTTTACACTTCAATATACAGCCCAAACTCCTGAATGTTCCCTAAAGATCGTTCCTTTTGCAGAATTCTTTTTTGCGGCTCACCGATCAAGTCAAAATGAGGAAACCCTTCGCGGTCATGAATCCATTCTTTTTTTAGTCCATGTCTTTCTCCCCACTCAACTAACCGCTTCATATCCTGACAGGCTGCTTTTGTGACAGTATTGGCATTTGGAAAACGGTCATCGAGCCAGTAGTGTGTTAAAAAAGCAATTTTTCCTTGCTGGACAGCTGTTTTCCAAGCGTTTAAATCGCTTCGTTTAATACCAAAAGCCATAAATTAAACCTGCTTCTTCGACTGTTCATATACTTTATGCCAGGCAGGAAAGGCTTTTCTAAATTGAATAGGTCTAAAGGTGTCTTTATCCACACATATATGTGAGGTTGTCCCTGTAATCGCTGTTTGTCCATCAGGTTTTTGAATTTCATAACCATACACCGTTTTGACACCATTATATTCTTCAATCCATGTATGAACGGTTGCTGTTTCACCATACAGCAATGGTTTTTTATATTGAACCTGCAAGTCTATCACAGGTGCAAGAGCACCGTCTGCTTCTAGCTGCGCATAGGAAAACCCTAATTCTTTAATCAATGCTGTTCTGCCGACTTCCATCCAAATTAAATAATTGGCATGATACACGATGCCCATTTGATCGGTTTCTGCATAACGGACTTCTATTTCTTTTTTGGATACATACACGTTTTCATCGCTCTCCTATCAAAACCTAAGGTCTGTCTCTGCCATTTTACCACATTCCAAATGGTTCTTCTAAAAAGAGGCAATAAAATAAACCAGGAATCCCTGGTTTATTCGGTATAGCCATTCTTTCTTGCCGCTTCTTCGTCCTTGATCTCAGAACGCATCGCGTCAATACTCATTTTGCGGTTTTCGTTTTTTTGTTTGATCATTTGCTTTTCTGTCTCTGTCGAAACGGACATTGCTGCTTCAGATTCATCGATATTGTCAAGTGTGTTCTCGATCATATCTTGCAGCTTTTCAACATTATCAGAACGATCATCTGGATTGGATTGATAGGACTTGTCATTCATCATGATTCCCTCCTTATTCGCCCTTCGTTTGTATCACATCAGGCTGTTCATTTGATTTATTATGCATCTTTTTACCTTTATTCCGTTTGTATGCTACAGGTTTTGTCCCTAAATGGTCTGGTGTAAACTGCGCTTGTTTATCATGCTCTCTACCCATTATTCATCCCTCCCTCTTCTTTAGGATGAACGAAAACGGATAATTCATAACTTATTTCTGTCTAAATCGCTCTTCCAACTTTTCTTCAAGCTGGTTTAAAAATTCCTCATTGCTTAATAATTCTTTTTTATTTTCAAGCACAAGCTCTTCAAATGTGCGTCGTTTTCTTCTTCTCATTCCACTCACCTCCATATATATATGATTACATTTTCGCCAAAACATTTAGAAAATAAGCAAAAGAGCTGAATCATTATAGATCCAGCTCTTTTTCAATTTCTTTTTTTGTCAGCATTTGATGCTTCACAGACATGATGCGTCCTTTTTCATCTAATATGTATGTCGTTGGGTATGAAAGCACCTGATATCTTGCTTGAATGCCTTTTTGGTCCAATAAAACAGGAAAGCTCACCTTTAATTCTTTTGTGAATGCTGCCACATGTTCCACACTCTTTTCAGTGGTCGTTAAATTCACTGCTAGTACTTCAACTTGGTCATTTTCGCTCCTAATCGCGTCTAAATCCGGCATTTCCGTCCTGCACGGCTTACACCATGTCGCCCAGAAATTGACGAGCACCTTTTTCCCTCGGTAATCAGATAACGAGGCGGTTTTGCCGTCAAGGGTTTTCAGTTCAAAATCAGGGGCTTGATCGCCTTTTTCAAGACCGATTGCGGGCTCTTTTGGCCCAAATAAATTCCACGCAAGTAAACCAATCAACACAAGTAAAACAGCGCTTGCCATTCCTTTTTTCCACATGATTGATCCTCCACTATTTTAAAAAAGAAGAGAAAGCTGTTGGATCGCCTTCTCTTCTTTGCTGTATTAGTTGCTTGCCAATTTTTCGCGAAGTACCATTTGAAGGATACCGCCATGACGATAGTAGTCAATTTCGACTTCACTGTCAAAGCGAACCACCACTTCAAACGTTTTCTCGTTTCCATCTGTGTCAATTGCTTTCACAGTGACGAGATCACGTGGACGAACTGTTTCGTCAACATGAACTTCAAATGTTTCTGTTCCTGTTAGACCATGAGTTTCTGCACTTTCTCCATCTTTAAACTGCAAAGGAAGTACGCCCATGAAGACTAGGTTACTTCTGTGGATACGCTCAAAGCTTTCAGCTAGAACAAATTTAATTCCAAGAAGGTTTGTTCCTTTAGCAGCCCAGTCACGTGAAGAACCCATTCCGTAGTCTTTACCTGCTAAGATCGCAAGACCTGTTCCATCCTCTTTATAACGCATGCATGCATCATAAATCGATGTCACTTCACCAGTTGGCCAGTAAGTTGTATAACCGCCTTCTGTTCCTGGTGCAATTTGGTTTTTAATACGGATGTTTGCAAAAGTACCTCTCATCATGACATGGTGGTTACCGCGGCGAGATCCATATGAGTTAAAGTCTCTAGGCGATACGCCTCTTTCTTGCAAGTATTTGCCCGCCGGTGTGTCCTTACCAATCGCTCCAGCAGGAGAAATATGGTCAGTTGTGACAGAGTCACCGAACTTCGCAACTACGCGTAAGCCTTTAAGCGGTTCAACTTTGCCAGGTTCAACTGATAGGTTTTCAAAGAATGGCGGGTTATCAATGTATGTGGAATTTTCATCCCATTTATACAATGCATCATCCGTCGTTTTAATTTCATTCCAGCGTTCGTTGTTGTCAAAAACAGTTTCATACTCTGAACGGAATAGCTCAGGTGTGACAGTGCTTTTAACGACGCTGTTGATTTCATCCATTGATGGCCAAATGTCATTGAAATAAACGTTCTCGCCATTTTTATCGACACCAATAGGATCTTTTGTTAAATCAATATTCACCGTACCAGCAAGTGCATAAGCCACTACTAATGGTGGAGATGCAAGGTAGTTCCCTTTCACAAGCGGATGAATACGACCTTCAAAGTTACGGTTACCTGATAAAACAGAAGTGATCAGCAGATCATTTTCAGAGACTGCATCTTCAATTTCTTTCTCAAGCGGTCCGGAGTTTCCGATACATGTTGTACACCCATATCCAACAATGTTAAATCCGAGGTCTTTTAAATATGGAAGAAGTCCCGAATTCACAAGGTACCCTGTTACAACTTTAGAACCCGGCGCTAGTGACGTTTTCACGTAGTTTGGCACTTTCATACCGAGCTCACTTGCTTTCTTCGCAACAAGACCTGCTCCGATTAACACGTATGGGTTCGATGTATTCGTACAGCTCGTAATCGCTGCAATCGCAATCGCCCCTGTCTTCATCACAGCTTTTTCACCGTTTGCGAGATCAAATTCGATTTGTTTATCGAGCTCTGATTTATCTAAGCCAAACCCTTGGTTACCAGCTGGGCTTTCGATGTGTTTATGGAACGTCTCTTTCATTTGAGAAAGTGGAATCAAATCTTGTGGACGTTTAGGACCAGATAAGTTTGACTCAATTTTAGAAAGATCAATTTCCACAACATCAGTAAAAATTGGTTCTTCTGCATCTGGCGTATAGAATAAGCCATTTGCACGAGAATATTCCTCAACGATATTAATTTGCTCTTCATCACGTCCAGTAAGGCGAAGGTAAGCAAGCGCTTCTTCATCTACTGGGAAGAATCCGCAAGTAGCACCGTATTCTGGCGCCATGTTCGCAATTGTTGCACGATCTGCTAACGGCAATTGTGCAACACCAGGCCCGAAGAACTCAACGAACTTGTTCACTACGCCTTTTTCACGAAGGACTTGTGTGACTTTTAATGCTAGGTCAGTTGCAGTTGTTCCGTTTGGAAGCTCTCCAACTAATTTAGCACCAATCACTTCCGGTACTGGGAAGTATGAAGGCTGACCAAGCATACCAGCTTCCGCTTCGATACCGCCAACGCCCCATCCAAGTACACCGATACCGTTAATCATCGTTGTATGAGAGTCAGTTCCAACTAATGTATCTGGGTAAGTGATGATCTCGCCATCTTCTTCAATCGCATGAACAACACTTGCAAGATACTCTAAGTTCACTTGGTGAACAATTCCTGTTGCAGGCGGGACAGCTTGATAGTTATTAAACGCTTTCTTTGCCCAGCTAAGGAAGTTATAACGCTCTGCGTTACGTTCGAATTCTAAATCCATGTTAATGTTTAATGCATCTTCAGTTCCAGCTTTATCAACTTGTACTGAGTGGTCAATTACAAGGTCAACTGGAATTTCAGGGTTGATTTTATCCGGGTCCCCGCCTACATCTGCCATTGCTTTTCTTAAAGAAGCAAGGTCAACGACTGCTGGTACACCCGTGAAGTCTTGTAAAATAACACGAGAAGGTTTAAACGGAACATCAATTTCTTTTACCTCGGCAGTTCCCCATTTTGCCAAGTTTTCAACGTGTTCCTTCTTGATCACTCTACCGTCTACTTGGCGAAGCACTGATTCTAAAAGTACCTTAATGGAATAAGGCAGCTTAGAAACATTTCCGATTCCTTGTTTCTCTAGTGCTTCTAACGAATAATAGTGATACGTTTTCCCATTTGTCGAAAACGTTTTTCTAGATTGAAAAGCGTCTTGTTTAGCGACTTGCTGCTGTTTCGACATGTCCAAAATCCCCCTTTTGATGATCAAGATCAATTTCAATTCTCAGAAAAATCGTCGTATTTCACCACAATTTTCTCACAATTTCATCTTAAAACAAATTCATACATAAGTAAATAACAATGCTTTTATTAAATTCAATAAGTTTAACTTATCATTAGGAAATGATTACTCTTCATAAACGAAGCGGGGTGGGCTCATACTACAAATGAGGTGATAGAACATGACAAAACGCAAAGCTAATCATGTCATTAATGGCATGAACGCAGCCAAAAGCCAGGGTAATGGCGCAGGCTATACGGAAGATGATCAGCTCGTTTTAACAGAAGAACAAAGGCAAAACAATAAAAAACGTAAAAAGAATCAATAAGAAGGAGCCAAACCTCATGACGAATAAAAACACAGGGAAAGACATCCGTCAAAACTCTCCTAAGGAGCATCAAGGCGGTCAGCCTGAGCCGTTATCAGGCAGTAAAAAAGTGAAAAACCGCAACCATACAAGACAAAAGCACAATTCTCATCATGATATGTAATTATCCCCCTCTCATCCCGTGACCACACGGGATGTTTTAGGTCTTTCACACATTTCCATTTTCATCATATGATTTATTATGAGATGTGATGGAGGAGTGTTTATGGAGAATGAAAAGCAATCGAATTCCTCTGATTTTATTGAAATAGATGATTGGCTCAATGTTTTAATGGATGATCCATTTGCCTGGTATGATGAACACCTCCCAATTGATCTTTATGAAACAAGCCGTGATTATATTATCGAAATTGATGTCTCCACCTTATTGATCACTGATGTAAAGCTGACCTTCGCTGGACATGAGCTGACGTTAACTTACACAGTACAACATCCAAATGGTGAAGGCGAACAGCCAATTGAAAAAAGCGTGATGCTCCCTTTTTATTTAAACGACAAAGACATTGAAACAGATTATGAAAACCGAATCATATCGATAAAAATTAAAAAATGTTCCGACCATCCAAACGGTGCATTTTCCTTTCAAATCTCGCACTTCAAACATTAAGAGCCCACCTTTATATAGGTGGGCTCTCTTCCCGTTCGTTTCAAGTCAATACCTTTTGCGAACCACCATGGCCAAATAGTAGAGTCGCTATATGATAATGTATTCTTTTTCTATTAATTGGTTTGGGTCATTCTAGTAAATGGGCGGCTATCAATGAAAAAAGCCGTTTATAGAGATCATAGACATACATTTTTGTTATTTTCTTCTATCCTCTCTTCATGTAATATAAAATAGAGAGATAAGGGGTATAAGGAGTGAGAACATGTTAAGCGGCTGGTTTTTGTGGTTCATTTTATTTTGGGGTACAGTGATGATCGGATTACTCGCAATCGGTGGCTTTTTTATGTTTCGCAAATTTTTAAAACGATTGCCAAAGGAAGATGGGAAATCAGAGCTTGATTGGCAGGATGAATATATTCAAAAGAGCCTTCACCTATGGCGGGATGAGGACAAACAGCTGTTAAATGAACTCGTATTACCTGTTCCAGAGCTGTTTAGAGATGTTGCCAAAGAGAAAATTGCGGGTAAAATTGGTGAGCTGGCATTAAAAGAACAGGCTGCTAGCATTAATTTAGACTTAATCATTCGCGGCTACATTATGGCTACACCAAAGCGGGATCATAAGTTTTTACTGAAGCGCCTTCAAGAAAAAAACATTGATCACTCGCCATATGAATCGTTATTAAAATAACCTCCTTTTTAAAGGAGGTTTCAGCATGTAGACAAACCCTCGCATTCGGTCAGTTCTGCGCGCCGATGCTCACGAATGTCAAATTCGCTCCGCAAAGGTAGTTGTCCTTTCGAGACTGCAAAGGTTTTCTATCACGCTGAATAGAAGACAAAGGGCTAAAATAAAAGATCATTTTAGCCCTTTGTCAATAATATGTAACCTCCTTTTTAAAAAGGAGGTTTAATTCATTTGAATCTGCTGCGGATCTAATTGTTTAGACAGCTTTCTAAACGATAAATACATGGCAACCCGCCAAGGCACGATCATGCCAAAGGCAAGAATCCAAAACATCCCGCTTAATGAACCATAATCAATAGAAGAACTCAAGATGGTCTTCATCCCAATACGAAGGACAAGAAGTCCAATGAGAATGAACACAAAAGCTTTCGACCGTTTTAAGTAGATGTCATTACCTCTAATTTCAAACTTCGATGTTTTGATTAAAAATATGGAAAAAAACATCCCCACTGTGATCGCTTCTAGAAATTCAGCTCCAGTTACCCGAAACATCGGAACAAAAAACATCAGTGCACCAGTGCTCATGAAAATAGGAGGTAAAATAATTTTTTTCGCAGTTGCAGGTTTTGCAGATGATTTAATGCGAATAAACATGACGGCCACCGCCATACATACCGCAATTATAGAAGAGATCAAGATCATCATATCAAATCATTCCTTTATTCTTTAAGGTCAGCCTATGTATAATATACTCCAATTGACGAAAAAAAACCATTCGCCGCGACTGTAGAAAACGATTTCAAAAGCCTGTAAAGCCGCCAAACAATGATGAGAACATGATGATAATCCATGTCAGAAGATCAAAGAACAGCAAAATCCCTACCACAATCATAATGATTCCGCCAATTCGCATGATGAGCTGCTGACGTTTTCTGATCCACGCCATTTTCGTAATGAAAAAGGAGAGAATAAAAAACGGGACGGCAAATCCGAATACATAGGCAATCATATACATAACCGCCGACTCAGGATTGTTACTCGCCAGTGTGATGACAGCAGATAAAATAGGTCCTGTACAAGGTGTCCATCCAGCGGCAAAGCCCATTCCGATGAGAATAGATCCAAAAAAACCAGCAGGACGATTTTTGAACTGGATTCTCTTTTCGCCCATGAGAAAAGAGGGCTTGAATACACCAAGCGTCATAAAACCAAAGAAAATAATGAGGATGGCTCCAATTTGACGAATCGCTTGATGATAATCATTAAAAAACTTCCCGACAAACGATGTCCCAAAGCCAATCGCAATAAATATAATAGAGAACCCAACTAAAAAGAATAAAGTATGAAGCAGACTTCTTCTTCTCAGCATCACCTTCTCCGATTTCACTTCATTTATACTAACGCCCGTAATATACGATAAAAACGCTGGATAAAGCGGCAGACAGCACGGTGAAATAAAAGAAAGAAATCCTGCTCCAAATGCTAAAAAGTAATTCAAATCTGTCAAAAGAACACCCCCCTTCTTACAATATACAATAAGAGATGACAAAATCATTTCATTTTTTTTACATCACTTCAATAAAGATGGTCTATTTTCTTAAAACCTTATATAATTTAATTTGACATCAAGATAATGAATCCTTTAAATTTGAAAATAAACCTTAAAATGGATATAATAGAATCGATTCTTTTTATCAAGATTTGCATGAAAGGAACATGACTTTGGTAAAAACATCATTATTAACTCAAATCGAAGAAAAAAGAGAAGAGCTGATGAAAGTTGTCTTGCATAATGGGATGACATCAACAGTGACCATCGAACATAGCCAGCAGCTAGATCATCTCCTCTTACAATATCAACGACACTTACACTCAAACTCAGCCAACTAATCATACTTCATGATATCAATCATGCCGCACAATTATTTAGAACAGTTGATATGGTGACCATAAACGAAACAAAAACCTCTGACATAGGGGTTTTTTGTTTTTTCACATGCTGCTTGACGCCATAATAAAAACCACCTTCCCTGCTTCATTCATGCAAGTAAAGTGGTTTTAAGCGTCTGATGAAGGTAAATTGAATAAAGAAAGGACAACGCTTGTCCATCCTTTATAACCATGTTCCATCTATGATCATAATATCGTACGTATTATTTCGCTTGGTTGTTCATGGCTTTCATCATTTGATTGATTTTCTTCTGGGACGGTTTCATGCCCATTTGCATCATCATCATTCGAAGCATTTGTTCATTAATCGGTGGATTCTTTTTCAAATAGCTCATCATATACTTACGAGCAATAAAGAATCCGAGTGCAACTCCTGCAAGCAGTGCAACAACGCCTACAAGGATGACAACCCATAAATCCATAATTCTTCCTCCTTCATGTTGTCTCGTATAAAGTGTACTAAACAAAAGGCTATTATACAACATTTCACGTTCAATTTTATTTTTTTAAACAAAATTCCTCACTTTTACTGGATTGAGCCATCCGTGTTTCTTTGAACTAAAGTCCATCGCAAGAAAACAAGGGCTGATTTTTCTCAGCACTTCAAAAAACACCGCTTCTGCCTCATAACTTCCAGTGGCAGACATTTGGATATACCGGTCTTTTATAATAAATGCTGCAGTTCCTTTTCCATCTGGTAAGGAGGCGCTGTAAATCGAGCCTATTTGTGTATAGTGAATGTTCGTTAAGTTATTCATTAGACGCTGGTGCATATGAAAAGCAGGGATTCGTTTCGTCACATAATCCACTTGCTTCACAAGCATTACAAGCTCATCGTCAGTGCGGTTCGTCCAATGTAACGACTCAAACAAATGAAACAAAATCGATTCTCTGCCAAAATAGTGATGCGCAAATTCATCCTCAATCCAATAAATATAATAATGACGTTCCATGTCTATCCCTTCCTTTCACATTTCGTCAATCTCGTTTATTGCTTGTATTATACAAAAATGTGAAAGAAAGAATTGTCTATATATGAAGCAAGAAGAAACTAGTTTTGTCAAAAAAACAAGAAAAAAGAAAAAAGTTTGCAGAGCGGATGAAAATGCTCTGCAAACAGATAGCAAAAAAGCATGATGCTTGGAGTTCGTTTATTTATTCAGCTTCGCTTTCACACGGCTGACTACATTGCTGACAGTAAAGCCGTATTTCTCGATAATGGTTTCTCCTGGTGCAGAAGCACCAAATTTATCAATTGCAATCACGTCACCATCAAGACCAGTGTAACGCTCCCAGCCAAGTGAAGCACCCATTTCAATCGCAATACGTGCACGTACTGCTTTAGGAAGAACGGATTCTTTGTATTCGTCTGACTGCTGATCGAAGCGATCCCATGCAGGAAGGCTGACAACAGACGCGCGGATACCTTCTTTTTCAAGTGCCTTTTGTGCTTCAATGGCTAAACCAACCTCAGATCCTGAAGCGAGTAGAAGTGCTTCTGGCTGTGCATCAGCTGCTTCAACCACAACGTATCCACCTTTTTCTACTCCCTCATATGCCTTCTCTGGAGCCTGGTCAATCGTTGGAAGGTTTTGACGAGTAAGAACTAGTGCTGTCGGTTTATCCGTTGAAGATACAGCTAGTTTCCACGCTGCAGCTGTTTCATTTCCATCTGCTGGGCGGATAACGGAAAGGTTAGGCATCGCACGCAGTGAAGCAAGTTGTTCAACCGGTTCATGCGTCGGACCATCTTCACCAACAGCGATACTATCATGAGTAAAGACGTAAGTGACTGGAAGTCCCATTAAGGCAGCAAGACGAATTGCTGGTCTTAAGTAATCTGAGAAAACAAAGAACGTTCCGCCGAATACACGAAGACCGCCGTGAAGTGCCATACCATTGAGCGCTGCACCCATTGCAAACTCTCTGACACCGAACCAAATGTTTTTGCCTGCATAATTATTTTTACCGAAATCATCCGTGTTTTTAATCGTTGTTTTATTTGATCCAGCAAGGTCAGCAGACCCGCCAATAAAGAAAGGTACTTGCTTTGCAATGCCATTTAACACTTCGCCAGAAGATGCGCGGGAGGCAAGGCTTGAACCTGCTTCATAAACAGGAATCTCTTGATCCCAATTTTCAGGAAGCTTTCCTTCAATCGCAAGCTTCAGCTGTGCTGCCAGCTCTGGATATTCTTTTTCGTATTGCGCAAACAGTTCATTCCACGCTGCTTCTTTTTTCTGTCCAGCGTCTTTGACAGCTTCTTTGAAATGATCGTACACTTCAGAAGGTACATGGAAATCTTCTTCAAACGTCCAAGAGTAAGCTTCCTTCGTCAGCTTTGCTTCCTCGCTGCCAAGCGGTGCACCATGCACACCAGACGTTCCCGCACGGTTTGGCGATCCGAAACCGATCGTTGTTTTCACTTCGATTAATGTAGGTCTGTCTGTGCTTTGCTTCGCCTTTTCAATAGCAGCTGTTACTTCTTCGATGTTGTTGCCGTCTTTCACGTAAAGAACTTCCCAGTTCATCGCTTCAAAACGATTCTTCACATTTTCAGAGAATGAACGATCTAAGTCGCCATCTAAAGAAATATCATTTGAATCGTAAAGAACGATTAAACGGCCTAAGCCTAAATGACCAGCAAGTGAAGCTGCTTCAGAGGAAATTCCCTCCATTAAGTCTCCATCTCCGCAAATGCTGTATGTATAGTGGTCTACAACATGAAAGTTGTCTTTGTTATACGTTTCCGCAAGATGTCTTTCTGCAAGTGCCATTCCTACTGCCATAGCAATTCCCTGGCCTAGAGGACCTGTTGTCGCGTCTACGCCTTCTGTGTGTCCAAATTCAGGATGTCCAGGTGTTTTACTTCCCCACTGGCGGAATTGTTTTAAATCGTCAATGCTCAGATTGTATCCGCTTAAATGAAGCATGCTGTATAGAAGCATAGAACCATGGCCTGCAGATAAAACAAAGCGGTCTCTGTTAAACCAATTTGGATTTTGCGGACTTACGTTTAAGTGATTCGTCCATAAAGCGTACGCCATTGGTGCAGCACCCATCGGCATTCCTGGGTGACCGGAATTCGCTTTTTCAATTGCGTCTATGGAGAGAGTACGTATTGTTGCAATAGATTTCAATTCAATCGTTTCCATATAAATCCCCTTCCGTATCTTGTGTACACCATTATCATAAATCTACTGTCCTTTTTTCACAACTATTTCACGCTGAAAAAGAAGGATTTTGTCACATTTAGTTTATCGATCACCTAAAAAGTTATGCAAATATGAAAAAAGACGAGAATGTTCTTCCCATCTTTTCAAAATTCAAGAAATCACAACCTTAATGAAGGTTCTGATCTTTTTCTCTTTTTAATTTTTCTGGTGTAACATCGTTTCCTTCAGGGTCCAAGATTTTGACAGTTTTAAGTGTATTTTTCATAGAAGAACGAAAAGCTTTCAAATACTCTTCTCTCAACTGCTTTTGTTCTGTTTTTTCAGCGTCTGATAAACCGGTTTCTTTCGACTTTTTTGAAAGCTCATTTATTCTTGCAAGCTGTTCTTTAGAAATCATGACAAACTCCTTTAAAGCATTTTCTCTACATACTACTAAATATCAATCATTTTGACAACAAATCACGCTTTAGGTGGTAAGGCCTTTTTCATATTCTTGATACCTTCTATGCACTGTTGCTTTTGAAATGTCAAAACCTAATGCCTGAAGAGTTGCGGCAATTTCGGCGAACGTCATGTTATTTTTTCTTAATCGAACAATTTCTGAAATTGGCACTTCAATACGCTCACGGCCAGGTGCATGGTCCTGCTGCCTTAAATTTAGTTCGGGCTGATATCCGCGCTCAACAGCCCTTTTCATCCCCCGCTTGATTTTCAGGTTATGAATTTTCCGTTGGTACTCTTCGACGACTCCTACAATCTCGATGACCATTTCATCTGCTTCTGAAAGCTCAAGCTCTCCTCTATGAAACACGCTGTATACCTTTACCTTCTCTTTAAATAGACAATGAAGAAGCGCAATTTTTGCTTGTCCTCTTCCAAGACGTGTTTCATCTTGGATAAGAACGGCATCGATCGACTCTTCCTTCAGTGCAGCAAGCATTTCAAACACGCCATCACGATCTAGCTCATATCCACTTGCTTTTTCTTTGATGACTTTGACCACATTCATCTTGTGCATGGCAGCTAAAGCCAGCAGTTCTTCTTCTTGTCTTTTCAGCGAGGTTTCCTGCTCTTCTTTCACAGTGCTTACTCTCGCATAAATGATTGCGTTCATGTCTTCAATCGACCTTTCTACTGTACTGTTGCAAGTTGATATACGACTGGATGCTCTTTTTTCACGGGTATGACAAGAATGTCTCCAGGCTGGATTTCTGTTGAAGCAAGATCATTGTGTTCTGTTACCCAGTCAATAAATGCATTTTTGTCGATTGATTTGCTGTCATTTACTTGATCAGCTAACCCCCACAGAGTATCTCCTGATTGAACCTCTATTTTAACATATTGATTTGAATCATTATGGCTTGTGACTGCAATAAGTGAGAGAAATATGCCAACGATGAATGAGAATACCCCAATAAAAATAATAGATTCTTTTAACCTCATAATGTCATCTCTCCTAATAGAATGTGTGTTCGTTCTTTCTGTCTCTCATTATAAATACGAACAAACGTTTCTGTCAAACGTTTTTTCGAACCTATGTTTGTACTGTTAGGAAAAACATGCTATAATTTCTTTAAAATTGACGTTTTGAGGTGCAAAAGATGACGAAGCTATCAAAAAGACAACTCGATATCCTGAAATTCATCAAAGATGAAGTAAAAAGCAAGGGTTATCCCCCATCCGTCCGTGAAATTGGAGAAGCTGTCGGTCTAGCATCCAGTTCAACGGTCCATGGACATTTAGCTAGACTAGAAACAAAGGGCTTAATAAGAAGAGACCCGACAAAACCTAGAGCGATCGAAGTACTAGATGAAGAGGAAATGAATATTCCAAAGAGTGCTGTAATGAACGTTCCAGTCATCGGAAAAGTAACCGCCGGCCTTCCTATCACAGCTGTTGAGAATGTAGAAGAATACTTCCCTCTTCCAGAGACTTTTGCAGCACCAGACGAACAAGTGTTTATGCTTGAAATTATGGGAGAAAGTATGATTGATGCAGGTATTTTGGACAAGGACTATGTCATTGTGCGTCAGCAAAGCACCGCTAACAATGGAGATATTGTGGTCGCCATGACAGAGGAAGATGAAGCGACAGTGAAACGTTTCTATAAAGAAAATACACACTTTAGATTACAGCCAGAGAATCCATCAATGGAACCGATTATTTTACAGAATGTGAGTATACTAGGTAAAGTGATTGGCGTATTTCGAAATATTCATTAAAAAAAGCCGGTTTTCATCAGCTGCTGATGAAAACCGGCTTTTTCTTATGCACAAGAATATGCAAGAATACTTGAGCTTGGGAAGGAACCAAATGTAAAGTTCGGCCATATAAAGCCAGTTGTTCGGCCAAAAGGCTGTGAGGAAAGAACGAACATTAAAAATACTTGACCGTTTCTCAAAAGCACAATCGTCCATCTTCTATTACATCCCGCTGCAAATTGTACAGTTTGATGGCCTCCGCCAACACCTTGCCCCGATATAAGCGACTGCATACTTTGTGGCTGAGAGAGTGCTTGCTGATACTGGGAAATGATATGCTGCGGCGGTGCCGGCGGTGCTGAGTGTCCGCCTGAACCTTGCCCTGGCCAAGTACCTCCTCCTCCGATCGGAAACCCAGGAACCCCTCCACCTTGAGGAATACCAACAGATGGAAATCCTTGCATCTGCCTATCATATGAGTACCCATTATACACACCTTCATACGGATGATACATATTAAACACCACTTTCTTTAGACATTCATCACGATAGTATATGTCTTAAATAAAAAAGAGTGTTAAACGTCTAAATAGAAATTTTTCCAAAAGACGTTTCGTTCTTCTTTAGAACGGTTAAATAATGATTAAGAAGAAAAATAAAAAAATGAAAACTTTTTGTCTCCCTCAAACGTTATATAATTAGAAACAAAAGAAATAAAAAAACATTTAGATTTAATACTTGTAATATTGCTGTAATTATTGTAACATTTGTAACATAAGAAGTTTTCATTGAGAAAAGGAGGCAATCGCCTTGAAAAAATTATTTGTTTTATTAACTGCTATTATGCTTATGATCTCATTACAAACAACAACATTGGCCGCTTCCAAGAAATCAGCCGCTTTGACTAATAAAGAAGCGTTACATATTGCCCTTGATGCAAGAGAACATTTTTGGAGTGCAATGTCAGGCTACAAAATTAAAGACCATTCTAATGTCAAATTAAAATCATTTACCTATAAAGATATGACGTACAACTATCTTTCTAAAACATTTGATACAAAGAAAAAATTAAACAGCTACCTATCTCAAGTTTTCACTCAAGATGCCATCAAACATGGTTTAAAAGATTATCAGTTCATTGTTCATAAAGGCAAAATGGCTGTTCCAGTCGGTGATGGAGACAACATGCTCAATTGGGAAAAAGCCACACCTAAACTTGTTTCTAAAAAACAAACGGTCCGCACATATGAATTTACTGTCCCAACACTTGATGGACGCAAAGTAAAACGAACTGTTACGTACGAAAAAGTACAAAAAAATTGGAAAGTCACACAAATTGACGCTGTCATCTAAATAAAAAACCAGGCCATTCATCGGCCTGGTTTTTATATTGAAGAAAATTCAGTCATACGGTCCAGCGCGTGAGCAAGTGATGATGCCGTGCGAAATTCATTAAAAGGAAGCCCGAGCTGCACTGCTGTTTGGGCAATTTCTGGTCTAATCCCTGAAATGGTCGTCTCTACTCCAATTAACCGAAGTGACGTGACAAGATCAAAGATTTGATGAGCCACCATTGTATCAATAATGACCACACCCGATAGATCAATACATAAATGCTGAACACCTTTTTGCGAGCACTGATTTAGCGTATTTTCTAAAATAATCTTTGCTCTCGCTGTGTCAATGTCACCTACTAAAGGCAATAACGCAATCTGGCTTTTTAAGACAATCACCGGTGAGCTCAATTCGTAAATCATATCTCTTTGAGCCATGAGTTTTTCGGTTGTATTTTTCACATATTGCTGGATAAACACATGGATTGAAATATTAAACGCTTCGGAAATTAAATCATACCAATAAAAGATGCGGTCAATATCAATGTCATCTTGACGCTGTTTGATAAATTCTTTTAAGTAATGCAGAACCACTCTTTGATTGGACATGTATTCTCTCACGACATAATCTAATGGTGTATTTAAATGCTTTGGGTCACTGGCTAAATCCTCAGACCATTTTTTAAATTCAGTATGTAAATACGTCTTATCTTCAATAATAGCTCGTATAAAATGCTGGTAATAATCTTGATTCTGCCGTTTTAGCTCTGCTATGATGCTGGAATCTGTTGAACGATATATGGATTCTGGATCATCGTCCTCAATTGATTCATACCATGTTTCAGTCAGCTTCTCTGCATGCTGCATAAAAAAATCGTATAATGCACGGTTCTTATCCATAAGCAAATGTCCCTTCACATTTTCTTCTTGTCAGTCTTTGTACCTTATAGATTGATTGTACCACTGAATCTTTTGTCCCTGCTAGCTCGAATAGGCTCTGATGATAAACAAAAGAGCCCCCACTCTAGGGAGACTCTTTCCGATTTATTTCACAATGAATAATATTCTTTTCCCATCAGGAAACCCGCTGATTTGGTGCCCGACCCATGAGCCTGCTCCCCTATTATCAGATGGACTGACATATTGTACGCTTGCTCCTTTTCCTCCCTCAAGACAAACCGCCATTGGCCATTCATCCCGGTCAAAGCCAGGTTTTGTCGGAATTCCTTTTAATGATTCTTGCCTGCGGGCATCTGCTCCATTTCGGTCAATGGTACACACATCTGAATGCCCTTTTCGAATGGCTTCTTGAATATGACTGCCTGTTTCAGGGTACCTTTCCTTTGGAAATTGAACGACATGATCATATCGATCAGCCCCTTTTGCTGCCTGCTTCTCTCCAAATCCACCTAACAACGTGCCCATCCATATCACAAAACATAAGGCGACAGCAGCGATCCAGCCTCTTTTCATCTTCAAAAGCGCGTGACCTCCTCATCCATCATAAGCATCATCTTGACTTAAAGGAAATGTGTCATTTTAATGTATGAGTGGTGTGCAGATGACATGAGAAAAAAATGAGGAGGCTCTCAATCTCAAATCTCTCAGATTAGAAATATGAATCCTATCAAATCGATTCATACAAAAAAGCTTGTCCCCTATGAAGGAAACAAGCTCTATTTTTATTGCGCTTTCGCATAGTTTATAAACTCAACAAAGGCAGCTGTCGCTTTCGGCCCGCCATTTATCGTTCCGTTTGAATACCCAGCGTTATGAACTCCAACGATTTGCTGGTTCTGATCCAGCATGGCAGAACCTGAATTTCCGCTGAATGTATCAATCGTATAGTACGCTAGATTCGTATCTTCTCTCGTCACAGGACCCGACATCTCCCACTGTGACACCTTGCCAGTCGATCTCATTTTATCACCAGGATATCCTGAGATTTTAATGGTTGTCCCAGTCAAGTTTGTCACCTGGCGGATGGATCGGTAGCCGACCGTATTGCCAATGTTCGTATCGGTTTTGATCACGGCAAAGTCATATTGGCTTGCACCAGTATTAATATATCCGCTTGGCACATAGAACTCAGTCATTTTTGCTGAACCGTTCACCGCAGTACTATCATTCATACCAGGATATACAGTTCCTTTTTCACTATAGCTTCTCGATGCTGTATTGTACACGCAGTGTCCGTTTGTCAAAATTTTGTTAGGAGCAATGAGTGTTCCCGTACAGCTTGAGCCGCCAAATGTAATATAAGCAATCGAATTGTATGGTGCCACTCTTGTATTTGCTACTTTGGTTCTACCATCGTCTCCAATGACGACTTTCGTTTGAAAATCTTTTAAATATTTTGATAGTGGTTTTACTTTTTCGCCAACAGTAGAAGAAAGATCATCCACTTTGTCAAAGGATGAGGGGGCTTTCGTATCATTGTGGAAATCACTTGAAGAAATCACTTTACCATCAGAAGTCACCATGTCATAATCAGACGTTAGTACTGAATCCGATGCGGCATGGGCAAAACTAGGCACACTTAAAGCACCAAAAACGAGAAGAGAAGGGAGTAACATTTTCACCTTTTTCATTATATTCCTCCTTTATGTCCTATATCAAAAATCATACGATTGTTTCATATTGGAGTAAATGAGAGAATATTCTTATTTTTTACAAAATATTTCATTTCCAAATTAGGTGTTTTGTATCTTCCCAACCTTCATTCTATCGATCTCTTTCTATGAGAACAGAAAAAACCGCCTAATAGGCGGTCTTTCCTCTTTGTCAGCTCCACACATCTTTTACATATCTATTGTCATTTGCGAGGGCTTTCAGCCAATTTTCAGCTGTTTCCTTCGAGCATTGTTTCTCGTTTTGATAGAGATCGATCAGTGTAGCCTCTACATCTGGAGCCATGACTTTTCCGTCTCCGCACACGTACAGGTAAGCACCTTGGTCAAGCAATTCGATCAGCATGCCGCCGTCTTCTTTCAACAAATGCTGAACATATACTTTTTGCTCATCGTAACGAGAATAAGCGCGATGGATATGGACAACTCCGTTTTGCGCTGCAAGCTGCATTTCATCAAAATACAGATCATCTTCCTGAGGGTGACGGCAGCCAAAATATAGGTGGGCTTCGCCTAGCTGCTTCCCTTCCTTCTGCCACACTTCTCTTGCCTGAACAAATCCTCTAAATGGAGCGATTCCTGTACCTGGTCCAATCATAATCATCGGTATGTCTGAGGAAGGGGGCAGCTGGAATCCGTCTTGCGCTTCATGCAGGAAGCAGGCTACTTCTTCCCCTTCTTTCAGACCACATAAATAGGTTGATGCGACTCCGGCATATTCTCCGCTGCCGCTCCATGCTTTACCTTTGACAACCGCCACTGTGATACTGACTTTTTCTTCATCTACCTTTGGCGAACTAGAAATCGAATAATAACGCGGCTTCAAACCTGGTAAAAGCGCCAAAAAGTGCACAAACGGCAGCTCACACGCTTCATATTGATCTAATAAATCCAGCATGGTTACTCGTTTCTTTAAGATGGCTTCTTGATATGCTTCACCAGCCATTTGTTCAAGTTCCACGCGGTGAGGCGGACATACCGTATGTGCTGCAAGCTCTCTTAGCTGTGTACGTGTCGCAGGCTCTTGAAGCTCAACATGCGAGGCGAGTAATTCTTTGATTGGAATCGGCTGATCTAATGGTAAATGACTTGCCTCTTTATCAGATGAAAGCTTAATGCGCTGCTCTGGATCTAGTTTAAAGCGGCGGGTCACACGTTGAACGAGTGCATCACTATTTTTCGGCACAATCCCGATATGATCCCCTTCTTTGTATGCTTTGTCAGCAGGCAATTTCAGTTCAATATGTCTTGTCTGCCGCGTGCTTGTTTCTGATTGTAATTCTTCATTTTTCAATACAACAGCTGAAAAGGCATCATATATTTTAGCTACAGGACGTTCCACTAGCTCATTCGTATAAGAAACTGATAGGTTTGGTTTTTCCTTCCCCTTTTCTTGGAAGGTGAGCTTAAATTCTTTTGCAAGCTGTTCGAAGACTGTTTTCTGGAAGATTTCTTTATCCTCATCCATATCACCGCCTGCATCACCTTCTCCTAAATCAGCTACACGTTTGGCTCCTTTTCTTTCTAGAGCTTCATCAATCAGACGGGGGATCCGCTGGTACGTACTCGCCCAATTTCGATCTCCGCATCCAAAGACCGCAAATATCACGTTTGATAAATCCTGCTCCTCATCCTGCGCCAGCCAATCCACGAATTGCTTCGCATTGTCAGGTGGATGTCCGTTGTATGAAGCGGTCACGATGAGGACAGCACCTGTATCTGGCAATTGGCGTGTAAAGTCATCAAGCGGCGCAGTGGTCACATCAAACCCTTTTGCTTTCCCGTCTTCAGCCAATTCGTTCGCTATTTGCTTTGCTGTGCCAAGGTTTGAGCCATATAAAACTAACAGTGGTGTACCATGACTCGCCACTTTTGATTCACTAGATTTAGTGCTTTTCTTCGGTTCTTCCTTCGGTGGTGCCATAAAGAATTGCTGCTTCCTTGGCCGCACTTTGATTTTAAAATCGTTAGGTTTAATTGTGAGAGATTCTTTTAAATCAAGCTCATAAGATGTGTGATCAATTAACTCTAAATTGTGCAGGACCATCGCGAGAACCATCGTAGCTTCATGCAGGGCGAACTGCATACCGATACATGCTCGCTGTCCATTCCCAAAAGGTTTGTAGGCATGCTGCGGGATTTTCTCAGGATGCGTAAACCGCTCTGGTTTAAATTCTTCAGCATCCTCGCGCCATACCGCTGGATCACGGTGTAATTTAGGGAGAAGAACAGAGACACTTTGATTCTTTTGAATCGGATATTTCCCCCCGATTACTGTGTCCTCTTTCGCATAAAGAGAGAACGTAGGCGCTGTTGGCCAGAGGCGGAGAGCTTCATTTAACACCATACGAGTGTAGCTTAGCTTTTGCACCTGTTTAAATGCCGGAAGCCCGCCCTGCAGCACCTCATCTGCTTCCTGGACGGCTTTCTTTAATTTCTCTGGATTCTTTAGTAAGAAATAAATCGCAAATGATAGCAGTCCGCTTGTTGTTTCGTGCCCTGCAATTAAGAAGGTGATGATTTGATAACGGATATTTTCATCGGATAAACGTTCACCTGTTTCAGGGTCCTCTGCATGCAGCATAAGAGACAGTAAATCATCGCCCGTTTTATCTTGTTTTCTTCGTTCCTGAATAATGTCATCTACTAATTTCTTCATAAAATCGACATGCTGGTCAAATTCTTTTCTTCTTTTGATCATCAGTTTATCTGCAATTGGCAATCGGCTCGACTGCTCCATTGCTTCATTTAAACCTTTCAGCATGCTGTCGATGAACGGATGCTGATTTTCTTTATAAAAGCTGTTAAAGCGAAAATCAAAACCGCAAAGGCCTATTGTATCTAAAGTCAGCTTTGTCATATCCTCAGCTACTTCAATTTCTTCATCACGGCCTGTTCTTTGCCATTTTTGCACAAGCTGTGTGGCAATATCGAGCATCATTTCATGATAGCCCTTCATGGCCTGCTGGCTGAATGCAGGCATCAAAATTTGATGAGCCTTTCTCCAGTTCGGTTCTTCTGTCCAGCTTGTAAATAGTCCATCTCCTGAAAATGCTCTAACTTTACTCAGACTAGTACCAATATATTTATCAAAACGGCTCTCGTCACATACTTCTTTGACAAGTTCATGGCTGGAAACAAAAATACTTGTTGCATTTGAAAATTCAAACTGAAAGATCGGTCCTAATTCATCTGCCAGCCGCCAAAAGGTTTGAGAAAGCTCTCCTTTTTTTATATGGGGAATATTTTTAAAAGGTCCGTATGTTTTTGGTTTTGGAATGATTGATGTTTGCTTCATATGCCCACTCCCTTTATTTCTTTAAGATGCAACGCTGATGGCACGCCATAAACATTGCTCAATATCCTCTAAAAATTCAATCGTTGGCTCTATTTCTTCTGCAAGAATTTGTTTATGCAGCTGCACAAAAGCACCAAATACAATGGATAAAATGGTTCTGCCTGAGAGGTTTGGGTGAATCCCATCCTTTTTCCCTTCTTCAAAGATAAGGAATAGCTCATGTAACAAATGCTGCATTTTCTCTTTGCTCGTCTCGTCTAAGTAATGGGACCGTTTATCAATCTCTAAGAAATACAGCCCGCTTGGATTCTCCTTTGTAAACAAAACCAAGCAATAAAATACATGCTTAAAGTACGCCCGGATACTTAACTTTGGATCTGGATTGTTTGTGTTCATTTTTTCGATAAATGCTGAGAGGCTGCGCTGGTACAAAATATTGACGAGTGCCTCCTTGCTGTCAAAATAACGGTAAATGGTGCCCGCTCCGACGTTTGCTCTTTTTGAAATCATCGGCATTGTGGTGCCATCAAAGCCTCGTTCAATAAATAGTTCCAGCGAAGCCTTCATGATCTGTTCTTGTTTATCAGTCACTGCTGGCATTTCATCCCCTCCTTTTAAAATATAGGAATGAACGTTCATTCCGCTTGTGGCATATTATATTAATATTTTAATTTCATCTATTTATACTTAAACATACTTATTTTACTCCGTCACTACATTTTCTGAAAATAATAATAATTGAGAAATGATACCTAGTCACATGACATCCAAAGGACATATAAAGATTGTCAAATGTGTGTCATGCAGGTGTCATCAGCACTACACATTCATTCCTGATCGATTGGGGAATGAATATGGTCGTCATATGTATCAATATATAAGCTTCCATTACTTGAACGGACAGCATAAACAATATCCTTTAAGGACAGCTGCCTTTTTTTAAGCTCTTCTTCTATCCATTGCTCTGTTAATTGATTTTCTTGTATGTTTTTTTGGATGAGTTTCCCGTCCATGATGACTTCAATCGGCATGTAACGCTCTGCCTCCATGAATAAATGAAGGTCCTTCCGCGTGACTTTTTCAAACGAAGGGTATTTTTTCACTGACATATGCCCATCTGTTTCAATCATTGCAAATTCACCTTCGCTAATATCAAAGATGTCTTTTTCTCTCAGCTGCTGATTTAAATAATCAAGGGTATATCTCATCCCTTTCATATTTCCTTCAAGAATTTTTCCATTTTGTATGACAAGTGTTGGTTTACCCGCCATCAACCCTCTCATCTTCCGGCTTCTTAATGCAAGCAGGGAAATCACATAAATAATCATGACAAGTGACACAAAGGAAATCGTTGTGTGCTGAAGCGGGAGCGTTGTATTAAACGCCAGGTTCGCTGCAATTGAACCTAAGCTGATGGCTGCTATAAAATCAAAAATATTCATTTGCGCAATGGTTTGTTTCCCTAAAAGACGTGCTCCTCCAAATAAAATCGCAAAAGCAAACATCGTCCGAATAATGACTTCAATATGGTCAGGCATGCAAGTGTCCACCTTTCAATTGCATCAAAAAAAGCCTTTTCCTAAGAAAAGACTCTTTGTTAGACTATGCATTTATTTCATCATTATTCAATTGGGCAGTACCGCTTTGTTCAAATTGTGATCGCAGTTCAATAATTGAACTATTCCTCACATGATCTGCTTCTTGCTCAAGAAGCCATGTATAAAATCTTGCTTGCTCCGCTGTCTGCAAAGCCTGCATATATTTTTGCGAGGTACGCTTCTCTGCAACGCGCTGCTTCATCCCGCGCATCTGCTTCCAGAATTGATAATAAGGGAGCTTGAGTTTGGTCATAAAGCCTTGATCATCCTCAATGACATACCCCTCTTCTTTAATTGTATTATCATGAGAGACCGCCTGATACCATTTATAAAAAGACGTCCAATCATGGAAAACAGCCACTTCCTGCTTGCAGGATATTCCAAGCTGTTCACTTAATCTTTTCACTTCAGCGAATGGTGCTTTTTCATAGCTTAACTGCCGCTTCACAATATCAAGTAAAATGAGTTGATCTTGTTCATATGTGATAATATGCGGATCTTTTTTTGGCAAAATGACTTCAAACACAAGAGATACATGGTGGTCACGGACATATGATTTAATGTAATCAGCCTGCACGTCACTGAAGGTCTTGTCAAATAGCTCTTCGACCCATGAAGCATGCTGATTTTGTTTCACATGTGATGTATACGATTTGGATGTAAACACCAATTCATCTTCCATTTCATTATACCCAACAGTTCCTAAGTATCCATTTGCTTTATCATATACGGTGACAGGGAATTGCAGATGGTTCACTAAATGCTGCATTCTTGTCTCCGGACGCTCATCAATGTTAAAAAATTTATTGTAGCTTCTAGACACAATCTGCTTAGAAACCATATTGACAAACAAACCTCTTGCTTTCACATTCACATCATCCCACTGCCGTTCACTAAAAGCCTTTTTCGTAAAATTAAAAGATGAAATATGGTGCGGAAGTTTTAATTCCTGTACGTATTCATGCTGATCTAAATGAGCTAAAAAATCATCCAGTGAAATATCTGGCTGAACAGCAGCCGATTGTTTTTTCTCAGACGCTCTGTAGACTGGATTGTCAATTTCATGAGTCTCAATCCCGTCAGCTGTGATTTTCAACACCCGCAGCTGCCCCCCAAATTCAACCTGACCTTCTAGGTTATAAGACCTTTCCGCTGCGTGAATAGGCAGTCTGTATAAATTGCGATGCCCGTGAATTTGGATGATATCCAGCCCAGCCGTATTTTGAACAAATAAGTGATCAATATCATCTGAATATTCTCCTACGCCGTGAATGAGCTGCTGTGTTGAGACATGAAGAAGTTCTTCTGGCAAATGAGCAAGCCCGCCATGTGTAACAAGAAATGTCTGATCATGGTACGTAAAATAAGTAAGCTGATGAAAGGTTCTGACAAACTTTCGTACTTCCTTCAAATCAAAGTTTGCTGCTTCGATTTCAGGCACAGTATGACGATTAAACATATTGCTTCTGACTTTTTCACCATGTGCAAACCGGTATAAATGCTGATCATGATTGCCTTCAATGACGATGACATTCCGGCATTCTCTATGGGCGAGCATCCATTCTAATACTTCTTTGTTTTCTATTCCTCTATCAAGCAAGTCACCTGCAAAGATATAAAGTTCGTTTTCTTTGATGTCTCCTTGCAAATAGGTGGTAAGTGCGGTGTAACAACCGTGAATATCTCCGAAAACATGAATGGCCTCATATTGATCAAAGGATCGAGGCTGATAAGTCATCACTTGCGGATATTCCTCCGGCTGCAAAACAGTCACCCATGACGGGACCTTTTCTGTTTTTAACCGCTCGTTCATTTGATACAAAACAGATTCCCGCACCACTTTGTGAGATTCACGTGAGCGATTTTGCAAAAGAGCTGTTTCAAGGGGTACCTGCGTGAAATCGACGACATACACCCTGTAACGATAAGATGTCGCTAAAGACTTGTATTGAGAAATCGATTTACTTGAAATATGTGTCGCATCAATCACAGTAAAGTCTCCGCGCTCCATACGGGCTGTGAGTAGATCGAATAATAAAGACCAAACTTTGTGGTCATGCTTGCTTGAAATGTCTAGTTTCCCATTGACTGATAGCTGCGGCGGCTGAGTTAACAGCCGGATTTGATCCGCTGATAAAGTGTAAGGCTCTAAGCCTTGTTCTTTGATCCATGTTGATTTACCTACGCCTGGGAGACCTCGTAAAAGGACTAAAGTTCTCATATTGGTTCTCCTTTAATGAGTGATATTTTACCTATTATAGATAAATTATGGATAAATCTCAATCTTTTATTGATTATGGTAATATATAGGTAGAAAAGGAGGTTTTACGTATGTCTAATGGAGAGAATGTGGCATTCAACATGGGAGATCTTCTATTTCAAGTGTTCTCTCTTCTATTCATTGCCTTTATTGTGACAATCATTGTCATCGCGTTTCGCATGATCAGAAGAAAACGAATGGAATTGAAAAAAATCGAGGCAAGATTAAACAAAGTAATTGAAAAAAACGATTTAAAAGAGTAAAAAATCCGGAAGTTAACCGGATTTTTTTGTTTTCATCACGATACCTTGACGCTGCTGCATCAAAAAGAAAAAGACGCCTAAAAGAACAAGCAGACCGCCAAGCATTTGAAGCAGCGTGACTTTCTCTCCAAGCAGCCATACAGCAAGGATCGTTGCCCCAACAGGTTCACCTAGAATACTCATTGAAATGGTAGTCGCATTAACATAGGTTAATAGCCAATTATTAATGACATGAGACATCGTGGGAATAATGGCGAGCAATAAAAAAATTCCCCACTCTTTAACCGGATAGCCTATAAAAGGAGTTTGCTGAAGCAGGTTGAATAAAATTAAAAAAAGACCGGCAAAGCCAAATACACAAAAACTATAAATCCAATGAGATATTTTTCTTACAGCCTGTTGGCCTATTAACAAATAACAAACAACAGCGATCACACTCAAAAAGGATAAAAGATCTCCTAAGATGGCTTCCTTGCTATGACCAATATCTCCCCAGCCTATCATGAGGGCACCAACAATCGCCCCACACATCGTTAATATTGCAGACATTGTTGTTCGTTCACGGAAAATGAGGAATCCGCCTAATAAGGACACCATCGGCTGAAGGGCGATAATAATGGTAGAGCTTGCCACTGTCGTCAGCTTCAGTGAGCCAAACCACAACACAAAATGGAGTCCTAAAAAGAAGCCTGAGGTACATAAGAAAAACCAGTCTCTGCGCTTTATCGAGAGAAATTCTTTTTTTCTTGGCAAGATAAACGGCAGCATGAGAGCCGCCGCAAAAATCATTCGATACATACTTAAAATAGCAGCAGGTGCATTTGACCATTTCACAATGATTGCAGAAAACGAAATAGCAATAATTGAAATCACAAGCGGCAGTGCAATTGATTTCGTTTGAGCAGTTGTCTTCATTTCCATTAGCAGCTTCCTTTACATCAGCAGTAGATGGTAGATGAGCAGTTCATCTTGTATGTCGTCATCTTACTATGTCCTTTCACCTAGTGGCAAGATGATTTTTTAAAACTGGCGTGAGCTTATTGGATGAAAAAAGCTTTCATTACGAAAGCCTTCATTCATCATCTATTAACAGATAAACGGCCTGAACTGAACCATGAACCCCTACCACTAAATTCATTTCAATATCGGCAGAATTACTTGGACCTGATATAAAATGGATGGCACCTTTCGCCTGCTCCCCTCTTCTACTGAGCGATTAAGATCCGAAACAGCCTGAATCATTCGCGGAACAATCGAGCTTTTCTCTATACACACGATATACATCATCGGCAAAAAATGCAGCGCTCTCCCTTGACCTTGGTGGGATGAAAGGACAACTGTACCTGATTCTGCAAGGGTATAATCACTGAACACAACTGCATATTTCGCTTGTTCTGCCTGCCTTATGTTTTCTTCTCTTGATACATCTGTATTCCAGCAGGCGATGGAAATCCCTTCTTGTTGCAAACGGTCAAACATAGAGCGGAAACCATATTGTTCAAAGCGATGATCACGCGATGTCATCACAGCACCCTCACCATATTCTGTCATCAACAATCGTAATACCGAGGGCGCTTTCTCCGGTGTTGTTTCGACTACTCTTGTATGAATTTGCTGACATTGCTTTTTCAATTGCTCGACTAATTCATCTTTAGACAAACTTCCGTTTGTTTCCCACTGGACTTGATGCTTCCATGCAGGCCGTTGAATAGATGCAGATGGGCAAGAGTTTTTACCTAATTGATGCTGGATATGAGATAAAAACGACTCTCGGTGAGAAATGGTCCCCTTCATCACTGCTCCTCCTTTTGTCTCTTTTTAAACCAATCCCTGAATCTTTCTTTATTTGGAGCTGGCAGATCACGAATATCTGTCCAATTCTTTAAAGGGCCTATTCCTCTTGAAATTTGTCCGTTTGAAGCCATCCGATTCATCAGCACAGGGGCTGCTTTTGTTCCAAATTGATACACCCCAGGAGTCGATGCACCCATGCCAAACATTTTCATCGCCATCATTTCAGCTTTAGGCGCTCTCCCCTCTTTTTCAACGATCACCTGCTTATTTTTAATCAATAACTCATGAAGTGGAATCTTCACTGGACAAGCATCCGTGCAGGCTGCGCACAAACTTGATGCAAAGGGGAGTTCTTGATAGTCATCATAGCCGCCAAGAAGAGGCGAAAGAACAGCTCCGATTGGTCCTGGATAAATTGAACCGTACGAATGTCCACCAACATGCCGATAAACGGGGCAGACATTGATGCAGGCTGCGCACCGGATACATTGGAGAACTGGCTGAAAGGCGGTTCCTAATATATTTGACGAAGAATGTATCTATAGAACTTAATGTGCTTACTAGTGTTGTAATCAATGTTATTCTGTGTTTTCTCAAACCAATCACTCTTTAAAATTACTATAAGAATGTGTCAACATATGAAAAACTTCTTCTAAACTATGAGTATTTCCATTCATTTGACTGTCTTGCAATCTTATTTCCTCCAAGCTACCAGTGGCAATACAATTTCCTTTTTCAATTATTACTAGTCTGTCACATAATTTTTCTGCTACTTCAAGTATATGAGTACTGAAGATGATGGAGTTTCCTTTATGAGTAAAGGCTTTTAAATAATCTTTAATCGCCTTTATGCTTTCTGGGTCTAATCCTGTAAATGGTTCATCCATAATCAAGAGAACCGGATTATGAACTAAGGCACCCATTAATATAATTTTTTGACGCATACCTTTTGAATAGGTTTTAATTAAGACATCAATTTTTTTTTCGAGAAAGAGTAGTTGGGACAGATCGGATATAAAAAGATCAATTTGATTGGAGGGAACTCCTCTTAATTCACCCATGAAGGTTACGTATTCTCTACCTGTTAAATAATCATAGGGACTTAAATCATCGAATACACAGCCAATCTGTGACTTATATTCATTGGGATCCTCCACCTCATATAAACTTACAAATCCGCTGTCAGGTTTCATTAATCCCGATAATATAGATAAAGTTGTCGTTTTACCAGCACCGTTTGAACCCAATAAGCCTAAAATTTCACCAGAATGTATGTGGAAACTTATTTTTTTTATCGCAGGTATACTGCCATATGACTTGGAAATATTCACCACATTTAACATATAATCATCCTTACTCACTAAATTCACTTAAAGATGCGAAGTTTTTAAATTCAGAATTTGTTAATTTTTTGCAGCATAAATGGAATAGGATTGAACTAATCATAAATGCCATTGACGAAAATAATATTACGGTTAACAAAGAATTTTTGGAGATTATGATGATTAAACTTCCAATCATAATAAATAAACTCGACAAAAATTTACTCATGATACTGGACCTTGTGCTAGGCAAATCCAGATAGGTTTCTCTTTCATAATTCGGGAAGGTAATACTGGAGACTAAAGCAATTAGTATTGTAACAACCATCGTTAATACATTTAAAAGAAGAATCAATAAGAAATTGACGTCAAATACTAAACAGGTTGCTAAACTAACACCAATTGAAAAAGGCAGTGCAACTCCTAACAAACTAAGCACCTTGGCTAAGCATATTTCTTCAACTCTTACAGGAGTAAGTAAAAGATAAACAAAACTTTTTCCTTCAAAATCAGGCGAAAAGCGATTAAAAAGTCTATGGATTATCATAACAGCTCCTGAAAGATGGAGAATAGAAAAAACCGAAAAATGATTTCCCTCTATAAAAGAAATATTTTTGGAGGATAAAAAATAATAAGGTATAAATATCAATATGTATTGAAAGATAATTAATAAAAATGTTTGATTAAATCTATACATCTGGATTCTTTGAAAATGTTTATAATCTTTTTCAACAATTTTCCTTGTTAAAAATGGAATAAATTTAAGGTGTTTTAGAACCATAGACAATCTGGACAAATACAAATTAAATAAACTGTTTCTTATCTCTGTTCCAGTGACATTGGAATTATTCCGCTGAAAAGAAACAATATATGCATAGACTTCTAAATGTTTTAAAGATTTACCCATTAACCAACAAATACAAATCCCAATAAAAACAGAGATAGAGAGAATTGTCCATTTATCACTTATAAAATGAAATGGGTTAAAGAACACTAGTAAAGACTGGATAATATAATGGTTGTAAATTAATAAGTAATTTTCCCTTACCAAGCTACTAGGTATATATTCAATAAAAGGAAAAAGAATAGAAAAAAAGAGTATAGTTATTATTATTTTTGTGAATAAAAGAAACAGGCTATAATTCAATCCAATTCTTTTACTTACTTTAGCCGAAATTATTTTCATCACTATATAGATTTTTAACGTCGCTACAATTAATATTATAGGAGTTATAAAAAGAAATAAAAACATCCCAGTTGCTAAACTAAAGTTCAGCTTTGCGGCTATATGAATGAAAAAGAGCACGAATATTACGAATAGTAGTAAACTTTTAAATAATTCACGCCCAATTAACTTACTGAGTATTATTTTATTAACAGATGGAACAATAGAAGATAGTAACTTAAAGTCTTTAAGTTCTAGCATACGGTACACATTAGAATAAACATTGCTAGTCAGAATGATTAATATTATTAATAAAAATAGTCTATAGGTCCATTCACTTTGCTCTTTTCTAGTTAATGGTTCTAAATTCTCAATCATAAATTCAACTGTATAAGAAGTAAAAAAATTAATAATAGTCAATGTAACAGTGATGATGATACTTCCTACAAGAAATGGGAGATAAACACTATGCATTCCACCATTTTTATGGGTATACAAAAATCTGTTTAAGATACTTCTAAATTTATATTTGTTAATCAAATAAATTTCTCTCATATCCATCTACCTCTAAACATCAAAATGATATTTAAAACTAACTTCATATATTTAGGAGTATTAATCCTTCAATCAATGACGCTGTGAATAAAAAAATAATATACATAGTAAGTAGGATAACCATATCTATTAAGTCCTGCTTCTGTATAAATTTCCGGTTTCCACGAATGGATTCAATCGTTATTTCACCAGGTTTTATAGCAAATGCAGTGACTAGAGCTATAGCAATCATCTCAAAAATCCCATGAAATATCGTGAATGTAATTACAGTTGAAATTGACATTGTTTGAGAGATGCTATAGATGGATACTCCAAGTAAATATCCTTGTAAGGAAACATATATTATTGATAAAAAACCGAGTGAAAAAACTCCAATTAACGCTGGCAGCAAGATAATGAAATTATGCGAAAAAATTGAGAAACAAACAGCAAACCCATCATTCTCACTATCACTAACCCCTTCCTCCAAATAACTAAGAGGAATGGTAGTCACGCTCATATCATTGTTAATCGATAAGAATAATATAGTACCGAAAAAGCTAATAAAAACAACTAATAAAGCCAACTTCAACACCCGGAAATTTCTCTTTATAAATAGTTTTAGCCAATTATATTTGAAATGGTTCAGTTTAGCCTTCATATAATCACCTTGTTGACTCAATTGGTTTTCTTTATGTTCTCAATTCGTTTTTCAAAAGAGGGGTGACTTTCACGCCATTCAGACTTTCTTCCATAATCTCCATCTTCTTCTTCAATAAGACTGCTTAATTTAATCAAAGTATTGAGATACAGTGTTTTATTCTCAAGATGGGAAACAGCAAAGTTATCAGCCTGAATCTCAAATAACCGGCTGATTTTCTTTGGCAACCATTCCGTTATGAAGATCATGAGAATTACTCCTACTGGGAAAATAAGAACATATTGCCACCATCCGTTAGCAAGCATAACCTGTCTGGCATAATACATACTGATGCCCATAAATAATGTTACGATCAAAGTTAGAAACATGGTATAGTGCGCATGTTTTAACTTCGCATGCCCCATTTCATGGTATAAGATAGCACGAATTTCATCTTTATCAAACTTATCTAACAACCCTTCTGTCACATACACATCGACTCTTCTTTTAAATGGAAGTTTAAAAGAATATATCCAAGCATTCACATCCTGTTGAGAGTCTTTTTTCACCCAAATATTTACCTTTTGTTTTGTCTTATTCTCAATATCCTTGCGAATATTCATGAATGCTTCCGTATTTAAAAGTTCATATTTGTTTATTATTTTTTGAATGATTGAGTAACCAAAAATAAATAATATGATTAGGGCGAAGTACCAGCCACAAAATAGAAAAAGGTTATCCATGATCTTCGCTTGAAACGACAAAGGAAGTAATAAATATGATCCGAAATATAACAAAGATAAGGTGGCAGCACCAAACAAAACAACTTGCTCCCTAACATTCATTAAGAACGAATTTCCTGACGCGCCTTCATTTTCTTCTAAATCTTCAGGCGTATCTTTTGTAGTATACTCAAATGAATAAGCTGTCAATAAAATTGACAGGAAACTAGGTACAAGTATAGAGAGAATAATGCTTAATACATAAGAGCCTGTTATTGATAGCACATACCCCATTAAGAAATAATAATTTAATCCCAAGGGAAGAAAGATGGCTAAAACAAAGGGAATAAATAATGTGAATAGGTTTTTCATAGATTCATGAAGATTAAAAAATAAAAATAACATAGCTGGAAAAAGAATTCCCATTAAGGTAATTAATATAATATATGTGGTATTATGCTTAAAACCTGTTTTGACCTTAGTAGTTTCTGTTAAATTCGTTAGATTGTATTTAGAGAAAAAAGGATTTTGCGATACCTGTTCCATCTTGATTTTATCATCATGAATAGGTACAAAACCTCTTCTTAGAAAAACTGTTGCCTTATCTTTCATTAATTTGTCAGTTTCAATTGTGCTAATTCCATCCCTAGATGGAATCTCTGTGAAATGTATTTGCTTTCCCCCCAATTGAAAGGCTGCTTCTGATCGATCTTTGGAGTGACCTTCTTGATAGGTTAATAAAAAATCACCTTGATAAAGGGAATGGGAGATTAATACTTTTGGATTGTTATCTTTGTTCGAATCAAGTAGAACAAATGGAGAAACAACTGCTGAACGGATACCAACTTCAATCAAAATGACTATTATTGTAATAATGCTTGCAATAAAATAAGAAAGTGAGGCTTTTCGTAACATTTCATCACATCCTACTAACTGATTATAGGGTTAAAACAATTACATAAATGAAGTGAAAATCTCTGGAATTATTTTTAAAATTGTGTTTAGTAAGAAGGTGAAAGCGATAATCATTATGGACATCCACTTACTAGAATCCCTTAACAAAATTTTCACACCTAAATACATGATTATGTACTGCCAAATGACAAAAAAATCTATATTTTTTAAAAAGCTGCTTAAAAGAGAATTATCGGTATCTTTTAATATACCAGAAAATCCTTTAATCTCGTACAATTCTCCAGAAAACATCACTAATAACGAGAAAGAAAACACCTTAATGGCTATTGGAACCCAACTATAACCGATAATACTGGATACCGCTCTGAATTCCCGGGTTTCAGTAGAAAACAGTGATACCATAAAATAGATGACAATTGCTTGAATCAACCACTCTATAAGTAATCCTCCACTTATAATAAAAGTGAAAATACCAATAATGATAGCTGAATTAGACAACTTGTCTTCTAATTCAAACAGGTGAGAAATTTCCTGTATTAAAAATTGTGAGGTGGATAGTACTAAAAATATTCCTATTAGCATAATTAAAATGAACGGATAAAAATTCTTAGGTTTTTCAATTAATTTATTAAATAAAGATACTGGTTCAAATAATACAGATACGAATGATTTAACGCCCTCTACAATTTCTTTCACCACACGGCTCCCCTTATACGTAATTAGTAAAGAAGAAGTAGTTATGAGGATCATAACTACTCTTCATTACTTACCAAGTAACAGCTGCTTTTTTACCTTTTCGTTTGATATACCACTTTAATGACATCCTTGCTGCCCAAGCAATAGCCGTTACGGTTCCAAATGAAAAGGCACCTAACACTATAGATATTGCCGAAGCAACGTCAGACCCCGTCATCACCATGTTGACAATTTTGGATGCCTTTTTTTGAGCCTGGTTCCAAGTAGTCTTTTTACTATATTTATTAATGATTTTGGCAAGGTTCACTTCTAATGATGATTTTTCTAAAGTCTGAATATTAGAATTACTAAATTCGTTTTGATTATACTTCACTGGTGACCCAATAGTTCCAAACATCACTAAAATAGATAAAAAGACCATCCCAAAAGCGGCTAGGATTTTAGAATGTTTACTATCAATTTTACCCACAATTACCACCTCCTCCTATTATTATCTAATATTACAATAAATAAAATTAGAGTTCAACATTATCATATGAAAAAAAGTTACTTTGTTACTATTTTTTGTTGGTTAAAAGATAGTTAACTTCTACAGGTATAAGGATGATGTAAGAGTAGGAAAAATAAGAGGGTGATTAACCATTGAGTTGATCTGTTTATATAAAAAACGTTATATTGACTGGGCTACAGCTGGAGAGGAACTTAATGATGCTTGAAGCATAATCCACATGAGAAAACGCCCTTTTAAGGGCGTTTTTGTTGTTTATTCTAAAATCAATTCACGAATTCTCTCTTCAATAGGTGTTAACGGCCGGCCTAGTAATGTTTCGAAATCTTGACTTTCGACAGCTAAAGCACCATCGCGTATGCCGCTTTGAATGGCTTTGACAAATGGCACTGCTTCTTTTGGTACACCATTTGAAGCTAAAAAGTCTCCAAAGGTGTCTACATCTATTTTTTCTACTTTGATTTCTTTTCCACTCACCTTACTAACAATTTGTGCAAGTTCACTATGCGTCCGAAGAGGTCCTGACAGTTCATATATCTCCTGATCATGTACGGCAAGTGTTAACGCATTTGCTGCCGCTTCTGCGTAGTCATTTCTTGTTGCCCAGCCAACCTTTCCTTCGCCAATAGGGCTTAAAAATGGTGCGCCGCTGACTGACGCCAGAATCGTATCCTTTTCGTTTTCAACATACCAGTTGTTTCTTAAAAATACATGAGGAATGCCAGAGGCCAAAATGGCTTCTTCTGTTTTGGCATGGTCATTTGCAAGGACAAGCTGACTCTCTCTTGCATTGACAACACTTGTATAAGCAATAAACCTCACATTTGCTGCTTTCGCCGCTTCAATTGCTGCTTTATGCTGCTCGACGCGGTCACCATCCGCTGTTGAAATGATCAACAGACGATCAATGCCCTTAAATGCTGATGTCAGGGTATCTGGCTGAGTAAAATCTCCACGGCGTACATCCACCCCAGCATCCTTCAAATGTGCTGCTTTTTGCGGATTTCGAACACTGACTGCAATTTGTTCAGCCGGTACTTTTGTGAGCAAATGCTTGACGACGAGCGATCCAAGTTGTCCTGTTGCACCTGTTACTAATAATTTCATTTGTTTGACCTCCTCATTTTTCGTTTAACGGTGATGTGCATACGTTATAATCAAAATGGTTACAACCAAGGTGTAAAAAAAGCTCCAATGTATGAGCTTTTTTATTCCGCCTCTGTCAATAATTGCTGAATTGTCACTTGCTTTAGGTGATTCTCAAGTGCAGCTTGTGCTTCTTTTAGTTCATGCCGAAGTCTCGTGTCCATCGCTTGACCAATCGGGCATGCGATGACGGGCTGATGAAAGTTAAATAATTCTTCATCTTCGCTTACATCCACAGCGCGGTACACATCTAACAGCGTGATGTCCTCAGCCGGTCTTTTTAAATAAGCACCGCCAACTCCGCGGCGAATTTCAATGAGACCCGCCCGTTTGAGCATTGCCATCATTTTTCGAACAATGGCTGGATTTGAATTCACGCTCTCTGCAATAAAATCACTAGTACACTCTTTTGGAACACCTGCAATAAATGACACAATATGAACAGCAATCGGATACCTGCTGCTAATTTGTTTCACAATCTTTCACCACCGTTGTAATCAATATAGTTACAATGAGTGATTTTGTCAATCAATAAACGGATTTTTCTTTCGATCCCAGTCCTCATATGCCATGATATCGTAGTTTTCTGCTGTATCAAGTTCAAGCGGGGCAATGCATTCAAGCAGATTCTCATCTGGGTCAAGAAAATAGATCGCTGCATGAAATTGCGGCGGATTATCGAGAACTAAAGGCTGCTTTTCTTCTGAAAAACCAAACATTGGGTGAATGCTGATGCCTCTTTCAATCAGCCAAGTCTTAATCTGTTCGATACTAGACGTTTTAATTTGAAAGGCAACGTGACGAGTCGAAGGATGGTATGGATAGGCATTTATATCTACTTTCCACAGTCCAAGCCAGCTCTTTCCTTTCTCAATCCATAAAAAAGCAACTCTTTCATTCTCATGAGCAAGTGTCAATTCCAATTTTTCATAAAACGCAATCGATGTCTTCAAGTCACTCACAGGTAAATGTGCTTCATACAAACCTTTCATCATCATCAAAATCACTCCTTTTCTATCTTCTATTCTGCGTGAATGAATGATATTCTGCCTCAGCAAAACGATGTATTTTATCCCTAACATTAGTTTGAGAGACATTGTATGTTTGACCCATTGCAAATGGGGGAAGGTGTTCAAATAAAAGAAAGGAGCGGTCCATATGCCTTGGACGATGAACGATTATCCAGCTTCATTTAAATCATTAGACAACGTCATTCGAAAAAAAGCGCTTGAGATTGCCAATAAAATGATTCAGGAAGGCTATGAGGAAAATAGAGCCATTCCAATTGCAATCAGTCAAGCGAAAGAGTGGAAAAAGAACGCAGCGGAGAAAGAGGTAGAGAATTTTTCATCTCATGGTTCTGTCAAACCTTCAGAGAGCAGCAGCTCCGCAAGACCAGAGCTCATGGATCATGCGCAGCATGTAGTGAAACACGAGGAAGGCTGGGCGATTCAAACAGAGAAAGCGAAACGAGCAAGTGAGGTCAAAGAAACAAAACAAGAAGCAGTTGACCGGGCAAAGGAGATTTCAGCTAATAAAGGAACTTCCGTTGTCATTCACCGAAAAGACGGGACGATTCAGGACGTGTTAAAGCCGCAATAAGACCGCTTGTCAGCGGTCTTAGCGTGTAGACAAACCCTCGCATTCGGTGTCAGTCCTGCGTGCCGGTGCTCACGAAGGTTAAATTCGCTCCGCTCCGGTACTCGTCCTTCCTAGGGCTGCAAAGGTTTTCTATCACGCTGAAGGAAAACAAAAGGCTAAAATAAAGATCATTTTAGTCTTTTGTTAACAATTTAAGACCGCTTGTCAGCGGTCATTTTTATGCATTTTTTTCTTTTTTCGCTGGTGTTTTTCTTTTCTTAGGTGCTGCTTTTTTCGCTTTGGCTGGTTTTGATCGGTCAATCGAGGCCTGTAGTGCGGCCATCAAATCAGTCACATTGGCTGCAGGATCTTTTTTGCCTGTCGTTTCTGGCTGAACGGTATGTTCTCCAGATATTTTATCGCCAATTAAATTCATCAGCTGTTCTCTGTATTCATCTTGATATGCCGCTGGATCGAATGTCGTGGTCAGCTGCTCGATTAAAAGGAGCGCTGTATCTAACTCTTTCTTTACAATGTTCTCCTCTTGGGGGATATTCGGTACATCTGATACTTGTCTAATTTCGTCAGGGAAATGAATGGTTTCCATCAGCAAAATATGTTCATAGCACCTAACGATTGCTAATTGTTCCTTTGAACGGATCATAATCTTTGCGACACCAATTTTCCCCGATTCCTCTAGAGCTTTTCTTAATAATGAATAAGCCTTTGCTCCGCCGGTATCCGGTGATAAGAAATAACTTCTTTCATAATAGATTGGATCAATCTCTTCAATTTTTACAAAATCAATGATTTCAACGGCTTTTTCTTCATTTTCTTTTCGCAGTTTTTCCAGCTCTTCATCGTCCAATTCAATAAATTTATTTTTCGCATATTCATACGCCTTGACGATTTGTTCCGGCGCTACTTCTTCACCGCAATTGGCACATACTTTCTTGTAGTTAATGGGCGTGTGACACTCTTTATGCAGCTGTCTTAATTTAATGTCTTTGTTCTCTGTAGCGGTAAACAGCTTGACTGGTATATTGACCAATCCGAAACTAATGCCGCCTTTCCATACTGTATGCATCGCGCTTCCTCCGTTCTTTTCTCCTTACTATGTAATGTTTTCATCAGACTTATGTATGTGATTGAAAATTTCATCCCACTATAAGAACACATGATATAAGGAAGTGACATGCACAATGAAACCTATGCGATTAACACCTGCACATGATATACCTGCCGGTGCAGACTGGGTATATGAATTAAAATATGATGGCTTTCGGGCTATTCTTGTATGGGAAGAAGACGAGATTCGTTTAGAAAGCAGGACCGGAAAACGGCTAAATAAGCAATTTCCTGAAGTAATGGATCAATGCGAACAATTAAGAGACCAATTTGCTCCTTTTTTACCGCTGACACTTGACGGAGAATTGGTCTTTTTACTAAGTGAACAGCAAAGTGAGTTTGCGAAGGTTCAGCAAAGAGGCAGGCTGAAAAACAAAGAAGCCATCCAAAGACAGGCTGAACGATTTCCATGTCATTTCATTGCATTCGATCTATTAAGCTGCAAAGGGAAACCTCTCGTTGATTCACCGTTGATGGAAAGAAAAAATCAGCTGCAGCAATTATTCCAAGAAGCTAAGCTCCCCTCATCAGTTCAGCTAGAGCACCCTTCCCTTTTGCAGGTCATTCATACAGACCCAGACTCTGATTACATGAAAAACGTGATGACGACGTATTTAGCAGAAGGACTAGTAGCGAAAAAAAAGACGAGTAAATGGCATGACAATACTCGTTCAAAAGAATGGCTAAAAATGAAAAACTGGCGGTATGTCTCTGTCATTGTCACCCGTTTTGACAAAGAAAATGGCTATTTCCAAGGATCCATTTATCAAGATTCGACACTCATCGAGGTTGTCCAATTCAAGCATGGTTTTTCTAAAGAAGAAGAACAAACGCTGCGTACACTATTTCAGACAAAAGGCCAGTTAACAGGAGGATCTTTATACGAAATCCCTCCTTCTATCGTTGCCAGCATTGCTTGTATATCCTTTGATGGATCGGCGTTAAGAGAGCCGCGTTTTACTTCCTTTTTACTGGATGCGGATCCAGCAGCATGTACATTTCAGCAAATGCTCAAACAGCTGTATCCACTCCCTGCTGCTATAGAAGTCACTCACCCTGAAAAACCGATTGTCCCGGCTCTTCAACTAAACAAGGCAGATTACTTACTTTATTTAAGACAAGCGGCTCCCTACCTTTTGCCCTTTTTACGTGAAAGGCGTCTTACTTTAATTCGGTATCCGCATGGCACTGGAGACGAATTCTTTTATCAAAAGTCGACACCTGATTATGCGCCGGATTTTGTTTTAACAGATGAAGTTGATGATATTTCTTATACGATCTGTAATGATCCTCGTACGCTTCTTTGGCTTGGCAACCAGCTGGCGATGGAATTTCATATCCCTTTTGAGACAAGAGATACGGATCGGCCGACAGAAATTGTCTTTGATCTAGACCCGCCATCTGTAAATGAGTTTCATCTAGCCATAGAAGCGGCTAAACGAATCAAAGCGCTTTTAGACGGGCTTTTTCTCACAGCCTTTATTAAAACAAGCGGAGGTAAAGGGCTTCAAGTCTATATTCCTTTAAAGAAAAACGCCTTCACATACGAAGAAACAAGACAATTCACCGCGTTCATATGCCAATTTTTATGTGAGCAAGCACCGGATCTTTTTACTCTGGAACGCCTTAAGAAAAAACGCGGCAAACGCTTGTATTTAGATTACATTCAGCACGATGCTGGGAAAACAATCATCGCTCCATATTCTCCAAGAGGAAATGAGCTTGGGCTTGTTGCGACACCGCTTGAATGGGACGAACTCTATCATGATGAGCTTCATCCTTCTCTTTTTACGATGCCGGCTGTTATAGAGCGTTTAAAGGAAAAGGGCGATCCGTTCCGCCGCATGAGGCACCTTGTGAATGATGATGCTTTTAGACAAGTTTTACATCAGCTTGCACACATGTGACCATCTCATCAGATGGACATTTGCGGTCATGACGCGTTACACTTATTCATTAGAGAGGAAGAAAGGGATGACTATTTTGACCGCACATTCATTTCGAAATACAGCTTTGATTTTCTTATGTCTTTCCGCAGGAATTGTGGATGTGATTGGCTATTTAAGCCTAGGGCATGTGTTTACAGCCAATATGACAGGTAATATTGTGCTGCTTGGCATTGCAGCAGGAAGCTCCTTGCAGCTAACAGCCCTTCATTCCATCATTGCTCTAAGTGGATTCGTTTTAGGGGTTTTACTTGCAGTGGTGATAGGCGGAAATCACGAGAAAACGTTTTGGCCAAAAGCCGTAACCCGCATTTTTATCATCGAATTGATGATTTTGCTTCTATTTGCTCTCATGACCATTTTCCCTTATACACAAGGTGCTTACTTTATGCTGATCATTCTTTTAAGTATGGCTATGGGCATGCAAACGGCGGCCGCACGTAAATTGAATGTTGCTGGCATTTCCACAACCGTTCTCACAAGTACACTTGCTAACCTATTTGAAGATGCAGCCCAGCGCATATCATACCGGGAAAAAAGAAAGGCCCCTATCCAGCTTGTAAGCTTGATGCGAATAGGCTCTATTGTCTTCTACTGCCTAGGTGCAGCTATTGCTGCATACACAGATCGTTACGATCCGTTTATCATCATATGGCTGCCGATCATCATTCTAGGCATCATTGTGATCACTGCTGGATTGAAGCACTTTCACCAATTGAAATAGCCTCTCTTTAGATGGCTATTTCAATTATTGTGATCTTACACTAATAACTCCTGACATAAAAACCAGGAGGGCGTCCCATGATGAACGTTGAACCATATGGATATCCAGAAAATGTCCCGAATCCCCCGTAACCAGGAAAACCGCCCAAGCCAGAGAACACACCAGGGCTCAAATAAGACCCGCCAAAGCCGATATGGGAACCAACAGGCCCAATATGTGCCCCGCCTCCGCTAAAACCGCCTCCATGAAAACCACCATAAACCCGCGGATACATACAATCACCTGCCTTCGAATCAGACCTTATCTCATCATATGCATGACGAATGGGCGGTGCTCCTGCTTTTTCTTTCCTTCTATGTACATTAGACCAATTTAATAAAATTTGAATGAAAAGTCCTGCAAAAAATTAAATTAAGCAAAGAAAAGTGACCTTTTTAACTTGTTGCTCTGCCCTATGTTTATTTAGAATAATGGAGCAGGTAATAAATTTGCACACCCCCTTTGTTGCGAATTCTTCTTATTAAACGTTCTTGCAGCGTTTAATAAGAAGAGCCTATTAAAACACAAAAAACCCTTGCTGACGATCATCAACAAGGGCGAGAGATAAATGGTATTAACCACCAATGATTTTTTCTGCAACTTCGAATGAACCCGCAACGTTTTGCGATAGAACAGTCGCAGCGACCGCTAAACCGACAACGAATAATACTTTTAATCCTGTTTTCATCTTAAATCAACCCCATTCTTTTCATATGTAAATCCGCTTCTAAACTTTTGTTCAAGTAAAAAACAGACTGCTCATAAAGTGATTGCTTTTCACAATATTTTGCTGCAAATTGTGATAGCTCTTTTACTTCATGATATTCATTCTTCTCTTCTAACTTTCTTAATTTCTCATCAATTTGCTGAAATCTTTGTGGCGCATGCGTTAAGTAAAGATCATGTACGATGCCTATTTTTAGCTGAAACACTTCATGAGAAGCATCTTTTATTCTGGCATATGCAGCCTCTATATATTGGCTTGCACGCTGCTTTTCACCAATCACACAGAGTTCCCGGCTGATCAGATACGTAGAATGGAAAAAGAAATCTGAATCATAATACTCTTGATGGGACAGTGCTTTTTCAAGATGACGTATCGATTCCTTCGGTTTATTCCAAAATGAATATAAAATGGCCACATTGTGATGAAGCTGAGCCAGCATAAAATCATCCTGCTCATTTGTCAAAACTTCTTCCGCCAGACGATAATTCTCAAGCGCCTCTTCATACCGGCCGATCTCCGTTAGATTCGCTGCTATAAGAGAGTATGAAAGGGCCGTTCTTCTTTCATACTGCTTGTGCCGCTTATAGACGTGCAGCGCTCTGCGGATATAGCTTAATGAGAGCATGATATGACTGAGCCGGTAATAAAGCCATGCCACTTTAAAATCGAAATCAGCACGTTCTATCTCACTTGGAATTTTATCTAAGAGCTTTTCAGCACTTTGATACATTTGCAATGCAACCTCATAATTACCTTGATGCTGCTCATACACACCCTCATAAAAATCAAAATAATAGGCAAGACGATTAGACAGGTCATCTTCTTTTTTTCCATAATGACCCTCTATGCTTTTCGTTGAAACATTGCCTTTTTGACCTCTTAAATTGTACATAAGAATGTGATGCCTCTTCTCAAGAAGAGAATAGTATATGAGGATATCCGCATCGTCAATTTCCTCTACCGCTTTTTTCGCTTTGGCAAATAACCGTTCTGCCTCATCTGCATGATCTTTTTTGATTTCCATGTTCCAGTCATTTAATAGTGATGCCAATTCCGCAACAGGAACTTTGCTCATTCTACACCCCCAATCACCTTCAGCTGCAACACATGATTTCACTAAATATGGAACTTCTATTAGCAATTGCTAATTAGTCCATTTGACATCATTTTAATATGAATCACTTGAATCTTCAATAACCGTTTCCATTGAAAGTACGTTTCTTTCTCCTAGTCAATGATATTTGCGAAAAAATTCCGCCTTTTTTTAAAATAAACATCTTGAGATGAAATGAAAAAAGCCCAATGTCGAGGCTTTCTAATCTTATGATGGTTCATAGCAGCTTTTCATTTATCCAGTTTCTTTATATAATATGATCAATCACTTACACGCCTCAGTAGCTCTAGAAGGGAAGAGCGCCGTAAAACAAATTGTAGCTGGCGGGTCGCAAGGCAAGGGTTTCAGAAGCACCGAAAAGCACATGAGCTGAGACAGGTGAAATTCCTGTCGGTGAAATTCCGTAGGGAAGCGTGTTGCCCCTAGCCTATGCTTACGAAAGGAGTGCGGGTTCGAATCCCGTCTGAGGCTTATGAGGTAGATGGATTGGGAGGTTAAAATATTATGCATGTGTTTGAAGAATATATCAGTAAAATCGGTAACCCTGAGCTGAAGCAGCGCACTCAAGCCATCTTACAATGGGTAGAAGACACATTCCCTCAATTAGAGCCAAGAATTGCTTGGAATCAGCCCATGTTCACAGATCACGGCACATTTATTATTGGGTTTAGCGTGGCAAAACATCACATTTCTGTCGCACCAGAAGCAAAAGGAATTGATCAATTTTCAGCTGACATTGTACAAGCTGGGTACGATCATGGGAAAAATCTGTTTCGCATGAAAGAAAGCTTGCCAGTTGATTATCCTCTCCTAAAAAAAATCATCGCATTTAATATCGAAGACAAAGCGGATTGTTCAACGTTTTGGCGAAAATAAACAGTACCCCGATCTCAGCTTTACAGATCGGGGTATTTTGCTGCAACAATATTATTTTGTTCTCTTCCCTACCAATTTTTGTTCAACCCATTCATAACATGACAAGAGGGCATCAACGCTCTTTTGGCATATCGGCAAATATACAACGGCGACGGCTGTTAAACACGCTATAGCAGCTCCTGCTAAGACATCAAATGGATAATGAACACCTACCCAAATCCTTGAAAAACCAACAGCACACGCAATGATCAGCCAATACATATGGCGTTTGTGAAACAGCCAAAAGATCACGCAAATCGAAAAAATAAAGATGGTATGATCACTCGGAAACGAGTTATTCACTTCCTTTTGAATCAAAAGATTGACGCGGCTCATTTCTGCAAAGGGCTGCTGATTAAAATAAAACACCCCAGCGATTTTCCCAAGTAACTCGGCGAGTACGAAGGTCAGTCCGGCAGAAACGACCATCGCCCTATTGTACCTGCTGCGATTTTGAAACCATACGAACAGACACACGAGCGCTGTCAGCAGCACTGTATATTCAGCTAGTCCAATAAATATTGGATTCAAGTAACCATGATCGATACTGAGTTCATTCACCCACCTAAATAAATCTTCATTAAGTCCCCGCATCTCATTTCATCCCTTTACTTGATTTACGATAAGGATAATTGAAATGAGATGTCTGCCTCCATCGATCGAACGAACAAACCATGGAATCATATGACATGTTTGTCACTTTGCTGTCACCTGAACTCATGTACTAACTAAAAACTCATCAAAAGCTATTAAATCACAGGAACAAAACTGTTATAATAGAACATAAGTTTGCATTTTATCAAAAAGGGGTTACTGCATATGATCAAAACGGTAGACGGCAATATATTAGAGGCAAGCGAAGACATCATTTGTCACCAGGTGAACTGTAAAGGAGTCATGGGAGCTGGATTAGCAAAACAGATCAAAAGCAAATATCCGAATGTGTTCAAAGATTATAAACAGTTATGTACAGAACATGGAGATGACTTGTTAAGCTCCATTCAACTCATTACAACAAAAGATGGAAAAACAATGGCCAACTTATTTGCCCAAGCTGGATACGGAAGAACAAGACAGCAAACAGACTACGATGCCTTACGCAACTGCTTTCAACACCTAAAGGATACAGTGACACAATCACCTGAAGAGAAAAACCCAACGTCCATCGCCATTCCATACGGGATCGGCTGCGGATTAGCAGGCGGCGATTGGACGATTGTGGAAGAGATGATTGAAGAAGTGCTGGGTGATTGTGAAGTGACGGTTTATCGGTTTAGATAATGGAAATGAGGTTTTATGAAACATATATGAGAAATACCCTCCTTAAATTGGAGGGTATTGTGCGTTAGTTATCTTCTTTATTTTTTAAATAATTTAATACGGCTTCTTTATCTTCTTCATCTTCAGGGAGAAATCCGAACGTTTCATATTCCCAAACTGCAATTCTTTGATCACCATCAATGCCTAATGAATAAATATCTTCGTACCCATACTCAATCGAGAATTTCCCTGGTTGCTCCATTTTTAAAATTGCTGTCGACCAATCTCCAAATCCATTTTTTACATATTCCTTTTTTAAGTCTTCAAAAGAATGGAGAAGTTTTAATAATAACTCTTTATAAATAGAATTGCTAACACTATACTTTTCAGGAATATTATGACCATATATTAATTCTTCATTGCCTGGGTTGCAGAAATAAAAATTCACTTCTGACGAATCATCCACGATTTCTGCATACATCCAAACTTTATCCCATTCTACAGGAATCATTTCATTTATTATTTCCGCTATTTCTTTATAGTTTTCTTCTATTTTTTCCATACTTCAACCTCCTGGCTTATTTTTAATAGTTCTAAATCTCTTTTGGTCTCCGATTTTATATTCTACAAGAAACTCTGCAGGTCTTAATGAATCATTCATATAGACAGGTTCAATTTTAACCTCTACATGCTTTGGAGGGTCAGCCGTTAATGCTTTTTTCCACTTCTGCTCCATCTCATACCATTTCCCACCACTACGATTAATTTGTGAATTCATCGGAAGTAGGTTATCAATATCCCCTGAACCTTTAAAAATAGTTGCAATCAAGTGACCTCCATCATCATCCAGTAATCGATCCGGCTTTCCTGAATTGGATTGGGCATATTGGTTTCTTTTAACCTCTCCGTATTTTAAATCACTTGCTTCGACTTTGACAATTCTTCCGTAGTGATCGGTTGTGTAGGTGTAGCCTTGCTTTGTTGAATAAACAACATTTGGTTTTAATACTTTTTTACGTTTCCACCTCACATAGTGATCTCCGTAGCTAACAACAGTCGGTGGTGATTTTGGTGCTGGTAATCGTCTGCCTGTCTTAGTGATACCGTATCCTGAATTGTTATCTAGGCGTTTTGCCATAGAGAGGAGTTTATTTTTGAGATTTTCTCCGTCAAACACGTTATACGGCAGCTTCGGGCCGCCAGCCATTTGAAACTTTGGTGAGTATGGCAATAGATTCGGAATAGAGACTCTGTCTAATGATTTTGCACCTTGCTCAAGGCCTTTCTTCACCGTCGTTTTTGCTGCTGTTGTCCCCGTTTTTGTAATGGCACCTGCCCCTTTAGAACCAAAGACGATTTCTGCTAGAGAACCAGTTGCATAGGCGAACCAGTGTGATCGAGAATATGCATCACCATCGATGACTTCTTTTTGGAATGAGTCTGAAATTGACTTTCCAATCGCTTTCGATGTTTCAATTGGATGTGAAACTGCCGTTACGACCGATTCAACGGCACCTCCAGGGTCTGTCACAAGATCATAGATGCCAACTACTGTATCTTTGGCCACATCATATAGACCAACTGCTGCACCTTTTACAACATCAACGAACCCCTCTGATGCTTCTTCCTGCGCTTTGATCTGGAGAAGCTGGCTGTAATACATTTTTTGATCGTAAGAAAGATTTTCATATCCAATTTCGTCTACAATCTCAAAGTATTTTTCTTCCGATATACACGAAGGATCGTTGAGCTTTTCTTTCAATTCTTTGATTCTTCGTTTCTCTTTTTCTTCTTTTTTCACCTTTAAATATGCTTTCACCTGTGCATCGATTTTATCGTGATTCTTGTACACATCTGTTTCATGAAACGCTTTTGCATCGTAATACATGGGCTGCGCATTTTTTCCTTTTCCTGTAGCAGCCATCATTTTTGCATAAAAAGTTGCGAGGTGTTTTTCGATCGCTTCTGATTTTGCGTATTCTGTTTTTAGCTCATTATCTATTTTATGTACAGCCTCAATTGCATCTTTTCTTTTTTTGTTCGCATCGTCTAAATGTTCATTGACCTCTTTACTTGAAAATACATTCAGTTCTATGAGATCACTGATGTCATCAAAAATAGTGGATAGGGCTTCTTTTTGTTCCTTGACCATATCTTTATTATTCTGAATCCCTTGTTTCAGTTGAGCGTCTAAAAAATGCTCATCAATAAATGTACTTCCGCCTAACGATTCATCATCAAGCTTTCCTTTTATCCCATCTAAAAACGCTTTTTGCATATCAATAAAATCAAGATAAGTGTCTGTGTAAAGCGCAAGATCCTCATAAAAGGCTTTGATATTGTCTGCACCTTTTCCAGTAAATTCATCACCTAATCCCGACACACTTTTTAATGCTTTTTTCACATGCTGCATTTCGTCTCGAAGCTCTTGATAGACTTTTGACCTTTGTTCGACAGCTGAAAGTAAAGATGGAGCATCTAATATTTTCATATAAAAAAGACTCCTTTTATGGAATATTCTTTTACTAGAATACCATAAGGAGTCTGACACTTTAATCCACTTTATCGTTTTTTAACCAATTATCCTCCAGAGCTCCCTCTTGATGCGATGGTTTGGACATCATCATGTTGAGGTTGAATGAAACCATTTGTAAAGAAAAGTGTACCTAATGCTACCACAGCTATTGATAATGGAATAAAAAAAGACTTTTTCATTTAATTCACTCCTTTTCCTACAAATTGACTTGCATGTAAGGCTCTTTTATAGTAATTCAATGATTGTTGCAGCAAACCTTTTTCCTCTAAATATTTCGCCACATCAACCAAGATTTCCTCTAAATCAACCCAAACTCTTCTTTCTTCAAGCTCTGCACACAAATTACTGATATTGGCTTGTTGAGTGTCATTTGTTTCATATAATAGTTCTTTTAACAATTTAAATTTAATTTGAAAAATGTGATGGTTCACTTGTTCCGACAAAGAAATGCCTAGATCAACCCACTCAATCACTTCATTGCTTTGATTTGATACTTCTATTCTGGCTAGTTCATATAAACATCTCATTTTTAATAACATTTGTTGCTCAATTTCTTCATAACTCAGTGTGCGTCTAAAAAATGCAGATGCTTTCTCAGCATTCTCTCTTTTGCTTTCCAAAAAACCCATGCTGTAATAGAGATGAATAATTAAATGATTGTCATTGATACTTCGGATCATGTTCTCTGCTTCGTTAAAAAGTTCACTTGCTTTCTCATATTCAAATTGATCGATTAAGTTCAGCGCATGCAGCATTCTACAGTTAATTTGTCTTTTGATATATGATTCATGTGCATTAAATGTGTCACAAGCAATTTGAGCATGATATTTAGATAAGAAAGTCATTTTCAAATCATAAAATAGAACAGCTAATTTATAATGAAATTCTGCTTTTTCTATTTCATCATCAACATAGGCCAACTTCTTTTCAGCTATTCTGAAATAACTTAGCGCCTTATCATAATCTTGTAAGTAGTCATGATAGATCCCATTATAGAAATAGAAGTAATAGGACATGAGTTTGTTTGTCTTCTCTTCTTTTTCGTCTGGTGCATTCCTCTCGAAGAATGGTTTATCTAGGTTTTTGCTAATATTCTGAAGTTTCAGCTTAAGTCTAAAGCTTAAAAGTTGATAATACAAAAGAATATCTTGATTTTCTTCCATTTGCTCGATTGCCTTGTCTATGTCATCTTGCATTTCAATAGCTGCCGACAAATCCCCTTTTTGTATGGCAAGATTCCAGGTGTTTAACATGTTTCCTACCTCCTGAGAGGCAATTAATTCTGTCATCCCTTTACCCCCTTCTAAGCAAATCCCTTATAATATTTTAACACTAGATTTACAACATATGTAAAGACAAACTGTCCTTAATAGAAATTTTCGGTATCCCGCAAATACATTGAATGAGTGACTTTAGAAAAGCTGATTAGAAGTGACAAGCAACTGAACGGATTCTGAGTTCTTTTAGAAGGGCTACTCTAAAAGTGGAATTCACAAAATGTTGTTTTAATGCCCATCACAAAAAAATCAACAGGTAATTGCATAAACAAACAAGCCTTTCGCATGTCGAAGGCCTGTTTGTTATGAATTAAATATTAACCTATTCGAGCGATAGGAATAACATTTTCATCAGCAGCAATGTGTTCAGGAAAGATAAAACCTTTTGTATCTGAGGTAAAACAAATATCTGCCTCTTTAAAACATACATCTACAAATTCAGAGCAGATAAACTCCTCATTATCTCTATGTTTACCTACTCCCAATCCTATTCGAGCAACTATCTGTGCTATTTCAGATTTATCATAATTCTTGTTTAATAAAGATAAACCTTTAACGATAATGGTATTTTGTTTTTCACCACCATCTTCATTTAACTGTTTGTGCCGTGCAATATATAACTTCCCATCATAACTTTTATTTGTATTCTCATAGTTAGTCAAATAATGTTCTAAAGGAACTATTCTAACACCATCGTCCTCAACACTTTCAATTATTAATAATAGCCCTTTCCACTTCACCATAATACCAACATGACTAAAGAGTGAATTGGAAACTTGTTTAATTAACTTACTTACCAAATATTCACCCGAACATAATAAAAGGTCACCAGTCCTCAGATCATTCTTTAATTCTGTATATTCTATAGTATTTATACTTTTAAATTTATCCGAACTCATCTAAATTATAGTCTCCTTACCTAATTTAAAAAAGCTCTCAATTTCTAAAGGCTTTAAAAATTAATTATTTTTTGGATTACATAAGTATCTTTTCACTTATTTTCAAATTTAATACAATTATACGTTGTATTTACTGAAAGGGATCTTCAGCTGTTAAATTAACCAAAAGACGCATAAGGCTCAGTCATTTTGTAAAAATCCCAACCTTCTTTAACATATCTCCATATTCTTTTGAAATCCAACTAGTATTATGATTATAGAGTATCAGCAAACAATCATTTTCGTTGAGAATTTATTTGAGACATACTTTCTTTATCAAAGTTTCTAAAAACAAAATGAAAAAGCAACTTCCATGTCAGAAGTTACTCTTTTTAATCTTCATCTTCAGGATCTTCGTCTACACCCAATATCAAATTCTCATCTGTAAAATACATTTCATAAAGTGTACGCTCTGTTACTTCTCCTTTTTTAATTCGTTGGTTCAGAATGATCATTAAATCTATAGGTTCACGCTCATAATAAATGCTGTCTCGTTCTTCGAAATGAAGAATAGGCTTGTTTAAGTATGCATAAGATTTCGGCTTAGTAAAGCACGTCCACTTTACTTGAGGATGGTTTCTTCTAATAACTTCTGCATAATAAATCCCGATATCCATTGCTATTGCATAGTCCACTTTTGCAATTTCAACTGGATTAGCCAATAAGCTCTTTTTTTCATCTTCATAAATAAAATCAGGATATTGCCTTAATTCTTCTAATTCTCTACCAATCTCTTCTTCTGATAGTTCATAAATCTCCACCTGAGATAAAAACCAACCATAGATATTTATAAGTGATTCGGGAGTGAAATTAAAGTCCACCTCTCCATTAGTAACATTTTTCAAAACTTCAATCCGTAGTGGTATCTGATTAACAAACCAATCAAAGAGAATCTCAGCCTCTTTTTTTGATAAAGTTTCAAAGGATTCCATTATAATTGGTGGTTCCATTAATACATACTCCATTAAATTTCTCCCTCATATTTTAATTATTTTTGAATACTGGCTATACTGATTTAACTCAGTTGCATTTTATGGTTTGCTTGCTCAATTCTACCAGTATTTGTGCTTATAATGAAGTAGTACTACTTTACTTTATCAATCAATTCAATTTTTTAATCGGAAATCTTTAACCACTTGTTACATTACAAGATTGATAAGTTCGTGTAACCTATATTTGATAGATCGATACAATTCTGTTGTTCAAACCGCTCAATATCGATCCAAATTATTTGCATCTTGTGGACTTAGACATCCCATATATGTAAGGGGAAATAACAAAGCTCTTGATGAACTAAGAGCTACACAACATAACACTGTTCTTGTTCGATTCATCCCATCAATCATAGAGTTAAATACAAAAAACCCCCTGAAGCCAATGGCTCCAAGGGGTTTTTATTATTAATACTGAGACATATACTGATCGCGTTCCCATGGGTGTACTTGGGTTCTAAACATATCCCATTCGATTTCTTTTGATTCGATGAAGTGCTCGAATAGGTGATCGCCTAGTGCGTTGATCATGACTTCGTTTGATTTCAGCAGCTCGAGTGCTTCTGCAAGTGTTGCAGGAAGGTCAGAGATGCCGTTTTCAAGGCGCTCTTCTTTGTCCATGACATAGATGTTTCTGTCGATTGGTGCTGGTGCTTCTAGTTTGTTTTTGATTCCGTCAAGACCTGCTGCAAGTAATACGCTTAGTGCAAGATATGGGTTTGCAGATGGGTCTACGCTGCGTACTTCTACACGTGTGCTGATGCCGCGTGATGCCGGGATACGGATCAATGGGCTGCGGTTTTGTGCACTCCATGCCACATAGCAAGGTGCTTCATAGCCAGGTACAAGACGCTTGTAAGAGTTTACCGTTGGGTTTGTGACCGCTGTAAAGCTTGTTGCGTGCTTGACGATACCTGCGATAAAGTGTCTAGCAGTCTCGCTTAATTGTAAATCTGCTTTTTCATCAAAGAATGCGTTTTTACCATTTTTGAATAATGATAGGTTACAGTGCATACCAGATCCGTTTACACCGAACAATGGTTTTGGCATGAATGTCGCATGAAGACCATGCTTTCTCGCAATGGTTTTGACAACGAGTTTGAACGTTTGAATGTCATCACAAGAACGGATCGCGCCTGCATATTTGAAGTCAATTTCATGCTGCCCTGGTGCTACTTCGTGGTGAGATGCTTCAATTTCAAAGCCCATTTCTTCAAGCTCTAGCACGATATCACGGCGGCAGTTTTCGCCTAGATCTGTTGGCGCAAGGTCAAAGTATCCGCCTTTATCGTTTAGTTCAAGCGTTGGCTCGCCTTTTTCATCTAATTTAAATAAGAAGAATTCTGGCTCAGGTCCAAGGTTGAAATCACTAAATCCTAGTTCTTCCATTTCCTTTAAGATACGCTTTAAGTTGTTACGCGGGTCTCCATCAAATGGTGTCCCGTCTGGCTTATAAATGTCACAAATAAAGCGTGCAACTTTACCTTTTTCTGCTGTCCAAGGGAAAATAACAAATGTGTTTAGATCTGGGTATAGATACATATCTGATTCTTCGATACGTACGAATCCTTCAATAGATGAACCGTCAAACATACATTTGTTATCGAGAGCTTTTTCTAACTGGCTCACAGGAATCTCAACATTTTTAATCGTTCCGAGAATGTCTGTAAATTGCAGACGGATGTACTTTACGTTTTCCTCATTTACTAATTTTACGATATCTTCTCTTGTGTACTTTGCCATTTCGTAAAACTCCTCCCCTACAAAAGGTAAAATGTGTATAGCAATGCTTTTGCTAATTGGTTAACGGAAGAACCTTGACATATCCCCCTGCCTAAAGGTCGTTCCTTGTTGGAAACGTCCAGCCTGAATGAGTTCCTTCTTCAGTAGCTTCCTGAGTTCATCATCTGTCAAGTTGTGCTTAGCTGTAGCTTTTTCCTCCGTCTTTGTATCAGACGATGGATTTTCTGCCTCAGCTTTGGCAAAAAGTTTTTTGATTCCTGCCATGTTTACACCTTGTTCGATGAGGTTTTTAATTTCTAGTAATTTATCAACATCATGAAAAGAAAATAATCGGCGGTTTCCATCACTTCTTGCTGGAAATACTAAACCATTTTCCTCATAATAGCGAATTTGTCTTGCAGATAATTCTGTTAGCTGCATGACAATCCCAATTGGGAATAAAGGCATTGAGCGGCGAATGTTATCACTCATCTCAACTGTCTCCTCCTCTTTGCTTAAATTTATTATATGTCATGTTATATTATGTGTCAACAAGATGTTAGGAATATTAACATGGATTTTTTTATTGAGCAGGTACTTCAATAAAGCCTTGTTCCAATAAGGCATCGACAGCACTGCAAATCGCATTTTTCACATGGGCATACGTGAGTCCGCCTTGAACGTAGGCAGTATAAGGCGGTCTGATCGGACCATCGGCTGATAATTCGATACTAGCTCCTTGTACAAAGGTGCCCGCTGCCATAATGACATCGTCTTCGTAGCCTGGCATATAGCTTGCATGTGGTGTGACGTGACTATTAATCGGAGATGCATACTGGATTGCCTGACAGAACGCAATCATTTTTTTAGGATCTCCAAATTCGACTGATTGAATCAAATCCGTTCTTTTCGCATTCCACGCTGGGTTTGTTTGGAATCCGAGCTTCTCAAGAAAACGAGCCGTAAACACTGCGCCTTTTAAACTTTGAGCTACAACATGCGGCGCCAAGAAAAAGCCTTGATACATTTCTTGGAGCGCATACAGCGATGCACCCGCTTCACTGCCGATGCCTGGAGATGTCATTCGATAAGAGCAAGCTTCTACCCATTTTTCTTTTCCAACGATATAGCCGCCTGTTTTGGCAAGGCCTCCGCCTGGGTTTTTAATGAGTGAACCGGCCATGAGGTCAGCTCCGACATGACATGGCTCTTTTAATTCAGTAAATTCACCATAACAGTTATCTACAAACACAATGATTTCTTCATTAATCTCTTTCACAAATGAAATCATTTGCTCAATTTCTTCTATAGTAAAGGATGGTCTTGACGCATAGCCTTTTGAACGCTGAATGCCGATGACTTTTGTTTTAGAGGAAATCGACTCTTTTACTTTCTCATAATCGACGGATCCATCTTGTCGTAAATCAATGGCTTTGTAGTCAATCTGGAAGTCTTTTAATGAGCCTGTCCCTTCTTTCCCGCGAATCCCGACAATTTCTTCTAGCGTATCGTATGGTTTTCCCGTCATATAGATCAATTCATCGCCAGGTCTCAGCACACCAAATAAGGCAATGGAAATTGCGTGTGTACCGGAAATAATTTGCGGACGCACAAGCCCGCTTTCTCCGCCGAAAACATCCGCATAAATCTTTTCTAATGTGTCTCTCCCCATATCATCGTAGCCATATCCAGTCGTCGGATTAAAGTGAGAGTCACTGACTTTGTGCTTTCGATAGCTTTCAAGCACCCGCCACTCATTTTGTTCGCTCTTTTGATCAATTTGCTGATGCACGTGTAAAATCTCTTGTTCTGTTTCTGCTGCTGCTTTTTCTAAAATACTGCCGTGTTTTAATGTGTGAAACATCTTGATTTAATTCCTTTCCAACATATACTTCTTGATTTGACCTAAAATGGTCTGATCCTCACCACTATATCCGGTGATGTCATATATCTCTGCTTCTTTTTGAAATTCTAGTGACTCCACAAGCGTTTCTGATTTTAATGCGGAGATGAGCTTCCCTTCATGCGCTGGAATCTTTACATGATATGGCTTTAAAAAGGCTTTTTTCAGCTCGGCCATAATATCCGCTTTTAACCTTTTTACATCTTCCTTGCGCTTAGCACTGATTAAGATGTGGCGATGCTTTGAAGATGGGATGAAATCTGGTCTAATTTGATCTTCCTTATTATAAACAGTCAGCATCGGAATACGGTCCGCTTCTAATTCTTCTAAAAGCTCATGAACCGTTCGTTCGTGCCCTTCATAATCCTCATTAGAAGAGTCGATGACATGAAGCAAATAATCGGCTTCCTTCACTTCTTCAAGGGTGGAACGAAATGCGGCAATCAGTGTGGTCGGAAGGTCTTGGATAAAACCAACTGTATCTGAAATCAGCACACTGTAGCCAGATTCTAATGTCATCTTACGTGTCATTGGATCAAGTGTCGCAAACAACAAATCCTCTTCATGACTATCCGCTTCTGTTAACTGGTTAAACAAAGTTGATTTTCCGGCATTCGTATACCCGACAATAGCAATTTGGAACACACCATTTTTCTTTCGGCGCTCCCGGTATCTTGTTCGGTGTTCTTTGACTGCAGATAACTGCCCGTTAATTTCATGAATGCGGTTTCGAATATGACGTCTGTCTGTTTCAAGTTTTGTTTCACCTGGACCTCTTGCGCCAATTCCGCCCCCTTGTCTTGAAAGGCTGATCCCTTGTCCACTTAGTCTCGGCAAGGCATACTGAAGCTGGGCAAGCTCTATTTGCAGCTTCCCCTCTCTTGTACGGGCTCTTTTTGCAAAGATATCTAAAATCAATTGCGTACGATCAATAATTTTTACATCTAAAGCAGTCGCCAAAGCTTTTAGCTGGCTTGGAGAAAGCTCGTCATTAAAAATGATGACATCACATTCGAGTTCCTCGCAAAGCACTTCAAGTTCTTCTACTTTCCCTTTACCGATATACGTTGCACTGTCTTGTCTATTTCTCTTCTGCGTCATCACACTGACAGCTTCACCGCCAGCCGTTTTAGTTAAGGAAGCTAATTCTTCCATTGAGTATTGAAAGCGTTCATCCGTTACATGCGGCAATTGGCAGCCGACAAGGATCGCTTTTTCAGTCATTTCATGTTCATTCAACGTTAGTTGTTTCCTTTCTGTACTTAAGTTTTCAGTAGTACCATCATACCAAACACATCACACGTATACCACTATTCGGATGGTTTATTTTAGTGACTCTTTATAAAAAGGATACGCCATTTCAAGAAGGCGTATCCTCTTTCATTTGAAGATCGTGACTTTTAATGGTCAGCAGATCTTTTTTATCATAATGATCCACAAGAAGCAGTCTCATCGCCTGGGTTCGTATGGCTTTTTCAATGGTGTTTCGCACAAACCGACCGTTGCTGAATTTTGCCGGGCTTGTGGTACTTTTAATGTGCATTAAATAATCCCGCAGCTTCCATTCAGCTTCTTGTGTAAATACATATTCTCTGTCTGCCATCATTCGTTTTGCAATATCCATGAGCTGATCGACTGTATAATCAGGAAAGCTGATGTTGATTGGAAATCTTGATTGCAGGCCGGGGTTTAAAGAAAGAAAATGATCCATTTCCTTGGAGTAGCCTGCAAGAATGAGAATGAATTCGTGCTGTTTGTCCTCCATATGTTTTACAAGGGTATCAATCGCCTCTTTTCCAAAATCCTTTTCTCCTCCGCGTGCAAGAGAATAGGCCTCGTCAATGAATAAAATACCACCTAATGATTTTTTAATTAAATCCCTTGTTTTTTGCGCTGTATGACCAATGTACTCTCCAACAAGATCACCGCGTTCTGCTTCAATTAAGTGACCCTTTGAGAGCACATTCATTTCAAAGAAAAGCTTCCCGACAAGTCTTGCAACTGTGGTTTTTCCTGTGCCAGGATTTCCTTTGAACATCATATGAAGCGCTTGTTTTCCTACCTTTAACCCTTGTTCCTGCCGTTTTTGATTAACAAAAATCCAAGCATAAATCTCTTTTATGTTTCGTTTCATTTCATCCATACCGACAAGGCTGTTCATTTCACGCTCTATTTCCCGTAAGATGCTGTGTTTTGCCTCATTTTTCTGCAAGGCTTCTAGGTATTCTGCCTCTGAGTCTGCATCAACCAATACTTGCTTTTGTCCGTTAAGTATAATATTGATTTGGCCGTTGTTTTTATATGTGACAGCTCGCTCCAACGTATTCACCTCTCGCTCTTCTCTCTTTATTCTATTCGGGTGGAGCTGTAATCGTGACAATCGCCCGCTTAAGCCCAAGTTTGCTGTCAAAATGACCCGAGATACCGAATATTGTAGGGATTTCTGCGGTTTCCCAGGAAATGATGTGCTATTTCCATTGTATTCATCCCGTTTGGGCGGACAAACCAACAATTTGCTTTTTCTTAGAAAAATGTAGCTTTTTGATCACAAATGATGCAGAAAAGAGACTCAATGATTTCCGCATTTTGTACAGGCAATTCTTCTATTTTCTCATAAAATAAAGACGAGGTGATGAATAGATGGTGAAAATTTTTATTGATCCTGGCCACGGAGGAACAGATTCTGGAGCTAGTGCTAATGGACTTTTGGAGAAAAATATAACACTTCAAATAGCGCTTTTATTAAGAGACATTTTGATTAGTGAATATGATGGGGTTTCCGTCCGCTTAAGTCGTTCAACTGACCAATCCGTCACTTTGTCCCAGCGTACGAATGCGGCAAACAGCTGGGGGGCAGACTATTTCGTGTCTATTCATATTAATGCTGGCGGGGGCACAGGGTTTGAAAGCTATGTGTATCCTGGCGTTTCAGCACCGACCACCACGTATCGCAATGCCCTTCATGATGAAATTGTCCGCTCGGTTGATTTTGCGAACCGCGGCAAGAAAACTGCGAACTTCCACGTTCTTCGAGAAACTTCTATGCCCGCTATTTTAACAGAGAATGGTTTCATCGATACGGCAGCTGATGCTAATAAGCTCCGCAACGCAACCTTCCTTCAAGGCATCGCTCGCGCTCATGCGACTGGTCTAGAAGAAGCCTTTCAATTGAAAAAAAAAGCAAGTAATCTTTATAAAGTGCAGGCAGGAGCTTTCAAAGTGAAAGCCAATGCAGATGAATTAGCAGCAACACTTAAATCCAAAGGCTTTGACGCGTTTGTTGTATTAGACGGCGGCATGTTCCGAGTGCAAGCCGGGGCTTTCCGTACAAAGCAAAATGCAGATGATCTCGTCGCAAGATTGAAGCAGGCCGGTCACGACGCATTCGTTTTCCAATAAGCTGAAGCTGTTGTAACGAAACAAACCGGCTCAAGTCTTCTGCTGAGCCGGTTTGTTGTGTATTCATTTACGCTAAGATGTTAACGACAAATTGAGACCATGTTTCAAGACGATCGAAGTATTCAGGCTTTTTCAAATCGGCTGCTTTCATCCATTTTCCTGAGATTTGATCTGTTTCTTTTACCTCTACATGAGCACCTGGAGATAGTTCAAGCGCTGATAACAGTCCAATGTGCACACGGCCGACACTGTTGTCATCGTCATTGATTAACCCAAGGGTTTTCATTTCAAGTTTGTCTTCTTCTTGAATTGAAAGTTCTTCGTCCAGCTCACGATCTGTATTTTCTTTTAGAATCTCAGCAAAGTTTTTTCCTTCGATGAAATTCATATGCCCCCCAAAGCCAAGAGATAACTTATGATGTAAGCGAGTCTCTCCTCCGCCTTGAAGTCTTTCGTATACATACACTTCGTCCTCACGCTTAATCACGACATAAGGAATCGGCTGCTTGAAGTCAGGATTTTCTTCTGCATCGCCTCTTCGCATTTGCTCGAAGTGCTCTTCGATTTCTTTCATAATGGTGCTGATTGTTTTCTCTTCACTGTTCACACCATTAAACGCAAGTGTTTCGTTTTGAAACACGCGTGCGCGTGGTGCTACTAAAATGATTTCGTCCATTTTTCCCATGTTCGGTAACCTCCAGTATGTAACTATCACATTGTTAGAAATGGCAAAAAGCCAAAACGAGTGATGCGTTTTGACTTTTACGCTTTCCTTATGATTCATCTCCAAAGAAGAAGTCGTCATCTTTTAACGGCTCAACTGTTGCTTTTTTGTAGCCGTTCCCTTTCATTGAGAAGAAGTCATGCGATTTTGTTTTTGTATTGAGTCCGTTCAATACAATAGGGTTAATCTCTTCTTCTTCAAAATAAGGGGCAAATCCAAGGTTCATTAACGCTTTATTGGCATTGTAACGAATGAATTTTTTCACATCATGCGATAAATTGACTTGGTCATAAATATCTTCCGTGTAATGAAGTTCATTTTCATAAAGCTCGTTTAAAAGGTCAATAGAGAAATCATACAGCTCTTTTTGCACGTCAGGTGTTTGTTTGTTGTAAATTTCTTGTGCTAATAATCCAACGTACACACCATGAATCGCTTCATCACGCAAAATTAAGTTGATGATTTCACCACTTTGCATGAGCTTTCCTTGTCCATAGAAATAAAGAGGGTAGTAAAAACCACTATAAAATAGGAAGCTTTCTAAATAAACAGAAGCAACCATTGCTTTAAAGAGAGAAATAGGATCGTCCTTTTGAATCGAACGGTATAAACTGACAATCATATCTGCTTTCTTTTGCAGGAATTTATTCTTCTTGACCCATTCAAACACTTCACTGATCGTTTCAGTTGGTGCGAGTGTCATGAAGATATTTGAGTATGATTTCGCATGCACCGCATTTTCCATCATTGCCATAAAGTTGAGTACAGCTTTACGCTGATGGCCGTCCACATGTTCAGCAACAATCGGCATCCCTGTATTTCCTTGTTCTGTATCAAGTAAAGTCAGTCCAGCAAGTACCTTCATATACGTATCTCGCTCTTTTTCACCTAAATATTTCCATGTTAAGAGATCTCCGTTTAAGGAAATCTCTTCTGGAAGCCAGAACTGCTTTACATTTTGGTTGTAAAACATTTGTGTAAAATCGTCTTCGTGTTTTGACCAGTTGGCTGCATCATAAATTTTTGTCACGTTAAACTCTCCTTTAATCAAACAACACAAGAAAGACAGCCTTCCTGCCCTGTATCCTTCGTTCTTGCATAATAAAGTGTCTTAATGCCTTTATGGTGTGCATAAAGATCGATGCGGTTTAAATCACGCGTTGTCATCGTATCTTTTAAGAATAGTGTAAAGCTGATTCCTTGATCGACGTGCTGCTGAATCGTTGCGATCATATCGACCACTTTAAACATGTCCATATCGTACGCTTCTTTATAGAAGAACCAGTTTTGTGCTGAAAGACCTGGCATTGGGTAATAGGTTTTGCTGTTGCCATATGTTCTTTCTTCGATACGTTCCATAATTGGCATCACAGAGGCTGTTGCCGATTGAACATAAGAAATGGAACCTGTTGGTGCAATACACAAACGATAGCTGTGATACATGCCATGTTCCGCTACAAATTCTTTGAGTGCGGCCCAGTCTTCTTTTGTTGGAATGTGCATGCCTTCAAATAGTGCTGCTGCTTTTTCTGTTTTTGGTGTGAAATCATTTTCCACGTATTTATTGAAGTACTCACCAGTTGCATAGCCAGAGCCTTCATAACGATGGAATGTTTCTCCTTTTTCTTTCGCAAGCTCACTTGAGCGTTTAATTGAATAATAGTTCACCATCATAAAGAACGTATTTGCAAAATCTCTTGCTTCTTCACTTTCATAGGCAATTTGGTTTTGAGCTAAATACCCGTGAAGATTCATCGCGCCAAGTCCGATTGACTTCATCGCTTTGTTCGCTTTTCGAACAGCCGGTGCATTGCGAATGTCCGTTGTTTCAGACACAAGCGTTAGTGAGTCTGTTGCAAGCTTGACCGTTTTTTCAATCGATTTGTTTTTCATGACATTCATAATATTTAATGAACCAAGGTTACAAGAAATATCAAGACCGATTTCATCTTCTTGATCATAGTCCGTGTAAGAAGAAACCTCTGAAGCCTGAAGAACTTCTGAGCAAAGGTTTGAGAATTTCACTCGTGAAATATGGTTCAAGGCATGCTCTCTGTTTACATTATCTTGGAACATGATATATGGATAGCCTGATTCTGAGCGTAGAACAGCCAATTTCTCAAGAAGCTTTCTCGGATTGACTTTTTCTTTTTTGACTTTCGGGTTTTCTACAAGCTCGTCATACATTTCTTCCATGTCCATCTCATCAAGATGCTGTCCATATTCTTTATAGACTGTATGCGGATAGAAAGTATAAGCTGTTTTATCTTCTCTAGCAAGCTCGATAAATTTATCCGGGATGACGACTCCGATGGACAGAGTTTTCACGCGAACATCTTCATCGGCAGAGATTTTTTTCGTATCTAAGAAATCATTGATATCTCTGTGGAAAATATTCAGGTAGGCACTGCCTGATCCTTGTCTTTGCCCCATTTGATCTGCATATCTGAATGCATTATCAAGAAGCTTCATCACGCCGACAACACCTTTTGTCGCGTTTTCGACATCTTTGATTGCTTCGCCTTTTGCACGGAGTTTTGACAGGTTCAAACTGACGCCGCCGCCTAATTTTGACAGCTGCATTGAAATATCAATCGCTCTTGAAATATCGTTTAGTGAGTCATTTACTTCAAGCAAGAAGCAGCTCACAAGCTCACCGCGTCTTTTACGTCCAGCGTTCAAGAAGGTTGGTGTACTTGGCTGGTACTCTTGATTGATCATCAGCTCTACAAACTCAAGTGCTTTTTCTTTATCTCCACCCGCAAAGAAAAGTGCTACAACTGAAATGCGGTCTTCATAGCGTTCAAGGATTTTCTTTTTATCATTTGTTTTCAGTGCATAGTCATTGTAAAACTTAAACGCACTCATAAATGATGGGAATCTAAATTTTTTGGCATATGCAGCTTCAAAGACTTCTTTAATATCTGCCATGCTGTATTGTCTTAAAAATTCTTCCTCATAGTAGTCGTTTTCTATTAAGTAATCAATCTTCTCTTCTAGATTGTGAAAAAAGACCGTGTTTTGATTAATGTAATCTACGAAATAACTATGTACAGCTTCTTTGTCCTTATCAAACTGAAACTTTCCTTCTTTTTGAATCATAATTTCGTTATTTAATTGTATCCACTTTGGAACCTGATTTTGTGACAATTCTTTCTACCTCCTGTGTAAACAATTCAACATCCCTTTTTGTTCCGCTTAGTTCAAAGGTGTGCAAAATAGGAACTTGATATTGTTTAGAAATCGTATCGGCGCTTTTTGCAAAATTATCTCCCCACACTTTGTTGCCACTCACCGCAACACCTAGTAAAAGGTGAGCATTTTTCTCTAAAAAGGACTGAGTGGTACTAGGGACTTGTCCAAATCCTGTCGTAAAGGTGACGAGAATAAACGGCGTATCCAAAAACTCTTCTCCAGTCAATTTTCGTTTGTCTGTAAAAGGGGTCTTGTCCAAAAAGCGTTGAACATTTCCTGTTTTTGAATCAAATACGATTTGAATCAATTCCATCACGACCTAGTTTTTAGTATTGTTGATCATTTCGTTATTCACTATATATAGTATACTATGTTTTTTCAAAACACAACATATAGATGTTCGAAACGAAAAAAATCAACCAACCCGGCCGAACCTTCATAGCCGAACTCGTACGTTCAAATAAATAGAGCAGAACAGGATCTAAAAATAGACTGCTCTACTCCCTATTCAACTGAAACCGAAATCTATCATAACACGAAAAAAAATCGCTTAGTAGACTAGACTTTTTGTTTTATTTTTTGTAGGCATCGCACTGTAAATCTTCTGACACTTCTGTAATTTCCACTTCAACACCTAATTCTTTTAGCACCGCTTCAAGCGCAGAGACGATTGAAGCTTCTCTCACTAATTCTTTCCCATTTACAGAAACGCTCGTTCCATATTCGAAACAGGAATCGTCTTCACAAGTTTGTTCCCAATGATTAATTTTAATTTTATGTGTCATGAACTCATCCTTTTCTGTCTAGATGTCTGATGCATGATTATAGTGTAGCGACTTCACATTCATTTGTAAATTTACGTGCTTACTCTTCTTCCTCAGAGCCATCATCATATTCTTCGTCGTCCCATTCATCTATGTATTTCGTTGTAACGAGAGTCAGCTCTCCTTCTTTTTCATCAAACCGGTACACATGTACTTGATCATCTTTCACAACTGCAAAATGATTATTTTTTAGTGCAGCAGATGATGGTAAAATTCCATCTGCATTTTCATGAGAATGGTTATTCCAACTTTCTTGTCTCGTTTCAATGTTTGAGATAGCGCACGATCCAAACAAGACAACAATTCCAATCAAAAGGAGGATCACTCTAATCCTTCTTAATTCAAGCTCTGCATTTTCCATATGAATCCCCTCACCCTTCTAATATCCAATAAGGAATTATACGGAAAATTGGCAGAAAAGTTTCATTGCATGCAAAATAGCCCCTCTGCACTGACAAAAAACGTAGCGGGTTCCGGCCGGTTTATTCGCAGAGGCATGGGGCTATTTTAAATACAACATATCCTATTCTAATTCTAGATTTACATTCTTTTGAGGTGCAAATGTAGAAATGGCGTGTTTATAAATAAGCTGCTGCTTCCCTTCTGTTTCAAGCAGCACCGTGAAATTGTCAAACCCTTTCACTTGACCGCGAAGCTGAAAGCCATTCAGCAAGAATACTGTGACAAATGTATTGTCTTTGCGGATCTGATTCAAAAACTGCTCCTGAATATTAATCGGTTTCATGTTTCGTCCTCCTTGATTCTGATAACTACAGTTTCGCTTTAAGTCCAAGCTTTCCTGCTATATATGCGAAAATTTCCTCTTTTTTGTCTGAAAAGTGGCAAGGCGGTGTCATATCAAACCAAGTGACCGCCATTTTATTACGGAACCACGTGAACTGACGCTTCGCATATCTACGGGAATTTTGCTTTAATTGCCCGATGGCTTCATCAAGTGAGCAGTCACCTTGAAAATAGGCATACAGCTCTTTATAACCAATGGCTTGAACAGACTGACAATCCTTCAAGCCAGATTGATAAAGTGCTCTCACTTCTTCAATTAAGCCTTCATCTATCATCATATCAATTCTTTGATGAATGCGCTCGTACAAAACCTCTCGATCCATTTTCAGCCCAATGAAGGCTGTATCATAAAGAGGAACTTCTTGATGCCCGTTTTGCATCTCCGACATTTTCTGACCTGTTGTATGAATCACTTCCAGCGCCCGGATCACGCGGCGGACGTTATTCGGATGAATAGCGTTTGCCGCATCAGGATCTACTGCCTTTAGCTTTTCGTGCAGCAAAAGCGCGCCGTGCTGCTGTTCAAAGAGCGTCATTTCTTCTCTAAAAGCAGGATCACTTTTCTCATCCGTAAATGTGTAATCATATAAAACAGATTGGATATAGAGGCCTGTTCCGCCGACAATCATTGGCGTTTTCCCTCTAGCGGCAATCTCTTTGATTTTCGCACGAACCAGCTGCTGAAATTCAGCTGTCGAAAAAGATTCGTCCGGCTGTTTAATATCAATTAAATGATGCGGGATGCCATTCATTTCTTCGGGAGTGATTTTAGCTGTTCCGATATCCATCCCTTTATAAATCTGCATAGAATCCCCGCTGATAATCTCTCCATTAAATGCTTTGGCTATATCAATGCTCAATTTGGTTTTGCCGACAGCCGTCGGCCCTACTAACACGATTACTGGCTGCTTCGTTTTATTCATAACATCACTCACTTTTACAAAACTGCCTACAGTATAGCATAACTTTTCTTACTCTCCTATCTCCTGCCCATTACCAGCCAAGCGGTTCATTTCCAACCACTTCATATGTTTTTCCTTTTAAACGATGCTTATGTGTTGGCCGCTTCTCATCTGGACTATAGACGACACCTCCATATGGAATGGGAACAGAATCGAGATAGGCTGAATAGGTGACTTCCTCGATCTCGTGATAATGTGTTCCATCCACTCTAGGAATTGCCGGCCCTGTGACCCCATAGTACCTGTGAAAATGCCCTCTTTCAAAGGAGGTGATCCCCCGATAAAAATGAGTATGCCGGTCTGTACTGCTTCCATTTACAGGCTGAGAAATACCTTCTATTAAATGATAATGCCCCTCCGTTACATCTGTACGTGCTTTATATGCATGAGCATGCGGCGGACACTTTGCCCAATCAGATGGATACAGGCCCATTTCTAACATTCCTCCTTATATTAGGCGTTCACCCAAACATCTGTAGGCTGTTGGAATACACTGATGTCAGTTACAGTGATTTTATGAGAAAGGAGCCTTTTATTATGAATTATTTTGACGCACCTCCGTTTATTCAAGAAGACATGAGAAGACCTTTTGGATTCGGGTTTGGCCGACCTGGTTTTGGATTTGGGAGACCTGGTTTTGGATTTGGCCGCCCAGGCTTTGGCTTTGGAAGACCTGGACCTCCATTTTTAGGTGGTTTTGCTGGAGGCCTGCTTGCTGGATCTCTGCTTGCGCCAGGATATGGCTATGGATACCCTTATCCGCCATACCCGCCATATGGACCATACCCTTGGTATTAAATATGACGTTTAAGTGAAAACATCCGTTCATAAAATGAATCGATTGACACACTCTTTTTTCATGGGTTAACATTTACTTTACCGACTGTTCAGTAAAGTAGGTGTTTTTTTTATGTCTAAAACCAAAAAAGAGCAAATTTTTGATGCAGCTGCCAGCACAATTTTAAAAGAAGGATTAAGCCAGCTCACCCTTCAGCAGGTGGCAGAGCATGCAAATATGACCAAAGCTGGTCTGCTTTATCATTTTTCAAGCAAGGAAGAGCTCATCCAACAAATGAATGAGCATGCGATTCTTTGCTTTCGTCAGCAGCTCGAGACGTATTACGAAACATACAAACACGAAAAAGCCCCTTATGTACGCGCATATCTATTGGCCACATGACATGATTTAGACATGCAGCATACGACCCAGCTATGTACAAGTATGCTGGCTACCATGTCATTTGATGATGCGCTGCTGCACCCTTGGCGTGCTTTTTATGCGGAGTTCAAAGAAAAAGCAGCTGAGGAAATAAGCGATCCTGCACTGAGTCAGCTGATCCGCCTTGCATGTGATGGGGGATATGGTTTTCAGAAATGTTTCAGCTAGAACCGCTGAAAAGAGAGGAAAAAAACCTTTTACTTCATCGGATTTTACACCTATTAGAGGAGGGATGATCATGATCCTCGGATATCTTTTTTTGGCTGTGGCCATTTTTTCAGAAGCCATTGGCGCCGCGATGTTAAAATTATCTCATGGTTTTACGCGCTGGAAGCCTAGCGCGGTTGTTGTGGCTGGCTATACACTTGCTTTTTATATGCTGTCATTGACACTGAACATTATTCCGCTTAGCATGTCTTATGCAACATGGTCTGGGGTTGGTACGGTCCTCACGGCTATTTTTGGCGTGCTCTTTTTCAAAGAAACCTTGAACCAAAAAGCCGTCATTGGCATGGCGATGCTTGTCTCAGGGGTCGTACTATTAAATATGTCATAAAGGATGTGGGAGATGATGAAAGGAATACTCTACTTAACAGGAGCCATTTTGACGGAGGTTTTTGGCAGTACAATGCTGAAGCTTTCTCAAGGCTTTTCGCAGCTGCTGCCGAGTATCGGGGTACTGATAGGATTTGGATGCGCCTTTACTTTCCTGAGCTTGGCACTTAAAACCATCGAGCTCTCGTCTGCCTATGCAACCTGGTCTGGCGTTGGAACAGCTCTCACTGCTCTTGTAGGACTTGTGCTGTTTAACGAAACAATCAGCACGAAAGGCTACATCGGCCTTGCACTTGTCATCTGCGGCGTGATTGTCTTAAATCAATCCAAGAAGCAAAAGAACGAAACCAAAGCACAACTCGATCAAACCGAATGGACGTCATAAAAAAAGTCATTTTCTCCATATTTCTAGAGAAAATGACTTTTTTGTTTTAACGGCCGACTTGAATGGTTTCTTCTAAGGAAATGTTCACATTCCCCTGAACAGCTCTTGAAATCATACATGAGCTTTCGGCTTTATGCGCAAGCTTTCGGGCCAGCTCAATATCATCTGCGGAAGCGGACTCTTTGAGGGTGATGAGAGGCCGATGAATGATTTCCTCATAAGTAAACACGCCATTTGTCACATCTACGACGGCTTCAGAGCTCATCGATAGATCCTCTTTCTCTAATTGACTCCGCTCCATCATGGCTGCAAGTGTAATGATATAACACGTAGCCGCTGCACCTAAGAGCATCTCATCTGGATTGGTTCCAATACCTGGACCGTCCATTTCCTTTGGAATCGAAATCTTTGTTTTTAATTGTTCACATGCAATTGTACCCACATCGTTACGCAGACCGGGCCAGCTTGCCTGAAGATGAAAATGATGACGCGCCATATCCGTCTCTCCTTTTGTTATCACTGTTCATAGTGTAACAAGAATTCCACTCCTTGTCTTAACATGTGCACAGCCCTTATGTATATTCTTCATCCAGCACTGTCCGAATCGCCCTTACATAACGATAGAATGTCTCGTTTTTTGTACTTGACCGCCTCCGAAAATCGAAACTGTCAAATAAAGCTTCACGCTGACTTCTACTAATCTCAAGCTGCACACTCTGCCCTGTTTTTGTAAGATTATTAATATTATGATTGCTTGTCCCGCTCAGGGTTGCGTGTGCGACAGCTAGTTCAGCAGAAAACCCGTTCCGCTCTAATGAGTTGACAATTTTCTCTGCACGATCGTAATCTGTTCCGCCGACGAGAGTATGGTCAATTCCTTCCTCGCCTTTGTATCCATGCACTGCTAAGATGTAATCATGTGCTTTTGCCTGCGCGACGCCGATTGGCTCATCAAAGTTTGTACTTGTAATATGAAGTTCTGATGCATTCTCTCTTAGACCTTCAAATAAATACGTCGAAAAATCGTTGTCAAAAAAATGGACGATCTCGCTCACGCCGCCTTCGATCCTCCCACCATGAGGTGACATCACAAGAAGGCGGCTGCCGGGCACTGGGTTGGCTGTAATGTTATAGCTGCTCGTTGATTCGTTTTCTTCAAGTTCTTTAAAATTTCGATAAATATCATTTGAACCGCTTTCGTCTTCCCCACCTGATGACACTGGCTCATCATGTTCCTGTGCTTGCATGGTATAATAAACGCCCCATCCGATCGCAAGCAGGAGAAGCAAAGCAAAAAACTTCTTCATTCCCGTTCTCCTTTAACAGATTTCTAAGCCGTTTCTATGATTTATATTGAATCATCATTTCTTATCATTTTTTCCACATTTTCTCTTCACGTTTGATCATAACACTCTAGATCATGAGATTCCTCAAAAATAAGATAATTGCATTTATATACACAGAAACGCCTCTCCTCTTTGAAAACAGAGTTAGAATAGTATGACAAACAAATGACGTTATGTTTAATATGACCTAGTCCTATCCAGTCTGTTTTCTTTAATTCGGCTTTTTTTGATAAGGATTTGATGTTTTCCATCTGTCACGCATCACATTTATATGAGCATTGACCCTGTCCACAGCCCTCCTTTTTCTGCAAAATCCTTTGTTTCACTGGTTCTCTCAGAAGAACTCTCCCACCTATCATCGGCAGATTCTATATGATTTCCACCTTTTTCTATTATTTTACAAAATGTAAGCGCTTTTCTTTTTTTGAAAGACTAAGCAAGCCGCCAATATAAAGAAAAGGAGGGACAAGAATCCGAACCAAGCAGTTCTCATTCTCATAACGTAAGAGTGTACGAGAATGGATAGCTGGAATGGAGGGCATCACATGTTTGGATTTTCTATGGTGCAAATGGTCAGAACACATGCTAGTAAACTAGATCAGCCTTTAAGAGAGACCGTTCTTCACCTTTATAAACCTTTTAAATGGACGCCATGCTTTCTTCATCGTTTTTTCGAAGGCAGGCTGAAGAAGAAAAAGAAGCTTCGTGTGATCATTGAATTTAAGGAAGGTGCAGCCGAGGCAGGGATTCAAAGCACAAAACAGTTCATGAAAAAAAGCAGAAAAACAAATATAAAACGGCATTTTTCACATATCGACTGCTGCGCTGCTGATTTAACGCCTGCTGCTTTAGAGGAGCTATTAACAAACGGTGAGCATATTCGTAAAATTTATTTAGACCGGAAAGTTCATGCGTTGCTGGATGTAGCCACACAAGCGAGCCATGCTGAAGAAGTCACCCGAAACGGGACAACTTTAACCGGAGAAGGCATTACGGTCGCTGTCATTGACACAGGAATTTATCCGCATGAAGATTTAGATGGAAGAATTCGAGATTTTGTGGATTTCGTCAAACAAAAAACAAAACCTTATGATGATAATGGCCACGGTACTCACTGCGCGGGAGATGTCGCTGGAGATGGAGCCGCTTCAGATGGCTTATACAAAGGACCCGCCCCAAAAGCAAATCTAATTGGCGTGAAAGTGTTAAATAAACAAGGGGCTGGATCACTTTCTACTATTATAGAAGGGGTTGAATGGTGCATACAGTTCAACGAAGACCACCCTGATGATCCGATTCATATTATCAGTATGTCGCTAGGCGGAGCTGCGCAGCGTTATGATGACGAACAGGACGATCCAATGGTGCGTGCTGTCAATGCGGCTTGGGATCAAGGGATTGTTGTATGCGTCGCTGCCGGAAACTCTGGTCCTAACAGCCAGACGATTGCAAGCCCTGCTGTCAGTCAAAAAGTCATTACGGTTGGAGCCTATGATGACCGGAATACACCAGAATCAAGTGACGATGTCGTGGCACCGTTTTCAAGCAGAGGGCCAACTGTTTATGGGGAAGCAAAGCCTGATATCCTCGCACCAGGCGTAAACATCGTTTCTCTCAGATCACCAAGATCCTTTCTGGATAAACTCGATAAATCAAGCAGAGTCGATGAGGATTATACAACGTTATCTGGCACATCGATGGCAACACCGATTTGTGCTGGTATTTGCGCTCTACTGTTAGAGCATTCACCAGATTTAACGCCAGATGAAGTCAAAACCCTGTTAAAAGAAAATACTAGCAAGTGGTCTGGGGATGACCCGATGATTTATGGAGCAGGTGCAATTGACGCAGAAAAAGCAATCAAAGAATAAAGAAAAAAGCCCTTTACGTTTTGCGTAAAGGGTGTTGTTTGTCTCATTTTTAAGTGTGAAGTCTTTCATCTACTTGAGCAGCTGACATGTTATGCTTCGTTCTCATACATCTCATCTCCTTTTTGAATGTGCGTACGCGCTTCGATCACAATCTCAAAAAAAGTGGAGGATTCCTTGTACATGTCGCGTTCCTTATAATAATTAGCCGCATCAAGTGCTAATTCCTCTAAATCAGCAAACATTTTTTTATTTCTCAGACCAAAAAGGGCCGACCTCAATTGCTCACAGCCGTCTTTCTCTATATAGAGCGCCTGCAAAAATTGGAATTTCAACTGATAAATTTCATCTTCCAATACACAAGCTTCTTTCATTCCTATAGATATGGCCTCGCCCGCCCGCTGAAAATCTCCGAGTTTAAAACAAGTAAGGGCAAGTGAAAACAACGATTTGATCATCGTGGATGCTTGATCTTTCTGATAAAGTGAAATGGCTTGTTCAAAAAAGACAGTCGCTGTATGGTACGTTCCCATACTATAATGGCAAGTGCCTAAGTTATTAAGAGCCATCGCTTTAAAGTAAGATGTGCATTCTTTTTGTTCCATCGCTTCACAGACCTTTAACGCTTTTTCTAAATAAGGAAGCGCTTTTTGATACTGATTAACATCAATCCAATTACCTGCCATGACAAAATCACATTGAATGCTTCTTTTTCCATAAAGCTGATGTTTCTTGTAGATGTCTCTTGCCTTTTTAGCGTAGTGCATGGAGAAATAGGTTTGTTTCATATGATAGTAAACTTCTGCGATTTTATAGTAAAATTCTGCTTTTTCAATCTCATCTGTCACTAAAATCAGTTGATGTTCAGCATGCTTGTAATATGAAATGGCCTCGATATAGCGGCGCTGGATAAACGCATACATTCCATGAAAAAAATGAAAATAATAGCCGAGTAAGCCCGTCATCTCATCTTCTGCATCGTCAATTTCTTTAGGAAAGGACACTGCTTGAAGCGTTTCACTCCCTGCATGGACTGGCGCTAAGTGCTGAAGCATCATTTGATGGCGAAAATCCATTAGAGAATAGTATAGGAGTAAATCTTGATCCTCTTCCATATCATGAATTTCTTCTTCAACAAGGCGCTTCATGCCGTTTGCCTGTTCAACTTCAAATTTGCAAATATGCGTGTACCATTGATTGATTTTTACACCTACTTCGGAAGATGGTATTTTATGTGCCATCCACTTCAGCCCCATTCTATCATATCAAACTGATAACTATTATTTTACATAATTTATGTTTTTAAGGCAAATTGTAAGTTATTACATATTTTATGTTCGAATCGCATATTCCTATCTTTTTTACCAAGTTTAAATAGAGTACTTTTGCCCAACAAATTTTTATTACGAAGAAGGGTCGAATTCTCTGAGCACTTCTTTTAACGCATTAATATAGCGTCTGAATGCTTTTTTCTTTCCCTTTCTCGTCTCAAAATTGTCAAAAAAAGCTTCTCTTTGCGCTGTACTAATTTCGAGCTGAACGCTTTCACCACTCGCATTTCGATTATTTATATTTTTAGGGTCTGTACCAGAAAGCCGTTCGCCTTTTTGTACCATTTCTGCGGAAAATCCCCGATCTTTTAGTTCTCGTACAACTGCTCTTTGCATTTTTTCATTTGTGCCGCCAACGAGCGTGTGTCTTTTATCACTTTTATAGCCGTGGATGGAAATTGAAAAAGGATACGTTTTAATCATTTGAACCAAAATGGGTTCATCAAAATTGGTACTCGTGATATGCAGGTCCCGGTTATTGTCTTGCTTTGTACCTTCGAACAAATACGTAGAGTACTTTTCTTGAAAGGCTTCTACAATTTCACTTGTTCCTGGTTCAATTTCACCTCCATGAGGAGAAAATACAAGTAAATCACTTCCGCCCTTTTCGTGAAATTCTATCTCATAACCGTCTCTTTCATATCGCATGAGCTGTTTAAAGTTTTCATATTGATCGCCTTGTTTTCGCTCTTTTTGATACTTTTCTACCTCTTGATGATGCTGCTTTTGTTCTTTTTTTTCTTGAACAGAATGGCTGCATTTCACCATTAAAAGAGTACACAGAATAAGAAAGATGAATCCACATATTAGTAACCTTTTCATTTCACCGCTCCTTTTTTCTCTTAGGTGTCATCTTACCGCAATATTTTACTATCAATGGCTTAGAAAATTCAAAGGTTGTCCGGCTCATTTGAATGAATCAGGAGAAGTTACCTGTTTTTCATATGATCTAGGTATTTCAGAGGTCTTTAAATTTTTGTTGTGAACGTAAAAACTAAATCGTATGACCTCATTTCAATTTTAGTTAAAACCACCTACAAAAATGGCAATATTACTCTTTTTTTCAAACAAAAAAGCTGTAAACAAAAGGATGTCCCCTTCAGTTTACAGCTAGTCTCTGTATATCATCATTACATTCTTAATTCATTCTCTAAAGCTGTCATCACTTCATCTTGCGTCAATCCCTGTGCAAGTGAAATCTCACTCACTAACATGCCTCTTGCATCTTCAAGCATCTTCTTTTCACTTGAATTTAACGCTTTCTTCTGATTTCGTCTCATTAGATCTTTGACAACGTCTGCACCATCTTCGATCGCACCTGTTTTTAGCTTTTTCAGATTTTCATCATATCTTTGCTTCCAAGTAAGCGTGTCGTCGTTTGTTTCTTCTGCAAAATTGTTCATCACAACTTTCAGCGTTGCTTGATCTGCTACCGGACGTATACCTAGTTGATTGATTCTGCCTTTTGGGACCATCATCTGCATATTCGGCATTTGAATCAGGAAATATTCCTGCGTCTTACCTAAAATCTCTTTTTCTTCCATTCCTTCAATCACACCGGCTCCATGCATTGGATAAACAATTTTATCACCTATTTGAAACAAATCCGCCACCTCCGAAAGTATTCACAATATCATTATAACACATTTCATCAGAGGATAAAAATTTATATTTTATCATGTTAATTTAGCACTAGTCAATTCTTTTTATTTGAGTTTTTTCAGAAAAAGCCTTTTTTTATAAAAGAAGCAGAAGCATCCAGTCCTCATGACTCTTTCTTGCATATACTAGCATTGAGTCACATTTAGGAGGGATGACAATGTGCAAATGCAAGTGCAAACATTCCCACTCACACTGCCATAAAAAGCATGACGATCATTGCCATGAGGATCCATGTAAAGAAAAAAAGTTTTGTCATAAAAAAGATAAATGGTTTGAGAGCGATTTTTGGGATACCTCTCGAAGCTACGATCCCTGTTATTTTCCTAAAAGTGTCTGCAGCAGATGTAAAAAGCGTCGCAGAAGAAGACACAGCTACACAATTTAACGCTTGACGCTTTACCTGCTTTTCCTTTTCCCGGCTGAAAAGCCGGTTTTTTTCTTTCATATGGATAGGCTCATGAAGCAGATCTGTCTCATAGGATATGGCAACCTGACATAAAGGATGAGATATACATGAACGATATGAACAGCCAAATGAATCATTATCACCAAGAAAATCCCTATCACACATTTGAAAATGTGTATACAGCCAATCATGAGCATATGGTGGCGCCAAACATGCATGATCATATGAATATGCCAAACCATTATCATAGCGGCAAAAAAGATATGTATAACGCGCACCATCCACATCATCATTCAGTTTATTCACCGTTCCCAAATCAGCATGATACCTTTTCAAAGCATGTTCCAATGAAGGATCACCATCATCTAGGCCATTATGGTGGATATGGAATGATGCCACATCATCCATATGGTTATCAAGATATGCATATGATGATGCCAACAAACCAGCAAATGCCAGGCCATTATTACGGAATGAATCAACCAAATGCGCTTTTTCCCCGCTATTACTAAAGAATGACAAAATAAGGGTATAATATCCCATTTAATACCATATGGTAATATGGTAACATTATAGGTAAATAATGGGTGTAATCATCTATTATTTACCTATATTCAACAAGGGGGAAGGAAAAAATGAAAAAAACGTGGACGATTCTTATGATGGGGATGCTCACATTGGTTATGGCGCTGTCAGTACCGCTTTCTGCATCTGCTGAGGAAGCCGGCAAAGCAACAACCAATGCAAAACCAGCTGCACTTTACGCAAAAATTACAGGAGCAAGTAAGCAGGAATGGTCTTTTTCTGACATTGAGCTGACGTACAGCCCAAATTCTGTTCTAAGTCTTGGTGCGGTTGAGTTCACTCTGCCAAAGGGTTTCCAAGCAACGACGAAAGACATTATGAACGGCAAAGCATTAAAAGACAGCTATATTTTGAACAACGGACAAACCGTTCGTATTCCGCTCAGACTGGATTTACTTGGAATTTCCAAGTATACATTAAAGCTTTCACATAAAGTACTCCCTGCTGCAGGTACATACACGTTCCGTGCAGAAAATCGAGCCATCAGCATCGGTTCCACATTTTATGCAGAAGATACGATTGATATTAATACACGGCCAGTTGTGGTCACACCGCCAGATCCTTGCGGATGCTAAATAAAAAAGCGCTCTGATTAGAGCGCTTTTTTTATATCACATCACCCGTTTAAACATCTTCTCCATCTCATATGTCGAGTGATGAATGATGATCGGCCGGCCGTGCGGACAGGTGAATGGGTCCTTCGTTTGCCGAAGTTCATCTAATAAGGCTTTGATTTCATCATGACGCAAATGACGATTTGCTTTGATTGAGCCTTTACAGCTCATCATAATCGCCGCTTCTTCTCTTAGTTTCTTGATATCAACACGTTTTTCATCAAGCACTTGCTCTATAATCTCTTCGATCAGTTCAGCCTCTTCACCTTTTGGAAACCACTGCGGATGCGACCGAACGATGTAGCTACCTGAACCAAAGGGCTCTAAGAAGACCCCCACTTTCGCTAAAATATCCTTATGCTCTTCAATGATCAGCATATCGTTTTTAGAGTAGTGAAATGTTAAGGGGACGAGCATTTCTTGCACTTCCTGTTCGATCTCTCCTACCTTCTCACGATAATACTCATACTTGATTCGCTCTTGAGCCGCATGCTGGTCGATGATATAAAGCCCTCGTTCATTTTGAGCCAAAATATATGTGCCATGCATTTGCCCAATTGGATACATCACAGGGACGCGTTCGTTTTCAGGAATCGTTTCTGTCACATCTTCATGCAGTACCGTCTCTTCATATTCAAGTGAAGCGGCAGATTCCTCTAAATGAACACGCTCAGATGAGGCTTCTTCATAAAATACTGGGGATGATGCTTCTGCCTTCTCTTGTTTAGGCATTCCGTATGCATCGGTATGACTTGTCTCGTATACGACCGACTCGTGCGGCTCCGGCTGATAGGTTAGCGGTGTTTCCGCTGGGCTTGCGTTCCTTTGTTTCGCATCAAAGGTTAAGGATTGCTGCTCATTTTTCACAGCTGGCATTGGTGCTTTTTTTGGTACTGAAGCACTTGGAATGAGCTGCTGCTTTTGAAATACTTCCTTAATTCCTTGTTTAATCAGATCATGAAGTTCCTGTTCTTTACTTAGCCTCACTTCTAGCTTCGATGGATGAACGTTCACGTCCACTAGAATGGGATCCATCTTCATCTCAATGAATGTAATTGGATGACGGCCAATCGGAAGCAGCGTGTGATACCCTTCATGGATCGCTTTCACGAGCGGAAAATGTTTGACATATCGGCCGTTTACAACAGAAGACATATAATTCCGTGATGCCCTTGTCACTTCAGGTAACGAAATATATCCTTTCACTTCAAAATCAAGTGATTGTACGTGAAGCGGCAGCATTTTTTTAGCCACAGCTGTCCCGTAAATGGCCGCAAGTACATGACGCACATCTCCGTTTCCATTCGTCTGTAGCAGGACTTTCCCTTGATGACGCAAACGGATCGATACTTCGGGATGAGCTAGCGCAATTCGATTGACAACATCCGATATATTACCAAGTTCCGTATGAACGGTTTTCATGTATTTTAGGCGGGCTGGCGTATTGTAAAATAAGTTGGTGACCACAATTTCGGTGCCGCGGCGGCCAGAGGTTTTTTTCTCTGAGATGATCTTCCCGCCTTGCAAAGCTAAGTGTGTCCCAGCTCCTTCGCCAGTACTTGTTTTCATTTCTAGGTGAGAGACGGATGCAATACTTGGCAGCGCCTCTCCCCTGAATCCGAGCGTTCTGACACGAAACAAATCATTTTCGTCTTTGATTTTACTTGTTGCATGGCGCTGGAAGGCGAGCTTACAATCTTCAGCATCGATTCCAACACCATTATCAATAATCCTGATAGAAGAAAGACCTGCTTCTTCTACATCGATTTCAATGACTGTACTTTTTGCATCGATCGCATTTTCCACAAGCTCCTTTACAACAGAAGCCGGACGCTCCACCACTTCACCTGCAGCAATTTTATTGGATAGGTCATCGGATAACTGAATAATCTTTGCCATTTCTGCTCACCTCACCTTACATTATAATTTCTTTTGCAATTCATACAGCTTTGTCATCGCTTCAAGCGGCGTCATATCCATTAGGTTGTAAGACTTTAATTCGTCTATGACCGCTTGATCCTTCTGTTTTAGCGCAGCTTTCGGCTGCGGTTTTTCTTCTACTTCAAAGAAAGATAGCTGCTGTTTTTCTTCAGACTTTTCTGCTTTTGGTGCTGCAGATACGGTTGGGGTCACGTCATGTGATCCGCTCTCAAGCTCCGTTAAAATAGTCTGGGCTCTATTAATGATGGTATCAGGCAATTCCGCAAGCTGCGCTACATGAATACCATAGCTTTTATCAGCTGCACCTTCTTTGATTTGATGTAAGAAAACGACCGTGCCTTCATGCTCTTCAGCTCGCACATGAACATTTTTCAGCTCGCTTAATTGAGATTCAAGGACCGTGAGCTCATGGTAATGTGTAGAGAATAGGGTTTTAGCCCCAATATGATCATGAACAAATTCAATGATCGCCTGCGCAAGAGCCATTCCATCATAGGTGCTTGTCCCGCGTCCAATTTCATCAAATAAAATCAAGCTGTTTTTGGTTGCGTGCACCATCGCATTTTTTGCTTCGAGCATCTCTACCATAAAAGTACTTTGACCAGAAATCAAATCATCTGCTGCACCAATACGTGTAAAGATTTGATCGAAGATTGGAAGCGTCGCCTTTGACGCAGGCACGAAGCAGCCAATCTGCGCAAGAATCGAGATGAGCGCCATTTGTCTCATATACGTACTTTTCCCTGACATATTCGGTCCAGTGATGAGTAAGGTTTGTCTGCCTTTTCCCATATGGCAGTCATTCGGTACATATTCCTGGTGATCCAGCACTTTTTCAACGACTGGGTGACGGCCATCTTTGACATCCACGTCATCCTCTGAGAATTCCGGCCGGATATAACGGCGCTTTTCACTGACAGTCGCAAAGCATTGAAGCGCATCAAGCTCGCTCATTTGTTTTGCAAGCAGCTGTAATCTAGGAATATAGCCTTTTACTTGCTCCCTGAGAGCTGTAAATAGTTCATATTCCAATTCGTTAATATTTGATTCTGCTTCAAGAATCAGTGCTTCTTTTTCTTTTAATTCAGGTGTGATATACCGCTCTGCATTGGCAAGCGTTTGTTTTCTTTCGTAACGCCCTTCCTCCAGCAGATGTGTATTTGCGCGTGTCACTTCGATATAATAACCAAACACTTTATTAAACCCGACTTTTAAGGAGCGAATACCGGTATATTCTCTTTCCTGCTGTTCAAGACGTGCAATCCAGTCCTTTCCGTTTCGGCTGGCATCACGGTATTCATCTAATTTTGCATTGTAGCCATCTTTAATCAAATTGCCTTCTTTTATCGTCATCGGCGGATTTTCATGAAGTGCATCTTCTAATAAATTAAGGAGGTCACCACAAGGATCAATCTCATTCGCTCTTGATTTTGCCATTTCCTCTGGTAATGAATGAACGAGTTCTTTAATATCCGGTACTTGTTTTAAGGATTCTTTGAGCTGGATGAGATCACGGGCATTCACGTTGCCAAATGCCACGCGACCCGCTAAACGCTCAAGATCATATACTTGCTTTAATCTTTCGCGCAGATCCTCTCGCTCAAAGAAATGATCCATCAGAATTTGCACCATTTCCTGACGCTCATTAATTTGCGAAAGGCGAATAAGCGGCCGATCGATCCATTGCTTGAGCAGTCTGCCGCCCATCGCAGTTTTTGTTTCATCTAACAGCCATAATAAAGAGCCTTTTTTGCTTTTTGAACGAATCGTTTCTGTTAATTCTAGGTTTCGTTTTGAGTAAAGATCGATTTTCATCGTTTGTTCAAGCTCAAACACTTGAACTTTCTGAAGATGATCCAAGCTTCTCTTTTGCGTTCTTCTTAAATAGGCATATAGTGTTAAAAATGACGTTTTTAACTTTTCGTCTAGATGGGAAACGAGCCGCTCAGCTTCCTCTAATAATGCATCACTATCTTCGTATGAAATAGTTGCTTGGCAGCGTTCTTTAAGGGTTTTGATTGTTTCCTCATCCAGCTGCTTTGACACCACAATTTCTTTTGCACCGACAGAATAAATTTCTGATACGACTTCATCTAATCGATCGATGAAAGCCGCCATGTTTTCACCTGTTGATAAATCAGACAGCGCAAGACCGTACCCATTTTGAAAGCTGGTAACAGACGCAATAAAGTTGTTCTCGTTTTCACTTAAACCTTTACCATCCATGACGGTTCCTGGTGTAATCAGTTGAACGACTTCCCTTTTGACTACACCTTTTGCTGTTTTAGGGTCTTCCACCTGCTCACAAATGGCGACCTTGTAGCCTTTTGAAATCAACTGTTCTATGTATGCAGAAGCAGAATGATAAGGAACGCCGCACATTGGAATTGTGCCGCCGTCTCTGCTTGTTAACGTAATTTCTAGTTCTTGCGCCGCTTCCTTTGCATCATCAAAAAACATCTCATAAAAATCACCTAGGCGAAAAAATAAAAAGGCATCTTGATAATCTGCCTTGATCTTTAAATATTGCTGTATCATGGGCGTATAACTTGCCATATTTCTAATCCCTCACTATATTACTTTCGAATTCATACCATCTTTAATTATAGCATAAAAAATCACCTTTTTTCTCCTAGATCAGGCACAAAAAAACTAGGGGAATATGCGCCCTAGTCATTCCTTACTCTTCTGTCTCACCTGCTAGGAATTCTGGATGAATATCCTCTAACTCCTCATCCACTTCTTCTTCCCACTCGTGATCATCTTTTTCTTTCCAGCTTGAATCGACCTCTACGACAATTTTTGTTTCACCGACTACCTCAGCAATGAATTCACGCTCTGCCTGAACGATAATTTTATTGCCATTTGGAGAAATGGTCACTTCTAAGCAATTGGGCTGCTGCAATACTTTCGCAATTACTTCGTGCTCATCATCAAGGAAATTTTTATCTTTATATCTCAGTTTAATGATGTCTACATACTTCACACGCTCTGTGACGACTTCTGTTTTCGTGTTGTCGGCGTAAGAGTACCATACGTTAATATCAAATGTTCCTTCGATCTCAACGGTTTTACCGACCTTTTCAGCATCATACTTATGATTAATGATCCAACCACCTAGGATGCTGGTTGGTTTTTGCGATGGAGAAATGGTGTGTGTGCTTTGGGTGAATTTCCTCCCTTTTGCAACCACCGCTTTTGTAATAATTTCTCTGTATTCAGACATTCCGGCATGCCTCCTTGTTCTTGATCGTTTTATCTTATGCTGGGCATTCGTCTAGTGTGTCACGATTTTGAACTTCATGTTCAATTAAATTCATTTCTGTTTCAGTGTATGCATGGTCGCCCATAAACTTGCCTTGAAAATTGGAAAAGTTGGAGAGTGAGAGATTGGGGTTGACTGAAATGGTGTCATTTGATGTAATAAAGATAGTAGCCCTTCTTTATATAAGGAGGAGATATTATGAAACAATTTAATATTATAATAAACATTTTTGGATTAAGCATTGAGCTTCAGTTCAAATCTTTTAATCTGTAGAATCAATTCATTTTTAGTTGATAACACTTCAATATAATATTTATTTTTTACGAAATATAAGGGCTACTGCATCAACATTTTGTTGTTGATGCAGTAGCAAAATACAAATAACATATATTCTATATAATAAAAACCCCGCATCTGCGGGGTTTTCTCATTTAATGGAGCAACTTGGTGATGAGTTTTTCACTTTTGAACCGGTTTCTCCTAATAAGAGATCACCGCCGGTTGAAAGAATGATTTCATCTGTTACTTGATTCGAAATCGTGTGCGCTACAAGTTGAAGCAGGGAATTGACTTCCATTTGTGATTCTTTGAATTCTTGAATCACTGGGATGTCATCCAGTTCTTCTTGCAGGGCATCGATTTTTTCTTCGACTTGTTTTAAGGCTTCATGTTTGCCGTAATGCTTTAAGTTCACAGCTTGTTTTTGAAGCGCCTTAATTTGATTAATAATCGTTGAAATTTTTGTATTTTCATTGATTTGCGCTTCTGCTTTTTTGAAGAAATCAACTTCTTCCGTTTCAGAAATCATTTTAGCGAGCTCTCTTGCACGCTCGACAATCTCTTTCTTTGAATAAAGTGTCATTTTAATTCACCTCGATAGCTTCTCCAACCATTTCTCCGTCAAGAGACCAAGTTTTGGCTTGTGTGATTTTCACTTTGACGATGTTGCCAATCGCTTCTTTTGGTGCTTTAAAATTCACAAGCTTGCTTTTACTTGTATATCCGGCTAGGATCTCAGGGTTGTTTTTACTTTCACCCTCTACTAATACTTCGACAATCTGCCCTTCATATTCCTTCATTTTTTTCGCAGAAATTTCATTCACAAGTGCATTTAGGCGCTGCAGACGTTCTTTTTTCACACGCATTGGCACGTTGTCTTTCATTTTCGCTGCAGGCGTTCCTTCTCTTGGAGAATAAATGAATGTATAAGCAGCATCAAACTCAACCTCGCGATAGAGGGAAAGTGTTTCTTCAAACTGCTCATCTGTTTCATTTGGGAACCCAACAATAATGTCCGTTGTTAATGAAGCATTCGGCATAGCTTCTTTGATTTTGCGCACAAGATCAAGGTAACGCTCACGGTCATATTTTCTCGCCATAAGTTTCAGCACAGAAGAACTTCCGGATTGAACTGGCAGGTGAATATGATCGAGAAGGTTTCCGCCCTTGGCAAGCACTTCAATTAAGTGATCATCAAAATCACGCGGGTGGCTTGTTGTAAAACGGATACGCGGAATATCAATTTTTCGCAGCTCATCCATCAGGTGGCCAAGACCATATTCCATATCTTCAAAATCTTTTCCATATGCATTCACGTTTTGACCAAGAAGGGTAATTTCCTTATATCCTTCTGCCGCTAAACGTCTGACCTCTTGAATAATTTCATCTGGGCGGCGGCTTCTTTCCTTGCCGCGCGTGTAAGGCACGATACAGTATGTACAGAATTTATCACAGCCGTACATAATGTTCACCCAGCCCTTGATTTTACCTTGACGGGCTCTTGGAAGGTTCTCAATCACGTCGCCTTCTTTTGACCAAACCTCAATGACCATTTCTTTTGAAAGGTAGCATTCAGATAACAGCTCTGGCAGGCGGTGAATGTTGTGCGTGCCAAAAATCAAGTCAACAAATGGGTGTTTCTTCAAAATACGGTTCACGACAGATTCTTCTTGTGACATACATCCGCAGACACCTAAAATTAAATCTGGCTTTTCACGTTTTAATGCTTTTAAATGTCCAAGCTCTCCAAACACTTTATTTTCTGCATTCTCACGAATAGCACAAGTGTTTAATAAGATAACATTTGCATCTTCCGTTGAGTTTGTTGGTTCATAGCCAAGCGCCATAAAAATACCAGCCATCACTTCTGTGTCATGTTCATTCATTTGACAGCCATATGTGCGAATATAAAACTTGCGGCCGTTCCCTAACCCTTGAAACTGCTCGTCAATTTGAAATTGATTGTATTCGACTTCTTCTTTACCCCGTTTTTTTGCATCTTTTAAGGAAGGCGGAATGTACACAGCTTCAAAATATTTGCTGTAGTCCTTCTCGGATTTTTTGTCCGATGAACTTACTTGTCCGCTCGCTTTTCTCTGCTCTTCATTCATGAATTTGTACTCCTTTCAAACCAAGTTCCACCCTACAGTATAGACTATTTTGTGATGAATTGAAAATAAATCATATACGGTTCTTCTATGAAAATTGCCTATTAGTCATAACCATTTTTCACAAAAAGAAAAAAGAGAGCCTGCGCTCTCTCAATCAAGCATGTTTAGTTTTTTTGCTTCTTCTTCAATGATTGTCAGTGCCCGGTCTAGTTCTTCTTTTGTGTGCTCGGCTGTGATGATGGCTCTAATTCTTGCCTTGCCTTTTGCTACAGTTGGGAAAGCGATGCCTTGGGCAAACACGCCTCGTTCTATTAAAGCCTTTGAGAATCGAAAAGTAAGTGCTTCGTCTCCAATCATGATTGGGATAATCGGTGTCTCTGTTGGGGCGACTTGAAATCCAAGGCTGATGACCTTTTCTTTAAAATAAGCGGCGTTCTCCCAAAGTGTATCGATTCGCTCTGGTTCATCTAACAGCACTTCAATCGCTTCTTCACACGCTCTAGTCACAGCTGGCGGATGTGAGGTGCTGAATAAAAACGGTCTTGCTTTATGTTTTAAATAATCAATTAAAACCGCTGAACCAGCCACATAGCCGCCGAGCACTCCGACAGCCTTACTAAGTGTCCCGACCTGAATGTGCACTCTGCCGTCGAGTTTAAAATGGTTGACCGTCCCGCGGCCATTCTCACCAAGCACGCCCGAGGCATGCGCATCGTCTACCATCACAAATGCATCATAAGCTTCTGCGAGCCTGACGATCTCAGGAAGTGGCGCGATATCTCCATCCATCGAGAACACACCGTCTGTAACGATGAGGCGGACGCGATAATTCATTGATTTTTTCAAAATCTTCTCCAGCTCTTCCATATTGGAATGACCGTATACTTTTTTATCTGCTTTTGTTAATCGGATTCCATCAATAATTGAGGCATGATTCAGTTCATCTGAAATGACAATATCATCTTTTGTCAGGATACTAGATAAGACCCCTTGGTTGGTCGTAAAGCCCGATTGGAATACAAGAGCTGCTTCTGTCTTTTTAAATGAAGCAAGCTTTTTTTCAAGACGTTCATGCATCGTCATTGTGCCGGCGATGGTACGTACAGATCCTGTACCCGCACCGAATTCATCGATTGCCTCTTTTGCTGCTTTCATCAGCCTTGGGTGTGAGGTGAGGCCTAAGTAGTTATTTGAGGAGAGTTGTATAACAGATTGTTCATTTAATGTAACAGTGGATGATTGTTTTGAATCAATCTCTTTCAAAGTTTGGTGGGTGCCTTGCTGCTTCATTGTTTCCAATTCATCTTGTAAATACGTGAATTCTTTCATCATTTCTTCCCCCTTTGATATGACGGCATCATCAGTACGACTTTTCCGCACGTACCGCTTTGCATAAGTTCAAATCCCTTTTCGAACTCTTCAAATGGCAGTGTATGAGTGACAACTGGCTTTACATCAATGGTATTCGTTCTTAATAGCTCAGATACTTGACGCCACGTCTCAAACATTTTTCTCCCCGTGATCCCTTGCACGGTTAATCCCCTAAAAACAATTTGATTCGTAATATCAATTGTCACTGGTCGTTCTGGCAAGCTTAGTATATTGACTTTTCCTCCATTTGCACAAGCTTCGAGTGCTTGATTAATGGCAGCTGGATGGCCTGACATCTCACACATCACATCTGCCCCTTCCATCCGCGTGAGCTGCTTAATCATCGCGACTGGATCATCTTTTCCAATATCCACGATATGATCTGCACCCATTTTTCGGGCAAGATCCAGTCTGTATTCATTTTTATCAACAGCGAACACTTGAACAGCCCCGGAGGCTTTTGCGACAGCAATTGCCATTAAACCGATTGGTCCGCAGCCAAAAATCGCTACTGACTTACCTGAAACAGGTGTGTGCAGTACTGTATGGACAGCATTTCCTAGCGGCTCTTGTATAGAGGCAAGCTCAACTGGCATTTGAGCTGGATTGTGCCACACATTTTGTTCAGGTACTTTGGCATATTCAGCAAAACAGCCATCAATGTCTACCCCTAAAATTTTCGTTTCACTGCACAAATGCTGCTGCCCTGTTAAGCACATATAACATTGATTACATACAACATGCGTCTCAGCCGATACAAAATCCCCAATTTTTGCTCGTGAGACTTGCTTCCCCACTTTGACAACTTCCCCTGTAAATTCATGTCCAAAAATGTAGGGCGCTTTGACTCTTCCCTTAGCCCAATCATCCCAATTATAAATATGCACGTCTGTTCCGCATATCGAAGTGGCTTTCACTTGGATCAAAACTTCATGATCTTTGATTTCTGGAATCGGCATCTCCAACAGCACCGCTCCGTAAGCGCTTTCTTTTTTAACAATTGCTTTCATCGTTCCACACATGACGTACAACCCCTTTGTTAAAAAACTTCTCCCAATCAGATTTTAACACGACTTATTTTAGTCGTAAATACCACTGTCTACTAGATAAAGACAAATGAACACCCCACATATTTTTTTGGATATTTTTCTAAAAAAAAAGCAAATCTCCTTTCGATCGGAGATTTGCTTTCATCGTCAGCGTTTCTTTGAAACGGCAACATATAGTGCTGGCACAATGAATAATGTCAGTATTGTTGAGAAAAAGACACCAGATACAATGCAGATGGCCAGCGGCTTAAAGAGTGGATCATGACTTAATGCAACAGGCATTAGTGCAACAAGTGCCGTAAATGCTGTTAAGAGAATCGGTCTAATCCTTGCTCTTCCTGCTTCAATGACAGCTGTCTGTTGATCAAACCCTTGCTTACGCCGCTGTTCAATAAATTCGAATAGGACGACCGCATTTCGAACGACAATACCAGCCAATGAGACAATCCCCATTGTTGCCATAAAGCTGAATGGTGTTTGTGTGACAAACAGTCCGATAATGGCTCCTGATACGGCTAAGTAAACCGTTCCTAGAACTAACAGCGGAAGCATTAAAGAATTGAACTGGAAAGCGATGGTCACGTAAATGAGCAGCAAGACTACTGCAAATAAGAGACTAATTTCAATAAAGAACTGGGTCTGATTTTCATTTTCTCCACCCTGTGAAATGGTCAAATCCTTCGCTGCAGCGCTTTGCCCCACTTGATTGACCACTTCTTTCATATCGTCTTTAAACGAATCTGATGCGCCGGGATACGCCTTCAGCGTAATGGTCGGAACTCCATTTTCATGTGGAATGCTTTCGTACTGCTCTGTTTCTTTTTCTTTTACATATCGGCTAAGAGACTCGAGTGAAGGCATACCGCCTTCATTTGAATTCACAGGCACTTTTATTTCATTTAGCTTTAATCCATTTTGATGTATACCTACATCCTGTTTGACTACTAAGTCGATATCATTTGTTCCTTGTTGAAAGGTACCTAATGGCATGCCTTCAGTCACAAGACCAAGCTGTCTGCTGACAAATTGAGCACTGAGCCCATCCTCTGCCATTCGCTCCCGGTTTAATTCAAAGGAGATCGTTTTCACCGGCTGATTGACATCGTCCGTAATCAAGCTTGCTCCTTTGTCTTTCATTTCATTTGTCAGCGTTTCTTTGACATCAATGAGCTTTGAAAAAGAGTCACCCGCAACCGTTACTGTCACTGGCGCTCCAGTTGGCGGTCCTTGTACAATGGTTTTCATAAAGATTTCAGCTTCTTTGAATGTCTCTCGCAAAGGCTCGGTCATACGATCTATTAATGCCTTACTTGTCATCTGATCATTGTCTACTCTCACGACAACCTGACCCGTGTGGTCACTTGCATTTGAAATACTTTCATTAAACAGGTTCGGCACACCGCCGCCTGCAAAAATCGCCGTTTCTTCAATGCCTTTTTGCTGTTTGATCTCTTGTTCTATTTTCTTTAGTGTTTCATTTGTTTTGTCTAATGTTGTTTCACTTGGAAGCGTGACAGTGACGACCACTTCTTTCTTATTCGCCGCAGGGAAAAATTCAAATGGTGTGACGAAAATAAGTAAAAAAGCAAGCGTTGCAACGAGCAAACCACTTAGTCCAATAACGAGCGGCCGCTTCACAATGTTTGTCAGCACACGGTCTGCATAGAAATCAGCCAGCCTTTTTAATTGTTTCCCTAGGAATCCCGGCTCTTTTTGACTGTTTTTGTTCTTTCTTTTCCGGTTCACAGTATATTGATAGACCGGTACAAGTGTCAGAGAAATCACCATGGACGCAAGCACAGTCGTCACTAGAACAGACGGTAATGCCCGAATAAATGAACCGTTTGCACCTGATAGGAATACAAGCGGCAGGAAGGCAAACACAACAGCTAGTGTTGATGTCAAAATGGACCCTGCGACTTCTTTCACCCCTGCAATTGTTCCTTTAAGCGGACTTTCGTATTTTTTCATTTGTCTTAAAATATTATCATTGACGACAATGGCATCATCGACAAGTATCCCTAAAGCAATGATAAAGCCGATGATCGAAATTTGATTGAGGTCCACTTGTAAAAATGGCAGCGGAATCGTTCCAATTGTAATGGATAGCGGAATGGCGAGTGAAACGATAAACGCCCCGCCAATCGTGAGTCCAAGTGTGGTAACAATTATGACAGCAATGACCGCAACAATGGCTTCTTTTATTAAATCATTGAAAATGGTATCCACTTCACTTTTTTGTGAATAGTAGTCTACCCACTCCACCCCATTTGGCAGCTGCTTTTCTTTCTCAATGACATCACTGACTTTGTCATACATTTTAGGAATATCAAGCCCTTGTTTAATATTCACAGTAAATGAATAAGCGGGCTTTCCGTTATACGACACAATATCACTTTTCTGTTTTTCTACTTCTTTTAAACTGCCAAGCTGACTAATTGTGACCGGCTCTCTTTTCGTTTTTGAGAAAAGCTCAATTTTTTTAACTTGATCTAAGCGGTCATATGTATCGATGGACAGCTTCACCTTCTCTTTGCCTGCCCGAATATCGCCTAGTGGAGACGTGTCAAATTCCTGATTGATGGCATTTGTGACATCAGTTACATTGAGCCCTTCACCCTCCAGCTTGTTTGAATCTAAGTTTAAAATCGCTTGTTTGTCATTGAAGCCTTTGATAATGACACTGTCTACCCCTTTGATGTCCTCTACTTTTTCCTTCAATGCACGCAGCGATTGCTGACTTTTTGCTAAGTCCGATGATTCATTTGACACAATCATATAAGAGCCAACCGGCACGCTGCCAAATTCATCCTTTACTTCCGGCTCCATCACCCCGTCAGGAAAAGACGACGCAGCACTTGTGGTTTCATTCTTAATTTGACTTGCCACCTTTTGAAAGTCGGCTTGGTCCTCAATTTCAAGCACAATATTTGAGAAACCAATGGCAGAAACCGAGCTCGTTTTCTCTACACCATTGATATCAGATAAGGCTGATTCCAGTTTATTGGTGACATCTCTTTCCACCTGTTTTGCATCCGCACCAGGAAAAACGGTAGAAATCGTGACAAGATTCGCCTCGAATTCTGGCAGTTCTCGTTTAGGAAGCTGCGCGAATAAATAACCGCCAGCAATGAGAACGATAAAAAATAAAATAAAAACAAGCTTTCCTCTTTTCAAAAAAGCTTCAAACATTATTTCACCTACTTAAATATTTATTTTTGATGAAGTAAATTCAACTTAATCTTAATTTATCATCACGGTGAAAAAATGCAAGCTCTAATATGTCATATTTATCTATTTCACGAACTGAATATGTTATATAAGAAATGTTTAGCGGTAAACAAAAACAACCTGCTTACATGATGTAAGCAGGTTGAAAATAATAAAATTAGAATTATCGTGGTTCAACAATCAATTTGATGGCTGTTCTTTCTTCTCCATCGATCAGAATGTCAGTAAAGGCTGGAATGCATATCAAATCCACTCCGCTTGGCGCGACAAATCCCCTTGCAATGGCGACAGCCTTAACCGCCTGATTCAGTGCTCCAGCGCCGATTGCTTGTATTTCCGCTGCACCGCGTTCACGTAAAACGCCGGCTAATGCTCCTGCTACTGAATTCGGATTTGACTTTGCTGAAACTTTTAAAATTTCCATTTCTGCTCCCCCTTAAATTTACAATGGATAAGTGAGTGTTCATTAGAACAATCTTTGTTAGATGATGCTATTTTTTTGAAAATCCATCCCCAAAATGTTTTTCAAAAATAGCAGGCTACCTACCATTTTTACTATATTCACGATAGAGGGCGCATATTCCTTCTTTCTGATTAATATTTTTCTGAAATAAATATGTGAACATTTATTCAAAGAAAATATGGTCATCATTTATCAAAATTCGATCAATTTTGACAGCTTTTTTCGACTGTTCGTCAATTTCTACGATTACTGCACTTAACGTCGTGCGGCCTTCTGCAATTTCAAACCGGACTGGGAGACTTGTTTTGAATCGTTTAATGATCGTTTCTCGGTCAACACCTAAAATGCCATCATAAGGTCCTGTCATCCCGACATCTGAAATATACGCAGTTCCTTTTGGCAATACGCGGTTATCTGCTGTTTGAACATGTGTATGCGTGCCAACGACACATGATGCACGGCCGTCTGTATACCAGCCCATCGCCTGTTTTTCGCTTGTGGCTTCACCATGAAAATCAATAAAAATAAACGGTGTCCGTTTGGATGCTTCCGCAATTAATTCATCTACTTTTTGAAATGGGCAGTCAATTGGCGGTAAAAACGTACGTCCTTGCAGGTTGATGACAGCCAATTCTTTTCCTTGTTTTTTAATAAACGTGAGACCTTTTCCAGGTGTGCCTTCTGGGAAGTTAGCAGGGCGGACCATATTAGCTGCATCATCGATGAAATCGAAAATGTCTCTTTTATCCCATGTATGGTTGCCCATTGTGAGCACATCAGCTCCTGCTTGCAGCAGCTCATGATAGATTTTTTCAGTTAGACCTTTCCCGTGAGCAGCATTTTCTCCGTTGACAATGGTAAAGTGCGGCTGATATTTTTTCTTTAGCTTTGGCAAATATTCTTTCAGTGTGTCTCTGCCAGGTGAACCGACAATATCTCCAACAAATAATATTTTCATGCGCTTTTGAACCCTTTCTCTTTTAAATTGATCTTCTTATCAGTGTTGCATATTTACACAAAAAAATAAAGCGGCGCTAAGCGCACCGCTCTATTTTGCATACTCTACTGCGCGAGTTTCTCGAATGACTGTCACTTTAATGTGACCAGGGTAATCGAGCTCGTCCTCAATTCGCTTACGAATATCCCTTGCTAGACGGTGAGCTTCAAGATCATTAATTGAATCTGGCTTCACCATAATACGTACTTCACGTCCAGCCTGTATCGCAAACGATTTTTCAACACCTTCATAAGATTCAGAGATATCTTCTAATTTCTCAAGTCTCCGAATGTAATTTTCAAGCGTCTCACTTCTTGCACCAGGGCGTGCTGCAGATAATGCATCAGCTGCCGCAACAAGAACAGCGATAATAGATGTCGGTTCTTGGTCACCGTGGTGAGAGGCAATACTGTTGATGACAACAGGATGCTCTTTATATTTCGTCGCAAGCTCAACGCCAATTTCTACGTGGCTTCCTTCTACTTCGTGATCAATGGCTTTTCCAATGTCATGCAGAAGACCTGCTCGTTTTGCAAGCTTTGCATCTTCTCCAAGCTCTGAAGCCATGAGACCTGCAAGATGTGCAACCTCAATTGAATGCTTCAGGACATTTTGTCCATAACTTGTACGGAATTTTAAGCGGCCGAGAATTTTGATCAGATCCGGATGCAGACCGTGAACTCCGACTTCGAATGTCGTTTGCTCACCCATCTCGCGGATATAATCATCGACTTCACGGCGTGATTTTTCCACCATTTCTTCAATTCGTGCAGGATGAATGCGGCCATCCTGGACTAGCTTGTCCAGAGCTATCCTCGCTGTTTCACGTCTAATCGGATCAAAGCCCGATAGTATAACAGCTTCAGGTGTATCATCTATGATCAAGTCAATACCTGTTAACGTTTCTAACGTACGGATATTTCGTCCTTCACGTCCGATAATACGACCTTTCATCTCATCATTTGGAAGATTGACTACAGATACCGTTGTTTCAGCCACATGATCAGCTGCACAACGCTGTAACGCAAGTGAAAGAATATTTTTCGCCTTTTTGTCAGCCTCTTCTTTCGCTCGGTTTTCAGATTCTTTCGTCATGACTGCAATGTCGTGGGAAAGCTCATTTTCAACTTGATCCAGAATGATTTGTTTCGCTTCATCTCGAGTTAGACTTGAAATACGTTCCAACTCGGCTTTCTGCAAACGAATCATATCATCCACTTTGCTTTCCATCTCTTCAATATGTTGTTGTCGTTCATTCAGAGAATGATCTCTCTTCTCCAACAGGGACTCCCGTTTATCTAAAGATTCGTCTTTGCGATCAAGATTTTCCTCTTTTTGAAGTAAACGGTTTTCTTGTCTTTGAAGCTCATTTCGTCTTTCACGAACTTCTTGCTCCGCCTCTACACGAAACGAATGAATTTCATCTTTCGCTTCCAAGAGCGCTTCTTTCTTCAATGCTTCCGCATCACGCTTTGCATCCTCAACAATTTGTTCGGCCATGTTTCTTGCGCCGGATATTTTTGCTTCTGCAATGGTTTTACGAACAAAGTAGCCAACAACTAAACAGATTAGGCTCAGCAAAATGGAGATGATCGTAAACATCGTAGGCGACATATTTTCACCTCCTCTTGCTATGAACTTGGTTTTACAAATAAAGTGTCGGCATGTACATTGTTTTGTGTCTCAACATACAGGGCCTTCACAGGGAATGAGATCCTCACTGCCCTTGTCAAGTTTAAATTAGTTATCAATCATGTTAAGAAAAACAAGTGATACATTCCCATTGTAATTGTGTCGGAAATACTTGTCAAGCTAGCCATCTTAGCGTTTGCAAAAGCAGATCAGAATTATTCTTGATTCAGCAGCTGATATACTTTATTGTTCACTTGGCCCAGTTTAGTGTTATTTTGTATATTTGAGAACAAAACAACGATGGTTTGTCCAGATTTGCTAAAGCTGTTCAAAATGTTAAAGCCCGGCACGACACCATGGCTTGAATAGCTACCGGGAGCAACATAAAATCCCATTCCGTATGTGGAGCTGCTTCCTGGCGTAAACATCTTTTTATAGCTCTTCTGCGAATACAGTTTGCCGTCTATCAGGGCTTGGTCAAATTTGTACATATCTATAGCACTCATATAAATATCTCCAGCACCGTAAAGCTGAGATAGATCGGGCATATACGGTGTAACCGCTTTGCTGCCTTTCAGCTTATACCCGACAGCAGGATAAGGTTCTTTTTCATATGTTTTGTAAAAGCCTGCATGCGTCATCCCCGCCGGTTTAAAAATATGATTCTTTATATATTGTTCATAGGACTCACCGCTCACTTCAGCAACAATATAAGCAAGAACAGAATAGTTTGAATCCTTGTAGCCCCATACACCCGGCTGACGATTAATTCCCTGACGTTCTATGTCTTTTATTAATTCGTCCGGAGTAATTACGGCGTTTCCTTCAATATGTCCGTTTATTCCCGATGTATGTGTCAGCAGATTTTTCAAAGTAATCGCTTGTCCGTTAGGGAAATGAGGTAAATACGTGCTTACCGAATCACTTGTCTGAAGTTTCCCCTTTTCCTCAAGCTGCAAAATAGCGGTTGCAATCAGCGCTTTTTGTGACGAACCGACATAAAAAGATGTCAAAGGATTATTTCGAACTTTTTGTTTACGGTCTGCATAACCAAAACCTTTATTTGTTACGATTTCTCCATTTCTAACAATCATGGCTGTTCCGCTGAAACCGATCCCATTTAAATAACTGCTGATTTTGTGATTACGGTCCACTGTTTTGATTTGTTTCTCTGATATTTTGGCGGTTTTCCTTTTAACTTCTTTATTCTGGCTGTTTTCTAAAGCTACTGCAGTTTTTTGAAACGGGTTCTTCTCTTCACTATTTCGATGAAGCACATTCCACATCGTTAAGCAAATCATCGCTGCTAAAAAAACAAGCACAAGTTTTCCCCTCTGACTCGGTTGTTTCCGGCTGTGTTTTGCATTTCTTCTGCGGGTCGGGCTTGTCATTAGTTTTTCCTCCCAAAATAAATGCCATTTTGTACACTTTAGACGGATGAAATACTGAAAAAGTTGTCGAAAGTTTTTTGCAAAATAAAAAAGGCTGAGTTTTTTCACCCAGCCTTTTTTATCATTTCATACTGTTTTAATTTTATTCTAATTCTAATTGTTCTAGCGCCTCTTCAGATTCCTGCTGCACTGTTCCGTTATTATCCAAACCGTAATGTTCGCGAATTTGCTCCTGGATCATCAGCATGATATCTTTATTTTCTTTTAGGAACTGTTTCGCATTTTCACGGCCTTGTCCAAGACGTTCTTCTTGGTAAGAATACCAAGCACCGCTCTTTTGTACGATATCTAGCTCGCTTCCAAGGTCGATGATTTCTCCCTCTTTTGAGATCCCTTCACCGTACATAATGTCTACTTCGGCAATACGGAATGGCGGTGCTACTTTGTTTTTGACCACTTTAATTCTCGTTTTATTCCCCATAATGTCATTGCCTTGTTTCAGCTGTTCAGCACGGCGCACTTCTAAACGAACAGACGAATAGAACTTCAGCGCACGTCCACCTGGCGTTGTTTCAGGGTTACCGAACATGACCCCAACTTTTTCACGAATTTGGTTAATAAAGATGGCAATTGTTTTTGATTTATTGATAGCACCTGATAGTTTACGAAGTGCTTGGGACATCAAACGTGCTTGAAGACCAACATGTGAATCACCCATATCTCCTTCAATCTCTGCTTTTGGTACAAGAGCAGCTACAGAGTCAATAACAACAATATCAACTGCCCCGCTGCGGACAAGAGCTTCTGCAATTTCAAGTGCTTGCTCTCCTGTATCCGGCTGAGAAAGTAACAGTTCATCAATGTTGACACCTAGTTTTTGAGCGTAAACTGGATCGAGTGCATGCTCTGCATCAATAAATGCAGCTTGTCCTCCCTGCTGCTGAACTTCAGCAATGGCATGAAGGGCTACTGTCGTTTTACCAGAACTCTCTGGACCATATACTTCGATAATACGGCCTCGGGGATATCCGCCTATTCCAAGCGCAGTATCAAGTGCTAACGAACCACTAGGTACTGTTGAAATACGTGTATCTGTTTGCTCTCCTAGTTTCATAATAGAGCCTTTACCAAACTGTTTTTCTATTTGTTTAAGAGCCATATCTAAGGCTGCTTGACGATCACTCATTCTATTGTTTCCTCCTTTATCAATTCCACTATCTATACTATACCTTGTTTTACGTCATTTGCCAAGAAAAAAACGAACACATATTCGATTTTTTTCTCGGCAGATTTCTTAAGAAAAGAGTATTTTCTATTAGAAAAAACGCTCTTTTATAAAGGAGTAAACCTAACAAAAAACAAAATTAACTCTCTTTTAATAAGTTGAGTAAGTGATGCAGACCATATTTCACAGCACGCTTTCGAATGCCTGACCGGCTGCCTGTAAACATCCATTCAAACACGTCCGTCTGGTCTTTCGTCGATAGTCCAATGAACACTTTTCCAACAGGCTGACCCTCTTGGGTATCAGGTCCTGCTACACCCGTAAAGCTAATGCCAATATCACTTCCGGTCAGCTTTCTAACCCCTTCAGCAAGCTCTAAAGCACACTCTTTGCTGACAGCACCATGAGAAGACAATGTTTCTTCCCGGCAGCCAAGTACCTGCTGCTTGACTTGGTTTGTATAACAAACCACACTTCCGTTCAAAATGGATGATGCTCCTTCGAGATCTGTCAGCCATTCAGAGAACATTCCGCCAGTCAGGCTTTCTGCTGCTGCTACTGTTTTCCCGTGCTCGTGCAAGGCTTTGGACGCTTCGCGGACAAGTGATGTATCCCCATATCCGTAGAAGTACTCTCCTACCCGCGCTAAAATTTGCGCTTCTGTTTCTTTTAACAGACGCTCTGTTTCTTTTTCATCCTCATGCTTAGCAGTCAGCCTTAGCGTCACTTCACCGTCAGATGCGAGTGGTGCAATCGTCGGGTTGGTTTGAGCATCAATTAAATCTTCTAGGTCTGTTTCAAGCTGCGATTCACCGATTCCGAAGAAGCGCAGAACAACAGACACGATCTTTTCTTTTAAGCCAAGTTTCTCAGAAATCAGCGGCTTTGCCTCGTTTTCAAACATCGGGTGCAGTTCACTTGGCGGTCCAGGAAGAAGCATATAAAACGTATCGTCTTCTTGAACAAACATACCCGGGGCCATCCCGAAACGGTTCACGAGCACATCAGACCCTTCTAGAACGAGTGCCTGCTTACGGTTGTTCGGTGACATAACGCGTCCGGTCTTTAGAAAGTAGTCTTGAATCGATTCAAATGCTTCTTCATTTAGTACAAGCTCTTTGCCAAGCGTGCTCGCAATGGTTTCTTTTGTTAAGTCATCTTTGGTTGGTCCAAGACCACCTGAGAAGATAATAAAATTAGATCTTTCCTGCGCCACCTGAATGGCCTGTTTTAAACGCTCTGGATTGTCACCAACTGCTGTGTGGTAATAAACATTCACACCAATTTCAGCTAGTTGTTTGCTGATGAATTGTGCATTCGTATTCGTAATTTGCCCTAGCAATAGTTCGGAACCGACTGCAATAATTTCTGCTTTTCTCTCTGACTTCAAAGCGTACACGTCCTTTTTAGTTAGAATTCTTTAAAGCTTCCCAGTTTTTTGCAAAGTAATCCCAGCCTGAGACAACAGTGAAGAACACCGCTACCCACATCGCTAGATCACCAAACGGGAATGACACAAGTTCAAACGGCAGGTTATGCAGTAAAAGTGCTGAAATCGCAATGATCTGCGCCCATGTCTTCACCTTTCCAAGCATATTCGCTGCCACTACTTCACCGCCTCCGGCTAATACAAGCCTTAGACCTGTTACAGCAAATTCACGGCTGATGATCACAATCGCCATCCATGCCGGTGTGAGGTTGTATTGAACAAGTATAATTAAAGCAGCTGAAACAAGCAATTTATCTGCAAGCGGATCTAAAAATTTACCAAAGTTCGTCACTAAATTAAGCTTACGTGCGTAGTATCCATCAATCCAGTCAGTTGTTGAAGCGACAATAAACAGGATCGCTCCAACAAGGTGCGTCACTTCGATGCTGACGTCGCCAAAGCGCGCAACACCCCAATCTAGCGGTGCAAGCATAATAATCATAAAAACAGGGATCAAGGCGATCCTAGAAAGGGTTATTTTATTCGGTAAGTTAAACATGAAATCCAATCCTCCAATAATGCAATTTTTTTATGTATATAATAGTAGGAACAAAAGAAAAGTCATCTACTTGCTTAAGATGACTTTTCCTTTCCTTTATTCACAATCACAATGTTTTGTGTCATGGTGTCCTTAGGGTCTAATTCGTACTTAAGTGTCTCGTCATTTACCTTGATATCAATTCCAGACGCATTGCCTAGACGGATATCGACCTGAGAAAGATCAGAAAGGTCTGTTTTAAACGATTCGCCATCTTTTAGTTCACCCATCTTCAGCACTTTTCCAGATTCGTCTCTTACACGCAGCCATGAAGCTTGCGAAGCAGAAATTTTTAACTCCATTTCGTCTGCACCTGATACTTCATACGTTGTTGTCGAGCCTTCTGTATTCGTCGCCTTTAAAGATACAGTTTCATCGTCTTTTGATGAATCATCTTTTTTAGATGATTTTTCTTTATCATCTGACGAAGCTTTTTCTTTTTTCTTTTGATCTTTTGCAAGAGATGAACCCTCAGATACTTCATATTTAGATTCTGATTGCTGAGGGGCCGCCTGATTATTCTTCTGTCCGCTATCATGATTGACCGCCTGCACGATCACATAAATGATGGCGATGACCACAAGGATGCCTCCAATAATTAAAATTGTTGGCAATAGTTCAAGCACTTTTGAGGCAGGCTTTGGCAGCTCTCTTTGCGGCTTAATATTCGATAATTTATCAGATACTTCATCGTTATACGTGCTTGGAACATCTTTACGAAATTCTTCGAACAATTGTTCAGGATTCAGTCCAACGGCTTCGGCATATTGTTTAATAAACGCTCTGACGTAAAATTTACCTGGAATAATATCATAGTTTCCTTGTTCGATTGCTAGCAAATAGCGCTTTTGGATCTTGGTCACCGTCTGAAGATCCTCCAGCGACATCCCTTTTTCCTCTCTGGCCTCAACGAGCCGTTTTCCCAATTCAGTCAAAACAAACACCTACCATTACCATATTAAAAATCGAAGCCGGAAAAACCAGAATGATCAAACACTTGTGGTTCTTCAGCGTGTTCATATGTAATCTCTTCGTCTGCGCTATTACGCAATTCAATGATATAGTCGAAATCATCCATTGTATATTCTGAATTTTGGATAAAGATGTCTGGATGCTCGACCACCTTCGTTGCCGGCAGTCTCATAATTTCCCTTAAAAGCTGCAAGTGCTTCTCAGAACCTCTTCTTGTCGACACAATCCCATCAATAATAAAGACGTTATCTGGGCTGTATTCATCTGCGATCAGCTGACTTCGGATCGTCTGTTTCAAAAGAGTTGATGATACAAACAGCCATCTCTTGCTTGCACAAACACTTGAAGCCACAATTGATTCTGTTTTTCCGACACGCGGCATTCCGCGAATCCCAATCAATTTATGTCCTTCTTTTTTAAAGAGTTCAGCCATAAAATCAACAAGAAGACCGAGCTCGTCTCTTTCAAAACGGAACGTCTTTTTGTCATCGGCATCACGCTGTATGTATCTTCCATGACGAACAGCTAAGCGGTCACGAAGCTTCGGCTGTCTTAATTTCGTTACTTTTATCGTTTCCATTGTATTTAAAATTGATTCAAGCCGCTTAATTTGATCTGTGTGGTCACAGCGTAAAAGCATTCCGCGTCTTGATACATCAACACCATTAATTGTCACAATATTAATTGAAAGCATCCCCATTAGAGAAGAAATGTCTCCTAAAAGTCCGGGACGGTTTACCTGTATCTCATATTCAAAATACCATTCGAGCTTTGCCAAATGATATTACCCCCTTCATTGTGGCAAATTTTTACCTTCCTTTATCATAAAGCATTTTCACATTTTTAGAAAGCACAATGTTGTGAAACGGTTAAAATAAAAAGAGAGGCACAAACGACCTCTCTTTTTGTTTAGTGCGAGCTATTATTTTCAACCAGCTTGACCATCATATTTGCAATGGCACGCTGCTCATCTTCTGATGCAACGCTCCAAAGGTCAGCAAGTACTCTTTCCTGCTCGTTCTTTGCCTCAACTTCGTTAGCTAGATATCCGCCAATTTCATACGCAAGGTTATTGATGGTCTCATCTTCTAAACCTTTATCCTGCGCATGATTTAAGCGATCACCTAAAAAGTTTTTCCAATGGTCCCAGTTCTCAAGTACAGACATGTCGATTCCTCCATTCGAAAAGATGAATTACAGCCATAGCTTTTGTCATGGAGAGCCGAATTATACACGTTTTTTAACAGTACCAGCCGCCATTAACAGATAAAATTTGACCGGTGATATAACTTGACTGTTTTGAGGCGAGAAACCAAATGACATCTGCAACTTCCTCAGGCGATGCAAGGCGGCCAAGCGGGATTTCTTCTTCCAGCATTGCGATGCCTTCTTTCGTAAAACGATTCATCATGTCTGTTTTGACAGCACCTGGCGAGACAGCATTTGCTCTAATTCCACTTGGAGCAAGCTCTTTTGCTAATCCTTTAATAAACGCATTTTGCGCACCTTTGACCATGCTGTACAGCACTTCACATGATGCTCCCGTTTCTCCCCATATCGAGCTGACCGCAATAATATGGCCTGCTTTCTTTTGGATCATGGCAGGTAAAAGGGATTGGGTAAGCTCATATGGACTGGTGACATGAAGCTGCACCATACTGGCTAATACATCTTTTTCTGTATCTGTTACCAATCCGACATGGCTTCTGCCGCTGTTTAAAACAAGAATATCTGGAAAGAGCGGCAGACGGCTGACAAGCTCATCTGCTCCGCCCGTTTTAGCTAAATCTGCTTGAACGACGTGCGTCTGAATGTGATATGCCTCATCCAAATGAGCGGCGAGGCGCACAGCTGCCTGTTCATTTTTATGATAATGGAGCATCACATGGCAGCCTTCTTGGGCAAGCTTTTTCGCTGCTGCCTGCCCAATCCCGCCACTGGCACCTGTTATCAGCGCCCAACGACTCATCACATTGATTCCTTCTTTCTATATAGAATACCTATTCTTTTCGTTTAAATGGGAACCAGTTGGCTGATCCGAACAATTTCACCATTACAGGTACGAACAATGGTAGCACAACGAGTGCGTACAGTAAAAGTCCTGTAAGGACAAGTGTTGCAATCTGCAGGAGAGACAGCACACCTGATGGAAGCATGGCGGCAAATGTTCCTGCCAAAATAACAGCAGCAGACATAATGACAGACCCCATATTTTTCATTGATTCAGTCATGGCAAACTGGATGTCTTTTGTTTTGTATTCATTGAACCGCTCCATTAAGAAAATCGAATAATCGACTCCGAGCGCCATTAATATGACAAATCCAAAGAATGGCACTGCCCAGTTAATTCCAGGATATCCGAAGAAATGGGTGAAAATAAATTCTGTTACACCGATTGCTGTAAAGTAAGTCAATATGAGTGAACCTACCAAGTAAAGCGGCATGACAAGCGAACGGAACAAAATCACCAAAATAAGGAAAATACCAATCATCATATAAAGCACTGTCTTATTGAAATCTTGGTCTGACAGCTGTTTTAGATCAGCGTTCATACTTGATACACCTGAGACGCCAAATGACGCATCTTTTAGGTTTGTTTCAGGAAGTGCCCGCTCGACAGAAGCTTCCACTTGTTTAATCGTCGACAAAGCGTCATTTCCATATGGATTTTTCTCTAAAATGACATCAATCTTTGTCATCTTGCGATCATCTGACATGTATGAATCAAATACTTGCTTGAATGCTTTATTTTTCAAGACATTTTTTGGAATAAACCAGCCGGCCATGTCTTGATCTGGTGCATTTTTCAGTTCGTCTAAGTAGTCACCTGCACCCATTAAGCCGCTCGAAATTTTCTCCAGTCCATTTACACTTTTGTTCAGGCCGTCTGTCAGCTTGGTTAGATCATCTCCAAAGCCGCCAATCTTTTCTTTCATTTGCTTTTGGCCATTAATGATGTCCCCCGCTCCATTTGCAAGCTTTGGCATATTATCAGCTAATTGTCCTTGGCCTTTAGACGTTTGATCCAGTCCATTTTCAACTGCATCTAAGCCAGCAATGAGTTCATCGATTTGATTTGTCAAGACTTTTTGCTGCTCAGAAGCTTTTGCGATAAAGGCATCAGCTGCTTCAAGCTGCTTTCTAGCTTCTTTCGCTTGTTTGGCATAGCTGTCTGCCTGTTTCGCCCCTTCTTGCAATGTCGCAGAAAGTTCGTTGTACGAAGCTTTAATCGCTTGATACGATTGATTTTCTTTTACCTGCGGGATTTGCTTTTCAAGGGTACTAAATTGTGTATTTGCTTGTTTGATTAACGCTTTTACATCTGCTGCAGCAGATGATGACGTATCCACTTGCGCTAATGCTGCCTTTAATTCTTTGGAAATGCTTTTATACAGTGAAACTTGCTGATTCACTTGTGCGACTTGAGCCATTAATTCCTTTTTTGCACCTTTGATTTCACCTTTAATGGCTGCTACACCTTTTTTATTTTGATCGATGCCGTTTTGCAATTTTCTTAAGGATTTTTCAACATTTTGAATCCCTGTTTGCACAGATTCTGTACCAGAAATCAATTTGTTAATGCCTTTTCCTGATGATTTGATTTGCGGTGTTTGATCCTCAATGGATTGACTCATTGTCGTCAGTGCATCTTGGATATTTTTCAAGCCTTCATTGCTTTTATCAAGTCCTGTGTTCAGTTCTTTGGCTTGTGATTTCACGTACAGATCACTCAGCCCTTTACCGACAGGACGGGTGGCACTTCTCACTTTACTGACCCCATCTGTTTGTTCAATTGCACGGCTGAGTTTTTCGATGGCAATCAGCCCTTCATTGTTGTCTAAAAGGTCAGATGATTTCACGACCACTGTTGCCGGAAGTGCTTCACCCGGTCCAAACTTATCAGAAATGGTATTGAATGCGTTAACCGATTCGTATTTATTACCAATTTCATCTAAGCTGTTATAAGATAGAGTTCCTTTATACATGAGAATTGGCGGAAGCGTAATGATTCCTACAATTAATAAGCTGAAAAGCGGTTTCTTAAATGAAAAACGGCCTGCTGTTTCCCACATTTTTGACTGCGGGTGGGCAATATCGCCTTTAATCGGCCAAAATAACACTTTTCCTAAAACCGCCATAAAGAACGGTACAATCGTGAGAAGGGCCACAATGAGCACAGCAACCCCAACTGCTACTGCAACAGCTGATTTATAAAGCTGGAATTGTGCGAGACCAATACATGTAAAACCGATCAGCACTGCAATTCCGCTGAATAAGACGGTCTTTCCTGCTGTTTTATACGTAATCAAAATCGCTTCAATTTTATCTTTACCGTGTGCGATCTCTTCCTTAAAGCGGCTGAGAAGCAGTATGCAGTAATCTGTTCCAATTCCAAACATGATCGCGACCATAAAGATCTGAGTAAAGGTCGAGAGCGGAAAGTCTACATATTTCACTAAATAAGCCACGATTGATTGACTCACCAAGTAAGACAGTGCCACTGCGACTAAGGGAACGAAAGGCGCCACAGCTGACCTAAAAACAAGAATAAGGACAACGAGAATAAACCCAATCGTAATGAATTCTGTTTTCTTCAGGCCTTCCTGCGAACTTGTGATAACATCATCATCAATTAACGGCTGCCCTGTCATTTCAAATTTCAGGTTTAAGCTTTTTAGCTTTTCATTGACTCTTTCTTTAAAATCGGACGCTTTGATTTTGTTTGAGTCATATGTAACTGGAACAAGGAGTGTCGTTTGATCTTTAGAGAGCATTTGTTTTTTGATATCTTTATTGGCTTCAAAGTAAGAAGTGATGTCCTCTATGTGGAGATCTTGATCTTTTTCTAAAATATCCATTGCCTTTTTTAAAGATGTTTCTCTTTCTTTCACAATGTTCTTTTCTTGAAAGACAATGACGATTGATTTTTCTGTATCGCCGTTTTCAGACATTTTCTTTAATAACTGATTGGCATATGAGGACGGATAGCCGTCTGGTACAGAAATTTGCCCCTTTTCTTTTGTTAATTGCGACATATTAGGAGCGGTGATGAGTAACACTGCCGCTAATACGATCCACAGGATCGTGATCAGCCATCTACCCTTTATGATTGCTCTCATTAGTACTTTGTGCCTCCTCTTCGATGATCACTTGATAGATCTTTTCATATGTTTGAATAAATGATTCCATTTCTTTTTCTTCAAGCTTTTCAAAATAAGATCGAACCAGGTCTTGAAGCTGCTTTTCCATTCGGCTGACCACATCTTTGCCCTCTGGCGTGACGTACAGGTGAACATTTCTTCTGTCAGCTTGATCATGTTCACGAAAAATATAGTTTTTCGTAAAAAGACGATTGGTCATGGATGTTACAGCACTTTTGTTTACATTACATACATAAGCAAGGTCCGTAGATGTACATCCTGGATGTAAATTGATGTATCGAAGCGAGTAATATTGATCAAGCGTCAGCTCTTTATCAAGCTTTTCGGTGATCATACTCGAGACTTTTTTCTCCATCCAGAGATAGACATCTGCATACCTCTGGATAAGCTGGGCAATTTTATTTTGTTCCATACGCTGCTCCTTTTTAGTTTAAGTGTTTAACTATTAAAGAGTTTAACTAATGTCCAAAACAATTGTCAATGAATATCCTCACAAATAAAACGGCTTTTTCAATGAACATAAAAAAGACAAACTCTGCCGATATGAGTTTGTCTTTTTACATTTATTTTGTTTTTGGGACGACTTTGAAAACAGACATCCGTTCTTCATCAATTTCTTCATCTAAAATTTGCTGAATATCAGTCAATTGAATTTGTTCCAGCATTGTGACGACATCAAATAAGCTCATGTCTAAGAATGCATATCGAGTAAATTGGTTCGCAATATATTCTGGAGAATTCATGGCTTTTAAAAAGCTGCCGATTTTTTTCTTGCGCGCGAGTTCAATTTTCTCTTCTGTCATGAGGCTTTTTGCTTGAAGAAGGGTTTCTTTTAATACCTTTGCGAGTTGATCAGGATCATTTGTATCCCCGCCAACTGAAGTGAAGCCAAAGCCGCCCTCTTCTGTATAATCGTAGCTGAATGTTTCATCAATTAAGCCTTTTTCATACATCTGTTCATATTGTAAGGAGCTTTTGCCAAACAGCGTCTCTAAAATGAGGTTCATCCCAAGCTCATGCTTTAGCAGCTGATTTCCTTTTTTATGCGGGTTCTTTGTTTTCAAACCGAACATACATTTAGAGCCTTGTACGTTCATTGGAAGTTCGTATTCTTTCCGGTACACACCTTCTGGCTCATTGATGTCTTTTCGTTTGATCTCCGGCTGGTCTGTAAATGGCTTTTTCGCCTGATTCGCTCTGACTTGATCTAAAATTTGCTTCGGATCAACAGGCCCGACGACGAATAGAAGCATATTGCTCGGGTGATAGAACGTTTCATAACATTCATACAAATGATCTTTTGTAATAGGGGCAATGCTCTCTACTGTTCCAGCAATATCTATTCTAACAGGATGCTCTTGATATAAATTTTCAATCAGACCAAAGAATAAACGCCAGTCCGGATTGTCATCATACATGTTAATTTCTTGACCAATGATGCCCTTTTCTTTTTCGACTGTTTTTTCAGTAAAATAAGGCTCTTGAACAAAATCAATGAGTGTCTCAAGGTTTTGTTCGACATTTGAGGTGCTTGAGAATAAATAAGCCGTTCTTGTAAACGTTGTAAAAGCGTTTGCGGATGCTCCCTGTTTACTAAAAGTATGAAACACGTCTCCATCTTCTTTTTCAAACAGCTTATGCTCTAAGAAATGTGCAATACCGTCAGGCACTCGAATCATGTCTTCTTTGCCAAGCGGCACAAATTCGTTATCGACAGAGCCATATTTTGTTGTAAAGGTCGCATAGGTTTTGTTAAACCCTTGCTTTGGCAGCACATAGACGTCAAGTCCGCTTTCCATTTTTTCGTGATAGACCGTTTCTTGCAGCTGATCGAATTGAATTGTTTTCACTGTCATGAAGCACCCTCCGTTCCTTTAAGAAAATAGGTCGTATCCCATTCGATTTTCTGACCCACTTTGATGATGTCCTCTTTTGTCACTCGGTCTAATGCTTCTAAAAAGGAATCAAGGGTTTCCCCAGTTGGAACAACGGCATGCTGATACAAATATTCTGCTGTTCCATAAGACGTATCGATCGTTTCAAGCAGCTGGTTTTTGACGACTGCTTTTGTTTGATCAATTGCTTCATCTGAAAAATCACCTTTTTGCATCGCTTCAAATTGTTCTTTAATGATGTCTACTGCCTGCTGGTAGTTGCCGACTTCAATCCCTGACATGACCATCATCAAGCCTTTAAAGCTCTCAAGTCTAGACACAGCATAGTACGCAAGACTTGCCTTTTCACGAACATTAATGAATAGCTTAGAATGCGAGAAACCGCCGAATATACCATTAAACAAATGCAGCGCCGGATAATCTTTATCTGCAATCGTTGTATGTGTACGAAAGCCGATATTCAGCTTGCCTTGTTTCACGTCCTCTTCATCAATGACTTCTTTTGGTTCATTTTGAGATCTTTTTGATTCAGCCTGCTGTTTGACTGGTTCTCTTTCACTTGTTTTAAAGTATTGGGAGACCATGCGGCTGATGTCTTGTTCGTCAACATCTCCGACAACATAAAGATCAAGCTGGTTTGATTGAAGCGCATGCTCATAAGCTTCAAAGAGCGAGTGAGGTGTGATTGCATCGATGTCTTCCATTTCACCATTGACGTGCAGCGCATATGGTTCACCTTTACACATTTCCTGCACAAGTCTTAAGTTCGAATAACGCATTTTGTCATCATAAACTGCCTGAATTCGCTGTTTTAATGTGCGTTTTTCTTGATCCACATATAATTGACTAAACACTCCTTCTTCAACATACGGGTTGAATAATAGGTCAGATAGTAAGGCAATCCCTTTTTCTAGTAAAGGGGTTTGATCGTTTAAATATTTTTCATTCGCCATTTCTAGGCGAAAGGTAATGATGTGATTCTCACCTTTTTTCGCCATGTCGGCGGAAACGGTTGCTCCATAGAGCTCATCAAAATAGGCACGCAGTGCGCCTGTTTTCGGCATCTTTTCTGTTCCTCTTAACAGCACATGCGGGAAAAGAGAACGCATGGTGACGTCATCTTTGGATAGCGGTGCAAGCATTTTAAAAAGGATTGTCACGGTTTTAAATTTTTCTGTTTTGACAATATGAGTATGAAGACCCGGTGTGTCCAGTGTCTTCTCTTGTAAGTACGTCATGAGAAACCTCCTTTGTTCATCCTATTTATTATGTATTAGAACATAGCTGATATATACGTGAAACAGCCATTTAATAGACATTATATCAATCAGAGGAAAGGATAGGAAATAAAAACGCCTCTGCTCATAGCAGAGACGCCAGTCGTTATTTCATTCTAAACGGCCACCAATTCCATTTACCAAAAATACGAACCATGACCGGAATAAAGAGGGGCAATACAACAAAAGCATATAATAAAAGTCCAATGAGTACGACTGTTGCAATTTCAACAAGCGATAATACTCCTGATGGCAGCATAGCAGCGAACGTACCTGCTAAAATGGCCACTGCAGAAATAATAACAGAACCCATATTTCTCATCGCTGATATCATCGATGCTTGTACATGCTCTCCCTTCCATTCATTAAAACGATCCATAAGGAAGATGGAATAATCGATCCCGAGCGTCACAAGAATGACAAAGCTGAAAAATGGAACAGCCCAGCTGACACCATCGTAGCCAAAAAATGTTTTAAAGATCCATTCTGTTAACCCGATTGATGTAAAATACGTTAAAATCAGTGAAAGTGTTAAGTATATCGGCATGACGATTGACCGTAATAAAATAATTAAAATAATAAAAATACCAATTAACATGAAGATAACAGTTCGAATAAAGTCACCGTCAGACGTTTCTTTTAAGTCCACATTTAAGCTTGAGATACCAGATACACCGTATTTGGCATTTTTGAGTCCACTTACAGGTAAATATTGATCAAGGGTTTCCTCAATTTTCGCGACACCTTTCATCGCTTCATTACTGTATGGATTCACATTTAAGATGACTTCAAAAGTCGTTAATTTACGATCTGGAGACATATACGTATGAAAGATTTGCTTAAATTCTTGGCGTTTCAGCACTTCTTCCGGAATAAACCAGCCCGTTATTTCTTCATCTGGCGCTTGCTGCAGCTGCTTTAAGTAGCCGTCAGCCTCGGTGAAGCCGCTTTTGACCTGTTCAAGCCCTTCAATACTTTCACCTAATCCATCTGTTAACAACGTAAGTTTTGATGAAAGCTGGCTAAATCCTTTTTTGATGGCTTTTTGGCCGTCTGTCAGCTGATCTGCACCATCTTCGATTTTAGGCATTTCTTTAATCAATTGTTTTTGGCCCTCATTTGTTTGGTCAAGGCCGTCATAAATTTGATCAAGCCCATCCATGAGCGCTTGCACTTGGCGTTTTACTTCTTTTTGCTTGCTTGATAAGGTTTGAATCACTTGATCTGCCTGCTTGATCTTTTGTTTAAAGTGAGCGGCTTCCTCTTCATATACACTCATTTGATCCCCTGCTTGATCAAGCATTCCTTTTGTTTCTTTGAATACCTTCTTGATTTCTTTATATTCATCCATGTCTTTTACTTCTGGAAGACGATTTTCTAGTGCTTCAAATGATAGATTTTCATAGGATGCCCTTACTTTCTTAATGGTTGTCATCAGCTGCTGATTCGATTTCGCATGGCGTTCAAGTGTATTCACCACTCGCTCTAGCTCTTGAATCATCGTTTCGCTGCTGCGATATTCTTGCTCTAATTCTTTTTTCGCTTTTTTGATTTTACTTCGAATGGTGCCGACGCCTTCCTTACTGCGTCTCACCCCATCTTCTAAAGAGATTAAGGATTCCCTGACTTCTCCGATACCGCTTTTGATTGCTTTTGTTCCATCAATCAGCTGGTCAATGCCTTGAGCGGATTCTTCAATTTTTGGTTTTTGTTTGAGAAGAGCGAGATTTGTTTCGGTCAAGCCATCTGAAATTTTCCCGATTCCTTCATGGCCTTTGCCAAGTTCTCCTCCCAGCTCTTTCGCTTGAGAGGTGACATAAAGCTGGCTCAGCCCGTCCCCAACAGGCCGCGTGACACTGCGGACTGTTTTGACTTCGTCAATGTCATTTAATTTACGAGTCAGTTTTTCAATCATGACAATCTTTTCTTGATTATCCAGCTTATGATCATTTTCGACAAGCACATTCAGCGGCAGCGCTTCACCAAAGCCAAATTGCTCTGATATCGTATTAAATGCTGACACCGACTCATACTTATTCCCAATTTCATTTAAACTGTTATAAGATAGGGTGCCGTCGTACATCAGAATAGGAGGCACTGTAATAAGAGCGACTAACCCTAAGCTGATCAGCGGCCTTTTAAATGAAAAACGCCCAGCCCATTCCCACATTTTACTTTGCGGGTGCCGAATGTTTTCTCTTTTAGATGGCCAGAATAGAGATTTTCCGAAAACAGACATAAAAAAGGGAACGATGGTGACAAGGGCAATCAGCAGAATGCCTACTCCAACGGCAACACTAACGGCTGATTGATACAATTGGAATTTAGCAAATCCAATACTTGAGAAGCCGACTAACACGGCTAAGCCGCTGAAAAATACCGTTTTCCCTGCACATTGATACGTGACGATAATCGACTCTTTGACATCACGGCCTTGACCGATCTCCTCTTTAAAACGGCTTAACAGCAGGATGCAATAATCCGTTCCGATACCGAACATAATGGCTACCATAAAAATCTGAGTAAAATTAGATAGAGGAAATTGTGTATATTCTACGAGAAAAGCCACAATACACCGGCTGACAGCGTAAGAAATGCCTATCGTAATGAGCGGAACAACAGGTGCCAATATCGATCTGAAAACAATAATTAAAATAAAGAAAATAAAAATCATCGTGATAAGTTCAGTTTTCTTCAGACCTTGTTGAGAGCTTTGAATGACATCTGAATCCACAAACTTTTGACCCGTTATTTCATATGAGACATGATAGGGCTTTAAAACTTCCTCAATTTGTTCTTTAATCTTCACAGCTTTTGTTTCGTAGTGGTCGAATTTGAATGGAACAAGAAGTGTACTTTTATCCTTTGATAAAAGTTGTTTTTGAATGTCCGGATCTACATGAAAATACGAAGTAATTCCGTCAATGTGGAGTTCTGGGGCATTTGACATGAGTGCAGCTAAAGCCTTTTTTAATTCCTGCTCTTTCGCAGGGAACAGATGTTGTTCGGAGAATACAAGCACACCTGTATCTTTCTTCCCGTTCTTATCTGACAGCTTATCCAATAGGTGAAGTGCCTCAGCTGTTGGTGTCCCCTCCGGAACCTTTAATTGCCCTTTTTCTCTTGTTAATTCCTCTAAATCGGGCGCAGTAATAAACAGAATCACAGCTGTTATCATCCACACCACTAATACAATCCATCTTGCTTTAATTATTTGCAACATAGCTGCTTCAAGCTCCTTCTACTTCTTCAATCAATTTGCTGTATTTGAGCGTGTCTGAAGTGCTGACTGCGTCTCCTTCAAATGGCAGGATGACCTATTCAATTATCCTTTCGTGTTGAAGAAGCATATCTCCATCATCAGCACGCGAGCTCAATTTCTGTCTAAAGAAAGACAGAAATTGAATGTTTTTGAACACCTCCAATTTGGGATAATTTAAAAGATATTACTATACATTAGTTTAACTATCAAAATTTTACATGTCAATTTATAAAAAAGAAAAAAGATGGCAAAATACCATCTTTTTTCTATATTTAAACCGTTTTTAATTGTTCACTCTCATCCTCTTCATCTGGCTGGATGAAAAAGAGGACCAAAAATAGTGAAATGAGACTGCAAATGGTCGAGAGAATAAAAACAATGGAGTCCCCTTTATCCATTAGATAGGCAAAAATCGGAGGTCCTAAAGCAACACCGATAAAACGCATACTGCTATAAAATGACGTAATGGTACCGCACTGCTCTTTTTCAATTCCTTCTGTAATCAGCGCATCAAGTGCAGGCAGCACAATACCGATGCCCACTCCGCCAATGCTTAAACAGATAAACAATACGAAAAAGCTGTGATTCCACCATAAAAAAATATAAGAAAGTGATAACAAAGCCATCCCTACGATTATAAAGATTCTCATTTTTCCTTTTTCTTTTCCAATCGTTTTTCCAGCAATGTAGGAACTGATTGATAGAAAAAGGAGCGGAATACTCAGCAGGAGTCCTTTTTTAACGCCTTTTATTTGATAAGCTGCCTCGAGGTTATCGGATAAGTAAAAAAGCACACCAAAAAGAAGAAACATAATAAAACCGCCAATAGCAAAAATGGCATAAAGCCAGCGTCCTTCATGCTTAAAAATGGTCTTTGTTGATTTTAAAAATTCTTTAAATGTAGGCGGATCCTCCTCTTTTTTCGCCGACTCTACCATGAACAGTACCATGAGAAAGCTGATGATCGAAAAGAACGGAATGAACCAAAACGGCACAAACCAAAACCATGAAGCAAGAAGTGCCCCAATAATAGGGCTTAGTACCTTACCTGCTGTATTGGAGGTTTCAATGGCGCCAAGTCCGGCACTGACCTCTTCATCATCATGAAACAAATCTCCAATAAACGGCATAACGACAGGTGCGGCTCCAGCTGAACCAATCCCTTGAAGGACCCTGCCAAACAGAATCCACATATAAGGTTCTTTCATGATCGTTGAGGCGACTGCTGCCACAGCTCCTCCAAGTCCAGCGATTAAAAGACACGGCAGCAGTACCTTTTTCCGCCCAATCCGGTCTGATAAGTAACCGGCGATTGGAATACATAAGATGGCTACAACCGAATATACCGTAATAATGAGAGAGACTTGAAAGGAAGTAATCGAGAGTTTCTTTTCTATCTCTGGCAATACTGGTATTAACATCGAGTTCCCTAGTGTCATGATTAGAGGCACTGATGATAATGCAATGATATTCTTTTTACTGACTGTTTTCTCGCCCAACATCATTCACCCAATTCTATATACTGTTACGTATTAGTGTGGCAAGTTTGACGAGTATTATGTATGGGCAAACAAAAAGCAGCCGCCTATGGAAGCGACTGCTTATTAAAATCGTTTGCGTATGACATGAAAGCTGAATTTATCCGCTCGAAAATAATTGAGGGAGTATAAGACCGGCTGATCATCCTGATCATAGTGCATTTGTTTCAGTAATAATAACGCCGTTTCAGGGTCACAATCTAGAATCGGTGAGACCTGATCGTGGTAGCCAATTGGTTCAATGTCAGCAACTGCATATTTAATCCCGCTGTGCGGTTCTCTTCCAAACAGCTCAAAAAGAGACTCTTCTTCATGTGTAAAAGAAGCGGGAAGATGTTTGACCGGAATTTTATCTAAACAATAAACAACTGGCTGCCCATCTGCCGTTCGAACGCGTTCCATTGAAAAAATCCCATCAGATTTATCACACTGAAAACGAATGACATCATTCTCTGTCGGCTCCCCTTCTTGCGAGGATAAAAAAATGGTGCCAGGCGTCATATTGACCTGCTCAATCATTTTCGTGACACTTGTCAGCTGTTCTATGCCTGTTGAAAAAAGCGGTCTTGAATTGACGAAAGTCCCTACCCCATGCCTTCTAATTAAATACTTCTCTTCTTCTAATATACGAAGGGCCTCACGCAGTGTCGCTCTGCTCACACCTAAAAGTTTTGAGAGCTCAAACTCAGAAGGCAGTTTTTCTTTTTCAGCATATACACCTGTTTGAATATCTTCTTTAATACGGTCAATCACTTTCAAATATAAATGGCGATTGTCTGTTTTGGTCGACATGTTTTCCCTCCGTCTAATCAATGCAAATGATAAGATGAGAAATCTCTATTCCGAGATAAGTTGAACATAACTATATCATGTTTTTGCAAATAAATAAATAGTCTGACATCCAGTTAACATAATCATACTATCGTTTACTGTTTTTCAGGAAAGCTCTCTTCAATTTATGAAGAGAGCTCGTCATATTGTTCTTTTGAGAGAAGAACTTCTCTCGGTTTACTTCCTTCATATGGGCCTACAACGCCCCGCTCTTCCATTGCGTCAATGAGACGTGCCGCCCGGGTATAACCGATGCGGAATCTTCTTTGCAGCATAGAAACAGAAGCCGTCTGCATACCGATGATCAATTCTACTGCTTCATCATACAGATCATCTTCCACAGCCGCAAGCTGATCCTGCGTTTCTTCGCTCGGAATCATTTCCTCTTGGTATTGTGCTTTTTGCTGTGTGATCACGTGATCCACAACATGTTCCACTTCTTCATCTGATAAAAAGGCGCCTTGTACACGAACCGGCTTGTTTGCACCAACAGGTAAAAACAGCATGTCCCCTCTGCCCAGCAGCTTTTCTGCGCCTCCCATATCAAGGATCGTCCTTGAATCGGTTTGTGAGGATACGCTGAAGGCAATACGGGACGGGATGTTGGCTTTAATGACACCTGTAATGACATCGACAGAAGGTCTTTGTGTGGCGATAATCAAATGAATTCCCGCAGCACGAGCCATTTGAGAAAGTCTTGTAATGGAATCTTCCACATCAGAGGAAGCGACCATCATTAAATCTGCAAGCTCGTCTACAATGACAACAATATAAGGAAGCTCTGGCTGTTTAGCATCTTCTGTTTGATTCATCCGTTTAATGTAATCATTGTATCCTTCAATATTTCTTGTCCCCGTATGCGAAAACAATTCATAGCGGCGTTCCATTTCGCTGACTACTTTTTTAAGGGCCTGCGATGCTTTCTTAGGGTCTGTTACGACAGGAGCCAAAAGATGCGGAATGCCATTATACACATTTAATTCAACCATTTTCGGATCAATCATCATCATTTTCACTTCATGAGGCTTCGCTCTCATGAGGATGCTTGTGATAATACCATTGATACACACACTTTTTCCGCTTCCAGTCGAACCTGCTACAAGCAAATGCGGCATTTTGTTCATTTCAGCAAGAACAGCTTCACCCGAGATATTACGGCCGAGTCCAATGAGGAGCTTAGCATTTGGACGGTCATTTTGCTTCGATTCTAATACCTCTTTTAATGAAACCATAGCAATTTCTGCATTCGGAACTTCGATGCCGATGGCTGATTTACCAGGAATCGGCGCCTCAATACGAATGTCCTTTGCTGCAAGGGCAAGGGCTAAATCATCACTTAGATTGACGATCTTGCTGACCTTCACGCCGACATCTGGATATACTTCATATTTGGTCACAGCTGGACCTAAATGAACCTGTGTGACTTTTGCTTTCACACCAAAGCTTTGAAATGTTTTTTCAAGCTTTCTGGCATTTTCATAAATATTTTTCTTATCTGTTTGCTGACCTGAATGCTGAGGCTCTGCCAAAATATCAAGTGACGGCAATTCATAATCTTTGTTTTCAAGTTCTGTAAATGTCATCGGAGGCGCCTCTTTTGGTTCATCGGCTGTATCTGATTGAACTGGTGCACTTTGCACAGAGTCCTGAAGAGGCGCTGTCTCTTTTGCCGCCTGCTTTTTTTGAACCGTCGGGGTGATAACGTCATCTCTGTCTGCAAAGCTTGAAATAATCGGCTGGCTATTATCAGAAGACGGCGTTTCCTCTTCGATCAAGATCAGATCATCCTCGTCTTCTTCTTGATTGCGTGAACGTTTTTTCTTTTCACCTGTTTTCTGAGAGGACGCGCTCTTTTTCGCCTGCCTGATTCCTTTCATATCTTCAACAAACGCTTTCCACTGCTTCACCATAAATTGTGATACAGGAATCGTCACTTTTTTCACCATTTCCTGAAGGGATCGGTTTGTAATCAGGACAATTCCAATCAGCATCAGAACAATCGCCATGATTTGCGAGCCTGCTTGCGCAAATAAGAAATAAGAAGCAGCAAACAATACGGCGCCGATCATGCCGCCCCCTAAATCAGGCGATCCTGTTTCACCTTTCATATCCATCAAGAAAAGCTCAAATGTATTTCTAATCACACTTTGAGATCCAATGACGCCAGCAGATGAAAGATGCTGAAAGAGCTTCACATGTGACAAAAGCAAGATGCTCGCAATGATGCAGTAGAGACCTGCTTTTCTTCTTGTTAAAATGTCTGGGATTTGTTTTTTCCAGAAAATCGTCACACCAAAAAGAAATAATCCGATAAGACAGAGAATGAACCATTCACCTGCAAAGAATCGGAATAGATGTACAAAGGTTTGTCCAACAACGCCCAGCTGTAAAATGGCAATGATCGCTATGGCAATACAGACTAACCCATTTAATTCATATTTCAGTTTTAGCTGTTTATTTTGTTTTTTTCTCGTTTTCCGTTTTCTCTTTTTAGCCATACTCATCACCTTACTACGAAAGAAAATATAACCTACCGAAAGATCAGAAAGAAAGCAGCCTGGTTTTGGCTGCATCTTGTTGTAAGTTTTCCCTTTATTATAGCATAGAATCATTCATATGAGTCGGTTTGATTGGTGCCTAAATGTAACTTCAACCGCTTGCCTGGTGCAAGCTCTTGATTGAGAAAATCCATAGGATTGGTGCTCATGACTTGAACGATTTCTGCTTCATCTTCTTTCATTTCAACCATCACTGGCACACCTTGAATGTTTACCTGCTGGAGCCTGCGCTCTCCCTGTTCCTCAGCGTAAATGGCTTCATATGGCATAGGCGTATATAAAATCATTGGATCAGCCCCTCGTTTTGAGATGCCCTGTCTCCGATAAGTTCGTTCAACTTTTTAATCGCTTGTCCTACACCGCCCACTTCATTCATGAGTCCGTATTCTGCTGCCTCATGACCAACGACATTTGTTCCGATGTCTCTCGTCAAATTGCCTTTTGAGAACATGAGCTCTTTAAACTTCTCTTCTGTAATGTTGGAGTGGCTTGTGACAAAGTTAATGACTCTTTCCTGCATTTTATCTAAGTATTCAAAGGTTTGCGGAACACCAATCACAAGACCTGTTAAACGCACAGGATGAATGGTCATCGTAGCTGTTTCTGCAATATACGAATAGTCACACGATACAGCAATCGGGACACCTATCGAGTGGCCGCCGCCAAGCACAATCGAGACAGTTGGCTTTGATAAAGAAGCAAGCATTTCTGCAATCGCAAGTCCCGCTTCAACATCTCCCCCTACTGTATTTAAGATGATCAGAAGACCTTCTATTTTAGGGTTTTGTTCAACGGCTACGATTTGTGGAATGACATGTTCGTATTTGGTTGTTTTATTTTGCGGCGGAAGCTGCATATGGCCTTCAATTTGTCCAATAATGGTGAGGCAATGGATATTTGTATCTTGCGGCAGCTGCGGAATGGCTGTTTCACCAAGCTGCTGTATTTTGCTCATAATACTGTCTTTTTCTTCTGGCTTTCGCTCAGGCTGCTGTTCATTCTTTTCGTCCATTTGTCTCCATCCTTTCCTCAAACTCTTCTCCTATTATGAACAAATAGGGCATATTCCATCCGCATTCCTCATGCCACATCAAAAAAGCCCAAAGAGCTTATACTCTTTGGGCTTTTCTCATCACACTTCCATAATAATTGGAATGATCATCGGCTTACGTTTTGTTTTTTCATATAGGAATTGATTTAGCACATCGCGCATGGATTGTTTCAATGTTGACCATTCAACAATTGAGTTTTCCGTTTGCTCTTTGACAATTCCTTTGACCATTTCTGTTGCTTTCACAATCAGCTCTTCGGATTCTCTTACATAGACAAATCCTCTTGTGATGATTTCAGGTCCAGAAATTAATTGTTTCTTTTGTTTATCAAGCGTAATGACAACAATCAAGATGCCGTCTTGAGACAATAGACGTCTATCGCGTAACACGATGTTTCCGATATCACCAACGCCAAGACCATCGATCAAAATGTTTCCTTGGTGAACTTTTTCACCGATTTTGACATTCTGTCCTCTAAACTCAACAACATCTCCTTTATCAATCAAGAAAATGTCACTGCGTTTCATGCCTACTTCTTCAGCAATACGAGAATGTGCTTTTTGCATACGATATTCGCCATTCACCGGAATTAAATACTTCGGTTTTAGTAAGTTCAGCATTAGCTTTAACTCTTCTTGGCAGCCATGTCCAGATACATGAACACGTTTTTGCGCAAAAATGACTTGTGCTCCGCTTCTTGTGAGGAAATCCACTGTTTTAGAGTATGTGAGTTCTTGTCCAGGAAGTGGTGTAGATGCAATCACAACTGTATCATCTTTTTCAATATGAAGCTGTTTGTGATTTTGCTTCGCCATTTTTGTTAAAGCAGCAAGCGGCTCTCCGTGGCTTCCAGCGGTCAGAATAACCACGTCGTTTTTCGCCATTTTCTTCACTTCTTGAACGGGTACAAATAATTCTTCTTCTGCTGTAACATAACCAAGCTTGATTGCTAGCTGAAGGGTTGTCATCATATTTTTCCCTGCAACGGCTAGCTTACGGCCATTTTGATTTGTTGCATTAATGATTTGCTGCACGCGGTTAATATTAGATGAAGACACAGCAACGATCACACGATTTTCAGCATTGTACATCGCATTTGAGATTTCGTCTTGGACGAGCGCCTCAGAAGGTGTATAGCCTGGTTTTTCAGCATTTGCACTGTCTGAAAGTAGTGCTAAAACGCCGTTGTTTCCAATTTTCGCAATCTCTCCGATGTCACAGGCTTGGTTAAGCGCTGGGGTTTGATCAAATTTAAAATCACCTGTGCATACGATTGAACCAAGAGAGGTTTTGAAGCTGATCCCAACTGAATCAGGAATGCTGTGATTCGTTCTAAAGAACGATACTTTTGTTGTTTCAAAAGTAATAACTGATTTTGCATGTACCTCACGCAAATCAGCTTTTTGATTGAAGCCATACTGCTTTAATTTTTCTCGAAGTAACGCAAGGGTCAGCTTCGTTCCGTAGACTGGTACAGACAATTTACTTAAGCAATGGAATACGCCTCCGATTGCTTCATCATGTCCGTGGGTAAGAAAAATTGCTTTCACCCGATCAGCACGCTCTGTTAAATAAGAGATATCAGGAATGACGACGTCAATGCCCAGCATTTCATTTTCTGGATGCATTAAACCTGCATCTACTACATATATGTCCGAATCAATCTCAATGACATATAGGTTTTTTCCGATTTCTCCAACGCCTCCGAGTGCAATAATTCTTACGTTCTCTGTATTTTTCTTTTTCAAAATTCTTATCCTCCTAGTCTCAAGCCCGTCCATCATCGCTTAATGCTATTATAACTGAATCTAATTTTAGAAAACAAGATGAAGTCACATTTTAAGAAAGTGTTTATGTATAAAAAACGGTCATACTCAGGGACATCTGAGAATGACCGCTTACGAAATCTTTTGTTTTGATCAGCTGTTTAAAACGCTGCTTAAATCCAGTCTCTCTTCTTCTGACAAAGGCAAAAGCGGAAGACGAACAGATCCGACGTCTAGTCCTTTCAGCTGAAGGGCTGTTTTGACAGGCGTTGGATTTGGTGCTGAGAAAAGCTGTTTCATGATTGGAAGCAGCTTTTGATGGATCAATGCTGCATTCGCTGTTTGGCCTGAAGCATAGCTTTTCAGCATTTGCTGCATATCCAGTCCTACGATATGAGATGCAACCGAGACAACTCCTTTTGCACCAACAGATACAGCCGGAAGTGTTAAGCTGTCGTCCCCTGAATATACGTCGAAATCTTCTGGCGTCTCTGCAATGATTTTTGTCATAGCATCAAGATCGCCGCTTGCTTCTTTAATGGCAACAATGTTAGGTATTTGCGCAAGCTTAATCGTTGTTTCTGGTGCTAATGAAGCTGCCGTTCTTCCTGGTACATTGTAAAGCATGACAGGAAGAGATGTAGACTCGGCAATGGCTTTAAAGTGTGCATACATGCCTTCCTGTGATGGCTTGTTGTAATAAGGTACGACAAGCATCACTGCATCAACGCCCGCTTCTTCTGCTTTTTTCGTTAGTTTGATAGACGCATTTGTATTATTACTGCCTGTTCCTGCAATGATTTTACAACGACCATTTGCTAATTTGACCGATTGCTGAAAAAGAGCGACTTTTTCTTCATTCGATAAAGTTGGCGATTCGCCTGTTGTCCCTGCAACGACTAAGGAGTCACTGCCGTTTTTTAACAAGTAATCAATGAGAATTGATAGCTTTTGGAAATCGATGTTGCCCTTTTTATCAAAAGGTGTAATCATAGCTGTTGCGATATTTCCGAAATTCATTTTTTTCACCTCATCATGATTCAATCACATTTATCTTGAAAGTTCAAACACTTCATGCAGGGCATTGACAGCCGCTCTCATGTTTTCTTCGTTCACTAACACCCAAATGGTCGTATGACTGTCAGCCGATTGTAAAATCGGAATGTTTTGCTCGGATAGAGCTGTTACAATTTTAGATGTGACACCTGGTACACCCATAATGCCTGCGCCAACAGCTGATACTTTCGCACAATTTGTTGTCACAATTGGTGTATAGCCAAGATCTTTTAGGATCGATGTTGCCTTTTCAGTCATTGCACCTGTCACTGTATACACAATTTCACTCGGTGTGATGTTGAAGAAGTCGACACTGATTTGTGCGTTTGCCATTGCTTTGAAGACCTCTGTTTGTACGCTGTACTGACCTTCTTTTGCAGGGACTTTGATTTGCGTCACATCATTGACATGTGCAATACCCGTAATGAGGCGGTCATACACATCATGGCTCATTTTATCGGAGTAGTGTGATGTAACGAGTGTGCCCTCATCATCAGAGTATGTTGAACGGACCCTCATTGGTACTTTTGCCTGCATCGCAATTTCGACAGCTCGCGGGTGAATGACTTTTGCCCCTTGATATGCAAGATTGCAAATTTCCGTATATGTCACGACTCTCAGCGGTTTTGCATTTTCAACAATGCGGGGATCTGCTGTCATAACGCCTTCTACATCTGTAAAAATATCAATAAAGTCCGCCTGCAATGCAGCGCCTAAAGCAGCAGCGGACGTATCACTGCCACCTCGTCCGATTGTTGTCACGTCTCCATTTTTCGCAGCTCCCTGGAACCCAGCGACAACGACAACATCATGTTCAGAGAGTGCTGCCTCAAGACGTTCGCACTTCATGTCAATAATTTTCGCACTTGTATGCTCCTTATCTGTCACAAAGCCCGCCTGAGCTCCAGTCATCGCTACAGCCTTTAGCCCATTTTCATTCAGCATACTTGAAAACACAACAGCTGAGATATTCTCTCCGCAGGAAACAAGCAAGTCTTTTTCTCGATTTGTCATGTTCTGCGCGCTGCCGTAAAGCAGACCAAGCAGCGTATCTGTCGCATAGGGATCACCTTTTCGTCCCATTGCAGAAACGACAACAACCGACTTATAGCCTTTCTCTTTTGCAGATAAGATATGTGCAAGTGCCCTTTTTCTACCTTGATCATCTTTGACAGATGTACCGCCAAATTTTTGGACAATTATTTTCACTGTTTTCACTCCAAGTTCATTCTGACGTAACAGAAGAGAGCAGGCGAAAGATGCCTAACTCTCTTCTGTTCGTCCTCATCATCCATTGAATGTTAAACTAATTTTAATGCTTTTAAGCTTTCTGCAATTTGAACTGAGTTCCATGCAGCGCCTTTAAGCAGGTTATCAGATACAATCCACATATGGAACCCGTTTGGACGGTCCAAATCTTTCCGAATGCGGCCGACAAATACGTCGTTTTTCCCAACAGCATCTGCAGGCATTGGATAAATTTGCTGAGACGGATCATCTTGCAGCGTAATTCCTGGTGCATCTTTTAGAATTGATTTGAGGTCTTCCACTGTTGCATCATTTGATTCTAGTTCGACGTAGACAGATTCTGAATGGCCTGTTTCAATTGGAAGCCTTACGCATGTTGCCGCTACTTCCAGCTCAGGCATATGCATGATTTTTTTCGTTTCGTTGATCATTTTCATTTCTTCGAATGTATAACCGTTGTCTTGGAATTTATCAATTTGCGGGATCGCATTAAATGCAATTTGATAAGGCATGACTTCTGGTGTTACATCCTCTTTATTTAAAATGGCTTGTGATTGGCTGTATAGTTCGTCAATGGCTTCATGTCCCGCACCTGATACTGCTTGATACGTAGAGACAATGACTTTTTTCATTCCATATGCCTGACGAAGCGGTTCTAATGCCGCTACCATTTGAATCGTTGAACAGTTAGGGTTTGCAATGATCCCTTGATGATCATGCAAATCTTTTTCGTTTACCTCTGGTACGACAAGAGGGATGTTTTCGTCCATACGAAAAGCACTTGTGTTGTCAACAACAATCGCACCTCGTTTGACTGCTTCAGGAGCCAGCGCTTTAGAAACATTTCCTCCAGCACTGAATAATGCGATGTTCACTCCTTCAAAGCTTTCAGGTGTTGCTTCCTGAACAGTGTACTCTTGACCTCTGAATGTCACTTTTGTTCCAGCAGAACGTTTTGAGGATAGTAGAGTAAGTGTATCCATTTCAAAATCTCTGTCAGCTAGTGTTTTTAACATTTGTTGACCGACAGCTCCAGTCGCTCCAACTACAGCTACATGCAATCCTCTTCCCATCAGTAAAACTCCTTCCGACCCATCCATGATTCTTTTCTTTCGGATGGCCATCCTATGACTTTTTACATTTTATTTTACCATAGAAAAGCAAGGCTTGAAGCATCTTTTTTGAATCTTTCATGATTTTCTAGTGAATCTATTATTCGTTTGGTCCAATTAAAATTGGTTGAATTTGTCTATGCTGGAGTGCCTCTTCTACTGTTTGAGATAGCAGATCCATGTTCGCGACCATAGAGGTCGGTTTTTTGAATGGATCATCCTGACCAAACGGAATAAAGAAAATATTCTTTGTCGACATCAGCCTCATCAGATTTGTACCATTTAAACCTAACGCATCATTTGTTGAGATACCTAAAACGACTGGTCGATGATTCCGTATGGTTGCTTTAGCAGCCATTAAAACAGGACTGTCTGTCATGGCATTTGCAAATTTCGCCATCGAGTTACCAGTTAAAGGAGCAATGACCATACAATCAAGCGGCAGCTTAGGTCCAAGCGGCTCTGCTTTCACGATTGAGTCAATCGCTTGAAATCCAGTCAGCTTCTCAATCCGCTCGATCCACTCGGCTCCATCTCCAAATCTCGTATTCGTGCTCTGCACCGTGTACGACACCACTGGACGCACCTCTGCCCCTTCTTTTACAAGCGCTTCGATTTGCGGAAAAACAGCTTCATACGTACAGTGGGAACCTGTTAAACCAAAGCCGATTCTTTTCCCTTTTAATGTTGTCATGATTCCATCCCCCTTTTTTCCTCCGCAAGTTTACATAAAAGCCCGGAAAGCACTTTTGCAATGATTTGTCCTGCTGTTTTTGGTGCAACAATCCCCGGGAGTCCTGGTGCAAGAAGTGCCTTCACTCCGTGCTTTTGTGCAAAGTCAAAGTCTGTTCCGCCTGGGCGTGAGGCGATATCCAAAATGAGTGTCTTTGGTGTCATGCTGACGATGACAGATGAATCTAATACAAGACTTGGAATGGTATTGATGATAATATCAACATCCGTTACTTCCTCTTTTAACTGGTCCATTGAAAATGGATTAAGCCCCATCTCAAATGCCCGCGCTAAATGTGCTGTGTCTGCCGCCCCTACTTTTACGTCTGCCCCTAGTGCCCGAAATGTGCGGGCAATGGTGAGTCCTGTTCTTCCAAGTCCGAGAACAGCGACATGAGACCCGTGAATCGTATAGTCCGTTTGCTGAATGGCCATCATGATAATTCCTTCAACTGTTGGAATAGAGTTATATATGGCAATATCATCTCGCTCAAACAGCTTCACAAGCTTCCGGTTCACCTGCTTTGCCAGATTGTCTAAGTACGTATTTGAAATACCTGAGTACAAGATACAATGGGCTGGGGTTCTTTCTAAATATTTAGCTTCCAGCAAGACCTGCTCGTTTGAAAAAACGGTAGCAACAGCACCTTCATCCGTTGTCCCAGATACTGGCAGGATCATACTGTCTACTTGTTCGAATGGAAGTTCAGACATTTTCAGCTTTTCAGCACCGATAAATCCATGATCCAGCTGGTCAAATCCAACCAAAAATACTTTGGCATGCTGCTGTGACAACTTGCGAATAATTTCAAGCTGCCTTGCATCTCCCCCGATCACCGCAACCGTTAAACCGCTCAACATACTGACCGTTCACCTTCTTTATTTAAAAAAGTCTGTAATATTTTCTGAATCTCCCTTTCAGCATATGAGGAGAGGATTCAGCCTGTGAACGAATCAGAGAGAGAAAAGAAAAAGAGCACCCATTATTATGGGTGCTCTTTTTCTCCGTGCGGCTGAAGTTCTTCAGGCACATCGAGAATGATCATATCTGATCCTATTTTTTGAATGTGATTCCACGGGACGCGGATGTCATTTCCTTGTTTTCGAAAGCCAAACCACTTCACGGAAGGTATAATGAGTGCTGTAATTTGACCGTCCTGTTCATTGATTTCAAGGTCGGTTTGTCCAAGCACGCCAAGCCGCTCCGCTCTTTTAATATCGACGATCTCTTTTCCTGACAGTTCACTCAGCCTCAAAATCGCATCACTTCCCTTCCGTATCATATATGCAGCAAAAGGAAGAAATAGACCGTCCTGCTCTTTTCAAGTTATGTATGATGTGAGTTGGTATACCAAACAGGCTTAAGTTGATGAAAGTAATTATGATCTTTTAGCATTCTCTCCACTCGTTTCACCATGTCTTTTACATGTCCCGGATCATAGGAAAGCGTCCAGATGATAGATGAAAAGCAGCTCATTGCTGTATAGATGGAAAAAAGAAGCCAAAAATCGTTTGTGGACTGCGTACTCACGTATTGATCCAGTTGTCCAGCTGAGAACGGAATGCTGCTTTCTCGACTAAATAAGGACAATTTATAAAAGTCATGAACCGGGTCGCCCCAGTCGGATTGATCGAAATCAATCACACCGGCATATTGATTACCTTGTATGATGATATTCCCTAAATGAAAATCATCATGCTGGAACTGGTTAGGCCTCTCTTTTACCGCATCAACATTCGACTTGATAAAATCTAATACAAACTGATCATTGGAAAACGTCACGCCACTTGATTGATAGGCATGTATATACCGTTCATGTTTTGCTATGACTTTCTCATCCCACGGACGAACATGAGAAGGTGCACGGCATGTATGCATCAAACTTAGCTCTCTCGCTGCCCGCCTCCCGATTTCATACTGCTCTTCATTTGTAAGTAGATGGATGGAGTCTCTAGCATTCTCGCCTTCGATAAAGGAGAAAATACGATAGGTACAGTTTAGTTCAGCACTCATTCCAATCTCAATCACTTCAGAACAAAGAATCCCTCGATCTTTTAACTTCCGCTGAAATGATGCTTTTCTTTTATAACGCGAATACGTTTGAATGTCTGATAACTTAAGCACCAGCTTTTCACTAGATGATATTGTAACCAAAAAGGTACGATCTCCCGAAAAACCAGATGTCATGGCTTGGAAAGAAGCTTGTGTCAGAAGTGGAGAGAGCTGTTTCAGCTTTTCATGTTCCATGAAAGCAGAACCCCTTTCTTATTTACCTACAATAAAACGGCAGACTTTTTTGAGTCTGCCGTGTTGTTTACGTTATGATGGCTGATCACCCGTCGGACTAATAAGCGAGAGCGCATAATCTTCTGTAAAGATGCGTTTAGATAAGTTATTCACGCCGTCTAATGTGACGCTGTTGATTTCATCAATAATTTCATCGAGTGTCCGATGTTTGCCAAGGAGCAGTTCATTTTTACCGTTTCGGCTCATTTTGCTGTTTGTGCTTTCAAGGCTGAGCATAAGGTTGCCTTTCATTTGCTCCTTAGAGTTCTCTAGTTCTTTCTGCGTGATTCCCTCACGCTTTAAGACGTCTAATGTTTGTAAGATGGTCTCAGAGAGCAGGTTTAGCTGCTTGGCTCCAGTTCCGCCGTAAATCGTCAGCATTCCATTATCTGCAAATGAACTGTGATAGCTGAAGACGGAATAAGCAAGTCCTTTGTCCTCTCTTACATCTTGGAATAATCGGCTGCTCATGCTTCCGCCAAGAACATTATTTAAGACGATTAAGTCATAGATGCCCTTATCTCCAGCTGGAAGGCCATTAAAGCCCAGGCATAGGTGCGCTTGTTCCGTTTCCTTTTTGCGTGTGAGCTTGTCATAATGAAATGCTGGAGCTTCTACAGGCTGCTTTTTCCCTTTTCCTTCATAAGAACCGAACAGCTTTTCAACCTCACGAATAAAGGTCTCATCTACGTTCCCTGCAACAGAGATCACGACGCGGTCCGGCGTATAGAATTCATCCATATATTTTCTAAGTGAGTCTCCGTTAAAGGTAGAGAGTGTTTCCTCTGTTCCTAAAATCGGATATCCTAATGAATGATCCCCATAAATGGCTTTGCTTAATAAATCATGAACGATGTCATCAGGAGTATCCTCATACATTTTAATTTCTTCGTACACCACATTTTTTTCTTTTTTCAGCTCTTCTTCATCAAAAGCTGAGTGAAAGAACATGTCGCTTAATACATCGAGGGCGTAGCCAGCATGTGAATCAAGCACCTTCGCATAGTAGCAAGTGTATTCTTTTGATGTAAAGGCATTCACTTGACCACCAATGCGGTCAAAGGATTCTGCGATATCACGTGCAGATCTTGTCTTTGTCCCTTTAAAGAACATATGCTCTAAAAAGTGTGAGATCCCATTAATTTCAGGTGTCTCATGTCTAGAGCCTGTGCCAATCCAGACGCCAATTGCGACAGACCTGACAGTGGGATTGTTTTCGAGTACAATTCTTACTCCGTTTTGGCATGTATACGTTTTGACCAAGTTTTGCTCCTCCTATTCAACAAACAGATCGCATCACGGATGTCTTTTTTCACTTAGGAGGTCAGAAACCGTCCCTAATTCATATCCTCTTTCCTTGATTTGAGTGATAAGTGCGTCAAGACTTTTCGCTGTTGCATCTGTTGGATGCATTAATATCATCGCCCCATTGTGAATTTTCCCAAGCACCCGCTTTTGTAAAATAGCCGGGGATGGTTTTTGCCAGTCGATGGTGTCTACTGTCCACATAATGGTTTCCATGCCTTCTTGTTTGGCAAGCTTGACTGTTTCTTCTTTAAAGCTGCCGCTTGGAGGCGCAAACCATTTTGGTTTCTTCCCAAGGGATTCTTCAATTTGGCGATTTGTTTTCGTTATCTGCTCTAATGCTCGTTCTCTTGTCAGTGTGCGCATATCTGGGTGATTGTATGAATGATTTCCAATTTCATGACCATCTGCCACGATTTTTTTAGCAAGCTCTGTGCTTTTTTTCACCCATTTGCCTTCTAAGAAAAAGGTCGCCTTGACTTGATGCTTTTCCAGCGTCTTTAACATGTTGATTAAATGCTCGTCACCCCAAGCTACGTTGATGAGGAATGCATTCATTTTTTTATCTGGATGTCCCTTATAAATGGGCTCTGGACCAAGCTCATGTAAATGAATAGATGGTTTTGTTTCATTAAAAACAAGCAGCTTTTCATCGAATGACCCCTGTTTCTTCATTTTTTCATAAGAGGCATCGATATCAACCGTCTGTCCATTTAAGCCAGGCATCTTTTTCCACACTTTATCAATCTTAGCATTTTGAGCCTTTACTTCATAGTCAGAAGACTTCGATTCAATTTCCTGAAATAAAATATCTTTTGAAACAGATGCAACCTCGGCATGCTCTTTCATTGATTCAATATATGTAACAGCAGCCGGCTGCTTCATCGTTTGATATGACACGAGCAGTAAAAATACAAACACAATGAATGGTAACGTTTTTTTCAATGGTTGTCCCTCCCCTTTACCACAAATTATGACGGGGAGAAACAAGCTAGAACTATTGTTAGCGCAAGAAAAGAAAGAAGCCTGGCACGGATACCTGGCTTCTAACACATTTTATTTGATCTAAGACTGCTTTTCTTCTTTTTCCTTTTCTTCACGTAAAACAGCTTTCCGAGAAAGGTTCACACGGCCTTGTTTATCGATTTCAGTGACTTTGACAAGTAATTCATCGCCAAGTTTCACGACATCTTCTACTTTGCCCACACGCTCAAGCGCAAGCTCAGAAATATGAACAAGTCCATCTTTTCCGCTGAAGATTTCAAGGAAGGCACCGAATTTTTCAATGCGTTTGACTTTACCTAAGTAAAGCTGTCCTACTTCAACTTCTCTCACAAGATCTTCAATGATTTTCTTCGCTTTTTGGTTCATATCTTCTTCTGTAGAAGAAATAAAGATTGTACCATCTTGTTCAATATCGATTTTCACACCGGTATCTTCAATGATTTTATTGATTTGTTTACCGCTTGGTCCAATGACATCGCGAATTTTATCCGGATTGATTGTCATCGTTAAGATTTTAGGTGCATAACGAGACAATTCTCCTCTAGAAGCAGGAATCGTTGACAGCATGCTGTCTAAGATTTCCATTCTTCCTTTTTTCGCTTGTTGAAGAGCCTCTTCTAAGATGTCTTTTGACAAGCCATCGATTTTGATGTCCATTTGAAGGGCTGTGACACCTTTTGATGTACCTGCCACTTTAAAGTCCATATCTCCAAGTGCATCTTCCATTCCTTGAATGTCTGTCAGCACTGTGTAGTATTCCCCAGATTTCACAAGTCCCATTGCAATCCCTGCAACTGGTGCTTTAATTGGAACACCCGCATCCATCATCGCAAGTGTGCTTGCGCAAATACTTGCTTGTGAAGTAGATCCGTTAGATTCTAATACCTCTGAAACGAGGCGAACCGTATAAGGGAAATCTTTTTCGGATGGAATGACTGGTTCTAGTGCACGTTCACCTAGTGCACCATGTCCGATCTCACGACGGCCTGGACCGCGCATTGGACCTGTCTCACCAACACTGAATTGCGGGAAGTTGTAATGGTGCATGAAGCGTTTTGATTCTTCAACACCTAGACCATCAAGAATTTGCACATCGCCAAGTGCACCTAATGTACAAATACTGAGCGCCTGTGTTTGTCCTCTTGTAAATAGGCCTGAACCGTGCGTTCTTGGCAGAAGTCCTACTTCTGAAGAAAGTGGACGGATTTGATCTACGCCGCGTCCATCTGGACGTACTTTCTCTTCAGTGATCAGACGGCGAACTTCGTTTTTGACAAGCTTGTTTAATACATCTTTCGCTTGTTTAATCGTTGCTTCGTCACGTTCTTCTGCTTCAAACTTCTCAACTACAGCTTTTTTCACAGCACTGATCGCATCCTCACGCGCATGCTTCTCATGTACTTGAATCGCTTTCAGCAGGTCAGCTTCAGCAAGTGCTTTTACTTCGTCTGCTAACGTTTGATCTACTTCATATAAAGGAATATCGATTTTTTCTTTACCGACTGCCTTCACAATTTCTTCTTGGAATTCGATTAAGCGTTTGATCTCTTGGTGACCGTACATGATCGCTTCAAGCATTGTCTCTTCCGGTACTTCATCAGCACCAGCTTCTACCATGTTGATCGCATCTTTTGTTCCGGCAACCACAAGATTGATGTCACTTTGTTCAAGCTGCTCCACATTTGGGTTAATGATCAGCTTTCCATCCACTCGTCCTACTGTAACGCCGGCGATTGGTCCCTCAAATGGAATGTCAGACACACATAAAGCTAAAGATGAGCCAAACATTGCAGCCATTTCAGATGAACAATCTTGATCCACACTCATGACGATACTAATGACTTGTACTTCGTTTCTAAATCCATCTGCAAACAGCGGACGAATTGGTCTGTCAATTAAGCGGCTCGCAAGGATAGCCTTTTCACTTGGACGGCCTTCTCTTTTAATGAAGCCGCCAGGAATTTTACCTACTGCGTATAGTCTTTCTTCGTAGTTCACAGTGAGCGGGAAGAAATCAAGTGGTTTTGGTTCTTTAGAAGCTGTTGCTGAGCTAAGCACAGCCGTATCTCCGTAGCGTACGAGGACCGCTCCGTTTGCTTGCTTTGCAAGCTGGCCAGTTTCAACTGTCAGTTGACGTCCAGCCCAGTCTATGGTGAAGACATGTTTCTCTTGTCCCATTCTGAGAAAAACTCCTCTCTTATCGAAAAATTTTAGTTAGTTCTTATTATGAACAAAATGATTTTCACATATCAATGTGAAAGCTGTATGTAGAAGGGTTTTTGCCATTCTTTCAACATTTTAACCATAAAATATTAGTGATTATACGATAAAAAAGCGGGAATCCTCCCGCTTTTTACGATTATCGACGTAAGCCTAGTTTGTTAATTAACTCACGGTAACGAGTTACGTCTTTATTACGTAGATACGTAAGAAGATTACGACGTCTACCTACCATTTTCAAAAGACCGCGACGTGAGTGGTGATCTTTCTTATGAGTACGTAAATGCTCGTTCAAGTTGTTAATTGATTCTGTTAGGACAGCGATCTGAACTTCTGGAGATCCAGTATCAGATTCGTGTGTTTTGAACTCATTAATTAATTGCGTTTTACGCTCTTGAGTAATTGCCATCCTGTTTCACCTCCAAATCATGTTAGCCCCATCTACCTCGCAGCCGTCGGTGAAGTCGGCCTGCCAAGTAAGTGGTTTTAAAGCTACAGGAATAATCATACTAAAAATATGCTGAATTTGCAAATGGTAGAGCAGTTTTTCTATGATTTTTTTGTTTGCTTATGCTGATCTTGAAAAAACTGAATCGCTTCTTCTTTATCTTGACTGATTTGAGCCGTCAGCTCCTGGATTCCGTTAAATTTTCGTTCACTGCGAATGCGTTTGAACCATTGTAATTTAATCGGCTGGCCATATATTTCTTCGTTAAAATCAAAGAGGTTTACTTCAATGGCAGGCTGATCAGGACGTTTTTCATAAAATGTTGGTTTATAGCCGACATTACAAACACCGTCATATACTTTACCTTTTACTTCTGCTCTTACTGCATATACCCCTGTTGGCGGAATAATGTATTCAGCAGATAAGCCGACATTAGCTGTCGGAAACCCGATCGTCCGTCCGCGTTTGTCTCCATGGATGACAATGCCGCGAAGCTGATAAGGTTTTCCTAAAAGCTCGCTCACATATTCAACATCCCCATTTTTTAATGCGGAACGGATGAGAGTGGAGCTGACTTTTCGGTCTTGATTGGACAGCTTAGGTACGATGGTTGCATTGATACGGCCTTTTCCGTATTCGTCGAACGTTTCCATTGTGCCTGCACCAAAACGGCCAAACGTAAAATCAAACCCCGCTACTGCGTGCTTCACATTCAATTCATCCAAATATTGATCCACAAATTCTTGAGGAGATAGAGCTGCAAAGCTCTCGCTGAATTGTACGATGTATAAATAGTCAGCACCCAGCTGTTCGATAAAATCAATTTTATCCTCAAGCGGTGTAATTAAGTCTTTTGGTTCCCGTGCCTTTTGCAAAACATGTGATGGATGCGGATGAAAGGTCATGACTGCTAAGGCCAATCCTTCTTTTTCCGCAATGCTTTTCGCTTCGTCAATGACTTTTTGATGCCCGAGGTGAACACCGTCAAAGTACCCTAAAGCCATAACAGACGGAACTTGATCCTTTTGATTCAATGTATGTGGGTGTGAAATATGTATAGTCTTCACGAGATGTCACCTTTTCTTTAAGATTGCTTGTCCTGAGATAAGATCTTCGCCGGCTTCATCAGGTTCTGTTTGGTCGGGTGCTTCATATATATCGCCAGACAACGGCCTGAAGGAGCAAAAACAGCGACACGATCCGCCTCTGCGAAATGAGCAAATTCATCAGGCATTGGCAGGACTGCACCGTTTTCCACTTTACTTGCTAATGTATCATTTATCTCCCATTTCGGCAAATGATTGAGCGCACGCTCGATCGGGACAAGGTGCTCATCTACAGTTCCTTCCTCGCTTATATCTCGCAGCTCATCCAGCGTGATACATTCATCAAGTGTAAAATCACCAGACCCTGTACGAATGAGATGTGACATGTGGGCTGGAAACCCTAGTTTCTTCCCGATATCAACCGCTAAGGTCCTCACATACGTTCCCTTTGAGCATAGAACGGTAAACCTAAATGACACGCTACCATCCTCATATGTGACAGGTGTAGTCCGCTCGATACGGTGAATAGTAATTTCTCGGCTCGGCCGCTCAATTTCAATGCCTTCTCTTGCATATTCATAGAGCTTTTTCCCGTCAATTTTCACAGCAGAAAACATGGGAGGAATTTGTTCAATGGTTCCTTCAAACTGCTTCAGCGCCTCATCAATTTCTTTTTCTGAGATCGGTTTTTCCACTTTTTTTTCTTCTACGATCTCACCTGTTTGGTCTTCTGTTGTTGTAGAAAAGCCAATCGTGATCTCCGCATCATACGTTTTCGATTTATCTGTTAAGTATTCTACAATCTTCGTTGCTCTTCCGATACAAATAGGCAGAACACCTGAAACCTCTGGGTCGAGGGTGCCTGTATGGCCGACTTTTTTTGTGTGCAAAATTTTTCTTACTTTAAACACACTGTCGTGTGAGGTCATGCCTCTTTCTTTATGTAATAAAAGAACACCATTTATCATCTGCGTTCTCTCCTTTCATAAACGATGAAAAAGGACAGACGATCATCGCCTATCCTTATTTCAACGTCTTATTCGTGATCTTTTGTGTTTAATTCAGCAATCAGGCTTTCAATTCGATTTCCGTAATCTACAGATTCGTCGAATTCAAAATGCAGTTCTGGTGTTTTGCGAAGTCTGATTCGATTGCCAATTTCAGAGCGGATGTACCCTTTAGCCTTTGCAAGACCTTTTAAGGTTTCCTCTCTTTTCTTCTCGTCGCCAAGAACAGAAATGTAGACTTTTGCAATTTGCAAATCACCGGATACTTCGACATCAGTTACAGTCAAAAAGCCGATTCTTGGATCTTTTAGCTTTCTGCCTAAGATGTCGCCCAATTCTTTTTTCATTTGCTCACCCACACGGGTTGCTCTCATACTCATGATCTTATCACCTCTAATTAAAACCACTCAGTTTTCGTGATCGTTCGTTCAATTTCAGGAAAAGAATCGATAAAGCTTAATACACGCTGAAGCTCCTTTTCCACTTGAACCCGAGATGAGGAAATCACGGCGATCCCGATTGATGTACGCTGCCATGTATCCTGGTAATCCATTTCAGCAATGGTTACATTGAATTTATGACGCGTTCTTGTCAATATTCGCTGAAGAACCGCACGTTTTTCCTTCAGTGAGGATGCATCATAGATCATGCACTCACATTCGGTATAACCGATCATTTTCTTTCGATTTCTTGCATAACGAATGATTCCATGACATCACCTTCACGGATATCATTGTATTTCTTAATGGTAATACCACATTCATAGCCTTGTGAAACTTCTTTCACATCATCTTTAAATCGTTTTAACACGTCAACTTCGCCTTCAAAAATAACGACGCCGTCACGGATTAAGCGGATTCCGCTATCTCTTGTAATCGTTCCTTCAGTTACATAGCCGCCAGCAATTGTACCGATTTTAGATACTTTGAACGTTTGACGAACTTCAACTTGACCGATGACTTTTTCTTCATATTCAGGGTCAAGCATTCCTTTCATCGCAGCTTCAATTTCATCGATGACTTTATAGATAATGCGGTGCAAGCGGATATCAACGTTCTCAGTCTCAGCTGTGCTCTTCGCATTTCCATCAGGACGTACGTTAAAGCCAATCACGATGGCATTAGAAGCACTTGCTAAAATGATGTCTGATTCTGTAATCGCTCCAACACCCGTATGGATGATTTTCACTTTTACGCCTTCGACTTCAATTTTTTGAAGAGCTGCTGTTAATGCTTCAGCAGAGCCTTGTACGTCTGCTTTCACGATCAAGTTGATATCTTTTACGTCACCTTGTTTGATTTGCTCAAATAGGTCGTCTAGAGATAATTTTGCTTTATCTGAACGCTGTTCGTCCAGCTGTTTAGAAGCACGCGCCTCACCGACTTGACGAGCTGTTTTTTCATCTTTGAATACGAGGAACTGATCCCCTGCATTCGGTACATCGTTTAAACCAGTGATTTCAACAGGTGTAGATGGTCCTGCTGTTTTCACGCGGCGGCCGATGTCATTGACCATTGCACGTACACGGCCAAATGTATTTCCGACAACGATTGGGTCACCTACATGAAGTGTACCTGTTTGAACAAGAAGGGTTGCAACAGAACCTCTTCCTTTATCAAGCTCAGCCTCGATGACAGTCCCTTTTGCCGCACGATTAGGGTTGGCTTTCAGTTCTGCTACTTCGCTGACAAGAAGGATCATTTCGATCAATTCGTCAATGCCTTCACCTGTTTTCGCAGATAGTGGAACGAAAATGGTTTCGCCGCCCCAAGCTTCTGGTACAAGACCATGCTCAGTTAATTCCTGCATCACGCGGTCAGGATTCGCTGTTGGTTTGTCAATTTTGTTAACAGCGACAATGATTGGCACTTCTGCCGCTTTCGCATGGTTAATCGCTTCAATTGTTTGAGGCATGACACCATCATCTGCTGCAACGACTAGAATTGTCGTATCCGTTACTTCGGCACCACGTGCACGCATCGTTGTAAATGCTGCGTGTCCAGGTGTATCAAGGAACGTAATTTTTTTGCCGTTTTCTTCAATTTGGTATGCACCGATATGCTGCGTGATTCCACCTGCTTCGCCTTCGACGACTTTTGTCTTACGAATGCTGTCAAGAAGAGTTGTTTTCCCGTGGTCAACGTGTCCCATGATCGTTACAACTGGAGGGCGTACTTGCATATCTTCTTCTTTATCTTCAACTTCATACTTTTCAAGTTCAGTTTCTTCTAAAATAATGACTTCCTCTACTGGAACACCATATTCAGAAGCGATTAATTCAACTGTATCTTTATCAAGTTCTTGGTTGATCGTTGCCATGACACCAAGCATCATCAGCTTTTTGATGATTTCAGCTGTTTCTTTTCCAAGCTCATCAGCCAGCTGGCCGACGGTCATTGAATTTGTAAATTCAATTTTTTCAGGAAGCTCTTTTTTAGGCTTCACAGGTCTAGCTTGCTGATGCTGCGGTTTGTTATTTCCACCGCGTTTATTTTTGTTTTTATTTTGGTTGTTGTTTTTTTTGTTTTTATTAAATTGATTATTCTGCACGTCATTCTTCTTTCTATCATTGTTTTTGTTAGATGATTGTTTTTTTTGTTCTGCGGGTTTCTCGTTAGCTGTCTCTTTTGCTTTGGCTTTTTTATAGATAGCGTCTAGCTTTTTCACAGTGTCGTCTTCAAGCGTCGCCATGTGGTTGTTCACTTCCACGTTCATATCCTTAAGCGCTGCTATAATATCTTTACTTGAAACATCTATGGCTTTTGCGTATTCATATACTCTCACTTTAGCCATTCGTTCACCCCCAAATAAATTAATCGAGCAAGCTTATGAGCTTCTTAGCGAAGCCTTGGTCAGTGACAGCGACAACTACGCGAGCTTCTTTCCCAATAGAACGTCCGAGAACGGAACGGTCTTCAACTTTTCTAACCGGAACATTATAAAATTTGCATTTGTCAGATACCTTTTTCTCTGTGTTAGTTGAGGCATCTGCTGCAAGAAGAACCAGCTTAGCACGCGCATGTCTAATTTCTTTGATCACCAGATCTTCTCCTGACACGACTTTACGAGCTCGATTTGCTAGACCAAGCAAAGGATACCATTCAGATTCATTCATTAGGTTTTTTCACCTTTTCAGCTAGTTCTAGTAATTCTTCAAATATGTGTTCGTCAATCTGTGTCTGAAATTGCTGCTGTAAACTGCGTTTGTTCTTTGCCGCAAGAATGGTTTCTTTATCGAGAGAAAGGTAAGCTCCGCGTCCGTTCATTTTTCCAGTAGCGTCAACAGACACTTCTCCTTCTTTAGAACGAACAACACGGATCAGTTCTTTCTTTGGTTTCATTTCTCCCGTCACGACGCATTTTCTAAGCGGGATTTTTTTTCGGCTTTTCACCTTTAATATCACCTCTTATTCGTCAGATTCCTCAGCTACTGGTTCAGCCTCTAAGAAAAGAGATTCAGAGTCTTCAGTTCTTGGGAAAATACCGAGTTCCCTTGCATCTGTTTCGCTTTTAATGTCGATTTTCCAGCTGGTCAGCTTCGCTGCAAGGCGGGCATTTTGACCTCTTTTACCAATCGCTAATGACAGCTGATAATCAGGGACAATGACTGTTGTCGCCTTGTCTTCTTCATTCACAATGACATCAAGTACTTTTGATGGACTGAGCGCATTGGCAACAAATTCAACCGGATCATTAGACCAATGGACAATGTCAATTTTTTCGCCTTTTAGCTCATTGACAATTGCTTGTACACGCTGGCCTTTTGGTCCAACACAGGAACCAACTGGATCAACATCAGGATCATCTGTACGAACAGATATTTTAGAACGGTCCCCAGCTTCTCTAGCAACCGATTTAAGCTCTACAGTACCATCATAAATTTCTGGTACTTCAATTTCAAATAAACGCTTTAAAAGACCTGGATGTGTTCTAGACACATAAATTTGTGGTCCTTTTGTTGTTTTTTCTACTTTTGTAATGAACACTTTAATGCGGTCATGTGGTTTGTATTCTTCATTTGGCATTTGTTCATTGACAGGAAGAAGGGCTTCGATTTTGCCAAGTGACACGTAAATAAATTTACTGTCAATCCGCTGAACGATTCCCGTCATAATGTCTTCCTCGCGGTCGATGAACTCAGTGTAGATCACACCACGCTCTGCTTCTCTCACTCGCTGCGTCACAACTTGTTTCGCTGTCTGAGCTGCAATGCGTCCGAAGTCTTTTGGTGTGACTTCAATTTCAACGACGTCACCAACCATGTAATTCGGGTTAATATTGGCTGCATCATCTACAGAGATTTCAAGGCGAGAATCATACACTTCATCTACAACATCTTTTCTTGCGAACACACGAATTGTTCCCGTTTCGCGGTTTAAATCAACACGAACATTTTGTGCTTGATTAAAATTACGCTTATATGCAGAAATGAGTGCAGCTTCTATCGCTTCAATGATAATTTCTTTACTAATACCCTTCTCTTTCTCAAGAACAGTCAGGGCATCTAACAACTCACTACTCATTTTTATGGTTCCCCCTTATATCAATGAAAAGGTTAATTGAACGAAACTGCTAATCTTGCGTTAGCTATTTTTTCGTATGGAATATTGATCTCTTTCTTTCTTGTCTTGATCTTCACTGTCACTGTTGCAATCTCACCATCAAAGCTTGTAAGCTCACCTTCAAATGCTTTTTCACCATCAATTGGTTCATATGTTTTCATGAAAACATTTTTTCCAAGTGCTTTTTCAAAATCAGCTTTTTTCTTTAATGGGCGCTCCGCTCCAGGAGAGGACACTTCAAGAAAGTAGTTTTGGCTAATCGGATCTGCCTCATCAAGCTTTTCGCTCAAGGCTTCGCTCACTTTGGCACACTCTTCGATATCGACACCTTTATCAGAGTCAATAAACACGCGAAGGAACCAGTTTTGACCCTCTTTGACAAATTCAACATCAACGAGTTCAAGCTGTAAGCCATCTAAAATTGGCTGCACCATTTCGCTTACGACATCCACTACTTTTTTGCTCATTCTCTTCCTCCTTGTGCTTTCGATAAACGCTCTTATCAATCATTCTGCATAAAAACCCTGCTTTATGTGAGCAGGGGGAGCAGAAAACGGATGAATAATGTCGAGACAAAAATTGCCTGTTCAATACAAAAGAGCGGGTTTCCCCACTCTTGTCTCGGTAATCGTTAGCATTTCCATAAAAACTATACCATATCCAATTTTTTTATGCAAATGAAGTTCCTCCTTATAATAATAGGTACTTGCTCAACGATTACTGCAGCATGTTCAGTACCATTAATGCCTCTCTCTTCCTTTATATATAAACGGAAAGCCACTCTGAACAAAACGGGCTGGTAATAATGCACCTGAATGCAATGAGCGAAGAACAGAGCCCCCTATGAAAGAAAGTAACATCTACACTAAGCAATCTCTGTTTCCAAAAAACATTTTGTATGACACAGTATGGTTATTTATATAGAAGCAAAGAGTGTTTCAGTAAACAGCCATCACTTTCAAATTTTTCAAACCCCCTAATGGATAAGTACTTTAACGTTAAAGAAATAAGCACTTTGCCTTTGCTCACTCACTTCAGAGAACCGCGTTCTAATTTTTAGGGAATAGCAATGTAAAAATCATTCATATTGAACTCCCCGAAGAACAGGCGGAGACTGAACGGATAACCTTCATATTATACATAGAGAAAGAACCATGTTTATATGGAATGAATTTATCCAGACTGTTTAATCAGCCATGCATGTAAAAGTAAAGGTGTCTTCTGTGCTGAATTGCTATATTCATCTGGAACTTGCCTTAACGTTTGTTGTAAATTTTCATTTCCTATTAACGATAAAAATTCCATACTAAATGGGCTAAATCCTCCAATTATAGAAGTACCAATCTTATACATCATATCTTTTCTAGTTTTGGTCATATAGGTGAGTAACTGCTCGAACTCAGATAATGTCAATGAGGCGTGATATTGATCATATAAATACAGTTCTTCTTCTTTGTTCTGAACTGAACTCAATCCACTTTCTATACTATCTCGATTTAAATCAACTATATAAATAATCGATTCATTTGATAAGTAAGGAAGTAACTGTTCTAATAATGCTAAAGGATCTTCAAATAGCCCAAAACACAGATGTATTAAAATCGCATCATAACTTTTCGCATGTGATGAAAAATTTTTGATATCTGTACAAATAAAATGAGCTTTTATATTCAATTGATTTGCACAGTGTATGGCTTCTTCAGATGAATCAATTCCAGTCAAATCAGCTAGAGGTAATTGCTTAGATAAATACTCAAGCATCTGCCCTTGTCCACATCCTATATCTAAAATAGAGGCAGGGTTTTTTTTGAATGTTAGTTGATAATAAGAAATAAAAGTTTCAGCTGATAGACATCGAGTAAATGGCGTTTCTCGATTATCATAATTTGAACTTATTTTTCTTTTTTCTGGATCCAAAAACCATGACTGCGCCAGAGCTCTTTTTCCTTTAAGCTCTTTTATCTTTTCTTGTATTGTCACAGGGTTTACCACCTTTATAAAAGTCTCACCAATCAGTTTCAGATAATACGGGAGGTTTCGTTTTGAAGTTCTTTATTTTGAGAGGTTGAAAAAAATGAATGAACAGATTATGTGAAATATGAAATGCTATCGCTGCTAGAATACCAAATGTTAAGTATGAAATAACAGTGATTAATGTAAAAAGCGACATATAAGCAATAGACTTAACACCGCCTATTGGTATATGCAGTAAGATAAATCCTATTGAACTGATACAGATCGATACCGCTACAGACTCCACAGAATTTGTTAGTAATAATAACGGAAGAAAGAACCGCCAAATCAATTCTTCTGATAGAGCCGTTAATGGAAGAAAAATGATTGAATCAACATTGACAACATATCTGCCTCTAAATGCAACAACTTTGTTTTTTAATTTCCATAGAAATGACGGTAATAGGACACCTAATAAAAAGAAGAATAAAACACCATACACATTTTTATTATTAGAAATTTCAACTAAGAGCTCTTGAGAAAATGCTCCACAGCATATAGAAGCTCCGATAATCGTGAATCCATCATAGCTCCTCTGAGGAGTGATATATGTTATTAACTTTCGATCGGATATTGGTTTATCTCTCTTGATTTTGATCACCATTTTAGAGCTTAAGGGACCCAAAAAGTGAATGAGGATCCCTAAAGCTGCTACCATTGAAATCATCTATTTAAGTACCCGCAATCAATGTATAAATTGGGGCATCATCTACTCCATTAAATCCACCGATCAGTTCCATTAACTCATCATCGATAAACCCTCCGAATGGTCGGCTATTAATCTTCTGTGCAGTAGATAGCAAAATCATATTTTGCATGACATGTCCTGCCTCCATAAAAACGAAGCGATAAGAACGATGTCCATACTTAAATCGAGAACGCCAAAAATTAGCTGAAATGACTACAGCAAATGCAAAATCTTGAACGGATTCTTCTTGTAACATTATTTTCTCAAATTCTTTTTCAGAGTAATCACCCATTTTAGTCAATCCTTTTCTATACGGATCGAAATGATAAATACCTTTGTCTAAAGAATCCACTTTATTGGCTACAATAAATAGATCTAGAGGATAAAGTGCCCCGCCAGATGGTATAGGGCGTCTAGGTCCTTCTTTACGCTCTACCAATCCATAACTCTTCTGTAAAACTGTTGAGAGTTGTTCTAATGAAACACTCCCCCCGCTAAAATAATCTGCACTTCTTCGTTCCTTAATGACATCATCTAAAGTTATATTTGTATTTAATGGTTTAGGCAGTAAAATTAAAGGTAGGTCATCAAATCTTTTACTTGCATGTGTAGCAATCTTTTGCAAAGTTTGAGATCGTAGCAGCCCTGCAACACCAGGTGCGTCCCATGCCATTGAACCCCTATAGATTTTTGTTGCCTCAAACCAATTTTCAGAAGGATCATCAAACCGTAATGCTTCGTTTCCATACACAACATCAGCCAAATTAGTAGCATGTCTTTCAATACTATTCATATATTTAATCACCTTTCTACGATATTAAGGAAATGGATGTGGAATTGGATTCAGTTCTTCTAACTTAAAAGGTTTATCTACTAAACCTAAATGATAAGAATGTTTTAAAATTCGTTCTCCGCCCAACATTCTACCTCTATAAAGAACGTCAATCGGTTTATATCCAGGAATAATTGATTTTACGACATAGGCACCAGCATCTTTTATATCAGGGCTGGTTAAATCAAAAGTTGCCACATGATATCCTTGTTTTGATAAATGACTGACAAGGTTAGTCCATAAAATGTCTGGAGAACGATCATCAAACGGTGTATAGTCTTTAACGTCCACTAATTTCTCACTCGCTGTTAAAAAATCAGCTTCTTTCACAATAGCTGTTCCCGCATAGAGTTTAATATGATCTTCAAAACTGTTAATATCTCGATGATAATCTACATCCACTAAGGCGTTCCCTAATCGTTGTTCTGTTTTTACCCAAGTTCTTGTATACATTCCCTCTATTGCAGCTTTCTCACATGCTCTTTCAATTGAATGAGCAGAGGCCGCGCCAATAGCAAATGGAGCTAAATCTGTATGAGGATTTCTTATCACTGCCAAAATAGTAGGAACACCAGAAAAAGAGCTCATGTCTACTAAATGCAAATCAAGAGAAGTAGGTTTAATATATCTTTCATAGAAGTGTTTTAATCTAGGTGAGGTATTAATATCGATCTGCGGTAAACTTAACTTATTGTACCAAGTAAGCATAAATGCATCTCTTTCAATTGTTTCAAATAAACCTGAGATTGCCGCTTCTTGATATGTAATACCACAAGCTAGTCCATTACTAGTTGCATGACCAATATTGGGGTCTCCTGGCCACTCAGTATAGTTGGCAATATGAATTAATTGAGCAGGCGTCCAAACTTCTTCATTATTTTCAGCAATATGACCTTTTCTCCACCATAATTTTGTATCTTCATTCCACCTATCATGAGGAAAATTCGGGTCTTCATATTGAGTGACAGCATACATCTCCCACTTATCAAAGCCAATTACTGATTTGCCTTCATTGATTAAGTCCTTTTGAGTACCAAAACATACAACATCAGAGTTTAAAGGTAAATAAGCGGCACTATATCTTTCCACCGTTTCACCTATAGCTGCTAATCTGGCTGCAGCTGGATTAGCAGATCCTCCCCCATTATATGAATTAGATGGTATTCCAAATAAAATATTGCTGTCTGTACCATGCGCTCCATATGAATGACCCCATATATCATCAACGTCTCTGAGTTTTCTATACTCTCTACGGACTATCCCAACATAAGGATCTGCCAATTGGTCGAGTATTTCCCATGACTCTTCTAACGTTGTCCATTTATTAGCCATAATTAATTATTCACCTCACCATGAAACCAAACTTGAGGAAAACCTGTATCTGCAGCTGGGGAACACTTTGGGCATCTAGGAACTCGATAAACACGATGATGATTACATGAGACACCTTTATCATCTAAATTAATTGTTGTAAATCCACCTGGTGTTGCACTTGGTGCGTAATCTTTTAGTGTGAGCCATTCTAAAATTAAATTACTTGCAATTCCGATTTGAACTAAATTAATCGGCATATGATAAACCGGTTTCTTTTCAGGATTTATAGGTTTTATTTTCATTAAGTCTGATCGCAATACTTCGTCAGAAAAATTTGCTGATTTTCGAAGGTTATAGCAATGTAAACAAGCTGATTGATGTGGCAAGAAAAATGGACCTACCCAAGATGTCTGTCCATCATATGGCACAATGCTTAACCAAGGGACATGGTCTTCTAATGCCAGATCATTTATTTCTTCAAAAATCGGATCTAAATGAGAGTTGCCAATAGCAACCCTGATATCTGGCTGCTTATTTAATTCTCCTTTAAGCACTACTTGTAGCCCTGCCGCTTGCAAATGACGAATGAATTCAGCAGCAACTGGGTTATGATCTCGCGTAATAACTTCAACAATCCCTGTTTTTAAACGATCTAGTATATCTTCAACCAATACTTGTCCACCGGCTCTTTCATAAGAAAAAAGCGCAGTTAAATCAAAGGTCATATCCGTCTTAACACACATTCCGTTCGCAACTAAAAATTCGAGGACATGTTTTAATTGATCACTCTCTACTTCGAAATTCTCCTCCAGCTCTTTAATGGAAACCCCATTATCTTCCGTAAGATAATTAGAAATTTCTTGAATAAATTCAATAATTCCGTCACCTTCAATTTTGGTGACAGTTTGCGCTTTTAAACCAATCAAACTGTCTTCTAGTTTACCTAGCGTAATGTGTGGTGCTAATTTATACCTCGTCATTTCTTGATCTTTGACAAACATATATTATTCCTCCTTTAAGAATAATTAATTTGTATTTTAGATAATTGTGCCTGATTTGGGGGGTGACCAATTATTTGTTCCAGCGTGTTCGTAAATGGCTGTAAATGTTTTGAAGAAGAAGCTTCTTGAAATTCGGCTAACCATTCTAATACGTCTAAAGGCATATTGTTCTGGGACAAAATTGATATGACCTCTTCTTTACTTTTACAATACAATTCAATTTTCATGTTTAAATCCTCTTCAAATATATCCTTCAGCCTACTCATACTTACTAACTCTGGTCCTGTTAAATCATATGCCTTTCCAGCGCGATTCCTAACATCCTGTTTAGGGATCAAACATGCCTTTACAACATCTTTTGTATTGATCCAATTAACTCCCTCGGGAGAAAATGCAGTTATTAATTTACCAGTAGCACCTGCCCATCCTCTATAAAGTTCTATATTAATATCAAGCGGTGAAGTCCTATAAAGTATGCTATTCTGATAGATTTTCAATAATTCACTTTCAAGAGAACCTAGTTCATCCTCTACAGTATGCCTTCTATTAGATAAAATAATCGTTTCCGTTTGAAAATCAGTATTATTTATAAAGTATTCTTTGTCATAACTAACAGCCCCGCCCAAATCAATTATTTGAACAGGATAGTCTTCATACTCAACTTTCATCTTCTCTAAATAGGCTTTTATTGGTTCTCTAATCCCGACATAATGAATACTCATAAAGATCCCCTCCCTCTTTTCTCTTTCTTGATTATCAGTGAATGGTGAAAATCTAAATTAATCAAACTTATAATAGAAATAGTAATCTTCTATTTGAGTTCTTCATAACATAGTAACCTCAACTTTTTTCATACATTTAATTAACTTAATATCTAAATACCCAAAATATTTGATCCAAATTAACACCAACCTTTAATCCAAAAATAACATAAAGACCATATAAAACCTTAAAATACATTAAATTTTAAATATAGTATTATTTTCCATAGTCATATTAAACCACATTTTTCCGGTGGTATCAACGGACTTTTCAGAAAATATAAAACTTTCACACTCGGATATTGACAAATAAAGACTTATGAACCATCATATGTAATATATCAACTACATATCTATGTTGATAAATTTTAACTAAGGAGGTCTAAAGATGACTAAAATTACAATCCCAACTGCTTTGGCTGCTAAGGTACATGGGGAAGGTCAACATTTATTCGAACCAATGGCTGCGCGCTGCACTTGCACAACAATCATCTCAAGTTCTTCAACTTTCTAATCAACTTTAGTTTTTTCGACATATCATTGAAAAGATCGCTCGCCCACCTAGCGAAGCAGACTTAGCTAGGTGGGTGGGCATTTTTTATTTGAAAATAAAGTTTCCACATTTATTTTGCTTAACGAAAACCTTGCATCCATATCATGTTAATGGGACAGCAAGAGATAGTGAATAAAACAAAAAAAGGCTATTGAGATTTTTCTCAATAGCCCCCACTGTATTAAATATCGATTACTTCCACACCGCTTAAATCTGCCCCTTCTCCTTCTAAAATATGATAAGTCATTTTATCCATTGTCACTCCAATAAAGTTTAATTTTTTAATCGTACATGATTTAAAATTAACATTGATTAATTTAGAATTCTCAAAAGAAATGTTTTTAAAATAACAATTTTCAAATAAAACATTTATTAAAGATGATTCATCAATACTAATGTTGGGTAAATGACAGCCATATAAGGATGAATTCGTTATCTCACAATGTTCAAAATGAGATTGAGTCAAATCACTCTTTTCAAAGGTAGATGAGGAAATTTCAGAATGGCTAATATTAACTTTTCTCAGATAGCACCCATTAAAATCTAAATGGCTCATTACTTTTTGTACAATCGATAGCCCCTTAAAATCGCATAACTTATATTTAACATTTATAAACGTTAACCAATCTAAATCAGCATTAACAAATATTTTTTTCACATGCTCTACGCGGTTATGTTCATCAATTACTAATGTATGATTATCAATGCTTATTTCGCCTGATTTAAGCTTTTCAATAAGCATATCCTGAACCTCTGCATCTTTTAATCCATCATTTTCGAGTTTTAATTTAACATTTCCAAGCAGCTCTAATAATTCTTTTTTCTTTTCTTCATATGTTTTGTCTTTTTTATATGGCCGAAAACAACTTTCAACATACAGTTCTAACTCTTCACTTAACATTGACTCACTCCTTTTTTCAGACAGCATACATGCATTGATTTTGCGGTGCATAACATTTAGCTGAAATTTTTAGAGACTAGCCTCTTGCTCGCTTTATATATTTTTTATAGCCAACCAACGAAAGAATAAACCCTAACAGTGTATAGCCTATAAGGACTGCTGTTACTAAGATCAAATTCTCTCCCCCTGGTAGTGTTGATACTGATTGCACTAAGCCTTGATGTGCCCAATATTGCGGGAAGAGCATACCAATTATTTTGAGATAACTAGGTAATTGATCAAATGGAGTCCATAAACCACAAGCAACTGCTGTCCCTAAAGCAATCATGTTTGTCATCACTAGGCCTGTATTCTCAGTTTTAGCAAATGCGGCGATGGCAACTCCCCATGAAGTCACTTGCATTGATAATAGGACAACTACTAAGAAATACGAGCTGTATTGTGTTATTTCAATACCATATAAATAAACCCCTAAAATGGTTAACAACAAAACTTGAAATAAGATAATGATAAAAAATGGAACGCACTTTCCAAGAAAAAAATGATGCGGCTGTAAAGGAGTACTTGCTAGCCTTGCCACAATTCCTTTCTCACGATCTTTTACAAAACTAATGACAATTGAAATAATGACAAATGTGGAGAAAAACACGCTCATCCCTGTCACTGATTGAGAAGCAACTAATGTTTTTTGTGCTTGAGAACTACCTGATGTAAATAATTCTATTAAAAGAATAATTGAAGCAACTGGTAATAAAATGGTCCAGAACAACAATGATCGATCTTTCACCTGTTTTATAGATTCGATGCGGACTAATGGCCACATAAACATCACTCCCGTTATATTCATTTGATTCCCTTCTATATAACTCTTAAATAATCACATTTTTTATTTATTTTACCATTTGTGGATGTGACGAATTAGAATTAGTCACATAATGTTGACTAATTACGTATGATTTTAAATCTACGGTACACACAAATTAATTCTGTTCGTTAGATTTATGCTCTTTCTACATTAGTTACTCTTTTAAGTTATTTTGATTTACGAGAGTGCTTTTCATTCATAAAGACATTTTATTGTAATTGATCACGTAAATCTGTTCCTGTTAATTGAAAAAAGACATCTTCAAGTCTCGGTCTGTACAAAGATAATTGTTGGGGAACCAATGATTCCTTTTTACTCAGTTTAGCCAAATCTTCTAAAGTATCTAATGGTTTTGTAGTTTTAACTAACACTCCACCTTGATGAGTAACAAAATCATACCCGAGACTAGTTAATGTTTTATTAGGAATCATAGATTCAAAAAAGACAGATGTTTCTGCGTAACGATTCAAAAGCTCATCTATTTTGCCTTCTTCAACAATATTCCCTTTATCAATGAAAGCCACATAATCACATAAACTCTCTATTTCCTCCATATAATGACTAACATAGATAATAGTTCTTCCCTCTTCCTTCAATTTGTTAATGATGTCGAAAATATAACGTCTTGATTGAGGATCTACCCCCACTGTCGGTTCATCTAAAAGAATTAACTTAGGAGCATGCATGAGAGCGCAGCCAATATTCAAACGACGTTTCATTCCTCCTGAAAAGCTTTCAACTATATCATTTGCTCTTTCCCACAATCCTACATCTTTTAGTGTTTTTTCTACTCTTTCTTCTAATGTTTTCCCTTTCAAACCATAAATTTGTCCAAAAAACTCCATATTTACTTTAGCTGTTAATTTTTCCTCTAAGCTGATGTCTTGCGGGATGTAGCCGAGCGCACTCTTAGACTCACCAACATGCTCAACTCTGCCTTCATAAGATTTAATGATGTGAGATATAATTTTCATCAAGGTTGATTTACCAGAACCATTTGGACCTATTAATCCATAACAAACTCCTTCTGGAATCGTTAATGTAATACTTTTTAACGCTTGGGTAGTCCCGTATTTTTTACTGACGCTTTCTATTTTCAACATTCGGCACCCTTTCCTTCCATGTCATTTATTTTTTAAAATGGCTTCAATAACACTCAAATATTCTTTGTAGGCGTGCTCTCCTAAATCTGTTATACTAACGATTGTTTTTGGTTTTTTATCCACAAATGTCTTTGTAATTAGCACATAGCCTGCATCCTCTAATTTTTTTAAATGCGAGCCCAAATTACCGTCTGTTACAGATAAAGAGGCTTTTAAGAAGCTAAAATCACATTTTTCATAAATCATTAATAAACTCATAATCCCTAACCGAACTTTTGGATGGATTAAATCATTTAAACTATTGACATTACTCATTTCCTTGTCCTTTTCTTTTTAAAATCACACCAGTTAATAACAAACTTCCTCCACCAATAAAAGCGAAGATAATGTTCATTAAACTAGGAAATAATAAAAATGTAGTTACACCTAAAACACTTAGCCAGAACCCCATAATAAAGATCTCTTTAGCCAGAACAATACCTAAGAGTAAATACATGATAGAAACCAATAAAACAACATAAAAGGGTAAATTATTTAATGTATATGGTAATAAACCAACACATATTAAAAAAATAAAGATACCTAAAATAATTCCAATACCAAGCCATGTGTATTGTAATTGAGTTCTTAAAAACAAGGGCATTGGTATCATTTTCTTTTGTTTAAAATATGTAGTTAAAGTGATAACCCAGCCCGCAATGCCTAAAATAAGCCAAAAGACACCTGCAGTTATTGAATGAGCAAAAAGTAAAGGTATTGAATATCCCATTATCCAAATGAGGCCCCAAATGATAAAATAAATACTGGTTTGTTTACAATACTCTGTTTTATAATTTGTAATCGTCTTGATATGAGATAAATTCTCTAATATTTCTGAATTATTGAATTTTTCATTAGACATAAATAAACTCCTCTTCCACAAAGAACTCTGTACTACAGAGTATAGAATGAAATTTCCATTTAGTCAAGTTATTGGAAATACCTTTTTTATGAATTAAAATAAAAAATAGATATAACCACCTCCTTCCTAACAAATCTCCAAATACCTTCTGCTTCTTGATCGTTTCTGAAAACCTTATTCAATGATTGGTCTCATAACCGCTTCATATTTTAAGAAATTTAAATATAGAAAAAGTGATAAACAAGCATTTTAAATTTTCTATTTGGAAAGCAAGAACTACTAATTGGAGTGAGCTAAATAAACAGTTCCTTATTCAGCAGGCATTCGTCATCATTTCTTTTCATTCATTCTTTTCGCATGTTCACTAATAAGTGCTGCCTCCCTGCTTCCTTTTATAATGCGGAAACCGTCATAATCCGGATAGAGCGAGTCATCGTCCTGAATGCTTGTTAAAATCCAAAATTGACTGCCAGCCCCTCCGAGCCGCTCTACCGCTGACAGCCAGCTCTGATATACGTCAGGACGAGCTGATTGATTTTGATAGCCAAACTCTTCTAGCACAACTGGCTTTCCGATTGACTTCCCGCGGGTGATATGGTCTTCGATCCATTTCACTCCCCAGGCAGCAGACTTGCTCCAGTGATCTGGGTACAGATGATAGGTTCCATAATCGATATTAGGAAGAGATGTTAAACGGTCCCAATCGACGCCTTCTCCTCCTCCGTAAAACCAATCTTCATGTCCTGGTATGCGAAAGAATCCTTCATCTCCTACTGCAACAAGATGGTGACGATCCAGCGATTTGATCCATGTACTCATTTCATCTGCCCATTTGACTAGTACATTTCCCGTTGGATCTGACTGCATCCGCGGCTCGTTGGCTAATTCCCAAGTCATAATAGCTGGATCGTCTTTATATTGAACACCTGTAAACGTATTGGTTCTTTCTAATACATAGCGCACATAATTTTTGTAAGCTTTTTGAATACGAGGATCTGTATAGAAGGCATCATGCGATCCTGCCCCGAACCACTTCACATATTGATTCATACCGCCAAAGTCATCCCAATTGTTCACTAGTGGGATCACAAGCTTTATTCCTTCCTGTCCTGCTTTATAAATCGCATAATCTAGTTTTTGAAAACCAGATTCTTCATAGACGCCTGGACTAGATTGTAAGACTGAGTTTTCTTGAGGAGCCCCGTCGTGAAAGCCCCAAATCCGTATGACCTTTAAATTCATTGCTTTCATATCATCGAACACAGCATCTACCATTTTTTTAGATTTGTAATGGAAATAGTAATTATTTGTGCCGGCGAAGTAAAATGGTTGATTGTTCAGCGTAAATTGTGTACCAGACGTCTGCACATAAGCGGCGGCCTTCATCGTAAGCGAAAACCAGCCAGACCATATAGCGGCTATAAGTATGAAGCAAGACACTCTTTGATCCCACTTTTTCATTTACATTCTCCTCACAATCTATCTCTATCCTTCTTGAGGCAGGATCACGTCTAGTTGAAAAGGTGTTTGTTCATTTGAATCAAGTTCAATCGTCTGCTGTTTCAACATTTTACTTTCTTTACCGATTCGAATCTCATATGTTCCGTGAAATGCTGGACATTTCACATTGCCATTAGCATCTGTTTTTTCAACTCTTTGGGTCGTCCACTCATTTAGAAGCTTTTCATAACGTCGTCCTGCTTCATTTAAAGACCAATCATAATTCACGATGGCTGCATGTTCACCTCTCCAATGGGCACCTGCCCAAAATCCCCACATCAGCACTCCTTTTACGGCTGGATGACTAAATGCGACGCGATATAAAGCTTCCAGGTTATCCGCTCTTCTATTAGGGTCAGGGTGAACAGAATCGTACTCTGTGACCCATATTGGAAGACCAAGCTCAGCAAGGACATCGAGCCTCTCTTTGACAATGACTGGATCAACTCGTTCTTCAAAATGGCCTTGAACCCCAATCGCTTCAATAGGCGCGCCTAACTGACGCAGTTCATTGATATGCGCTTTATAGGCATGGTGTTCACCATAAGAGATCACATTATAATCATTCACAAACAATAGTGCTTGAGGATCAATTTTTTTCGTTTCTTCATACATCCACTTCCAAATATTTTTCCCAAAGCGATCTTTAAAAAATGAACCATGCATCATTTCATTGTTTACATCCCAATGACGAAACCTTCCCTTAAAGTGATTGCCCGCATGCTCAAGCCGGTTTTTCATGGCTTCGTATACTTCGTGATTCGGCAGTGACCTCAGCCAGCTTGGATTCGCATCCTCTACCTCCCAAAATAAAGCGTGCCCCCTCACTGGAAGCTGATGTCGATCTGCAAAATTCAGCATCGCATCTGCTTTTTCGTAGGTGATTTTCCCTCTTTCTGGCTCATTCGCATACCATTTTGCTTCATTTTCAAAAACAGCCCAATTAAAATGCTTCACGAAAAAATCAGCATATTGTTGATTAAATAACACTTGATCATTCATCGCTGAACCAAAGGCGAATTCATGTCTGATTTGCTTTATTTCAACCTCTATTCCTGCTATTGGCTTTTTTTCGCCGTTTGTCACGTTGATCACAAGATCTCTTTGTCTATGCTCTGAGATTCGATCATCCGCCTCTTTTTTCCACATCAGATTTTCCTGCCCATTTTCGCCTCTATTGAAGGAATGATGAAGAAAGCTTCTTTCTTTGACCATGTGAAATCACCCTTATCTTCATTGGATTCATATTACCTATTCAAACTGCCGGCTAGAAGCCGGCAGCTTGCTTTTAACCTCTTAGTTGATCAGACGATGGTATTCAGCATAGGCAGTGGCCATATCCACTTGAGACCAGAAGCGGTGATAAGTGAAAACTGGTGCGCCATTCTCCCATTTGCCTGTAGCTTCATTAAATGAAGACTGATATTTACTTTCGAGTGAAGACCATGCTGGATCTTGTTTAATCTTCGGACGAAGATCAGCAAAACTCGTATAGACCCCATTCCCTCCTCGTTGCGGGTCAGAAGGAATGGTGCTGGCTCCAGGAATCTGATTTCCTTGACCAAATGTCCCGTTCCATCCATTTGGGAAATACACTTCTTTTCTAAAGAAACGGTCATAGTCTTCTCTATCTTCCTCTGTCACTATGCCGACGCCATCATTGTAATTCCATGCAACCTCTAGGAGCTGCGCGGCTGCATCTTTCGCTCTTGCACCAAGCGCTGTATAATCACCTGTTTCCTGCTTTGTGGCTGCAGCAAAGAATATCAAAGCTTTGGCTAGACTTCCTAATACGCCCGTATCCTGAGTCGGATCTTTAGTTACAGCTGTTAAATTTGGATTTCCTGTTGCAGACTGGAACCCATTCCAAGTATCAGGCTGTCCGCTCCAAGCAATATTTCCAGGAAGCCAAAACTCTCCAGGCGCACTTGTTGTAGCAACCGAAACATTCGTTCCTCCTAGAATTCTCTGTCCTTGTTCATCTAAGAAATAACCCTCTTCATCTGACACAGGACGGCTGCCAATAAAAATGTAATCTAAAGCATAGCTGACCCATTTTGTTATGACAGATTTGGCCATTTGGACATTTTCAGATGTTTTGTCGCCATCTTTTACAAAAATATAATAAAGCTCTGCTACGCGCTCCATTGGCCACGCCTGCATTCCAAACCAGTTATTTGAAGGCGGGTCAAGGTAAACAGGTGCATCTTCATATGCCATATCATAAAAAGTACTTCTTCCTGCTGGATAAGCGCTATAGTCTCCATTCCAGCTATTGGTTGCGCCTCCTGCTATGGCTCCTTCTTTCGATTGAAGCCATACGTAAAATTCAAGCTGTCTCTTTAGTGTTTTTTCCCAATCGCTTGCCCCTGTTGCTGAAGATGGCTTTAAGCCTCCTTTATCTGAGGATAAAGCATAAGCCGCGACAGGATTTTGATATCCTTGATGACAATGGCTCGCTCCGATACGCCATGACCAGTTTGCATACTCCCCAAGTCCTCCGCCCCAAGAGGTATACCATGCCATTAAGTAATGACAGGCACCCTTTCCGTTTCCAGGATACGGATTCCCCTGCTTCCCGCTTCCAATCGTTTGAAAATATTTATCGTACATACCGTAACGGAGGAAATCCCCCATTTTTTTCGCTTTATCAAGATAAGCTGACCGATTATAGCCGAGCTCCTTTGCCCAATACATCGCTTGTATCGCGCGCGCATCAGCATCCGTCGCATTCGTATAGCGCCACTGGGCAGCTGGAGCTTGATTTTCTTTTGTGAACAAACTCATAAAGCCTTCATTCGGCTTACCAAAAGATTTATCGTCCTGTGATGGATGAGGGATGGACTCCCACACAGATTCTTGCGGACCACGCTGGAATGTGTTCACATAGGCGGCTGTATGTGATGGGTTGAGCAAGTTGCCATAGCCATACCAGTTATCTACGTCAAGGAGCCAGTGCATTAAATACGTTTCATTCGTCCCATAGGTTGATTTCAATTCACTATCAATTGGATCCTGACCAGCAGGACGAGCACCGGTCAGCTGGCTTGGGTATTGATCCGGAAATGGTTTCTCTGCTGCGTATGTGGCTGGGCTGGACGGATTATAAGCGTTCATATGCGGCTGCTCATCATTTCCATCTTCATTGACTGGGATGATGTACTTCTCCATATTGTCCCAAGCTGCCTCTAATTTGCTCCAGTCCCCTGTGTAATGTCCGTACAGCACCTCAAGCCACAGCCAATAGCTATATGCTTCTGAAGTTGTCATATGCCCGTAATCAGGTGCTTCGCAAATGAGTGTCTCGATTGAATGATACGGAATTCCTTCTGGTGAAAAATATCCATTCGCATCGCTTTTAATTTGATGATAAAGCGTTAAAAACCGTTCTTTGTTTGACAAGTCCTTCACCCTTTCAATAAAATCGTTGATTTTTATTTGTCTGGAAGTGTGCCAAATACTAAAACACCATCGTCAAAGACAGGAATCTTTGTTGTTTTTTGCATATTGGATGTTAATCCTTGATAGGAATAATCATTTGAGGCATCCCATATATTCGATCCATTTGGAGCAGATAATCGAAATTGTATTTCCTTCTTATGCTCAGATTCTCCTGTAGGAGAAATGGCTACGCCCGTAAAATCGATTTCTGCAAAATAGACGCGGCTTGATGCGTCATATACTTTTAAAGGCGATAAGGAAGCGCCTTCATTGTAGGCTGCTGTCACTTGAATATCCTTTTCAGTGAATCCCTTTGCAAAAACTTCGCTCAGATTGACGTAATATCTAAAAGATAGTGTTTGACTGCTTCTTGCCGGCCAGCCGGACCTGTTGTACAGCACTGCTTTCACTTGAGTAGATGTTGTATCGTTATGCATCACAGCTGCCTCTACAAAAAACTCATCCTCCACTTGTTCTTTAGGCGGGAAATTTGGCAGCTTTGATTGCCCTTGACCAAACAGCTGCACCATTTTGGCGATATTTCCAGTAAAGGCGGCATTATAATCGGTCGCCACCTCGTTAGATATATAATCAGAGATGTCATCATCATATTGATCCTGTGCATTAGGACCCCCTACAAGCGCTCCATAAAGAGTGTGCCGGTGAGATGGAGGATTTGTCAGCTGGTTAGACCATGAGCCATGTGCAGTACGGTGGTGCGGGTGCTTCGGCGGATTCTGGCCAAACCCAACGACGTAGCTTCTATTCCGCGGATTATCACCTAACATATAGTGAGTTTGCTTAATCGCAAACGATTGGTATCGATTTTTCTTTTCTTGATCAGATACCCAATCAGCATAGACAAAGGCTAAAAATGCTGCATTGGCGGCATAACGAAGTGAACCCCATTGATCCAGCCATGCCAATCCGCCAGGCGTATAGGTGATTCTTTCTACTTTTCCATTTTGAACAAGACCTGTGGTCCAGTAATCAAGATTGCGCTCTGTCGATTCTATAAATCTGTTTTCTTTCGTGATTCTTGCTAGTAAGATTTGTGAAGCAAAAAAAGTATTGTCCCATGACATGGTAAACGTATAATCCCAATTCTTCGGCCATTCCTCTACCGCTTTTAATGCTTTGTTTAAATAGGTTTCTTCATTTGTCGCCAAGTATAGCCAGATTCCACCCCAAATAAGTTCGTCAACATAGCCGCTCCAGGAGTTGTAAAATGGCTGCGCATTGGTGACACAATCTGTATATTTGCCGCGATACTTGTCAGCAAATGCATATAGCTGTTTGGCGTGCGTCAAAAGCTTTGCTGCATAGGACGCATCTGTTTCTTTAAAAATGATAGAACCTGCTGCTAAAGCCGCCGCAGTTTGTGCAGCTACTTCTGTGCCAGGACAATGTTCATCAATTTTAAAAGCTGGCCGGTTCATCGGCATCACTTCTGCTGGCCCCCACCAAGCATGATCGGCGTTTCCATCACCTACTTGCGCCCAAAATTCATTCGGTCCTGTATGTGCTTTCAAAAAATAATCTGTTGCCCACTTGATTTGATCTAAGATCTCATCAAGCAATTCTGCTTCTTCATAAGCTTCTCGGTATTCATATACTGTCCATGCAAGCACGGCTGCTGAGTAAGCCATCGGAAGTCCAAATTTCACATGATCTCCTGCATCATACCAGCCGCCAGTTAAGTCATGCCCAACATCCTTCCCGTCCTCTAGTCCAGAATCTCCCCGCCAGTTAAGACGATTACTTTCCGGAAGCCGGCCTGACCGCTGCGCTTCATAAAACAGCATGGATTTTTGTAAAACCTCTACATAGTTGTAAGATGCCATTTCTCTATTGCTCACCCCTTCTTTTTAGTGAAACATTGATCAATAGACGCAACCGCCTCCTTTCTATCCTTTGTTTCGTGATCTGTACAGTTTTGAAAAGAATCAAATAAGTTTCAAAAATAAGCATAGTAAACAGCAATCAGCTTTACGCTCATCGAAGGTTTTCTCTTGATTCTCCTTCTGACTGTACCCAGAATGATCATATGTCGCTTGAGAACATTTCAGACGGCGAAATTCTCTTTTGAGCTCTATTTGGGTAGAAAGAATGACATACAATCTCTTCTCTTAAAACATCACGCTAAATCAAGATATATGAACGAATAAGAAAATAATTCCAATTAGCAGGAAATCTTTATTAGTTAACATAATAAAATTATTGTATATAGAGAAAAGAACGCCCTTTTAGGGCGCTCTTATTTATCACATTAAAATAAAGAAAGCTGGTTTTGATCAGGAAGTGCTTCTAAACAGCCTTGACGATCTAAATATTCAAGGATGGTCTTCGACACTTTTCCGCGTTTTTGTAAATCTTCTTTTGAGAGGAATTCCCCATCTTGCCGCGCGCGGACAATATTTAACGCAACGTTTGTACCGAGTCCAGGGATGGAGTTGAATGGCGGTATTAATCCGTCTCCATCAATGATAAACTCTGTTGCACTTGAGCGGTAAAGGTCAACTTTTTTGAAGTGGTAGCCTCTTTCACACATTTCAAGGGCAAGCTCTAGTACAGTTAATAGGTTCTTTTCTTTCGGTGATGCATCTAAACCTTTTGAATTAATATCGTCCATAACAGCTCGAATCGCATTCGATCCTTTTGTCATCGTTTCAATATCAAAGTCATCCGCACGAACGGTAAAGTAAGCCGCATAGTACAGGAGTGCATGATGCACCTTGAAATAAGCAATACGAACAGCCATTAACACATAAGCAGCCGCGTGGGCTTTAGGGAACATGTATTTGATTTTTTTACAAGAATCAATATACCAGTTTGGTACATTATTATTCTTCATTTCTTCTTCCCATTCAGGAGGAAGTCCTTTTCCTTTACGAACAGATTCCATGATTTTAAAGGCAAGTGACGGCTCTAAGCCTTGATAGATGAGATAGACCATAATATCATCACGGCACCCAATTACTTCACTTAGTTCACACGTTTTATTGTGAATGAGCTCTTGCGCATTTCCGAGCCAAACATCCGTACCGTGTGATAGTCCAGAAATCTGAACAAGCTCTGAGAAAGTCGTTGGTTTTGTATCCTCTAGCATTTGCCGAACAAATCTTGTCCCAAATTCCGGGATACCGAGTGTGCCTGTTTTACAGCCAATTTGCTCTTCTGTGACACCTAGTGGCTCTGTCCCTTGGAAAATCTTCATGACTTCAGGGTCATCTGTTGGAATCGTTTTTGGATCAATTCCGCTTAAATCTTGAAGCATACGAATGACCGTTGGATCATCGTGCCCAAGAATATCCAGCTTCAACAAGTTATCGTGGATCGAATGGAAATCAAAATGTGTTGTCTTCCAATCGGAACCTGTCGCATCTGCTGGGTATTGAATAGGTGAGAAATCGTAAATGTCCATATAATCAGGCACTACGATAATCCCGCCTGGATGCTGGCCTGTTGTCCGTTTTACTCCTGTACAGCCTTGTACAAGCCGGTCGATTTCAGCGCCTCTCATATGAAGGTTATGATCCCCTGCATAGCCTTTTACGTAACCATATGCTGTTTTTTCTGCAACGGTACCAATCGTACCTGCTCGGTATACATAATCTTCACCGAACAACTCTTTCGTATAGTTATGTGCGATCGGCTGATATTCGCCTGAGAAGTTCAAGTCAATATCAGGGACTTTGTCTCCTTTAAAACCTAAGAACGTTTCAAACGGAATATCATGTCCATCTTTTTTATACGGCGCTCCACATTCAGGACAGTCCTTATCAGGAAGGTCAAAGCCTGAACCAACAGATCCGTCATTAAAGAACTCAGAGTGCTTACAGCTTGGGCATACATAATGAGGTGCAAGTGGATTCACTTCAGTAATCTCTGTTAATGTCGCAACAAGAGATGAGCCGACAGATCCCCTTGAACCAACGAGATATCCATCATCAAGTGATTTTTTTACGAGCTTATGAGAGATTAAGTAAATAACGGCGAAGCCATGACCGATAATACTTTTTAATTCTTTCTCAATGCGATCTTCTACGATTTTCGGCAAATCATCTCCGTAGATGCTGCGCGCCATTTGATAGCTCATTTCCCGTATTTCTTCATCTGCACCTTCAATTTTTGGTGTGTAAAGATCATCTTTAATAGGTTTAATGCTTTCGACCATCTCAGATACTTTTTGCGTATTTGTTACGACGATCTCTTTCGCTTTTTCGTCTCCTAGGAAGGAGAAGGCTTCGAGCATTTCATCTGTCGTTCTAAAATGAACTTTTGGCAGTTCATGGCGGTTCAGCGGATTCGCTCCACCCTGTGATGAAATTAAGATTTTACGATAAATTTTGTCCTCTGGATGCAGGTAATGTACATTTCCAGTCGCCACAACTGGTTTATTCAGCTTTTCGCCAAGCTTGACAATGTTTGTGATGATTTCTTTTAACGCACGTTCATCTCGAACAAGCTCAAGCTGCAGCAGGTGCTGATACACTTCTGGCGGATGTACTTCTAAATAGTCATAAAATGCTGCAATGTCTTCCACCTCATCAGGGGACTTTTGCATCATTCCTTCAAATACCTCACCCTTATCACAAGCAGACCCAACAATTAAACCTTCTCGATATTTCTCAAGCTGAGAGCGCGGAATACGCGGGACCCGGTAGAAATAATGAATATGAGAAAGTGAAACAAGCTTAAATAAATTCTTAAGACCTGTCTCATTTTGAGCAATCAAAGTCGCATGGTAAGGACGTGAGCGCTGGAAAGCATTCGACTGCCCCATGTTTTCATTCAATTGATCGTGATAGGCAATTTCTTTTTCAGCCGCATCTTTTAGCATCTTCAGCATGAGATAGCCTGTCGCCTCTGCATCATAAATCGCCCGGTGATGCTGCGTCAGTTCAATATCGAACTTTTTACAAAGGGTGTTCAGCCGGTGATTTTTAAATTCTGGGTAAAGGAACCGGCCAAGTTCAAGTGTATCAATGACAGGGTTTGACGCTTTATCTGTTTTTAACAGGCGTTTATACGCTGCATTTAAAAAGCCCATATCAAAGCTCGCATTGTGCGCAACAAGGATATCTTGTCCAATCCATTCTTTGAAATCCCGTACGACGTCGACGACATCTGGTGCATCTCTCACCATATCATCGGTGATACCTGTTAATTCAATGGTGGTCGCTGATAACGGGTGATGGGGATTTGCAAATGCCTCAAAGCGGTCAATAATTTCCCCGCCTTTTATTTTCACTGCTGCAAGCTCAATGATCGTGTCATAAACAGCTGAAAGTCCAGTTGTCTCGACGTCGAATACGACATACGTCGCATCCTCTAACAAGCGGTGATCTGGGTTATATGCAATCGGTACCCCGTCGTCTACTAAGTTGATTTCCACACCGTACATCATTTTGATGTCATGCTTTTTACTTGCTGCATACGCATCTGGGAAGGATTGTACAACGGCATGATCTGTCAGGGCAATTGCTTCATGTCCCCATTTTTTTGCTTGTTCAACAAGTCTGCCAATGCCAGTGACAGCATCCATTTGGCTCATAGGGGAATGTAAATGAAGCTCCACACGCTTTTCACCCTCAGGTGCTGTATCTTCTTTCAGCTGCGGTTTCATTTCATTGACATCATTAGCGATCATGACAAGATCTCTGACAAACGTATCATTTTGAATGCTTCCTCTTGCTTTCACCCACATGCCTTTTTTCAATGATTTCATCAGCTGAGCATCTTCTTTTTCTCTTGCAAACATTTTGATCAAAATACTGTTTGTATAATCTGTGATCTTAAAGATACAAAGCGTTCTCCCGCTTTTCAGCTCACGCGTTTCTGCATCGAATACGTAGCCTTGAACGGTAATTCTTCTTTCCTCGTCCATGATACTGTCAAGCGTACGAATTTCTTCATTGTCTTTGATTTGATAGCCAATCAACAGAGGGCCTGACGGAGCTTCATTCTGCTCCTCACTTTCTTTCTTCTCCATCTCAGTGAGGGCTTGCATGGCTCTTTCTTGATCTTCAGCAAGCTTTTGTTCTCTGAACTTCTGAATCTCTTGATCTGATACAAAAATTTCTGTATCGAATTGCAGCTCTGGAAAGCCCACTTGTTTAAATGCGGCCTGGAGCATCGGGCTGTACTTCTTCTTAATAGCGAGTGCCTCTGTTTCGCTTTTCGTTTTAATGATGATTTTATGTCCTGACAGCGATGGTTTTTGCTGCTGAAGCAAGCTGATGATTGGGGGAGAAATTCCTTGAAGTTCTTCCACACAATGTGACCAGTACGATTGCACGAGTTCTTCAGATATGTGCGGATCACTCACTTCAATCGTACAAGTGATTTGTGCAATATGTGAAAATGCATTTGTCAGCCTGCTGAGAAACATGGCGTATACTTTGTAAGGCAAAAGCGCCTTAAATTTAAAAAGGAAATGCCAAGTTTTCGTCGCCTTATGCACCGTCAATTTGACGATTTCTCCTTCTTCAAAGTAACGACTGAGGTCATCATCTGTCATTTGAATCTGATTGAGTAATATATGAAATTGCCGCCGTGTGATCGGTAATTGTTCATCCAAGACAGGACCCTCCTTTTGTCAATCAGAAAGGTACCTCTTTTCTACAGGAGGTACCTTCATTTTTTTGTTCGTTTTATGCTTGGCGTATAAATGAAATCAGATCATCAACAGATACTTCATGTGATTCACCTGATTTTCTAAACTTCACTTCTACTATACCTTCTTCTGAACGTTTTCCGCAGCTAATACGAATTGGCAGTCCAATTAAATCACTGTCTGCAAATTTTACTCCTGCACGCTCCTGGCGGTCATCGAAAAGTACGTCGAAACCTTCATCTTCTAATCGCTCGTACAACGTTTCAGCCAGTTCTTTCTGCGCATCGTTTTTCATATTTAATGCAAGGAGGTGAAGGTCATATGGTGCCACTGTTTCCGGCCAAATGATTCCTTTCTCATCGTGATGCTGTTCAACAATCGCTGACAGCGTTCTAGAGATACCGATGCCATAGCAGCCCATAATCATTGGCTGCGCACGTCCATTCTCATCAAGGTAAGTTGCATCCATTGACTCAGAATAACGAGTGCCGAGTTTAAAGACTTGTCCTACTTCAATCCCTTTTGCAAACTGGATGGTGCCTTCCCCATCTGGAGAAACATCTCCTTCTTGAATCAAGCGAAGATCTGTAAATTCTTTTACTGACACGTCACGTGCAGGATTGACATTGACATAATGATAATCCGCTTCGTTTGCACCAGCGACTGCATTTGTCATTCCCTTCACAGCAAGGTCCGCATAAATATCGACTTCTGCTTCCAGTTTAACAGGTCCAACAAATCCAGGCTCAGTTCCAATGACTTTCAGCACTTCTTCGCGTGAAGCAAGCTCGACAAGCTGTGCTCCTACCAAGTTTTTCACTTTCACATCATTTACTTCATGATCGCCTCTAGTAAGAATGAGAACATACGCATCATCTGCTTTAAACAAAACAGATTTAATGCAAGCAGAAGGGTCAACTTCTAAAAAGCCAGCCACATCTTGAATGGTTTTCATTTGCGGCGTATGGACTTTTTCAAGTTCTTTGAAGTCCGCAGGATTTGCTTCTTCTCCGTGATATACAGCCTCAGCCATTTCAATGTTTGCAGCATATGAGGAAGTATCAGAATAAGCGATGGTATCCTCTCCGACTTCTGAGAGCGCCATGAACTCATGCGTATCTTTTCCTCCCATTGCCCCAGAATCTGCAATGACTGGTCTAAAATTGAGACCCACTTTTGAGAACACATTAGAGTAAGCCGTAAACATTTTGTTGTATGTCTCATCAAGGCTTTCTGGTGAAGAATGGAATGAGTATGCATCCTTCATGATAAATTCACGTCCGCGCAGCAGTCCAAAGCGTGGTCTCTGTTCATCACGGAATTTTGATTGAATTTGATATAAAGTTAAAGGAAGCTTCTTATACGATTTCACTTCGCTGCGTACTAGTGATGTGATCACTTCTTCGTGGGTTGGGCCAAGCGCAAATTCGCGGCCATGGCGATCCTTCATACGCATCAGTTCTGGACCGTATGTATACCATCTTCCTGACTCTTGCCACATTTCTGCCTGCTGCAGCACTGGCATTAACAGCTCAGCTGCGCCTGCCTTTTCCATTTCCTTGCGGACGATCGATTGAATATGCTGAATGACTTTATGCGCAAGCGGCAGATAATGATAGATTCCACTTGTATTTTGTCTAATAAACCCAGCTCTTACTAAGAGTTGATGACTTTTTGCCTCAGCATCTGCCGGCACCTCTCGAAGAGTTGGAATGAAAGTCAGGGATTGTCTCATGTCGTTACACCTCATTTATGAAATAGGACTTCTCACAAAAACTCTTGTTTCCCGGAATGAGAAACAAGAGAGAATGGTTTTTATAAAAATAACCGCTGAATGTCATTCCACGTTACCACTAACATTAACAGCATGAGGAAAGCAACACCGATAAAGACAACAAGTGCTTCCTTCTCACGATTAATTGGTTTACCGCGAATGGCTTCAACAAATAAGAATAGTAAACGTCCTCCGTCTAATGCAGGAATCGGTAACAAATTCACGATGCCTAGGTTGATACTGAGGAACGCCGCAAACTGCATTAATGTTAACACACCTTGTTTGGCTACTTCTCCTGTCATGTCATAAATTCCAACAGGACCTGCTAACATGTCTAGTGAAAATTGTCCTGTGACAATTTTTTGCAAGTTCGTTAAGATCAGACCTGCCGTTGAAATGACAGTTGTTCCAGAAGATGAAATAACTTTCAAAAATCCATTTTCCGTTGGTGGATATGATCCGAAACGGCCAATGCTTTTCCCATCTGCTTTTACAGCTTCTGGTACAACCTGCACAGTGCTTTCTTTGCCATCTCGGTCAATGACGACATTCATTTTTTTCTCAGGGTTCTTTTGAACTGTTTGAACGACGTCTGTCCAAGAATTCATTTTCTCGCCGTTAATGGACACGATGTGATCTCCCTGCATGAGTCCAGCCTCAGCCGCTCGGCCGTCTTTCGTCAGCTTACCGAGTACAGGATCATCAACGGTTACCCCTTGAATAAAACCTAAAGCAACCAAAATCACATACGCCAGGATAAAGTTCATAATCGGTCCAGCTGCGATGGCTTTAATTCGCTGCCAAACTGTTTTTGAACCAAATTGACGATTGTATGGTGCGATTTGAATTTCTTCACCATCTGCAATATAGAAGCTTGTTTGACTGACATTGTAGCCAGTCAGAATATCTTCATTTCCAGCTTCATATCCCGAGATTCTCATAGCATGATCTAAATCAATCTGCTCAACTTCGATGACAAGTGCATCAGGATATTTTTCTTTATCATTTAAAATGATCTTTTCTACTTCATTTTGCTCATTGAATAAGAGCCCCACTGTATGACCTGGTTTAATTTCGATAACTTCAGGGTCCTCTCCAGCCATTTTAACAAATCCGCCAATAGGGAGAAGTCTAATGGTATAAACGGTTTCTTTTCGTTTAAAGGAGAAAATCTTCGGCCCAAAACCAATTGCGAACTCGCGGCATAAAATCCCCGCGCGCTGCGCCATAATTAAATGGCCAAGCTCGTGGAAAAAAACGAGCGTTCCAAAAATAATAATAAACGCAATCACTGTATTCACGAACATACCACCTTATGTGAGGATTGATTGAACAAAGTCTCGTGTATCTTTGTCCACTTCATGGATATCTTGCAAACTAGGCGTTGAAATCACATGATGTCTGATTAGTGCCTTTTCAATCAATTCTTCAATTTGCAGGAACGTTACTTTGCCTTTCAGAAATGCATCGACTGCCATTTCATTTGCTGCATTAAGTACAGCAGGCATTGTCCCTCCTATTTTACCTGATTCATAAGCAAAATGTAAGCAGCGATACCTGTCAAAATCCGCTTTTTGGAAATTCAATTGTCCAATCTCCCAAAGGTTCAATGATTTCGCTTCTTGTAACGGCGCCCTGTCAGGGTATGTGAGTGCATATTGAATAGGCACTCTCATGTCAGGTGTCCCTAACTGAGCCATGACGCTTTTGTCGTGAAATTCCACCATCGAATGGATAATGCTCTCTTTATGTAGCAGCACATCAATTTGTTCATAAGGGATATCAAACAACCAATGTGCCTCGATCACCTCGAGCCCTTTATTCATCATCGTCGCTGAATCAATGGTGATTTTCGCTCCCATCGACCAGTTCGGGTGGTTCAGCGCTTCTTCAACCGTAACACCTTCAAGTTCAGTTCGTTTTTTATCTCGGAAACTACCACCTGAAGCTGTCACGATTAAACGTTCAATATTTTTAGCTTGTTCACCTTGCAGGCATTGAAAAATAGCGGAATGCTCACTATCGACAGGAAGTAAAGGTACATCATATGTTTTAGCGTACTCTTTTACTATATGACCAGCTGTCACAAGTGTTTCCTTATTCGCGAGAGCAATCGTCTTTTTTTGTTCAATGGCCTTTAATGTTGGAACAAGTCCAACACTTCCTACAAGTGCATTGACCACTACGTCCACTGCATCATAGGTCGCTGCCTCGATGTTGGCTTCATCACCAGCAGCCAGCTTCACATCGTATGCAAATGAATGATTTTTTAGCATGTGATAGGTTTCTTCGTCTACACAGCCGACGAATTCAGGCTGAAAGCGCTCAATGATCGGAATCGCCTTTGCTATATTTCTGCCAAATGTCATGGCTTTCAGCTTAAACTTGTCCGGGTGCTGACTGATCACATCTAACGTTTGTTCTCCAATTGATCCTGTTGCGCCTAATAGCGAAATATATTTCAAATTGCCACTCCTTCTCTCGTTCAATAAGTTTCTATGAGGTTAGCTGGCAAACGTTGCGAGCAGTAAGTATAAAAACGGCAGAACGAATAAAAAGCTGTCAAACCTGTCCAAAATCCCGCCATGGCCAGGGAGAATTGTCCCTGAATCCTTCACGTGATAATGACGCTTTAAAGCAGATTCCACAAGGTCGCCAAGCTGTCCAAAGATACTGAGTAAAAGAGTAATAAACATCACAAGCAGATATGATGGCAAAAATCCTGTAACCGCCTGAAACACAAGTGACAACACGACCGCTGTGACGATTCCGCCGATAAATCCTTCTACTGTTTTGTTTGGGCTGATTTCTGGCCAAAGCTTTCGTTTCCCCATAGATTTTCCAATAAAATAGGCTCCTGAGTCAGTAGACCAAATAATCACTGCTGCGAAGAAGATCGCACTCATGCCATATAAGCCTCTAATTTGGATAAAATAATAGAAACTAACGCCAATATATAATGTGGCTAATACAACAAAAGCAACCTCATCGAAAGTGAAAGAGTTTTTGCTCAAAACTGTATAAGTTAAAAGTATTAAGACTGCAAATAAAGCAATCTGCATTTTTGATGCGTCCACGTTTGGGAAGAAGCTGTTGTCTCCGCCCATTAAAAGCCAAAGCAATATTAAGCTGACAATACCAGGAAAGCTGAAAATCGAGATCTTTTTCATTCTTAAAAGCTCAAAGAGAGCGACACTTCCCATTAAATAAATCAGCAGGGTAAATGGCATCTGTCCATATATAACTGCAAGCAAAAAGACTGCAGCTGCCAAAACACCCGTCAAAATTCTTTGTTTCATCTGCACCACCCTCTAAATTCCACCGAACCTCCGGCCGCGGCGCTGGTACTCTCCGATAGCGCCTATAAGGTGCTCATCAGAAAAGTCAGGCCAAAGCACATCCGTAAAGACAAACTCGCTGTACGCAATTTGCCAAAGCATAAAGTTGCTTAATCTAATTTCTCCACTCGTGCGAATGAGCAAATCCGGATCTTGAAGAGATTCTGTCATTAAATAAGCTGAAAACATCTCTTCTGTGATGTCTTCTGCTCGAAGCTTACCTTCTTTGACCTTTTCAGAAATTTGTCTGCATGCGGAGACGATTTCTGTGCGCCCTCCATAGTTGAGCGCAAAGTTCAAAACGAGCCCGTCGTTATTCGCCGTACTCTTTACTGCGTTCTCTACCGCTTTTTTCGTATGCTGCGGGAGGCCGTCTGGATCACCTGTTAAACGCACACGGACATTCTCCTCGATGAGTTCAGGCAGGTAGATGTTTAAAAATTCTTCAGGAAGTTTCATTAAAAAGTCTACTTCTAGTTTTGGACGTTTCCAATTTTCCGTAGAGAAAGCATACAAAGTCAGCACTTTGACATTCAGCTCATTTGCAAGCTTTGTCATGCGCTTGACGACTTTCATTCCTTCATGATGACCTGCTACCCGTGGAAGAGCACGTTTTTTCGCCCATCTTCCGTTCCCATCCATGATAATGGCGATATGTTCAGGAATTTCTCCATTTAATATGTCTTCTTTTGTCAGGCTTTCTAAGTTGGAAGCTGCTGTTTGCTGATTCTTCCAATTTTTGAGTATATTGAGCATGAGATTCCTCCATCACCCAAAAAGGTTGCGTTCCCGCTAAATAATATAGTCATCAACAGTATTAACAAAAAAACCCCCTGTAAACATGAAGAGGGTCTTTTCACTATTATCTATTGTACATAGTTTTTTCTTAAACTTCCATGATTTCTTTTTCTTTATCTTTCGTCACGTCATCAATTTTAGCGACATATTCATCTGTCAATTTTTGGACATCTTCTGTTGATGATCTTAATTCATCTTCAGTGATCTCCCCATTTTTCTCAAGCTTTTTCAAATCATCGTTTGCATCACGACGCACGTTACGAACAGCTACTTTTGCTTCTTCTGAGTATTTTTTTACGACTTTCACAAGCTCTTTACGTCTTTCTTCTGTCAGCGCAGGAATCGCAATACGGATCACATTTCCGTCACTTGTTGGCGTGATGCCAAGATCAGACTTTTGAATCGCTTTTTCAATATCACCGATTGCTGTTTTATCGTAAGGTGTGATAATCAGCATACGTGCTTCTGGCACTGTGATCGACGCAATTTGGTTAAGCGGTGTCTGTGCACCGTAATAATCCACTGTCACTTTATCAAGCAGTGAAGCATTCGCACGGCCTGCACGAACAGTTGCAAGCTCACGTCCGTACGCTTGTACGGCTTTTTCCATTTTTTCTTTCGTTTGGTTCAATACTTCTTTTGACACGTTATTTCCCCCTCACGATCGTTCCGATTGATTCGCCGTTTACGGCACGTTTAATATTTCCTTCTTCCATAATGGAGAAGACGATTAATGGAATGTCATTGTCCATACATAATGAGGACGCAGTAGAATCCATTACAGCAAGCCCTTCTTTAAGTACATCAAGATATGAAAGCTTATCATATTTTACTGCATCCGCATCTGTACGAGGATCAGCACTGTAGACACCATCTACATTATTTTTCGCCATTAAAATGACATCTGCTTCAATTTCTGCTGCTCGAAGTGCTGCTGTAGTATCTGTAGAGAAATAAGGATTCCCTGTTCCAGCAGCAAAAATGACGACACGTTTCTTCTCAAGATGACGGATCGCTTTTCTTCTTATGTATGGTTCTGCAACCTGTCTCATTTCAATAGAGGTTTGCACTCTAGACTGAATGCCAAGCGTTTCTAGGCTGTCCTGTAACGCCAGTGAGTTCATCACTGTTGCCAGCATCCCCATGTAGTCTGCTGTTGCACGGTCCATTCCTAGATCACTGCCTGTCTTCCCGCGCCAAAGGTTTCCTCCGCCTACAACGACTGCAACTTCAACATCAAGCTCTGCAATTTCTTTTACTTGCTTTGCAATTGATTGAATGACAGTTGGGTTAATTCCATTTCCAGCATCACCCGCTAGTGCTTCGCCACTTAGCTTCAGTACAATGCGATTATATTTCGGTTTGCTCATGATAACCTCCAAGTGTATACTATACCGTCTCTTATTATGCGTAAGAAACTGCCTTTTGTAAATCAATATCCTCTAAAAAATAGGGAACACAGTGCTTGTGCTCCCTAAAAAAGCCCCAGAGAGCTTTTCAAACATTATTTTTTCACTTGGCTCATAACTTCTTCAGCAAAGTTGTCTTGACGTTTTTCGATACCTTCGCCCACTTCATAGCGAACATAAGTTTGAACAGTTGCGTTTTTCGCAGCTACAACTTGTTTCACTTTTTCATCTGGGTTTTTAACGAACGCTTGGTCAAGTAAGCAAATTTCTTCGAAGAATTTGTTTAGACGGCCTTCTACCATTTTAGCTACGATGTTTTCAGGCTTTCCTTCTTGAAGCGCTTGCTGTGTTAATACTTCACGCTCACGGTTTGCTTCTTCTTCTGACACTTGGTCACGAGAAATGTATTTAGGGTTTACAGCTGCAACGTGCATTGCGATGTCTCTTGCAAGCTCTTCGTCAGTTGTTCCGTTAAGAACAGCTAACACACCGATACGTCCGCCCATGTGCAGGTAAGAACCGAATGCAGCATTATCTTCTTTTGTGATGACAGAAAAACGGCGTAGAGTGATTTTCTCTCCGATTTTCGCAATTGCAGATGTGATATGCTCTTCAACTGTTGAACCGTTTTCCATTTTAGAAGCATGAGCTTCTTCAAGTGTTGCAGGTTTAGCAGCAAGCAAATGATCAGCAAGTTCGTTAAGAAGTGCTTGGAATCCTTCGTTTTTCGCAACGAAATCAGTCTCAGAGTTCACTTCTAGGATCACGCCTGTGTTACCGTCAGTTTTGATAAGAGTTAATCCTTCTGCCGCAATACGGTCTGCTTTTTTCGCAGCTTTTGCGATTCCTTTTTCTCTTAGAAGGTCGATTGCTTTCTCGATGTCACCATCAGTTTCTGTTAACGCTTTTTTACAGTCCATCATACCTGCACCAGTTTTTTGACGCAGTTCTTTAACTAATTGAGCAGTAATTGCCATTTTACATTTCCTCCTTCTATGTTAAAACACGGATTACTAGGTGAAAAAAAGGTGATAAAAGGCATTTCCCTCTTATCACCTTTTGAATAGGTTACGCAGTTGTTGTTTCAGTTTCTGTCGTTTCTTCTACAACAGCTTCTTCTTCGCCTTGTTTAGACTCAAGAATCGCATCTGCCATTTTAGCAGTTAGAAGTTTTACAGCACGGATTGCATCATCGTTTGCAGGGATCACAACATCAATTTCGTCTGGATCACAGTTTGTGTCAACGATACCGATGATTGGGATATTCAATTTACGAGCTTCTGCAACTGCAATACGCTCTTTACGAGGGTCGATAATGAAAAGTGCATCCGGAAGACTCTTCATGTCTTTGATTCCGCCTAGGAATTTTTCAAGACGCTCTAATTCTTTTTTCAGTTGAACGACTTCTTTCTTAGGAAGAACTTCGAATGTACCGTTTTCTTGCATTTTTTCAATATCTTTTAAACGTTTAATACGTTTTTGGATTGTTTCAAAGTTTGTTAAAGTTCCACCAAGCCAGCGTTGGTTCACATAGAACATACCAGAACGGATTGCTTCTTCTTTCACTGAATCTTGTGCTTGCTTTTTCGTACCAACGAAAAGGATTTTTCCTCCGTCAGCAGCAAGGTTTTTCGTGAAGTTGTAAGCTTCCTCTACTTTTTTCACCGTTTTTTGAAGGTCGATGATGTAGATACCGTTACGCTCTGTAAAGATGTAACGCTTCATTTTTGGGTTCCAACGGCGAGTTTGGTGACCGAAGTGAACACCAGCTTCTAGCAATTGTTTCATAGAAATAACTGACATTTTGTTGCCTCCTAATATAATGGTTTTTTTTCCTCCGCTTAAGTCATGTTCACATAAAACTGCGCCACGGCAGCACCTTTATACGAATCATTAAGCGTGTGTATTTAACACCAAGAAATAATATAACACATGATGGACTGACAATCAAGAATCCTTTACAGCTTTCCGCTAAATTTTAATAAAAGCTCGATTTCTGTCTTGCCAGTTTTCATTTCTTTCGCTATTTCTTCTAGTGACCGCCCTTCATCATATAGGGTCTTCACTTGGTCCTCGAATGTTTCTTCTATTTCACTTTTAGAAGGCAGAGAAGCCTCTGTTTCAAGTTGTGGAACGGGTTCGTTTACCTTCTCTTCCTGCACCTCAACTTCGCTAAGGAGAGCCGACAGGTGCTCTGGTACGGGATCTTCACTTTCGACCGATTGCTGGGATTCAATTGGTGGTTGTGGCTGTTTTGGTGTCTGAAGATCCGATTTCAGCTCTTCAGCAGAAAAATCAGGGGAAGCGGCTGCCACTTTTGATAGTTTGTCATTCTCTTCTTTGACCTCCATCAAAAATGCAGCCAGGGTATTTTCCGTTTCTTCTAGAAGTTCTCGCTGCTTTTGTTCTGTTGCCTTCAGCGAATTCATTCTCGTATATAAAATAATCACAAAATAAATAAGTGCAGCATGAAGCATGAAGCTAATCAGCCATAACATATTTTTTCACTCACTAACTCTTTAAGATTGAATGGCTTTATCAAGCAGATGCTTAAGCTTGAACAAGGCCTTTGAATGAATTTGCGAAATGCGCGAAGTAGATAAATTGAGCACTTGACCGATTTCCGTTAATGTCAGTTCTTCTTTATAGAAAAGACTGATCACAAGCTTTTCTTTTTCTGAAAGCTCTGTGATTTTTTCAGAAAGCTGTTCAATTAATTCATCTTTCAGCATTTTCTCTTCTGGAGTCACAGACTTCTCGTCGCGAATCATGACTTGGACGTTCTCTCCGTCTTCTTGATCATGCAGCTTCTCATCGATTGAGAGCAGATTTGCAAAGAATCCTTCATTCATCGTTGTGACGACATCCTGTTCACTCATGCCGAGTTCCTCAGCCACCTCTGTCGGCGTCACATTACGCAAATAACGCTGTTCAAGCTTTTCAATAGCCGCTTCTACTTTTTTTGTTTTTTCTCTTGATGTACGAGGCAGCCAGTCCTCTTTACGAAGACCGTCGATAATGGCCCCGCGGATTCTGAAGGATGCATATGTATCAAACTTCAGATCTCTTCCGGGATCAAATTTTTCAAGGGCATCATATAAACCGAGCATCCCTAGACTGATCAAGTCTTCTTTATGCACTGACTTCGGGAGACCGATGGAAATTCTTCCAACATGATATGTGACGAGCGGCATATAGCGGCGCATAAGATCATCTCCAGCAGCTGGGTCTTTCCACTCTTTCCATCTAGCCCATAGCGCCTGATCTTCGTAATTTAAGGATTGCATCTTTATCCCCCTATACTTCCTTAGTTATATCTTCATAATGCCTTGCTTCACAGTACGGATCTCAAGCTCTGCCGTAAGCGGATCGAATTCGATCGTGCGGCCACTGTTTCCGCCTGTATCCTCACTAATAATCGGGATATGATGAAGAGACAGATGTTCTTTTACAGCTGAAACGTTTCTAGGTCCAATTCTCATTAGATCATTGGTTGACTTAAACTTAAACATTTCCGCTCCGCCAGCAAGTTTTGCCTTTAGCGCATGTTTGCGTGCGCCTGCTTTTAAGAGCAAATCAATTGTATGCTTGACACCTGTATCTGCATATTTAGCCAAGTTCTCCACCGCCCCTTTTGAAAGAGAGGAATCTGGAAGCATAACATGGACAAGGCCTGCCAGCTTTTTGTCTTGATCAAACAAGACAAGCCCTACGCAGGAACCAAGACCGGATGTCCGAATGCGGTCCGGTGATTTAACAAGCTGAACATCCGCAATACCAACCTTTACAACTGCCGGAATTTGCACGTTCATTATAGGTTACCTAATGCTTTGAATAGTTTTTCGAACGATTCAAAGTCTGGTAATAGAAACATATTTCCTTTCAGCTCTTGCTTATTTTGATCATCAAAAATAGATGTATCAATCACAATCGCCTGATCCCCAAGAGGACTGAATTGCATCAACCCTTCACTAATGACAGCCCCGAACATATCGAGCGTGACATCTGGAACACTTGGGTAAAGCTGCAATTTGGTTAAATCGGCAAGGGCTGATAAATAAGAGCCCGCTAAAATATTTCCAAGTTCATGAAGTGCTGACGTCCCCATCTCATGTTCATGAATCGTATCAATATCAAATGCCGGATCCTGGACAAGCTCTCTTACAAATTGTTCTGCTTGCTCAAACGGCATAATGAAAAAGATTGAGCCGGTTAAATCCCCTTCCATTCGCAGGAAAATACTTGCAACAGGAAGGTCTGCACCGCCAAAGAAATCCATTAAATCTTCAAACGAGAGAACCTTGACAAAAGGAACAGCCATATCGATTTTGCGATCCAATAGGTTGGCGAGAGCAGACGCTGCGTGGCCTGCCCCGATATTCCCAACCTCTCCTAAAATATCTAGCTGTTCATCTTTAATTTCGTTGAAAATGCTCATTTCACATCCCCCTTAATGAACAGGTGCACCTTGAACGCTCTTGTCGAGGACAGCACCGGCATGAATGATATTGAAAAGACGCTGATCATGCTTAATGATACCTGTCACCCATGACTGTCCTTCTTTTTCAGCTGATTCAGGAGAAGATTCTACTTCTTCCTGATGAACGGTTATGACATCATTTGCTTCATCAACAATCCAGCCGACCTCAATGTCACCAACTTGTACAATGATCATTCTTGTTTCATCTGTAATTTCGTTGTCAGTAGAACCAAGTCTGACTCTCAGGTCAATGACAGGTGTCACGACACCGCGTAAATTAATAACACCGCATATATAAGGGGCAACGCCAGGAACTCTTGTCGGCTGCTGCCATTTTTCAATGGACTTTACTTCTGATACTGAAATGGCGTATTCTTTTTTGTTTACGATAAACACAATCATCTTTTCGCCAGTTTTGATATCTGTACTCATTTCAGACCGCTCCTCTATTGTTTTTTACTTGATCAGTGCATTACAGTCAACGATGAGTGCAACTTGACCGTCACCTAGGATCGTTGCGCCGGATATCGCAAATACGTTTGGCAGATAATCTCCTAGTGATTTCAATACAACCTCTTGCTGACCAATAAATGAATCGACCACAAATGCTGTCAGCTTGTCTCCTTTACGAACAACAATGATGTGCAGTTCTTCCTCTAATTCATTCGCATTTGGTACGTGGAATTGTTTCTTCAAGTACACGACCGGTACGATAAATCCGCGGAAATCAATCACTTCACGATCATGCGTTTGCAGGATGTCACTTTTCTTAATGACAGCCGTTTCAATAATAGAAGAAATCGGAATCGCAAATGTTTCCTCTTCTAGTTTTACAAGAAGAACGGAAATAATCGATAATGTAAGCGGAAGCTGGATCGAAAATAGTGAACCCTGTCCTTCTGTTGAGTTAATGCTTACAGATCCGCCAAGTGATTCCAGCTTGTTTTTCACAACGTCAAGACCTACACCGCGGCCTGAGATGTCAGAAATCGTATCAGCTGTAGAGAATCCTGCTGCAAAGATCAATGAATCAATTTGATGATCTTCAAGTGTTTCTGCTTCTCTTTCTGTGATAACCCCGCGCTCTAATGCTTTTTCAAGCACCTTTTTACGGTTAATTCCGCCGCCATCATCTTCTACTTCAATGAAGACATGGTTTCCGCTATGGTACGCTTTTAATAGAACCGTACCTTTTTCCGGCTTGCCTTTTTTCACACGTTCTTCTGGTGATTCAATCCCGTGATCTAGACTGTTTCTGAGTAAATGCAAGAGCGGATCACCAATCTCGTCGATCACTGTTCGATCAAGCTCCGTCTCAGCACCCTCAATAATAAGCTCAATTTTCTTATTAAGCTCTTTCGTCAATTGACGAATCATACGCGGGAATCTGTTAAAGACAGTTTCCACAGGTACCATTCTCATGTTCAGGATGATTGATTGCAGGTCTCCAGAAATACGAGTCATTCTTTCGACTGTGTCTGTGAGTTCGTTATTTTCTAGTTCTTTCGCAATCTGTTCTAATCGGCCTCTATCAATCACAAGTTCTTCAAATAGATTCATAAGAGAATCAAGACGGTCGATGTTGACACGAATTGTTTTCGTTCCGCCGGCAGCTGCACCGTTATTGCCATTTGCTTTTGGCGCATCATTTGCTGGCGCTTTCGCAGCAGGAACGGATACTTCTTCTTTTTTCTGTTCAGGCTGCGCCTCTTGTTTTTCAGCTGGAGCTGCTTCTTCAAATGCGGAGACTTCAGAGATCTCAACCTTCTCAACCTCTGAGATCGCCGTAACGATTTTCTGTACTTCGTCCATCGGCTGTTTAGAAAGATAAGAAATGCTGAATTCAGATTCAAAATCTTCTGATTCTAACAGTTCTGCATTTGGAACGGTTTTGACAACCTCGCCTGCTTCATTTAATCTTTCAAAAATCATATAGACACGAACGGCTTTTAGTAAGCACGCTTCACTTAATGTCACGTTGAGTTCATAGCATTTGAAGCCTTGCTCTCTCGCTTCATCAAGAACCGTTCGTTCAAATTCGTTATAATCTAAGTCATTAGCAGCAGCTGATGCATCTGCTGTTTCAACGCTAGAAGCTGCCTCAGCATGGCTTCCTGTCACATCTAGCTTTTTACTAATCTCTGTGACATCGCGTTTCCCGTCTCCTCCTTCTGCAATCGATTGAACCATTGCTTCAAGATGATCGAGTGCTTCGAACATCGTATCCATTGACTCAGGAGTGACAATCATTTGTTCATTACGGATCGCATCAAACATGTTTTCTAAATGATGCGTTAAGTGAGCCATATCATCAAAGCCCATCGTTGCACTCATGCCTTTCAATGTATGAGCTGCTCTGAATATATCATTCACTAGCTGCAAGTCGGTTGGGTTCTTTTCTAAATCAAGAAGTTTTTCATTACAAGTTTGTAAGTGTTCTCTGCTTTCATCTAAAAAGATATCTAAGTATTGGTTTACATCCAACGTGTTCACGCCCTCTCTTTTTTCATGGAGCTTATAATTGCATGTGCGATGTCATCCACATGCCTTGTCTCATGTGCAAGGCCTGCTTTAATGACTGATTTAGGCATTCCAAAAACAACACATGATTCTTCTTTTTCTGCAATGACTTTCGTATGACCGCTTGCGACCATTTTTTTGACACCTTCCGTACCGTCACTGCCCATTCCTGTCATAATGACAGCGATTTTCTCGTAACCCTTTATGCTGCTGATGGATTCAAATAAATAGTTAACAGACGGTTTGTGCCGGCTTTCCGTGTCTTCAGGGGACAGCCTGATAACAAGTGATCCCCCTTGGTCATGAAGTGACATATTCATTCCACCAGGAGCTATGTAAGCCACTCCATTTTTCGCGATGTCTCCATCTTGTGCTTCTTTAATCGTAATTTGTGATAAATGGTCTAACCTAGCAGCAAGTGATGCCGTAAATCCTGCCGGCATATGCTGCACAATCAATATAGGTGCCTCTATGTCCTTAGGCAGCTTCGTTACGACTCGTTGAAGTGCCCTTGGCCCTCCTGTAGATGTTCCAATAGAAATAATCTTTCGGAGTGAGGCGCCTTTTACTGTTTGCAGACGGGGTGCAGCCACTGGACTTGGCGGCTTTATCACCGGTTTAGGAGACATCTTCTCTTCAGTGCGTTTCCTTGACAGTCCTGCCGCAAGTACCCGCTCAACAATTTGCCCCCTCACTTTGTGCAAATCGAGCGAAATACTTCCCGAAGGTTTTGTCACAAAGTCGAAAGCACCGAGTTCTAAGCAATGGATAGTTAAATCTTTTCCTTGCTTTGTCTGGCTTGACACCATAATTACGGCAAGGTCGTGTTCAGCCAGAATTTGTTTTAATGCTTCTGTTCCATTTAAAACAGGCATTTCCACATCTAATGTGACAACATCTGGATTCAGTTCCTTGATCCGTTTTAAGGCATCTTCCCCATTTCGCGCCGTTCCGACGACTTCAATTTCTTGCTCAGCACTTAGAAAATCACTAATGAGTTTTCTCATAAAGGCCGAGTCATCTACTACTAGCACTCTAATCATGAGTCCACCTTCCTCCTTTTAAAAAAAGAGGACAACTTATCTATAAACGTATGCTGTTCTCTCCGTGCCTCTCTTATCTGCTGATGATATAGTGTTTCTGCCAGCATCTTAATGGTTTTACTCAGCCTTGAATGAGGCTGCTTCATATAAAATGGAATTTGTTCTGATACTGCTTTAGGAACCGCAGGATCATCAGGCACAGCGCCAGCAAATACAAGTTTTCTGTGAAGAAAAGATGTGACCACTCCTGCTAATTTCCGGTAGGTTTCAGACCCTTCTGACGGAGTTTTACACCGGTTGACAATGATTTGCACAGACCGTTCAAACTGATGAATGGCTAAGTGTTTAATCGCGCTGTAGGCATCCATGATGGATGTCGGCTCTGGCGTAGTCACAACGACTACTTCCCCTGCTGATAAGACAAATGGCAGCTGATCTTTTGACAGGCCGGCACCCATATCAAAGAAAATACAATCGAAGCCCTGCATCATTCTTTCCATCTCTTCCAAAAAGAACGACCATTGATCTTTATCTAAAGAAAACAGCTGTTCAAGTCCACTTCCACCAGAAATGTAATATAGGTTATCCGTTCCTTTTGTCATAGCTGCTTGGAAGGATTTTTTTCTAACGAGAACATCTAATATAGAGCTAGCCGATGTTTTCCCTAGTAAAATATCAATATTCCCCATCCCAAAATCAAGATCGATTACTAACACTCTTTTGCCTGTGCTTGCGATAGACAGTGCCATATTCAGTGTCAAATTCGATTTACCTACCCCGCCTTTGCCGCTCATAACAGCAATGGTTTTTGCCTGGCCGCTGACGTTAAGAGGAGCCGGTGTGATCATTTGACTCTGCTGAACTAGTTTTCTTAACCCTTCTGCTTGGTCGGGCTTCATGATTGTAAAACCATCCTTGTAAGTTCACGAGGAGAACCTTCAAGAATATCTTCAGGCACATTTTGGCCATTTGTTAAAAAACCAAGTTTGATTTGAGAGTCAGCAATGATTTGAAAAATGGTTCCCATCGTGTCCGTTTCATCTACTTTTGTAAAAATGAATTGATCGATTGGAACGTGTTCAAAGCGCTTGACCATGGCTTTCATGTCTTGATACTTCGATGTAGCACTCATGACGAGAAAACTTTGAATGCTCTCATCAAATGGAATAATGTCGGTCAGCTCTTTGATATACGCTTCTTCTTTAAAGTTACGGCCTGCTGTATCGATGAAAATATGATCATACTCTTTAAAGGTCTCTTGAGCTTTTACAAAATCCTCTCTCGAATAACAAACCTCAAGAGGTGCATTCAGCAGTTCAGCATATGTTTTCAGCTGTTCGATCGCTGCAATCCGGTACGTATCGGTTGTAATAAAAGCGATCTTTTTTTGCTGCTGAATGGCCGTTTTAGCAGCCAGCTTTGCAATTGTTGTCGTTTTACCAGCTCCAGTTGAACCGAACAGTACAATGTATTTTGAAGAAATCATCGGCTCATCAGAGGTTTTAGCTGGCAGCATATCTGTCAGCAGTTGTTCAAGTTCTTTTTCTATGTGATCTTCTTTAACCGCGCCCTTTGTTAAAAGACCTTTCAGGCATTCGTCTCGAATGGCATCATCAAGACCTTGATCCTTTAGCTTTTGATCGATTGCTATGAGAGGTTCAGGCAGAATACCCGCATGCCGTTCATTCCTCACATATTCTAAAGGATGAGTATGAGAAGGCGCTGGTTTAGCCGCCTTGGGAGCAATGGATGGCTCTTCGGGCTGCTTTTGAACTTGCTCCTTTTTTGGTAACACTGGAAGAGGAGGCACAGGGTTTAACCCTTTACCAGCTCTTTCCTCGAAATCTTGATCCAGCACTGCAATCACTTCGACCATTTGCTGTTTCTTCAAACCGAACAGTTTGCGTTTAACAACGGTTTTGGAATTTAAAATAACGGCATCTTTCCCAAGCTGCTGCCTGATTTGAATCGTTGCCTCTTGCATAGAATTTGCTGTGATTTTTTTCATTTTCATTAGATATCCACCACTCCGATGCTCTGTACTTCCACATTCGCTTCTAGTTCGTTATAAGATAGTACCGGTAAATCTGGGAAATATCTTTCTAACAACTGCTTCACGTACATTCTTATAGGAGGTGAGCATAATAGAACCGGCGTTTCCTGACGAAGCGAAAGCTGTTCAATTTCTCTCGCCACTGATTGAATCACACTTTCAGAGGATTCTGGATCTAACGATAAGTAGTTGCCATGCTCTGTCTGCTGAACGCTGTCTGCAATCACCTTTTCTACTCGGCCTGAACATGTCACGACTTTGAGTGATTCATCTTCTCTTGCATACTGTGCGGTAATCTGTCTTGCCAGCGCCTGTCTGACATACTCTGTTAATAAATCTGTATCAGTCGTTAATTTTCCGTAGTCTGCAAGCGTCTCAAAAATGGTGACAAGGTTTCGGATAGAGACCTTTTCTTTCAGCAGCTTCGCCAGTACTTTTTGAATATCACCGACTGCCAGCGGATTTGGCGTTACCTCATCCACTAAGACAGGATAACTTTCTTTCAGATGATCGATTAATTGCTTCGTTTCTTGGCGTCCGAGCAGTTCGTGTGTGTTTTGTCTAATCTTCTCTGTGATGTGAGTAGACACGACAGATGCTGGGTCCACAACCGTATAGCCTAGCATCTCAGCCTGATCTTTTTCTGCTTCGGATATCCATTTAGCCGGCAGTCCAAAGGATGGTTCGATTGTTTCAATCCCTTCAATTGGATCATCATCAGGCGTTGGGGACATCGCTAAGTAATGATCAAGCAGCAGCTCCCCTTTTGCTACTTCGTTCCCTTTAATTTTCAATCGGTATTCATTTGGGTTCAGTGCAATATTGTCCCGGATCCGGACGACTGGAATGACAAGACCCAGTTCGAGGGCAAGCTGCCTTCGGATCATCACAATTCGGTCTAACAGGTCACCGCCCTGGTTTGCATCAGCGAGCGGGATGAGGCCGTAGCCAAATTCAAATTCAATGGCATCCATTTGCAGAAGATGAATAACGCTTTCTGGACTTTTCATCTCTTCTACCTCTGCCTGTTCCTCCAGTACCTCTTCAATTTCTTCTTGGTCTTGTTTGTTTTTCGACATCATGTATGCGCCAAGTGCAAGTAAACCTGCGATAGGCCCTGTTAAAAGTATGCCGATAGGTGTAAACAGCCCAAGAAGGAAGATCGTGCCCGCTGTCACATAAAGCATGGCTGGGAATGCGAAGAGCTGACCTGTAATGTCTGACCCAAGGTTTCCATTAGAAGCTGCTCTAGTAACAACAATCCCTGTCGCCGTTGAAATGAGGAGTGCCGGAATTTGCGAAACGATTCCGTCTCCTACCGTTAATAAGGTAAAGTGGGAAGCTGATTCTTGAATCGACATGCCTTGCTGAAGCATCCCGATAATGATTCCAAATATAATATTGATGATGACGATGATAATACCTGCGATGGCGTCCCCTTTTACGAACTTACTGGCACCATCCATCGCTCCATAAAAGTCTGCTTCTCTCGCTACTTTTTCACGGCGATTTCTTGCTTCACTTTCTGTCAGCATTCCTGCATTTAAATCTGCGTCAATACTCATTTGTTTACCTGGCATCGCATCGAGTGTAAATCTTGCCGCAACCTCTGATACACGCTCTGCCCCTTTTGTGATAACAATAAACTGAATGATGATCAGGATAAGGAAAACAACAAGACCAACGAGGATATTTCCTCCAACAACAAATGAACCGAACGTTTCAACAACTTTCCCAGCATCTCCTGTTGAAAGAATAGAACGTGTTGTAGAGATGTTAAGCCCTAAACGAAACAGCGTTAAGAGCAAAAGCAATGATGGAAAAATTGAAAATTGCAGTGGTTCTTGCATGTTCATTGTGGTGAGAAGCACGATAAGCGCAAGAGAAATATTAATAATGATTAAAATACTTAATAAAACGGGCGGAAACGGTATGACCAGCATCGCCACAATTAAAATAACACTGAATAAAACAGATAAATCTCTTGCTGACATGCCTGTTCTCTCCTTTTAAAACCAAAAATTCATAAAATCTTTTGTTTCGTTTTATAGACGTAAGCTAAAATTTCTGCGATGGCCTTAAAGTATTCTTCTGGCACCGCTTGGTCGATGTCGACCTGATCATAGAGCGCGCGGGCAAGCGGCCTGTTCTCTACAGTCATGACATCATGTTCTTTCGCAATCGTTCTAATTTTCAAAGCCAAAATATCCGTTCCCTTTGCTACAACATAGGGCGCGTCCATTTTTTCTTCGTCATACTTTAAAGCAATGGCATAGTGGGTTGGGTTTGTAATGATGACGTCCGCTTTTGGGACTTCCTGCATCATCCGTCTCATGGCCATTTCCCGCTGACGCTGTTTAATCTTCGATTTGATGAGCGGGTCACCCTCAGATTTTTTATACTCATCTTTGATGTCTTGTTTAGACATCCGCAAGTTTTTTTCATAATCAAATTTCTGATACATATAATCAAGCCCTGCCAAGATCAGAAGAGCACCAGCAGCATACAATCCCATAATCAAGGTCATATTTGCGACGAAATGAAGGGTTTCCTCTGCTGTTAATAAAGGAAGCCGCAGAATTTCATCAAAGTGCATCCAAAGAGCAATAAATGTCGCAAAGCCAACAAAGCCAATTTTCAAAATGGATTTTAATAGCTCTACGAGGGCTCGAATACTGTATATCCGTTTAAACCCTTTGATTGGGTCAAGCTTTTCTAATTTCGGTTTGATCACTTCTGCTGAAAAGAGAAAGCCGACTTGTAAATAGTTACTGATAATCCCCGCCAGCATGCCAACACCAAGGATTGGCATGAGGAGGAGCCCTGTTTCCTGAAGCAATTCCAAGAATAGTTGATGAATATTAGATGTGCTAACCTTCATTAGCATGGTTGTTGAATAAAAACGTTCTATGAGCGCGATAATCCGCTCTTTCATAAAAGGCCCAATAAAAAAGAATGATAAAAAGATTAATAGAAATGAGATGGCTGTATTGACGTCGGTACTTTTGGCAACCTGTCCTTTTTTACGTGAATCCCGCCTTTTTTTCGGCGTTGCTTTTTCTGTTTTTTCACCTGCGAAAAATTGCAAGTCTAGTCTAAGCCTTGTCATCATGACGAACCACCGACCAATGCTAAGAAATTCCTCATGGTGAGTACAATCGTTTCAAATGTATTTTGGACAACACCGAAGATGACGCCCATACAGATGATGATCATGATAAAACTCACACCTATTTTAATAGGAAGTCCGACCACAAATACGTTCATTTGCGGAACTGTACGTGCCACAATCCCCAGCGCTAAATCGACTAAAAACAAACTTGCCACGACAGGTGCCGAGATTTGAAAGGCGATGATAAACATTTGGTTGAAGCTCTTTGCGATAAAGTAAGCAAAGGATTCACTGCCGAAATTCAGCGCGTATTGATCAACTGCAATGTATTGAAAGCTGTAATAGATTCCATCAAGCAGCAAGTGATGTGCGTTTGTTGCCAGCATCAACAGCAATGTGACCGTATAAAAAAACTGTCCCATCAGCGGCGTCTGCGCCCCTGTTTGCGGATCAATAATATTGGCAATCGCAAAACCCATTTGAAAATCAATGAATGAGCCGGCAATCTGAACAGCGGACACCATGATGTATGCAATCAGCCCAAGCAGCAGACCGACCATTGCTTCTTTCACCGCAAGCATCATATAAAGACCGTCTATGTCAAGTGCTGGCGGTTCCTTTATGGTGCTAAAACTAATGACAGCTAAAAACAGTGAGAATCCAACTCTGTGTACAGCTGGGATCGTTCTATGCGCTAAAAGCGGTACTGTCACAAAAAAAGCGGTGATCCGAATAAAAACTAAAAGAAAAGCAGGGAATAATTCTATGATTGACATCGCTTGTTAACCTGCAAATCGATCTAAATTCGAGAACAGCTCTGTCGTAAAGGACACGATTGTTGAAAGCATCCATGGACCAAACACAACAAGCCCAATGAGTACAGCAACAATCTTAGGAATAAACGCAAGCGTCTGTTCTTGAATTTGGGTTGTCGCCTGAAACACACTGACAATCAGTCCCACAATAAGTGCGAGCGCTAGAAGCGGCCCACTCACAAGCAATACTACATACACTGATCTTTCAGCCATCGTAATGACAAATTCTGAACTCATGTTTTAAGCACCTACTCTAAAAGCTTTGCAGCAAAGATTTAACTATCAAATACCATCCATCGACTAAAACAAATAACAATATTTTGAAAGGGAGCGATATCATAACCGGCGGAAGCATCATCATCCCCATTGACATCAGAACACTTGCGACCACCATGTCAATAATTAAAAATGGAATAAAGATCATAAAACCAATTTGAAATGCCGTCTTTAATTCTGAAATGGCAAAAGCGGGAACCATCGCCGTTAATGGAATATCTTTAATCGATTCAGGTGTATCCATTTTTGCGTAGCTAAGAAATAAAGCCAAATCTTTCTGTCTTGTATGTTTACTCATAAACTCTTTAATAGGCACTTCGGCTTTTTCATACGCCTGATTTAACGTGATGTCATCATTTAAAAGCGGCGTCAGCGCCTCTTTATTAATCTGTGAGAACGTGGGTGCCATGATAAAAAATGTGAGAAACAAAGCAAGTCCAACAAGCACTTGGTTTGGCGGCATTGAGTTGGTTGCAAGTGATGTTCTGACAAATGAAAGAACAATCACAATCCGTGTAAAACAAGTCATTAAAATGAGAATGCCCGGTGCAACCGAAAATACAGTTAAAAGTAATAGAAGACGGACAGATGTGCTGATATTTCCTGCACCGCTGGAATTAAATAAATCGATAAACTCATTCATTTTGTTTCGGGCCTTTCTTTCTGACTTCTGATTGGGTCTTTTTCAATTCGGCTAGCTGCGCCTTTAAATTGGCTGAAAAAGAAGAAGTGGTCGGCTGATCATGTTTCTTTACCTGCGATGTGAATTTTTGAACCATTTTTGGTAAATCGGTTTTGCTTTCCATCGCTTCTTCATATTGTTTCACGATTGCTTCACATTCTTGTTCATCATCAATCTCTTTTAGCAGCTGGATTGAGTCTGCTACGCCGACAACTAATACTCTTTTGCCCACTTTGATCAGCTGGACTGAACGGTTTTGTCCGACTGTCGTTCCGCCAATATTTTCAACATAGCGAAATGGTTTGAGTAAGCGGTTTTGCTTACCAACAAATCTCACCAATCCATAAATAAGCAGGATGACAAAAAGTAAGGCACCAATCATTTTGACAAAATCCATAATGGAGACAGAAGAAGAGGGAACTTCTTCTGCCGGATTCGTTTGATTGTCAGTGGTTTTCTTCTCTGTATCCTTTTTGCTTTCTTTCTCACCTTTGAGCCAGTCATTCACTGTGCCATTCTCAGGATCTTTCGTTTCGGCAAACAGTGAGGCAGGCTGCATCGTCAAGAAAAGCATAAAACTGATCATTGCTATACATATCAAACGTTTTTTCAACAAATCTTACACCCTTTTTTAGCCTAACGTTTTATTAATTGCTTCAAGTACGCGGTCTGCCTGGAATGGCTTCACGATAAAGTCTTTTGCACCTGCTTGGATTGCGTCAATAACCATTGACTGCTGTCCCATAGCAGAACACATGATGATTTTTGCTGAAGCATCGATTTGTTTAATTTCTTTTAGTGCAGTGATTCCGTCCATTTCTGGCATGGTGATATCCATTGTGACAAGATCAGGAGATGTTTCTTTGTATTTTTCAACTGCTTGTGCGCCGTTTTCTGCTTCTCCTACTACATCAAATCCGTTTTTTACAAGAATATCCTTGATCATCATTCTCATGAATGCTGCATCATCTACGATTAATACCTTAGTAGCCATTTACTTATTCTCTCCCTATATGTTTGTTTATTTTAAATTAGAAAGTCTTTCTGACTGACTTAAAATATCAGTCACACGAACACCAAAGTTCTCATCAATGACAACGACTTCCCCTTTGGCGACGATTCGTTTGTTCACTAGAATGTCTACTGGCTCACCAGCAAGTTTGTCCAGTTCAATGATACTTCCAGCTGAAAGCTCAAGAACTTCTTTCACACTGCGCTGAGTTCTTCCAAGTTCCACCGTAATGGAAAGCGGAATGTCCATCAGCATATCAAGGTTTCCAAGCTGGCTTGTTGTATGCTGAGGCTCACTGAACGATTCAAATTCAACTGGCGCCACATTTACAGGTGCTGCCGGCTTTGGCTTCGCCTGTCTTTTCGGCGGTGCTGCTTGCTGCGCTGGGGCAGACTGCGTTTGCGGTGCTGCCGGCTGAGGTTCAGGTGCACTCACTTCTTCTTGAACCGGCGCTTCTTCTTGCGCAGGATCTGTTAATTCTGCAATTAAATCCTTCGCAAATGTAATAGGATAAAGCTGCATAATATTTGAATCGATGAGTTCACCTATTTTTAATCTGAAGGATACTTTGACAAGCATTTCTTCAGCTGGAATGCGGTCTGTCCCTTCTCCTTCTTTCACATCAAGTAATTCGACGCGCGGCGGAGAAATATCAATCTTTTTATTAAAGACAGTCGACATGGATGTCGCAGCAGAACCCATCATTTGGTTCATTGCTTCTTGTACTGCACTTAAGTGAATCTCACTTAAAGAAGGGTCAGCATTTGTCCCGTCTCCGCCCATCATTAAGTCCGCAATAACTGCTGCATCTGTTTGCTGGACGACAAGCAGGTTACTTGCGCTGAAACCTTCCGTATAATTCACTTCAATAGCGACATACGGATGAGGAAATTCCTCATTCAGCATACTTTTTTGAATCACTGTAACAGTTGGAGTTGTAATCTCCACTTTTTGATTTAATAGGGTTGAAAGTGCTGTTGCAGAGCTGCCAAATGAAATATTTCCGATTTCTCCAATGGCATCTTGCTCCATTGCAGAAAGGATTGTATCAGGCTCTATATCGTCATTGCTGCCTCCTTTAAGGAGCGCATCGATTTCGTCTTGTGATAATTTACTTCCGTTATTCTCCATCTTCTTCACCTCTTATGTCGTGATCTAGAATTTGAATCGCCTGTTTCCGATTCACGCGGCCGGCCTGTCCCAAGAATTTCGGTTTATTTCCGACCATAACAGTAAGAGGCGCATTTACTGGTTTGTCCAAGGCAATACAATCACCAATTTCCAAATTCAAAAACTCTTCCACCGTCATTTCCGATTGTCCCAACTCTGCGACTACCGGTATTTTTGCCTTCATAATCCGTTTTTCAATGGCCTTTGTTTCTTGCTGTTTTGGTTCATTTCGTTCAGACTGCATCCAGTAGTGTACAGACAGCTTCGGAATAATAGGCTCTAATACAACGTGAGGAATACATAGGTTAATAACCCCGCTTACCTCGCCAATCTGTGTATTAAGAGAAATGACGACAACTGTTTCGTTTGGTGACACCATTTGAACAAACTGGGGATTTACCTCGAAATCTGCCATTTCAGGCTCGATGTCGGTTATGGACTGCCACGCTTCTCTGTAATTTTCCAAAGCTCCCTCAAACATGTTTGAGATAATCTTTGTTTCAATTTCTGTAAGTGATTCTGTCTTATTATGACTAATGCCAATCCCGCCCATCAGCCTGTCCATCATCGCATAGCCGATTGTTGGGTTTACTTCAAGCATGATTCTTCCTTCAAGCGGGCTGACATAAAATAAGTTTAATAATGTCATATTAGGAATCGAACGAATAAATTCTTCGTAAGGTACTTGGTCAACCGAGCTGACAGTAATTTGAATATATGATCTTAGCTGCGCTGAAAAATGCGTGGTGAGCAGTCTAGCGAAGTTATCATGAATCCTTGTTAAACTTCGAATCTGGTCTTTTGAAAAGCGCAGTGCACGTTTAAAGTCATACACCTTCACTTTTTTCGTCGTTTCCTCTTTTTTCAGCTCTTCTGCATCCATTTCGCCTGTTGAGATGGCGGATAATAATGCGTCGATCTCATTCTGGGAAAGCACTTCTCCTGACATTTCTTCACCTCCATCGCGTTAATTAATCGCCTCTATTGCAGATTAAAGGAGGTTATATATACTTCTCTCACCTTGCCATCTTGCAAATAGTTATTCACTTTGTTTTTGACTTGTGTTTTAAAATGTTCTCTGCCTTTTTTGCCATCAAGTTCATCTGCATTCGTGTCTGATAAAATGTCGATGACAGCATCTTTTACCTGGAAACTTCTTTTCTCAAGCTCTGATTTTGCTTTTTCAGAGTCCGTTTCAATATTCAGGACAAGTTTGACAGCATTTCCTTCAGATTTTAAATTGGTGATAATCTCAGGAATTTCAACAGAAGCTTTTACAACTTCATCTGCTGTTGGCTCTTTTTCGGCTTTTGCTTCGTCTGACCCATTCAGCAGAAAAAAGATGCCTGCTCCAATTCCGACGATGGCAATAATCATGATTAGCATTACTACGACTAATTTCTTCTTCATTCAAACTCCTCTATTCCTTGATTCAATGAAATGACTTGGATTTTTCTGTAGAAAGAAATGATTTTCTCTTGAAGCTGCTCTTCATCTTCTTTCACAACGAATTTCTTTCCATTGGCCAAAGTAATGGTCGTGTCTGGAAAACTTTCGATTTGCTCGATATGGAGAGCGTTCAGCATAAATCCTTTGCCATTTAATCTTGTTACTTCAATCATATTAAGCAGAGAAGCGAGCATCCGCTCCCCCTACCTCCTATCGTTTCAGATTCACAAGCTCTTGCAGAATTTCATCAGATGTTGTGATCGTCTTTGCATTCGATTGGAATCCGCGCTGCGCGATAATCATTTCGGTAAACTCGTCTGTTAAATCAACGTTTGACATTTCAAGTTTCCCTGTTTGGATCACGCCAGTTCCTTCTTGACCAGGTACGATAGGGTTACTTGGTGCACCTGAACTTAACGTTTGGCGGTAAAGGTTGTCACCAACTTTGTCTAATCCTCCTGCGTTACTGAAAGATACGAGTGAAATCTGTCCAACATTTCTAGATACGTTGTTTTCAACAACTGAAATTGTTCCATCTGGACCAACACTTACACTTGAAATGCCATCTGGGATCGTTATTTTTTGTCCATCCATTCCGAGAAGGTAATTTCCGTCAGTAGTCGTTAAATTTCCCTCCGAATCACGTCTAAAGTTCCCGGTTCTTGTATAAAGAACTTCTCCTTGACTTTCAATACGGAAAAATCCATCTCCATTGATATAGAAGTCGTAAGGTTCATCTGTATTTTGAGAAGATCCCGGTGACATGACTTTATCAATAGAAGCTAAAGATGATCCTAAACCAACTTGTTTTGAGTTAATTGAACCAGAATTGTTCGTTGGTCCACCTGAGCTTGAAATGGTTTGACTGACCATATCTTTAAACGTGATACGGCTTTTTTTGTATCCGTGTGTATTGACGTTGGCTACGTTATTGGCTACCACATCTAATTTTGTTTGGAAGTTTTTCATTCCGCTAATTCCTGAGTAAAGTGAGCGTAACATTTATTTTCCTCCTCGAATTACTTCGTTTTTTCTCCAACTGCTGTAACATCCCAAGGGCTGATTTTCGTACCATCTTCTAAAACAAGTAAGTATTCATTGTCTATGTTTTTAACAGACTTCACAGTGCCCGATATCTCTTTATCATCCAATTTGCCCGATACTTCTTTACCAATCCAGCCTACATATGTCGTAAACGGATCTTGGTGTGCAACAAATGTAGACATGAGCTGATTCAGCTTGGTGATCGAATCGTTCATATTGGTTTGCTGTTCTAAAGATGAAAATGTCGCAAGCTGCGTGACAAACTCACGGTCATCAAGCGGGTTTGTCGGATCTTGGTTTTGAAGCTGCGTGAGCAAAATTTTCAAGAATTGATCTTTGCCAAGCGTATCTGTTTTCTTTTCTGCTTTTGAAGAAGTGTCTGCTTGTGCGGCTGTTCTATTCGTAGCATCAACTGTTGCCATTAGATCTCCTCCTCTTCTTCATCTGACCCAACAAGAGCGTCCAGTACATCTTGGAATTCTGCTTCCTGTTCATCAGTCTGCTGGAAATTCTGTCCTTTTGGCTGCTGCTGCTTGTTTTCTTCACTAAACTGTCCAAATAACGGCTGCTCATTTGATTGAAGCGGTATATGGAAACGGTCCACTTGAACCGACATATTCGGAAGCGCCTGCTTGAGCTGCGGCAGATGATGCTCTAACAGTTCTTTCGCTGCTTGCGTCGAGGCTGTAATTTTACTCGCATACATACCGTTTTGCTTCGTTAGCTGAATGGTAATGAATCCAAGATTTTCTGGATTTAATCGAACGGTAAAACGTCCGCTTGAATTGCCAAACGGCGTGAATTTCATTTGCTTCCACGTGTTTAGAATTTGCTGATCAACTGTTCCCGGCTTTTCATCAGTCGTTTGTGTCTGCTGAACAGGAGCCGCTGACTGCAGTTGGAAAAACTGCTTATGACCTGGCAAAAGTGTATGGGTCATTATTTTTTCAGAAGCTGGTGCAGCAGCGCTTTGTCCTTTAACGACTTCTTTTTTGATGAGCCACTCAAGAGATGCATTCCCTTTTGCCGGAGAAGCGAGTGTAGATTCTTGTTTTGGAGAGATTAGTTCTTTCAACTCGCCAAGTGAAATTTTCCACTCTTTGTCAGACCCTTTCGCATTCGCCATCATATGGTCGATTAACTGATTAAAGTGCTTTAGCTCACTTTGAGTCATCGAATTCAGTTTGGACGCTGATCCCTGCGAGAAGAACTGCTCTTTTACTTGCTGAATGAGTTTTTCATCTACCCCGTTTTTCGAAAGAAAGTGGATAAAGTCTTGACCTTTTCCTTCAATATCCTGCACAAGTTTCGCATCAAAGCTTGGCGGCTGTTGATTGAGCAATTGATAGATGAAGAAGTGGACTTGTATGAGCTGTTCACTATGTTCAGAACCTGGCTTTTCAGCTTGATCACCGTAAATGGAAGATTCCATTTTTTGAAATAATTCTTCAAGTGATTTGAGATCAGATGATTCAAGCGTTTGACCCTGTAGTGTTTGAAGCGCACTTAGTAGGTCTGCGTTCATTCCTTCTTCAGGTGATTGCATCCATTTTTCAACAATTTGCATCGCATCATTGATAGAAAGAGAGGCAGCAGCGGCTGTCTCAGCATGAACAGGACCGCTTTGAGCGCCTGCTCCGCTAAGCAATTGTTTAAACAAACCTCGTGCAGATGCAGCGCTGTCTCCTTTTAGCCCTGAGAGACCTTGAGAAGATTGCTGTAAGGCTCCAATATCCAATAACTTCACTTATTGTTCACCCCCATTTTCACTTTCTTCTTTTTTGGCAAGCTCTTTTGTAAACGTTGCTGCCTTCTGAGGTGTCAGTTTTGCTAATATGTCTGTCAGTTTATTTTTGCTCAGCTCTTCAAGGATTTTTAACGCCTCTTTATCACTTAGTTCTGATAAAATTTTGGCGGATTTCCCTGGGTCCATGCTTTCATAAATGCTGGCGACCTTTCCTTTTGTCTGCTGATTAGAGGATGCCGCTGCATCAGGGGAGGTCCCTGCTGAGTTATTATCTGACGTGTTATTTGATGAGCTGTTATTCGATGAACTGTCATTGGCAGACGTATTCTTTGCATCATTTTCAGATGTTTTTTCAAGTGAATTGATTTTTTGATTCAGTCTTTTAATCTCTTCATCACTTGTTTTCAAATCTTTTTGTGCAATTTCGAGTTCATTTTTTTGCTCTTTAATGGTCTTTTTCAGTTCTTTCAACTCTGCATCGCTTTGATCATTAGGTGAAGATGACGTTTTTGAGGTGTCATCTGAACCAACTAAGCTGCTGATCACCGGAATGTTTTGGAGCGGTTTCTTTAGATCAAAACCTGCCATATAAAGGATCGTGCCAGTGACAATCACAAGCACAATCAATGGGATGATGACAATAAACAAGATCCATTGAAATTTTCCGCCGCCTGATTCCTTTGTTTTTTCCTTCTTAGGCATTCATCTCGACTCCTAATGTCCTTGAAACATGAATTGGCTGATAGAGATATCATCCATTTCTTTCATTTCAATTGCCTTATGTTCAAGGGAGAACTTTTCAAATTGCTTTTCTTTCATTTTTTCAAACTTTTTAAACTCAATGTTTTTTTCAGTTAAATCAGATTGTTTTTCATTCATTTGATGACGTTTCATGATCACAAGCTGCTGATAATGCTGAATGGTGTTATCTAAGTTGGTCACAAATTGCTGGTAATGACGCATTTCTTGAACACTCATTCCACTTCTCAGCTTTTCTTCTTTGCTTTTTTCCATTAGCTCTTTTTTACTCATATTTTCATAGAGTTTTTCAGCGACTTGCTCAAATGCCGAAACGGATTGTTGGTACGCTGCAAGTGACTTGTCTTTTTCACTTTCTTTCAGTTCTAAGAGCTTTTGAAATTTGTATTGATATCTCACTGTTTTTGTCAATCCTCTCTATTCATCAAACTGAGCAATAAACTCACACTGTCTTCAATAGATACAGCCTCTTCTACATCCTGCTTCAAAAATGAAATCAGATGAGGGTAAGCCTGCATGGCCTCATCAATATCATTGGAGGAGCCTTTTTTATACGCTCCAATATTAATGAGGTCTTCAGCGTTTTGATAAGTGGATAAAAGCTGGCGGAACCGGTTAGCCGCTTCCTTGTGATCATGACTTGCGATATTGCTCATGACACGGCTGATACTTTTCAAAATATTAACAGCGGGAAATTGTCCTTTGTTGGCTAAAGCACGATCAAGGACAATGTGGCCGTCCAGGATCCCCCTCACCGTATCAGCAATCGGTTCATTCATATCGTCCCCATCAACAAGAACTGTGTAAAACGCTGTGATGGAACCAAGCTGATTTGTCCCAGTTCGTTCGAGCAATTTTGGCAGTATAGCGAACACTGATGGTGTATATCCTTTTGTTGTTGGCGGTTCGCCAGTTGCAAGACCTATTTCCCTTTGCGCCATGGCAACCCTCGTAACAGAATCCATCATGAACATGACATTTTTGCCTCTGTCTCTGAAATATTCCGCAATGGCTGTTGCAGTATAGGCAGCTTTCAGTCTCGTCAGAGCAGGCTGGTCAGAAGTTGCGACGACAACAATTGATCGCTTCAGTCCTTCAGCACCTAAATCCTTTTCAATAAACTCACGAACTTCACGGCCACGCTCTCCAACAAGGGCAATCACATTGAGGTCTGCTTCTGTCTGCTTTGCAATCATCCCCATTAAGGTACTTTTTCCAACACCACTTCCGGCAAAAATCCCGATCCTTTGACCAGTGCCAACTGTGAGCAGACTATCAATGACTCTAACGCCGACACCCATCTTTTCTCGAATAGGCGGTCTGTCCATCGGATTTGGGGGTGATTGATCTGTCGAAACAGGTGCAAGTCCTTTCGGAAGCATACTGCCATCAAGCGGATCACCGAAGGCATCAACGACTTCACCAATTAATCCAGTCCCTACTTTGACCTTCAGCGACTCACCCGTCGCTTCCACAAGACTTCCTGGTGAAATATTGGATGCTTCTACATAAGGCATGAGCAGAATGTTTTCATCTCTAAACCCTACGACCTCTGCTTTTATCGGATGGTGCTTGCTCCCTTTTTTATGAATGAGGCACACGTCACCGATCGAACTCTCCGGCCCCTTAGATTCAATCATCAGCCCAACCACTCGGTTGACTTTTCCAAATCGTTTATAAGGATCAGCGGTTTCAATCGTTTCTTTTAACACATCCATTTTCATTTGTGATCACCTGAATCAATGACTTCTAATAATTTTTCTTTCAGCTGATTCAATTGGGTATCAACACTCGCTTCCACTTTTCCAAAACTTGTTTCTACGTAACAAGTTCCTTTTGGCGCTTTTTCATCCGAGTAAATGGCAAGATGTGTATCCTTTTGAAGGATTCTAATCAATTCGTCTTTATATTCCATCACATGCTCGTAATGTTCAGGGTCAACATAGATGGAAATATCGTTATATTCTTTCACTTCTGAAATGACCTGCTTCACAAGAGCCAAAAATTGATCTTTCGTCTCCTCAGCTGCATTCCAAACGCGTTTAGCGAGTTCAAAAGCAAGTTCCACAATTTGCTCAGCAGAGCTTTCAATTTTTTCTTCGTAGTCCTGCCTTGCAAGACCGACGATGTCATTTGCTTGATCAAGAATAGCTTGGTACTGCAAATTCGCATCTGCTTCGCCCTTTTGAAAGCCGTCTTGATAACCTGCTTGTTTCGCTTCTTCAATGAGCTGTATTCTTTCTTCTTCAAAATCAGTTCTGCGCTGATTGATTTCAGCCATTGTTTTTTCCAGCTCACTGTTTGCTTGTTCTAATATGCGGCTCGCCTGATCTTCTGCATCACTAAGTACAAGCTGTGATGCTTCGGTTTCATTGACAAGCTCTTCTTCGTGATGTTCTCTTTTAAACTCCACTTGCTGTAAAGGAATCGTTTGCCGTCCTTGTTCAGGAATAACAGATGTTTCATGTTTGATAATCCTAGACAATGATATCGTCTCCTCCGCCTCGAGCTATGACGATTTCTCCAGCTTCCTCAAGTCGTCTTACGATGCTGACAATACGGGTTTGTGCTTCCTCGACATCTCTAAGCCGGACAGGCCCCATAAACTCCATTTCTTCTTTGAATGTTTCGACCATCCGCTGTGACATGTTGCGGAAGACAATTTCTTTGACCTCTTCGCTTGCCACTTTGAGTGCGAGCAATAAGTCATCATTTTCAACATCTCTGATGACGCGCTGAATCGCTCTGCTGTCAAGAGTGACAATATCTTCAAAGACAAACATACGTTTCTTAATTTCATCAGCAAGTTCAGGATCTTGAATTTCAAGTGTGTCTAATATGGTCTTCTCCGTAGCACGGTCTACACCATTTAGCACTTCCACAACCGCTTCGACTCCGCCTGTTTGCGTGTAGTCTTGCGTAAAGGTTGAAGACAGCTTTTGTTCAAGAATGCGTTCCACCTCATTGATGATCTCTGGAGATGTGCGGTCCATTAAGGCAATACGTCTTGCAACCTCAGTTTGTACTTCCTCGCCTAACTCAGATAAAATTTGCCCAGCCTGCACTGGATCCAGGTAGGAAAGGATGAGCGCAATCGTTTGTGGATGCTCATGCTGGATAAAGTTTAAAATTTGTTCTGGTTCAGCCTTTCGAGCAAAATCAAATGGTTTGACTTGAAGAGAGGATGTTAATCGGTTTAAGATACTGTCCGCTTTGTCCTCACCAAGCGCTTTTTCAAGCACTTGTCTTGCGTACAAAAGACCGCCCTGCGATATGTAGTCCTGCGCGATGGCAATGCTGTGAAACTCTTCGATGATTTCATCTTTTTTAGCAGTATCTACACTTCGTACATTGGAAATTTCTAATGTTAATTTTTCTATTTCGTCTTCAGACAGATGTTTGTATACAGATGCTGACACGTCTAGCCCTAAGGAAATCATTAGGATTGCTGCTTTTTGTCTGCCTGTTAGTCGATTTGGATCTTTTCTCGACATGTGTATTCCTCCTAATCCTCGGACAGCCAGCTGCGTAGCAATTTAGCAAAGTCTTCTGGTTTTTCTTTTGCCATTTTTTCAAGCTGATTTTTTCTCACCATTTCTTCTGTTTCTGGTTCAGTATCGATATCAGGAACATCGATTGGTGTACGTTCATCAAACTCAAACTCTTCTTCCTCATCTCTTCTACGCTTACGTACAAGAAGAATGATAAGAGCGATAATTGCAAGTAGGAGCACACCGCCTACAATATAAACCCAGATTGGAATATTGTTTGAAGGGTTATCTGCCGCAGTTTGCTGTTTACCGTCTAATTTTGATACTGATAAAACGATTTTGTTATCTAAGTCTGCTTGAGTGAGCGCTTGACCATTTGTGTATTCTTTATCAATCGATGTGCTAATGATCGTTGAAAGAATCTTTTTGATATCATCTTGTCTTTCAGCTGTTAAAGAGTTTGCATCGTTTGCAGTTGGTGGTTCGACCAACGCTTGAATGCCAACATCTCTAATTTTATAAGGGCTTTCTTTGATATCTTTATGAATGCGGTTGACTTCATAATTGATACGATCTTCACTCTTTTCGTAATCTCCGCTTCCATTCGCTCCATCGGCACCTTGATAATTTGTGACATCATCGTCACCTGTTCCAGCGGTGCCTCCAGCTGCTGCTCCATTGCCTGAATATGTTTCAGCAATCTTTTCAGCGCTGACAGCAATCCCCTGCATGTTTTCTTTATCAACAGGTTCTACAAGGTCTTCTTTTCTTTTTTCTTCAGTAAAATCAATGTCTGTTGTGACCGATACAGCCACTTTATCTTGACCCATCATTGTTCCGAGCAGCTGTTGAATTTTTCTTTGAAGATTCTTTTCGATTTCCTCTTTTTTCTGCTGCTGTGCATCCATTCCACTTGCATAGGAATCGGAGCTGGTGTTTAAGTCGTAGTAGTTGGAATCTTGGTCCATAATAACAATGTTTTCTGTTTTTAAATTCGGCACACTTTTTGAAATAAGATGATAAAGGCCTTTTACTTGCTGCGGTGTGAGCGTGTAGCCTGGCTCAACTTGCAGCACAATGGATGCTGATGCATTACTTTGCTCTTCTCCAACAAAAACGGAATCTTTTGGCAGGTTAATCATCACTTTTGAATCTTTAATCCCATCAATCGTGTTGATCAGATTGGATAGTTCTGTCTGAGTTGCGTCTACTTTCAGAACATCAAATTCATTATCTGTTAAACCGAAGCCTGAATTGTTTGCAAAGAAGGAATAATCAATGTTGCCTGTCTTAGGGAGCCCTTCAGATGCGAGTGTTACTTTTAAAGAATCTGCTTGCTTTTCTGGAACGAGAATCGTTGTTCCATTGTTTGCAAGTTCCGATTTAACGTTTTTGCCATCTAGTTCCTGTTTGATTTGTCCAGCTTCTGCCTCAGACAAGTCTCTAAAGAGCGGAACCATTTTTTCAGAAGAAGCAAAGATGCTAACAACCGTAATAATGATTGCTAGGGCAGCAACGCCGCCAATCATAAGTATTTTTTGTAATTTTGATCGATTTCGCCAAAACTCAACTGTTTTTGTTCTTAATTGCATTAAAGTACGATTCATCTTAACCCCCGGTCATTCCATTCAGTCTTTTTTTGTCCACCAGCACCTCCTACATCTGCATTCTCATAATCTCTTGGTACGCTTCGACTGCTTTATTTCGAAACTCTGTTGCAGCTGTGAGTGTAACACTCGCTTTTTGCGAGGCAATCATGACTTCATCGAGATTGACATCTTTTCCTTGTGCAAGCGCATTTGTATACTGGTCTGATTTCAGCTGTGATTGATTTAATGCCTCAATGGAATTCTTCAGCACATCAGAGAAATTCGTTTGACTTTTAGGTGCAGCCGCCTGAACGGGCGTTGCATTCGTCAATTCACTTGCTTGCTGAGCAGTTTGAAGCTGGAAAGGAGATATTGCATTAACCAATTATTTTCACCTTACTTTCCTATTTCTAAAGCTTTCATCAGCATGCTTTTATTCGCATTTAGAGCAGTCACGTTTGCTTCATATGATCTTGAGCTGCTGATGAGGTCGACCATTTCTTTTAATGGATCGACATTTGGTGTTTGAACATATCCATTTTCATTGGCATCGGGATTTGTAGGATCATATTGAAGGTTGAATGGAGTTTCGTCTTCAGTAATCTTTGTTACTTTGACGCCGTTTCCTAATTTGCCGCTCGAATTCATACTTGAGTTCAATATAGATGAAAACGATTCACCTGACGGCTGTAATGTGACAAGCTTACGTCTATAAGGCTCCCAGTTGCCATCAACCTGTTTAGCTCTTGTTGTATCCATATTTGCAAGGTTTGAGGATACAACGTCCATTCTGAGCCTCTGTGCCGTTAATGCTGAGGCCGAAGCGTTCACTCCTGAAAAAATCGACATCACTTACCTCCTGTCAAAACTGTTTTAAGAGAATTGAATTTCCCGCTCATTCTTTCCACCAGCGCATTATACTGAATTTGGTTTTTAGCGAGTTCACTCATCTCTTGATCAATATCGACATTATTTCCGTTTTCTTGATAAGAAGTACGGTTGCTCGAAACAACTGAATAATTAGACCCTGTTTTTGAAAAATCAATGTGACCTTGGTATGTTTTTTTAGCATCTAATTTGATTGACGCATCATTTAGCATGTCATGGAATGCGACGTTTTTCGACTTGTAGTTCGGTGTGTCTATATTTGCGATATTATTGCTTATGACTTTTTGCTTAACATTCGCTCTGCCCAAGGCATTCTCAAGGTTGCTTATCGTTCCAGAAAATATATCCAAAACCATATACCTCCAATCATATGTATTTCATTCCATTTAATCATGTCGAGATTTGTAAAACCATATGTTCATTGTAAGAAATAATAGGATTAAAGTCTATGATGTATATGTAAAAAAAACTCGTAATATATATCTATTTTACGAATAGGTATAAAGGCCTAGATTCAAAGCACTACAGATTTGTAAGGGGTTTCTTGGAAAAAAGAGTGACATTTTTCGGACAAATCCTCATTTTTTCACATAAAAAAACCCTTTTCAGCATTTATTTCGGCCAAAAAGGGTTTTTGATTAATGAGATTTTAAATTTTCGAGTTCAATTAAAAATTTGTTGTTTAACACTTTGATGTACGTTCCCTTCATTCCAAGAGAACGAGATTCAATCACGCCTGCACTTTCTAACTTACGTAAGGCGTTTACGATCACTGAGCGCGTGATCCCTACACGGTCTGCAATTTTACTTGCAACGAGAAGACCTTCGTTTCCATCCAGCTCTTCAAAAATGTGCTCAATCGCTTCAAGCTCACTGTATGAAAGAGAGCTAATCGCCATTTGAACAACCGCTTTGCTTCTTGCTTCTTCTTCGATTTCCTCTGCTTTCTCGCGAAGAATCTCCATTCCAACAACTGTTGCCCCGTATTCAGCAAGAATTAAATCATCATCTGTGAATGTATCTTGTAAGCGGGACAGGATTAACGTACCTAAACGATCTCCTCCGCCGATAATTGGAACAATTGTTGTTAAACCTGATTGGAATAAGTCCCGGTTTTCAATCGGGAAAGCTGTATATTCACTGTTAATATCAAGGTTTGAAGACGTTTCAGGGACATTGAATAGACTCTTTGTATATTCTTCAGGGAACTGACGATCTTCAAGCATTTTTTTCATACGTGCATTTTCGATCTGTTGATTAATGGAGTAGCCAAGAAGCTTTCCCCTTCTGCTTAATACGAAAATGTTTGAATCAATGACATCTCTCAGTGTTTCTGCCATTTCTTTGAAATTAACTGGTTTCCCCGCTGCATCTTGCAGCATTGAGTTAATAATCCTTGTTTTTTGTAGTAACGCCATAATAATGATCCTCCTAGATTACTTTATTCATTTGTTAAAGTATAAATTGACTTAAATCTTTGTTATTTGCAATCTTTCCTAGCTTCTCTTCGACATACTGAGGTGTAATGGTCACTGTCTCCATCGTAATATCAGGCGCCTCAAATGAAAGCTCTTCAAGCAGCTTCTCAAGTATCGTATGAAGCCTTCTTGCACCGATGTTATCTGTCTCCTGATTGACATGATAAGCCACTTCGGCAATCTTATGAATAGCATCGTCAGAAAATTCAAGAGATATACCTTCTGTTTCAAGTAAAGCTTTATATTGCTTTAATAATGCATTATCTGGTTCCGTTAAGATTTTCACAAAGTCTTCTATACTTAATTTATCTAATTCTACACGGATTGGGAAGCGTCCCTGAAGCTCTGGAATCAAATCTGATGGCTTTGCCATATGAAATGCACCTGCTGCAACAAACAGCACATGATCAGTTTTAACGGCACCATATTTCGTCATCACAGTTGAACCTTCTACAATCGGTAAAATATCACGCTGAACCCCTTCACGAGAAACATCTGCAGATGATGCACCACCGCTTTTGGCGATTTTGTCGATTTCATCGATAAAAATAATTCCTTGCTGCTCTGCTTTGTAGACCGCTTCCTGACTGACTTCATCCATATCAATCAGTTTTGAAGCTTCCTCAGCCGTTAATGCCTTTCTTGCTTCTCTGACAGTCAGCTTTCTGCGTTTTTTCTTTTTAGGCATGAGATTGCCGAGCGCATCCTGCATGTTCATACCCATTTGCTCCATACCCGAGCCTTGAAGCATATCAAACATGGAAGGCTGCTGTTCTTCTACTTCAATCGTAACGTAATGATCTTCAAGTTCTCCCATCGCCAGCTGATGAGCGATTCGCTTTCTTGTCGATTCGAGTTCCACTTCTTCATTTGAATGATCTCGATCACGGTCATCTTCATCAGAACCGCCAAACAGCATCTCAAACGGATTTTTCACAGACTGGCTTTTTTTCTTGCCAGGAACAAGTAAATGAACAAGACGTTTATTTGCTTGTTTTTCTGCTTCCTCTTGAACATCTTTCATCTTTTCTTCTTTGACGAGTCTAATCGCTGTTTCAACTAAATCTCTCACCATGGACTCTACGTCACGGCCGACATAACCCACTTCAGTAAATTTCGTCGCTTCCACTTTAATAAAAGGCGCACCAGAAATTCGAGCAATTCTGCGGGCAATTTCTGTTTTCCCCACACCTGTTGGACCGATCATTAAAATGTTTTTAGGAACGACTTCATCCTTTAGCTTATCATGCAAAAGACTTCTTCTGTAACGGTTTCTTAAAGCCACCGCCACTGCTTTTTTCGCATCAAGCTGACCAATGATGTATTGATCAAGCTTTTCAACTATCTCTCTTGGGGTGAACGGCTTTTTCTCCATACGTCTCATGTCCTTTCTATTCAAGCTCTTCTAAAGTGATTTGATCGTTCGTGTAGACACAGATTTCTCCGGCCGTTTCAAGAGCGGCCTTTGCAATTTCTCTCGCTGAGAGATGATCACCTGCATGGGTTTTGAGTGCTCTCCCGGCGCTAAGCGCATAGTTGCCGCCTGAGCCAATGGCCAAAATCCCATCATCTGGTTCGATGACCTCTCCTGTTCCAGAGACAAGCAGGATGCTTTCTTTGTTCATGACGATGAGCATGGCCTCAAGCTGCCTTAGCATCTTGTCACTTCGCCATTCCTTCGCTAGTTCTACGGCTGCCCGCTTTAAATTACCACCATATTCTTCAAGCTTTGTTTCAAACTTTTCAAAGAGTGTAAAAGCATCGGCTACTGAACCTGCAAAACCTGCAAGCACCTTGCCTCCGAAAAGACGGCGCACTTTTTTTGCTGTGTGTTTCATCACGACAGCCTGCCCGAAAGTGACTTGACCGTCGCCAGCCATTGCACTTTTTCCTTTATGCTGAACGGCAAAGATGGTTGTTGCATGAAATGATGACATGAAAAAACCTCCTTTTAGGATCGTTTAAAAGCCCTTGGGTGATGAGACATGTACGTGTTTCTTAAAGAATCTTTTGATACATGCGTGTACACCTGTGTAGATGATAAATTTGAATGACCGAGAAGTTCTTGAACACTTCTCAAATCCGCCCCCTCGTTTAAGAGATGCGTGGCAAAGGTGTGCCTTAACATGTGAGGATGGATATGTAATGTACCTGACGCCTTTTTCATTAATTCAGTGAGAATGAATCGTACACCTCGGTCTGTAAGAGGCGTCCCGCGCTGATTCAAAAACAAATGAGTATCAGCGCGGTCTTTCCCTTTAGATTTCAGCTTCTGCCTTCCATCCTCTAAATAAGTAATGAGCGCTTCATGAGCATATGACCCGAAAGGAACATACCGCTGCTTGCTGCCTTTCCCATGAACAAGCACTGTATCCATCGATAAATCAAGATCAGATTCTTTTAATGAACATAACTCACTGACCCTCATACCTGTTGCATAAAGAAGTTCTAAAATGGCTTGATTTCTTTGCCCAAGCGGTGTGCTGACATCAGAAACTGTAAAAAGCTCTTTTAGTTCCTCTTCATACAAAAATGAAGGAATCCGCTTATCCTGCTTTGGTAAGCTAACGAGTAAAAAAGGATTTTCTTTCACAAGCTGTTCTCTTAATAAAAATTTATAAAAGCTGCGAAGCGCAGAGACTTTCTTACTAATCGTTCTTCTTGTCAGGCCTTTTTCATAAGCTTCTGTTAAATAAATTCTCGTATCTTGATAGGATACCTCTTCAAAACCGTCTATTCCTTGAATGTTCATAAATCTGACAAACTCTTCAATGGCTTCTGTATATCCTGAGATCGTTAAAGCTGAATAGTTTTTTTCAATTTGCAGATATTCAATGAATAAGTGGACAAGACGCTGTTTATTCGTCATTTTTACACCTCTTTAAGGCTTTTAAATGGTATCACATATCTTGCTTTCCGTGCAATGTTTTACTACAGAGATTTCGAAATAGTTTGAATAGTTTCGATTGCGCGCTTAGCGTACTCTGCATAACGTTCTTGTTTGTTCTTAATTCGAACACCTAGATCTTTCAGCAAACCAAAATTCGCATTCATCGGCTGGAAGCTTTTCTTGTTTGTCGATGTGATGTAGTGAGCCATACTGCCAATCGCCGTCTCCTCAGGAAGTGTCACAAGCTCTTCTCCTTTGACAAAACGAGCGGCGTTAATGCCAGCCACAAGTCCGGACGCTGCGGACTCGACATACCCTTCAACGCCTGTCATTTGTCCGGCAAAGAATAGGTCATCTCTATTTTTAAACTGATAAGTCGGTCTTAAAAGGCTTGGCGAGTTAATAAATGTATTACGGTGCATCACGCCGTAACGAACAATTTCTGCTTCTTCAAGGCCTGGAATCAAACGGAATACTTCCTTTTGATCGCCCCACTTCAGATGTGTCTGGAAGCCAACGATGTTATATAAAGTACCTGCTGCATCATCCTGTCTTAATTGAACAACAGCGTAAGGTCTTTTTCCTGTTTTCGGATCTTCCAGTCCTACTGGCTTCATCGGACCAAACAGCATCGTTTTCTTTCCTCTTTTCGCCATGACTTCAATTGGCATACAGCCTTCAAAGAAGATTTCTTTTTCAAATTCTTTTAATGGCACGGTTTCAGCAGAAATGAGTGCCTCATAAAAACGATCGAATTCTTCTTCTGTCATTGGACAGTTTAAATAAGCGGCTTCTCCTTTGTCATAGCGTGATTTCAAGTACACCTTATCCATATCAATGCTGTCTTTCTCTAGAATAGGTGCCGCTGCATCGTAGAAATAGAGATATTCTTCTCCTGTTAACGATTTTAATTCTTTTGAAAGTGCTTCTGATGTCAGCGGGCCAGTCGCGATAATTGTCGGACCTTCTGGTATGCTTTGCACTTCTTCTTGAAAGACAGTAACATTCGGATGATTTTTCACGCGGTCTGTCACGTTTGCTGCAAATTCATGACGGTCTACTGCAAGCGCGCCGCCAGCAGGAACTGAGCTTTCATCTGCTGCTGCGATAATAGCTGAATCTAAATGACGCATTTCTTCCTTTAATACACCTACTGCATTCGTTAAAGCATTCGCACGCAGTGAGTTGCTGCATACAAGCTCCGCAAATTTATCTGTGTGGTGAGCCGGCGTTTGTTTCACAGGTCTCATTTCATATAAATTGACTTTAATCCCTCGTTTAGCGATTTGCCATGCAGCTTCACTTCCAGCTAAACCGGCTCCGATCACATTTACAAATTGACTCATTGTACAACTCTCCTATTTCGTAAGGTCTGTTTGATGACATAAAAAAGCAGGTGAACAAGGCTGCTCACCGCTATTTTTGTTGTTCCTCTTTATAATCACAGTTGACACATTGAACTTGAACGCCTTTTTTCAGCTTTTTCTCTACAAGCATATTTTCGCATTTTGGACACTTTCTTTCAATTGGTTTGTCCCAAGAGACGAATTCACACTCTGGAAAACGATCACAGCCATAAAAAATGCGGCGTTTTTTCGATTTTCGTTCAACAATGTTTCCTTCATGACATGACGGGCATTTGACCCCGATATCTTTGACAATTGGCTTTGTGTTGCGGCAGTCAGGAAAGTTAGAGCACGCCATGAACTTGCCGTATCTACCCATTTTGTACACCATCGGATGTCCGCACTCTTCACAATCAACACCTGCGTATTCCGGCTCAATCTCAACTTCTTGCATCTCTGCTTCAGCTTTTTCTACCCGTTTTGCAAAGTCTTGATAGAAGCTGTCGATAATACGAACCCATTCGATCGTACCTTCTTCAACACTATCAAGTTCCTTTTCCATTTTCGCTGTAAATTCAACGTTAATGATTTCAGGGAAGAATTCAATGATTAAGTTGAGTACAATCTCTCCAAGCTCTGTCGGAGTAAATCGTTTATTATCAAGTGCGACATAGCCGCGCTTTTGAATTGTATCTAATGTTGGTGCATACGTAGATGGACGGCCTATACCGAGCTCTTCAAGTGTTTTGACCAATCTTGCCTCAGTGTAACGCGGAGGCGGCTGTGTGAAGTGCTGTTCAGGTTCGATGTCTTTTGAAAGAACTGTGTCCCCTTCTTTCAGATCAGGAAGCATTTTGTCCTTTTCCTCTAGCTGGTCGTCCTTTCCTTCCACATAAACCTTCATAAACCCAGGGAATTTTACTTTACTGCCATTCGCACGGAAAGTAAGACCGTTATGATCAAGGTCCACACTCATTGTATCAAGAACAGCCGGCGCCATTTGGCTGGCCACGAATCGTTCCCAAATCAATTTGTACAGACGAAGCTGATCGCGGCTTAGCACGTGCTTGACATCTGCCGGTTTTCTTAACGTCGAAGTCGGACGGATGGCTTCGTGAGCATCTTGTGCATTTTCATTCTTTTTAGCTGTTCGTTTTGTTGTGTTTAAGAAATTCTTGCCGTACGTCTGATCAATGAAGGCAGATACTTCTTCAATCGCTGTATTGGAAATACGTGTTGAGTCCGTTCTCATATATGTAATGAGACCGACTGTACCTTCTTTACCAAGATCAATTCCTTCATATAATTGCTGTGCAATCATCATTGTCTTTTTCGCACGGAAGTTTAATTTTCTTGCAGCCTCCTGCTGTAAAGTAGAAGTCGTAAACGGAACAGCTGGATTACGTTTACGCTCTTTTTTCGTTACTTTCTCTACAGAGAATTTGCTTCCCTTTAATTTCGAAAGGATTTCTTTTACATCTTCTTTTGTTTTCAATGGATGTTTTTTGCCATTGAGGCCAAAGAAACTCGCTTCGAAGCTTTCTTTTCCTTTTAGGAATGTACCGTCAATTGTCCAGTATTCTTCTGGTTTAAATTCATTAATTTCATTCTCGCGATCAATAATCAGGCGGAGTGCAACTGATTGAACACGTCCGGCACTTAAGCCCTTTTTCACTTTCTTCCATAAAATCGGACTGATTTTATACCCAACGAGACGATCTAAGATCCGTCTTGCCTGCTGCGCATCAACTAAGTCCATATTGATCATACGTGGATGCTTAAAGGAATCTTTAATCGCATCCTTTGTAATCTCGTTAAAAACAACGCGGCAGTCAGAAGAGAGGTCAAGGTCAAGGCTGTGTGCTAAATGCCAAGCAATCGCTTCTCCCTCTCTATCGGGGTCAGCTGCGAGATAGACTTTCTTTGCTTTTTTCGCTGCTGTTTTTAATTCTTTTAAAACTGGGCCTTTCCCGCGAATCGTAATATATCTCGGTTCAAAGTCATGCTCAGTGTCAACACCGAGCTGACTTTTCGGTAAATCCCTTACGTGCCCCATTGAAGCTTTTACTTTATACTTTTTTCCTAAATAACGCTCAATCGTTTTCGCCTTTGCTGGCGACTCAACGATGACTAAATAATCAGCCATACTCAAAATCCCCCTTAAGAGGTGTTCTCTCTTTATACATTTCACAATTCATATTTATGTTAATTGCACCTATCTAACAGGCAATCATTAAAAATTCTTTATGATGAACATCATTATAAACACGAAAAACAAAGTGTAAACTTAAATCCTCACTATTATTAAATATTCCGATGTCTTTTGTCAAACGATATTTTTATGAGAGTTCAGTATATTGAACGCTGTGGAAGGAGAATTCCTCTAAAATATCCTTTGTGGAATGAACAAGCTTTGCCCCCTGCTGAATGAGTCTTGCCGGACCTGTGGAATTAGAATCAAAGATGGATCCAGCAACCGCAAATACTTCTTTGCCTTGCTCAAGCGCTTGATAGGCTGTAATAAGAGAACCGCTCTTTTCTTTGCACTGAATCACGATGGTCCCTTTCGTCAATGCACTAATTAAACGATTTCTCATTGGAAAATGCCACTTTTCTGGTTTGACATAAGGCGGGTGCTCTGACAAAAGCAAATGATGTTCGCCCATGTATTGAGCCATTTGTGCATGTTCTTTTGGGTATACATGCTGAAAGCCGCCTGCTATAATGCCGATTGTTTTCCCTTTTTTCCTGATGCACTCTTTATGTGCCAGTCCATCGATTCCTTTAGCTAAACCACTGACAATCATCCACTCTTCCTTGACAAGCTCACCAACAATTTTCTTCACACATGCTTCTCCATAAGACGATGGAGCTCGCGTGCCGACTACACCTAAACTTTTTTCTTCATTTAAATATGATACGTTTCCTTTTAGGAATAACACAGGGGGAGGATCATAAATATTTTTTAATGTGCTGGGATATAAGGGTGATGTGATGGGAATCATGTGAATGTTTTGCTTTAAATAGGCTTGAACGATGTGTTGAAAAATGGGGAATTCATTTTCTTCAGCTTGTTTTAAGCGGGTAAAGTCGATCGTTTGTAATGCTCGATCCTGTTTAAAATGATGTGTTTCTTCATTTATATATAGTTCAGGATCGACTTTCCACCATTTTGTTAATAATGAGGGTGAGATGAGGCCTTTTAAGCGGTGAAAAATCATTCTTTCGGACACGTTGTACATACCATTCCTCCAGTTTAAGATAGAAAGAAGAAGACTTGTCAAAGAACAAGTCTTCTTGTGTCATTAATGCGTTTTACAAGCTTCGAAGAGATTCTTCTCTTTTAATACTTTAATCAACGTTTCTCCCATGACAGATGGTGTTTCTGCCACTTCAATTCCACATTCACGCATTGTTTTTACTTTTTCATCAGCTGTTCCTTTACCACCAGAAATAATAGCACCAGCATGTCCCATACGTTTTCCTGGAGGCGCCGTTTTACCGCCAATAAAGCCAACGACTGGTTTAGTCATATTTGCTTTTACCCATTCAGCTGCTTCTTCTTCAGCCGTACCGCCGATTTCACCGATCATTATTACAGCATGTGTTTCAGGGTCTTCATTGAATGCTTTTAACACATCAATAAAGTTTGTCCCATTTACCGGGTCCCCCCCGATTCCTACAGCTGTCGATTGACCAACGCCAGCTTCTGAAAGCTGATGTACCGCTTCATATGTAAGCGTTCCAGAACGAGAAACAACACCCACATGACCTTTTTTATGAATGTAGCCAGGCATGATACCAATTTTACATTCTTCAGGTGTGATGACACCTGGGCAGTTTGGTCCAACTAGTCTTGTCTTTTTCCCTTCCATATACCGTTTCACTTTGACCATGTCAAGCACTGGAATATGTTCTGTGATACAAATGACGAGATCGACTTCTGCGTCAACAGCCTCTAAAATGGCATCTGCCGCAAATGGTGCTGGTACATAGATAACAGAAGCGTTCGCTCCAGTAGTCTGAACTGCTTCAGATACAGTATTAAATACAGGAACTCCTTCTACTTCAGTTCCACCTTTTCCAGGTGTGACACCACCAACAATATTTGTTCCGTACTCAATCATTTGTTTTGTATGGAACAATGCGGTTGAACCGGTAATCCCCTGAACAATTACTCTCGTATTTTTATTAATAAATACACTCATTTAGGTTCCCTGCCTTTCTGCTCTACTTGACTAAAGATACAATCTTTTCTGCCCCGTCAGCCATAGACTCAGCAGAAGTGATATTTAAGCCTGAATCACTCAGGATTTTCTTCCCTAATTCAACGTTTGTTCCTTCAAGACGTACAACAAGTGGTAATGTTAAGCCGACTTGTTTCGTCGCTTCAACAACACCTTCTGCAATGACATCACATTTCATGATGCCGCCAAAAATGTTCACGAAAATCCCTTTGACATTTTGATCAGATAAAATGATTTTAAATGCTTCCGTTACTTTTTCAGCTGTTGCACCGCCGCCAACATCTAGGAAGTTTGCAGGGTCCCCGCCGTAATGCTTGATGATATCCATTGTAGACATCGCAAGACCTGCTCCATTGACCATACAGCCAATATTTCCATCTAAAGAAATGTAGCTTAAGTCATATTTAGATGCTTCAATTTCTTTTGGATCCTCTTCATCAAGGTCACGGTATTCTAATATATCTTTTTGTCTATATAAGGCATTGCTATCAAAGTTTAATTTTGCATCAAGTGCCATGACTTTTCCATCGCCTGTTACAACAAGTGGATTAATCTCAGCAATTGAACAATCTTTTTCAATAAACGCATTGTAAAGGCTTGTCATAAACTTAACAGCTTGGCCAACTAATTTTGTTGGAATATTAATTTTAAATGCCACTTCTCTCGCCTGATAGCCTTGCAGACCAATCGCTGGATCGATGACCACTTTGACGATTTTTTCTGGCGTTTTTTCTGCTACTTCTTCAATTTCAGTACCGCCTTCTTCAGATGCCATCAATACAATTCTTGATGTCGCTCTGTCCAAAACTAGTCCAACATAGTATTCCTTTTGAATATCGCAGCCTTCTTCAATAAGTAAGCGTTTTATTTCGCGCCCTTCAGGCCCTGTTTGATGTGTGACAAGTGTCTTGCCGAGCAATTCCTCTGCAAACCCTTTCACTTCATCTTTCGTTTTTGCAATTTTTACCCCGCCTGCTTTACCACGGCCGCCTGCATGAATCTGTGCTTTTACGACATATACAGAGCTCCCTAGCTCTTCTGATGCTTTCACTGCTTCATCAGGTGTAAATGCTACTTTACCATTTGGAACTGAAACCCCATATTTTCTTAGGATTTCTTTTCCTTGGTACTCATGGATATTCATTTCCCATCCTCCCAACATATGTAGAAACAAAAATTATAAAATAGACTGCGCTTTCATTTTAAAGAATAAAAAAGAGAATGTCTAGGGTTCTATGTAAAATCGTAAAATCCTTCTAAACATTCAAACTTTTATTTTATTAAAAATATAAATTTTTCAGCCAAATCACTTATTTTACCTTATTTTTTCATTTTTTGATCTAACCTGTAGATAAACGAAAAAATTTCTGCTACAGTATCGTATAACGCTTCAGGGATCTCCTCATCTAATGTTAAGTGGCGCATGAGTTCGACTAAATTACGGTCTTCCTGGATTGGGACTCCCGACTTTTTTGCTTCTTCAATAATATGATCTGCCACATAGCCGCTGCCTGTTGCAACGACTTTTGGCGCCTTTTGTTTTTCTTCATCGTAATGCAGTGCGACCGCTCTTCTAAGCGGTTTTGAATCCTTCATACTCGTAAGTCCAGCCCTTTCTCGCTGATTTTATGAAAGTGTTCATCTAGAAATTGAGACGGATCTACTGGCTCTTGTCTCTTTTTTGCTGTAATTCCCGTTAAACTGTATCCTAGCGCATTTAAATTCTCTCGAACAGCCGGAATCATTGGATTAATGGTGCCTTGCAGTTCATGGGCTGTCTCGACTGTAATGGACATGACCTTTTGCTGAATCGTACAGTCTATCAAGGTTTCTTCAAGGTTTTCCATGTTTAAATAAAACATGAGGCGGCACTGAGAAATATCAATAGAGCCATCTTTTTTCTTATGTCCTTTTAGAATAAAGGTTAAATCTTGAACACTATGTTTTGAGAAAAGCGGATAGGAAATCATCATTTGACTGACGGTTTGGTTCTCCTGCTGCACAAATAACTGCCCATTCAATCTATGAAATAATTGATCCACTTCTTTTTTAATGGGCTCTGGTAAATCAGCCTGTCTCACATCATTTAAGGTAAGCTTTAATTGGTGCAGCTCCTGACTTTTGACATCCTGGCTGCCTTTTTCAAGCAGTTTCAGCATACCAATTTCATCACGTACACCTATTGCCTTTTTCATCGTCATAAGTAAATCGAGGACATCGGTTTTATTACTTAATGTTGGTTCTGTCTGCTGCACTACCTGGGCCATAGCTTTTGCCTCTGCTTTTGACAGGAAGGGAAACTCTTTTTGAAGCACAGCTGCTTTTGCGTCAGGCTGAGATCCTGCCTGCTGGAGCCCGTGCAGCAATGCTGTGAGCTGTTTTAAGTTAGGTTCTTGCTGCCCGTCTGCACCTTGTTTCATCAAACTTGCCAGTATCCGCTCAATTTGCTGAGGCGGGATTTGCAGCTCTTCTTTTGGACTTGTTGACTGCTGCACGTTTGTCTGAGGAACTTGGGACGGCTGACGCTCTTGAACGATTGCGGCATGGCTATTTTCTTTTTGCTGAGAAGGATTGAGCTGAGTCGTTACTGGTGAATTGCCACCTTGCTTCGCCTCGCCTTCTCTCGCTGCTAGAAGGACCGATAAGAGCTTTTCTGAATGGACGGCTGTCTCTGCATCTACAACTGACCGAACGGCTTGTATAAGGGTCTGTGTGGCATCTGTGTGCTTCGGAAGCTGTGTTAATTGATTTAATAGCGCTGTTATATCCTGATGAAGGGCAGAGGGTGATTTTACGGCTAAAATAGATTGAAGCACCCCTTGCTGGATCGGTAAATCTTTCTTTAAAGCAAAAAGAAGTGACTGGAGCCCTTTCTTCACATCAGCTCCTTGAAGCTGTTCGATCCACTTCACTGCCGTTTTTAACTCTCCTTCGTTGATGACGGACTTTTCCTTTAAAAAAGCTGTAGCTGTCAGCATGTTTTCAAGCCCATTTTTCAGTGAGAGACCTTCTAATAGTTTGGCTGCTGCATCCTTTAATGTCTTAGGATCTTGATCAAATTGCTGAACGGGTCTTAGTTTATTGAGGCTGCCTCCACCCTCTTGTTCAAATTGGAACCAATAAAATGCGTCTGCTTTAAGCTGAGCCGCCAGCTGTGCTTTTATTTTCGTTGAACCTATTTGAACAAGGGCTGTATCATCTCCAAGCATTTTTAGTACTTTACCGAGAATCAGCCGATGAACATTATCCTTCCCTTCGGTGTTTAATGGAACCGATTCGGCCGTATTCAGCCGGCTATTCAGTGCTGTATGTATGTCCTCAACTCTTGTCATCACAGGCAGCCTCCTTAGATTAAAATTTATGATATAACAGATTTCACTGGCGCAAACGATAACCGGTGGATGGGGGTAGCACCATGTGTTTGAATCGCAGCCAGGTGCTCTTTCGTTCCGTACCCTTTATGTTTTTCAAATTGATACTCAGGATACTTACGCCCGTACTCTTCCATCATCTGATCCCTTGTCACCTTCGCAATACATGCACCTGCTGCAATGGATGCACTTTTTGCATCTCCTTTGATGATCTTCTCTTGGTGAGTAGAAAGCGGGAGTGTCATGGCATCTATGAGTAGATAATCAGGTGTATGAGTTAACTGCTCTACAGCTCTTACCATCGCCAGTCTTGATGCTTCATAAATATTGATTTCATCAATCGTAGCCGCATCAACAATGCCGATTCCGATATCAAGTGCTTCTTTTTGAATTAAATCATAATAAGCCAATCTTTTTTTCTCAGATAATTGCTTTGAGTCGTTTAAACCGAGCAGGACTGTATTTTCCTTTAATATAACGGCTGCTGCCACAACTGGGCCGGCAAGCGGTCCTCTTCCTGCTTCATCTATTCCAGCAATACATGTGTATCCCTGCGCCTTTGCTTTGTTTTCAAATTGCAGCATGTCATCCCATGCCGCGCGAAGTGCTTGCTGCTTTTCTCTCTCTTTGTGCCACTTTTCTATCAGTTTTTGGACACTTTTTCTCGTATCATCTTTCACAAGCTCGCGAATGTAGGCCTCGTCGCCTGCATGCTTTTCTATAAGTTCTTTTATTTGTTTCACCGTGTACATAGGCTTTTTCGCAGCCTCCTTCTTTATATCGGCAGTTTTTCGCAAAAAATAAAGACCCGCATGAGCTGCGTGTCTTTTAGCTTTCAGGCTTCTCAAAAGTGAGGGGACCAAATTTTTCTGTTCGAATATCCCGAATAATGATTTCGGTGGTTTTGTCATAGTTTATGAATCCCCCGCTCATTAGACAGCCGCGCTTAGTACCAATTGCATCAAACAGCTCAACCGTATCTTCAGGTATCTCCGCTAGGTCATAGCGTTTTTTTAATCGCTCTGGGTAGTTCTCTTCTAGAAAACGAAGGGCATACACAGCGACATCCTGTAAATTGATGATCGAATCTTTGATCGCTCCAGTCACCGCAAGTCTGAGTCCTACTTGCTCATCTTCAAACTTCGGCCAGAGGATTCCAGGGGTATCGAGCAGTTCTAGTTCTTTCCCTACCTTTACCCATTGCTGTGATGTCGTAATCCCAGGCCGGTCTCCTGTTTTGGCAATGTTCTTTTTTGCTAAACGATTGATTAAGGTCGATTTGCCGACGTTGGGAATCCCGATAATCAGTGCTCGAATGGCACGTGGTTTGACGCCTTTTGCTTTCATGCGGTCGAATTTTTCTTTTAAAATTTCTTTTGAAGTCGTGATGATCTGATTTAACCCTTGTCCATCGACAGAGTTAATGGCAAGTGACCGAACGCCTTGCTGCTCAAAATGCGCCTGCCACTCCTTTGTCATACGAGGATCTGCTTTATCTGCTTTGTTTAAGAGCATGATTTTGGGTTTGTTTTGAAGGATTTCTTCGATCATTGGGTTTCTAGAGGACATCGGAATTCTTGCATCGGTTAATTCAAATACGATGTCGATGAGCTTTAATTTTTCTGTGACTTCACGTCTTGCTTTTGCCATATGGCCTGGAAACCATTGAATCGTCATATGTGCACCTTCTTTCTTTTACCATTATCTTTATACATTGTACAAAAAAAGAGCCTGTTACAGGTAACAAGCTCTTTCCTTTGATATCATTATCGTCTGATTTCTTTGATACGAGCCGCTTTACCGCGAAGTTCACGTAGATAGTAAAGTTTCGCACGACGTACCTTACCGTGACGTACAACTTCGATCTTAGCGATTTTTGGTGTGTGTACAGGGAATGTACGCTCAACGCCTACACCGTAAGAGATCTTACGAACTGTGAAAGTTTCGCTGATTCCACCACCACGACGCTTAATTACAACACCTTCAAAGATCTGGATACGCTCACGAGTACCCTCGACAACTTTAACGTGTACACGTAAAGTGTCACCAGGACGGAACGCAGGAAGATCAGTGCGTAATTGTTCTTTTGTGATTTCTTCAATCAATTGTTGCATCGTTTTCAACTCCTTCCAACAGATGCTCATGTCCTCTTTCTTCATTGCAGCGGAACATCGTTTTCAAACTTGAATCGGCAAGCCGTCCAAGTCACAAGTAGTATCATACCATACCTCTATGCCGTGTGCAATACAATCTAGTCATTATGAAGCTGCCAAAGCCATCTTTTTTCTTCATCCGTTAATGTTTTGCAAGAATCGATCAAATCTGGTCTTCTTGTATAGGTTCGCTTCAAGGATTCTTTGCGCCGCCACTCTTCAATTTTGGCATGATTTCCAGAGAGAAGCACGTCCGGCACTTTTAGTCCTTTATAATCAGCTGGCCTTGTATAGTGCGGGTGCTCAAGCAGACCTGTACTGAATGAATCTTCGATGTGAGACGCTTCTTTTCCAAGCACATGAGGCAAAAGCCTGACCACACTGTCTGCAATCATCATCGCTGGCAGCTCTCCGCCTGTGAGGACGAAATCTCCGATTGAGATCTCATCTGTGACAAGATGCTCCCTGATGCGCTCATCGTAGCCTTCATAGTGGCCGCAAATGAACATAAGATGCTCTTCTTTTGCAAGTTCTTCTGCTTTCTTTTGTGTATATCTTTCCCCTTGAGGACAGACAAGAATGATTCGGGGTTTCGTGCTTGCTTTTTTCGTTAAATCTTCTACCGCATCAAATACGGGCTGCGCTTTCAGTACCATACCAGCACCGCCGCCATACGGATAGTCATCCACTGTTTTATGCTTATGATCCGAATACTCTCTAAAATTGACGACTTGAAATGAGACAGCTTCTTTCTCCTGTGCTTTTTTTAAGATCGATGAGTGAAGCACACCTTCGAACATTTCAGGAAAAAGGGTTAAGAAATCGATTTTCATTCGTCAATAAGTCCTTCCATCACTTCAATGTGTACGGTTTTGGATGAGATATCGATCTTTTTGACGACAGATGGTATATATGGAATGAGGACATCTTTTTTGCCTTTTCTTCCAACCACCCACACATCATTTGCCCCTGGCGTAAGGATTTCTTTGATTTGGCCGATCAGCTTGTCCTCTTCATCGTATACTTCACAGCCAATGATTTGGTGGAAATAAAATTCTCCTTCGTCTAATGACCCAAGATGTTCTTTTTCTACCTTTAAGATTGATTCTTTCAAATGCTCTGCTTCATTTAATGAGCTGATTTCTTCAAATGTGAGCAAATCAAACTGTTTGTGCTGGCGATGTGATGCGACAGTCACTTTCAGCGGCTCGCTTTGACCTTGCTTAAAAATATAGAGGACGCTTCCCTTTTTGTAGCGCTCTTCTGGGAAATCCGTCTTTGACACGACGCGTACTTCTCCGCGCACTCCGTGTGTATTGACGATCTTTCCAACATTCAACCATTCTAGCTCCATGTTCTCAATCACCCCTGACGTATTTCCACAATGGTGCCGTCTTTCACGACGATGACATTGTCTTGCATCTTGTCATCCCATTTATCACCTATTTTTACTTCAACCAATGCATCCACTTCTGTTTCTTTCATTTCACTTCCAAGCGGCAAAATATGCAGCTGCTCTACTTGAAAATCAATTTGCCGGATCTTCTCTTGCCTTTTATCGATCGCTTTTTGAAATTGAGGGATGGCTTCTTGCTGATGTGGTTCTTTTTCATGTTTTTTTAGTTGAAAATATAGTTGATTGCATTCACGTTCTAGTCTTTCTTTTTTCTCCAAAAAAGTCGTTAACAGTTTGTCCTTACTGCTTTCAGTTAATACTTGCATCACGGTGACATGTTGAATGATCTGCATCTTCCTTTTTGTCCCCCTATCCGAAGGCATTTGTCCTCTACAGTATAACGAAAAATAGATTTAAACGTGTAAAAAAAGGGGAGGTCCTAAGCCCTCTCCCTTTTTAGTCAGCAATCTCAAGTTGAACTTTCTTAGAAGACTCTGCACTTGCTGCAAAAATGACTGTTCGTATCGCTTTTGCTGTACGTCCCTGCTTTCCGATCACTTTTCCGGTATCTTCAGCATTGACAGACAGTGTGTAAATCACCTGCTCATCTTTTTCTAATGAAGATACGTGAATATCTTCAGGGAAATCAACAAGTGGCTCGACGATGGACACAATCAATTCTTCCAAGGACAGCTCATTCATTATTTGCTGTTTTTCGCATTATGAAATTTTTCAAGAATTCCTTGGCTTGAGAAAAGGTTGCGAACTGTATCAGATGGTTTCGCACCATTTTGAAGCCATTTAAGCGCTAATTCTTCGTTGATTTTCACCTCAGCTGGTGATACCACTGGGTTGTAAGTTCCAACTGTTTCGATGAAACGACCGTCACGTGGTGAACGAGAATCTGCTACAACAATACGATAGAAAGGAGATTTTTTTGCTCCCATACGTTTTAAACGAATTTTTACTGCCATTTTACTAGCACCTCCGAAAATATTTCAACAAGATAGTATATTAACAATGATAAAAGGGTTTGTAAAGTGTTTTTTCTTAACAACGGTTTTATCATGTATAACCAATTACATAAATGGTAATTTAAAGCCCTTTTTCTTTCCTTTGGACATGTTGGTCATTTGCTTCATCATCTTTTTCATTTCATCAAATTGCTTTAAAAGGCGATTGACTTCCTGTACAGATGTTCCGCTTCCTTTTGCAATCCGTTTTCTGCGGCTTGCATTGATGACCTCTGGCTGTTCTTTTTCCTGAGTCGTCATTGATTTAATGATCGCTTCGATGTGATTGAGCTGCTTTTCGTCTACTTGGACGTTTTTGAGCCCTTTCATTTTACCGGCTCCCGGCATCATTTGGATCAGTTCATCAAGAGGACCCATATTCCGAACTTGGCCAAGCTGCTCGAGGAAATCATCGAGCGTGAAGCTCATTGTCCGCATTTTTTGCTCAAGCTCTTTCGCTTTATCTTGGTCGACGTTTGCCTGTGCTTTTTCAATCAGCGTGAGCACATCTCCCATGCCAAGAATTCTTGATGCCATCCGCTCCGGATGGAATGGTTCAATCGCATCAAGCTTTTCTCCTAGTGCAGCGAATTTAATCGGCGTGTTGGTGACAGCTCGAATAGAAAGTGCTGCACCGCCTCTTGTATCACCGTCTAGTTTTGTTAGAACGACACCCGTTAAACCAAGCTGTTCATTAAAGCTTTTCGCGACATTGACAGCATCTTGACCTGTCATAGAGTCAACAACTAGGAAAATTTCTTCTGGATTCGCTACTTCTTTTACTTTCTGAAGTTCATCCATTAATTCTTCATCGATATGAAGACGTCCTGCTGTATCTAAAATGACATAATCATGGTGTTCTTCTTTCGCTTTTTCAATTGCCTGTTTGGCAATTTCGACAGGGCTGACTTGATCACCTAATGAAAACACCGGCATATCAAGCTGTTTCCCGAGCGTTTGAAGCTGCTGGATTGCTGCTGGTCGGTAAATATCAGCAGCCACCATCATCGGCTTGCGATTATGTTTTTTGCGAAGTAAATTGGCAAGCTTCCCAGTTGTGGTTGTTTTACCTGCCCCTTGAAGACCAACCATCATAATGACGGTCGGAGATTTTTTCGCTACAGCGATCTTACTCTCTTCTCCGCCCATTAATTCAGTGAGTTCTTCTTTTACAACTTTAATGACCTGCTGTCCAGGGGTAAGGCTTTTCATGACCTCTTGTCCAACTGCCCGCTCACTTACCTTTTTCACAAAGTCTTTGACTACTTTAAAATTGACGTCAGCTTCAAGAAGGGCAAGGCGTACCTCGCGCATCATTTCTTTTACATCTTGCTCTGACACTTTTCCTTTGCCGCGGATTTTTGAAATCGTCTGCTGCAGTCGGTCGGCTAATCCTTCAAATGCCATACTGTGCCGCCTCCTAATCTAATTTCTCAAGCGATTCAATTAAAGCTTCTGCTTCTTCTGTTTGCGCAGAATCAGCTACAAGCTCTCTCATTTTTTTGAGAAGTTCTTTACGCTCTTTAAATTTCTTAAACAAGAGCAGCTTTTCTTCATATTGTTCAAGCATCGCTTCAGTCCGTTTAATATTATCATAAACAGCCTGCCTTGATACTTCATATTCATCCGCAATTTCACCGAGGGAAAAATCGTCTAGGTAGTAAAGCGACATGTAGCTCTTTTGCTTTGCGGTCAACAACGATTGATAGAAGTCAAACAAGTAATTCATTCTCGTTGTTTTTTCAAGCGTCATGGGCTCTCTCCCCTTTGTTAAGTTCATTCCCTTTACATCAATAAGTTTACACGGTTCTCTTCTGAGTGTCAAGTTTTTATCTTGTCACTTCATGAAGCGGCGTATAAATAAAAATGCCAGCAGTTTCGCCGGCATTTTTTTGTTAGTCTTGTTGATCAATTACGTCTGAGAATAATCCATACACATACGATTCTGCATCAAACTCTTGCAGATCGTCCACCTTTTCACCTAAACCAACAAGCTTCACGGGAATGTTCAGCTCATTTCGAATCGCAAGAACGATCCCGCCTTTTGCAGTACCGTCAAGCTTTGTTAAAGCAATCCCTGTCACATTTGTCGCTTTAGAAAATTCCTTGGCTTGTGCCATGGCGTTTTGACCCGTTGTCGCATCAAGAGCGAGCAATACTTCATGAGGTGCATCTGGAACCTCGCGCTCAATGACTCTCTTGACTTTCTCCAGCTCTTTCATCAAGTTGACTTTGTTTTGAAGTCTTCCTGCTGTATCGCAGATGAGGACATCCGCATTTTTCGCTTTTGCTGATTGAACGGCATCATAGATCACCGCTGCTGGATCAGAGCCTGCTGTTTGTTTGACGACAGGAACACCTGAACGCTCTCCCCACACTTCAAGCTGCTCGATGGCACCGGCACGGAACGTATCACCTGCTGCTAAAATGACGGATTTCCCTTCATTTTTCAGCTTGTTTGCAAGCTTGCCGATCGTCGTTGTTTTCCCAACACCGTTGACACCTACAAATAAAATGATATTCAAACGCCCGTCTTCAATGTTCAGCGCAGAGATTTGTTCCTCTCCGCTATTGTAGATATCAACCAGTTTTTCAGAAATGACCGCTTGTACTTCGCTTGGGTCTTGAATGTTTCTTAATTTCACTTCTTTTTTCAGCTCATCAATCAGTTCCATCACAGTTGTGAAACCGACATCAGCTCCAATCAGAACCTCTTCCAGCTCTTCAAAAAAGTCTTCGTCGACCTTGCGATAGCGGGAAATCAGTTCATTTACTTTTCCTTGGAAGGAGTTTCTCGTTTTTTCGAGTCCATCTTTAAACTTTTCTGATACTGAATCGGTTTGCTGCGTAAATTTTTCTTTTAATTTCTTAAAAAAGCTCATTGGTTCAAAAACCTCCTTTAATTACTGGACAAGCTCTTTCGTTTCTTCTAGTTTGACAGATACAAGCTTAGAAACACCTGATTCCTGCATGGTCACGCCGTAGAGCACATCGGCTTCTTCCATTGTTCCCTTGCGGTGCGTAATGACAATGAACTGTGTTTCCTGGCTGTATTTCTTTAAATATTGCGCAAAACGGAAAACATTTGCTTCATCAAGTGCCGCTTCTACCTCATCTAACACGCAGAATGGAACAGGTCTCACTTTTAAAATAGAGAATAGTAAAGCGATCGCTGTTAAGGCTCTCTCTCCGCCTGAAAGAAGGCTTAAGTTTTGCAGTTTTTTCCCTGGCGGCTGCGCGACAATATCAACGCCAGAGTTGAGTAAATCATTTGGATCTGTCAGCTTAAGATCTGCTCTCCCACCGCCAAATAATGCTTGGAAAACAGATTCAAAATGCCCGCGGATTTGAGAGAATGTCTCAGAGAAACGCTTTGTCATCTCTTGATCCATTTCTTCGATGACTTGGAATAATGTATTTTTCGCTTCTGTCAGATCATTTCGCTGTTCTGTTAAGAAGAGATAGCGTTCATTCACACGTTCATACTCGTCAATGCTGCCTAAGTTCACTGTTCCAAGCTCTTCAATCGCTAGTTTGATCAGCTTCACTCGTTTTCTTGCTTCATCTGGCGATAACGTCAACTGATACATCTCTTTTGCTCCTTCAAACGAAAGGGCATATTCTTCGTTCAAATAAGCGATCAGGTTGTCGAGCTCGACTTCCATACGGCCAAGCTTAATCTCTTCATCTTTTAAGCTTGTGGTGAGCTGCTTATACAAACGTTTTTGTTCTTTAAGCTCACGTTCAGCGAATTCTAATGTTTCAGAAAGAGCGAGACGCTGCTTACGACGCTCTGAAATGAGTGCGGTTGTTTTGTTTTTGTTTTCCAGCTTCTCTTTCGCCGCTTCTTCCAGCTGTTCGGCTCCGCTTGAACTAGATGACATTTCATTTGTTAAGAGTGACAGATCTTCTTTTGTTTCCATCAGCGTCTGTTCCGCTTCTTCTAATTCAGCCATTAAGCTCGAAAGCTTTTCTTGTTCATTCGCTAAGGACTGCTCTTTTTTGGCAAGCGAGATTTTCAGCTCAGTTAATTCAGCAGAAATGGTTTCCTTCGTTGAGCTTTGCGTCTGCTTACGCTTTGTTAATGTATTGATTTCTTGATCAAGAGCCGTCAGTTTCTCACCTATAGAGGCTTCTAGAGCGACCTGCTTTTTGTCCTTATCCGCAAGTTCAGTAGAACGCTGCTGCAATTCTTCTTTTTCTTGATCATAGAGTTCAAGATGAGCATTGATATTTTTTTCTGCAACTTGCAGTTCGTATAGCTTCCCTTTGAGATCTTGCTGCTTTTCACGAAGCGTTTCGCCGCGCTGACGCAGTTCGTTTAATTGGCTTTCGTTTACTCCGATCAATTGCTTTGTTTCTTTTGTTTCTTTTTCAAGGATCGTTGTTTTCTCTTCCATTTCAACGAGCTGCTTTGTTAACGTTTCGATCTCCCGGTTTCTTGAAAGAAGAGAGTTGTTCTTTTTCTTTACGCCGCCACCAGTCATTGAACCGCCGGGGTTTACGACATCTCCATCAAGGGTCACGATGCGGTAACGATGTCCAAGCATTTTCGCCAGTTCATTGGCGCCTTTTAAGTCTCTAACGATCAGCACAGTTCCAAGCAAATTCTGAATCACCTTTTGATACTTTTCGTCAAAGGAAACGAGGTGACTCGCTACGCCGATAAATGCAGCATGCTGCTCTGCTGTTTGAACATCTCTGAGCTGAATGGTTCTTTCTTTGATCACGTTCATTGGCAGGAAGGTTGCACGTCCAAAGGAGTGCTGCTTTAAGTAACCAATCGCTTGTCTCGCAGCTGCTTCATTTTCTGTAACGACGTGCTGCGTGGCTGCACCCAGCGCAATTTCAATCGCTGTCTCGTACTGCTGATCCGTTTGAATCAGCTCTGCAATGGCACCATGAATACCGCCTAACCGTTCTTTTGCCTTTAAGACCTCTTTCACTCCTTGGAAAAACCCTGAGAAGTCTTCTTGCATGGATTCAAGCATTTCTTTTTTGGATTTTGCCTGCTGTACGTATTGATAGGCTTGGTAAAGAGCCGTTTCTTTTTTCTCGTATTGACGTTTTATTTGCTCAAGCTTTTGTTCTGCTTCTCTAAAGCGTTTGACTTGAGCCAGAATGTCTTCTTCCAGTGCTGAAAGCTGCTGCTCAGCTTCTGTTTTCTTTTCTTTGACAGATACTCGTTCTTCGATATGTTTTTGGTTATTTTGCGTCAGCCGCTCTAGCTGCATCGCCGCTTGGCGCTGCTGTTCTTCTAGTAATTTACGTTCATTACGGATGGAAGCCTGTTCATTGAGCAGATCAAAATAATCGCTTTTCAGCTGTTCAATTTGACCTTCCACATCTTCACTATGAAGCGACAGTTGATGCTGCTTTGTTTTCACTTCATCTTTTAGCTGCTGCACTTCTTTTTGCAGGCTGTCCCGCGTGATTTTCTGCTGCTCAATCTTTTCGGTTAACAGCGTCTGCTTTTCAGTTAAACGAACGAGCGTTTCTTCAAGCTGTCCTTGGTTTGCGGCCGCATTTTTTTTTCGTTCTTTTAGCACTTCTTTTTTTCCTTCAAGCTTTTCTAATTCTTCACTTGTGAAAAGAAGAACTTCTTGCAGGTCATTAATTGATTCGTCAAGCGCTTGAATGCGGTCTCTCGATTCTTCAATTTTGGCTTCTTTTGCTTGGATATCTGTAGACTGCTTCATTTCATCTTGTTTGAAGCGCTCGACTGCTTCACCAAGTGTTGTCCATTTTTCATGAAGTGCTTCGATGTCATGGACAGTGATGGCAATTTCGACATTTTCAAGCTCTTCTTTTTTTTGCAAATAGTCCTTTGCAATGGATGCTTGCATTCTTAATGGTTCTACTTGATCTTCTAGTTCATGCAGAATATCTTCTACTCGGTTTAAGTTGTCCTGCGTTTCAAACAGTTTATTTTCGGCTTTTTTCTTTCTTGTTTTATATTTTAAAACGCCAGCCGCTTCCTCAAAAATACTTCTTCTCTCTTCTGCCTTGCTTGATAGAATTTCCTCTACCTTTCCTTGACTGATGATTGAAAAAGCTTCCTTTCCAAGACCTGAATCCATGAAAAGATCAATAATATCCTTTAAGCGGACAGATTGATTGTTTATGAGAAATTCACTTTCGCCTGAACGATAAACCCTTCTTGTCACACTGACTTCGTGAAAATCGATCGGTAAAAAGTGATCTTCGTTATCTAACGTTAAAGTCACCTCTGCTAGATTGACTCTTTTTCTTGAGTCACTTCCTGCAAAAATGATATCTTCCATTTTTCCTCCGCGGAGGCTTTTCGCTGATTGTTCTCCAAGTACCCAGCGGATGGCATCGGTAATATTACTTTTGCCGCTTCCGTTTGGTCCAACAACAGCTGTGACCCCTTTAACAAAGTCCACGGTCACTCGCTGTGCAAATGATTTGAATCCTATCACGTCTAAACGTTTGAGGAACATGAGAGTGATCCTCCTTATGTATTTAAAGTACTATCATCTTACCATATGAAGTGAAAAAAGATGATGGAAAACAGAGTGAAATCCCCCTGAATAACGAGGGGGATTTTATTGGTTCATATGATGTTTCTGCAATTTAGCAAGTGCTTCCTGTGCAGCGTGCTGTTCTGCTTCTTTTTTAGAGCGTCCATTTCCAATTCCGAGCACTTCACCTCGAAGGGATACATTTGCTTCAAATTCCCGGTTATGTGCTGGCCCTTTTTCATGCAGGATACGGTATTCAAGCACACCTTTTCCATCGCGCTGTACAAATTCTTGCAGCTGGCTTTTAAAGTCCATGACGTGCGAGAATGCTCCATCGTTAATTTTCGGATAAACGTACGCTTCTAGGAACCGTTCAACCGGCTCAAGTCCTTGATCTAAATAAAGTGCACCGATAAACGCCTCGAATACGTCCGCTAAGAGTGCTGGGCGTTTTCTGCCGCCTGTCATTTCTTCGCCTTTTCCTAAAAGAACAAGGTCTCCGAAGGACAGCTCGTGTGCTAGTGATACAAGTGACGGTTCACATACGATCGCCGCTCTTAGTTTCGTTAAATCTCCCTCGCTCATCGCTGGATATTTCGCAAATAAGAATTGAGAGATGGTCAACTCTAAAACAGCATCTCCTAAAAATTCAAGTCTTTCATTGTCCTCGTATGGCTTTTTCCGGTGTTCATTCACATAAGAGGAATGGGTAAATGCTTGATATAGAAGCTTTTCATTTTTAAAGTGTACAGAAATGCGCTGCTGGAATTCTCTAAATTGCTCTAGTTTTTTGCTCTGTTTCTGTTTGTCTTTATATTGTTTTGGCATAGCAACCTCCAGGTAGGCGTAATCGCCTTTAAGGATACTGATTATATGGAGTCTCTCTTTCTACATGCAGGGAAACAGTGCTCCCAGCATCTGAAAAAGGCTGACAATTGATCAGCTGAATGTGTTGAAACTAACATAAATTTTCAAAGTCCCGTCGAAAGTAGACGGGACTTTGTTACGCTTATTGCTGGCTATTTATGTAGTTCACAGCGTCACCGACTGTTGCAATTTTTTCAGCATCTTCGTCAGAAATTTCCATATCGAACTCATCTTCAAGTTCCATAACTAGCTCAACTACATCAAGGGAATCAGCGCCTAAATCTTCTTTAAATGAAGCTTCCATTTTCACGTCAGCCTCATCAACGCCAAGGCGGTCTACAATAATTTTTGATACACGCTCTAATACGTCTGCCATTGCCTTTCACCTCCCCTCAAAGTATTATAGTTGAATTGTTTTTAAAAAACTAGAGAAAACCTAATGAAATTTTGATATTTCTTAGGACATGACCATTCCGCCATCTACTTGGATGGTTTGGCCTGTAATATAACCTGCTCCTTCTGAAGCTAAAAAGACAACGACGTTGCTAATATCTTCAGGTGCACCAAAGCGTGCGAGCGGAATTTGCTTGAGCATTTCCGTCTGTACATTTTCATCAAGCTTGTCTGTCATATCTGTTGAAATAAAGCCTGGTGCTACTGCATTAACAGTAATATGACGGGTTGCCAGCTCTTTTGCTGTTGTTTTCGTTAATCCGATGACACCAGCTTTTGCTGCAACATAGTTTGCTTGTCCAGGGTTTCCACACACACCAACGACTGAAGCCAAATTGATGATTCTTCCGCTTCTTTGCTTCATCATTTGACGTGTCACGGCTTTTGTACAGTTAAAGACACCTTTTAAGTTTATGTTAATGACATCATCCCATTCATTCTCTTTCATTCTCATGAGCAGGTTGTCCTTTGTGATCCCTGCATTATTCACAAGAATGTCAATTGAACCAAAGGTATCAATTGCTTGTTTCATCATGGATTGTACTTCTTCAGCATTTGAGACATCAGCTTTCACAGCAAATGCCTGCTGGCCGAGTGCTTTGATTTCATCTACGACTTCATTTGCTTTTGCTTCGTTTCCAGAATAGTTCACGACAACATTTGCACCACTTTTCGCTAGATCGATCGCGATGGAACGACCAATCCCGCGTGATGCTCCTGTTACAACGGCTGTTTTATTTGTAAGCATCAAGAATCCCCCTTGAGTGTTTGAATGGCTGCTTCAATTGTTTCTTGATCTGAAACGGAAATCGTCGTCAGACGGCGATTCACTTTTTTCACAAGACCTGAAAGCACTTTGCCAGGACCAATTTCAATAAATGTTGTCACACCTAAATCAATGAGGCGTTCCACACTTTCTTCAAAACGAACTGGAGAATACAGTTGTTCAATGAGCTTTGTCTCAATTTCATCACGAGAAGTTACGATGTCTGCTGTTACGTTTGAGATGACCGGAGTTTTCGCATCTGCAATGTCCAGCTTTGACAAAACATCTGTAAATTTTTCAGCGGCTGGTTTCATTAATGCAGAATGGAAAGGTCCGCTTACTTCAAGGGCAATTGCACGTTTTGCGCCTTTTTCTTTCGCTTTCTCTGAAGCAAGTTCTACTCCTTTTGCTGTACCAGATATCACGATTTGACCAGGACAGTTTAAGTTAGCGAGCTCTACAAGGTGACCGCTCTCTGTCACTTCTTTTGTCACTTCTTCAAGTGCCGCTTTGTCTAAGCCAAGAATTGCTGCCATGGCGCCTTCTCCTGCTGGAACAGCTTCATTCATTAATTCTCCGCGCTTTCTGACTGCATAAACAGCATCTTTAAACGAAAGTGCGCCTGCTGCAACGAGGGCAGTGTATTCACCAAGACTGTGTCCTGCTGCATAATCTGCTTTGATTCCGCTCTCTTCAAATTTCTTTAAGATGGCGATACTTGTCGTTAAAAGAGCTGGCTGCGCGTTAAAGGTGAGCGTCAGTTCTTCTGCATCCCCTTCAAAAATCATAGAAGATAAGTCAAACCCGAGGGTATTGTCTGCTTCTTCAAAAACAGCTTTAGATACTGCTTCTTGGTCAAATAAATCTTTTCCCATGCCAATTTTTTGAGAGCCTTGGCCAGGGAATAAAAATGCAATTTTAGTCATGCTGCTTTACCTCCAATTAAGACTCTTTCGTCGTTTCTTTTTGGACTTCTTGATGAATGATAGCTGAAACATCTTTTTCTACGATATCACGCGCCTGACGAATTGCATGGAAAATGGCATTTTCATCAGAGGAGCCGTGCGCTTTAATAACAGGTGCCTTTAAACCAAATAAAGCGGCACCGCCATATTCGGAGTAATCCATTTTAGATTTCATCTGCATCAATTTCGGCTTCATCATGCCTGCTGCAATTTTTGCTGTGAAGCTTGATGTTAAAGTTTCTTTCAGCATTTTAAAAACAGAAAGGGCTGTGCCTTCAATTGTTTTAAGCGCAATATTTCCTGTGAAACCATCTGTAACAACAACGTCAGCAACACCTTCTAATAAGTCACGGGACTCTACATTTCCTACGAAATTCAAGTCGGAAGCTTTTAATAATTCAAAGGTTTTTTTCGTTAAATCGTTGCCTTTTTTATCTTCAGTTCCTACATTTAACAGTCCAACACGCGGATTGCTCTTTGGGAAAACACGCTCTGCGTAGATTGATCCCATCATGGCATATTGCACGAGATGCTCTGGTTTAGCATCAACGTTGGCACCAACATCCAGTAATAAGAAGCCGCTGCCATCCAGTGTTGGCAAAGTTGGGGCAAGGGCTGGTCTGTCAATACCGTCAATTCTGCCTACGATAAACAGTCCCGCTGTCATGAGGGCGCCAGTATTTCCTGCTGAGATGCAGGCATCTGCTCGTCCCTCGGATACTTCCTGCGCCATTTTCACCATAGATGAATCCTTTTTACGTCTGACTGCACGCACTGGTTCATCCGTCGGTTCGATGACTTCTTTTGCATCTAAAATCGTGATGCGATCGTTGTTTGTTATGTATGGTTTGATTTTGTTTTCATCGCCGACAAGTGTAATCTCGATATCTGAAAATGCTGTTAAGCTTTTTTGCACACCGTCAATAATGGCTTTAGGGGCATGATCTCCCCCCATTGCATCGACTGCAATTCTCATATTACGTGCCACCTTTTACTTTTGTTTTGAGCGATACATGACGAAGTCACCTGAGAAGACAACTTCCTCACCAACATAGCTGTTTACTTCAACTACGGTTCTTCCTTTTTCTTTATCATGTGAGGCTACTTTGGCTTTAGAGACGACTCTTTCGCCTTGTTTCACCTGCCTTGTAAACCTGATATTCGCTTTTGCTGTCAAAGCCAGTTCATCGTCAATGACGGCAACTGCCAGCGAATTTGCCTGGGCGAAGAGATGATGTCCCCTGGCAATTTGGTTTCGGCTGAATACATGCTCTTTTCTCACTTCTAAAATGGAAATGGCTTGGTCATCAAGCTCTACATCAATCATTTCTCCAATCACTTCATCCAGTGGAAGTGACTTTACTTCATCCTCTAATGTCTTTTCGGCCACATGCTTAATTCTTTCGCGTAATTCAGGGATCGACAGCTCTAAACGATCAAGACGAACCGTTTGTATGCTGACACCGAATTTACTTGCCAATTCTTCATCAGTAATGAATGGAGTCGAGCTGATCGTTTGCTGGAGAAGCTTTTGACGTTCTTTTTTATTTAGTTTCATATGCAGACACCATCCGTACATTTATGACTAGGTACTAATAGTAGTATATAATCTCATAGATGATAAATCAATCCTTGTTTCAAAAAGACAAGAAAATTTCTCCAGCGTTTGATCAGCTTAATTTATCTCCTCCCAGCACACCGCTGTCTATCAGCGTTTGCCGAAGTTCTTTGTATTCGGGATCAGTCCAAAAGGCGTCCGATTGGACAAGATCTGCTGCATCTTTTCTAGCCGTTTCCAGCGCTCTATAGTCGTGAACCATATCTGCTACCTTAAATTCTGGCATCCCGCTTTGTTTTTTACCGAAGAAATCGCCGGGTCCTCTTAGTTCTAAGTCCTTTTCAGACAGCTCAAAGCCATCGGTTGTTTCGGACATGATCCGCATCCGCTCTTTCCCCGTTTCTGACTTCGGATCAGCCATTAAAATACAAAATGATTGATGCTCTCCTCGTCCGACCCGGCCTCTTAGCTGATGAAGCTGAGACAGTCCGAAACGGTCTGCATCATAAATGACCATGATGGTTGCATTCGGCACGTTGACCCCGACTTCAACGACTGTGGTTGAAACAAGAATTTGTACTTCATTTGCGGTAAAGGCTCTCATGACCTGATCTTTTTCATCACTCGCCAGCTTCCCATGCATTAAGCCGATTGACCACTTGCCGCGGTATGCCTCGGTGAGCATGCTATGGACATCAAGCGCATTTTGCACATCCAGCTTGTCTGATTCTTCAATGAGCGGACAAATAATATATGCCTGTCTGCCTTTTCTCAGCTCTTTATCCACAAAAGCAAGAATTCTCTCAAGCATGTCATGCTTCACCCAATACGTTTCGATTTGTTTTCTGCCAGCTGGCAATTCATCAATGACGGATACGTCCATTTCTCCAAAGACAGTGATCGCAAGTGTTCGCGGAATAGGTGTGGCCGTCATAAACAAGACATCTGGGTCCTGTCCTTTACTTCGCAGTTTTTTTCGCTGCTCGACGCCAAACCGGTGCTGCTCATCTGTGATGACGAGACCGAGCTGCTGAAATTCGACTTCGTCTTGAATGAGTGCGTGCGTGCCGACTAATATGTCAATCTCGCCTTCTTTTAAACGTTCAAGCAATTCTCTGCGTCGCTTTCCTTTCACAGAGCTTGTCAAAAGGGCAATATTCAGCCCCCATTTTTCAAACAGCTGGTAAAGTGAATCGGCATGCTGCTCTGCCAAAATTTCTGTTGGGACCATTAATGCACCTTGAAAACCTGATAAATGAGCGGCATAAAGCGCAATGGCTGCAACAGCTGTTTTGCCTGAACCTACATCTCCTTGGAGCAGCCGGTTCATTCGATATGGAGACGCCATGTCCGACATGATTTCATCAAGCACTCTTGATTGTGCCTTTGTCAGTGGAAATGGCAGGCTGTGAACAAACTCAAAAACAGCTTCTTTGGAAAACGGATGCTGGATGCCCGATGTTCTCTCTCGTTCTTTCTTTCTAATCGCCTGCATCTTCAGCTGAAAGATGAGAAATTCCTCGTACACAAAACGTCGTCTTGCTTGCTTGAGCGAGTCTCTTGTTTCTGGGAGATGAATGGTTTTTAATGCTTCCTGATAGGACATGAGCTTATAAGCAGAGACAAGCTGCTTTGGCAATGGATCTTCAGCTTTGTCTACATAAAGTGACAAAGTTTGTTTCACAAAGCGTCTCATCATTTTCACGGTCACATTTTCTTTTACTGAATAAACGGGTTCTATACTGCCATCTTGCTCGTGCGTCCCTTTTTTAAATTCCTGTACCATGATAGATTGGCGGTTTTTATCCCATTTTCCTGTGACGGAAACTGTATCACCTAACACAAGGCTTCGTTTTAAATATGGACGATTGAAACAAATCGCTGTAATGAGAAAACGCCCGACAAGCAGCCTGAATGTCAGCCTGCTTCGTTTTTTTCCATAATAGGTGAGAACGGGCTCACTATGTACTTTCCCTTCAACTGTGACACGTTCGTCATGCCTTACTTCTTCTAAGTTACGAAGCTCATAGTCGTCATATCGATAAGGAAAGTAGCCGAGTAAATCGGCTACTGTGTAGATTCCAAGTTCATTGAGTGTTTTTTCGGTTTCCTCTCCAATCCCCTTCAGGACAGAGACATTATCTTGCAGTTTCTGTATCACGAGATGAGGTCACACCTCCGAAAATCTTCTTTTCAAGCTCTCTTGCTGTCGGTGTCGCAGCGAGTCCGCCTTGGGCTGTTTCACGAAGAGCTGTTGGCATCGTTTGACCGATTTTGTACATCGCATCAATGACTTCATCACAAGGAATGCGGCTAGTGATGCCGGCAAGTGCCATGTCTGCTGCGATCATAGCGTTAGATGCACCCATTGCATTTCGTTTCACGCACGGCACTTCGACAAGTCCTGCTACTGGATCGCAAACAAGTCCAAGCATATTTTTCAGTGTAATCGCCATCGCTTCTGCAGATTGCTGCGGTGTACCGCCTGCCATTTCGACAATTGCTGCTGCTGCCATACCTGATGCAGAACCTACCTCTGCCTGACAGCCGCCTGCTGCACCAGAAATGCTGGCGTTATTCGCCACAACAAAACCAAATGCACCAGAAGTAAACAGGAATCTGACCATTTGTTCCTTTGTTGGCTTTAATGTTTCTTTTACTGCAAATAACGTACCTGGTACAACACCTGCTGAGCCTGCTGTAGGCGTTGCACAAATGGTTCCCATTGCAGCATTGACTTCATTTGTTGCAACAGCCTTACTTACAGCATCTAATATCGTATGACCAGACAGCGTTTTGCCTGACGCGATATAGGCTTGAAGTTTGACTGCATCTCCGCCTGTTAACCCTGATAATGATTTCACACCCTTCAGCCCGTTTTCAACAGCCTGCTCCATCACTTCTAGGTTGCGGTACATCTGGGAGAAAATTTCTTCACGTGACTTCCCTGTCACTTCCATTTCTTGCACAATCATAATTTCTGAAATGGAGGTATTCCGTTCTTCTGTTAGCTGCACGAGTTCTTTGACGTTTTTAAACATCATTCATAACCTCCTTGTTGTTACTCTGCAATTTGTGTGACTTGAATAATGTTTGGCAGTGTTTCAAGCTCTGATAGGACCGCTGGGTCAATATTTTGATCCACTTCAATCGTCATCAGTGCCTCTTGCCCGACATCTTTACGTGCCACTTCCATATGACCGATGTTGATGGCGAATTTCGCTAAGACATTGGCAACTGCCGCAATCGTCCCGTAGCGATCGTTATGAACCACAAGAATGGCAGGATGATTCCCTGAAAGCCTGAGCTCAAAGCCATTTAATTCTGTGATTTCAATTTTACCTCCGCCGATGGAAATGCCAATTAATTCAAGGCTTCCGTTCGCATCTGAAATCTCTACTTTTGCTGTATTTGGATGCGCCGGCACTGCCTCTTCTTCTTTAAATTCAATATCGATCTCTTTGCTTTTAGCAATATCGATCGCTGTTTTGATTCGTTCATCAAATGTATCAAAATCAAGAACACCGCCGATAATGGCGACATCTGTACCGTGTCCTTTATACGTATCTTTAAAAGAACCATAAAATGAAACGACAATTCGTTTCGGCTCTCTTCCAAATAAGCTGCGAGCTACTCTCCCGATACGAGCCGCACCCGCTGTGTGCGAACTTGATGGCCCAATCATGACAGGTCCAATAATATCAAACACACTTCTAAATTTCATAGGTCTTCCCCTCTCATCACCACTCACGTATGGTTTGGTTCTTTCTTTAGACTAATGGATTCATTCGTTTCCCGCAACTCATTTCACCGTGGAATGGCTAGTAAAAAATTGCAAAAGAAGAAGAAGGGCTTTATTTGCCCTTCTTTCGTTATTCAACCGCCAAAATATATGAATAAAGCGGCTGTTTTCCATCGTGGACTTCAACTTCTACATCTTCAAATGTTTCTTCAATAAAGGCTTGTAACGCATCCAGCTCATCAGATGATGCATCTTCCCCTTTAATGATGGTGACAATCTCATCATCTTCTGTCACCATTTTGGCGAGAAGTTCTTTTGCTGCATCTAATTGATTTTTCGATGTTAAGGTGATTTTCCCGTTGAACAGACCCATATAGTCACCTTTCGCAATGTCGATTCCATCAATTTGAGTATCTCTCACTGCAAAGGTAATTTGCCCGCTTTTCACATGGTCAATCGCTTCTAGCATCGCTCTTTCGTTATCTTCATTTGAAACTGCTTCATTGAGAGAAAGAAGTGCCGACATTCCTTGAGGAACAGTCTTCGTCGGAATGACAACGACCTCACGGTTTGAGACAGTTGCCGCCTGTTTAGCTGCCATGACAATATTAGAATTATTAGGTAAGATAAAGACGGTTTCGGCATGTACGCTTTCTATTGCTGTGACAATGTCTTCTGTGCTCGGATTCATCGTCTGCCCGCCTTCAATGACGACGGAAGCTCCGATGCTTTTGAACAAGTCAGCAATTCCTTCTCCCATTGCGACACTGACGACGCCAAAGCGCTGTTTTTCAGCAGCAGGTGCTTTTGGTGCAGCAGGTGCATGTTCTCTTTCTTCGTTTACGATTGAGCTATGCTGCTCTCTCATGTTTTCAATTTTCATATTAATCAAGCTGCCGTAGCGCTGTGCATATGATAAAACATCTCCCGGCTGCTCTGCATGAATATGAACTTTCGCAAGTGTATCGTCAGACACCACAAGAAGTGAATCTCCGAATTCACTTAAATCTTCTCTGAAGGCATTCTCATCAAAGGACTGTTTGTCTTCTTCAAATTTCACCATAAATTCAGTACAGTAGCCAAATTCGATATCTTCTGTGTTCATATGGCTTTGCGCACTTTTATGATGCTCTGCACTGACAAGTTCTTTTAGCGTCGGTAAAGAAGCAGCTCTAGGAGGAAGCTCTTCTCCTCTTAATGAAGCAAGGAAACCTTCATATACGCATAGAAGTCCTTTACCTCCACTATCGACAACACCCACTTCTTTTAAGACAGGAAGCAGATCTGGCGTTCGATCAAGTGATGCTCTTGCTTCCTCAATCGTCAACTCTAGAACGCGGTCAATTTGATCTTCTGCCGCTGAAACAGCAACCGCTTTCTTTGCTGCATCCTTTGCAACCGTTAAGATGGTTCCTTCAATCGGTTTCATCACGGCTTTATATGCTGTATCAACACCCGCCTGTAAGGCAAGAGCAAATTCTTTTGCATCAATCGTTTCTTTTTGTTCAATATGTTTACTGAAACCTCTAAAGAGCTGTGACAGGATCACGCCTGAGTTTCCTCTTGCGCCCATCAATAACCCTTTCGAGAGAGCCACGCCGACCTTCCCAATATGATCGGTATTTGTTTCTTCAACTGCTTTTGCCCCTGAAGTCATCGACAAATTCATATTTGTCCCCGTGTCTCCGTCTGGCACTGGAAAAACATTTAACGCATCCACAATTTGTGCGTTTTGAGAAAGATGGTGAGCACCTGCAAGAATCATTTTTGCAAATGAGCGGCCATCAAGATTTCTAATAGACAATATATTTCCTCCTTACTACGGGTTCGTAACTTTTACTCCTTGTACATAAATGTTGACCGAGTCAACAGAAAGTCCAATTGTGTGATGAATCGTGTATTTGACTTTCGTTTGAACATTATGTGCGACTTCTGATATTTTTGTACCGTAGCTGACGATGATGTACATATCAATATGAATGCGGTCTTCTTTTTGACGCACAAGAACACCCCGGCTGAAGTTCTCTTTGCGGAGAATATCCGTCAAACCGTCCTTGATTTGATTTTTGGACGCCATGCCAACAATACCATAGCAATCGATCGCAGCGCCTCCTGCCACCATTGCAATGACTTCATTTGATATATCAATTTGTCCGTATTTCGTTCTAAGTTCAATGGACACATTGGTTCCCCCTTTTTGAGAAATTGCCCTGAGTTATCACTATTTTACTATAAGACCCTTCTTTTTAAAAGAAATCATTCAATCCGACCCAATCCTACTTATACTATAGCCTTGATTTTTTATCAAGATGTCAAGGTATTTTTCTTGAAAGAGGAGTAAACAATCCTTGCAAACCCCTTGAAGCTGTGGTAAATTATTAAAGTATCTTGAGGCATCTCTAAGTACGTATATGAAGAATATGATGATGTTTTCGCAGTTAGGAGGGAAACAAATGGCACGTAAATGCGTTATTACAGGCAGAAAAACAAAAGCTGGGAACAACCGTTCTCACGCAATGAACTCTACAAAACGTACATGGGGCGCGAACCTTCAAAAAGTTCGTATTCTAGTGGACGGTAAGCCTAAAAGAGTATATGTATCAGCTCGAGCTTTGAAATCTGGTAAAGTTGAGCGTGTATAAGCAAGAGTAAACGCCTGCTACAATAAACTGTAGCAGGCGTTTTTATGTGGAAATAAAGGAGATTACTCATTAATCTTTTTTAAATGAACCAAGCATCGCACGGACAATGCCGCCAAGAAATCTAGGCAGTTTGATTGTATAAAATTTCATTTTGTCCCCCTCCTAAAAGTACCGCTTGCAGCACAATTGAGCTTAATCAGCCATCCACATTGATAGGTTGGTCAATCTTTGCTTCTTACCATTATTAATATGCCTTCATGAAAAGAAAAAGTACCATTTGAGTGGATGAGTTCGTTACTAATACATAGTGTGGAACCAGGCTCAATATGACAATTTTTCAGAGGATATTTGAAACCTTTTAATGTCAGCTTTTCAACCGATGTACCAAAGGGCAGAAACGACACATATTTTTTATCCGGGTCTTCTTTTATTTCGTATGTACCAGGCCCAAACATTTGAATGATATTTTGTTTATCTACAAGAGTAATGTTTTTCTTGTGCTGAATGCCTTGATATAGAAGGTGAATATTTCCTAGAAAATGATCAGCCCTTCCTCCTGTAATGCCGTAGATGTGAATATGCGCTGGGTGCTGGCGCATGGCCCAGTTCAGCGCAAGCTCTAAATCGGTTTCATCCTTTTCAGCCTGAAATACATTCAGGGCAGGCAATTTCTTTTTCAGCTCGCAAAGCTCTTCTTCTGTCACACTGTCAAAATCACCAAAAGCCTTGGCAGGCATGATGCCGCGCTCTAGTAAAAAAAGCGTCCCCCGGTCTACACCGACCCAGAGAATATCGTCCTGTGATGCTTCCTGTACAAGGGGCGGGATGTATTCAAAAGGACCGCCGGCTACGATATGTATGTGCATGATATACGCTCCTCTCCATGTAAAAAGAACCAAAGATCAGAGTGACTTTGGTTCCTTTTTTTACGCTTCTCGAATGGCCTGAATAGCGGCTGCACGGTTGTTTTTACCGTATACCGCTGAGCCGGCCACAAGTAAGTTAGCGCCCGCCTCTTTACAGCTCTTTGCAGTCTCTACATTGACACCGCCGTCTATTTCTATGAGTAAGTCTGATAAGCCCTTTTGTTCGCTAAGGGACTTCACTTCTTTTACCTTCTCGAGGACAGATGGAATAAACGCCTGTCCGCCAAAACCAGGATTCACCGTCATGAATAAGACAAGGTCTACATCCTCTAATACATGCTCAATGTGGGAAACAGGTGTGTGCGGGTTTAAGACGATACCTGCTTTTACACCTTGTTCTTTTATGTGCTGTATCGTTCGGTGCAAGTGTGGACAAGCCTCTACATGGACAGAAATAATGTCAGCACCTGCTTTGGCGAATGTAGAGATATACCGGTCTGGCTGCTCAATCATTAAGTGAACATCGAGCGGCAGCTTTGTATGCGGTCTGATCGCTTCCACAACATTCGGCCCAAATGTGATATTCGGTACAAAATGGCCGTCCATCACATCGATATGGATGTAATCCGCTCCGCCTTGTTCCACATCACGGATATCTTTCTCCAAATTGGCGAAATCTGCTGATAAAATGGAAGGGGCAATATAAACCATGATTTAGTACCTCGGCTTTCTGTCTTTGATTTCAGTTAAAAACTCTAAATAATGCTGATAGCGATACTCTCTGATTTGCTCTTGTTCGACCGCATCTTTTACCGCACAGCCTGGCTCTTTCACGTGCAGGCAGCCTCTAAACTTACAATCAGCACTCCGCTCTTTGATTTCTAAAAAGTAAAGACCTAAATCTTCCGCTTCGATACCGGTAAATTCGAGCGAGCTAAAGCCAGGTGTATCTGCAATGAGCCCTTCTGCTGTACGAATGAGTTCGACATGTCTTGTCGTATGCTTCCCCCTTCCAAGATGAGAGGAAATATCATTGGTTTTCAGCGCCAAATCAGGACTCATCGCATTTAAAAGAGAGGACTTACCTACACCAGACTGACCGGCAAATACAGTGATTTTATTGTGAAAATGCGGGGTCAGCTTTTCAATTCCGTCTCCCTCGATCGTGGATGTTACATGAACATCATATCCAATTTGCCGATAGTCCTCTGCATAGCCTTGAATACTTTCACGCTCTTCATCTGTTTTCAATAAGTCCATTTTTGTGATACAGATAATCGGCTTAATATCATTTGCTTCCACCAGCACTAGAAATCTGTCTAAAAGCGATGTGCTAAAGGTCGGTTCTGTCGCAGAGAAAACGAGCACCGCTTGATCGACGTTACTAATAGGCGGACGAACAAGTTCGTTTGTCCGCTCTTTTACTTCTAATAAATAGCCTTCTTTATCGTTATCCGCTTGATATACGACATAATCTCCAACTAGAGGTGTGATTTTGTTTTTTCGAAAAATGCCTCTCGCTCTGCACTGAATCACTTTTCCACTTTCTAGAGACTCATCGAGCACATAATAAAATCCGCTTAATGCTTTAATAATTTTGCCCTCAGGCATAAAGTCCCTCCTTTATTCATCGTCAGGGTATTCGATTGTTTTAGAGCTTACGACTTTATCATCAACCGTCACTTGATAGTATCCTTTTTGACCTGGTTCAATCTTAAATTTAATGGTCCGTTCAGTTGGTGCAGTGATGTTAAAGGTTTCATATGAATCAGAAATGCTATGCTCAGCATCGTCAATGGAAATCTGAACGGTCATCTCTTGCCCTTCAGTGACTGGCTCATACGGGATGGCAATCTTCTCAGTAACCGTTTTAGCCGGTTTTTTCTTCGGTCCGAGTGAGAAGGTGATCTTAACCGTATCCCCTGGTTTCACAGCAGTACCTGCTCCTGGCTCCTGCTTCATGACCTCACCTTTTGGTACATCATCAGAATACGCTTCTTTTTCATCAAGCTTTAATCCGTTATCCTCTAAATAATTCGATGCAGCCTGTTTACTATATGTCGTTAAATCCCGCAAAGTAATATCGGCAGGACCTATGCTGACCGTCAACGTCACTTCTTCATCTGCTGCCACAAGCTCAGTACTCGCTGAAGGTTTCTGTTCCATGACAATCCCAGATTCGGTGTCATTATCATTTACTTCCTCCACAACAACTTGCTTAAACCCTTTTTTCTCTAATAATTCTTTTGCTTTATCGACCTTTTCACCTGTTACATCAGGTAATTCGGTCTTTTCTTTGCCAGTACTTTGGTAAAGCTGAATCTCGGTTCCTTCTTTTACCTTTGTGCCGATTTTCGGGTCTGTTTTGACGACAAGCCCTTTTTCAATTTTTTCATCAGCGATCTCAATTGGTTCAGAGGCAACGGTAAAGCCGGCTTTCTTCAAGGTGTCCTCTGCTTTTTCAATCGTCATGCCAGATACATCAGAGACCTCAACATCTTTTGGAAAGAGCAGTCCGGGAAACACAGTGATAGCTAAAATAGTCGCAGCAGTTAGAATAAACAGGATGGATGCCACAACCCAAGGCCATTTTTTTCGTTTCTTTTTCGGGTTTTGTTTCTCTTTTTTCTTCGGTTTTTGCACCGGATGGACAGCTGTTTTTTCATTGTCTTGATCGACTTGATGATCTTGAATGATTGGGATCGCTTTCGTTGCTTCATGATCCTCTTCAATGACAAAGCGTTTTTCTTTTAGTCTTGAAGGGTCGAAAGCAGTTTGCAGATCTTTTTGCATTTCAGATGCATCTTCATATCGATAAAATGGATCTTTGGCCATTGCCTTTAAAATGATGTTTTCCACGCTTTGTGGAACAGAAGGATTCCACCTTCTTACAGATGGCGGCTCTGATTGCAAATGCTTCAGCGCAACACTGACAGCTGATTCCCCTTCAAATGGCATGCGTCCAGAAATGAGTTCATAGAGCACAATTCCAAGTGAATAGATGTCTGACTTTTTCGTCGCAAGACCTCCGCGGGCTTGCTCTGGAGACAAATAGTGCACGGATCCTAGAACCGAATTTGTGTGGGTGATGGTCGCTGAGCTGAGTGCAATGGCAATCCCAAAATCAGTGACTTTAATATTCCCCATGTTGTCTATTAATATATTGTGAGGCTTAATGTCCCGGTGGACGAGCTGCTTTGCATGGGCTTCTTCCATTGCCGCAACCACTTGCTCCATAATGCGAACGGCTTCTTTCGGATGAAGCGGGCCATTGGCATGTATGTATTCTTTCAGCGTCATCCCCTCGACATATTCCATGACAATATAATAAATGTCATCTTCTTCCCCTACATCGTAGATGCTGACAATATTTGAATGATCTAAACTTGCGGCTGACTGCGCCTCGCGCCGGAAACGTCTAATAAAATCATCATCGCTTGCAAAGTCAAAGCGCAAAATTTTAATCGCGACTTCGCGATCTAAAATCATATCCTCCGCCAAATAAACGTTTGCCATTCCGCCTCCGCCTATGACGCGAAGAATCTGATAACGGCCGCTGATCCGTTTTCCGATCAACACTTGCTGTCACCCTCCTCTGGCTGGGAGGAGATTTCTAACAATACTGCTGTAATGTTATCTTCACCGCCGTTTTCATTCGCTGTTTGGATTAATGCTGTTACTTTTTCATCTGGTGCGGTCGTTTGCGTTAAAATATGAATCAAATTCTCTTCTTCTACTTTATTTGATAAACCATCTGAGCAAAGCAGGATTTGATCTCCTGGGTCCACTTCAAAGGTATGTGCATCGATTTGAACGTGTTTATCTGTTCCTAATGCTTTCGTAAGCACATTTTTTCTTGGATGATATTCTGCATCCTCTTTAGAAATTTCACCTGTTTTCACAAGCTCATTTACAAGTGAATGGTCATCTGTTAGCTGGGTCAGTGCTCCTTCTCTTAGCAAGTAGCAGCGGCTGTCGCCAATATGGGCAATTGTGACCGTTTGCAAATGAACGAGCGCACAAACAATGGTTGTCCCCATTCCTTGGCACTCCTCATTGTTTTTCGCATGTTCATATACTTGATCATTAATGTCACTAATTTTTGAGATTAACCAGCTTTCTTGCTCTGCTGGTTTTGCTGGGATTGAAGATGTTTCTTCCCAGTATTCTTTTAAAGAAGAGACGGCCATCCTGCTGGCGACATCACCAGCAAGATGACCTCCCATTCCATCTGCTACAACAGCTAGAAGGGTATCTTCTTTTGCTTCAAAAATACCTGCATCATCTTCATTATGCTGACGGACTTTTCCTGTATCGGTTTGAAAGGCTGCCCTTATCAACATTCGTCACCTCGTCTCTTCCTGACGCTCCTTCGCTCTTAGCTGACCGCAAGCAGCATCAATATCATGGCCTTGCTCTCGTCTAATTGTTACGTTTACGCCGCGTTCTTTCAGCGTTTTTTCAAATAGGAAGATTTGTTCTCTTGGTGTTCTTACATAATCCCTTTCCGGTACATAGTTCACCGGAATGAGGTTCACGTGGCACTTGATTCCTTTTAATAAGTCTGCAAGCTCTTCTGCATGATGCACTTGATCATTTACTCCGCCAAACAGGCCGTATTCAAAGCTGACACGTCTACCCGTTTTTTGAATGTAGTATTCAATGGCTTCCATTAATTTTGGCAGCTTATATGCCTTATTGATCGGCATCAGACGGCTTCTGATCTCTGTGTTCGGTGCATGCAGAGAGACAGCAAAATTGATTTGCATTTGCTCATCAGCGAATTGATAGATCTTTGGAATGATTCCGCTTGTCGACACTGTAATATGACGCGCGCCAATGTTTAAGCCGTTGTCATGGTTGATGATTTTAAGGAAGGCAAGCATTTCGTCAAAGTTATCAAACGGTTCGCCAATTCCCATGATGACAACCGAGCTGACTCTCTCATCTGTTTCGTCAAGTGCCTGCTGCACTTTCAATACTTGAGCAACGATTTCTCCTGCTTCAAGGTTTCGTTTTAACCCGCCAAGTGTAGATGCACAGAATGTACAGCCGATTCGGCAGCCAACCTGAGTTGTGACACAGACAGAGTTGCCGTATTCGTGGCGCATCAGTACTGTTTCAATCGTATAGCCATCATGTAATTCAAATAAAAACTTGATCGTTCCGTCTTGAGACGTTTGTTTGATCACAGTTTTTAATGTGGTGATCGCAAATTGATTTTTTAATTTTTCTCTTAAATCCTTTGAAAGGTTAGACATATCGTCAAAGGATGTCACACGCTTCTCATAAAGCCACTCGAAAATTTGGGCTGCGCGGAAAGGCTTTTCGCCTTGTTCTTTTAACCATTCTTTCATTTCGTGAAGCTCAAATGAGTAGATCGACGGCATTTCTGTCTTCAGTTCTTTTCTTACTTTTTGTTCTGTCATTTTTTATCCCTTCTTTCTCATGCTGCAAATAAAGAAACCATCTGTTCCGAAATAATGAGGAAGGATTTGTACACTTCCGTTTTGAACAAACGGAGCAACCTGCTCAGGCAGCCGTTCATTAAGAGATAGATCGGGTTCGAAGTCTTGGTGTTCTTGTAAAAACGCATGAATCACTTGTTGATTTTCTGTTGGGTCCATTGTACACGTACTGTATACAAGGGTTCCGCCCGGTTTTAAAAGCGGGGCCGCTTCCTTTAAAATGGCCTGCTGGATAGCCGCAAGCCTTGCTGAGTCTTCTTGTGACTTTGTATATTTCATATCTGGTTTGCGTCTAATGACGCCAAAACCGGAACACGGTGCATCAATGAGAATACGGTCAAACGAAGCTTCGCTGTAATAGTCTGCCGCTTTCCTTGCATCAAGTGCTTTTGCCTCAATGTGAGTAAGGTTTAGACGTTTTGCTGCTTGTTTGATGAGTTTCACTTTGTGTTCATGTAAATCAAGAGAAACAATTTTGCCCTCATCGTTCATACGTTCTGCAATATGTGTTGATTTTCCGCCAGGAGCCGCACAGGCGTCAAGCACCGTTTCTCCCGGCTGAGGGTCGAGCGCTCTTGCGACAAGCATCGAGCTTTCATCTTGTATCGTCACATAGCCTTCTTGAAAAGAAGGGGTTGAGACGATGGACCCTTTCATGAGCTTAAGTGCATCTTCAGATAAGTCGCCAAGCTCCGTTTCAATGCCTGCATCCATTAGTTTTTGCTGCAGTGCCATGCGGTCAGTTTTCATTCGATTGACACGAAGGGTTTGCTTTGGCGGAACTAAATGAATGCGGCACATGCTTTCTGCCGCTTCAAACCCGTACGCCTGAACCCACTCCTGCACAAGCCATAATGGGTGGCTTGTCTCAATGGACAGCCGCTTTACGGGATCTTTGATCGCATCAAATGACGGAACGCCTTCTCTTTGCACGGAACGAAGAACACCGTTCACAAGTGAAGAAATGCCTTTGTGCCCGCGCTTTTTCGTTAGCTCGACAGCTTCATGAATGGCTGCACGATCTGGTATTTTTTCAAGATACACCATTTGATAAAGAGACATCCGCAAAAGCTGCATCACCCATGGAGCGACCTTTTGCGGTTTTTTCACAAAGGGTGTCAGCATATAATCTAATGCCAGCTTATTTTGCAGTGTACCATATACAAGCTCTGTTAACAGCGGTTTGTCCTGATCAGCTAAGTCTTTATCTTTCATGACTGACTGCAACAGCAAATTACTGTAAGCTTGATTTTGTTCGAGTTTGATTAAAGCGTCCAGCGCTACTTCTCTCACATTACTTTTCTTCATTCATTAGCCCTAATTTCTGTCCAATTTCGATATTTGCGCCTCTTAAGAAGTCTTGGCCGCTCATTTTCTTCTTACCAGCTGGCTGCACACCTGTTAATAAAAGGCCTTGCTCATTACCCGTTGCAATGACCGGACCTTCTTTTTGAAGCTCAATCACTTTCCCGGGTTCTTCTTGCGCTTGAAGCGGAACCTTTTTCGCTTCCCATACTTTTAGATGAGCGCCGTTCCATTCAGTATAGGCAACTGGCCAAGGATTTAGCCCGCGAACTTGGTTGTAAAGCTCTTCGCCGGTTTTTGTCCAGTCTAATCTTTCTTGCTCCCGCTTAATATTTGGCGCGTATGTGGCCGCTTCTTCATTTTGCGGAATTGGAGAAATAGACCCGCTTAGAACATTTGGCACCGTATCTTTTAGCAGCGTGGCACCAGCTGCACTTAATTTATCATGCAATGTTCCGACATTGTCTAATTCATCGATTTCTACTTCTACTTTACTGATCATGTCACCTGCATCAAGCCTTTCCACCATGTACATGATGGTAACGCCTGTTTTCTTTTTGCCTTGAAGGATCGCATAATGGATCGGCGCGCCGCCTCTTAGTTCTGGCAGGAGCGAGGCATGAACATTGATACAGCCAAACTTAGGTTCATCGAGTAATCGCTTTGGTAAGATTTGTCCAAATGCCGCTGTGACAATTAAATCCGGCTGTAATGCAAGCACCTTATCAATTTCTTCATCAAGGCGCACCTTTTCAGGCTGCAACACAGGAATGCCGTGCTTTAAGGCTTCCACTTTTACAGGAGGCGGTGTGAGCACTCGTTTTCTTCCTTTTGGGCGGTCTGGCTGCGTGACGACCCCTACCACTTCGTATCCTTCTGTTATCAGTGTTTGCAGCACAGGTACTGAGAAATCAGGGGTTCCCATAAATACGATACGTGCCATTTTCTTCACCCTTCCATTTCCGCAAGTTCTTTTTCTGTATACGTTTCAATGATTTTTGACGTAAATAAAATGCCGTCTAAATGATCAATTTCGTGCAATAAAGCTCTTGCTAAAAATCCGTCTGCTTCTATTGTAAATGGTTTGCCTTTCTTATCAAAGGCTTTTACCTTCACATAGTTCGGTCTCTCTACTGTGCCGTATAAAGATGGAAAGCTCAGGCAGCCTTCAATATCTGTCTGGCTTCCTTCTACTTCAAGCACCTCGGGGTTCACTAAGTCAATTCTGCCAGATTCTTCTCCGATATCTACAACAGCGATTCTTTTTGAAATACCGATTTGTGGTGCTGCTAGTCCAACTCCATCCAGCTCAAGCATTGTATCATACATATCATCCAGCAGTTTTTTAAGCTTTTTATCGAACGTCTCGACGCGCTCTGTCTTTTGTTCAAGCACTTCTGCCGGATGTATGACTATTGGTTTTACTGCCACTTTCAGCCCTCCGTTTTACATCATCATATATGGATTCATATCTATTGAAATCATCAATTGTTTTTGTTCCATTTCCTTTTGATAATGGTCTTGTATTTTCCGTAGTAAACTTGCCAGTTCATTTTCCCTTTTGTATTTTATCACGCATTGATACCGATATCTATCTTTGATCTTAGCGATTGGTGATGCGGCCGGACCAAGGATTCGAGTGTTCGGTGCACAGTTCATTTTTAGGAACTGGACAATTTGATCAGTGACATGTGCTGCCTTCGTCACTTCTTCGTGTGACACTGTCACCATCGCCAAAAAGTAATAAGGCGGATAGGACTGGTGGCGGCGATGCAGCATCTCCTGTTCATAAAAGGCTTCGTAGTCATGCTGCTTCGTTAATTCAATACTATAGTGAGAAGGTGTATACGATTGAATAATAACCGAGCCCGCTTTTTCATGACGCCCTGCCCTGCCGCTGACCTGCGTGAGAAGCTGAAATGTTTTTTCACTTGAACGAAAATCAGGGAGGTGAAGGGATGTATCCGCACTGAGAACACCAACAAGTGTGACATCTGGGAAATCCAGCCCCTTTGCAATCATCTGCGTCCCGAGCAAAATGTCCGCTTCTTTATTGCCAAAAGACGTAAGAAGCTTTTCGTGAGCACCTTTACGAGACGTTGTATCCACATCCATTCGGATCACACGCGCCTCAGGCAACACCTTTGTCAGTTCTTCTTCTACTCGCTGCGTGCCAGTCCCAAAGTAGCGAATATGCTCACTGTGACATTCTGGACATTCAGAAGGTACTGGAGCTTCGTGACCACAATAATGGCACTTCAGCCGTTTTTGATAGCGGTGATAGGTGAGAGAAATTTCACAATGAGGACATTGCTCCACATATCCGCAATCACGGCACATCACAAAGGATGAATAGCCTCTTTTGTTCAGAAATAAAACGGCTTGTTCTTTTCTTTCAAGCACTTCCTTTAACCTGATCATTAATTCTTCTGAGAACATGGAGCGGTTGCCATTTCTTAGTTCTTCTCTCATATCAATTAACGAAACGTGCGGCAGCTGCTGCTGGTTGACGCGGTGCTTGAGCGACAGCAATGTATAAACGCCTTTTTTCGCACGTGCATAGGTTTCAAGTGAAGGTGTTGCACTGCCTAATACGACTGGACATTGATGCCGCACTGCTCGTTCAATGGCGACATCCTTGGCATGGTAACGAGGCATTTCTTCTTGTTTATAAGAGGATTCGTGCTCTTCATCTATAATAATCATGCCTAAATTTTCAAATGGAGCGAAAACAGCAGATCTTGCGCCAACGACAAGCTTGACTTCCTTGCGATGAATCTTCCGCCATTCATCATATTTTTCTCCTGTCGATAAGCCGCTGTGAAGAACAGCCACATTTGAGCCAAATCGTTCTTTAAATCGCTGCACCATTTGAGGGGTTAATGAAATTTCAGGAACTAAAACGATCGCTTCTTTCCCTTTTTGAAGAACATGATCAATTGTCTGCAAGTAAATCTCCGTTTTGCCGCTTCCTGTCACTCCGTGCAGCAAAAAGGTTTCGTGCTGATCCTCACTGACTGCTTGATGAATATGTTTTGCCGCCTCTGTTTGCTCAGGCGTGAGATCAAGTGATGCAGATGGTGTAAACTCCCGGTCACGGTAAGGATCCCGGTAGACCTCTTCATAGCTTTCTGTTAACAGTCCTTCTTGAATAAAGGTTTTAAGCGTTTGAGAACTCGCGCCTGTTTGCTGCTGCAAGTCTTTCGCTAAAAAGGTTGTCTCTCCCGCTTGAAGCAAGTAAGAGATCAGTGCCTTTTGTTTTACCGCATTTTTTTTTAGCTGCTGCTGCTTTTCTTCAAGTTTTTCTTTCGATACAGCCAACTGGAGCATGCGGACCTTTTTCTTTCCAGATTTTTGCGAGACATGGTATCTCACCTCTAGATGACCTTTTTGGACATGCTTTTGAATCTGTTTTAATCGTTCAGCCGGGATGTCAGCATAAAGAATGCTCTCTCGCTGACCGAAAAGCTCTTTCAATGACTGCGGAAGTTCTTCCTCTGATAGCACCTGTATTTCTTTTTCATACTTTGCCTTCATGGCTGCGGGCAGCATCGATTGAAGTGCCGTAATATGATAGGCCAATGTTTTTTCCGTCAGCCAGTGGGAAAGCTCCAGCAGCTCATCTGTCAGCACAGGTGATAAATCAAATAAATCGACTATCTCTTTGATGCTTCCTGTCTTGATGTCTGTTTCCTCTTTGACTTTTGTCACAAACCCTTGAATCTTCCGCGGGCCAAAGGGAACGACCACCCTCATTCCCGCTTTGACGAGATCTTTGAATCGATCTGGTACACGGTAATCAAATGGCCGGTCAATGGCTTTCGTTGTGACATCTACAATGACTTCAGCAATCATGCGCGATCACGCTCTTCTGGAAGCAGCTGTATTGCCTCCTTTAAAATTTCAAAAGCGAGGTCTTTTTTGCTCATCATCGGCAGCTCTTTTTTCGTTCCATCTGCTTTGATGATCGCTGCCACATTGGTATCTGTGCCAAAGCCTGCACCTTCTTTTGTAACGTTATTGGCGACAATCATATCTAGATGCTTGGATTCAATTTTCTTTTTCGCATAATATTCTACATCCTGCGTTTCAGCTGCAAAACCGACCAGCACTTGATGCTCTTTTCTTTTCCCCAGCTCTTTTAAAATATCTTTTGTCCGGGTGAATTCAATGTCCAGAGCGCCGTCCTGTTTTTTCATTTTATGAGCATATGTCGTGACAGGGGTGTAATCGGCGACAGCTGCTGATTTAATGACAAGATCTGCTTCTCCGTATACATCTAGCGCAGCTTGATACATATCTTCAGCTGATTCAACGTGCACTACATGTACATGGTCAGGTTCAGTTAAAGAAACAGGTCCAGAAATCAGCGTCACATCTGCCCCCATTTGCTGAGCAGCCTCTGCGATCGCATAGCCCATTTTTCCACTAGAACGATTTGTAAAGAATCGGACAGGATCGATGACTTCACGTGTAGGACCAGCTGTCACCACGACTTTTTTTCCTGAGAGCGGTAAGCTTTTTGGCTCATCAAAAAAAGCACGGATGTGTTCCACAATTTTTTCAGGCTCTTCTAATCGCCCTTTTCCAATGTATCCGCAGGCTAAATAACCTTCACTTGGCTCAATAAACCGGTAGCCGTCTTCATATAATGTGCGAATGTTCCGTTTCACAGCCGGGTGATCGTACATATGCACATTCATCGCTGGAGCGATCCATACAGGCGCTGTTGAAGCAAGCAAAGTCGTCGTCAGCATATCATCTGCAAGTCCAGCGGCCATTTTACCAATCGTATGTGCTGTTGCAGGGGCAACAAGAATGAGATCGGCCCAGTCAGCTACGTCAATATGCGCAATGACTCTTGGATTGTTTTCTTTGAATGTATCCACATATACCTCATGCCTAGACAGAGCTTGGAAGGTTAGCGGAGACACAAACTCACGAGCAGATTCCGTCATAATCACTCTGACATTTGCGCCTGCTTGTACGAGTTTACTAGTAAGTGCTGCTGCTTTATATACGGCGATTCCTCCGCTGACACCGAGCAAAATATTTTTTGACTGTAACATTTGTTTGTCCCCCTTAACGGCCTTTTTCACAAATTCGTCTACAATTCAAAAAAGTCAAAACCAATCATAGTTTTGACTTTTTTGAACGTATCGTATCTGCATTGCAGAAGCGATGTGTTATTCTTGATCCTCTTTTTCAAATGTCAAAAGACCAGCGTCGATTTCTTCTAGTGCTTTGCCTACGAATTTGTAAGACTTTGTGTTTTCAATCTGCTGATCTTGGTGGATCTGCATTTCACGTGCACGGCGTGCAGACACTGTTACAAGTGTATATTTTGAATCAAGTTTGTTCATCAATGAGTCAATTGAAGGATCTAACATGGTTTATTCTACCCCCAGCATTTTTTTATATCTTGGTGCGACTCTGTCTCTGCGCAGGTGTTCTGCAAGGACGATCGCTTTGATTCTTTCACAAGCAAGCTCGACATCATCGTTTTCAACGACATAGTCGTAAGCATCCATCATTTCAATTTCTTCTTTCGCAGCGGCCATTCGGTTTCGAATGAGCTCCTCAGACTCTGTACCGCGTGTAATGATGCGGTTTTGAAGTTCTGAAAGACTAGGCGGTGCAAGGAAAATAAAAAGACCTTCCGGGAATGCTTCTCTTACTTGAAGTGCACCTTGCACTTCAATTTCAAGGAAAACATCTTTTCCTTCGCTTAATGTCTGTTCTACATAGTCAACAGGCGTGCCGTAGTAATTCCCGACGTACTCTGCCCATTCTAACAGCTTTTTGTTTTCAATCATATGTTCAAATTCTTCCCTGGTTTTAAAGAAATAATCGACACCATTTCTTTCACCTTCACGCGGTTTGCGTGTCGTCACAGAAATAGAGTATTCAAATTTCGTATCTTCCTGGGAGAAAATGGCTTGTCTGACCGTTCCTTTTCCAACTCCCGAAGGTCCAGAGAGAACGATTAAAAGTCCTCTTTCTTTCATAATGGCGTATTACCCCTGCCCTTCATCTATGATTTCTTCTTTTACAGAAAGTCTTTGCGCGACAGTCTCAGGCTGAACGGCAGATAAGATGACATGGTCACTGTCCATAATGACAACAGCACGGGTTCTTCTTCCGTATGTAGCATCTATGAGCATGCCTCGATCTCTTGCGTCTTGTATCATTCGTTTAATCGGTGCTGATTCCGGACTGACGATCGAAATCATCCGATTCGCTGAAATGATGTTTCCAAATCCGATATTGATCAACTTTATGGTCATCTTCTTTCGTCCCCCTGTAATATAAACGTCTCTAGTCTCGCCGAAAGAGACGCACTGTAAACAGCATACACAATGACTATTCTATATTTTGCACTTGTTCTTTTATTTTTTCAATAGCACTTTTCATTTCAACCACCAGCTTTGTTAAATGGTGATGGTTCGCTTTTGATCCAATGGTGTTCACTTCACGGTTGAGCTCCTGTACAAGGAAGTCAAGTTTTCGGCCGGCAGCACCGCCTTGCAGCAAGATTTGCTGAAACTGCTGAAAATGACTTTTTAATCTCGTAATCTCTTCTGTAATGTCACACCGGTCAGCAAAGATGGCTGCCTCTGTAGTCAGTCTGCTCTCGTCAAGCGCCTCTCCGATCCATTCTTGCAATCGCTGATTCAATCGTTCTTTGTACTGACTCACAACCTCTGGTGCAAAGACTTTGATTTCTTCTGTATAGGCCTCTAGTTCAGAGAGCCTCAGTTCACAGTCTTTTTGAAGGGATGCTCCCTCTTGCTCTCTCATGAAGCAAAGCTCCTTGACAGCAGCATCGCAAGCTTCCATCAGCAGCTGCTCTAACTGTTCATTTCGGCTGGCTGACTCTTCCACCTGAACGGCAAGCTCCAGCCCCAATAAGTCATGTGCATGCTGAATGCCTGAAATGTGATAGCGTTTCTCGAGGTCTTTTGCGGCTTTCATGTATTCATCAAGCAGCGGCCAGTCGATCTGTAAGGACCGGCTTGCTAGTTTACCGCCTTCAATCGTGACAAACAGCTCAATTCTACCGCGCTGCACGTGACGAAGAATGATCTTTTTTAATGTATCTTCGAAATATAAAAGCGGCCTCGGCAAACGGGCATGAACCTCTTTAAAACGGTGATTGACCGATTTTAGCTCAACTGACACTGTCAGTTCTCCATCCGTTTTACTCGCTTGGCCGAATCCCGTCATACTGCGTATCATGTTAAAACACCCAATTCTTTCATATTAATAAAATGAAAAAGGTAATAGCAGACACTATTACCTCAAAATTATACCATAATCAATTATTTTTTTCTTGTCAAAAGTGATCCTGCCAGTAAAAAAGTTGGCAGTGCAGACATCCCGATGATCAGCAGCCAATCAATCGGTGCAACCGCGACCGTTTTGAAAATTGGCTGAAGCGGCGGGTAATAAATGACCACAAGCATGAGCAAAAGTGAGGACAAAACCGCACCGATCAAATAAAGGTTCCCAAATGGGTTACGTTCAAAAATGGACCGTTCACTGCGGCAGTCAAATACATGAATGAGCTGCGCCAAAACAAGCGTACTAAATGCAACAGTCTGTGCATATTGCAGGTTGTTTGGATCGCGGTGATACACAAATATAAATGCCAAAAGGGTCGCAAGTCCGATGAGGAAGCCTCTTGAAATGACCTTCCAGCCAAGCCCTCTAGCAAAAATGCCCTCTTTCACATTCCGCGGCTTTCTCTTCATGACATCGCCTTCTGGCTTATCCATGCCAAGTGCCATAGCCGGCAGACCATCTGTGACAAGGTTTACCCATAAGATTTGTATAGGAACGAGCGGCAGCGGCAGCGCGAGCAGCATCGCAAACAGCATGACCAAAATTTCTCCGACATTTGATGCCAGCAAATAACGGACAAACTTACGAATGTTTTCATAAATATTCCGGCCCTCTTTAATGGCGGATTTTATGGTCGCAAAGTTGTCGTCAAGTAAAATAAGAGAAGACGCTTCTTTGGCTACGTCTGTTCCAGTGATGCCCATGGAGATACCGATATCTGCTTGTTTAATGGCAGGCGCATCATTGACCCCATCACCTGTCATCGCCACAACATGCCCATTTTTTTGATAGGCTTTGACAATTCTCAGTTTATGCTCAGGGGAAACCCGGGCAAAGACGTATACATTTTCAGCCGTTTGCTCAAGCTCTTTGTCGCTCATCTGATCAAGCGCTTTCCCGTCGAGCACCTGTCCTTGCTTCGGTAAAAGGCTCAAGTCTTTGGCGATCGCTTTGGCCGTTTCTACGTGGTCGCCTGTAATCATGACCGTTTTAATCCCGGCATCCCGGCACTCTTTAATCGCTCGTCTGACTTCAGGACGCGGTGGATCGATCATACCCTCTAACCCGATAAATGTTAAATCGGTTTCAGCCTGCTTTACAGAGGTGATTTTTTCTGTCAGACCGACTTTTTTATACGCAATGGCAATGGTTCTAAGCGCCTGTCTTGCCAACCCTTGAATCGCAGCTTCTGCTTCTTGCCTATGAGTTGCTGAAAAAGAAGCTGTGCGTCCGCCGTGCATGATATGACTTGAACGGTTCATTAGTACATCCGGCGCACCTTTTGCAATGACATACCGCTCTTTTTGATTCGTTTCAACGACGACTGACATCATCTTTCTTTCTGAGTCAAAAGGAAACTCCTCAATGACATGAAATCCAGCTTCAATGAATTGCTCTGTAAAACCCGCTTTACGTGCTGCGGTAAGAAGCGCCCCCTCTGTCGGATCGCCATCAAGCCTCATCTCTCCATCTTTTTCAACGATGGTCGATGTATTACAAAGCGCCCCGTATAATAACACCTTTTGCAGGCTTGGGTGCTTGTCGGCATGGACGATTTCTCCGTTTAAGGTAAAGTCACCGGATGGCTCGTAGCCTGTGCCAGAAATATTCCACGTTTTCCCCTCTGCCCATACATGGGTCACGGTCATTTTATTTTGCGTCATCGTTCCTGTTTTATCTGAGCAAATGATTGACGCGCAGCCGAGTGTTTCCACAGCCGGGAGCTTTCTGACAATCGATTTTTGTTTGATCATCCGCTGCACTCCTAGGGAAAGTGCGACAGTGACAATCGCCGGCAGTCCTTCTGGAATTGCCGCAACAGCAAGAGATACTCCCGCTAGGAACATATGATACAATTCATGTCCTTGCACAACACCGAGAACAACAACGAGCACCGTTAAAAATAAAGCAGCCACAATCAGAATTTTCCCGAGCTGCTCGAGACGCCTTTGCAGCGGCGTTTCCATATTACCTGCTGCATCCAGCATACCGGCAATTTGTCCCATTGCCGTATTCATTCCTGTACCAATGACAACCCCTACGCCGCTTCCTCTAGTAACAAGCGTCCCCATAAAGGCCATGTTCGTCAAATCTCCAAGTGAGACATGGCTGCTTGAAAGAGGACTTGCGTGTTTGACAGCTGGGATAGACTCGCCAGTGAGAGCGGACTCCTCAATTTCTAAGCTCTTTGTTTCTAGTAATCTAATATCTGCCCCAATCCGGTCTCCGCTTGAAAATTTCACAATATCCCCTGGCACGAGATGTTTAGACGGGATCTTGACCCATTCATTATTTCTCCTTGCATATACATGCGGAGTTGATAATTCTTTTAACGCTTGAAGGGATTTTTCCGCCCGGCGCTCTTGATAAAAGCCGAGTACACCATTAATCAAAACAATGGCTACAATCGCAACAGCATCAATGTATTCTCCTAAAAAGGCAGAAATGATTGTTGCTGCAAGCAAGATTAACACCATGAAATCTTTAAACTGTGCTAAAAAAATGATCAGAGCCGACGCCTTTTTTCCTTCCTGCAATTCATTTGGCCCGTGTTTTTCAAGCCGCTTTTGTACATCTTTTTCTGACAGTCCGTCACCTATCGATGTATTCATGGTTTTTAATAAATCGGTTTGGTTCAGTTCATGCCAATTCATTTGACCTCGTCCACTCCTCTTTTGTTCTCTCTCATATGCAGTGTTCTATAAGCCAGTTTATTCAGACTCGTCCTAAATCATGCTATAATAATAAGACTGCCTAAAGAACGAGTAAACGGAAGTTCTTTCAGTAGATTTGTGTGGAAGAAGAGGGTGTATCCAACATGTCATTTGACGGCATTTTTACATATGGTATGACAAATGAATTGCAAGAGACATTAACTGGCGGGAGGATTTCTAAAATCCATCAGCCATATAAGCACGAGCTGATTTTTCATATTCGGGCAAACGGGAAAAATCATAAGCTCCTTTTATCGGCTCATCCGAGCTATGCGAGAGTGCAGCTCACTGAGCATCAATACGACAATCCAAGCGAGCCGCCAATGTTTTGTATGCTCCTCAGAAAGCATCTTGAGGGCGGCTTCATTGAACGTTTTGAACAGATTGGATTTGACCGGGTGATCGTGCTTCATGTAAGAAGCAGAAATGAAATTGGTGATGAGCAGACGCGTAAGCTTTACATTGAAATCATGGGACGTCATAGTAATTTCATTCTGGTAGAGGATGGAACGCAGCAGATCATTGATGGTTTGAAACACCTTTCTCCATCTGTGAACAGCTATCGAACGGTGCTCCCTGGTCATGAATACCTTCTGCCGCCTGCGCAGCAAAAATTGAATCCTTTTGACGTGACAAAGGATGATATTTTGAAGCATTTACGCTTTCAAGAAGGAAAGATCGCAAATCAAATTGTCGATACCTTCTCTGGGGTTTCCCCGCTGTTTGCAAAGGAAGTTGTACACCGGGCCGGTCTTGCCAATCAAGAAACGATTCCAAATACACTGCTCGACATGTTCCAGCTCATTCGCATGCATTCTTTTACACCGCAGCTCACAAGAAAAGACGGAAAAGAGTATTTCTATTTATTAGAGCTTCAGCATGTCCATGGCGAGATGAAGACATTCGACTCACTCAGCCAGCTGCTTGACCGCTTTTATTTTGGAAAAGCTGAGAGAGATAGAGTCAAACAGCAGGCAGCGGACCTTGAACGGTTTGTCGTAAATGAAAAAAAGAAAAATGAAAACAAGCTGAAAAAGCTAAAAAGAACCCTTGAAGAATCTCAAGATGCACACAAATATCAGCTCTATGGTGAGCTGTTAACAGCCAATTTATATGCGATTAAAAAAGGGGATAAAGAAGCGACTGTCATCAATTATTACGATGAAGACGGCGGAGAAATCACGATTCCGCTCAAAACAAACAAAACCCCTTCTGAAAATGCCCAGGCATATTTTACAAAATATCAAAAGGCAAAAAATGCTGTAGAAGCTGTAAATGAACAAATTAAGCGGACACATGAAGAAATTGCTTATTTTGAAGAGCTGATTCAGCAGCTGTCCTCTGCTTCACCGAAGGATTTAGAGGAAATGAGAGAAGAGCTTGTTGAAGGAAAATATTTGCGCGCCAAACAAAAGCGTCTCGCCAAAAAGAAAAAACCGGCGGCCATTCAGCTCGAAACGTATGAATCATCCCAAGGCATACCAATTTTAGTCGGAAAAAACAACAAACAAAACGAGTATTTGACTACCAAGGCAGCTGCTCGTGATGATATTTGGCTGCATACAAAGGATATTCCTGGGTCACATGTCGTCATCCGTCACCAAGCACCTGATGAACAAACGCTGCTTGAAGCGGCTCAAATTGCCGCCTATTTTTCAAAGGCAAAAGAGTCCAGCTCCGTACCTGTCGACTATACAAAAATCCGGCATGTGAAAAAACCAAACGGAGCAAAGCCAGGCTTTGTTACGTATGATCAGCAGCAAACATTATTTGTCACGCCTGACGAAGATCTTGTGCTCAAGCTGAGAAAATAAATAAAAGAAGCCGATAAAATCTCTTGTTAGGATTTTATCGGCTTTTTCTTTGTCGTTTTTTTCTTTCGATGTAAAGGGCATCAAGTGCGTCAATATCCTCTTGTTCAAGCAAGGATTCAATTGCCGCAGCCAGCTGTTTTGTCCGGGCGGGGCTTGCACCGCTTGTAGAGACTGAAATCGTCACTTTTCCTGCTTTGACAACCTTCGGCACCATCACATTACCGAGCTCAGATTGGCTCACACAATTCACGAGCTGGTGAGGCTGCGCTGTTTGTGCAATCCATTCATTTACCGAAGGGTCGTTTGTAGCAGCTACAATGAAAAACGCATCCTTCAAATCTTCAGCGCCCACCTTCTTTTCCTTCCAATTCAATGCGTATGTATCAATGAGGCACGCCATCTCTTCAGAAAGATCAGGACTCACAACAGTTAGATGGCAAGGCTCCGTACACAATGTCTTTGCTCTTCTTAATGCAACAGATCCGCCGCCGGCGATGACCACTTGTTTATTGGTTAAATCAAGATGGACTGGAAGCATGGCTTTCTCCTCGGAAACGAAACGCATCGTCTTTGTTTAAAATGGTTTCTTGCACTCGTTCAATATAAGCCGCTTTGACATGCGGATGAAAGCCAATATACCGGCATACCCGGACATCTTTCAGCCGCTTTCTCGCCTGAGCGGCTTCACTTTCAATTTCTTTCATTAAAATCCCCGTAAACAGTAAGTAAGGAACGATATAAACAGGCCCATCGTCATCTTCTGATAACTGCGCGAGAACATCTCGATAATTTGGCTCACATGCTGTAATAAAACACGGAAGAACCTCTGCATGCGGAAGCAGGCTTCGGACATCGTCTGCAATGCCAAACACATCTCGCTTCACCTCCGGATCAGAACTCCCGCGGCCAATTAAAAGAATCCGCGCGCGCGCGCCTTGATATCCTGCTTCTTTAATTCTTGCGGCAACCGCTTTTGTTACTTCTTGATTCACCCCGATCGGCTTTCCATATGTGACCTTCACTTGCGGGAAACGCGCGCGCACTTTCTCAATTTCGACCGGGATATCCGATTTGGCATGCATGGCAGTCAAAAGGAGGAGCGGGACGATTGCAATGTGTGTCGCTCCTTTTTTCACACAGGCCTCAAATCCTTCTTCTATAGAAGGGTCCGTCAGCTCTAAAAAACAAATTTCTTGTATATCTGCTTTCACTAACGGCATACAGCTTTTCATAAAAGAAATGGCCTTATCTTGTGCTTCTTTCACCCTGCTTCCATGCCCAACATAAAGGACAGCTTGTTTCATGCGGCTCCTCCCTCTCACTTGTTTTCATCAGACGAAAAGACACGATGTATGCACGTGTCTTTTCTCTACCATTCTCATTTCTCGATTAATGCGGGTTCAAACCAGTTCAGCTTTTGATGAAAATGAACGACATCTCCAACAACAATTAAACTTGGATGCTCGATCCCTTCTTTTTCAACAGTTTCAGACAGTGTCGCAACCGTGCAGCAAGTTGTCTTTTGCCTTGTTGTGGTTCCCCAGTGTATAAATGCAGCGGGTGTTTCTGGGTCCCGTCCATTTTTTAAAAGCAGGCGCTGCACTCTTTCCACGTTTTTGACACCCATGTAAATCACAAGAGTATCAATCCCTGTAGCCAGCGCCTCCCACTTTTCTTCAAAATGTTCATCCTTTTGATAGTGGCCCGTGACAAAAGCAACATTTGAGCTGAATTCACGATGTGTCACAGGGATGCCCGCATAAGCAGCCGCTGCAATCCCAGAAGTAATTCCTGGGACGACCTCATACGGAATTCCGTGCTCAGCTAAGCATTCGATTTCTTCACCGCCGCGGCCAAAGACAAAGGGGTCGCCGCCTTTCAGCCGAACGACAACGTTCCCTTCCTTTGCATGAGCCACAAGCGCTTCATTGATGGCTTCCTGCCTCATTGTATGATGATTTGGCAGCTTGCCGCAATAAATCAATTCCGCCTCCGGTTTGGCATGGGCGAGAATTTCTTGATTGACAAGACGATCATATAAGATGACATCTGCCTGCTGTATCGCCTTATGGGCCTTTAATGTGATTAAATCTGGGTCACCGGGTCCAGCACCCACAATGTATACTTTCCCCATCTTGCTTTTCTCCCCCTGCCATCAGGCGATTATTTCGTTGTTCCTTTTACATAATCAACAAGACGCTGTTTAGATTCCTCACGGGATAATTCCCCTGTATCTAATACGAGCTCAGGCGCAGCAGGCTCTTCATACGGTGAATCGATTCCAGTGAAAAATGGAATTTCACCGTTTCTCGCCTTTTTATATAACCCTTTTGGATCACGCTCTTCACACACGTTCAGATCACATTTGACAAACACTTCGTGAAATTCTCCCTCTTCGACCAACTGTCTGACAGTGTGGCGGTCTTCCTGAAATGGAGAAATAAAAGCAGTGATGACAATCGTTCCTTGCTCCACAAATAATTTCGCCACTTCTCCGATCCGGCGGATGTTTTCTTTTCTATCATCATCTGAAAACCCTAGATCTTTATTGAGTCCGTGCCGCACGTTATCGCCGTCAAGAACTGTGACTTGGTAGCCTTGTTCAAACAGCTCTCTTGCAGCTGCATTCGCGATCGTTGATTTACCTGAACCGCTTAGACCTGTAAGCCAGATAATACCGCTCGTATGATTGTTTTTTTGTTGATATTCTTTTTTTGTAATAGATGAATCATGCCACACGATATGTTCGTTGCTCATGTCATACCCTCCCGTTAAGATACCGTCGTTTTTAATCCTTCGATTAATGTTTCAATGACTTCTTTTCGGCTGAACGTGCTTGGTGGTAATTCACCGTTTCTCAGCATTGTTCGAACCTTTGTACCTGAAAGAATGACATGCTCGCTTTTGTCGTGAGGACACGTTTTTGGAGTGGCCATCGCTTCACATGTATTACAGTAGAAGCTGTGTTCAAATTTTAATGGAGTAATGCCGATTTCTTCGCTTGTAAATTGATCAAATAGTTCCTGCGCCTCGTATGTGCCGTAATAGTCACCAACACCTGCATGATCTCTTCCGACAATAAAATGGGTGCAGCCATAATTTTTCCGTACTAGCGCATGAAAAATGGCTTCCTTTGGTCCAGCATAACGCATTGCAGCAGGAAAAACACCTAAAAAGACGCGGTCTTTTGGATAATAACCGTCCAATAACACTTGATAGCTTTTCATTCTTACATCTGCCGGGATGTCGTCAGATTTTGTTTCACCGACAAGAGGATTTAAAAATAAACCATCGACTGTTTCCAGTGCTGTTTTTTGAATATATTCATGAGCACGGTGAACCGGGTTTCTCGTTTGGAAACCAACAATGGTTTTCCAGCCGTTTTCTTTAAAATGACGTCTTGTTTCTTCTGGCTCATACGTAAATTGAGGGAATGGTTTTTCACTGCGTTTCGTCAGTGTAATTTTTCCGCCAATGTAAGTATCGCCGCGTTCAAATAATTTTTTCACGCCTGGATGATTGCGGTCATCTGTTTTATAGACATTCACCGCTTCTTTTTCCTTATCTGGTGTGTATTGATCCTCTACTTCAATGACCCCATATACAGTTCCATTGTAGGATAAGCGCACAATATCGCCTTGATGGATTTCCGCCGCCTTTTCTTTTGTCACTGGCAGTGTAATAGGAAGAGACCAAACGACACCACTTGCTAGCCGCATATTGCTTACAACTGCTTCATAATCAGCTTTTGTTAAAAACCCTTCAATTGGACTATATCCGCCAATTGCAATGAGTTCAAGGTCTGCAAAGGAAATCGCATCTAGTTCAATTTCCTTCGCAGCCGTGCTGAGATCATATTCTTCATTTACTCGATTAATTAATACGCCACCATGTGGTGTTAAACTCATTTGTTCATCTTCCTCTCAATGTTCATATTTATTAGATGTTAATAGTCGGATTTATGGTTAAATCCCGCCGCCCTGTTCATGAATAGAGCTGCTTTCATTTTTGACTGCTTTCATCAGACTCAGCGCACCAAGTGAGGCAAGCAGTACACTCATCATGATAAAGATAGAGTAATAGTCTCCTTTTAAGAAAAGGCTCACAAGCAAATACGATAGGCTGAGTGATAAGAAAGGTGAGACCACCCATACCTTCAGCATTTTTTTCACCACATGTTTGTGAAAAATGTTAGGCCCGCCTTTTGCCATTCCAAGCCCGATAATAGACGAGGAGGTGATTTGCGTAAGTGGAACGGGCAGCCCAAAAATAGAGCTGACGATGACAAGCCCGGCACCGGTACTCGAAAGTAAAATCCCTTCGCCTGTTTGATAGCGGGTAATTTTCTTTCCGTTTGTTTCCAGTACTCTTCTGCCTAGCAAGAGGGCCCCTGCTGCGACGAAGATTCCGCCGTAAAGTGTTCCCTGCCCAACTGACAAAACGCCTGAAGCGACGAGCGGGCCGACGGCATTTGCCACATTGTTCATACCGGCTGAAAATGCCTCTAAAAATCCGCTGAGAATTAATACGATAGATAAAATAGCTGTGCCTTTTTTAGACAGCTTCCGTTTAGGGAACATTCTGATGATTTTGACGACAGCAAAGGTAAAAAGAAAGGCGAAAAGCGGGATGATGACCCAAAAAGCCACAATCACTAAAATGGATTTCACAAACAAAACTTTATATGCGACTGCCACACCAACTACAGCCCCTACTGTGACCTCACTTGTTGATAAAGGAATCGCCATCAGATTTGCTATGAAAAGTGATAGTGCAGCAGAACCAATGATAATACAAACGATTTCAAGTGTAATGACTGATTCTGGCATAATACCAGAGCTGATCGTTTTGACGACCTCACCGCCGCCAATCACTGAACCTGCTAAAATCCCAACTGCACAAAAACTGAGCGCATAAATGGGCTTTTGAATGGCACCTGATCCATACGCAATGCCCATAGAAGCAGCTGCTCCGCTTGCGCCTATGTTTAAAGCAAAGAATAGACTAAATAAAATTGCGGCGATTTCCATACATTATGCTCCCTTACTCATGTAATCCGCACTCTGTCTTTGCTGTGCCTGACCATCTGCCAGAACGCAGATCATCTGCAGTAAATGCTGGCTGTGTACACGGTGCACAGCCGATACTTGGATATCCTTGGTCATGCAGCGGATTATAAGTAAGTTCCTCCCTAGATGCATATCTCCATATGTCCTTCCACGTCCAATGGATGAGAGGACATACTTTCACTGATTTGAATTTTTCATCCTTATTTAAGAAATTCGTCCCTGCTCGTTTTGGTGACTGCTCTCTTCTTAAACCAGAAAGCCATGCTGGATAACCAGATAGGGCTTCTTGCAAAGGAATGACCTTACGCATATGACAGCAGCTTTGAGGATCTGTTTTCCATAATTGATCACCGTGCTGCTCATTTTGCTGTTCAACCGTCAGCTCAGGCGTTTTCAGTTCAATGTCTAAACCCGGATATCTTTCCTTTACCGCATCAATTGTGTCGTAAGTTTCTTTAAAATGCAGACCTGTATCTAAAAAGACAATTCTCGCATCTTTTTTTACTTTTGCAATCAGATCAATTAGAACGATGCCCTCAATCCCAAAGCTGCACGCATATACGAGCTGGTCACCATAATGACCGTACGCCCATTTCAGTACAGACAGGGCTCCTTTATACAAATCATCCTCTTGAAATGTAATGGACGGCTCTTGCCAATTTTCATAAGTTAACATGATTTCTCCCCTTCCGGAGTACCGCTCATATTGCTATTTTCCGCACTACTTTAATCTAATTTTTTCGTTTTTTTCCACTTGAATCACTTGACCGTCCTGAACAATTAACGTAATTGAACCGAATTTCATATCCCCAATCAGTTCTTGCATATGCTTTACTAAGTCCTCATCCTGATTTTGTTTCACTTCCATCTCCTCTTCCTCCTCACCGTTAAAATAAAAAAACTTTCTTTCAGTCCGAAAGAAAGATGAGGAAGCTCGCAATTTCCTTATCTTTCAAAATAGAATCATTTTGCAGGAAGTAGCACCTTGCGAATCGCAGGTTGCCGGGTTTCATCGGGCCAGTCCCTCCACCTCTCTGGATAAGAGTTTCAATTTGTCTTAAATATTAACACAATTCAAACAAAAGTCAACCCGACTTTATTGATAGGATTAGTTTTTATTAAAATTTGAGTCTATTTTACTATTTTTACCCAAATAAAAAAGCCGTGCGGGCAGGCACAGCTTTAAAATTGTTAACGATGGACTTTGACTTTTCAGACCGTTTCTTCCATCCAAGTTTCAGAGGAAGGGTCTTGTCTCCAGCGTTTTAGTTTGTTCATCGCAGACGGCTCAATCGCTTTCAGTTCAAGTGCCACGTCTGTCAATGTGTCATAGTCTGTCAGGGTGACATATGGAATATTTTTTTCTTGAAAAGCGGCCGCTGCTTTTGGCAGTCCGTATGTGAAGATTGCGGCAACTCCTAGTACCTCGCAGCCCTCAGCTTGAAGAGCAGCAACCACTTCCAGCACACTGCCTCCTGTGGAAATAAGGTCTTCGACGACGACAACCTTTTGGCCTTTCGATACGGCCCCTTCAATTTGATTTCCTTTGCCGTGTGCTTTCGGCTTACTTCTGACATAACACATCGGGATGTTCAAGCGGTCTGCTGCTAATGCCGCATGCGGAATGCCTGCTGTTGCAGTACCCGCGACAACCTCTGCTCCCTTGAAATGAGTGAGAATCAAATCTTTTAGACCTTCCGCAATGTCGTGTCTGACTTCTGGATATGATAATGTGAGGCGGTTATCACAATAGATCGGTGATTTTATACCGCTCGCCCATGTAAACGGTTCGTCTGGTTTTAATGAGACCGCTTTGATTTGTAATAGATGTTTCGCGATTTTTGATTTCATCTGGCAGTCACTCCCACTCTTTCAAAATTTGATGATAGGCTTCTAATGGTTTATCAGCTTTTGTGATTGATCTTCCGACAACAATTTGTGAAACACCTTGCTCTTTTGCATAGGCAGGTGTCGCCACACGCTTTTGGTCATCGATTTGATCATTCGGTAAGCGAATCCCTGGCGTTACAGTGAGAAAAGAGGGTGAGATATGTTCATGAAGTGCTTTAGATTCATGAACAGAGCAAACAACACCGTCCAGTCCACTTTCATATGCTAATTGTCCGTACCGGATCACAGTCTCTTGCAGCGGACGGTCAATGAGTAATTCGTTTCTCATCATGTCTTCTGACGTACTAGTCAGCTGGGTCACTGCAATAATGCCCGGACGGCTTTGTCCAGCAGGAGTCCCGCTTTCAAGTCCCTCTAATGCAGCCTGCATCATTCGTTTCCCGCCAGCAGCATGCACATTGACCAAATCAACGCCAAGTGCGGCAAGCCGGTTCATCGCTTTTTGCACCGTTGTTGGAATGTCATGTAATTTTAGATCGAGAAAAATGCGGCAATTTTTTTCTTTCAGCGCATCAAGGATGGCAGGTCCTTCTTGGTAAAACAGCTCCATGCCAACCTTCACAAATAATGGTGTCCCTTCAAAGGGATCTAAAAAGGCAAGCGCGTCCTGCCCTGATGGAAAATCAAGCGCGATGATGGGCAAGTGCTTCATGTTTCCAGCTCCTTCCGATACATTCCTCTACAGATGAATAACCATATGCTGCTAACACATTTGGCAGTTCTTCAATGATTTCCGGGCAAATAAATGGATTCACAAAATTGGCTGTACCGACAGCGACTGCACTTGCACCTGCTAGTAAAAATTCAAGTACATCTTCAGCACTTTGCACTCCGCCCATCCCGATAATCGGAATAGAAACCGCTTGACTCACCTCATGCACCATACGTACAGCGACAGGTTTGACAGCTGGTCCTGATAATCCGCCTGTTTTATTGGCAAGGATGGGTTTCCCCGTTTTTAAATCTAAACGCATCCCAATTAATGTGTTAATCATGGTGAGTCCATCCGCTCCAGCAGCTTCAATTGCTTGAGCAATTTCTACAATATTGGCTACGTTAGGTGACAGCTTGACATAGACAGGTACGGAAGAGACTTTCTTGACTGCTTTTGTCAATGATGCTGCCATATTTGGATCTGTACCAAAGGCGATTCCGCCGGTTTTCACATTTGGGCAAGAAATATTCAGCTCAAGGGCATGAACATTTTTTGCTTGGCTGATTTGCTTGGCTACTTCAACATAATCATCCACCTGTGAGCCAGCAACATTCGCAATAATAGGCGTATCAAACTGCTCGAGCCAAGGCAATTCATTTTCAAGCACGCCTTTTAGACCTGGATTTTGAAGGCCGATTGCATTGAGCATACCAGCTCCTGTCTCAGCAACCCTTGGAGTCGGATTGCCAAATCTCGGTTCAAGGGTTGTGGCTTTGATCATGATACCGCCCAGCAATGATAGGTCATATAAGGATGCAAATTCTCTCCCGAATCCAAAGCAGCCTGATGCAGGGATAATTGGATTCTTTAAAGATAATCCCGGTAACTCAACGCTTAGCATGACAATGCCACCTCCTCTGCTTTAAAAACAGGTCCATCAAGACACACTTTGACATAAGGTTTGTCGAGCTGATCGGTATGACAGACACATGCAAAGCAGGCACCAATTCCGCAGCCCATTCGTTCTTCCATCGAAATGTAGACAGGCTTATCAGGATACGTGTCTTTCAGCGCTTTTAGCATAGGTGTTGGACCACAGGAAAGCAGCACATCAAAGCTCAGGTTTTGCTCTTTTATCACATCTGTTACAAAGCCTTTAGCACCGTATGTGCCATCAACCGTTGCAATAAACGTATCGCCGAGTGCTCTAAATTTTTCCTCGTAAAATACATCCTTTTTCGATTGAAAGCCGAGGACATGCTTTACGATGACGCCTTTTTTCGTTAACCGCTTAGACAGCTCATATAGAGGTGGTACGCCAATTCCGCCGCCGACTAGTAATGCCGTCTCTCCGGGCTTGACGACTGAAGGATCATACCCGTTTCCAAGCGGCCCTAATACATCGACTGATTCTCCCTCCCGCTTTTGGGAGAGGAGCTTTGTGCCCTCTCCCTCTGCGCGGTAAATGATGGTTGCTTCTTTTTGCTCGGCATGAATGTTGGCAATACTGATCGGTCTTCTCAGCAGCGGTGTCATCGATTCACTGACCTTTAGATGAAGAAATTGTCCAGCCGTTTGAAAGGAGTCCACAAGGTCACCTTTTAATGTCATTTCGTAAATATGATCAGCGATCTCTCGGTTCGAGACGACCGTCAAGTATGCTTTTTTCATATCGTTACTGTCACCTCAGCATTCGTTTTCACTTCTGGCATTTCATCCGCTCTAAATGTCATGCTCTCAAGCACTCTTAAAATGGCTTCTGCTGTATCTAGTGACGTTAAGCAAGCCACTCCGTTTTCAACAGATTCACGTCTAATTCTAAAGCCGTCTCTTGCCGGCTGTTTTCCTTTTGTTAATGTGTTGATCACGAATTGGGCTTCCCCGTTTCGAATGACATCAAGGAGATTTTTGCCTTCTTCTCCAATTTTGCCGACCACACTTGATGGAATGGAGGCTTGTTTTAAATAATTCGCCGTTCCTTCTGTTGCTAAAATATGATAGCCGATCGAATGGAATCTTCTTGCGATCTCAAGTCCTTCTTCTTTATCCTTATCAGCCACTGTCAGAAGCACTGTTCCGTCATTAGGGATTTGGATGCCTGATGCAATCAATCCTTTATAAAGGGCTTTTTCGATCGTGACATCTTTCCCCATGACTTCACCTGTTGATTTCATTTCAGGTCCGAGTGTAATATCGACTCTTCTTAATTTAGCAAAAGAGAAGACTGGGACTTTAACGTACACTCCTTCTTGCTCTGTGTGAAGCCCTTCTTCGTAGCCATAATTTTTGAGCTTGTCTCCTAAGATGACTTTTGTCGCAAGATTTGCCATCGGAATGCCTGTAATTTTACTTAAGAAAGGTACCGTCCGGCTTGATCTCGGGTTCACTTCAAGGACATACACTTCACCTTTTGATAGGACAAATTGAATGTTCAAAAGCCCAATAATGTTGAGTCCTTTTGCAAGCTTGATCGTGTATTCTGCGATCTTTGCTTTGATGTCCTCAGACAATGTTTGCGGCGGATAGACCGCAATCGAGTCACCAGAGTGAACTCCGGCTCTTTCAATGTGTTCCATAATGCCTGGGATTACGACAGTTTCTCCATCAGACACGGCATCTACTTCAATTTCTTTTCCTGTCAAATACTTGTCAATTAACACTGGATGCTGCGGGTTGACCTTCACCGCATTCTCCATGTAGTGAAGAAGCTCAGCTTCTTGATACACAATTTCCATCGCGCGGCCGCCTAATACATAGGAAGGACGGACAAGGACTGGGTAGCCGATTTGATTGGCAATCGCTACAGCTTCAGGCACAGACGTTGCTGTTTTCCCTTTCGGCTGGGGCACGCCGAGTGTTTCTAACGTTTGTTCAAACTTGTCCCGGTTTTCTGCGCGGTCTAGGTCTTCTAGAGAAGTTCCAAGAATTTTAACCCCTCTATTTGATAATTCATCTGCTAGGTTGATCGCCGTTTGTCCACCGAACTGAACGACGACTCCTTCAGGCTGTTCAAGGTCGATGATATGCATGACATCTTCTACAGTGAGTGGTTCAAAGTAGAGCTTATCTGAAATACTAAAGTCTGTTGAGACCGTTTCAGGGTTGTTGTTTATAATGATCGCTTCATAGCCTGCTTGTTTAATTGCCCACACAGAGTGAACAGTCGCATAATCAAATTCAACCCCTTGTCCAATTCGGATAGGACCTGAACCTAATACGATAACGCTCTTCTTGTCTGTACGTTCTGATTCATTTTCATCTTCATACGTGCTGTAGAAATAAGGTGTCTCTGATTCAAATTCTGCCGCACATGTATCCACCATTTTGTATACAGGTACAATGCCTGCTTCTTGTCTTAGCTTGTAGACATCCGCTTCGTTCATCTTCCACTCGCGGCTAATGTAGATATCTGAGAAGCCTTTTTCTTTCGCTTCTTTTAATACGTCTGTATTGCCTTTGTTTTCTTTTAATGTTTTCTCAAAGGCGATGATACCTTCCAGCTTATGAAGGAAGAAGTAATCAATTTTTGAGAATTCATGTATTTGTTCGACTGTATAGCCTCTTCTAAGCGCCTCAGCGATATAAAATAATCGTTCGTCTCCCGCTTTGATAATCCGTTTTTCAAGCACTTCATTTGTGATGTCTGCTTCATCTTTTAATTCAATGTGATGCACATCGGCTTCAAGTGAACGTACAGCCTTTAGAAGAGACTCTTCTAATGTGCGGCCGATTGCCATGACTTCACCAGTTGCCTTCATTTGCGTACCAAGACGTCTGTTCGCAGATTCAAATTTATCGAACGGCCAGCGCGGTATTTTTGAAACGATATAGTCAAGTGCCGGCTCGAAAGCTGCATAGGTTTTACCTGTGACTGGGTTCATCATTTCATCAAGCGTTAAGCCGACAGCAATTTTCGCTGCCAATTTGGCAATTGGATAGCCTGTCGCTTTTGACGCAAGCGCAGATGAACGGCTCACACGCGGGTTTACCTCGATGATATAGTATTGAAAGCTGTTTGGATCAAGTGCCAGTTGAACGTTACAGCCGCCTTCAATGCCAAGTGCACGGATCAGCTTAAGCGACACATTTCGAAGCAGCTGATATTCACGGTCACTTAACGTTTGGCTTGGGGCTACAACAATACTGTCACCTGTATGGATGCCGACAGGGTCAAAGTTTTCCATGTTACAAACAACGATTGCATGGTCACCGCTGTCTCGCATGACTTCATATTCAATTTCTTTAAAGCCTGCAATGCTTTTTTCAAGTAAGCATTGTGTGACTGGGCTTAGCTTCAGACCGTTTTCAACGATTTCCTTCAGTTCTTGCTCGTTTGTACAAATTCCGCCGCCTGTTCCGCCTAATGTATAGGCTGGTCTGACGATGACAGGGAAACCGATTTGATCTGTAAACGCCATCGCTTCTTCCAGGTTATGAATGATTTCACTTTCTGGTACTGGCTCATTTAGTTCATTCATTAAATTACGGAATAAATCTCTATCCTCTGCTTTTTGGATGGCTGACAGCTTTGTACCGAGTACTTCAACGCCGCATTCAGCTAATACGCCAAGCTCTGACAATTCAACAGCAAGGTTTAATCCAGTTTGCCCGCCAAGTGTTGGCAAGATCGCATCAGGGCGTTCTTTTCGAATGATTCGTGTTAAAAATTCTGGTGTCAGTGGTTCGATGTATACCTTATCAGCCATTTCTGTATCTGTCATGATGGTCGCAGGGTTAGAGTTCACAAGAACGACTTCATAGCCCTCTTCTTTTAGCGCTAAGCAAGCCTGTGTACCTGCATAGTCAAACTCCGCTGCCTGACCGATGATGATAGGACCTGATCCGATTACTAAAATCTTTTTGATGTCTACGCGTTTTGGCATACTTCTTCCCCTTCTTTCTCAGTCGTATGAATCATTTCCATGAACTGGTCAAATAAGTAGTTTGCATCTTCTGGACCCGGTGATGCTTCTGGGTGGTACTGAACAGTGAAAGCTGGTGCTTCTTTATGTTTTAATCCTTCAATCGTATTGTCGTTTAGGGCAATATGTGTGACTTCGAGCACGTCTTCGTTAATACTGCTAACCGTGTAGCCGTGGTTTTGAGACGTCAGTGTCACCTTGCCAGTTGCTAGTTCTTTCACCGGATGGTTTGATCCTCTGTGGCCAAATTTCATTTTTTCTGTGCTTGCACCGCATGCTAGAGCAAATAATTGATGTCCGAGGCATATACCAAAGAGCGGCACCTTTCCAATCAATTGCTGAATCATCTCAACGGCTTCCGGTACATCCACAGGATCTCCAGGTCCGTTTGAAAGCATGATGCCATCAGGCTTTAGCTGCAGCACTTCATCTGCAGTGATGTTGTATGGCACCACAATGACGTCGCAGTCACGTTTATTGAGCTCGCGCAAAATGCCGTGCTTCATGCCGAAATCGACAAGGACAATTCTTTTTCCTCTGCCTGGGCTTGGGTACGCATTTTTCACAGATACTTGACTCACTTGATCTGTTGGCAGCTGCAATGTTTGAAGGCGGCGGACAACGTCTTCTACTTGTTCATCAGGTCCTGCAAATGCCCCTCTTAAAGTCCCTGCACTTCGAATCATTCTAGTCAGCTTCCGTGTATCGATTCCGCTCAGCCCCGGAATGTTTTTCATTTTTAAATATTCATCGAGTGAATATGAAGAGCGCCAGTTTGAGGGCTTTTCACAAAGCTCTTTCACAATCAGCCCTTTCACAAACGGTGTGATCGATTCAAAATCGTCACGGTTAATGCCATAGTTGCCGATAAGCGGGTAAGTCAGTGTGACAATTTGTCCGCAGTATGATGGATCAGATAAAATTTCTTGATAGCCCGTCATCCCTGTATTAAAGACGACTTCTCCGACTGATGGTTCTAAGCTGCCAAAGCCTGTTCCTTCGAATACTGTTCCGTTTTCTAGCACTAAGCGTCTCTTCATTTTACTAGTCTCCCCTCTTCATAAACGACTTTCCCAGATGCAAGTGTCATGACCGGCCATCCTGATACAGTCAATTTGTCAAACGGTGTATTTTGCCCTTTAGATAAGAAGCTTTTTTTATCGATTGCCATTTCTTTGTTTAAATCAATAAGTGTGATATCAGCTATGTGCCCTTCTTCAAGCTTTCCGTATGGAAGAGAAAATGCTTCAGCTGGTTTGATTGTCATATAATCAACGAGTTCTTTTAATGTCCATTCGCCTGTTTTGACAAATCGTGTATACAGAAGCGGGAACGCTGTTTCAAGTCCCACAATTCCAAACGGGGCACGCTGCATGGTTTCGTTCTTTTCTTCTTCTGTATGCGGCGCATGGTCTGTTGCGATGAAATCAATCGTTCCATCTAACAGTCCCTCGATCAATGCCTCGCGATCCTCTTTTCCTCTGAGCGGCGGGTTCATTTTATAATTTGTATCAAGACCTGGAATGTCCGTATCACACAACAGCAGGTGATGCGGTGACACCTCAGCCGTCACACGGATGCCTGCTTTTTTTGCATCGCGTACGACCCGCACAGATTCTTTCGTACTGATATGACATACATGATAATGACAGTTCGCTGCTTCTGCTAAAAGAACATCTCTTGCAATATGCACCGATTCACAAATGGACGGTATTCCGTTTAACCCATTTGCTTTTGAAAATTCTCCTTCATGAACGCACCCGCCGTAAATGAGCGAGTTATCTTCACAGTGCGCCACAATCGCTTGATCAAGACTTGCTGCCTGTTTCATCGCTTCGTACATCATGCCTGCTGTTTGGATGCCGACACCGTCATCTGTAAAAGCAAAGGCGCCTGCTTCTTTTAGTGCTGCAAAATCCGTCATCTCTTCCCCAATTTGTCTCGTTGTGATGGAGGCGTATGGCAGCACTCTCACAGATGAGGTCTTTTCGATTCGATTCATCAGCCATTCCATTTGCTCTTTTGTATCTGGAACCGGCCTTGTATTCGGCATCGCTGCAATCGTCGTATATCCGCCTCTTGCGGCTGCTTTAGAGCCTGTTTCAATCGTTTCCTTTTTCTCTCCGCCTGGCTCTCTTAAATGCACATGCAGATCGATCAAGCCCGGTGACACAAATAGCCCTGCTGCATCAATAACCTCTTCTCCGTCTTCTCTTTCTAGGTGACCAATCGCTTGAATCACTTTTCCTTTTACCCTAATATCCTGCTGCACTCTTTCACCTGTGCTTGTTAAGATAAACCCGTTTTTAATGAGATATGACATAGACAGAATCTCTCCCTTTTTGATGTAGTGTGCTATTTTGAAAAGCTCTTTTTAATACAGCCATTCGGATATAAACACCATTTTCCATTTGTTTGAAAATCCTTGACTGCTTGGACTCTACTAATGAATCATCTATTTCAACACCTCTGTTTACTGGTGCTGGATGCATAATAATCGCTCGTTCTTTCATTTTGTTTGCTCTGTCTACTGTTAATCCATAAGTTGATAAGTAATCTTCACTGCCCATTTTTTCAGCGTGCCGTTCATGCTGGATTCTAAGTAGCATCACCACATCAGATTGTGCGATGGCTTCATCTACTTGGACATACGTTCCGTGAGGGTTTTGTTCATCCTGGAAGGGGGCAGGCCCTGAAAAGAGGACTGTCGCTCCCAGCCTTGAGAGAACCTCAGCATTTGATCTTGCCACCCTGCTATGTTTGATGTCTCCATGAATCGAAATCGTTAAGCCTTCAAAGCCGCCAAACTCTTCAAAGATGGTCATGAGGTCAAGCAGTGATTGGGTTGGATGCTGCCCGCAGCCATCTCCTGCATTGATGATGGGAATTCCAACCTTCCCAATCAGCTCGTTATAATATTCATCTGTGCTGTCTCTGATCACACATGCCTTTACTCCGATCGATTCCAGTGTTTTTACCGTATCGTAAAGTGTTTCGCCTTTTTGAACGGAGGTGCTTGCTGCATCTAAGCTCAGGACATTCATCCCTAATTTCTTCTCTGCAACTTCAAAGCTAAAACGTGTTCTTGTGCTTGGTTCAAAGAAAAGGTTTGCCACAAATTCTCCGGCTAATCCATGTTCTTGTTTCCCCTTTTTGAGTGCAGCTGCTTCTTCAATCAGCTGTAAAATCTCTTCTTTTGATAAGCTGCTCATTGTCGATAAATCATTCATTTTTTCTTCCCCCTCTAGTTTTTCATCACTTTCAGGTTCAAAAAAACCCTAAGCCTCGGCAGCTTAGGGTTCTCCAAAAGAAGCAGCGGCACCTTCGTGCATTCTGCTCCATTTAGAACCCTTGTCAGCCTCACTGGACTTCTTTTAAAAGGTTTTCTGTATTTGATTCATTTGAGTTGTCATCTTCTGCTTTTTGATGCGGCAGGATCAGATTTAACAGGACACCCGTAATTGCAGCAAGTGCCATTCCAGATAGGGTGAGATTGATTTGTTTCACCTCAATGAATGCCCCGCCAATCCCAATGACTAGGATGACTGATGCGATAATGAGATTACGCTTTTCTTCAAAATTCACTTTATGATCAATCAGAATTCTCAGGCCGCTTGAAGCAATGATTCCAAAGAGCAGGAACGAAACGCCTCCCATCACCGCGGACGGCACTGTACTGATTAATGCTGAAATTTTTCCTACAAAACCGAAGCAGATCGCAAACACGGCTGCTCCGCCGATGACGAAGATACTGAACACTCTTGTGATGGCTAGTACGCCAATGTTCTCTCCATAAGTTGTTGTTGGTGGTCCGCCAATAAGTGAAGCGAAGATCGTCGCCGCACTGTCTCCTAAAATGGAACGGTGAAGACCTGGTTTTTTAATAAAATCTTGTCCTACGACCTTACTTAACACCACTTGGTGGCCGATATGCTCAGACATTGTGACAAAGGCTACCGGCACCATCACTGTGAGAATGCTTAAGGTCACAGCAGGTGTATAGTCGACAAATGGCACAACGAAGTCTGGTACAGCAAACCATTTTGCGTCAATGACCGGCTGGAAGTTCACGATGCCTTGTGTTAAGGCAAAGAGATAGCCGCTGATGATGCCGATTAATACTGGGATTAAGCTAAGGAATCCTCTTAGGAAAATCATACTGATAATGGTGACAGCCAGTGTGAAGCCAGCGACCATTAAGTGCTTGAGGCTGTAAACAAGCTCGGTTGCATTCGGATCAACATACATCGCCATGTTGACCGCTGTTCCAGCAAGTCCGAGTCCGATGACCATAATGACTGGTCCTACGACCACCGGCGGCAGAAGCTTCATCAGCCAGCCTGTGCCGAGCCATTTAATGAATAGGGCGATGAGTGCATAAGCGACACCCGCCATGAAGGCGCCAACCATTGCGGCTCCAGGGCCGCCCGTTGCTTTCACATTCAGTATGGGGGCGATGAAGGCAAAGGACGATCCAAGATACGCCGGAATTTGTCCTCTTGTGATGATTAAGTAAACAATCGTTCCCACACCGCTTGAGATGAGCGCTACGGCTGGACTCATATCAATGATTTTTGGTACAAGAATGGTCGCACCAAACATCGCAAACAAATGCTGCAGGCTAAGTGACAGCCATGTGAATGGTTTTGGGATATCTCGAATGCCTAAATTGGCTTTTTGCTGACTCATGATTTTCCTCCTAGATGTGTCCTTTTTCATTAAAAAAGCCTCTTTGCGAGTATACGCAAAGAGGCCTAGATAAACCGGACACGTCATGTTGGCCGTGTGCTCGATTTCTCTGTTATTGCCCTCTTTGCAAACTCTCTGGAATGCATTTAAAAAGGTTATTTTTCATATATAGCGACAAGGTCGTTTTGATCTACTTCATTGAGCTGAACCATGACTGTCTCTGCTTTTGAAGTCGGGATGTTTTTCCCGATATAATCCGCTCGGATCGGCAGCTCCCGGTGTCCCCGGTCAACGAGCACAGCCAGCTGAATGGAAGATGGTCTTCCTACATCCACAAGGGCATCCATAGCTGCTCTGACGGTTCTGCCTGTAAACAGGACATCGTCAACAACAATAAGTGTTTTGTCATTAATGTCAGCTGGTATGTCTGCACCCTTTACAAGCGGGTCTTGGTTGTCTGTCTTTTTTGTCAGGTCATCACGGTATAGCGTAATATCAAGTTCACCTACAGTGACAGGATTCCCTTCAATTTGCTCGATGCGCTCTGCAAGGCGCTTTGCAAGATGTATGCCTCTTGTCTTGATCCCGGCAAGGATGACATCCTTCATCCCTTTGTTGCGCTCAATCATTTCATGTGCAATTCGGGTAAGCGCTCGTCTGATCGCTTGTTCATCAAGAATGACTGCTTTTTGTTCCATCTTTTACACCTCTTTTTGACAAATAAAAAGCCCCTTCTGCAAAGGGCAGAGAGGGGCGTTCATTTGTGCATATGCGTGCACAAATTGATCCGTTATCCTTCTCAGCCTCTCTGGACTGTTTTAAAGAATCTCAATTTCTTCGTTTATTATTTCAAAAAAAGAACGGCCTGTCAATCGTTATTTCTTAATGAATCGATAAAGGCTTGCATATCAGCTGGAATTGGTGCTGTGAACTCGATATATTCTCCTGTTCTAGGATGATCAAATCCTAAAACACCTGCATGCAGCAGCTGTCCATTAAAATCGACTGTTTTTCTCGGCCCATATTTCGGATCTCCTGCAAGAGGGTAGCCGATATATTTCATATGAACACGAATTTGGTGTGTTCTTCCTGTTTCAAGGCGGCATTCGACAACTGTGAAGTCTTTAAAGCGTTCAATCACATCAAAGTGAGTAACGGCTTGTTTTGCATTTTCTTTTGTGACCGTCATGCTTTGGCGGTCTTTTTTGTCTCTGCCAATTGGTGCATCAATTGTGCCTGTATCATGCTGGATAATACCGTGGACAACAGCCGTATACTTTCTTGTGACAGTTTTAGCCACCAGCTGATTGACGAGTGACTCATGTGCCATATCGTTTTTAGCGACCATTAACAGCCCAGACGTATCTTTATCAATTCGGTGGACAATTCCAGGACGCATCACACCGTTAATCCCTGATAAGTCTTTGCAATGTGCCATCAGTCCATTTACAAGTGTTCCTGACACATGACCCGGCGCTGGATGAACGACCATTCCTCGTGGTTTATTTACGACTAACACATCTGCATCCTCATAATAAATATCAAGATCCATTGGTTCTGCTTCTACATCTAGGGCTTCCGGATCTGGGATCTCCACTTTGATTTGATCTCCAGCTTGTACTTTGTAATTGGCCTTTACTTGTTTCCCGTTTACTTCGATCAGCCCATCTTTTACCCATTGCTGGACTTGGGTTCTTGACCATTCTGGTTCTGTCGTGCTTAGAAATTTATCTAGCCGTTCACTCGTTTGTTCTTCTGAAACGGCAATATTTACTTGATTCATGTAGTTGACTCCTTATTTTTCTTTCCATCTAACAGCATTTGAATGAAGAGCAGAATAACCCCTACACAAAGAGAAGAATCTGCAATATTAAAGATTGGGTAGTGATAATCCCCAAATACGAAATGAGCAAAATCAACCACTTCCTGACGGAAAATACGGTCGATAAAGTTTCCGATTGCTCCGCCAAGCATTAAGGCCAGCGCTACTCCCAGCAGCTTGTCCTTTTGTCCATGTTTTTGTAAGTAATAAACAATTCCCGCAATAACAACGAGTGTGATCACATAGAAAAACCACATTTGCCCTTGGAGAATTCCCCATGCGGCTCCTGAATTTCGGTGAGACGTGATATAAAAGAAGCCATCAATGACTGGAACAGAATCACCGAGCATCATATTTTTGACAATGAGCCATTTTGTTAATTGGTCTAAACAAATGATAACGAATGCGATTATGTAATAGAACACACACGTTCCTCCATCTTCATACTTTGATCTTTAAGCATTTTATCAAGAAAACAGGAAGGAGTAAAGAAACTTTAGTTGACAGACAAAAACCTCCCTACATGTGGAAGGCTTCAAAATGAGAATCATTTGATTCGTAAGGATAAGGAGTGAATGCTTTTTTCTCGTATTGCTTATGATATAAAAAGTCGTCAGCCGTGCGGGCGGTAGGAAGAATACTCATTTGTTCAAGCGGAATCACATCTCCTGTTGCCTCACATATGCCATAGGTTCCTTGTTCGATTTTTGCAATAGCGAGAGACACATCTTGCAGCTCTTCTTTGATGTGATAAAGAAGCGTGGTCGTTTTGACCTCATTCAATGTGACATGCTCAGCGGGTGAACGAAATGATGCGTATTCAAACAGTTTAGATTGCAGCTCTTCTTTCATTTGAAGGAGTTCCGTGTAAATCGTCTCTAGATCGCCATTCATGTCGCTATTTCAACTCCTGCCCTGTCGTGATAATCATATTGTTGCCCCGCCTGGTCACTTTAAAGCCATAAGATTTTTCCTTTCGTTCTAAACGCTGTCATTTTCTCATAAAAGAAAACGCCCCGCATATGACGGGGCGCCAGCTTGTGATATCGCATTGTTAATTTTGGTAATATTTCTCCACGATTTCAGCATTTTTCAGCGACAATGTTGGGTATTTCGGATTTGCACCAACGTCTTTTGAAATAATGCGGGAACGTTCGCACAGTTCTCCTTCTGCTTTTTGAACCACAATTCGTCCTGATGCATATTCAGGCGCTGATGTATCTGCATGCTGCTCATCTTCTACCGTTAATTCAGAGATGATAAAGAGCTGCTTCACATCTTCTTTAATGGATGCAAGAAGGTTTTTCACTTCATCTGTCGCATAAAGCGTCACACTTGCTTCAAGTGAACGTCCGATGACTTTCTCGTTACGCGCAATCTCCAGCGCTTTTAGCACATCATCACGTACTTCCATAAAGCGGTCAAATTTCGCTTCTGTCGCTTCAGCTTGAGGAACTGCCACACCTTCTGGCATATCTGTTAACTGAACACTCGGCTCTTCAACAAAGCTTAAGTGGCTCCATAATTCATCTGCGGTATGCGGAAGAATTGGTGCAGTCAGCTTTACTAAAGCCATTAATGTTTCGTAGAAGACCGTCTGCATGCTGCGGCGGTCTGGATGATCGGCATGCTCAATGTAGACGACATCCTTTGCAAAATCAAGATAGAAAGAGCTGAGCTCAATCGTACAGAAATTGTGAATCGCATGATACACGACCGCAAATTCGTAATCATCATAAGCTTTTTTCACTTTATCAATCAATTTGTTTAATTTGATCATGATGTATTGATCCACTTCGCGAAGCTCTTCTACTGGCACGGCATTAACTGCTGGGTCAAAGTCAAATAGGTTTCCATGCAGGAAGCGGAAGGTGTTACGGATTTTACGATAGACTTCTGCTACTTGTTTCAAAATATCATCAGATACTGGATGATCGGCTTGATAGTTGACTGAAGATACCCAAAGTCTTAGAATCTCTGCACCAAGCTGCTTCGCAACCTTCGTTGGATCAATCGTATTGCCTAATGATTTACTCATCTTACGTCCTTCTTTATCAAGCGTAAAGCCATGGCTTAGGACACCTTTATAAGGTGCTTTTCCAGTGACAGCAACTGCTGTTGATAATGAGGAGTTAAACCAGCCGCGATATTGGTCAGAGCCTTCAAGGTAAAGATCTGCCGGACGGACTAGGTCGTCTCTTTCTTCTAAAACGGCTTGGTGAGAAGAACCGGAATCAAACCATACATCCATGATATCCTGCTCTTTTGTGAATTCACCATTCGGGCTGCCTGGATGTGTAAAGCCTTCTGGCAATAGCTCTTTTGCTTCTTTTTCAAACCAAATATTCGAGCCATGCTCTCTAAATAATTGAGATACATGCTGAATGGTTTCGTCCGTGATGATCGGCTCACCATTTTCCGCATAAAAGACCGGAATTGGAACGCCCCATACACGCTGTCTTGAAATACACCAGTCACCTCTGTCACGCACCATATTGAACAGGCGTGTTTCTCCCCATGCTGGAACCCATTTTGTTTCTTTAATATTGTCTAATAACGCTTCTCTAAAATCTTTAATGGATGCAAACCACTGAGCTGTCGCACGATAAATCGTTGGTTTTTTCGTTCTCCAGTCATGCGGGTAGGAGTGCGTGATAAAGTCGAGCTTTTTCAGCGAACCTTTTGCTTCAAGCTGTTCTGTGATGGCTTTATTGGCATCCTCGTAGAATAGTCCTTCAAAACCAGGCGCCTCATCTGTCATCACACCTTTTTCATCTACTGGACAGAGCACATCAAGACCGTATTTCATACCGACAATAAAGTCATCTTCCCCGTGGCCTGGTGCTGTGTGAACACAGCCAGTTCCCGCATCAGTTGTCACGTGATCGCCAAGCATCACAAGAGAATCTCTATCGTAAATTGGATGTGCTGCAACGATTTTATCTAATTCTTTACCTTTTAATGTTTTCACAACTTCGTACTCTTCAAAGCCGAGTGTTTTTACTACTTGTTCAACCAGTTCAGATGCAACGACATAACGCTCAGCACCGACTTGAAGAACACTGTACTCTAAGTTTGGATGAACACAAATGCCAAGGTTTGCAGGAAGCGTCCAAGGTGTTGTTGTCCAGATAATGAATTGTTCGCCGTTTTCAAGAACGCCTTTGCCATCTTTTACTTTAAACGAAACGTAAATCGATGGTGAACGTTTGTCTTTATATTCAATTTCCGCTTCAGCGAGGGCTGATTCACTTGAAGGAGACCAGTTAACAGGCTTTAATCCTTTATAGATATAGCCTCTCTTCGCCATTTCACCAAAGACAAGGATTTGCTGTGCTTCGTATTCAGGCTTTAATGTGACATATGGATTGTCCCAGTCTGCTCTAACGCCTAATCGCTTAAACTGGCTGCGCTGACCTTCAATTTGCTTCCAAGCATACTCCTCGCATAGTTTGCGGAATTCTGCTGTAGACATTTCTTTGCGTTTGACTTTTTTATTTTTAGTAAGAGCTGTTTCAATTGGCAGCCCGTGTGTATCCCAGCCCGGAACATACGGTGCATGATACCCGTTCATTGATTTAAAACGGACGATAAAATCTTTTAGGATTTTATTGAGTGCATGCCCCATATGAATGTCACCATTCGCATATGGAGGTCCATCATGCAAAATAAACGTCGGGCGTCCTTTAGTCCGCTCTAAAACCATTTGATAGATGTCTTTCTCTGCCCACTCCTCTTGGATTTCAGGCTCTTTGTTCGGCAAGTTCCCTCTCATCGGGAATTCTGTTTTCGGCATTAATAAGGTGTCTTTGTAGTTCATACCCATTCCTCCACATGCAAATTCTGATTAAAAAACAATAAAAAAAGCCCTCTCATCCCATAAGGGACGAGAAGGCTTGTCTCGCGGTACCACCCTTTTAGACAAGCGATATGAAAGAGCCGCTTATCCACTCTAAAATCGTAACGTGATCAGACGCCTTTTCTTACTGTTTTTTTCAGAAAAGGAACTAAAGGGGTGATCTCATTGCAGCGTCTCGTAATGTCAGGCTTCCACCATCCCTGATTCGCTTTATTACGCATGTGACAGCTGCGAGTGTCCCTTTCAAACGTTTATCTCTTGTTAATTTATGATGGTATTATATGCAACATGAGCACGTCATGTCAAGATGATGCGCTTATTCTTTTTCATCAAAGACAGCGTCTACTTCATATTCCAGTAAATGATCCCAATCGTCATTTTTCAGAAGATCAAGCTGCGCTTCGATGAGCATTTGGAAACGAGTTCTAAAGACCTTCGACTGTTTCTTCAGCTCTTCGATTTCCATTGCAATTTTTCTTGATTTTGACAGCGCTTCGTTGATAATACGGTCTGCATTTTTCTCTGCTTCACGAATAATCAATTTTGCTTCTTTATCCGAATGGCGCTTTACGTCTTCTGCTGCTTCCTGCGCCACAAGAATCGATTTGTTTAATGTCTCTTCAATTGTTGCAAAATGACCTAGTCTTTCGTCAAGCTCGTTTACTTTGTCTTCAAGCTCATTCTTTTTACGAAGTACGATCTCATAGTCTTTACGTACTTGGCTTAAAAACTCGTTTACTTCATCTTCATCATAGCCGCGAAAGCTTTTTGTGAACGTTTTATTATGAATATCATTAGGTGTTAATGGCAACCTCGCCACCTCCAGATTCAAGTTCGTTATGTCAGAAGCTCAAATGTTACTTTGAACTTATCTTTTTTGGTCTTCCCATCAATCGTTTTGAGGCTAAAGCGGCCAAATCCCCGAACAGAGAGCTGATCGCCTTCACCGATTGTAAAAGAAGGGTCCTCTGTGACTTTCCAATTGACTTTGACAAGCCCATTTTTGACTAAAAGCTGTGCTTTTTGCCGAGACTGACGGCTGACAGCAGCACATACAGCATCAAGCCGAAGTGAAGAAATGGTATCTTCTTTGATATCAGTCTTCGTGATCACTGGCTTTATTTCTGCCTGCGTGATTTCCTCTAATGAAACGGCTGCTCTGCCGACATGAGTCAGCTGCGCCCGCACAAAATCGGCGACATCACTTGTACAAATAAACTGCACATCTTCCTCTGAAAATAATAGATCTCCGAATTTTTGACGCTTCAAGCCTGTCCCAATCAATGAGCCGAGAAGCTTCGGGTGTTCTAAGGAAATAAACTTTTTCGCATAGTTCACCTGAAAATATGACAGCTCAACATCTTGAATAGAAGGTTCTAAATAATCAGGATAAATGAGGGCTCTTTTGCGCTCCGCTCCCTCATACCCGCCAAAAAACATGATCCCAAGTTCTTCGCCATGCTGGATGACGGACTCAGTAATAAATTGCTCACGCGGATCAAGGAAATCTGTTAATTTCATTCGATATTGGTCGAGTGCGATTTTTTTCCAGCCTAACACTTGGTCGACAAATGGCTGTTCGTCTTTTCTAAAATGCTGATAGATATCGCTCATTTTGTTCCCCTCTTATGTAAAAGAGCCTGGCAGTGCCAAGCCCGGCAGCCTGTTTACATGAAGCGCACAATCATATTGTAAAGACCCGTTAGTCCATATGATGATGCAAAACGAATCACAAGCAATGCCACAATCGGCGAGATGTCAATCATGCCGATTGGCGGAATAATTTTACGAAATGGTTCTAAATACGGTTCGCAAATATTTGTCAGAAAACGGCCAAACACAGTTTCTCTTGCAGATGGCACCCATGACATAAAGATGTAAATAATAATCGCGAATGAGTAAATCGTTAATACCGTTCCTAAAATATTAAAAATGAAATTTAGAATCACTATGATTTACCACCTCTGAGGTTCTTCCTCTGTCAATAGCTCTGATATTGTACCAGATACATCTACATTATCAGGTGTGCAGAGGAATATATTCGAGCCAATACGCTGGATGTCTCCACCGATTGCATAAACGGTTCCGCTTAAGAAGTCAATGATTCGCTTTGCTTGATCATGCTGAATGCGCTGCAAATTCACGACGACTGCACGTCTGTTTTTAATATGGTCTGCAATCTCCTGCGCTTCTGCATAAACACGCGGCTCACTTAACACCACTTTAGAGGATTTTTGCACGCTTTGCAAGCTGACGACATTTTGTTTTCCTGTCTGCGGGCGATCTTGAAATGCTGCTTTATCCTTCGTTCCTTTTTCTTCTTGAACGGGTTCTCTTTCTTCATCAATATATTCGTACTCATACTCTTCATCGTCGAGAGTGAAAAAGCTTTTAAACTTATTTTTTATGCTCATGTCACGCACCTCCTGTTTCATTTCCAACAAGTGAAGAGCCAATCCGAACGAATGTCGCACCTTCTTCAATTGCGATTTCAAAATCATTTGACATGCCCATCGATAAATGCTGACAAGGTGCATTTACTTGGTTAAGATGTTTTACTTCTTCTTGAAGATTTTTTAATGTTTTAAAACAGTTGCGAATCACAGTGTGATCATCTGTAAATGGAGCCATCGTCATCAGTCCAGCAATTTCAATCTGTTTGAAATCAGCTAGCTGCTTTACAAATGGAATGACGTCTTCACTTTTCAAGCCGTGTTTTGACTCCTCAAGTGATGTGTTCACTTGTACAAAACAGCGAACCGTGTGATCCGCTCTTTTTTCAATTTCATTCGCAAGAGACATCCTGTCGAGCGAATGTAAGTAGTCAATTGACTGAATGACAGATTTCACTTTTCGCGTCTGTAAACTGCCGATGAAGTGCCAGCTAATGTTTTCATCGGTTATGGCCGCCTGCTTTTCAAGTAACCCTTGGTCACGATTTTCACCAAAGTGCATAATTCCTGCTTCCTTGGCTTCTTGTGCTCGTTCAATGGAGACATACTTTGTCACAGCGACGACCGATACATCTGCTGGTTGTCTACCGGCTCTTTTACATGCTTCGTTTATTTGTTCATTTATTTGTCTGAGATTCTCTCGTACATTCAATTGCACTTATGCCTCCTTAAACCCGACAAAAGACATCATACGTCCTGTTTTCCCTTGATCACGCCGGTGTGAGAAGAAAAGCTGATCATTGCAGCTTGTGCACATCGAACTGACATGTATGTTTTCTTCCTTTATTCCTGCATGAAGCAATACGTTTTTGTTTAATGTTTTCAAATCAATTTTATATTGTCCTGGTGAAATCTCGGAATACACATCCTCTGTTGAAAAAGGAAGCTGTTTCACTTGATCCATGACTGCGTCATCGACTATGTAGCAGCAGCTGCCAATGGATGGTCCAATGACGACTTGAATATGATCGGCCTTGGCATCTTCTTGGCTGACCCATACATCAACCATCTTTGCACCAATTTGCTTGACGGTTCCTTTCCAGCCGGCATGAGCCGTTCCAATTAATCCGTTTTGCGGAGCTAGAAAATAAAGCGGAACACAATCAGCGAAACAAAGAGCGAGCATCATGTTCGTCTCAGACGTATATAAACCGTCTGTACCAGGCAGTGCCTCATGATAATGAAGACTTCCTCTTCCTCTTTGCTCCTTGGTGACTTTCAGGATGCGATCCTCGTGTGTTTGGTCTGCAAACACCCAATCAGAGAGCGGCACAGCAGCAGCATCTGCTATGACTTGACGATTCATTTGAACACTAGAAGCATCATCTCCTACATGGAGTCCAGTGTTCAATGATTGATATGGAGGTAGGCTGAAGCCGCCGTTTTTTGTTGTAAACCCGGCCAATACCTCTTTACCAGAACATGTCATGTTCGTCCAATCATGAATGGTCATTGCATATGGTAATTTCTGCTGAAAGGGGTCATATTTGTATGTCAAAGCTGCCTCCCACCTTTCATTCATCTCTCTTTATTTCGCTCCTATTTTACCACAAGACATGCATAGACAGTTAGTGGGATTCATTAAATATTACACTCAAATGTGCCCTTTCTGCAGGTTTTTTTACAAATTGATAAGAAAACGTAATCTTTTTACCCGAAAAAGACATTGTTTGCTAAGAATGAAGAGTTTGTTTTAAGGAAAAATTAAATGATTCATTGAGGAATTATACGAATTAAGAAGACAAGCGGACAAGTATCACATCTTCGCCAATTTTTACTATATTTCGCCATGGGACAATCATTTCCTCTTCTTTTCCGAAAAATCCCATCATTTTACCTGTGCCGCCAATAATAATCGCTTGGATTTTGCCGCTTGTGACATTAATATCAATGTCCCCAATGGTGCCTAGTTTTTTCCCGCTGGATACATCGACGACATCCTTGATTTGGAATTCAGAAATACTGATCATCTGTCCTTCCCCGCCTTTCGTTTTCTACTATAATATGTATGATGGAAAAGCAGGGAAGCAGACCAATAGTTTCTTTTATCTACAATTTGCTTAAATGCGGACGGCCATTTCTCCACATGACATCTACCGGACATTCAAAAAAAGAAGAAAGCAGGCCGCTTGTCATCATCTCTTTTGTTTCTCCTTGATCAAAAACCGATCCATTTTTTAATAATAAGGTATGCTGAAAAACAGGCAGAATCTCCTCTGCATGATGGGTCGTATAGAGCAAAGTAGGCGCATCAGGCTTACCTGCAATAAATGAGATGGTCTCCAGCACTTGCTCTCTTGCTAAAAAATCAAGACCCGTCACAGGTTCATCTAAAATCAAGAGCTGCGGATCATTCATTAAAGCCCTCGCAATCAAGACTTTTTGCTTCTCTCCCTGTGAGAGGGTTTCATATGTTCTGTTGGCATATTTGAATGAACCAAACGCTTTTAATAGATCAATGGCTTTCTCTCTCATTTCATCTGTCGGGGTTTCATAAAGCCCGATAGAAGCAAATGCGCCGCTCAAAACAATTTCAAAAGCATTGTCGTCTCTGTGCAATTTCTTTTCAAGTCCCGCTGAGATGAGACCAATTTTCCTCCTGAGCATTTCACCAAGAGCTTCCTTGCCAAAGACATGCCCCAGCACTGTCATCTCGCCTGACGTGGGGAAATAATAGGAGCAGAGCATATTTAATAAAGCGGTTTTCCCCGCACCATTTAAACCGTAAAGCACCCAGTGTTCCTGCTTATTTACCTGCCAGTCAACAGACTGCAGCAGCCATTTCCCATTTCTTTTTAATGAAACATTCTTCAATTCAAGTGACACCATAACTTCCTCCTGAGTAAAAATTCTGAATATACAAATAATGAATGTTTACAGCATATCGTAAATGCTCTTTCTGGTAAACCTCATATAAAAAAGCTGTTCCAATTTAGGAACAGCTTTTTTACAAGGTTACGAAATTTCAATTCGTACGCCTTCTTTTATATCAGGAAACGTGTGCGGGGATGCAAATACAGCTCCTGGTAATACATCATCAAACGGCTCTTGGAAGTAGATCGAAATATGGCCGAGCTCTTTAAAGTTGTCATTTGCTTTATTGCCTAGGGCTGTGATCGTGTACGTTTGATCGCCCACTTGAATGGTTCCGCCTAGCTTCAGCGGCTCTTCTTCTAAATGTTCGAACTCATGAATGACAGACATATCTCTTAATTCCTGCGGCGCTGCGGGTCCAAATAAAACAATCAGCTTATCTTCTTTAAATTGCGGGACTAAGATCCCAATTTCTTTTACGACAGATTGTGTTACCATGTATCTCGATTCCTCCTTTAATACGTTTAATACATACCGAAGCTGGCAACGTATGCGATCACAACAGATAGAACCCCTGTAATAAGACGGCTATACAAAACAGCTGGTACCCCATATTGTACCGTTTCCGGCTTCGCTTCACCAAGTGACAGCCCCACTGGAATAAAATCACACCCTACTTGACCGTTGATGGCAAATAGTGCAGGAAGTGCAAATTGAGGCGGAATGTTTCCTAGTGCAATTTGACTACCAATCAGAACACCGATGACTTGGGCAATGACTGCTCCAGGTCCTAAGACAGGTGATAGGAACGGCAGTGTACAGACCACAACGAGCAGTAAGAGCCCCCAAAGAGATCCTGCCAAAGGTGATAGAAAATGGGCAATCAGATCACCGATTTTTGTATAATTGATAATTCCAATTAACATACTGACAAATGCCATGAATGGAATAATGTTTTTCAAAAGCATATCAACAGAATCACGGCCAGCCTGGTAGAACGTACCGGTGACTTTCCCGATTCCGCGTGAGAATCTCATCAGGAAATTGCCTTTTTCCTGCCGCTCAATATTTTCCTCTTTCAGCTTTGCATACGTTTCTTTGAAATTCTCTTTGTCAATCGACTCACTGTTTTCCTGACCTTCTGCTTTCGCCTCACCATCAGATGCTTCTGCATAGGAAATATCTTTTTCTGTTACGCCTGATACGAAGATATCTTCTGTAATATGTTTAGCAAGCGGCCCAGAAGGAGAGGATGCCAAAACGTCTACAGTTGGAATGCGTTTCATTGGATAAAGTCCGATTCGCGCTGTTCCCCCGCAGTCAATGACAACACACATCATTTCATCTTCTGGTATAGAGTTTTTAAAGCCATCACATGCTTCTGTCCCTGTCATTTCTGCAATTTTACGTGCAACCGGGTGAATGCCTCCCCCTGTAATGGAAACGACCTTTCTTCTTTTACCAGTTGGTTCAAGCTCTAAGCCTTCTCCCCATCCGCCAGCACCTTTTGCAACAAATACTTTGTGGTTTGTCATGTCTAACCCTCCCCTATTGTGAATTCGCTTTCATTTTTCCTGCTAAATATTTTGTAATCCATTCAGTAATGATTCCGCGTAGTAAAATGACGACGATCCCGACTAAGAAGTAACGAACAGCGAGCTCTGACATTGAATATCCAGCTTCTTTAATCCCGTTCGCAATTCCTAAGTAGACAAATAGTTCTCCTGCGTTGGCATACGGGAACAGTGATGTCACCGGATGAACAAATGAAACAGCTGAATCATAGAATGCCGGTTTTTGTTTTTCAGGTAAGAAGCGGCCAAACGTATAAGCCATTGGGTTTGTCAAAATAAGTACAGATAAGATCGGCATTAACGTGTAGCGCAAAATGGTATATTTCGCTGCAAACTGAATGGCTCTATTCACTCGCTCTTCTCCAATAAATTTCATGACAGCATAAGTGAAAGTAAGTAACACAACAAGCGTTGGAACGATACCTGTAATCAGACCCATGAACTGCTTTCCGCCGGCTTCAAACATTCCGATAAAGTGCTCTCCAAACCATTGAATCCATTCCATGTTTCATCTCCCCTTTCTTTAGTTCACATTTGTTATATTTTTTTTCGAAATCGAGACAAGTGCCTGTTCAGCCGCCATGGAAAGTGCTTGCATGACAGCTGGCGCTTTTTTGCGCTTTTTCAACGTTTTCTTCATCATGTGGTGCTCGTCCAGCACAGCCCCTACATGCTTGCCTTCATATGCAGGGACTTCTTTAAATTTAGATAAGATCGACACGCCGCCAAGCACATGGCATTTTTGAATGATATACGATTCATCCACAATGATGAGCGCAATGGCCCCAGGGCCAACTTTGCGCCGTTCCATTCCTGAAAATAAGTGATAGCCTTGTTTCCCTCTGTAGTCATCAATCAGTGAGTCCATGCTTTTGCGGTAATACTTGATTTGAATAAAAGATAACCCATACTGCACGATGAGAATGATACAAAGTACGATTGCTAATTTTTCCATAGCTTCACGTCCTTATGATTGAAATAAGTGATCTTGTAATGAACGCAGCTTCCAGACGGTTGTGTTTGAATCAAGCTCTACATCATCATGAGTCAGGAACTGTCCTAATTTGATGTCTTTTTTCGCTACGACTTTTCCGCTGATTAAACCAATTGGAATGTGACCGTTCGTTTTCATGTCTTGATGCGTTTCAAGTACACCTCTTACGGAGTATCCGCCAATCCCGTCAAGTGATTCCCCTGCTTTAATATCTCTTTTCGCAACAGCGACTGTTTCTGACACTGGTACACCAATCGGGTGGATCGATGAATCATGCTGTAAGACCGCTTTTGCGATGGTAACAGGTGTTTCAAGACTCGCTAAGTGGAAAGGACGGTAAAGCGTGTAGTGAGGACCTTTTCCAACTTTTAAGTAACGAAGCTCTTCATCTACTGGCTCTAGATCACTCTTGACGATAACGAATACGCCTGGAGCAAGTCCATTTACATATTCAACGACTCCGAAGTTATTGAGCACGCCGCCTTGTTGTTTTTGATTCAATTTATCTGCTACATTCTCTAAATTTGCTTCGACTCCGTGCATACCGACTTTATCTGGCAAAAGCCCTGTCGCGTTACTTAATAAGTTCATTTCTGCCATTGTTTTTGTTCCGTCTTGGAAGGCAGCGAGCATATGTGCACTCATATGTTTACTATCTGCTTCTGCTTTACACGTATCTGGATTTGCTTCTGGGAAGAATGGGTTGTTCTTGCCTTTCCCAGCAACGAGCACCTCAAGTCCCATTGTTTTTGCAAATTCATATAATTCTAGTGTTGCTGCCGGTTCGTCTCCAGCTGATCCAGAATAAACAAGTCCTGCATTTGTGAATAACTTATGCATCACCAAACCGATGGTAATATCAACTTCTACATTTAAAAGAACGAGATGTTTCTTTGAATTAAGCGCTTCCAAAGAAATGTTTGCTCCGACCTCTGGTACTCCTGTTGCATCTACGACAACTTCCACAAAATCTGATTGAATCACTTCTCTATAATCATTTGTGACGACCATTTGATGCGGCTTCGCATGCTGCTTGTAAAAATTCGCTGCCTTCTCTGCTGCACTAAGGTGAATATCACAAACACCTGCTACAATCATGCCTGGAATTTTAGAAATTTGTGAAATAAGTCCAAAGCCCATTTGGCCTGCCCCAATAATTCCTACTTTGATTGGATCTCCACTGCGTTCTCGAGCTAACAACTGTTGATAGATTGACATCTAAATCATCCTTTCAGGTTTTCTTGCTTCTCGGGTAGATTGCTAGAAAAATAATCTGAAACTTTTAACAAATGTTATAAAAATTAACAAAAATCTGTTTCTTGTAACATTTGTTATTTTATTTATCATTTGTTATGAACTTAGTTTATATGATGTGTCAACTTTGTGTCAAGATAAAATCGATAAAATTTTCAATCTTTTTGAGTCTAAAGGCTCAAAAAAACTACCTAATCATATTAGGTAGTTACTTTAATAAGGCATCTCCTGTTCGTTCATCCGTAATTAATACATGAATTAATCCACCTTCTAATGCTGCCCGGATCGCTTCAATTTTTTCTTCTCCTCCAGCGACACCAATGACTAGCGGGATTTCTTTCAACTTTTGCGGGCTTATGCCCATTACCCTGTCGTTCCATGGGTGGGGATACACTTCTCCTTGGTGATCAATAAAGTTATAGCAAATGTCACCCGCTACATCCTTCGCTTGAAGAATATCCTCCTCACCGCTTGTCATATAAGATTTCACCATCGTTGAATGCTGCGGAACCCCGCCAATCCCGACAACCGCAATATTTGATGATTCTCCTAATTCAATCACTTTTTTGATTGACGGCTGCCGTATCAGTACATCCTTCGCTTCTTTCGTATCAAGCATGACAGGCACATGTAAAAACTCACATTTAGATTTGAGTGCCTCTGTGCATCTCGCAATAATATAATTGGCATGGATATCAACATCTTCGTTTCCCACACCCCCGACAAGCGGAACAAATGTCACGGATGGGTAGTGCTGAACTGACGTAAGCGATTTCGCCATTTCATGCAAAGTGGTTCCTGAGGAAAAACCGATGACTTGTCCATCCTTCATGACTTTTAATAAAAAGCCTGCCGCCGCAGCGCCGATTCGGCTTTTTGTTGTTTCTTGGCTGAGCGTTTCCACACAGACGACTTCTCGCAGCCCGTATTTCCTCTCTATTTTTCTTTCTAAAGATCCATATTGTTGATTCATTTCATCATGAATAATGATTTCCACGATTCCTGCTTCACGTGCTTTTGCCAAATATTTCGATATGAGCGAACGGCTAACCCCAACAGCATCTGCTATTTTAGATTGAGTGGCGCCTTCTTCATAATACATATGCGCAACCTTAATGAGCAGCCTTCTTTCATCATGGAATGTCATAATAACCCTTCTTTCCGCTTAAGTGTTCCCTAACAAATGATATCTAAAATAACATTTGTTAAAAACAGATTAAATGAAAAAAATAACAGAGTCAATACTAGAGACGTGCTCTTTCCAAGAATGAAAAAAGCCGCACATGAAGCGGCGGCTTTAAAAGATGTTTTTATTCATTTGTTTGATGGCTGCTTTTTCAAGTCTTGAGACTTGTGCTTGAGAAATCCCGATCTCTTCAGCGACTTCCATTTGCGTTTTTCCTTGGAAGAAGCGTTTGCGGAGAATCATTTTTTCTCGATCATTCAATCTGCGCATTCCCTCTTTTAAGGCCAATTCCTCTACCCATTGTGTGTCTTTGTTCCGATCATCACTAATTTGATCCATCACATAAATCGGATCTCCTCCGTCATTATAGATCGGTTCAAACAAAGAAACAGGATCTTGAATCGCATCTAGGGCAAAGACAATTTCCTCATGAGGCACTTCCAGCACTTTGGCAATGTCTTCTGCCGTTGGCTCCTTGCTTGTCTCACTAATCAGCCTCTCACGAACCTGAAGCGCTTTGTAGGCAATATCTCTTAGTGAACGAGACACCCGAATTGGGTTGTTATCACGCAAGTATCGACGGATTTCTCCTATGATCATAGGGACCGCATAAGTTGAAAATCTGACATTGTGGCTTAAATCAAAATTATCAATTGATTTCATTAATCCGATACAGCCTACTTGGAAGAGATCATCCACATACTCGCCTCTGTTGTTAAAACGCTGAATCACACTTAAAACCAACCGCAAATTGCCATTGACTAGCTTTTCTCTTGCTGTATCGTCACCCTCATCTTGCAGCTGTCTGAACAATTTTCTCATCTCTTCGTTTTTCAGAACAGGCAGTTTGGAGGTGTCGACTCCGCAGATTTCCACTTTATTTCTGGACACTTTTTTCCCTCCCTACAGGAGCTGTTGTACAAAGTTCAGTATCTCCTTGGGATGGAAAAATATGCACGAGTGATGACGAGTAATCATGAGAAAAGAAGTTGATTCCTTTGACAGCAAAGGGACAGAGCTTTTCAAAAAATTTTTTTAGACCATTTTGTTAAATTCTTTTTGTAATCGTTTAATAATTCTTTTTTCAAGCCTTGAAATATACGACTGGGAAATGCCTAGCATGTCAGCGACATCTTTTTGGGTTTTTTCCTCACCGCCAACCAAGCCGAATCTGAGCTCCATAATCTGCTTTTCGCGGTCATTTAATTGTTCCAGCGCTTTTTTCAAAAGTTTTTTATCTACATTTGCTTCAATATCCCGTGTAATAATATCATCATCTGTTCCAAGTACGTCTGATAAAAGCAGTTCATTTCCGTCCCAATCAATGTTGAGCGGCTCATCAAACGACACTTCTGAACGAATTTTATTATTTCGGCGCAAATACATCAAAATCTCATTTTCAATACATCTCGAAGCATATGTCGCAAGCTTGATCTTTTTTTCTGGGTTAAATGTATTGACTGCCTTAATTAGACCAATAGTTCCAATACTAATTAAGTCCTCAATATTAATCCCTGTGTTTTCAAATTTTCTTGCGATGTAGACTACCAACCGCAAATTTCTTTCAATCAGGATAGCCCTTGCTGTTTGATCACCTTTTGGTAATTTGACAAGCAGTTCCTGCTCTTCATCCTTTGATAATGGCGGCGGAAGCGCCTCACTACCACCAATATAATAAATCTCATCACTCTTAAGACCTAGCTTCATGAGGAGTTTATACCAGTAGTAAGTGAGTTTAAATTTTAATTTTTTCATCTTCTTCTCCCTTCTAAATGTCAAGTTGACCTCGTAAGATAAAAGACATCACCAAAACTTAAGACACCCCTTGGATGATTTTTCCGTCTAACATATCTGGATGAATGATGGATTGAAATTCCTGATCTGCTGATAAACCGCTCAGACTCATGCCTACAAAACATTTGGCTGGCTGGATCATATGCGTTTTTGAATAAATGATGACCGTATCTGGTTTTAAGCATAGAAGAAACCCGTGATCATGACCGACCGCTCGATATGGAACAAGTCTTAAACGGTCAAGAAGCGGAAATTGATCATCGAGCTTTTGCATCACTTCAACAGGATGAGACTGCTTCATAAGCTCTATAAATGGCTCTCCGCAAATGGACATGAGTTGATCTGCTTGAACGATCATCACAGGTGTTTTCGTCATAGGATCATACAGCTGATTGCCAGAATCGACGAGTCCCTTTAAGCGGATGGTCTCTCCTTGAATGTGTATCTCCGCAAGGACTTGTTCATCAAACTGTCTTTTTTTCGCACCGACCTCTCCTAATCGTTTCTTTGAAAACAGCCAAATCGCAGGAAAGCCGGTTAAAACGAAAAGCCAGCTAATGGGATCACCAAAGCCATCATTTTGTGAAATCAGCAGCCCGTCTTGAATAACAGTATTGGTTTGTAAAAACGAATGAACCCCGATCATGCCTCCTCCCATCAAAAATGTGACAAAGTAAAAAGCAAACAGGTTTTGAAAAAAGAATCGAAATCTTTGAAATCCAAAAGTTGCAAGCACGATCAAGACAGAAAAAAGCAGTTTGCCTAGAGGGTGTGACACAAACATTGCAAATGGTGTAAAGAGCAAGAGAACAATGCTCGATCCAATCAGAGCTCCTAACATATATCGCCGTTTTTTTACTTGTCGTTTGAGAATAAATGCAGTGAGTAAGAGAAGCAATAGATCAAAACAAAAGTTTAACAGCCAAATCACATCTAAATAAATGACCACCTTCTGCTCCTTTCATCTGAAACAAAGAATCAAAAGCAGTACTTGCACTTGTTTGTACCAGTATAAAACAGCCAAGAGATGGAAGTCTGTCAATTCTTGTTGGGGATGATAGAGAACTTTTGGTGGATTGTTATTGTTTTTGTCGAGGAATGAGAGCACAAAGAAAGAGAGTGTGCTTCCGGACAAGCTTACAAACAATCATTCGAAACGAAAAAGACACGCTCCAAGGAGTCGTGCCTTTTTTAAGGGTTATTTTACATTGATATTTAATGTGCCTGGGGCCTTTTGTCGAGTAACATTTCCATAATCATCCCGCACAATCACTTCAATGACTGCACCTTTTGCTTTGGCGGTAGAAGTAGCTGTCCAGTAACCTTCATATGTTCCCTTGGCTACCTCACGAAGCGGCAGCTCTGTTGTATTTTGCAGCTTTGATCTCGCGTTTGTCAGCGGCATGTGAATGACAAACGTTGCGTCTAGCTTTTCTCTGCTGTTAAATGAAATTTTAACAGACTCACCTGATGATAGATTGACATTCTCTGCTGGTGTCAGCTTAGAAATCTCAGGCGCTTCGTATTGAACATCGATATCGACTTTTTTAGTCGTTTTGTTTCCTGCTGCATCTTTTGCTGTTACTTTGATCGTATTTTTCCCGTTTTCAAGCAGGATTCTTGCAGAATATTTCCCATCTTTTATTGCTGCTTTTTTTCCATTCACAGTGACTTGATCAAGATGATCATCCGTTACCTTTCCTTCTACAGTGAGTGATTCTTTGTTAGACTTTTCCCCTTTTTTTGGTGTATCTATCGTTAACACTGGGGCTGTTTGATCAATGATCACCTTGACTGATTTGGATTTTTTCGTTGCGCCTTTATCCGTAACAGTAGCAGCCGTGAATACATGCTCTCCGCTTGACACTGTAACCTTCTCTTTGAAAGCACCCGACTGATCTGCTTTCACTTTGGCAATCTCTTTATCGTTTTGATAGATCGCTACATCAAGCCCTGGAGAGGCTTTACCTTCGATCTCCAGTTCATCTTTGTTCGTGATCGTTCCAGCCTTTGGAGATGTTATTTCTGGCACATCTGCTTCATATTGGACAAGCGCACGAATCATATAATTTCCCTCTTCTTTTGGAGAAGGAGAAAAGGCACCGCTTGTCAGCTGCCAGCTTCTTTCAGCATTTGGTCCATCTTCATCTGTTGCAAGGCCTGGAGATTCCGTATTCTTTTTCGTTTGAATATAGACAAGATAGAAATCTCCATCCACCGTAATGGCTTGATCTTCTAAATCTACTTTTGTCCATTCACCATTACGCAGCGCATTCGCTTTAAAAGGTCCAGCAATTTTCTCACCTGGAGCGCCGTCCTTCCCAGAAGCATCATACACTTCAACCGCAAATTCATTCCCGCCAGGGGCTGGCCACTCTGTTGTCCAGAAACGGAAAAGCCCCCCTGTGACCTGTGCTTGTTTCTTCCCTTTTTCTAATGAAAATTTCACCGCCCAGCCATTACCAGGATCATAGAACGCCCGTGCATTTTCAGCTGTTCCGTCATCGTAGCCAATTTCGCCAGCAAAACCGATGAAAGGTTCCAGCTTGATTGCTTTTTCAAGCGGCTTTTCTGTCACATCGGCTGTAAACGAATATCCTTTAAACCCTTTCGCAAATACTTTGACTGTATACACACCGCTCAATGCCTCTAGAGAAAACTCGCCAGATTCATCTGTTTTCACCGGCTCAATTTTCGCATCCTCTACAAGATAAACCGTAGCATCTTTTACTTTTTCACCCGTTGTTTCATTGACAATTGTGCCAGATATCGTTCGTTTTTCTAGTGGCTGTAACGAGAAATTTGCCTCTGCCTGATCATTTGCAGAAATATTGACTTTTTGTGTGCGTGATTCAAAGCCATATGCTTCAGCTTTCACTGTAAATTCCCCTGCACCATGGGAAAGCTGATATCTCCCTGTCGCTTCATATGTGTACGTGGACTTGCCGCTTTCAAGAACACTGATTTCTGCCTTCATCGGAAGAGCTTTGATAGATGGGGCATCTACACTTTTTTCCTTTTTCATCTGGACATGTTTTTCTTTTATTTTAGCAGGCTTTGCGCTTTTCGGATCGACGGGTTTCTTCAGCTCCTGTGCTGACTTTTCTTTTTTGATGACGCCAAGCTGTTTCTTTGCCTTCTGAGGCAAGGCTTGATCTGTTATTTTCACATCATCTAAATAAAAACCGTCTTTTGTCACACTGCCATCCGTTCTTAGCTGAAAAATAACTCTCACGTTCTGACCTTTGTAAGCAGATAAATCTACTTCTCCTTTTGTCCATCCACTTGTTTTGCCTGTGTAGGCTGCCACTTGGACAGCATCTTCCCCCTCAGGCTGCACATGAATATGCACATAGTCATAATTTGCTTCAAGGTCATGCCAGTATTGATATTGTAAAAAGGCGGAGCCTGACTCAGGTACAGCAATCATCGGCATAGATAAATGAGCATCTGTTTGATTTTCATAAGGACTGTCTAGGTTTGTAGCATAGACATGATCTCCAGTAAAGGCCTGTTTCGGACCTGTGGTCGGCTTCCCCCACTGCCAAGGATCTTTTGTTCCACCACTGAACCATCCACTTGGCCAAGCTTCAAAATCTTGCGAGTAGCCAGTCGTGATGGATGTTTTAATCGGAAGCGTATACGGTTCTGATGCAGCTTCATTTTCTCCAAAATCTTTCACAATCCATCGGTACGTGATATTTTCTCCCTCAAGTTCTGGGAGCTGAACAACATATGTCCCTTTTAAATGATTTCCATCCGTTCGTTTTGCTTGCAGCGTCTCCCTTTTCCCTTGATCCACTTGATAAGTCAAGGAGACATTTATCACAGCTACTTCATCTTCTGCTGTAATACTTAGAGGTGTTGGCGTAGAGGCAAAAATTTCATTCGGCCCTTTATGAGAAAAAACAGGTGGTTCTGTATCTTCTCCTTCTTTTGTTACCTGTCCTTCAATCTTGCCAATTCCATCTGTTAATGCTGTGATGGCTTCTTTTGCATCAACTAATCCTGCCCCATAGCCATTGTTAGGTGATTCCGGGAATTGCTGATCTGTCAGCGGTTTTGCAGTATCAATGAGAATTTCTTCGATCTCTTCCACAGACAGATCTGACTGTACTTGGCGAAGAAGAGCCACAACAGCTGAAACATGCGGACCTGCCATCGAGGTTCCATTCCAGCCATCCTCATACCCTTTCCCAGGAATAGAAGAACGAATATTTACCCCTGGGGCCGCAATATCTGGTTTCATGACGCCATATGGAGAGGGGCCTTGCAAAGAGAAAGAACCCAATTTGTTGTTTTGATCTGTTGCACCCGTCGCAAAGGCTTCGGGATAGTTCGCAGGATTTGCAATAGATCCCTCACCGCCAGGGTTAAATAAATCCGTATTACCAGCTGAAAACTCTGGGAAGATGTCCGCTGCTCTCCAAGCATTGACCACATCTTTATACCAATCATCAAGACCAGGCCCACCGCCCCAAGAATTATTGACCACATCTGGCGCCTTTTCTGGATGAGGGGTTCCGTTTTCATCTTTTGGAGCTAAAATCCATTCACCTGCGTCAAGCAGATCAGCATCTGATCCACCATCTTCTGAGAAAGCTTTCACCGCGATCCATTTTGCACCTGGTGCGACTCCAATTTGATTCTCTCCATTTGGCTCAGAGCCAACCATCGTTCCCGTTACATGTGTACCATGCTCTAAATCATCGTATGGCGCTTTAGAACCTGTCGTTGCATCGTACCAATTGAATTCATGAGAAGGTTCATTCGGACGTGCAGGGTCAAATCCGCGGTATTTTTCTTTTAATGCAGGATGATCCCATTCCACACCTGTATCAATACTTGCCACAACGGTACCAGTTCCGTCATAGCCTAAAGCCCACGCTTCTGGGGCATGAACTTGAGAAATATTCCACTCGATTCCATCTGCTGCTTTGATTTGTTTGTTTTTCTTTGAAGTCTTCAAATCAACAGGACGATGGATTTGACGGATTTCATTTGGCAGCACTTGATCTACTTCTGGGAAGGAAGCTACCTTTTCCATGACTTCTTTCGTTCCCGTCACAGCGAGACCATTCACAATATAGTACGAATGAATATCCTTCACTTGCTTTTTCTTCTGGGCTTTTTGTAAATAAGCAAGCAGCGCTTCCTGCCTCTCTTCAGACGTCGCTCTTAGTTCTGATACGACAGCTGATCTTTTTGTGTACTGCGTTTTAGCAGCTGTTAACTTTTGTTTTTTGGCTTTTGATACAGCATCCTTCGCCACTTTTTTGACATTGGTTTGTTCCTTCATTTTGACTAAAAAGGTCACCTTGTCTTCTTGTTGAAACTGTTTCATTAATCTAGATGAGATCTTTGCTTTTGTTTTCTTGGAGGAAACAGCTTCCTCTTGATATGAGGTAGAAGTCGATTTTGCTTGAACCATCCCAAAGCTTGTCATCGTTAAAGTACCAATCACCAAAAGACTCATCAAACGATAGCCGGCGGTTTTGCGAATCTTCACTTTCAATCAAATCCCTCCTCCTCAAATGGTCAAACAGTGTATGGGTTTAACTCCTCCCTTACCTTTGTTCATGACAAGATTCATGGTGTTCTATTTAATGTAGTCAAATAAAGTTCATCATTTTGTCGCTTTTTGTAATAGGAAAATGATTCTTTTTACTTAATCACTCTAAGTCGAAATACATATGTTGGATAAAGTAACCCAGACATATTTAAGACTTTTTGATTAGTAGTGATGCGGGTTTCTTTATATATTGGACATGAAAAAATCCCCTTCCGGTGGAAGGGGATGAGTGATACTCGATTAGCGTTTATTACGGTTGCGCAAGAACGTTGGGATATCCAGCGTATCATCGCTTGATTGTGTATTTTGTCTCGGCTGAGATGATGACTGCTGATGTTCCTCACGTTTTACTTCACGTTTTTGAGGAATGGATTGATTTTGCTTTAATCCTTGCCCTAATGGATTTCTTTGTGGTTTTGACACCTCTGGCTCTTGCTCAATAAATCCAGTTGCGATCACGGTTACCACAATTTCATCCTTCAAGTTATCATTAATGACAGAACCGAAAATCATGTTTACATCTTCATCAGATGCAGAAGCCACAATGTCCGCTGCTTCTTGTACCTCATAAAGACTTAGGTTCGTACCACCAGTAATATTCATGATGACACCTTGTGCACCGTCGATTGCCGTTTCTAGAAGTGGTGAAGAAATAGCTTTCTTCGCAGCTTCAGCGGCACGATTTTCACCAGTCGCAACACCGATACCCATAAGAGCAGAACCTTTATTGGACATGATCGTTTTCACGTCAGCAAAGTCAAGGTTGATTAAACCTGGTGTAGCAATAAGATCTGAGATCCCTTGAACACCTTGTCGTAGCACGTTATCTGCTGCACGGAATGCTTCAAGCATTGGCGTGTTTTTATCAACAATTTCAAGCAAGCGATCGTTTGGAATCACAATTAAAGTGTCAACTGCTTCTTTCATAGAAGCAATTCCTTCAACTGCTTGAAGCTGACGCTTTCTTCCTTCAAATGTGAAAGGACGAGTCACGACTCCAACTGTCAATGCACCAGAATCTTTTGCGATTTTTGCAATGACAGGTGCAGCACCCGTACCAGTTCCACCGCCCATACCAGCAGTAACAAAGACCATGTCTGCGCCTTTTAATACTTCTTCAATCTGTTCTTTGCTTTCCTCAGCAGCTTTTTTACCGACTTCAGGATTCGCACCTGCTCCAAGCCCTCTTGTCAGCTTAGCACCGATTTGCATTTTCGTTTCTGCTTTTGATAGATTTAACGCCTGTGCATCTGTGTTGACTGCAATGAAATCGACACCTTGTACGTCATTTTCGATCATTCGGTTGACAGCGTTATTTCCGCCTCCACCTACTCCGATTACTTTAATTGATGCTAGGCCGTCTATATTTGTTTCAAACTCCAACATGCTGAATCCTCCTAATCCGTCGAAAATCTAATTCTATTCCCAGAACATATTAAATAGTTTTTTCATTTTGCCCGGTTTTTTATTTGTCTCTTCTTGTGCTTTTTGTTTTACTTTCGGTCTTGGCTGCGCTTCTTTCACTTGTGGTGCAGAAGAAACCGGCTCCATGGATGCGCCTACTTCATGAAACGCCTCATCCGGCATTTGGAATCCAACTTGTCTGCCCTGAATCTTTGCATTGCGATAAGCAAAGTGGATCAGACCCACTCCTGTCATATACTGAGGTTCTCTCACCCCAATATAATTCGGACTTGCAATTCTAACATTGTTTTGCAAGACCGTTTGTGCAAGAGAAAGGATACCTGGTATAGCTGCCTGTCCACCTGTTAGAACGAATCCGCCAGGCAAATCATGGACACCCATATTTCTTAATTCCTCTGCCACAAAGAGCAAGATTTCTTCCAGCCGAGCCTCGATGATATTAGCCGCTTCAAGCTGTGTATACGTCTGTTTCTGATCGGTACCGATGACAGAAACTTCAAATGTTTCTTCAGACGATGCCTCATCATAAAACGCATGTCCAAATTGTTTTTTAATTCGTTCAGCTTCTTCAGTAGAAGTTCTAAGTCCTATAGACAAATCTTTTGTAATGTTCTCTCCGCCCAAAGGGATACTGTGAGTAGAATAGAGATGCCCGTTTTCAAATACGGAAATCGTTGTAGATCCGCCGCCAATATCGACGAGAGCTACCCCTAGATTTTTTTCATCTTTCGATAATGCTGCTGAGCCCGATGCGAGCGGCTGCAAGCAAATATCCATAATTTCAATTCCAGCTCTTTCTACACATCGGAGCCAGTTATGTAGAATCGTTTTAGAACCTGTAATTAACGATCCATCCACCTCTAGCCGAACACCAAGCATTTTTTTCGGATCAGTGATCTCATCTCTTCCGTCGACGATAAATTGTCTCGGGATGACGTCTACGACGAGATGTTCTTGAGGAATAGATACTACCTGTGCAGCATCTAAGACACGTCTCACATCTTCAGCATGTATTTCTTTGTTTTCACTAGATACTGCGACCACGCCGCTCGTATTCTGAATATGAATGTGGTTTCCGTTAATTCCGACAATCGCCTTTTGTAAAGGAAAACCTACCATTCTCTCAGCCTGTTCAAATGCTTGTCTAATAGAATGAACTGTCTCATCTATATCAACAATCGATCCTTTTTTTAACCCTTCTGAAGGGACATTTCCAACACCTATAATGTTAAGCGAATCATCCGCCATTTCTCCGACGATGACTTTTATATTGGATGTACCGATGTCAAGGCTGACGTAAATTTCATTGTTGTTCATTCTATGGCACCTCCTCACATATCAATACTTTCTATTCTATTATTTGCTGAACAACAATACAATGAATGTGTTTTTACAAGTGTGTAACAAAACTTAAAAAATCAACATTTTTTATTAGGATTACTGAAAATATTCGTTACATCATATGTATATCCTTTTTTATGACTCACTTTTTTTCTTTTTTTCTCTAGAAATTGTCCATTTTGTTAGTAGAATTCTTCGAATAACTGCTATATTTTGAAACAATCTAACGCCGAAAGCAAACATTCCGACTAAATACAAGTCTACACCAAGATGGACGCCCAGAAAAGCTAAACTTATTGCAAGTATAATATTAAAGAAAAAGCCTGATACAAACACTAGTTCATCGTATGCCCCTTGCAGATGTGCCCTGATTCCACCAATCAATGTATCAAGCGCAGCAAGTACAGCGAGGGAAAGATAATTAGAATACTCATTCGGTATCGTAAAATTTGTTAAGAAACCGATCGCAACTCCTATGATTAAGCCAAGTACAGGAAGCCACATTAAGATTTTCCCTCCTTTACATCGTCAAGAGGCTTCAACTCGTTTAACTGAATCGCACCGTCATATGCTTTTAATTGAATTTGCTGCTTCGGCTGGCTAATACTTAAGCCGAAATTTTCCTGAGCAAACAAATCACCAATATCTGATACATTTAAACGGCTGTATAATTTGTCGGCCTGGTCGCTGATCATCTTGATGGTCACTTCATCACCATCTAAGCTGTAGCCATCCATTTTCGTCGTACCATTAATATCTCGAATCACACTTGTATTAATCACACGGTGGTCATTAATGGAAATATGTTTTGCCCCATACATATTGGCTTCGTTGATTAGCTTTTTCAGAAGATCAGGCGGGATATTTTTCACTTCTTCCCCGGTCAGATCCTTGGAGAAGAGCTGAGAGATGTCAACTTCAATTCCCTCCCCTGTCACTTCTGTAAAACCAGCCTTTTCTTTTAAATCTTTTAATGTTTTAGTTAGTTGAGCTTCTTTTGATTGATCTCCTTGATGACCATACTTTTTCAGCATTTCATCGTATTTATCAATTTCTTTCAGTAAATCCAATTCTTTACTTTTAGATGCAGATAAATCCTCTCTTAGCTCCCACACATCGCGAGTATCACGAACTTTGGGCTTTTGCAATGAATTAAATTGGATGGAGACCATGATGCCGAATATCACCATTAAGGCTGTCAAACTAAGTAAAGGCTTCTTTTTCCTCAACACCACTCACCTTTTCACTTTTAATCTTTGTGTTTTAAAAGAGGATTCATACGAATATCCTTTTTTTCAATCGTCATCGAAATGTGATCACTTGTCAGCTGATCGACCACTCCTCCTGCAATATTTAATGCAGGTATTAACACAGCCGGATCACCAATAGCAGAAATAACAAATGGCGCTGGATGCTGAACACCGTCAACTGTGACAACTGGGCCATTACAATGTATGTATGATTGGTGTGTAATTCTCTGTCCATTAATAGATACGGCAGAGGCCCCTGATATAAACAGTTCGTTTATCACATGAAAAATGTGGCTCTCATGAACAATGTAATTATTGACATTTTGTCCACTCGGGATATAAGATGCATCTTCAAGGGATACTTGTACCCCTTTTCCTTTTACACCGATCTCTCCTGTAAACATCCTGTAATTCTCAACATCTTCCAATACATTAAAATACTGCTCTTTTTCATTTTTCAAATTGGACTCAGTGGCTTGAACCTGTGATTGAAGACTATATAATTCTTTTTCAAGTTTCTGATTCGCCTTTTCTTGCTTTGTCAGCTGACTTTTCAAGGAGTATTCTTTTTTCCATTGCTCTGTTCGAATGACATCTGCTTGATGCTGCTTAGTATATTGGTATGAAAAAGAAATCAGAAAACCAAGAACAAGCATGACAATTGAGAATATAACTGTTTTGCCTCTCAACGTTCTTCTTCCTTTTTCTTAGATTTAAACGCTTCAAAATACGTCGCGACTTCCATATGGATTGTGCCTTTTTCAGATGGCGAAAGTTCTTTTACAATGGCAGGATAGGTTTTCATTTTATCAGCGAATGTTTTAATTGATGCAATCACGGTGTTCCCGTCATTCATATAAAATTTAACGAGCCACTGGTTTGAGCTTGTTGGCACATAATATATTTCTGAGATGAGTTCCTGAATAGAGGCTGGCAGCTGATTTAAAGATCTAACCGTTTGCTTCAGCTTCTCTTTATTGTCCCAATCAACAAAAATAGGTCCTGCATGACTTGGTGTGACTTCTTCTGGTAATGCTGTCCCATTTTCAAGAAGCTCATAGTATAAATTTCCCTTTTGAAGATACGCAATATTGGCATATTCCTTGACAGCAATACTAACCTTATTTGGAAAATGTTTTTTGATACTGACACTTTTAATCAGTTTGTTTTGCTTAATATGATCTGCTGTTAAATCTTTATTTAAATTCCAAAACTCTGTTTCGCCTTCTTTAATCTGGGAAAGTTTCACAAGCTGTTTTGTAGGGACATGCTCATTACCCGTAATAGTTAAAGAAGAAATTTTACTGATTGGTGTCTGCAAATAAATAATGATTAAAACCATGATAAAAAACAGTAGAATAAAAGAGATTAGTCTCCGATTCGCTTTCTGCTTCCTTTGTTCTTTAATTTTAGGAATTCGTTCTTCTATATTGACGATCTTTTCATTTTCATGATCAGGCCGCATATATATTCTTCACCCCATTCAAAGCTGCTTGTCCACACCTTTGGGTCATCTTTTGATGAGAAAACAAACGGCATTCTTTCATGCCGTTTGTTTTCCTGTGATGCCATCATTCATAAAACTTGCTTTTAATTTGCTTCACCGATAATTTCTACTTCTGTATGCATATCTACATTGTAGTCATCTTTAATTTTCTTTTGGATGTACTGGATTAAGTCCAGCACGTCTTGAGCAGTAGCCCCGCCAGCGTTCACAATAAAGTTGCCATGCATATCAGAGATTCTTGCTCCGCCAATTTGGTACCCTTTTAAATTCGCTTTTTCTACAAGCTGTCCTGCATATTCAGGCAGTGGATTTCGAAAAATACTTCCGGCACATGGTCGATTATAAGGCTGTGTTTCCTTGCGATAGTCTTTATTTTGCTGCATTTTCTTTGTGATTTTCTCGCGATCATCCTGTTTGAGCTTAAACACGGCCTCGAGAACAATGCCTGGTCGTTCCTTTTGAAGGACAGACGTTCTATAGCTAAAGTTCATCTGCTCATTTGTTAGCCACTCGATGCTTCCATCTTCAAATAAGATTCTCGCTTTCACAAGAATCTTACTGATATCAGATCCGTGCGCACCTGCGTTCATATAAACAGCGCCTCCAATAGACCCTGGAATACCAGCTGCAAATTCCAGCCCTGAAAGACCCTGCTTACTAAGTGACGTTGCAAGCCTTACAACAGAATAGCCGCCGCCAACTGTAATTTCTTCATCATTTACAGTTAAGTGATCAAGTCCAGCGCCTAACTTCAGGACGACGCCACGTATTCCTTTATCAAGTACGAGTAAATTTGACCCTCTTCCAATAACCGTCCAGTCCGCGTGGTGTTTTTTTATCTGATCCATGATCGTTTTAACTGAATCGATATCTTTAGGAACGATCAATAGATCTGCCGGCCCGCCTATTTTCATTGTCGTATGATTTGCAAGCGGCTCATTTTCAAGCACTTTACCGACTTGCGCTTCTAATAATTCATTCTTCAAGTTCTCCATATTACCCTCCGCCTTACCTAATATCATTCCATCATGTAGTCGTAATTTCTTTTAATACATTATATAAACGTCCAGCCGCATCTGGTACTCCAAGTTCTTTTGTTAAACGGCTCATTTCGTTTAATTTTTCTTCATTACCAGCAATTTCATCAATGGCATGAAGGAGGCTTTCTCCAGAAAGCTCTGATTCTCTTAAAACGATTGCAGCGTCATGCTTTTCTAGTGATCTTGCATTGATTTCCTGGTGATTTGCCGTCACGTATGGGCTTGGAATAAAAATAGTTGGAATTCCAAGGGCTGTCACCTCAGCAATCGTTGTGGCACCGGCTCTTGCAACAATCACATCAATCGATTTCAAGTATTCTGGCATTTGATGCAAGAAAGGCTTTGTGATCATATTAGGTGCTGCACCTTTTTCCTTTAGTTCGTTCAGCACTTTTTCATAATGAACCTCACCCGTGATATATAAAAGCTGATAGTTCTTAGCCTTTAATCCATCTTGCATGTCAATAACTGCTCTATTAATTGGCGCAGCCCCCCGGCTCCCGCCAAAAATAAGAACCGTTTTTTTCGTTTCATCCAGTCCAAACTCCTTCAGAGATTTCCCCTCTTTTATAGAGACGACTTCAGAGGCTCTAGGGTTTCCCGTAAATACAACCTTTTCAGAAGGAAAATGTGCCTTTGCTTCTTCAAAGCAGATGGCTACCTTATCAACATATCTTGCTAGAAACTTATTCGTGATACCAGGCAGACTGTTCTGTTCGTGAATAATGGTCGGGATTTTCAGCTTAGAAGCTGCATAAACGACAGGCCCGCACACATAACCACCTGTTCCAATGACCGCATCTGGCTTAAATTCCTTTAAGTAAGATTTGCTTTTTTGAACGCCTTTTAGAAATCTCATCACCGTTTTTACGTTATCAAAGGAAAGCTTTCTTTTAAAACCTGAAATTTCTATGGATTTGAAAGGGATATTTTCTCTTTCTACAATTTTCTTTTCAAGTCCATTTTCAGTACCAATATATAAAAATTCTACATCAGGATGCAGTCTTTTCACTTCTTTAATAAAAGCTAAGGCTGGATAAATATGTCCGCCTGTTCCGCCTCCACTGATTACTATACGCATTATACCATTTCCCCTCAATTTTTTTCTGCTCTGAACAAAGTATAAACCCTGTTTTAAACAACAGGGCTCCGTTAAAACCTGTAAAGAAGAGTCAAAAAACATGTTTCCAATACAAAATCTGTCATTTCTACTCTTCAAATCATTTTTTTGTACTTTTGCAAAATAAATGTCATCATGGTTTCATGAACTAGCAGCACTAATATCTAGCGTACCTGCTTACATTCAAGAGTACGCCAATTGCCATCAGCATTAATGTCAGTGATGAGCCGCCATAACTTAGGAATGGGAGCGTGATACCTGTCACAGGGATAAGTCCAGTAACAACTGCGATATTAATCATCACTTGAATGGCAACCATTGAAATAATACCAACTGCTAGGAAACTTCCATATAAGTCTGGGGCTCCAAGTGCTATTCGTATGCCTCTCCATAATAGAACACTAAAGAGCAGCAAAATGAGTGATCCTCCTATAAAGCCAAGCTCTTCAGACAATATTGCAAAGATGAAGTCTGTTTGAGGCTCAGGTAAATAAAAGAATTTTTGTCTACTTTGACCGAGACCCATTCCGAACAGACCGCCTGGACCAACAGCGTATAAGGATTGAATAATTTGAAACCCACTGCCTAGTGGATCTTCCCAAGGATTTAAGTACGATGTAATTCGTTTTATGCGGTAGGGCGCTGATAAGACTAGTGCAGCAAATCCGCTGAGCCCTAAAAGACCGAGAAATATAAAGTGAGCAATTCTCGCACCTGAAACAAATATCATAATAATACAGGTTCCAACCATTACCGTCCCTGTTCCCAAATCTGGCTGCAGCATGATGATGGCAAATGCAGAAAACACAATGCCTAATGCTGGTGCGAAACCTTTACGAAAGGATGTGATATTTTTTTGTTTTTCAGATAAGAATTTTGCAAGAAACGCAATCATCGCAAGCTTCATAAATTCAGAGGGCTGAATACTAAACGCACCGACACCGATCCAGCTTCTTGATCCATTTCTCTCCATACCGATACCAGGAATAAGTACAAGCAGCAAAAGGAGAAAACAAACAGCAATCAATATCTTTGACCAAGTCCGCCACGTCCAATAATCGACTCGCATAATGAAAAACATCGCGATAACTCCGATTCCGGCAAACAAAAGCTGTCTTTTTGCAAAATAAAACGAATCATCAAATTTATACGATGCCCACACAGCACTAGCGCTGTACACCATAATTAAACCAATCGTCAATAAAAGTAACGTAATGACAACAAGCAAAAAGTCCGGAGAAGTTTTCTTATTCGTCAAGAGACCGACACCCCAAGCATAATTTCATTTGGGCTGTCAGTCATACGAGAGACAAGCCCTTATTTAAGCATATGCACGGCGTTTACAAACATGTCTCCACGTTCTTCAAATGTTTTATGTTGATCCCAGCTTGCACAAGCCGGGGATAATAAAATCACGTCTTCTTCTTCAGAAATGTTAAACGCCGCAGGTACTGCTTGTTCAACATTATCGACATGTTTTACGTGATGTATTCCCAGTTCTTCACCAAGCTTCACAAACTTAGGTGCCGTCTCACCAAATGTGATAATTCCTTTTACATTTTTCATAAAAGGTTTCAATTCATCAAATTCATTGCCGCGATCAAGCCCGCCAGCTAGTAAAATGATCGGCTGATTAAAAGCTGACAATGCTTTACTTGTTGCCAGTATATTGGTGGCTTTACTATCGTTATAGAATTTTCTGCTTTGAATTGTATCTACAAACTGCAGACGATGCTTCACTCCACTAAATGTCGTGAGAACGTGTGCGATTGCTTCATTTGAACAGCCTGCATTTTTCACGACACAAATAGCTGCCAAAATATTTTCTTGGTTATGCTCACCAGGAAGAACAACATCCTTTAAATCGATGATATGTTCATTCATGTAGTAGATCGCACCATTTTTAATATACGCACCATGTTCTACTTGCTCTTTCACTGAGAAAAACACTTTTTTTGCTTTTGAAGCTTCAGCCAGTTTTACGACTGATGGATCATCGAGGTTAATAACAGCTATGTCATCTTCAAGTTGATGTGCGTATACTTTCTGCTTTGCTTTTTCATATTCATCACGAGTGTGGTGATAGTCTAAATGTGCATCAAAAATATTTAATATTAAGCTGATTTTAGGTCTGAAATCAACTGTTCCCATTAACTGAAAAGAAGAGAGTTCAGTTACGATCCACTCATCGCCAGCTGCTTTTGCAGCGACTTCGCTGGCAACCGTGCCAATATTACCTGCCACTAAAGTTTTTTGACTGTCTTGTTTCAACATTTCATAAATCAAAGTCGTGGTAGTGGTTTTTCCATTTGATCCAGTGATCCCAATAAAAGGAGCTGAGGTTAAATGATAAGCTAATTCTATTTCCGTCCAAACTGGAATTCGTCGGCGAAGCGCTTCTTGAACCATCACATTTTCATATGGAATTCCTGGATTTTTAATTAAAATCGTAATTTCTTTATCATCGAACATACGAAGAGGATGGCTGCCGCAAACGACATCAATCCCCTTTTCAGAAAGAAGCTGAGCAGGTTCATTTTCTTCAAACGGCTTTTGGTCATTTACTATGACATTTACTCCATGCTCATGAAGAATTGAAGCTGCCGCATATCCGCTTTTTGCAAGACCTAATACTAGTACATGTTCGTTTTTTAACATTTGCATCTTATTCAATTATAACCACACCTCGATGTAAATTCCTAAAACAGCAAGTAATAAACCAGCTGTCCAGAAGGTGACAACTACTCTCCACTCAGACCAGCCAACTAACTCATAGTGGTGGTGAAGCGGACTCATCTTAAAGATTCTTTTTCCAGTTGTTTTAAAGGAGATCACTTGAAGAATAACGGATAACGTTTCGACAACAAATACTCCTCCAATAATGACAAGTAAAATTTCAAGCTTTGTTAAAATCGCAATTGCTACAATTGCTCCGCCTAAAGCAAGCGACCCTGTATCACCCATAAATACTTTTGCAGGATGCGCGTTAAACACAAGAAACCCAAGAACGGCTCCAGCAACAGCTACTGAAAAGATCGCTACATCGTACTGTGATTGATTCCAAGCCAATATAGCAAAGGCTCCAAAGGCAATAGCCGCGGTTCCAGATAATAGACCATCCAGTCCATCCGTTAAGTTCACGGCATTAGAACCTCCGACAAGCATGAAAACGACAAGGATAAAGTAAGCCCATCCTAAATCGAAGCTCACATCTGTTCCTGGAATGCGAATCGTCGTTGCAAACTGATAATAATGGAAGACTGCATAAAAAATCACTGCGATCACAATTTGACCAATTAATTTCTGTTTCGATGTTAAACCTAGGTTTCGTTTCATCGCTACTTTAATATAATCATCTAAAAATCCTAATAGACCGTAGCCAAGCGTAACAAATAACAATAAAAACATTTCTGGACTAATCTCAGAAAATTTGTTGATCATCACAATCGTTGTAATGGTAATAGAAAAGATAATCATAATTCCGCCCATTGTCGGAGTACCTGATTTCTTTTGGTGAGACTGTGGTCCTTCTTCTCTAATACTTTGACCAAATTTAAGCCTTCTTAAAAACGGAATAAAAATCGGGGATAAAAGAACACTGATTAAAAATCCCATTATGATTGTAAACAATATCACCTGTTCAAGCATCGTTCTTTACTCCTTCCGAATTTCCAAAGCCGTTTTCCATCAGAAAATCACATTCATTATTAAGGTATTCATTCGCGTTCTTCGTATGTTGTTTTTGTACAAAATGCTTCATTTCATTACACTCTTTTCATCATTTTAAGATTTGTTTAGATCTAAAATAGCGTCCATAGCAACCTTTGCATCATCAAAATCGTAAACTTGATCGCCGACGATTTGATATGTCTCATGACCTTTACCCGCTATTAAGACTGTATCGCCTTTTTTCGCATTGGCAATTGCAAAAAAGATGGCTTGTTTGCGATTCACAAAACTATGATAATATGCGTCTGGCACCCCATTTTCCATATCCTTTAAAATAGCTGAAGGATCTTCGCTTCTTGGGTTGTCTGAAGTAAATACAGGTTCATCTGCATACTTCACAGCGATTTGGGCCATTTGAGGACGCTTTGTTTTATCACGGTCGCCGCCGCAGCCTATCACACAGAAAATTTTGCCCTCTGTTAATTCTCTACACGTTGTCAGGACATTTTCTAAGCTGTCAGGTGTATGGGCGTAATCGACGATAACAGGGAAATCTTGATCACAGTTCACAAGTTCAAATCGGCCTTTGACTCCCTCCAGCTCTTCAATAGCACTTACAATCGTTTCAAATGTTAAGCCAGATACGATCCCTACTGATACAGCTGCTAGGATGTTGTACACATTAAACTTACCGATGAGGGCAACTGTCACATTTTTTGTGCCAATTGGAGTGATCAAATCAAACTGAGTTCCCTTCGGTTTGATTTGAATATTCTTTGCCATTACATCTGCTTTTTGCTCTAAGCCATATGTCATGACTTCAGCAGCTGTCACTTTTTCATAATAACTCGAAGCGTCATCATCTGCATTTAAAATTGCATGCTTCGGCTTATCGTGATGAAAGGCACTGCCAAGCTGTGAGAATAGCAAGCTTTTCGCATGTTTATATTCTTCCATTGTGTTGTGGTAATCAAGATGGTCCTGAGAAAGGTTTGTGAAAACAGCAATATCATAATCACATCCATGTACCCTGCCAAGATGCAGTGCATGTGATGATACTTCCATAATGGCTGTGTCTACATCTTGGTCAAGCATCTGTTTAAAAGTTTTCTGAAGTGTGACACTTTCAGGTGTGGTGTTTTTCACATCGAGAATGTCATCATTCACCTTCATATACATCGTACCGATTAAGCCAGTTTTCTTTTCGGCTTTTCTCATCATTTGTTCAATCATGTGTGTTGTCGAAGTTTTTCCGTTTGTTCCTGTGATCCCGATGAGATTCAGCTTATGAGTTGGCTGCTCGTAAAACGCATCAGCTATTCTTGCAAGAGCTCTTTGAGAGTGTTTTACAATAATGACTGGTACATCTGATATGTTAAGAGGGTGTTCTGCTACAATCGCTGCAGCCCCGCTTTTCACCGCTTTTTCAGCATAATCGTGTCCATCTACTGTATAGCCTTTTATACAGACAAAAAGGCTTCCTTTTTTCACCTCTCTTGAATCCATTTCAATGGAAGTGATATCAGGATTTTCGTTTATTAGTTCGTTGTTTTCACTTTTAAAATATGTAAGGAGTTCTTGTAATTTCATTTCATATCAAACCTCTCAAATTCGTTCACGTGCATGTCTTGTGAAAAAAACACACAGTCTATATTTTATCGTAAAAAAAGGGATACATCCAGCGTATTCCTTAAGTTTCTCTTGGAAAAAACACACTTTAGGCTCTTTTTTTCAAACAGACCTTCTCTTTCAACAAAAAGAGGCAGCCGAATGAGTGCGGCTACCCTCTGTTCATTCTTTATTATTCATCGTTTAAGTATAATCTGATGGTGGAGCCTTCTTTGACTTTTGTCCCGGCAGCAGGCGATTGCTTCACCACTTTACTGCCAGTTCCAGAAGCATCGATCTTAAGGTTAATCAGTAAGGATTCAAGGTCTGAAACAGATCCCCCTACAAGATTCGGTACTTCAATGGTTTTTGTGTCCAGCCACTGGTACTTCTTTTCAATTTGTCCTTTTCTTTTTTTCACACCCATCTCAGGCAGGCTGTCCCGCATAATATGACCCACAATTGGTGCAGCAACTGTCCCGCCAAATTGAATAGTGCCTTTCGGGTTATCTACCGCCACATATACAACGATACTTGGATCATCAGCAGGCGCAAACCCGATAAATGACACAATGTGGTTATTTTCCATGTACTTGCCGTCTTTTACCTTCTGTGCTGTCCCTGTTTTCCCGCCAACTCGATATCCTTCAACAAATGCATTTCGGCCAGTCCCTTGAGCGACTACACTTTCAAGCGCATATCTGATTTCTTTGGATGTTTCTGCTGAAATCACTTTCTTTTTGGCAATCGGTGATTGCTTTTTCACTACCTCTTTTGTGATTGGATCTATCCATTCTTTTGCAATGTAAGGCGTGTAAAGTGTTCCTCCATTTACCGCAGCTGCTACGGCAGCCACTTGCTGTATCGGCGTAACAGATACACCTTGACCAAAGGCAGTTGTCGCCTGCTCTACAGGGCCAACTCGGTCCAGCGGGAACAAAATGCCTCGCCCTTCCCCTTGAAGATCGATTCCTGTTTTTTGGCCAAATCCGAAATTTTTAATATAAGAAAATAATTTATCCTTTCCTAGACGATCGCCTAGTTCAACAAAACCGGGGTTACAGGAGTTTTGAACCACTTCTAAAAATGACTGTGATCCGTGGCCGCCTTTTTTCCAGCACCTAAGTCTTGCACCATCAACTGTCACAGAACCGCTGTCAAAAAAATGATCGCGTTTTAAATTGACTTTTTTCTCTTCTAGTGCTGCTGCAAGCGTAATAATTTTAAACGTTGAACCTGGCTCATATGTGCTCCACACCGGTAGATTTCGGTTAAACACTTTCGAGTCAACTGATTGATAATCCGCTGGATCAAAATCCGGTCTGCTCGACATCCCAAGCACTTCACCGTTCTTCGGGTTCATCGCAATTGCAATCATCCCATCTGGGTTATATTTTGCCTGCGCATTGTCTAATTCCCGTTCTATAATGGTTTGCACCTTCGCATCGACAGTTAACTTCATATCAAGACCATCTTTAGGCGGTGTATAATCATCTGCTTCATCTGGCATTTTTTGTCCTTTTGCATCGGAATAGAACTTGACAGAGCCTTTTTCACCTTTTAGGTCATCATCATAATAGGCTTCCAGTCCAAGTAACCCTTGATTATCAATTCCAGCGAAGCCCAGCACATGAGAAAGAAAACTGCCAAACGGATAGTGTCTGATGCTGTCTTCCGCAACATAAACGCCATCTAAATCAAGCTCTCTGACTTCTTTTGCTTTTTCATGAGATACTTTTCTGCCTTCTGGAGAAATTCGTTCGATGGATGTTTTCTTTGTGACGTGCTTGTACGCTTTCTCTTCAGACATATTCAGTACTGCCGCCAGTTTTTTGCTTGTTTCTGCGGGATCTTTAATTTGCCGCGGGACGACCAATATAGATGGGGCACTTTTGTTCGTCGCAAGCTCTACCCCATTTCGGTCCAAAATATCTCCCCTTTCTGGTTCGAACGGGAGATTCCGGCTCCATGAATCTTTTGCTAAGCTTGTGAGCTTCTCGCCCATAATAAACTGTACATATCCTAATCTAGTATCTATGATGAAAAAAATGATCACCCCAAACATCAGCACGAAAAGCAATCGTTTTCTCACTGTTACACTTGATACTCGCACGCCCGGTTCACTCCTTACATACATATGGCTTGTTTCCATCATATGCAGGCCCGTCCTTATGTAGAACGTCTCGTCTATCCCGCTCGGCAAAAGAAAAAACCTAGCAAGTGGTTTGCTAGGTTTTGCAGTTAATTCGGGCTTTTAAATGTCACAGTGACGACTTTATCTGAAATCTCCGCTCCATTTTTCACACTTTGTTTGACAGCATATCCTTGTCCTTTTGTTTCGATATGCACACCGGAAATGGATGCATATTGAAGGACTTCCCGTCTCGACCAGCCTGTCATATCAGGCATTTTTATCGTTTTTCCTGCTGTTTTCAAGAAAACTTTCTGGCTTTCAGAGAATTCAGAGCCTGCACTTGGCCACTGTCGTTTAATGGAGAGGCCGTCGCCGATGACAACAGGCGTTAAGTTTTTGTTTTTGGCTTCTGTTTCCGCCTGCTTCACTTCTAAATCTAAGAATGAAGGCATTGTTTCTTGCTTCACTTTTTGTTCGCCTGATTTTTTATCGTCTGTTTTTGTTGGTGCAATATTTAAATATAGCAGACTATTTTTCATCACTGGGTTAAAGATTTGTGCAACTGGGGCAGAGCCAGTTTCTGTATCAGACAGCTGCGGCTGCTGTACAGCGACATAAACGAGCAGCTTCGGATCATCTTTTGGCGCCATTCCCATAAATGAAAAGACGTAATCGTTTCTTCCTTTGAGATAACCGCCGGCACCGCCAATTTGTCCTGTTCCTGTTTTCCCAGCAACGTCAAATCCTTTGATTTGGTAAGGCTGGCCTGTTCCAATCTTCGAGGAAACCACCTCACCTAAAATGTCACGGACTTGCTTTGCTGTATCAGAGGAAATTGGTTTTCCAGCTACTGTTGGTTCGTGCTGTAAAATCGTTTTGTTTGTGTTCGGGTCTGTAATATGATCAATGACATATGGCTTCATCATCGTTCCGCCGTTTGCTATCGCTGTCGCTGCTTCGATTTGTTGAATCGGTGTAATGGCAGACGCTTGACCGTAAGCCGTCGATGCTTTGTCATATTCGTATCTGTAATTGATTTTACTAGACGCTTCGTTCGGTAAGTCAATACCTGTTTTGTCATAGAAATGGAACTTCTGCAAATATTGTTCGTAGCGCGTGAAGCCTAATTTTTCTTTTGCCAGCTTTGCAAAAGCTACATTAGACGAACGGAGAACCCCTTCATGAAAGTCAATTTTTCCCCAGCCGTTTCCATTGTTGTGGTCTCTTACAAGGCCGCCTCCTACTTTATAAGTACCAGATTGATATTTATCATTGCCTTGGTAGACTCCTTCTTGGATTGCCGCAGCAAGTGTGAAGATTTTCATCGTTGAACCTGGTTCAAACGCATATGAAATGACATCATTGTTATAATTCGTAATGTCTAATTCATTTAAATTAAAGCTTGGCCGCTGTCCCATCGCGAGCACCTTTCCCGTTTTTGGGTCAACGACTGTGGCAATGATTTTCTTCGGTTTATATTTTTTGGCAACCTGCGTCATACTTTCTTCAAGGAACGCTTGGATTTTTTGATCAATGGTCAGCGTGACATTTTTTCCATCCTTCGGAGCGACAATGTCTTCTTTACTATTTGGAAGAGCCCATCCGCTTCTGTCACTGTTATATGTCACATAGCCGTCTTTTTCTTTTAAAAATTTGTTCAGCGCCTTCTCAAGTCCCATCGCGCCTGACATGTCCTTCGTTGCCTCATCTAATCTTGCATAACCGATCAGATTCGACGCAAACATGCCGTTTGGATAATATCGCTTCGTGTCTTTTTCAAATGCGATCCCTGGAAGCTTTAGCTTTTCAATTTTTTCTTTTGTTGAAAAACTGATGTCTTTCCCAGCTTTACCAAACTCAACTTGGAACGCATCTTTTGTATTCAGACGCTTTAAAATTTCGCTTTCACTCATATCAATGACTTTTGACAGCTCTTTTGCTGTCTTTTCTTTGTCGACGACATGCATCGGGTGCTTTGGATCGACCGTCATTTTCTTGCTCATGACCGCAATGAGCTTATAGACAGACGTATCCTCGGCAATCACATTCCCATTTCGGTCTAAAATAGACCCTCTTTTCGCTTCAAGTGTTTTCTTCGATTGATATTGTTCATTTGCCTTTGCGGCTAACACTTGGCCATCGACCGTTCCTGTAATCTGAATATAAATAAAACGTGCAAGGATGATAAAGAAAAACAGGGCGAAGCAAATACTCGCAATTGCCGCGCCTCTGTTCATCATTTTATTCTTTTTAGGCATCGCCATCTTAATCGACCTTCTTAACATCTTTCGAAATGCTTAAGCCAGCTTTTTTCGCAGTATCAATGACTCTCTCTGGCTCACTCAGCAAGTCTTTTTCCTTTTGAAGCTCAGTGATCTTCTTCGATTCTAAAGATACTTGCTGCTCTAATTTCTGCACCTCGATATTGGCGTGATAGACAGCAAAGGCTTTAGAAATGATGAGAATGGAGCTGCACATAAGAGCCATGACAAACATGACAAGTAAGATTTTTTCACCAAGTGTGATAGAACCTCTTCTTTTAATAACAACCGATTGGCCTTGCTGCTCTGTTTGATATTGTTTTACTTCTCTTTGGTAAGCCAAATTACTCATAAGAAACCTCCTTTTTATCATCATCTATGGTGTCGTTTTACTTTTTTTCTGCAATTCGGAGCTTCGCTGAACGGGCACGGTTGTTATGTTCCAGCTCTTGTTCTGATGCAACGATTGGTTTTCTCGTGATCAGCTTCAGCTTTGGTTCAAGTCCTTCTGGAATCACTGGTAGTCCGTGCGGAAGTTCTGGAAGAGAAGACATTTCTTTAAATGTACTTTTACAAATCCGGTCTTCAAGTGAATGGAATGTAATGACAGAAATTCTCCCCTTCGGATTGAGTAACTCTATTGCTTGTTCTAGTGCTTCTTCAAAAACTTTCAATTCATCATTGACAGCAATTCGGATCGCTTGAAACACTCTTTTTGCTGGATGTCCGCCAGTTCGTCTTGCAGGTGCGGGAATTCCTTCTTTGATAATGTCGACAAGCTCACCTGTTGTTTCAATTGGTGCTTTTTTTCTAGCTTCTTCAATTTTGCGTGCGATTTGCTTGCTGAATTTTTCTTCCCCATATTTGTAGAAAATCCGAACTAGATCTTCAAATGGCCATTCATTCACCACTTGTTTTGCCGACAATGCGGCTGTTTGATCCATTCGCATGTCAAGAGGTGCATCATGGTGATAACTAAAGCCTCTCTCTGGTGTGTCGAGCTGAGGAGATGAAACCCCAAGGTCAAAAATCACACCATCTACGCTTGTAATGCCTTGTTCATTCAGACGTTCTTTTAAATATCGGAAGTTGCTCTTTATGAAAAGAATGTTCGCTTTTGAATCTGCGAGCTTCTCTCGTGCATGATCCAGTGCAGCATCGTCTTGGTCAAATCCAATCAATGTACCTTTTTCTGATAGTTGAGATAGTAAATATGAGCTATGACCTGCTCCGCCCAGCGTGCAGTCTACATATGTACCGTCTTCTTTGACGTTTAAACCGTCAACTGTTTCTTTTAATAATACTGTCTCATGTTGAAACATGATGTTATGGTCCCACCTTTTTCAAATAGAAATGAATGTGTAGAAAGCTTGCTGCACAAGGGATTATTATATATCAAACCCAATCATGTTTTCAGCAATTTCAGCAAAAGAATCTTCTTGCTCTTCTGTATATTGTTCCCAGATCGACTTACTCCACAACTCAATTCGATTTGAAACGCCGATGACCACACATTCTTTTTCGAGTTTTGCATATTGGAGTAGGTTTGATGCGATGTTAATGCGCCCCTGCTTGTCCAGATCGCATTCAACTGCGCCGGAGAAGAAGAACCGGGTAAACGCACGTGCATCTTTTTTCGTTAGCGGCAGTGCTTTGAGTTTCTCTTCAATTAGTTTCCACTCACTCATAGGGTAGCCAAATAAACATTGATCAAGCCCTCTCGTCAGCACAAACTGTTCTCCGAGACCGTCTCTAAATTTAGCAGGGATGATCATGCGCCCTTTTGTATCAATCGTATGTTGGTATTCACCCATGAACATGATAATCAGAGCCCCACTTTCTCACCCTTACTCTCCACTATCCACCACTTCTCTCCACAAAACTTATTTTACACTGTTTCTACATAAAAAAAAACCCTGAACTAGTCAGGGTTCATTAAAACTTTATTTCAAAGTTTGACAATTTGCTGCTTGTTTTGAAATGAAAATGACAGATTTTTGAACGTTTTGAAGAATTCTGGACCATATTTGTTTAAAAAGTACATGATATTCCAAATTCTTTCTTGCGGGGCATCTAATGGTTTTAAGCTGTTTTCAATCCGTTCAAAATCTCGAAGGATATATCCTTCCTTCTCTTCCACACGCTGCGCCACCTTTTGATAAACAAATTGAAGCTGGTCTTCGATAAATTTGGCATTTTTATCTAGCAGCTGCTCGAAGTTTGGTTCAACCTTCAGTGCTTCTTGCCTCAATACACCATGAACATTCGCTAATTCACGTTTCGCCTGATCAACGGCTTGAACAAAGCTGTCTGGAAGGCTTTGCTCAAAGTGAGCCTCTTTCTTTTCTTTTACTCCGCTTGTGAGCACTTCTTCTAGAGAAAGTTCTCTGACCGGCAGCTTCTTATCGATGTGCCTTTCAAGAATGGTCACGTGCAGTCTTGGAAGAACGGGTGCCATCTTTAATTCAAAATGCTCAAAGATTCCTTTCAGTTCTCCCCAATAGTTGATTTCACCGTGTCCTGCCATAAAAGCAAGTGTTGGGAGAAGGGTTTCCTGCATTAAGGGACGCGTCACCACATTGTTGCTGAACCGTTCTGGGTGCTCCTCAATTTCCTGCAAAAGCTCTTCTTTTGTCCACGTAAGCCCCACTTCTGATATAGAAAACTGGCCGTTTTCTTTTTCAATAAGGAAACGCTCTTCATCATATTCGTAAAACAGGTTTGCCTGATTGTCACCAGCTTCAATGATCGGCTGATATCCCGCTCGTTTCATGGCAGCCTGCGTTTCATTCAAACGAGCCGTGACTGCTTCATTTGTCTCGACAATGTGCTTGAATAACGTACGCTCAAGTGGTTTGACGCCTAAGTCTCCTGAATTAAATAGAAGCAGTCCATCTTCTTCAAAAAGGTCGCATACAATCCATTCAAAGAAATCCGTAAACGTTTGTGATTTGCGTAAACATCGAAGAAGCTGATCAAGCAAGTCATTAGTATACGCAGATTCTTCATACGTTGAAAACACATCACGGAGCCATTTTTCTGTTTTTTCTTGATGCAGAGGTGTTCTTTTGGCCGCAGTTTTTTTGCCGTTATGTAATGGCAGCTTTTGCTTGACTGGACCTTTTTCGCCGGATGTGTAGACAAAATTAATTTCATCTACGTCATGATCCTCACCTGCTACCCAAAAGACTGGAATCACAGGAACGCCAAGCGCTGATTCTTTTTCTTTTGCGAACTGAATAATGGATATGATTTTATGTATGGTATAAAGCGGTCCTGAAAGTAGGCCTGCCTGCTGTCCTCCAACCACCATGACACTCCGCTTGTCACGGATCTTTTCAATGTTCTGACGCATCGCTGCCGATTCAAACTTTGCGTGGTATGCGCTCATATAATCTGCTAAAGCCTCGCGCGGGAAGCTCATTTCCATGAGATCGTCGTATCTCTTTTTCCATGTGTCTTCAGAATGTATATCATAATCAAAAAAAGCAGTCATCTCTTTTTTTTCTTCTATATAATCACGTATGAATAAATTCTGACTTCGGATGGAAAGTTCAGTCAATTGCATGTTTAGAACTTCCTTTCTTCAATAAAATAAATAGTTAGTTTCCCGAAAAAAGTATAGCATGTAAATGAGCTCACTCAAAAGATTTTGTTTGCTTTTTTTCCAATACTTCCAAGCTTCGATTAAAGAAAGTAAGATGTGGCGCCAGAATCTCTTGAGCTTGAGCCTTTTTTAAAAGATAGCCAACGATGGCTTTTCTTTCGGTTTCACGGCCTTTGACGATATCTTGAAGCATCGACGATTGATTGGCGGCCGTTTTTTTACAAATTGAAACGACGTGTGACCAGAGCTGCTCTTTTTCAGCCAGACCTAAAATGGACAATGCTTCTTCAAATGCACATTTCATCATGTATTCATATGCAGGATTTGCGATCAATTCTCCATTTTTCACATGCAATAAAGCCGTGAGGGGGTTAATGCATACATTGACTAGCAGTTTTTCCTCCAGCACTTTTTTCCATTCATCCGTATAAATCATCTGAAAATGGGCTGGCGTTTCATTCAAAGCATTTCTCACATCATCTGTATCCTCAGGATGAAAAGCTCCCCACTTGATGACACCGATCCCTGTATGGTTCACTGCATGGTCTGATACCTTCATGGCGCCGTGCTCTACGACACCTATATATATCGAATGCGACGTGTCCCATTTTTCTAAATCTAATAAGTGTGCCATTCCATTTTGTAAAAATAAGATTCGCTGACGAGGTAATGTTGATAGTTCATCAAGCACCTCTTGCAGATGGTGATATTTCACTGTCACAATCAGCAGATCAAATACTCCTGTAATCCCTGCCCTTGCCTCCGCAGACGCCCGGAATGTCTCTCCTTTTACCGTTCGCTTAATTCCTGATGTTCGAATCTCCTCTGCTTGTTCTTTTCTTCTTGTCAAAACAGTGATGTCATGATGCTGTGATAAATAACTGGCACAAAGCAGACCAATCGCACCGCCGCCAATGATTCCAATGTTCAACTGCCGCACTTCCCTTTTTCTGTTTACTTCATCATATCAACCATTTTAACAGTTTCATGCCGCGATGCAAAAAGCAGATGGCGCGCCGCGATTGAATTTTTTTAATTTAAAAACTATAATAATAAGTGTAAAAACTTTTTAAGGCGGATGGGATGAAAACGCCTTCAACGACATCACTGTCAACATTATGTGTGTAAGGGGGAAGATCATATGACACAAGTAAAGCGACTTCTAATCAATTACAAAACTTTAGAGGAATTTAAACAATTTAAGGAATATGGCATACAAGAACTATCCATGCTTGAAGACCTTGAAAGTAATATGATAGAAAATGACAGCAATTCTCCATTTTACGGGATTTATTTTGGAGATAAGCTGGTCGCACGTATGAGCCTTTATCAAGTGGACGGCTCGACGACAACGTATTTTGACCACAATCATGATTATTTAGAGCTGTGGAAGCTGGAAGTGCTTCCTGGGTATCAGCGTAAAGGGTACGGCGAGGCACTTGTTGATTTCGCCAAATCTTTCGGATTGCCAATCCGGACCAATCCTCGCGTCAAATCTGCCGGTTTTTGGGATAAAATGGGCTTTGAAGCGGTCAAATATGATATGGAACGCGACAAAGGTGAAAATCCACTCATCTGGGAACCTGCCCATATCCAAAAAAATACAGGTGAATCTGCTTAATACTGACGGCAAAACGCCCCTCCTTTCTCTGTGAGGGGCGTTTTCTTATTTAGCATATTCTTTTAAGTTGATATTCTGTTTGACTCTTTCAACAATCCCAATGAGTGCCCGGTAATCTTCTTCTGTCATTTTTAATTGCCGCTTCAAGTTTTCATTTTCTTCCGTGAGCGACTTCAGTTGATGCTGCGTGTCCGCTAGTTCTTCGCGTAAATCAGCAGAGCCAGCAGGTTCTTTTTCAAGCTGCTCTAAGAACTGAATTACTTCTCGCAAGGTCAATTCAGCCTGAACTGAGGTTGCCTTTTCTTCTATCGTTAACGTATTTTGTGGTAAACCCGAGGAATGAATCCCAATCTTTTTACGCAGTTCTTTCCGCTGTTTTTTCGCCAGCTCAATGCCTGCCTGATATTGTTTTCTGACGTATGAATTCCACCTGAATCCACATGCTGCAGCCGTTCTTGACAACGCTTTTCCGACTTCTTCAAATGCGGAAAGCTGCGTTCCTCCATCTCGAATGTGTCTTAAGACGACTTCTGCTAAAAGTAAATCTTCATCTTGCGTCCATGCGTCCTGCCTTGTAATCGTCAATTGATCATCCCCCCTGAATCTGAATACCACATCATATGCGCTTACTAGAGTAGATAGACTATTTGCAGGAGAGAAACCTAAAAAATAGACAAATAAAAAAACGCAAGGGAAGATTCCCTTACGCTTTTTTATCAAGCATTAGTTGCTTTTTACGTCTTTGCCTTTGTATGTTCCGCAAGATTTGCAGACACGATGAGAAATTTTCATTTCACCGCATTCTGGGCAAGCTACCATACCAGGTACTTGTAGTTTGAAATGCGTACGACGCAATCTTTTTTTCATTTTAGAAGTTCTTCTAAAAGGTACAGCCATTATTCCCACCTCCTTAAAGAGTTAAGATTCATTATTTTCTTCTAAGAGCTTCTTCAAGCCTTCCAGACGCGGATCAATTCGGTTTTGATGTGCATCTTCCGAAATGACCGCCCAGTCATTCCCTTCCTGTGGTGCAGCACCTTTTACGTCTGTTTGGTCGCAAAAGATTTGCATCGGCACTTCAAGAAGAATTTCTTCCTTGACTATAGGCGTTAAGTCGATGATATCGTCTTCTACAACAGATACGTCTTCATCTTCTATATCGTCTGTCTTATGAAGTACAAATAGTTCTTTCGTTGAAATCGCAAATGGATAATTTACATCAACAAGCGTTCTTGAACAAGGCAATGTCATTTCACCTGTGATGGTTAAATCAAATGCGACTTGCTTTGATTCGATCACTCCAGTCCCTTTCACCTCTACTGGTGAAATGCGACGTATATCTGAATGAAGGCTAGTAAGTTCATTTAAGTCAACCGTCTCATGAAAATCGAAGCTGTTTTTAGCTTTTTGATGTAACTGATAAACTGTCCATTTCAATTGTATCACCTCTAAGAGCAACAAACATGATTATAGCTTTCATCATGCTATTTGTCAATATTTTTTCTTTACAGTCCTTTGTGATGTCAAAGCGTTGTTTGACATCAGTTCACGGAATGCCTACACTGAAAAAAATGGGCTTCATTTTTCCCTTATGCTACTGTAGCATAGACCATTTAACCATAGCAAGAAAGGCGGAACATCTATTGAAAGCAACAGGAGTCGTTGTCGAGTACAATCCATTTCATTATGGGCATGCCTATCATGTTCGCCAGGCGAAAACACATACCTCCTCAGATGTAGCCATTGCCGTCATGAGTGGATCTTTCCTCCAGCGCGGAGAACCTGCTATCGTCTCCAAATGGGCACGTACAAAAATGGCATTGCAAAACGGTGTAGACATCGTATGTGAGCTTCCATACATCTATGCAGTGCAAAAGGCAGAAACCTTTGCAAATGGCGCTGTGTCCATTTTAGACGCTTTAAAATGCCGCTCCCTTTTTTTCGGAAGCGAGGATGGGGACATTAAAACATTTGAGCGAACAGCTCACGCTTGGCATGAAAAAAAAGAAGAAATTGATCTTTTCACAAAAGCAAAGGTCAAAGAAGGGCTTAGTTATCCGGCAGCCTCTGCCGCTGCGTTTCAAAAGATCATTGATCCTAAACACTTACTGGATCTGTCTAAGCCCAATAACATTTTAGGCTTCCACTATGTCAAAGCCATCTTAGAGAGATCTCCTCACATAGAGCCCTTTACCTCTCAAAGAATTGCATCCGGTTATCATGATCAAGATCTTCCTAAACATCAGAAAATCGCAAGCGCGACAAGCATCCGAAAAGCCTTAAAAGAGAACGGGTCATTTGAAACTGTCGCCTCTTATCTCCCGGAAGCTTCGCTTAAGCAATTACATGACTATTATTCTTCTTATGGTCTTTTACATACGCAAGAAGACTATTTCAGCTTCTTAAAACATGTGTTTCACACAATGGATACAGCAGAATTAGAAGGCATCTATGAAATTGAAGAAGGCATCGAACACCGCATGCAAAAGGCGATCACACATGCGTCCACCTACGAGGAATATCTATCACTTGTGAAAACAAAACGATATACGTGGACAAGGCTGCAGCGGATGAATACGCACCTTTTAATGAGGGTGAAGAAAACTGTTATGCATGAGCTGCTAAAGAAGAAACACGCGCCATACATTCGTTTACTTGGTATGTCAAAGAAAGGTCAGCAATACTTATCTCTTGTCAAAAAGGAATTGGACGTACCGCTTGTCAGCAAGCTGTCTTCCTTTTCACATCCTGCCCTTGATCTTGACATTCGCGCTTCCCGCGTCTTCAGCCTTCCCATCAGCGAACCAATGCAAACAAAGTTAACAGAAGCAGAATTTAAAACCTCACCGATCCGCTATGATGAAGAGACTGGTCTCTTCCAATCTCGATAAAAAGAGCAGCCTTTGATGAAGGCTGCTCTCTGATTGTTGACAAAGGGCTAAAATGATCTTTATTTTATCCCTTTGTCTTCTTTTCAGCGTGATAGAAAACCTTTGAAGTCTAGGAAGGGCGAGCACCGGAACGGAGCGAATTTGACATTCGTGAGTACCGGCGCAGAGACCTGACACCGAATGCGAGGGTTTGTCTACACGCTGAGAGCAGCCTAAGGCTGCTCTTTTTTCACTTAAGATGCTTTCTCTTTTAACTTGTTTAAATAGTTCAGTGCGTCCTGCATAGTGTCCACAGGAACGATTTTCATATTACTTTTAATATCTTTCGCTGTTTTCACTGCATTTTTGTAGTCTGAATTTGGATCACCTTTATCATTTGGTGCAAAGAAGATATCTTTTCCTGCTTTATCTGCTGCAACAACCTTTTGATCTATTCCGCCAATTGGCCCGACCGTACCATCAGCGTCTATCGTTCCAGTCCCTGCAATCGCATAGCCATGTGTTTCGTCTTCTTTTGTCAGCTGATTATAAATTTCAAGTGACATCATTAAACCTGCCGACGGGCCGCCGATATTTTCAATATCCACTTTAATAGAAGGCGACACTTTCACATTTCGGTCTGTAAATAAAGATACGCCAATTCCGACTCGATTCGGCTCTTCTTTAAAAGGCTTCAACTTCACTTTCTGCGTGATATCCTTGCCGTTGCGTTCAAGGACAAAACGGACAGATGTACCAGCTTTTTGACGGCTGATATACGACACCATTTTATCAGCAGAATCATACGTCTTGCCATCAACGCTTTTAATCCGGTCGCCCACTTCAATTTTGCCGTAAGCAGGCATGCCTTTCATGACGTAGCTCGCATATACCCCATTAAACGTATAATCTACTTTTTTGCCTGCTTTTGTATACGCTGCAATCATGGCATTTTCTTGAGAGCTTTTCATCAGCTGAAGCTGTCTTTTCATATAATCTTCATCCGACTCTCCGTCCGCTTTAATATTTTCTTCTGGGACGATTTCGTCATATTTATTCATTTTCGCAAGCAAATACGTATACGGATTGGCTGGGCCTACTTTTATCGTCATAAGAGAGAAGCTGCCCTTCTCGCCGTATCCACCATCCACTTGAATGTGAGGGGCAATCTCTGTTGCATCACCCGGCTTTGTCACGTAATACGGCAGTTTAACAAAAGTTAAGCCAAATAAGACAAGAACAATAACAAAAAAGCTGAGCCAGCGAATATTCAATTTTTTCATTCGATTAACACTCCCATTTATCAATGACATCTTTCAGTTCACCTGCTAATTGGTCTGCGGCGAGCTCACCAGCTTCAATCATCTCCTGAACCTGAGTGAATGAACTGGAGCTGAATGTTTCAAGCCTCGGCCGAATCATGAGATCTGCATGAATGGTTTGATGACGGACCAATTCATTTTGAAGGATGTCCAAACTTTGCATAATCACATCCGATAATCTCGTCGCCTTTTCTGTTTTTTTCACCCTAGATACATCAGAGGCGATAATAAGGTCTGCGCCCATTTCTTTTAAAACAGACACAGGAATGCGGTCAACAACCGCTCCATCCACTAGCTGTCTGCCGCCCATTTCATGAGGAACAAACACGCCTGGAATGCTGATGCTTGCTCTGACTGCTTGTGAGACAGACCCTTCTTTAAACACAACCTTTTCCCCTGTCTCGAGGTCACAGGCAACCACCGCAAGGGGCATTCTTAATTCTTCGAATTTTTTCCCATATGTAAACGTGTGAATCAGCTGCAAAATTCGGTTTCCTTTTAAAAGACCGATTTTTGGCAGTGTATAGTCAGCATAATACTTTCTTCTGAAGACAAGTGCAAGTTTTTTCATTTTTTCTACGTCTTGTCCTGCCGCATAAAAGCTCCCAACAAGTGCGCCAATACTGCTTCCAGCGATCATATCTACCTGTATCCCTTGCTTCTCAAGACTAGACAAAACCCCGATATGCGCCATTCCCCTCGCACCCCCGGAGCCTAGTGCAAGCCCGATGACCGGTCGCTTCATGAAAATCCACCCTCCTCTTTCTATGCATATATACGAATCTATAGGTCTAAACATGCCCCTACTGCTCGTATAGTAATAGAAGACAGGCTCGGCTAGTTTCTTTTTCTATAATCACGAGCTCGCCAATAGATCATAACGGCAAGGGGCGAAATCTCCATGAAAAAATGGAACACTCTGTTCATCGCTGCTTTTTTTATTTTCTTAACAGCCACTGTGATTACACACCCACAAGCCTCTTTGCAAGCATCGAAAAATGGACTTGCAATGTGGTGGGAGGTTGTATTTCCATCATTGCTTCCTTTTTTTATTTTGTCCGAGCTATTAATTAGTTTTGGGATTGTCAGATTTGTCGGGGTATTATTAGAGCCATTTATGCGCCCCATCTTCCGGGTGCCGGGTGTAGGAGGATTTGTACTGGCTATGGGAATGGCTTCAGGGTTTCCTTCTGGTGCGAAATTAACGACAAGACTGAGGCAGGAAAGGCAGCTGACGCGGATCGAAGCAGAGCGTCTCGTTTCCTTTACAAATTCATCGAATCCATTGTTTATTTTCGGTGCGGTGGCTGTTGGTTTTTTTCATCATCCAGCTTTAGGCATTGTATTGGCCAGCGCTCATTATTTAGGGAATCTCGCTGTTGGTGTGACGATGAGGGGATATAAAGCGCGGCATGATGCACACCTAAGAAGCCGAAAGAAGTTTTTATTCCCGCCGTTTAAAGAGGCATTCAATGCTCTTCATACAGCAAGACTCGCAGAGAAAAGACCGCTGGGCCAAATTTTAAGTGATGCAGTCATGTCATCAGTCCAAACACTCTTTATGATTGGCGGCTTTATTATCTTATTTTCTGTGTTTAGCAAAATGCTGTCAGTTGTCCATGTGACAGACCTTTTATCCATCGGGCTCGGATATATGCTGCAAACGATGCATCTTCCGCCAGAATTAGACCTTGCCATGATTGCCGGTTTATTTGAAATCACATTAGGAAGCCAGATGACGGGGTCACAGGAAGTCACCCTTCTCGCTAAAACCATTGTCGTCAGCTTTATTTTAGGATTCAGCGGGTTTTCTGTTCAAGCCCAAGTCGCCGGCATTTTAGCGGCAACCGATATCCGCTTTAAACCGTTTTTCTTCGCCCGTTTGCTTCACGGAATTTATGCAGCTGTTTTTGCCTTTTTATTATTCAAGCCTCTTTATGTCTCTCGATCAGACATGGCTCTCCCAGCGGGTGCCTTTGATGCAAGCCAGCAGGTCGTCATGTTCAGCAGCGTGCTTTGGAATCAGCTTGTGAAAGCCGGTCCCTTCATCACACTTTGCAGTATGATAGTGTATATCGCGCTATACTATCGGAAATTAAAAAATGGATGAGTGCCGGGTGCACTCATCCATTAAATTTTTCCTTCAGCGCTGCTTCTACCTCTTTTGGTACAAGATCGTTGACTGCCCCATGATATTTCGCTACTTCTTTGACAATGCTGGAGCTTAAGAAAGAATATTGATTGTTGGTCATCATAAAAAACGTTTCAATTTCATCGTCTAACACTTTGTTCATTGAGGTGCCTTGCATCTCATACTCAAAGTCCGTCACAGCTCTTAGTCCGCGTAAAATGACTTTGGCTTCTTTTTGCTTCGCATAATCAACAAGCAGACCGTGAAACGATTCAACTTTGATATTTGGCAGCTCCTTCGTTGCTTGGCGAATAAGCTCACACCGTTCTTCAACAGTAAATAACGGTTTTTTAGATGAATTATTTAGTACACATACATACACTTCATCAAAAATCTTTGCACCTCTTTTGATGATATCCAAATGCCCCAATGTAACTGGATCGAAGCTGCCCGGACAAACGGCTATGTTCCCCATGCTAATTTCCCCGCTTTCTATAGATCGTAATACCAGTCAATCCGTACAGTTCCTGTCTTGTGATGTGGAGCTGCCCTGCTTCTTCTGGTAGCTTCACATCTTTATCATGCTCACACACGATCACGCCGTCATCTGTTAACAAGGCGTGCTCGTCAATCATTTCAAGAAGTGCTTTTAGCTGTTGATCTTTATAGGGCGGATCAAGGAAAATGGCTTGAAAGGATTCCTCTCGTTTCACAACAGCTGCAAGTGCACGCTTTGCTTCATTTCGAAACACTTCACTTTGATCCATTAGCGACAATTGATTCAGGTTTCCTTTAATCGTCTGAATCGCCTTTATATCTCGATCAACAAATATGCAATGATCGAATCCTCTAGAAAGCGCTTCAATCCCTAAACCACCGCTTCCTGCAAATAAATCAAGAGCCCATCCGCCATCAAAATACGGGCCGATCATATTAAATATTGATTCTTTTACTTTATCTGTCGTCGGTCTTGTTGATTGACCTGGTACCGCTTTAAGTGTGCGGCCTTTTCTCGTTCCAGAGATGACTCTCATTTTTCCACCACTTTTTCTACTTGCTTCTATTCGTCATTGTTTATGACAAAAAATTCAACATTATCTTACCACATCACTCCTCAAGGAACAATGCAATGATATTCATTCATTTTCTATGTATAGATCAAGAAATCCGGGGTCATACTACTTATAACAGCATCTGATGTGGTGCTGTTGCCAACCGCGGAGAAGACTTACGTTTCCCCATAAGTTCTTCCTCCGGTTTCTCCTCTCCCTTTGCCTTCTCCTTAATGAATCATTAAGAATAGAAGGACCCCGCGGGTGATGCCGCGGGGATTTTTTTGTGTCTTTAAAAGCCCACCTTATAATCATACTCTTTTGCTTTGTCCAATTTGGATTCGTACTCTAATTTAATAAAAGGTTTATATGAAGGCTCAACACGTTTCACAAATGGTAACGAGCTGAGTTTAGCCATATGGCGCTCAAGATCATCCATATCACAATAGATCACAGCATATTTCATTTTCCTTGAAATATAGTGAACATTCCCGAATTTTCTTAGCGCTTTTGACTGCTTTAACGAATGCAGCCAGACGACCATCCCTTGACGTTTGGTTTCCATCTTTTCACCTGCCGCTTTTCAATTCTTTTCATTCATTATGTAAAAGACGAGACATTCAAGTCTCGTCAAGATACTTTACAGCCGCAGCTGCCACCTGATCCACAGCCACCGCCGCATGATGATAGACCATCAAAATATGGGTTCCCTGTTGGAACTTTAATATATGCTGATACAGCTTGACCGATTTCAATACTAATCTCATCTAAGATGGATTGAATCGCTGTTTCTGCTTTTTTGAAATCAACCACTGTATCGTGAAGATCTAGCTTTCTTTTGACCTCACGCATTTCCTTTGAGATCGTTCTATAGTCCGGATGATATTTGCCGAACCGCTGCACATCCTCATACTGCTCTTTTACTTTTGTAAAATGGGCAATAATTTGTTGGGCTTCTTCGTCTTGCTGGAGACGCTTAAAGCAGTTGCGGTAATGTTCAGCCTCCTCCGACTGAAGAATCATGGCAGCCAATTGATTTGCTTCCTCTTGGAGCTCCACAGATTCGATTGTCGCATACATAAATGTTGCACCTCCAATTCATAGTTTACCACGAAACCTATGGATCAGAAAATGCTTTTACGTGACAAATACATCCCATGTTTTTCTTTTCTGTTTATATTCAGGATGACGGGAATTCAGCACAACAGTCATTTTATGCTTTCCTTTTGAAAGATGCTTGACCACAAATGCCGCGGTATACTCATTCCCTGCACGTTTCCCGTCTACATACACTGTGAAATATCCCGCCTTCTCGTTCTTTTTCAGACGCTTTGGCTGAAGATGAAAATCTTGAAGTGTACTTTCTATATAGACAGACGACCCTTGCACTTTGTATTTCAAAAAGCCTTGCTGCTTCATTTCGCTTTGGGCTTGCTGCATGACTGGTACTGCTGGGTCTTGCTTAATCACTTGCTTTTCTCCATGTTGACTTTGACACCCGGTGACAAGAAAAAGCAATGCGCCTATTGACAGCATCCATTTCATCATCTGATTCTCCTTTCATCTACTTTTATAGGATGCTCAGGAAATAGACATCTTAATCAACTCAAAAAAAGCCTCAACCGGCTCCATTTTGATTGCGCATTGCTTGGAACATTTGAATCATCATTTCAGCCATTTGGACGCTATTGCTCAACTGACTCACACGATGAGGAATGGTTTTTTCGTAAAAGTTCATTTTATCTAATTCAAAGGACGTTAGATTTTCAGGATGTCGCGTCAGCTGTCTGTACCAGATAGGACGCTGCCTTATGAATTTGATTCGCTCCTCTTCGGCCATGACAAATTCCTGTACTTCTTTTCGCACCAGAAGCATCCCCTTTCACTTAATCTTTCCTGAAGGAGAATGGGTGCTGACTGCCTCCAGATGAACCTTTCTTTGAACCATTGGATGAAAATTGGCCGAGCAAGCTTTGTAAAGAGGAAATAGACTGGCTCATTTTGTTAATCTGTTCATTCATTTGATCAGCGTCCATTTTTTTCACAGCAGAAACCATTTTAGACATAAAATCTGCTTTTCCTGCTTCACTTGGCTTAGAGGCTTTTTCTTCTTTCGCATCTTCTGATTTCGATTGCCGGTAAGGTGACCACATCTCATCTTCCTCACCAAACATGACCCAATTCTCGTATACACTTTGCCAGCTTTTTTCTTGCGTTTGCACTTCTTGAATTAACTTCGGATGGCGTCTGACGAATTGTTTAAATTCATCAATGGATGTTTGTTTATGCTTGTTTGTCATATCCTCACCCCCCATACAAATGCCTACTATACTATATACACCAGCATCTGTTTTGGTGAGCCTCTTTTTAACCATCAAAAAAACAGCTGCGACCATGCAGCTGCTTTCGTTTAAGAAGTTTTCTTGATGAAATTTTGGGTGTAATATTTTTCTTTCACCCCTACGCCAAGATGCGTGTAATCTTTATTTAATAACGCCTTCCTGTGACCTTCACTATTGAGCCAGCCCTCTACCGCTGCAGGTCCATCGACATAGTTATAGGCAATGTTTTCACCTGCGAGCTGAAAGCCCACCTCGCCTCTTTCTAACCGGTCTTTCAGCGTACCGTATTTTTTAGATTCATGGGAGAAATAATGATTCTCTTTCATGTCCTCACTATGCATGAATGCCACTTCAGAGGTTTCATCATCCCACTTTAAGATCGGCAGGTTGTACTTATGGCGGATAATATTGGTCATATCAAAAATTTGTTTTTGACTGGAAGCTTCGATATCTTTCCACTTTTCGCCTGATATCGCCTCAGGTTCTACCAATTGACCTCGGTAGACCACCTCATACGGCTTTTGTTTCACAAATGTATCTGCGTTGAAGGCCCTGATACTTGAAAGGGTGCTTTCAAACTTATCCATGTAAAGCTGAACATACACATCATCTCCCACTTTCACAGTAGGTCTTGTATTCATATCATCTTCTGAGAATTCAAAGCGGTATGAATTTTGTTCATCCTCCACATGAATGTAAGGTGCAATTTGTGTTTTCTTAAATACTTCACTTGTGGCTTGACCGATTTTAAACGGTTCTACATTCAGACCGTCTCCTGTTGCAAACAAGGTCACCACTTTACTATCCTTTACCCCTACTTGAATATAGTGCTTCTTCGATTGGTTGTAAATCCACCAGTCATAATCATATGCGGAAGGATCAATTCGATCTGGTTCTCCCAGCTGTTTAAGCACTTCGTTTGAAGATTTCCCCATAAAGGACATGAGCCCTTTTTTGGGGATGTTGATCGGCTTATCGCTAGATGTTTCTTCATTAGACACCTTCGGTTCATTGCTGTTTTCTTTTTCTGGTGAAGATCCATATTGAATAAACAGAACGTACGTTCCAGATATAATCAGGAGGATGAGGAGTGTTTTGAGCACAGTTTTCAAATAAACACCTCCGTTAAATTGGCAAGGTACAAAAAGTACCTTCTACTGTCATTTAAACAAAACTTGCTCCATTTATCAACGACAATACAGCCTATTTAACACGAATTTAAAATATGCCCCTCTTAATGAAGAAATCCTTGTCCATGATCTTGATCCTGTTGAGAGATTTCTGTCAGTGCCTCTCCCGCGCGATCATTTGATAAATCTTCGACTGATAAATCTCCAAGAGCGACAATCCCTGTTAATGCGCCGTTTTTCACAACGGGAATGCGGCGGAGCTGATGCTCTGACATGAGCCGGACAATTTCTTCAAGTGTTGCATCTTCTTCAGCTGTTAATACTTCCTTTGTCATCAGCGAGCCTACTTCCTGTGAGTTTGGCTTTTTTTCTGCAATGCCTCTAAGCACAAGGTCACGGTCTGTCACTATTCCTACGAGCTGATCTCCGTCAACCACTGGAATGGCACCAATATCAGCATCTCTCATTTTGACTGCTGCTTCATACGTATTGTCATCTTGATTACATGTCACTACTTTTTTGGTCATAATATCTTTGATTTTTTTCGTTTTCACGTTGATTCCTCCATCCGTTATTTTCTTTATTACTGTAACCAGCTTATAAAAGAACATACCTTTCACAGTTGAAAGTTTAACGCTTTCATACTATGATTGTCAGTAAAGGGAAATTTTATAAGGAGGGGTTTTGGGTGAAGTTTGAAGGTACGGGGATTGAAAAGGTATCAGCTGACTTAAATAAATTAGATTTCATTATGGAAAGTGAAGGATTTGTACGAGCCGATCAATGGGATTATGAGCGTGTGACATACGACAGAAAGTACAGCATGGTAGAGGGAACCTTTTATTTACGGATTTCCGGCTACGCTACTGAAGGAGATGTCGGTTCCAAAAAAGCACACATTCAGCTTCTAACACCGTTACTTGGAAAACACTATTATCCACATGGTGTTGAATACGGCGAAGGCGAAGAATTCCCTAAGTCTCTCATCCAATCAAGCAAAAAAACACTTGCACAGCTGAAGGAAAAACTAGAAGCCATGACGGCTGAAGCATAAAACAAAGGGCTAAAATGATCTTTATTTTAGCCCTTTTTCTAAGATGAAAGCACAGCCAGATGGCTGTGCTTTTTTTATTCATATTTCGGAATAAGCGCATCTGGTACGGCATCTTTTGCTCTTTCTTTTCTTGCCCAGTCAAAGAAGACAACAGCAAGAATAGAGCCGTACACAATCTCCTGAATAATTTTCATCAAAATGGCACCTAGCTGCTGGTCCTCTAGCAGCGGCAAGGTGTGGAACATATCAGGACCAGTGAGAGCAAGGCCTGCCAGCATATCACTTGGCACACATAAATGCAGTGCTTGTATCCATGCGCCGGCATCTGAGTAGGTTGCATAGATCGGTGCTTCACTAAACATGATGAGTGCACAGGCCGGTGTCATCAATATCCCGTCTGCCATGATATATCCAAGCTTCAAAATACCTGTGATCTGCGGCTGACTTTGAACTTTATGAACAAGCGGCCACCACATGAAAAAGGCAGCGATAAAAATAACCACCGTCATCACTGCGTGGTAAAACGGATCTGTTTTCACAAAATCAAACACAAGCGGAATGTGATACAGCGAAAACAAGCCGTTAAACCCAAGCAGTGCAATTAAAGGTTTGGAAAACAAACGGAAAACAGCTTGAATACCTGGTGTTTGAATAATCCGCTCCCAAATGGCTGGAGGCAATCCTGTAATAAGGAGGGGCGGGATGACTAAGTACAGCACCGCCATTTGCGCCATATGTGCACTAAACATAATATGCCCCATTAAATCAATTGGGCTCCCTTTCACAGCATATAACAGAACAAGCCCTGTCAGAAACAACGTCTTCTCTTTCACCGTCGCACGGTGCTTTCCCTTTGTCACAAGAAGCAGATAAAGAGCAGCTGCTATCACAATACAAGTCAAATAATAAGGGCTCCATAAAGCCCGAAATCCGAAAATTTCTAAGTTCTCCATTGCTGCGCCTCCTTCAAGGGCAAAGCGGGTTTACCACCATATAATGGTCAAAAAGGCTAATACGGTAATAAACGCAACAAACACACCTGAGTATAGAAACAAGGCGGGTGTTTCATGCCCTTTTTGGTTCATGTGCATAAAATAATAAAGCTGAAAAGCCACCTGAATGCCTGCAAGCAGTAAAATAAATGGTACTGCGAACCAATTCCCAACGTCTTCTGAGGCGATCGTTAAAAATGCAACAAATGTTAATCCAATCATCAAGCCGAAAGAAATGAGCTGATGCTTCATTTCTTCGGCATTTTTCTTTTTACGATATACAAGGTCGACTTTAGACTGATTTGTGTTTTTATTTCCCATTCTTATCCCACCATTCCCATTAAATATACAACGGTAAAGATGAAGACCCACACAACATCAATGAAGTGCCAATAGAGACTAGCCACATAATATTTCGGCGCATTGTATAAATCGAGTCCGCGTCTCATATTTCGGATCATGAGAGCGGTAATCCAGCAAAGTCCGAAGGCGACGTGAGCTCCGTGAGTTCCTACAAGTGTATAGAAGGAAGAACCAAGAGCAGAGCTGGTAATCGTAAATTCATACGCATGCACATAGTGATAAAACTCATATATCTCAACCCCTAAAAATCCAGCACCTAAAAGGACCGTGATACCAAGCCAAAGCTGCATTTTTTTAAAGGCAAAGTTTTTCATATGATACATGGCATACACACTCGTTAAACTGCTCGTTAATAGAAGCATTGTGGCAATAAAGACAAGTGTGAGGTCAAACATATCAGTTGTTTTTGCTCCGCCTGCATTTGAGTTTTTCAGCGCCAAATAAGTGGCAAAAAGCGATGCAAACAGAACGGTTTCTCCTCCAAGAAACAGCCAGAACCCGACAAACTTATTCTTCCCTTCTAACGTGGCCTTCTCAGGAGAAGCCGGAAAGGTTTCCGCCGTCATTTTTTGTGGTTCCATTATGCTTTCACCCCTTTATCATCGTCGTCAGTCAAATCTTCTTTGTGAATATGGTATCCATGATCATCTTTCAAAGACCTAACCAGCATGGTCGCAAACGTAATACCAAGACCAATGAAGATCACCGGAAGCCCCCAGCTGTGCTCTTGACGATACATGAAACCAAACGCTGACACAAATAGACCGAATGAGATAATGACAGGCAAAATGGAGTTATTCGGCATGTGAATATCATCGAGCGGTTCAGATGCTGTCATTCCTTTTTTACCATCCATTTTTTCAATCCATAATGGATCTAGTCCTCTCACAAGCGGCAGCTGTTTAAAGTTGTATTCTGGCGGAGGCGAAGAAACTGCCCATTCAAGTGTTCTTCCATCTCCCCAAGGATCGCTCGATACCCGCTCTCCTTTTGCTGTTGTCCAGATGATGTTAATCAGCATGATCACAACAGCTACAAACATAAACAGTGCTCCAATCGTACTGACTAAGTTCCCAAGCTCGAGACCCTGACCTGGCAGGAATGTAAAGACCCGGCGCGGCATGCCCCATAAACCGAGAAAATGCTGGATAAAGAAAGTTAAATGGAAACCGACGAAAAACAGCACAAAGCCAATTTTCCCAAGCTTCTCATTCAGTATTTTTCCAAACATCTTCGGCCACCAGTAATGCACACCTGCTAGAATACCGAATACAACCCCGCCGATAATGACGTAATGGAAATGCGCGACAACAAAATACGTATCATGGAACTGATAATCCGCTGCAGCTGCTGCAAGCATGACCCCAGTTACCCCGCCAAGTAAGAACGACGGAATAAAGGCAACAGAATAAAGCATCGGCGTTGTAAACTTCACATTACCGCCCCATATCGTGAGCAGCCAGTTGAATACTTTAATTCCTGTTGGCACCGCAATTGCCATGGTCGCTACAGCAAAGATCGCATTGGCGATAGGTCCAAGCCCCGTAGTGAACATGTGATGCGCCCACACCATGAATCCAAGGAAACCAATCAATACAGTAGCGAACACCATGGACGAGTAACCAAACAATCTTTTTCTTGCAAACACCGGAATGATCTCAGAGAAGATTCCGAATGCCGGCAGGATCAAGATATATACTTCCGGGTGTCCGAAAATCCAGAACAAATGCTCCCAGATGATTGTATTTCCTCCAAGCTCTGGATTGAAAAAGCTCGTGTCAAACATTCTATCAAGCATCAGCATCGCAAGCCCTGCTGTCAGCGGAGGGAATGCGAATAAAATAAGTGCGGAGGCGACAAATGTCGTCCAAGTAAAGAGCGGCATTCTCATATACGTCATACCAGGCGCTCTCATATTAATAATCGTTGCAAGAAAGTTAATTCCTGCAATCAGCGTACCAATACCCGCGATCTGTAAACCTAAAATGTAGAAATCCATTCCATGACCTTCTGAATTCAGCGTGAGCGAAGCGTATGCAGTCCAGCCTGCATCAGGTGCTCCGCCCATAAACCATCCAAGGTTTAAGAAAATTCCTCCGAAAAAGAATAACCAAAAACCAAGTGAATTCACAAACGGAAATGCTACGTCACGTGCACCAATTTGAATTGGTACTACCGCATTCATTAATGCAAATAACAGCGGCATAGCTGCAAGGAAAATCATTGTCGTTCCATGCATCGTCATGATTTCATTGTAAACCCCTGCACTGACAAAATCATTTTCAGGGATGGCTAGCTGAATACGGATAAACATCGCTTCTAGGCCGCCAACCAAAAAGAAAAATCCCCCTGCCACTAAATATAATATGGCAATTTTTTTGTGGTCAACCGTTGTCAAGTAATCCCATAAGACAGCGCCAAACCCCCGCTTTTTAGCTATTGTACTCACCATGAAATCCCCCTCTTATCTCCCATTTGCCCCTTTTCATATAGATGTCTTTCTTCACGATCCTTTAAGCAGACTATGTCTGACAGATGACGACTTCTCGGTTGTAGAGACATATTCGGGAGCTCTTAACAAAAACTTCACATCGATCACATACCCTCTTGAATATCTGCTCTAGTTGTTACTCGATTTTAAGACCTTTTAAATACTCGTAAAGTGCATCTGCTTCTGAGTCATTTAATTTAGGGTACGTTCCTGTCATCTTATTACCTGGTTTAAAGCTTTCTGGATCTTTCAGCCATGCTTTCACATTTTCTTTGTTCATGTCTTTAATTCCAGCTACTTTCGTCCGCTCTCCGAAGGTCGCAAGGTTTGGTGCAGTCCTTGCTGCTTCCGGCCGTTCGTCACCAGGCTCTACTGCGTGACAGCTTAAGCAATTTTTCTCTTTAAATAGCTTTTCACCCTCTAAAGCGAGATCCTTTGTGGATTCAGGCTTCTTGTAATCAGCCATTTTTTTCGTCCATCCTAAAAACTCATCTTGAGAAAGCGTTTTAACTTTAAAGTCCATTAAAGCATGTGACGGCCCGCACAGCTCCGCACATTTCCCGTAGAAATATTCCCCTGCATCTTTCGTTCGTTTCGAGTCAAAGGTTAAATAAAATTTGTTTTCATTATCTGTGTTTGTATCAATTTTACCGCCAGCCGATGGAACCCAGAATGAGTGTTTGACATCGGACGCTTTCAGCTTAAAATATACCTTTTGATCTGTTGGTACGATCAATTCCTGACTTGTGACAATCCCATAATCAGGGTATTCAAATTCCCACCAATATAAGCTGGCTCTTACATTAACAACAAGTGTCTTTTCAGGATCTCGTTTTTTCTTATCCATAGCGCTTGTATCCCCTAGTTCAAGCGTGTATGCCACAACAGGTACAACGAGAATAATGAGTAGAAGAATCGGAATCGCTGTCCATGTGATTTCCAGGTTGCGGTTCCCTTCCACCTGCTTTGGAATCGTATCTTCTCCCACTTTAGAACGTTTGAATTTAATGATGACGTAAAAGAAAATGATCGATACAACAATGACGACAAGAACCATAATGAGTGTACTCAGTACCGTTAGGAAAAACTGTTTATCTGCTACTTCCCCAACAGGCTTGAGTGTTGATAAGTATGGTTCACCACAGCCCGCCAAAACGAGCGTCAGTAAGAGAAACAGTGAATAAACACGCCATTTTCTTATCATAATTTGTCCCAACCCCTTTTGCTTGATCTCCTTTGCCTTTCGCTTTTTACCTCTTATTTATAAAATCACTTCTCACCCATGCATAACCCCCGCCTCTTATAAAAGCACTTACATTTCCTCTTTTCATAAAAAAATGATGTTTTTACTCAAAATACCATCTATGTATAAACAGAAAGCCGCCTAAATAGAACTGAATATCAGGCGGCTTTCATAGTTGTTAGAAAATGTTGTGTTATAAGATATAGCCATTGTTTTGATGTGATCAAAGTGTATTTCACTCTAGAATAGTGTAATAATAATCATCGCTACGAAAAAGATGGTTAAGTAGTTTAATGAATAAACGAACATGAGCGTTGACCACTTCATGATGTCTTTCATTTTAAAGCCCATAAGGCCAATAACAAGCCATCCAATATTAAGCAATGTACCAAGTGCGACAATCGGCCATCCTAATCCACCTAAGAAAAATGGAAGCGGAAGAAGACATGCTGTCCAAATGATGATCTGGCGTTTTGTGACTTCAAAGCCGTAAACAACTGGCAGCATTGGAATGCCCGCCTTACGGTAATCTTCCGTTTTCTTAATCGCAAGTGACAGGAAGTGCGGGATTTGCCAAATGAACATAATCATAAACAAAACCCAAGCTGTTGTGTCGATTGTACCTGTGACAGCTGTCCAGCCGATTAATGGCGGAACCGCGCCAGATACACTTCCGATAACTGTATTGATGGTGTAGTGGCGTTTAGACCACATGGTGTAAAGAACCGCATAAGTAAAGACTCCAATAAATCCAATCACTGCTGATGTAATGGTTGTCATCAGAAGCATAATGAGTCCTAATACAACAAGCAGAATGCCAAATGCATACGCTTGCCCCGGCTGAATTTTACCTGTAACCGTCGGTCTTGTTTTTGTTCTTTCCATTAATATATCAATATCACGGTCAAACGCATTATTAATTGCGCATGAACCGGCAATAATAAGAGAAGAACCAATCATTGTTAACAGCACAATATCAAGATTTCCAAGAAAACTCATATCTGTAAAATAAAAAGCAAGCCACATTCCAGTAAATGTCGTAATGAAATTGGAATTGACGATGCCCATTTTAATCAGAGCAAGAAAATCTTTCCACGCTGTTGTTTCTTCTATTTGTCCATGAATAGCTGCTTCCGCGGCTGTTTTGGAATTTGCCAATGTGTATAACCTCCCTTGCCCAAACCTTCAAACGAACGAATGACACGTAAAATCATTACAACTCTATCATACAAGATAAACAGCTGTAAAAAAACATCCTATTAAATAATAAACGACAAACTTGAAGTTATTTGTGAACTTTTCGTGAATTTATTAGGATATATGTGTGTTTCAGAAGGCGGTGCAAAATGAAATATTCTCTCCTCTATTTCTATCAGACTGTCAAAGAAAGATCAAGCACTCTAAATCTGTAAACTTTGTGAACTAACATATCATTTTTTTGTGAACTTTGGTCATTATGAATTGCAACAGAACACGCATTTGGCTTAAACTTGAGAGCATGTGAGGTTTTCATTTACATCAGAAGTTTTTTAGAGAAGGTGAAATAATTTGATGAAATTTGCTTTAAGGCTATTGAGCGTGATCACAACGTTTGTGATGCTGATCGTACTGATTGGCGGTGCGCTTGTGACGAAAACCGGTTCGGGTCTTGGCTGCGGTAGACAGTGGCCCCTTTGCCACGGTCGTTTCTTTCCTGAAATGAACCCCGCTTCCATCATCGAATGGAGTCACCGCATGTCAACAGGGGTTTCCACCATTCTTGTTCTGGCACTGGCGGTCTTATGCTGGAAAAAAATTAGTCCAGTATTCCGTGAAACCAAATTTTTGGTCATCATGTCCATTATATTCTTAATGCTTCAAGCGCTGTTAGGAGCTCTTGCCGTCGTATTTGGTTCTAACGCACTTGTAATGGCACTGCACTTCGGTATTTCACTCATTTCATTTGCTTCAGTATTACTGCTTGCACTTCTTGTCTTTGAAGCAACCAGATCTGAAACAAAGCTTGTGAAGCCGCTTCATATCGGCAAAAAAATGCAGTTCCATATTTATGGGTTGATCACGTATACGTATATCGTGGTATATACGGGCGCCTATGTGAGACATACAAAGTCAAGCCTTGCTTGTTCTGTCTTCCCGTTTTGTTCAAAAGACGGTGCGCTTCCAACGTATTTTAATCAGTGGGTTCAAATGTCTCACCGAGCAGCAGCACTTCTTTTATTCGTCTGGATATTTGTCGCAATGTTCCATGCCATGAAACATTATAAAGAACAGAAGCAGCTTTATTATGGGTGGATTATCTCAGCCATTCTGATTACACTTCAAGCCATTTCAGGTGTGATGTCTGTTTATTCTCAGCTTGCACTTGGTTATGCGCTGGCTCATTCATTCTTTATTTCTTGTTTGTTTGGGGTACTATGCTACTTCTGCTTACTCATTGCCCGGTTTAAATATGAAAGCAAAGAGCCATTTAGATAAGAATTGTATCCCCCTTTCATGTGGAGAGGGGGATTTTTTATTGTTGTTTTGCTTCTTCGAATAGCAAGATGGCTTTTTTGCGTCTTTCCTGGTGATCAACTGTTGGCAGCGGGTATGTATCCCCTAGTACACAGCTCGATTTCAGTTGTTCATCAGTCGGCATTTTACTTGGTTCATGAATCCATTTTTCATCAACATGCTCTAGCTCTGGTACATATTTTCTAATATATTCCCCGCTTGGATCAAACCGCTTCGACTGGGTCGTTGGGTTAAAAATACGGAAGTACGGCACGGCATCTGTCCCAACAGAAGCTGCCCACTGAAATCCTCCGATATTCGAAGCCTCATCATAATCCACAAGCTTTTTTGCAAAATACGCTTCTCCCTTTCTCCAATCAATCAAATAATCCTTTGTTAAAAATGAGGCGGTGACCATCCTTAAACGATTATGCATCCAGCCTTCCTCATTTAACTGTCTCATCCCTGCATCAACGAGAGGAAAGCCTGTTTCACCTTTACACCATGCTTCTAACAGCGTCTCATCTTCATTCCATTTCATCCCTTGAAACGCCGAATTGATTTCTTTTTCTTTCATTTCTGGATAATGAGCATAAATCATATGGTAAAAATCTCGCCACGCCAGCTCTTTGATAAAGGTTTCTCTGCCCTCGTCTTCAAACAGTGCTTCCTCATGTACCGCATGAAAGATCGTTCGAATTGAGATGGTCCCTGTTTTTAAGAACCGTGACAGCTTACTCGTTCCAAAAACAGATGGAATATCTCGTTTTTCATGGTAACGTGTTAGTCTTTTTTGGATAAAGTCATGCAGCGTGTTCATCGCTTTGCGTGAGCCGATTTGATCAAATTTTCTTGAGCATCTCATGATTATACTGCGCAGTTTGTCATTCCCTTTGTGTGAAAGTGACTCATCACAAATCGTATGAGCGCTATTGAGAAATGATTTGTCAACTTTTATCACAGGCTGCTTCTCTTGCTTTCGCCATGATTGATAGTATGGAGTAAACACTTGATAATGAGTGCCATCCGCTTTTAAAATATCTTGCGCCCCGTGAAGGTGTGTATCTTGCCATTTTGACACATGAATGCCCTTCTTTTCTAAAAAAGCGGTTACTTGATGGTCACGCTTTTGACCGATTCCCACTTGATCTTCATTAAAAAAGACAGCTTTGATGTCATACACATCGATAACTTGCTGAAAGGCACGCAAGACATCTCCATAGAGAAGATGAATATACATTTGAGATTCTCTTGCTACCTTGACGAAATGCGCCAAGTTTTGAAAAAAATGTTCGTTGTTTAAATCGAGGTCCATTTCAGTAAAAAATGGATCTAGATGATAAAGAGCAAATAATTTGCACTCGTGTTTTTTTGCATATGTGATCGCTTTTGATAAGGCGATATGATCATCTAATCGCATATCCCGGCGAAACCAAATCACAACAATGTTGTCCAACCTTCTTCACCTCACTCTATAGTGTAATCACTCTCACTTGCTGCTGCACATTTTAATGCGCTCAAAAAAAAGACACATCACGGTGGATGTGTCTCGCTTCTTATTCAGGCTTTAATACAATTAACAGATCACCGGTTTGAATCGGTTCTCCATTTGTCACATGTATTTCATCTACGACCGCAGAAAATGGAGCTTGTACAGTCGTTTCCATTTTCATGGCTTCATTGATCATCAAATGCTCACCTTGTGAAATTTTCTGCCCTTTTTCGACGAGTACTTTGATGACAGTGCCTGGCATCGATGCGGCGATGTGATTTGGATTTGAACGGTCCGCCTTCATTTTTTCTTGAACGGAGGATTTGATGCTTTCATCCTTAATCACCACTTCACGCGGCTGGCCATTTAACTCAAAGTAAAGAACTCTTGTGGCATCTGGATTCGGTTCACCAATTGATACGAGTTTGACAATCAGGGTTTTTCCTTTTTCGATTTCTACCTCAATCTCTTCTCCGAGTCTCATCCCGTAGAAGAACGTTGGTGTATCAAGAACAGAGATGTCACCATAGCTTTCTGCTGTTTGGACAAATTCAGAAAAGACTTTCGGATATAAGGCATACGCAATTGCGTCTTTCTCTGTTAACGCCAGGTCATGAGATTCTTTGAACTGCTTCTTAATGTCTTCAAAGTCCACTGGCTTCAGCTTCTCACCAGGTCTGACAGTAAGAGGCTCTTCCCCTTTTAAAATCAGCTTTTGTAGCTTTTCTGGGAATCCGCCATGCGGCTGGCCTAAATAGCCTTTAAATAATTCCACAACAGAATCCGGGAAGTCTAGTGTTGCGCCTTTTTCATAAACATCTTCTTCTGTTAGATCATTTTGCACCATATAAAGTGCCATATCTCCAACTACTTTAGAGGATGGTGTCACCTTTACAATATCACCAAACATGTCATTCACACGTCTGTACATTTCCTTTACTTCATTCCAGCGCTCGCCAAGACCGACACCTTTCGCCTGCTGCTGCAAGTTACTATATTGACCGCCAGGCATTTCATGCTCATAAATTTCTGTATGAGGCGAATTCATGCCGCTTTCAAATTCATGATAGTATTTTCTGACGGAATCCCAGTATTGAGAAAGGCGTTCGACAGATTGGACATTCATGTCTGGCTTTCTTTCATGTCCATCTAAAGCATAATAAAGTGAGCTTGCACTTGGCTGCGATGTGAGTCCTGCCATAGAGCTGACGGCAACATCCACAATATCAACACCTGCATCAATCGCTCTTGCATAGGTGAACAGTCCATTTCCACTCGTGTCATGCGTATGAAGATGGATAGGGATCGTAAGCTCATCTTTTAAAGCAGAGACTAGCTCGTAGGCTGCCTGCGGTTTTAATAGCCCCGCCATATCTTTAATACCTAAAATATGTGCGCCGGCAGATTCAAGCTCTTTTGCAAGAGATACATAGTACCCAAGATCATATTTTGGACGAGATGGATCAAGAATATCCCCCGTATAACAAATCGCCGCCTCTGCCACTTTGCCTGATTCCCGAACAGAATCAATAGCAAGCGTCATGCCTTTGACCCAGTTTAAGCTGTCGAAAATACGGAACACATCAATGCCTGCCTCGGCTGATTCTTTTACAAATGCTTTGATCACATTATCTGGATAGTTTGTATATCCGACAGCGTTTGATGATCTTAATAGCATTTGGAACAGCGTGTTTGGCACTTCTTGACGAAGCTCTTTCAATCGTTCCCAAGGATCTTCTTTTAAGAAACGGTACGCAACATCAAATGTAGCCCCGCCCCACATTTCCATACTAAACAGCTCTGGCCATAAACCTGCTGTCGGCTGGGCAACTTTCTTTAAATCATGTGTTCTGAAGCGTGTCGCAAGCAGAGACTGATGCGCATCTCTAAAGGTTGTGTCAGTTAAAAGGACGTTATTTTGTTCTTTCACCCAGTTGGCAAGCCCCTCAGGTCCATGCGTATCTAACAATTGTTTTGTCCCAGACGGAATCTCTTGATTGAGAGGAAGCTTCGGTACGTCTGGCTTGTCAAAATGAGGCTTCTTTTTCTCCGCAATACCTGGGAACCCATTAATGGTAACGTTACCAATATAAGTCAACATCTTCGTTCCGCGGTCTTTTTGCTTAGGGAAATTAAATAGCTCTGGCGTTGAGTCGATAAACGATGTATCGTATTCCCCTTTTAGGAACTTCTCATGCTTAGCCACATTTTCAAGAAATGGGATGTTAGTTTTAATTCCGCGAATCCTGAATTCTTGTAAATTTCGAACCATTTTAGCAGCCGCTTGATCAAACGTGAGCGCCCATGTAGACAGCTTGACCAATAGTGAGTCGTAATAAGGTGTAATGACCGCACCTTGGAAGCTGTTCCCTGTATCAAGACGTACACCAAATCCCCCACCTGAGCGGTAGGCCATAATTTTTCCTGTGTCTGGCATAAAGTCATTTAAAGGATCTTCTGTTGTGACCCTTGATTGAATGGCAAAGCCGTGTGTAAAGATATCTTCTTGCTTTGGAATACCAACTTCTTTGCTGTGAAGGTTATGCCCCTTTGCAACAAGAATTTGGGTTTGAACGATATCGACACCTGTGATCATTTCTGTGATCGTGTGTTCTACCTGCACCCTTGGATTGACTTCAATAAAGTAAAACTCTCCATTTGCAACTAGGAATTCTACAGTCCCTGCATTAATGTACGATACATTTTGGGCCAGCTGGACAGCCGCTTCGCAAATATCTTCACGCAATTGATCTGTTAGAGACACACTTGGCGCCACTTCAATGACCTTTTGATGCCGCCTTTGAACAGAGCAGTCACGCTCGTATAAATGAATGATATTGCCGTGATTGTCTCCAATCACCTGCACTTCAATATGTTTTGGATTTTCAATCAGCTTTTCAACGTATACTTCGTCATTTCCAAAAGCAGCTTTTGCCTCTGACTTCGCACGGTCATAGGCTTCCTTCAGCTCTTCTTTTGATCTGACAATCCGCATACCCCGGCCGCCGCCGCCTAGTGAAGCTTTAATAATAAACGGGTAACCGTATTCTTCACCGAATTTTTCGACTTCTTCGACCGAATCAACTGGTCCGTCACTTCCTGGAATGACTGGAATACCAGCTTTTTTCGCTTCATCTCTCGCCTTTACTTTATCTCCAAACATATCTAAATGCTGAGAAGTTGGACCGATAAATTGAATGCCTTCCTCTTCGCATCGTCTTGCAAAATGAATGTTTTCGGATAAAAATCCGTAGCCTGGATGAATCGCATCCACGTCATTTCGTTTTGCAATTTCGATGATCCCCTCGATATCGAGGTAGGCATCAATCGGTTTCTTCCCTTCTCCAACTAGATATGCTTCATCAGCTTTATAGCGATGATAAGAGCCCGAGTCTTCTTTGGAATAAATGGCCACTGTACGTAAATTGAGCTCCGTACAGGCCCTGAAGACTCTGATAGCGATTTCCCCTCTGTTTGCAACTAGAACCTTTTGAATTGTTCTCTGTGACATTCTCACTCCTCCATATCCCTTAAAATTTTATATGTACTCTATAATAAAGGAAGAAATGAAAACTGTACACTTTTGTTTTCTAAAGATTCAAAGTTTTCTGCAATCCATTTTTTTCAACCGCTGGTTTGCTCATTGATTTTTTCTTTTTGTAACGCTCTTTATATTCAGTAAACATGCTGATATTCAGCAGCATTCCCATACAGATGCTAAGTAAAATGATAGACGATCCCCCGTAGCTGATAAACGGAAGTGTCACCCCAGTAATTGGAATAAGACCTGAAACACCGCCTAAATTGATACAAGTTTGGATCGCAATCATGGAGGAAATTCCTATTGCAAGCAAACTTCCAAACGGATCTTCACACTTCCTCGCAATATAAAAACCTTTCACGACGATGAAACCAAGAAGAGCGAGAACAAAAAACACGCCGAAAAAACCAAGCTCTTCTGAGATAATTGCCATGATAAAGTCTGTGTGCGGTTCTGGAAGATACCCGTACTTTTGAACGCTTTCTCCTAGACCGAGTCCAAAAAAGCCGCCTGATCCAATCGCATAATATGAATTAATCAATTGATGCCCAGTAGCCCCTGCATCTTTAAATGGATCTTGGAAACTCTCAAAACGTCCGAGACGATTTTGCGTGAAAATTTTATCCCAAAAAAGAATAATAAACGGGGTCACGACGACCATTACTGCACTAAATAGCGCCAGCAGCTTCGCAAGCGTTTTGCCGCTAAAGCCTGAGCATAAAATCATCGCAAGGGCAATCATGCCAATGATAAAGGCTGTCCCATAGTCTGGCTGCAAAATGATAAATCCGCACAGGATAGAGACAATCACGATTGGAGGCGTGACACCTCTTAAAATATGATCAATATAATGCTGCTTTTTGGCATACACCGCAGCAAGATAGATGATGACGACAATCTTTACAAATTCAGCTGGCTGAAGACTAAAAGGGCCTAATTTGATCCAGCTTCTTGCGTTCCCTGCAATATGACCGCCAAAGTACACATAGATGAGGGAAAAAACTGAAATCAGCAGCATACCAATCTGGAATTTCTTATTTGAAAACAGCTGATATGGAACTAATGCTGTAAAGATCAAGATGACTGCTCCAACAATCATAAATAAGAGCTGTTTCTTAAAAAAGTTATCTGGCGCGGCATCGTATCTGATAACAGATGTAATCATACTTGAGCTATACACCATAACCAAACCAAATGCGCTGATTAAGATAATGGCGAACAATAATGAGTAGTCATACGATTTTAGCATTCTCTTTAACATATAATCCTCTTCCTAACGTCTGTTTCTACTGCTTGATATCTTCTTAGCTGTTCTTATTCTACTACATTTTCTCCGTTTGATCCCGTTTTACCTCTTTTATATTGTTCGTCATTCATGAAAGAATCAAGTCCGTTTGCCGTCAATCCATCAAAAGAAAATAGGGGACAAAAAAACTCAAACTTATGTTGTGGAAGTTTGAGTTTTCAATCGTTATTTTTTTGTGAACGCATCATGAAGTGCGGAAAGCTCTCTCTCAAGTTTATCGAGTAGTTTCTTGCCTTCATGTTGATCAACTAATCCAAGCCGGACAGCAAAATCAATCTCTCTCGATAATCCGAACATTTGAGTATCTAAAACCTCTTCATAAAGAGGACATTGCGGCATCGTTAAGTTGTCCATTTGCACTTGGATCAATTTTAAAATTTTATCTGCATCCAATTTTAATAAAGCCAGTGCTTTTTGCCGATGATCGACTAAAATTTCTGACGCCAAAAGTATCCCTCCGTTCCCCAGGCGAGTACCTAATTCTTCTATTTATCATAAAGCGAAACGCCCAAAATTGCAAGCAGATTTGTACAGTTCGCTTTGTGAAAATAAAAAGAAGACATTTCTCATTAAAAGATACTCATCTCATATTTTTCACTCATAAGCTCAAGCAGCTTAATCCCAGCAATACTATTCCCTTTTTCATCCAGGGCAGGACCGAAAATTCCGATCCCAAAATCATATGGTGCCGCTCCCATAATCCCGCCTGAAACACCGCTTTTAGCAGGTATGCCGATATTAATGGCAAATTCCCCGCTTGCATTATACATGCCGCACGTCACCATAAAGGTTTTACAAATTCTAGCGACATCTTTTGAAAGAATTTGCTTGCCCGTCTCTGGATGTCTGCCATCTAATGAAAAAACACAAGCAATTTTCGCCAAATCTAAGCTGTTCATCATGATGGCGCATTGTTTCGTATACACATCCATGACCTCTTCTACGTTCCCTCTAATAATATGATATTGCTTCATATAATAGCACATAGCCCGGTTAATCATCGATGTCTCAAATTCGGATGCGGCTGTTTCCTTGCAGTATGTAATGCTTTTATCATTTGCGAGCTCTCTAATAAAGCGGAGCAAGCGGTTCAGCTGATCTTGCGGAGTCGCTCCTCTTATTAAGCTTGTGACTGCAAGCGCTCCTGCATTAATCATTGGATTCAGCGGCTTATTCGGACTTGCTGTTTCCAGCTTTATCATTGAATTAAACGGATCACCTGTTGGCTCTTGTCCAACAAATTGAAAGACTTTTTTTGGCCCTTCTTCTGAGAGTACGAGCGCAAGGGCTAATACTTTAGAAATACTTTGCAGGGTAAAGCGTTTATCTACATCTCCTGCCGAGTGGCAAGTATTACTCACATGGTAAACAGCCACAGATAAATCCGTCTGATCCGCTTTAGCGAGAGCGGGAATATAGGATGCTACTTTGCCATCTTTGGCCACTTTTTTTGCTTCTTCTACAAATCGCTGAAGCTCTTCATTGTCACGACATGCCATGCCCAACATCCTCTCTATCTTTCATGTACGATTAGTGTGTACAAGGAAAAGCATGTTTATGAAAGTGACAAAGCAGGCGAAAACTTCTATAATTTATGTTGGAAAGGGGTTGTCTTGAACATGAGCATCATTCAAATTAAGGGGAACGTAAAATACAAGATCACCATTGATCCAAGTGTATGGATTTTTGATGACCGCAAATTTTTAATGGATTCATTTTTTGAAAAAAGCATGGCAAATGAAGAAAGTCAGCTGGATCAGGAGCTTGACCAAGAGCGGGTGATCAGAGAAGGACAAACACTTCCACCCACTTTAAAAACAGAGAAGAAGTACGAAAAGGAAAGACTCATCACAGGCAGCTTCGGAATGAAGCTGGGTGATATGCTGAAAAATGCAGAACCGCTTGAACATGCAGACACATGCGAATTTGTCACAGAAACAGAGACAATTGCTGTTCCGCTTTCTCAGGCAATGGAAAGCATTGCACATTTCAGCCAAAATGGGAAGCCGATGACAGAAGAAGGACCAATCCACGTTTATTTCGCAGATCAGTCCAACCTCACTCAGCCGATAAAAGGTGTCAAAGAGCTCATCATTACATAAGACAGAGGGTCTGGACTACAGCAAATCAGCTGCAAGCTGTGCAAGTCCAGACCTTTCTCCTTTGACAAGCTTGACATGTCCAGATATTTGCTGACCTTTGAACCGCTCAATGACATACGTAAGCCCATTATTTAAGCTGTCTAAATAAGGATGATCAATCTGCTCCGGGTCCCCCATCAGCACAATTTTACTTCCCTCTCCGACGCGCGTTAATAATGTTTTTACCTCGTGTTTCGTTAAATTCTGCGCCTCATCAATGATAATAAATTGATCAGGAATACTTCTTCCACGGATATACGTTAAAGCTTCCACTTGAATAGAACCAATTCCCGCCAAAATGGCATCAAGTTCACCAGGTTTTTTTGTATTAAATAAAAATTCCAGGTTGTCATAAATCGGCTGCATCCATGGTCTGAGTTTCTCTTCCTTTTCACCCGGCAAGTAGCCTAAATCCTTGCCAACAGGGACAATGGAACGGGCTACGATCAGTTTTTTAAACATGCCGAGATCCTCTGTCTGCATTAATCCGGCAGCAAGTGCAAGGAGTGTTTTACCAGTACCCGCTTTTCCGATCAATGTCACAAGCGGAATATCACGTCGCAATAGCAGCTCTAGGGCCATCGTCTGCTGAACATTTTTCGGACGGATTCCCCAAACATGCTCTTGATCATAAATAAGCCGTTTCACATGCTCTGCCTTTTGATCAAGCATTCCTAAAGCAGAACCGCCTTCATTCCCCTTCATAATGACAAATTGATGAGGGTTTAATGGTGCACTTGTGACTTCTTTTATCGGCAATTGACTTTGCTTATAAAATGTATTCAATTGCTCGGTCGGAATATAGAGCTCATGATAGCCGTTATCAATGTCTTCGTTTTGCAGCACACGATCACTTAAGAAGTCCTCTGCTTGGAGACCTATAGCATCTGCCTTTACCCTGACTAAGACATCCTTACTGACCAAAATGACAGGCCGGCCGTGAGGCTTTGTTTCTTCCTCTAAGCTCAAATTTTTCGCGACCGCTAAAATCCGATTATCGTTCGTTTTTTCAATAAAAATTTCTTGAAGTTCATGGAAAGAGCGGTGATTCAGCTCGATGCGCAGCGTCCCTTTTGATTCTAGTGTAATTTTTTCATGCAGTTTCCCTTTCGATCTCAAACCGTCGATTAAACGTGAGACGCGCCGGGCGTTTTGCCCAACCTCGTCCATGTATCTCTTTTTCGAGTCTACTTCTTCTAACACAACGGCCGGAATGACGACCTCGTTGTCTTCAAATGAAAAGATTGAATTCGGATCCTGTAATAACACATTTGTGTCTAATACATAAATTTTACTCAGGTCCTTCGCCTCCTGATCGGGGTTTCATTCATCCTTGTCTTTCCCAAAACGATTGTTAAAATATATGTTTTCATGAATAAAGTTAGAAGGTTAATTCAACAATAAAATAAATCATACAGTTTGTGAAGGAGGGAATTTAGATGCGACTATTTTTAACATTATTCATGATTCAAACGATCATTCTGTTAGGCGCTTGCCAGCAGCAGGAAAAGCCAGAGGCGCTGGACAAGCAAGATGGACGCCAGCACTTAGTAAGGGTGTCTGACTCATCGAAGAAAAAGACAGATCAAGCCCGCCCATCCACAGATGTTGCGCAGCATCTTGTCAATGTGACTGAGCACGTAGCAGATGTCAATGATGCAACGGCAATCGTCATCGGACGCTATGCTGTTGTTGGTATTGATGTAAAAGATGATTTAGATAGAAGCAAAGTAGAAACCATTAAATATTCAGTTGCAAAAGCGCTGAGAAATGACCCGGAAGGTGCAAATGCTGTTGTGGTTGCTGATCCGGATACAGTCAGCCGTTTAAAAGAAATGGGCAAAGAAATTCAAGCAGGTCGTCCGGTAAGCGGTATTATGGATGAACTGGCTGCCATTGTCGGCCGCGTGATGCCAGAGATGCCGAGAAATGAGATCGACCGTAATGAAAAGGATCCGACAAATGATCCGAATAATCAGCTCAAAGAACGAGATCAAAAACAGTTAGAAAAAAATCAGAACGACCAATCAAACCATCATATGAATCAGAAGAACTAATGAGAACGGCTTATATCTCCTGTGATATAAGCCTTTTTCTACGCTGATTTTAAGTAGCTGGAAAACATGCTATAATAAATGCATTAAAGTGAGGTGAAAATGATGAGAGTGAAGTGCTCATTATGTGAAAAGCTTGAAACCATTGATGATGATACACTCGTTGCGAAACGGTTAAGAAACCGGCCAATTCATACATATATGTGCGATGACTGCCAAGAACGCATTAAAATAAAGACAGAAGCTCGCATCAAAACCGGCAGATTCTCTCTTTATCAGGATCCTGCGACAAAAGAGAAAAAGAAGAAAAAAGGAAAGAAAGAACAAAAGACATAAAAAAAGACCTGACACATGTTCAGGTCTTTTTTTACGTATTGACTGTTCCTTCTTTTTTCGCACGATGCAGCCGTATTTTATAAATAATCAAAATGGCAGCTGCCACAACCAGTCCTTCCGCTACTGGCAGGAAGATTCCTAGAAATGTGAGAAACGTGCAGCCAAAAATCAAAAACAAATAAATCACGAGCGCTTTTAAAATCGGTAAACGTCTTGCAAAGCCGAGCTTAAAAACAATAATCGCTAAAACAAGGATGGTGCCATATAGGAGCCACATCCCTGTTTGCGGATTTTCATCGACACGAAACAGCATCGCGAAAAAGGATAGATTTTCACTTACTTCCTGATCATTCAAAAAGATTCCCTCCCCTTATCTTTCAGGGTTCTATCTTTTTAATTCTTCATGGAATTAAGATAATCCTGCTAGCTTTTTCTTCTTCGCTGCTCTCTCACGTTCGTTTTTGTCTAAAATTTTCTTTCTAAGACGAATTGATTCAGGAGTAACCTCACAGTATTCGTCTTCATTCAAGTACTCAAGAGATTCCTCAAGTGACATAATGCGAGGTTTTTTCATGCTAACTGTTTGATCTTTCGTCGCTGAACGTACGTTTGTTTGTTGTTTCATACGGCTTACGTTTACAACAAGGTCGTTCTCACGGTTATGCTCTCCAACAATCATCCCTTGGTATACTTCAGTACCCGGCTCAACGAAGATCACACCGCGCTCTTCAACACCTTGGATTCCGTAAGCAGTCGCTTTACCTGTTTCCATTGAAACAAGTACACCTTGACGGCGTCCGCCAACTTGACCAGACTGCATTGGCTGGTAGCTGTCAAACGTATGGTTCAAAATACCAAAACCACGAGTTAATGAAAGAAATTCAGTTGTATATCCAATTAAACCACGTGATGGCACTGTAAAGATCAGGCGAACTTGACCGTTACCATTGTTGATCATGTCAATCATTTCACCTTTTCTTGCACCCATTGATTCCATAACAGAGCCAGTATGCTCTTCTGGTACATCAATTTGAACGCGCTCTACAGGCTCACATCGAACACCATCAACTTCTTTTACAATAACTTCTGGCTTCGATACTTGTAATTCAAATCCTTCACGTCTCATATTCTCAATGAGAATGGATAAGTGAAGCTCTCCGCGTCCAGAAACAACCCAAGCATCAGGTGAATCAGTTGGATCTACACGAAGACTGACGTCTGTTTGAAGCTGCTGCTCTAAACGCTCTTCGATTTTACGTGATGTCACGTATTTTCCTTCACGGCCTGCAAATGGGCTGTTGTTTACAACAAACGTCATTTGAAGTGTCGGCTCATCAATACGAAGGATTGGAAGTGCCTCTTGGTGTTCTACCGGACAAACCGTTTCACCTACGTTGATGTCTTCCATTCCAGATACAGCGACAAGATCTCCCGCTTTCGCTTCGTTGATTTCCACTCGTTTTAACCCTTGGAAACCAAAGATCTTTGTCACGCGGAATTGTTTCACAGTGCCGTCGACTTTCATCAAGGCTACCTGCTGTCCTACTTGCATTGTTCCTCTGAATACACGGCCAATTCCAATTCTGCCAACATAATCATTGTAATCAAGTAGCGCCACTTGGAATTGAAGCGGCTCTTCATGGTTATCAACCGGGCAAGGAATATGGTTCACAATAGCTTCAAACAAAGATTCCATGTTTTCATCTTGCTTGCTCGCATCGTTACTTGCTGTACCATTGATTGCTGATGCATAGACAACTGGGAACTCAAGCTGTTCTTCTGTTGCATCCAATTCAATGAACAAGTCAATCACTTCATCGACTACTTCAGCCGGACGAGCAAAGTCGCGGTCAATTTTATTGACGACAACGATTGGTGTTAAGTTTTGCTCAAGTGCTTTTTTCAGCACAAAGCGTGTTTGAGGCATACAGCCTTCATAAGCATCCACAACAAGGAGTACACCATCTACCATTTTCATGATACGCTCAACTTCACCACCGAAATCGGCGTGTCCTGGTGTATCTAAAATATTAATGCGTGTATCTTTATAATTTATCGCAGTATTTTTAGCTAAAATCGTAATACCGCGCTCTCGCTCTAAATCATTTGAATCCATGGCTCTCTCAGCGATATTTTCATTCGCACGGAAAGTACCAGCTTGATGGAGCAATTGGTCAACAAGCGTCGTTTTACCATGGTCAACGTGGGCAATAATTGCGATGTTGCGAAGGTCTTTTCGAAGTTTCACATTTTCATCTCCTAAAATAATTAGATAACTTTCATATTATATCACAATCCCCTTTAAATGCCGATCGTTTTTCTGTAAACTTATATTAACTCTAAAAAAAGGGATGGGGACATATGAAACAAATCAAATGGCTTCTATTATTATGTGCATTACTTGCAGTTGTCAGTATGGCGTTTATTGGGGTAACTCTTGCAGAAAAAAACATACTGGGCATATGTTTAAGTATCGTGTTCGCCATGATTTTCATGGGTACAGGATTTACATTAAAAAGAAAATTAAACGTGCAATCATAAAATTAGTGAAAAGCCTTTTACATTCTACATGTAGAAGGCTTTTTATTTTGAGTAAAAGCAAGACAAATCACCTATGAAAGCTTCATTCATCAGACGGAACGTATCTTGAAGAGTTGACAAAAGTAAGCAATCTGAACCCCTCCATTTTTCGACAAGAACTTTTATAGTTCTCCAAAATCAAACATAAAGTTACAATTTTCCTATTCTTCCACAAAGTTTCTCATGGTATGCTTTTCTTGCAACAAAATTTAACAGAAAAGGGAGAGAAAAGAAGCATGAAGAAGTTTTTGAGCAAATCGCTCAGCTCTGTTGTATTTTTCGCTTTAGCTATCATTCTTACTTTCACAACAGTAGCTCCTGGGCAAGCAAGCGCTGCAACTTTCAAAGGAATTCCTTTTGAACAGCAGCAAATCATTAAAGAATTATTGGAGAAAAACGAGCGTGTCATCAACATTCTCATCAATTCATTTGTTGAGGAAGACAACAACTACACATTTGATGTGAAAAAAGCTGTTGAGCTCGGACTAACTGAAGAAGAAGCGGCGACTGCTGAGAAATTCTTAGATCGCGCAGCTGTTCTTACAATCGTTTTCAGTGAAAGCATCACTAAAAACGAAAAAGGGAAATTGGTTTTTGATGCAGCAAAAGCTGTTGAACTTGGTCTTACAAAAGAAGAAGCGGCTAAATTCGAAAAGCTTTTCAAATCAGTGATCAGAATTGCTGATCTTGCTGGTGATGCCCTTGTTCTAGACAAAAAAGGAAACGTTGTGATTGATTCAAAAATCGCAAAAGGTCTTGGATTCAGCTCTACTGAATTACTTGTTTTCAACCAAATGCTTAAGAAAATTCCTCAAGAGCAATTGAAAACGTTCTATGATGCAGTTCAAATTGCGAAAGAAAAATTAAGCTAAGCTAGAAAAATCCCCACCTGGTTTATCCAGATGGGGGTTTTTTATTTCAGCCAATAAAGAATGATCATCACGACATATCCTATACAAAACGCGATACTTGCTCGATATAACAGCTTGCCATAGTAGCGCTTTTCAAATTTTCTTCTTTCTTCCTTTTCATCTATATATGGCATGAGATCAGGAGTTTGTATAAAGGTTATTGGCTCTTTCATTTCGTGATAAAGGTGTTGGCAGCTCTCGCAGGATTGTAAGTGCTCTGCAACAATTTTATTTGTTTCTGCACTTGTGTCCCCCTCTATATAAAGTGGTAACAATTCTTCAATCAAATAACAGCTCATTTATTGAACTCCTCACAATGTAGCATTCGCTTCAGCTCTAATCTGGCTCGATGAAGGGTTGTTTTGACTTTAGATAAAGTCCAATTCAGAATTTCAGCTACTTCTTCATATGACAATTCTTGAATATCTCTTAAAATAAGGACCTCCCGGTAGGAATCCTTCAGCTGATAAATATGATGCCACAGCCTTTCGATGTCAGTTTGTGTTTCGATGTGATCTTCTGGTGTCGTGAACGACTGCTGCTCTAAGAAATCCATTTCTTCTACGTTCGTAAAAGTCCATTTTATTTTTCGGCGATAATCATTCACAAATGTGTGATATGCAATGGTATAAAGCCATGTTTTCATACTAGAATGTCCCTTAAAGGAGGACAACCCATGCAGTGCCTTTATAAATACGTCCTGCGCAAGGTCCTTGGCCGTTTCCATATTTCCCGTCCGGCGATATAAATATTTAGTGATTTCCTGAAAATATTCTTCATAGATTTTTTCAATTTGGTCTGCTGGTCTGGACATCAAAAATAAAACCACACAGTCATCCAAATCGATAAAACGATAAAAAAGAAATATAACGAGTAAATAAACCCTTTCATACGTTTTAACTCGTCATAGTCATTCTGACCTTTCATCGGCGCTGAAGACTGCTTTTTACCCGCGTCCACATGCTGAAATTGCTGTTCGTGTGCCTTCATCCAGCTGGCGGCCTCGGCTCCCAGATCCCCTTCTTGATACAGTTCATATAAGTCTTGAAAGATGGCTTGTTTTTCTTTATCTGTCAAAACGATGCACCTCTTTTGTTCGTCCATTCACTTCATAGATTTTATGCTCATTTGATCCGAAGGTTTGGATGATGACAAGCCATGAAATGTCGATGTTCCCTTCTTTGTCGATCATCTTCACAGGTTTTATTTGTTTTTTATAAATCGTATATGGTTTATACCTTTTAAGTACTTGCTGATAGACGTCCTCCCGATCTTGATTAGATACTGCGTGCGGGATTGAAGAATCTGATTGTACTCTCAACTCAATTCCATCATCCCCTTTAAACAGATTGACGACATGAGAGGAACGGTTAAACGTATATTGTTTGCTTTCACTAGTACCTGTTTCTTTCCTTACGTCTTTTGGCGTTTTCCCTATGATTTTTAACAAATCTTCATCGCTGACGTTCCCTTTTTTCTGTTGAAGAATCGCTTTTGACAGCTTAAAGCTGATAACTTCTTTTGTTGAGCCATTAAACAGAAACTCCGATTGATCTTTAGTTGTGACCCTCACTTCATGCTGCCAATTAAAATAAAATTCATCAATGCCTGTGATTTGATAAGCTGGCGGCTTTAAATTTAAATGTTTATAAATACTGTTGATCCTGTTTTTTATCTCCGTTTCTGTTAAATGGATTCCGTCTATATCCTTTAATTGAAAGATGGCGTTTTCGTATTGCGCTTGTCGAAGGGTCCCTTTTTTCCAAGTGGCAAACGCAAAGCTGCCACGTTCATTCTGAGACATTTTTGGCAGAAGAAGAACATTCGTCTCACCGTCCTCTTTTTTTACAGCTAATTGAATACGCTGTAGATCGATTGACCGCCCGCTTCTTTCGAAAAATTCAATGGTTTTTTTCCTATATTCTTTATCGGTCATCTCCTTTCCCTCTACACGACCTCGATAAGAATATCCGCTTAATTCACCTGTAAACGCAGAAATATTCACTTCATACTGATCATCTGCAAACACGTAATGATAAGGGATAGGCTGATGACTAGCATTTAAATAAAGCGATTGATCCTCTGGTACAAATTTTGAAGCGAATGCTTTTGCACTCACTGCTGATAAAGGGCGATATTCTTCTGAAAAAGTATCTACCAGTTCCGTTTTGGTAAATTGGAACATGGTATGAGGAATATTGACAACCGGGTTGAGTAACAGCAGAAAAAAGACAGCTATACAACCAGCGCCCCACTGCCTTAATCTCAGCTTGTCCCGTAGTAAAGCAGATAACAAATAAATCGTCAAAAAGCTTCCTGCTGCTGCCGCTAAAATGACAATCGATTTAAATGTCGATTGAAGTTCATACTTCGAAATAGAAGGATAAAATATATAAAGCAAGGCTGCGAAAATTAGGCCATAGAACAACAGCAATTCCTTCCACTTCCAGTGCCAAAACAAGCGAAAGAAAAGGTGCAGCAGCAAAGCGGCAAAGCAAACCATAACCAAAATGGTGATCATATCTCTCCATACTAGCCCCGTATCACCGCTAAGAAAGAACTTTTTGCTTTCAGCAAACACAATAAACACTGTTTGACATAAAGGCAGAAGTAATACAGATAAATCAAAAACAAAGAACATACCTTTATTTTTTAAATAAGGAAGAGTAATCACATAGTACAGTGATGCAAGCAAGACATACCCATAAATGAGAAATTGCATAAAATCTGTCAGCACTTCAAATGTTTCGATCGTATACTGTCTAGACAGAACTTGGTGGATCATTTCAACTGTCATCCCGCCAAGCAGAACAACTCTTAATACGATTCCAGCATAAAATACATAACTACTCCTCTTTTCTTTCCATATGGGGAGTGTTACGAACAGGACAAATAGTCCAAGTACACACCATTGAATGATGTGGATACTGTACTCATTTAAAATAAAATACCTTTCAAAATGGAGCGATAAATCACTAAACAAATCAAACATTGATACACAATCCTTTACATGAAATTAAGGCCTCATTCGTATAGACATCTGCCTTACCAAAAAGTTTCAGGAAAAACAAAAAATCACTTCATTCTCATGAAGTGATGTCGTTTATTTTTTATTTCCGCTTCCTTTTATGTAATCATGCAAGATTTTTTCACAAATGGATCGATTTCCAGCCACTATACTGTTTTTGTCTAGGAACGTAAGACGTTCTCCGTGAATATTTGAGTAAACGGCCCCTACTTCATCAAGCAGTACGCAGCCCGCTGCATAATCCCACGGCGCAAGCCTTAAGGTGACATATGCGTCACTTCTGCCGCTTGCAATATAAGCAAGCTCAAGGGCAGCTGATCCAATCGTTCGTGTCCCTCTCACGTCACGCACAAGACGGGCAAATGGTTTGGCGTCAAAATAAGGGCTTTCAATCGCCCATGTCGGATTAATACCCACAATGGCTTTTTCAATCTCCACATCTTTTAATGGAGGGAGCAGGATATCGTTCATATAGGCTCCTTCTCCTTTAATGGCATGGTAGAGCTCGTCATGAATGACGTCATAAATAAGACCGATTTTCCCCACACCATTTTCAAATATCCCGATTGAAATGGCAAAGTTGCGTTTTTGATGGACAAAGTTCATTGTGCCATCGATCGGATCAATGATCCACACAATTCCATCGAGTGAGGTGACCTCTTCCCCTTGTCCCTCTTCTCCTAAAATGTGATGATCTGAAAATGTCGACTGTATTTTTTCAATAAAAAAACGTTCTGTTTCTTTATCGATATTCGTGACTAGATCATTTGGATTTGATTTTGTTTCAATTGATAGACCTTCCTGCATGGACGCTTTAATACGGCTTCCTGCTTCTTTTACCCAGAGCTTTGCAAGATGGTCAATTTCCACCCAGTTTGTCATCAGATTGTAAACCTCTTTTCTATGTAGGACCTATTTGTAATAGCATACTGATATTATGTACGTAAAAGCAAGAAAAAAGCAGCTTCATACAAAAACGAACCGATGAATTGGTTCGTTTTTACCTCACGCTGTTTTACCCTTGAAGCTGCTCCCATTCTTTTCTTAGGCGCTCAAGCTTTCGTTTGCTGCGTTCGATTTGGATGTCATCTTTTTGTTCGATGGCTTCATGAAGCGTAGAAAGCTCATAATCAACCTCTAATCTCCACACAGCGATGCGATTTTTCTTCTCCTGTCTATAGCCCTGCTTCACGATTTGCTTCATTGGTCAACGCCCCTTCCAGAGAATGATTCATTCCTTGTCAGTTTTCATTGATAAAAATTCAATCGATAAGAGAAATGGTTCTTGCTTATATCGTATGAAGCGATCGCATAACCGCAACGACATTCTGAAAATTGTGTCTTTACCTATTAATGATGTACCACAAAATGAAAGGTTTTAAACGCTGCACCACGCCCTTTACAATCTTTTATCTGACGGTGCATCTTTTTTTGAGCTTGACCCAAGCTATGATAAAATATGATCAGCGAAAAGATACAGGAGGCATAACATGAGTGAAATACGTTTTAGAGATGAAGATTTTGAAACATTCACAGTTGATGGTTTAGATGAACGAATGACTGTATTAAAAGAAAGAGTCCGTCCAAAGCTTGAGGCACTTGGCGAACATTTTGCACCACTTCTTTCTTCTATTACAGGAGACGAAATGTTTGTACACGTCGCAAAGCATGCTAGAAGATCTGTCAACCCGCCAAATGATACATGGGTTGCTTTTGCAAACAGTAAGCGCGGATATAAAAAGCTCCCTCATTTTCAAATTGGGCTTTGGAAAACACATGTCTTTGTCTGGTTTGCGCTCATTTATGAATCTCCAGTTAAGGGTGAGTACGGCCAGCTATTTGAAAAAGAGCTAGACACCATCCAACAGAAAATACCGCAAGATTTTGTTTGGTCTAAAGATCATATGAAACCAGATGTCATGCGTCACAGCGAACTAGATTCCGAACAGCTGAAAACGCTTTTTGAACGTGTTCAAACAGTGAAGAAAGCCGAGCTTCTGTGCGGCATTCAGCTGCCTAGAGAGGAAGTCGTTCAAATGAATAATGAAGAATTCCTATCGAAAATCGAAAATGCCTTCCGCACGCTGACGTATCTATACCGCTTCACACAGAAAGAATCTGTATAAAAAAACGAGCCCTTATAGGCTCGATTCAAATTGTTGACAAAGGGCTAAAATGATTTTGATTTTAGCCCTTTGTCTTCTTTTTCAGCGTGATAGAAAACCTTTGAAGTCTAGGAAGGACGAGTACCGGCGCGGAGCGAATTTGACATTCGTGAGCACCGGCACGCAGGCCTGACACCGAATGCGAGGGTTTGTCTGCACGCTGAAACGAGCCTTTATAGGCTCGTTTTTTACATACGTATAATAGCAGTCTCTTCTGCCTCTCTTGCGGTTTTCACTGCACGATAAGGGGAATACCCGCTTCCCTTTTCAAACGCTGCACAATGCGTTTTTTCCTCTGCTTTTGATGGCACAACCTCTTTAAATCGTTTATAAGCATCTAATAACTCCTGCTTCGCAATTCCTTTTTCATAGGCTTTTTCAACAGCCTGAAAAAATGAAATGACTGCAATTTTTTCCTCTGTCGTCCAGTCGACATCCATTGGATATTGATATTCCATTTACTTGTCCCTCACTTTAACACTCATTTCTCATTTGAACTTTTATTATAGCATCTGTTTGATCAGAAACCGATTGATTTTATGCTTTACATTCCGATCAGTTCATAATATAATTCTTTTGTTTTATGCAATGAAATCTGCTGTAATTGGCACAATAATAGCAGGTATTTCGATGAAGGTGGGAAAGCAATTGTCACAACATGATACACCCTTATATACTGGACTAAAAAAACACGCAGCAACCAATCCAGTCCAATTTCACATTCCAGGCCATAAAAAAGGAGCCGGAATGGATCCTGAATTTAGAGCATTCATTGGCGACAATGCATTAAGCATTGACCTCATTAATATAGAACCTCTCGATGATTTACATTCACCTCGAGGGATGATAAAAGAAGCACAGGAGCTTGCTGCTGAAGCCTTCGGTGCTGATCATACGTTTTTCTCCATTCAAGGCACAAGCGGCGCTATCATGACAATGGTGATGACGGTATGCGGGCCTGGAGATAAAATTATCGTTCCGCGTAATGTCCATAAATCAATTATGTCCGCGATTGTATTTTCTGGCGCAGTTCCTGTTTTTATTCACCCAGAAATAGACAAAGAACTTGGCATCTCTCACGGTATTACACCTGAATCAGCCAAAAAGGCGCTCACTGAGCATCCAGATGCGAAAGGTTTGCTTGTCATTAATCCAACGTATTTTGGTATTTCAGCAGACTTAAAATCAATCGTAGACATTGCCCATTCATTTGATGTGCCTGTCCTTGTCGATGAAGCACACGGTGTGCATATACATTTTCACGATGAGCTTCCCCTCTCTGCGATGCAGGCAGGTGCCGACATGGCAGCAACAAGTGTCCATAAACTCGGCGGCTCTCTTACGCAGAGCTCTATTTTAAATATGAAGGAAGGGCTTGTTTCAAAAGACCGAGTGCAATCGATTTTGAGTATGCTGACGACAACGTCCACTTCTTATTTACTCTTAGCGTCACTTGATGTCGCTCGAAAACGATTAGCCACTGAAGGAAAGGCACTAGCTGAAGAAGCCATTCGTTTGGCTGAATCAGCGAGAGACCGCTTGAATCAAATTGAAGGCATTACCTGCATTGGCAAGGAAGTACTCGGTTCAGCTTCCACTTACGATTATGACCCAACGAAATTAATTATCTCCATTAAAGACCTTGGGTTAAACGGACATGATGTCGAAAAATGGCTGAGAGAAAGCTATCGAATTGAAGTAGAGCTCTCTGACCTTTACAACATTTTATGTATCGTTACCCCTGGCGATTCAGATGAGACAATTGATACGCTCGTGACGGCGATGCAGGAAATTGCCGCAGCCTCTACTCGTGAGAGCGGCAAACAACCGGTAACGGAAGTTCTGCTGCCTGAGATCCCATCGCTTGCTATGACGCCGCGTGACGCCTTTTACGCTACAACGGAAGTCGTTCCATTTAAGGAAGCAGTCGGCCGCATTATCGCAGAGTTTGTGATGGTGTATCCGCCAGGTATTCCGATTTTTATACCAGGTGAAATTATCACAGAAGAAAATATATCGTATATCTTTAAAAATATTGAAATTGGTCTTCCTGTCCAAGGACCTGAAGATTCAACGCTTGAAATGATCCGTGTGATTAAGGAACAAAAACCAATTTTATAAAAAAGAAACATGCAGCCCCAAATGGAGCTGCATGCTTTTTTATTTATTCAGAGGCTTCATCACAGCAATGACAGTGACCACACGTTCCGTATAGCGTTGTCACTTTTTCATTTTCAAATTGATCAATGGTTTCATTGCAATCTTGACAAATAATTGTACCCACGTACATTCCCCTTTTCTTCATTCATAGTTTGAAAGCGTTTGATCTATTTCTTATTTCTATAATATGATGTCACATTTAAGTTGTCAACGGTTAATTGTATGACACATTTAATCATTTTTTATAAATATGTGCTTTTTCTTATCATATTGAGGGAACGTTTCAATTGTATTTTGCTTCATATCAATTCTGTAACAATTGAGTAACAATCGAAAATTGTCAAAAGGGACATGATACACTAGAGTGACTAACAGGGAACAAGCTCCTAAAAATGTTGGGACAACCCCAAATGATTTTGAGGTGAATAGATTGAATTTTATGAGGACACTTCTCATTATATTCCCCATGCTCTTTGTACTTAGTTCATGCTCATTTGCGTATATCATACCGAATCAGACCGACCAAGTCCGTCATATTCAAAAACCGAGAATTCTCTTTTTTACTGATGCAGAAAACCTTGATAAAGAAAGCCCTTATTATGATGCAGTCCTCGATTTAAAAAATGAATACCCTAAGGAAATGTCAAAAATGATTGTAAAAGAAGATCGTAAAGGCTGGAAAAATGAAGTGGACGAATTACCGGCTATTTTACTTGTCAATGATGAAAAAGTGATCGTGAAGGTGGAAGGAAATGTCCGCAGTAAACAGGAGATCTTATCGCCTTTATGTCATGCTTTAGACCGCGTCAATACAAACTAATGATATTTACCTTGCACTTATATATATCCATATGAAAAAACTCCTCACCTCATGAGGGGTTTTTCATATGGTGTTCAGGGCGTCAAAAAAACCCTCTCCATCAAGGAGAGGGTTTCATAGGTTTCATTATTTTACGATGTGGATTGGGCTTCCGATTGCTACTTCAGCCGTTTCCATTGTAATTTCCCCTAATGTTGGGTGAGCGTGAATTGTCATAGCGATATCTTCAGCAGTCACTCCAGCTTCGATTGCAAGGCTAAGCTCTGAAATCATATCAGAAGCGCCAACACCTGCGATTTGAGCACCGATAACTAGACCATCCTCTTTACGAGTGATCATTTTCATGAAGCCATCAGTTGCATCAAGAGAAAGTGCACGTCCGTTCGCTGCGAATGGGAATTTCGCTGCAACGATTTCGATTCCTTCTGCTTTTGCTTCTGCTTCAGTGTATCCAACAGTTGCAAGTTCTGGCTCAGAGAATACAACAGCAGGAATACCAAGGTAATCAATTTCAGCTGGCTCTCCAGCGATTGCTTCAGCTGCAATTTTACCTTCGTAAGAAGCTTTGTGAGCAAGTGGTGGTCCATCAACGATGTCACCAATTGCATAGATGTTAGATACGCTTGTACGGCATTGTTTGTCTGTTTTGACAACTCCGCGGTCAGTCAATTCAACACCAACTTGTTCAAGACCAAGCTCATCCGTGTTTGGACGACGACCAACAGTCACAAGTACGTAATCAGCATCAACTGTTTTTTCTTCGCCTTTTACTTCGAACGTAACAGTGACACCATCAGATTTTTCTTCAACGCCTTTTGCAAGAGCGTTTGTATGGATTTCAACGTTTCCTTTTTTCTTCAGGTTACGTTTAACCAATGAGCTCATTTGCTTTTCGAAACCTGGAAGGATTTCGTCTCCACCTTCAAGGATCACAACTTCAGTTCCAAAGTTTGCATAAGCAGTACCAAGCTCAGTACCGATGTATCCACCACCGATGACAACTAACTTTTTAGGTACTTCTTTAAGCGCTAAAGCACCAGTTGAGTTGATCACGCGGTCTGTGTATTTAAAAGTAGGCAATTCAATTGGACGAGATCCAGTTGCAAGAATTGCATTTTTGAAAGTGTAAGTCTGTGCTGAATTATCATCCATTACACGTACAGAGTTGCTGTCTACGAAATAAGCTTCACCTTTGACGATGTCTACTTTATTTCCTTTAAGAAGACCTTGAACTCCACCTGTTAACTTATTAACAACAGAAGCTTTCCACTCTTGAACTTTTGTGAAATCAACTGTTACGTTTTCAGCTTTGATACCCATGTCTTCAGAATGCTTAGCATTTTCAAAACGATGGCCAGCATTGATTAATGCTTTTGAAGGGATACAGCCAACGTTTAGACATACACCGCCAAGTGTTCCTTTTTCAACGATTGTTACTTTTTGTCCAAGCTGTGCAGCACGAATAGCAGCTACATATCCACCAGGACCTGCACCGATGACAAGAGTATCTGTTTCGATTGGGAAATCTCCTACTACCATGACATTACGCCTCCATTAAAATTAATTGTGGATCATTCAATAAACGCTTGATGTGGTTAAGGGCATTTTGCGCAGTAGCTCCGTCAATCATACGGTGGTCAAAGCTTAGGGAAAGAGCTAAGACAGGAGCTGCAACGATTTCGCCATCACGAACAACCGCTTTTTCAGCGATACGGCCAATACCAAGGATCGCTACTTCTGGGTGGTTGATGACTGGAGTAAACCATTGTCCACCAGCAGAACCGATGTTTGTGATTGTGCAAGATGCACCTTTCATTTCAGCTGGAGCCAATTTACCATCACGTGCTTTTGTTGCAAGCTCATTGATTTCGTTAGAAACTTCGAAAATCGCTTTGCGATCTGCATTTTTTACAACTGGAACGAGCAAGCCTTTTTCAGTGTCAGCTGCAATTCCGATGTTGTAGTAATGCTTTTGAACAACTTCATCTGTTTTATCATCGATAGAAGTGTTAAGTACTGGGTACTTTTTCAAAGCAGAAGTTAGAGCTTTTACAACGTAAGGCAAGTAAGTTAACTTGATTCCTTGATCAGCTGCAACTTGTTTGAATTGTTTACGATGTGCAACAAGGTTTGTTACATCAACTTCATCCATTAATGTTACGTGAGGAGCTGTATGCTTAGAGTTCACCATTGCTTTTGCGATTGCTTTGCGGATTCCGCTCATTTTCTCGCGAGTTTCTGGGAATTCTCCTTCAAGAACTGGAGCTGCTGCCGCTTTAGGAGCTGCTTCTTCTTTCGCACTTTCAGCTGCTTGAGGTGCTGCTTCTTGAGCTGCAGAACCACCATTAACGAAGCTGTCGATATCTTCTTTTAACACACGGCCGTTTTTACCAGAACCTGCAACTTTGTAAATTTCAACGCCTTTTTCGCGAGCATATTTACGTACAGATGGCATAGCGATCACGCGTTTGTTTGGATCAGCGTCTACTTGCTCTTGTGCGCCTGCACCAGTTGCTGCTGCCGCTTCTTCTTGTGCTACTTCTTTCTTCTCTGGCTCGTTACCAGCTTCAGCAGTACCTTGTACTTGAGCTTCAGTTTTTGCTTCGCCTTCTTCTTCGCTGCCTTTAAATTGAAGATTTTCGTAACCAGGTGCATCAAACGTAATGATTGTTTGTCCTACAGTTGCAACTGTTCCCTCTTCAACTTTTAATTCTAATACTTTTCCTTTAACAGGTGAAGGAATTTCTACAACTGCTTTATCATTTTGTACCTCTGCTAAAACGTCATCTTCATTGATTTCGTCGTTTGGTTTAACAAACCACTTAACGATCTCACCTTCGTGGATACCTTCTCCGATGTCCGGAAGTTTAAATTCAAATGCCACTGTTTTTCGCCTCCTAGATTTTGTTGAACCCTTGTTGTGTATATTTACACCGTCATGTAATTGATAAAGGGGAAGAGAAATAAATTCTTTTCCCCTCTGTCATTTAATTAAAATTCAAGAACTTTCTTCGCTGTTTCAAGTACATCTTTATGGTTTGGAAGCCATACGCTCTCAGCTTGAGAGAAAGCAAATACAGTATCAGGTGCAGCTACACGAAGTACTGGTGCTTCCAAGCTAAGGATCGCTCTGTCATTGATTTCAGCTACTACGTTTGCAGCAATACCAGCTTGTTTTTGTGCTTCTTGAACAACGATCGCACGGCCTGTTTTTTCAACAGAAGCGATGATTGTTTCAATATCAAGCGGGCTTACTGTGCGAAGGTCGATCACTTCAGCAGAAACGCCTTCTTTTTCTAGCTCTTCAGCAGCTTTTAGTGATTCGTGAACCATTGCACCGTAAGTGATGATTGAAAGGTCAGAACCTTCACGTTTCACGTCAGCTTTACCGATTTCAATTGTGTACTCTTCTTCAGGAACTTCCTGACGGAAAGAACGATAAAGTTTCATATGCTCAAGGAATACTACAGGATCGTTGTCACGAATTGCAGAAATTAAAAGTCCTTTTGCATCGTAAGGTGTTGAAGGAATAACAACCTTGATACCAGGCTGTTGTGCGATAAGACCTTCTAAGCTGTCAGCGTGAAGCTCAGGTGTGTGAACTCCCCCGCCGAATGGAGAACGGATTGTCACTGGAGAATGCCAGCGTCCGCCAGAACGGTAACGCATACGAGCCATTTGTCCAGAAACAGAATCTAATACTTCATAAACGAATCCGAAGAATTGAATTTCCATTACCGGGCGGAATTCTTGTAGTCCAAGGCCAATAGCAAGACCGCCAATACCAGATTCAGCAAGTGGAGTATCGAATACACGATCCTCACCAAACTCTTTTTGCAATCCTTCAGTCGCACGGAATACGCCGCCGTTTTTACCAACGTCTTCTCCGAAAACGAGAACGTTTTCGTCATTTTTCAGTTCTGTGCGTAACGCATCAGTGATCGCTTGAATCATTGTCATTTGCGCCATGGCTTACTTCGACTCCTTCTGTTTGTAAATTTCAAGCTGTTCAACTAAGTTGAATGGTTTTACATCGTACATGTTTTCAATCAAGTCAGTGACTTTTTGCTTAGGCTGTTCGTCAGCTTCTTTGATCGCTTGTTTGATTTGTTCTTTTGCATCTTCAATCACTTTATTCTCTTCTTCTTCAGACCATAGGCCTTTGTTTTCCAAGAATTTGCGGTAGCGTACCAATGGATCTTTTTGCTCCCACTCGTTTTCATCTTCTTTTGTACGATATCTTGTTGGATCGTCACCAGCCATTGTATGTGGGCCGTAACGGAATGTAAGAGTTTCGATTAATGTTGGACCTTCACCATTTACAGCGCGCTCACGAGCTTCAGCAGTTGCTGCATAAACAGCTAATGCATCCATACCGTCAACTTGTACGCCTACGATACCAGCTGCAGCTGCTTTTTGTGCAATTGTTTGTGCAGCAGACTGCTTTTCAACAGGTGTAGAGATCGCATATCTGTTGTTTTGGACAACAAAAATCGCTGGCGCTTTGTAAGCCCCTGCAAAGTTAATACCTTCGTAGAAATCACCTTGTGAAGCTCCACCGTCACCAGTGTAAGTGATTGCAACAGCTTTTTTACCGCGCTTTTTCAAACCAAGAGCTACACCAGCAGCTTGAATGATTTGAGCACCGATAATGATTTGCGGTGAAAGTGCATTCACATCTTCAGGCATTTGGTTACCAACAAAGTGTCCGCGAGAGAACAAGAATGCTTTTGTTAGCGGAAGACCATGCCAGATTAATTGTGGTACATCACGATATCCTGGAAGAATGAAATCTTCTTTCTCAAGTGCAAAGTGAGTTGCAAGCTGAGAAGCCTCTTGTCCAGCTGTTGGCGCGTAGAAGCCAAGACGTCCTTGACGGTTCAATGAAATTGAACGTTGATCTAATACTCGTGTAAACACCATACGGCGCATTAATTCTTTTAATTGGTCATCTGAAAGATCCGGCATTGCCGCTTCGTTTACGACTTCGCCTTTTTCGTTTAAAATTTGAAACGTTTCAAACTGCTTTTTGATGGCATCAAATTGCTTTTTGCTATCAACAATTGCTTTTTTTGTTTTTGCAGCCATTCTAAAGTCACCTCTTCCTTTCTTTTAACAGTCCATTTGTCGTGAATCCATTTATACATACAGATATAGGATAACCCAAAATACTCATATGACTCCTGTATATAATAGCCACTAAGATCGTTGTCGAAACATTGGTTGACCACTCGTTTTTGAGTCCTTCTAACTGTATTAACGATAGTTCACAAAAAACTAATACAACTTCTGTTAACAAGGAATAGTTTACAACAAGAAAAATAGTCCGTCAATTGATTTAACGGCTTTATTTAAATAAATGTATTCGCTTTACTTTTTATGGTGAACTGTATCAATCTGTTTAACAAACAACCTAATCTGTACTAGTATAGAGTGTACTACTGTACTACAATAGAAAATGTTTGTTTTTGTCGAAAAATAAAAAAAGAGCTGTTTTTCAGCTGTTTTTCAGCTCTTTTTCGACTCTTGATCTGCTGCTTTATACAAAGCCTTTTTATGATCATTCAATTGATCTGTATATCGATTGAACTCCTTACTTTCTTTTCTAACTTTGCTATATGAACGATTCACTGTCTTCAGCTTTGACTTCAGCTCTTCATACCCTAGATCCTTTTTCTTCAAAGATTGATACAAATGCTGATCTTGTTTCAGCGCCTTTTGATACTCCTTGTAAAGCTGATCATATGACGCATATCGTTTCTCGATCGATTTGACCGTTTGAGCTGCTTTCTCTTTTAACTCCGCATCTTGCAATCGTGCCGCAGATTCCTTTACCATTTTCAATTCTTTTTTCGATTCATCCATACTGTCTTTTTCTGTTTTTAAATGTTCTTCTCGTTTCGCTGCCGATGCTAACGCCTGATCAGAAAGGCTTGCCACTGTTTTTGTATGGTCCTTTGTTGTTTGAATCATTTTTTTATACAGCTTCTGCTCTTTTTCTTCATAGCTTTGCAGTGTACCTTGCTCTTTTTCGAAGGATGCTTCTTTTTCACTCATTTTCGTCATTGCGTCCTGCATATCATTGAATGGACTTTGACCTCCGCACCCTGTCAGCAAAAGGGTACATATCCCCGCTAAAGCAGCACCTGCTTTCATGCTTCTTTTCATCTGTCTCATGACAAGGTCCCCCTTTACATCTCCACATACCACTATAATTTTTATAGACGTTTGTGACAAGGAAAGAGGTCAGTCAAATGAGGCGGAGAAGATTTTTTTCAAGCAATAGGCGCATGACTATACAAATAGTGCATTCATACATAGTTTATATTACACGCTTCGCCTTCACTTATGAGAGGCCAAGTGTATTTCCAAAGGAGGTCAAAAGTATGTCTAATTATAGTCATGGAAGTATGTATGGTGGATACGGCGGTTACGGGTATGGATTCGGTGGTGGATATGGCGGCGGCTGTTGTTACCCAAGCTATGGCGGTGGATACGGATGCGGATACGGCGGCGGACGTACATTCGCTTTAATCGTTGTGCTTTTCATCCTATTAATTATCGTTGGCGCAGCATTTTTAGGCGGCGGTGGCTGCTGCTAAGGCTGTTTAAGCCTCTGACCGGTCTCATAGGACCGGTCTTCTTTATTTCATTGCATATGTTGTGTATCATTTTATATACTTTACATACAAAGGAAATAGGAGTGAAGTTTTGTGATTACCATGGATGATATCGTAAGGGACGGACATCCCGTCTTAAGACAAACAGCTGAAGCGGTCGAGCTCCCGCCGACAGAAGAGGAAAAACAGCAATTAGCTGACATGATCGAATTCGTCAAAAACAGTCAGGATGCTGACATTGCTGAAAAATACGGACTAAGACCCGGCGTTGGATTGGCAGCTCCGCAAATCAATATTAGTAAACGAATGATCGCTGTTCACTGTGAGGATGAAGACGGAGAAGAATACAGCTATGCTCTGTTCAACCCGCGTATTGTCAGTCATTCAGTCAAAAGAGCTTATTTAGCGACTGGTGAAGGCTGCTTATCAGTTGATGAAGCCATCCCTGGATTTGTTCCTCGATATCAAAAAATCAGGGTCAAGGCCACTACGCTTGAAGGAGAGGACATTGATATCCGTCTAAAAGGGTTCCCTGCCATTGTCTTTCAACACGAAATTGACCATTTAAATGGCATTATGTTTTATGATCATATTCAAAAGGATCAGCCATTCGCTGAGCCAGAAAACTCTGTTGCGATCGGCAGATCATGACATAAAAAGAAGACCCGGCGATCTAAGGGTCTTCTTTTTTATTCTTCAATGAGGCCAAGCTGGGTCACTGCATGGAATATGCCGTCCTCATCTACTGGCTTTGTCACAAAATCAGCCAATGCCTTCAATTCACTCACAGCATTTCCCATCGCCACGCCTGTTCCAGCAAACGAAATCATTTCTCTATCGTTCAGTCCGTCTCCAAAGGCAATGGTATCCTTTTGATCATAAGGAAGTCTTTCGATGACTCGTTTGATTCCTTCAGCTTTTGATCCGCCTTTTGGCAGAACATCTGTTGACAGCTCATGCCATCTGACAAGGTCAATTTCTTCGCGGAATGCCTTATACTCCTCTTCCTCTTCTGCCTTACAAAATAACAGCATTTGAAAAATGTCGTTTTCTTTAAAGAAAGATACATCGTGCTCAGGATGCTCGGTTTTTAAAGTACCGATTCCTTCATGGATAAACGGATGATTCGGCACAGACGCCTTCATCGTTTCTTCTCCCATAAAAACAAGCGGATGATCATGACGATCCGCTGTCTCATAAATCCGCTCCATCAGCTCCTGCTTCAGCGGATTGCCGTAAATAACGTCTCCCTCATACATGACATACTGACCGTTATAAGCAATGAATGAGTCAAGCCCTAATTCTTCTAAAATGGGCCGAATCAGAAAAGGAGAACGCCCAGATGCAATGAAGAGATGATGACCTTTTTCTTTTAATAAATGAACCGCTCGCTTCGTTGACTCAGGTATATTTTTATCATGGTCATATAAAGTACCGTCGATATCAAAGAAGATGACTTTTTTATTCATATCTCGCCCTCCTGCTCTTCGTTATGTATACACACTCCCTTTCATCATACAGAAAGATTTCCGCTTTCGAAACCAATTCCTTTTGAAAGCGCCTATTTCCCACATATAACCATGTAACATTCAATAGAAACATCATATAATACAAGTATATAGAGAGACCGGAACACGCTGGTTAAGCTTACTTCAACCCGAAAGGAGGCGGCATGTGATGCTTCGTCGTCTGCGTAAGAAAATTCGAAGACAATGGAAGGACATGCTTCGTAAAAAATCGATTGCTTAAAGGGATCTTCCGCACATTTGCCGAAGGTCCTTTTTTCTCAGAGACTTTTCTTATGCGCGTTTTTTTAATATAATAGAATAAGCGAGTGTAACATACGGTATTTAAGGAGAGATTTGGATGATATATAAGGTATTTTTTCAGGCAAGTACTACTGAGGTACCTGTAAGAGAACACACAGATTCACTATACGTTGAAGCGGTTTCTGAAAGAGACGTACGCGATAAGTTGAAAAAACATAACTACAACATTGAATTCATTCAGCCTGTAGACGGTGCTTTTTTAGACTATGAACGAGAAAGTGAAAATTTTAAAGTATTGGAGCTATGAGAGGAATGAAATTTGTTAAAAACGATCAGGCGGCAGTTTTTGCGCTCGGCGGTTTAGGCGAGATCGGTAAAAACACGTATGGCGTTCAATTTCAAGATGAAATCATTTTAATTGATGCAGGTATTAAGTTTCCTGAAGACGAGCTTCTTGGAATTGACTACGTCATCCCTGACTATACGTACTTAGTTAAAAACGAAGATAAAATCAAAGGTCTTTTCATCACTCACGGACATGAAGACCACATCGGCGGTATCCCTTACCTTCTCAAGCAAGTGAATATTCCAGTTTACGGCGGCAAACTCGCAATCGGCCTACTTCGTAATAAATTGGAAGAGCACGGTCTCTTGAGACAAACAAAACTTCACATTTTTGAAGAAGAAGATACCATTAAATTTAGAAAAACAGCTGTGTCTTTCTTTAGAACGACTCACAGTATTCCAGATTCTTATGGAATTGTCGTCAAGACACCTCCTGGTAACATCGTACATACAGGTGATTTCAAGTTTGACTTTACTCCTGTTGGCGAGCCTGCCAATTTAACCAAAATGGCTGAGATCGGAAAAGAAGGCGTCCTTTGTCTTTTATCTGATAGTACAAATAGTGAAATCCCAGAATTTACGATGTCTGAAAGACGCGTAGGTGAAAGCATTGATGACATCTTTAGAAAAGTCGATGGACGCATCATCTTTGCCACGTTTGCTTCAAACATTCACAGACTTCAGCAAGTGATTGAGTCTGCTGTTGCCAACGGCAGAAAAGTCGCTGTATTTGGACGCAGTATGGAATCTGCCATTGATATTGGTCAAGATCTTGGCTATATTAAATGTCCAAAAAACACGTTTATTGAACATAATGAAATCAACCGCCTTCCGGCAAACAAAGTGACCATTCTTTGTACTGGAAGCCAGGGTGAACCGATGGCAGCTCTTTCTCGTATTGCGAACGGTACTCACCGCCAGATTTCTATTAACCCTGGAGACACTGTTGTCTTCTCATCTTCACCGATTCCAGGTAACAATATTAGTGTAAGCCGCACCATTAACCAGCTTTATCGTGCAGGTGCTGAGGTCATTCATGGCTCGCTTAATAATATTCATACATCTGGTCACGGCGGACAAGAAGAACAAAAACTCATGCTCCGTTTAATTAAACCAAAATTCTTTATGCCGATTCACGGTGAATACCGCATGCAAAAAACGCATATCAAGCTTGCGAATGATTGCGGCATCCCTGAGGAAAACTGCTTTATCATGGATAACGGTGAAGTTCTTGCACTTAAAGGTGACGAAGCAAGTGTCGCTGGCAAAATTCCATCAGGCAACGTGTATATCGACGGAAGCGGTATTGGCGATATCGGAAACATCGTTTTAAGAGACCGCCGCATTCTTTCTGAAGAAGGTCTTGTCATTGTCGTCGTGAGCATGGACATGAAAGAATTCAAAATCTCTGCTGGTCCTGATTTGATCTCAAGAGGTTTTGTCTACATGAGAGAATCTGGAGACCTGATCAACGATGCACAGGATTTAATTTCGAAGCATCTTGAAAAAGTAATGGAACGTAAGACAACTCAGTGGTCTGAAATTAAGAACGAAATTACTGACACCCTTGCACCTTTCCTTTATGAAAAAACAAGACGCCGTCCAATGATCTTACCGATTATTATGGAAGTGTAATCATAAAAAGAGACACAAGCCGCTTGGCTGTGTCTCTTTTTTTCACTATTCATTGAAAAAAGCGCATATATACAAGGTACACATGCGGTTTCTCATTTTTTATTGAATTGGGAGATGCTGAAAGCTTCTGACATCAAACAAACCCTTTGTCGTCATTTTCACATCAGGAATGACTGGGAGTGCCAAGAAGGACAGCGTCAAAAATGGATTAAAATCTAAAGTAAAGCCTGTTTCTTTCAACGCTTCATGGAGTGCATGAAGGCTTTCATTTACAAGATGTGCCGGCTGATCTGAAAGTAAACCAGAGATCGGTAATGGTAGCGTATGAAGAGACTGACCCTCTTTGACAACCGTCAAACCGCCCCCTGCTTCTTTTAATGCGTCAATGGCTTTCACGATATCAGCATCATTTGTGCCAACCGCAATTAAATTGTGAGAATCATGCGCAACCGTTGTTGCAATTGCGCCCTTTTCTAATCCAAAGCCGCTGACAACCCCTATCCCCATTTCAGATAAGCCTTGATGGCGTTCGACAAGCACCATTTTTAATACATCTCTTTCTGTATCACTAGTGAATTGTCCGTTCGTTTCTGAAGGAGAGATGCATTCTAATTTTGTTTCTAGCTGATTCGGAATAATGCGGATGACATTCATTTTTTGATGAGCTGTGATAGGCAGAGACAGATCCTGCTCTTGAACATCTATAGCATGAACAGATTGTAATAAGGCTGGACTTGGTGCAATTTTTTCGACACTTGGCGTGTACTCTCCATGCTGCGCCACCAATTCTCCTGCAATAAATACGCTGGTGATGTCTACTTGATGAAGATCAGAGACAAGCATAAAATCAGCATCAAAGCCTGGCGCAATGGCTCCCTTTGTTTTGAGGCCAAAGCACTCTGCTGCGTTTAAACTTCCCATTTGATACGCTAAAAATGGGTCTAACCCTTCTTTTATAGACATACGTACTTGTTCATCAATACTTCCTTCAGCCATTAAATCATCTAAATGTTTATCATCGGTACAAAAGAAAAAACGTCTCGCATTCTTTTCATTCACAGCTGGTAAAACGTTTTTCACGTTTTTGGCAACAGAGCCTTCTCTCAGCATGACATACATGCCTCGTTTTACACGTTCAAGGGCTTCGCCGGCTGTTGTTACCTCGTGATCTGTTTGGACACTAGCTGTGCGGTAAACGTTTATTAATCGGTCTGTTAAGCCTGCTAGATGGCCATCAATCAATTTATTCTCATTTTGAGCATCAAGCAGCTTTTGAAGCATATCTTCTTCTGCCTGCTCCACACCGACGTAATCCATCACCTCGGCAAGACCAAGAACCTCTTTCTCTTGATACAAAGGCTTTAAATCTTTCGCTTTTAAAACAGCACCTGATCGCTCAAAACTAACTGCCGGTACGCAGGATGGCAGCATGAAATAAATATTTAAGGCAGCTTTTCTCGCTTCTTCCAGCATAAAACGGATACCTGTGATCCCTGACACATTGGCAATTTCATGCGGGTCTGTTACGACAGTTGTCACACCGCGCGGGACGACAGCTTTGGAGAATTCAGCCGGGGTCACCATAGAGGACTCGATATGAACGTGGCCATCAATAAAACCGGGTACAAGCATTTGACCTGCTGCATCCAGCTCCTGTTCTCCCTCGTACTCTCCAATCCCTACTATTTGTCCATTTTCAACAGCGACATCAGCGTCTAGCCATTCCTGGTTAAACACGTCCATAACCTTCGCATGTTTAATCACTAGGGCTGCTTTTTTTCTCTTTGCAGCTACCTCAATTTGATGTCTGAAAAGCTCCTTATCCAACGACACTGCCTCCTCCAAGTAAACAATATAATGTTTCTTATCGTAAACGAATCTGTTTGCCCAGTCAATGACATTTAGAGAAAATCATCCAGATAAAAAGACTGATTTTTATTTCTGAATAGTGATAATTGCACGAAAAATATGATGATTGACTTTAGCTGTTTATGCAGAACAAAACAGGCCTTTTAAATGTCTTCTTCCCTCTTCACTGTCCACCTCATGTGTACACAATCATATAAAAAAACACCCCGCCCAGGGTGTTTAATAATCGTTCTGCATTTCTCGTTTTTCAAAGCGTCCAATATCGGCAACTGCCCCAATGACAATCAGAATATCTTCTTTTTGAATCATTTCATCTGCGAGCGGTGAAACAATCACTTCTTTCCCACGCTTAATCGCCACAATATTAATGCCATATCTCGCTCTAATATCGAGATCTAGAAGAGAATGCCCTGCAAGCCTGCTGTTGGCAACGATTTCAATGAGGCTGTACTCATCTGACAGCTCAAGATAATCTAATACGTTATTGGAGATGATTTTATGTGCAATTCGTCTGCCCATGTCCCGCTCTGGATGAACGATGCGGTCAGCCCCAATTTTATTTAGTACCTTCTCGTGATAGTCGTTTTGCGCCTTTACTGTGACCATTTTGACGCCAAGCTCTTTCAGCATGATCGTCGTTAAAATACTGGCCTGAATGTTTTCACCAATCGCAACAATGACATGATCAAAATTGCGAATGCCGAGATTTTTTAAAACAGATTCGTCCGTCGAATCACCAATGACCGCATGTGACGCAATTTTCGCGTATTCGTTCACTCGATCTTCATTCATATCCATGGCCATGACTTCAAGTCCTTCTTCGCTCAGCGCCTTGCAAATACTTCCGCCAAAGCGTCCAAGACCAATGACTGCATATTCCTTTTTCATGTTCAGACTCCTTTTATCTCACTTACCATGCATTTTACTACGGTTTGATTAACGAATCCATATGCGAGCGAATTTTTTTGCGGAACGCTTCACTTAAGTAAAGATCTGCTCCTTTTTCAATTTCACTGCGGTAATGACCTGGCGGAGCAATTTCTTCGCTCTTTTGAAGAACTAGAAAGGTTAAACAGTCTGCATATATTTGATCACCTATTTTGACATCGACAAAAGCTGGACGATATGTGCCCTCATAGACGCCTTCTCGTTTGTACAAATATCGAATGGCATCAAAAGGAACCTCATATAAAACGCCCTCTGTTTCTCCGCCGTCTTCTACCATATCTGCTCTTGATCCATCAGGCCTCACCAACGTAAATCTAGTTGTAAAGCCGTTCAGAGCACCGCCGCCGATGATTTGTTTAAAATAATGATCAACTTCTGCCAGTTTAAATCTTGCATCATCCATACAGGAGCCATAGGCAAAATAATAGAAGGATGCCGGCTTCTGCTGCCACAGTCTATATTCCTTCCAGCAGCCGCTCTCGATCTCCTTCAGAGATGATGCCTTCTGCTTTGGTAAAGTGTATGTAACAGCCGCCACCAGCCCTTGGTCTGTCATGACATCGACCACCTGCTTGTCATACCCTTCCTCAAGAAAATCTATCTTATTCAGCGTGCTTGCGGTTACCTCGTACAATTCTCCATATACTGTGCTTTTCTCTTCTAGAACGCACGCAGGGTATCCTTGACCTGTATCATAGATTCTGCCGCTGATCCAAGCTGATTTAGCTAATGACCTGCTATCTTTCATATACGCCTCGTGGTGCTCTTCATGCTGCAAAAGCGTCCCATATACAAATAAAGCTTTCACCTTCATGAAATCACGTCCTCTCGCCTTGCTGCTGTCTGCATTTTTGCCACACGGGTAAATAGATATGAAAAGCTGTACCTTTTCCCAGCTCACTGACCACATCCATCCTACCGTGATGATCTTTTAAAATCGCTGCACAGATGGTGAGGCCAAGTCCCGTCCCTTCTGTTTTCGTAGAGAAGAAAGGATCATATATTTTCTGAATATCCTCTTCAGACATCCCTTTTCCTTCATCTTTAATGGTAATTTTCCATTCGTTCATCACTTTTTCTGTTGATATGTATATGCTGCCGCCTTCGGGCATTGCCTCAATGGCATTTTTGATTAAATTAATGAACAGCTGCTTCATTTGATTAGCGTCTGCTAATATAGCGCCGGCATCCTGCTTTTTAAATGGCTGTTTGAGATCAATATTCGCAAGGACTGCATTGGTTTTCAGCAATGTAATGACCTGCTCTAACAGTCCATGAAGCTGAACTTCTTGAAAATGGACCGACTGCGGCTTTGCCAGCACAAGCAGCTCACTTAAAACAAAATCAATCCGTTTAATTTCGGAAAAGATAATGTCAAAATAATCGGTTCTTTCAGGATATTGTGTTTTCATCAGCTGCAAAAAGCCGTTTACTGAGGTCAGCGGATTTCTGACTTCATGGGCGATTCCAGCGGCTATTTGTCCTGCAACGGCTAACTTTTGCGCCTGCATTTGCACTTGTTGATTTGATCTTTCAAGTTCAAGCTTTGCCAGCTTTTGTTTTGTAATATCTGCAACTGTTCCAATACCTCCAGTAAACTGGTGCTGCTCATCAAAGTAGAGCTTATAATGAACGTCTCCCCATACTTTCTTTCCCTCTTTATGAAGAAGCTGCAGCTCGATCCGCCCTGAATCTTTATGCTCTTTGATGACAGATGACAAATGCTGAATAACTCTTTCTTCTTGATCAAAGTACTGATTGTACATCGTACCTAGACATTCATCTATGTCATAGCCGGTCATTTGTTTCCATGCTTGATTTAAGAAGATGATGTGCCCTTTTTCATCTGTTTCAAAGACAATTTCTTGCAAGTTATCTGTAATTCGATTCAGCCGCTCTGTCAGTTCGTGTGCTTCTTTTTCTCTCTTATTTAGATCTGACACAAGTAAATTCAAGCGGTCTACATATCCTGAGACAATCCAGATCCCTGCTAACACAACGACTGTAAAGGCTAGATCGAGCGGCCAATTAATTTGATAGCCGCCTAGATAATAAAAGAAATCCCAGCTTATGATTAAGATAAATGCAAGAACAGATAACACAATCCGCACTTGATATGTTTTGTTCAAATGATTCCACCTGCCGCCCTGAGATTCTTTGTCAATTGTACCATTTTCCACTTATTTTTTGAGGGAGATGGGGCATTTTTAAGGAACTTTTTTAAAGAAAAAATAGCCTGTTCTCAGCACAAAGGAAGAGAGCAGGCTATTTTGATTACTTCTGAAGAGCTTCTTGCAGCTCTTTTAACAGCAGTTCTGCGCCTTCAGCGCTTAATGTAATTTGACCATTTCCATATTCATGGTTCTCTGATGTAATCTCACCAGTCATGAGACAAACGCCCTCTGGCTGATATTTTTTCAAGACGATTTTATCTCCATCTATAAAAAATTCCATACTGTCTTTAATAGCGATATCAAGTGCTCTTCTCAATTCGATTGGCATCACAATACGCCCTAGTTCGTCTACTTTTCTTACGACTCCGATAGATTTCAATTTCGTTCCCTCTTTCTTTCATTAGCTCAAGATCAATCTGTTTTCACCAATTGATATATCGTAGACGTAAGAGATTCTTAAAAGGTTTCTCCTCTATAAAAATTTTTTTCATAAAAGAAAAAACAAAGGGAAAATTTATTGTGATTGTCAAAATGATACTTGAATTTTACAGATTCATTTCAAGGTGATCACAAACCCCCACAAATGACATCAACCCTCTGAACTTTTAAATGTAAAATTGTTTAAAACAGCAAAAATAGAGATTGGGTGAAAACATGTTTCAAAATGCCGAAATTGGAATTGATTTAGGAACAGCTAACATATTGGTTTATAGTAAAAATAAGGGAATTATTTTAAATGAACCGTCCGTCGTAGCAGTTGATACAGAAACAAAGACTGTACTTGCCGTCGGATCAGAAGCAAAAGAAATGATCGGGAAAACACCTGGGAAAATTGTTGCGATCCGTCCGATGAAAGACGGTGTCATCGCTGATTATGATATGACAACAGATTTACTTAAACAAATCATGAAAAAAGCAGGAAAAAATATCGGGTTTACCTTCAGAAAGCCAACTGTCGTTGTATGTACACCTTCTGGTTCAACAGCTGTTGAGCGCCGCGCTATCAGCGATGCTGTGAAAAACTGCGGAGCAAAACATGTGCATTTAATTGAAGAACCTGTTGCAGCTGCAATCGGTGCTGATCTTCCGGTAGACGAGCCTGTTGCGAACGTCGTAGTCGATATTGGCGGCGGAACAACAGAAGTTGCGATCATTTCATTTGGCGGTGTTGTCTCTTGTCATTCGATCCGAATTGGCGGCGATCAGCTGGATGAAGATATCATTACGTTTGTCAGAAAGAAATATAACCTATTAATCGGTGAACGGACTGCCGAGCAGGTGAAAATGGAAATTGGGTATGGTCTCATTGAGCATGAGCCTGAATCATTAGAAGTGCGCGGGCGCGATCTTGTGACAGGTCTGCCAAAAACGATCACACTTGTCTCTCATGAAATTCAAGGCGCCATGCGAGAATCACTTCTTCATATTTTAGAAGCGATCCGTGCCACATTAGAGGACAGCCCTCCAGAGCTAAGCGGAGATATTGTAGACCGCGGCGTCATTTTAACTGGCGGAGGCGCTCTTTTAAATGGAATACAAGAATGGCTTTCTCAAGAGATTGTTGTTCCAGTCCATATTGCAGCCAATCCCCTTGAATCTGTTGCAATTGGAACAGGTCGTTCATTAGAAGTGATCGACAAATTGCAAAAAACTTTAAAATAATCTTCTTGTTCTACTTCTTTTTTTGTCATTTCGATCATATCGTGAGAAATGGATAAACGTGAAGGAGGAAGAACATGTTGCTTGATTTAGGTAAACGGGTCGTTGTCACAGTCATTTTAACGGGTATTATTTTAGGAGGAATGAGCCTGTCGTTTTCACATATGCCGCCTTCTAATACACAGCCTGTGAAACAACTGAACCGCTAAAAAAGCCGCACGAAAGCGGCTTTTTTATTTTAGCTTTAAACGGGCTCCCCATTTTCCTTTTCGGTCATAAATCTGATATGATGAACATGACTAAAGGAGGGTTTTTTATGAGTTCATTTGAAAAACAACTAGATCAATATGCGAAGACCATCGTTGAAGTCGGTGTGAATGTACAAAAGGGACAGGAAGTCGTTGTATCCGCATTTACTGAATCTGCACATCTTGTTCGTCTTGTAGCGAAACACGCGTATGAGCGCGGGGCGAAAAACGTACATATCCGCTGGAGTGATGGTGTTCTCACCCGTTTAAAGTATGAACATGCACCGCAAGATGTATTTGAGCAATTCCCTGAATGGGAAGCACAGATGATGGAAACCATCGCAAAACGCGGAGGCGCTTTTATTACCATCCTGTCAGAAAGCCCTGACCTTTTGCGAGGCATTGATTCGAAAAAAATCGCTGCACAGCAAAAAGCTGCTGGTTCAGCACTACATACATATCGTCAATACGTTCAATCTGACAAAGTCGCTTGGACAGTCGTAGGTGCTGCATCAAAAGAATGGGCGAAAAAGATTTTCCCTGACCATACAGATGAAGAAGCTGTCACGTTATTGTGGGATCAAATCTTTAAAGTCGCACGCGCTGATCAAGCAGATCCAGTTGAGGCTTGGAAAAAGCACGATGCGTCATTAAACGAAAAGGTCAAAATACTCAATGAACGCCACTACCACAAGCTTCATTATGAAGCACCTGGCACAGACTTAACGATCGAGCTTCCAGAGCAGCATATTTGGGTAGGTGCTGGCAGCGTAAGTGAACGCGGCGTTTCGTTCATGGCCAACATGCCGACAGAAGAAGTCTTTACCGTACCGAAAAAAGACGGTGTAAACGGGACAGTCTCAAGCACAAAGCCGCTCAGCTATGCTGGAAACATCATTGATGAGTTTTCATTAACCTTTGAAAACGGCCGGATTGTGGATGTGAAAGCAAAAGAAGGCGAAGATATTTTAAAATCTCTCGTTGAAACAGATGAAGGCTCTCATTATCTAGGTGAGGTTGCCCTCGTACCAGATGATTCACCAATTTCTAACTCAAATATTCTTTATTACAATACACTTTACGATGAAAATGCATCAAATCACCTTGCCATCGGCAGCGGATATGCGTTTAATATCGAAGGCGGAAAAGAAATGAAACGAGAGGAATTGGATGCTGCGGGTGTGAACAGCAGTATTACACACGTTGATTTTATGATTGGTTCAAAGGAAATGAATATTGACGGAATCACAAAAGACGGGAAACGCGAACCGATCTTCCGAAATGGAAACTGGGCGATTTAATCAAAAAAAGACATCCACATTTGGATGTCTTTTTTGTGTTATGCGTAAAGCTCTTCAAGTCTTTTTTGGATGTCTTGATCTGATAAAAACTCATCATATGTTGTTTGTTTATCGACGATGCCATTTGGCGTCACTTCGATAATCCGGTTTGCGACTGTTTCAACAAACTGATGGTCATGAGATGAGAAGAGCATGGCTCCTTTAAAGCTCATGAGACCGTTATTCAGCGCTGTAATGGATTCTAGGTCTAAGTGGTTCGTTGGCTCATCCAGCAGCAATATATTCGCTCCAGACAGCATCATTTTTGATAACATACAACGAACCTTTTCTCCTCCTGATAAGACACTTGCTTTTTTCTTCACTTCTTCCCCAGAGAAAAGCATACGTCCCAAGAAACCACGCAGGAAGCTTTCGCTTTGATCATTCGGAGAATATTGACGGAGCCAATCCACGAGATCAACATCGTTTCCTTCAAAGTATTCACTATTGTCTTTCGGGAAAAAGGCTTGTGACGTTGTGACGCCCCATTTAAATGATCCGCTGTCTGGCTCCATTTCACCAGCAAGAATTTTAAATAATGTGGACACAGCAAGCTCATTACGGCTTAAGAACGCAATTTTATCTTCGCGGTTCATAATAAAGCTGACATTATCCAGTACTTTTACACCGTCAATTGTTTTTGATAGACCTTCTACTTGAAGGACATCATTTCCGATTTCGCGCTCTGGTGCAAAATGAACATACGGATATTTACGTGAAGACGGCTTAATGTCATCTAAAGAGATTTTATCAAGCAATTTCTTTCTTGATGTCGCTTGCTTCGATTTAGAAGCGTTCGCACTAAACCTGGCAACGAATTCTTGAAGCTGCTTAATTTGTTCTTCTTTTTTCTTATTTGCTTCTTGGCTTAGTTTCAGCGCTAACTGGCTGGACTCATACCAAAAATCATAGTTACCGACATATACTTGGATTTTTCCGAAATCAAGATCCGCAATATGAGTACATACTTTATTTAAGAAATGACGATCATGCGAAACGACGATGACGGTATTTTCAAAGTTAATGAGGAACTCTTCGAGCCACTGGATTGCTTGTAAGTCCAAGTGGTTCGTCGGCTCATCGAGAAGAAGAACGTCAGGCTTGCCAAATAAAGCTTGAGCTAAAAGTACTTTTACCTTTTCCGAACCGCCAAGCTCAGACATTTTCTTCGATTGAAGGCTTTCTGGAATGCCAAGACCCTTTAATAGGATCGCTGCTTCACTTTCAGCTTCCCAGCCGTTTAATTCGGCAAATTCACCTTCAAGTTCTGCTGCACGAATCCCGTCTTCATCTGAGAAATCAGGTTTCATATAGATCGCATCTTTCTCCTGCATCACATCATATAGACGTTTGTGACCCATGATGACGACTTTCAGCACTTCAAACTCTTCGTATTCAAAGTGGTTCTGTTTTAAAATCGCTAAACGCTCGCCAGGACTCATATGAACATCGCCCGTTTGAGGCTCAATTTCGCCAGAAAGAATTTTTAGGAACGTTGATTTACCAGCTCCATTGGCACCAATTAATCCGTAGCAGTTGCCAGGAGTGAATTTAATATTTACTTCTTCAAATAGTTTACGATCAGCAAAGCGCAAACTAACATTATTTACTGCAATCATTTATTAATCCTCCATCACTCATTCATCATTATGAAGTATAACATGAATAACGTTTGATAGAAACGTCTCTCGCTAAGAACGAAGGCTTTTTGTCTATTATGATATAATAAACGGGAATGATTGATTGAAGGAGTTCGGGCGATTTGAGATTACTCACACTGATGGAATACTGTTTATTGATTTTCTTTATGGGCATTTATTTATCTGCAACAGGCTTTAATGCGAGGGACTTTGGCCTTTATATTGGGCTTGTCCTGATTTACACACTGGTTCACATCTTTTCCAAACGCTTTTTACAAAAGCGGGGAAAAGAAAACCAAAAGATCGGATTGTTTCGATCCGTTTTAGCCATTACCGGATCTGTGTTCGCTTCTGTTCTTGCGATTGTGATCATTGTGACGGTGCTCACACCAAATTAAAAACGACCCTTCTGTAAGGGTCGCTCGTTCAAGTACCTTTCTCTTGCCCATGAGAAGGTGCTTTTATTTTGTCTGTCGAATATCGCCAAATGGGAAGAAAACAAATTCTGATGTCCCGACAACCCGATCCTTTTCAATGAGGCCAAGTCCATTTCGGCTGTCCATGGAATTGAGTCTGTTGTCCCCCATCACAAAGTAATCGTTTTTCGGTACTTTTACTGGACCAAAATCTCCAGTTAAATGCACTTCATACTCTTTCGCATGCGCCTTGTTCTCTTTTAAATAAGGCTCATCTACTTTTTTTCCATTAATGTAAAGCGTATCATCCTTCATTTCAATCGTATCACCTGGAAGGCCGATTAACCGTTTGACATAATGAATCTTCTGACCATCTTTTCCATTAATAATCACGATGTCACCGCGTTTCACACCACCGAGATAGTTAATGGTTTTGTTGACAAACAGCTTTTCCCCGTCATGAAGTGTCGGTTCCATTGACTCTCCTTCCACCACATACGGTTCAAATATAAACGTACGGATGAGCAAGACGAGCGCAAGTGCGATTAAAATGGCTTTGATCCATTCAAATAGTGAACTTTTCTTCTCTGTTTTGGCTTGCTTCGCATCAGATTGAATTTCATTTTCGTTTTGTTTGTTTTCTTCGTTCAAAATACTGCTTCCTCCTAAGACTTTCTGCTAAAAGACTTGAAACGTGAATTGAATAACTTTACTTTATCATATGTCATTTAAAAATTCACAAGACAACCATCTAATTAGATATTTTTTCCTAATTCACTGATAATTAAACAAAAAGAAGCACCGTTTTACACGATGCTTCTCTTCTGCATTACGCTTCTTGTCTGACTGGTTTTTTCAAAATACCCAGTAAAATCGCTGTCACAACGGCACCGATTAAGATGCTGATGATATAAAGAACTGGATGATTTGTTACCCAGAAAACAAATAGTCCGCCATGCGGTGCAGGAAGCGTCACTCTGAAGAATTCCGTTAATCCGCCAGCAACTGCTGCACCAATAACAGCTGAAGGAATCACACGAAGAGGATCTGCCGCCGCAAATGGGATCGCTCCTTCCGTGATGAAGGCAGCTCCCATGAAGTAACATGTAATCCCTGCTTCACGGTCACGTTTTGAGAACTTATTTCTAAAGATCGTTGTTGCAAGTGCAATACCTAGTGGTGGAACCATTCCGCCTGCCATAATCGCAGCATGCGGTGCATAGTTGCCAGCAGCAATCATCGCAAGACCAAATGTGTAAGCCGCTTTGTTAATTGGGCCTCCCATATCAATTGCCATCATACCAGCTAAAATAATACCCATTAAGACAAGGTTTCCCGTACCTAATGATTCAAGCCAATGTGTTAATCCGTCCATCACCATTTTCACTGGTGTGTTGACAATATAATGCATGATAATGCCTGTGAAGAAAATACCGAACAATGGATACAGCAGAACCGGTTTAATCCCGTCGAGTGTCTGCGGTACGAATGTGAATACTTTTTTGAGCAGCACAACAATGTAACCTGCTAGGAAACCAGCAATCAATCCGCCTAAGAACCCTGCACCTGCTGCTGACGCCATAAAACCACCGACCATACCTGGCGCAAAACCTGGACGATCTGCAATACTCATGGCAATAAATCCAGCTAATACTGCAACGATTAAGGCAAGCGCATTATCGCCGCCAATTCCTTTTAAGACAGCTGCAAATGAATTAAATGAAGGGTCCTTAGGATCTGCTGAGTTAATGCCCCAGAAGAATGAAATCGCAACAAGGATACCGCCTCCGACAACAAATGGAAGCATGTTACTTACACCACTCATTAAGTGCTTGTAAAATCCGCTTCTTCCTTTGCCAGATGATTCATTTTCCTCTTTAGAAGAACTGCCGCCTGAACCTTTATAAATCGGCGCATCTTGATTGATTGCTTTTTCAATTAATTCCTGTGGACGGCGAATACCAGCTGTTACAGGGACTTCAATGACATGCTTGCCTTTAAAGCGTTCCATTTCTACTTGCTTGTCCGCTGCCACAATGATGGCTGGTGCTTCTTCAATTTCTTTTGCTGTAAGGGCATGTTTAATACCGCCAGAGCCGTTTGTTTCAACTTTAATGTCAACGCCCATTTCTTTTGCTTTTTCTTTCAAAGCATCTGCTGCCATAAATGTATGGGCAATGCCTGTCGGGCAAGCGGTTACCGCTAAAATTTTGGCAGGCTTTCCTTCTGCAGCCGGCTCCTCTTGAACTTCCTCTTCTTCTTCATCATCTTGATCATGTGTATTGATGATCTCAATGATTTCATCTTCAGTCGCCGCTTCAAGGAGCTGCTTTCGAATTTCTTCACGCATAAGAAGTGTGGATAAACGAGAAAGTGCCTCTAAGTGCGTGTTGTTTGCGCCTTCAGTTGCGGCAATCATAAAGACAAGATGACTCGGCTGAGCGTCTAGTGATTCATAATCTACACCAGCAGTTGAGCGGCCAAATGCAATAGCAGGCTCTTTTACACTCGCTGTTTTAGCGTGCGGGATGGCAATTCCTTCGCCAATACCAGTAGAGCTCTGTTTTTCACGATTGATCACAGCTTCTTTGTAGCCCTCTTTATCATTTAACTTGCCTGCTGTATCTAAAACAGTGACCAGCTCTTCAATGACTGCTTCTTTCTGCTGGCTGTCTAATTGAAGCTTAATGGTATGCTTCGTGAGTAGTTCTGTAATTTTCATGATGACTCCTCCTTTAAATGCGTGTGACTTTTACTTGTGGTAATAGTGTGTCAACAAGCTCTTTTGTGCCAAGCTCCTCAGAAAAGGCTGTAGCGCTTCCTGAAGTAACACCAAGCTTAAATGAATCTTCAATTGAAAGGCCTTTTGAAACGCCGGCTAAAAACCCTGCAACGACTGAATCTCCTGCTCCAACTGAATTAACGAGCGTTCCCTTTGGAACATTGGATTGATAGATTCCTTCTTTACTGAATAATAGGGCACCATCTCCAGCCATGGAGACGATGACATGTTCAGCACCTTGTTCTAACAGCTTTTTCCCATAAGGAATTGCTTCTTCTGCTGATGAAATACTCGTCTCAAACATTTCACCCAATTCATGATGATTTGGCTTCATTAAGAACGGTTTCATGTCTGCTGCTTTTTTTAACGCTTCGCCAGAAATATCAAGAACAACTCTTACACCTTGCTCTCGGCAAACTTCAGCAATACGCTCATATGTGTTATGAGGTAATGAAGAAGGAATACTGCCAGCTAAAACCACGACATCTCCTTCAGTCAATGAAGAAAATTGAGATAGAAACGACTCAAATTGCGCTTCAGTAATTGATGGGCCGAGTCCGTTGATTTCTGTCTCTTCACCTGTTTTTAGTTTCACATTGATTCTTGTATCTTCTGACACCTCGTGAAAGGCTGTTTGTAATTGTTCGTTCTGTAAAAAATCTTGAATATATTTGCCTGTAAATCCACCAATGAATCCAAGTGCTTTTGATTCAACACCGTGACGTTTTAATAGCCTTGAGACATTGATTCCTTTACCACCTGGATATTTTTGATCATAGGTTGAACGATTTAAACCGCCGACTGCAAAATCCTCCACGTGTACGATGTAATCAACTGATGGGTTTAAAGTAACTGTATAAATCATGTTTTCACTACCTTTATAACCGTTTTTTCATGGTAATTATCGAATGAATCCTCTTTTGCGTCGTTTGTGATAATGGTGGCTTCCTGTAAACTAGCAAAGGCTGAAAACGATATTTCGCCAAACTTCGAGGCATCTGATAAGATATAGGTTTTTTTCGCCTGTTTCATGGCTCTTTTTTTCATGAGTGCTTCCTCTGGATCAGGCGTTGTAAAACCCGCCTCGGGATGGATGCCGTTTGTCCCAACAAAGCTTTTGTCAAAACGATAATTTTCCATCGCTGTCAAAGCTGCGGCTCCCACCATGGCTCCTGTTCGATGTTTCACTGATCCGCCTATCAAGTAAAAGGTAATGCCTTTTCTCATAAGTGCTTCAATGTGCATCACACCGTTTGTCACCACAACAATATCTTGATCTGGATCGATATATTCAATCATTTGCTGTGTGGTTGTACCTGCATCTAAATAAATACAGTCGCCCTGTTTTAAAAGAGATGCCGCTGCCTCTGCTACCAATGACTTTTCTTGAAGGTTTTTGGCAGACTTCTCAAATACATCTGGTTCAAGGCGAATACTCGAAATCTTGGCTGCTCCTCCATGAACCCTTTTAAGAAATCCTTTTTCTTCAAGGGCTGATAAATCTCTTCTAATTGTAGATTCAGACGCATCCGTCATCATCGTTAAGTCCTGTATTTTAATGACATCATTTTCTTCTAAGCTGTCAATAATGAGTTGATGTCTTTCCGGTGTTAACATGAGAACACCCCTTTTGAAAACGTATTCATTTTGCGCGCACCTTTATTGTAATCGCTTTTTTCAACATTATCAATACAAAACAATCAAATACATTCAATAACTATCAAAATCTTTCACCATGGTCATCTTACCTTTATATGTACCATTTGTAAACTGAAAAATATGTGACATTAAGATGAAAGTCATGATATTAGCATTTCTATCATTTTTTATTTCATTCAATGGAACTAAAAAAAGCTTTTATGCGGTTTGCATAAAAGCTTTTGATGTGTAATGAAGGCAAATGTAAACCATTTGTATGCTTTAAATTCTTCTCCGAATCATTCATACCTGAGCGATTCAATGGGGTCTAGTCTCGCTGCTTTATTCGCAGGAATTAACCCAAAAACAATACCAATGAGCATACTAAACAGTACGCCTCCACAAACCACTTGCCAAGATACGAGAGACGGCCAGCCGGCAAATAGTGATACTAGCGAAGCGCCGCCTAAACCAAGTGCAATTCCCATCAGCCCGCCGATGAGTGTTAAAACGACAGACTCGATTAAAAATTGAACGAGAATTTGCGCCCTTGTTGCTCCCATCGCCTTTCGAATACCGATTTCTCTTGTCCTCTCTGTCACAGAAACGAGCATAATATTCATTACACCGATGCCGCCGACAAGTAAAGAGATTCCGGCTATTGAGCCAATGATCGTTGTCATAACGGACGTTATTTGACCGATCCCCTCTGCGATTTCTTCCATATTGATCATTTCGTAAGCATCTTCTGTATGATGATTTTCATTTAGTATGACAGCCGCGCTCTTTCCTACTTCCTTCATTTGATCCGCATGTGCGACTTGAATAGACAACTTATCATATTCATTCATACCAAATGTGGAGGTGAGCATCGCAAATGGGACATATATTTCATTCATATCAAATGAAAACATCCCTTTCTGTTTTGCTAACACACCGATGACTTCAACTGGCTGTCCGTTCATCCAAATCAGTTCACCTAATGCCTTTTGTCCATTGAATAGTTCTTTTTGTAAGCCATCCGAGATGAGGGCAGCTCTTCTGCCGCTTCTAAAGTCAATATCTCTTAAATTCTGTCCTTCTGCGATTTGTAATGAATGTACATCCGTATACCCCTCATTTATGCCGTTAACTGTCGCATCAACTGTCGTATCTTGAAATCTCAGCTGCATTCCTTGTGCAGTCGAGGAGGCGACCTGCTTCACCCCATTGATTGTCCTAATGCTTTTTATGTCTTCCTCAGTAAATGAGGCTTCGAATAAAGCATTTGGATTTGCATTTAACTCTTCGTCAGAAGGCGTATATGTCATATCAATGGTATTGTTTGGACCTGAAATCGATCCTTTTAACATTTGCTCACCGCCTTGACCGATCGCCACGACAGCAATGACTGATCCAACACCAATAATAATCCCAAGCATCGTTAAAATAGAACGTAATTTATGAGCTAAAACCGAATTCAGCGCTATTTTGATATTTTCAAAGAGTTTCATTCATAGCGTCCCCTTGTATCCATCTATCTTCAACAAGCCGTCCATCTCTCACAACGACCGTACGGTTTGTATACGCAGCTATTTCTTCTTCATGGGTGACAAGCACAATCGTTGTCCCTTCCTCATTCAGCTGTGTAAACTGTTCCATAATTGACATGCTTGTTTTTGAGTCGAGCGCACCAGTCGGTTCATCTGCTAAAATAAGCTGAGGCTTATTGACAATCGCTCGTGCAATTGCCACCCTTTGCTTTTGTCCTCCTGACAACTCACTTGGCATATGTTTCATTCGATCTGCCAAACCAACCTTTTCAAGCGCCGATTCCGCACGTTCTTTTCTTTCCTTTTGACTGATCCCAGCATAAATCATTGGCAGTTCAACATTGCGCCTCGCATTTAACCTTGGCAGAAGGTGAAATTGCTGAAAAACAAATCCAATGGATTGATTTCGAATGACCGCAAGCTCTTGATCCTTTGCTGCTGACAGCTCTGTACCTTGAAAATGATATTGTCCTGTCGTCGGGCGGTCTAAACAGCCAATAATATTCATTAATGTTGACTTTCCAGAGCCGGACGGGCCCATAATGGACATATACTCGCCTTTTTCAATGACAAGATTCATGTCACTTAATACATCAAATGTTTCGTGTGCGACCTCATAGCTTTTTGTTACGTTGGAAAGCTGAATCATTCAGCATCCACTTCCATTCCGTCATACATATCATCTGCTATATGAGCAATGATTTGATCCTCTGCCTTGACACCTTTTGTCACTTCAAGATCATGACCTGACGTTTCCCCTATGACCACTTTTACTTTTTTCAGTACATTTTTTCGAACAACATAAACGTATTGTCCATCAGTCTCTTTTTTTACCGCTGTTTCAGGAATCGTTTGCGCTTGGCGCTTATCTGTTTCAATTTCCATGATCATTTTAAAACCAGGCTTCGCCTCAGGTTTCTTTCCCTTTATTTCAACTTCAACAGGATATTGAACCGTTTGATCGCTCGAAGTTGTTTCGGCTGTAGTCTGGACAGGAACAGCGCCCACTTTTTTCACGACTCCTTGCCAGCTCTTCCCGCGAATAACATCAGACGTTACCTTCACTTTTTGTTTCTTTTTGATTTTGATGGCATCATACTCTGAGATCAAACCCCGCACAATCATTTTTTTCTCATGACCAATATGGATGATCGGCTGCCTTTCTTCCGGCCCCCCTGCTCCGGCCTCTTGCTCAATGGAAATGACTGTTCCATCAATTTTACTATGTACGGTTAAATCTTCTATTTGCGCCTTTACTTTTTCTTGGCTGATCTCTGCTTGCTTTTGTTCTAATTCAGCCGCTTTCAGTTCTAATTGAAGCTGATCTCGCTCGCTTTTAGCATTAGCGTCAGATCCGCCTGCTTTTTTCTCATCTAATTCACTCAGCCTTTTTTGCAATTGTTCCAGTTTTAATGTACTTGACTCAGCCGCTAGTGCTTGCTGCTGCTCCTCAAGCTCCAGTTCCTTGTTTTCATATGTAAGAAGCGGCGTACCAGCCTTTACCTTTTCCCCTTCTTTCACAGCAATTCCCTTCAATTTCCCCTTTTCCTCTTCTTCATAGATGAACTGCTCTTCAGAGAACGAAAGTGTCCCGGGTGTCATCACCGTAGATGTGATTTCTTTCGGCGTGAGTTTGACTGTTTTAATCGCTGCTGTAGAAGCAGGCTTTGCTTGGTTTTTCGCAATATTAAATCCAATAAATAGTCCAATCACAATAATTAAAATAGATCCGATGATGATTTTCTTTCTCATAAAAACCTTCTACCCCCAGCTTACTGATATGTTAATTGCTGTTCCTATATATTGAAAAATTAACGATAAGATATAAAAAACGCCTATAATCACCCAAGAAATTCTCGGTGATATACGCCCAACTCGGATGAATAAAAAGCCTGTTAAAACAAGATTCCAGATCACAAAAAGATCGATATTGGCTAACACCGCCTGCCATGGACCAGAAATTCGAATGAGCGCGTTTAACGAGGTAACCGTGATGTCTTTTGGAACATGAAAAAGGATGACTGCCAAATGAGAAATAATCGTTCCAATGATCGTAACGGGCGTAATGAACAGGACCGCTGAAAACAGCTGCCGAAATGATGCATCACCTTTCGCTAAAAATACGATGAACTTATATATAGCTGCATTGATGACAATGCCAAATACCAGGCCAATGAGCGTCACCACATAAACAACAGGTACCGGCAAACTTAAATCTGCCCACATTCCCTTATTTACGAGCTCAGACAAATAAGTCACAACGACTGTTAAAATAATCACACAAGAGAAAGGCCACCAAACAACTGGATGTTCCCATACTCTTTTCAGGTGCTCTGATGGTCTTGTGCTCACTCCAATGATCGTAGGTTTTTGCATGTTTTCTTTCATCAAATGTCATCCTCTCTATGTCAAGCAAGTATGCAAACGCACAATGACGCTCTTTTTCTTTCTATTTTATCAAAAGATTGCCAATAAGTGATCGATCATTTAATTTTCTTATTTTCGTTGAGAAAAAATTTTATCTATTATTCTATTTTCACGAATGAAATCCTTCAAATGACCTCATGATCCGACCATATTCATATCAAGAATCGTGCTTTTACTGACTTAAAAACATTTTATTAAGTAAACAATATGTCTTTCGGAATAAATATCCTTTTCTTTTGGATTCGCATGGTCTTACATAGACACAACAATTTTTTGTTAAAATAATCCTAGTAATTTCGGCAAATCCCGGCTTTATAGGACTATGAATGGTTTCTTTTACAGAACAAATAAGTCTTTAGTATCAATACTTTCATATTAAAAAATTAAAAATAAAGGGATTTTACTTGATCAAAAGTTATTTTTTCATATAATGTAAAATAGAGGTAGGTTAAATGATAGTGGAAATGGAGTCAAGTGAATGTTAAGAGAAAAATTGAAAATGCAATTGATTTTACTGTATGAAAAGGAACAAGAAGCATGGCAATACTTTCGAAAGGAAAGAGAATCGATTTATCATGAGCTCAAATTACTTGATATGAAAGAAAGCAGACCTTCTAACGACAAAATATACTACGCTGCAAGATGTGTAGATATTATTAAAGAGAAAAAGGGAAGCATTGTGAGCACAAAAGAATTAAAGGAACAGCTTCAAGCTCAAACAGATTTCAATGTGAGACGAATCAGCGAATTGTATGATCTCATTCAGCAGCTCGATCCTCACATTTCTAAAGCAAGAAGGGGATGTTTTATTTACGAAGATCACACCCAAGCACCTCTACAAACTTTTCACACATAAAAAATTGGTTACAGCCGGGTGGCCATAACCAAATCCTCTAATATCTATTATCCACCACTTACAGGAGGAATGAGTGCAACAGTGTCCCCGCTACGCACTTCAGCATTTCCCCTCGTATATATTTCGTTGACTGCAACCATTACATTTTGTGCAGCATCAACACCATATACCTCCTGTAATTCTATTTTAATCTCATCAACCGTTGTTTGATCTTTTTGAATGATGATTTGTTGTTTACCGGCCTTCTCAGCAAGGCCGGCGAACAATAACACATTAATCATGCTGATCACCTTCTTTCTCTGCAAGTTGAAGATGGCTAGGTTTACCTTCTGGATATGAAACCGTTTCAAGCTGATCACCTATCCAGGCCTCTCCATCTTCCCAATATTCTTTTTTCCAAATAGGAACGATTTCCTTGATTCGTTCAATAGCATATTCATTGGCTTCGTAGGCAGCCTTCCTATGAGGAGACGAAACGGCGATCGCAACAGCAATATCGGTTATCTCAAGTGTTCCAATCCGGTGCACAATCGCTGCTTCAGTGTCAGGCCACCGATTCTTCATTTCTTGTCCAATCTGCCTTAGCATGTTTTCAGCCATTGGTATGTATGCTTCGTAGGTTAAACGCAATGTTTTCTTGCCGTTTGTCCATTCTCTGACCGTCCCGATAAACGTTGTAATGGCTCCTGCCTTTCGTCTTGTCACATGCTGAATCAATTCGTTTACCTCAATCGGCGTTTTTGTTATTTTAAAAAGTTCGCTCAAAACGTGCCGCCTCCCTTCAATAAGTGAAAAGCAAATGTCATCCCGCGCTTATCAAAAGCTGAAAACACAGGAAACGGGTAATTTTCGGTTAATGGATCCTCTTGAGAAAAATAAATAGCTGCTTGTATATTAGAAAGAGTTGAAAGGTCAATAAGCTCCTCTTCATTCTTGACACAAACGATTTTGCGATAAGGCGCCTGTTTGTACCCCTCTATGAGAACAGCGTCTAACGGAAGATGCTGACACATGTTGAGCAGCTGCTCTAACGTGATGTGCTGCATCGAAAAGTGAAATTCACCTTCTCCTTCCACACCTGCGGCATATGCACCTGCCTGAATATATCGATCAGTATCTTTTTCTTTGAAAAGACGATCTGGTGTCCCGCCATGTCCATGATGTTTAAAGCAGCCTAGCTTCAGCCCTTCACATTCAGCCAGCTGACAGAGCTTTTCGATCAACGTGGTCTTGCCGCTATTTTGATAACCGACCACCTGTAATATGCTTAATTTGTCATCCAGCATGGAGACCCACCGCCTTTGTGCTGAAACAGCAGAACATCAACTTGATCACCTGCTTGAAAACCTCTTGTTCCCCCAGGCAGCACGATGAAACAGTCAGCCTCTGCAATAGAGGTCACTGCACTTGATTTATCAAGACCTGTTGGAGTCACACTGATCTGACTGCCAGTGAATTGAAGGGCCGCCCTGACAAAACGAGTGAACGGATTGGCTTTTGGAAAATCATGTGTGAGTTTCGCCTCAGCAAAAGTGGGAAACGGATTTTCTTTCCTATACCATTTATAAATGATCGGTTTCACAAATAATTCAAAGCCCACAAAACAGGCAGCAGGGTTTCCGGACAGCCCAAACAGCAATTGACCATTCGGCATTGCAGCCACAGTCGTCACACTTCCAGGTCTCATGGCTACTTTATTAAACAGGACCTTGGCTCCCAGCTTTTCATAAATGGCAGGCAGAAAGTCAAAATCGCCCACTGACACACCGCCTGTTGTGATCAGAATGTCTACCTTGCTCATGGCTGCTTTTACTGCATGATAACTTTTGTCAAAATCATCGGAGACTCCGCCTAAATCAAGCGGCTCAGCTCCGGCATCAAGTACCTGCGCATAGACCATACTAAGATTACTATTTCTAATCTTGCCGTCCACCATGGCATCACTTACTTGAAGAAGCTCTGTGCCTGTTGAGATAATGCCAATCACCGGTTTTTTGACAACTGGCACTACCGCATATCCGAATGTCGCCAATAGAGCCGTGACGCCAGGAGTGACATCTGTTCCTTTTCTGACCATCAAGTTTCCTTTGAGTACCTCTTCTCCTTGACGAGAAATATTGTCTCCCTTTTTCAGCGGTCTTTTCAGTGACATGAATGATTTGCCGCCTTTTTCAAAAGTCTTCGTCAGTTCAATCATGATGACGACATTTGCGCCATTTGGAATTTTTGCTCCTGTCATAATACGAATGGCCTGAAAGGGACCGATGGTTTTTGCTGAGATCATTCCTGCACCAATATGATCAATGACCTCGAATTCAACTGGATGCGTACTTGACGCTTCTTTTGTGTCTTCTGCCCGAAGTGCAAAGCCATCATACGGAGAACGATCAAAAGCCGGAACATCATGGTCTGCCAAAATATCTTCTGCAATAAACCGTCCAAGGCTGTCTTTTAAAGGGACCCATTCTATTTCTCCATGTTTTTCGTATTGGTGGACTTTCTTTATGGCCTCTTCTACTGGTATTGGCTGCCGTCTTTCCATCACACATCACTCCTATATCCCTAGCAGTCTTGCTAGTAATGAATTGGCTTCTTTTTCATCATTTGTTCCATGGATTAATGCACGTCCCCCTTTGAAACAGACCATTCGGTAGTTTTCGTAGCGTACATGGATTAAGAAGTCGTTTACTTCCACCTCACATAAAGATGAGAGCCGCTCTTTTATATGCTGAAATGATAGTTTTGCTAAATCCTTCGATACAATTTGAACGGTGTCACGTCCGCAAAGGACCGTCGATTTTTTACGCTGATCATGTAAATAAGGATAGGTTCTTGCCGTGCCGCAAGTTGGACAGGTCTTCTCTTTAGTGCGAGATAAATCCATTTTAAATGATGTAGACTGCCAAAGATCAAACGTGACAAATTTCCGCTCGATTTGCTCTTCATGACCTGTTAAATATTTGAGTGCCTCTGTTTGCTGATAAGCAGAAACCATTTGAACGGCAGGTGAAATAATCCCCGCTGTATCGCACGTCAAGCCGCCAACAGGCATTGCCGTGAACACACATGATAAACATGGCGTTTTATCCGGCAATATGGTCATATACATCCCCTGACTGCTCACACAAGCGCCATATATCCACGGCGTCTTCGTTTCTAGTGATAAATCATTCATCACCATTCTTGTCTCAAAATTATCTGTTGCATCAATGACGATATCTGCTCTCTGAAATAACGGCCTTAACAGCTCCGCCCCTGCATCTTCAATCAGGGCGTGTATCGTCACTTCATGATTGATCTGCTCGAGACGTTTTTTTGCCGCTGCTGCTTTTGGCACATGTGCGTATGCATCATGTTCCGTGTACAGCTGCTGCCGCTGTAAATTTGAAAATTCCACATAATCACGATCGACAATCGTCAGCGTACCGATGCCAGACCGAACAAGCCCTTCCGCAGAGGCGGTACCAAGAGCACCGGCTCCAACGATCAGAACATGACTTTCAGCCAGCGCATGCTGTCCTTTTTCCCCAACCGGAGGGAACAAGATTTGTCTTGAATATCGGTCATTCAATGCTGTTCTCTCCTCACCGTTTTTTATGTATCATATCATACCGTTTTCAGGTAAATCGCTTCTTTTATTGATATTACGAAATTCATTTGATGTCACGTTCAGTTCTTCCTCTGAAACGATACGCACTTGAAGCTTTTGAAGCAAGTCCTTGACGGCAAATTGATTCTCTTTTAAACACGCGCGAATAAACGGCAGAGAGCGGCGGTGATAAAGCGCAAACAAAGGCTGTAATCTGCCCTGAACAAGCGGGATAATGGCATCTGAGTGCTCGCTCCAATAGGACGATAATACTTTCGCCGTTTCCTTCCGTATGAAAGGCATATCACATGCCGTTACTAAATACCATTCTGCCTCTTGCTTTTGCATCGCCGTATATATGCCGGCAAGCGGTCCGCATCCGCGCACCTCTTCATCATCTAACCACACACTTTGTTCACCTCTTGCTTTGAAAAAAGGAAGAAGCGACGGATGGCTGATGATAACCGTCTGCCCTTCTAAAAGCTGCTCTTTCACATGCTCATATAATGGTTTCCCTTGATACATATGACTTGCCTTTGGCTCTCCAAAGCGTCTGGAAGCGCCTCCAGCTAAAATGACATTCACTACGTGCATCCTCTAAGTCCTCCTTTGATATGGTTGTTCTAATCGCACTCCTTTCGCATACTTTATTGGTAACATGAATAAGGAGGGTCTATCGATGAACAGGCGCCATGCTTCTCCCCTATTCCATGATTTATCTCAAGAGAATTTATACTTAAAAGCTGAAACTGCCAAATATCAACAAATGATCTCTGATTTACAGTCCTCATATACGTATTCTAAAAATAAGAAGTTAACTCAAGAATATCATGAGATGAAAAAGGATTTCACGCAATTAAAACAACAATTGGATGAAATGACCAATGATCAACACGATGCTGCCTCAAAAATACAGGAACTCTCCTACAGCAAATCAGAATTATTACATAAAATTGTCCTTCTCCATGAGATGCTGCAAAAGGAAACCTATCATAGAAGAAAAGAAACCGAAGAAAAACACAGGCTGCATTTGAAAGTTGTCAAATATAAGGAAATCTCTCAACAATTAAATGAGCGGATAGAGGATCAAGATAAACAGCTTGCAAAAGAGGAGAAAAAAGGAAATACTTTATCCGCAGTGATTGAGAAGCTGCAGCAAACATTGAGCGATAAAAATGCAGAGTTTCATGTATTACAGGAAGGCGTCAGACACCTTCAAGAGCGTTTTTATGAAACACAAGAGAAATTGCTGCAAATAGAAAAAGCAAAAGAAGCGATTTTTTACGAAACGCTCACAAGCTATCAAAAACAGTTAGCAGAAAGCGAAGAATGGATCGCCTCTCATTTTGCTGATATTGACCAGTCAGCAAAAACAAATGCACAGCCATTCTCACGAGACCGCATCCTGCAAACGACAGAAGAAATCGAACCGATCTTGAAGAAACTCAACGAACAAGTTCAAACACTTCAGGAACACGTTGATGCAGTGCAGCGTAATGGAGAGGTCATGACAGTCAAAATCGACAGCTTCAAAAAACAGCGTGATCACCTGCCCAAGGAACGCAAAATTGTCTATACAGTTGATCAAAAGAAGTAATTCTCGAAATAAAAAACTGCTGGCTTTTACGCTCAGCAGTTTTTTATTTATTCGTCTTCTGTTTGAATGTCGCCTTCTAAAATATACTGTCCGCGATAAGGCTTCTTCACTTCAGGGTACATTTTAATTAAGCTTTGCATAAACGTTGTCATATTTGGAATTTCAAGACCGCTCTCTTTTTCGATCTCTTTTTGAAGCTCTGAGCTTTTAATCGCTGCATTATGACGTTTTAACGTTTTAATCGCAGCTTCACGAAGCTTCGCTGCCTTAGAGCCAGGACGAGCTGTGCCTCTTCTGCGTCTTGTCGATCCTTCAGGAATACCTACAGGTGCACCGTTTAGCTGTCCTGTTCCTAAAGATGATGATTGTGTTTGTGCCGGCTGCTGGTAGCTTCTCATTTCTTGCGCAGCAAGCTCAGCTAATACAGGCAGTGAATCCGTCTTTCTCTCTGTACGTACTTCTTTTTTTGTATCTGCCACTAGACCTGTTCCTTGACGGTCTAATTCTCTTAATTTTGCATAAATCGCATCTCGCTCAATTTGATATTCACGGATGACCTTTACTTCTGCCTCGTTTAATTGTTCCAATCGTAAACGTAACGCTTCCCTCTCATTAAACAATGGATTTCCCCCTCATCATATAAAAAATATTCTATAGTAAATATTAGATTAGAAAACTAATTTTATCAACTATTTTTTTATCATTTTACAGTTTGCTAACAGATAGGTATTTTCAACTAAAATTTTGCCAAAGAGGAAAAATCGGCACCCATTTCATTGCCACTATAGGCTTTTGACAAATCTTAAAATATTGTAAAAAAATTGAATAAACGCTTATACTACTTGATTTATATAGTTATTTACCTAACTGAAATTTCTTTTGTGCAAAAACGTTCTGAATAGTAAAAAGTTAAAATCTTTACATTTTCATTTCAAAACAAAAATGTAAATAGGTCGTTATACCTTTTTGTTTCAGGGATATTTTTTAATAAACTCCCTCATTTTCTCTTTTCTTAGGAATAACACCTACATAAAAACTCATCCGAAGCCATATGCTTCTTATTTTTGTCCATGAAAAAACCCCCATTTATGGGGGAAAAGCTTATTCTGCAGCCTTTTCAGACTCAGAAAGCACTCGATTGACACGTTTTTCAAGCATTTTCATTCCGCTTCCGCCGGCTTGGAAATGGCGTAAAGCACCTGTTTTATCAAATACATAATATGCCGGTACATATTCGTTTTCAAAGGCTTCTGTTAAGTGATGATCACTGTCCACAAAGATTGGCTGCGTGATTTCATGCTCTTTCGCAACTTCTTTGATTTTTTCTAGATCTAGGTCATCCTCTGAACGAGGCATATGAACTGCCACAACGTTTAGTTGATCCTTGTATTCATCACGGAATTGATTGACTTGAGGCATTGCCTCTTTACAAAGATGACAGCTGACTGACCAGAAATGAATCAATGTTGGTTTGTCACCAATCAAATCTTCTTTTGTTACTTCTCCATTTAACCATTCTTTTGCACCAGTTAGTTCTGGCATTGGTTGACGTAATTTCATTATGAAGCGCCTCCATCCATTGTATGTGTCGAAACAAAAAGGTCTAACATCAGTTAGACCCTCCTGTTTCTTCAGCTATCAATTAAAGTGTTTTTTGACCAGGTTTCCAGTTCGCTGGGCAAAGTCCACCAGTTTGTAATGCTTGAAGAACACGTAATGTCTCATCTACATCACGACCGATATTGTTGTGGAATACTGTTTGGTATTGAAGTTCGCCTTCTGGGTTAATGATGAATAAACCGCGAAGAGCAATTCCTTCTTCTTCGATTAAAACGCCGTATTCTCTAGATACTGTGTGGTTAGTATCAGCAGCTAACGGGTATTTTAATTCACCTAGACCATTATCTTTACGGTCTGTATTGATCCAAGCAAGATGCGTGTGGATTGTATCAGTAGATACACCAATGATTTCTGCATCTAAATCTTCGAACTCGTCATAACGATCGCTCATTGCTGTAATTTCAGTTGGGCAAACAAATGTGAAATCCATTGGATAGAAGAAAAGAACTGTCCATTTGTCATTCTTCATGTTTTCCTCTAAACTTACTTTACCAAATTCCTTGTTAGCAAGTACTGCTTCCATTTCAAAACGTGGAGCTTGTTTTCCTACAAAACGCTCTGCCATATGTAAATCCCTCCAAAAAATAATATCTTTATACAGTCTTCTTAGCTGTATATAAAATGAGAATCAAAACTTAAAATTCTCATTTAGTTAATAACTTCACAATTACAATTATAATACTTATGCGATTTTTAGTCAATATTAATTAATAATAAATTTAATTAACGATTTGTCACAATTCCTGCTCTACTTATCAAAAGTTTAACATGACTTGCATAAGGGAACAAATGATTAGCTTCTCTTTTAGAGCATACATAGAAAGGTTTTGAAGATTATGAGAGCATTTCAACAAGTAGATTGGGTTTCCATTATCCTCAATAGCAGTATGATTTTGCTAAAACTAGTCGCCATTTTTGCCATTTACTTTATCATCAGAGCCATAGGAAACAAGATGATTAAGCGCGCCTATTCAACATTCGCTGAAAAGCATGAAGTCTCTTTATCAAGAGCTCAGACACTGCAAAGTTTGACGTTAAATATTTTCGCCTACTTATTGATTTTTATTCTAGTTGTGATGATCCTCGACTTATTTCATTATAACCCGACCGCTTTGCTGGCAGGTGCGGGCGTTGTGGGACTTGCGATCGGTTTTGGCGCTCAAGGGTTAGTGAGTGATATTGTGACCGGATTCTTTATATTATTGGAAAAACAATTTGATGTAGGAGAATATATAACGGTCGCGGGCTTTGATGGGATTGTCGAACAAATTGGCCTAAGAACCACGCAGCTTCGAAGCTTTGACGGCACCCTTCATTTCATTCCAAATCGCAGCATACTGAATGTGAGCAATCATTCAAGAGGGACGATGCAGGCACTCGTTGATATTGAGCTGTCACCGGATGAAAATGTGGATCAGATGATCACAGCCCTCCAAGCTGCCTGTGATGAAGTGCGGGAGGAAACTCCGCAAATTATCGAAGGTCCTCAAGTTGTCGGCGTAGAGGCGTTCGGTTCCTCTTCCCTTGTGCTGCGCATCATAGCGAAAACTGAAACAATGGAGCAATGGCGAGTGGAACGAATCTTGCGCAAAAAAATGAAAGAAGTACTCGATATAGAAAAAGAGCAAAAAGAACCGGGATCATAATCTACCGGTTCTTTTTTTTGTTTTATTGAACACGCTGTTCTACTTCTTGACAAATTTCATCAGCCGTCATACCTGATGCTGTAATAACAGATGCCTTTGTTGTTGTGTCTGAAATGCCAAGAACATTTGAATCTAGTCCTGTGACGACATAACAGTCACACTGATCCATTTGCTGTTCATTTTGAATACGTACGACATCATACCCTTTTTGCTTCAATAGTTCTTCTACATCGGATAAAGATTGTTCTACACCAATTCTTGTCATAATCAAGAACACCTCCTGTTCATAAGGTGTACAGGATGTAGCTCGATTATTCATTCGCCAGCTTGCTTTTTAAAATAAGCCGTCATGACATTCACAGCTGTTTCAATCGCGTTTTCATCAGGCTGGAGCTTTGCATGGTGCAGGCCGTATTCTGAATCGACCCCTAACCAAAACATGAAGCCGGGATACTTTTTCAGCATGTACCCAAAATCTTCTCCTGTCATGGCTTCTCTGCATTCAATCACATTTGCTAGCCCTTCTTCGGCTACATATGACATAAATTCCTCAGTCAAATCCTTTGAATTGTCCACTTCGTAATAAGATGAAGGATATCGAACGGTTGCCTTGCATTCGTAGCCAATTTCAATGCCTTTTGCCAATGCTTCAATTCTCTTTCTCACCTTGTCCATAGACTCTGGGGATAATGTGCGAATGGTACCGTCAAGCTTTGCATGCTGCGCAATAATATTTTGAGCCGTTCCACCGGTAATTGTACCGACTGTAATGACCGCACTATCAAGGGGGTCGACATTACGCGAAATAACCGATTGCAGCTGACCTACAAGTGCACTTGCAGCAACAACCATATCATTGGCTAAATGAGGATATGCAGCGTGTCCGCCTTTTCCTTCAAGCTCAATCACAAGCTCACTCGTATTGGCAAATAACAAACCAGGCTTCGTAGCAATTGTTCCAACAGGATATTCAGGTGCGATATGCAGCGCTGTAATAAAATCTGGCGTCCATTTTTTCAATACATCACTTGCAAGCATCGGTTCAGCTCCGCCTGGACCTTCTTCTGCCGGCTGGAAGATAAATAATACGTCTTCTTTGATCGGTTCATGGACGAAATGATCAATGATACCAAGTGCAATGGTCATATGAAGGTCATGTCCACATGCATGCATCTTTCCTTCATGCACAGATTCAAATGGATACCCTGTTTCCTCAGGAATAGACAGACCGTCCATGTCTGCACGATAAGCAAATACGCGCGTTGGATTTGTTCCCTTCACTTTCACAAAAAGCCCAGTTCGCCACGTTTCAATCTCAACTCGATCTTTTGAATAGGTATTAAGGTGCTGAATGAGATACGCTTGTGTTTTAAATTCTTGGAAACCAAGCTCAGGGATTTGGTGTAAATCTCTTCGAATGGATATTAATTGCTCACGATTTAACAAGTGAACTCACTTCCTTTCTTCTATACGAATAAGACGTGGATATCTCATCCACGTCTTTGTCTTCAGCTGCGAATTATATGAATTAAAGCTGACGCAGTTCTTGTTTGATTTCAGTCTTACCTTTTGTTTTCTCATCAATGTCTTTGATTTTCTTAGCAGGTGTACCTGCTACAACTGTGTAAGGCTCTACATCGTTTACAACGATTGCACCAGCAGCTACTACTGCACCTTTACCAATTGTCACGCCTTCTAGAACAACAGCGTTCGCACCGATGACAACGTCATCTTCTACAACAACTGGTTTAGCAGACGGCGGCTCAATGACACCTGCAAGAACAGATCCAGCACCGATATGACAGTTCTTACCTACTGTCGCACGGCCTCCAAGCACCACGTTCATGTCAATCATCGTACCTTCGCCGATCACAGAACCGATATTAATAGAAGCACCCATCATAATGACTGCATTATCACCGATTTCAACTTGGTCACGAATGATTGCCCCTGGCTCAATACGGGCTTTAATGTTTTTCAAATCTAACATCGGAATTGCAGAGTTGCGGCGGTCATTTTCCACAACAACATCTTCAATTTTATCTTTGTTAGATGCTAGCGCTTCTTGAATTTCGCTCCACTCACCGAAAACAACTCCAGTGTTTCCTGTGATGAATGTTTTTGCATGTTCACCAAACTCAATACCTTCTAAGTCACCTTTTATATAGACTTTGACAGGTGTTGATTTTGTACTATTTTGAATAAATGAAATAATTTCATTAGCGTCCATTTGTTTCATGTATGTATGTCCTCCTCTTAATTTATACTTCATTACTGTACCAAAGGAGTGTTTTAATGACAAGTGAAAGAGTCATCTCCGCAATGGAAAATAAAACAAGCGGGACCGATTATCCCGCTTCTTGCTGGTGAAGCTGAACAAATTGTCTGCCAAAAGATATTAATTCGTCTTCTTCCTCCCCTTCTGGATTCAGCTCAATCTTAACTGAGGGCAGGACAATGTCACCGCCAAGCTCCTTCACTTTTTCTTCAATTAGGTCAACAGCTCCGCAAAAATGTTCGTAAGATGTATCGCCAGAACCAAATACTGCAAATGCTTTTCCCGTTAAATCAAGCTCTTCCATTTCTTCATATAAATCAATAAAATCATCCGGAAGATCGCCTTCTCCCCATGTATACGCACCTAACATAATGTGCGAGTAATCATTGAGCAGCTCGGCATCAATATCCATCGCTTCATGCCGGTCTACGCTGGCTCCTGCTTCCGTTATACCTTTTTCAATTAAATCTGCCATCGCTTCTGTATTTCCAGACATCGTGGCATATACCAATAAAACCTTTTCTGTCACTTTTTCTTCCTCCTTATCAATGAATCAATGCAGGCTCCTCATATGGCTTGACAAACTTACTTTCATATAAACCCGCACAGAAAAAGTTTTCGTTTTGATTGGCTACACGAAAACCATGTCCTTTGATCGTATCAAACCATTTGAGCTCTTTTTGCTCAATATCAAGCTGATACACTTTAGAAAATCCGTGTTCGTCTTGTGAGGTGGTCACATACACAATGCCATTATCCTCTGACACATCCAAAAATGATTCTTCTCTAGCAAAGGCCTGTGATTGAATATCATGCAAAATATTTGTATGTAAATCTAATATTTGAACAGATCCTTTTTTGCCTTTTTTTGAACCTAACGCACAAACAAGAAGATGTTCATGACAGAGCAGCATAGAAGCTGTCATGCGGTGCTCCTCTCTGTTTAGAAGAAAAATATGTTCTCTTTGCAAGTCATACACCCATATTCCTCCGTGAACCTCATGAATCTGTGTGCCAATATAAAGATGGTCACCTGCAGCACATAAAGAACGAATGACCGGCGGATGATTCACATGAGCAAATGGCTTCATAATTTCCCAGGAAATTCCGAAATCATTTGACACATAGATACTATGTTTTCCATGCGCACATACAAACCCATCTTTGCGTCCTGTAATAGACCAAACGACTGCATTTGTTGGGAATGAAGATAACGCCCATGTGTTGCCTTCATCTCCTGATCTAATTACTGTGCCATTTTCACCAACACCGAATAAATAAGGGCCAATATAGCTGATCGCATGGATTTTATGCTTGAGCTTAAACAGCTGCTGCCATCCGCTCTCCACACTATAGTGAAAAATACCTTCACGTTTTACAGCAACAAAGTATCCACCGCTTTTAGATGCTGCAACGGCTGTTGCTCCTTTATGAAACATGATTTTCAACTCGTTTCTCAGATAAAGCAGCCCACGTTAAAAAGCTCGCAGCAAATTCCTGACAGCACGCCACATCTTCATCTGTATCCGGTGCAAGCTCCATTTTTAATGTTTCAGGAAAAACAGATGCACCCGTTGATTTCAGCATGTCATGGAATGTATGGACAGCCTCGCAAAACTTCGGATAGCTGTAATCACCCGATCCAAAGACAGCTGCTTTGATGTGGCTAAGTTCAAGAGTAGAGACCTCTTCATAAAAATCCTCTGCTTCATAAGGCAAATCTCCATCACCCCATGTATAAGAACCAATGAATACGTAATCGTATGAGGAAAGGTCTTCTGCATTCGTATCATCAAATTCCATCATCTCTGTATCGATCCCTTTTCCTTCAAGTGTTTGCTTTAAGATCGCTGCCATATCTTCCGTATTTCCAGACATACTCGCAAATGCAATTAGTGCTTTCATCTATCGGTCACCTCATCTAAATGATAATCATTTTCAATTATTATATGTACACTTTAAATGATAATGATTTTCATTGTCAAATGTTTTATGAAAAGACATTGATCAAGATCAGCATAACCAAATAAAAAACCCGCTCATTCCAACTGGAAGGCGGGTTTTTTTTATGTCGAAAGGATCCTCGTTTTATCTATTTGAATAAAATATGGACCATAGTCCGTTTCATGCGTCATCACAAATGTCCATTTTTCATTCCAATCCATCACATACATATCGTTATAATCCATATCATTAGATTGATATGGTAAATCATTAATTGAAAGTGAGCTGGCATTTTCAAACAGATACGCCTCGTTCACAAATTGATAAAAAACAGTACATTTGTACTTTGGTTGTTTAAGAAATGCGTCAATCGCTTCATCTTTTTCAAGGCATGTAACCATTCCTGAGCTGCATAAATGCCATAGAAAGTCATCTATTGCCGCCTCTTTTTGTTCCTTGATTGACAGATGACGAGCAAAACGTTCACGCCATCTCGCGCGTAAATCATGTCCCCATTTCGGTTTGTTGATTTTGATCAACTGTTTGTTTCTCATTTGTGAAATCGCTCCTCAATAGTGTATGAAGTCGAAGGTCTTAAAAAAAGCACCTTCTTTCTTCCAAGAAGGTACTTACACGGCATCATTCTCAAGCATTTCTTTAACCACACCGACAAAAGCTTGCACCTGTTTTAACTGAAAAGACGCTTCATAGCCTAGCAGCCATGTGTCACGGCCAATTTGCTCTCCGTTCACATCAACAAGCGGTGTTTTATAAACACTTTTTTCGTGGTCATATAAGGTAACAGAAGGCAAAATGGCGTAACCGATGCCGTGGTAGGCCATTTGTTTACATGTTTCAATTTGGTCTACTAAAATCGTCTGCTTTGGAGACACTTTAAACTTTTGGTGCCACCAGTGCTGGATTTCCTGATAATACGTGCTGTCGCTTTTAAATTGGATAAATGGCCGCTCTGTCTTGATTAATTCATCTACGTCCTTGATCACGGAATCGACTAAATATAAATGATCTGTCATCAAGTATTCCTTTGTCCCCTTCCAATCAGGGTTACCGCGAATGATTCCTATGTGCACGTGATCTTCATACAAGCTTTTGAGCATTTCACTGCTCCAGCCAGTAACGAGTGATACTTTGGCATTTGGATATTTTTCAACATACCGTTTTAACACCTTTGGCAGCCAGTGCTGTCCAATAATCGACGCCACCGCAAGCTTGAGTGTACCGTGAATATCACCCTCAAGTTCATCAATTCGCTCTCTCACTCGATCCTGTTCAACCGTCACCTCTTTTGCAAATTGAATAATCTGTTCACCTGCCGAGGTCACAGTCAGCCCCTTTTGTGAACGAAAAAAGATTTTGGTTCCCCATTCCTTTTCGATCGTCTGCAATCTTTGAGATAATGCAGGCTGAGAGACAAAGAGCCGCTCTGAAGCCTTTCTCATATTCAATTCTTCACTTAGCACAACAAGCATATGTAACTCCTGAAGCTGCATGGACGTCCCCTTTCTCTCTATAAGTTTTTCTTATTTTATATGCTCATTATATAAATTTTAACTTATGAAGGCAAAAAAAATAAGCTGGGCTGCAGCTCATTTTTTTGCGGAATGAATGACCTCATTTAAGCGCTTTAATACAACTCGTCGAGTAAAAATGCCTTCAAAGACCTGCTCCTCATTTTCTACACAAACAAATCCATTATTCGTCACAGCGTGAACGCCTTTTAGTACAGGATCTGTTGTTTTAAGTCTCGGAATATCCTTCAGCATGACTTCTTCAACCTTCAACTGATCGAGCTTCTCGAATTCGATTCGTTCTAAACCGAAGATTTTATCCATAATCATATTCGTTCCAATTAACCCGTGTAAATGATAAGAAGCGTCTAATACCGGTATAGCTGTATATCCTGTTTTTGTTAGAACCAATAGGGCATGCTCAAGGTTATTTCCAATTTGAACATGTGCGACTTTATCTGCATCAATCATATGCTCGGCTACTGTGGACTCAAGCAATTGAGTCGGTTCTATCTCTATCATGTTTCTTCGACCCCTTTTCTCTCAATCATCAATCATACATTCCCCATTACGATTAAGCATAAACTAAAACGAATTTTGTCGAAAGATTTTTTTCTGCATAAAAAAGATACTCAGCCCCCGAGTATCTAATAGAATGTTAAACCAATATTAATTCTCAAACCTTACTCTGTCATACAATGTGATCAATTGCTTATACGTATTGTCGTCGACATTTTTTGTTCCACATTCTATATCATTGATCTCACTGCTTAGTAATTCGACAGCATATTCCTGATTCAGCAATACGTTTAATAATAGCTTTTTCTCTTCTTCATTAAAACGATTTTCGATGACGCTCATTCAACATCAGGCCCCCTGTTTCATATATGCTTTTATATTGATTAGCAGGCTTTTGAATGTCTGCTTCCTCTCTATACAGCTAGAATAAGGAACTAGAATCGAATCGTCAACCGCACGTTTCGACAAGGTTTGGAGAAAAATGACGGAATTTATTTTGTGTATCGATTGGCATAGCAAAATGCTGCATATGAGTCGGGTTTTATTTTTGCTTCAATTCCCATAGCTGTGATCATTCCGGTCATTTCCTGAATCAGCTCTTTCGTACTTCCTTTTTTGCCAATATCCAGATGGGCTTCAAAACGAAGGTCTGCCCCTTCCTCAGCAAACGGAAGAAGCAAATCCATCAGTTCTGTTAAAGGCCCCTCAAGGATGTCTGCACATACCTTTTGGCTAAACGCTGTCTCTAATGAAATTTTTTCTCTAAGACTTTGCACAGGCCTCTTGATCACTTGTTGTGTGAGACAGCCCCATGCTCCTTTGCCAATCCGGTGGAGATGAATTGCAGTCATAAATGTTGTGACATTTTGATTGACCTGAGAGTCCGTACCAATTGATAACACATAGGCGGATCTAGGGTCTTTTCGTATAAAGTCTTTCATTCTCATGACGACATCAGAAAACGCTAAATAGTCTTCAGAAAGATTGTAGAAAAAAGAATCACTCACAGAAAGGAACTCCTTTTTAATGGTCTCTTATCCGAAAAATGCGCTGATTGATCATCTTCCATTTGTACATATCATCTATGATGATCCATGTATGCTGCCGCAATAAACGAAGGAATCCTCAGAAAAAACATTTCATACAATTCAGCTTAGGATTGTAGAAGCTCAAAAATCTCAATCGAAATCATATCAATGTTGTCAAATGGGAAAGTATTTGGCTTATCCCCTTGTTGAAAAACAGTCAATTCAAACGTTTGATTCTTTTCGAAATACTTAACACTACAGATTTTCTCACCGTTCACTTCGAAATAACGCTGTGCCGGCTCGTTTGCAGCTTCTGCTGTCTCTTGAAGACTTTGCAGCCTTGTAATGATACCCATTAATTGTGACATTCTAAAAAAAGACTCCTTTCAAAAAAACAACTCAAGATGAACCCGTATTGATTATACACAAGTCCTACAAAGCATCATACCATAAAGTGTTCTCAGATGATATTTTTCCTCTTGAATTCAAAAAAAGAAAAAGAATCTGTTTTTTTAGTTTGAGTCTTTTTTCTCATCTCATACACCATGATTTTATAAACCAGCAGATCTCATCAGCCGTTTCGCAATTTCATCAAAATCCTCTTTTGAAATGCCTGGAGCAAACTCTTCCGGTAATTCTCTATAATCTGGCACAGGTGCACCTTGCGGGGTGCCCTCAATGACTGTCAGCGGCTTTCCATCAATCGGATGGCTCCCTTTCCAAATTTTATTAATATCCTTGTAATCCGTATCACTAAATGTATAGAGCTTTGTATGAACATTCTGATCTTCAAATTTTCTCGCTGAGTCAAAGTATTTGTTGTCGAGGTTTGGGATTGGCAGCATCTTCCCCACATCTACTCCTGTAGCAACTTCAAGTGCCTTTGCATATGCCACAATATGCACGCCGCCCCTGACAAGTAAATAACCGATCATCTCTCTTGCTGTAGGATGGTCCGTCATTTCATATACGCGCATTTTGTGCGTACGTGCTCCGCATTCAAGAAAGAAATTATGGAGAAGATCAAGAATGAGGTTGCCACTTGAGAACACATTCTCTCCGGTCCAAGGTTTTGCCATTGAATCAAACGGATAGCCTGTTTGGGCTGTTTGAATAAAATGCTGTGTATTTCGCTTATCGACAGCTGCCTTCATCGGCGTCGTATCTGGGTCTCCGCCATGGGTGGTTCCTGTAATCATGAGATTGATGGCTGTGGTTACAAGCTCAACATGACCGAATTCTTCAGCCGTAATACTGGATACGAGGTCATAAAACGGTTTAAGTTTTCGTTTTCCTCTAAAGTTAAAGGATTGAAACATGTAATTATTTAATGTGGACATTTCACCGAATTTTCCGCCGAGTAATTCTTGCACAGCAGCGGCACCATTTGCATCTGGGTGATCTGGCCTTGGCAAATCAATGAGCAGCCGCGTGTCACGTTTGATCATGATGTTTCCCTCCTACCGTCTAACTATCATCACTTAAGATGTATGGAAGGTTTGGGCTGTCCTATGCATGAAGGGAAAGATTGAAGCACAAAAAAAACTTGGCGGGGGTAGCGCCAAGTTTTTTGGATCTTGATCTGATAGAGGGGTTGGGGAACAGAGAGTAGCTTCTCTCTATAACTAAATGATAATGATTATCAGTTTCATTGTCAACCATTTTTTATTTCTTTTTTCTATCAAAAAAAGCAGCCTTCAAGGCTGCCTTTTGTTTACATTTCAGTGTGATAGAAAACTTTTGAAGACTAGGAAGGACGAGTACCGGAGCGGAGCGAATTATACATTCGTGAGCACTGGCACATAGGACTGACAACGAATGAGAGGGTTTGCCTTCACGCCGCATCTTCAAATTAATCCATCTTGCTCATATAAATAAGCATACGGAAGGTCTATAAACAAATACATATCTCCCTCTAAAGGATAAGAAAACGTACGTATCCTCTCACCGGTTTCTAAATCACTGTAAATATCGCTGAAAAATCCTTTTCCGCTAATTCTCATTTGAAGAATATTTGCTAGGAAATAAGGACGCCAGCTCCAGTTTTTTTCGATATACTCCGGCTGAAACAGCCATTCTTCTTCTTTTTTGAACACATTTCCAGTGATTTGAAAGCCTTCTTCATTACACATATAAATTCGGAAGCTGCAATCTGTTAGTTCGAGTGCCAGCTTTTGAATGAGCTCATCATTTGTGCTGCACGATTTCTTTAAAGTCGTAACAGCTTGATGAATTCGTTTATAGAATGTTTCAGAATGTTCGTAGACCGCTTGCAGCTTCTTTTTCTCATGAGCAATAAATTGCTGGAATTCTTCTCTAAGCTGATCTTTTCGGTGGCTTCGGTCGATTAATTCTCCTGCAGGCTCATGAAGATAGAACCCTTGAAAATATCTCCCGCCATTTCTCCAAGCATACTGCAGCTGGAAATTTGCTTCAATATCCTCATAAATTAAGGCTGCTCCTATTTTTCTTGCAAGCAATGAAATGCTGTACAAGACATATTCATAGGAAGGAGATGGAGCCGATGCCTTTAATGCCTGTAAATCTATTTTTAATAAATCAGGTGAAAGCAAGGCAATCCGGTCCAGATTACTGCTTTCTTTTCCTATATTTGAGACGGCGATTTTAATCCCATATGTACGATAATACGTTAACGTATGGTATAGCTGTTCAATGTCGCCGCTAAACGTATGCTCTGCAAACTCAATAACAAACCGGTTAAGCTGAATGCCCCGTGCTTCATATTCCTTTAAAAGTTCTAAAAAGCTTTCTCCATGATCCAGCATGAGGATATTGGCATCATGATTAATAAAAATGAGCAAATCGTCATCTGCAGTTGTGAAGAGATCAAGTGCTTGAGTCAATACTTTGTGATCTACTTCCAATTTATATTCGTCAGGAATAGATGAATCCGTAAAGAAGGAGCCTAGGCTGACCGTTTCTGACTCAAGCTTCATTCTTCCTAGAATCTCATAGCCTATCACTTTTTGCTCTTCCGCACTGAATATTGCTTGATAGTGCGGGAAAACATCTTCAATATTCGTTAAAATATCCAATGGATCGACCATTTTCATCACCTGCTTCTCTCTTTGTGTGATTATACCACATCAAAAGCAGGTCTTACATCGTCAATCAAAATGGTGATTGGTTGAGCCATTGTCCCCCATCCATCGTGATACAATCTCCATTTATATAAGACGCATGCTCAGACAATAAAAAGCTCGCAAGCGCTGCAATTTCCTCAGGTGTGCCCAGTCTGCCAAGAGGAACACTATCTAATGTTCTTTGCGCTGCCTCTTCAGATTCCCATAGTTTATCTGCTCCGCCTGTTCTCTCAATTGGACCTGGTGCGATCGCATTGACGCGAATTCGATATTGCTTCCCCCATTCCACAGCAAGCGTTCGAGTGAGAGACAACACACCGGCCTTTGCTGCCGCCGAATGCGCCACGCCTACACCAGCACCCCATGCATAGGTGGCCACCATGTTAATCATACTTCCCCTTTTCTTTTGACGAATCCAGTAATTCCCCACTGCATGGCTGCAAAAAAATGTACCATTTAACACAATATCAATGACAGCCTTCCAGCCGTTAGGAGACAGTTTTTCTGCTGGCACTAAAAAATTTCCTGCTGCGTTGTTAATGAGGGCATCGACATCACCAAATGTATCCACTGCAAACTTGACCATTTGGTCAGCATCCTCTGGGTTTCGTACATCCATTTGGAAATAAGCGACCGATCCGCCCTTCTGCTTCATTTCTTTTGCCGTTTTTTCCAGCGTCTCTTCCGTTCTACCAGTAATCACGACATTCCAGCCTTCAGCTGCCAAATGAGCAGCCATCGCCTTCCCCATACCGCTTGATCCCCCTGTGACAATCACTGTTTGTTTCGTCATTTGTTCTCCCCCTCTGTGTCATTTGAATGACTATTCATTCATTATTGTCTATCATATCATGATTGACCCTCGGTGCACCATATGGGAGATTATCCAAATATGATGCTATACTTAATTTTATTTATAAAGGAGGCTTATATGAAGCAGCTTTCCCGCAGACAATTTTTAAAAGGAGCAGCTGGTGCGAGTATTCTCGGTTTTTTGGCTACAAGTTGTGGATATGGATATGCCAGGTACATTGAGCCGCGCATGATCGATACCGTGTCACTGACCATTCAAGATGCTCAGCTTCCAGCTTCATTTGACCAGTTTAAAATAGCCCAATTTAGTGACGTTCATTTGAGTGATACATTCGCTGCGAAGAATCTAGAAGCCATCGTCCAGAAAATCAATGCTGCATCTCCAGATCTCATTGTGTTCACAGGTGATCTCGTTGATTTTCAAGCATCCTCTGAAGAGCATGAAAAAGCGAAGGCTTATTTGAATAAGCTTCATGCTCCGTTCGGTAAGCTTGCCATCTACGGAAATCATGACTACGGACCATTTGGCGTGGAGCTTTATGAGAAAACAATGGAGGCTTGTGGATTTACTTTATGTAAAAATGATGTGTTTCTATTAGAAAAAGATCATGCGCATATTCAGATTGCTTCACTGGATGATCTCATGATGAGCCTGCCTGATTACGATTTGATCAAACGGGAAGTATCAACTGATTTATTTACATTACTGCTCGTCCATGAGCCTGATGCCGCATTAGAGCTGAAAACCACACCTATTAACTTGCAGCTTTCCGGGCATACGCATGGCGGTCAAGTGCAGCTGCCTTTCTATGGACCGATTCTCACAGCACCTTACGGCCGTACATATGTAGAAGGTTTATACGGCAGTGATCAGCACCGCATCTATGTCAACCGTGGACTTGGAACAACGCGGCTGCCGCTTCGGTTTTTAGCCAAACCCGAGTTAACCTTTTTTACCTTGACATCTCGCGTATAAATAGAAGCCAAACCGCCCTCTCCTGCATATGTATAATCAAAGATCTTTCTCATGACAAATGTTAGGAGAAACCTTACGGGGCCTGATTCCGTCCATATAGTATGTCAAGCGACGGCATCACGGCTTCTTTTATTTGAGTAAAAGGAGTGTGCTTTGGTGCTTCGATACACGGTGAAAAGCGGGGAAACCCTTGCTTCTATAGCACTTGATTTTCGAACAACAACAGATGCCTTAAAGGCTGCAAATCCGTCACTTCAAGCTCGCGAGCCCGAACAAAATGAGGTCATCATTATTCCTGGTTTGCCGGATCCTAATACGATCCCTTACCGCATCTTTGTTTCGATTTCAACGAAACGTCTTGTTTTGTTTTCTGGATCACAGCTTATTCGTTCGTATCCGATTGCAACAGGGAAAATTTTAAATATGACACCGACAGGTTCTTATTATATTGTCAACAGACAGCCAAACCCAGGAGGTCCCTTTGGCGCTTATTGGCTGAGCCTCTCAAAAATTCATTACGGCATTCACGGTACGAATAACCCGTCTTCAATTGGTAAAGCTGTTTCTAGAGGATGCATTCGCATGTATAATCAGAATGTCATCGAGCTTGCTTCACTCGTTCCAAACGGAACACCTGTGACCATTAGCCAGTAGATGAAATCAATTGTACGAATGGTTAAAATTTTATATGATATAAAGTGGGATCTTCAGGTTAAGGAGCGTATTTATGGATATTTTTAAAAACAGAAATTTTGTTCGTCTCTTTTTTGCGGCACTTGCTTCGCAAATGGGGACAACAGTAGGCAATATGGCGTTTGCCTTTTATTTGCTCGACCATTTTAGTCATCAGCCCGCATACGCCACATTGGCTGAGCTTATGTATTCTCTTCCTACTGTCTTTGTCTTTTTTATGGTCGGTGTGGTCGCAGACCGGTTTGATCGTAAAAAAGTCGCAGAGAATTGTGATTGGATACGAGCTGGGCTGACGATTGTATTATTCATCGTGATTTATTTTAATTCACTGCCACTTATTTTCTTGATCTTGTTTATTCGAAGTGCCATTACGAAATTCTTCTATCCAGCTGAAGCTTCTCTCGTTCAGGCCATTTTAAATAAAGATCAATATGCAAAAGCCGCTGGCTTAAATCAAATGCTGTTTAGTTTATTTATGGTATTTGGCGTTGGACTCGGTGCCATTATGTATAAAACGATTGGTCTTCACGGTGCCATTACAATTGATTTAGTCAGCTTTATTATTTCAGGCATCCTGATTCGTTCATGTAACATTCCAATCGAAGCGCGTCAGCCAAATGGACAAGCTGGCTGGAGAGGCATGACCATTAAAACGTCTCTGAAAGATTTTAAAGAAGGCATACTGTATATTTTAAAAAATAAATTATTGGCTTCTTTAATTTTTGGCTTTTTTGTTTTCGGTCTAGTCAATGGCGCATTTGCCGTTCTTCCGATGTTTACAATGAAATATGGACTTTCACCAGACCATTTTGAGCTGCATACATCTTTCTTTACAATTGCGATCGGTGCAGGATTGCTCGTTGGAAGCTTAATGGGCTCTGTCCTCGCTAAGAAGGTAAAGATGCAATATCTCATGTCGATTCCAATTCTGGTCGCAGGTATTTTGATTTTTGTCCTTGGTTCTACCCATACATTATGGTTGTTTTATGTCACATCATTTGTCATTGGTACATGCATTGGCCCAGTCAACATTGTCATTGGCGGCTGGCTGCCTAGAATCGTCCACCCTCGCCTGATGGGCCGTGTGTCAGGATGGGTTGATCCGCTTACTATGTTTGCTCAATCAATGACATTAGGTCTGATTGCTGTATTATTTCCAAAACTCATCACAAATGTTTCTTATATTTATTACGGTATGGGCTTTATTATTTTACTCGTCTTCCTTTTTTACTTCATTACACTGCCAAAGTTCAGCAGAGAAGCTGCCGACTTAGACGTGCAGCGTGAACTAAAGGGTCAGGGAGTTCAATAAGTAAATAGCAAAAAGGACTTTCTTTTCAGGAAAGTCCTTTTTACATGGCTGAAACATCCTTCATGTCATTTCCTCTGCCCATAGAATCTGTTTGAAGCCATAAATAAATCACATTTACCTCGCTTTACTCCCCCCCTCCACATTTAGCACCTCTCGTTTTGTTTTGTTGATCCATTTTTTCTTGTTTTTCACAATAAAATTCCTTTACATCATTAAACGTTTTATAGTAGGATAGTCAGGTTGGAGGTGAAGGAAATGCTAAAAAGTTACTATTTTATTCATACAAAGAATGAACAGGGACAGTTTGTTGTACATACAGAAGATTGTGCATTTTTAGGTGATGCTGCAAGCCGTACATTGATTGGCATGCATATGAATGGGGAAAGCGCCATGGGCGAAGCCAAACAAATGACAAATGAAACGGACTTTAATGGTTGTTTTTATTGCGCTTATTCTATTCATACAAAATAATTCATCTGCTTACATCATATAAAAAAATATCATTTGAGAAACTACCCATTTTAATAAATAGGTAGTTATCATGAACTAATAGTTCACTTTATTTATATTTCATTCAGTCAATTCTTATGATCATTCCTTCTATTGTTCAACACCCATCCCTCTCATTTTTTCGGCTGATACAATGCCAAGAATAAAATCATATAGACAATACAAGCTGTCCCTATCCATTGGAAAAGTCCGAATGGCTCTTTTAACCAGAAAACTGTCGTAACGACTGCTGCAAGGGGCTCAACACTTCCAATTAAGCTCGACTCTTTTGGTGATAAGTATTGCAAACTTTCTATGTAAAACCAAAAAGCGATCATCGTTCCAAATATGACCACAAATAATAAATAGACATACGCTTCAAAAGGTAAATGAGTGAGATTAACCTTCCAAGGAGGATGGATCAAGCTAAGGGCGCCTCCTCCTATCAGCATCGCCCAGCCGACAACCACTAGAGAATCGAATTGTTTTAACAGGCTGATTGGATATAACGTATAAAACGAGAGCGCCACAGCCGATAATATTCCCCACATCACTGCCGCAAATGGAACGGTTAATGTTGAAATAGAACCATTCGTCAATAAGAAAAACATGCCTGCTAAAGCCAATACCACTGTGACCAGATCTCTTCTAGTGAAGGTTGATTGCCTGCGAATGACCAAATACACGATAATCATAACAGGGGCTGTATACTGCAGCAGCGTTGCCACAGCAGCATTTCCATGTTGAATGGATGCCATATAAGTATATTGAACAGCCAGCATCCCCATTAGTCCAAATAGAAGGATTTGCATCGCTGTCCTCTTCTTTTGCCACACACCCATCAGATGTGTTTTTTCTTTTGTCATCACATGAACAAATAAAAGCAATCCCCCTGAGATGAGCAGCCGGACCGTCACAAGCCAATTGACATCAATCCCATATTGCTGAAACAATTTTTGTGAAATCGTTCCTCCTACACCCCAGCAGATGGCGCCTATGAGTACAAGTAAAATGCCCTTTCTCCTATTCATTTTCATTCTCCTCAATTCTTAACAAATCATGATAATATAGTTGATAGTAGTTCACTTTGTTACATATTGATATATTAATTGAACATAAAAATAAAAGAATATTGAGGAGAATTATGCACAACCATCATTTTCTGATTGACTACAACCTGAAAGAATTAACGGAGCATTCCACGACAGCATGGCCTATTGCTCTTTATCATACGAAGATTCGCCATCATAGAAGCGGCTATATTCCTCTTCACTGGCATGACGAGTTTCAATTTGTCTTTATTTTAGAGGGTGAGGCTGAATTTCATATCAATGAAGAGACATTATATGTAAAGCAAGGAGATGGCATTTTCATCAATAGTGGCTGCCTGCACATGGCAAAAGATGCGAATGGGACGGCATGTACTTATGTTTGTTTAAATGTCTCTCCCTACTTCATCACAGCGAATGAATTATTCACCACTTTTGTCCATCCTTATATGCATGCGAGCCAGACAGCTTATATTTTACTCAACCAAAAAGATCACTGGCCTAAACATATTTATCAATGTATTCAAACCATTCAACAATTAATTGATGAAACTCCAGTCTATTATGAACTTGAACTCAATATTCAGCTCATCACCATTTGGAAAAGCTTATTACAAAATGGCTTCCAAATGAAACATGATGCGCGTAAACACGATAAAAACGAACGGATGAAACACATGCTGAATTGGATTCATCAGCATTATCATGAAAAGATCCTTCTCCAAGATATTGCTCGTGCAGGACAGCTTAGCCGGTCAGAATGCTGCAGATCCTTCAAAGACATTTTAAAGAAATCACCTATGCATTATGTAAATGAATATAGAATTCAGCAAAGCCTCATCCTGCTTCAAGAAACGGATCTCACTATCACAGAAATCGCTTACCAAGTAGGCTTCAACAGCACAAGCTATTTTATCAATTTGTTTAAAAGAATAAAAAATACGACACCTTTAGCATATAGAAAATTAAAACAGCTGGATCTTCTCCAGATAAAACAGGTAGAGGAAAACTGATGGCAGATAGCTTGTTTGCTAAAATGCAGAAGGTGTTTTAGACCTATCATGAATGGCAATTGTAAATACAAGCGATGAGAATCCCATCGCTTTTTACAATAACTCTATTTGCAATTTACTAATAAAAACGTATAATTTATACTAAGCACAGGAAGACGAAAGACAAAGGAGAGAAAAAATGGACGATTATGCTCATACTAAAGACATAGAACCTACAGCAGAAAACATCGCAAAAGCCATTTATACTGTTAACCGCCATGCTAAAACCGCACCAAACCCCAAGTTTCTTTATCTTTTGAAAAAACGCGCGCTGCAAAAACTATTGCAAGAAGGTAAAGGAAGAAAAGTGGGCCTACATTTCTCTAACAATCCCAAGTATAGTCAACAACAGTCCGACGTGCTGATTGAAATTGGAGATTATTATTTTCACCTGCCACCAACGAAAGAAGACTTCGAATTTTTGCCACACTTAGGAAATTTAAATCAATCATATCGCAATCCGAAAGCGAATATGTCATTAAACCGAGCAAAGCAAATACTTCAAACGTATGTCGGTTTAAAAGAAAAACCTGCCGCCACAAAACAAAAATCACATTACACAAAACCCGTCTTCAAACGTCTCGGGGAAAGTTATTTTTAAACAGAAAAAAACCACTCATACCGAGTGGTTTTTTCGTTTAGATAATAAAATGATCGACTTTTTCAATCAGCTGATGAATTTCTGGTTTACTGATTTGATCATCTGCCCCGATCGTTTCCCCTTTATGACGCAAATCTTCAGTGATTAACGAAGAGAAAATAAGAATCGGAATGGAATTTGTTAAAGGATTGTCCTTCAGCAGTTTTGTGAGCCGGTGGCCATCCATTTTAGGCATTTCAATATCCGTAATAATCATATCAATTTCTTCTGTGACACTGATTCCTTTGCTGACAAGGTCCATGACATGATCATATGCCTGTTTGCCATCTTCAAAGGTCACAATGTTTTTATAGCCTGCTTCGGTTAATTCATTTGTTAATAAACGCATGAGAAGCGGAGAATCTTCAACGACATACAGTTTCTTCCCTGTTCTTCTCTCGTCTTTCTCACCGTCAAACATATGATACGTATCAACACCAGAAGCGGATTCAATATCATAAATGATTTTTTCGTAATCTGGAAGGAAAATCATTTTTTCATCAAGCTTAATGATGCCCGTTAAATGACGGTCCATCCCTTGATTGAGTGCAGTCGGCTTCTCAATCTCTTCCCAGCTGACGCGGTGAATTTGTGATACCGTTCCTGTATGGAACACAAATTTCCGTTGGTTGAATTCAGTCACAATATATTTCTCTTGTTCTGACTGATCTGACTCGACATTAAAAAAGGAAAATAGATTGATGACTGGTAAAATCTCGCCTCGTAAACTAATCATCCCTTCTACATCTTGGTGAGAGTGCGGTACAACCGTCACCTCAACCGGCTGAATGATTTCTCTTACTTTCATGACGTTAATGCCGAATTGATTTGCACCAATTTCAAACTTCACAATTTCCAATTCATTGGTACCAGAGTCAAGTAAAATTTCTTGTTTGTTTAAAGCCACGGAAATCCCTCTATTCTTCAATATAAGATTGTACTTTTTATATCGGCAGCATAGGTAAAAAGTTGACGTTTCTTTACGCTTTCTCTCGAACGAATTGATGAATCACAAGTCCTATCGCTGCAAGGATGAGCAAAGACCCTAGTGCAAGGCGGCTTGCGAGATTTCCGTGCTCTGCAAACAGCAGGGTAACTGAGCCATAAATGATCGGCCCGATAATGGAAGATACCTTCCCTGAGAATGCAAAGAGGCCAAAAAACTGTCCTCGCTTTTCCTTCGGTGTCAGTTCAATAATCAAGATTCGTGATGCCCCCCAGCTTGCGCCAAGTGAAATCCCGAATAAACTGCCCGCTATCCAGAAGACCCATTCGGTTGCCGCTGTCACAGCCAGAATGAGCGCCACAATTAAAATGACATACACGACTGTAATCGATCGCTTTGCCCCTATCGCTTTTGTGATATATCCAAACAGAAAGGAGCCAATGATACTTGAAATGGTCGACACAAGATAGAGCAAAATAAATTGCCCAGCGGTAAAGCCAATGATGATTTTGGCATAAACAGCCATCATCGCAATCGCTGTTTGTAAAGCATCATTCATAAAAAAGAAAGCAATCATAAAGATAAAAGCTGGCTTGTACTTTTTCATCTCTTTAAACGTGTGAATAATCTCTTTATACCCGCTGAAAAAAGACGCCTTTTTCTCTCGCTGAGGCAGCGGATGAGGATCTTTTACAAAAAAGAGAAAGGGTAGAAAAAAGAGAAGGAATAAAAGAGCTGTCGGAATAAATGCTTCATGAAACTGGTCATTGCCGACAAGTAAATAAACAGAGAGACCGACAAGTGTTCCTAAATAACCAACGGCGATACCAAATCCTGAAATAAGCGGGATTTCTTCCTTTGTCCCAAGATCGGGCAAAATGGTGTCATAGAAAACCAGACTAGAATGATAAAAAAACTTTGCGATCACAAATAAGGTAACCACGACTAATAAAGAAACAGGCAGCCCAAACCATTCACTTGAGAAATCAATCCCAGCAAAAATCCCCATCATCAACGTACAAGCAATACATATGAACGTAAACACCGTAATGTAGCGTTTCTTTTTCCCTGTACGATCAATCAGCACTCCGTATAAAGGTGTAAAAATGACGAGAAAAAAGCTGGCTAGTGCGTTTGCATAAGAAATAAAGGTGCTGGCGATCTGGTCCATTCTCGCACTGTCTCCGATCGTTTCCTGCAAGTAAAATGGGAAGAAAATGGTGATCATATTTGATGAAAAGATCGTATTTGCAAAATCATACAACGCCCAGGCCAGCACAGGTGCTGTCAAAAACAGCCCAAAGCCTGCCCCTTTTTTCTGTGCGGTCTTTTTTCCTGTTCTCAATCGATTGTCTCCCTTCCCTGCCTCATTTTTCACTATCATTCTATTTTATGTGCTGTTTCCCTCTTCCATACAAGCGATCTATGAAAAAAAGCACCTCTTACCATATAGCAGAGGTGCTTTTTTCATTATTTCTTCACAACAATGGTACTTGCAATCAAATCGTGAAGTGCTTGTTTTTTTTCTGTGAAGAAAGCAATGATATAGCCAATATATAAGATCGGAGACAAAAAGCCTTTTGCAAAGAAGCGGCCAGTTGCACGGCCAAATGTGACCTTTTCGCCTGTGACTTTTGTTACTTTGATGCCGAGAGCCATCTTTCCAAGTGTTCCTTGCAATTTTGATGATTCCATGATGGCGTAATAAAGCCATGTCACCACGGTACCCATCAAGATTGCCCCTATATAGAAAAAGATCAGTCCCATAATAGCTTCCCACTCCTCATCCGTTATGACGGTTGAAGAATAGTAATAACTGTCGTCATCCATCATCATTGCTGCCTCTGGGCTTGAGATAAAAAAGACTGACGCCAAAATAAACATGATAAATGCAATTGGTACACCGATAATGATACCGTCCAAAAGGTGTGCAAGAAAACGATAGCCTACACCTGCTAGCTCAGGATGCTTCTTTTCTTGAATGTGTGGTTCTGTTATGTTGGTTTCCATCCTATTTCTCCTTTATTATGTATGTTTTCTATAAATTTCTTATAATCATTCGTTATTATATCCTATGAATATAGCAAGATCAATGGAGCTTTACACTTTTACATACATTTTAGATCAGTTTGATCTAAGCGATTTATGTGAATAAATACTGAAAATTTGTGAAAAACATGGCACTTCTAGTTCTTTTACCTCCTGATTTTTTAACATTTTGTGATATTTTCGTCTTGTTTCCATTCTTCTGTTGACAATGATTCTTCAAATGGTACAATAGTCAAGGATTTTTTAAAGAAAGGTGTTCATGATGGGAACTGTCGTATTATTAAAGAACAACGAAATGACTGTAATTGAAGATATTTGCGAGGCTGATTTTTTAGATATGAAGCATGGTTTGTCAAATGATGACACAGCTTATATCTCTTGGTATGAAGACTACGATACTGCTTATGGATATTGATTTCATTTCATAGATGAAGCGTAAAAAAAGGCGATACAACCTGAGAATAGGTTGATCGCCTTTTTTACGTTTGTGCGCTTCTTTCACTTTCAGGTTCCACATGAATAAAGATTTGTGCATGCGGAAATTCCAGCTGAATCTTCTCTTCAATTCGATCACATAATTGGTGCACATCTTCAATCGTTGTCTTTCCATCTACAATCAAATGAAAATCAATATATTCCTCGGCACCAGACCGCCTTGTTCGAAAGTCATGATATTCAATAAATTCTTGACTAAATCCTTGAATGATCGCTTCGATTGATTGTTCTTCCTCTGGTGTTAACCGAGCATCAACAAGCGGCGGGAAGGCTTCCTTCATGAGTTTAAACGCTTCACGCATAATAAAGAGAGCCAGAACCATTCCAATGATCGGATCTAGGAAATACCAGTCGGTTAATGCCACAAGCAATAAACTAAATGCCACCCCTAATGACGTAAACACATCCGTTAAAAGATGCAGTGCATTTGATTTCATGGCAACTGAATGTACTCGCTCAGCCTCTTTGTTCACAACCCTCGATACAACAAAATTGATGAGCGCGCCTAGCAGCATGACCACAATGCCAAGCACAGGCAGCTTGACTGGCTCTGGATGCATTAATTTGTGAACACATTCGTATATAATCCAAATGCCAGCAACGAAAATCAGCAGTGTCTCAATCGTTCCAGAAATATTTTCGACTTTTCCATGTCCATAAGGATGTTTAGAATCTGCTGGCTTTCTTGAAATACGAACAGAAATAAATGCAATAAACGATGCCATTAAATCGAGAAACGAATGAATGGCTTCTGATAAAACCGCGACAGATCCGGTTAATAGACCCACAATGATTTTTAAGATGACAACAAATGTGTTGCTCAGCACGGATAGAAACGCGATTTTCGATGTCTTCGCTGATTGTTCCATCTATCGTCCTCCTTTAGGAGATCGTATGTCTATGAAAGCAATTCCCATGACCCTGATTCTCACGTTCTTTCAGTTTACGCAGTTTTGCCGTTTTCTAATCATCTTCATCACAGCCTGTATTTTCTCTTGAGGTTACGCTATAATAAATGTTGCTCTTTCTTTAATATATCACTCATGCGGTGATGGATAGGAGAATAGACTACATATAACGATATCCAGTGCCTTTCGCAGGTGACATTTATGCAGTGAATGGTAAAATAGGATAAAAACATAAATTTTTAAGGTGATGAGAAATGGAGCATTTGCTGAATCCAAGAGTAAAGGATATTGAAATTTCAGGCATTCGAACATTTTCAAATCTCGTATCGTCATATGAAGATGTCGTTTCATTGACGATAGGCCAGCCCGATTTTTATACGCCGCATCATGTCAAAACAGCTGCCAAAGCAGCCATTGACGAGAATTACACCTCATACACTCACAATGCTGGTTTCCTAGAGCTAAGACAAGCGATCCAGCATTATATCAAGAAGAAAGTGAATCTTGATTATGATGCAGAGTCAGAAATCATTGTGACGACAGGTGCAAGTCAAGCAATCGATGCTGCGTTTCGAACCATTTTAACAGAAGGCGATGAGGTCATTTTACCTGGACCTGTATACCCCGGATATGAACCGATCATTCGAATGTGCGGTGCCATGCCCGTACATATTGACACAACGAATGCCGGCTTTAAATTGAATGCCAAGCTGATTGAGGATGCGCTAACGGAAAAGACAAAGTGTGTGGTTCTTCCTTACCCTTCAAACCCGACTGGTGTCACGCTTTCAGAAGAAGAATTGAAAGAAATTGCCCAGCTCCTTGAAGGAAAAGACATCTTTATTTTATCCGATGAAATCTACAGCGAGCTGACATTTGACCGGCCGCATCATTCAATTGCCTCTTTCTTAAAAGAACAGACCATTGTCATCAATGGACTGTCTAAATCTCATAGCATGACTGGATGGAGAATTGGCTTTTTATTTGCTTCAGCTCCAATTGCTAAACATGTATTAAAAGTACATCAATATAACGTGTCTTGTGCCTCGGCTGTCTCACAAAAGGCGGCACTTGAAGCTGTGACAAATGGTGTGGATGATGCACTGATCATGAGAGAGCAATATAAGAAAAGACTCGATTATGTATATGATCGGCTCATTTCTATGGGGCTTCCGGTGATTAAACCTTCTGGCGCTTTTTATATTTTTCCATCCATTGAATCGTTTGGGATGAGTTCCTTTGATTTTTGCATGGAGCTGTTAGAAAGTACAAGACTTGCGGTCGTACCAGGCTCTGCTTTCTCTCCACTCGGCGAAGGGTATGTGCGCCTGTCTTACGCTTATTCACTTGAAACGCTGAAAGAAGGACTTGACCGGCTAGAACAATTTGTACTCGAAAAACGTTCCATTCATTCGCTAGATTGAAACAACGGCTCTCTTGCCGTTGTTTTTATTTTGCAGGAAACATGATGTGAAATACGGTGCCCTTTTCAGGCTGACTATCCACACGGATCGTCCCGTTATGATTTTCTAAAATATTAAATGTGACCATGAGGCCAAGTCCTGTTCCTTTTTCCTTTGTGGTTAAAAAGGGCTCTCCAATCCGCTTCATCACCGATTCAGGAATGCCGATCCCTTCATCACGAATCGTGACAAGTATTCCATCATCTTCTGCTTTGGCTGTGATGTCTACCTTTCCTCCGTCCGGCATGGATTCTACGGCATTTTTGATTAAATTGATAAACACTTGCTTGAGCTGATTTTGATCCCCGTTCATCAGGAGACCCTCCTCTATCTCACTTGTGTTCATTAAAATACCATTTAAGTTCGCTTGTGTTTCTAACAAGGCTGTGACTTCGCTGATGATTTTTTTCAAATCAAGCGTCTGCATTGAGGACGTTTGCTGCGGTTTCGCCAGCATTAGCAGCTCACTCAAGATAATTTCTATTCGGCTCAGCTCAGAGAAAACAATCTCGAAGTATTGATCGCGATCTTTTGTTTTCGGTTTAATGAGCTGTAAAAAGCCTTTGATGGCGGTCAATGGGTTTCTGATTTCATGTGCAATGCCAGCCGCCAATTGGCCTGCAATCGATAATTTTTCAGAGCGGAGCATGAGCTCTTCTGTCTGCTTACGTTCGGAGATATCTCTTAAAATAATTTGAACCGCTGTTTCTCCAAAAAATGTAGTTGGGATACAGACCATTTCTGTATAAATCAGCTTATGTTTAAACGTATGACAGCTCATTGTGACAATCTCAGAATCTGATGCTCTTTCAATAATACGAGATAAACTCTTTTTGACCTTTTGCTGATCACAGGAATGAATTTGATGAAAGATATCCTTTCCTATTAATTTATCGTAATGCTCGGCTTCAAATAATTTAATGCCAGATTCATTCATAAACACCCACTTGTGATCATGGATGACCGCAATCGTATCAATGGAGTTTTGAATGAGCAGCTGATACCTCTCCCGGCTTTTTTGAAGAACGGTTTGAAATTTTTTACGGGATGAGATGTCCACGAGCAGTAAAAGCTCTGCCCGCTGATTTTGATAAATCGTCGGTGATGACTTTACCTCAATATGAATACTGCTCCCATCTTGACGCTTCCATATCTGTTCAATCATTCCGACTGGAAGGCCTTGCTGCAGCCTTGTTATTCGGCTTCTGACAATATCATGGTACTCTTCAGCAATAAAATCAAACGCGGACTTGCCGATCATGTCATCTCTTGCACTTACCCCCATTAATTGCAGCATCGCATCATTCGCATACACAATTTTCCCTAAAGTCGTAATACATAACGGATTTGGCAGCATGGCAATCAATTGTTCAGCTTCACCGACATTTTGGAAAGCCGGCAGACTGCCTAACGACTGTTCTGCTACTTTTGATGTTGTTTGAAATGCTGCTTTTTGGGGCTCAGTATCCAGCACCCTCATTTTCAGGATCATTTCTCTACTTACTTCGTTGTCTAACCCATCACAAGCAACAAAATCAATGCTTGCTTCGATCCATACAGCTGTCAGATCACTTCTTAGCAGTCTAAAGTGGCAAACCTCTAGCATGTGCTGATTGTAAAAATAACTTTCGACGAGAAATTGATCTTCGGTATGAACAAAGTCTTTCAAAAAACACCCTAGTAAATCCTTTTGTTCATAGAGCAAAAGCTGCTTACAGTTGGAAGAAATGTAGAGAAAGCGGCCATTAGAAGAAAGAACGGCATGTAAATCGATGTTCGAATACAATTGATTCGAATCTTTCATTTGTTGTTCCATCGTCGTCCGACCCTCCTTTTCATTTTTTAGGGTTGTCCTTAGATTGATGTATAAAAAAGATTCGCTAGAAAACCCGTATTTTCCTTCTGTCATCGAGGGAAACGTCCATATTTTCAGCAAAAAGGGAGCACTTTCTGCTGCTGTGCTCCCTGCGGTTTATTGTTTTTCATATTTCTTTTGTAATTCAACGTACTTATCCACAATTTTACTCGGGATGTTTTTAATAACAGGATCCTTATCTGAGACATAAGGTGTCACGACACTAAACGCCACCTTTGGATTAGAAGAAGGATAATATCCTCCAAAGGTTAAGTTGTACGTTCTATTTCCCCACCAGCTGCGGTTGGCACCATAGTAGAACGTTTGCGCTGTACCTGTTTTTCCTGCGACATCATGCTGACCAAACCGGCCAGCGGCAGTTCCGCCTGTTGATGTGACCATTTTCAGTCCCGTTTTTACGCGGTCAATATCTGCTTTCGAGTTGTTAATCGTATTCAGCACTTTCGGCTCATATTTTTTTACGACTGGGCCTACTTCATCCTTCTTCGTTGGAAGATGAACACTTTTCACTACTCTTGGCTGAATACGGCTTCCTCCATTGGCGATCGTTGACATGTATTGTGCCACTTGAAGCGGTGTATACGTGTCATACTGACCAATTGCTTCATCAAGCAAGAGTCCGCCGACCGTCTTAGGATGCGTCTGCATCCCGCTTGATTCCTGCGGCAGATCGATCCCCGTTTTCACGCCAAGACCGAATTGCGCATAGTAGTTTCTCATTTTTTGTAAGTGCTCAGGCCTTGCAGGTAACGGACCATCCTTTTGATAGGTGATGCCCGCCATTCTCATCGCTACTTGGAACATGTAGACGTTGGAACTTTTTTGGAGTGCTTGAATGTCGTTAACCCATCCAAGAACTTTGTAAGACTGTTTCGGCTTTCCATTACTCCCTGCAAAATAGAGCGGTGTATCCATATAGGCTTGGTTGTGTGACATCCCGTCCTGATAACCGCCAAGTACTGTGGCTCCTTTGACAACAGAGCCCATTTCGTACTGGGTCGTAAATGTTCCGATCGCATAATCTGTGACGTCTCTGCCGTCCATTTTCTTGCCTGACATGGCGAGAACATCCCCTGTGTGAGGGTCCATCATGACGACAAAGGCACGATCCATCATATAGTTTCTCGCGCTGGCGGATCTAAGCTCTGATTCAACGATTTTGTCGACTTCCTTTTGCAGCTCCATATCAAATGTCAGCGCAAGATCAAGTCCTCTTCGTCCTTCTGTCCGCTTGATTTCATCGAGCAGCTTCCCGCCAACCTGTGTATATTGAACGGTCGCTTTCTCTGGGTTTAGAAAATCCTCGTATTGATATTCTAAATAGCTCTTCCCTACCCGGTCATTTCGCGAGTAGCCTCTTGCCATATAGTAATCTTCACGCTCTTTAATGATTCCTTGCTCTGGTGTAGTCACACCGCCAAGTACATTATAAAGGGTCTTTTCATACGGATATTTTCTTGTCCAGTCGTTGATGACGTTCACACCAGGCAGTTCATCAAGATGCTCTGAGACAAGTGAAATTTCTTCATATGTCAGGCTTACGGATGAAGTTTGTTTTGATTCTTTCGTTTCATCGAGTAAAGCCACTTTTTCGTCCCCTTTTTTCTCTTCGTTTGGGTTCATTGCCTTCACGATTTGGGGCTCAAAGGCATATCCGCCTGTAAATCTACGGTAGATCGCTGCAACAGCTTTTTCCTCTGCATCCTTTTCGATCGCTTTGACTTCTTTCTTTGGGACACGCTCTACTTGAAGCGGATAGACATCCTTTGCATCGATATCTTTTTTCTCCGCTTTTGAAATGAGTTTATCCGCTTCTTTCGGATGGCTCGCCAGCCAAAAATCTCGAATGTCACGCTCTCTCAAAAAATCAGTATCCATTTTTATATAAGTCGCAAGTTTTCTTGCTACCTTAATCTTATCCTCCGCTTTCACACCGCTTTCTGATGTATAAACGATGGCAGGTACACTTTCGTTATCAACGACGACTCTTCCTCTCGCGTCATACATTTTTCCTCTTGGAGACGGGTATGATGCTGTTTTGACCTCTGTTCGGTTGGCTTGCTTTTTATAATCTTCACCATTGACGATTTGCAGCACACCCAGCTTGATCACAAGTCCAGCAAATAAACTAAATACAGCGAAGAAAAAGAGATTAATTCTCCAGGCGTTCCGGCGCTTGATTTTTTTTTGCTCGGCAGCACCTTGATGCTGTTTCTCTCCCACTTATGTAGCTCCTCTCATCCTTTTCAATCTTTTACAATTACCACTCATTATTGTAACACTTTTGTAATAGTTGTTACAGCGAAACGAGTGAAAAAAAGCTGTCAATCCCTAATCTGCAAAAAAATATACTAACACTTTAAAATATTGGTATGTTTATGTCGTTTTCTTTAAATGGAAGAATTCCCTATCCTTTGATATGAAGCGGCTCTTACGATGACTTTAACAAAAATGACAAACTTGCATTGTCAATGGAGGATGCTGGTACGTTTATAACAAAAAGTCCATGTTATGATTTTTTGTGAGAAAACAAAACAAAGATTTTAGGAGGAGTTACAATATGAAGAAGAAATCATTCTTTTTTTCAGCGCTGACAGCTGCTGCACTCATCACATTCACTGGAGGACATTCAGCTGATGCGAAGGAGCTTAACCTGAAACAAGTAATAAATGTACAGCATCAAGCCATTGATCTTCATACACTAGCAGCAAAATTACATATCTCTTCAGATGTAAACAAGCTAAGCAAGTCGAATCAAAAAGAGATCGAAGCTCTATTAAACAAACTGATCAAAAGCGGTCAACCTGTTACAGGAACAAAAGTAGTAAAAGAAGTAAACAAAGCAAAACAAGAACAAAAACAAGAATCAGTGAAAAAACCAACTGCTTCTAAACCAAGCACTCCAGCAAAAGAAAACACAAGCAGCAACACAAAAGCTGACCAAAAAGACACAACCGCATCAAAAGCAGACAGCAACTTAAATGCATTTGAAAAAGAAGTGGTTGAGCTTACAAATAAAGAGCGTGCAAAACAAGGCTTAAAGGCCCTTTCTGTTGATTCTAAATTAAGCAAATCTGCTCGCGCAAAATCTCAAGATATGAAAGATAAAAACTATTTCTCTCATACAAGCCCAACTTATGGATCTCCATTTGATCAAATGAAGCAATTCGGTATCACTTACAAATCAGCAGGTGAAAACATTGCCCAAGGTCAAAAATCTCCTCAAGAAGTTGTGACAGCATGGATGAACAGTGAAGGCCACAGAGCGAACATTTTAAACAAAAGCTACACACATATCGGTGTTGGTTATGTGAAATCTGGCAACTACTGGACGCAGCAATTCATCGGAAAATAATATCAAGAAAACCTGTCCCTATTTGGGACAGGTTTTTAGTTTGTTTTGAAGGTGCTGCAAACTATTTGACCCATAATTTATAGATGCTCTGGGTCCCGCTGTTTTCTTCGCCCTGTTCGCTCAGCTTTTCATAAAGGGACTTCGCAAGTGAGAGCCCTGGCATTTCTTCCCCCATCAGCTCTGCTTCTTCAAGTGCAATGCCCATATCTTTGATAAAATGCTTCACATAAAACCCTGGCTCGAAATCGCCTTTCAGCATTCTTGGTGCAAGGTTTGACAAAGACCAGCTGCCGGCTGCACCTGTTGTGATGCTTTTGAGCACCTGCTCTGGATCAAGCCCTGATTTTTCGGCATAAGCCATTGCCTCTGCGACACCGACCATTCCCGCTGCAATGGCAATTTGGTTACACATTTTTGTATGCTGACCGCTTCCTGCCGGTCCTTGATATTGAATGTTTTCACCCATTTGCTCAAATAGCGGCAGACAGGCTTCATAGGCTGACCTTTCTCCGCCGATCATAATGGCCAGCGTGCCATTTTGGGCTCCTATGTCTCCGCCTGATACAGGTGCATCTAATGTAAATATACCTCTTTCCTTCGCTTTCAACTCAATTTCTTTTGCAAGCTGAGGCTTCGATGTTGTCATATCAATGAGATATGTACCTGGCGCAGCATGTGCCACAAGCCCATCTTCACCTAAATAGATCTCTTCTACATCAGATGGATATCCCACCATTGTAATGACGGCATCTGCACTTTCTGCAATCTCCTTTACTGCCGGCTTCCATGATGCGCCTTTTTGAATCAATTCGTCTGCTTTTGCTTTCGTTCTTGTATAAACGATCACTTCATAGCCTGCATCCATTAAATGTCCTGCCATACTGCGACCCATTACACCGATTCCTATAAAACCAACTGTTTTGATTTTTGCCATCACTTGTTCCTCCTTAAAGAGACTTTGTCAATCCACCATCAATGATCAGTGTTTGACCTGTCATATATGTATTGGCTTCTGATAAAAGAAACACTGCATATGCTGCAAATTCCTCTGGCTGGCCGTAACGGCCAAGCGGGATCGCTCGTTCAGCCTGTGCTTTGATTTCTTCAACCGTTCGATTCTCTCTTTGTGCGCGGTGCTTTTCCAGCTGTTTCACACGGTCTGTTTCAATTTTTCCCGGTGCTAACGTATTGATCAAAATACCATCCTTTGCAAACTCCAGAGCGGCTGTTTTTGTCCAGCCGGCTATGGCCGGTCTAAATGTATTCGACAACATCAAGCCCGGGATCGGTTCTTTCACTGACATTGACGCAATATTTAACACACGTGCGCCGCGTTTTTTCAAATAAGGCAATGCCTCTTTTAATAATCGAATATAGCTGAGTAAATGAAGCTGAAATGATTCGATCCAATCTTCATCTGTTAAGGTGTCGAGCGTTCCTGTTTTAGGCCCGCCTGTATTGTTCACAAGAATGTCTAGACACTTCTCATCACCAGCCGCCGCTTGAACAAGCGCCTTGATTTGCCCGGCGTCAGATACATCACATACTTGATAAGTCAGCTGTCCTTTGACAAGCGGAGACAGCTCGTTGACTGTTTCTTTCAGCTTCTGTTCATGTCTTCCCGAGAGCATCACATCTGCTCCCTCTTTTGCTAGAGCAAAGGCAATCGCTTTTCCGATACCTTGACTGCTTGCAGCTACCAATGCTTTTTTTCCAGTTAGATTGACATCCATGTCAACACCTCCTCTAGTTTATTTTATCATACAAAAAGAACCTTGCTCACATCACAAGGTTCCTTTCCGCTCATTACACCTTAAATCGGTCAACCGCCTGACGCAGTGCCTGGCTTGATTCGTTCAGCATTTCAGTTGAGGTTTTCGTTCTTTCTAACACTTGAACTTGTTCATCTGTAGACGCATGCACTTCCTCAGCTGAGGCAGCAGATTCTTCTGAAATGGCAGCAATACTTTGAATGGAGTCACTCATCTTCTGCTGTTCTTCTGTCATTTCATTAATCTGTGTATGAATACTGTCGATTGAACCGACAAGTGCCTGCATTTCCATTGTGATGCTGCTGAGTGCCTCACCTGTTGCATTGATGGCGGCACCTTGTTCCTCATTCATTTTACTTGCTGTTGTCATCGCTTCAGCCGCCTTCTTCGATTCATCTTGAATGAGTTTGACGGTTTCACTAATGTGTTTTGTTGACTGCGCAGATTGTTCAGCAAGCTTTCTCACTTCTTCTGCAACTACAGCAAATCCTCGTCCGCTTTCTCCTGCTCTCGCTGCTTCAATGCTTGCATTTAGTGCAAGTAAATTCGTTTGATCCGAGATTTCAGAGATGGCGGTCACGACATTTTCAATATTTTTCGTTTTATGCTCAAGGTCTAGCAGCATTTGCTCAACCTTTTTCGATTCTTCACTCGCTTGTGTTGATTTTTGGACGAGCAAACCAAGTGCGTCAAGCCCTTTATAGCTTGCATCTTCAGATGATTTCGAGTTGGTTTGCATTTGTGAAGCGAGCTCACCCATATGGCGCACTTTCTCATACAAATACTCTGATTTTTCATTAATCGTTTCTGCATCTGACGCCTGCTTAGTCGCTCCTGTTGCCACCTCTTGAATGGCCGTTGCAATCTGTTCGCTAGACAGCAAAGTCTCATTTGAAATGTGGGTCACTTCATCCGCTGATTTCACAACTTGATCTGAAGCCCCCTTCACTTTTTCAATTAACTCCCTGACATCCTCGGTCATTTGATTAATGCTTTTCGTGAGGGAACCAATTTCATCTTGGGATTTCACTGCAAGCGTACTTGTTAAATCGCCTTCTGACACCTTACGCAGATGCTCTATTAGACGCTTGATTGGCGTTGTAATGCTTCTTGCCAATAAGAAGCTGAGGATTATCGCAAGAATAATGGCAATGACGGATATAATGATACTTGTCTGATTCATTTGTTCTGTGATCCAAAGCAGTTTCTTTTTCTCAAAGCTGACACCAATCGTCCAATCAGCTTCTTTGATTTTAGATATGACCGTCAGTTCTTTTCTGTCATCAATACCTGAATTGTCGATCGCTTTTTTCACAGAAGCTACTTTTGATATGTTTTTTCCTTGCTCTGTTGGATGTGCTAAAATGGTTCCTTTGCCGTCAACTAAGAAAGCGGTACCCATATAAGGAATCTTTTGTTCCTTTATATAAGATTGAATGGAGGATAATTTCAAATCAAGTCCAGCGACCCCAACGACCTTTCCGTTTCTGACAATCGCCTTTGTGGCTGAGACGACCATTTCATTTGTTGCTTTATCGATATATGGATCAGTCCAAATGACTTCGTCAGGCTTTTCAGCTGATTGGATAAACCAATCTCGTTTAGATGGGTCATACCCTTCACCAAAATCGGACTCTGGGAAGGCGAACATTTTGCCGTCACTTGTTCCAATATAGGCAAGTGAAATAAGTTCATCCTGCTCCTGCAAGCCTTTTAGTTCATCGTTTTCGAAGACTAATGTTTGTTTTGTTTGTTTTTGCGCAAAATCTTCAGTAAGTGTACTAGTTGCCAGTTTATTAATTGTATCACTGTAATTATCAAGCTTTTGTGCAATGATGTCTCTCATGCTCTCTGCCGTTGCTGCTGTGGTGGTTTTTGCATCTCGTTCAATAAGTGGTGTTAATACTATGTTAGAACCCACTTGAACGGCCACGACGGTTAAAATTAAAATAACTGAGATGAAAACAGCTATTCTCACTTGAAGTTTCTTAAACATCTCATCACCCCTACATCTACTTTCACACCTTAATTTATATATCGGCAAAATGATACCGCATTCAATAGTTGTAAGAAAATTTAAATAGAAAAAACAAGCCGTATAGGCTTGTTTCAAGTAAAATATTCAATTTTTGCAGAAGGAAAGTACTGATCTATATATGACTCTAAAGTCTTTCTTAGTTCTTGTTCCTCATCTTTTTGATAGATATATTTTCCTATTCCGTATCTTCCCCACTTGTATCTTCTTTTTTCTTCGTCCAACTCTAATTTTGATTTTGGGTAGTTTTTTTGAATCACACGCTTTGCTGGTTTTGTAAAGCGATGCTGAATCATCTCAAAGGTGATATCGTCTCTCACATCTTCAGGAAGAGCTGCATCAAGCTTTTCAAAAAGAACTTTATATCCTTCCTGCCAGCCTTCATGGATATAGATTGGAGCAACAATAAAGCCTAGAGGATAGCCTGCCTTTGCGACCTTAACAGCCGCTTCAATCCGCTGATCTAGCGGTGATGTTCCGGGCTCAAAATATTTAATGACATAATCGGCATTGATACTAAAACGGAATCTTGTCCGGCCATTATGCTTTGCGTCTAACAGATGATCAACATGATGGAACTTCGTGACAAAGCGAAGCTTTCCTAAGTCGGTCTGCCCAAAGTATTCAATCGCTCGTTTGAGTGTATGTGTCAAATGGTCAATTCCTACGATGTCTGAAGTACATGATGCTTCAAATCTCGTGATATCCGGCGCCCGCTCGTTCATGTATTGCTCTGCCTGATCTAATATTTCTTCTACATTGACGTACGTTCGAATGTACGGCTTACTTCCCATTGTTGTTTGCAAATAGCAATAATGACAATGTCCCATACACCCTGTTGCAAATGGGATTGCATACTCTGCAGATGGTTTAGACGAGTCAAACTTCAATGTCTTCCTCACACCAATAACAAGCGTTGACTTCGCATTACGATACTTTTGCAAGTCATTTTTTCCCGGAATATTTCTGACCTGGTTGTGTGAAGTCGTTTCTCTTATTTCGATTCCCATACCCTCAAACTTTTCCTTCAGCTCTCGTCCTAACGGGTACTCTAACGCCCGGGGTTCAATGTAAACAAGCTGGGGAACGAAAGGTTTGATCATATTAAGCACATCCTTACCTTTAAGGTTTTCATACCGTTACTTTAACCGCACAGGATGGCTTTTATCCTTTCTAAAATCTCCCTTATTCAAACAAGTCTTGATAAAGAGCTTCTGCTTCTTCATATGTTGGAAACACAGCATCATCAGGTGCTAGTGGATGATACGTTTCAAGTAAAAAGAGGGCAAGCTCTTCTTCGTTGTATGGATGTGAAACAATTTCTGCTTCTTTAATTTGTGCTACGTTTGCAGCATGTGGATTTCGATAAATCACATATACTTGATCACCCGGTTTGTAGTCTGAGAAAGGCAATCTGGTCACCTCCATTTTTTAATTATAGGGTGCCCTTCTCACTGCCCAATATGACTCAATATGATAAAATTCGACAAAAAAACCAGACAGTTTCACCTGTCTGGTTTTCATTCACTTAGTTCTGTTGAAACGTCTTCTTGACGAAATCAACCACTTCTTCTGTTGTGCTAAGTGATAAAATATGCTCTTTAAATGATGCAGCTTCTTCTTTAGAAAGCTTGCTTAGCTGCGTTCTAGCTGGAAGAATGGATGTTGCACTCATTGAGAATTCATCTAATCCTAATCCAAGTAGAAGCGGGATTGCGATTTCATCTCCTGCCATCTCACCGCACATGCCGACCCATTTACCCTCTTTATGCGCTGCTTCGATCACAAGCGTAATAAGACGTAAAATCGCTGGGTTGTAAGGCTGATAAAGATAAGACACTCGTTCGTTCATTCGATCAGCAGCCATTGTGTATTGAATCAAATCATTCGTTCCAATACTGAAGAAATCTACTTCTTTTGCAAATTGGTCTGCGATGACAGCTGTTGATGGAATTTCTACCATCATTCCGATTTCAATGGAATCAGAAACGTCTGTACCAGCGGCAACCAATGCTTCTTTTTCTTCAAGTAAAATGGCTTTTGCTTCTCTAAATTCTGATAACGTCGCGATCATAGGGAACATGATTTTCAAGTTTCCATATGTACTTGCACGAAGTAAGGCGCGTAGTTGTGTTCTGAAAATCTCCTGCTCTTCCAGGCAAAGGCGAATGGCTCTATAGCCAAGGAACGGGTTCATTTCTTTTGGAAGCTGCAAGTAAGGAAGTTCTTTATCGCCACCAATATCTAGTGTGCGGACAACCACTGCTTTCCCTTCCATCTTCTCTAAAACTGTTTTATACGCATCGAACTGCTCTTCTTCTGTAGGAAGCTGATCTCTGCCCATGTATAAAAATTCAGTACGGTACAATCCGACTGCTTCGCCGCCATTTTCAAGTACACCTTTTACATCTTCAGGTGTTCCGATATTTGCAGCTAGCTCTACGTGAACGCCGTCTTTTGTAACCGTTGGCTGGTCAACAAGTTTCGCCCATTCCGCTTTTTGAGCTAAGTAGTCTTCATGCTTTTTTTGATACGCTTTCACTTCATCTTCAGAAGGCTGAATGATGACGTCGCCGCTAATACCATCCACAATGATCAGATCATCGTTTTTCACCGTTTTTGTTGCTTCTTTTGTCCCAACAACTGCTGGAATCTCCATAGATCTTGCCATGATCGCTGAGTGAGAAGTACGACCGCCGATATCTGTTGCAAAGCCTTTGACAAATTGTCTGTTCAGCTGAGCAGTATCAGAAGGTGTTAAATCTTCAGCAATGATGATGACTTCTTCAGAAATCATGCTTGGGTTTGGAATGTCAACGCCTAGCAAATGGCCAGTCACACGTTTCGTTACGTCGCGAATATCCGCTGCACGTTCCTTCATGTATTCATTGTCCATTGCTTCGAACATTGTGACAAACATTGTCGCTGTTTCTTTTAAAGCAAACTCAGCATTTACTTTATCAGATTTGATTTTATCCTTTACTGGGTTTAGCAGTTCAGGATCACTTAACACAAGAAGGTGGGCAGAAAAGATATCTGCTTTGTCTTGGCCAAGCTCTTTTAGCGCATGCTCTTTAATTGCTTCAAGTTCTTGTTTAGAAACATGAATTGCTTCTTCAAAACGCTTCACTTCTGTCTCTGGATCATTGATGTCTTTTTGGTGAACTGTTAAATCTGGTTCTTCCAGACGATACGCTTTTGCAATCGCAACGCCTGCTGAAGCACCGATTCCTTTCAGTTGTTGCATTACTCGCCTAGGCCTTCACTTTTCATTGTGTCTTTAAGCGCAGCAAGTGCATCATTTTCATCAGAACCAGAAGCAGAGATTGTGATTGTAGCACCTTTCGCAATTCCTAGAGACATTACACCCATAATAGATTTCAGGTTCACTGTTTTACCATTATATTCTAAGTTGATATCAGCATCATATTTACTAGCAGTTTGTACAAGAACTGTTGCAGGACGTGCGTGAATTCCAGAATCTGCAGTTACTTTGAATGTTTGTTGAGCCATTTTTATCAATCTCCTTTTTATACAATTAATACATCCACAATATTATATCATACTGCCGAGCTTGTCATCTAACAAGAACGGCAGTTATGAAAATTATTTTGAAATTTTCATGATGTTTTCTTGTCCAGCCTTGATTTCACCGGATGCTTGAAGGTCAATAAATTGTCCTTCACTTAAGTTGGTAAATACAATTGGAGTCATCAAAGATGGTACTTCAGACTTAATTTTATCAATATCAACCTCTAAAAGTTTTTGACCGATTTCTACTTGATCTCCCTCTTGTACAAATGCTTCAAACCCTTCTCCTTTGAGGCCGACCGTATCTATTCCGAAGTGGATCAAAATTTCAAGTCCACCATCAGACTGCAGGCCAATGGCGTGTTTCGTCGGGAACACATTTAAGATCTTCCCTCTTACCGGTGAAACAACCGTTCCATCTGTTGGCAAGATGGCGAAACCGTCACCCATCATTTTCCCTGAGAATACTTGATCTGGTACATCTGTAATTGGATGAAGCTCCCCTGTAATTGGTGAAGCAAAAATTTCTTCCCCTTGCTCATTTTGAAGCGGTTTTGCAATAACTTCTTCAACCTGCTGGCTGACTTCTTCTTTTGCAGAAGGGTCTTTCGCTGGACGAGGCGTGCGGCCTGCAATGATGTCCTGCATTTGTGTTTTTAAGTTATCAGAGCGAGGGCCGAAAATGGCCTGAATGTTGTTCCCTACTTCGAGAACACCAGAAGCGCCAAGCTTTTTCAAACGGTCTTTATCCACTTTCTTCTGATCATTCACAGTGACACGTAAACGCGTGATACAAGCATCCAGGTGCTTAATGTTTTCTTGATCACCCATTGCTTCAAGGATTTCATAAGGCAAGTCATTACCTTTTTCAGACTTCGCCTCACTTGCTCCGTCTGCTGCTTCATCCTCGCGGCCAGGTGTTTTCAGATTAAATTTGCGAATAGCGAATCTAAATCCGAAGTAGTAAATGACAGCAAGTACGAGACCTACTGGAATGACGAGCCACCAAGCGGTTCTATTCGGCAGGATACCAAATAGGAAGAAGTCGATTAACCCTCCTGAGAAGGTCATCCCGATTTTCACGTTTAGAATATCCATTATCATAAAGGATAATCCAGCGAATACACAGTGAATCGCAAATAATACTGGTGCAACAAACAAGAATGAGAATTCAAGCGGTTCAGTGATCCCTGTAAGGAAAGAAGTAAGGGCCGCTGATCCCATAATTCCTGCTACTAGCTTTTTATTCTTTGGTTTTGCTTCATGGTAAATCGCAAGTGCTGCTGCTGGAAGACCGAACATCATGAACGGATATTTCCCTGTCATGAATGTACCAGCTGTCAGCTGTACACCATCTTTGATTTGCGCCATGAAAATACGCTGGTCACCACGGACAAGCTCTCCTGATAAGCTCTTGTAGCTAAAGAACTCATACCAGAATGGTGAGTAGAAAATGTGGTGCAGACCAAACGGAATTAATGATCGTTCAATGACACCGAATACAAAGGCAGCCAGCGGCTCATTCGCTGCGAGCAGTCCTGTTGAAAATGAGTTCAGTGCACCTTGGATTGGCGGCCAAATGACTAGCATCAATAGCCCTAAAATAAGTGCTGAAATAGAAGTAACGATTGGAACAAAACGCTTACCAGCAAAGAAGCCAAGATATTGCGGGAGCTCAATTTTGTAAAATTTATTATACATATAAGCTGCTAATACCCCGACGATAATCCCGCCAAAAACGCCGGTAGACAAGGTCGGTATGCCGAGCATATTAATATATGCTGGATGGCTTTCCTTGAAGAACTTAGCCAGTTTGAGTGAATCGGATGGAATGGATCCGTTAGCCATTAATACGGCACTCATCGTGACGTTCATGACAAGGTAACCGATGATAGCGGCAATCCCTGCCACTCCGTCTCCATTGGCAAGACCGATGGCAACCCCTACAGCAAATAATAGCGGAAGATTCGAGAAGACGATGTTCCCCGCATTCTCCATGACACTTGCAACAAGCTGAATTGTATCATTGCTTAAAAATTGAGCTACATCAATCAGCTGCGGATTTTGCATCGCATTCCCAAGTGCCAGTAAAATACCAGCAGCAGGAAGGATCGCAACTGGAAGCATGAGTGCTCGTCCAATTTTTTGCAACACACCAAAAAGTGATTTAAACACTGGTTGAACCTCCTTTTGTTTTCGCTTACAACATACATTTGGGATGCTCCCTGACGTACATTTCATAATTAACCGTTTACATTTCACTTTCAAACGCAAAAAAAGGCATGGTGATATAAGGTTGCGCAAATAACAGGATCTTATCCTGTATTTACCTTAAGTCACTCATGCCTGATCGAATCAGTTACACGTTTCAAGGAAACTATGAAATTTTATTTGTCAATCTGTACAGATGAAGTGTCAGGTAGACGGCCTCAGCATCCTGTACAGGCTTTTTCAATGCATGCTGCAAAATTTTGATCATTTTCCAAGCAGTATTGTAGCATAAAGGATATTCATTTTTCAATAGATGAAGCAATTTTTCTGGCTCCTCTAATGATTCTCCCCGTTTAATACGCTCAATTGAAAACGTAATATGGCGTAATAAGCGTAAATAATGAATACTTTCTCTGTCTACTTTCATATGAAATGAATCTTCAATGACTTGGACCATTTGTGTAATGAGCTGCGAATGACGGTTCACTTCAGATAATGGCCGATTCGTCAAAGCTGAATGGATATGGAGCGCTATAAAGCCAATTTCTCCTTCTGGCAGCTTCGTTTCGACATCTGGCCGCTCGTTAATCAGTTCAACGACTTCCTTTGCAACCTCGTATTCTTTCGGGTAAAGCGATTGCGTCTCAAGCATAAAAGGGTTCGTGATATCATAGCCTTGCTGCACCCGCTTAAAACTAAACGCAATATGGTCGGTCAGTGCAACATGTATATGCTCATTCAATCGTTGTCCCATTTTTTCTCGTATATGATAAATGACGTCATTGGCAAGCTCGATCATGTTCTCATCAATATGATGAAGCAGTTGTTTATATTCTGTTTGTTCCTTCGTGTTTTTTAACACAAACATTTTTTCAAACACGTCTTGATCGAGAAGATCCCCCGATTTTTTACCGAAGCCGATCCCTTTCCCAATCAGAACCACTTCGCCCAAAGAAGGGTGTCTTGCGATGATGACATTATTATTTAACGCTTTATCAACGGTGAAGGATTCCATGAACATCCCCACCTCCTTCTTTTTCAATCCCTCTTATCGTACAAAACAGATGAAACGTGCGTCAACGATTGTTTTTCAAAACGGTAGTTGTTCGCTCAATCAGACGAAATGGCAGCATTCTTTTCTCTGATTTCTCTCCTTTTAATGCTCGGTCAAACAAGTCAAACGCTTCCTGCCCCATTTGTTTGAGGGGAATATGAATGCTGGAAATCCCTAGCGCCTCACTCAATTGGTTATTTTGAAAGCTGAGTATGGCTGGTGATTGTCCTACTTTTATGTCATGACGCTGCGCCTCTAATAAAAAGCCTGCAGAGACTTCGTCATTTGTAATGAATAAAGCTGTAGGACGATTTTTCATTTTCTGCCATTCTGCAAATAAGTGCTTCCCATCAAGCAGGGATAGCTTCCCTTCGATGATCCATTCCTCATCAATGGTCTGCCCGAGGGATTGCATCATGTCTTGATAAGCTTGAAGGCGCGACTCGCTATTCGCTCCTTCTGTTCTCGCAAGAACGATCGCAATTCGTTGATGTCCGCATGCCGCCAAATGATGCAGGCCCTCCTTAAATGCATGATCATGCGCAATTGACACGGTTGAGCACTTATCGTGCGGCGCAGGATGACAAAATATAATCGGTCCTGATTCCTGCCACTTTAAAATATGCCTATCACTTAACGCATTTGAACAAAATATTAAACCATCCACACGGCGCTCTTTTAAACTCATTAACGCTTCTTTTTCTTTTAATGGATCATATCCTGTTTGAAATAAAGCAAAATGCATGCCGCGCGCCTGTGCTTTTTCTGCAATACCTGTGACGAGTGCGCTGAAATAAGAATGTTCAATGTTTGGAAGGACGATGCCAAGCATATTCGAATAGCCCTTCGCTAAATGGACCGCCTGGATGTTTCTCGTATACTTGAGCTCCTCCATCGCTTGTAGAACACGTTCCCTTTTTTCTTCTTTAACATAAGGATGCTCATTCAACACACGTGATACGGTTGTCACAGATACGCCCGCTCTTTTCGCAATCTCCCTTATGTTTGCCATTTTTTCTCCTACTTTCTCTTGATATGGTAAGCGTTTCATACTTTAAGATGTATGTGAGCTGAACAAATCACTGGATGGAAAGGGGAATTCAAGATGGGTTTCATCATATGGATTATATTATGTATGACTGTTTTGTTTTCTGCTCGTTTTGCATTACATCCTTTAGGAAAAGAACATAAAATCAAACCGTTTCAATCAATTGATGATTTTTTTGTTGATAAGGATCGAGAAGAGTGATAAAAAATCACGATGACGCTTCCAAGACCTGGACGTTCATCGTGATTTTTTTCATTACTTAATGATTGTCAGCTCTTTCGGATAATTGGTTAAAGTGACTGGACCATCTGCCGTAATGAGAACATCATCTTCAATTCTTACGCCGCCGACTCCCGGGACATAAATTCCTGGTTCAATCGTATACACCATACCTTCTTGCAGAAGGTCGTCATTTGCCTGACTCATAGAAGGAAACTCATGAACAGAAACCCCTAACCCATGTCCGAGGCGATGCGGGAAATATTCACCATATCCCGCTTCTGTGATGAGCCCGCGGGCTTTTAAGTCAAGATCACCGATTCTCACGCCAGGCTTACTCATTTCAAGTGCTGCCATTTCTGCATTTAAGACGGTTTGATAAATGTCCTTTTGTTTTTCAGAAGCTTCCTGATAGATGAATGTTCTTGTGATGTCTGAGCAATATCCATCGACAATGACACCAAGGTCAAATAACACAAAATCGCCTTTTTTTAAGGCTGCCTGTCCCGGATTTCCATGAGGCTCGCCTGATTTTTCACCAAAGAGAACCATAGTTGAAAAGGACATACCTTGAATGCCTTTTTTCTTTAGTTCATATTCTATGACAGCGAGCACTTCTGTTTCTGTGACTCCTTCTTTTAAGGCGTTAACCCCAATTTTTACACCTTCATCTGCCAATTGAGCCGCTTTTTTGAGTGTAGCAATTTCAGATTCATCTTTAATCAGTCTGAGCTGATTGAGCGCATCTTCAGCCCGGACGAACGTTTCTGCCCCGGTAACAGCTTGGAGCTGTTCAGCTCTTTGAAGCGGAATCGATTCTTTTTCAATCGCAAGACGCGCCGTTTGAATACCGCGTTTTTCTATCGCTGATTGAATGAAATCAAATGGATTCTCATGATCTTCATATCCAATAATATCGCCGGACCATCCTGCATTTTTTGCCTGCTCGACTTCCATTTTAGGCAAAATAAAAAATGGTTCTGCCTCTTGGAACACAAACAGCCCCATCACTCTTTCATGCGGCTCTGTGAAGTATCCAGATAGATAAAACACATTTTCCTTTGTATGTATAAATGCACCTTGAATGTCTTCTTTCTTAAGCCAAGAAGACAAGCTCTTCATTCGGTTCATCATGATCCTCCTCACACGTTTTACTACTGGTCTATTGTATCAGTTTTTGCTTTATTTCGCACAAAAGCGCACTGGCATGAATCCAGTGCGCCCTGATGATTGATTTAAGATGCACGAAGCAGACGCAGACCATTTAAAATGACCAAAATCGTACTTCCTTCATGCCCGATGACACCAAAAGGCAAATCAAGCACTTGTAAGAAATTCGCACAAATTAACAGACAGATCACCGTTAATGAGAAAATAATGTTTTGCTTAATGATTCGATTCATTTTTCTTGAAAGACGGATCATCTTTGTTAGGTTATTTAAATTGTTCTTCATTAAGATGAGATCCGCTGTTTCTAAGGCAACATCTGTGCCTCCGCCCATGGCAACCCCAACATCTGCTGTGGCAAGCGCTGGTGCATCATTGATTCCGTCTCCTACCATGATGATTGAATTACCTTGTTTTTTTAATTGATTGACCTCATGTACCTTTTCATCTGGAAGACATTCAGCCACTACGGTTTGGATGCCGGCTTCCTGCGCAATCGCTTCAGCCGTTTTTTGCTGATCTCCTGTCAGCATGACAGTCTGGATGCCTAAATCATTTAGTTCTTGAATCATTTTTTTGGCTTCAGGTCTGATTTGATCCTTAAGGCCAAGACAGCCAACAACTTTTTCATCCTTTTGAACGTAGACCACTGTGTATCCTTGCGCGGAAAGGTCATCACCTGTCTCTTCAATCTCGCGGTCGATTGACGCCTTACCCGCAAAGTCTTTCTTCCCAATCCGCCACGTTTCTCCATTTAATTGTGCTTTCACACCAAATCCAGAGGTTTCTTCAATGGTGACATGGACTGTTCTTTCTGTTTGGTGCTCTTTTGCCATATCAGAAATTGCTTTCGCTAATGGGTGGTTTGATTGACTCTCAATTTGATAGAGTGCCTGGTAAAAAGCAGATTCATCCTGCCCTTTCGTCATGACAACTTGTTCTACGGCTGGCTTCCCGCTTGTAATCGTCCCCGTTTTATCAAAAGCAATCATACTGCTTGTGCCTAGTTTTTCTAAAAAGACGCTTCCTTTGACAAGCATCCCATTTCTTGCGCCATTTGAGATCAGTGACAGTGCGGCTGGCATAATGGATGCAACAAGAGCACAAGGTGAAGCAACGACCATAAACACCATTGCCCGATAGAAGGTTTCACTCATACTCCAGCCGAGTACAAAATGAGGCAGAACCATTAATACCGCAACGGTGATCAGCACACCTTTTACATAGGCCCCCTCGAATTTTTCGATAAATGCCTGGCTTGGCGAAACACTTTCTTGAGCGGATTCGACAAGTTTAATAATTTTATGGAATAACGTTTCTTCATTATGTTTCGTGACTTCCACTGTTAAGGAACCATTTAAATTCACTGTTCCTGCAAATACGTCTTCCCCCTGCCCTTTTTCCTGTGGAATAGATTCGCCTGTGAGGGCAGATTCATCCACACTTGTTCTCCCGCTTAAAATGACACCATCTGCTGCAATGCGTTCCCCAGCTTTGACCATAATCCGGTCACCTGGTGTTAATGAAGAAGCGGCGATTTGAATGGTCGTACCGTCTTCTTCAATTAAAGTTGCTTCATCTGGTGCAATGCTCATTAATGCTGTTAAATCTTTCTTGCTTTTATTTGACGTATACGTTTCAAGCGCACCACTCAGTGAGAAAATAAAAATTAAGATAGCGCCTTCTGCCCAATAGCCGATTAAAGCTGAGCCTATTGCTGCGAAAATCATTAAAAGTTCCACATTCAAGGTCTTCGACGAAATCGTTTCTTCAATTCCTTCCTTCGCCTTTGCAAAACCTCCAATAACAAATGCTAGGATGAAAAGAGGAATGCTCCACATGCTCTGATCCTTTAGAATCCATCCAATTAAAATGAGAATCCCCGAGATTCCTGCTGCAATTAATTCTCCGTGCTGTGCCCATTTATGTAAGGACCATTTCGATTCCTTTTGATTTGTCGTTTGGTAAAGTGCTGTATTCTCATTCATGATTGTTTTCTCCTCTCTAATTGATAATCGTTTTCACATTATCAATCGTTACCCGTTTCTTTTTCCATCTATATTTTCTGCTATTTCAAGCTTTTTATTGGTCTGTAACTCATTATAACAGGTTCTGATCAATTTTCAATTAATAATTATTATAATTTCTTTTTGATAATAATTATCATTATTGATATAGATCGTTCCGTCTTCTTCTGAGCACAGTGTATTCAGATGAAAAGCAAACGAACACAAAAAAGAACCAACAGAATTGGTTCTTTCACAAAAAGGACTACGAATTTGTCCACTCTTTGATTTGTTTTTTCGTCAGTGGACCTACATGATTTTTCACCACTTCTCCTTTTTCGTTAATCAAAAAGGTCGTTGGGATGGTGATGATTTGATATTTCTTCATCATTTCTCCGTGTTCATCTAGTATGATCGGGAATGTAAACCTTCTGTCTTTCACAAATTGGGCAACAGCAGGTTTACTTTGTTCAGCACCTAGTAAATTCACGGTCAATATGTCAACATCACTCTGATTTTCTTTCACAATCTGTTCAAATTCGGGCAGCTCCATTTTGCAGGACGGGCACCATGTTGTCCAAAAATGCAAAATGGTCTTTTTCCCTTTTTCGGGAACCATCTGCATGTCACCATTTAATGTCGGCGCCTTTATCCTTGGCGCCATCACAGGCTCTTTTGCTTCTGCTGCTGCGCTCATGAGAAATAGAAGCAGGGTCATCATCAGAAGACTGGCGGGTAGATGTTTACGATTCATCAGGATCTTCCTTCCCAGTTTTCTTATAGCTTGCCCTCTCGATGACGATGACATTCAAGCTTTTTTCAATGTAAGAAACATTGAAACGCCGAGCTCCTTACAAATCGTCGCATAATGCAGCGCAGTCAACAGCAGCATGCCTGTGTTCATCCCTAAAATAACCCCCATCATATTCAAGCTTTCAATTGAACCAAGGAAATACACCATAGAAAAAGAGACGACATGCACCCATATATTATGTAGGAACACATCTTTGATGAGCCCCATTCCGATTAAACATGCTTGAAACGGCATCACAAACAGATGGCATAAAAAGTATGGCCAAAGCAGCTGTAAATAGACAGCAGCTTGCGGTGAATCAAAAAAAAGCTGTGTGAGCGGGTAAGCAAAATAATACATCACCATCACTGCCGGCACCCCGTATCCAAACGTTATGAGAATCGCCTGTCTGACACGTTTTTTCACCAGATCATACTGGCCTAAAGCATAGGCTTCAGAGACACTCGGAATCATCACAATCATGATGGAATGAGCGATAAACGCCGGGAAAAAACCGATCGACATTGCGACACCAGCCAGCATGCCGTAATGATCAACAGCAAGTGTTCCAGAAATGCCTGCTGCCACGAGCGCTCCTTTGATTAAAAATGGTTCAACCGCATTGGCAATCGCATGAAAGATGCGCATGCCCGTTGTCGGGATGGAAACGGCTAATAGGCGCTTTCGCACATCACTTCCTCTTAATTCAACAGATCTGACATTCACAGCATTTTTTGCCATGACGTATTGGGAGTATAAATAAATAAAGACAACAAGATCACTCGCAACAATGACACCAATGGCGATGAGTACTGCTGTTTCAATATCAAACGAATACCAATGAAAAAACAAAAACAAACAGATAAGCTGGATCGTTTTCTTCAGCATATTGGCTAAAGCAATTCTGCCCATTTGCTGCTTTCCCATAAAATAGCCGCGGGCAATGGAGGTAAACGCAATAATCGGGATAAGTGACAGCACCAAGCCTTTCATAAGCGGATGATACGACTGAAACACTGGAATGAAAGGCAGTACAATGGCTGCTATAGCTGTTGTTGTACTTGTCACCACAAGCGTCATTTTAAAGGCATGGCGGAGCATACTTTTGTGGAGACGCTCATGTGATTCTGCAATGAATTTAGAAATGGAGACTGGCAGCTCTAAGCTGGCGATCACTAGGACAAGCATGATGATTGGAAGGATACTCATATACAAACCCATTCCATGTTCTCCAAGCTCTCTCGCTAAAATCATATTGACTAAAAACTCTATACACTCCGCAATAAAAGCTGCGACAGATAGCAGAATGACCCCTTTTACAAATCGATTCATGTAGCCTCCCCTTGTCTAAAGCAAATTCTTTTCACATTCTATGAGACAAGTCCAAAAAATATTTTAATAATTGAAGACAAAAAAAGAGCAATCTCATTGATCGCTCTTTTTCTTTATACGGCAAACACGTGACGTCCGATGCGTTCTACAATTTTGCGGGAACGAATCCAATGATCTGTTGCCGTTTTTGGATTATAAAAATAGATAGCCTTTGTTGTTCTGTCATGCTCTTTTACTACCTGCTTCACCGCTTTAATGGAATCTTGATCTGCCTTATCATGAATGCTTCCATTTGATACTGGCTGGAAGGCATTTCGCTGATAAATCACACCTTTCACGCTGTCAGGAAAAGAACGATGCTCCACCCTGTTTAAAACAACGCTTGCCACCGCTTTTTTCCCTTCGTAAGATTCACCTTTCGCTTCAGCATGTACCAATCGAGAAAGCAAATCCATTTCTTCATTAGAATACTGTTTGCCGCTTGCCTTATTCGTCGTTTCAGATTTTACTTTTTTCTTTTGCTTCGGTTTTGAAGACTTTTCTTCTGTTGACGTACTTAGCAATTTCACTTTTGGCTGACGCTTTTCTTCAGAAAATGCTGGGATGACTTGATCGTGGTCTTGATCTATATATGAAAGCTGATGTTTAACAGGTGCTTGTGAAAGTTCGTGACTTAATGTGCCTTGCTGCTCTTGTATATTGTCCATCTTCATTGCTGCAACGAGCATAAGGATGACAAAAAGAGCTGTATGAATTTTAATCATTCGCCTTTTTCCTCCTTTAATCAAAAGTAGGCTGTAAGATACTTGTCCACTCTAACAAGAGCTCATTCTATTTTCACGCACAAAGATTTACATGCCTGTCCAAATTCCGTCATTAAATGGCATGTCCTAGTTGAGCGCACATAAAATGGAATTGTTAGCGCTTAAAAAGGTCCCTTTTTCACCTATCATCATCCTTATGCTCCTGATTATGGGTTATTACATTTTCTTTTCATATGTATCAGAGTGGTTTGAAGTGTGACAAAAGAACGAAAATAAAAAAGCTTTCTCTCATCAATGAGAAAAAGCTTTAGCTTCTTGCTTCTGTAAGATATTCAAAAATAACATCTCCACCATGTTTGGCGATCCCGCGAAAATGTTTAAAATCATCTTGATTCACCAAAACAGAACGAAACGTTAAAAAGTCATCTTTTTGGATGGTCACCTGTTTTTCTGTCCCATTCCGTAAAGATTCGAGGATGGTGAGGATTTGTTCTTCAGTCAAAAAAACCGCTCCTTTTCAGCCATGATCAATTATTAAATATACCATTCGTTAGAAGAGCATACAACGAAAACAAAACAAAAACGTCTTTATCCTTTACATTGGTATGAAAATATTGCAAAATACTTTTTAATAGGGAATGAAATCTGTTTTTAAAGGAGAGGGATCGGTTGAAGATTGCAAAAATTGGAAATGTGATCGAATTTAGAAATGGTTTAACAGGTGTAGTTGAAAAAGTGAATGAAAACTCTGTCATTGTGGATGTCACCATTATGGACAACTATAGAGATTTAGAACTGGATTCACTAACAGTCGTTAATCATAAAAACTATAAAATCATCAAAGACTCCGTACATTAATTTGCAATCCTCAATTCAGACGATCGGTACATACGAAGCAAAGCTAATCACGATTTGGCCAAATGGTGAAAGCTATTTCAATACCCTTCTTTTTCATTTTAAAAAATGATGAGATGCAGTATTAGCTCTAGACAGGAGAAAACTAATATGCAAAATTCCAATGATATCATTGTACGTTTTGGAAAAATGGAAGATGCTGAAATGACTTTAGAAATACAGAAATCTGTTATTGCTGAATCAGATTATCTACTTACATCGCCTGAAGAAAATAAAAAAACCCTCTTAGAACACAGGGAATGGATACAGAAAAGAATAGAAAATGAAAATGAGACGTACATAGTTGCTCAAACTGATGAAAAAGTCATTGGATGGATAGCCTTTGAACATTCATCAAATAGAAAAAGAACTTCCCATACGGGTTCTTTCGGGCTGATGGTGCATAAGAGCTATAGAGGTTTAGGCGTAGGGGAAATGCTGCTAACAGCATTATTACATTGGGCAGAAAAGAACCCTTCAATTGAAAAGGTTAGTTTAGCCGTTTTCTCAACAAATCAAAAGGCCATTTCTTTGTACAAAAAGATGGGGTTTATAGAAGAAGGACGTAAAATAAAAGAATTTAAAATAAATGATCATGAATACTGGGATGATGTTTTAATGTATAAGCTTGTTTAAAGCTGTGAAAACGAATTGCAGAAGTAAGGACATAATATCAATTGAGTCATCAATTTGTTATGTCCTTTTCTTATTTTTACCTTACTTCATATGAAGAAAGCATCAATCTTTTTTCATATGAAAAGTTTGCATTTCCGCCTTCGTCTTGTACATCTCGACTTCCTCGGGTGTGATCACTCCTTTATCAATCAAGAGGGCAATCACTCCAAGCAATGTGGAGGCACTCCATTTATACCGTTCTTTGTTTTGATGTTCAAGCATTTGAAGCTCTTCCTTTAGTTCCATTAGCAGCTGCTCTGCCCGCTCTTCTTTGTTTGCCAACTCAAACGCCTCCGTTTCTCATTCATTGCCTCTATTTTATCTTACATCAAATGAGATAAGCAAAAAAGCATCATCCCTCTTTACAAACATACGTTCTGTCATGTATAATATGTTTACGAGCTGGTAGCCCCCAGCCGTCCTAGCAAGTTCTATTCCCATTCGTATGAGAAGAGTGACATGACTCTTCTCTTTTTTTATGGTTGATTCGCAAAAAAAGACATGCATCCGGCATGTCTTTTCCTTCTTTCTCATTTTACATATCCATCATCAAACTTAGTTTGCAGCATTTATGGTTACTCAGGACATAAGGAAAACGACTTTTTTATACGACTCAAGGAAATCCCCATTAAGGACGATTTGTAATCCCTTCGCAGTGACATTATACCTGTGCTAGCCCGCCATCTACGAACAATTCAACACCCGTCAAGTAACTGCTTTCGTCTGATGCAAGGAAAGATACAGCGTTTGCTACTTCTTCAGGTGTCCCAACTTTTCCAACTGGAACAGTATTTCTGGCATTTTCCATCGCTCCTTCAAGTGCATCACCAAAAAGCTCATCGTATGCAGGTGTAAGAATCACTCCTGGACTTACCACATTTACACGAATTTCAGTACCTTTTAGGTCAAGAATCCAGTTGCGAACTAGTGCTCTTAATGCTGCTTTAGATGCTCCATATACACTAAATGCTGGGTTGCCAATTGATCCAGCAGTAGAGCCCGTTACAATAATAGAACCTACTTTGTCCGGGAATAGTGATAGCGCTTTTTGAACAGTAAAAATGGTTCCTTTCACGTTAATGTCGAACGTTCTATCAACCTGCTCTTCAGTAATTTCACCTAATGGAAGGAAGTTGCCGATGCCTGCATTAGCAAAAAGGATGTCCAACTTACCTTTTTCCTGCTTTATCATGTCATATAGTTTGTCTAAGTCTTCAAGCTTAGAAATATCACCTTGAACACCGGTTACGTTCTTGCCAATTTGGTTAACAGCTTTATCAAGTTCGTTTTGTCTACGTCCCGTGATATAAACATATGCACCTTCGTTTACAAATTTTTTTGCTGTAGCAAGACCAATCCCACTTGTTCCACCCGTTACAAGCGCTATTTTACCTTCAAATTTCCTCATACTTAACACTCCTTTAGAATTCATATTATTTTATGTCTAGTACCTTTAAGTACTTGAAGAACAACTTACAAGTAATAGTATCCTTCAGTAAGCACATTATCGGAAGTACCCACTTTTTTGTGATATAGTAACTAAAAAGTAACAAATGTGGAATGGAGAGCTTTAGACATGAAAAAATTTAGCTGTGGGTTTGAAGTGACAAAGGAAGTGATTGGCGGAAAATGGAAAGGACTTGTATTATACTTTTTAATGAATGGACCAAAGAGAACGAGTGAATTAAAGCGCATTATCCCAAATATAACTCAGAAAATGCTGATTCAAACTCTTAGAGAGCTTGAAGCCAGTGGACTTGTGACAAGAAAGATGTATAATCAAGTACCGCCGAAGGTTGAATATTCATCCACTGAACTTGGAAAATCTCTTAAACCTATCTTGCAGGAGCTCTGTCAATGGGGGAGCCATTATGCGGAGCAAGAGTATGCAGAAGGTGAATATGAAATTGTACAACCAGAACAACTAAAGTTAGGATAAATGTAGCTGCTGAAGTAAATGCTAAACAACTTCAATAGCCTCACCTAACAGATGAGGAACAGTCATGAAATAAATGAGATTGTCAACTTTGAAAGTGAAGTTCTAATCAGAAGTGTCATGGACTATATTCAGGAGAGCTTTGATGAAATTCAAAAATGAGCTGTTTCAAATGTTAAAGAGAAGGTTCAGAAACTTAACCAAACAATAATGCCTATGATCTCATAATAGGCATTTTTTCTTTCGGATAAAAAAGAAAAGACGTACAAATTGTACGCCTTCATCTGCCTCTGTACTATCAATTGTTCACTGCATAAAAGCCACAGTTCAGGTTGCACCTCAGGTCACACTTTTTCATACAATTCCCATGAGTATTTTCAGGTGTACTTTTTCTACTTTAATGTGACACCAATTCGTTTCACACAGCGGAATAATTACCGATTATCAATCGTCTCCGGATACATATCATGGTTCATCATACGGTATTCTGCCATTTCCTCATATTTCGTCCCAGGTTTCCCGTAGTTCGTATACGGGTCAATGGAAATACCGCCTCTTGGCGTAAATTTGCCCCAAACTTCAATATACCTTGGGTCCATCAATTCAATCAGGTCGTTCATAATAATGTTCATACAGTCCTCATGGAAGTCACCATGGTTACGGAAGCTGAACAAATATAATTTTAACGATTTACTTTCGACCATGATTTCATTTGGGATATAGCTGATATAAACTGTCGCAAAATCTGGCTGACCTGTTTGTGGACAAAGTGATGTAAATTCTGGGCAATTGAATTTCACAAAGTAATCTCTATTTGTATGTTTATTCGGAAACGTTTCAAGCACTTGTGGTGCATAATCAAACAAATAATTGGTTCCTTGGTTTCCTAGTAACGTGACACCTTCTAATTCTTCTGGTTTTCTTGTCGTCATGTCATCTCTTCCTTTCTATACGCCTCGTTTATTTCCCCACAATAACGTGTGCAGCTGCGGCAGCACTCTTACGCGGTTTAAGTCTGGATCTTGCGCGACTTGATCGACAAGCGCTTCATATTTCTTTAATAAATGCGTTAATAAGTACGCATCATCACCTGTCGTTGTGTCATCATTTCCTACCTGCAAATAAAAAGGAAGCTCAGGATATTTCGCATGAACATCCTTCGCATACGCCAGATCACGATCGTCAAAAATCACGACTTTCAAGCTAGCATGCTGCAATCTATTCCCGCTTTTCAGCTCATCTATGATACGTGTTAGTTTCGTAAAATCTGTTTTCATATTCGAGCTTGGTGGCTTAGGAGAAATGGTTAAATCATCAATTTTCAAAAACCATTCCTGATACATCGTTCCTTGTGTTTCAAGCGCTGTATCAATTCCTTCTTCATGCAGCAAATCAATGAGGGATTCCATTTGTTTTAAAAGCGCCGGGTTTCCCCCTGAAATGGTGACATGAGAAAAAGCCTGTCCGCCTATTCTTTTTAATTCTTTGACAATGTCTTCTGCCTCAAGCCACTGAATGTCATGCTTCGCTGAGCCATCCCATGTAAAAGAGGAATCACACCAGCTGCACGAGTAGTCACAGCCAGCCGTTCTGACAAACATGGTTTTTTGTCCAATGACCATTCCCTCTCCTTGAATGGTTGGACCAAAGATTTCTAATACTGGAATCGCTTTAGCCATTGATCTCAACTCGTTTCGGACGGTAAATGCAATAGCTTGTTGGTGTCTCTCTGACAAAGACCTGAACACATGTCGGCTTGTTCGCTAAAGTTGATAAATACGCTGCGACTTTGTCATGTATGGTCTTTGCCACCACCTCAGTGGTTGGCATCGCGTATCGATCGTTTGATGAGAATGCCTCATGATCATTGAGCAGCGTGTGATCGTACTGCCCATGAATGAGCTTCTTCAATGTACTGAAATTGACAAGGAAACCCGATTCATCTAGCTCGTCTCCCGCAATCGTGATATTGATGGTGTACGTATGACCATGAACACGGCTGCATGCGCCCGCATCTTCCCGCGGGATGAAATGGGCAGCAGATACATGCATGTCTTTATTTAATTCAAATGAAAATGGATGATCGGTTTGTGGATAGATTTGAGAAAGCATTTATTTTGCCTCCTTCATTTCCATATAAGTGTCATAGCCATTTTTCCGCAGCTTACACGCAGGACATTCCCCGCAGCCATCAGAGATGATGCCGTTATAGCAAGTGAGCGTTTCATTTTTCACAAAATCCAGCGCATTAAGCTCGTCTGCCAGCTTCCATGTTTCTGCTTTATTCAGCCACATCAGTGGTGTATGAATCACAAATGGTTTTTCCATTGCTAAATTCACTGTGACGTTGCAAGATTTCACAAACTCGTCACGGCAATCTGGATAGCCGCTAAAGTCTGTCTCACAAACACCTGTGATAATATGTCTTGCTCCAATTTGATACGCTAATATAGAGGCGAAGGATAAGAACACTAAGTTTCTTCCTGGTACAAATGTGGAAGGAAGCTCTCCTTCTTTTTCCTCAATGTCAATGTCATCTCTTGTTAAAGCATTAGGTGCCAGTTGATTTAAAAGTGACATATCTAATAGATGATTCTTCACACCTAATTTGTCAGCGATTCTTTTGGCGACATCAATTTCTTCTTGATGACGCTGATTATAATGAAAGGTCACTGTTTCTACCTCTTCAAATTGTTGAAGTGCCCATAATAAACAGGTCGTGCTGTCCTGTCCCCCGCTAAAGACAACGACTGCTTTTTCATTTTTCATTTTCTGTTCTCCTCCTTTTGCAGATGGTACAACCGTACAACACTGCATCTGAAAGGCTCCTGAAAACCCCTATTTTTCTCAAAAGAAAAGACACCTTTACATGTGTATGAGGTGTCCCAGCCATAAAAAATAAAAAATGCCACATCCAAGGATACGGCAAGTCCTTAGTTTTTTATAGAGGGTTTTGCTAGAACCTCTCCCGTCTTCACGGATTTTTGTTCAATTTTCACAGAGGATAGTGTACCACATATTTTTCTTGCAGGCTATCCTTTCTTTACTTATATAGCGGTGCAGGCACTTTTTTTAGACAAAGAAAGAGGATAAAAAAGATGCTGACATAGCCAAAAACCGGATAAACCGTTGAAATCAGTGTACCGTAACCAATTTTACTAATCACATAGCAGCATATGAGAATAAGGGATATCGTAAAGATGCTGTTCATTCGGATATATGCCCTCACTTGTCTCTCCAGCCCGTATAAATTACCTATGACGGATGTAAAAACTTCACCGAAGATGACAAATAAATAAATGAGATGAATCGAGTTTGCAACTTGATACACCACCTGGGCCATTGGAATATCAAACGCCTCCAGCATATCTAATGAAGAAAGAGATAAGAAGCAAGCAAGCAAAATGAGTGTCAGCATGACGCCCCCAAGCACCGCTCCCTTTTTAATGACTGCTTCAGAGGTCATTTCATTTGCGACGGGTACTAACACTGCCTGTGACAGTGCTAAATTAAAGGCACCATATGACACTGCTGATAATATCCACTCGCCCTCACCCATTTGCAGCGCAAGAACATAACTTTCACTGCTGCTAAACACAAATGAATCAAGAAACACGATCATTGAAAAGAAAATCAGCATTGGAACGACAAGGACGTTGACTCCAAATAGCCCTTTTGAACCTTTAAAGAGTACAATGACGCTCAGAATGATCGTCAAAAAGATCCCATATTCCTTCGATATGCCAAGCTGTTCCTCAAAAATAGCCCCTGCGCCTGAAATCATTACTGAGGTGACACCAAGTAAAATAAAAAACATGACAATATTAATATATCGACTCGCAGCTGTGCCAAATAAAAAACGGTTCATATCTTGATAAGATTCTGCTTCGATTCGTTTCGAAATCAGCATCATTTTTGCACCAAGACCAGTAAAAATAACACCGCTAATCAGGATTCCTAATAGTCCAATCCAGCCAAAACGAACAAAAAATTCTACGATTTCTTTTCCTGTCGCAAACCCAGCTCCAACCACTGTTCCTACATATACAAAGGCAAGCTGAAAAGCGGATTCATTTGAACGTTTCATGTGACCCCTCCGCACCCATCACTTTCGATTGTTCCTTTTTTATCCTATGAGACAAGTTCCTTGAAAAGAAGGACAAACCATGATTAAATGCAAAAAAGGATTTTTATTCCCCTTTGAGCAAAACAGTTGAAAGTCAAAATAGGTCAGAGTATACTATAGTCAAAGATGGTCAAACAATAGACCATTTTCTTTAACATTCATTGGTCAAATAAAGTCAAACTTTATTTTAAGGAGGTCATGGCAAATGCGTTGTCAACATTGTCAAGTAAATGAAGCAACTATTCGCCTGAATATGCAAGTAAATTCGTCCCGGAGCCAAATGGTTTTATGTGAAGACTGCTATACCTCTTTGATAGAGCAGTCAAAAATGAAAATGGGACCTCAGCTCTTTGGAGGAAGTTCATTCTTCTCTCAGGCAGCAGGTCATGCCCCAAACATGGAGCAGCCAAAGCAAAAAGGCTTACTCGATGAGCTTGGCCGTAACTTAACAGATGGAGCAAATGCTGGTTTAATTGATCCAGTCATTGGCCGTGATGAAGAAGTCGCAAGAGTCATTGAGATTTTAAATAGAAGAAATAAAAATAACCCTGTTCTTATTGGTGAACCAGGTGTTGGGAAAACAGCGATCGCAGAAGGACTCGCGCTCAAAATTGCGAGTGGCGATGTGCCAAATAAATTAAAGAACAAACAAATCTATTTATTAGATGTCTCCTCACTTGTCGCAAACACAGGTGTACGCGGTCAATTTGAGGAAAGAATGAAGCAGTTAATCAAAGAACTACAAAGCCGTAAAAATATCATCTTATTTGTAGATGAAATCCACCTTCTTGTGGGCGCAGGATCTGCAGAAGGATCAATGGATGCTGGAAACATTTTAAAACCAGCCCTTGCAAGAGGCGAACTGCAGCTAGTAGGTGCGACGACATTAAAAGAATATCGCCAAATTGAAAAAGATGCTGCACTCGAACGGCGCTTCCAGCCCGTCATCGTAGATGAGCCAACACAAGATGAAGCGATCGACATCTTAAAAGGCATCCAAGATAAGTACGAGGCCTATCATGGTGTCACCTATTCAGATGAAGCAATTAAAGCGTGCGTTCAACTATCTTCGCGGTATATTCAAGACCGTCATTTGCCGGATAAAGCCATTGATTTAATGGACGAAGCTGGTTCAAAAGCGAACCTCTCCATTGATGCAGCAGGTGAAGATGAACTGACAAACCGACTAGCGCAAATTGCCGCAGAAAAACAAGCTGCGCTAAAAGAAGAACAATATGAAAAAGCAGCGAAGCTTCGCGATGAAGAAGAAGCCATTGAAGCAAGACTTCAAAACAAAACAACTGAAAAAGAGCATATCGTTACAGCAGAGGACATTCAGGCCATTGTGGAACAAAAAACAGGCATTCCTGTCGGTAAACTGCAAGCAGACGAACAAACCAAAATGAAAGAAATTGACGTCCGTCTAAAAGCACGAGTGATTGGACAGGAGCATGCGGTTGATAAAGTGGCGAAAGCCGTGAAAAGAAGCAGAGCTGGTTTAAAATCGAAACATAGACCAACAGGCTCCTTCCTTTTCGTTGGACCAACAGGTGTCGGGAAAACCGAATTGTCTAAAACGTTAGCTGAAGAATTATTCGGTTCAAGAGATGCGATCATTCGTTTAGATATGAGTGAGTACATGGAAAAACACTCTGTGTCCAAACTCATCGGTTCTCCTCCTGGTTACGTTGGACATGATGAAGCTGGCCAACTGACTGAAAAAGTGCGCAGAAAACCATACAGCATCATTTTGCTGGATGAAATCGAAAAAGCACACCCAGATGTACAGCACATCTTCCTGCAAATTATGGAAGATGGCCGCTTAACAGACAGCCAAGGCAGAACGGTCAGCTTTAAAGATACAGTCATCATCATGACAAGTAACGCAGGCACCGCAGATAAAACAGTCAAAGTGGGCTTCCAATCTGATCAGGAAGAAGCGATTGAGGAACAATCACTCATTGATTCACTGAGCAGCTACTTCAAACCAGAATTTTTGAACCGTTTTGACAGCATCATTCAGTTTGAATCATTAGACAGAGATGATTTAGTGAAGATTGTTGATCTTCTGCTCAATGAGCTGTCAGAGCAATTAAAAGAGCAAAATTTAACAGTCCATGTCACAAATGAAGCGAAAGAAAAAATCGCAGAGCTTGGATATCACCCTGCATTTGGTGCTCGTCCACTTCGAAGAACCATCCAAGAGCACGTTGAAGACCAAATGACGGAGATCCTGCTTGAAGAGGAGCAGCTTTCTGGATTTACTGTGGATGTTGAACATGACGAAATCGTCGTAAAAAAAGGATAACTACATCTTCAGGATGATATGCACCTCCGTCATGTTGCGGCGTCTAAGTTCCATCTGAACGCCGACGTTCCCCCGCCTCTTTTCCTTTACGATAAAAGAAAAAGAGGTGAATCACATGATGAATTGGAGTTACGATCTTGTCAAAATCATGTATGAAGAAAAATTAAAAGAGCTGCTTCATTTAGATGAACCAGCTCAAAACGATTAAATGGAGACTCCCTTTATATGAAAGGGAGTATCTTCTTTTTACATATTAAGAAAGCGCTTTCGTCAAAAATTCTTCACAGAAACTGTCTTAATTTTATATTCTGACTAAAACCCTTCTAGAACACACCGATATTAACTATAGAAAAAGATAGTTAAAGGATTTGGTGAGATAATGGACAAAACATCGTTAATTGGTATTATTTTAGCATTTATTGCACTAGGTGTCGGTATGGTTTTGAAAGGTGTGAGTCTAACTGCTCTTCTCAACCCGGCGGCTATATTAATCATCATTGTTGGAACCGTTGCAGCTGTTGTCATCGCATTCCCTTCTAGTGAAATTAAGAAAACACCAAAATTGTTCGGCAAAATTTTCAAAGACAGCCAGCTTCCAACGATTCAAGAAATGATCCCTCTATTTTCAAACTGGGCACAAATTGCGCGTCGTGAAGGTCTTTTGGCATTAGAAGCAAGTCTTGAGGAAGTCGATGATGATTTTCTAAAGAACGGGTTAAGCATGGCAGTTGACGGCCAAAGTGCTGAATTTATTCGAGACGTCTTAACAGAAGAAGTTGACGCCATGTCTGAAAGACACCAGTCAGGTGCATTAATCTTTACACAAGCTGGTACATACGCTCCGACGCTAGGGGTACTTGGCGCCGTTGTAGGACTTATTGCCGCACTTGCCAACATGGGAGATATTGAGGCACTTGGACATGCCATCAGTGCTGCCTTCGTCGCCACACTGCTTGGGATTTTTACCGGGTATGTATTATGGCATCCATTTGCCAACAAGCTGAAGCGTAAATCAAAGGAAGAAGTAAAGCTTCGTCTGATTATGATCGAAGGTATTCTGTCTGTTCTTGAAGGTCAGTCTCCAAAAGTCATTGAACAAAAACTTCTTATGTACTTACCAGCAAAAGAACGTGCAAATCTTGTCATTGAAGAAGGAGAAAATCAAAATGGCTAGGAAACGTAAAAACCATGATCATGAAGACCATGTAGATGAATCTTGGCTTATCCCTTATGCCGATCTTCTGACGCTTCTTCTCGCCCTCTTCATTGTGCTTTTTGCATCTAGTTCAATTGATGCGGCAAAATATGAACAGATGGCTAAGTCTTTTAATGTAGTTTTTACTGGCGGTACCGGTGTTATGGATCAATCCAGCATGCAAAGCACGGAAGAAACTGAAAACAGCAACCAGGTCAAGAAAGCAGCCGAGGAAGAGAAAGATGAAGAAGCCAAAGCAAAGGCTAGGGACCAAGCGGTTCTCACAAAGGTCAAAAAGCAGGTCGATTCATTCATTGCAAATAAAAAACTTGGTGCCAAGCTCGAAACAAAGCTTACGGATGAAGGACTTCTCATTACGATTGAAGACAGCATCTTCTTTGATTCTGGGCGGGCAGTTATTCGCCCTCAAGATGTCCCGTTAGCAAAAGAAATCTCAAAACTGCTCGTCATTAATCCCGCACGTGACATTGTCATTAGCGGACATACAGATAATGTACCAATCAGAAATTCAGAATTTGAATCAAACTGGTATTTAAGCGCCATTCGCGCTGTGAACTTTTTAAATATTCTTCTTGAAAACAGCAATCTAAACCAAGAGAACTTTAGTACAAAAGGATACGGCGAATTCAAACCGATTGCCTCAAACGATACAGCAGAAGGCAGAAGTAAAAACCGGCGTGTAGAAGTACTCATTTTACCGATTGAGAAAAAAGCGAAATAAAAAAAGAAGCCAGGGGCTTCTTTACAGATTGTTGACAAAGGGCTAAAATGATCTCTATTTTAGCCCTTTGTCTTCTTTTCAGCGTGATAGAATACCTTTGCAGTCTAGGAACGAGCACCGGCACGCAGGACTAACGCCAAATGCGAGGGATTGCCTGCTCGCTGAAAAGGAAGCCAGCGGCTTCCTTTTTATTTAGTCTTGATGATCATATAAATGCTTTGCACGCAGCCCTACATGTTTGAGCATATCAATGCAGACATCTTTCTCTTCTTCGCTCAGGACACTGATCATCTCATGAATTTCTTTCGCATGATCTGGGAAGATGTCATCAAGCAAAGCTCGTCCCTGCTTGGTAATATGCGCAAATGTCACTCTGCGGTCTTCTGCACAAGCCTTGCGACTGAGAAGTTCTTTCTTCTCCAATTTATCGACCACATACGTGATGCTGCCGCTTGCAAGTAAAATCTTATCACCGATTTGCTGAAGCGGCTGATCACCTTTATGATATAGCAATTCTAGCACAGCAAATTCAGTTGGATTCAGCCCGTGCTTCACAATATGTTTGTTCATGTGATGATTAATTGAGCGATAGGCACGTGATAATACAATAAATAGTTTCAATGATTTTTCAACATTATGATTTTCCATTTTTTATCATCCTTTATGAAATGCAACCTACTAATGTGACATTAATAAACAATAAGTAAAATGTCAACATTTTGATCCATCTTTAGCACGAAAATGAGACCAGAACGAATCACCTAATTTTTTAAAAATCACACAAGTCATCGTAATAAAGATAGGTTCAATGCTATAATAAGTCTATTAGGTAATACGTTGGAGCGATGAATGATGAGTAAACTGAAAGGGTTTTGGAAGAAGATCAGGCTTTACCTTATTTTGGTCATGCTTCCAACCCTAATCATTAGTTATTTTATCTACGAAAAAGAAACTGAAAAAATCGATTTAAAGAACAAACAAACCGCTACACTTATGTTAAATATTCACAAAAACCAAATGAATTATTTAATAAGTGAGACAGAAGCGAGATTAACTTCCCTTGCCATGGGATTTGACCAGCCGCTTGAGACGAAAAAAGTACAAAACATCCTAGAGAAAATCTATAAACAAGAACCTCGTTTTTCAGGTCTGTATCTCCTAGACAAAAAAGGAAATGTAACAGCAAGCACCACCCCGTTAAAGGAAAAAATCAACCTATCATTCAGAGATTACTTTAAACGCATTCAAGTGACCAAGCAGACCGTGATCACAGACAACTATGTGAGCCGAATTACAAAACAGCGGATTCTCTCCATTTGTGTGCCTGTTCTCGATGAAAACGAAGAGGTCACCAATGTACTGATTGCCGCCATTCAAATTGATTATTTAAGAAATATTATGAATGTATTGAACCCTGATCTTCATTTTAAGATGCTGAATCAAAATGGACATGTTGTGTTCACAAGCGGTCCACAGCCAGTACCCGAGGGCGGTAGCACCGTGTCTACATATTTAGATGAAAACAGCTGGAAGCTGGAGGTTTTTCCGCAGCGTGCTTCAACTAGTGAAGTGCTGTCTGTGATGCTCATCCCTTTATCCAGTGCGTTTATTTTATTAAATATTTTATTCACACTCGTCCAATATATCGTGTTAAGGCGGCAAACTCAGCAGGAGCGTCATGAAAATGAAGCGCAAAAGCTTGAATTGATCGGAACACTCGCAGCAAGTACAGCACACGAAATTCGCAACCCATTAACAGGGATTAGCGGATTTATCCAGCTATTGCAAAAGAAGTATCATTCAGAAGAAGATCAGCTCTATTTTTCTGTCATCGAGGAGGAAATTAAACGGATTAACCAAATCGTCAGTGAATTTCTTGTATTAGGAAAACCAACGGCAGAAAAATGGCAAAATAACTCTGTAAAAGAAATTGTAAGTGAGATCATGCCGATCGTTTTCTCTGAGGCAAACCTTTATAATGTGGAAGTGGATTTGCAAATCAATACGATTCAAGATGTGGGCGTGTATTGCACAAAGGATCATATTAAACAAGTCGTTTTAAATGTAGCAAAGAACTCTTTAGAAGCGATGCCAAACGGCGGTCACTTGAAGATTGTGATCGAAGCTGAAAAAGAACATGTCATCATTAAAGTAGCGGATACAGGTGAAGGCATACCAGAAGAGATGTTAAAGCACATCTTCCTCCCCTTTATTACGTCGAAGGAAAAAGGCACAGGTCTTGGGCTTGTCGTGTGTAAACGAATCATTTCGATGTATGGCGGAACAATTGATATTCATAGCGAAGTGAATAAAGGAACGACTGTTATGATCATGCTTCCTTCTGCTCACTCAGCATAACTGAAGAAGTCAGCCGGTTTTGCTTATGCAAGACCGGTTTTTCATGTCAATAAGAGGGGCGGTTCACAGATAAAAGACTCATTTGAGACACAAGATCATGAAAGGAGGGGGCAGATTGTTTCTCATGAAAAAGAAGATGCTGATACTCATTCATCAGGTTGTCCAGTTCTTGACTATATTTAATTGTCTTCTCACCAGTGTACCCTTCCACTTGAGCAGCTTCTACCATTTGTTTTCTCTTCTCATCAATGGACATCAGCAATTGTTCTTTCCTTACATAAATATTCATGATCTCAGCTCCCGCAATGAATTCGACTGTCTATGCTCAAAATGATCCGACACCAAAATTATACTTTATTTGTAAATTAAATTAAATATGCTTATTTTATTTAATTTTTTACAGCCTAAAGACCTTTTACCCAATCAAATTTGGGGGTAAACTTCAAATTTGGACAGGACTGACACATTGATTAAACAGAATTTTATCCTATGCAGAAGATCAAAATCAACTATTTTCTTTCTCATTTTATGTCTAATTTCCTAAAAAAAAGCTGATCTTCCGCCTCATGCGGAATGATCAGCTCTATCATTAAACCGTTTCTTCCTCGTAAATCGGCACCCAGCCCTCAGTTGTGACAAATATGCGAACTGCGACCACTTTGCGATCCTCTTGAAGTGTAAAGTAATGACGAATGTTTGGCGGCACAGAAATTAAATCACCTGGATTCAATCTCACATCAAAAAAGACGCCATCCTTGCCTTGAATAGCAAAGATTCCGTGCCCGCTCACAATAAAGCGTACTTCATCATCTGTATGGTGATGCTCACGTTTAAAGTTTTGGAGCAGCTCATCAAGATTTGGAGTGGCATCAGACAATGAAATGACATCCTGCGCTTTGTACCCTCTTTTTTCAGAAATACTTTGGATTTCCTTTTGGAAAACAGTCAAAATCTCTTCCTTTTCCTCATCAGTTAAATCATACTTTTCTGATAAACGGTTTGGCAGCTTTTCAATATCCCAGTGCTCATAAATGACCCCTTGGTTTTCTAAATATGATGCTACCTCTTGTTCGTTCTCAAGTAATGTGTTCTCTTCGTTATGAATCAAAATCGTCGCCATGTGCTTTTCCTCCTTTTTATCTTACAAGCTGCTGTTGATAAAGCGCTAATTTTAAGTGATAGCTAAATAAAAATTCATATGCTTCTAATACTCGTTTTGCTTCAAAGGCTGTTTCTCCCCAGACCGTGATGCCATGATTGCGAATAAGTACAGCACCAGATGACGCCTCTAGTGTCAGATGTTTGGCAAATTGCTCTGCAAGCTGCGGAATATGAGCTGGATTTTCAATAATCGGAATCGACACTTCTGCATCCTCTTCCCAATAACCAAGAGCTTTGATGATTTCGTTGCCTTTAAAACGAATCTCTCCCTTATCCCCATATAGCTCTGACATCACATTATTATCGATTGTATGGACATGGAGGCAGCAGCCTGCTTTCGTCCGTTCATACACGTACGTGTGAAGCAGTGTTTCAGCTGATGGTCTAAGCGGCTCGTTCGGATGATGGGGCTGGCCTGCTGCATTTACTAGCACAAAATCTTCGTTTGTTTCTTTTCGTTTATCTTTGCCGCTTGCCGTCACCAAAAACGTGATTGGATCATCCGACACCTTGATTGATAAATTACCGCTTGTTCCGAAAAACCAATCTCTTTGGGCCAGTTCACGTTTAACGTCTGCTAGCTCCTGCCAGCGTTTGCTCTTTGCGTCTGCCATTCCTTCACTTCCTTTATTTGAACAAATTGCGCGTGTAGATCAATAAATGTGTCATACTCCTTATGTACGAGCCCGAGCTCTTGACATTCATTGAGCAAGTAGTCTCGCGCAAACGTAAGATCCGCATGCTTCGCCGCCTCCACATCAGTCACTGAATCTCCGATCATGATGATGAAGTCATCCTCATGAGTCAGCTTTCGAATGATTGAGGGCTTGCAGCATCCGCAGCCATTTTGACATTGCGTATCACAGGCATGCGGCCATTCAATCTGAATATGGTTTTCCCCAAATGATGCATGGTTGCAATAAATATCGTCTCGATCGACAATGCCTTCGAGGATAGGGTAGACAAAAAAGTCCATCCCCCCGCTAAGTACATAGAAAGGAATATCTGCTTTTTTTACCTCATCCACAAATTGCTTAAACCCTTCTCGAATCTCTGTATCCTCTAAAATAAATGATTGAATGGCATCCTTCTGATCACTTGTCAGTAATTGAAACATCTGCCCGACGCCTTCTTGAATGGTGATTTCCTTTGACAGGACACCATCCTTCAGCTTCGTCCATTCACTTGGTGCAAACTGTTTCATGATGCGGATGATATTATCATTTTTTGTAATTGTCCCATCAAAATCACAACACACAATTGGTTTTTTCATTATTCTGCTACCCTTCCCCAAAGATCAAGTGCCGCTTTTAAGTCTTGGCAGGAAGCCGCCTTATCTTGGATGGACTCTTCATGAATCACGGCATCAATGATCGATCGAAATGCCTGCCCTCCGCCGATGGCTCCCCGCGGATGTCCGTGAATGCCTCCGCCTGCATTTATCACATGATCAATTCCAAAATCTTTGATCAATACTGGAACCATTCCTGGATGAATGCCTGCTGACGGGACAGGGAATGTTTTTTGAACCGTATCCTCTTTTACGCAAGCTTCATAGATTCCAAGGGCATCTTTTTTCGGAAGTGCAACCGACCCATAAGGTGAGGGAAAAAGGCTCAAATCAGCGCCAGCATATCGATTTAATTTGCCTAAAAGAAGAGAATGCGAGAATCCATATTCAGGAGAGGATGTCAAAGCACCACTCACAGCGGGATGCGCCATAATCGGCAGTGGAATGTCTGGGTCCTCAGCTAGGCTTTGCATGACATCCAGGCCGTAAGCAAAGACATTGAATAAGAGCGCATCTGCCCCAAGTTCAGCGGCCTTTCTCGCCCGATCCTTCAAGTCAAAGGTTCTGCCCGTTAAATTGACAGCATACAGCGTGCGGTGTCCTGTCTCTTCATAGGTTTCTTTTAAAATCGCTTTTCCTTCTTTGATTCGCTCTTCAAAAGGAGCTAATGGACTTTCAAATAAAATTTCATCGTCTTTGATGAAGTCAACCCCGCCTAATGCCTGTAAACGGAGCTGCTCTTTTAAATCCTGCATATCACGGCCGATAACGCCTTTAAAAATACTCATCAATAATGGACGATCAAACACATTTACCTTTTTTCGAATGCCATCAATTCCAAATACAGGTCCTGGCAGGCTTTTTTTAAATTCTTCAGAAAATTGGATATCGACTAGCTTCACTTTTCCGTCTAGTGAAAGCTTTCCAAAAATCGTCGTGAAAACAGCTGGTAAATCAGCTGAAAAGTTTGCCTCAGGATAAGCAATCGTCACCTCTGATTGATAAAGACCATTTTCGGCTGGAGCAGCCTTTTCTAATACTTTTTCAACTCGGCCTTTATGCTTTTGAAGCTGCTCCTTTTTGAGCTGCGGCAAATCCGTCCATGATCCAACTGTTAAACCAAGCGCGATCTGCTCCGCTTTTCGATTTATTTGTTCATCCTCTCGATGTGTTAATACGTATGTTGCCAGTAATTCACTCACTAGGAATCCCCTTTCGATTGCGTCATGCATATGTTCAATAAAAAAACCTCTTCAAGTGCTTCTTGAGCGCCTTAAAGAGGTTGTTTCGTGTCATTCATCCGAATCTTATCTCTCAGCGCTTGCTGCAAGAATTAGCACCGTGCTTCATGGAAGTCGGTTGCCGGGCTTCATTGGGCTAGTCCCTCTGCCTACTCTTGATAAGAATATTCAATTTTCTTAAATATTGCCTGAATTATCGCACCATTTTTTTATGTTGTCAATGGCTTTTTTTCAAACAGATTCAAGGCAGCGATGCGCTGAGCAGCTTCTTGTAACCGCTCCTCACTTGTTAGAAGCCCTGCTCTCACGTACCCTTCACCGTGATCACCAAAGCCATTACCTGGCGCAACCACAACATGTGCCTTCTCTAATAATAAGTCAGAAAAGGCTTCAGATGTATATCCTTCCGGCACCTTTAACCAAGCAAAAAATGATCCCTTTGGTGCACTGACTTCCCAGCCAATTTCTTTGCAGGCAGCAATCCATACATTCCGCCTTTTCTCATATCGATCATTTTGCACCTGTACGCACGTTTGATCGCTTAATAGCGCTTCCGCTGCTGCATCTTGAGTGGCTTTAAACAGGGAGACAAACAGATGATCCTGATAAAGCTCAATGGCTTCAATAACAGATGAATTTCCGGCTGCAAATCCTACTCTCCACCCTGCCATATTGTACGTTTTAGACAATGTGTAAATTTCTATTCCCGTCTCTTTCGCTCCCTCTATTTGCAGAAAGCTGAGCGGCTTTTCTCCATCAAATCCAATGCCGCCATATGCAAAATCATGGACAACACATAGCTTGTGATCTTTCGCAAACGTAACGGTTTCTTCAAAAAATGAACGGCTTGCCGTAGCCCCCGTCGGATTGTTGGGGTAATTTAAGTACATTAATTTTGCCTTTTTCTTATCATCCTCAGGCAGCAAATCGTAGTCAGGTAAAAAATCATTTTTCTCAAGAAGTGGCATAGTTACCATATGCGCTCCAGCAAGCACAGCGCCTGACCAATAATCAGGATAGCCAGGATCAGGGACAAGAAGCGTATCACCCGGATTCAGCAGGCATTGCGGCAGCTCAACAAGCCCTGCTTTCCCGCCAAATAAAATCGCAATTTCCGTCTTTGGATCAAGTGTGACGCCATATTCTCTTTCATAAAAAGCGGCAGCAGCCTTTTTTAATTTCGCTGTTCCACGGAATGAGGAGTATTGATGATTTTCAGGTTTTGCTACCGCTTGCTGCATGGCTTTTACAATGTGCGGAGGCGTTGGCTGATCAGGATTTCCCTGCCCCAAATTAATGATATCTGCCCCTTCCTGCACTTTTTTCTGCACCTTTTGGACAAGGGAAGCAAAAAATTGTTTCGGTAATTGTTTCAACACATCTGATTGCTGGAATTCCATTTCTTCACCTTCTATTCAAGTTACGTGACAATACAATCACTGTAATGGATTGTTTTATGAATTGTAAAGCAATTTTGAAAAAAGATTGACATGTAAAGCGCCGCTCTGATAATATCTTGAATTAAGAAATGCAAACAGACACGAAACAATTACATATTGATTTCTCTTATCGAGAGTTGGGCGAGGGATTTGGCCTTTTGACCCCAACAGCAACCGACCGTTAATACCACTGTGAAGTGGGGCGCAGCAAGTAACGCGCCAAGACAATTGTCTTATAGGGCACGGTGCTAATTCCATCAGACGTATGTGCTGAGAGATAAGAGAGGCTTTGAGCATACACACCATCAAGCCTCTTTCTCTCAGGAGAAAGAGGCTTTTTTATATGATTTGGAGGGGAAGCAATTGGTTACACTTACAGCATCATATGAAGAACTAACAGAAAGCTCGGCAGTTGCACTCGCAATTAGACTTGGCTTGATCCAAGAAAGCAGTCATTTGACATGTACTGAAATTGGTGACGGGAATTTAAATTACGTCTTTCATATTTATGATCACAAACAAGAAAAAGGATTGATCATCAAGCAGGCGCTGCCTTATGCAAAGGTGGTTGGGGAGAGCTGGCCGCTTACATTAGACCGGGCAAGAATTGAAAGTGCCGCCCTGATCAAGCAGTCAGAATATGCGCCGCACCTCGTACCAACAGTCTATTATTCAGATACAGCTCTTGCAGTGACAGCCATGGAGGATCTCTCTCACTTAGAAATCGTCAGAAAAGGGCTAATTGCCGGAAAACAATATCCACATTTATCTGATCATGTTGGAGAATTTTTAGGAAAAACACTTTTTTACACATCTGACTTTGCTACAAATCCTAAAATCAAAAAACAATTTGTGAAGCAATTTACGAACCCTGACCTTTGTGATATTACAGAAAAACTCGTCTTCACAGACCCTTTCTTTAATAGTGAAACAAATGACTTCGAAGAAGAATTAAGAGAATCAGCAGAAGCGCTTTGGGCAGATCTTGAGCTGCAAGCCAAAGCAGCGGAATTGAAGCGTATCTTCCTGACATCAGCTGAAACATTGGTTCATGGAGATCTTCATACAGGCAGTATTTTCGCAAATGAGACTGAAACGAAAATCATTGATCCAGAATTCGCGTTTTACGGTCCCTTTGGATTCGATATCGGCCACTTTATCGCCAATTTGTTCCTGAATGCTTTATCTCGCGAGAATGAACATGAGCAGCAGCACCTTTTTGACCATGTCGTCAATGTATGGGCAACATTCAAAGAAGTGTTCACGAAAGCTTGGAAAGAGGACAGCATTGAAGCGTTTAGTGTATCGGACAGCTTTTTAGAAACAACCTTTGACCGGATTTTAAAAGAAGCGACAGGCTTTGCCGGCTGTGAGCTTGTCCGCCGAACAATTGGTCTTGCCCATGCCGCTGATCTTGATGCGATTCCATCACCAACTAGACGAATTCAGCAGAAAAAAGCAGCACTGACACTTGGAAAAACATTTATCAAACAATATCATACAGTGGAAACAGCGTCTGATCTCGTCGCATTATTCCAGCCATCTGTAAAGGAGTGACGGGTTTTGTCAAAAGAATTTGAAGTCCCCCGTTCTGTCGAATGGGAAGAAAACCGTATTCACATTTTAAATCAGCAAAAATTACCGGCCGAAACCGTATTTGAGCATTTATATACGAAAGAAGATGTGTATGATGCGATTGTGTCATTAAAAGTACGCGGAGCGCCTGCGATTGGCATTACAGCAGCTTTTGGGCTGGCGCTTAGTGCACAAGCCATTGAGACAGAAGAAATGGATGTGTTTAAACAAGAAGTCAATCGAATCAAAGAATATTTAAACAGTGCTCGTCCAACCGCTGTGAACCTCGCCTGGGCATTAGACCGGCTGCTGCAGCGCATTCAGCGTGCAGCATCAGTGAATGCAGCCAAAACAGACCTTGTCCATGAAGCCATTCAAATCCAAATAGAAGACGAAGAAACATGCAGACAAATCGGTCAAAATGCTCTTCAGCTCTTTAAATCAGGTGACCGTATCATGACCATTTGTAATGCAGGCTCCATCGCAACGAGCCGGTACGGAACAGCCCTTGCTCCTTTTTATTTAGCCAAAAAGAAAAATCTTGATCTTCACATTTATGCATGTGAAACACGCCCTGTTCTTCAAGGCGCTCGTCTGACAACATGGGAGCTTATGCAAGGCGGCGTGGATGTGACGCTCATTACAGATAACATGGCAGCCCATACGATGAAGGAAAAGCAAATTTCTGCTGTCATTGTTGGAGCTGACCGTATCGCCTGTAATGGAGATACAGCAAATAAGATTGGAACGTTAGGTCTTGCCGTTCTAGCCAAGCATTTTAACATTCCGTTTTTTGTAGCAGCACCGCTTTCAACCTTTGATGTATCCACCCGCGACGGATCAGATATTCCAATTGAAGAGCGCGACCCGCTGGAAGTAAAGGAATTAAACGGCGTCCCCATTGCACCGCCTGATGTTCAGGTATTCAATCCCGCCTTTGATGTCACTCCTCATCATCTTATTTCAGGCATCATTACAGAAAAGGGAATTATCACTTCGAACTATGCAGAAGAGATTGATGCTCTTTTCGCCGAAAGCATCTCTCAATAATCGCAAAAAAGCGCCGTGTTCTTGTCATTTAAGAGCACCGCGCTTTTTTGTTTCTTGATTCGTTTTTGTTAAGATTTCTTTTTTTTGTTCTTCTGTCAAAACGTTCATTTTGACACATAGTGACGTAACGGCATACATTTTACCTTTTTTGCCCCAAAACATGCCAGCGCCCTCCTTTTTCCCTCAACCAACTTTTTTAGCTTAATAAAAGGATATGTCGCTTGACAAACATTTGGAACAGGTCAATCGATTTATTTTTGAACAAATGGGATGCCTTCTAATTCAAGGAGGACCGCTTTCATGTCTGTCTTCGATCCTGCATAGCCCGTCAAAGACCGATCTTTTCCGATCACCCTGTGACATGGAATAAAAATAGGTAATGCATTTCGTCTGTTAGCTTGTCCGATGGCTCTTACAGCCTTTGGATTGCCAATCGCGTCTGCAATCTCTGCATAGCTTTTTGATTGACCATATGGTATGGCCGACAATGCTTCCCACACCTGCTCTTGGAAAGGGGAACCTGTTTGCTTGAGCGGGAGATCGAATACTTGACGCTCACCCTTGAAATATTCATCTAGCTGTTTTTTCGCTTCTTGTAAGACAGGCGTATCTGCTTGCTTTAGATTCGCTGCCTGCTTTTTTGCTAAAAACGGTTCATCATCAAACATCACCTCGATGATGGCACCATCCTTTTCTAGTATGTATAATTCCCCGATGGGTGCGTGATAGACGGTATAATACACGTTACTGCTCTCCTTCTTGTTTCTGCTGCCTAAGTGGCAGCGTGAGATGGAAGACGGTTCCTACGCCTTCCTCACTTTCTACCTCAATGGTTCCTTGATGCTCTTCAATAATTTTATAACTAACCATTAAGCCAAGTCCAGTTCCTCTTTCTTTCGTTGTATAAAAAGGCTCACCTAGACGCTTTAGCTTATCCTCTGCCATTCCGCAGCCTTCATCACGCAGTGAAATGACAATATGCTCCTCACCCTTCCGCTGAATGCTCACATAGACATTTCCTTTGCGCGGCATGACTTCAATTGCATTTTTTAAAATGTTAATAAAGACCTGCTTTAATTGGTTTTGTTCACAATAAATGAGCGGAATCTCATCCAGCACATTGAGATGCATTTGAACATTGCCAAGATTCGCCTGTGCGTGCAGAAGATCCATCGTGTCTTTCACAATCTGCACCACATTTTTTTCTTCATATACAATAGCTTGCGGTTTCGCTAAAATCAAAAATTCGGTGATGATGGATTCAATTCTTTTCAGCTCTGATGTGATGACATTGAAATAGAGCGAATACTCCCCTTCGATATTTCCTTTTAACAGCTGAATGAAGCCTTTTAAGGCTGTCATCGGGTTTCTAATTTCATGAGCAATTCCAGCGGCAAGCTCTCCGACCACATGAAGGGTATCTGATTTTCTCACCCGCTCTTCTAATTCCTTCCGCTCTGTCACATCTCTAAAGATCGCCAAATTCATATTATGGATAATGTTGCGTTTAAAAGAGAATTCCAGGATACGCTGATCTGGATGGTTCAGTACAAACGGAACCTCATTATCCATTTCATCTAATGACATCGCCTCGGCGGGCTGAGCCAAATTTTCTATTTGATAAGGGGCAAGGATGTGGAAAAGATTCATTTCTGTTAAATGATCGTCCTTCAATTGAAGCAGCTCGCTGGCAGATGGATTGACTTCAATGATTCGGTATTGATTATCAAAAAGAACAATGCCGTCCATTGATCCATTAAATACTTTGCGGAATTTAAGCTCACTTTCGCGCAGTTCCTGCTCCATTCTTTTTCGATCACTTACATTACGTAAAATGGTTAAGTGCTGTCCTTCTAATACCGCATGCTTTGATGTAAACTCAAGCTCTTTATACTGGCCATTTGCCATTTTAAATAATAGCTCTTCCCTTATTTCATGATTCCGGATATAGCGTCTTCTTGTTGGTCTATATCTCTTATCAGATTTGACGAGAAAGTCGGTAAGTTTTTTGCCAATCAGTGAGTGCATAGGTAATTCAAAAATTCGACAGGCTGATTCATTGGCTCTCACAATCTCTCCATCGTCCGCCCATATGATGATGGCATCCATTGCATTTTCGAAAATTTCTCTAAAGCGTTCTTCACTTTTTAACAGCTTCTCTTCCATCAGTCTTTTTTCTGTAATATCCCGCATGATGGACATATAAAAACCACTCATCACATTTGATGTAATGGTGAGTTCAAATAATTTTTGCTGGCCAGATTGAAGGGTAACAGGAAGCTCCCCTTTTGCTTTCCCTGTTTCTTTAAGTGACGTTAAAAGATGCTGCAAGGCGGGAAGGTTTTCTTCTTCGACAAATTCATGTAAATAACGATCGGTTAAATCAGTCTTTTGCAGCTCAAAGCTCTGACAAAAAGAATGATTCGCATCAATCATGCAGCCATCCTGATCAAAAATGACCATCCCATCAATCGCTCGGTCAAACAAATCTTTGAACAGCTGCTCATTCATGGAGCGTTCTCGTTCTAATATTTTCTTTGATGAAATATCTCGCATAACCACTATATACTGCTGATTCATGGTATCGTGCTCTGCGACAAATTCAATGTATTTTGTTTCGCCATTTTCCAGCTGAATGGAGATTTCTCTTTTTAACGTACCTTTTCGAAAAAATAGATCGAGTGAGCATTCAACTTTATCTTTCGGGATGCCGTATAGGAAATCTAGAACGGATTTATTGAGGAGGTCTTCTTTCGGTGTCTGGACAAGCCTGCAAGTTGCTTCGTTAGCTTGGATGATGTTGAGGTGCTGATCAAATATAAAAATGGCATCTAGCGTCTTATTTAACAGCATTTTTTGCTGCATCAACTCAGTTCGCAAATATTCGTTCTCTTTTTCTAATTTTCTGATATCTCCCGCAGGGGTTAACCTATTGCCATCGAGCGTTTCAGTCATTCTCTTACACTCCTTTTCCAGCCTCATTCCTCTACAATATTTCTACAATATTTTCATTGTTCCTTCATTCGACTCATAAAAAAAGATAACTTTTTATACGAAGACTGTCTCATTTATTTCATTTGGATGACAGGATTGTATAACGATTCACTTTTCTTACGCTTCTTTTACAACCGTTCTACAATTTCACATCAAATAGCGAATTAAGCCAAAATGTATTTTAGAATGAGGCAAATAAGGGAACAGTGCACTTAGAACATTTATGTTCGAAAACGAGCAGGAAAGGTGATGTTATGGCATCTTCACGAGATAGTTATTTTGATAATGCGAAATTCCTTCTGATTTTTCTAGTTGTTTTTGGTCATTTGTTACGATCATTCATTCATGATAATGACTGGATGCTCTATTTATACAAGTTTATTTATACCTTTCACATGCCCGCCTTTATTTTAGTTTCTGGCTTTTTTGCAAAAGGGTTTAGAAAACCGGGCTTTATGAAAAAAGTCGCCGTTAAGCTGATCATCCCATATTTAATCTTTCAGGTGATCTATTCGGTTTACTATTATCTATTACAGGATCAAAGCATGGCCAATTTAAATCCAATTGATCCGCAATGGTCCTTATGGTTTTTAATTAGTTTATTCTTTTGGAACTTGCTGCTTATTCCTTTTTCAAAACTGCCGTTCCACTGGGCGATGATTGTCAGTTTATCGATTGCATTACTTGTCGGTTATGTGGACAGCATCAGCGATACACTCAGCTTATCACGTACGTTTGTCTTTTTGCCTATGTTTTTAGCTGGATTCTATTTAAAAAAGCAGCATTTTGAATTCATCCGTACAAGCAAAGGAAAACTTGCAGCACTTTTTGTATTAATGGCTGTGTTCCTGTTTTGCTACTTCTATGAATTTGATTATTCCTTCTTATTTGGCTCAAAGTCGTATGCTTCTCTTGGAGATGAAGGAATGATTGCGGCGATGAAACGAATGGCATGGTATTTGCTTGCATTTGGCGCTACATTCAGCTTCTTTGCATTAGTTCCAACACGCCGTTTCTTCTTTACAAAATGGGGAACAAGAACGTTATATGTTTATTTATTACATGGCTTTGTAATCAAACTGCTAAGAACCACTTGGTTTGATGACTGGGCGCTAAATGCAGCAAGTGTACTCATTTTATTGCTGCTGACCATTTTGTTAACCTTTACCCTGTCTAGCACTTTTGTCAAAACCGTTGCACAGCCAGTGATTGAGCTCAAAATGACCAATCTCATGCGAACAATCACCGGCAGGCAAGGCAGTTATATCAAATAAAAAACGATCCTTCATGGATCGTTTTTTTCTATTTCTTATTCTGCTGACATGCAGCATCTTTCTTTGGCTTCACCAATGTATCAATCCATTTGCTGCTGTTAATATCTCCAAGCTCACTGCCAAATTCCTCTTCTAAAATATCTGGGTCCATTGGCTTTTTATGGTCCTTCATCTCTTTGCTCTTCATATGCTTCTTAGTCACGAGATGCTCCCCCTTGTTTTCCTTTATGAGAATTTCGGTTTGCCTGACGATCTCTTGATTGTTCGTCAAATTGAGTTTGTCCTTGATCATGTGCCATGCTTTCTGTCGGCGTCATATTATTTGTTAATGCTTCATTTTTCGCTGCTTTTCTTTTCATCTACATTCAGTCCTTTTTTGACAGGTTTAGTTCTTCTCTTAATTGGTCAAGGAGTTCTTTCATTTGCTTGACCGTCACTGGCTTTTCCTCAGGTTTTAACTCATAGCCAATTTGTCCATTGGCTTCTAGCGTGGCTTTTTTGAGACAGCTGATGTCAGTGATGCCTTGCTGCTTTAAACGCATTTTAAATTGATCCCTTGTGAGCCTTGTTTTCTTCAGCTTATGATCAAGCATTTCGCCATCTTGTAAAATCACAACCGATTTGCCTGAAAGCAATTTTTCAAAAAAATCCGATTGAATTGACAGCTTTTCCATAATGACAAGTGCCACAATAAAGATGGTAGCTGCATAAATGGTTTCAAGTAAATTATGCTCAATAAAGGGTTGGATAATAATCGATCCGATTGAAATCATAATCACTGTTTGTTGTACAGTTAATTGACTAATGGATTTAGGCCCTGCTATTCTCAGCAGCAAGGTACCAACTAGCAGCATGACAATTGCTTTCCATAATACATCAAGCACGTCTCGTTCACCTCTTACCTATAGATTGCGAACATCCCATATGATTTAGCCAGTTAGATAATGGAAATAAAAAAACAGCATTCAAATGGAATGCTGTTTAACCAATAATGACGCGCTCTTTCGGATAATGATAATTTGCTTCGCTTTCTCTTCGGCCTATTAAATATAAAAAGCTTGGAATGCCGATCCGGCCAATAAACATGACCACCATGATGATACATTTACCAAACACAGTGAGATCTGAGGTGATCCCAAGCGACAGCCCCGTTGTTCCGAAAGCAGAGCAAACTTCAAATAAATTTTCAAGAAGTGTATTATGCTCTGTTAAGGATAACAGGAACGTAGCGCCAAAGACCAAAATAAACGCCATCATGGTTACCATAAGGGATTTATTAATATCCGCTTGATGAAGCTCTCTCTTGAAGATTTTAATGGACTTATTTCCCCTAGCAAAATGAAACAAGGCGAGTAAATTAAGAGCAAACGTAGTTGTCCGAATGCCGCCCCCCACAGAGCTTGGGGAAGCCCCGATAAACATGAGCATACATAAAAATAAAAGCGTCGGTTCCGTCAGCTGCGTAATATCTAACGTTGTCAGCCCACCGCTTCTTGTTGCAGTCGATTGAAACAAAGAATAGAACAAGATTTCGTGCCAGCTTTTCCCTACAAAGCTAAACCCGGCTTCAAGTGCATAGATTCCAATCGCTCCAACAACGACAAGGCCGCCGAACGTGAGCGTGGTGATTTTTGTAAACAATGAGAACGATGCGTGCTTACGGTCCTGATTGAACAAATAATCCTTTACTTCCACAAGCACAGGAAAGCCAATCGCTCCAAAGATGATCAGCAGCATCGTAATAAACTGGACGAAATAATCATCTTTGTAAGGGATAAGAGAACTCCCTGTAATATCGAAGCCACCATTGGTTGTCGCACTAATACTTGAGAAGAAGCCATGCAAGAAAGCGCTTTGCACATCGTAATACTTGAGAAAATACATGCTTAAAATCAGCCCGCCGACAAACTCAATCAGCAAAATTAAATATAAGACCTGCTTCATTAGTTTCACAATTCCAGATAAATTGCTTTGGTTTTGATCTGCCATGATCAGCTTTCTTTCTTTAATTCCAATTCTTTTTCGCATGACAAGCCATACGAAGGTACCGAGCGTCATAATGCCGATGCCTCCAATTTGCAGAACAAACGCAAGGATCCACATCCCTGCCACACTAAATGTTTGTGAGGTGTCGACAACAGTCAGTCCTGTAACACTTACCGCACTCACGGCTGTAAACAAGGCATCAATGAATGTCCATTTGACTCCCTCTTGATGAGCCACTGGCAGGCTGAGAAGAATAAACGACACGGTCACAGCAAGAAAATAATAAAGGGCAATCAACTGAAAAGCTGACAGCCGGTCAATTAGCTTTTTTATAGGATTCATTGTCATTCCTTCTTTTATCTATCTTTTCGAATACCTTTATCATTTTAATGAAAAGAGACATGATTTTAAAGCTATTTTATGCTTTATTTTCTTTTTCATCAAAAAGAAAAAGACATCCTGTTAAAGAATGTCTTTTCGTCTTTCTTATTTTGCTTCTAGTCTTCTGATTCTTTCGTTCAAATCAGGGTGTGTTGAGAAAAGAGAAGCTTTTCGTTTACCGCTGATTTTCAGCGTAGCGACTGCTGTTTGATCATCATCTTTGATTCTTGACGTATACGCCTCAAGTGAACGAAGCGCATGAATCATTTTATCTTTACCTGCAAGGTCGGCTCCGCCGCGGTCTGCATGGAATTCACGGTGTCTAGAATATGCAAACACGACAAGGCTTCCTAGGATAGAGAAAATGATTTGGAAGACAATCACAGCGATAAAGTGAACAATCGGCACAAGCTCTTCACGTGAAACAAAACGGCTTGCGATCCATGCCGCAATTCTTGAAAGGAACACAACGAACGTGTTGACGATTCCTTGAAGCAGCGTCATCGTCACCATATCACCATTCGCAACGTGAGCGACTTCGTGGGCGATGACACCTTCAACTGCTGCATCATCCATTTCATGAAGCAATCCAGTTGATACCGCAACAAGTGATCTTCTCTTAGAAGGACCTGTTGCAAATGCATTGACTTCAGATGATTGATAAATACCAACCTCAGGCATTTTAGAAAGACCTGCTGCTCTTGAAAGTCTGTGCACGCGGTCAACAAGCTGCTGCTCATCATATGTTAATGAATCCTTTTCTGGATTTAACACACGTACACCCATCATCATTTTTGCCATCCAGCGAGACATTGCAAGTGACATAAACGAGCCAACAAAACCAACAACTGCACTGAATACAAGAAGATAAAGGATATTAAGTCTTCCGTCTGCTCCTATATAAGAACCAACACCAGTTGCTGCACTAATAACCGACAGTACAATACCAATCGTAGTGATAACAAGAATGTTCGTTAATATAAACAGAAATATTCTCTTACCCATACATAACCTCCGCTGTCATATTAAGTTCAAATGAACTTATTAATAAAATTATAAAAATAAACGTCTCAAATTGCAAGGAAAAAGGAATCACTTTCTCTGTTTATCATAACGGCTAAAGCCCCATCACATCAATATTTACGACATTTGCCCCAGCAGAAAAGTGAACAAATTGTGACGCACAGGTTTGAATTTGAGTTTATTTTGCATTTTCATCAAAAAGAGACTATGATGTTGAATTAGATCAATAATCACGTTTTGACGTACAAATGAGGTGGAACATGGTTACTTTTAAATTAACGAGAATTGACATGACAAGACTTCTGTATTCTCTAAAAGGAGAGGGAGATCTGACTCCGCTTCAGCTTTTGAAACTATCTGTAAAAAATGGCAAGGATCATGACTATGATGAATTAAAGATCCCGTCTTTTTTTGAGAAGCTTGAACGGCGGAAGCAAAAATCAGAGCATGGTCTTTCTACAAATGAAATTGTTGAGCTTGGCAACTTGTGTGAGCTGACTTCTCTTAAATCGACGGCGATTCAAAATTGGATCAAACGTGATATTAAAGATATGATTGGCCATCCAGAGCTTGGCAAGAAGTACTCTATTGATCAGGTCGTTATTTTATTAATTGTCAGGGATTTAAAATCAGTTTTTGACTTCGATACCATTCGTATGATCTTATCTGCCTTATTTAACACCATCACAGATCGAACAGATGATATTATTAGTCCAATCCGTTTTTATGAAGCATATGCGCACGTCCTTGATTTTATTTATCACCATACACAATTTCCATTAAAGGAAACAAATTTACGAGAAATAACTGAGGAGCAGACAGACAAACTCCATGACGAGTTTACAGAATTGACGAAGAGCCAATGGAATTTGATTAAAGGCATTATCAGTTCTACCGTCTTCTCTGTATTTACTTCTCATTTGCAAAGTACAGCTCAAGAAATGATGTATAATACGCTTCAGCTGAATAAGGGATAAATAAGAACCGAGGTGACCTTCATCATCTCGGTTTTTTTGTACAGCAATTGCCAGCATAAATGTGCGGCTTTTTTTTCAAAATAAGAAGGCGCAACAAACATGAGGTGAAAGGAGGAATATGACATGGCAAATCGAAATCAACTTCTTGTTCCTGGAGTAGAACAAGCTTTAGATCAATTTAAATACGAGATCGCTCAAGAATTTGGCGTCACTCTCGGTTCAGATACAGTCTCACGTGCAAACGGTTCTGTTGGCGGTGAAATCACAAAAAGACTCGTTCAACAGGCTCAATCACAAATGGGCAATCAATCTAAATAAAGACATGGTGAAATACGCCGGAGCTAATCTGGCGTTTTTTTTTGTTCATATGTGTGCTCATGCCGGTTATCGCGATAAGGAAACGGTGCACCTTTCCCTTTTTGCTTCGCATGTTCTCTTTTTTGTTCAGCGGATGGATTGTTCTGATCCCTGCCGTTTTTTTTTTGCATGTTTTTCCGAATCACCACGTGATGTGCCGTTCCAGTGTCTTCTTTCATCAGGATCAGTTGATTGATTTTTTTTTTGCTCTTTATCGAAAGAATGATCTTTTTCTTCCTTTATCTTGTTGTCTTTGCTTGCATCATCAGGTTTTTGAGGCTTTTGAACAGATCCTTGCTCTTCCCTCTCTGTCTCCTTCTGCTCTTTGTCCTCAGCTTCAGGAGCCTCATGATCTGGCTGCATCTCTTCGCTATCGTCTGTCTTTTCGTCTTCTTGTTTGACTTTATCTGCTTGTTCTTCATCATGTTTCTTAGGATCTTCTTCCTTCACAGCATCGTTATCTGCTCCGTCTTCATCCTTTTTGATGTCTTCATGTTCTTGATCTTGCATTTCTTGATTTCTAATATATGTTCCTGTTGAAATGCCTGCCTTTTGAGCTTTTTCTCTTGTTTCCATGTCACTTTCCACAGTTTCCAACTTATAATTGCGTTTTTGATATTCACCAGAAATGGTGTTAATTTTGCTTTTTACGTTTGTTTTATATGTATTGTCCTGCTTGTTTTCATAAACGGTTGAAATATAAATACTTTTAGAATGGTTCACATATCCTTTTTTGTCACAGTCATCTATAATTTCCTGCACGACTTTGGTCATGTCGTTTTTTTCTAAATCCTTCATACTCGCCAGTACTTGCTTTGCATCTTTATTCAGCGGTGTGACACCGATCACTTGATAATTGTGATCAAGCTTCAGCTCAAAGCTTGGGTTAATATCAATTGTCATATACGCATATGCTTTTTGACTTGAGAAAGATGGCATCATAGTAAAAATTACGACAATAATCGCTGCTATTGATAGGATTCCTGCATTTAACGGACGTAAACGAAGCAGGTCAAAAAAACCGGCTCTTTTTCTTTCGAGACGTGATTCATTCGGAAATGTCACTTCTTGGCCGATTTCATAGTTTTGCTCTTCATATTTAGTCCGCAGAAATTGTCCATCAGGGGTCAGCAGCGTGACATATTTTTTGTTTTTCTCTACTATAATGCCTCTTCTCATGAATTAAGCACCCCTTTAAGGTAATCTTTCAAATACACATAATCACCTGTCATAATGATCGCCATCGCAATGATATATTTTCTATTTCTCTCAATCGTTTTGCGGCTGACTTCCACTAACTTTTCCAGCTGTTTGACAGGCAATTGTTTCTTCTGAAATAAAATGGTTCTCAGCTCATCGTGTTCAACGAGTGTATGGGCTACTTTAATGGCATTTTGCCTGGCATCTGCATGCTTTGGTGAATGCTCAAGCAGCTCTTGAAACGTGAGACCGTATACTTTCAATCGTTCTTTAAAATGTTCAATCTCTTCTCTTCTATGTTCTTGTTCAATTAAACGCCTATATTCATTTGCAGAGAGCTCCGCTTCAATCATGCTTTGAGAGTATTCGCCGTTCTCACTTTCTTGCAGGTCCATTTGAACCGTTGGCGCATTTCTTGCTTCTTTTCGAATATAGTCAATCACTTTTCTTTTAATAATTAATTCTGCGAAAGCAAGCAGTGAGTTTCCTTTTTCGGCAGAGTATTTTTCTATCGCTTCATTAAAGGCGATTAAGCCTATGCTGAATTCATCATCTTTTTCATCTATATATCGTTTACAAACGGATGAAACCGTCTTAGCGACAAATGGTTTGTATTGCTCTATTAATGCATTTTGCAGTTCGATATCACCTTGTTGAATACTGATAGCCGACTGCTCTAATGTTTGCTTTTTCTTTCCTTTTTTAAACAAAAGGCTAAGCAATGGTTTCACCTCAGTTCTCCCTATATTACTCATTTATGATAGCTAATTTATGAGGGAAGCGCAAAGGAAGAAATGAGGAATTCATTTCCTGTTACTTAATTATGACATGTATGTCACCATCTACTTTACAATGTTTCGTCTAAAAGCAAAGAAATAAGGGGGTATCTCCCCCTTATTTGTAATATACGTGTTATGAAAATGAAATGATATTTCTTTCAAAAAACCTACTCTCCCAGGCGTGCCTCTTGCTTCTCCTCGTTTTCCTGCCCGCCTTTTCTTGATGGACTTGATAAAAACCAGCCAAATGCTGCAATTGCGAGAAGCACTGTCCAGAAAATGACTTTCCATAATGCTGAATGGATAAAATGAGACGATACGACCCCAATAGCTGGATGTGACAGTGTATAAAGCGTGAGCTTCACACCCACCCATCCGACAATGACAAATGCTGCTGTTTCTAGGCTCGGTCTTGTTTTGAGCAGTTTCACAAAGACCGTTGCTGCAAATCGCATAATAACAAGACCAATGATACCGCCTAAAAGAATGACAATAAATTGACCGCCATCGAGTCCACCGATTTGCGGAAGACTTGTTTTTGGCAGTGTCACAGCTAAAGCGACGGCCGCTAAAATGGAATCTACGGCAAAAGCAATGTCGGCCAGCTCTACTTTCACGACTGTTGCCCAGAAGCCGCTTTGTTTCACATTTGTTTCAGTTTCCTTTTTCTTAAATACGTGCGATTTTAAAATATGGTGAATGGAAATATAAAGAAGATAAATTGCACCAATGGCTTGAACTTGCCACACATCCACTAAAAACGAAATAAGAAACAGTGAACCAAACCGCATGACAAACGCACCTGCAAGTCCGTAAAACAATGCCTTTTTTCTTTGTTTTTCAGGAAGGTGTTTGACCATCACGGCCATGACCAGCGCGTTATCAGCTGCTAAAATCCCTTCTAATCCAATCAGTACGAGCAGAACCCACCCGTACTCTAAAATAATAGCTGCATCCATCATCATTCCTCCTTGTTTTTATCTATTGTCCCACAACAGACAAAGGCTTATGAATGCAAAAAAGACCTTTGCCTGTAATGGCAAAGGTCTTGCTAGACATGTGATATGTAGAATCATGCCAACAAAGCCGATGAACATCAGTCCATGTAATGACGACTTTGTTTCCGGTAAAAACCGGACGCTACTCCCCTTTGGCGGGATTTAGAATATTTAGATTACTTATATCATAATCAATAGACACTGGATTGTCAACAGCTGACTTTCTGTTCAATCCATTGATTAGGCAGTTGGCGTTTCTGTTTTTCTTTTTCTTCGTTTTATCAATAGGTAGACAACAAACAATAACACAACACCGATCCCAATTGGTAAAAGATAAGGATCTATCATGGCGCCAACCTCTTTCCAATTCTCCCCAAGCATAAACCCAAGATACACATACACAAACGTAATTGGTGTAATTGCCAAAAACGTATACAAGCAAAAGACCCACACATTCATCTTGGCAATACCGCACGGGATGGAGATCAGCGTTCTGACTCCTGGTATGAACCGGCCGCTGAATGCGACGAATCCGCCATGCTTTTCAAAGAAAGCATCCGATTTATCAAGCGACTCAGGTTTTATAAAAAAGTACTTTCCATATTTATTTAAAAAGGGTCTGCCGCCGTAACGTCCTAACCAGTACAAGGTCAAAGGACCAGCCACGCCGCCAATGGAGCCGGCCGCCACAACACCGATAAAAGCCATGTCCCCTTCTGAGACCCAGTAACCCGCAAGAGGCAAAACCACTTCAGCAGGTACAAATTCAATGCATAATGCGAGGAAGATGCCAAAGTATGACAAGTTCTTAAAGGCATCAGCTAAAGAAATAATAAAATCTTCGATGTTTATCAATCCCTTTCACACATAATCATTTGACTGATTCTATCTCTTTTAGAATCACACCATATATTAAACGAATAAAACCGAAGAAACGATTCGATTTTCGTCGTTTTTTTACATTAAATTTGATTTTACTATAAAAGAAGGGTGAAAAAAACGTTGATTGTTGTATTTAAGTGAAGGAAAGGTGAACACAGAAGCCATTCGATCCGATATATTAAGTATATGTCTGTTTTAAAGTACAGGAGGTTTTCTTACATGACCCATTTAACAGGAAGCTACAATGGATGGCTTGTCTTTCTGTCAATCGCTGTCGCCGCTGTCGCCTCCTACTCAGCTCTTCATATAGCCAGCAGGGTAGCACAGTCAAGCGGTGCAAAGAAAAAGGTATGGCTGCTCATTGGTGCAATGATCATGGGAATGGGGATATGGTCGATGCATTTTATTGGCATGATGGCATTTCAAATGCGTGTTGGCATCACATATGATACATCCTTACTGATTCTATCGATTTTGGCCTCATTTATCGGATCCTTGATCGCTTTTTCAATATGCATTCAAAAGCAGCTCTCTAGAAGACGGCTGCTCATTAGTTCAATCACCATGGGTTCAGCTATTTGCAGCATGCATTATCTTGGAATGGAATCAATGGCCAATGTCTCAATCAGCTATGATCCAGTCCTCTTTTTTCTTTCGTTTTTCATTGCTGCCATTACCTCCTACTTCTCATTGAAACTCTTCTTTCTTGTTGACCGCAAGAAAAGTAAACGGGAGAATTATCTTTTAAAGAGTCTTGGTTCAATGTTGATGGGCGGTGCTATAGCAGGTATGCATTATACTGGTATGGCTGCCTCTACCATGTTTTATCATTCAAATGGACAGGCTGCTATAGGTGGATCTCTTGAAATGTCGCCATTCAGTCTGTCGATTTTTGTCGGCTTAATGACACTTATAGTCCAAACACTGATGATTTTTGGTGCCTATATTGATCACCGGATCATGACGCAGTCAGATCAGCTGAAAGAAAATGAACAGCGGTTTCAATCGCTTATCAAACATAATATAGACGGGATTATCGTGTTATCTGTCGATCGAAAGGTTCTTTCTGCAAATGACTCTGGTAAACAAATCTTAGAGTTGTACAATTCTAAGATTGGTGATGATGTCAGCCAATATGTGATGCCGACTGAGTTGTGGGAAGAATTTATTTCTCAGTCAAAAAAAGCTATCACACGTGAAGCAGAACTGAAAACAGCAGATCGTTTTTATTATTATCATGTCACTTACATACCTGTTCATGTGAACAATTCACTCGACAGCATTTATCTTGTTTTAAAAGATTTAACGCAGCAGCGGATTGCAGAAAAAGAAATTCATGTGATGGCACATTATGATGCACTAACAGAGCTTCCTAACCGCCGCCACGGCATCAATCATTTAAATGATGTTCTCTCCGCTCAAGAAAAGTCAAAAACGTCAACAGCGGTTCTGTTTCTGGACTTAAATCGTTTTAAAATTATTAATGATGCACTCGGGCATAACATAGGAGATTTACTGCTGAAAGCTGCCGCAAACAGACTGACGCAATGTTTACCGGACAATGGCTTTATCGCAAGACTTGGCGGTGATGAATTTTTAATGATCTTTCCCCACATGGATCATGATACACATAAAATCGAACAATTTTCTAAAAATATCATCCATCAATTTGAACGTCCTTTTTTCATCCAGAACCATCAACTCATTACGTCAATCAGCATTGGGATCGCCATCTCTCCGCAAAATGGCAAAGACGGGATGGAGCTGATGAGAAAAGCCGATATGGCTATGTATTTATCCAAAAAACATAAGCAAAGCCGTTATGAGTTCTTTACCGAATCCATGGAAAGATTAAGTGAGGACAGGTTAAACCGGGAGCTGGAGCTGAGGGATGCCATTCAAAGAGAGCAATTTGTCCTTCACTACCAGCCGCAAGTCAGTGCCAAAACAAGAAAGATGACTGGGGTTGAAGCCCTTTTGAGAATGAAGGCACCAGATGGTTCCTTAAAATCACCTGAGGCTTTTATTGAGCTGGCAGAGGAATCAGGTCTGATCATTGATATTGGCAGATGGGTCATTGATACGGCTGGCAAGCAGGCAAAAATGTGGTATGACGATGGTCTGAAAATTCCTGTGGCTGTCAATTTATCTGCGAAACAATTCAATTCTGAAGACTTAATTGATTTGATCAAGCTCACACTGAAAAAATACGACCTGAAACCGTCACTCTTGGAGCTTGAAGTCACAGAAAGTATGACAATGGACAATATCAAGCAATCAAAACAGGTGTTAACGTCGCTAAAACAACTTGGCGTCCGCATTAGTATTGATGATTTCGGTACAGGACACAGCTCATTAAGCTATTTAAAGGATTTACCGATTCATCGACTGAAAATTGATAAATCCTTTATTGAGGACATTTTAAGTGATTCAAAATCTGAACAGATTACAGGGGCTATTATAGCGATGGGACACCAATTATCTCTCGAAGTGATAGCAGAAGGTGTTGAAACGTTTGCACAGGCTCAGCTATTATCTGCCCAGGGCTGTGACGACCTGCAGGGGTTTTATTATGCCAAACCGCTGCCAGCAAGCGATATTGAAAAATTCATCGCCTATCCGGCGCTGCTTGACACATAAAAAAGGTGCCAATGATGGCACCTTCCAGCGTGCAGACAAACCCTCGCATTCGGTGTCAGTCCTGCGTGCCGGTGCTCACGTATGCTCAATTCGCTGCGCTCCGGTACTCGTCCTTCCTAGACTTCAAAGGTTTTCTGTCACGCTGAGCTGAGAAGAAGACAAAGGGCTAAAATAAAGATCACTTTAGCCCTTTGTCAACAATTTAAAAGGTGCCAATGATGGCACCTTTTCGTTTTATCTAAATAATAAATGCTGACTGTGAATACCTGCTTTTTTCAATAGACTAATCAATTGCTCTTGCTCTTCACGCGTCAGACCAGAGAATGCACGCGCAATTCGAAGAGAGTGGATCGGATAAATCTTGTCAAGATAGCTTCGCCCTTTTTCCGTTAAATGGGCATAAACCGACCGTTTATCCTTGGGGTCCTGTTCTCTTTCAATGAAACCATTTCGTTCTAATTTGTCAATTACGTACGTCACATTCCCGCTGACTAGCAGGAGTCTTGAGCCGATTTGCTGAAGCTTTTGAGCACCTCTTGTGTAGAGCAATTCAAGAACGGCAAATTCAGTTGGATTAAACCCATGCTCTTTGCTGTCTCTAATACTGTGTTCTGAAACGCTTTTAAATGCTCTTGCAAAAACCTTGTAAAGCGTCATTGAGCGTTCTACTTCTTCTTCATTAAACGATAGTCTCATCACATATCTACCTCTTATAATATTTTTTTAACTTCAAGGCTGTCTTGCGGTGCAGTTGGAGCCTTTCGTAAAAAATAGAAGTACGTTTTTGAAAACCCTTTCAACCACATAAGTGACTCCATTCGTGTTATGTATAAGGTTTCGATATAAACTTTTAAAATCCTTCTTATTTTTCACAATCATCTCGAAAAAAAGCTTTTTCAGCAAACCATCAAGATGCGACACACTTTAACAAAATCTGTAAAGAATCTATAGTTTCTTGCACTTCATTCGCCAAATTTCTACAAAATTCAATATTGCTATAATATTAAACAAAAAAAAGAACCCTTTATGTGACATACGCACATTTCAAGGGATTTTTACAGACAGCGTTCTGTTTTGTTGAAAAAGAAATGATACTCTTTTTTTAAGTCACTAATTGTCATGTTCTTGGCCTCATCAGGGCTGTAAACCCCTAATGAACATAGCTGCTTCGTATAATAATGTCTTTCCTTTGCTAAAGCTTCTTTTAATATACGCCGCACCGATTATCCCTCCTATCAAGTGATTTGGATCGGGTGCTTATGAAGACTTCTTATACAAATCATTTTGTATGGCTCTTAGAAGCGCATGTGCATTCTGACCTGCAGCCTGCATGAATTGCTCGAGCAATTCATCCCTCTTCACATCTAATGCGATGATTTCTTTTGCCATACGAATGATCTGTGCTTCCTCCATCATATGCTCCTCCTCCTATGTCAATTCACCATGATTATATGCCGCCGTAAGATGTATTGCACACTCTCTGTAATCTTTCCTCCCATGGTTTTTTCATTTTTTTCGTTTTTGTGTTATATTTTCTAACAAACGATAGGTTTTTTCACTTCTCGTTCTATATAATATGAAGAAAAGACTTGCAGGGGTGAGTATATGACGCAGGAAGATGTATCTTATAAAGATAAAAAAGTCATTTCAATCGGGATTGTCAGTGAGCTAACAGGGCTTTCCGTCAGGCAAATCCGATATTATGAGGAACGTAAACTCATTTACCCCCAGCGCTCAACAAGAGGCACACGGAAATATTCTTTTGCAGATGTTGAACGTTTGATGGACATCGCCAATAAACGGGAAGACGGTGTGCAGACAGCTGAAATTTTAAAAGACATGAAGAAAAAAGAACAAGCGCTAAAAAGCGGACAATTTAAGAAAAAAATGCTGGAAGGTCAGATTAACGCACACTTTCGGTATAAAAATCGTTAAACAAAAAAAGAATCGCTCTTTTGAACGATTCTTTTTATTTAGAGGAAGCTTCAGTACCTTCTACAACCCCTACAAAGTCAATCAGCACGCCACCTCTTTCAGGATCTTCTTTCACCCGCAGGGCAAGTGCCTTTTTCTTCCCGGTTTTTGCATCTTCGTAATTCGCATGGAACACATGAATGCTGGCTTCTTCCAATTGAAAATCCTCATAAGAAAGCGTGTCTATGCCCCATTCTTTTTTCAGTTTCAGAATGTCATCCGGGCTCGGGACCGCACCTTCGACGTAGATATCTTCCATTTTTCTTTTATTTCCTTCGGTGATGGCTTCAAGCATATGCTCTGCAGCCACTAGCCTTCGGTCTTTCCCCTCGTCCTCCCTTTGACATGCACTCAGCAAAAACATACACATCAAAACGAATAAGAATTTCTTCATGTTTCTCTCCCACCTTCTCCTTAAAATGTAAAGGATGAAAGCGCTATATGCAATCTTTATACAAAAAAAGCCTGTAAAACGTCATGTTTTACAGGCTTAGATTGCGGACAAAGGATGGTCCTTTGTCTACCTTTCAGCGCGATCTGAAAACCTTTGAAGTCAAGGAAGAACGAGTACCGGAGCGGAGCGAATTGAACATTCGTGAGCACCGGCACGCAAGGACTGACACCGAATGCAAGGGTTTGTCAGCGCGCTGACACTGCAAAACGTCATGTTTTACAGTCTTCTTGCTACATAAGTGTATGAAGGAACGCTGTCGCAATACCAAAATAGATAAGCAATGATAAAATATCGTTCAATGTTGTAATCAGCGGCCCAGATGCAATCGCAGGATCGACGTTTAATCTGTGTAAAATAATAGGCACGATCGTACCTGCCATCGTTCCAATAATCAGTGTGGCAAGCAGTGAGGAACCGACAACAAATCCTAAAATCATATTGCCCTGCCACACCATTGCGACGACTGTAATAATGATGGAACAGACAATCCCAATGTAAATACTTGTTCGGAGCTCTCTAAAAATCAGGCGCATAATGGTTTTTTTCGTTAATTCTTCTTTTGAAAGCCCTCTAATGACGACGGCAAGCGACTGTGTGCCTGTATTCCCTGTCATTCCTGCAATCATTGGCATGAAGAAGGCTAAGGCGACGACTTGCTGAAGGGTATCTTCAAAGTAATTTAAAATACTGCCTGAAATCAGCCCAATGAATAAGAGTAAAATGAGCCACGGGAGACGGCGGTATGCCGCAACAAAAGCGGGCGTGTCAAATGTAATATCTTTACCAGAGGCAGCGAACTTCTCATAGTCTTCTCCTGCCTCTTGAATGACGACATCAATGATATCATCGACTGTGACGATTCCAACCAGGACATTGTTCTCTTCTACAACAGGAATGGCCAGAAAATCATACCGTTCAATCAGCTTTGCGATTTCTTCCTGATCTTGAAAAGCTCCAACGGCAATGACTCTTGTAAACATAAGATCCTGCACTTTTTCATCTGGTTCACCTAAAATGAGATCCCGGTACGACAGAACCCCTACAAGCTGCTTTTGATCATTAATGACATATAAATAGTTGATCGATTCTGCAATTTCAGCAAAGCTTTTCAGCTTTACAACTGCGTCCTGAACCGTATAGTGCTGAGGAATCCAAACGTACCGGTTGGTCATGATCCGGCCTGCTGTCTCAGCAGGATAATTCATGAGAAGCTGGACGGCCTTTGATTCCTCCGCCTCCATGTTTGATAAAAGCTGGTCTTTCAGCTCATCATCCATTTCATCAAACAAGTTGGCTAGGTCATCGTTATCCATTTTGTTTGTGACGAAGGTGGCTTTGTCTTTTCCTACTTTTTCAAGCACAATTTCTTGGTATTCGCGCTCAAGCTCACCCATCATTTCCGTCACATCATCGATTGTTAAAAAGCTGAGGAAACGGCCTCGGTGTTTTTCTGGAAGTTCTTTAAATAAATAGGCCATATCATATGGCTGAAGTTCTTCCATAATGTTTTTAAATTCTTTGCGTTTGCCGTCTCTTAATAAAATAATGATTCTTAAAATGAGTTCATCGTACGTAATGTTCTGTATCATCGCTGTTACCTCCCCAAAGTCAGGAGATACCCGAATCCCTTAGAATGTGCGGGGGTCAGGATCTCCTCTGTCTGATGCGTCAATCTGATCTTTTGACATACTCTTTATGTGTCTCGAATCGGGATGATCCATCCCCACACCTCCTTTTCTCATAAAAAAGCACCTTCAACCGAATGAAGGCGCTTTGTAAGCATGACAAAATAAACACTTGCTCCTTCAATCGTAGAGCTTTAGCACTGTATGGCATAGGATCAAATCCAGCTGCATTAAAAATCACCTTATGTCGATGATTTCTGTTGACCCATTGGCGTCTTTGGACATTTTTGGGCAGCAGCGTATCTCCATACAGGAGCCTCACCTAACGAAGTCTCATATTGTTAACACACTGAGATTACAGAAAAAGCGGAATGATGTCAATAAGCAAGATGCCAAGTATCCTTATGTATTCGCTTACTTTTCAAAAAAAGAGCGATAAACAGCTCAGCCATCGCCCTTTTCATGTCTTTTTATTCCTCTTCCGGCTGATTCATATCCTCTTGGGAGAGGAGATGAAAGGAATCATGCAAAAACAAAGCATATCCTTCTCCATCAGGATGCGGAACGTATTCCGCGTGATCCATTGTTTGCTCTTCTTCTTTTTTCTTCATATTCTCTCGCCTCCTTTCCCGTAGTTTGTCCCAATGAAAAAACCTTACACATGAAAGTGTAAGGTTTGCAGATTGTTGACAAAGGGCTAAAATGATCTTTATTTTAGCCCTTTGTCTTCTATTCAGCGTGATAGAAAACCTTTGCAGCCCTAGGAAGGGCGAGCACCGGAGCGGAGCGAATGAAACATTCGTGAGCACCGGAGCGCAGATCTGACACCGAATGCGAGGGTTTGTCTACACGATGAAAACCTTACACATGAAAGTGTAAGGTTTGGTCATAGCTTAATCATCCCATTCTTGCTTCAGGATTTTGCCTGTTTTAGCGAAAATCTCAAAATCAACTTCCTCGCCGCTTGGTGTTGTGATTTCAATTTCGTAAATGTACACACCATTTTCTTTATCTAGATCAGAATCTGTGACTGTGCCTTTTACTTTTGCAAGAGCAATTTTTTCAGCCTGTTTTTTCGTGATCTTCACGTTCTGTTTCTTTTCTTTGACTGGATCATTCAGCGCTTTTCCAGTTTTTGCATCGACATATACTTTATATTCAAAGCCGCCTTTTTTGATCTCGACCTCATACACCCATTTTCCTTTTTTACGCTCAAGATCCACATCATCCACATAGCCTTTCACCACTTTTAAGGCTGCTTTTTCAGCTTGTTTCTTTGAAACAAATGACGATTTCTTTTGCACGACTTGCTCGGCGTTTGCTGTTTGATTTGTATTTTGCGCTTGAAGTGTGAAACCACCTGCGACAAGAGTTCCCGTTAATGCTGTAGCTACTAGTACTTTTTTCATCATGTTCATTTCCTCCTCTGTTTGATTTCTTCTATATCTTAAGAAAACAAGATGATAAAGGAAGGAAAGAAACATGAGAATATCATGAGAAAAGGATTAGTTTTCGTACGTAATGCCCTCAATGTCTCCTGTATAGGCGTTCACAAGCACCTCTGCCTCTCTGCCGTCAGGCAAATCCAGCTCCACCTCAAATACGAGCATACCGCTGAATGTTTCAAGATCAGCATCATCCACTGTTCCGCCAACTTCTTTGACGGCAATTTGGATGGCTTCCTCGACGGTGATTTTCGTGAGCTTCTTTTCTTTAGAGGTTGGTTTTTTCTTTTCTGCTTCAAGCACCTTAAATGACTGTTTGCCGACCTCAACTTGATACAATTCTTTTTTTGATTGGATGGTAAAAATGAAACGATCTGACGTCTCCTTTTTTTGAATGACGGTTCCGCTCACCTTTTTAACAGCCGCCTCTTCCGCCTGGAGCTCAGCATTTTTTTCATTTGGCTTCTGATAGCTTTTTAACTGTCTAATTTCTTTCATTTGACCGCTTGCAGAAGATGCAATGATTTGATAGATGCCATTTGCATTTTCGAGCGTCATTGTGTAGTCCTGTTTATGATTGATTAAATCAATATGTGTAATGTTTCCATTATAGTCTTTTGAGATCATTTTTTTCATTTCTGCTTCACTTAATATTTTTTGATCAATGGTTTGGATCATGAGCATTGCAAAGGCCGCAAGAATCACAAGACATCCTGCGAGCGCAAGCACCATTTTCGTTTTTCTAGACATGCAGCGCCTCCTTCCTATTTCCTATTTTATAAGGAGGAAATGAGAAATTGATGAGAAAAGACCCATTTATTTCTGAAAAAGAATGGTCATGGCTGTTCCTTCGCCGATACGGCTGTCTACCTTCAGCTCGGCCTCATGTTCTTCTGCAATTTGCTTCGCAATTGAAAGACCGAGTCCGGTTCCGCCCGTCTCACTGTTTCTCGCTTCATCCACACGGAAAAAGCGGTCAAAGATTTTCGGCAGATCCTCTTCTTTTATGCCAATTCCTTGATCAATCACTGAAATAAATGGCTTGTCTCCTGCCCATCCGCAGGTCACATCAACTGGCTTTCTGCTATATTTGACCGCATTATCAATTAAGATAGTCAAAAGCTGTTTGATTTTCTCTTCGTCTCCTTCTGCGATCAGCGGCTGATCTGTCTGCACATGAGATTGAATCGTTCGATTGGTGGCCACTTCAAGTGTATGACATAGCTGCTTGCACAAATGACCAAGATCAACCGGCTTCATATCCAAGTATAACGGCTGGCCGTTTTTCGCCAATGTCAATAATTGATCTGTCAGTCTTTTCATTTTTTTCGCTTCATCATGAATCGCTTGGGAGGATTCTTCTACAACCTCTGGACGTGTTTGCCCCCAGCGTTTGAGTAAATTGCTGTAGCTCATAATGACGGTAATCGGTGTCTTCAATTCATGGGAGGCATCATGCAAAAATTGCTGTTCTTTTTCATAATGCTTCTCGAGAATCTCGGACATTTCATTAAAGGTTTGTCCCATTTGATATAGTTCATCCTTTGAATCGCCTGTTAATTCAATTCGTTTAAACGCCTTCTCTTTCATACTTGCCTTCATAGTACTCGTCATTCTGCTAATCGGCCGGACAATTTGCTTTGTTAAAACGTGGCCTGCAAAATAGGAAAGCACAATAAACAAAACGCCGGTAGCGATTAAAATCATTTTTAATAACGCTAAGTTCTCTTCCGTATTTTCGATTTCTTCATATACTTGAAGCGACATAATCTCACCATTTGTCCAAATGACCGGAATAGCAGCGAACGCAATCATATGCTTATTGTATTCTTTGATTTCTGCTGTCTGACCAGATTCGTATGTAAAAGGCAGTGAGCTAAACGTTGATTCCTTTGTGACAGTCAGTTTTGACTCTCCCGTTTCTGTCACGACACGGATCATACCATTTTGAGGCAGGTACGCCTTCAGCAGCTCCGAGGACGGAAGACCCTCTTCCTCTGATTTTTTTAAAGCAATCGCAATATTTTCAGCCACCTCAGACAAGCGGGACATATCTTTTTGCGTCAAGGTCATCGAAAAAATAAAATAAATGGCTGTATGAAACAAGAGCACCATTAAAAACAAAGACAACGACGTATAAAGCTGAATCTTATTTTTTAATCTCATTCTTTATCCTTTCATCACATAACCCACACCTCTCACTGTGTGAATCAGCTGTTTTTCGAATGGGTAATCGATTTTTTTCCTTAAATAACGGATATAGACATCTACCACGTTTGTATCACCGAAATAATCAAAACCCCAAACCGCTGTTAAAAGCTGATCTCTTGTGAGCACTTGCTGCTGATGGTTCAGTAAGTGAACAAGCAGGTCATATTCTCTCGGTGTGAGTTCAAGCATTTGCCCAGCCCTTTGTATTTCTCTTGTTTTCTCGTTGACCGTTAAGTCTGCTATGCTCAGCTCTGTCTCCTTTTCTTCTTGTGACTGTATATTCAACCTTAGCTGTGCGCGAATTCGCGCTAATAATTCTTCTATGTCGAAAGGTTTTGTTATATAATCATTCGCCCCAAGATCGAGCCCGCTTACTTTATCAGGAACACTTCCCCTTGCTGTAATCAAAATAATAGGTGTCGCTGTATTTGTCTTCCGAACCCTTCTCAGCACTTCAAGCCCGCTTAACTCTGGAAGCATGACGTCAAGCAGTACCAAATCGAAGCTATCTTCTTCAAGAGCCTGAAGCCCGTCTATTCCTGTCTCTTTGACTGTCACCTCATATCCTTCATATTCAAGCTCAAGTGACAGCACCCTTGCGATTTTCTTTTCATCTTCGACTACGAGTATCTTCCCTTTGTTCATCTCTATCTCTCCTATCTAAAAGGCAAGCTTGTCTTTCCATTATTATATGTTGCCTTTCTTATTTGGAACAGTCACAATCTTCACATCTATTTTTTTATGGAGGGAATTATTTTTGAGAAAAAACATTTAACTTGAACCTTCTTCTCAATTTGTTACTTCATCTCATTATTTTTTAGTCTGCCTCTTTTAGTTCTATTCACCCATTTTGTTCTGTACAGGTGCAACCTCACTATGCAGCATTTCCTTCTTTTTCATATGATATCAAGAGTTTTCTTCAAAAGGTGAGCTCTTTCGTCAATATGTGAGGAGAACTGCACTTTTGATAATAGATTGATTATTTGAAAAATTATTACAATTGACCCTTTCCGATCAAAAGTTTCTTTTATACAATAACATTATGCAGCCTGAATCTACTTTGAAAACAAAATAAGGAGGGCTTTCTTATGAAAGGTGAAATTCGCTTAATTCCGTATGAAGTAAAAGCCAATGTGATGGAAGCGAAAGAGACGCCGGAAAGTATTCAGGAGATTAAAGCACCCGAACTTTGGTCAAGTGGCTTCAAAGGAAAAGGCATAACCATTGCTGTCCTTGATACAGGCTGTGACACAGAGCATCCCGACTTAAAAGATCAGATTATCGGTGGGAAGAACTTTACCGATGATGACGATGGAGATGCTGAAAATGTAAAAGACTACAATGGGCATGGTACCCATGTAGCAGGAACGATTGCCGCAACCGATCAAAATGGCGGAATTTTAGGGGTTGCCCCTGAAGCCAAGTTGCTCATCGTGAAAGTTCTTGGCGGTGAAAATGGCAGCGGAAAATATGAGTGGATCATTGATGGCATCAACTATGCCGCAGAGCAGAAGGTTGATATTATCTCCATGTCTCTCGGTGGTCCAAGCAATGAGCCTGCCCTGCAAGAAGCCATTCAAAATGCGGTAAAAAGCGGTGTGCTTGTTGTGTGTGCAGCAGGAAATGAAGGGGACGGGGACGAGCGTACGGAAGAGTTCTCCTACCCAGCAGCATACAATGAAGTCATTGCCGTCGGTTCTGTTTCCCTTGCTAGAGAATCCTCTGAATTTTCTAACGCCAATAAAGAAATCGACCTCGTCGCTCCAGGAGAAGACATTTTATCCACTCTTCCTAACCATAAATATGGCAGGCTCACAGGGACTTCAATGGCTGCCCCTCACGTAAGCGGTGCACTAGCCATTATTAAAAATGCCGAAGAAGAAGCGTTCCAGCGCAAGCTGACAGAGCCTGAGGTTTATGCTCAGCTTGTCAGAAGAACCCTTCCATTAAAACAGTCGAAAGCCCTTGTAGGGAATGGATTTTTATATTTAACTGCACCTGATGTCCTTTTAGAAAAAACATTGGAAGCAGATCTTTTATCTCTATAGCTTAAATAGAGGTCCTGAGAAAAGATAGAATTTTCTCAGGATTTTTTTAATTAAAATTATTCAAAATTTACTTTGACGAAATGAAGTGAACGTTATATAATCGAACACAATAAATTCATAGTTTGAGAGTCGGTAATTCGATTACACGTCGAATTTTAATTGGGAAGACCGGTGAAAATCCGGCGCGGTCCCGCCACTGTGAGTGAGGAGAGCTTTTCTCAGGAATCCACTGTCATTAGGATGGGAAGGATGAAAAGCTTGCAGATTCACCAGCCAGGATACCAGCCGCTCTATCACATCAAACCCCCCTACGGTTGATAGGAGATGTCGGAAAAGCGTCAGTGATACTCACGCCTTATTTCGCACACACATTTTGTCTTTTAAACCAGACATTTACCTCATCAATCATGATCATGAGCGTAAATGTCTTTTTATATTTAGAGGAGGAATTGGAATTGACAATTGTTAAAACAAGTAATCTAGGCTTTCCGCGAATTGGTTTAAACAGAGAATGGAAAAAAGCACTTGAGTCTTACTGGAAAGGTCAAACAGACCGCGAAACCCTCTTAAGCACACTGGATGAACAATTTTTAACTGCCATTAAAACACAAATCGATCAACAAATTGATGTTGTTCCTTCTGGAGACTTTACCTTCTATGATCACGTGCTGGATACCGCTGTTATGTTCAATTGGATTCCAGAGCGCTTCCGCAGCTTAAAAGACCCGCTAGATACATACTTCGCGATGGCAAGAGGAACAAAAGATGCCGTCTCAAGTGAAATGACAAAATGGTTTAATACAAACTATCACTACATCGTTCCAGAATACGAAAAAAGCACAGAATTTAAACTCACACACAACAAACCGCTTGAAGCTTACGAAAAGGTGAAAAAGGCGTTTGGTGTTGAAACAAAACCGGTTGTACTTGGTCTATATACATTTGTCTCACTTTCTAAAGGTTATGAAGCAAATGAAGTAAAAGAAATCCAGCAGCGTCTAGTGCCGCTTTATACTCAGCTTTTAAAAGAACTTAAAGAAGCAGGCGTCAAATGGGTTCAAATTGATGAACCTGCACTTGTCACAGCTTCCAGTGAAGACGTAAAAGCCGTAAAAGAAATCTATCAAACGATCAAAGAAGCCGTACCTGGGTTGAACATTCTTCTTCAAACATACTTTGATTCAGTAGATGCGTATGAAGAGCTTGTCACATATCCTGTTGAAGCAATCGGTCTTGATTTTGTCCATGATCAAGGGCGCAACCTTGATCAAGTGAAAAAGCACGGCTTCCCGAAAGATAAAATTTTAGCAGCAGGCGTCATTGATGGAAGAAATATTTGGAGATCAGACCTTGGCGAAAGATTATCCTTTATTTCTGAAGTCATTGCTGACGTTCAGCCGAAAGAAGTATGGCTGCAGCCATCAAGTAGCTTACTGCATGTGCCAGTTGCCAAACACCCAAGCGAACAGCTTGAAGAAAAACTATTAAACGGACTGTCTTATGCCACTGAAAAGCTGGCTGAATTGACACTGCTAAAAGAAGGTTTAACAAAAGGAGCAGCTGCCATTGATGCTGATATTAACGAAGCAGCACAAGCACTTCTTACCTTAAAAGAGTTCGCAAAAGGAACAAATGCGGATCTAACAGCGGAACGCAACAATCTTTCATCGAAAGATTTTAAACGTCCAGCTGCCTTTGAAGAACGCCTTCGTATCCAAAACGAATCTCTTGAGCTCCCGCTTCTTCCAACAACAACAATTGGCAGTTTCCCGCAGTCTGCCGAAGTGCGCAGTGCTCGTCAAAAGTGGCGCAAAAATGAGTGGACAGATGCAGAGTACGATGAGTTTATTAAGAAAGAAACAAAACGATGGATTGATATTCAAGAAGAAATTGGTCTGGATGTGCTCGTACATGGGGAATTTGAACGTACAGACATGGTTGAATACTTCGGCGAGAAGCTAGCCGGATTTGCCTTTACAAAATTTGCTTGGGTTCAATCCTATGGATCACGCTGCGTGAAGCCGCCAATCATTTATGGAGATGTAGAGTTTACAGAGCCAATGACAGTGAAAGAGACAGTTTACGCACAAAGTTTAACAAAGAAAAAAGTCAAGGGCATGCTGACAGGACCTGTTACCATCTTAAACTGGTCTTTCCCAAGAACGGATATCTCTCGCAAAGATATTGCTTTCCAAATCGCTTTCGCTTTGCGTAAAGAGGTAGAAGCTTTAGAAGCAGCTGGTATTCAAGTGATCCAAGTGGATGAGCCTGCGCTAAGAGAAGGACTTCCGCTCAAAGAAAGTGATTGGGCAGAATATTTAAACTGGGCAGCAGAGTCATTCCGTTTATCCACATCATCCGTTCAAAATGAAACACAAATTCATACACATATGTGCTACAGTAACTTCGAGGATATTGTCGATACAATCGAAGACTTGGATGCTGACGTGATTACAATTGAACATTCACGCAGTCATGGCGGATTCCTCGATTACTTAGAAAAACACCCGTATTTGAAAGGACTTGGACTAGGTGTTTATGACATCCATAGCCCGCGCGTTCCATCTGTTGAAGAAATGAGCAAAATTATTGATGATGCGCTGAACGTTTGTCCAACAGATCGCTTCTGGGTGAATCCGGATTGCGGTCTAAAAACTAGACAAGAGCCTGAAACCATTGCTGCTTTGAAAAACATGGTCACAGCTGCTGAAGTCGCTCGTAAAAAGCTGGCGCAGCACGCTTAATTGAATGTCTCTCCCCTGCTGAACTCGGCAGGGGTTTTTTATGCGCAAATTGGCCTGTTCGATCTCCTGCTATGATGATTTCTTTTCTAGCATGATTCGTTTATACTAGAGAAGTCAGTCGAACAAAGGGAGGAAGACAATGAATCACGAAGATTTTTTACAACGCGCAATTGATCTTGCAGTAGAAGGAGTCAATAGTGGTACTGGCGGCCCTTTTGGAGCAGTCATTGTCAAGGATGGTCAGATTATTGCAGAGGGCAGCAACAACGTGACAACGAGTAACGATCCAACCGCACATGCAGAAGTCACAGCCATTCGCAAAGCGTGCCAAACTCTACATACATACCAATTAGAAGATTGCATTCTATACACAAGCTGCGAGCCTTGTCCGATGTGCCTTGGCGCTATTTACTGGGCTAGACCAAAAGCTGTGTATTTTGCTGCTGGACATCAGGATGCAGCGGATTCTGGTTTTGATGACTCATTTATTTATGAAGAAATCAACAAAGAATACGAATCAAGAAATATACCATTTTACAAGCTGACACCTCAAAAAACCCTTGCACCATTTGAAGCATGGGAAGCATACGATAAAAAGAAAGAATATTAAAAAAAGACACCTGCTCGTAAGCAGGTGTTGCGGATTGTTGACAAAGGGCTAAAATGATCTTTATTTTAGCCCTTTGTCTTCTTTTCAGCGTGATAGAAAACCTTTGCAGCCCTAGGAAGGACGAGCAGCGGAGCGGAGCGAATTTGACATTCGTGAGCACCGGAGCGCAGACCTGACACCGAATGCGAGGGTTTGTCTACACGCTGGACACCTGCGGGTAAGCAGGTGTCTTCTACTATTCCTCCGCCACTTCAAGCTCTACTTCAATGTTCCCTCTTGTTGCTTTTGAATATGGACAGAATTCATGTGCAGCATGGACAAGCTCTTTCACTTTGTCATGATCATGACCTTTCGCAGACACAATCAGCTTTACGCCAAGCTTAAAGCCGCCGTCGCTTTCATCTTTTAAAAGACTGACATGTCCTTCTACTTCCGATTCTATTTCTATCCCTTGCTTCTTCGCTACGTGCTCAAGTGCTCCTCCGAAACAAGCTGCATAGCCTGCTGCAAATAATTGCTCTGGGTTTGTACCAGTCTCTCCATCTTTCTTTGCGTTAGGCATGACAATGTTATGGTCGAGCACACCATCCTCTGAACGAACATGTCCAGCTCTTCCATGCTGCGCCTTTACTTTTGCTGTGAATAATGGTTTCATCTTCATCTCCTCCTTCATCTATTCATCCTTTTCACGTTCTATTCATTTCTCAAACATTTATCGCACATTGAAGAATTTTTCATTTTTCGTCTGTATTTATTTTAAAAAGGAAGAAAATCTTATACAATGATAAGTATGACAAAAAATAGTTGGTGACTGACATGACAAATGAATTTGAACATATGAAGCTGGAAAATCAGCTTTGTTTCTTGTTATATGCAAGTTCACGAGAGATGACGAAGCAGTATAAACCGTTGTTAGAAGAATTAAACATTACGTACCCGCAATATTTGGCACTGCTTTTATTGTGGGAGCATGGAACATTAAATGTGAAAACGATGGGAGAGCTTCTCTATTTAGACTCCGGTACACTCACGCCCATGCTGAAACGAATGGAGCAAAATGGACTCATTATCCGAGAACGTTCGAAAGAGGATGAGCGGTCTGTACAAATTCGTTTAACGGAATATGGAGAGCAGCTAAAAGAAAAGGCCACTGCGATTCCGTCTCACATGCTGACTGGGACAGGCAGATCGGAAGAAGAGCTAAAAACACTGCGTGCCTCTTTACATGAGCTTTTGCAAAATTTAACACAATCAAAAGGCTGAGGGAACATTCCCTCAGCCTTTTATAATGTCTATTATTGTGCGACAGCTACTAGTTCTACTTCGATGTTTCCTTGAGTTGCTTTTGAATATGGGCAAACGCCGTGTGCTTTATGAACAAGTTCTTCTAATGCTGACTGCTCAATTCCAGTTCCTTTTACCTCTAATTGAACGCCTAGTTTGAAGCCGCCATCTGAACTGTCTTTTAATAAGCTGACATGTGCTGTAACTTCACTTTCAAAGCGAATACGCTCTTGTCTCGCTACCATTTGAAGGGCTGAATCAAAACATGCAGAGTAGCCTGCTGCGAATAATTGCTCTGGATTTGTTGCTTTTTCAAGTTTTTTTGCTCTTGGTGTTCCAGGCATTGCTACATCATGTTCAAGTACACCATCTGTTGAAACAACCTTACCTTCTCTTCCTCCGACAGCTGATACCGTTGCTGTAAATAAAACGTCTGACATGAATATAACCCTCTTTCTCTCCAATAATGTTTTCTACAATTGAATTGTACACAATTTAAATTACAGAGTCAATCAATAAATACTCTTTTTTAAGTTTTCCTGCCTGAACCCTTTTTATGAGTATGTCCGGAAATTGTTAGGCAGTAAAAAAAGCCCTTTAAAAAGGGCTTTTAGATCGTGTCATGCTGCGGATTCGGTTGTTCTAGCGTATGGTTTCTGTTATCTGGGTCGGCATTTGCTGCTGCCAGCCACAATGCCATAATGGTGATGCTTGTACAGACGACTGCCCATTTTTTAAAATTCATATAAACAATCCCCTCTCTGAATATAGATTCGAGCATGTTCCGCTTCCCCATAGAACATGGAAGATTTTTCATAATCCCCCATTTCATTATAATACTTTGCGGTATCTAATGCCAGCTCCTCTATATCTGGATATGCATAGGCAGACTCTAAAAAATGGAAAATTCGTTTAATATGCTCAGCATCTTGTCTTAAATACAATGCTTCTAGAAATATGGTTTTCTGAATATGAATGTCATCTTGAAGAGCTTCTGCTCTCTTCATACATTCTTCTCTGTAGTGTAATGCTTCTTCGTGTTTTCCTTGTTTGTATAATATCTGAGCGGCTGTATAAAGAGGGTCTATAGATCGACGAAGATGATCGGATTGATTTTGATCAAATAACGAGATGGATTCTTTCATTAATTCGAGTGCGCGGCCCAAGTCTCCCATTCGGTAATAACTGTTGCCCATATTAAACAAAGAGGAGGCAATAAAACGCACATTTTGAAACTCTCTTGATCTCGCAAGTGCTCTTTCGAGATGTGGTAATGCTTTTTCATGCCTTCTCATATCATCGTAGTTACCGGCCACAATAAATTCACACTGAATCGTGCGAAGCGCATACAGTTCATGCTGAACATAAACATCCAGCGCTAGTTTAGCATGGTGCATCGAGATATGAGTTTGTTTCATGTGATAATATATTTCTGACATTTTAAAATGAAATTCCGCACGTTCAATATCATCTGATACAAAAGAAAGCTTATGCTCTGCCTTTTGATAAGACGATATGGCAGCAATATACTCCCTCCGCCCGAATTCATACATGCCTCTAAAAAAATGATAGTAGTATTCAAGCATGCCTGTGACATGCGTTTGATGCTCATCTATTTCTTTCGAAAGCTCGGAAAAGTTGGCGCGAAGCTTTCCTTCCTTTAATGGCTTTAAATAATCGAGCATGACCTCATGCCTAAATTCCATTAAAGAAAAATAGAGAAGCAAATTCTGATCTTCTTCCATTGAATCAAGAGAGGTGCGAATTTCCTGCTTTAACAGTTCTGCTTGTTCGGAATCAAATCTGCGGATTAATTCATACCACTTGTTGATTTTCACTCCAATATCCGAAGAGGGAATGATTTTCGCCATACGTTGCCTTCTCCAATCTTCTCAAAATATAAAACATTACCATATTTTATCATACTTGACCGGAGAAATACAAAAATGAAAGGAAAAAGAGAGCCTGTTGTCACAAGACTCTCTTTTAAATTCGTTATTCTCTTATTTGTCCTTGACCACGAATGACAAATTTTTCAGACGTTAAGGCTGGCAGACCCATTGGCCCTCTTGCATGAAGTTTTTGCGTACTAATTCCTATTTCCGCTCCATAGCCAAATTCAAATCCATCTGTGAAACGAGTAGAAGCATTATGATAAACAGCGGCAGCATCGACAGCTGTTAAGAAAAGGGCTGCATGCTCATCGTTTTCCGTAATGATCGCTTCAGAGTGCTTAGAGCTATATGTTTGAATATGCTTAATCGCTTGTTCTATGTTTTCTACAATTTTAATACTGACGATCGGTGCTAAAAACTCCGTTGCATAGTCCTCATTTGTCGCTAATGCAGCACTAGGAGCAAGCGCGCAAACGGCTTCATCACCGCGTATTTCTACCCCATTGGATTGAAGGGCTTCAAATAAGGAAGCACCGTAGTTGTTTGCCCATGTTTTATGAATGACAATGCTCTCGATCGCATTACAAACAGAAGGTCTTTGAGTTTTGGCATTCAGCACAATCCGCTCAGCCATTTCGTTTTTCGCTGTTTCATCAATGTAGATATGACAATTTCCTGCACCTGTTTCAAGCACCGGCACAGTTGACTCTCTCACGACAAGATCAATTAAATTCTTCCCGCCGCGCGGAATGAGGACATCCAGGTATTCATTTAAAGTGAATAGCGTTTTCGCCGTTTCACGGCCAGTATCTTCAATTAATTGCACACTGTCTACTGGAATATCCGTCGTATGAAGCGCTTCATGAATCACCTTTACAATCGCTTTATTACTATGAATAGCAGAGGAGCTTCCGCGCAGAATCACAGCATTCCCAGTTTTCAAGCAAAGGGTCGCAGCATCGACTGTCACGTTTGGTCTTGCTTCATAAATCATTCCAACCGTTCCAAGCGGTACACGAACCTTTTCGATGAACAGACCGTTTTCTTTTTGAATGGTTTCTAACGTTTCACCAATTGGATCTTTTAGCTGAATGAGTTGAAGGGTCGCATCTGCAATGGCTTCAATTCTCTCTTCCGTGAGTGTGATCCGGTCAATGACAGATGGCGTGAACTGCTTTTCCTCAGCAGCCTGAACATCTTTTTGGTTCTCTTCTATTAAATAAGCTGAAGATGCTTTTAGTGCACTGGCAATGGCGTGCAGGGCAGCATTTTTTTGTTCCGTCGTTTTTAGAAGCAGCTGATCTTTGGCTGCACTTGCTTTTTTTGCTTTTTCAAGAACTTCATTCATCGTATTCCCTCCTCAGTTTTGTACATGCTGTACCCAGTGATCTCGGTGTATGACCTCAGGCTTCTCTTTTGCAAGCTCGTCACTTCGCATTCCTTTAATGCCGAGAAGCTCATCGGAGGCGTACAAGGTTTGTCCCTTACCAACTAATCCGTTTGGACCGACGACTTCTACGACTTCTCCTTTAGAAAAGTCACCAGCGACATCAATAACTCCTGCCGGAAGAAGGCTTCTGCCATTATGCAAAATCGCCGCTTCCGCTCCTGCATCAATCATGATCTTCCCAGAGACCGGTGAGTGGAATTGAATCCATTGACGGCGGTTGTTCACAGCTGATAAATCCTGTTCACCGATATACGTTCCGTCGCCTTGACCCGCAAGTATGCGAAGCAGCTTGTCTTCCCCAGTGCCTGTGCCAATGAAGACTTTCACGCCAAGTGAAAGTGCCGTTTGTGCAGCTGAGAGCTTCGATTTCATTCCGCCTGTTCCAACCTTTGAACCGGTGCTCTTTGCATATGAAAACAATTCTTCTGAAATGTGGGTCAGGACATCAAATCGCTTCGCCTCAGGATGCTCATTTGGATTTGCATCATAAATGCCATTGATGTCTGTTAATATGATCAATTGGTCTGCATGAATTAATCCACTGACAAGAGCTGACAGCATGTCATTATCCCCAAAGGTAAGCTCCTCGATGGAGACTGAATCATTTTCGTTTATGATCGGCAAGATTTTTCTTTCAAGCAGCTCCATCATCGTTGCGTACGCATTTCGATATCTTGTTCGATCTGAAAAGTCATTACGTGTTAAAAGCATTTGAGCAGGTGTCATATGAAACTGTGAAAAAAGCTCTGTATATTTCTGCATTAACAAACCCTGTCCAACGGCGGCAGCTGCCTGTTTCCCCTTTAAGGTCACAGGTCTTGATGGATAGCCTAAACTGCCAAATCCTGCTGCAACGGCTCCTGATGAAATTAAAATGATTTCATGACCTGCTTCTTTGAGCTTTGCTATGGCTCTTACATGATCCTGCATCTTTTGTTCATCAATGGCTCCTTTTTGCTCTGTTAATGAACTGCTGCCAATTTTTATGACGATCCTTTGCTTTTTCATCCTTGATTCCCTCCGCTATACCTTTAGGCACAAAAAAATCCCTATTTCTCCTTATGTAAAGGACGAAAAGGGATTTTCCGTGGTACCACCTTCATTGAATAAGCATGCAATCTGCTTATTCCACTCAACTCCTGTAACGCCAGGCACGCGCTTAGATTTTTCCTCTAAGGCTCAAAGGGCAGGTTCAGCAGCTGTCTGCGGCAAATGTTTCAGCACATCATTTGCTCTCTTTACGCATCAGTTCCTGCTTACTATTCCTTTTCAACGCTCGTTAATTTTTTTATATTATCACCAATTGCTAAAGAAAAGTCAAGCGGTCAATTAAAGACAATCGTTTTATTCTCATGAACAATAATGCGATCTTCAAGGTGCCATTTGACAGCACGTGCAAGCACACTGCGCTCAATTGTCCGGCCAATATTTTTTAGGGCTTCCGCATCATCCCGGTGATCGACCCGCTCAATATCCTGTTCAATGATCGGGCCTTCGTCTAAATCATTGGTGACATAATGAGAAGTCGCACCAATTAATTTGACCCCCCGCTCATATGCCCGCTTGTATGGGTTTGCACCAATAAACGCTGGCAGGAAGGAATGATGAATATTAATGATTTTGTTCGGATGCTCTTCAATGAATCCAGGCGTTAAAATTTGCATGTATCTAGCAAGCACAACCACATCAATGTCGTACTCTTCTAATAAGGCGAGCTGCTCTTTTTCAGCTTCTTTGCGAATGTCTTTGTTCGCCTTTACAAAATGGAATGGGATTCCAAGCGATTCTACTGTATCTTTTGCCGTTTCATGATTGCTGATCACAACTGCGATTTCAGCCATTAAATTTCCGCTTTGCCATTCCCACAGAAGCTCATGCAGACAATGAAGCTCTTTTGAGACAAAGATTGCCAGCTTTTTAAGCTCACTTGCACGCGACATGCTCCACGTCATTTGAAATGATGCTGCGATTGGCTCAAAACTATTTTTCAATTGATCCATATTCGCCGAGATGTCTTTCCAATCAAATTCAATTCTTAAAAAGAACCGGCCGCTTTCATGATCGGTTGTGTATTGGCTCGATTCAATGATGTTCGCTCCGTGCTCAAATAAAAAGGAAGAAACAGCTGATACAATACCAGGCTGATCTGGGCAGCTGACAAGTAATCTGCCTTTTTGCTCGTGCTTTTGTCTGTGTAATTCAAGTTTCTCTGTAATCAATGTTCTCATGTATCATGACCTCATTTGCGTTTTCATTCTAATGAAATATTATACTGGACTGGAAAGAGAAAAAGCAATGAAGAGTCCATTTTTTATTGAATATTCATTCAATTCTGCACCTAGCATGATATAATGTGAGTAGACCTTTTATCACAAAAGGAGTGATGGAGATGAAAAGCATGACTTTGTTTGGTAAAGTGAGCTTTTGGCTCGGCATCGTATGTCTGATCACAGGTATTTATCTTTTTATGGCCGGTGAGAGACTCATTCCTTTGCTCACATTTGGTGTCTGTTTTCTTCTAGTGAGTCAGCTTTACCGCAAAAATGAAAACGATTCCAATCATCATTCGATGTAACAAAAAAGGGCTAAAATGATTTTTATTTTAGCCCTTTTTCTTCTTTTTCAGCGTGATAGAAAACCATTGCAGGTCTGACAAAGAATGCGTGGGTTTGTCTACATTCTGAGGCTGGCAGACAGATGACAGCCTTTTCTTATTCAATGATTTTTAACCCGACCGCCGCAGATAAAATCAGTGCGATAAAGAATATACGTTTTGCGTCCTTCGACTCACCGTAAAACAGCATGCCGACAATGGCTCCTCCAGCAGCTCCAATGCCAGTCCAAATGGCGTATGCCGTTCCCATCGGAATTGTATTCATCGCAAGAGAGAGCATGAGAAAGGACAGCGAAAATCCAGCTGCAATGAATAAAATCCATTTGACATGCCGGTCTTTCTGGAATTGATTCATCATGGTGACACAAAGCATTTCTAAAATGCCTGCACCAATGAGTAAAAGCCAGCTCATGATTCAGTCTCTCCTTTCTTTTCACCTGTGGTTAGTTTAAGCCCTAATACACCACTTAAAAGCACCATGATTAAAAGTAATTTCACTAGCTGTACTGGCTCTCCCAGTACCATACCTACTATGACAGTACCTGCTGTCCCAAGTCCGGTGAAAACGGCATAAAGTGTGCCAACTGGCAGTACAGTCGTGGCTTTCAGGAGTAAATAAAAGCTCACGACAATACAAACGATGGTTGCGGCCCATTCCAATAAAGAGTCAGCATATTTCAACCCCATCACCCAGCCAACTTCAAAGATGGCTGCAATCAATACATTTCCCCATTTCATCCGATTCTCTTCCTTTCTGAACGATTCCAAGCAATAAAAAAAGCCCGGAAATCGATCGTTTGATCAAATCTCCCGGGCTTTTATCCCTCCGTGTCCATACGGTCTATTGTCTAGACCCTATGTGTTTTCTCTCGGTCCAGACTGCGCCACCCGCACGGAACCCTAGAAAACCATTTCTTAATAAGCAGATCTACTTAAAGCAGATTCTGTGTGTCAAAATTGTATCACACCCCGAAATACCGGTCTACCGCTTTGCTTTCCACATGCAAATATACTTGTTCATTTTTCGAAAGAATTTTTATGGAACCGCCGTATACTAAGTGTTAGAAACAGGTCCACTGATAAAGAAGATTTGCGGGCTGTTTCGCGTGCTGCGGACTGAAGGGAAATGAGCGTATATGACAATCCATTTATTTTTTATCACATTGACGATCAAGCGGAAATACAAGGACATGGAGACCGTACTTTACGAACAAGAAGTTGAAGCATTTTATGAAGAAATGAAACAAAAGCAGCTAAAATATATGAACTAAAACAGGAATGAGAAAAGGAGGAGATTGACATGTTTATGATGCTTGATTGTAAAAAGGATCTATTCCGCATTCCTTAAAGCCCGGATACGTCAATGATCACATCGCTGATATAATGAAATCAGATTGATGTGATGAACGTTCAACTTTAGGATGATGTATTTACAGATCATCCGTCGTACCCCAAACAATGCTGAAAAACATTTTATAGAAAATCAAGAGGTGGCTTCATATGATGATGACCGATGAACAAAAACATGAATTTTATCAAGCACTTGTTGACAAGAATCCGCAATATGACGGCACATTCTTTGCCTGTATTAAGACAACCGGTATCTTCTGTCATGCCACATGTACGGCCAGAAAGCCAAAATTTGAAAACTGTGAGTTTTTCTTTACAGCGGAGGAAGCACTGCTGGCAGGGTATCGCCCGTGCAAGCGCTGCACACCATTAACATACCCTAACAGCATTCCTGAAGAAGTCAAAACACTCGTTTCAGCAGTAGAAAAAAATCCTGAGAAACGCTGGAAGGAAGAGGACTTCCGCCAATTAGGGATTCACTCTGCCACAGCTCGAAGAAAGTTTAAAGACATTTACGGCATGACCTTTGTTCAATATGCAAGATCACGCCGAATGGGACTTGCCTTTAAAGAAATTTTGAACGGAAAAAAAGTAATCGATCAGCAGGTCACTTTCGGCTATGAATCTTCAAGTGCCTTCAATGATGCATTTACAAAAATCATGGGAAATCCTCCCAAAAAAGCGCAGATTCACATTCTCTATGCTAATTTTATTTCCACACCGATCGGGCGGATGATGAGTGTGACAGATACCACACATGTGTATTTACTGGAGTTTATGGACAGGCGGGGACTCGAAAAAGAAATTGAAACATTAAGAAAGAAGCATCATGCCCGCATTTTAGTTGGAGAAACAAACGTCCATCAGCAATTAGCAAAGGAATTGGCCTTATATTTTGAGAAAAAGCTGACCAAGTTTACTGTACCGCTTTCTTTACATGGCACCCCTTTTCAAATGAAGGTGTGGGACCAGCTCTCACGCATTCCAGCAGGCGAAACGAGATCCTATCGAGATCTAGCCACGAAACTAGGCGATCCGCATTTGGTTCGTGCTGTCGGTAATGCAAATGGTGCCAATCAATTGGCGATTATCATTCCCTGCCACCGCGTGATTCAAACAAGTGGTGAGCTTGGAGGCTACGGCGGAGGGATTGAACGGAAGAAATATTTGCTTCAGTTAGAACAGCGTGCATAAAAAAACGGCTCTGCTTATTCGGTAAGCGAGCCGTTTTCTCCGTTACGGGTGATGCTGTATACATCAACGATTTGGTCCCATTTTGAAATGGTTTTTTCTTTTTTCATGCCCATTTTTAAAGCGACCTTCACCGACGCTTCATTCTCAGGACGAATTAGGCTGACCATCCGTCTGACCTTCATTTCTTCAAATCCATAGGTAAGGCAGCCTTTTGCAGCCTCAGCAGCATAGCCATTCCCCCACGCCGCTTTCTTTAGCATATAGCCAATCTCAAGCTCGGTTTGTCCTTCAATGTTTTGCAGGACAATGCCGCTTTGTCCAAGTCGTTCATTTGTTTCTTTATCTTCAATGATCCATAGCGAGGTGTGGTACATGCGGTCATTTTTTTGATTCCATGCAATCCACTCTTTTGTCTGCTGTTCATCCTTCAAAGAAGGATAATACTTCATCACTTCTTCATCCTGAAACAGCTCGTCATATAAAAATGACGCATCATGTTCATTCATCGTTCTCAGTTTCAGGCGCTCTGTTTCAAATACTGTTCTTGTTTGAACTGTCATTGATGATCCCCCCTTTTTTACTTGCTAAAAATATCTCCGAACAATCCATTTGAATCTGGGGCAAAGTAATGGAAGCCCGCACCGGTTAAACTTGCAGCCAGCGCTGTCCACATCATTAAACTGACAGTCATCCACACCGCGACTTGCTTTCTTTTCGTTCCAAAGCTCATGCACATCAAGGCTGCTAAATGACTGCCGATGATAAAAGGACCAATGAACGCTAACCCAGGCAGACCGTATCGTTCCCAAATTTTTCTCGCCCGCAGCTGCTTTTTCTCTCCTTTTTCATCACCTTTTTCCTCTTTTCTTTTTAACCACCACGCTTTAAACCGGTCCACGAACACAATGAGAAGCAAGACTGTCAAAAAGTTGCCGATGAATCCAATCACAGCCGTTGTCACAGGATGCAGCCCACTTAAGATTGCGAATGGAACGACACCAATCACTTCAAAAAAAGGCAAGGCAGCCAATACAAAAACGAGTACATATCCCCATACAATATCCAAAAACAGAACCCCTTTTCATTTTTGTCCTCTCCCCATTGTAATGAAAAATACAATTCCATTTCTACATTTTTTTAGAAAAAGAAAAGCACATCGGATAGGATGTGCTCAGTTTACATTCGTATTTTCATTTTTCTTATTTGTCCGGCGCAGTACAATGAATATAAGCCCTATTAAAATCACAATAGATAGCAGACTTTGCAGCAAAATCACACTTGGTGACGTCCAGCCAATCCATTCGAAGATGAGCTGCGGTCCGAAAAAGATAATCGGAATCAATGAAACGACATTCGCCTTTAAGATTGCATTAAATACAACGATACATAGCAGCATGAGCAAAATGACGCCCCACCTCTGGCCAGAAGTAAGGACAAGTAGTGGTGTGCCGACTTTTTGATCCAATAGTTTGATTGTCACCATCGCTGTCAGCTGAAAGATTCCTAACATCCAAAAGTAGAGAAATACCCGGCTGCTTGTTTGAAAGGCGGACGCTCTAAACATCACAATGATCATGATAACATTGGCCACTAAAACGAGCGGATATCCAATCAAAGCAAACCAAGAATACGATAAGTTTTGGCTGATTGCATCTGCTAAAATCATGTAAAAAAGCGATCCAATTAAGAAAGCACTGACGAACGGCACCCAGTCTTTATGATTCCCTGACAGCTCTTTTGCCAGTTCATCAGCATAGCTCCGCGGATCTCCGCCGAACACATCCTCACCTGTTTTGCCGTCTTTTTCAGCCGCAACCGCATGTGCTGTCAGTTCGTCCATCAGCTCATCGATTTCATCCTGATTTTTTCCCTTTGATATGAGATAAAGTTGCAGCTCTAGTAGAATGTGTCTTGTTTCTTTTGATACCATAATCTCACTTCCCTTTTTGTAATAAGCGGTTTACATTTTTTGAAAGCTCATTCCAGCGGTCAATAAACTCTGTGAGCGCTTGTTCTCCCGCTTGTGTGAGCGTATAGTATTTCCTTTTCGGGCCGGTCGCTGACGCTTTTGTGACGGTGGTCACCAGCTGTTCCTTTTGCATACGCAGCAAAATCGGATAGATACTGCCTTCACTTATTTGATCAAACCCATAATGCGCGAGCTTCTTCGTCATTTCATACCCATAAATTTCGCCCTCAGAAATAATCGACAGCAGGCAGCCTTCTAAAATTCCTTTTAGCATTTGTGTGGATGTTGTCATGATTGTTCCTCCGATTCCAGTACCTTGCATCACAAGATAGCTTTATCTTACCATACACTATCTTGCCATGCAAGATACCATTCCAGAAAAAAATCACCGCTTAAAGGGTGATTTTTACGCCCAAGGCTTATCTGTCCCAAGTGCGTCAGCAAGCGCCTTACTATGCTTTCGGCGGCTTTTTCTTTCCTCTGCCCGCTGCTTCGCTGTTTGATGAAGCATGATCTCTTCCTCTGTTTCCGGCATCACCTGCGGGACTCGTTTAGGCTTTCCGTTTTCATCTAATGAGACAAATGTCAGAAATGAAGTTGCTGCGAGTCTGCGCTCTCCAGACATCAAGTTTTCTTTAATGACTTTGACGAACACTTCCATAGAAGACGTGCCCACCCATGTGACATAGGATTCCAAGCATACGGACTCCTTTTGTCCAATCGGCTCTAAAAAGTCAACAGAATCCATTGAAGCTGTGACCGTTTCACTGCGGCTGTGTCTTGCAGCCGAGATGGAGGCAATGTCATCTATATAACTCATTAATTTCCCGCCAAATAACGTTTGGTGGTTATTCGTATCGAGAGGGAACACCCTGCTGGTTTTAACAACTTTCGATTCCTTGCAGTATTTGAAATTTTCTTCACTCATCATCATAGCTCCTTCTTGCTGTTTTCGTGGATGCGGAACGACTTTTATTAAACACTATTCTTTTAGGTTTGTCTAAACTTTTAGCTTTAGTCTTATGTGAGAGATTTTCTTTCGGAAATGTTTCAACCATGGCTAGAAGAAGGAATAATAGAACTATGAATGAACAAGGAGGCCATTTGATGGATTCTATGAGAGCAGAGCAATTATACAAAATGCCACAATGCATGAGTGAATACGACGATTTAGAAGAAGTTCTTTTATGCAGTCCTATTTATATGGAAATCAAACAAATTATTAACGAAACCCAGAAACATTTTGCGAAAGAAAATATTTCTCAAATGAAAGCAGTCGCTCAGCATAAGCAATTGATCCAAACCCTTAAAGAGAATCAAGTACGGCCCATCCTGCTCCCGGCGAATGACCGCTTCCCTGAGCAAGTCTTCACTCGGGATATTGGGTTTACGATTGGACATACATTGTTTGTTTCAAGTATGGCCGCTCCGGTTCGGCAAGGGGAAGAACAATACCTAAAAGAATGGGCACACGCAAAAGGGTGGTCAGCTGTCACTTTGACAGACGGAACGATTGAAGGCGGCGATGTGCTTGTGGATCAGAACCGTGTGTTTGTTGGCACGAGCAAAAGAACTAGTCCAGCCGCTATCTACCAGCTCAAAAAGGAGCTGCCGGATCATGACATCATTCCGATTCACCTTCCTCCTCACATTTTGCATCTTGATTGTGTGATGAATATTCTGTCTCATGATGAGTTATTAATTTACCCTGAAGCGCTCAAGCAAAAGGACCTTCAGCTGCTCAAAACGTATTATAATTTGATTGAAATCAGTGAACAAGAGCAATTCACACTTGGACCAAATGTTTTATCCATTGGGCAGAAAAAAGTGATCAGCTTGCCCAGCAACCAAGAAACAAATGCTGCGTTAACCGCTCACGGATACACCGTTATTGAAGTGGAATTTTCTGAAATTATTAAATCTGGCGGCTCTTTCAGATGCTGCACATTGCCTATTCGGCGTTCATCTATTAAAAAAGCCAGCATGTAGAACAGCTTGTCTACTTGCTGGCTTTTGTCTAGCTTGTCCTATTTTCTATTATATAAATGACAGGCGACTTCATGTCCTTCTTCCACCGCTTGTAATGCCGGCTTTTTTTCAGCACACACATCCATTGCGGCAGGGCATCTTGTTCGAAATACACAGCCGCTTGGCGGGTTCACTGGACTTGGAATTTCTCCTTTTAAAATAAACCTTTTGCGCTTGTCCTCTACGTCAGGATCTGGAATGGGGATTGCAGACAGCAAGGCTTGTGTATATGGGTGAAGCGGTGTTTGATATAATGCATCGCTTGTCGTCAACTCGACGAGATGGCCTAAATACATCACACCGATCCGGTCACTAATATATTTCACCATTGACAAGTCATGTGCAATAAAGAGAAATGTTAATCCTTCCTCTTTTTGCAGTTTTTTCAGCAGATTCACGACCTGCGCTTGAACGGAGACGTCTAGTGCAGAAATCGGCTCATCTGCGACAATAAACTTTGGCGCTAAGGCAAGTGCTCTTGCAATGCCGATTCTCTGCCTCTGTCCTCCGCTAAATTCGTGCGGATAGCGGGTAGCAAAATCATAGCTTAATCCTACCGCTTCGAGCAGTTCTTTCACGCGGGCAATCCTTTTCTTTTGACTCCCATAAAGCTGATGAATCTCCATTGGCTCAAGCATAATATCTTTTACTGACAGTCTTGGATTTAACGAGGAATACGGATCTTGAAAGACCATTTGCATTTGCCGGTTGAAATCAAATGATTCTTTTTTAGAAAGGTGGTGAAGACTTTTCCCTTCATATAAGGCTTCACCATCTGTTGGTTCATAAAGACGCATGAGTACTTTTCCAAGTGTGGATTTGCCGCAGCCAGACTCACCAACGAGACCAAAGGTTTCACCTTGTTTCAGCTGAAAAGAGACACCATCCAGCGCTTTTAAGGTTCTCCCTTTCGATAGATGAAAATGTTTTTTAAGGTTGTTTACTTGTAAAAGTGGTTCAACTGTCATGTTCGCTCCTCCTCTCACTTGGTAAATACCGCCTTGCACCTGCCCATTCCTTTTCATATGAAGTGCCAGGAAGGGAAAGAAGCTCAATTTGTCTGCCGGTTTTAGGCGAATGAAGCATCATCCCATCCCCAGCGTAGATCCCTACATGACGGACCGCTCCCTTTCCGTTTTCATTTGCAAAAAACAGCAAGTCACCTTGTTCTAAATGGCTTGATGTAACCGGCGTTCCTTGAACTGCTTGGTCACTTGCGTCTCTCGGCAAAAGATATCCGCACGCTTTGTACATACTGTAAGCAAAGCCTGAACAATCATAGCCAAAGCTGCTCATGCCTCCCCATAAATAAGAAAGGCCAATAAATTGTTTTCCTGCGTCTACGACATCTTTGCCGGTCATAGAGAAAGCTTGCGATACTGGGCGTACATCCGCTTTGTTGATTTCTCTTATTCCTACTGGGGTGACAACATGAAATTGATCATCTGTTTCTTTGGCGGCTGCCAGCTCTGTTAAAAAGCTAATCTCCATATCAGGTTCCCCGTTTTGATAGAGTGTGGCTTTTTTCTGACAAACGATAAGAGATGCAGCTGACGCACTTCCCTCTGTTACTTGTTTTAATTGCTCAGCAGGTATATAGCCTGGATAGCCTTGCGGATGTTTCCGGCTGGCCTGCTGCGGTATGACGACTTTCATCCAGCCATCTGTCTCTTCTAATCCAATCACTCGTCCGCCGAGCAGTACTTGAGATTGAATCAAATTCTCTTCACATAAAGCCAGCTTTTCTTCATATGTTTGCTGGTCAATCCATTCTTTGATGTTGATGGAGTCCTGAAGTACCTTTCGATCGATTTCTCGGGGAGACTGCGGCGCTGTCCAAACGTTAGCGACTGGAACCTTTGATTCGTATATCATCATGAGACTCCTTTCACCCCTTGAATGCCTAACCCATGATGCAGCGGTAAAAATATATCTTTTCCTTTGTACACGATTCCTCCGTCTATCATGTCCTCTTTCAGCATAAGCGGGGCATCAAAATCGCAGCGGGTGATATTCGGCTGGCTTGCGGCGAAATGTGCCGCTGCTGTAATGCCAAGCTTTGACTCAATCATACTGCCAACCATGCACTGAACACCGTATGCTTCGGCAAGGGCATTGATTTTTAATGCTTCTTTTATGCCGCCTGATTTCATTAATTTTAAATTGATCAGATCACAGCTTCTCATTTCAAGCACCTTGATCGCATCATGAAAACTGAAAATACTTTCGTCTGCCATGATCAATGTTTCAGTTGCTTCCGTCACACGGCGCAGGCCTTCGATATCTTCTTTCGGCACTGGCTGTTCTACTAGTTCAATATTCAGCGCTTCCATTTTTCGAATAGCTATGATCGCTTCCTTCCACGTCCAGCCCTGGTTTGCATCGAGCCTGATCTGAATATCTGGTCCGACTTTTTCTCGAATCCGTTTGATCCGCTGAATGTCCGTGTGTATATCATCTTTTCCTACTTTGATCTTTAACGTCTGAAAGCCTTCAGCTGCGTATTGCTTCGCATCTTCTGCCATCTCAAGCGGCCGGTTTACACTGACCGTATAGTCGGTTTCGAGCTGATGACGATATCCGCCAAGGTATTGATAAAGCGGAAGTCCTGCCTGCTTTGCTAAGCCATCATAAATGGCCATATCGATTGCAGCTTTTGCGCTTGTGTTGCTTGCGAGCACGCGGTTCATAGCAGAAAAGATTTGTTCATACTCTGCCAAGGAAGCCCCGAGCAAAATGGGTCTGATCACTTCACAGATGGCATAGTCGATGCTTTCCAGCGTTTCTCCTGTAATCACCGATGTGGGAACTGCCTCTCCGTAGCTGACATCACCTTGATCATATGTGATGATAACGATCAGAGATGCTGCGTCATACACCGTTCTTAAAGCGGTTTTGAAAGGCTTTTTTAGCGGTACACTCGTTCTGCATGTACGAACATCGACAATTTTCATTTAATCGCCTCTTTCGCTGCAACGCCTGGAGAAATGTGCAGTTTTTTCCCTGCCGCATCTAGTGCAGCCTGCACGCCCATCGGAATGGCAAAGTTCGGTGATGAATGACCGATCCGAAAGCCGCCGAGTGCAGGTTTCTTTTGCGGGACAATATAGGTTTCCCATAGCTGTTCCAAGGTTAAGGACTGGTCTTTCTTTTTTGGTTCACATTGATGAAAATCGCCAATGATGAATCCTGCCGCATCATCCAATTTCCCAGCAGAGGTAAGGTGCTGCATCATTCGATCGATTTTATAGGGCTCTTCGTCAATATCTTCAATGAACAACAGCTTCCCCTTCGTATCAATTTCAAAAGGTGTGCCAAGTGTTGTCACGATGAGGGCAAGATTCCCTCCTATGATGTCACCTGAAGCGGTGCCGGGGTAGAAGGTATGAAGAGGTGACAAGTGATGCGTATACGTAAAGGCCTTCGGCGTGAACAGCTGCAAAAAGGTATCCTTCGTATACGGATGGACCTCTTCAAGTCCCACATCAGAGGAAAGCATTGGTCCATGAAAAGTCACAAGACCCGTCTGCTGCTGGATGGCCGTATGTAAAAACGTAATGTCACTATAACCCCAAAAGATTTTTGGATTCCGGCGAATGAGATCATAGTCAATGGCTTCCGCAAGTCTGCCAGTTCCGTACCCTCCGCAGGCACAAATAACTGCTTTGACTTCTGGATCTTGAAACATGCCATGAAGATCTTCCACTCTTTCATGATCACGCCCTGCTAAATATCCGTACCGGGAATCGAGATACTTCCCTTTTTTCACCTTCAGCCCGAGGCTCTCTAAAAAGGCAATCCCTTTTGCTAATTTCAATTCATCAGGCGGGCTTGCTGGTGCGATAATCCCCACCGTATCCCCTGTCTGAAGCGCCGCTGGCAGCTGGTTCATGCCAATCCCCTCTTTCTCTTTATTTCTTACAATCTATGGGCATCTTCTCCATAACATGAACAAATAAAGGAACAGACGCTTTTGTTCAAAGCGTCCCATATTGTTGACAAAGGGCTAAAATGATCTTTATTTTAGCCCTTTGTCTTCTATTCAGCGTGACCTGAAAACCTTTGCAGCCCTAGGAAGGACGAGCATCGGAGCGGAGCGAATTTGACATTCGTGAGCACCGAAGCGCAGGACTGACAAAGAATGCGAGGGTTTGTCCGCGCGCTGAGACGCTTTTGTTCAAAGCGTCCGTATCCCTCATTCCCTTCAATTACTCTCCATCTACTTGTGCCCATTTCAAATCGATATACCCAACAGGGTGGCGGACAATTCCCTTCACGCCCTCTTTTTGCAAATGAACTTGGTTATAAAAATGAATTGGAATGATCGGTGCTTCTTCAATGAGAAGTGCCTCTGCATCATGAAGGATGCTGTTTCTTTTTTGTTCATCTGCTTCCTGGCTCGCCTTTTTAATCAGCTGATCATAGGTGTCGTTTGACCATCCAGTCCGGTTCATCGCATTCCCTGTTTGGAAGCTCTCTAGGAAATTGATCGGATCTGCATAGTCTGCTAAAAATGAACTTTGCGAGAATTGAAATTTCAGCGCCTTTTGATCTTCTGCAAATACATTGGCTTCCATGTTTGCAAGCTTCACGTCCACACCAAGCGCTTCTTTTAATTGCTGCTGGATGGCTTCAGCTTTTTTCTTGTTCTCAGGCTTTGTGCTATATGTTAATGTGACGGGCGGCAGCTTTGAATAGTTCTCTTCTTTCAGTCCTTTTTCTAATAGCTTCGCAGCTTCACTCGTATCTTGTTTGACAAGATCGCCGCCAGCTTCTCTGAAATCCTCACCCTTTGAATCTAGAATCCCCGGCGAAACGAAGGCGCGGGCTGGCTTTTCTTTATTCTTCGTTACATAATCCACGATATCTTGCGGGTTGATCGCCATTTGAAAGGCTTTGCGAATGTTCTTATTTTGAAAAGGTTCCATATTCACATTCAGACGATAAAAGAACAGTCCAGCCTGATCTTCAATTTGTACATCTTTATTTTTCAGCAAATTTTCACTTTGTTCTGCTGGGACGAAGGCAGTATCTAAGTCTCCCGATTGATACATTTGATAATCAGTGTTTCGATCGCTGATCATCAGCCACTTTACCTGATCCAGCTTGACTGATTTTTTGTCCCAATACGTCTCACTTTTTTCCATAGTGAAGCTCTCATCATGCTTCCATTCTGTCAGCTGAAACGGTCCATTCCCAACAAAGGTTTTGGCATCCTTTGCCCAGTTTGGATTCTTCTCTGCTACCTTCTCATTGACAGGGAAAAAGGCAGGGTTTGCGGTCATATTTAAGAACGATTTCTGCGGGTATGCCAGTGTGACCTTTAGCGTTTTGTCATTTTCAGCACTGACTTTTACATCCTCTTTCTTTCCTTTTCCGCTGTTAAATGCCTCTCCGCCTTCAATCATGTAAGCTAAGAACGATGCAGAAGAGCCTGTTTTCGGATCAAGCAGACGCTTCCACGCATATTCAAAGTCACTCGCTTTCACTGGATCACCATTCGACCACTTGATGCCGTCTCTTAAATGAAATGTGTACGTTTTTCCATCCTCTGAAATTTCCCATTTTTCCGCCATTGCAGGAGATGGTTCGTGCTTTTCATTCAGTCTTGTTAATCCCTCCATTAAGTTATTCAGACCTTGCCACGATACATTATTAAAACCAATCGGCGGGTCAAATGACGTCGGTTCGTTTTCGTTATTTAAGGTTAATACTTTCTTTTCATTCTTGTTGCTCGATGATCCTTTACCTGCTTGCTCATTGGCTGTACATCCTACGAGCAGCATGATGATGAACAAACAAACACTAATGATCCACCCTTTTTTCCTCATCAAAAACTCCCCCTTTGTGTTGAAGATAACATCGCTTGGTTCGCTCGCTCATCCTGGAGCCAGCAATGCACTGTATGGGTAGGTGACCGCTGCGTTTCGTGCGGCATGATATGATCACACACTTTCATGGCCACCGGGCAGCGTTCGGTATACGGACAGCCCTTTGGCGGAGCAAATAAATCAGGCGGGCTTCCTTCAATCGGAATCAATTCATCTTTCATATCAAGTCTTGGAACGGATTGCAGGAGCCCTTTTGTATAAGGGTGCTGCGGACTGTAAAAAATATCTCGCCTTGTTCCGACTTCAACCATTTTCCCTCCGTACATGACCGCTACCCGGTCGGCAACCTGGGCTACGACCCCTAAGTCATGTGTAATTAAAATAATGGTGACACCTGTTTTCCTTTGAATCTCTTTAAACAGCTCTAAAATTTGTGCCTGTATGGTGACATCCAGTGCGGTCGTTGGTTCATCTGCAATCAGCACCTTTGGCTCGCAAATCAGTGCCATTGCAATCATGAGCCGCTGCCTCATTCCCCCACTGAATTGGTGCGGGTATTGCTTTAATCTCTCCTTCGGCTGCGGAATACCAACCAAATCAAGCATCTGTATAGCGGCTTCTTTCACTTCTTTTTTCGTCAGCTTTTGATGCTCCTTCGCCGCCTCCATCAGCTGATCTCCTATTGTCAAGGTTGGGTTGAGTGCCGTCATCGGATCTTGGAAGATCATCGAGATATCGACACCTCGTATGGCGCGCATTTCTTTCTCGGATAATGACAGCAAGTTGCGGTCTTGAAACCAGATTTCTCCCTGATCGACATGTGCGCTGTATGCAGGCAGAAGCCTCATAATGCTTTGTGAAGTCACACTTTTTCCGCAGCCTGATTCTCCTACAATGGCTAAGGTTTCTTTTTCATATACATCGACATTCACTCCACGTACTGCTTGAACAGAACCGCCATATGTCCGAAAGCTGACGTGCAGATCGATGATTTGTAGAACTTTTTTCAAAGCGCTTCACCTCTTCATCTTTGGATCAAGTGCATCTTGCAAGCCATCACCTAAATTGTTAAAGCAAAACATCGTGAGTGAAATAAAAAATGCCGGGAAAAATAAACGCCACCAATGTCCATTGTCTGACAGCACAGTCGGCAAAGCGTCATTAGCCATCACACCCCAGCTTGCAAACGGCGCTTGAATACCTAAACCGAGAAAGCTTAGGAACGCTTCAGCAAATATCGCGGTCGGCACAGTGAGGGTCATCTGGACAATAATCGGCCCCATCGTATTCGGCAGCAGGTTGCGGCGAATGATCCGCAGGCTTTTGGCACCAAAGGTTTTTGAGGCAAGGACATATTCCTGGCTTTTCAGCTGAAGAACCTGACCTCTCACAATTCTTGCCATTCCAATCCATCCGGTGACAGTGAGCGCTACAATAATGGTGACTAGCCCTGGCCCCATGAGCACCATCAATAAAATGACGACGAGTAAATAAGGAAGTCCGTAGAGCACCTCGACAATCCGCATCATGACATGATCATAGCGTCCGCCTTTATAACCGGCTATGCCCCCATAAATCACACCGATGGCAAAATCAATCAGGGCTGCCATGACGCCCACAAATAACGAAATGCGTGCTCCGTACCAAGTACGTGTGAACACATCTCGCCCAAGCTCATCTGTGCCGAACCAGTGAGCAGCCGAGGGCGGCAGATTTTGCATCGAAAGACGCTGCTCTGTCACACTATTTGGCGCAAGCAATGGGCCTAAGATTGCCATGACAAAAAGAAAAATCAGGACCGATAGACTAAACATCGCAAGCTTATTTTGCTTCAGCCGCCTCCATGTATCAGCCCAATAGGAAAGAGAGGGTCTTTTAATGGCATGGGCTTCCGTTTTCTTTTGCTCTCGAGGAGAAAACCATTCGTCCGGGACTTCAGGATGCCTGTTCGGTGGATCATGCTGAAGGTGTATACTCATGCCTTTCCTCCTTTCTGATGCAGCTGAATCCTCGGATCAAGAAGACGATACGCCACATCGACAATGAAGAGAAGTGTGATTAAAATAATGCTGTAAAAAACAGTGGTTCCCATGATGACAGGATAATCACGGTTGTTAATGCTCTCGACAAAGTATTTTCCCATTCCAGGAATGGCAAATATTTTTTCAATGACAAAACTTCCTGTTAAAATACTTGCGACAAGTGTTCCAAGAATAGTTACAACGGGTAAAAGTGCATTCCGAAGCGCATGTTTAAATACAATTTTAAAGGGAGAAAGTCCTTTTGCTTTGGCCGTACGGATATAGTCTTGCGACAGCACTTCAATCATGCTCGATCTCGTTAACCTTGCGATAATGGCCATTGGTCCGACAGCAAGGGCGATTGTAGGCAGCACCATATGCATTGGACTTGTCCACATCGCTGTAGGAAAGAGCTTCAAATTGACAGCAAGCTGCTGAATTAATATGGTAGCAAAGATAAAGTTTGGAATGGATATACCGAAAACAGCAATGGTCATAGCGATGTAATCAATCAAACCATTATGCCGGAGGGCAGCCATGACCCCTAGCAGAATGCCAGAGATGACAGCAATCAATATTGAGATAAGACCAAGTTCTAATGAGACTGGGAAGCCTCTCGCCAATAGATCATTGACACTTTCAGAAGGCTTTTTAATGGAAGGACCAAAATCAAAGGTAACAATGGATTTTAAATAGATGACATATTGAACATAGAGTGGCTCGTCTAAGTGATAGTAGCTTTCGAGGTTTCGCTGGACGGTTTCGTTTGTATTTCGTTCTTCATTGAAAGGCGATCCTGGGATGACCTTCATTAAAATAAACGTTAAAGTCGTAATCGTTAAGATCGTGGCAATCATCGCAATAAAACGCTTGAGCAAAAAGCTGGCCATCTGCTGTCTCCCCCTCACTTAACAAAATGTTGTACGTGCGGCAAGCTCTGTCATGACAAGCATCGCTTGATAGGCTTCTAATATATTCTCTGCTTGGTACGTCACCGTCGTTGTTCCTTCTATGATGGCAGTACCCGGCATTAAATTCGCCCATTCAGCTTGTCCATAGTTGGCAAACTCAATTTTAAGCAGCGGCTGATCAGGAGGCGTCAGCGGCTTCATTTGATCAATCTGTGTCATCGCGGCTTCCACTTGCTGCGAGATTTGTTGATTGACTTTGGCAGGAGGTAAGCATTTCACAGCAGATCTTGAGATGGTCTCTTTCACCGCTACTGTTTTCACACCAGGCATCAGCTTTTCTGCCTCTAGTGCTGCTTGATCATCCCCGCAAACAAGAATCACTGGAACACCATAGTAGCCTGCAACATACGCATTAAAGCCCATTTCACCAATTGGATGATCATTTATGTAAAAATGTCTGACCCCAAAAATCATACTGTGCGACATCACACCTTTCATTGATGCTCTTGCATGATAGCCTAAAAAAACAGCTGCATCATAGGTTTGATCCAACCCTTGCACCATTGAATAAGGCTTTACATCACCTGATATGAGAACTGCCTCTTCATGCAGCTCTTCGATCAAAAGATTATTCATTTTAGAATGACTGTCATTCACCAAAATGTCGGTGGCACCATGCTGAATAAGCGCTTCTACACAGGCATTCACTTCACCTGTCATAATGCGTCTGCCCCGCTCATAGTTATGCTGGCGTGAATCAACAAATGTATGATCAGCTAGACCAGTAATTCCCTCCATATCGACAGATAGATAGAGCTTCATTCCCATCCCCCTTTAATTAAACATAAAATTTGTGTATATTTTTCTAAATTTTCTAAAAAATTATATGAGAACTTGATTGATTTTTCAATACAATGTCCGAAAATAAGGAATTTAGGCTCAGATAATACAGGTCAAAAGACTATTTTAGAAAGGATTTTTTTAACAAATAAAACACCACTAACTATGTCTTTAGTGGTGTTTATCCGCTTCATTGATCTGCGATTTCAGCTGTTCATATTTCTTTATGGTTTGTGTAAATAAATCATCAAACATCTGAGGTGCCTGCTGTTGAATGACCTCAGCACCTTCTCCTGTAATTCCCCCTTTTGTCGCCACTCTATCGACAGTTTCAGCAAAGGTGAGGCCTCGTTCTACGAGGATCTGGCCTGTCCCTAAAAGGGCATACGTTAAAAATTCATTCGCTTCCTCCAAGGAAAGATCACTATTTCTCACAGCCGCTTTCGCCATTTCTTCAAACAGAGCAGCGATAAAACCAGGAGATGAGCTTGTCAAATTGCTCGCCGCATCAAACCGGTCTTCCTCTACCTCCCTGACGATGCTAAAAGCTGAAAGCAGACGGTGTAAACGCTCTTTTTCCTCACGCCCTGCGGCTGCACCATGCGCAACAAGGGATACGCCTGTGCCAACAGCTGACGTGAGTGTTGGGATGTATCTAGACACTGGCTGTGTTGTATGCGCTTGTAACTTTTCTAATGTCACAGCTGCTGCTACTGACACAATATGTAACGCTCTCGCTGCGGAAGGCAGCTGATCTAGAACATCTAGTACAGCAAGCGGCGGCACGCAGACAAACAATATATCACATGACGCAGAAAGTTCGTCTAATGAACAAATGCTGATTTCTTTGTGCTTTTCTTTAAGCTGATGCAGGTGTTCCGTTTCACTTCTTGTATGGATCATGATTTGATGAGCATCTAGTACCCCATTTTCCAGCCACTTTTGCACCATCATCTCAGCCATACTTCCATATCCAATAATTCCGATTGTTTCCACAGTTTAAACTCCTCTATTTGCTAAGATTCACTACTTATTTTAACAATTTCCCACAATGTTTTCATTTTTATCCCACACTTTTTTCTTACGATAAAATCAGTCACCACCACATAAGGTAAAACACATTGAACACATACATGAAAAAATCAATGAAAGAGAGTGATTCGGATGACTCACAAAGATGACAAACAAACTATTGAACAACCTCAAAAACAGAAGAAGCCAAATGGCTGGTTTAAGCCATTCGTCAGCGGTGTTGTGGGCGGTACATTAGCGTTAGGCGTGTACGTTCTTACGCCATATGCTCAGCATTCATCAGACAGCAACGCAAATGATTCAGCAGCGAAAACAGAAGCAGTATCGACAAATCACACGAATTCGTCAAAAACAACAGCCATCCAAACATCAAATTCATCAAACAGTATTTCCAGCATGGTCGAAAATGTATCACCAGCAATTGTCGGCATTACAAACTACCAAGCACAAACTCAAACAGACACGAGCTTTGGCGATTTCAGTACCCCTTTCGATGAATCACAGCAAAACAAAAGCAGTCAAGAGGAAAAAACCGGTACAGGCTCAGGAGTGATTTTCAAAAAATCAGGCAATAAAGCCTATATCTTAACAAACAACCACGTCATTGAAGGGGCAAACAAACTCACCGTATCCTTACACGATGGTAAAACCATTGAAGGAAAACTGGTTGGAGCTGATCCGCTCACTGACCTAGCCGTTGTGGAAATTAGCAGCAGTCATGTGACGAAGGTGGCGGCATTAGGCAATTCCTCCTCACTGCGTGCTGGAGAAACTGTCATTGCAATCGGAAACCCGCTTGGTGAAGATCTTTCAAGAACGGTGACACAAGGAATTGTCAGCGGTGTCGACCGAACAGTCTCTATGAACACATCAGCAGGCGAAAGCAGCATTAATGTCATTCAAACAGATGCGGCCATTAATCCAGGTAACAGCGGCGGCCCGCTTCTGACGACAGACGGAAAGGTTGTGGGGATCACGAGTATGAAAATCTCTGAAACAGGTGTGGAAGGCATTGGGTTCGCGCTGCCAATCAATGATGTCAAACCAATCGCTGATCAGCTTCTCGCAAAAGGAAAAATTGAACGTCCATATATCGGTATCAGTATGCTGGATCTCGAACAAGTTCCAGATGTGTATCAGAAAGAAACACTCGGACTTAAAAGCAGTCAGCTCGATCAAGGCGTGTATGTCAAAGAAATCGCCGCTGGCTCACCTGCCGCCAAAGCAGGCTTAAAGTCAGAGGATGTCATTACCGCCATCAATGGAAAACAAATCAAAACTGGCAGCGAATTACGTCACGAGCTATACACGAATACAAAAGTAGGAGACACCGTGAGCATCACCCTCATTCGAAACGGAAAACAAGAAACGAAACAGGTCACATTAACACAATCTGAATCTAAGCAGATCAGTTCCTAATGAAAAAACAGCTCAGTTGATGAGCTGTTTTTTTATGACGACTGAATTGGCGTTAATCTTTGTTCAATTTCTGCTCGTTTATGCTCTAGGAACGGCGGAAGGGCTAATTGATCACCAAGTTCGTCCACCCCTTCATCCACTGTAAACCCAGGGCCATCTGTTGAAATTTCAAATAAAATACCATTTGGCTCTCTAAAGTAAAGAGCTTTAAAATAAAAACGTTCTACAACACCAGAGTTCGTAAAGCCTGCTTTTGATATTTTTTCATACCATTTTTCAAGCTCTTCTGCATCCTTCACACGGAATGCGACATGATGCACACTTCCTCTGCCGGAACGTTCAGAAGGCCCTTCTGTTTTTTCAATCACATGAATTTCTGTTCCAGCACCGCCATTTCCTGACTCAAAAATGGTCACGATCTCACCATCATTTGATTGTTCACGTGCTCTTTCAGTGAAACCAAGGATGTCTGTTAAGACACGGATCGTCTTATCAGCTTCTGCAACGGTTAATTCAACTGGACCTAAACCTCTAATTGCATACTCTGCAGGAATATCGAGATGCACTGGCGGTGATCCTTCTTCTTGTGCGTTCGGTTCTACTGTTAAAAACAGCTGCTGCCCTTCTGGGTCTTTAAAACGTAAGGCAGGTCTTCCGCCTCTCAAGGAAGCTGTTTCTTGCTGTACGCCTTTATCTTCAAACCGCTTTTCCCAAAACGTGAGTGCCTCTTCAGAAGAAACGAGAAGGCCTGTGCTTGTGATCGCATTTGTCCCTTCCAAACGGCGGGCAAGCATTGGAATCTCAAAGAATGTAAGCTCTGTTCCTGGTGAAGCGACCTCATCTCCATAAAACAAATGATACATAGATGGGTCATCCTGATTGACTGTTTTCTTTACAAGTTTCAAGCCAAGAATTTGGCGATAGAAATCAACATTCTTCTGAGCATTGGCTGTTAACGCAGATACGTGGTGAATCCCTTTGATTTTCATTATTTTCACTCCTATTTTAAATTATCTCGAATTCGAGATAATATCCTTATGAATAAAATAGTTCATTTTTCAAGAAAAGTCAACCATTTAACTGTACGTTTACTGGATGTTCGGTTTCCGGTCATTAAATTAACATTAAATCGAAAATAATCTTTCATTGTTCGTTTTTAACACTACATTTACCCTAATATCTCCAATAAACGAACACTTTCAATTACAAATACGAAAATCAGAAAATTTTTTTAATTCTTGTTTTCCTAAAATCGTATTACAATGAACAAAATACATGTCACAGTAACGTACGAAAGTGATGCAGGAGGTCGTGTGTAATGAACAAAGAACAACCAGCGTTAAAACAAGACATCGGCTTATTTTTCGCCCTATCTCTTGTCATCGGGACCATTATCGGATCAGGCGTCTTTATGAAGCCAGGCAACGTCCTTTCCTATTCAGGGAGCTCAGACATCGCCTTATTCGCTTGGCTGTTAGGTGGAATCTTAACACTTGCAGGCGGACTGACAGTCGCTGAAATTGGTACACAAATCCCGAGAACCGGCGGTTTGTACGCCTATCTTGAAGAAGTGTATGGTGAATTTTGGGGCTACTTATGCGGCTGGGTGCAGATTATTATTTACGGACCCGCCATCATTGGTGCACTTGGTCTTTATTTTGGTTCATTATTAGCCAATTTATTTTCCCTTTCGGCTTTGTGGTCTACAACGATCGGCATTATCACCGTTTTATTTTTATGTATCATCAACATCATGGGAACAAAATACGGCGGATTTGTTCAGGGGCTGACCACTATTGGAAAGCTTGTCCCAATTGCCGCTATAATTGTGTTTGGCATATGGAAGGGTAACGAAAACATCTTGATGGCTGTCAACGATAGTATCGCTCAAATGAACTTCGGTGCAGCGATTTTGGCTACGTTATTTGCTTATGATGGCTGGATTTTACTTGCTGCGCTTGGAGGAGAAATGAAAAACCCTGAGAAACTGCTTCCTCGTGCGATGGCAGGCGGAATTTTAATTGTGACGGCTTGTTATCTCTTTATAAATGTCGCACTTTTGCACGTGCTGCCAGCTGATCAAATCGTCCAGCTAGGTGAAAATGCGACGAGCACTGCTGCTACCATGCTCTTTGGACCAATTGGCGGGAAAATCATTAGTATTGGGATCATCATCAGCATCTTTGGCTGTTTGAACGGAAAGGTTCTTTCATTCCCTCGTGTGATTTTTGCGATGGCAGAACGAAAGCAGATTCCTTTCGCCAACGCGATTTCCCGTATTCACCCTACGTTTAAAACACCTTGGATCGCTGTATTTGTGCAAATTTTGATCGCCATTGTGTTTATGATCGTCAGTAATCCCGAGAAGCTGTCTGAAGTATCGATTTTCATGATTTACATCTTTTATGTCATGGCCTTTTTCGCCGTCTTTAAGCTGAGAAAACAAAACAGCGGAATGAAGCGTGCGTACAGTGTACCACTTTACCCACTGACACCAATCATTGCGATTATCGGTTCATTATTCGTCTTAATCAGCACCATGATCACCGATTGGAAAAGCTGCCTGATCTCCATGTTGATCGGAATGGCTGGACTGCCTATTTATTATTATATGAAAAAAACACAAAATAAAGCAGAGCACTAAGCAGTGCTCTGCTTTTTTTCCTTCTTCTCAGCGTAATAGAAAACCTTTGTAGTCTAGGAAAGACGAGTACCGGAGCGGAGAAAATGTGACATTCGTGAGCACAGGAACGGAGGACTGACAAAAAATGCGAGGGTTTGCCTACACGCTGAAGCAGAGCGCTAAAAGGTCTCTGCTTCATTTTTTATATTGTTTGATCACTTTGTATGATTCGTTTAAATATCTCATGAGCCGGTATGGCTTACTAAGCACGCGGATTGGGAGCCTTGAGATAAATCCATTCAGGTTCGACTTATATTCCTGCGTGATCCGCTTTGGCTTTGTCGCTATTTTCTCGTATACTTCCTTGTAAAATTCCTTCATGATGTCGACTTGCACACTGATCTTTTGATGACACTCTGTACACTCAACGCTTTTCATCTGATCATTCACATAAACGATGCTGTGGAGGGTCTCTTCTTGGCACCGAGTACAGTGTAGGTTTGCTTCCATTTCGGTTTTCTTCAAGATACACAGCTCCTTTCTCGTTTGATGTTGCTCTTGTTATACCATTCGAACGCTGCCAGCCTTTTATTGAACGGATGCTTCCTTTAAAATGGCTGCCGCCGTTAGTTCGTCTGTCACCAGTACTTGGATGAAGCCGCCATTTAAAGCCCCTAAAATGCTCTCAGCTTTATGGGTTCCTTCTACAACAGCGATGACCGTTTTGACGCTCTTTAATTGTTCCAGCGATAAGCCAATGACCTTTTGATTCAGTTCATCTTGGACAGGTTTTCCTTCTCCATCAAAGAAACGAAAGCCAATATCACCGACAGCCCCTGATTGCCTTAAACCAGATAAGTCCTCTTCTTTTAAATAACCGACTGTTTTTAAAGTTGACCCTTTATGCGGGTTGCCAATACCGATGAGGGCAATATCCACATTTCTGCCTTCTTCAAGCACAGCTTCTATGTCCTGCATCGCCATAAGCCGTTCTTTTAATTCTTCTGTTTCTAAAATCGCAGGGGCATATAAATAGGAACACGTGCCGTTCATTTTCTTTGCCAGCTCATATGCCAGCTGATTGGCATGAATGTCGACCGCCTGCCTGCCCATTCCGCCCTCTAAAGGAATGACCTTCACATCGTTTCTTCGTTCAAACGGATATTCTTTGACAAGTTCAGCAAGCGTCGTGCCCCATGAAATACCGATTTTCTCCGCATCTTTCATGTTTTTAGACAAATAATAGGCGCCTGCTTGACCGACTGCCCGCTTCACCATCTCAGACATTGTCCCGACACTTGGGACAACGACCGCATCTGTTAATTGAAAGGTTGTTTCTAGCTGCTTTTCAAGTTCCACCGTATGAATGCTTTCGTCTTTAATGTACACTTCAACGATTCCCACATCTTTTGCTTTTTGTAAGAGCTTTGAAATGACTGGTCTTGAGACATTGAGCTTTTTTGCAATTTCCTGCTGCGTCCACCCGTCTGTATAATAAAGATGAGCAACTTTGACGAGCTGTCGTCTTTCTTCCCAATTCAGCATGTGACATCATCCTTTTAATATACTATGATTACCAGTATACCAAACATTCGTTTCCAATTGGAACAATTGTTATGAAAATGACAAAAAGAGCGATTAACTCTCCGCTCTTTTTCCCTCAGTATATTTTGGCTGATACGTTCTCCCTCCGTCTAACAGGATCATTTGTCCGTGCAAATAGCTCCCCTCGCGACGTGTGAGAAATAAAGTGAGCCCTGCGATATCCTCAGGTGTTCCTAATCTTCCGATGGGAATGAGTGATTGCAGCTGCCGTTTCTCCTCTACAGTAGGATAGAGCGTATCAAGCATTTGAGATTCAATGACGCGGGGGGCAATCACATTGATGCGTATTTGATGCGAGCCTAGTTCCTTTACGAGCGAACGCATCAATCCAAAAGCCCCTGCTTTTGATGCATAATATTGAATACCGCCGCCTGAGCCGGTGATTGCAGATCCCGATCCAATAATGACAACACTGCCTTCCTGCCGCTCACACATATAGGGTGCCAACGCTTTGATGCAATAGTAAAGACCATATAAGTTCACAGCCAGTGTCTTTTTCCAAAGTGAAAAATCGACTTCTAAAAAAGGCAGTGATTTTGTCATTCCTGCTGAATACACAAGGTGAGCAATACCGCCCAGCTCCCTTTCAGCTGCTGATATCATTTGCTGAACACTTTCCCACGATGAAACGTCAGCTTGAATAGTCAGCAGCTGAGGATACTGTGTCTTTAAGAGCGAAAGTCCCTTTTCGTCTATATCTGACACGGCGACTTGGTGCCCTTCTTTTAAAAATCGCTCAGTAATTTCTTTTCCGATCCCTTGGGCTCCGCCAACGATGAGAACTGGTTTTTGAACATTAGCCAGCACTCTCACCCCCATCAAGCATAATCGCCACGCCATCTGTAAATGCACCATAGGAGGTACTGAGAAACACCGTCATATGGGCCACAGTCTCCTTGATTTGCTCTGTATCAGGAAACAAATGGAGAGGCGGCGGCAGCAGCGCAAGCACCCGGATACCTTTGTCTTTAAATTCTCTCGCTAACCCTTTTGTCATGGCATTCAGCATAGAATTTGATGTAGCATGCGAGATCCCGCCATCACCTGTGATACTGCCTGATGACGATATATTAATGATGCAGCCTTGCCTCTGATCAACCATATGCCATACGGCGGCCTGACTGGAAAGAAAGACGGTATTCACAGCCGATTCCACTTCACCCACCCACTCATCAGGGCTCACGTCATCAAGTTCCGCGTCCGCTCCTTGCTCTGCTTGATTGACCAAAATATCCAGTTTACCGCATGTATCAATCACTTGCCTCAGCATCCGTGTGGCATCACGCGGCGTTTCCAACGGGTTCTGAATGATACTCGCTTGACCGCCCATTTTTTGAATGTCTTCACGAATGGTTTTAGCCTTTGACTCATCATGAAACGTGTGTAAAAAAACATGTGCACCTGCCCGGGCTAAAGCCAGGCAGATGGCTTCTCCAAATCCATCTGTGCTACCTGTCACAAGTGCCGCTTTCTGATGAAGCTGGACGTGCACATGCATCTCCTCCCTATCCCTTGTTTGGCCATTATTTTCTCAGCTTACTCACGATATCAAGTGCTACTTCATAAAAACCTTCTGAGATGGTCGGATGCGGATGAATCATTTTCGCCATCTCTTCTGCTGTTCCTTCTAAATACATAAAGGAGGAAGCTTCTGAAATCATCTCTGTGACGTGCGGGCCAACCATCGTCGCACCAATCACTTCACCATAGGCTGTATCGTATACCAATTTAATAAAACCTGTTTGCTCGCCTGCCGCTAGTGCTTTACCGCTTGCCGCTAAATCAAATCGTTCTGCCCGCACGTTAAGTCCTTTGGCTTTTGCCTCTTTCTCAGTCAGACCAACACTTGCTACCTCTGGTAATGTATAAATACATCTAGGCATGATATCAGCATTCATTTTTTCAGACACACCGCAAATATTACTGACCGCAACAGCGGCCTCTGCCATCGCTGCGTGAGCCAGCTGATAGCCGCCAGCGACATCCCCAACTGCATAGACACCTTCCACACTTGTCTGCATCTTGTCATTCACTTTGATAAAAGGACCATCCAGCTGAAGGTCAAGCTGGCTGACGGCAGATACACTAGGTCTTCTTCCTACACAAACAAGCAGTCTTTCAGCCGTAAAGATATGCGTCTCTCCTTTATCGTCTGATGCATGAACCGCTTTGACTCCTTCGCTTTCCGTCACCTCTGTCACAGTGGTTTTCTTCGCGATATGGATGCCTTTTTTCTTTAATTCTCTTTCTAGCAGCTTAGATGCTTCCTCATCCTCTTGCGGAATAATAGACGGAGCCGCTTCGATAATCGTGACTTTTGATTGAAGACTCTGGAAGATACAAGCCAGCTCAAGTCCAATGACACCGCCGCCAATGATGACGACAGAAGCCGGAATATCTGGAATGTCAAAGATCGTATCACTTGTGTCAAATTGAATGTCTTTAAGGCCCGGTATTGGCGGAATGGCAGGTGAAGATCCAGTAGCAATGATGAGTTCTTTCGTTTCGATCGATTCTGCCCCATCTTGCTTTTCAATCTCAATCCGGTGCTTTGCAACAGCTGTACCTCTGCCGTTATATACATCAATCTTTCCTTGCTTTAATAAAAAGGCAATTCCGCCTCTGAGCTTTTCAATGACGTCATCTTTGCGCTTTCTCATTTTATCGAAGGAAAGGACCAAATCACCTGTTTCAATTCCCCAGCTTTTCGCCTTCTCAATTGATTCAATAACTTCTGCATGTTTGAGCAGCGTCTTTGAAGGAATACAGCCCCGATTTAAACAAGTACCGCCTAGAAAATCCTCTTCAATCAATGCGACCTTCCGTCCACGCTCAGCTGCTTGAAGGGCGGCAGTATACCCGCCAGGCCCTCCGCCAATGACTGTCAGATCATACGTTTTCGTCATCCGATTCATCTCCTACATTAGCAATTCAAATGGTTGTTCAAGCACTTTTTTAAGATCTGTTAAAAAGGCAGCCGCTGGTGCGCCATCTACTACTCGGTGATCAAACGATAAACTAACGCCCATCATCGGCCGCACCTGAATTTCTCCATCTACTACAACAGCTTTTTCTTGAATGCGCCCAACCCCTAAGATCGCCACTTCCGGCTGATTAATAATCGGGGTAAAGGTATCAATGGCATACACCCCTAAGTTACTAATGGTAAAAGTGGACCCTTTCAGCTGGTCTGGCAGCAGTTTTTGGTCACGTGCGCTTCGGCCGATTTCTTTCGCCTCTTTTGTCAGCTGTTTTAACCCTTTTTGGTTCGCATGAGAAATGACTGGAACCATTAAGCCATCTTTTACAGCGACAGCGAGACCAATGTGCACATCATCATGGAAATGGAGCTCATTTTGTTCAAACGTCATATTGATCTGCGGGTGGCGCGTGAGTACGTTGCTGACCGCATGAATGATAATTTCTGTAAACGACAGTCTGTAGCCTGTCTCTTTTTCAATCGCTGGCAATAGCTGTTTGCGTATTTCTTTCGCTTTTGTCATATCGATTTCACTTGTTAATGTCACGTGCGGTGCTGTAAAGGCACTTTGTGACATCCTATCAGCAATCACTTTTCTCATGCCAGCTAGTTTTTGTGTTTTCGCTGGAGAAGACTCTGCTGTTTGTGCAACTGCTGCCGTTACATCACTCTTCATAATTTTTCCGTGTGCACCAGATCCAGCAACATTCGCTAAATCGATTCCTTCACGAGCAGCCACTTTTTCTGCAAGCGGTGACACGCGCTGCTCTTTCTCACTAGAGTGGACGGCCGCCTCGACGTCCCGCTTTTGAACTCTGCCATTAGGTCCTGTGCCAGATACCTCGTGAATCGCTACATGATGATCCTTTGCCGTTTTTCTCGCCGCAGGTGTGGCACGTACTTTTTCATTAGGTGTTTTTGGGGCTTCAGCAGAACTGGAAGAAGCCGCGTCTGATGAGGACGATTCGCTACTGCCTGTTGAATCTTCATCTGATTGTGCTGGCGGTTCGCTTGGCACATGTTCATTTGCCTCTCCGATGTATCCAATGACAGCATTGACTGGAATTTGATCATCGGCTTCATAATATTTCTTTAGAAAAATACCATCATCATAGGCTTCCACCTCAATATTGATCTTGTCTGTCATAATTTCAAAAAGAGGCTCACCGATTTCAACCGAATCTCCTTCTTCTTTAAACCATTGAAGCAAGGTGCCGACTTCCATCGTACTGCTCAGCTTCGGCATAAATATCTCTTTTGGCATGATCTTCTCCCCTTTACTTAAGAGCGCACAAGCTCTTTTGCTGCTTCAATAATATCTGGCACTTGTGGAATGACCGCTTTTTCCAGCGTCGGGTTGTATGGTATTGGGACCGCAAGACCGCCAAGTCGTTTAATTGGAGCATCTAAGAAGTCAAAGGCTTCACTTTCCGCTATCATACTTGCAATCTCTCCGCCATAGCCGCCTCGTTTTACCGCTTCATGAACGACGATACATTTACCTGTTTTCTTCACAGATTCGATAATCGTTTCTTCATCTAATGGGACAAGTGTTCTTGGGTCAATGATTTCAACATCGATTCCCTCTGCTTCTAGTTCCTTCGCCGCTTCTAACGCTTTGTGTACCATAATTGCTGTTGCTACAATCGTGACGTCTTTCCCGCTTCTTTTCACATCTGCTTTCCCTAGAGGAATGGAATATTGCTCTTCAGGCACTTCACCGATTGTTTTATATAAAAGCTTGTGCTCGTAGAAAATGACAGGGTTGTCATCATCCATCGCCGCTTTTAAAAGTCCTTTTGCATCATAGGCTGTTGAAGGCTGAACCACTTTAAGTCCTGGAATATGCGCCATCCACGCTTCTAAGCTTTGGGAGTGCTGCGCCGCTGCACCCGTTCCTGATCCTGCTGGTGTTCTTACGACAAGCGGCACCTTTCCTTTTCCGCCAAACATGTATCGTGTTTTGGCTGCTTGGTTCACAAGCTGATCCATTGCGATTGTGATAAAGTCAGAGAATTGAAGTTCTAAAATCGGACGCATACCAGTTAAAGCCGCTCCGACTGCCCCACCTGCGATGGCAGCCTCTGAGATAGGTGTATTGCGAACGCGCTCTGGCCCGAATTCTTCAATCATGCCGCGCGTGACACCAAAAGCACCTCCATATACGCCGATATCTTCACCTAAAATGAAGACATCTTGGTTTTCTCTCATTTCCTGACTCATAGCCTCTCGAACGGCTTCTAAATATGAAATCTCTCTTACTGTTGTTTTTGTCACGTGATTCCCCTCCTAATTAGGCGTATACATCCTCTAATAGTGTGTCAATTGACGGTTCTTTACTGTTTTTGGCGAATTCGACAGACGCTTCAATTTCCTGCTTTGCTTCTTCCTGTAAGCTTGCTGCCTGCTCTTCTGTCAAAACATTCAGTTCAATCAAGAGAGACTTAAAGCGTTTGATTCCGTCTTTTTGTCTCCACTCTGTCTCTTCTTCACGTGTACGATATTTTTTCGCATCACTCTTAGAGTGACCCTTCCAGCGGTACGTTTTCATTTCAATGAGCGATGGGCCTTCTCCCGCTCTCGCACGGCTGACTGCTTCATCAACTGTGTTCATAATTTCGACCATGTCATTTCCATCAACCGTTTTCCCTGGCATTCCGTAGCTTTCTGCTCTTGTTGAAATGTCTTCAATGTTGATCATTTCTTTCACAGGGCCAGACATGCCGTACTGGTTGTTTTCACAAATAAACACAACTGGTAAATCCCAAATAGACGCAAGGTTTAATGCTTCATGGAAGCTGCCTTCATTTGTGGCGCCATCTCCGAAGAAACAAAGAACAACAAAGCCTTCCTGCTTCATTTTAGATGTGAGCGCTGCACCTGTTGCCAGCGGGATACCGCCGCCAACGATTCCATTTGCCCCAAGATTTCCTTTTTCTAAGTCCGCGATATGCATGGAGCCGCCTTTTCCTTTACAATAGCCGGTTTCACGTCCAAACAATTCAGCCATCATTTTATTAACCTCGGCCCCTTTTGCAATACAGTGACCGTGTCCCCTGTGTGTGCTGACGATCTTATCTTTATCTTCTAATACGGCAATCGATCCAACAGCTGACGCTTCCTGTCCAACACATAAATGAGTGGTGCCATGGATAAGTCCTTTTGCAAAGAATTGATCGACCTTTTCATCAAAATATCTCACTAACCACATTTGTTTATATAAATCTGCTAATTTCTCATGACTAATCTGTTCAGGCAAAGTGATTTGTTTTTGCATTTCTTCTCTCCCCTTTACATTTGTTCTTATGTGTTACATTTGTAATTATCATACGTTTAAGTGTCATCGAAGTCAAGCATTTCTCTCTCATTTTTAAGCGTTTTCATCTTTTGTCAGAAAAAAAGAGAAAGGCAAAGCCCTTTTCCAAAGAACTTCTCTTTCTCTTTTAATCTCATACACTCATTCATCTGGATACATCATGATTTTGACGCTCTCACCCTCAGGATGCCTCGCACATTCTATCGCCTGAAGCAGCTGGCTTAACGGATAACGATGCGTTACCATCTTTTCAGTGTTGACCACTTTTGCTTTCAAAAGCTCAAGGGCTTCACGATAATGATATGGATGCGAGGAATAGGCTCCTACTACCTTCACTTCATCATTGAAAAATCGTTCAGCAGGAATGGCCACATCTCCCTTTGGAAAATGAGCAAACACCAAAATCGTCCCGCCTCGCGCTACAGCCTGAAACGCCTCTTTTAAAAGCGCACTGCTCCCAACAGAAATAATAACGAGGTCTGCTCCCTTTCCATCTGTTTCTTTCATCACCCGGTTTTCAACCGGCTCAGCTGCTGGATGGAAAGCCACATCTGCACCTAAGCTCCTCGCTTGCAGCAGCCTGTTCTCATTCACATCTGTTATCATCACTTTCCCAGCCAAATAATATTTGGCGAGCTGCAATTGAATACAGCCAATTTGCCCCGCTCCAAGGATCAATACGGAATCTCCTGGGTGAACAGGAGCTCGTTCAAACCCATGCAGACAGCAGGCTACCGGTTCTACCATCGCCCCTTGCTCATACGATACGTCTTTTGGAAGCTTGCCCATCGTGTGCTTGACATGCAAAGCAGGTACACGGATATATTCTGAAAACCCGCCCGGCTCTACATTTGTGGCTGTAAACTGCGGACACATCGTATAAAACCCCTTTTGACAAAAGTCACAGGTGAAACAAGGCACATGATGCGCCACATAAACCCTGTCTCCCGTCTGGACATTTGTCACACGCTTGCCGGTCTCGACAATATCACCAGCGATTTCATGCCCTAACACCGTCCCAGGAGGTACTGTCTCATGCGTTGCTTTGTAAATATCCGTTCCGCATAAGCCGCAGGCCCGCAGCTTTAACAAAACTTCATCATCACCGATGACTGGCCGGTTCCGCTCCTCATACCGAATGTCCTCTGAAGAATAAAAGACAGCTGATTTCATGTAGCGGCATCCTCCTTTTCATCACCCTTCGCAAAATCCTGCAGTGTTTGAACAAGCTGCTTGTACTCACTCATCTCACTGGATATCCAGTAGCGCCCTCCGAATATACGAGCTGGCCCCACCCTGACATAGACTTTCCCGATATGAGGATAAGGCTTTAAAAAAAGCTTTCCTTTAATATCAGAAACTGCATATGTGTGCCATCTGCCAAAAGCCCCTATCTTCAGTTGATCTTCACTAATGATGACGTTAGTCGGCTGGTTCAGTCCTGTAATACTAGAGAGCATGAGAATAGGCAGCGTATAAACGCCTAACACAGCTAACGGGTCAGGTCCTGCTGACCATAACGTATAAAGAGACCAGAGAAAAAACAGACAGATGAGCACAGCCGGAAGAAAAATAGACAACATTGCAGACGTTCGGCTATAAGCATGATGCTGCATGAGACTTCCTCCTTTCGATCACTAGAAGGAGCCGCAAAAGCTCCTCCATGCAATAACTCTCTACTTGATATGATCGATGATTTTCTCGATATCATCTTCAATACCAAATCCAGTTAAAAAGGATAATGTTTGAATCACAGGTGTCCCTTTTGTATCACTCACAGGCGTTGTTGTCACAATTAAATCAGCACCCTCCGCTTTTTGCGGGACTTCAGATGCCTTACACTGTTCCACGACGACATCATATCCTTTTTCCTTTAACGTTTCTTCTACCTTTTTAGCCACAACCGTTGATGTTGCAACTGCCGTTCCGCATGATACTAATATTTTCTTCGCCATTAGAATCCCTCCAGCTCATTTATTGTTCTTTTTGATCTAAGCCCATTTCTTTCGCATACTGCTTTTTAATATCATTTCGCACCCAGTACCATAGAAGCGCATAAGCCAAAGCACAGATAATCGCTGCAATAAAGTAAGGGTTGCTCGGATCAAGAAGTCTCACCATGATCCAAGGAATAACGTGAGAACCAAGGTCAATACCTGAAATCATGTTTGCCCCTTCTGGGAAATCAAAGCCGACTGCTTTCCCCATTGTTGTCGCAAGCGGTGCAAGGTTCGTTGCGATAAAGAAGACAATCATTAATGTAAAAATACTGTTAATAAGACCGCGAATAATATTTCCACGAGCGGCTGCTACTGCCCAGACAACTGTAAATGGCAGAACCGATAAGTCAGCAAACGGGAGCATGCCATTGTATGGCAGGACAACTGCGAGCAAAATCGTAATCGGCACCATTAAAAGGGCTACCGCCATATTCGCTGGATGACCAATCACAATCGCTGTATCTAAACCAATATAGACATTTTTCCCTGGGAAACGCTTTTGAATATAAGAACGAGCGCCCTCAGAGATTGGAATCAGCCCTTCCATTAATAGCGCAACCATTCTTGGCATTAAGACAAGAACTGCTGCCATTTGAATACCGAGCGTCATCACACCTTTTGCATCATAGCCGCCAAGAAGACCAATAATGATACCAAGTATGAGACCCATCACAAGCGGTTCGCCAAAAATGCCAAAGCGTTTCTTCAATGTTTCTGGATCAGCATGAATTTTGTTTAAACCAGGGATCTTATCAATGATGCGGTTTGACGCATACATGAGCGGGGCAAAGTTGACCGTTTCAGCATGAGCCATCGATACGCCTTTTAATCCGAAATGGTGTTCGATTGTCGGCGCCGTCCAATCGGCTAATTTTAGCGTGATCGCAGAGACGATCAAGCCAACAGCAAGAGCCAAGAACATATTATGATAAGCGTAGTAAGTAACAGAGGCTGCGAAAATCAAATGCCAGAAGTTCCAAATATCCACATTCAGCGTTTTCGTAAAGTTTACGGACAATAAGATGACATTTAATAAAAGCACAAGAGGAATCATGAGCGGGGCAACGGGTGTACCAAAGGATATGGCAGCTCCAATCGGCCATCCAACATCCAAAATATCGAGCTTTAGCCCAAGGGAATTAACCATGGCTTTTGCTGCTGGCCCAAGTCCGCTCACGAGCAAATTAATGACAAGATTGACACCGACAAATCCAATTCCGATCGTAATACCGGCCCTGAAGGATTTCTTAAAGCCCTGCCTTAAAATCATACCGAAAAGCGTCATAATAATCGGGAGCATAATAGTTGGTCCAAGGTCTAATATAAAATCGACGGCTTGCTTGATCATACATCCACCTCCTGAATTTTTCAGATAAAGCGCTTACATATTTTCGTGAATGGCTATTGGTTTAATTCTTGCCGAAGCACGTCAACTGCTTCTTCATAAGATGTCATGTGTGAGAGCTTTGTCATCACCTCTTCTTTTCTAAAAAGTGTCATCAGCTTCTCCAGCATCACAAGCTGTTTGCTAGGCTCAGAGATTGCTAGGACAAACACAATTTTGGCTTGCACTGTTTCATCAGGGCTTCCCATCTTATGAAAAATGACAGGTTCCTTTAAAGTAGCTACACTAATCGCTGGTTTGTTCACATGCTCAGGATCTGTATGCGGAATCGCTACCCCAAAGGCTGCCAGTGGAAGGCCTGTAGGATATGTTTTTTCTCTTTCAAGCACTGCTGGTAAAAAGCTCGATTTAATGTACCCTCCAGCTTCTAACCGCCCTGCTAAATATGTGGTCACCTCCTCTCTCGAAGATGCTTCGAACTGCAGCTTAATCAGTTGTTCATCTAACTCAAACAAGCTGTTCAAACAACCACCCCTTTCATTTGGTATAAATATGAACACATGTAACAAAAGAAAGAACATTTTTAGAATAGAACCTTTTATAAAGCGCTTACAATTATGAATTCTGAAAAATGTTCAATGCTGTTACCTTTGTAAAGATATTATAATATTCAAAATTATAAGTCAATGTCCCTAGGGAAATTTAAATAAAAAAAAGACGCAGTCATCACCGCGTCTCTTCCTTCTAATCTTCTATACTGCTTGTTAAATGTGGCTTCCTATATCTAAAAATTCAGATACAAATAGATTGTCTGTCTGCACTGCCATTTCTTCCTTTGTGCCAATTTTTTCGATTCTTCCTTCATTCATCACCACAACACGATCAGCAATATCGAATGCTTCTTCTTGATCATGTGTCACAAAAATGGTGGTCATTTGAAAGTCACGATGAACTTTTTTCAGCCAATGCCTTAATTCTTTCCTCACCTTTGTATCAAGTGCACCAAAGGGTTCATCTAAGAGGAGTGCCTTCGGCTGAACGGCAAGTGCGCGCGCCAGTGCCACACGCTGCTTTTGCCCGCCTGACAGCTGATCTGGATACCGCTGCTCAAACTGCGTAAGCTGAACAACCTCTAAAAGCTCATGTACCCGCTCTTTGATGTCTTTTTTAGGCAGTCTTTCTCCTCTAGGTTTCATTTTCAGCCCATATGCCACATTATCAAAAACCGTCATATTTCGAAAAAGCGCATATTGCTGAAATACAAAACCGATCTGCCGTTTTCGTACTGGAATGTGTGTGTAATCCTGATCTCCAAATAAAATCTGTCCGTTATTGGCATAATCAAGACCTGCAATGATTCTTAATAAAGTCGTTTTCCCAGAGCCAGATGGTCCTAGTAAAGAGATTAATTCACCATTTCTTATCGATAAATCCACGTTTTGCAAAACCTTTGTCTGACCAAATTGTTTTGATATTTGTTTTGCTGTAATCCCCAAGGCCGATCCCTCCATTTATGTTGACCGCTTGCCAAGCCGGTGATCCCTCTGCTGAATGATTTGCTTAATGATTAAAGTAATGACTGCCACAAACGCCATGAGAGACGCCACAGCAAAAGCGGCTTGAAATTGGTACTCATTGTATAAAATTTCGATATGAAGCGGCATCGTATTGGTCATGCCTCGAATATGACCTGATACAACCGACACGGCACCAAATTCACCAATCGCTCTTGCCCCGGCTAAAATGACACCGTAAAAAAGAGCCCATTTGATATTCGGCAGTGTCACAAAGAAAAAAGTCTTCCATCCGTTTGCACCAAGTGTGAGCGATGCTTCCTCCTCATGAATGCCTTCATGCTGCATAAACGGGATTAATTCTCTGGCAATAAACGGAAATGTAACGAATATGGTGGCTAGGATCATGCCTGGTACAGAATAAATGACTTTCCATCCATTCGCCATAAGCCAAGGTCCTAAAAGCCCGTTTGAACCAAATAAAAGCACAAATACAAGTCCAGCAATCACAGGCGAAACGGCAAACGGGAGATCAATCACAGTCGTTAACAAACGTTTTCCGCGGAAATTAAATTTTGTGATAAGCCATGCAGCACTTACCCCAAAGATCATTTGAAGCGGCAAGGTGACGACGACAATGAAAACAGTCAATTTGATCGCCGCGAGTGTATCTGGATGTGAGATGGCCAGAAGGTATGAACTCCACCCTTTCTCAAATGCTTTTGAAAAAACGGCGATCAGCGGTATGAGTAAAAATAAAATCAAAAAAGCATACACGACCGTAATCAAGAGGATTTTCACCCCTTTAGATTCGGTTACAGGACTTTTATACTGAACATGGTGCTGATGACTAAGCTCTCTCTCCAATGGTTTCACCTCACGTATACTTGTTTTTTCCGCTCAACATACCACTGAATGCCGTGAATCAATAACAGGATGAAAAACGAAAGAAGCAGCATCAAGCATGCAATCGCTGCTGCACCATGATAATCATACTGTTCAAGCTTGGACATGATCATCAGCGGTGTAATTTCTGTTTTAAACGGAATATTTCCAGCAATAAACACAACAGAGCCATATTCACCTAGCGCTCTTGCAAACGCAAGTGAAAATCCAGTCATCACCGCAGGAAACAGGGCCGGCAGCAGTACGTGAAAAAAGGTCTGTCTCCTTGTCGCACCAAGAATCGCCGCAGCCTCTTCGACTTCCTGCTGAAGCCCTTCTATCACAGGCTGAACGGTTCGGATAACGAATGGAATGCCAATAAAAATCAGTGCCAAAATAATCCCAATCGGTGTGTACGCCACCTTTATATGCAGAAATTGACCAATCCATCCATTAGGAGAATAGAGGGTGGTCAGGGCAATACCCGCAACAGCTGTTGGGAGAGCAAAAGGCAAATCAATGAGAGCATCTAAGATTTTCTTTCCATGGAATGTGTACCTGGCGAGAACCCAGGCAATCAGTACACCAAACCCTGCATTGATGAGAGCAGCTGCAAAGGAAGTCGTCACGGTCAGCTGAAGAGACTTCAATACTCTTGCATCGGTAAACACCTTCCAAATCCCCTCTGCTCCTAATGAAGCCGTCCAAATAAATACCATGGATAAAGGAATGACGACAATCGCACTCACATAAACGAGCGTCACCCCAAGGCTCAGCCCAAATCCAGGCAATATACGTTTTCTTTTATTGGTGGCTGTATGTGCTTTCTTCATCACATCGCCCCCTATTTTTGTCCGCTGTATATTTGATCAAATAATCCGCCATCATCAAAAAATCTTTTCTGCGCCTTTCTCCACCCGCCAAACGCTTGATCAATCGTCACCATATCAATCTTTTTAAACTGGTCTTTATATTTGTTTAAGACTTCTTGATTTCTAGGGCGATAATAGTTTTTCGCCGCAATTTCCTGCCCTTTTTTAGAATATAAATAATCTAAATAAGCCTTCGCCACTTTCTCTGTTCCTTTACGTTTCACATTTTGATCAACGACCGCAACAGACGGCTCCGCTAGAATACTAATTGATGGGGTGACAATTTCAAATTTGTCTTTGCCTAGTTCGTGCTGCGTTAAATAGGCTTCATTCTCCCATGCAATTAACACATCCCCAAGTCCGCGTTCAACAAAGGTCGTTGTGGCTCCGCGTGCACCTGAATCAAGGACTTCGACATGTTCATATAGCTTTTTGACAAAATCCTTTGTTTTTTCTTCATTCCCATGAAATGTTTTATCGGCGTAGGCCCATGCAGCTAAGTAATTCCATCTCGCACCGCCGGACGTTTTCGGATTTGGCGTAATGATGGACACACCTGGCCGAATCAAGTCGTCCCAATCTTTAATATTTTTGGGATTCCCTTTCTTCACAAGAAACACAATGGTCGATGTATACGGTGTTGACTGATTTGGAAATTCTTTTTGCCAATCTTTTGAAAGCAGTCCGCGATCTGCAATCGCATCAATGTCATACCCTAAAGCCAGTGTTGCCACATCTGCCTCGAGTCCATCAATAATCGATCTTCCCTGCTTTCCTGATCCACCATGAGACTGCTTGATCGTGACATCCTCACCTGTTTTGTCTTTCCAATACGTCTGAAAGGCTTGATTGTATTCCTGATACAATTCACGTGTAGGATCATACGAAACATTTAACAGCTCAACCTTTCCCTTTTGGCTTGAGGCTTCGTTTGCGTTTGAGCATGCAGTACTCGTCACAGCCAAGACGAATATAATGGTCACGACCCAGACCCATTTCCACTTTTTCATGTTATCCCGCTCCCCCGTTATCAAAAATAGTGACACCAACCTTGCCGTTTCATACGCAAAAAAGACCCTTAGCCACCTGAAATACATCACAGTCCTGTACTTCAAATTGCCAAGAGCCTTCGGTTGTCCGATCAGCTATGTATGATTGATGTTAGTCTATATATTATTCAAACTATTCACAGGTGTCAACTCTGTTTTTCTTTTAAACAAAAAAAGAAACGCCATCTTGAAGAGGCGCTTCTTTTCCCGGGAAATGGTTTTAATCGGCAGAAAGCTTTAAATTGACACCAACAGCGGTTCCATTTCTCGAGGAGTCAGCTACTCCTGTAAATGTCCCTGCTTTCCGATCAATGAGTAAGGCTTGCACATTTCCTATATCAATAGGTGAACTGCCAAAACGATGACCCATATCATTTAGCTTCGTTCTTACATCAAGGGGAACACCTACTTCGTAACGGTAAGAAGTTGTACTGTTTGTATAAATCCGCGGCTCTTCCACCGCATCTTGCAGCTCCATGTCGTATTCAAGCAAGTTTAATATGGTTTGTGAAACAGAAGCAATAATAGTCGTTCCTCCAGGTGAGCCCACAGTCATGACCGGCTCGTTATCTTTAAATATGATGGTCGGGGTCATACTGGATAATGGACGCTTATTCGGCTGGACTTCATTTGCTCCGCCTGGTCTTGCGTCAAAATCTGTTAGTTCATTGTTTAAGAAAAAGCCATATTCCGGAACAAGAATCCCTGTACCAAATAACTGTTCAATGGTTGTTGTGAATGACACGACATTTCCCCACTGATCAGCAACAGTAAAATGAGTGGTCTCGCCAATGGTTTTATCTTCTGGCTGCGGGATAATTGGGGATGGATTTTTTTCATCCTCATACGCCCATGGATCCCCTTCTTTCGGGTTTTTGTTCATTTGATCTAATTGAATGAGAGAAGCTCTTTTTGAAATGTAATCATCGTCTAGTAGTCCTTTTAGTGGAACATCTACGAATTCGGGGTCGCCTGCATATGCAGCACGGTCAGCATAGGAGAGATGCATTGTTTCAGCTAGCAGCTGATATTTTTCGAATGATTTGGGGTCATATTGTGATAGATTGAAGTGATCTAGTATTTTGAGTATTTGCAGCATAAACACACCGCCTGAGCTTGGTGGAGGCATACTTGCAAGCTGGTATCCTTTATAGTCCCCCCAGATAGGCTTGTCAGTCTTGACCTCATAACGACCAAGGTCATCAGTTGTCATCGTTCCGCCAAAATTTTGGACTGTCTTTGCAAGTGCTTTTGCTACTTTTCCTTCATAAAATGCTTTGCTTCCTTTTTTCGCAATGAGCTTAAATGTTTTTGCAAGACCTGGCTGTACAAGCAGATCGCCTTCTTTGAGCGGCTGATCATCTGGAAGAAAGATTGGCGCTGCGGCCGTTTTTTTCAGCTTTTCTTGATGATCTTCAATGGCTTTTGCTAGAACAGAATCAATTTCAAATCCATCCTCTGCAAGCTGAATGGAAGGCTCAATCAATTCCTTCATCGAACGGGTTCCCCACTTATCTAATGCTGCTTCGAGACCTTTTACTGTCCCTGGAACACCAACCGCATTACCGTGTGTGGATCGCTCAGCAAATGGGATGACTTTTCCCTCATCCGTTAAAAACATGTCAGGTGTTGCGCCCTGTGGTGCTCGTTCTCTACTATTGATGATGGATGTTTCTTTTGTCTTTCCATCATAAACCATCATAAAACCACCGCCGCCAATTCCAGACATCATTGGCTCTGTCACATTCAGTGCGTACTGGATGGCAACAGCAGCATCCACTGCGTTTCCACCTTTCTTCAATACATCAGCACCTACTTCTGATGCCAGCGGGTGAGCAGTAGCCACCATGCCATCTTTACCAACAGCTACTTTACTCCCATGAGATTCGTTCGCATTGACTTGGCTGACAGGCAGAAAAAACGAGAAAACAAACAGACATATGGACAAAACAGTTAGAGAAATGCGTTTCATGAACAACACCCCTTCCATATTCTTACTTTGACCTTACCGACTTCTTGACCAGAATACAATAGATTATTCTAAAATTTCAAAAATTTTCATCCTATCATCCTACATTTCCCAAATCAAACATTGTTTTTCAAAACATATGACGCACTCACTTATTAGGAATAAAGACACACCATTTCCAACGATTCAGCTTCAAGGTATAATAAACACAACAAAGAGGGGGAAAAACATTGAACAACAAATGCAGATTATTTTGGGAAGACTATTGGAAAGAGAAATCAGAAAAAGCACCTGATGACGCGTTTGTTTCGGCGTGGGCATTCGGCTCAGATCCTGATCATTTGCTTGATCTTGTAAAGCAAGGAAAAAAAACAGCCACTTGTTCTGGACACCTTTTTTATGAAAAGGAACAGGAGCCGCTTCCACAACCCGGACAATATGCGGTCATTTTGGACAGCCAAGAAGAACCAAAAGCCATCATTGAAATTACACATGTTGATGTTATGCCAATGAATGAAGTCCCCGTATCATTTGCACAAGCAGAGGGTGAAGGCGACTTATCTTATGACTATTGGTACAGAGAACATAAAGAATTTTTCACAGAAGCACTCCAATCATACAGTTTAGAATTCAAAGAGGATATGCTTCTTGTTTGTGAACGGTTTAAGCTGATTCATTCAGCTTCTTAGCCTTTAAGCGGCGCCAAATATGGCCCGCTTTTTTCGTTGCTTTTCCCCTTTTAGAAAAAGGTGTGTTGAGATCACATCTTTAGGTCAGAATAAGATCAAATAGAAAAAGTGAAGAAATTTTCGACTACACCTGTTTTTTTTCGACAAAAGAATATATAATTATTTGATGTGTGCATTGTCTCATTTATACAATGGAGGGTTTTTACATGTTAAAAAGGAAAAAAGACAAGTTTTCCGTCTTGTTAACGGAAATTGCTAAAAATTTAGATGAAACTGCTGAGTATTTTGTTAGCTATAAAGTAACAAATCAAACCACTCTGAAAGAATTTTCTGACACATTGAAGGAATATGAGACAAAAGGTGATAATCATGTTCATACCATGATTAAAGAGCTGAACAAAGCCTTTATTACACCGATTGAACGTGAAGACATTCTTCAATTGACGAATAGCCTCGATGATGTTTTAGATGGAATTGAGCATTTTTCCGCAACATTAGAAATTTACTCAATTACAAGCTCTGACGAACATATCGACAAATTCAGCCACTACATCAGAGAGTGTGCGAAAGAAATTTTAATCACAATTGATCTACTAGCTGAAAATCGCTTGAAAGATATTCATCCGCACGCAATCAAGATCAAAGAGATTGAACATAATTGTGACAATCTTCATCGTAAATCATTAAAGAACTTGTTTGGAAAAGAAACAGATCCAATTAAAGTGATTCAATACAAAGAAATTTACGAAACACTTGAAGAAATCGCTGATTCCTGTCAAAGTGTTGCCAACAATCTAGAAACAATCATTATGAAGAATGCGTAACGGGGTTAGTTAAACATGGACACATTACTCATCCTTACCATACTTATTGTCATTTGTGCACTTGCTTTTGATTTCATTAACGGGTTCCACGATACAGCAAATGCCATTGCGACTTCAGTTTCAACGAAGGCATTAAAGCCTAGACATGCGATCATCATGGCAGCGTTCATGAACTTCTTAGGAGCAATGACATTTACAGGTGTGGCAAAATCCATTACAAAAGATATCGCAGATCCATTTACACTTCAAAACGGCTCTGTTGTGATTTTGGCTGCTTTAATTGCGGCCATCACATGGAACTTGCTTACTTGGTATTACGGGATTCCGAGTAGTTCTTCACATGCATTAATCGGATCAATTGCAGGAGCGGTTATTGCCTCTGCCGGTTTTGGCGCTTTAAACTATTCGGGATTCATTAAAATCATTCAAGCACTTTTGCTTTCACCTATCCTAGCTTTCGTATTGGGATATATCGTGTATACCATTATCAAAATTATATTTAGAAACAACAATCTCGCAAAAACAAATAAACAATTCCGACGTGTTCAAATTTTAACGGCTGCACTGCAATCGTATACCCATGGGACAAACGATGCGCAAAAAGCGATGGGAATTATTACGATGGCTTTAATTGCAGGTAATTTGCATACAACAGACGACATTCCTTTCTGGGTACAATTCTCTTGTGCGCTTGCAATGGGACTCGGTACTTCTATCGGCGGCTGGAAGATTATCAAAACAGTCGGCGGTAAAATTATGAAAATTCGTCCAGTAAACGGAGTATCTGCCGACTTAACGGGTGCAGCTATTATCTTCGGTGCGACGTTTATTCACTTACCTGTTAGTACGACTCACGTTATCTCATCTTCTATTCTAGGTGTAGGTTCTGCACACAGAGTCAAAGGGGTTAACTGGGGTACGGCAAAACGTATGCTTGTCACTTGGGTGATTACATTACCGATTTCAGGAACTCTAGGAGCTCTTATATACTTTGTGTTAAATGCGATTCTCTAATATCAAAGACCTGTCTAACAGGTCTTTTTTTATTTGCCCGCACACTTAAAAACCCTTTTCCTGCAGGACATTTTTTCATGAAGCAGGGTTTCCAATCATATCCATAGAAATAAACTACTTGATCATTGCCGTATTTTTCGCATTAACTGATGCCTTCATCTTTCTTAGCTCCTATATTAAGAAACTCGGAAATCATGAGCTGGAAACCGACACCCATCAACTCCTTGAACAAAATAACGATCTGCTTCATTCTTACCTCAATAAACTAAAAACGTACCAATACCTATTGAAAAATGAACCGATCCATGTATATTATGGAAGTGTAGAGGCATATATAGAGGGAATTGAGCGGCTGATTTATTCTTTTGCCGACAAGATGAATATTCAAGCGGTGCTTTGTCCATACGATATGCAGGAACAAAAAGACGACCTGCTTCGGACACTTGACCAGCGGGCTCTTATTCAGGCGAAGCTTGACAGGCAGGAAGTATATTACGATGATTTCGGTCATTTGGTGCTCATCCCATTTTCTGTAGCAGATGCTCATTTTGTCATTAAGCTCACCTCCGATGAGATTGTCACGGAGTTCGACTATTTATTAATGACATCACTTACAACAATTTATGACCTAATCTTGCCTGACGAAGAGGAAGGTGATGAAGATGGACCACGCACTTCAAGGGGATAACAACAATCCTAAGAAAAACCCTTTTAAGATTTTAAAGAAAAAACGCCATATCAGTATGGCCGATTATAAGGTAAGCCCCCATACTGAGCGAATTTTTAAAAAGAATGAACAGCTTCTGGATGAGTATAAAAATAAAAAGGCTTGATTACACTAAAGGACGCGGAACGAAATCCGCGTCCTGCTTCCATTTTCACATAGACTTGCATACAATACACTATACGCTGCAACGATTGAGGTGCCAAAATGAAAAAGAAAATCAAACAACTGAGATATGTTCAGTTTGCCGAATATCAGCCGTCCCCATATACTAAGCGATTAATTGAAAAGAGTGAAACAGCCATCCAATCATACAAACAGAAACACTCACTGATTTAACAGTTTAAGCAGCTTCTCCTTCGTTTTAGGACCGTATACCCCATCACTTGTCAGACCGTTCACCAGCTGAAAGCGCGCTACGGCATTCGCCGTTTTTTCTCCGTAAACACCATCGATGCCTTTATCTGCAGCCGATTTATCAGGGTAAAAATAAACAGCAGCAAGCGCTTTTTGGACGAGGCGTACGTGCTCTCCCTTCGTTAGAGGCGAAGTCACCTTTAAAATCCCATCTGGCAGCTCATACATCATTTTTCCATCATTTCGATAAATTTTGAGAACCTGTCCAATTTGAATCTTGTTCGGGTCGCTAATGTTATTCCACTTCTGAAGATCTTGAACTGTGACGTCATGAGCTTTGGCAATACTCGTTAACGTATCCCCGCTTTTGACGACATACGTGATGACCGTTTCAGGGTCTCCTGCCGTTTCAATTCCTTTTTTAAATTCATCCCATGTAGCGAGAAGCAGACGCGGACATGCTTTTCCAGACCAGTGCTGATGTGTGACCACATTCGCTAGTGGAATATTATGCTCTTTCAGCAGCTTTTGAATGAGCCATTGCGCATGTTTGACCGCTTGTTGGAAATTCCCATCTTCATTTTCACAAATTTCAATCCCGATCGATTTTCTGTTCCCATTTCCATTTCCGTCCCCTGCATGCCAGCCATTTTCATTTAACGGCAGATGCTGAAAGATTTCATGATCATCCACTGTAAAGTGCCAGCTTTCCGCTGTCGTTGGGCGTTTCACATATGCCGCATGACTTTTTGCATCCGCTCCCTTTGACGTGTTTGCTGTGTTATGCACCGTCACATACATCGGTGTCATGGCGTATCCTGGGCGGTTCCCGTTTCCAACTGGAATAAAATCTTGATAAATTTCTACCATGTTCTGCACTCCCTTTTGCTAAATTGAATTGATCTTTCTCATCAATTGGTGGCGTTCGTAAGACAACTTGTGTTTGTTTTAGTGATAAGACTATGGTAAAATTTGAATTCAATCCACTCTTTTTAGTAATGGAAAACGCAAAAATGAAGAAAAAAACAGGAATTAATTCCATTTTTCCTTGATTTTATGTTAAAATTGTTAAAAATAAGCCGATATTAAAAGTAAGTAATAGCTTCATTAGCTATTTAGTCCTATATGGACTTTTCTTTTACGCCAAAAACAGAACATATGTTTGCTTGGAGGTTTTTAAATGACTGGTTTTTTAACCCATTTAGAAGAAGAGATTAAGCGGTTATATGCCAAATTACAAATAAGCGGTCCTGCTTATAGAGACATGCAAAGGATCGCTTCTGAATTTCATGTATGGGTCCACTATGAGGATACTGGCAGCATGATGATCAAACATCAAGGTCTTTACAGTATTATATTAAACAGATCTCTTTCGTCAGAGGAACAATGGCAGGATTTTGCCCACGAGCTTTGTCATGTGCTGAAGCATGCAGGCAACCATTTCAAGATGCACAAACTCTTTCGAGAACTGCAAGAGTTTCAGGCTAAACAATTCATGTATCACTTTTGTGTGCCGACCTTTATGCTGATGCAAATGAAGCTTCCAAACCTTCGGCAGCAAGCCATTTTGCACATTGCGCAAACATTTCATGTCACCTGGGCTTTCGCTGAAAAGCGGCTCGCCTTGTTCGAACAGCGGAAAGCAGGCATTCGCTTCCAACAAGAGTTTACATCTTATTTAATGAAAGCCGAGAAGGTCGCGGAAAAAGAAGCTGTTTATCAAACGTAAGCCTCTTCTGCATAGGGCGACAGGGTTTATCCATAAAGATTTAATACTTGCTTGAGTACATTTGTGTACCGATAAAATTGCTCATTTTGCGTTTCACGGCGATAGCGCCGTCTGAAGTCTTGAAAGAATGCTCTTCTTTGAGCCTGACTGATTTCAAGTTGTACACTTTTTCCGGTCAGACATTGATTATTAATATTGTGAGGGTGTGTTCCAGAATAGCGATCAGATTCAGATAGCAGCACTGCGGGAAATCCATTAAGCGTTAAACGTTTCACTGTTTCTGCCGCTTTTTCTCTGTCTGTCCCGCCCACTAATGTTTGAAGCACCTCCGTTTCCCCGTAGCCATGGAGCGCAAACGTGTAATGATGGGCATGCACTAGAGAAAGGCAGACCGGCTCATTGAAACGTGTGCTTGTAATATGAAGCACATGATTGCCTTTCACTTTAAGGCCTTCAAATAAATACATAGAATCATCACTTGCGATTTCATGAATGAGCTCACTCACGCCAGATTCAATTCCCCCAGCATGAGGGGACAAAACCAAAAGCTGATCTCCTTTCCGCTCGTGAAGAATTTGATAGTCGATTCCCTCTCTTTCATGAGCGGAAAGCTCTTCATAACTTTGATATGTATCAATGATTTGCGTCATTCCATCTTCCCCATTTCTCTATATGAGCATAAGTCTACTGATCTTAAATTCTTTTGTAAAGGGATTTCGCATGACCTATCGACTTAATACATCCTTAAATTTTCCTTATCTTTTCGGCTATCTGTTGAATTTTGAGAAAAAATGACCGATAATTGAAATGAATAGAACTTTTGGACTATATGAATCTTTTTGCATTCTCTCTCATAAATTAGAAATATTGTGATCTACATCTGGAGGAATTCATGTTAAAAAAGAAAACCACCATCACCTTTGTCATCTTAATCCTTAGCTTCGCTGGCATCATTTACTGGAAATGTTTTTCTCTTCAAGGCGTATCTCACGGAACCTTTATCCGCTCGATGACATCACCTGACGGAACATATATCATCAACACCTATCGACATAGCGGAGGGAAACTAAAGGAGAACGCAGTTAGAGCAGAGATTGAAAACAAACTCACCCACCGAAAGAAAACGATTTACTGGAAATACCCTGACAAAGACCCTCTCATCAAATGGAAAAATGGACAGCTTGTTCAAATTGGGCATGAATTTTTAAATGTGGTAAAAGGAGAAACATACGATTATCGCTTTGACCGTAACAAAAGAAGATAGCGTATCAAAAAAACGAATCCCTTTTGGATTCGTTTTTTACGTTGACATCACATGCTGCATGAATTCTTTCATTTCTTTACTTACGCTCGTCAGTCGTTCCACAATTTCACTAAACTCTGTCACAAGTAAAGCCTGCTCTGATGATGAACCTTTCATATGGTCCATACTCTCAAGTAATGTATGTATATTAGAGGAAATTCCTTGCAGTGAACTTTCAATATTTTCTGTTGCACGTGAAGTTTCACTTGAAAGCTTTTGAACCTCACTGGCTACAACACTAAATCCAGCCCCCTCTTTTCCTGCCCTGGCTGCTTCGATTGACGCATTCAATCCCAGCAAACTCGTTTGTTTCGAAATGCCCTTAATCATTTTTGTAATATCAGATGTTTTTTTCGAGCTTTCAAGTGTTTGCTGCGTTTGTAAGGTCATTTCCTCACTTGTCGCAGAAAGCTCCTCCGAATGCGCCGCCACCACATGCACCTTTTCTTGAATACTATGAATGATGTCATTTAATGACTCCATATACGCTTCAAGCTCTAATTGATTTTTAAGCGGAAAACCTAAAGCGAGTGCACCAATCACTTGTTGATTTTCATCAAAAATTGGCAAACCCATTGCATTTAACGGTATTCCATAGACCGATTCAGGTACAAACGTACTTGATGTTTCACCTCTGAGCGCTTTTTTCATATTTAAATCATCTGGTTTAATGAGTTCTCCAGCATGAATTTGAAAATCCACATCTTTCGATGGCAAATACAGCAAGAATTTCTCTCGATCAATGACACCCATCGTCACTTCGTTTTTTAAAATCTGCATCATATAAGGTGCTGCTGTCACAATACTCTGTAGTATATCCAATTTCTCTACCCCCTTATATAGTTTATCGGTCGTTCTTCTTAAATTAATAGTTACTTTTTAAAATAATAATGATGATTAGAAGAAATTCTTCATATTTACGAGTAAAAAGAAGTACTTTCCTTTCTATATTCAAACGTATATTTGCTATAATTAATGAATCAACATATGATGAAATGGTCATGTAACCATTTTGTATATTCATTGGAGGCGCATGTTGTGACACAACCCATGAAATATGAGCGGGCAATCGTCATTGGCGGAGGTATCACCGGGATGCTCGCTGCAAAAGTTTTATCAACGTTTTATCATCAAGTTTTGATTATTGAAAAGGATGAACTGCCAGACTCTCCTGAGAATCGTCTCGGCACTCCTCAAGCCTTTCATCCACATAGAATGCTGCCACTTGGCAAGCAAATCGTTGAACGTCTATTTCCTGGTTATACAAAAGAGTTACTGGTAATGGGCGGATTTAATACCATGCATCAAACCTCTCGATTTATCACAAAAGATGGCGAGTTAACGCTCACTGATACAGAAGAAACTGCCGTCACAAGACGCGCAATGCTAGAGTGGGTATTGATGCAAAGAATGGTAAAAGAGGAACGTGTGCAGTTTTTAGAAAAACATGAAGCCATCTCCCTTCAGTTTAAAGAGGGAACAAATCAGGTCATGGGGCTCATCGTGAAGAACCGGCAAGTAAAACCTGGCAGCCTTCATGAAATGAAAGCAGACTTAGTGATCAATACGTCTGGAAGAATGTCTAAGTTGCCAAAATGGTTGAAAGACGCTGGATTAACCTTGCCACAGACTGATGAGTTAAGTGTGTTTCTAGGATACAGCACAAGATATTATCAAATACCATCAGGTGCGCCACCCCTGCAATCAATGGTTGTAGTTGGCCAGCCAGACAAGCAAATTCCAACAGGGCTGTTTGAACGGGTAGATCATGATTTAGTAGCTGTGCTTCTTTCTGCAGCTGGCGGTTCACATTATGCAACAACGGATGCAGATCAATTTGATTCAGAAACCGCTGCACTGACCCATCCAGCGATAGCAGAAGCCATCACCCATTTAACGCCCTTTACAAAACCAAAAGGATTTAGAGTTCCTTCTTGCGTGAGACATCACTATGAACACATGCAGGATTGGCCAAGTGGATTATTGGTGATGGGCGATGCCTTGTGTACGTTAGATCCCATTCATGGGCAGGGCATGACAAAGGCAGCCCTCGAAGCACAAACACTTCACCGTACGCTCAAACACGCACAAAAAAATGAGTGGCTGTCTTTTGAAAAGGACACATTACAACAAATGCAGCAAACGAGTGAACTTGGCTGGTGGCTTTGTGCAATTGCTGATATGGCGTGGGACGGTGTCGAGTTAAAAGGGGAAACCCCCATCCCCCATTTGACGTTCGTACAGGAATTTTTAAATCGCTACGTACAATACGCCATTGTCACAAAACAGCCCAAACGACTTGAAGCGTATCACCGGATGCATTCTTTCTTAACAGAACCGAGAGAAATCATCAACTTAGAACAGCTGAACGACATGATTCAAGCTGACACCTCAGGAGAAACCGCTGAATGGTGGAAGCAATGGGATCAAAAGAACGATGAAGGCAACCGAGCTTTTTTCCATGAAGCGGTTCCTGATTTTCGTCTAGAGCACTTGCTGTCATTCGATTGAAACAAAAAAAAGCCCCTTTAAAGGGGGCTTTTTCATTAACGTAATAATTGAAGTACGTTTTGCGGCTGCTGGTTTGCTTGCGCTAACATTGCTTGAGATGCTTGAGAAAGAATGTTGTTCTTTGTGAACTCACTCATTTCTTTCGCCATGTCAACGTCACGAATACGAGACTCAGCAGCTGTTAAGTTTTCAGCAGAAGCACCAAGGTTATTGATTGTGTGCTCTAGACGGTTTTGGACTGCACCAAGAGCTGAACGCTGTTTAGATACAGCGCCGATTGCTACGTCGATTTTTGCTACTTCAGTGTCAAAGTTAAAGCCTTCTTCATTTACTTTAATATCTTTGACAGTCAGTGTTTCAGCGTCCATTTTACCAATCTTTACATTGATATTTTGCTCAATGTTCGCTCCAATTTGAAATTGGAATCCATCCTCAACAGTACCATCCAACAGTTGCTTTCCGTTAAATGCTGTACGCTGAGAAATACCATCAATTTCCTCAACCAAAGCATCGAGTTCTTCTTGAATAGCTGTTAAATCTTCTGTTTGTTGAGTACCCACGTTACCCGCTTGAACTGTCAATTCACGCATACGTTGAAGAATCGCATGAGTTTCAGTTAATGCACCTTCGGCTGTTTGAATAAGAGAAATACCATCTTGTGCGTTTTTAGACGCCATTTCTAATCCGCGGATTTGTCCACGCATTTTCTCAGAGATGGCAAGACCTGCTGCGTCATCTCCTGCACGGTTGATTCGAAGACCAGAAGAAAGCTTTTCCATGTTCTTTTGCCCTGCTCCATTGTTGGCAGACAAACGGTTCAATGTGTTAAGTGCTGCGATATTGTGGTTAATTCTCATGTTAAATGACCTCCGTGTGTTTGAACCAATTGGACGTCCTTATCCAAAAGTTCTAAATTAGAATTTTTTTGTAAGCCTTACAATCCATTTATCGAACTTAACTGGAATATGTTTAACAAAAAAGGAATAAATAAGGATAAAGTCTCATTAACTATGATCGTTTCGCTAGAGTATGCCAAAATTAAAGGTCATTTATCATGATTTAACAGAGGGATTTAAGAATCATAAGACTGAAGAAAATGTGAAGAAAAGAAGCATAAAAAAAAGCCCCATATAGGGGCCTGTCATTAACGTAGTAATTGAAGTACGTTTTGTGGCTGTTGGTTCGCTTGTGCAAGCATAGCTTGAGACGCTTGAGAAAGAATGTTGTTCTTAGTGAACTCACTCATTTCTTTCGCCATGTCAACGTCACGAATACGAGACTCAGCAGCTGTTAAGTTTTCAGAAGAAGCACTAAGGTTGTTGATTGTGTGCTCTAGACGGTTTTGTACTGCACCAAGTTTACCACGTTGAGCAGATACTTGGTTGATAGCAGCATCAACGATTTTCAATTGAGTATCAAAACCAACATCTGTTGCATCTGCTGCATTATCAGCAAATTTAGTTACATCAATATCTTTTACAGATTGATTAGCTAAGATTGTTCTTCCAGTTGTATCAGCTGGATCTTTAACTCCTAGTGCATCAGTGCTCATTTTTTCGATGTTCACTGAAATTTGTTGAGTTGCATTAGCACCGATTTGGAAAACTAAAGATTGCTCACCAGCAGCTGGTGCTGCAGGATCAGCAGGAGCTTTAAATGTACCATCTAACAATTTCTTACCGTTAAACTCTGTACGATTTGAGATACCATCTACTTCTTCTTGTAGAGCTTTAATCTCATCTTGAATAGATTGAAGATCAGTAGTTTTATCCTGTGTACCTGTGTTTCCAGCTTGAACAACTAGTTCACGAACACGTTGAAGGATTGAGTGAGTTTCAGTCAATGCACCTTCAGCTGTTTGGATAAGAGAGATACCGTCTTGTGCGTTTTTAGAAGCCATTTCTAATCCGCGGATTTGTCCACGCATTTTTTCAGAGATTGCTAGACCTGCTGCGTCATCTCCTGCACGGTTGATTTTAAGACCAGAAGAAAGTTTCTCCATGTTCTTTTGGCTCGCACCGTTGTTTGCAGACAAACGGTTTAATGTGTTAAGTGCTGCGATATTGTGGTTAATTCTCATTTCCTATTACCTCCATGTATGTGGGACCTGACAGACGTCCTTGTCTGAAAAAAGTCCTTTATTCTAGGGCTTATCAACCCTGACAATTCTATTATCGGATGTGTTTATAGGATGTTTAGCAGATTTTTAAAAAAATATCTTATTTTTTCATGACGTTAATCCTAATTTTAACAATTTTATCAAAATAAAAAGCTGCTGATCTCTTATCAGCAGCTTAACATTTATGAATTTCAGTATTGCTTGATATCAAACATTAAGATATTTTGGTACACCACATAATCCTTCTTACTTGTGAAAGGACCTTTATTGTGTTCATCATTGATTTCATAGAAGTTCATACCAATTCCAAAGCTTCTTTCTTTATACCAGTTAAGAAAATCGTTGATTTCTTTCATTGAAAGCAAATAATCCTTTTGCAGCCCGTTTATCATCGTAATTGAAAGTATGCCTTTTGCTGCTTCTTCACCAGGTTTTGTTCCGTCTTGATCCTTTGGTTCTTCAGTTGAACCATCACCTGGCTTTGTCCCGTCCTGATCTTTCGGTTCTTCGCTTGTGCCATCACCTGGCTTTGTCCCATCCTGATCTTTTGGTTCTTCGCTTGTGCCATCACCTGGTTTTGTTCCGTCTTGATCTTTCGGTTCTTCGCTTGTGCCATCATCTGGTTTTGTTCCGTCTTGATCTTTCGGTTCTTCGCTTGTGCCATCATCTGGTTTTGTTTCATCCTGATCCTTTGACACTTTTTGCAGATTTTTTAATGGAATAGAGATAACAGATTTAAAATTGTTTTTGACAGAATAACTACCAATTGATTCAGCATAATCTCTTCCACCAATAACATATAATTGATCATCAGCAATAGCTGCCATAGATCCAACTCTTCCTTCAGGGATTTCATATAAAGAATCTTGGACTTGACTAGTTTTTGGATCAAATATCTGGACTTGTTTTAATAATTTACTCGATCTATCTCCAATTCTCTGACCACCAATCATAAATAATTTATGATTGTATGTCGCATATGCAGCTTCATAAGCAAAAGAATTTAATTGAATATCCTTTAAGCGTTGCCACTTCTCTAGCGTCATATCATATTCTAAAATATTTTTATCATTCGTTCGGCTAACATTAGCCTCACCACCAGCAATGTATAACTTTCCATTTATCTCTGCAATACTTCTCCCTTGACGAGAAGTTAATTGAGAATTATCTAAGCTTTCCCACTCTCCACTTACCGTATCATAGGAGTAAAAATTTACTTGAGAGCTTGATAAAGATGCCACTATATAAATTTTTTCTCCAACTGTAACTGCTCTTAAGGAACCATTTATATAGGATGTATATATAAATTTCTCAGGCATCTGAATCGGTTCTTCTGTCCATTGATCTAGTTCCGTATCATAAACATCGATGGTTTTGTGAACTGTTTTAGTTGTATCAGTAAGACCGCCAATAACATAGATTTTTTTACCTACTGTTGCGTAGGCAGCTCCTGTTCTTAATCTAGGCATACTTGCTTTTTCTGACCACAAATCAGTTTTAGGATCATACATATATGTCGAATTGTTGAATTTAGACTGCTGACTTGCCCCACCGAATACATATATTTTCCCCTCAACTACTCCTACACTTGCTCCGATACGCTCTTCCGGTAAGTCCGCTCGCTTCGTCCACCCATTTGTTTCAGCAGCATGAGCTTTTAACGGATGAATTGTGACCATCATAAAAATGGTCAAAAGCACTAAGAATAAACCTTTTTTCATCGTTTCTTTCCTCCATATTTAAATATCCCTCCTTTTATCGACATATTTGTAATAACATTTAAATTTTACAATTGTGTCCCATAATAAATTCAGGATGCACACATTTCTATTAATATCTTTCTACATATATCAAATTTATCTGTATTTTTCTCTCTGAACATATCTTTCAATGAACGCAAATGAAGACCTCTCCGGCTTACTTTATCTTTTTTGAACAAAAAGCTTAAATTCTTAATTTGATAAAGCACATGAGTACCTCAAATGCAAAAAATATAATTTTACATCTTCTTCAATGGAACTTTAAAGGCTTCATTCTCATTCAATAAATCAATAAGTCATTCAATAAATCAATAAGTCATTCATTCAATCATTAAAATATATTGTGTGGTGAAGATATGTTCTAAGCATCACGTTTAATAATCGGTTCATCGCCATTCAGCTCAATCATGAGCGAGGATTGATTATATAATAAATTGATAATGCGGCGTGCCATTTCAGAGGGGGACGCATTGTAGTCATTTCTAATCCATTCAATGATAAAACCAAAGATGCCGTATGAACGATATTGGATAAAATAACTGTCGTTGATTTCTGCATACTGATCACTCACAAACGACATTCTATTTTGGAAGATGTATTGTATTTTCTTAAGCAATTGTTCTTGTATTTGCGGGATGCGATCTTCCATAACTAATAAATCATAATAGTCGCGATTTTCGACGATATATTGAAATACATAGGTGCCCTCTGGTTTCATGCGAGTTAAGTCTAACAGGGGATTTTCACGAGTCGGCTTACAAAATTCATATTCGAAATCTTCCATTTCCCGATAAATAAAATCTGCTGCTAGTTCATCTTTACTTTCATAATGCACATAAAACGTCGTCCGATTATAGTTTGCATTTTCCACAATATCCTTTACTTTTACGTGCGAATATCCTTTTTCTTTTACTAGTATTTTGAATGTTTGCCGAAGTGTTTCTTTTGTTCGCTCAACACGGCGATCCTCTTTTTTGATCATTGGCCCCTCCTTTAGACACTTTTTAAAAAATGTTGATTAGAGATACATAAATTCCTGTGTGTTGAAAACCTATACAAAAAAGTTTTTTTGCTGATTGAAACGAAAAATCTTTCGTCCTACAATCAAATTAGTCATAAAGAAATGAATTTTTTGTGACATTTGATCTAACTTTATTAAATATTATACTATACAAAGTGAGGGCACATGATATGGAAATTCAAGCGATGGTCACAACAAATGAAAAAGATTTCGAGAAACAAACGTTATTACTAGATGACCCAAAAGCAGATGAAGTGCTTGTCAAAATTGTTGCATCTGGCGTCTGTCATACTGATGCGACAGTATTAGATGGAACGCTTCCTGTCCCACGGCCTGCTGTATTAGGACATGAAGGCTCTGGCATTGTAGTCAAAGCAGGTTCTAATGTCACAACCGTTCAAGAAGGAGACCACGTTGTACTAGGCTTCGCTTATTGTGGTCATTGTCATAATTGTCTAGATGGGAACGCAGGTGGATGTGAGAACATGATGCCTTTGAATTTCTCTGGTCGTAATAAGCATAATGAAACACCACTTCATACACATGATCACCAAGATGTATCGCAATTTTTTGGTCAATCGTCATTTGGTACATATGCCACCGTTGATGAGAAAAATGTGGTGAAAGTAGACAAAGAAACCGATTTGCGTTATTTAGGCCCATTCGGATGCGGCTTAATGACCGGGAGCGGTACTGTCTTAAATTCACTTGCTCCAGCACCAGGTACAAGCTTTGTAGTGTTCGGTACAGGTGCTGTTGGTTTAAGTGGGTTAATGGCAGCTAAAATCGCTGGCTGTGATCCGATTATTGCCGTTGATATTCATGATAGCCGCCTTGAGTTAGCAAAAGAATTAGGTGCAACACATATCATCAACAGTAAGCATGAGAATCCAGCTGAAAAAATTAAGGAGATAACAGAAGGCAAAGGTGCACATTACTCATTTGAAACAACTGGTGTACCAGAAGTCACTCTAGCTGCCCTTCATTGCCTGCGTGTCAAAGGGACTTGTGCAACAGTAGCAGTAGGAAAGCGCGATTTAACATTTAATGTAACAAATGACCTAATGATCAATGCTCTCACATTAAAAGGTGTGATAGAAGGGGATGCCGTTCCACAACTACTTATTCCTAAACTAGTGAAGTTCTTTAAAAATGGACGATTCCCAGTTGAGAAACTAGCAAAATTCTACGAATTAGAAGATATTGAACAAGCCTTTGAAGATTCTAAAAATGGATCTACGATTAAACCAATTCTTATTTTAGATAAAGAGTATCGTGCTTAAGTCGTGAAAGTTAGCCCCCTTGCCATGTAAAGGGGGCTAATCGAATTTTGCAGTCTGCTTAAATTGAGATCACACATACATCACCGGTGTCGATATTTTAATAATCTTCCCGCCGCGACGATAAAACCTTGGGACGCGGCGGCTTAAGGTGGCGATGACTTCGTAGTTGATCGTATTGAGCATTTCGGCGATTTCATCGACAGAAATTTCTCCGCCCTTTTGACGACCATATATGACGACTTCTTCGCCTTGCTTTGCTTTCATTTCTCCTAAACTGATCATGGTCATATCCATTGTGACGCGGCCAGCAATCGGCATTCGTTTTCCTCGGAAAAGCATGAATCCTCGATTGGATAAAGCACGTGAGTACCCATCTGCATAACCGATTGGTATGGTTGCTATCACTTCATCAGGTTTTGCTACATAGGTTGCCCCATAGCTGACGGTTCTTGGCTTTGTCACCATTTCCTTCACGAACGCAATCCTTGCTTTTAAACTGAGAGCGGGCTCTAGCTTAACAGCATCTAAACTCTCAATGTATTGCGAAGGGTACAGTCCATATAGCCCGATGCCGAGCCGAATCATATCTGCGCTAAATTCAGGAAACGCGATAGCAGCCGCTGTATTGTTCATATGTACTGTGGGCAGTGTAATGCCTTGTTTTTTTAAGAAACGAAGAAAATCAATAAAAATGCTGTGCTGCAGCAGTGTGAAATCAGGGTCAGGCTCATCCGCAGTGGAGAAATGCGTAAATATTCCATCCCACCTCAGGTTTTCACTCTTTTCAAGCGCCTCCACCACCTCTAACAGCTCTTCCTTTGTCCGTACACCTAATCGTCCCATCCCTGTGTCAACATTGACATGAATCCCAAGGCGATGCTGACTTTCTTCTTCCGCTAAAATCTCATTTGCTTGAACAATCCAGTCTTCTCGAAGGCCGGATAGGTCAATTCTCCAGGCTGCAGCCCTTTTCACACAGTCGAGCGGGGTAAATCCAAGGACCAGTATCGGTGCTTCAATTTTTGCTCTCCGCAATACAATGCCTTCTTCCAAGCTGGCAACCGCAAGCTCTGTCGCACCGCTTTCTAGTGCCTGCCGCGCTACTTCAACTGAACCGTGTCCATATGCATTCGCCTTCACGACAGCCATGATCTTGCTTTTCCTTGGAATATGCGCTTGAATGGCTTCGATATTTCTTTTTATCGCGTCAAGATTGACCTCGATCCAGACTTCCCTGCAAAGCTTTTGCATGTATGTTTCCTCCTCATCACATGAGTCATTTCGATATCAATGTTCGTTTTCGTGTCTAGTCTATCTTTATTCATTTTTGAGAAAAACATTCAACCGCAATGATTGAACCAGCTTTGTCTTGAAGGACATAAAAAAAGAAACCACCTCAAATGGTGATTTCTTCTTTATGAACAGCCATTTATTAATCCACAGATTTCATCATTGAATTAATTTCATGATAAATCTCCTCCAGATTTTCTCGTTCAGTCAAATAATCGGCGTCGCTCTTACGAACAGGCACATCATATGTTAGAAAGGTGAGCGTGATCGTTGATGATTCCTGATCATTCATAGTTAATCTCAATTCAAGTGTCGAGATCTCTTCATTATTATCAATCTCAACAGATTGTTCAATCGGCACACCATCTTCTAACATGTCAACTTGTTTCAACTCTTTCAAGGAAAGCTCAGTGACTTCAAACTTGAATTTTCGAGATGAGCCGCCAGGTTGGTGTGTAATAAAGCGCATTACCTTTCGCTCATCATCAATCGCAAAGCCTTTATCAACATTTTGTGAAAAAAGGTATGTGGAAGCCTGAAAACCGTCTTCTTGAAAAAGCATCATCATTTTATCTAATAATATGTTTGGATCATTCTTTTCTTTTTGTCTTTGCAGCCTACCCGCTATCCATAAAATGACCATTGCACCGATGATGCTAAAAACCGTTCCCAGCCCATTACCTACATCTACGAAAATAGTAAAGCCTAAAATAGCAACAATAAAAGCGATTACAATGCCTATGATGAATATCACTCCATGCTCCTCCTGTCATGACCCTCATTGTTATATTGGTTTAATCAAGTATAGCATCTGGATTTTGATCGAAAAAAAATCTACTATAGACTAAACAGATACTATATTCATTTCGCTTTTAAATAGAAAGGATTTTTATGATGAACCTCTACACGACAGACGAAATCATTGATGCTCTTTTTAAAGCCTGGTCCTCTCAATCTAGTTCAAAATGGAGTAAAGACAACCCGGCCAATGGACAATGCGGTGTCACTTCTTTAGTCGTCCATGATCTGTTAGGCGGAAAAATAAACAAAACCGCATTACCCAACGGATGGCACTTTTACAACGTAGTGAATGGAACAAGAATCGACTTTACTTCTTCACAATTCTCTGAGGAAATCGTTTATATGGATGTACCTTCAAATCGAGAAGAAGCATTTGAAGATACGAATGAGGATCAGTATCGATATTTAAAAGAACGAGTCCTAAAATATTTAAACATATAATACTCATGAAAACAGACCATATGAGGTCTGTTTTCATTGCAGTTTGATAAAGTGTTTAAAAGATAGGCAGTAAGAATTCACACACCTTATCTTCGCCTTCTTCTTCTCTATATCTCTCCATTATAGGTGCCTGACGCATGTTTAATCGATTGTTTTGGATCATTTGAGGCAATTGTCTCCAGAACAAATTCACTTTTTCGGTTGTATGTGTCACTGTAAACACAGCATACGTTCCTCCTTCAAAATGACCAGTCTGAACCATTTGATCTTTTGTGAAATCTCTATTTGTCATAAGCATGAGGTCGTATCTGCATTTTTCTGATGGAATTTTTCCAGGATCATCTTGAGGAACACCATATATACCATATTCCTTTAATTCATCATTTAATTGATGTTGCTTGATCCATTTCTTAAATCTCTTCATCATCTCAAAATTCTCTTTGCTGCCATATGATCCGATATTTCTCATATACACCATTTTCATATTCGTTAACATTTCAATGTTGTCATTCATGATTTCCCTCCAACTCGTATTGGAAGACTGGCCAATCATTCCTTACAAACAACGGTAACATCCTTTAAAATAGAATGCAGTAGGATATTAAAAATAATTGAATGTATGATGGAAAATACATATGGAGGATTTGCGATCTATATCATACATGAAGTAATCTCATTTTCTCCATTAGATATCAAATTTTTTAAATAAAAAAGAACGGACTATAGCCGCTCACTTGTTATTGATTTTCCTTTGAAGATTTAGCACCAAGAAAGACGCCAATTAAATAGATGATTGTTCCGAAAAACAAACCATTTAACAAACTGATAAACAACATCTTACAAACCAGGCCAACATAATAAGACGCTGGCGTCCCTGGAAACACAGCCATATTGAACAGGCTAATCATAAAGGTTAAAGCAAAGGATATAATGAAAATCCTTCGAAATAATGTTGATTTTAACATTGTCACTTTACTTCCTCCTCAATATCTTTTCTATGGAAAAAAATTCTTTATTGGTAGCATATATTCCGTCTTAAAATAAAAAGCCCTTAAGGGGCTTTTTATTTAAGCAGTATAACCGATACTTGCAGTATGACCTCTCCTAGCTTCATCATGACTTGCTGTCACTTCAGATGTAAAATAACCAACAATACTGATCATACTAATCATCACGCATACGACTGTTAACGTTTTAAATTTCATACTGACAGTCCCCCCGCTTCACTTGAGTTTGGAAATAAAGAATTTTCTCATAAAAAAGCATCGCATTGTCTTTATCTCCCATTTCATTATAATATTTTGCAGCATCTTTTGCTAAATCTTCAAGATCAGGATACATTGACTTTATTTCTAGCAATTCCATTATTTTTTCCAACTGCTCAAAATTGTTCTCAACGTATAGTGATCTTAAAAATTTGAATATCAATAACAGCACATGGTCTTTCAGTTTTTCAGATAGTTCTATACCGTTATTTAAAGCATATATACCTAAATCCTGTTCTTTCTTTTTGAAGTAGGCTTTTGACAACATAATGAGCGGGTCTAAGATTCTATTTAAATGCTCGTATCCCTGTTCTCTAAATGCTCGAATTGAGTCATTAAAATGAATAATTGCTTGTGCTATTTCTTTATTATGAAAATAACTCAACCCTAAATTATAGAGTGCTGATCCTTTTAATCGTTTTGTTGAGTTGTCGGCGGCTTTTTCTAGTGCGTGTTGAAAATGGGGTATTGCTTTTCGGGGCAGCCCATATCTATATAGTTTAACCCGATCACAAAAGAACATTGTATTTCTCTTACAGTGTATGTATCTTTTTCTCGATAACATTGTATCGCCTGTGCGATATGGTGCATGGACATGTGGGTTTGTTTCATGTGGTAATAGATTTCAGCCATCTTGTAATTGAACTCGGCCCGTTCAATATCGTCGCTGACAAGAGACAGCTTTTTTTCTGCCCGTTTATAGAAGGTAATCGCATTTAGGTATTCATAGTTTTCAAATTCATACATGCCGTAGAAAAAATTGAAGTAATACTCGAGCAATCCTGTTAATTTCTCTTGGTCCCTTTTGATCTTCATTGCGAGCTCCTTGAAGTTGGCCCGCTCTTTCCCATTTTCTAAAGGATTCAAGTAATCAAGCATTAATTTATGTCTGAACTCCATGAGTGAGAAATACAATAATAAATCTTGATTTTCTTCCATATGATCAAGCATTGATTTGATTTCCTCTTTATATGCTTCGGCGTCCGGTACGTTAAATCTTTGAATATGATATTACCATTCATTGATTTTCAAACCGACGTGAGAAGAAAGCACTTTCTCCATCAGCCCTTACCCCTTCCTCTATTTTCCCTATAATGACATATATTATCATTTCATGAACCATTCGACACCGAAAAGAAACCGCAAAAAAGCCCTATAAAGGGCCCGTGAATGATAAGATAAAAAGACTTCTATTCATAAATAAGCACCCAGTATTCCGCCCCAGGTTCTCCTTCTTCTACAACAGCCTTCCAGCCTCTTTTTTGATAAAAAGATAAAGCTTTGTGATTTTCGGAGACACATTTGAGGGTGACCGGTGTTCCCAAAACTTTTATCGCTTGTTTGAGCAGCAGATCGCCAGCCCCTTGACCAGCAGCTTCTGGATGTACAAACAAGAGATGAATAAAACGATCTGGTACATATAGAGAAATGAATCCAAGGATTTTATTGTTCTCCTCAGCTAAGAAAATTTGCTCTTCCTGCGTATCTTGATCAAAATCTTGCAGATTGAGTTCTTCTGTATTGAGCCAGTGAAAGCTATGGCACCGTGATTCTAAATAGATTTGTCTTAATTGTGGATAATCGATCGTTTTTGCTTCTCGAATGAGCAATAGAATTCCCCCGTTTTTATTGAAATGTGAAGCAGCATTATTTAACTCGACACTTCTCCTTCTTTTCTACCAAGTTTCATAGATAACTGAACGCCAATCATTAACGAGACGATGACAAGCATTGCCACAATGGAAGCATCAAAATGTCCGCTTAGATCGAAAACCAAGCCAATGAAAAACGGACCGAATCCACCCACAATGTACCCGCCCATCTGCGACATCGCAGACCAGGTTCCGGCTTCCTCCGGAGTACTCGTCTCCATAATCGGGAGCATAAGCGCTAAAGGGAATAATCCACCTGCACCCATACCTAGGAAAATGACGGCTGGCAAGATCGGCATTGGCAGAAGAAGAAAGATAAGGCCAATGAGTTCAGACAGACTGCATAAGATGAGAAATAATTTCGGTTTTCCTAATCGAGTAACGACCGCTGGAACGAGTAGTGCCACCGGTATCTGAATGAGTGTAAATATGGTCAAGAGCATTGCAGCATATTGCGGACTGTTGCCAAAGCTAAGAGCAATCGGTGAAATCCATGCCGTCAAAGAATAAAACATACTGGACATAAAGCCAAAGAACAAGGTGAATTGAATGGCCTTTTTGTTTCTCAACGGCAATTTTAACGGCAACGTTACATGATCACTCTGCTCATTTTTGCGAACTAAACCTATCCATAGAATAAGGGCAATCACCCCTAGAATAGCCCAGCAGGACAATGCAAATGGAAGGTGATGCTGACTGCGCAGATAAATTGGAATGGTGAAGCCGGAAGCGAGCGCTGCACCAATCGTCATCGAAATTGAATACACACTGACGATACCAGGATTTCTCGGGAAATATTTTTTAATAAAACTAGACAATAAAGGACCTGCGAAGCTAATCCCTACCCCTCCAGCAAACGCAGTCATGAGCAGGATAGCAACCGATTGGCTAGTACCACGCAGTGCAGTGGCAATCGTGATCAGAAGAATCGAGAAAAACAGCGTTCTCTCTAAACCAAAACGCCGGCTGAGTATCGTTGCAACGGGAGCAAATATTCCCATACAAAGGACAGGCAAAGTGGTCAAAAGACTTGCTGTCAGTGCGTTTACGCCAAGCTCTGATTGGATCATGCTCATCATGGAAGCCACGGACGTAATGATCGGACGTAAGTTTAAAGCGGCTAAAAATAAAGCGGCTAAATAATATATTTTTTTCATCAATACCCTTCTTTCTCTCTCATCTTGTTAAGGTTACTTTGAGTATAAATCTGCCGCATTCATTGATCAATACAATAAATCGTATTATGATGATAGGAAAAGACTATCATTTATGAAAGGTGGACATATGGATACCCGGCATATTACCTATTTTATGGCTGTATTCAACCATTTGCATTTTACAAAAGCCGCTGAGCAGCTAGGCATATCACAGCCTACACTTAGCCAGCAAATTCGACTGCTTGAAGCAGAAGTTGGGATGCCGCTCTTTGATCGAATCGGCAAAAAGGTCGTTGCTACCGAAGCCGGTTCGCTGCTTTATCAATATGGCATGAAAATGCTTCAAGCTGAAAGAGATGCAAAAAATGCGATGAAAGAACTATTATCAGAAAAACGAGGAACCGTTCGTCTCGCAGTACTCCCCTCCGATCTTGATTTTCAGCTGGTGCCACTTTTTGTAGAATTTAAAACACTTTATCCCGAAACCAATCTGAAGGCATATTCAAATATCTTTGTTCGTGAAGAAGTTCTTTCGCATAAAGTGGATCTCGGCATCGGACTGCGAGGGCCTGCGGATAAGCGTCTCGTTCAAATTCCACTTGGAAGTGAGCCTTACGAATTATTTGTTCATTCAGAAAGTGATTTGGCTCAAAAGAGCGAAGTGTCATTAAAAGAGCTGACTCACCATGCGTTGGTCATGTATCCGAAGGGATATCTAGGAAGGGATTTAGTAGATGACGTATGTAAAGAACAGGGTGTTGAACTGGACACTGCCATGGAGGTTGGGTCCGCGTTTTCGCTATTGCAGCTGGTTGAAGCCGGGATCGGTGCAACCATTCAGCCAAGAGGATTACTAAAACAACATTCGACGTGGCCTAATATTGTTTCGATCCCTATTGCTGAGCCAGCACCTGTCCGGCACTTGGAATTAATTTATTATGCAGATCGATTTGTCAGCAAAGCACAGCAGCAGCTATCTGAATGGCTGATAGACTTTTTCAAATCAAGAACAAATTAAAAAGTGAGGTTAACACATGAAGAATGCAGATAGCATATTTACAAGAACAAACCGAGTTGTTATTCGCCAATTCGATAGACAGGATATTGAAGCGTTTTATCAATACCGAGCAAATCCCACAATTGCAATATTTCAATCCTGGGAAAACTACACATACGAAGATGCTGAATCATTTGTTCAACATCAATATCGAGTTCATTTATAAAAAAGGAAAATCCAAATCCGTTTTCATTGATCAACTCAAACAGTTTTTCATGAATTAGATTAAAAAAAGCCCTTTTCAGGGCTTTTTTTGGATTCGTTCTGATTGATTAGCTTTCGTTTGCCAACATGTATGCTGCAGTTTCATGCATATCTTTCAATCCTGATCTCTGTGCGTACTCGGCCACAGTGATCGCACTTGTCGTCAGAAGTTCTATTATATGTTCATCCATTCCTGGCCAAGTTCTCCCGCCTGCTTTTTCATACGCATGGATAAGTTTTGTTAATCCTTCTTTCCCAAAGAGAAGTTGATGCGACAAAAAATCTGCAGATACATCACCAACCCCCACTTCAGACCAATCAATCACACCCGTCACACATTGATTTTCATCAATCAGAATGTGGCCAGGATGCAAATCTCCATGCTTCACTCCCACGAAAGGCGGCCATAAAGAATCTTTAGCTAGCCATTCTTGCCAGCGCTCCCATAAACCGCTGTTAATGGTGTATTGCGATTTGACACGTTCCATTCGCTGTTTCATTGATCCTCTTAATTCATGAGCACTGAGCATCTCCACACCGATCGTTTTAAATGGCTGTTGATCTAAGGAATGTACATTCGCTAAAACTCTTCCTAATGATTCATAATAAGCTTGCGGTACTTTCGTTTGGTCAAAACTCCACACATACGATTCCTTCTCCACATCAATACTAGCCGCCGGTACCCCCTCTAATTGTTTATAAGCAATCAGACTTTCTGAAAAGATAGACCACTGAGGGACCTGAAAGTGAACCTGCTTACTCATATGATCTAATGTCTTTTTTTCTTGTAAGGTATGTTTCATTGATTCAGGTCTGCGAGGCACTCTTAATATCCATTGATCACCATGTAAATCTTCGACATGCGCGACACGAAAATCAACACCTGATTCATTTATTTTAATGGTATTCTCTGAAATGTCTAATCCGTGATGATTGGCTAACTGCTTTAATTCTAATCTATTCATATTCATTCCTCCAATTGCTCATTTAGTCATGATCAATAGGCATCAAGAATATCATCACAAAAAACCACAAAAGGCTACTTTATGTGGTCAGAGTAAACAAAGCTGGACTTATGCCATTCTTTGTATTAAAAAACATACAAAAAAGACAGAACAATTATCTGCCTGTCTTCTAGTGAAATTGCATACTTTCCCGCTGAAGATCATTAAAAATGTGCAGACTACCCCGTTTACTCCGTTTGATGAAAACAGAGCCTTTGAACATATGAAATTACTGATTGTTCAAAGTTTGCTGGCGTAATCTTCCTGCATGCATCATCTTTAACCATCCTCCTCTTTATCATATAAAGTTACTATACTTTATTTAAATATGACTTTCAATAAGATTACAAAAAGAAGCCCTTTTCAGGGGCTTTTATTCTTTCACTATCTTTTTTTCACTGGATGAATGTCTTCTCCCAAAAAAGAGGTATTAGGCTCACCACTATTTTCTAGGAACTCCGCTATTTCTTTCAGCTCTTGATTGATGAGGTCATTTCTTTGCATATCCGGGTTTAACAGAAGGATGGAGTGAATCGTTGTCGCTGCTTCATATAAAACATGTTGATCTTTTATCTGTTTGATGCATTGTTTCATACGATCGAAAAACCATTCAATCTCTTCAATTTCTTCCATCGGATAATGTGCCATTTTAAAGAGATTCTGCTGACGAAGGTCTTGTCTTTCAAAAATTTGTTCAAGCTCCTCTTTACTGACATACAAATCCGAGGATTCCTCATCAATCTCTACTACCTCGACCATCACATCTTCAGCTGTATATAACTGCTCAATAAAATCATCGAAAGTATCCGCCAGCTTAAAATCGACTCCCATTTCTAAATCAAAATAGTGGATAGGCGGGTGTTCCTTCGTTTTTCGATAATCCATTGCGATCCATGTATCTTCCTCTCCGCTGATGATCACAAGTCCCTCCGGCAGTTCCAATTCATCACTTAGCTGGAAACTATTCATGATGCCATCATCTTTGGCGATTCCTCTTAAATGGTCAAATTGAACATGATCCTCAGCCCATGAATTCGGCTGTTCAGTTGGGAAAGCATTACGAACTGTAAAACCACCGTTCCATTCTAAAATGAGCTTTTTATATGTATCAGGTAAAGTGACACCAAGTCTTCCCTCTGCTTCACGAATTTTTTTCTCATCTAACTTTTCTAACGTGAAAGGACTCTCTTCTTCTTTCTCCCAAAATGGTTTCAAAGTGGATGCCTCCCTATATCTATTGAGATAAGTATAACATTGACCAACTGTTCATTTACTCATTCTACTTCATAAAAAAACAGACTATTAAAGTCTGTTTTAATCTTGTCTATACGTTTTCAGAGGTTGTATTTCGATCAATCATAGTCGTGTTTCGATTTGATTTTTGATGTTCCTCCATAGTTGTATTCCGAATTGATTTTGTTTCAATGAGTTTCAAAGTTTCTGCTGTTGAAACACTTAACAATACAATGGAAACAATGACTAGTAATTTTTTAATAATCATACAGACACTCCCCTTTTTGAATATCATTTTGAGCTTTAAGAGCCTTTTTATAATATTCGACAGCTTTTTCAAAGTCCCCCTTTTTTTCAGAAGATAATCCTATACTTTGAGCAAATGCCTCGACATAGACATATAGTTGCTTTTCCTCAAAATAATCTAGCACTTCTTGAATTGCTTTCTCATTAGCATCTATATAAATCGCTTTTAAAGCTTTAAATAACATCAAACATAACGAATCATTTATCTCTAAGGAGCACTTAAGACCATCTTCTACGAGTGGAGCGGCTTCATCATGTTGACTAGACTTATACAACGACCAGCTTAAACTAAATAGGGTGATTGGTTTTATTTCAATACTTCGTGGTGTAATAATGTCTAAAACTTCTCTGTAGCGTATAATTGCTTCAGTGTACTTTTGTTGTCGATCATATGTATTCGCTATGTTCAATAGAATTTTAGCAATTAACATATTATCGGCGAGCTCTTCTGCTATAGAAAAAGCTGTATTTAGATGCTTTAATGACTTGTCATATCGCTTGAAATCATCATAATTTCCTGCAATAACAATCAAGCTTTGTATTTGGCGAACTTTATATTGTTCATGCTGCTTATAGATGTCTAAGGCTTTTATAATATGATGCATAGAAACATGAGTTTGTTTCATAATATAGTAGGCTTCAGCCACCTTGAAGTGAAACTCCGCTTGCTCAATATCATCGACCACCAATGCGAGCTGCCTTTCAGCGATCTTATAATATTGGATAGCCTGTATGTATTCTTTCTTACTAAACTCATGCATTCCTCTAAAAAAAGCATTATAGTATTGCAGCATACCAGAAAGTTGATGATTTGAATTTTCGATTTTATCAACCAAATCAGAAACAGAAGGCGATCGTTTTTCTGAAGGTTTAATATAATCGAGCATAAGCTGATGTCGAAAACACATCAATTGATAGTAAATGAGCAGGTCTTGATCCTCTTCCATTCGCTCAATTTCTCGTTCTACCTCAGCTTTCAAAATCTCTGCATCAGGTACACTGAATTGCCGAATCATTTTATACCATTCATTTATTTTCACACCTACATGTGAAGAAAGAACTTTCTCCATCCCTTTTCCCCTTCCACTAATTTCCCTTATATTACATTTATTATCACATGTTTAAGTTTTCAAGGCACCGAAAAGAAACCGCAAAAAGAACAAATATAGCCTCAGTAAACCTTTGAAACATTTTCATTCTCATCACAAAACAAAAAGGCAGACTCATTTCAGTCTGCCTTCATCTTCTAGATTTCCATGATAACACCTTTTGTCTTCAGGTAATTTGCATTGAATCATTTAACCACTCGTCACAATGTTCTATCAGCCACCTCAAATATTCCACATATTGACCGACATGAAAACCGTCACAAACAGCATGATGGACTTGAATGGCGACTGGCAAGATAATTTTCTCTTCTTCCAGCTTAAATTTGCCTAACGTAAATATCGGCAGTAAATAAGTTTCATCTGTAGATACATTAAGGTTAAAAGAAGTAAAATCAATCCAAGGCAGGCTTGAAATATTGAACATATTTTCTGGCATATGAGGTTTCGGAAATAGGTTGCTGCTTTTGCTAAATGTTTCAATGTCCGCTACACAGCTTTTATAAAACCGAGCAAAATTTTCGTCATAAGGCGTCCAAATACTTGAAAATGTCTTTGTTTCTTTATTTAGAATCGTATAACTAGGATGGAGAAGATCCCAGTGACCAAGTTCATCGTTCACTAGATCCATCCGAAACTCCGGTATTTTTTGCACAGCCCTTGCTAACAAATAAATTTGCACAGGATATACTTTTAGCTTTTTTTCTTTTAATATTGAATGTAATTTCGTGATGTCTAGATCGATCACCAGGCTATATGAGCATCGGGTTACCTTCATATAATGATGAAAGTGCTCTTTTCTCGGATAATTTTTATCTATTTGTTTAAACATTTTTATCTCCTCCTGAATGTGATTTCATGTATTCAGGAGGAGACTTTATCTGTTTTCACCACCACAATCATCCTTTCAAGAGATATGTGTTTCTGTCCATTCAAAGTCTACCATGAGTTTTACCTACGATAAAGCCTGCAGCAACTCTTCGTAAGTCATCTTGCCTAACGTGAATTTTTCTAGTGCTATATATGTTTTCTCCGCTGTGGTATTCATTCTATTATGACATTCATTCACTAACTCATGTTCATTTGGTAATGGTTCATGTATATGTTCTTTTTTTCGAAATGCTTCATAATATCTTATACCAAATATTCTCTGAGACATCGCATTGATGTGAATTCCGTCCGGATTAGGTATAAGGCCTTTCGCAGTAACATAATAACAATTTTCATGATGATGTGCATATTTTTGTAGTTTCTCATTCATCAGTTGATATTCCACACACCCTGCGCCAAATGCTGACTTTCCCAAGAAATCACCCAAACCTCCTATCACAAGTGGAATGTTAGGTACAGATAACTCAGTTCTTAGTTCATGAAATAATCTTAGTATTTTTTCATCGTATTCTTTGTATTTCCCATCTTGGCTGTCACTTTCTCCTTGATGCCATAATATTCCTACCAATTCGCTATTTTCCTTTGCAAATTTAGCTTCACTTATAGCATGACGAAATAATGCTCCATCCGGCGGCCACTCATCAATGGAACTGCCTCCCTCTGCACAAGGAATCAGGCCAATCTTCTCTCCTTCATGATCCTTACACCAAGACTCCGCAAAGGAAGCCGCTAGTCCTACGCCAGCTACCGGCCTATCAAAATGAATGGGCTCAGTCATCATTTGCCATCTACCATTTCGCAGCATCATGATTCTTTCATTATAAATCGGAGGCACTTCATGTTTGAAGCCGCGCCCCGCCATATTTGATTGTCCAATTAGTAAAAATGACTTCATATCTTCCTCCCCCTCGATAAATGGTTTATCAAATATCTATTTACCTGAACGTTATCATTTTACCCTTCTTTATTTTTCATATTTGTCTATTTTTGTCGAAATGATAGTAAACAGGAATTACTTAGTGTAAGATCCTTATGCATCTATCAATCAGGAGGATCTACTATGAAGAAATATTTTGTATTATGTTTTACATGTTTATTATTGTTAACAGCTTGTAGCAATGCAGCATCTACTAAAAAACAGCTCACCACAGACAACGTGATTGAAGCTTTCAAAAGTGCTGGGCTTGAAGCAGAAAAACCAACTGATCTTGAACAAAAAGAGTTTGGAAATATAAGAGAAGAAGGAAAAAGGATTCTCATTCCTTCTTTAGGTGAAAATGCTGGTGGAAGGATTTTTAAATTTGGAAATGAAACTGACCTTAACCAAGCCAAATCTTATTATGATGAGTTAGGAAATGCTGGATCTATGTTCTTCTCTCACACATATTCAAAAGGGAACTTCCTGCTTCAAATGAACGGAGAAATGAAGGATTCTGAGTTTGAAAAATATAAGAAAGTAATGGATGAGGAAATAAAATAGTTTCATATTTTTTTACCGATTGCTTCTTTAATCTTTAACAGAGAAGAGTTCTTTACGATGGTCTCTAATTCTGTTGGATCGAACCGTCACCTCACCCAGTTAAGGTGAATGACCTTATCCTGAGCAAACAGACCTTCCCTGAAAAAGACTGATTTAATAAGGTTCTATGATGAGCCTTTCTGATAAAAAATGTGCATTTCTGAAGAAAACTGAAAGGGTTCGTCCCCAATCCGTCCCCATAAAAAAACAGACCCTTAAAGGTCTGTTTTAATTTAATTCATATCTAATGAGAAGCCTTCATCTGCACATAACTTTGTATTTCAGTTTTTCCCACATATGCTTTAAATAGTGCTGTCTATCCTCTGCCCTTTTATTGGTTACACGTTGAGCAATTCTAGATTCTACCCTTTCCCTTGTATAGAGAATTGGTCAAATTAATCTGATAACGTATTTAATCAGTGTGTGCGATAGCCTTGATTTCAATCAATTGCTCTGGGAAAGCCAGATATGTCACACCAATGAGACTGCCAGCTGGTCTGTGTTGACCTAAGTATTCCTTGAATAGATCTATGACTGTTTCGGAGTGTTCTTGTGGATTTGTTAGAAAAATTTCAACATATGCAATGTTGGATTTCGTAGCTCCCAATTCCACCAATACCCGATCAAGGTTCTCAAATGTTTGTAGAGTCTGAACTTCAATATTCTCCTTACCAACGAACATACCATTTTTATCGTATGAAAATTGACCTGAAATGTAGATTGTTCCTTTAACGCTATATCCTTGGGTAATACCGTGATCCCATAGATTGTGATTGTAGGTTTTAATATTAGTCATCGTTTTCTCTCCTTTATTTCAAAGTAAAGTAAGTATAAAATGAATATAAATAAAAAAATAGTACGCACTATTTAGATAGCTACTATCAGAAAGGATAGTGTCAATATGAGTATGGCTGATTATAGAAAAACGGGTAATATCCAAGAGACACCTTTTGGATATACATTATCAGTTATAGGAGGCAAATGGAAAATGCTAATTCTGTATCTCCTTTCGGAAAATCAACCCGTTCGTTTTAATGATATGAAAAGGAGACTTGGAACGATTACCTTTAAAACATTGAGTGCACAACTTAAAGATTTGGAGGCAGATGGGATGATTATACGAAAGGAATATCCACAAGTCCCCCCTAAAGTGGAATACAGTCTTACAGATAAGGCAGAAACACTTTTACCAATTTTAGAACAGTTATGTGATTGGGGAGAGAAAAATCGAAGTAATTAAATTCTTTTTGTATAGATAATTCAAGTATTGACTATGAAGAGACAAAAGAAAAGCAGCTTTTGATAAAGCAATGGAGCGTATAGGGAACTTCTAATCTTAATGAAAAAGATAGTAATGATTAGGCCCCATCCGTCCCCATAAAAACAGACCCTGCAGGGTCTGTTTTTATTTTGCCTATACGTTTTGAAGTTGTGTTTTGATCAATTGAAACAGCAATGAAAATAGCAGATAATGTTCAAATAAAAAAAGCCCCAAAAAGGGCCTTTTTATTAATAGACTTCATGCTTAACCAAAGTAGCCGTTTTCTGCGGTTTGAAAATCATTTGAGGAATTTATATGTACAGTGGTTGTGATCCCCATTAATAAGGTAAGGCTTAATATCATAACTTTCAGGTGCTTCATTCAGCTTCCTCCTCCATCCATGTCAATTTTTTGGCCTGTGATTCCAAACCTTCATCAAAGTATTTTGATGCCAGTTTGTAATTATCCTGCTTTTTATAAAATCTTGCTGCCATAATTGACAATTCTGCAGCATCTGTCCAAAGTTTTTGATTTTTCAGTACATCAAGAGCTGCGTTGAGCTGAATTTCATCATCTGTTACATATATTGAATGTATGATATTTAACTTAGCAATATACGCATTGTCAGCTAATTCATTCGCTAACATGAGTGACTCGTTGTGTGCATCCAGCCCTTGAGCTTTTTTATCTAACTGGAAGAGTACACGCGCTAACATGTAATTTGTTCTCATATACAGTGGTTTGTGTGGCTTTTTTAATTCAACCGAAAAGACATTTTGTAAACATTCTAAAGCTTGCTGAAGCTTTCCTTGACGCTCATAACATATCCCAAGATTGAAATACCCTAGCGCTTGTGGAAAATCAATTTTAGATTCTGCTGCTAAATTGATAGCATCCTTATAGGTGGATTCAGCTTGTACAAATTGGTTTAAATCCATCTTATTTGATGCGATTACCATTAGAGTAGTAGCAACCCGACTCTCTTGTAAATCTGCTGATTTAAAGCTTTCTAAAGCTTTTTTGGCGTGGTTAATGGAGAAATGATTTTGTGCGATTTCGTAGTATGCAATCGAAAGCTGATAATTAAATTCAGCACGTTCTAAATCGTCAGGAACGTTTCGAAGTCGGGTCTCTGCAATATGATAATAGTTGATAGCGTCTGAAAAGCGCTTTTTATAAAACTCATACATGCCATTGAAGAAGAAATAATAATACTGAATCATGTCATCCGTTTTCTGCTTCTCTTCAATGTCTATTTGCTTCAATATATCTTTTGATCCCTCAAACTCCTGCGCCAACATTTTGTATCTGGAATCAATCAAGTTAAAGTATAATAAGACATTTTGATCTTCTTCCATATTTTCAAAGGCTATTACGATCTCTTTTCTCTTATTTTCAGCCTTTAGAATGTCCTGTTTCTTTATATATCCGTACCAATCACCGATCATTTTAGCCACAAATGGGCTTGCTACTTTTTCTCCCAAACAAACCTCCCCCTATCCATTCCTTTATTTTCCCTATAATTACATATATTATCATCCGTTTGAATATTCCACACCGAAAAGAAACCGCAAAAAAGAGAGACGAATTCGCCTCTCTGGTATGCCTTTTATTATTTGATGATACTCCAAATAAATCTTCCACTAGTATGGCCTGTTTTTTGTGCCCAAGCTTACTAAAGGAAACTTGTTTTCATAGCAATATGTTCTCCGAGATTTACTATAAGTGGATCTTTATTTTTTTCTAAAAATTTAGCAATTTGATTTAGATTTCCATTAATTTTATCGTTGATTGGCATATTGGGATTCAATAAGAGAACGTTGTTAATCGTAGTAGCTACTTCATAAAGATCATCTTCATCTTTTGTTTTTTCAATATGATATTGCATCTTTTTAAAAAACCATTCAATTTCGTTCAAATCAACCATCGGGTAGTATTGAATTTTATAAAGATTCTCTTCATCAAGGACGTCCAATTCAAATATGGCTTCAAGTTCTTCTTTACTTAAATGAACTTCAGAAAGTTCATATTCACCCTCTGCTGCTTCCTCATCAGTGTACTCAGCTGTATAAAGCCCCTGAATGAATTCATCAAAGGAATCTGCTAACTTAAAGTCTTCTTCCATCTCAACATCAAAATAATGAATTGCAGGATTCTCTTTCGTTTTTCGATAATCCATCGCTACCCAAGTATGGCCATCCCCGTTAATCAAAACAAGCCCTTCTGGCAGCTCCCACTCTTTCATTAAATAGGCACTATCCATAATTCCTTCACCTTCTGCAATTCCTAAAAGATGATTAAATTGGATATGATCCTCAGCCCATGAATTAGAGTGAGTGGTTGGAAAAGCATTATGAACTATATAACCGCCATTCTGTTCTAATATGAGCTTTTTATATGTATCTGGCAAAGTGATTCCTAGTTTCTTTTCAGCTTTAGATATTTCTGCTTCGCTGATCTTTTTTAACGTATAGTAACTTTTTTCCTCGTCTATTTCCCAAAAAGATTTCAAAGTTTATTTCCTCCTAATTTCATTTAACTAAACTTCAACACGAACTTATATTCTGACAAACTATTTTTGGTGGTGATTGTCTGTCTGATCTCGAGAGAAAGATTTATCGAATTATTGATAATATGAGCCGCTTCCGTAAGAATCCAACAATTGATGATCTGAAAAGAAAAACAGGTAAAGACGAGAAGACTGTTAGGCAAGCAATCGAAAACCTCCTGCCAACTGGAAACAATCTGGCGGATAAAGTTCGCCCCCCAATTCGTCCCCAATTAAAATAAATAGAACAAATATTCATTGTCAGAAAAACAAAAAACCCTTGCTAGGCAAGGGTTTAAACGATGATTCCGACTGGGCTCGAACCAGCGACCTCTACCCTGTCAAGGTAGCGCTCTCCCAGCTGAGCTACGGAATCGGGTTATGTATCAGTTCTGGGCTTTCTGTTACTGACAGTCTCTATTATATAACCATAATAATAAAGCGTCAATGGTTTTGTTTAAAAAAGGTCAAAAAGCCGGCGGCCGTGCCGGCTTTTTTCTCTCCTTCTTTATGATTGATTCACAAGAACTGGCTTTAATTGATCAAGTGCTTGTTTGAAGTCGCGTTTGAGGTCTTCTCCGTTTTCAACTCCGACACTTAAACGAAGCAGTCCATCTGTAATCCCTCTTTTTTCTCTTTCTTCTTTTGGCATAGCCGCATGTGACATTTTGGCTGGGTACGACAAAATGGATTCGACGGCACCTAGGCTGACGGCGAATACAGGTAATGTGACAGCGTCCACCAATTCTTTGACTGCCGCTTGATTTTCTAGTTCAAATGAGAGAACCGCTCCTGCTCCGCTTGCTTGCTTTCGCTGAATATCTGCGCCTGGATGATCGTCTAAGCCTGGGTAGTATACTTTTTTCACCGCAGGATGTTCTTTGAGAAAGGAAGCTAGTTCGAAGGCCGTTTGGCTTGCTTTTTCTAATCTCACCTGAAGGGTTTTTAACCCTCTTAACACAAGCCAGCAATCCTGCACGCCAAGGACCGCACCGAAGGAGTTTTGCAGCGAATAGAGTTCGTCTCCCAGCTTCTCATCTTTCACCACAGCTAAGCCTGACAGCACATCACTATGGCCGCTTAAAAATTTCGTTGCGCTGTGCAAAACAACGTCAACACCAAGGTCGAGCGGACGCTGAAGCGCAGGCGTTAAAAACGTATTATCTAAGAAAGTCAGACAGCCATGCTCTTTCGCAAGCTGGACAACACCTTCAATATCTGTAATCCCTAGTGTTGGATTTGACGGTGTTTCCATGTAAATGACCTTTGTATTTGATTGAATGCCTCTTTTAACTTCATTCAAATCGGTCATGTCCACGAAGGTATGCTCAATTCCAAATCTTGAAAGAACTTGGGTGATCATTCGGAAAGTCCCGCCGTACACATCTCTTGTGACAAGGACGTGATCTCCCTTTGATAATAGAAGAAAAGCGGTTGAAATAGCAGCCATGCCTGATGCAAAGGCAAGCCCTCTCGTTCCTCCTTCCAGCGCTGCAATCGTATCCTCTAATGCTTGACGTGTCGGAGTTCCCGATCTGGAGTAGTCATATTGGCCAAATTCATCGAAGCTGCTTTGATGAAATGTGGATGCATGCTGAATGGGTACACTGACTGCACCTGTTGAACGGTCTGTTTTAAACGCATTATGAACGAGTTGTGTTTCAAGTGTCCAATCGTGTGTGGTCATTTGGCGTGTACCTCCTCTTTTACTTGTGAGAGTGCCTGTTTCAGGTCTGCTTTCAGATCATCTACATGCTCGATGCCAACAGAGAAACGGAGCAGCTTGTTACATACACCGTTTGCAATGCGAATCTCTTCTGGAATATCCATATGCGTTTGTGTCGCAGGATACGTAATGAAGCTTTCGACTCCGCCAAGGCTTTCAGCAAAACAAATCGTTTTCAGCTGCTTCAAAAATGGATTGACCCATTCCTCTTTGGCTACTCGGAATGACAGCATGCCTCCCTTTCCTGGGTAAAGCACATCTTGAATTTCTGGCTGCTTCTCTAAAAACTGTGCCAGCTCCTTCGCATTTGCCTCGTGCTGGCGCATTCTAAGAGCCAGTGTTTTCATTCCTCTCATTAAAAGCCATGAGTCAAATGGTGATAGAACCGCTCCAATCGCGTTTTGATGCTGGAACATGTCTTCAGACAGCTGCTCTCCTTTTGTCACCACAAGCCCGGCAAGAACGTCATTATGTCCGCCTAAATATTTGGTTGCGCTATGAATGACAATGTCCGCTCCAAGCGTAATCGGCTTTTGCAAGACTGGTGTGTAAAAGGTGTTATCGACAATTACCAAAGCGCCATGCTCTTTTGCAATCTTCGCTATTTTTTGAATATCTGCTTCCTGCATCAGTGGATTTGTCGGTGTTTCAATAAAGACCGCTTTTGTGTTTGGCGTGATTTTAGAGCGTAAACAGTCTTCATCTGAAAAATCATCATAAAGAAAACGTAAGCCGTACTTTTTCCATTCGTTTTCAAACAAACGGTATGTACCGCCATATAGGTCTGAAGAGACGATGAGTTCATCTCCGCTTTCAAATAGAGCCATGATCGTTTGAATCGCCGCCATTCCCGAACTGAAGGCAAAACCGGCCGTCCCTTCTTCGAGTGAAGCAATTGCATCCTCTACGAGCTGTCTTGTTGGGTTTTTCGTTCGAATGTAATCAAATCCTGTAGATTCACCTATCCCTCTATGTCTGTATGCTGTCGAAAGATAAACGGGAGGACTGACAGTGCCAGTCACCTCTTCGCTACGGTTTCCAATCTGCGCTAATTTCGTTTCCACATGTTCTGTCATTTGACACCATCCTAAGTAAAAATCTGATTTCAAAACAGAAAACCCCTTCTTCATAAGAAGAAGGGGTTTAATCGCTTCCTCTTATCTTCCAAGCAAAAAAGCTGCTTGCTGGATTTAGCACCTTGGTACATCACATGAAGTGATGCATACCGGTTGCTGAGGTTTCAAAGGGCCAGTCCCTCCACCTCTCACGATAAGAATGTGTTGTCTGTCTGTTCTAATTCTTAATACTGTAACCCATTAAATCTCATTTTTCAAGGGGAAATGTCATGATTAATTAAAATTTTCTGTATTTTATAACAGAATCGATGTTATACGGTTTGATTGCATGTTAGCATATAGGAACAACGCTGTTTTTCATGTTACAATGAATGGAAACGTTTCACTTTATGATGAATTTGGTTAGCTGGAGGAATGGATTATGGTGAAGAAAACAGGAATCATTCAAGAAGAAACCTTACAGTCAAAAGAACTTGGGGCGGACATGACCATTTTGATCTATTTGCCAGTCAATTACTCCCCCCTTTATACATATCATGTCATCATTGCCCAGGATGGTCATGATTATTTCCGCCTAGGCAAAATAGGCAGACAGGCAGAAGAATTGATGCAAAACAAAGAAATGGAACGCTCGATTATCATTGGTGTTCCTTATGAAAATGTCACGGAAAGACGAAACACGTATCATCCAGATGGTACAAAGTTTGAAGCGTATAAACGCTTTTTAGCAAATGAACTGGTCCCTTATATTGATAAACACTATCCAACCTATCAAATTGGATCAGGACGAACGTTTATTGGTGATTCACTGGGTGCGACGATTTCTCTCATGACAGCCATTGATTATCCTTCTTTATTTGGCGGGCTGATTTTGCAGTCCCCTTACGTTGACGAGTCGGTTCTAGAAGCCGTCAAACAGTCGACAGCCCTTTCTCATTATGCCATTATCCATCAAATTGGGCTTGAGGAAACGGCTGTGAAAACAACAGATGGCCAGGTGCTTGATTTTGTTCAGCCGAACGAAGATTTAAAGACCCTTCTTGAACAATCTGGTGCGGATTACTTATTTGAGACATTCGAAGGGGATCATAAATGGACGTTTTGGCAGCCGCTCATTGCGCCTTCGTTAAAAAGAATGCTCCCATATTCGTTAATCAACTGAATTTTGTTATAATAAACAATAATAAATACTTTCTTATTCAGGAGGGAACATGATGAAATACGGAGTTGTTATATTTCCATCAAAAAAATTGCAAGATATTGCGAACTCTTACCGGAAGCGTTATGATCCGAACTATGCACTCATACCGCCTCATTTAACATTAAGAACACCTTTTGAATTAACGGATCTAGAAGCGGCTGAGGTCGTCTCAACGTTAAGAGATTATGCAAAAAATGCTTCTCCTATTACGTTACGTATTAAAAAATTCAGTTCATTCGCTCCTGTAAACAACGTCATTTATATGAAAGTAGAACCGAACGAGGACATCATGGCGCTCAATGAAAGATTGTACGCAGATCCACTTGCTGGTACACCTGAATATGCCTTTGTTCCTCATGTGACAGTCGCTCAAAAACTATCAGATGATGAGCATTCAGACGTACTTGGCACATTAAAGCTGAGAAAGATCGACCATGAAGAAACAGTGGATCGCTTCCACCTTTTATATCAATTAGAGAACGGTTCTTGGACCGTCTATGAAACATTTATTTTAGGAGAAGAGGGTTAAAGACATTTGAAAACAGTCATCGTAACAGAACAAACACAACGAGAAGATGCATATTATGTACGAAAAGAAGTATTCGTAAAAGAACAAGAAGTTCCAGTAGAGATCGAAATTGATGAACTAGAGGACAAAGCCACCCATTTTGTCATTTACAATGATGACAAAAAGCCTCAGGCAGCCGCTAGACTTCGGATCATTGAGGGTTCAAAGGCAAAGCTTGAACGGATTTGTGTGTTAAAAGAGGCGCGCTCCTTCGGCCTTGGCCACAAGCTATTAGAGGCGCTAGAAACAGAAGCGATTGCTAATGGAGCAAAAGAAGCGGTTATGCATGCCCAAATCCAAGCTCTTCCTTTCTACGAAAAGAAAGGCTACAAAGCGGTTTCTGAACCGTTTGAAGAAGCAGGAATCAAACATGTCAAAATGACAAAAACACTGTCTGTTTGACCAAAAGAAAAGCCAGAGCATTCAAGATGCCCTGGCTTTTTCTTTTTCATTATCGTTCGCCAATGGAAGAAAGCGTAATCATTTATATATACGTATTGATATGAACGCCCTTGCCTTCCTCCATAAACATATCTCGTACAAAGCGTTCCCGCTTTTTTTGCTGTACTTTCGTTTCCGCTTCTGTCACTAAGTCCTCTTTTTTCTCCAGCTCTCTGTAAATCTTGTCATGAAAGGTGCGGGTAACCTTTGTTACTTTCGCGTAGTCTTCTTTATCCTGAGGAGCTGGACGATTGATATACTGAAAATACAGATCCGGCTGAATCGGGGCTATATATCCCATCAAGAACGCCTCCTTTGCTTCTCTCTTATTCTACTATTCCCTAATTATGACTGTTTGAAACACGCCTCATTTGATATGATTAGATGTGTTTCGTTTTAAGATTGATTGACTATTGGAGGACTAGCTTTGAAATGCGCACGACGACATGATCGAACGATCTCATTACATACGTATTCGAGAGAACACTATCAATTCCTCCATGACGAGGGAAAAAAAGGACAATTATTCTGCCCATATTGCGGACAACCGGTCTTTTTTAGATTAAATATACATGATGAACCTGCCTTTATTCATAAGCACATATCTCAGCAAGAGATTTGTGAAAAAGCTGAAGAACAAGCAGATCATCATCAAACGGCTGAACAAGAGGAAAAGGCTTCCTATAAAGAACTTGGCGGCTTCCGTTTTCCAACCGGCAAACAGATCATCTCGCAAACGAGCGAATCATATGACTGGCAGGAACCAAGGTCGATTCAATTTAGCGACGCCTTACATTTAGAAGAGAATGAAGAAGTTCATACGATCGACCTCTTCCCGCATATCACCTTTAGCACACCGCAGCTTCAAGCTGTCACACATTTAGATGGTCCAATGCTTGTGCTGGCTGGTGCCGGCAGCGGGAAAACAAGAGTCCTGACGGCTAGAGCGGCTTATCTCATGTCCCATCATCATATTCCTGCTCACCATATTTTACTCGTAACTTTCACCACAAAAGCGAGCAATGAGATGAAAGAAAGACTGCGCAAGCAATACCAGCTTCATCCTTCACAAGCCAGCCAAGTAGTGACAGGCACCTTCCACAGTCTTTTTTATAAAATGCTGCTTCACGATGACGCAAACAAATGGAACGGCCAGCATCTGATCAAGTTTGACTGGCAAAAGGAGCAATACATTCGAAAAGCCATTATGAATGAAGGACTTGATGAGAAAGACTATCCTACCGATCAAGTACTGCAATCGATCGGCTATTGGAAAAATGCCTTTTTACCAGGTGAACTTCCTGATTTGAAAGATGAAAAGGAAAAACACATGTGGACGATCTATCAATCATATGAACAGCAAAAACGAGATCATCAGCAATTTGACTTTGATGATATGGCGATTGCCTGCTTACATATGCTGAAAGAACAGCCAGAACTGCTAAAACGGTATCAAGAACGATTCCAGTATATTTTAGTGGATGAATTTCAGGATATTAATCCAGTGCAATATCAATTAATTCAGCTTTTAGCCGGAGAATCAGAGCAGTTATTTTGTGTAGGGGATGATGATCAAGCCATTTACGCCTTTAGAGGGAGCAATCCTGCTTTCATTCTTGAATTCAAACAGGACTATCCTTCGGCTCAGATCGTCCATTTACATGCGAATTACCGGTCTCACCATACGATTGTCGCAAGTGCTGATGCGATTATTAAGAAAAATCAGCATCGTTATGAGAAGACGTTAAAAGCCGTGCGCGCGGAGAAAATTCCTCCGACTCTCTTCTATCCATATGACGAAGAAGAGGAAGCGACCATGATTGTCGCTGATATTCAGGAGAAAATTAAAAATGGTGCAAAGCCGAATGACTTCTGCGTGCTGTTTCGAACGAATACAGGCGGCCGTGCGATTTATGAACGGCTGCATCAATCGGCGATTCCATATGAGACGGATGCTGGTGTCAAAGCCTTCTACAGCAGACGAATGGTTCGGGTTCTTCTCGCCTTTCTTTCCTTAAGTCAGGATGCAGACGATGTGGCCGCCATGAAACAGCTGCTGCCGGTTTTCTTTTTAAAGCAGCAAACCCTGAATACACTAAAGGCACTGACCATCACAGAAGATTGCTCAATGGTAGAAGCGCTCGGAAAGCTGACAGATATACAGCCGTTTCAACAGAAAAAGCTGCAATCAATCGTTCCTTTGTTCCGAACGTTACGTACATTAAAGCCATCGGACGCGGTGACATTTATTGAACAAAAGATGGGACTCGGGGATTATTTAAAAAAACGGGTGAACGATACGAATGTACTTGAAAAAGGAGCGGATGATGTACGTGATGTGAAAACAGCCACCAAACGCTTTGAAACGATTGAAGCCTTTCTCGCACATGCCGAACATATGAAGTCTGCCGAAAAGGAAAAAACAGATGAACCCGGTGTTCAGCTCATGACGATCCACCGCGCAAAGGGACTAGAGTTCCAGACAGTATACATCACTTGTGTGGTCGATGGGGCACTGCCTCATGATTTCTCATTGGATGAACTGAGAAACGGTGATGAAGAAGCGCTAGAAGAAGAGCGCCGTTTATTATACGTTGCCATGACAAGAGCAGAACAATCTCTTTATCTGTCAGTTCCATCATTTAGACGAGGAAAAACGGCTCATCGTTCTCGCTTTTTGTATCCTCTTCTAAAGAAAAACCGTGAATTATTTACGCAAAAACAACAGGCCCCCCTTTAAACGGAGAGCCTGTTGTTTATTTTTTGTTGTTCATCATTTTAGCTATTGTATTGAAATCAAGCTTTTCTTTTCCACTTGTAATCGATTGAACGATTTTGTCTTCCATTTCTTTAGGTACACGTTTGTTCGCAAGCTGCGCTACTTTTTTAATGACACCTCGAACGGTATTCTCATCTTTAAAGTTGGCATTTTGCAAAGAACCTGCAAGTTTAAACACATCATTCATATTCACACCGGTTTTGTTTTCTACGCTTTTAAAAAATTTATTATCCATTCATTTGCCTCCTCTTTGTGGAGTAATCACCTTACTATATGAAAATAGGCGGGATATGTGCCTATCCTAAAGCCTTGTTTGACCAAAGAGAAAGGAAAGCAAAAGGCTTCCCCCTTGCTTCCCTCACCTTCTTACTGTTTAGTAGTTAAAGAAAGAAGCACCAACGATGATTAGAAGGATGAAAAGCACAACGACAAGTACAAATGTTGATCCATATCCGCCGCCGTAGCCACCGCCGTAGCCGCCGCAAGAACCGCCACCGTAACCGTAACTCATATTTAAGCACCTCCTCTTCTCCCTTACAAAGTATGAAAAATGCAAGAAATGGTTTGGACGATCACATAAAAAAGTGCGGAATTTTTATTTCTGCTGTTTAAAGATGTAATCTGCCTCTCTATGACGCACCATGAATGCTTCTGTTTCTTTCGCAAAAGCCTCCATCTTCACGCCAAATGCTTTTAAGTACTCCTCAAGATCATTCGCTTTATCCGTTAGATCCATTTCAGCCTTTTCGTGCGCTTGTTCTTTCCCATCATGGGGTTTAGTGAACAAGGAACCGATTAATTGTTCGAATGCATCCATTCTGGTCACCCCTTCTCTCTTACATATGCACCACTCAAAAAAAGGCAACAAAAAAACCGGATAAATCCGGCTTTTGTTTTTCTCTTCTATTATTGAGGTTTCTTTTTGTTTCCACAGCCGCAGCCATTTTTTTTGATTTTCTTCGTATATACAGATTGTTGATTTGACTGCGCTGGATAACCTTGAAGCATATGTGACGGCGTTTCAGTTGGTTTCATCGCAACCCTTCCTTTCCTATTCCATGATAGTATATGCATTTATTGAAAGCGTGTCTGATCAGAATGCCTGTTTATTTCACAAGCTTCGAGACGACCGCTTCAATGATGCCTGCTGCTGCGGCAATCGCTAATAGTAAATTAAGCCACATGCTGATGACAGGAAAAAGTATGTATATCAGAAGCAAGGCAGCAGTGCACCATATGCCAGTACACCAATAACAGCTTAACAGTTCTCCAACCCAAGACCGCAGTCCTTCCCCTTTAATGATGATATATGTTTCGACCTCACCTTGTTCGTTTACCTCTTCCTGTTCTTCATGAAATAGACGGCGGAATGGCGCAGTAATGGTATCAAACACAATCAGTCTCGTCAGTCTAAAGGATGCGAGGGCAAACACGACAAATGACAAAGCACCGCTCAGGGAGCCTCCACCTCCTTCTTTCTTCTTTTTCCGTCCTTTCTTTATATATGCAAGAAAAAAGACCGTCATGATGAATCGAGCGGAAATAAAATTGGGTTGTACTTTTTCACACTTTCCGATTCCACCTTGCGTCCTTGTTGCATTAAATAATGTATAGATAAGAAAGGAGTGAAAGTATTGTCTATTGAAGAAAGTGCTGAAACATTATATACACAACTGTTAAACGAATTAATCAGCAATTATGATGATTTCATTGAGATCAAAGATTCCGAAAATGTCACAATTCATAAAACAGATGTAACAGCCGCACTCTCCCTTCAAGCGACCGTAACGACAATCATTACTCTTTTAATCCAAATTCTTGTACCAGACGATGAATTGGCTGCTGACATCACAGACCAGCTTTTATCCACACAACAAGTGGAAGTCCAAAAGAAAACTGTGATTCAAATCATCAACTGCTATAACATTACGATTACATTATCAGATGCATCCATTATGAACTCCGTCCAAATTCTCACTCAAACATTGAATGTGCTCTTAGTTGAAGCCGGCATTCTTTGACCCTTTCTTTTTCTAATGACGTATGAAAGAGGTGAAATCATCGTGGCTGAAGAGAACGAAAAAAAGGAGTTTCAAATCAATACTGATATTGATCCATTAACAAGTCTTCTTGTCAGTGATGTGTTAAACAAAAACAATATCACTGATGATCAGAAAGCAAAAATTTCAGACGATCAAAGAAGAATGATTTTGAAATTAGTCGAGGACTTACAAAAGAAAGCAAATGATTTCGTAGAACAGCAGCAGGAGAAAAAAAGGCAGGCTGAGGCAGCAAAACAGCCGGAAGAAGTAGTGCCTGAACCAAAAGTACGTCCAAATCGAAACTCACTTCGAAATCGTATTCAGCAGCGTCGTAATGCGCAGCGTAATAACGATTAAATAAAAATGGGTTGCCTGCTAGGGTAAATGCCCGAGACAAAACCACGCATTCCAGCATTTAATAAAGTAAACGGAAGGAGGAATAGAAATGGATTCTAAACCATATTCTTGGGTCGCTCTAGATCGTAACTGTACACACCACGGACACCACAGACACCACGACGATTGCAATTATGAAAGAAAAGCACTTTGTGACGACTATTATGATGATGAAGATGTCTTACAAGACTTGGATCAAGTAAGCTTCACAAAGCAGACATCTGAGGAAGTCATTATCGTCAGAGACTCTTGTGACATTAACGTATCTTCTGTCGATGCACAGGTTGCAGCATCTATCCAAGTAGCGATTCAAACAGCGATCATCACCATTACAAATATCTCAATCGCAGACGGTGATTTGGCAGACCGCGTCACGCAGGATCTCTTACAAGCAGCTACTCACAAACAAACAAACCGCCAAAAACTTGTCATCGAAAATTCAAGAAACGTTACAGTCTCTACAATCGATGCGGACATCTCTATCGCAATCCAAACACTTACACAAACACTTGTTGCGACAATCGTTGCAATCGGCATCCTCTAATGTCCAAAAGCAGAGCGAAAAGCTCTGCTTTTCCTTTTATAAAAATACAGCAAATATAAATGGTCATTTACCCACACCAACTAGAGGGCGCATACATATGTTGTTAAGGACTAAAGTCAAATACCTTGTTAAAGGAGCTGAAATCCATGAGCTGCGGAAAACACCATGGCCGACATGATGAAAACTGTGTATGCGATGCGGTTGATAAGATTTTAGCAGAGCAGGAAGCTGTAGAAGATAAATGTCCTACGAGCTGCTACAGTAATTTATTAAGCCCAACAGTTTCTGGAAAAGATACGATTCCGTTTTTACTTTTTGATAAAAAGGGCGGGTTGTTCTCTACTTTCGGAAACATTGGAGGATTCGTTGACGATTGCCAATGCTTCGAATCTATTTTCTTCCGGGTTGAAAAATTACACGACTGCTGTGCTACGTTATCTGTATTAAGACCTGTTGATGTACACGGACATACGCTAAGCGTGTGTCACCCTTGTGACCCTGACTTCTTTGGTCTAGAAAAAACGGACTTTTGTATTGAGGTTGATTTAAACTGCTTCTGCGCAATCCAATGCTTAAACCCAGAGCTTGTCGACAGAGTCATGCCATCGAAAGATAAAAAGCATCATCACCACGGCTAAATCAACAGGCCACTGATCTAACTTGTCATAAGTCAAAGCATCCCCTTCCTCACGAATGACAGCCAATCATGCGGAGCAGTCAGCATAAGAAGCGGCCGCTTCCGCATTGGTTAAAAGTAGATGCACGAGCCGGCAAAGATAGCTTGTAGATGATGACAGTGCTCAAACACTCAAACAAATTTCCTAGTATAGGAGGGTTGAATATGAGCCGCAACCATTCATGGAGCTGTGTAACAGAGGCTGTTGAAAACATTAGCGACTTGCAAAATGCTGTCAAAGAAGAGTGCCCGACCAGCTGTTACAGCAATCTCCTTTCTCCATCACATTCATTAGGTGACACTGTCCCGTTTGTTCTCTTTACATCCAAATCAAAACCATTCGTCGCATTCGGAAACGTCGGAGAAGTAGATCCAGGCCCTTGCTTCAGCACTGCATTTTTCAGAGTCGAACATATCTGTGATCACTGTGCAACACTCAGCTTGCTTATCGCATTTGACAAAGACCGTCATATTTTAGATTTTACAGATAAAGATTCCTTATGTGATGTGTTCCGATTAGAAAAATCGAAATATTGCATTGAAGTAGACCTTGACTGCTTCTGCGCAATCGAGTGCCTAAACCCACGACTCATCAATCGTAACTGCTAACAAAAAAAGTCCCTATAAGGGACTTTTTTTATTAGTTAAAAACCTAGCGGATGGATGGAAGTAATCTCAGCAATCGCTAATTCGACTGGATTTCCCCCGCCTGCTGTACGAATGCTCACAGTATCATCTTTTCGATCCATGATGATTCCTCTATATGTTTTACCATCAGCTTCAATCAGACAAAGAGCTCTTGGCATATTATGAGGCAGTCTTGTGAGAAAATCGACTTTTTCATCAATACTCATCTGACTTAAAGGCTTTTTCACTCGTTTTCTTCTTGGTTCTTCTTTTGTTTCATGGAAGACACCTTCTGGCTGATTTCCCTCTTCTTCTTGAGGCTCTCGCTTTTGTATGAGCTCTGGTTCTTGTGTGATTTCTTGTTCCTGTGTACGTTCGGCTTCTTGTGTATCCTCTTGTTCCTGTGTAGCCTCTGCTTCTTGTGTGATCTCTTGTTCTTCTGTAAACTCAGATTCGTGTGTCATATCTCGTTCTTGTTGAAGTTTAGGCGGCTCGGCTTCTTTTTTATGCTCTATTTCTTGAGCTGCAGGTTCCTCCTGCGTGCTTTCTTTGATCACATCTTTTGCATTGGTCTCACTTTCTGGCTGTTTTTCTGATTTCTTTCGCTTTCTCACAATATTTTGCATGGCCGGCTTTGATTCTTGATAGCTCGGCTGAACAATATACATCAGCGGCTTTTGATTCTCATCACCTTTATTTGACATACTAATCCCTCCCGAATGATTCATTCCTTATATATATGAACGGAGGCCTCAAATCAGAAGAAAAATAAAAAAACAGCATACCCTTCATCGGTATGCTGCAAGTCATGTATTCGTTTAGCGGGCAATGATATGGAAGCCGGAATCAACATGCAGATTCTCACCTGTCATGCCGCGAGATAGATCACTGAATAAGAATAGAGCTGTATCGCCAACTTCTTCAGGAGTTGTTGTACGGCGGAGCGGTGCACGCTCTTCAATATCCTTCAGAATGGTATTAAAGCCGCTGATGCCCTTTGCAGATAACGTACGAATAGGACCAGCAGAAATACTGTTCACTCGGATGCCTTCTGCGCCTAAATCAGCTGCTAAATATTTCACACTTGCTTCAAGTGATGCTTTCGCTACACCCATTACGTTGTAGTTTGATACAACACGCTCTCCGCCTAGGTATGTAAGCGTCACAATGCTTCCACCCTCTGTCATCAATGGACGTGCTGCTTTTGCTACAGCAGTTAATGAGTATGCACTAATGTTGTGCGCCAAAAGGAAACCTTCACGGTTCGTGTTCAAGTATTCGCCAACAAGCTCTTCCTTGTTTGCAAATGCAATGGCATGCGCAACGCCATGAATGACTTGTACTTTTTCTTTAATTGCAGCGAAACATTTTTCGATTTCTTCGTCACTTGTCACGTCACATGGAAGAATAATTGAATCATCACGCTCAAGTGTGCTTGCCAGCTCTTTTACTGATTCAGCAAGACGATCTCCAACATAAGTAAAAATCAAACGAGCTCCAGCTTCATGAAGTGAGCGGGCAATTCCCCAAGCGATGCTTCGTTTATTGGCAACACCCATAACCACGATATTACGGCCTTCTAAAGAAAAGTTCATATGTAATAAAGCCTCCTATTTTTTCAAGACATAGTATTAGTACCTGATCATAATATTATCACAGATCATAAGAGAATGACAATTTCCGCTGAAAGAAAGTTTCATTTTCGCAAAAAACCGTCTTCATAAGTGAAGACGGTTCGATTCCTTTATCATTTGATTCTGTTTTGCTGATAAGCAAAATGGTTCGTAGGTCCGTGTCCAGATCCAATACGTAAAGGGAATTTAATGGCTTCATGAACAAAGGTTTCTGCTGTTTCAAAGGCTTCCTTCATCGAATATCCTTTCGCAATTTCAGCTGTTAATGCTGCTGCAAACGTGCAGCCTGTGCCATGTGTATGCGGTGTATCAATATGTTCATTTGTGACTTCAATAAAGCCTTTTCCATCATACAGCAGGTCTGTAATCATCCCATCAGATGGACCATGGCCGCCTTTAATCACGACATGTTTCGTACCTAGCTCATAAAGGCGCTCCGCCGCCACATAGCGGTCCTTTTTCGTCTGAATTTGTATCCCTGTCAGTACTTCTGCCTCAGGAAGATTCGGCGTTACAGCATAGCTGACAGGCAGCAAGTGTGTTTTCATCGCAGCGACCGCATCTTCATTTAATAAAGAGGCCCCTCCTTTTGCGATCATGACTGGATCTACAATCAGCTTCATATCATATTGAACCGTTTTTTCAGCTACAATCTTGATCATGTCTGCACTCCACAGCATCCCTGTTTTGACGGCATCTGGCGGTAAGTCTTCTGCCACTGCATCTATTTGACGCTCTAACGCCTCAATTGAAAGCGGGTATATCCCGTGAACACCTAGTGTGTTTTGCGCAGTAATCGCTGTGATCGCAGACATTCCGTACACACCGAGCTCCTGAAAAGTTTTCAAATCTGCCTGAATACCTGCTCCGCCGCCAGAATCAGAACCCGCGATTGTGAATGCTTTTTTGATCGTCATTTCTTCACACCTCTCATTAGCCAATCCATTGATGATAAATGGTTCTTGCTTTGGCAATATCATTCGTACCATGTACAAGCGCTCTGCCATCTTTAAATAAGACAAGCTTAAACTCATCCTTTTGACACGAAAGCAAATATGGATTTTCAAGCACATCCATTCCTGCTTTCTTTAACCGAAGAGCTACTTCATGTAAAGGCGGCGGTGTTTCTGCTGCACTGCGGATTTGTACCGTATTGCGGCCGCATAGTACATCTGCCTTCGCTCTCTTGTCATATGAAAGAAATGGATAGGTCTTCAGTCCACAGCTTGGACATTGCTTCTTCTTTAAAGACGCGGCCGACCGAATGTCAGAGCGTTCATTTTTCCATAAATCGAAGGATTTTAAAATTGGCGTCACTTGATGTCCTGTTAAATATTTAAGTGCATCTGCCACTTGATATGCGGCTACCTGCTGCACAACTGGACTAATGATACCTGCTGTATCACATGTCATGCCTTGTGCAGGCAAATGTTCAAGCAGACAGTGTAAACACGGCGTCTCACCAGGGATCACTGTGAATTGAATGCCATAACTGGCGACACAGGCCCCATAAAGGAACGGAATTTGATGTTTGACAGCGGCATCATTGGCGATCATTCTTACCTCAAAATTATCCGCTGCATCGACAATGATTGAAGCCCCACTGACAAGTTCGTCAATATTGTGAGCAGTCACATCGATCACGATTCCTTTGATGTGCACGTCACTGTTTACTTGCTTGAGTCTTTTTTCAGCCGCCACAGCTTTTGGCAGCCGATCCTTCACGTCTTGCTCCGTGTAAAGCTGCTGACGCTGAAGGTTGCTCCATTCAATATAATCTCGGTCCAAAATGGTGACAGAACCAACGCCGGCACGAACGAGCATTTCAGCACTTGCGGTTCCAAGTGCCCCCGCTCCAATAATGACCGCCTTTGAGTCATTTAGCCGCTTTTGTCCCTCTGTTCCAATTGGCTGAAAAAGCTCTTGGCGTGAATAACGAGTGCTCAAAATGACGGCATTCCTTCCTGTGGACTGCTCGCTGTCCCATAGTTTTTTAGCGGAATACGTCCTGCCTCATAGCCTAGTCTTCCTGATTCAATCGCGAGTTTCATTGCTTTTGCCATTTTTACAGGATCCTTTGCACCAGAGACAGCGGTATTTAGTAATACAGCGTCTGCTCCAAGCTCCATCGCATAAGCTGCATCCTTCGGAGAACCTACGCCAGCATCAATAATGACCGGCACCTTCGCCTGCTCAATAATAAATGAGAGATTCAAAGGATTTAGTAAGCCTTGGCCTGAACCAATCGGTGAAGCACCAGGCATGATAGCATGGACACCGAGTTCTTCTAATTTTCTTGCCAGCACCACATCATCAGATGTATATGGCAGCACGATAAATCCTTCTTCGAGCAGCATTTCAGATGCTTTTAATGTTTCAACTGGATCTGGCAGAAGAGACCTTGAACAACCAATGACTTCTACCTTAATCATGTCACAAAGCCCAGAAGCCTTTGCTAAACGGGCAATACGCACTGCCTCTTCTGCTGTACTTGCTCCAGCTGTATTCGGAAGCAGCGTATATTTTGATAAATCAAGCTGCTCCAAAAAATTAGGCTGAGATGCTTCGAATATGTTCATTCTTCTGACGGCAAAGGTTAAAATTTCGGCTTCCGATACGTTCACCGCTTCTTTTTGAACCTCAAATGATGGGTACTTTCCTGTTCCGAGTAATAGTCTTGATGTGAATGTTTTTCCGCCAATGTGCAGCATTGGGTCATCCTCCTCCTACGAAATGAACGATTTCAATCGTGTCATTTGGTTGAATTTCTACTTGTTGAAACGCTTCTTTATCAATGATTTCATGGTTCTTTTCAACGATCACCACACGGTTTTCAAGCTGATAGGCTGTTAGCAGATCATAGATCGTTCCATTCTCTTGATCGAAATCAACGATTCTGCCATTCAATTGAATCTTCATACGAATAGTGCCTCCTTTCGTCCAATACGAAACGCGTGAAGCCATTCCTCTTTGACCGGTTCGCCTAATATCAGGTCACGAATGATTTCTCCAGTAATCGGCGCAAGTAAAATGCCATTCCTGTAATGCCCTGCAGCAAAAAGAATACGCTTATCTTCTGGATGTCTTCCGATATAAGGATGCCGGTCGTTTGTCGCCGGACGAAGGCCTGCCCAGCACTCTTCAATCGGCATCTCCTTAATAGAAGGCATAAGCTGAGACGCCTTTTGAATCACAGCTTCCATGCCGCCAAGCGTTGGAACAGCCTGCCACTCGTTTGCCTTCATTGTTGCGCCGATAACAAGCTTTCCGCTATCTCGCTGAACGATATAACAATGATCATGATAAATGGTGTGTGCGAGCGGCGGACCATTATTCCATACAGACACACATTCCCCTTTTACTGGATAAAGAGAATGAGATAATCCGAGTTCTTCAAAAAAACGGCCAGACCATACACCACTTGCGACTGTCAGGTCATCACATGTGAATGTGCCCTTCGTTGTTCTGACAGTTAACGCTTCTTTGTCCCGCTTCACTTCGATCACAGGTGTACACTCTTTCACATCTGCCCCGTACCGGACAGCCGCCTGCCATAAAGCCCTGCATACAGCGTAAGGTTCCACATGCACATCCTCTTCAATCAAACCTGCTCCCAGCATGTGATCTGTAACTTGAGGCATGCATTTTTTTACGCTGCTTGCGTCAAGCCATTTAAATGTAGACAAATGCTGCATCCGGCAAAGGGCTTGTTTCTCTTCTTCTGTAAAGGCGACCTTCATGATACCGCCCGCTGAAGTTCGAATATCAATGCCTGATTCATGCAGAAGATCGACTTTTAATTTTTCGTACAATGCCTGGCTTGCTCTGCCTGCCTGAAAGAAAACATCCTCATGACCCTCTCCTTCAGCATGTGCACCGAGCATCCCGGCAGCCGCACTTGTCGTTTGCTTCCCTATCTCATTCGCTTCAAATAAGACCACCTGTTTTCCTGCTTTTGCAAGGTGATAGGCGATGGAGACCCCTATGATTCCACCACCAATGATTGCAACGTCATAATGCTTTTTCATAAGGATTCTCCTTTACCTTTTCAGAAAATGCTTGTGCCATCATACGCGGCTGATGATGAGCAAAAATCCCAGACATGACAGCAATTCCTTTCACATTTGCTTGTTTCAATTCTGGAACTCGTTCTGGGGTCACCCCGCCGATGGCCACCACTGGAATCGTTAGTGCAGAAGTCAGTTTCTTCACAAGATGTACACCTCTTGCCTGAAGTCCTGGTTTACAAGAGGTAGCATATATGTGCCCAAACATGACATACTCTGCTCCATTTTTCTCTGCTGCTTTCGCTTCTTCTATCGAATGGACAGATACTCCCGCATGAAGGTGAGGAAATTTTTTTCGCAGTTCTTTTGGCGAAAAGCTGTGGCCCGGGAGATGCACCCTGTGAATATTGGTAAGCAGCGCAACATCTACTCTGTCATTGATCACGAGCTTTTCCTTCGGTACACCTTCTAAAAGGAGATTCTTCACGAGATCAACAAGCTCACCTGCTGTTTTAGACCGTTCCCGAATATGGATAAAATCCACTTCAAACGCAATGGCTTTTATTTGTTTGATCAGTTCACCCGCAGGAAGGGAATCATTTGTCACTGCGTGGAGTTCCATTTGCACCAACCCCATCTAAGCATGCTGTTTGCCACATTTCTTTTTGATACGCCATCTCCCAAAAGTGATATTCATAATAGCTTGAAATCACGAAATTTTCTTTCATATTGGCCCGTACATGGTCTGGTGCTTTTTCTGCTAGTTCATCAAAGCGGTTCACTTGTTCGAAGACGAGTTCCTTAAACCAATCGCCTCCGTATGTCAAAATCCATTCTTCGTAAATTGGATGGTCAGGTGTTGTTTGTTTCAGCTTTTCACCTACCTCATAATAGAGCCAGTAACACGGTAATAGCGCGGCTAAAATCTCTTCAAACCGTCCGCTTTTTACAGATCGGTACATATGAGAGGTATACGCATAAGCAGTGGGAGAAGGCTTAAAGTTCTCAATGGCTTCATCAGAAATTTGCAGAAGCTCTGTAAATTTCCGATGCAGCGACAGCTCTGCTTCATACGTTCCCTGGGCATGATACGCCATTCTGCCCGTCGTATGTAAGTCCTCACTGATCGCCGCTCCATATGCCTGCACCTTTGCAAAATGAGTTAAATAATAAGAATCCTGCATCACGTAATAGGTGAAACGATCGAGTGAAAGTGTGCCATCTCCAATCCCTTTGACAAAAGGATGTGTAAAGCTTCCATTCCACCATGTTGCTGCAGCCTCTTTACATTCTGTTGAAAACGTCATGTTCCTCTCCTCCTGTTTTTCCATATAAAAAAGCCACTTTCCGCGTGGAAAGTGGCTTGGAATTTGTAAAAAGCATAGTCAAAAACCGCACCACTTCCCTACGCAGGTATGAACCTGTTCAGGTAATGAGGGTCTAAAAGTGAACACTTTTATCTCAGCCCTTTTAAAGGACTCCCCTAGTGGATCAAATATATGATGTTGTACCTCTATCTTAATCAGGAATTGTTCATTGGTCAAGGGTTCATTGTCATTCTAATTGGGCTCTTAGTCCTGCCACATACTCCCGGGAGCCCGATACAAGCACACGGTCGCCGCTTCTGAGTGTCGTATCTCCATGCGGTACTAAGCTGTCTACCCCTCTAAAAATGCGGACAAATACCAAATCACCGGTGAAAGGAAATTCTCTCAGCATGACATTATGATAACGATGATTGTTCATTTGAATTTGATACAAAGAAGAATCCTCATTTGTTAGCAATCGAATCGCATCAGGTGCTTCAATCAAAGCTCTTAGCACCGTTTTAGATGAAAGGAAAGTAGAAAACGTATCAATTCCCGCTTCCTTCAATGTCAGCTCTGCCTCTGCTTTGTTGACACTTGCAATGACTTGTTTTGAACCTTCTTCTTTTGCAAATAAAGCAATTTCCTTATTTTTCGTCTCACTGCCTGTTGCGACGACAAGGACATCCTCTTGGCCGACGCCTGCCTTTCTCAGCGTCTCATCGTCGTATTGTTCAATTGATTCGACTTCAAAGATAGAGTCTGCCAGCAGTGCTTCCTTATTTTCTTGAAACACATGCAAAATCCGAATGTCATATTCATCTTGATGTAAATCAAGTGTGACAGGTAAAGTCAGCTGATTTGCACCAATAAAGGTCACACGCTTCTTATGGCTTGCCGCTTGTTCTTTTTTAAACAGCGCTTTAAACCAAACAGGTGTTAAAATGCTCGTTAGCACAGCAACTAAAATCAGCGCTCCTGACATTTTATGATCAATGACACCGAGCCGCTCACCAATCGTCGCAGCTGCAATGACGAGAGATAAAGTTGAAGTTAATAAAAATCCGGAGCCAATGACCTTTTTCATGTCATACCATTTTTTCAAATAAAGAATCGGGACGAGCTTACTTATAAGCAGCGCAATAAACAGAAGCGGAATCATGATCATAATTGTGGGGTCCTTAAACAGTGCCCATATATTCAGATCCACTCCGACCATCACAAAAAAGATCGGGATTAAAAATCCGTAGCCAAATGAGTCCAGCTGCTGAACGAGTTCTTTATTTGGCGAAAGAAGGGACACAAGCACACCAGCTAAAAACGCCCCTAGAATATTTTCAGCCCCGAGTGATTCAGATAAGGCAACTAAGACTATAATGAGAGTAAAGATTGCCCTTGTCCCAATTTGCACGGTTCCTTTTGACATCGACTGAAAAATTGACTTTGTCTTAAATACGCGGCCAAATAAATAAAGAAGAATGCCTGCAGCAAATAATAAGAGCAGGAGCCACATGTTCCCTGTTCCATCTCCATAAATGGAGGAAAACACAGCAAGCAAAATCATCGTAACCAAATCGGCAATGACAGCTACAAGCAGAATGATTTGACCGATATTCGTCTGCATCAACTTTTCCTCTTTTAAGGTTGGCACCACTACGCCTAATGAAATGGTAGAGATAATGAGCGTCATTAAAAAGGCATTTTGGATAAACCCTGCGAGTACAAACGCATAGGACAGGATAAAAGAAATACAAAATACCCCAAGAAAAATAATGGTGGCTGCTTTAAATGTATTTGGTTCTTTTAAACCATTTGGAAGTTCTCGTGCTTTCTTCTTTGACTCAAAAGAAGAAAAATCTATTTCAAGTCCACTTAAAAACATCAGAAAAATAAAACCGAGCATGGATAATGTATCTAACCACGCATCATGTTCGACAACCAGTTGAAGGCCGCTTTTCCCAATGATGAGCCCCATGATGATTTCAGCTACAACGACCGGAATGGTCAGCTTAAATCGGTGCAATAAAATAGGGGTGAAAAAGGCGACAATAATAACGACAACGAGTGATGAAACAGATGTATGCTCCATTGGCTAAAGCCTCCTAACATTCATGTTTAATTTTTTAAGTCTTACGTTAAAGCATTGATTCTAACAATTGCCCAAATGAAATGAAAGCCATTCGTTATATTTTCTAAAATTCAAACTTCTTTATATCCGATGAATGGATGAAAAAATCAGGAGGAAACCTTATGAAATTCGATATTATTGGCGATATCCACGGCTGCTACGAAGAGCTGCTTACCCTCATACACAAACTAGGATACGAACTCAAACATGGATTACCCGTCCATCCTGATAAGAGAACGCTGGCCCTTGTTGGTGATCTAACAGATCGTGGACCTCGGTCAGTAGACGTCATGCGATTTGTCATTCATGCCTATTCACACGGCGCAATCCGCTATGTACCTGGCAACCATTGCTTTAAACTTTATCGCTACTTAAAAGGAAATCCCGTCAAACTGCTTCACGGCATCGAAACAACAGTGAACGAAATAAAAAAACTGCCAATCCATGAACAAAACAAATTGTCACATGAATTTAAGCAGTTATTCGAGAAGGCTCCGCTTTATGATGTACTCATTCCTGATGAGCTGATCATTGCACACGCAGCGATGAAGGAAAAGGATATTGGAAAAAAGCCGAATAAACAAATGCGGTCCTATTTATTATTTGGTGCCGTCACAGGAGAAACATGGCCAGATGGACGGCCTGTTCGCAAGGACTGGGCAAAAGAGTATCACGGAAAATCATGGATTGTGTACGGCCATACACCAGTAAAAGAACCTCGATTCGTTGGCAGAACGGTCAATATTGATACAGGCTGCGTATTTGGCAACAAGCTGTCTGCCCTCACATACCCTGAGCTTAACACGGTCTCCGTTCCTTCATCCATGCCTTATGACGATTCTAGATTTCAGCATTTCACATCATAAAAAAACCCGGTCCTGCGCTCCAGGTGACCGGGTTTCTCTATTTAAAAAAGCAATGATTTCATATCATCAGGAAGCGGGGCTGAAAAAGTCATTTGCTCACCTGTCATCGGATGAGGAAACACAAGGGTTTCACTATGCAGTGCCTGCCGGTCTATCCGCTCGGTCGTTCCGCCATACAGCGTATCTCCGATGAGCGGATGCCCAAGAAATTGCATATGAACACGAATTTGATGTGTTCTCCCGGTTTCAAGTGAGAGAGACACATCCGACATGTTCAACTCAGCGATTACCGCTCGCACGGAATAATGCGTTACTGCCTCCTGCCCAGCATCATCAACCATCCGCTCGATAATACTATCCCCTTTTCGGGCAATTTTTGCAGCGATCGTTCCATGTTTTTCTGTGATCATGCCATGTGTAAAGGCTCTGTATGTTCGTTTAACCGCTCCACTTTTTTGCGCCTTTGATAAAAGGCTATGGGCAAAGCGATGCTTCGCCACAAGCATGACACCAGATGTATCACGATCAAGACGGTTCACCAAATGAACCGTATGCCGAACAGACTGCTTGGCATAATGATGCAGTAATCCATTCGCAATACTGTGCTCAGGGTGCTCCCGAGAAGGGATCGAAGGAATATACGGCCTTTTATTCAGCACAAGGACATGCTCGTCCTCAAATATAATATCAAGTGGAATCGGTGCAGGCTTCAGCCCTTCACTCACTTTTTCCTCGGGAAATAAAATGGTGAGTCTGTCCCCTTCATGCAGCTCGCACTTTACGGTAACATGCTCTCCATTAATGAGGAGGTCACCGCCATCAAACTTAATATCCGTCAGCATTCTTTTCGAAATGCCAAGATCAATTAAATATTCCTTTAAAAGCAGCCCTTCTTCTTTGGCTGTTATGGTTTTGTTTAACGTAAAGTATTCCAGCGGGAACAACCTCTTTCTTATTCTCCTTTTCCGATAAAGGAATCTTGCACCCTTTTCCAAAACGGAAACGGTCTAAATCTTGCAAAACGGACATTCTCGTCTGCCACCCGGCATTGAATGGATTTGACGTCTTTATGAAGCAGTGTCAAATGATCAATGGTCACCTGAAAATCGACATCATTCCTCGGTTTAATCACACAAGTATGATGGTCAGGCAAAATAAGCGGTGAACCGACCGTCCGAAACACTCGGTTGTTGATTGAAGCCATTTCTGCCAGCTGAATGGCTCTAATAGAAGGATGAATAATGGCGCCACCCAGTGCCTTATTATAGGCCGTACTGCCAGATGGTGTAGACAGACAAAGGCCGTCACCTCTGAATGTTTCAAACAGCTGGCCTCTAATTTCAACATCTGCTACAAGTGTCCCTTCCATGCTTTTAATCGTACATTCATTCATTGCTAAATATTTCTCTTCTCTGCCGCCGTCGTTGTATCTGACAATGACTTCTAAGATCGGATATTCCACAATATGATAAGGCGTTTTCGCAATGGCTAAGACGAGTTTTTCAATTTCACTCGGCACCCAGTCAGCATAGAAGCCAAGATGACCTGTATGAACACCGACAAAAGCTGTTTCATTTAGACGGTCGCTATAACGGTGAAACGCATAAAGAAGGGTGCCGTCTCCACCAACCGTAATGACAAGATCCGGTTCCTCTTCATTTAGTTCCATACCAAAATCCAATAAGTAGGTCTGAATTTTACTTTTGAGCGTGTCAGATACAGAATTCCCTTTTGAAGAAACTGCAAATTTCATGAATTCTTCTCCTTTTTCACCTTGCTGCTATGAGAGGGCAGCATCATATTTGATCAAACTGGCTCAGCTGTCGTTTTTCTTTTTCCTGGAAAATGCCACTTGTGCTTCTTGAATTTCCCCTCTGATTTCGGACATTTCTTCATCGAGACGAGATGCTGCCTCAGATGCTCTTTGAAGGCGCAGCTTGACCTTCTCCGGGATATTCCCGCTATATTTATAATTCAGAGAATGCTCAATGGTCGCCCAAAAGTTCATCGCAAGCGTACGAATTTGGATTTCGACAAGGAGCTGTTTCTCTCCACTTACGGTTTGCAGCGGATATAACACAACAAGGTGGTAAGAGCGGTATCCGCTTTCTTTATGTTCTGCAATATAGTCGCGTTTATCTACAACCACAAAATCTTTACGTGACTGGAGCATTTTTTTCACGACTTGTATATCTTCTACAAACTGGCACATAATGCGAAGCCCAGCAATATCCTGCATCGTTTCAATCTCATGCATCGGGATGTTTTTACGCTTTGCCTTTTCTAATATGCTGGCAACGGGTTTCACTCGGCCTGTGACAAATTCTACTGGTGAATGGTCATCCTCGAATTCATACAGCTTTCGAATGCCTTTTAGTTTCACTTTTAATTCTTCGACTGCTTGTTTATACGGTGCGAGGAATTGATCCCATTGTTTTTTGTCCATGAAACTTCCCCCAATTCCATATACCTAATTATTTCAGAGGAATGTGCTTTTCACTTTCTCTTCCATATCTCCGTAATTGGCATTGTCTTTAATATTGTCGATTAAATAATGTAATTCCTGTTGAAGCTGAATGAGTTCCAGCGAATATTCATCCGATGCCAAATAGACAGGGATGTCACGATTCATTGCTTCTTTTAATGGAGCCCATGTATGTTCCCCTAAAATAAGATACGAAAAGGACTCCTCGGTTTCAAGTATGTAAACGAACGCAAAGTGATCAGAATCAACAAGCATTTGTCCTGATGCTTTTGCTTTTTGGATTTGCTCTTCTGACTGGATTGTCAAAATCAGCCTGTCTTCTTTTAAAGTTGCTTCTGTGATTTCAATTCTGTTTTGCATCATGATCTCCTTTACAACAAAGTACAGCTTTATTTTATCATATCAAGTTCAATATTGATAAACCGAACTTTTTGAGAAAATCCTGTTTTTCTCTTTTAAATGATCCTTTCCCAAGATTCTTCATTCATTTTGGTCCATACCTAAATTGAAAATAGAGTGAAAAAAACAGTCTTTTACATGGTGAACACACTTCATGTACAATAATCATATTTCCTCTAATGAAAGGTTGATGTCAAAATGGCACAGGAAATTGAAATCGAACTAAAGCAATTATTAATGAAAGAAGAATTTGAACAGCTGAAACAGCATTTTCAATTGAAGGATGCGGATTTCCACACGCAAACCAACTATTATTTTGATACACCTCAATTTGATATAAAATCTCAATTGGCTGCATTAAGAATGAGAGAAAAAAACGGTCAATGGGTGCTCACATTAAAGGAACCTCACGAAATAGGCTTGCTCGAAACCCACCAAACGATCGCTCCCCCATCTCAACTTGACGATTTTGAGCTGCCAGATGGTGAAGTTGCGGACAGATTAGACCACCTCAACATTCAAAAGGATCAAATTGTGTACTTTGGTTCACTTGAAACGTCAAGAGCAGAAAAAATGATTCAAGAAGGCTTAATTGTTTTGGATCACAGCCGATATTTAACAGTAGAGGACTATGAACTTGAATTTGAAGTGAGCGACCTGGAAATCGGACAAGCCGCTTTCTCCGCATTGCTCCGCAAATTTCATATTCCAGTACGAAGCACGAAAAACAAAGTCGTTCGTTTTTATGAAGAAAAAATGAAAACACAGAATAGATGAATTCCTTGAAGGAGGAACATGATGAACGTCAATCAACTTCAATCCTTTATGCAGCTTCAAGCGCTTAAAACGTTACAGACAGATCCAGCACAAACGCAAATGTCTGCAGGTCAAGAATCAAATGCCCAAGCTTCATTTCAGTCGCTGCTGCAAGATTTTTTAGGCGGATCAGAATTATCACGTCTCCCGCTTTCCATCTCAGCTTTTATGGGCACGGACCCATCAACGGCTCCGAACACGCAATATGCTCGTACAAACCCATATTTATCTGCCACTTCCGGCAGTGAGCAGCTTCAGGCCCAATCTTTGTATGCAAATGACAATCAATTAAATACAGCGAATGGCATTGGAAATGTCTTAAACAACAGCTACACACCGCCGCTTCAAGAGGCAGTCTCAAGCGGCTCATCATCAAAAGAGATTAATCAAATCGTGTCACAAATGGCTCAAAAGCATGGCGTTCCCGAAAAGCTGATTCACGCGGTCATCAAGCAGGAATCCGGCTACCGCACAAATGCTGTCAGCCATGCAGGTGCGCTTGGACTCATGCAGCTCATGCCATCTACTGCTAAATCACTTGGCGTCAACAATGCTTTTGATGCGTCCCAAAACATTGAAGGCGGAACGAAGTATTTAAAACAAATGCTCAATAAATATAACGGAAATATCTCACTCGCCTTAGCTGCCTATAATGCAGGCTCAGGAAATGTAGATAAATACGGAGGCATTCCTCCATTTAAAGAAACACAAAATTATGTAAAGAAAATCACAGCTCAATATTTCGCTTAAACCGAAGAGAATAACCTCTTCGGTTTTTTGTATGTCGCTTTTCCCCCTTTTTTGACTGAATGTGTTATGATATGGTCAATTGATCACAGAATCCGATTCTCTCTTTATTTCGAGCAGACCAAAGCGGTTTGTTTGTGGAATTGAGATGAGGTTGTTAAAATAAGTACAAGAATAGAAACAATAAAATAGAACAAACTGAATATCACTTTTGAAATAAATGAAATACGCAATAGGGTGAGTCATCCTATTAACTACGAGTAAAAGGAGTAGTCAACATGGTACAATCGTTTAACGCACCTTACGAAGCGGTTGGAGAGGAACTTCTATCGCAACTTGTTGATACTTTTTATGAAAATGTAAAGTGTCATCCTTTGCTTCATCCTATTTTCCCGGATGACTTAAAAGAAACAGCAAGAAAACAAAAACAGTTTTTAACGCAATATTTAGGCGGACCGCCGCTTTATACAGAAGAGCATGGCCACCCAATGCTGCGGGCGAGACATCTCCCTTTTCCGATTACTGAGGAGCGGGCTGACGCATGGCTTGAATGCATGGAGGATGCAATGGATCAAGTAGGATTAACCGGCGATATTCGTGACTTTTTATTTGAACGACTTTCTCTGACGGCTCGTCATATGGTCAACCAAACACCTGAAAAGGATGGACGATCTTGAGCTGCAATACGCACGATCAATATTTCTCACACTGTCACGGACATCCTCAAAAGCCGATTGAAATCTATGTATTCATTGATCCTCTAAGCCCTGACTGCTGGTTATTAGAGCCGTCCATTAAAAAGTTGAAAATGAAATATGGCCGTTTTTTCACTTTACGAACGGTAACAAGTTCTAGTATTAATGCTTTGAATCGGAAAAGAAAGAAACATTTACTGACTGAAGCATGGGGGAAATTTGCCACTAAAACGCAGACCAAAAAAGAACAAATGCTGTCTGAACAAATTGTGACATCACCCTACCTCGCCTCACTCGCACTAAAAGCAGCGGAACTTCAAGGCAGAAAATGCGGAATGAAGTTTTTGCGTCTCATTCAAGAATCTCTTTTTTGCCATCAGCAAGATGTCACAAGTGAGCAGGTGCTGATAGAAAATGCAAAAAGTGCTGGACTGGACATCGAGGAATTCCAGCGCGACATTCATTCTCAAAGTGCTGTGAAAGCACTGCAATGTGATATGAAAATTGCAGCTGAAATGGACGTATCTGAGCTTCCGACCTTCGCCTTTTTTAATACCGTAAATGGAGACGAAGGATTAAAAATTTCAGGTGCCTACTCTTATGATATTTACGAAGAAATCCTTTTTGAAATGATTGGTGAAAAACCAACACCATCAGAACGGCCTCCAATTGAATGGTTTATTGCTTACTTTCAATTTGCTTCAGCAAAAGAGATAGCCGTTGTCTATGACCTGACGCTTGAAGAAGTTGAACGAGAAATGAAGAAGCTGGCTTTCGCTCAAAAGGTAGAACGTGTCCAAGTGCAGCAAGAAATGTTTTGGCGCTATAAAGAGAATGACCACCATACAGATCTTGATGTCTATCGCTGTGAAAATGAACATGGGTGCTGACCCATGTTTTTCTTTACCTCCACCAGGAACATTCGTTCTGTTTATAAATACGAAGAAACCGCGCCGGGATAAGCGCGGTTTCACTATGTCTTAACGACAACAAAGGGGATGGGAGAAATTTTTCACGGTCAAACAAAGGGGTAATGTTTGTATGTGATTAATTTCACATCTGTAGTATATCAAATTTTGTCGACTTATGACAACAGATATACTATATGTTCATATTTTTGTCACAAAACATAAGAGGGTTGTCACTTTCATATAGTAAAAGTAACAAAAAAATGGGGGGATCTGCATGCGCAGCACAACTATTGGACTTGTTGCCATTGGCTTATGTTTCTTTTTAAATATATTAGGCTTAATGAAGATGCTTCCTCTTTATTTGACGTCTCCACTCTTATTTGCTTCGATTCTTTTTACGCTTTATCGAATGAATCACCGTAAGACCTTTAGAGGTTTTAAAGGTTGATGATTGACATGGAACGGCCTCGACATCTGAAGAGGTCTTTTTTATGAGAAAAAAACTCCTGTCAAAAGATGAGATAGCACTCACACGTCTGACAGAAGTCTTTTCATTACTCACCTGTTTTGGAGATGAGCTCTTCCATTTCTTTTAGTTTTTCTTCGAACAATTGACATGCTGCTTCGATTGGTTCTTTAGAAGCCATATCAACCCCTGCTTTTTTCAGCACATTGATTGGATAATCAGAGCTTCCTGCTTTAAGGAAATCGGTGTAGCGCTCTACCGCTGGTTTTCCTTCTTGTAATATTTGCTTGCTTAATGCCTGCGCCGCGCTATAGCCTGTCGCGTATTGATACACATAATAGTTGTAATAGAAATGAGGGATTCTCGTCCACTCTAATCCGATTTCCTTATCAACCACCATACCGTCACCAAAATACTTCTTGTTCAGGTCATAATAAAGGTTCGTCATAAATTCTGGCGTTAAAGCCTCTCCTTCTTGTGCTTTCACATGAATAAGATGCTCAAACTCAGCAAACATCGTTTGTCTAAATACCGTTCCTCTAAATCCTTCTAACAAGTGGTTTAATACATACAAACGCTGCTTTTTATCGTCTAAATGATTAAGCAGGTATTCGCCTAGTAACGCTTCATTTGTAGTGGAAGCCACTTCAGCTACAAAGATACTATAGTTTCCATACGGATATGGCTGGTGCTTTCTTGTATAGTAGCTGTGTACAGAATGCCCAAATTCATGAGCCAGTGTAAACAAATTATCAATGTTATTTTGCCAGTTCATGAGGATATATGGATTTGTACCATAGCTCCCAGATGAATAAGCACCGCTTCGTTTCCCTTTATTCTCATAAACGTCTACCCAGCGATTTTCGAGTCCTTCTTTTAACACGGACACATATTCTTCTCCTAATGGGGCTAACCCTTTCAGCATATAATCCTTTGCTTCATCGTAGGTGAGCTTCATGCCAGCATCTTTCACAAGTGGTGTGTACAAGTCGTAATTGTGCACTTCATCAAGCTTTAATACCTTTTTGCGTAATTCAATATAACGGTGTAATAACGGTAAATATTGATGAACTGTATCAATTAGATTGTCATACACTTCTTCCGGGATGCTGTTTCGTGATAATGCTGCTTCTCTTGCCGATTTGTAATTTCGTACTTTTGCATAAAAATTATCCTTCTTAATTGAACCGCTCAGTGTAGAAGCAAGTGTATTCTTATACTGATCATACGTTTTATACACAGCTTTAAAGGCATTCTTTCTCACTTCACGATCATCACTATTTAAAAATGTGATGAAGTTGCCGTGGGTAATCTTCTTTTCCTCCCCATTCTCATCCTTTACAGAAGGAAAAGAAATGTCGGCGTTGTTAAACATACTAAAAGTAGTAGATGAAGATGAAAGTGGTTCAGAGGCCTCCGCTAATAAAGCTTCTTGCTCCTCACTTAAAATATGTGGACGCTCTTTATTAATTTCTTCGAGAGCATGTGAGTACAGTTTTAATTCTTCTTTTTCCAGAATAAATTGCTGCAATTTATCTTCTTGAATTGATAAAATCTCTGGAACAATATAAGCAGATGTACTAGACAGCTGTGTAAATAGATTCGAGGCTTTATCATTTAACGCCTGAAAGGATGAGTTCGTTGTATCTTCATCGTATTTCATGTGCGCGTATGTATAAAGCTTGCCAAGCTTTTCAGAAAGTTGATCCTGAAAGGTTAGGGCTTCATACAGGACATCAGCAGAATGGGCCAGCTTGCCTTTAAACTGAGCCAGCTTCGGAATTTCTTTTTTGACCGCTTCGAATTCCTTGTTCCATGCATCGACGCTTTCAAAAATATCTTCAAGACGCCATTTGTTTTCTTCTTTTACTTCGCTTCTGTCTGGTAGATGATTGTTTTTGTTTTGTGAAGTCATATGAATCCCCCTTGCTTGAGTTGTGTTGAACCAACCTTTCGGAAAGTGAAAGAAATTGGTGTTGTATTTATCTTCTTTGTTTTGAACTATATTTGTCAAATCATATGCAGAAATAAATACCAAACAGACTAAAAAAATGAGAAAAAAGCGTTTCTTTTGATTCAATAGCAGCACCACCTTTTTCTTATCATGATCAAAGTGGTGATGAAACATGCTAATGAAATAAGAAAGCATCTCGTTTTAACACTTCATCTAGTGTTCGTATAGGCATTTGATTCGACGATACTTCATAATTACCCTCTTTCGTCATATGTAAAAACCCTTGTCTTACAAGCGCATTTACATATGCAGTGACCACCTCTTTTATTTCTTCTCTTGAAACATCGCCATATCGGAGTTTCACTTCTTTCATTTGCACACATCGATTGATTTCCATCATTAGCTGCTGAATTGTCACTCTTCTGCTTCCTTTTTTCCTCATCATCCAATCATAGAGACACCCCTGCCAAACATACACGGGACTTGTAAAAATATACGCTTCTTGCACTGGAATAAATAATTCAGTTGGCAAAAAAGGGAATGCTGTTTGATGATGCTCATAAAAAATATTTCTCAAACGTTTGCTTTCATTTGATAAAATGCGAGGAGGACGCTGCCTAAATTGCTGTATACATTTAATCCATTGTTGGTTTACTTGACGCTTGCTTGAAGGCGGAGATAGAAATGCCGGAATTTCGCGGTATGCTGAAGGTGGTCTGACAGTCATTGCTGCACATATTTTCGTTGATTGAAACACAAGGAATTGATCAAGATGGATGAACCTATTCTGGATCGGGCAGAAAAAAATCAACCGCCTTTCCTCTGATTCCCTTAAAATTCCCCAATGAATGGAGGAGAAAGAAAAAAGCTGGGCAGATTTTCGGTTTAAACGATTTGCCCCTATCATCCATATGGGAAAGAGCCCTGCCTCGCGGAGACCTGCTGTTCTTCTGCGAAGCTCTTGCCGGGAAATATTTGCACATTGAAATTCGATTGCATAGGTTTCATTTCCTATAGAGACGGTCACATCAGGACGCTGATGAATTTTTGACATATACTTTTCAAGCGCTGGTTTATGTCCAAGCTCCTTCAGCCAATTCATAATAGCTTCCTTTCCTGCCTGATGATAAGCCGTTTCGCCTGAGGCTAACGGACATGCTGTCAGCTGTTTATGCGCAAAATGATAGACACGATGCTCCCCTAGCTTTAATTGCACCTCCTCCCTGCACTCAGGACAATAAAATTTGCACGTCTTTCTTACATGCTCCAGACGGCTTTTCGATAAATGATGTGTCATTCGGATAAGCTTACCGTTATCCATCATTGCTGTATTCATTCAGTTCGCCCCTCGCTCTTTGATGACCGTATTATAGCTTGTTCGTCTATAAGGAAGCGAAAAGGCAAAATGAATTTTTACCGTGTCAAAAGATGATTTTAATGATCATCTCTTCAGGAAAATTAAAAATCCCCCTTATAGAAAAGGGGGAAAATACAATCTTTATAAAAGTGGTGATAATAATCTTGCTGTTGATTCAAACAGTCTGACCCCCAAAGGTCTCTTTGCAAACTCTTCTGGAACAATTTCATGTGACTGCTCTAAATCACCTAAGAAATCGTTGACGAGCTTCTCGGTGCTTTTTGTTTTATAGAGGAAGGCATTCACTTCAAAGTTCAAATGAAAGCTTCTCATATCCATGTTTGCCGTTCCTATCGAAGCCAGTTCGCTGTCCACAATAATAAATTTACTATGCATAAAGCCTTGATCATACTCGTACACCTTTGCCCCTGCGTCAAGAAGCTCCGGGAAGTATGAACGAGACGCATGGAAAACAATCCGTTTATCTGGATTCTTTGGAGCAATAATCCGTACATCTACTCCGCTCAATGCAGCAATTTTCAATGCGGACAAAATATCATCATCCGGCACAAAATACGGTGAAGCGATCCAGATGGACTTTTTGGCGGAGATGATCATGGAGAAAAAGAGATTTTTAATGACCTCCCACTGCTTGTCAGGCCCGCCAGCAATCATTTGTACGCCTTCTGTTGTACTCTCAAGGTGGCTGAAATCTTTGAAATAGTCCACACCTGAGCATCTTTCATTCGTCATATAATACCAATCCTGCATGAAAATCTGCTGGAGGTCACGAACAGCTTCGCCCTTAATCATCAAATGAGTATCACGCCAGAATCCATATTGTCTGCTTCTGCCCATGTATTCGTCTCCAATGTTGAGCCCGCCGACAAATCCCACTTCCCCATCAATTACGACAATTTTTCTATGATTTCGGAAGTTGATTTTATTATTTAAAAGGGGGAGCCTTACTGGTAAAAACGGAACGATCTGAACGCCAGCCTTTTCTAGGTCAGCAATATATTGACGGGAGAGATTTAAGCTTCCTACATCGTCATATAAAAAGCGGACAATCACGCCATTTTTCGCTTTTTCAATGAGAATGTCCTTTAATTCTTGGCCAAGGTCATCGTGGCGGAGAATGTAATATTCTAAATGAATGTGATGTGTTGCTTTTTTAATCTCTTCAAAAATATGAGAGAATGTTTCTTCACCATTGGTTAAGACTTTAGAGGACGTGCGATATGTAATAGGAGTATGTCCAAGTCTGTGGGCCAGCTTAAATAAGAGCTGCTGATGATCACCCATATGCGTCATTTTTTCAATTGCTTCTCTATGGATACTTTCATCTTCCTGGATTAACTTCTCGTCCAATACCGCCTTCTTTTCAAACAGCCGGCGCTTTTTAATATTGCGTCCAAAGAAAATGTAGAACAAAAAGCCGAATAACGGAAAGCTGCCAAGCAGGACAAGCCATGTAATCGTTTGAGACGGATTCCGGTTCTCCAAGAAAATAACAAATCCGATGAAAATAATCGATAAAGTAAATAGAACACTGACAGAACTTAATACACTTACCGCTAAATCACCGACAATCAATTGGATGATTAAATAAGCACCTATCGTAATGATTAGAAAAAATAGAACTTTGACTACATTTCTCATTTCATTTTTCTCCTTGCCGATCTCTTTATTTACCTATTCACTCAGATAAAAAAGCCGATTCCTCTATAGAAATCGACTTTTTGTGAGTTACGAGAAGTGCTGTTGAATCGTTTCAAGGGCATTCCCTTCGATAATCAGCTGACCGTATTCTTTCAGTCTGTAGATGCTGACCACTGATTCATGAGCATATTCAAGCAAAATGCTGAGCTTATTCTCCACTTGCTCATCTGACAAATCCTCGTGGAAGTCAACATATAGATAATAACGGTTTTCAAACGAATATAAACTTGTGGTAAAATCCTGCATATTTAATTGAGAAAGTGCAATCAAATCTTCAAAGTCATCCATTTTCAACACGAATTGAAGTTGAAGTTTTTTGTCCTTCTCATTATGGTCTTCTTGATCTTGCTCTTCTTTATGAAAATCATCAAGCAGTGCGTCTAAGCTTTCTTCATCTGTTTGATCTTTTTTATCTTCTGGAATCGGCAATTCGAGCTTTTGTCCATCTTTAGAAAGTTGGGCTTTTGTCACGACAATTTCAAGACCTTTATCAAGTGCCTGTACTTGAATCCAAAGCGGCCCCTCTACTGCAAATTCTTCTTCTTCGTGCACTTCGTCCATTACTTCCCAAAACAGCTCTTCACTGCGCTCACGATTATACCAAATTTCTTCACGGTCAAATCCGCGATCTTCAATATCACCGTAGGAAATATAAAATTTTACTGTATGTTCATTTATTCTTTCGATTTCCATTTTGCCAACCTTCCCTTCTATATAAGATGTTGAAGGGACATACAAGCTCCCAATTAATAGTACTTTACTACACTTTACCCGTTCCGTCTACATGTTAACCGTTTAAAGAATTGAGGTATTGCTTCGTACTGTCTATTTTATGATAAAACATGAATAAAAGAAATAAAAACGCATTTTTTGCAGAGAAAACTTGCAGAAACATATATTTGAATTGTCTTCATATATTGGTTGTACGAGCTCTATTAGGACAAGAGGTGAAATGGATGGAAACAGAGTGGATCGTATCCTTACTGATGATTATTGGCATAGACCTGATTTTAGGCGGAGATAATGCGCTCATCATTGCGATGGCCAGTCGAAGTTTATCACATGACAAACGCAATAAAGCCATTTGGATCGGCACTCTTTTGGCCGTTCTGATGAGAATTACAATGACTGGTGCCGCAGTTTATTTATTGACTATCCCTTATTTGCAGTTTATTGGCGGTCTTTTTCTCCTTTATATAGGATACAATCTGTTAATTGAACAAAAAAAGGAATCGATTCGGATTAAGAGCAGCGGCTCCCTTTGGCGTGCGGTTCAAACCATTGTGATTGCAGACCTCTTTATGTCACTTGATAATGTCATCGCAGTTGCAGGTGCGGCAAAAGGCAACATGATTCTGACCGCTTTTGGCCTCATGATTTCTGTACCGATTATTATTTGGGGAAGCAAGCTGATTCATGCAGCTTTAACTAAATTTCCGTTTCTTTTATACGGAGGAAGTGCGCTTTTGGCCTTTACTGGCGGAGAAATGATTGTGCGTGATGTGAAATTGACTGAATTTATGTCACAGCATGCCACGCTTGAATTGATGCTACCGTTTTTAACCGTCATTACAGTCATATTAGCAAGCCTCTTTTACGAACAAACGGCTGAAAACAAATAAAAAAAGCTGCCAAATGATCGGCAGCTTTTCGTATTTTTATTAGTTAGCAAGTCGCTGAGCTTCTCTTAGTTGGAATGTACGAACCGTTCTTGGTAAGAAACGTCTAATTTCATCTTCATTGTACCCAACTTGTAATCTTTTTTCATCCAAGATAATTGGACGACGCAAAAGACCTGGATGCTCATTGATTAGTTTATACAATTGTTGAAGCGGCATTGTCTCAACATTGACATTTAGCTTTTGGAATACTTTTGAACGTGTTGAGATAATTTCGTCTGTACCGTCTTCTGTCATTCGAAGAATTTCTTTGATTTCATCGATTGAAAGAGGCTCAGAAAAAATGTTTCTCTCTTGATATGGGATATTGTGCTCTTCTAACCACGCTCTTGCTTTTCTACATGATGTACAGCTTGGTGATGTGTATAATGTTACCATAAATCTTCACTCCTCAATTTGTAGAATGAATATTGATCTGTATTCTTAAATTAAAATTGTTCTAAATAAGTAATCTTTATAGTGATTATACTATAAAAAAGTAAGTGTGAACAGATTTTCTTGCAATTTTTGTGACAAAAACTAGACAATTTCATTCATTTTGTGATGCTACTGGATGTCAGAACATTCTCATTTAGTCGAGATGATCGAAAATATTTTTTTGCTTTCTATTTTCAATGATCTTCAATACATCATCAACATCCTCATACGATTGTCCATACCATTCTTCATCTTTATACGTATGGATTCGTTCATAGGTCTTCCTCATGGCTTCCATGATCTCTTCCTCATGATTTGTAAGAGGAGACCAATAAAGAATTTCCATGCGGTTCACTTCATTTGTTGCAAGTGACCTGCGTTTATAACCGATTGATTCTGCATGCTTGAAGTGCTCTCTTTGATAAAACTTTAGGCGTTTTGCAGTATCTGCATCATCTTCATCTACAGGCTCGACCTCAAGCAAGATCGGTTTCTTTTTTTCCTTCAGCTTATGAATAAGCTTTGACCCGAGGCCTTCACCTCTTGCATCTTTGGAAACAAATAAATAATCAATAAAGATGAAAGAATCAAATTCGGCGTACATCATCACATGATGAGGTCCTTCCTCCTTATGATAAATATCACTTCTTTCCTTTAATAAAGCTTCCATATGCTCTTTTGACTTCATTTCTTCTATCGGGAAATATTCACTGAGCTTTTCATACCAATTCATGGATCTGCTCCTTATGCTATAGTTAAGAACCACTTCCTTAGATATTCCCGATTTCCTGCTATTTAAACGCCTGTACTAGTAAGACGCAGCAAAGTCTAAAGTAGTTTCACTTTTTTTCAATTAACGCAAAAAAAGTTTTATAACGAACGATTCATGACGAGTTAAATGCAGACAAACAGGATAAGTGTCATCGCAATTTGAAGCATGATGAAATAAAGATATTTTACACGCCGTGCTTCTTGCTTCTGACCGCTTGTCTTTCGGTTAAGCATATATTCCACTGAAAAAGACACAATCCCAATGAGCACCATAAACGCGAGCATCCACTTTCCTCCGTTTGGTTTCCTGAAAAAAGACGTTGAAAAAAGCATAAATACAATGAGAACATGGAGCAATGAATAACGAAAGGTTTTCCAATTTAACATTTGATTTCCTCCGGTATCTGCTTGTACTTAACTAAAAATTACCATCATCTTGTTTTTTTGTAAAATAAAAAAAGAAGCACTGACTTAGCAGTGCTTCTTCCTTCTTATGATTGTTTCGCCTGTAGCTCTTTGAATTCTTCCTCTGTGCAGCTCACAAAGTGACCTGGCTTCACTTCACGGAACTCGGTGTTTGTTCCTTTGTGAACAGATGGATCATACTTGATTCGTTTGCGGTTACGCTCATAATCAGGATCTGGAAGCGGAATCGCAGACAGCAATGATTTTGTATATGGATGAAGCGGGTTTTCGTATAATTCATTCGCTGGTGCCAGTTCAACCAATTTTCCGAAATACATCACGCCGATACGATCGCTGATGTATTTTACCATGGACAAGTCATGGGCAATGAATAAGTACGTTAAACCTTTTTCCTCTTGAAGCTCTTTCAATAAATTGACGACCTGCGCTTGGATCGACACGTCTAATGCAGAGATTGGTTCATCGGCGATGATGAAATCCGGCTCTACTGCTAATGCACGTGCAATTCCGATACGCTGTCTTTGACCGCCTGAGAATTCATGCGGGTATCTGTTCGCATGCTCTTTGTTCAAGCCAACAGTTTCAAGTAATTGGTACACACGCTCTTTACGCGCCTGTTTTGTTTTTGCAAGGCCATGAATGTCGATGCCCTCTGCAATGATGTCCTCAACTTTCATTCTTGGGTTGAGGGAAGCATATGGATCCTGAAAGATCATTTGCATCTTACGATTAAATTGCTTAAGATCAGTGGTCGATTTTTTATCATGAACATTCTGTCCATTAAAAATAACCTCTCCACCTGTTGCATTATATAATCGAATAATGGTTCTGCCCGTAGTTGACTTTCCACAGCCAGACTCACCTACTAGCCCCAATGTTTCTCCTCTATATATGTCAAAGCTAACATCATCAACAGCTTTTACTTCATTTGGTTTACCCACATTAAAATATTGTTTAAGATTTTTCACTTGTAAAATAACATCTTTTTCACTCAATGTGATTCCCCCCTTTTTGCGCTTTAAATTGTCGCATCCTTTGCTTAATTGATTCAGGAGGTTCTACTTTAGGTGCGTTGGGATGTAAAAGCCATGTCGCTGCATAATGCGTTTCTGACACTTGATATAAAGGCGGTTGTTGTTCGAAATCGATTTTCATTGCATATTGATTTCTAGCGGCAAATGGATCGCCTTTTGGAGGGTTTAGCAAATCCGGAGGCGTTCCAGGAATTGCGAATAATTTCTCCTCTTTTGTGTCCAGGCTTGGCATCGAACTTAATAACCCCCACGTATAAGGATGTTTCGGGTTATAGAAAATCTCATCTACTGTCCCAATTTCAACAATTTGACCACCATACATTACCGCTACACGATCTGCCACATTCGCAACGACACCTAAATCATGCGTAATAAAGATAATTGATGTTTCAATTTTCTTTTGAAGGTCCTTCATCAGTTCTAAAATTTGAGCCTGAATTGTTACGTCTAACGCTGTAGTTGGCTCATCAGCAATTAATATTTTCGGATTACAAGCAAGTGCAATTGCCACCACAACCCTTTGTCTCATCCCTCCAGAAAATTGATGAGGATATTGTTTAAATCTTTGTTCAGGATTTGGGATGCCTACAAGACTCAGCAATTCAAGGGCCCTTTTTTTAGCCTCTTCTTTACTAGCATTTTGATGTTTTAAGATCGGTTCTATAATTTGTTTGCCGATTGTCATTGTAGGATTCAACGATGTCATAGGATCTTGAAAGACCATTGCAATATCTTTTCCACGTATTTTTTGCATTTGCTTATCAGTAAGTTTTGTTAAATCTTTATCTTGAAACAAAATCTCGCCTTTTTTCACTTCAGAGTTAGATTTAGGAAGCAGCCCCATGATTGATTTTGAAGTAACTGATTTTCCTGAACCTGATTCTCCTACAATGGCAAGTGTCTCACCTTTTTTCAGATCAAAATTCACACCTCTTATCGCCTTGACTTCACCAGCGAACGTGTGAAATGAGATATTTAAGTCATTTACTGTTAGAATGGTTTCTTGTTTATTCATCATCATCACCGTCCCGTACTAATCTTTCATTTTTGGATCAAGTGCATCTCTCACACCGTCGGCAACAAGGTTAAAGACGATCATGATAACACTAATGATAATTGCTGGATAAACCATCTGATATGGGAAAGCGATCATTGATTTAAATCCATCTTCAATTAACGTCCCTAGTGAAGCTTGTGGCTCTTGGAGACCTAAACCAATAAAGCTTAAGAAAGCTTCGAAGAAAATTGCACTAGGGATGGTGAACATTGTATTAATAATCATCACACCTGTTAAGTTAGGTAACATGTGTTTAAAGATAATTTTAAAGTTGCTTAACCCCAGAGTTCTAGCGGCTAGTACATATTCCTGTTCTTTCAGCTTCATGACTTGGGCTCGTACAACCCTGGCCATACTGATCCAACCGGTAATACTTAGAGCAATAATAATTGGAATAATCCCTGGCTTTAAGACGAGAATCATTAATATGACAACGATCAAGTTGGGAATACCCATTAGAACCTCTAAAACACGTTGCATCGCATTATCAATTTTCCCGCCAAAATAACCAGAAATAGCACCATAAGCAACACCAATGATTAAATCGATCACAGCTGCAACAACAGCAATAAGCAGTGAGATTTGAGTTCCTTTCCACACACGTGTAAATAGATCTCTTCCAAGATTATCTGTACCGAACCAGTAATAATGATCAATTCCTTTTTGTTCATAAGGATTAACCACGTCACCATTTTTCAGCGTTCTTTCCCCAGTAAATGGAAGGAAGCTAACATGCTCTAATCCTTGGATTCGAGGTGGCAGGTTCGCTTCAGACGTTGTCTGAGTACTAAAATCTTTACCACTAATTAAAGGTCCGACTATAGCCATCAATACAATTAAAAATAAAATCACCAAACTTACAACTGCGGCTTTATTCTTTTTGATTCTAAGCCATGCATCTTGCCAATAATTTAGACTAGGTTTCTCAATTTTTTCAGCAGAAAATGTATCAACACCAGCGGGCTCAAATAGACTTTTATCAATATTTTCTTCTTGCTGTTTCATCATTTGTTACCCCCTGCTACACGAATTCTCGGATCGATAATTCCATATAAAATATCGACAATAAATACAACCACAACAAAAAGAACGGCGAATAAAATTGTTGTTCCCATAATAACTGGATAGTCATTTACAGTAATTGCTTTAACAAATTGCTCACCAATTCCAGGAATCGAGAAGATTTTTTCGATTACGAGAGATCCCGTCATTAAACTAACAGTAAGTGGACCAAGAACTGTCACAACAGGGATCAAAGCATTTCTCATTGCATGCTTAAATGCTATTTCAAAATAGCCTGCCCCTTTTGCCTTTGCCAGCAAAATATAGTCAGTCTCAAGAACTTCAACCATTTCTGTTCGCATAAAACGAGCACAAATGGAAATAGGAAACATTGCTAATGCGATTGTAGGCAAAATTGTATACTCAAATCCATTCCAGAATTGAGTTGGTAATAAACCCAATTTCACCGCAATATAGTATTGAAGTAATCCCGCGAATACAAAACTCGGTATTGATTTACCGATAACTGCCAAGAAAGTAGCAGAGTAATCCACCCATGTGTTCTGCCTTAAAGCTCCAACTACTCCCAAGAAGATACCAACAATCGTTCCTATAATAATCGCTTGAAGGCCTAGGACAGCAGATGGTCCTACTCGGTATGAAAGAAGTTCTGTTACGGAGGTATTGTTGAATTGGAATGAAACACCTAAATCCCCTGTGAATGTATTAATCAAGTAATGAAAGTATTGAACTGGGATAGGCTGATCTAGCCCATATTTTGCATTAAGTACAGCTTGTTGGGCTTCTGACAACTTTTGTGCATTAACAAAAGGAGAACCCGGAATGAGTTTCATTAAGAAAAAAGTGATTGAAACAATGATGAAGAGGGTAACGACCATGAAGCCAACCCGTCTAATTAAGTATTTCAGCATACTTGCACCTCCTGATAAAACTGACTTTTCTGTATATTTCGACATATTTCTTTCAGTGAAAAAGAGAGTATATTCAGAGAATACACTCTCTTTTCTATAAGATTGTTAATTATCCTTCAATTTTCATCCATTTGTAGCTGAATTCTGGTCCAACCTTGTGAATGACAAACCCTTTAACTTTATCATTAATCAAATAGTTAGTTGCTCTCTGATAAATTGGTGAAAGTGCTGCGTCATCTTGTAGTAATACTTTTTCAGCTTCTTGTAAAGCTTTCCAGCGTTCTTCAGGCTTAGCAGCTAATTTGCCAGATGCATCTTTTAACAGCTGATCATATTTCTTATCTGAGTATCCCATGTGGTTGTTTCCGCCACCAGTGATAAACAAGTCAGAGAATGTGATTGGATCAAGATAATCAGGACCCCATCCAGCCATCTGTAGATCGTAATCCTCTTTCTTATCTCGATCAATACGAGTAGCGAAAGGAACACTTTGAATATTGATATCTAAGCCAGGTAAAGTTTTCTCAAGCTGATCTTTAATGAAAGCTCCGATTGTTTTAGCTGTCTCAGAATCATCACCTAAGTAATTAAGCGTTACTTTAGACGTTCCTAATTCTTTTAGACCTTTTTCAAAAAGTTTCTTAGCTTCGTCTTTATTTGTTTCTAAGTATTTAGGCATTCCATCGCGGAAGTCTTTTCCGTTTTCATCATGTACAAAGTCTTTTGGAATTTGATAGTAAGCAGCAACAGAACCATTCTGCAATACATCTTTTACAAACGCTTCTTTGTCAATTGCTGTTGCAATTGCACGACGAATGTTTTCATTCTTTAGAGATTTATTCCCTTGGTTCATTTTCAACCAGAACACAGTAGGCTCTAGTAATCTTTTCATTCGCTTATCACCTTCGTATTGAGAGATGATAGCAGGTGTTGATAATTTAGGTGTAATATCAGCTTCTCCAGCTTCGAATGCGTTAACAGCTGCCTGTGGATCTTTAGATACTTTAAAAGTAAGTTTTGTCATAGAGACGTTCTTTTTGTCCCAATATTTTTCATTCTTTTTGTATTCCCAAGTAGTTGCTTGTGGTCCATCCCAAGAAGAAAGTTCATAAGGGCCATTGTATACAAGATTTTTTGCAGTCTTCGCATATTTATCGCCTTGTTCTTTAACGAACTTTTCATTCACTGGATAGAAAGTTGGGAATGAAAGCAGAGATTGGAAGTAAGGAATTGGTTTTTCAAGTGTAATTTGCAATTCTTTATCACTTACAGCTTTAATTCCTAGTTCGTCAGGCTTTGCTTTTTTGTTGTAGACCTTATCAGCATTTTTGATTTTACCAACCATCATATATGGGCCATACTCAGACTTTTGTTCTGGATCTAAAGCACGTTGCCAAGCATAAACGAAATCTTGTGCTTTAACTGGATCACCATTAGACCATTTTGCATCTTTCAGTTTAATGTTATAAACTGTTTTATCTTTGTTAGCAACTGGTTCGCCATCCGCCATACCAGGTACTAATTCTTCTTTATCGTTGAATCGATACAAACCTTCAAAAACGTTATTCATCGTTGTGAAACTAATTGTATCACTTGCTTGGATTGTATCCATTGCAGGCATTTCCTGTGATTCTAAAATTGTAGCCTCTTGTTTTGAATCTTTGGATGCAGTGCCCTTGTCGCTACTTTGTTTACCTGAACATGCAGATACAAAAATAGTCAGCACCAATAAAAAAACTAAAAGCAGTGAAAATTTAGACTTTTTCATCTAGTTGTTGACCTCCCCTTCATAAATGAACTACAGGAACTATTATACTAGCAAATAAGTAATTGTGCATTCATTTTTTTAAGAAAATTTTCATATTTCGATTATTTTTTAATAAATTTATTAAAAAATTGAAACAAATTGGGTATTTTCCTTTCGTTTTGTGATCTTAAATACCTAATCAGAAGTAATCCTGTCTATACAATTGGCAATCTTCATGATTCATTGTAAACTAATATCAAGAATTTTGTTAAAACAACTGCTTAATTCCTTGTTTCGTTTTTCTTATATAGTGAAAGTCTTGAATTAAACATTTTTATTGCTATTTTAGTACAGTAAAGTTTTAATGCACAGGAGTGATTGTTATCAAATTTTTTATTCTTTTAATTAGTTCTAATTGCCTTGTATTCATTTTAAGTTTCATTTTTTATGGGCACATCTCTCTGTTAAGCATGATTAACATCACTTTTTATTTAGCATCGGCAACTTTGCTAGTATGGTTATCGTTAATCACTTTAAAAAGTGGATTTTTTGATCAAACAGCTTACAGCTTTCGAAAAGTATTTGATTCATTAAATAAGCAAAAGGGCACTATTGACGATGATGTAAACAAACATTTATCATCATCATTCCAAAGCAATTTTTCCTCCATGAAAATATTAGGTCTTAGCTTACTAATTGAAATGTTTATTCTGCTCTTCATTTATTATAGGCTTTGACATTTGATTTTTGCTTATTTATAATGGATTAAATTATATTGTTGCGATGAAAAAGAAGAGTACATATATTCACCATTTACAGAGAGTCTGCGGCCGGTGTGAGCAGATAATGGCATGTATGGAATGGGCTTTGGAGCAGCTAACCGAACACTTCTAAAAAAGTGAGTAGGCTTAGACGGAGCAGTCTCCGTTATCAACGTCTTGAGTGATTTCTATGTGAAATAACAAGGGTGGTACCACGGTTCATTCGTCCCTTTTCTGTTGAAAAGTGATGGGTGGGCCTTTTTATATTGAAGAAAAGAGGTTTTAGTATGACAAAGAAGACAATTTTTTCAGGCATTCAGCCGAGCGGTTCTGTCACATTAGGGAACTATATTGGAGCAATGAAGCAATTTGTCGATTTGCAGCATGACTATAATGGCTATTTTTGTGTTGTCGATCAACATGCGATTACAGTGAGTCAGGACCGATTAGCTCTCCGTCAAAATATTAGAAGCTTAGCAGCTCTTTATTTAGCTGTTGGTCTTGATCCAGAGAAAGCGACATTGTTTATCCAATCAGAGGTACCTGCTCACGCCCAGGCAGGATGGATGCTTCAATGTGTTGCTTATATTGGGGAATTAGAAAGAATGACCCAATTTAAGGACAAATCCGCTGGTAAAGAAGCAGTTGTTTCAGGCCTATTAACGTATCCCCCATTAATGGCTGGCGATATCTTATTATATGGTACTGATTTAGTCCCTGTTGGAGAAGACCAAAAGCAGCATCTTGAATTGACTAGAACGCTCGCTGAACGCTTTAACCGAAAGTACAATGACATCTTCACTGTGCCTGAAGTGAAAATTCCAAAAGAAGGCGCGCGGATTATGTCTTTAACAGATCCAACGAAAAAAATGAGCAAATCCGATCCGAACCAAAAATCTTTCATTACCTTATTAGATGAACCAAAGCAGCTTGAAAAGAAAATTAAAAGTGCTGTGACGGATTCAGAAGGCATCGTCAAGTATGACAAAGAGAACAAGCCTGGTATTGCCAACTTGCTGACGATTTACTCTGTATTAGGCAACATATCCATTGCAGAGCTGGAGCAAAAGTACGAAGGCAAAGGATATGGTGAGTTTAAAGGAGATCTTGCGAACGTTGTCGTTGATGCTTTAAAACCAATTCAAGATCGATACTATGAACTCATTGAATCAGACGAGCTTGACCGTATTCTAGACGAAGGTGCTGAAAAAGCAAACCGCGCAGCAAACAAAATGCTGAAAAAAATGGAGAATGCGATGGGTCTTGGCAGAAAACGCAAATAAAAAAAGCTTGCAGCACGACTCGCTGCAAGCTTTTTCTAATTTACTTTTGATTCGTTTTCCATTTCCCAAAGCTTTTCGAAAAAAGGCTGTCCTTTAATCATTTTTTCACAGAAGGCTAAATGATTCTCTGACCACCCATCAATCGTTTCATTGTAAAGCATGTTCCAAATCTCTTCGAAAGACATTCGTTTGATTTGGTTGTACATGCGCGGGTTCCATTCCGTATACCAATACGCAATCTCCGCCCTGTTTTTGAGCCCTTTTAATTGATCGAGCGCCATAAACATCAGCTGTTTCAGCTGTCTTTCTTTTCTCGTTAATCCGCTGATATGCTGCGGCGGCAGTGATAGAATGTGATACTCTTTCGTCGATTCAAGGCTGTCTTTAGAAAATTCATATTCCTCTGCCTTCACATCTTTCACCATTTCATAGACCAATTGCTCCTGCCTTGGGATCAAGCGGCTCTTTCTCACAGGTATGGAATACCCAATCGTATCTACAGCAATAATTCGAATGCCGTCTGTGACCACAAAGCAATACTCTAATTTACGGCGTTCATGATTTTTTCGAATATAGGATTTCTCAAATACAGACTCTAGCAGTGTCTTCGGCAGCTCTGAAAGATCATTCTCTATGTAATCAAACAAAGGGCTCTGCACCTTAAGTAAAGGCACTTGATCTAACAGTTCAACGCTGTCCTCCTTACGCCACTCATGAAAATGACACACATTGTAGCCATTTTCTTCCCCTTCAAACCAATTCACCCATACGTCATGAAGAAATAACATAACCAATCCCTCACTTTATAAAAACTGTTGTCCACAGTATGGGCAAGGGATAGAGAAATTATTCCAACTTTATTAAACTTCAAGCTGTGTTGCAGTTGAAGTGTCTTTATTTTTTTTCGTTACATTTAATAAGGCCGCAAAACCATTCATCCTCATTGACAATAAACTGATAGCAAGCAATACTCCGCCGGAAATGGCAGTAATCCATATAACACCAATATATTTAGAAAAAATACCGGCGATGATTAACCCGAGAATGACACCAAAATTGGAGAACATTTGTAAAATGGACATCGCACGTCCTCTATAGGCATTTGGGGTCAGCCCAAGAAATAAACTGCTAATCGGTACATTCAAAAAAGCGTTCATTAATCCTATACCGAACATCCAAAGATAGACTGGGAATAATCCAAATAATGTTTCAAAAAACTCGATCGGGATGATGGCCGTCATCCAAAGCCCCATAAAGATCGTCGTGGTGATTAAGATATAGCCTGGTTTTAATTTACCTAACAAATATGGACCTAAAATGGAACCAATAACAGCACCGATCCCTGAAAATGCTTCAATCATTCCGAAATGAAATCCTGTGACTTGAAATTCGTGCAGCAAAATGGAGTTTGATGTTGTGTTAAAAATACCAGCGATAAACATGACTTGTGTTAATAAAATGATTAAAAAGGCAAGCGGAGCTGATTGAAATACAACCTTTAATCCTAGTTTGATCGCCGTCCATTGTTTTTCTTTAGAAGATGATGAGGAAATCTCTTCTTCTTTTTTATTTTTCTTTTTCACAAGTACAGCCGTTAACAAAATCAAACATGCGGATAGACTATAAGAAAGAATATCGATCATAAGCAGTATAGTTGGAGAGAAAAAAAGAAGCAACAGCCCTGCTATACCAGGTCCGGCAATTTGCATAACAGAATAAATACTTTGTGAAACGCCCATTGCCTCTGTAATATTTTTCTCCCCTACTACAACCGGGATATAAGAGGAACGCGCTGGATAAAAGAAAGCACTTCCTATACCTGATAAAAAAACAAGCATAATGACATAAACTGGTTGGTTTATACTAAAGATCATTCCTATTAATATGAGAGCTCGAAATAAATCGGCAGCTATCATGATATGATGTTTTTTAAAATGGTCTGCCGCAACACCACCTATTAATCCGAAAAAAAACATAGGTGAATATTGACAAAACAAGACGAATCCAATTAATAAAGGGTCATCAGAAGTGGTTCCAACAATGTAAAGGATGACAATAGTGGTCAGACCGTCCCCAAAACGGGAAATCAGTTGCGCTAAACAAAAGGTTAAAAATCGCGGCTGTTTCAGGATAGCGATCAATAAAATCAACCTCTCTATATTCTCTTCTATTGAATTATTTACGTAAGAAAGTGCGTGTTCTTTCACACGCACTTTACAAAATAAATATAAATGATTTGTTTTCTATAGACAGTTATCTTGGTACGATGATGATGACGTTTGTTTTCATATGACTCACCCCCTTTAATGCTTTATTTAGTGCATAAAAGTATCGTGTTGTGAGCTTCTACGGTATAAGGATTTCCTTCAAAATCTCCATAAATTTGTTGGACGATAAAACCAATATCTTTTAACATATTTGTGATTTCTGAGACACTGTATAACCTCATCTTAATAACATGTTTAGTTGTTTTGTCATTCACTATTCTTGTTTGGTCTATCTTAATGGTGCTGTTTACAATGTCTAACTGTCTTCTTTCTAAAGCATAGCCTGTCTCTTCGTCACCAAACCAAATAAGTGGATGGAAATATTTTACTATAAATTCTCTGTTTGCAAGATGGAGAAGAAAAGTTCCTCCTTCTTTTAAACATGCATACATGGTTTTAAGCATTTTCATGTTTTCCTCATCTGACATATAGACAATGGACGTTTCCATATTAAGCACAACATCATACGTTCTAGGAGGTTGAAAGTCTCTTCCATCTGCTAAAAAAGTTGTCACTCTGTGATTTGAAACTTCTTCAATATGCCCCAAAAAATCCTGATTGAGATCTAGTCCATCTACCTGATATCCTTCTTGCCAAAGTTTAAGGAGATGTCTTCCATGCCCGCAACAAAAATCTAATATGTGCGGATGATCATAAGTTTGAAGGATTTTTCTTCGGATGAAATCAATTTCTACATCGACATTACGAGATAAAAGATGTGAGTAAATCTCTTTATACTGAGCACCAAAGAAATCAGTGCCTTCATCTGAAATTGGTGTTTCCACTTTAGCAGACAATTAGGAGCTCTCCTCTCAATCTCTTTATTTATTGTAAATCTATGGTATCATATTAAAATACCTTTATCAACCTTTTTTGTTATAAAAATACATATTTTCAATACTTAAGTATTGATATTCACTTCAGCTTTTTAGGATCAAGCGCATCTCTCAGCCCATCTCCTAAAAAATTAAAGCATAAAACAGTCAGCAAAATGAGTAAACCTGGGAAAAGCGGGTACCACCACGCTTGCACCATAATCGAGAAATTTTGTGCATCTTGCAGCATGTTGCCCCAGCTTGCCGTTGGCGGCTGAATACCAAAGCCAAGGTAGCTGAGCGTTGATTCAGCTAAAATGACGGAGCCTACTTTTAATGTAGCTGATACAATAATAGGACCGATACAGTTCGGTAAAATATGCGAAAAGATGATGACATGATTTTTCGTTCCAATGGTTCTCGCCGCGAGGACGAATTCTCTTGTTCGAAGTGATAAGAATTCACTGCGTATGAGCCTGGCGGTTGTTGTCCAGCCTGTCAAAGCAAAGATTAGGATCAATTTATCAATTCCCGGTTTGAAAATGGTGACGAGCGTGATCAATAGAAAAATGTCTGGAATCGACAAGACGACATCCACAAATCTCATTAACAAGGAATCAACAACCCCTTTGAAATACCCCGCGACCGCGCCAACGACAGTGCCAATGGTGATTGCACCGACCACTGAGACGAAACCAACCAATAAAGAAACGCGCGCGCCATATAGCACCCTTGAGAAAATATCACGGCCAAACTTGTCTGTGCCCATAAAATGCTCAGCACTTGGCGGCTGGAGCCGCTTCAATAAATCTTGATGCTCTGGTGCATATGGAGCGATCACTGGAGCGAAAATGGCAGAAAAAATAATGACCAATAAGATCACGGAGCCGGCAACCGCCAATTTATTTTTGAAAAATTTCTCGCAAAACAAACGCAGCATCGTCTCAGGCTTTGGTTGAAGGCCCTCCTTTAATTTGATATCAACAGGAGGTGTTCCCATATTAGGCTGTGCCAATTGTGCTTCAGCTCCCTTCTAATATTCAATACGCGGATCAACGATCGCATATAAAATATCCGCTATTAAATTTCCAACCACCACAAGCACTGCGGAAATAACGGTCATCGCCATAATGACCGGATAATCTCTCGAAAAGGCAGAATCAATGAACAGCTTTCCAAGTCCAGGCCAGGTGAAGATTTGTTCCACCACGACTGCGCCGCCAATAAAAGATGGTATCATTAATCCGAAAATCGTTATGACAGGCATAAGACCGTTTCTTAAACCATGCTTAAAAATGACTTTGTTTTCTCTAAAGCCTTTCGCTCTTGCTGTGCGAATGTAATCCTGCCTCATCACATCAAGCATACTCGACCTTGTGTACCGGGTCAGCCCTGCCATATCAGCAGTTGCTAAAACAAAGGCAGGTAAAATGATATGATGGAGCCGGTCTAACACATTAAAATCGGCATTCAAGGTAGATACTCCGCCAGTTGGAAACCAACCCAGGTTCACCGATAAAACCATAATGAGGATGAGACCAAACCAAAAGTTTGGAATAGCCAGTCCGATAAAAGATGTAACCGTAATGCCATAGTCAAGCTTTGTATATGGACGTTTTGCTGAAAGGACACCAAATGGAATGGCGATCAGCAGGGCAACTAATGTAGAAAAGATCATGAGGATGAGGGTATTTGGCAGCCGGGCAAAAATCAAATCAGCCACGGGTGTTCCCTTTTTGACAATGGATGTGCCAAAGTCACCTTGAAGCATATTGCCAAGCCATTTCATATATTGCACATATTCAGGATCGTTCAAGCCGTACTTGTCAATAAAGGCTTCCCGGTCTGCCGCACTAATGGTAGGGTCCATCATGAGTGACATCGGATCGCCTGGTGCTGCTTTCATAATGGCAAAGGACAAGATGGTAATCCCTAATAAAATGGGAATGGAGAGTAATGTCCTTCTAATGATATATGTAACCATATGCACAACTCCTTTTTCATCGGATCGCCAATCTGTAAAAAAAAGGCCAAAATGATGGTATTTTAGCCCTTTGTCTTCTTTTCAGCGTGATATGAAAACCCTTGAATTCTCGTGCTGATGCGGAGCGAACGAAGTGATCTTTTAGCACCCACGCAGAGAACTGACACCGAATGCAAGAGATTGTTCTCACGGTGAAAGGGGAGAATCCCCCCCTTCTTCACTATCAGCCTACTGTTCAAGCCACCATTTTTCGATTTTGTAATATTCATCTTTCGGGTGGTAAGAGTAGCCTTGGAGATTAGATGGCATAGCACGATGTGAGTTAGCATAGTAAAGGAACGTGTACGGCTGATCCTCTGCAATCAGTTTATAAATTTTTTCATATGCCTTTGAATAATCTTTTCGATCGCTTAAGTTTTTAGCATCAACTAACAGCTTATCGACCTCTTTATTTTTATACCAGATGTTATTTAAACCTTTTTCTGACTGGCTTGAGTGGAATATGCTGAATTGATCAGGGAATGTCGCAAGGCTCCAGCCGAGCAGCAGCGCATCATAATCCCACTTAGGCGGTGTCGTCTGCTCAATGAGTGCACTGAATTCCACAATTTGCGGCTTCGCTTCCACACCGATTTCTTTGAGCTGCTGCTGGACAACGACAGCGATATCTTCACGAACTTTATTTCCTTGGTTGGTCTTTATGACAAAGGAGAATTTCTTGCCATCCTTATCAAGATAGCCGTCTCCATCTGTATCCTCCCAGCCCTCTTCTTTCAGCATCTTTTTCGCTTTTTCTTGATCAAACTCAAACACTGGAACATTTTCATCCTTTGGATAGTTCCAGGACAGCGGACTTTCTGGAATATTGGCTACTTTGCCGTCTCCATCTAGCACTTGGTCAACAATCGTTTGACGATCAATGGCATGTGTCAGCGCTTGGCGGACCTTTTTACTTTTAAAGAGTTCATTTTTCTGGTTCCAGCCAATGTATGAATAATTGAGTCCTAGATCAGATTCGATTTTAATGTTGCTCACTTTTTCAGCTGTTTGCAGCTCGGATCCTGGTACAGCAAAGAAATCAATATCTCCTGCTGACAGCTGGGCAATCGCTGCATTCTGATCAGGAATGGTTTTAATTGTGACAGTATCAAGGTAAGGACGTCCATCCCAATAATCGTCAAAGGCTTCTAGTTTGACGTAGTCTCCTTCTTTCCATTCTGCGAATTTAAATGGACCTGAACCGATTGGTTTTTTTCGGTTAAATTCGTTTTCACCGAGATCTTTTATAGGCACATCACCTAAAATATGCTTAGGTAAAATACCGTAGCTTCCTAGTGTGACATTATAAAAATAAGGATCTTTTTTATTGAGCTTGAATTCGATCGAGTAGTCCCCTGTCTTTTTAACAGACTCTAAAACTTCAAAGCCTGATCCGCGCTCCCCGTTGTAGTCCTTATTGATTGGTATGCTGTATGTAAACACAACATCATCAGCAGTCAGTTCTTCACCATCATGAAACTTCACACCTTTTTTAATGGTGACATCAAACTGCTTGCCGTCATCAGATTCTTTAATATCCTCTGCCAGCGATAGCTGAGGGTTGAGCTTTCCGTCTGTTTGAAGTAAGAAGCTGTAGATTCTCTCTTCAATATCAGAGCTTGCCACATCTGTAGAATACAGCGAGTTAAATAATGTTGGCTCTGCAATTGAACCGATGACAAGATCGCCGCCTTGTACCGGTTTACCTGTGGATTTCTTTTCACTGTCTCCAGACGTTTTATTTCCACCAGAACAAGCAGCAAGGATTAATGTAAAAATCAGCAGTAAACTGACCAGAATGGACTTTCTATTTCTACCTTTCATAGACAATTCCCCCTATTCTTTTTTTAAAATAATGACCGAATCCTGTTTCATCCCCCCTCTCAAAGATGAGATCATACAAGCTTGATCAAGCGTTGTAGAGGTGGCAGGCAACAAAGTGGTTCGTTTTTAATTCTTGAAATGCTGGTACTTTTTCTTTACAGATTTCTTTCGCATGCGGGCATCTTGTGTGAAATACGCAGCCTTTTGGCGGATTTGCAGGACTCGGCAGATCGCCTTGCAGCATAATGCGTTCTCTTTTCACCTGCCCTTTTTTACGGGTGACAGGAACGGAAGAAAGCAGAGCCTGTGTATACGGATGGAGCGGTTCATCGTACAGACTGTGCTTATCGGCAAGCTCCATCATTTTGCCGAGATACATGACGCCGACTCTATCGCTAATATGTCTGACCACACTTAAATCGTGAGAGATAAATAGATAGGTAAGGTCAAATTCCTCCTGAAGCTCCTCCATCAGATTAATAACCTGCGCCTGAATAGATACATCAAGTGCTGATACAGGCTCATCTGCGATGATCATGTCGGGATTCATGGCAAGCGCACGAGCGATGCCGATCCGCTGCCTCTGCCCGCCTGAAAATTCATGGGGATAGCGGTTCGCAAAGCTTGGATGAAGACCTACCTTTGATAAAAGCTGTTCTACTTTTTCATTTCTTTCTTTTAAGGAATATAAGTGATGTGTTTTGTAGGGTTCTTTGATGATGCTTCGAAGTGTTTTTCTAGGGTTGAGTGATGCAAAGGGATCTTGAAAAACCATTTGGATGTTTTTTCGTGTAGATTGTCTTAGCTTTGATTCTGATACGCGCGTGATGTCTTGCCCTTTAAAAAAGATTTGACCGTCGGTTGGTTCGTATAGGCGAATCATTGTCCGGCCTAGTGTGGATTTCCCGCATCCTGACTCCCCGACAATACCTAACGTTTCACCTTTATAAATCTTCAAGTCTATGCCGTCAACAGCTTTCACTGCACCGACTTTCTTCTGAAAGACGCCCGCTTTAATCGGAAAATGTTTTCGAATCTGTTTCAGTTCAAGGATCGTTTCTTTCTCTGGTAAGTCTGTTATTTGTGTTTGATTTTGAGCAAGTGTCATGTGTGGTCTGCCTCCTCATATAAGAAACATCTGACGCTTCTGCCATCTTCAAATGTTCTCAGCTTAGGCAGTTCTCCAAGGCAGCGTTCCTTCACTTGCGGACATCTAGGAGCAAAGCGACAGCCGGCTGGAAGCTGATCTGGCGCAGGAACATTTCCTTTGATGGCTGTTAACGGCTGTATGTCTCCGTCAATGACAGGAATCGATTCAAGCAGCCCTTCTGTGTAAGGATGAAGCGGCTGTTCAAACAACTCTTCGACAGTCCCATTTTCAACAACCTGTCCGCAGTACATGACAATCACTCGATCTGCCACTTCAGACACGACACCTAAATCATGTGTGATAAGAAGAATAGATGTACCAAAGGTAGAGCATAAATCTTTCATTAAAGTGAGTACCTGTGCTTGAATGGTCACATCCAGAGCAGTTGTCGGTTCATCTGCAATGAGAAGCTTCGGATCACAGCTTAGCGCTATGGCAATCATCACTCTTTGCCGCATGCCGCCTGATAAACGATGCGGATAATCTTTCATGATTTGCTCCGGGCGGGAAAAACCAACAAGCTTCAGCAGATCAACCGCTTTTTTGACCGCTTCTTTTTTTGAAAGTTTTTTGTGATAGATGAGGATTTCTGTTATTTGTTCTCCGATGGTTAAGACGGGATTAAGTGAGGTCATGGGTTCCTGAAAGATCATAGATACATCATTACCACGGATACTGCATAATTCCTTTTCACTATATGTAACAAGGTCCTTTCCATCAAGTTTGATGGAACCGTCCATAATTTTCCCGCCCGTGCCATGAATCAGACCCATAATGGATAAGGACGTAATGCTTTTGCCAGACCCAGACTCACCGACTAATGCGACAGTTTCTCCTCTGTTGATGCTGAAATCAACGCCATCCACAGCAGGTATCGGTTCCTTTTTTCGAAAAAAATATGTTTTTAAGTTTTGCACTTCAAGCAGCGTGCTCATTCATTCGCCCCTTTCTCCTTAGATCAATAGAATAGAACCTGAATATTCTGTATTTTAAAAATAAAAAGAATTATTTGTATATTATTACATCGTTATGACGAAATCAAGAAGTATTTAGTAAATTTGTAATATGTCGCTTTTTATGTGAATTATTCACTTTGTGATTCTATTGCCTTTAAAAAGGTTTCTGCTGGCTCTGCAATCATAGATTCCTCGCTGATTCGGTGCTCATTGAAATATTTTTTCACGATATAAAACCCGGTAGCGTAACCAAGCATTTTAGGGTAGTTCCCTTTTCCATAAAGAAGATTCTGTATCAGCCTTTCGTCGTCCTGGACTCTTTGATCAAGATGACTGGATACCCATTTCTTGTACATACGCTGAAGCTGTTCTTCGCTATAGAAGGTGGTCCATTTCGCTGTATAGTTTTCTCCATATCTATGATACACAGCATATTCAGCGAGCCCCTCCATCATGATTGTATCGAGGAATGTAAAGTCTTTTTCTTCTTTTGAGAGAAAATGCAGCCTGCATACATGGTGATATTCATGAGTCAGCAATGTACCGATACGCTCCTTCGGGGTATTTGGAGACAAAAAAAGAAAGACCTTGTCATCAAATGCCATGCCGGATTGATAATAAAATTGCTCTCTGATTTCTCTGCTGCTCTCATTGACAGGTAAAATAAACACAGGAATGTCTGGACCTTCCCACTGCTTTTGAAGCGTTTGATATTCTTTCATGACAAGCTTGAAGTACCCTTTTTCCTTGAGCTTGTCGATCATGTTTTTGCACGAGCTCCAAGACCGAACCATCCCGTGATGCTGCAGGTGAGCGAGGATAGACGACCATTCTTTTTCCTCGGCCCCTTTAAAATAAGGAACAAAGCGCGCTGCAAGCTCCTGAAATGATGATGATTGATGAATGAGATATTGTGTATTGATCAGACCCATACCGCTGAACACCTCCATTTTCATCATATGCAAAAAAGCGGCGATCTGTTTATCGACCGCCGCTTTCTCAGAAAGTATTATGCTTCGTATTTTTTGAAAATAATTGTCGCATTATGCCCGCCAAAACCAAGTGAGTTACTTAAAGCCACTTGTACTTCTTTTGAACGTGCTTCATTTGCTACATAATCAAGATCACATTCTTCATCCGGTGTTTCAAGATTAATGGTTGGAGGAAGGACGCTGTCTTTAATCGCAAGAACAGAGAAAATGGCTTCTACTCCGCCTGCTGCGCCAAGTAAGTGACCTGTCATTGATTTTGTCGAACTGATCGCAAGCTTGTTCGCATGCTCTCCGAACACTTCTTTAATCGCCATTGTTTCAAATTTATCATTGTAAGGTGTGCTTGTACCGTGGGCATTGATATAATCAATGTCTTCCACAGACAAACCTGCATCTCGAATCGCTTCTTTCATTGCACGGACGCCGCCTTCTCCATTTGGAGCTGGTGCTGTTATATGGTAGGCATCTCCAGTTGAACCATAACCAACGATTTCTGCATAAATGGTCGCACCACGTTTTAAGGCATGCTCAAGTTCTTCAAGAACAATAATCCCTGCACCCTCACCCATGACAAATCCGTCACGGTTTTTGTCGAATGGACGGCTTGCTGTCTTTGGATCAGGATTTGTCGAAAGGGCTTTGTTCGCACAGAAACCTGCAAACGACATTTTTGTTAATGGCGCTTCTGTTCCGCCTGTGATCATCGCATCTGCATCGCCGCGCTGAATAACTTTAAATGCATCACCAATTGAGTTTGTTCCTGTTGCACATGCTGTCACTGTACAAGAGTTAACCCCTTTTGCGCCAAGTGCAATAGAGATTTGGCCTGTCGCCATATCAGGAATCATCATTGGGACGAAGAATGGACTGACGCGTCTTGCCCCTTTATTTGAATACACTTCGAACTGCTCTTCAAATGTTTCAAGTCCGCCAATACCAGACCCAACCCATACACCAACACGCGGTGCGATTTCATCTGTGATTTCAAGACGTGAATCTTCCAGCGCTTTTTGAGCAGCAACGACTGCATATTGCGTGAAGCGTGCCATTTTTCGCGCTTCTTTTTTCTCCATGTAATCTTCAATGTTAAAATCTTTTAGTTCTGCCGCTACTTTTGCGGTATATTCACTTGAATCGACACGTGTAATCGGTCCAACCCCTGATACACCCGCTAAAGCATTTTTCCATGTTGACTCTACATCGTTGCCAAGTGGTGTCAAAGCACCTAATCCTGTAACAACTACTCGTTTTTTATCCATTAATTTGTGCACCCCACTCTTTTATCGGCCCCATCGCATAGCGATTGCGCCCCAAGTTAATCCGCCACCAAAACCAACCATTACAATCACATCGCCGTCATGAATTTTTCCGGCTTCGATTTCTTCACATAGTGAAATTGGAATGGATGCTGCTGATGTGTTTCCATATTTATGGACAGTCTTCGACATTTTTTCAACTGGAAGCTCTAAGCGTTCGCGTGCTGCTTCCATAATGCGAATATTTGCTTGATGCGGGATCAAGAAATCAACGTCTTCTTTTGATAGTCCAGCTTTTTCAATGACATTTACACTTGACTCGCCCATTTGTCTTACAGCAAATTTAAATACTTCTCGTCCATTCATGATTGTATGATCTTTTTCATCTAAGTACAAGTGCTTCCCGCCGCTTCCATCTGCTCCAAGTTCAAATGATAGAATTCCTTTACCTTCGCTGACTTCTCCCAGCACAGCAGCTCCAGCTCCATCTCCAAACAAAACAGCTGTATTGCGGTCATCCCAGTCGGTAATGCGAGAAAGCTTTTCAACACCGACGACAAGCACGTGTTTGTAAGTTCCTGATTCGATAAATTGTTTTCCAGTAACAAGCCCATACATAAAGCCAGCACACGCAGCGCTAATATCCATTGCACATGCTTTATGTGCACCGAGCTGCTCTTGAATCATACAAGCAACTGTCGGAAATGCTTGATCTGGCGTGACTGTCGCCACAAGAATCATATCGATATCTTCTGCAGCCACATCTGCGTCAGCTAATGCTTTTTTTGCAGCAGCAAGCGCCATATGAGATGTATTGACATCATCAGATGCAATTCTTCTTTCTTCTATACCTGTTCTAGTACGAATCCACTCGTCAGAAGTTTCAACCATTTTTTCTAAATCATGATTTGTTAATACTTTTTCAGGTATATAGCGGCCAAGGCCAATAATTCCAGCATTCATTGAATAAGACTCCTTTTACTCATACGAGCATGTGATATTGTGATCTTATATTAGTATCTGGTACTAATTTTACCTTATTTTTTTCTTCTTGGCAATACAAACGTCTAACCTTTCCTCTCACTTTTTTCATAGATTAATGATATATACCAATAGTAGAAAGGAACATGTGATATGGCGCAAAAAGATATTTTCTCAGCAATGATGTTTGGACAGCCGCTTGAAAAGGAGAAAAGCAAGACAGAGGCAAAGGAGGAACGTGCGGAGACATCTTCAAGTGAGGACTCAATTGACTACATGCATGTCATGAATCAAATTGGGAACATTATGAACTCCATCGATGAGCTGAAGCCTGTGTTTAAAGATGTTGGTCCTATGATTAGTGCCTTCAAGAAAAAATTATCATAAAAAAAAGCCACTATTCTGTGGCTTTTTCTGATTCTGCATCTGCTTTTCCAAGCTCATATGCTTCTTGCATGACAGATGTAAATAATGTTAGAAGCGGCTGAAGTGCTTCAGGCTCAAGCTGAATCCCTGCTTTATCTAACTCTTCCTTCGCCTGCGGAAAATACTTCATGGCAATTTGTAAAAATTCCATCGATTTTTCATGCTGCATGTCGTCGTCTCCTCACTTTTCATTTGGCAGTTTACCTGTTTTTTTGTATGACACAATATCACTTTCAATGTCTTTCACAAAAGCGTCGTCAATGGTGGAACTAAATTTCCCCATCTCGACCACTCCTTCTTTAAAATCAAAGGAGTACTCATCTTGTTCATTTAGCTTGCCTTCATTAAACTTCTTTGCAATGATACTATACGCTTTATCAACATGCTGTACAGTGCTCGTTAAAACTGTATGGCTGCCGAGGTTGGATTGATCGGTGACGTACCCGATCGCTGATAAATTATCGGCTTTGATTTGTTCAATGACAGGGATATTATAACCATCACCTGCTGGATACACAACATCAACGCCCTGCTTTTTTAATTTTTGATAGAGCTCCACCGCTTTGTCAGCATCATCCCAGTTTTCGACAAACTCTGCTAATACTTGTACATGTTCATCTTGATATTTTGCTCCTTTGATAAAGCCGTCTACTTCACTTTGCCAATCATATGTAGCAAGAATACCAATCTTTTTTGTTTTTGACATATGTGCAGCTGTCATGCCTCCGAAAAAGCCCATCGCTTCACCTTTAAACGTCACGTTTGTGACATTGCCCGCCTGAGGCTTGTTTCCATTGACCGTAATAAATTGTATGTTTGGATAATCTTCACTGATCAAGTTAAAAATTTCACTGTATTCATTGCCATGGCCAATAATCAAATTGACTCCTTTTTTATGGAATTCTTCAATGGCATCAACGATTTTCTCCTTGTCGACCATTCCTTCCTTATAATAAACATCTACACCAAATGTTGATTGGATACTTAATAAGCCTTTATAACCTTTCGTTCCCCAAACTTGATCATTGATCGTATCGGGGACGAGTAAACCCACCTTCTCAATTTTTCCTTTTAAAGGCGCCTGCGAGCAGGCAGATAATAGAAGAAGGAACGAAAAGATCATGACAAGCCGCTGGTACTTCATGCCATGTTCAACTCCCTTTTACAACATGCAGTGATGAACCTGTATGTTAAATATAGGTTTATTTTATACTGAAAAAAGATAAGATGGAAGATCATTCTTGCTTTTTGTCGAAAAATGTTGAGTTTTGTCTTTTCCATTCTGCAATCATGTCTTCTGCTTGTTTGTCATCTGTTTGGCTTTCTACCTTCAATTCATACGTCATGTCCTGTCTTTGACCTGTGTCCGATGCCCATTGTAACAATTCCTTTGCCACATCTTCTACAAAAAGTAAATCTGCACGCTTTGTTTGATCTTCATTGAGTGTCCATGGTCCGAACATGCGAGGAAGAATAACTGCCGGCACATTCTGTTTCGCTGATTCGTTTTCAGGTTTTTCATAAAGAACCTGGTACATGCCATGCTCTGCTTTGATGTCTTTCTGCCTGTTATGCGGTTCCTCTGATTGAATAAAAATGAGGTCATACGTGTCCTTGCTATCCTGAAGGTCAATGACACGAACGAGATCATTTCTGCCCAGCCACATCATCCGCTCTTCTAACAGAGCCTTTTGTTCTTCTTTAAGATCATGAGGACGCGTGATATCCACTTGAATGCCCTCTTTCATCATATATTCACAAAGTGTCAGGCCAAAAAACTCATCTGCCCCTATGATCAGTCCTGTTTCCATGTTCACGTCCCCTTTTTTAATATCGAATAAAAAGAAGAGCCCTTTCTATGAAGGGCTGTTATCATCCTATTCATCACAATTCTCTTTCATGCGATTTATAAAACTTGTGAATGGATTGAAAGATTCTTCTCGGATGATCAAACATATGCAGCGTGAGATCGACCTGACAATGTTCTGGATTTTTCATATGCTGATCAATAAAAGGCTTTGCGTGAAGTTCATATGCATAAGGTGCGCCGTTTAGCCTTTGCCATATATGAATCGGCACATGAGCAGAATGAACAGGACAAGAAGGCAGTGGATACGTTTCAGCTTCCTTTTCAGAACAGCCATAGCTCTCTGCTAACTCTTTGAGCAGCTGCTTATAAAAGAATTTGTGTTCCTTTTCTCTTTCTCGTTGTGCATCCAGATTCAGACATGGATTCACCATCGCAATGGACCTTAGTACTTCAGGCATCTCCTCAGCAAGGCTCATGGCAACAAGTGCCCCCATTCCCTCTGCGAGCACATGAATTTCCCAGTTTAATATTTCTTGTTTTAGTGTGTGATGCACGAGCTGCTTGGCGCTAAAAACAGCATCTTCGCATCCCCAGTGATTCCCATGAAGATGACTATTAAACAATGTATATCCTTCATCCTTTAAGGCAGTTAAAAGCTGGTTTCTTCCATAATGCTGAAGCCAGAATGATGTATTTTCCTGCACAAAGTGATTTCGGTCACCGAGGATTAGAATGCCAAAGCCATTTGGTTTTTGAGGAAGGTGAATGATGTTCCACTGGGAACCAAGCTGGAAAAAACGTTCGCTTACACCCATATGGCCAGCCTCCTTTCAGTGATTCTGCTTTCTATGATATGAACAACAACTCTTGTAGGAATAAGGAAATCCCCTAAAGACAGAAGAATTCTTTTTATTTTTATAGCAGAAGGTCTCAAAATGGTCACATAAAGGCGGAAAACAGTCTTTTCCCTTCACTTGCATCTATGGTATGATAATCAATAGATTGTTACATAAAGGACGGTGGGATTATGCATTATATTATCACCCTCATTTGGACTTTTCTGCTGACACATATGGCTGGTTACATCGTTGCCTCTATGAATGGAGCTGCTTATGATTTTACGCTCACTTCCATTCTTGCAGTTGTGTTTACGGTTATTTTATTCATCTTTGCTGAAGTAAGTCCAATGAAAGAAACGGAAAGTTCAACAAAACATTCTTAATATGACTTGTGAAAAAGAGCTAAATTGATGTTTAGCTCTTTTTTCTTTTTGCAGAGTGATTGCGGCACGCTAAAACCCCCTGCCTTAAACATACAGGGGGTTTTTATTGTTTATACCTCGACGGTTTCGGACTTCTGTTTGTCCGCTGTCAAATGGCTTTTCGCAAGCCCTGTAAACAGGAAGATCGCGATACCTGATAAAATTTCAAGGATTCCTCCGCCAGCAATGACAGGTCCCGCTCCAAATCTTTCTGCCAGGACGCCTGATACGACAGCTGCAAGCGGGAGAAAGACATTTGATGAGGCATTGATCACAGCATATACTTGCGGCTGATCCTCTTGGTCAACAGATGTTTGAATAATGACCATTTCCGGCACATTGATCGCACTGACAGCAGCTCCGAAAATAAAGGAAGCAAGCAGAACAACCGGCAGCCATGTACTCATCCCTGTCATAAAGAATGCAGCCCCTTCAATCATGCCAGCGACAATAAAGAACAAACCAAATCTCTTAATTTTCACTTTTGCCAGAGCAAAGCCCATCATAAACGCGCCAACTGCGGCAACACCTCTTAAAATGGAATACACCATGGAGTCGCTTTGCAGCGCTTCTGCTACGTATACCGCTGACAGTGCCTGCCACGGAGCTGCTGCGACATTCATTAAGATACAATACAGCGTGAGCGCAAATAAAATGTGATGGTTTTTGACAACGAGAAAACCTCTTTTTAAGTTATACAAATATGTATTCTTCGCTTGTTTAATGCCCGCTGCTTTTTCTTCATCGGTTTTCTTTAGTTTGACCCCGATAATAAACAGACCAGAAATCACAAATAAAGCAGTGGTAATCAGCAGAGTATCTGCAGGTCCAATTAATTTAACCAAAAGACCTGCCACCATGACTGCTGCAAGTGCAACAATCTCAAAAGAAGATTGCAGGATAGCATTTGCTTTTTGAATGAGATGCTTTGGAACAATCTGCGGTAAGATCGCCACCGAAGCTGGATTATAAGCTGCACCTGTTGCCGATTGAATAACCATTAATGAAATCAATAACCATAGAGGCAATAGATGCGAAAAGTGCAGAAGTGGAATAATGAGTACAATTGTTGCTCGAACAACATCTGAAGCGAACATCCATTTAGACAAATGGTGCTTTTTCATAAGAGGTCCTAATATTGGGGCTAACAAAGATGAAGGGAGAACAGTTACTGCTAGAAGAAGTCCTGTACCGAGCGCTCCATCCCCTCTTAAAATCAATAGCCAAAGGACGGATGTAAAAGCAAAACTTTCCCCTGTGTTTTTAATGAGTCTTGATATGAATAATGAGGTGAAGCGTTTATTCCAAACACTTTCACTGAGATTCATCTTTTCCATCACACAAATCCTTTCAACAATATATTACATATTTTACCTTAGGTTCTCTTTTTTTCATACTATTTATTTGAAAATTTGAACTTAATTGTTTTTTATTATAAAGAAAAAAGAGGCATGACACATGCCTCTAAAGTCTTATTCCTGCTGACTCTTAGTCAATTGCTTACGGCTTTCTTTGGTAGGTCCAAACGCGATTATGGTTCGAGTTATTAGGAAAGACATCGCCTGCTTTAAGCTTAATCTTTAAAGGATCTTTCACCATACTTCCAGTTTCGCCGATCTCGATATACACACCATTATTCGGTGCTTTATTCCCTGATTTAAACTGATGCTGCTGACCCATTTTCATCCTCCTTTCTCGATTGATGTTATTATGTCCCGTCCCTTGCCTCTCCAATCCTTTATGCAAAAAGTCCCTGCTCATACGAGTCAGGGACACTTGGATTTATTTGGATGGTTGATACATAAGTTCTTTCATTAACGCTTTTTGCACATGCAGGCGGTTTTCTGCCTGTTGAAATACTTTTGAGTGTGGCCCGTCAATAATATCTGCCGTCACTTCTTCCCCGCGATGTGCCGGGAGACAATGAAGGAAAATATAGTCCTTTGCTGCATGACTCATCAGTTCGTCATTGACTTGATATTCTTTAAATTCAGCAAGACGTTTCTCTGTTTCTGCTTCCTGCCCCATGCTTGTAAACACATCTGAATAAATAACATTTGCATCTTTTACAGCTGCAACAGGATCTGTTGTCACAGTCACTTCTGCGCCTGATTGTTTTGCAAACTCACGGGCAGTGTCTGTTACTTCTTGAAGCGGTTCATAGCCTTTTGGTGATGCAACCGCAATGTCACAGCCTAGCTGCGCACAGCCGACCATTAAGGAGTGCGCCACGTTATTTCCGTCACCGATATAGGCCACTTTGATTCCTTTTAAAGTACCTTTTGTTTCTTTAATGGTTAATAAATCAGCAAGCGCCTGACATGGATGTGAGTAGTCAGTTAATCCATTAATGACTGGAATTGACGCGTATTGTGCAAGCTCTTCAACCTTCTCATGTTCAAAGGTTCGAATCATAATACCGTCGACATAACCAGAGAGCACCTGCGCTGTATCACTGATGGTTTCTCCTCTGCCAATTTGCAAATCATTTGAGCTGAGGAAGAGCGCATGTCCTCCTAGCTGCGTCATCCCCGCTTCAAACGAGACACGGGTTCTAGTTGAAGATTTTTCAAAGATCATCGCTAACGTTTTTCCTTTGAATAAATCTTGATATGGGTTTTGTTTCATTTCTTCCGCTTTTTCAATTAAATAAGCAATCTCATGGATTGAGAAATCTTTTAATGATAAAAAGTCTTTTCCGTATAATGCCGGTTGCACGTCGACTTGACTCATACCGTCACTTCCTTTTTATATAATTCATGGAGCGATACTGGTGATACATCTCCATTTTTTCCTTGCAGGAATGCTTGAACTGTTTCATATTCGGTTAGGACTTGAACGCCGTGTGTGAGTGCTTTTACACGCTGCTCTTTTGCCTCTTCATCTTCTCCTAAATGAATATGAAGGGATTTGTCTTCATTCTGCAGCCAAGATTCAAAGCTGCCAGTCCAGACGTCAAAGCCTGCATGCTTCGCTTCATCTATCAATTGCTCGCTGCCTTGTATAAAAAGGCTTCCTTTTTGCTTCCAGATCGGCGCAAACACTTTTTTCAAGGCGCTTTCGGCGTTCTTGCCTACACACATTCCTTCTCCTGTCGCTTTCATTTCAGGTGTCAGCTTGAGGTCGATATCTTGAATGGCATGTGATGAGAACACTGGGAATTTGACCGCTGTCCCCCCTTTGTTTTTCGTTGCAGGGTTTAGTTCTTCAAGCGATGCACCAGCTAATAATTGAGTGGCCATTGGGATCATATCAATGCCCATTACCTTACTGACGACTGGTACAGTCCGGCTTGCCCGCGGATTCACTTCTAATACAAGCGCCTGATCCCCTTTGATGACAAATTGGATATTCATAATGCCCTTGAACGCTAATTTCTTCGCTATTTGTTCAGACGCGGTATGCACCTGCTGTTTGATGTCTTCACTGATTGAAATACTTGGTAAAATGGCAAAGCTGTCACCTGAGTGCACGCCCGCTTTCTCAATATGTTCTACGATGGTTGGAATGAACGCCTTTTTTCCGTCAGAAATAAGATCGACTTCAATTTCTTTTCCAGTGACGTACTCATCAATTAAGATTGGGTATGGCAAATGATCTGGCTGATCAAGCAGTGACGCCAAATGTGCTTCTGACTGAACAACGATCATTCCCATTCCGCCAATGACATACGATGGGCGAATTAATACAGGGTAACCGATGCTTTTCGCATGTACGAGTGCTTCTTCTTTTGAATGAGCCGTATCTCCTTTTGCGTGAGGAAGATTCAGTTCATCAAGAAGCTGATAGAATAAATCACGGTCTTCAAGTGCATCCAGCGTATCAAAGGACGTACCTAACAACGTGACACCGGCTTTTTCCAAGCCTTCTGCGACGTTAATCGCAGTCTGTCCACCAAATTGGACAATGACAAAATCAATCTGTTCTGCTTCCACAACGTTTAGGATGTGCTCTAATGTAATCGGCTCAAAATATAAACGATCTGCAATCTCATAATCAGTACTGACTGTTTCTGGATTGTTGTTCATCATGATGGTTTCAAATCCAAGCTTTTGCAAGGTCAGAACGCCATGAACGGCACTGTAATCAAACTCGACCCCCTGCCCGATTCGAATCGGACCAGAACCAATGATGAGTACACGCTGCTTTGTTTTTTCTTGATGTTCACCATCGCTTTTGCCGAAGTAGGTGGAATAGAAGTAATTCGTTTTTGCATCAAATTCCGCCGCACATGTGTCGACAATTTTAAATGAAGCAGCAATGCCGTATTCTTGACGAAGCTGCCTGATTGACTCTTCCGTGTGACCCGTAAGAAGAGCAATCGTTTCATCAAGGAAACCCTTTTCCTTTACCTTTTTCAAGGTATCTTTTGATAGCGTCCCCTTATGATCTTTCAATTCTTGTTCGAGCGTAATCATATTCTGGAACACATGTAAGAAGAATCGATCAATTTTCGTCGTTTGATGAATCGTTTCAACCGTTTCTTGTCTTGAAAGAAGCTCCATAACAGCGAAAAACCGGCGATCGTCTGGTGTTTTGATGAGTTCAAATAATTGTTCTGTCGATTGCTCTTTTAGTTCTGGCAGGTGGAAGCCCTTCGTTTTAATTTCAAGTGATGCAACTGCTTTTTGAATGGCTGACTCTAAATTACGATCAATCGCCATGACTTCGCCAGTGGCCTTCATTTTTGTGCCTAATTGACGGTCTGCCTGTTTAAATTTATCAAACGGCCAGCGCGGGAATTTCACGACAACATAATCGAGTGCCGGCTCAAAACTAGCATAGGTTGTGCCTGTGAGCGGGTTTTTCAATTCGTCTAGCGTATAACCCACCGCAAGCTTAGCTGCCATTTTCGCAATCGGATAGCCTGTTGCTTTTGATGCAAGAGCGGAAGAACGGCTGACCCGAGGATTCACCTCAATGACAAAGTATTCTTTACTGAGTGGATCAAGGGCAAATTGAATGTTGCAGCCGCCGACTACATCCAGCGCTGAAATGATTTTCAGGCTTGCAGAACGGAGCATTTGGTAATCCTGATCTGTTAATGTTTGGGAAGGTGCAACGACAATCGAGTCTCCTGTATGCACACCAACTGGATCGATATTTTCCATGTTGCATACCGTGATACACGTATTTTGACGGTCTCTCATGACCTCATATTCGACTTCTTTAAAGCCAGCTATGCTTTTTTCAACTAAACACTGGTGAATTGGACTCGCTAAAAGAGCTCCTTCAATGAGCGGCTTAAACGCCTCTTCTGTTAGAGCGATTCCGCCGCCTTTACCGCCAAGTGTGTATGCTGGTCTTAGGATAACTGGGAATCCGACTTCTTTTGCAAATTGAAGAGCATCTTCCGCATTATCCACAATTTCACTATCTGGCACAGGTTCGTTCAAATGCTTCATGAGAGCACGGAATTTCTCTCGATCTTCACCGTTTTCAATGGTTTCAACTGACGTTCCGAGCAGGGTCACCCCATGCTTTTTCAGCACACCGGCTTTTTCCAGCTCGACAGCAAGGTTTAAAGCCGTCTGTCCGCCAAGGTTGGCTAAAAGACCATCTGGTTTTTCCTTTTCAATGATTCTTGTCACTGAATCAACTGAAAGCGGTTCAAAATAGATTTCATCAGCAAATGACTCGTCTGTCATAATGGTTGCTGGGTTATTATTCACTAAGATGACTTTGTAGCCTTCTTCTTTTAAGGCCATACATCCTTGTGTTCCTGAGTAATCAAATTCTGCTGCCTGACCAATGATGATTGGACCAGACCCGATGACTAGAATGGTTTGTATGCTTTGATCTTTAGGCATGTGCGACTTCTCTCCTTGCTTGTTTCACTTTCTCAATAAAATCATCGAATACCCATTCACTTTCAGCAGGCCCTGGGTGTGCTTCTGGATGAAATTGAACTGACATAATCAGCTTTTCTTTATGAATGAATCCTTCTACAGATCCATCATTGACATGAAGGAATTTCACATCCACTTCTTTGTCATTCATGCTTTTTTCATTCACAACATAGCTGTGGTTCTGACTTGTCATAAAGACACGTTTGGATTCTGTATCCTGGACAGGATGATTCGCTCCTCTGTGGCCAAATGGCAGCTTATACGTATCTCCGCCAAGTGCAAGAGCGATTAATTGGTGACCTAGGCAGATCCCAAGTGTCGGAAATGACATCATGATGTCATGAATTGTTTTTAAATACGGTGTCATGGTTTTCGGGTCTCCAGGTCCGTTTGACAAGAGGATCGCATCCGGCTTGATCTCAAATACCTTTTCCATTTGTTTATATGGAATGACGGTTACTTTACAGCCGCGTGCTGCAAGCGAATCTGCAATTGATTTTTTAAAGCCAAAATCAATGAGCGCCACATGTTCCTCACCGCTGCCTTGTGTGTAAATCTCACTATCTGTCACCTGTGCGACGACATTGTCTTGTTTCATTGCAGGCGGTGTTTCGTTTTCGTCTACACTGAGCACAGCGTTCATCGTTCCATTTGCCCGGATGTTTTGCACGACTGCGCGCGTATCTGTATGTGTCAGAAGCGGGATATTCCACTTTTGTAAATAATCTTTTAAGCTGACCGCTGCAAGATGATGTGAAAAATGCTCTGCTGCCTCGTACACAACCACCGCTTTTACTTGAGGCTTCTTGCTCTCAAAGTCTTCATGGTTAATGCCGTAATTTCCGATCAGCGGATATGTGAAAACAATGATCTGACCTTTATAGGAAGGATCTGTGAGCACCTCTTGATAACCTGTCATACCTGTAAAAAAGACCACTTCACCTGTGATGCCAGCTTCTCCTGTCAGATCTCCTTCAAAAGAGGCTCCATCTTCTAAATTTAAATAACCTTTCATGCTTATGTCACCCCAAAATTGAATAATTAATGATACAAATGTATTTTTATACGTTCGTTTGTAAAAAAATTTACACCGAAACTGTTTTATTGGCTAATACTTGAACAATTGCTTCGATCGCCTGATCCAGCTCTGTTTTCTTCACATTCAGCGGAGGTAATAAACGAATGACATTCGGACCAGCTGGAAGCACAAGCAAACCTTGTTCTCTAAGAGCTGTGATATAGCCGGCGACTGGCTGATCACATTCAATACCTGCCATCAATCCTTTTCCCCGCACTTCTTTTACAATATTCAGCTGTTTGACTTTTTGCAGCTTTTCTAACAGGTAATCACCCTTTTCTTTCACTTCTGAAAGAAACTCTTCTTTGAAAATGACATCGAGTGTCGCATTCACAGCGGCCATGGCGAGCATATTCCCACCAAATGTTGTACCATGTGAACCTGGAGAGAATGCATCTCCTAGAGCTTTTTTCCCTATGACTGCACCAACTGGAAAGCCGTTTCCTAACCCTTTTGCTGCTGAGATAATATCAGGGTCAAGACACGTCTCTTCGTACGCAAATGCTGTTCCTGTACGACCGATGCCCGTTTGAATTTCATCTACAATCAGCAGTGCTTCATGCTTTTTGCAAAATGCTTGAACGGCTTCAAGGAATGCTGGTGTCGCTGGATTCACTCCACCTTCACCTTGCACAACCTCCAGCATCACCGCTGCCACATCATCGACTGCACAGGCTGACATAGCGTCTGGATCATTAAACGGTACGTAGTGAAAGCCTTCTAGCATAGGGCCAAAGCCAGTTTTGATTTTATCTTGGCCTGTGGCAGCCATACCAGCATACGTGCGCCCATGGAAAGAGTGCAAAAATGTGACGATATTTGTTTTCCCTGTCGCTTTACGTGCTAATTTAATGGCACCTTCATTTGCCTCTGCCCCGCTATTACAGAAAAACACGAGATCCCCTGAACTGTTTGCTGCCAGCTTTTCTGCTGCTTTTTCTTGCAGTCCATTTTCAAATAGATTCGATACATGCCAGACGTGGTCAAGCTGCTCCTTAATGGCCTCATTGACCTTTGGGTGATTGTGGCCTAAATTTGTAACAGCAATGCCTTGTATAAAGTCTAAATATTTTTTTCCATTTGTATCGATTGCCCAAGAACCTGCTGCCTCTTTAATTTCAACATTCCACCGTCCATAGTTTTGAAAAAGATGACTCACAGGACCGCCTCCTTTTGTTTCACGATTCTTGTTCCTTTAAAGGTTTCTCCTGTAAAGATACTGCCTTTGCCATTTACGATCATCACTTCATCTACATCACCTGATAAAGCACTCAAAGCGGATTGTACTTTTGGAATCATTCCCCCGGAAATAATGCCTTCATCAATGAGTGAAAGGGCTTCTTGTTCTGTGACGACATCTAATAGTTCACCATTTTTTAAAATACCTTCAACATCTGTGACAAACATGAGCTTATCAGCTTTCATCGCTCCTGCGACAGCTGATGCAGCTAAATCAGCATTCACATTTAAGGTTTGGCATTCTTCCGTCATAGACAGCGGCGCAATCACAGGAATGAATTGTTTCTCCATGAGTGCTTCTGCCATTTCTGGATGAACTTCTTTGATTTCACCAACGTACCCGTAAACGTCTTGATCAAGGAAATCGGCGACAAGCATCTGCCCATCTTTACCGGATACGCCGACAGATGATATATCATGCTTTGCGAGCTCTGACACAAAGTATTTATTGACTGTTCCCGAGAGAACCATTTCGGCTACCTCTAACACAGGCTTCGTTGTTTTACGCTGACCGTCAACAAATTCTGTTTTCACTTCTAATTTTTGCAGCATGTCGGTGATTTCAGGTCCTCCGCCATGCACGATAGCCAGCTTAAATCCAGCAGCTTGAAGTGAGCGGACATTTTCATAAAAGGTATCTGAAAGTTCTCGAATGACACTGCCTCCACACTTGAACACGATCGTTTTATTCATGTCTATCTCCTTCTTTATGTGCGATAGCTCGCGTTAATTTTCACATAATCATAGGTAAGATCACAGCCCCATGCTGCAGCTTCACCATTCCCCTCACTCATTTGAATGAAAATCGTAATCTCATTCTGCTCTAGATATGTTTTTGCTTTCTCTTCTGAGAATGGCTGCGGTTCATTGTGTTTGAACAAACATTGTCCGCCTAAATAGACTTCTACCTCTTCCGGTGTGACGGAAGCTGCGCTATGACCAATGGCTCCGACAATTCGTCCCCAGTTGGCATCCGTACCATATACGGCGGTTTTAACAAGACTTGAACCAACGATTTTTTTTGCAATGATGCCGGCTTCCAAGTTATTTTTAGCACCAGCGACTTTTGCTTCAATTAATTTGGTTGCGCCTTCTCCATCTCTTGCAATCTCTTTGGCTAAATCCTCGCAAGCTAGTTTTAATCCTTCTTTAAACAATGGCCACTCTGGATGCTCTTCATTGAGTGCATCGTTTTGTGCCATTCCATTTGCCATCACAAGCACCATATCGTTTGTCGATGTTTCTCCATCGACGGTAATTTGATTAAAGGTCACATCCGTAATGTCACGAAGCGCTTGCTGTAAGGCTTCCTGTTCGACATTTGCATCTGTTGTGACAAAGCCAAGCATTGTCGCCATGTTCGGGTGAATCATGCCAGAGCCTTTTGCTGCGCCTGAAATGATGATCTCTTTTCCGTCTATCGTAAGGGTGTATGCTGTATTTTTAATGACAGTATCTGTCGTTAAGATCGCTTCTTCAAAATGGCCTTTTTCGGCTTTTGCTTCTTTTAACTCGACGATGCCCTTTTTGATTTTATCCATCTCAAGACATTCCCCAATGACACCTGTAGAAGAAACAGCAATATAATCAGGTGCTACACCTAACATATCTGCACAGGCTGCCTGCATGTCGTATGCGTCTTTTAATCCCTGCTCACCAGTACATGCATTGGCGATGGCACTATTGACAATGACACCTTTTAATTGTCCTGTCTTTTTTAAGCTTTGTTGTGTGACTTTGAGAGGCGCAGCTTGAAAGTGACTTTGTGTGTAGACCGCTGCACTTACTGCTGGTACTTCGCTGACGATGAGGCCAAGGTCTTTTTTTGAATAGCGCAAGCCAATGTGAATCCCCTTTGCTTCAAAGCCTTTTGGTGATGATACGTCACCGTCTATTTTGACAATGCTTTTTTCATTCAATTCGATCATGTTTGTTGTCTCCCCTGTTCTCTTATGGATAAAGAGGTGTCATTGTGAGGCCCGCCTCTTCATGTAAGCCTTTGATGATGTTGAAGTTTTGAACCGCTTGACCGGCCGCACCTTTCATGAGATTGTCTATGACCGACACGATTGTCAGTCTCCCTGTTCGCTCATCTAAATGAAAGCCAATATCACAGAAGTTACTGCCGTATACTTCTTTCGTTTGTGGATAAACGCCGTGATCTCTCACTCTGACAAAATAGGAATCTTCATAAAAGTCTTTCATTCGCTTCATCAATTCTTCTTTTGTGACATCTGTTTTTAATTGTGTATACATCGTCGCCATAATCCCTCTTGTCATCGGGACAAGGTGCGTAGAAAATGTGACGTTCGCCGTCTGTGGATTCCATTCTCTTAATATTTGCTCTATTTCTGGCGTATGCTGATGCTCATTCACCTTATAAATTTTAAAGTTATCGTTTAGTTCTGAAAAATGCGTGCCAAGTGAGGCAGATCGTCCGGCACCGGACACCCCTGTTTTTGCATCTATTATAATCATGGATTCATCGATGACATTCTGTTTGATGAGCGGTGCTAAACCGAGAAGAACTGCGGTAGGAAAGCAGCCCGGGTTGGCAATCACTTCAGCCTGTTGAATTTTGTCACGATTCAGTTCGGATAAACCGTACACCGCTTGTTGAACAGATGCTGTATCCGCTGCCCTTCGTTTATACCATGCTTCATAGGTTGCTCCATCTTGAATGCGCAAATCACCTGATAAATCAATGATCGGCACTCCTTGATTCATAAGCTTTGGCGTCAGTTCACTTGATACGCCTGCTGGTGTCGCTAAAAACACAGCATCTGTCTCTCGCACAATGGCAGCCGGGTCAATGGCTTTTAATGTTTGGTCAGTAATCGTTGTCAGATGCGGATAAGATTGACTGTATGATTGCCCATCACCACTTGATGAATACAATATACATTCCTCCACATGCGGGTGATGCTTGAAGATACGAACCAATTCCGCACCACCGTACCCTGTAGCACCTATAATACCTATTTTCAACGTCAATACACCCTCTTGATCTTTGTGAAATTATTTAACATTATAACATGTATAAAAATTAATTCAATTGTATATTTAATATTTGTTTTCATTTTTTTTCAACAAAAAAACCGCATATCTTCATGAGACATGCGGATTTATCTTTCGTTTTTGATATAGAGGACCATGAGTGCACTGCATAAATATAATATGGAGCTTGCATAAAAAATGAAGTAAACGGTAAAGAAATCAGCAAACAGGCCGCCAAGCATAATGGCAATGGATGAAAATAGGGCTGTACAAAAATGATAGTGACCGACTTCTTTCATTCGTTTGTTCTCTGTTGTGAGATCAGTAACAAGCAATTTCTCCCCGTGTTTTTGAAAGCCGCCAAGTGCACCAAGTGCAAGCTGGATTATATACACTTGCCCCACTTCTGTTATATGCGGAAAAAGCAGTAAAAGAAACGCCATACCAAACGAATGAATGATTAAAAAGATCCTCCTGTCGGTGGTTTCTGGTAGTTTCCCTAATAGTAAATGAATAAACGCACCGCTTAAACCAAACAGACCATAGGCGAGTCCAAACTGTGAATAGCTTGATCCAACATTTTTAATAAAAAGAATGTAAAAAGGAAATATCAAACTGCTGGCGAAAAACAGCAGACTTTGTGAGTAGACAAACCATTTCATTGCTTTTGCATTCATTGTGTATTGTACCTCTCATAAAAGTAGTTGGTAAACGTACCATCTGGATCTGCTTGTTTTTTCTTTTGGAAAAATACATCAGTTTTAGGGTAAGCCCTCTTCATTTGCGCCTTCGTTTGATAAGGCATGTACGGTAAGTAATAGCTTCCATCGTGCCGCAGCGTGATATCTGTCATTTTTCGAATGATCCGCTCTGCTTCCGCTTTCTCTCCTTTTTCAAACCCGTAATTCACTAAAAGCACGAGGGCAAACATATCTTGTTTCGCATATGAGAGATCCGCTTTTTCATTTTTTTGAACATAGCGTATTGTGATATTCATTAGATTCAAATCTTCCTGTTGTAAAAAGGCTCTCATGTCATCGATGTACGCACGAAAACGGTCAACTGGGACGAAATATTCCTGCAGCACATCCGTGTCTGACTCATTTTCATATTCTAAAAAGGCTGAATCAGACCGCATCACATTGTTTCTTGTGATCAGCTGATCATTTTGACTTAGGAAATACTTCTTTTGCAAATTCCAGAGCAGATCTTTCCCCATATCAAATCTTCTTGAAAGGCCGAGCATAAATTTTAATGGCATGACGAGTTGATCTTCCTTAAGCTCTTGATATGATTCGATTTCTTGATCTGAAGTGAGAGAATAATTCGTCACATACATCTCTTTCAAAAAGTTTGTTTTTGCTGTGGAGATTCTGGCAAGATGCATGCGTACTTCTTTATTGTGGTTGACATGCTTTTGAAAATATTCCGTATACTCATCGTAACCCAGAGAGGTTGTCTCCATTTTATATAGTTCATCTTTTGTTAAAGATAGCTCAGCATCTAAAATGACACCGAACAACCCGTATCCCCCAATGACAGCAGTAAATAAATCATCGCCTGGTTTCACCGTGATAATCTCTCCGTCTGCTTTTAACAGCCTAAAGGAACGTACTGTATCAATGAGTGACCCGTAGCGAATGTCACGTCCATGTGCGTTTGCACTTAAAGATCCGCCAATTGTAAAGATATTTTGCGATTGCATTACCTTCACAGCAAGACCGTATGGATTCACATATTTTTGTATATCATCCCATGTAGCGCCGCTTTGAACCCGAATCGTTTTCTTCTTTGGATCAAACGCTAAAATCTGGCGGTATTCCGTCATATCGAGCACGATGCCGTTTTCATAATAAGTGTGGCCGCCCATGCTATGCTGTTTTCCGGCAATTGAAATTGGCAAGTTTTTTGCTTTTGCTTCTTTTAATACTTCTTTTAACGTGTCTATTTCTTTTCCTTGAACAACTTTTTTGATTTTGACAGGCATGAGATGACTGACATCTGTAAAAGCCTCAAGGTCCTGTTTTTTGTGTGCCTTGCCTTCTCGTATGGTGATTGATGCACAAAATGCAGCAGCATATACGATCAAAAGAACGATCCATAGCCATTTTCGTTTCATGATAGGTACTCCGTTCTATAAAATTACATCCATTATATCAAGCTACACTCTTCCTCCATCTTAATTTTTCATAAAAAAACCTGGCATGAGTTCAACTCATACCAGGCATTTTTCATTTTGCTTATTGAATACCGAGCGCAATTTTTGCGTATCTTGACATTTTGTCTCGTGTCCAAGGCGGATTCCATACGATGTGAACTTCTGTTTCTTTTACTTCTGGAAGATCACTTAATGCTTTTTTGACTTCATCCACGATAATTGGTGCAAGAGGACAACCCATTGATGTTAAGGTCATGGTGATATCCGCTTTTCCATTCTCATCAAGATCGACATCATAGACAAGTCCAAGGTTGACAATGTCGACATTCAGCTCAGGGTCAATCACCTGTTCTAGGGCGCCTAAAATATTTTCTTTCAATGCTTCATCCATGATATCCACTCCTTTTTCCATTAGTATAACGTACTTTTTCTTCTGACTAAACGTTTGTGCTTTTCAGATGTGTCACAAACCAGTCAATCGTTTCAAACATCGCTTGTCTTGAGACTTTATGGCCTGCTTGTCCATCAGTAATAAAGCGAATCAGATGCGGATCCTGCTTATATTGTGTGGCCGCTAACTCATCATATAGGGATTTTGCGTGCCGGTAAGGGACGACAGGATCATTTTCTGCATGCCAGAATAAGAGCGGTCTTTTATTTAATCGATCCGTTTGCAGCGTTAAATCATATGGGCGCAGGGCGTCTAATTGCAGATGAACCTCTTCGTCTGTAATGTCTTTCATTAACCCTTTGTGACGCATGTCCATGATTTGTGCTTTTAGAAACGTCGTATAGTTTGGACTTCCCATCAAGCTGACAGCGGCTTTGATCCAATCATGCTTGGCAAGTGCACCAAAGGTGGTGATGCCGCCCATGGATGTACCCGCAACGCCTATCAGATCGGCTTCAATCAATTGTTTTTCTTGAAAGTATGTTTTAAGTATATCGATTTCACGAATTTCGTTCAGCACAATTTCCCAGAACTTTGATGCCAGTTCCTCTAAGCTGAGGTTTTCTGACCTTACACCATGATAAGCACAGTCAGGCAAAATGACTCTCATGCCTTTTTCCGCCAAATGGAAGGCGAAGTGTAAATTATGCTCGCGTGCACTTGTAAATCCATGAATAAAAAATACAAGCGGCAGCGGTTTGTCTTTATTTTCAGCTTTTACGATATGTAAAAATGGAATATCGCGCGTAATTTGCTCATCAATGGTGATCACAGCCTATGAATCCTCCTTTATCATTCCCGTCTTTGTTTATTTTAACATGTAGACAACAAAGATGTGATAAAGATACACTATAGATAGAGGCGTTAACATGAATTGCCTCCTATCACTTACAGATCAAAGGAGATTTTATGGAGACTAAACCTTATCTAATCGCACTTGACCTGGATGGCACATTATTAAAAGATGATAAAACCATTTCTGCGCATACACTTGACGTCATTCGAAAAGTGAGAGACAGCGGGCATCATGTCTGTATATCAACAGGCCGGCCATTTCGATCCAGCTCTCCTTATTATCAGCAATTACAGCTTGATTCACCCATTGTGAATTTTAACGGAGCGTTTGTCCATCATCCTCTTGATGAAAAATGGGGCAGATTTCATACGTCACTTGATCTTCAAGTGGTCAAACAGCTTGTAGACATTAGTGAAGAGTATAAAGTGCACAATGTGTTGGCTGAAGTGTTAGACGATTTGTATTTCCATTATCATGATGAAAAACTCATTGATATCTTTAATATGAATGCAAACAAAGTTACTGTTGGAGACCTTAGGGACAACCTTGGAGAGAATGTGACGAGCGTGTTAATCCATGCAAAAGAAGAGGACGTTGGAGCTATTCGAAGCTATTTATCAGATGTCCATGCAGAAGTGATTGATCACAGGCGCTGGGCTGCCCCGTGGCACGTGATTGAAATCATTAAAACAGGCATGAACAAAGCCGTTGGACTGCAAAAGATCAGTGATTATTACGGTGTTCCTAAGGAGCGGATTGTGGCATTCGGAGATGAAGACAATGATTTAGAAATGCTTGAATTTGCTGGTTGCGGTGTAGCAATGGGCAACGGCATTGATGCCGTGAAACGTGTCTCAAATGAAGTCACTGATACAAATGAACAAGACGGGATTGCGAAGTTTCTAACGAATTACTTCTCGCTTTAAATTTTCCATTCATACATAGCAGATGGAAGCGGGCATACTAGCGTTAGACAGGTTGTCCTGTCAGCTTGTGTAAAGGGGCGGATTCCGAATGGGTAAAAGAAGCAAATCGAAACGCTTTATACAACAAGGTAAAGATTCAGTCAGTCTTCATGACGCACGCTTTCCTTATCGTTCGACACTTGAAGAAGCGTCAGACAGAGGGAATATGAAGACTGATGCTTCTGGAGGTTCATTGTGAGAAACGAACTTTTTGATCAAGCCAAATCGTTTACTGAAGAAGCTCTTACTTCTTCATTTTCATCTGGGTTAGAGCGTCAACAGGCAGTCAAGCGAGCGAAAAATGCCGTATCCTCTGCATTTGCCAATTCGACAGATGCAGAAAGAAACCAGCTGCATACCTTCCAAGACTTGCTTGATGATCTCTAACATAAAAAAGCTGTCCACATATAGATGGACAGCTTTTTCTGATTCCTGCACTTATTTGACTTGGAACGTTTTCTTCTCCGTGATTTGTTTCAGTCCTTCTGCTTTTCCTTTAAACGTAACGACTGCTTCGTACGTTCCGGGCTTTACACCGTTTGACCACGTATCTTGAAAATCATAGGCCTCGCCTTTTTTCAGTACAAAAGATTGGATGGCCTGTGTGAACATACGGTCTTTCGAATAGCGGTATTGTTCATTTCCGTTTTCGTCATACACACTAAGTTCGAATTTTTGGCTTGTGTTAAAAGTAAATTCAATATCTCGATCTGATTCATTTTTCAGTGACATGTTAAATTGAACTGAAGAACCTTTCTGGACGGGGTCTACTGTGAGCTCAACCGTTTTTTCTCCCATTTGACCGGATACCTCCTTGTCTGGTTCATCCTTTTTTTGTTGTCCACAAGCGGCTAAAACCAATAGAATGAGAAGAAGCACCAACCCTTTTTTCATCTGCTACCCACCTTTTAGTCTCGTCTGAAAAATCCAAGAATATTGGTTGTCTGCACAATATTTGTAAAGGCTTTTGGATCGACTTCTTTAATAATTTGTTCAAGTTCATACAACTCATACCTTGTAATAACGATCACCATCATTTCCTTTGGCTCGTTGGTGAATGCGCCTTTTGCAGGTACAGTTGTAATGCCTCTGACCATTTTTCCATAAATGGCCTCTTTGATTTCATCTGCTTTCTTCGTGACAATCATCGCTGTCAGCTTCTCATGTCTTGTATGGATGGCATCAATGACCCGTGTGGTCACATATAATGTGACAAGGGTATATAATGCTTTCTCCCAACCTTGTAATAATCCTGCTGTAAAAATGATGATTCCATTTAAAATGAAGAAATACGTACCAACTGGTTTATCCTTCCATTTCGCTAAAACCATAGCAACAATGTCGAGTCCGCCTGTTGATGCCCCGTATTTGAGCGTGATCCCAATCCCTACTGCGGATATGACACCGCCAAACACAGCATTTAATAAAATATCGTGGGAAACGCTCGTTTCTGGTAAAATACCAAGGAAAATGGTCGTCAGCGCAACACTGATGATGCTGTACAAAGTAAAGGAACGGCCAACTTTCATCCAGCCTAAAATGCCGACTGGAATGTTTAAAATAAATAATAGAATCCCTGTTGATACATAAAATGGCGCATATTGATCGATTAAGCTAGATAACAGCTGGGCTACCCCTGTAAAACCGCTCGCATATACGTCAGCTGGGATTAAGAATAAATTTAGTCCGATCGCATTGAGTAATGCACCAATAACGACGACAATGAGTTTTTTTGCTTCTCCAATGAACATGTTGTCATTCCTCCACTTACCATTCTCTCTATGGTTTTCCCTAAAATTTAGAATTTGAACACGAAAAGATGATATCTATGATATAGTTAGGCTAAAAAGATGTAAAATATGGCTTATTTTTTTAGAAAGAAGGGATTTATATGACTGTTCATATCATAGCAGACAGTGCTGCTGATCTGCCTCTTTCTTATTATGATGAACATAACATAACGCTCATTCCGCTTCGCGTATTGCTTGGCGAGCAGGAATTTGAGGATTTGATCACCATTGAACCAAAACAAGTATTTGATGCGATGAGACAAGGAGCCAGTCCAAAAACATCACAGGCTTCACCAAACCGAATCAAGGAAACGTTTGTTTCTGCCGCTCAAACTCATACATCTGCCATCTATGTCGCTTTTTCATCAGAGCTTTCAGGTACATACCAAACAGCTGTGATGATGGCAAACGAAGTGAAGGAAGAATACCCTGATTTTGATTTACGAATCATTGATTCTAAATGCGCTTCACTCGGCTATGGGCTTGCTGTCAAACACGCTCAATCACTTGCCATTGACGGAAATACAATACAAGAAATTGAAACGTCTGTAAAGCATTTTTGTGAATCTTTACAACATATTTTTACTGTAGACGATTTATCGTATTTAGCAAGAGGCGGAAGAATCAGTAAAGCGTCCGCATTTGTTGGCGGTTTGTTAAGCATTAAGCCCATTTTACATGTCGAAGATGGAAAACTCATCCCGCTTGAAAAAATCCGCGGACGTAAAAAGCTGCTGAAACGCATTATTGAACTAATGAAAGAACGCGGAACGGATTGGTCGAACCAAACGGTTGGTATTAGTCATGGTGATGATCCTGCACTGGCGGAAGATATGAAACAGCTGATCGAAGCCGAATTTCATCCAAAGGAAATTGATATTCAGATCATCGGCGCCGCTGTTGGGTCCCATTCAGGACCTAGCACGCTTGCGATCTTTTTTACAGGTAAATGACATAAAAAGCACCCTTCCCTGACACAACACGGGAAGGGTGCTTTTCTTATGAAAGTTTAAATCGCTGCACGGTTTCATTTAACCTTGCCGTCATACTCATCAATTCTTCGACCTGTTTGTTCATTTGATGGAACGATTGCAGCTGTTCATTGGCTGAAGCAGAAATTTCTTCGCTGCCAGCTGCTGTTTCTTCTACCACTGCACTAATATTTTCAATCGAGTGCAGTACTTGTCCGCCAAGTTCTGTTGATTGCATAATTTGGTCATTTAAGACCGCCATTTCTTGTTTAATATGCTGCGCTTTTGTTTCTATATCTTCAAAGGAGTGTGAGGTTTTGTCCATCGCATCCTGCTGCTGAAGTGAAAGCTTGACCCCTTCTTGAACAGTTTGACTAATGGATTGAATGCCTCTTTCAATATGACTGACCATGTCAAAGATTTGTCTTGTTGCATTAGACGATTCATCAGCAAGCTTGCGAATTTCATCTGCTACAACGGCAAAGCCTTTTCCAGCTTCACCTGCTCTTGCCGCTTCAATGGCTGCGTTTAAGGAAAGCAGGTTTGTTTGGTCCGCAATGTCAGAAACCGTTTTGGCCATGGCTGAGATTCCGCTGGCGTATTGCGTGAATTCTCCTGCTGATTCTTCGATTTGTCTCGTCGCATGTGTATTTTTTTCAATCGCTTTTTTTGTTTCTGTTAACGTGTGCTTTCCGCTTTCTACGGCTTCGATGGCATCCTCTGTACTGCGTATGACCGTTTGTGAGCGTTCGGAATTTTTACGTCCATGCTGGTCCATTTTCTCAATCAAGCTGACGCCGTGCTGGAGGTCTTCTGAAATTGCTTGTGACCCATTTGCCATTTCATCTGTTGAAACAGATACTTGATTCGCAGACTCCATCATCTTTTTATTTTCATCATCTAGATGGATCGAGAATGTCTCTACTCGGCTTGAGACATTGCTGATTTCTTTAATCAGACTAATCAGCTGATCTGTCATTTGATTAAAAGATTCATTCAAGCCGCCGATTTCATCCTTGCGCTGAATATCCATCCGTTCCACAGCAAGATTGCCTTCTGCTATCTGCTTTGCTCTGTAGGATAGTGATTTAATGGGTGTCACGATGGATCGCGTTAATCCAATATTCAAAAAGACGGCAATGACAATCAGTGTGAGGGCTGAGACGAGTGCACTTGTGATAATCCATTGGACATTGTCTGCTGCAGCCTCTAGATTTTGTTTATACGCTTCTTCTGCCCTTTTATTCATCGTATGCACATCGTTTAAAACGCCATCAATTCTTGCTGCCACACGTCTTGCATCCGATGCGTTTTTTTCACCAATGGCGTTGTTGGCTTCCTTGGTCCACGTGTCATATTTTGAATTTAACCTTGTTAATGCCTCTTTGTTCATATTTCCTGCATGTTTGTTTAACGTTTGCAGCTGTTTTTTTGCTGTAGAAATATCGTTTTGAACGATCTCTAGCTGTTCATCTGAGAGTGTCATCGAATAATTGGTCATGGCTTGCTCGACACTTTCAAAGCTTGCCTTCGTTTTTTGTACATTTAATAAGGTTTGGACATCTGTCTCATTTGATGATTGGATTTTTGTCATGCTGACAATGATAAAGGCGATAACGCCAACTGCTAAAAGAAGTGAGGTAAGTGAGTTGAGTAAAATTTTGACGCGTAAGCTCATGATGCGTCCCCCTCTTCTTTTAGAAGCGTCTGCTTCAGACCATTTAATTTTTTGGTCAGTGTCTCAGCATTTTTCAGTATCCGGATTTTTGCCATATCGATTCCATCATTGCTTAAGTCATAGACAACATGCCCACTTTTCATTTGATTGTTCTTAACGAGCTGTTCGCTGAATTGATAGACCACTTCATCGACTTTTTTCACCATAGACGAAATGACCGCTTTTTCAGCAGTATAGTACTGATCGCTGTCTACACCAATAGCATATTTCCCCTGTGACTGCGCTTCTTTTAATACACCGACACCTGAGTAGCCGGCTGCGGCATATAAAACGTCTGCTTTCTTTTTGATCATGTCTTTGGCTATTTTACTCCCCTTGCCTGCATCACTAAATGTACCGGCATAGGTAGATAAGATCTTGATTTTCGGATTGACTGATTTGGCGCCTTTTTGAAATCCTTTTTCAAAACGATGGATGACATCTGCGTCAACACCGCCAACAAATCCAATGACATCGCTTTTCGTTGTCATTGCAGCAAGTGCTCCCGCTAAATAGCTGCCTTGCTCTTCTTTAAACGTCACAGAGGTCACATTTTTCAGCTCAGATACGGCATCAATAAGCAGGAACTGCTTCTTCGGATATTTCTTCGCGACTTTTTCTAGGTCTTCTTGCATACTGAAACCTACACCAATGATGAGATCATTTCCATCTTTCACTAGCTCTGTCAGCCCTTTTTCATATGTATCAGTTTCTGCAATTTCTCTATAATCAAATTCAATGCCAAGCTCATCACGTGCTTTTTCTAATCCTTTAAATGATGAATCGTTAAATGATTGATCACCAAGACCATCATCTGTGAGCATAACGCCAATATGCTTCGCAGTTGATTTTGGCGCCCCTTCCTGTTGATTACCGCATGCGGCGAGCACCATAAGCATGGCTGCCATCAGAAGTAATGATATTTTCACTTTCATCCAAAAACACACTCCTTTTATCATCCTTACTCCTTTTTTATCGGATTTGAGGGGCGTTGTTTCAATGATATAGTGAAGGTTTTTCATGACTTTTTTCATAGAAAAAATCCATTATTTAAGACAAAAATAAAAAAGTGAGCAAATGCTCACTTTTAGATTGTTGACAAAGGGCTAAAATGATCTTGATTTTAGCCTTTTGTCTTCTTTTCAGCGTAATAGAAAACCTTTGCAGTCTAGGAAGGACGAGCACAGGAGCGCATACCTGACAACGAATGCGAGGGTTTGTCTACACGCTGAAAGTGAGCAAATGCTCACTTTTTCTCGTATGTCCAGCCTTCTTTTTGGTAAACTAGATCATTTTTCATGAGATGACCTAGTGCTCGTTTAAAGGCTGCCTTGCTCATTTGAAATCTTTCGCGGATATCTTCTGGATCACTTTTGTCTCCATAAGGCATGGCGCCGTTTCTTGTTCTCATATAGGTTAAAATTTCTTCTGCATCGACAGATAATGCATCCTGTTTTCTAGGAAGCAGAGAAACGTTTACGGTTCCATCCTCTTTCACTGCAATGACGCGTCCTGTAACGGTCGATCCTAATCTTGGCTCTTCCTTTCGTTCCGTGCGGTGAATAAACCCTCTCACGCCTGTATCTGTCAGCATAAAGGAACCTGTCGCAATTAAACGATAAATGGTTCCAGTGATTTCTTTGTTCATTAAGGTTTCTGGTGCCTCAGTGAACAATTCACTGATCACGTCTTCTGTGGCTGGTTTTGCGAACATTCTGCCGTAGCTCGTGACTTTCAGCATACAGTAGAGTTTGTCTCCTTTTTTCGGCCATGCTTCCTCAAAAGGCGGGAGATGTTCTGTTGCAACAAGTGCATCCTTTGACAGCCCAACATCGACAAATGCGCCCATGTCTTCTACCACGTCCACGACTTCTACCCAGCCGTATGTATGTGCGTTAATTGTAGGTATTTTCATCGTGGCAGCGAGTCTTTCTTCATGATCTACATATAAGTAGACCTCTACTTCATCTCGGTCACCAATATCTTCTGTCATTTCACTGCGGTGTAAGAGGACCGAATCTTCACCGTCTGTCAAAAAGTAGCCGTATTCCATTTCATTCTCTATTTGCAAGGTCAGTTGCTCACCTGGTCTCATGTTCTCTTCCTTCCTATCTGCCCATAAAAGAGCGTTCGTTCATCTTTTGATTCACTCTATTCTACTATACTTCTCCCCGCATGAACATCTCTAGTTCTGTTAGCTAAAGTGGACAAACTGGACACGATTTATACGGCTGGCGGCTGTACTCTTTGATAAAGTTTTCTTCTTCTGCCATTTGCATGATAAAATAGACGCAATATCTAAACTTGGAGGTCATGTGTGATGGCAAAAGAAAGCTCATTTGACATTGTATCGAAGGTTGAACTGCCTGAAGTGCAAAACGCTGTTCAAGCAGCACTGAAAGAAATTAAAAACCGTTATGATTTTAAAGGAAGTAAAAGTGATATTTCTCTCGAAAAAGAAGAGCTCGTTCTCATCTCTGATGATGACTTCAAACTTGAGCAGCTAAAAGATGTGCTTGTGACAAAGCTGATCAAACGAAATGTTCCAACTAAAAATATCGATTATGGAAAAACTGAGCATGCCCTAGGCGGTACAGTGCGCCAGCGTGCGAAGCTCATCAGCGGGATTGATCAAGACAACGCCAAAAAGATTAACGCGCTTATCAAGCAGTCTGGCATCAAAGTGAAATCACAATTTCAAGATGACCAAGTGCGTGTGACAGGGAAAAATAAAGATGATTTACAAGAGGTGATTTCTCTTATGCGCAAGGCTGATTTGCCGATTGATGTCCAATTTATAAATTTTCGATAAATTTCAAATTTTCCATTGATTATTTCTGCATTTTTCGTTACAGTTGATGGAAGTTCAATTCATTGACATGTTCATATTGCTTTCTTATCAAGAGAGGCAGAGGGACTGGCCCTGTGAAGCCTCAGCAACCGGTGTAGTAGAAGTCTATTTTCTATGACCAAGGTGCTAAATCCAGCAAGCAACTGCTTGGAAGATAAGGAGAAGAATTACGATACAGCCAAAAAGTCTTCTTCTTATCAGAAGGCTTTTTTTGTTACATAGAAATAAGGAGGAATACAATGGGCCTATTACAAGACTTACAAAACCGCGTACTGATAGCTGACGGAGCGATAGGAACACTTTTATACTCTTACGGCATTGACCGCTGCTTTGAAGAATTAAATTTATCGAAAGAGGATGAAGTGAAACGCGTTCACGAGGCATATGTGCAGGCTGGCGCTGACATCATCCAAACGAACACATACGGTGCGAATTATATTAAACTATCCCGCTACGGCTTAGAGGAAGAAACAAAACGCATCAATACAAAAGCGGTACAAATTGCAAAAGCAGCCGCAGGCTCTGCTTATGTACTCGGAACAATTGGCGGCATTCGGACGTTTAACAAAAATGCCTACTCTATAGAAGAAATCAAACGAAGCTTTAGAGAGCAGCTGTACATCCTATTAAATGAAGAACCTGACGGATTGTTGCTTGAAACGTATTATGACATAGAAGAAGCAAAGGCTGTTCTCCAAATTGCCCGCAAAGAAACGACTCTTCCGATTGTCATGAACGTCTCTATGCATGAACAAGGCGTTTTGCAGGATGGTACGCCGCTGAAGGATGGTTTATCTGAGTTATCATCTCTTGGTGCAGATGTTGTCGGCATCAACTGCCGGCTGGGCCCTTATCACATGATTCAGGCACTAGAGGGCGTTCCACTTTTGGAAAATTCGCATTTATCTGTCTATCCTAACAGCAGTCTCCCCTCTCTTGAAGCAGGCAGACTCGTCTATGATACCGATAACGATTATTTCCGAAAAAGTGCACTTGAATTTAGAAATCAGGGCGCACGTATTATCGGAGGCTGCTGCGGAACAACACCTCAGCATATTAGCGCAATGGCTGAAGCGGTCAAAGATTTAGCACCGATCACTGAAAAAGAAGTGAAGGTGTTAAAAGAAGAAATCATTTCCATCCAAGATCAGCGCACTGAACCAGGTCTTGATGAGCTGGCTGTGAAAAAACGTTCGATTATCGTAGAGCTTGATCCGCCGAAGAAGCTGAACTTCGAAAAATTTCTCGTTGCTGCAAATGAATTAAAGGATGCTGGCATTGATGCATTGACGTTAGCCGATAATTCTCTTGCGACTCCGCGCATTAGCAATGTCGCTTGCGGCGCATTATTAAAGCAGCAGCTCGATATGCGTTCTCTTGTTCATATCACATGCCGCGACCGTAATTTGATTGGCCTTCAATCTCATTTAATGGGGCTCGACACCCTTGGATTAACCGATATTTTAGCGATCACAGGCGATCCATCTAAAATTGGGGACTTCCCAGGCGCAACATCTGTATATGATTTAACCTCCTTTGATTTGATTCGTCTCATCAAACAATTTAATGAAGGCCTTTCTTTCTCAGGAAAGCCCCTTGGCAAAAAGACCAATTTTTCAGTGGCTGGCGCGTTTAACCCAAATGTGCGCCATATTGATAAAGCAGTCAAACGTCTTGAGAAAAAAATCGAATACGGTGCTGATTATTTTATTTCTCAGCCTGTTTATTCTGAGGAACAGCTTGTGAAAATTCATGAGGAAAGCCGCCACTTGGATAAACCGATTTACATCGGCATTATGCCATTAACAAGCAGCCGAAATGCAGAATTTATTCATCACGAAATTCCAGGCATCAAATTATCTGATTCTATTCGTGACATTATGGCCAAAGCTGGCGAGGATAAAGAAAAGCAGCGAGCAGAAGGCTTAGCGATTGCCCGCTCTTTATTAGATACAGCCTGCGAATTGTTTAATGGCATTTATTTAATTACTCCTTTCCTTCGATCAGATTTAACAGCAGAACTGACCACCTACATCCATCAGAAAGAAAAGGAGTCTAACGTCCATGTCAACTATCACTGAACAGCTCAAAAAACGCATCCTCGTGCTTGATGGGGCAATGGGCACAATGATTCAAAACGCCAACCTGACAGCAGAGGACTTTGGCGGAGAAGAGTATGAAGGCTGTAACGAGTATTTGAATGTGACAGCCCCTCACATCATCTCTAAGATCCATAGGGAGTACCTCGAAGCAAATGCTGACCTCATTGAAACAAATACGTTCGGCGCGACAGAGCTCGTCCTTGATGAATATGGGCTTGGCCATCTTGCCTATGAACTCAATTTTCGAGCTGCGCAGCTTGCTAAGGCTGAAGCAGACCGTTTCTCTACACCGGAGCAGCCTCGTTTTGTTGTAGGCGCAATGGGCCCGACAACGAAAACATTATCTGTGACAGGCGGCACAACCTTTAGTGAGCTCGTCAGAAACTATGAAGAGCAGGCCCGCGCTCTGATTGACGGTAAGTGTGATGCCCTTCTTTTAGAAACAAGCCAAGATATGCTGAATGTAAAAGCTGGATTCAAAGGGATTCAGGAAGCCTTTCAGCAGACCGGCATTCAATTACCACTCATGGTATCAGGTACGATTGAACCGATGGGCACCACCCTTGCTGGTCAGGATATCGAAGCCTTTTATATCTCTCTTGAGCATATGAAACCCATCAGTGTGGGCCTGAACTGTGCGACTGGTCCAGAATTTATGACAGACCACATCCGCACGCTCTCCTCCATCGCAAAGTCAGCGGTGAGCTGCTATCCGAATGCTGGTCTCCCAGATGAAGAAGGCCAATATCATGAATCCCCTGCTTCTCTTGCGAAGAAAATCGCCGCCTTTGCTAAGGAAGGCTGGTTAAATATCGTCGGCGGCTGCTGTGGGACTACACCTGCGCATATTCAAGCATTGTCAGATGAAGTACGCACGATTCAGCCGCGTCATATCACTCGAGAATCACCGCAGCATACCGTATCAGGAATTGAGCCCCTTATTTATGAGGATTCAATGCGTCCTCTTTTTGTAGGCGAACGGACCAATGTCATTGGTTCTCGCAAATTCAAACGGCTCATTGCGGAACAAAAGTTTGAAGAAGCAGCAGAAATTGCTCGTGCTCAGGTGAAAAATGGCGCTCACGTCGTTGATGTGTGTCTGGCTGATCCAGACCGTGATGAGGCAGCAGACATGGAAGACTTTTTACAAGAAGCCATGAAAAAGGTGAAAGCTCCTTTTGTCATTGATTCAACGGATAAACACGTGATTGAAAAGGCACTCACCTATTCTCAAGGGAAAGCCATCATCAATTCCATCAACCTTGAGGATGGCGAGGAACGCTTTGAAGAGATTCTTCCTCTTGTGAAGCTATATGGCGGTGCACTTGTTGTTGGCACGATTGATGAAATAGGAATGGCCGTGACAGCAGAACGAAAGCTTGAAATTGCTGTACGTTCTCACGATTTGCTAACGAAGAAATATGGAATTCCCGCAAGTGATATCATTTTTGATCCGCTTGTCTTTCCCGTAGGCACTGGAGACGAGCAATATATTGGCGCCGCTGAAGAAACGATCAAAGGCATTAAAATGATCAAGGAAACCCTGCCCGAGTGCCTCACCATTTTAGGCATTAGCAACGTATCTTTCGGACTTCCGCCTGTTGGCAGAGAAATCTTAAATGCCGTCTATTTGTATCACTGCGTGCAAGCAGGGCTTGACTATGCCATTGTCAATACAGAAAAGCTTGAACGCTTCGCTTCCATTCCAAAGGAAGAAATCAAACTAGCTGAAACCTTGCTTTATGAAACAAATGATCAAACACTAGCTGAATTCACCCAATTTTACCGCGGCAAAAAGAAAACGGAGAAAAAACCAAAGGTCTCCTTATCACTTGATGAAAGGCTGGCGCTCTACGTCGTCGAGGGAACGAAAGAAGGTCTCATCGATGATCTAGCCCTTGCTTTGGAGCATTATGAATCGCCGCTTCATATCATCAATGGCCCGTTAATGCAGGGCATGGCTGAAGTTGGTCGTCTTTTTAATCAAAACGAACTGATCGTAGCCGAAGTGCTCCAATCGGCAGAGGTCATGAAAGCATCTGTTTCGTTTCTTGAGCAATATATGGAAAAGCAACATGCAAGCGGGAAAGGAAAGATTCTTCTTGCGACTGTAAAAGGAGATGTCCATGATATCGGGAAAAACCTTGTCGACATCATTTTGAGCAATAATGGCTTTCAAGTGGTCGACCTCGGTATCAAGGTGACACCTCAAACATTGATTGAAGCTGTGCAAAAGGAAAAACCAGATATGATTGGATTATCAGGCTTACTTGTAAAGTCCGCACAGCAAATGGTACTAACCGCTCAGGATTTACAAAAAGCAAACATTTCTGTTCCTATTTTGGTCGGCGGTGCTGCCCTTTCTCGTAAATTTACAAAAATGAAAATTTCGCCTCATTATGATGGGCCTGTTCTTTACGCAAAAGATGCTATGGACGGACTGTCATTAGCCAATGAGTTAAAAGCAAATCCACTGCAATTTCAAACAAAGCCGCCAGAAGAGCCAGCGGCACCTATCAAGGAGAAAGAAGGAAAGCAGCCGAAAGCTGTCATTGAATTACTAGAAAAACGCGCATCTCTCCCGCAGGCACCGGTATTTACACCAGAAAATACCACACGCCATTATGTGAGGGACATCGATTTGCATCATATTATGCCATATGTGAATGAACAAATGCTCATTGGTCATCATCTCGGTTTAAAGGGAAAGGTCAAAACCTTATTATCTGAACAGCACCCAAAAGCATTGGAATTAAAACAGCTTGTCACAGATCTTCTAAACGAAGGCAGAGAGAAAAACTGGTTTGCGCCAGCATTTGTGTATCAATTCTTCCCTGCCAGTTCAGACGGGAATGATTTGCATATTTATGATCCCGAAGAACCTGACCGCATCATTGAAACGTTCCAATTTCCAAGGCAGGAGAAGCTCCCGTACCGCTCTATTTCTGATTATGTACGGAAAAGTGATGAAAACAAGAAAGATTATATTGCCTTATTCGCCGTCACAGCCGGCGCGCGTATACGTGAAGTCGCGCAGCAATTTAAGCAGGAAGGAGATTATTTAAAAATGCATGCTGTCCAAGCTCTGGCACTTGAACTTGCAGAAGGATTAGCTGAAAGAACCCACCAAGTGATTCGTGACAAATGGGGATTCCCTGACCCAGTCGATTTTACAATGGAAAAGCGATTCCAAGCGAAATATCAAGGGCAGCGCTATTCCTTTGGTTATCCAGCGTGTCCAAATCTTGAGGACCAGGAAAAGCTGTTCAAGCTGCTTCAGCCCGAAAAAATCGGCATCCATCTGACAGAAGGATTCATGATGGAACCTGAAGCATCTGTTTCTGCGATCGTCGTTTCCCACCCTGAAGCTCGATATTTTAATGTTCATTAAGACTAGAACCTCCGTCATTGGGGGTTCTTTTTTGATACACGCTGAGAGGAAAAGGATCTTCCTTTTCCTTTTTCTTATGCCTTCATATGGTACGATACATATAGATGAAATCAGCTAAGAAGGAGTTGCGTGTATTGGAAAACGTTGTACAACGAACTTTAACACTTGATGACATACCCGATCTTATCGCATTGTCAAAAGAGGTCGACTGGCCTGATTACAATGAGGATGAGCTTACATCTCTTTTAACAAACGGATATTTTACAGGTTTTTCAACAACAGATGGACAAGTGATCTCATGTGCGGGACTTTTCCAATATGATAAAGCAGCATCAATTGGTGCCGTTATTGTATCTGAGACGCATCGCGGCTTAGGCCTTGCGCGGAAAATGATTGACACCCTGCTTCGCCGGAGCGATCAAAGTGTTCCTGTCGTTTTAACTGCTACTGTACAAGGACAGCCCGTTTACGAAAAAATCGGATTTCAAACGGCCGGCTATATTCATACATACAAAGCACAGACCACGAATCCATCGGCTTTTCGTGTGTCAGGCGGGATTCACCTTTCTCCTGCGGATGAAGCGGACCTTCCATCTATTGAAGCACTTGACGAAAAAGGTGCAGGCACCAATCGATCAAGCTTTATAAGAAAGCGAATGGAACGAGCATCGTTCCGGCTGATCGCAAAGAATGAGCATCATGAAACAACTGGCTTTGCATTTGGCATCGAAACCCCTGCTAATCTAATGATTGGACCGCTTACAGCAAACGATGAACAAACCGCTCTCTCGCTCATCCAATCACTCATCTCGTCTTATTCAGGGGCAATTCGTTTAGATATGCAGGAAGAAACTGCTGAACGCCTGCATGAAACACTTGTTGAAGCAGGATTTACGAAAACAAACGTAGCCCATTTTATGATGATTCGCGGGAAAGAAAAACTGAATGATCCCGCCCTTTTCTATTTTCTTGCCTCTCAAGCATTTTCTTAAAAAACAAACAAGCTGTAGACACTTAATGTCTACAGCTTTTCTATTACTTCTCCCCAACTGACGAAAGAACATGAGCGAGTGCATTTGTGACCTTCCCATGCTCTGATGCATGCGGGCGGTCATCACCATCTCCATAGCCATAATCAATCATTCGATTACGATTTAAGCAAAGCTTTGTCAGCTTCGGCTGGAATAGATCAAATAATTCAAAACGGTCTTTTAGCTGCGGAAATTGCTTTTGATACTGCTGAATTTCTTCCGCAAGCAAACGCCAAAGAGTCGTTTCATCTAACAGATTGTGATTGTCTAATACGTTGGATACATAACGCAGATTGCAAATAAATAATCCTGTAAAGATAAATTGTACTAGACCTTCTGGCGGCTCACTGCGCAGCACTTCTTTTAAATCTTCTTCTAATGAAGCTAATTCAGGCAGCGGCTGGTCACTTATATTCACATCATCAACGAAATCTTTGATCGCCAAACGATGCGGCTGATGATTTTTTAACACAAGAATTGTATTTTGCCCATGCGGTGAAAAGACTGTGCCGTATTGATACATAAAGTGCAGCAGCGGCGGCATCACGACATGGAAGAACTTCGCCATCCATTCTTTTGCTGAGAGACCTGATTTTTCAATCAGCTGCTTGATATACGGCTCACCTTCATGATCCTCGTAAGTAAGTGCCGCAAGTGTAACAGGGCTCTCCCCCTCTTCTAAGTACGTATAAATGCTTTCTCTAAAAATGACACCGAGCATCTCAAGATATTGATATGGCGCACCAGGCAGTTTGCTGTAGTATGGATGATCGACATTGATACTTGCATTCTCACCTGGTAAAATGACGCGGCACACATCAGATAAAAATGAGTCTTGATCGGCAATCCCTTTAATATGCGCTGTAATGCGCGGGGCAATGACCGTACGTTCTGATGGGAGTCCACGGTACACGAGCGTATTTAAAATACTCATTGGCAGTTTAATATGATGCTTGTCTTTATTTGAGATATTTGTAAAGGTTCTGATCGACTGCTGCGGGATATATTGATCCAGCCCCTCTCCCAAATACACAATCCGGCGCAAGGCCAAATCTTCAGGGAAATGCTGAATAATCATATGCGTCCACTGCCACTGATGGACAGGCATCATATAATAGTCAGCTGCATTCAGTCCTTCATCCTTTAACACACGCTGAAATTGACGAATCGTGACTTCATCTAATTCTTTAGCGATCACCTGCTCATAGTTTTCATGATCGACTGCATGGAATGTCGCAAGCTCTCTATGTACAGCAATCCAAGACAGCCGCACACATTCCTGCCGTTCTGGTGCATAGGCTAAGTAATCATCGTAGCTGAATCCTATACGTCCTTTGTTATACACAATCCAAGGATGGCCTGTCATTTCTCCTTCAATCCATGCATAATCCGTATCTGTCAGTTCATCCGCACGAAGTGCTTTTTTCGACAGCAAATGGACATCGGCTAACAAAGTATGGTGAAGCTCTTTGATAAGATGGCCTGTTGTGTCAGAAGACATTGGAATGATCGGCTGAATGTCTAGTAAAAACACAATGGCACTGACATCCTTTGACCATTTTCCATCTTGACAGTACTCAATTGATTCAGCGATTGTATCAAAACTATCAAACAACCGAGGTTTTGCCAGATAACGATATTTCTTATGTTCGTGAATGATTAATTCATACTGCGCGATGCCATCCTTACAATCCAGCTCAACAGGATGAAGCATGTCCTCATACATATATTCAGACAGCATTTTTGCCACCATTCGCTGGTTTGCCTTTTTCCAAGCAGCAGGATTCACCGCTTTTTTCAATTCATCTTGTACACTCATCGCTTCATCCTCCTTATCCTTTCATTTCTTCAAATGTGTGTGCGTTCTTGTGTGTACCAAATGTCTGGAAGACGTGCTTTTGATAAAGTGGATACACAGTTTGACGAGCAAGTTCATTGATGATCACACTGTTTCGATAAGCCCCCAGCCCCAAATCTGGTGCGCCGACCCCATGTGTATGAAGCTCTGCATTTTGTACAAAAATATCATTTTCACCCATCATATTTGTTTTCAAACGATATTCACGTTCAACTTGGAATCTCCCTTGATCATCCCATTGAATGTGATGAGAAATAGGGTTGATAAATGGCGGCAGAACGGATTGGTAGCCAGTCGCCAATACGACAATATCCGTCTCATGTGTAAAGGATTCTTCCTTGACCCATTGCGTGCATGAAAGTGATAACCCGCCCGCTGTTTCCTCAATCAAGTTGACCTCTGTCATGGCTTGAAGCACTGTGTTCAGCTGGTTTCCGCAGGCAGAACGTTCATAAAGCAAATGATAAATATCACGAATCATCGCCGAACTGATGCCTTTATACAGCAAGTCTTGCTGTTTTAATAACGCATCCTTTTTGGCTTGCGGAAGCTCATAAAAGAAATCAATATAGTCAGGGGAGAAATACTCAAGTCCAAGGTTTGAATATTCCATTGGGAAAAATCCTTTTGATCGTGTAAACCAGTGAATATCCTTTGCCTCATCATCTGATAAAATGTCATAAAACACTTCTGCCGCACTTTGCCCAGAGCCGATAACTGTTACAGATTTCCCTTTGAAACAGCCTTCTTTCTTTCGTTTTAAATAGTCAGCTGAGTGAAAAACCTTCTCTCCTAAAGCTGGCTGGAGCGATGCGGGTATCGCCGGCTGCGTGCCAATTCCTAAGACGAGATGTTTGCTTTCAAACACCTCTACAGTTTGGTTCTTTACATGACGGACATGCACTTCATAGCGCTTTTCCCCTGCCTTTTCAATCAGTGAGACAGATTCGACGTTCATGCCAAATCGGCAGGAATCTAACTGGTCAGCGACCCAGCGGCAATAATGACTGTATTCCTTGCGCGGGATATGGAAGTCCTCTAGAAAGTAAAATGAATACAAACGGTTTTGTTCCTGCAAATAGTTGAGAAAGCTATATTTGCTTTTCACATCTGCCATGCTGACAAGGTCCGCTAAAAATGGGACTTGCAGTGTTGTCCCTTCAATGAGCATCCCTGGGTGCCAGTGAAAGGCTTCACTTCTTTCAAAAAACAAAGCGTTGATTTCATTTACCTCTTCAGATAATGCGGCAAGCCCCAGGTTAAACGGGCCAATGCCGATCCCAATTACATCCACTATATTATTTTGCTTGTTGAACCGCGTCATGGTTATACTTCCTTTCGAATCGTTCTCGATCACAAAACATCAAAAGACCTGTTTTGTCGGGTAAAGTAACTGGTTTTACACGTTCGAAGCCGCATTTTTCAAATACATGAATCATTTTTTCATTGCGAATATCCGGCTCAGCAACGATTTTTTCTGTTCGTTTGTTCTGCTCAAATTGAAATGCTGTCATTGCCTGAAGGAGCGGCGCAGCAAATCCTTTCCCCACATAATCCGGCTCCCCTATTAACAGGTGGATGCCTTGATCATGCGGAGAAGGCTCATAGTAGGATTCAATGATATCCCCTTTGACGTTATAAGCCTCAAAATAACTCATTGGTGTCCCATCAATCGTGCCTAAATAAAGGGTTTGATGCGGATCATGTATCGCCTGATAAAAATGCTTTTCAAAAGCAGGAAACGGAATATTCAAATGCCAAAATGGGTGAACGTACTCTTCTTGCATCCACTTATGGACAAGCTGGACATCTCTTTCATATTCAGCACGAATAAACCTAATACGATGCCTCATCCAATCAGCGCCTCCTTATGTAAAAAGAGCGGATTCAAGACAGCCGTGTAACGAGATTGTGTTTCCAGAGATCCGGTCAGCTCATCCATATCTTCAAATCGTGTCAGCAAATTCGCTTTTGAAGGAAGTTCTTTTGAGCGGAGAAGGCTGTTAGTCAGATCAGATGCTCCGTATGTCTCCTCATGAGCGAGTAATGTATCTCTCACAAGTGCCAGCAAATCTTCTTCCTTTGCAAGGCCTTCTGTGCCAAAGCCATTAATGAGACCAAATAAATGATTAAAGAAGAAATAATAACGAAGTCTCTCAACGGCTACTTCATCCGCACAAATGGTTTCACTTCTTACGCTCAAGTTTTGAACTAGATTCGCGAGCTTATCCTTTTTCGATTCACTATAATAGTAGCCTTGGTTGTCACGGTAATAGAAGGTCTCTGGATAACCATCCTTCATTTGCACAACAGCATTTTGCTGATGGGCCTCTAGTGCAAGACCATACGTTTCAAACAGCCAGAGCATCGGCTTTAACGAAATAGTCAAATATTGTTTAAACCAATCTTGGCTGACCGCTTCTGTTGACCTGCCTTCTGCGCCTGCAAGTTTATGAATAATTCCTGCTAATCTCGATTTTCCTCCGTACGCATGATCCTGACACAGCCCAGCAATTAAGCTTGCGCCTTTTTCACGATGCAAGAATGGATTTTGACGAATGACCACTTCAAAGCCAGATTCCGCTTCATCTCCTCGAATAGAGAGATATGCAGGATCTTCAATGACCCGGAATCCAGAGAATTTTTCATATAAAGAAACGCCTAATTCTGTTTTTAAGATGCGGGACATCTCTACTCCTCGATCCAGTTCCTTTTGTTTATTGATGCGTAACGAGTTTGTAATTTTCACAGGAACAGAGAATTTGAGCATGTAAGCAGAATCCTTTTGATAGACCGTTCTAAAAGATGAGGTCGCTGTGTATTCAGACCCGAGCGGTCCTAAATAAGTCAGTTTCCCCTCCTCTATATAACGCTTCACGAATGTCTTCTCCATGACCACTTTGACTTGCAGCGGATGAATCGGAATGAGCACATATTCTCCGTTTTCTGTTAACCTATTCAGCCTCTCTGTTTCTTCTGGCACCTGACGCGAAAGCTCTTCTAACATGAGGCTTGCCGCAGATTGTGAAATAGACGAATCCTGTAGCACAATCGAATGGTGCGCTTTAAAGTAATGAAGCTGGAAAGCTCCTTTCAGCTCAGGAGAATAGACGGCTTCCTCCTCTTCTGTCATCCCTTGTCTGCTTTTTGGTGTAGGATGTGTTAAATGTCCAAGGAAAAGTGACTGCTCAGCCTCGATGTACTCAAAATCAGCTTGAGATAAAGCAGCTTGATCACTTTCTCTCTCCCGTAAAAATCGTTCAATATTTCGGCAGCTTAAAATGATGCGAAGCATGAATTCATCCTCTGCATCTGTGCGGCCATATGCAATGAGAAGCTCCTTTGAACATAATGCAACAAGTGTCGTGTAATCGACGACCGTTCCCTCTTTTTCGCTGCCACTTGGACGAAAGCGAATCGGAAAATCAAAGAGATGGCGGCCTACAGATGAAAAATATCGGATCGGAATCACAAGCTCAAGGTCTTGCTTTGCTAGTTTTGCCACGAATACAAGCGAACCATCTGCTTTCGTCTCTTTTTTTGCAGATCGATCGATTCCTGTTTCACGTAAAAAACAGTTTAAAAAGCTTTGCATAGTTGCATTTTCAGCCATTTGTTTATATTGACTCAACGTAGTACCCTCCCGGATTGAATATGAGCGATCCCGATATCAACGATGTCAGAAAGGATTTCCTCAATATGTGTGATTGTCGTTCTCGGATTTAACAAAGTGAATTTTAAGCACGTTTGACCATCCACCACTGTTTTCGCAATGACAGCAGTTCCTGATTTGAATAACGTTCGATGGATGATTTTATTGATGTCATCCGCCCCCTTAAATCGAAACACAACTGCATTGATTTCTGGTTCAGGATTGATCACTTCAAGGTGATCATTTCTCTCGATAAGCGCAGCCACATCCTTCGCAAAATCAATGGTATGGTCAATAATGTCACCAAACCCTTCCTCCCCAATCAGACGAAGAGAAAGAAGCAATTTCAGTGCGTCGAACCGGCGCGTCGTTTGGACAGATTTATGGACAAGATGTAGTATTCCATCCAGTTCATCTTCTTTTGGATTAAGATAATCTGCATGATAATTGATCAAGCCGAAATGTCTCTTATCCTTCAGCAAAAATGCCCCGCAAGAGATCGGCTGATAAAATTGTTTATGAAAGTCAATCGTGATGGAATCAGCAAGCTCAACACCGTCTAATTTATCTCGGTAGTTTTCACTTAATACAAGCGCTCCACCATAGGCAGCATCTGCATGAATCCACAGACCATATGGCTTGACGATGTCATACACATCTCGAACCGGGTCAATACTGCCAAAATCAGTTGTCCCGCAAGTCGCCACTACCGCAAAAGGCAGGAGATCCTGTTCCTTTAACTCAACAAGTTTCTTCTTCAAATCGTTGAGGTCCATGCGGTGATGCTCATCTGTCTCTACTAGAACAACTGCCTGCTCCCCTAAGCCTAGCTGTGATGCAGATTTTTTCACAGTGAAGTGAGCATTCTTAGAGCAAAGAATTCTCAGGCGGTGAGCCTCACTCGGCAAGCCTTTCTGCTGAACATTCCATTGCCATGTGTTTTCACAAAATGCATCTCTTGCAAGAAGCAGTCCCATGTAGTTAGATTGGGTGCCACCGCTCGTAAATGTTCCATCTGCTAGATTTCCATAAGAAAACTTCGCACATAGCCACTTTAAAATTTCCTCCTCAACCAAAGATGCAATACCGCTTTGATCGAAGGAATCCATTGATTGGTTAAAGGAGCTTACCATCACCTCTGCGGCAAGAGCAGGTATGAGCGGCGGGCAATGCAAATGTGCCAAGCATTTAGGATGCGATACATCAACGAGATGCGGCAAAAGATGCTGCTTTATATCTTGAAAGACAGATTCCATTGATTCGCCAGACGGTTGAAACTGAAATAAGGATTCGACACTAGCCGCTAATTTCCCAGGCAATATTCCGCTGTATGGTCCTTGGTCTTTTTGCCACTGATCCAGTAAGCTGTCGATAGATGTATGAATAGCCGCTCGGAAGGACTCTCTTCCAAGCTGGCTTTGATTGATAAATAATGAATCCACAGAAGCTTTAGTTGATTGCATCGTAAACGGCCTCTTTGAAAATGGCGATGACTTGTTCAAGCTGTTCTTCTGTCATGATCAATGGCGGTAAGAATCGAATGACGCTACCGAAACGGCCTCCTGTCTCTACAATTAAGCCTTTGTCGAAGCAATTCTTTTGAATGAGACTTGCTAGCTCAGGATTTGCTGGATAACTTCCATCCACATCCTGCTTTTCATTTGGATTGACAATTTCAGCACCAATCATTAATCCTCTTCCTCGAACATCACCGATAGCAGGTACATTTTTTTGAATGTCTTTTAAATAAGCCTGCATGCGATTCCCTAACTGGTCTACATGATCCAGCAGATTGGTTTCTTTTATAAATTTAAGCGTAGCAGTTCCTGCAGCCATCGCCATTTGATTTCCTCTAAATGTGCCAATGTGTGCACCTGGATTCCATTGATCCAAATCTTGATCATAAATCACAACTGAAAGCGGCAGGCTTCCACCAATGGCTTTAGATAATACAATAACGTCTGGCACAATTCCTGCATGTTCAAAGGCAAACATCTTACCTGTTCGGCCAATGCCTGATTGAACCTCATCGATAATGAGCGGAATGCCTTTTTCTTTTGTGATTCTTCTCATTTCTTTTATCCATTCAATAGATGCTGGAATTGAGCCTCCCTCACCTTGCACAGCTTCAAAGATCATACCTGCTGGCGGAAGAATACCACTTTCAGGATCATTTAATACACGCTCAATATAAGAACTGGAAATACGGTGTGAATCTTTCCCGCCAATACCAAATGGGCAGCGATATTCATATGGATAAGGCATGAAATGCACATCTGGAATTAACCCTTGCACTCTTTCCTTTGGAGACAAATTTCCGCTTAATGACATCGTGCCATGTGTCGCACCGTGATAAGCACCGTGGAAAGAAAGAATGGAACGATTACCTGTCGCTGTCTTGACTAATTTAATCGCAGCTTCTATGGCATCACCGCCAGTTGGTCCACAAAATTGAATTTTCGCTCTCTTTGCAAACTCTTCTGGCAGGTGAGAAAAAATTTCATTCACAAACTCTTCTTTAATTTCTGAGGTTATGTCCAACGTATGCAATGGTCTTTTTTCATGAAGCATACGTTCAATAGCTTCTATAACAACCGGATGATTGTGACCAAGTGCAAGTGTTCCTGCGCCTGCCAGACAGTCATAAAACTCTCTGCCATCTGCATCTGTCACGATCATACCCTCGGCTTTTTGCATGGCTAATGGGAACCGTCTCGGGTAAGACCTTGCATTAGATTCTCTTTGACTTTGCTGCTCTAAAAATTGCTGATTTTTAGAAACGGTTTTGATGGACATAATAAAACACTCCTCCAATTGATAAAGATTATCATTTTCATTTATTAGCCTAGAGGATGTGAGATAGGAAAGTCAATTGTATTCAAAAAGATGATTCAAAAAGCATATGAATGCAATATTCTCTTTTTAATGAGTATTTTCGAGTAATTTTTACAAACCTTACTGCCATAAGGAGATGGAACGCATGAGACGGTTTGATATTGAAAAAAATTACAAATCATTCTTCCTGGTTCTTTTGTTCTATTCAACTTAAAGCGCTCATTTTATGAAGAAATTTGGATGAAATGAAGGTAGAAAATTGAAGAAGTAACATCATTTTTTCTTGATATAAATGGTTTGGATGGTATAATTTCTCTGAAACATAAAGGAATGGAGGGGAATTTGATGATTTTTACAAAGCACGATCTTCACCATTACTTAACGCAGGATAAGAAAGCATTAGCGGTTACGCGCAGAAGACCAAAGTGGTTTGGGGACGATATATGGAAATATCAAAGGTATTTACGAAAATATGAATACTATTCTAATAGCGGCGCTCTACTGCGCAAATGGTTTTATCGCTATTTACATAAAAAGAAAGGCATGCAGCTTGGCTTTGATATTCCGATTGGCGTCTTTGGCCCAGGCCTTAGAATCAATCATAGTGGTCTCTTAATTGTGAATAAGCACGCAAAAATTGGGGCATTTTGTGATATTCATCAAGGGGTGAATATTGGCCAAAACCATTCCGAAAAGGATGTCCCAACCATTGGAGATCACGTATGGATTGGCCCTGGTGCTAAGCTGTTTGGAGACATTTATATTGCAAATCATATTTCAATCGGAGCAAATGCCGTGGTGAATCGTTCCTTTCATGAACAGCAGATCGTCATTGCTGGTGTACCGGCTCAAAAGGTAAAAGAAAAAGGCCCTTCTTCATGAAGGCGCCTGATAAAAAAGAATAACACCGATCAAAACAGAGATGAGCAGCATGAGATAAAACAAGATGGTTAAAATCAAGATCGTCCAGTCCAGCCCAGCCCCTTCCTCTCTGTCTTGATCAAATAAATACCGAGTACGATGGTACTAAATAGCACGCCTAAAATGGCCCACAGCCATTTGTCTTTGTTATGCTTTGGCGCATCAAACCATAAATAGATGGCAACTGCAAGTGAAACGAATAGACCCGTTATTCTCAAGATTAAACTCCCCCTTATGTATACGCGCTCTCTATGATGCGTTTGAGTATCCGAAGATCAGCAACAGGAAGTAAAAGACAAAGACTAGTATAACAATAGAATAGATGATGATGGACACGATCAGAACTGTCCAGCCCAATCCTTTTCTTCCTGTTTTGATGAGGTATATCCCAAATGCAAAGAGCCCGAATAAAAGACCTAAAATAGACCATAACCATTTATTTTTCCCATGTTTTGGTGCATCTATCAATAGATAGATTGCGACTAAAATAGAAACAAACCATCCAGTTATCCAGCCCACATTCATCTGCCACCCTTCTTCTTCAGTTTATTCCATTATATGATACTTTTGTCCTGAAAAAATAATGATTCAGAGGATATTGCGTGGAAGGCTTCGCCATTCTTCTCTCAACATTCCGTAGCGCATTGAATCATAATAAACCCCTTGATAATAACGGACCTTTCTCAGTCTCCCCTCAAGGACAAATCCGCATTTCTCTGCGCACCGCATCATCCGTTCATTCCCTGACCAAGTTGTTAAACCAATTCGAGGAATATCAATATGCGTAAATAACACATCAATCCATAGATTTAATGCCTTTGTCCCAATACCCCCGCTCCAAAAACGTGAGTCATAAATGATAATGCCGCATTCAAGCCACCTCGTGCGTTCATTCTCCCAATAATATGATACGGTGCCTTTGATATCACCATCTATTTCAATGCCATATAGCTTTTGAGGAATGGATTCTTCCTGTAAGTAACGTTTCTTAAATGCAGCAAGCGGGATTTCGTGTTCATAAAAATAAGGGGCATTCCATTTTCGATAGGACTGGTCTGATGCTTTAAATTTTAAATGCCACACCGTCTCTAAGTCCGTTTCGGTTAATGGACGTATGTTCACAAGCTCTTCCTTTTCACTTTTCATCTGTTCACGTTCCTTTACTTTGTCGTTCTTTTTGCTAAATGACGGTACTCGATCGGCGTCATGCCTTCATTTTGCCGAAACAGCTTAGAAAAATAAGTAGGGTCGTCAATCCCTACATGATCTGCAATAGCAGCGATTTTTTCATTCGTTGAGGCCAGCATGCTTTTGGCTTTTTCGATTTTGAGACGATGGCTGTACTGGTTTGGCGTCAATCCATATACCGTCTGCATACATCTTGTCATGTAGTCAGGATGATAGTGCAGTTTCTCTGCAAGCTGCTCCATGTGTAATTTCTCCATAAAATGATGCTCAAGATAATGAACCACTTCTGATGCGACGGTCTCCTTTGCACTTGGAATATGGAATGCTTCCTTTTGCAGGTGAATGAGCAGTTCCTCAAATAGAAGCTGTTTTTTCAGCGGAAGTTCAGATGCACCATGATTTAGTGCTCTCATCGCTGAAAGGTGTTTTTCTAACACACTTCGTCCTTTCACTTTTCCTAAACGGGGCAGACTAAATTCATAGGTTGCCGGCTTTTCAAAGGTAGCTTGATTTTGTTTCATATCAATCCAGTGTTCTCTCAGCCGGTTCGTCAGCTCAAATCGGTCAATTGAGAAATGCAGCCACTCATAGTGGGTTTCCTCTTCACATGGCAGATGTCCACCGTGAGACAGGCCCGGTGAGAGAATCATATATTCACCTTCTTTTACATGAAAAGCCTCCTCGCCCTCTGTCATCCATAGTTCACCTTTTGTGACATAGAGCAGATCAAATACAGTGAAGGTTCTTGAGATATGTCTTTCTCCTTGATGAAATACCCCTTTACCTGATGCAATATAAATAGGAAACGGCGGTACAGTAAATGTAATAAATCGATCCATATTCATCCCCTTATGAAGTCGGATTTCTCCAATAAGTTTCGGTTTCGTCTCTTCTTATTATAGTCGATGCACGGTACACTATAAATCGGATTTATACGAAAGGGGGCTATGTGATGAAATCTCAAACCCTGTCATATGAAAAGGTTCAAGCAAAAGATGAGAAAACACACCCTTCATTATTTGCATTAACTTGGCCTATTTTTATCGAAATCTCTTTATATATGCTCATGGGGAGCGCTGATACACTTATGCTCAGCCAATACTCCGATAACAGTGTGGCCGCAGTAGGTGTAAGCAACCAGCTCCTGAATTTATTAATTGTCATGTTCAGCTTCATTACAACAGGAACGACCATTGTGATTGCGCAGCTTTTAGGAGCTGACCGCAAGCAGGAAGCGACTCAAGTCGCCTATGTCTCACTAGGAACCAACTTCTTGATCAGCTTTGTCATTAGTCTCCTTATGTTTGTGTTAGCTGTTCCAATCCTGCACATGATGGGCTTATCAAGTGAACTCATGCCGGATGCGGCGGTCTTTTTACAAATTGTCGGCCTGCTTTCTTTTATTCAAGCACTCATTATGACGTATAGTGCTATTTTAAAAAGCTACGGATATACAAGAGACACGATGTATGTCACCATCGGAATGAATTTGCTCAACGTTGCCGGGAATTATTTGGTCATTTTTGGTCCGTTTGGCTTTCCGGTATTAGGTGTCATGGGTGTTGCCTTTTCAACCTCGCTGGCTCGATTGATCGGATTGATGGCGATGATCCTCATTGTCCGCCGCCGCATTGGATTGCGTTTTTCGCTGAAGAGTATGTTTCACATTCAGCGGACGCATTTAAAAAAGCTGCTGAAAATTGGCATTCCTTCTGCTGGAGAGCAGCTTTCTTATAACGGCTCCCAAATGATCATTACACTGTTTATTACATTTATGGGAACGCAGGCTTTAGCCACAAAGGTCTACACTCAAAATTTGATGATGTTCATTATGTTGTTTGGTGCAGCGATTAGCCAAGGGACACAGATTTTAATCGGACGCCATATTGGAGCGAAAGAATTTGATGCTGCCTACCGCAGATGTATGAAAAGCTTATACTGGGCCATTGGGATCGCTCTTCTTTCTTCCACTGCTTTATCTTTATCATCGACGCATTTGCTTACCTTTTTCACTAGCAATCATGAAATCATTCAAATCGCCGCCACACTTCTCCTATTGACGATCATATTAGAGCCGGGACGCTCTTTTAATATGGTCATTATTAATTCATTGCGGGCGGCTGGTGACGCGAAGTTTCCAGTGTATATGGCGATGATATCAATGTGGGGAATCGGGCTTCCGATCGCTTACTTGTTAGGCATTCAGCTTGAAATGGGTCTCATTGGGGTTTGGATTTCTTTTATCGTGGATGAATGGGTCAGAGGCATCTTCATGTATAGGCGCTGGCGTTCCAGAGTATGGACGGAGTATCGCTTTTCTTCCACATAAAAAAGGACTGGGTGCAGTCCTTTTTTACGTAATATCTTCTAAAATAAGTGCTTTTTCCTGTTTTGAAATAAATGCCCGCTCTGTAAAGACGCGGTATTCGTTTTCTCTTGTTTTATCTAAAATGGCTTTATAAAAGTGAGCTGCTGCTTTCACCGGTATTCGTGAATACAGCGGGAATTCATGAAGATGGTCAAAAAACTCCTCGTAGTATGCCTCTGCCTCAAAGGCAATGTACTCCCAGACGTGCTGGAAGGCTTGATTCACAATCCCTTCCTGCAATTCTTGCTCTGTGTACCCGAATTGTTCCATCACCTGCTTTGGCAAATAAATGCGGTCTCTTTCAGCCTGATCTTCCCCAATATCTCGAAGGATGTTGGTGAGCTGCATAGCAATCCCTAACGAAATGGCTGCTTCTTTTAGCTGCTCTTTTTTACGCGGTGCAATAATGGGAAGGAGCATGAGTCCAACGGTACTAGCAACATGATAGGAATAGATGAGCAGTTCATCTAATGTTTCGTATCGCTGCTGCTCTATATCCATCTCTTGTCCTTGGAGCAGGTCACGGAACGGGGCTTCATCCATCCGAAACTCTTGAAATGTATGCTCTAGCGCCACCCATATTGGATCATTCCGGTCTACCTCACCTTGTAAAAATCGATCAAACGTCTCTCGAAAGGATGCAAGGTCCTCTTTTGGCGAAGGGGACTCATCTACAATGTCATCTGCTCTACGGCAAAAGGAATATACGGCCCAGACGGCCTGTCTTTTCTTTTTAGGCAGCATGGAAAAGGCCCGGTAAAACGTTTTAGAATGGGTTTGAATGGTGTCCTCACACACTTTTAATGCTGTTTGTACATCAACCACTTAGCTTCACTTCCTTTCTATCATTCAAATCTTTTAGTAGTACAGAGGCCATGAGCTTCGCACTTTGCATCACGATTGGCACCCCGCCGCCCGGATGGATGGAAGCACCTGCCGCATAAAGATTATCTGTCTCACTGACCTTCACTTGCGGGCGGAAGACACCTGATTGAAACAAATTAGGGGCAAGTCCAAAGCTGCCGCCTTCAAACAATCCTTCTCGCAAGGAATCATTTGGTGTTCTGACCTTTTTCCAGACAATCGACTCTCGCAATCTCGGAAAGCCTCTTTTCTCAAGGACATCCACCATCTTCTCGACAAAATCTGTCTCCTCTTCCCAGTTGATATGATCACCTGAAGGAACAGGAACGAGCATGTATAAAACACTACAGCCATCTGGGGCAAGAGATGGATCAATGATCGATGGATTAAATGTATAAAATGACGGGTCTTGAGGAATCGTTTTCGTTTGAAAAACCTCTTTCATATGCTGATCAAAGTGTTCTCCCATAAAAAATTGATGAACAGGTGCTTCATGATACATCTTGTTTAACCCGAGATACACCATCACACAGCCAGAGGACGGCACGTATTTCCGGCGATCTTGTTCGTCTAAACCAAACTGTTTTAACGCAGCTGGATAATCTCCATTGATCACAAATGCATCAGCGGCTACATGTTCATCATTCACCTTTGCTTTGACTGCCCGTTTTCCCTCAAACATCAATTGCGTGACTTCTTCATTTTTTCTTACATGCACACCCATGTTGATGAGCTGCCCTTCCAATATATCTACTAAACTTGCATAACCGCCTTTTAAATAGTAAATACCATGTGCGTGCTCACTATATGAAACAAGCGAATAAATGGCCGATGCTTCATACGGGTTTCCCCCAACATAGAGAGTTTGAAGTGCGTATGCGTCTCGCAGGCGTTCGTCTGAGAAATATTTTTTTAGAGCGCTTTGCACCGTTCGATACGCCTTTAATTTCATTAAAATCTTCATATTGGCTTTTGTAAAAAATGTACGTTTTTCGTGAAATGATTTTTCTAGAAAAGCTTTCTGCCCTTCTTGAAACCGATCCGTCATTTCTTCCATAAACCTCTGGAACCCTTGATCTTCCTTTGGAAATACACGTCTGATTTCATCTAGCTGAAGACGTGCATCAGAGTATTTCGTATAGGAGGTTCCATCTTGATATTGAATGGTATACAGCGGATCAAGCTGCACAAGATCAAGAGATGATTCGTCAATTCCTACCTCATGTAAAATGCCTTTTAACATGTCAGGAAGTAGGACAATGGTCGGACCTTCATCTACTTTATATCCTTTCTCACGTACAAAAGCAAGTCTCCCGCCAAGCCGTTCATTTTTTTCGACAAGGGTGACATCATGTCCCGCTTTTTTTAAATAAAGCGCTGAGATCATTCCGCCAATACCGCCTCCTGCAATCAATATATGTTGTTTCATGAGGCGCTCCCCTTTTCTTGATGCGGCATTGTTTTGTGTGAATGTTTCTCTTTTTTAAGAATGGCATTTGTCGTGATACGTGCTGATTCTAAAATGGTTGGCAGTCCACTTCCTGGATGTGTTCCTCCTCCAACAAGCCAGCAGTTCTTTAATTCATCAAATTCATTGTGCGGCCTTAGGACCATCATCTGCGTCAGCTGGTGGCCGAGGTTAAATGTAGCTCCGTCATATACGTAAAGGTCTTCCTCCCATTGCTTCGGTGTGATCATCCGCTCGACTTCTATATGCTGTCTCACATCTTGAAAGCCGGTTTTCCGCTCCAATGTATCCAGCACAAGCTCTCTAAATTCATCTTGATGCGCTTCCCAGTCAATACCGCTTTGGTTATTGGCAACTGGAGCCAGCACATAAAGAGCTGATTTACCTTTTGGAGCAAGAGAGTCATCGGTTACACTTGCATTTTGAATATAAATAGACGGATCGTCTGGCAGCTCATATGTTTTCGTAATGCCTTTGACAAATCTAGCATAATCATCGGAAAAAACGATGGTATGATGCGGCTCATCATACATGGTATCCAGTCCTAAATAAAGCATAAAGGTAGAGCATGAGAATTTTTTCTTTTTTAATTTTTTCTCGCTGTATTTCTTTAAAAGTCCTGGCTCGACAAGCTTTGTCATCACATGTGCAAAGTCTCCATTGACGACAACCTCATCTGCTTGTATTTCTTCCCCAGATTCTAAACGAATGCCTTTTACTTTCCTTCCCTCCGTGAGCAGCTTTTCAACGCCTGCTGACAGATGAATCTCTGCCCCAGCTTCAAGCGCCGCCTTTGCCATCGCTTCTGACAGCTGATTGACACCGCCCTTCGGATGAAATACACCTGTGTCATGTTCCATAAACGAAAGGATCGAGAACGCACCAGGGCATTCCCACGGCGACATTCCTAAGTACTTTGATTGAAATGTAAAAGCATATTTCACTGATTCATTCGAAAAATAGTCTGACAGCACATCATACAAACTTTTATTTAGTGAAAGCTGTGGAAGTGCTTTGATCACCTTCAGGCGAAGGTAATGATGAAAGCGGTCCATTTTACTTTGTAAAATTGGTGTCAGACGATCCATTTTGCGCTTTGTATCATTCATAAATCGTAAATACCCTTCGCCCTCACCAGATGCAAAGGCTTCTAATCGTTTGTACATTTCATCGCGATCCCGGATCATGTCCAGCTGATTGTCTTGAAATATTAATCTATACATCTCTTTTAATTCAATCACATCAATATAGTCATAAAGATTTTTACCAGCAAAGGTGAACAGCTCCTCTGCAATATGAATCATGCTGAGAAAGGTAGGACCTGTATCAAACGTGAAATCACCAAGCTGAAACTTAGCGTTACGCCCGCCGACAAAGGGCTGCTTTTCGTATACATGAACGTCATGTCCTTTGCTTTGAAGCATCATAGCTGCTGCAAGGCCCCCTGGTCCCGCTCCAATCACAATGATTTTCATTATCCTTTTTCCTCCAAATTAATTCACTTTAAGTTAATTATACAAATTGAAAAGATTACATCAACTTTTGATGTGCTCAAAAAGTCTCATGTTATGTATCAAAAAAGCCGGCTTCCTTTCAACATGTGCAAGAAAGCCGACTCTTTATTACGCTTCTATATCAATTCGATACGTTTCAAACCAATGATGAATCTGTGCTAGATGGGCAATCAACTGCGGGCCCTTCATGAGCTGACCATACCATGGCACATGAAAGGAAGCCCCTTCCGTTTCAATCAGCTGCTTTAATTGATGTGGATCTAAAAATTCGTGAAGTACAGAGTCTTTTTGCGCGAGGCAGTCTGTGAGCATCTCTTTCACAGCCTGAGTATAGGCTGGATGATGTGTTTTCGGGTAAGGACTCTTCTTTCGATAAAGCACTTCATTCGGTAAAATTCCCTCTAATGCTTTTCGTAAAACCCCTTTTTCACGATTTCCATGCATTTTCATTTCCCAAGGAATATTCCACACATATTCGACAAGGCGATGATCTGCAAATGGCACCCGTACCTCAAGACTAGCCCCCATACTCATTCGATCTTTTCGGTCAAGCAGTGTTGTCATAAACCAGATCATATTTAAGTAAAAAAGTTCTCTCCGGGCTTTATTGACGCCGGTTTCTCCATCTAAAAGAGGCGTTTCTGCCACCGTTTCTTCATATTTGCTTTGCGCGTATTCCTTAAGTGACAGCTTTTTTTGCCATGAGTCTTGCAGGAGCTGTGTTCTAGCTTCAGTCGATCTCATCCACGGAAAACCATTCGTTTCATTTTCCATATGGAACCACGGATAGCCGCCAAAGATTTCATCCGCACATTCACCTGATAAGCCAACAACGAAGTCCTTTTTAATTTCTCGGCAAAACCAAAGCAAGGAAGAATCAATATCTGCCATACCCGGTAAGTCTCGAACCTCAACGGCTTCCTTCAGATAGGAAGCGAGCTCTTTTTGTCCAATGATACAGCTGTGATGATTCGTTTGAAACGCTTTGGTCATTTGATCAATCCAAGGACCGTCAGCATTCGGCTGGAATTGATTTGCCTCAAAGAATTGATCGTTTCCTTCGTAGTCAATGGAATACGTATGAAGCGGTGCTTTCCCTATTTTCTCAAAGTGCTTAGCGGCAATGGCAGTAATGGCACTAGAATCGACGCCCCCAGATAAAAATGTACATACAGGCACATCAGAGACGAGCTGTCTTGTCACGGCATCTGTAAAGAGATGCTTAATGTGCTGTGCGGTGTCATCAAGTGAATCAGTATGTTTCTTGCTTTTAACATTCCAGTATCTCCATACACGCAGACCGTCTTTTGAAAAGGTCAAGGCATGTGCAGGTCTCAGCTCTTTTATCCCTTTAAACACGCCTTGACCTGGTGTTCTTGACGGTCCTAAGCCAAAGATCTCCGACAGTCCTTCATGATCGACTTTTGCTTTGATATCAGGGTGAGCAAGAAGTGCTTTGATCTCTGAACCAAATAAGAAGGAATGATGACGTTCTGTATAGAAAAATGGCTTGACGCCTAGCCGGTCTCTCCCTGCAAATAACAATTCACGCTCACTATCCCAGATCACAAATGCAAAAATGCCATTAAAATGAGAGACACACTCTTCCTTCCATTCTGTATAGGCATGAAGAAGAACTTCTGTATCAGAATGCCCAAGAAAGCGGTGCCCCCTTTTTAACAATTCTTTTCTTATATCCTCCGTGTTATAGAGCTCTCCATTGTATACAATCGTATAAGCATGGTTTTGATGTGTATATGTCATCGGCTGCTTTCCGCCTTCTACATCTACCACCGCTAACCTTTTATGCCCGAAAAGAACGTGCTCACTTTTCCATGTATTTGTATCATCTGGCCCTCTTTTAGATAATGTATCTGTCATTTGATTGATTACATGATCCTGTTGGATGAGCTGCTTTTTAAAGTCTGCCCAGCCTGTAATTCCACACATCATCATCAGCTCCCATCCGTTTTTCCTCAAGTGTTCTCATTCAGCCTTTCTTAGTTTATGCATCGTCTCCTTGATAGTTGATTTGTCCTTTTTTCCCGGCGTATAGGACAAGCTTGATTTGGTAAGAAAAGAAAGAGGAAAGGAGCTTTTGCAAATGGAGAATCGAATGAAGCAGCTTGAACGCTGCAGCAGAAGATGGTGTAATGGGTATTTGCTCATTGAAAACGGGCATTGCCTGATTGAAGATGAAGAAGGAGAGATCATGCTGCCAGAAAGTCTTCAAAGCACGATGATCTGTTTGAAGGAAAATGACCGATGGACAAAAGGAGAATTGCTCGGTTCTATGATTCTTCATGAAAACGGGCAGCTAATAGAAGTACAGGGAGGAGAAAACATTCAATATACGGCGTCTCTTGCCAAAGGCTGGCTTGATCTTCTCATGTTCGTACCGGAAAACGTTTTTGATCACATCCTTGACCAGATAGAGCAGCTTGGTTTTTCCGTCTATGATTGTGTTTTCTCTTCCTTTCATTCATTGCAGCGCGTCTCTTTCTTTCAGTTTTCGGCAGATACGCAATCACTTGCACTTCAATGTCACCATGAGCCAGCCGCCAGTCACATTCGTTTTGAATGGACCACTTCAGACGGACAACGGATCGTTTCACAATTTGATGCCACATAAAAAGGACACTGCTTCGTATAAGCAATGTCCTTTTTATATTAAAAGATATGGAAACCGATCGGCAGACGTAAACCGAGAAGAATGGTCACAATCGCAAATACGATAAAACCAATCAACACACCAGTCACCGATTTTCCTTTTTTCTTGCGCACTAGGACCATTTCCATGAAACCGATCACGAGGATACCAAGAATCATTTTTCCAATATACTCGCCCCCGTAACCTGGAATTTTCATTCCTGTGCGAACATACAGCTCTACGCCTGTTGCAATGATGATCAAGTAGAATAAACGAACGATCATATGCACAATTTTAGCGCCTTTGTCATTTTTACCTGCTAGAGCAAAGGCTACGAAGAATAAAATAATCCCCAGCACCCATGCTGTGATATGTAAATGTGTTCCCATTTATAATTTCCCCCTTTATCAGAACAAGTACCTTCTCATCGTACCACGAAATAAGTCGAACACAAAGCGACAATCCTGTGTCATCACGCGCTTTATTTGACGTGATTTGTCAGCGTTCCAATCGGTTCAATCGTGATGTCAATTCGATCTCCAGAAGCTAAAAACTTAGGCGGTTCAAAGCCCTTCCCTACCCCAGAAGGTGTACCTGTTGCAATGATGTCACCCGCTTCTAATGTCATCCCTTTTGAAAGAGTGGAGACAATGTCCTCAACTGTGAAGATCATTAATTCCGTACTGGCAGACTGACGAACCTCTCCGTTTACCTTTGTTTCCACATGGAGCGCACCATGATCCTCGATCATTGACTTATGAACGATATAAGGTCCTATCGGGCAGGTTGTATCTAAGCTTTTGCCAATGAAAAATTGTTTATGTTTTTTCTGCAAATCTCTTGCCGTCACATCATTTAAAATGGTGTAACCGAATAGATAATCTTGGACCTCTTCAGGAGCAATGTTCTTCCCTGATTTGCCCATCACGATGGCAAGCTCTCCTTCATAATCCAACTCACTTGTCACATCTTTATGAAGGAGAATGTCCGCTTCGTGTCCAATGACAGAAGTAGGTGCCTTTGTAAAAATCATCACGTCTTCAGGAATATCCGCCGCACTTCCCATCTCCATCACATGATCTTGATAATTCTTTCCGACACACATGATGTTTTTAGACGGCTTTGGAATCGGGGCATGGAGTTTCACGTCCGAAAGCGGATATACATAAGAACCGCGGTCTTCTTCTTTTTTCTCAGCCCAATCAAGAAGCTGCCCGACATGTTCAACAAACTTGTCCCCCATTTTAATACACTCAGATAAAGAGTTTGGCAGTGTCTCAAGCTCAAATAATTTGGCTTCTGCCTTTTTGACGTCCATCACCCATTCATCATCAATGACTACCCCAATAAACATGCTGCTATGTATTTCACCTGTAAAAAACTTCATGTCTTCCCCTCACAATCTTCATTTCGCTAAGTTATGATGTCTCATTTTATTTCTCTATGAAACAAAAAAAACCCTTTTTTATCATACTCTCTTTTAAAAAGGGTTTCAAAAATGATGATCTAACGCTTAGCGAAAACGGCGGTACTCCCACATGTTTCCTTGATCCCATTTACGCTCAACATTTCCTCTATTTCGGGATCGATGCGTTTTCTTTCCACATCTTCGGCAAGAGCGGCTGCGTTTATGGTGATGAGAACGTTTAGATCGATGGCTGCGGCGAGATTTGCGGCTCTTCTTATTGTGGGATCTGTATTTGCTGCGATGTGACTTGCGGCAGCTCTTCTTATGATGAGATCTGCATTTGCTGCGGTGTGATTTGCGGCAGCTTTTCTTATGATGGGATCTGCATTTGCTGCGGTGTGACTTTTTCGGTTCACTCTTTTTGCTTCTGTAAGATTTTTTGCTTTTACATGACTTTTTGCTCTTCATGCTTTTCTTCGAACGATAGCTTTTCTTAGAGCGATAACTTTTCTTTGAACGATAGCTTCTGTAGCTTTTTTTACTGCGGCGTGATTTACGGTGTCCACCACCGCCAAAGAACCAATGACCGCGACTCGAATGACGAGAACGAGCTGACTTGTGCGAACGTCTCGATTCTGGTTCACGATCTAAGTGATGATCACGTCCCTCACTTCGAAGTGAAGCCACTGCATGTTCAATGTGTGAATGATCAAATGTACTCACGAACAATTCCCCTCCCAGTCTATGCTTCGACAAAACAAACAGACAAAGCTGTTTATCTTCTCTGCTTTATGTTACGAGACTCGGTAGACAAGTGTTCGTGACGAATGCCTCTTTCCTTGAAAACTCCATGAATACCTACCAGCCGGTACAGGACATTCCTTCACTTTCATATTGTAAAGAAGAGCATATAGGAGGCTGATGAACGTATGAACACAGAACCTTTAAAACAACTTGATATGTGGATTCATCCAAAGGACCTGATTGAATTAAAAAAAGACATTTGGAACGATGAACCTGTTGAAGCTATTCTAAAAACAGGCCAAACCAAATCACATATTTATGCTTCATACCGCGGATCACACATTAGAAAGCTTAAGAAAAAGTCCTATCAAATTGAATATCGAAAGCCGAAACAAAGACAGGGCGAATCGATCTTTCATTTAAATGCAGAGTACAATGATCCTTCGTTTATCCGAAACAGGCTGTCCTTTTATTTCTTTGAGCAGATGGGGGTGCATAGCCCCGCTGCTTCTCATGTGTTTCTCACCATAAATGGAAGAAAAGAAGGGATTTATTTGAAAATAGAATCCGTCGATGAGTTCTTTCTTCAAAAACGGCAGCTTTCAGGAGGCGGCATTTATTATGCGGTTGATGATGACGCGAACTTCTCCCTTTTGAGTTCTTTTGATAAAAAACCAAAAAAGCACCTTCTTCTCGGATACGAGAAAAAAACGGGAACTTCTCAACATGATCATCAGCTGAGTGAATTTATTTACTTTCTCAACACAGCGAAAGATGACACTTTTGCAGAAAAAATTGAACAATACCTAGATGTGACACAATATTTCCGCTGGCTCATCGGTGTGGTATGCACACAAAACTTTGATGGTTTTGTCCATAACTACGCTCTTTATGTAAATGAACAAGGGAGGTTTCAAGTACTTCCTTGGGATTATGATGCAACATGGGGTCGTGACATTCATGGAGAAGAAATGCCGTTTGATTATATCCCAGTAAACGGCTTTAATACATTAACTGCTAGATTACTAGATATCCCTTCGTTTAAAAGAGCCTATTACACACTTTTCCAGCATGTACTCGATACACATTTTGTAGAAGACCGGCTCTGCCCAATCATCGAGAAATGGCATGAATCGATTGAGGATCGAATTGGAGATGATCCATATACGAAAGATCGAAAAGACATCTTGCAGTCTGAAAGAGACTTAATTCGGCAGTATATCAACAAAAGACGACGCTATTTACAGACTGAGATCAAAAAAGAGATATTTGGTACGTAAAAACACTTTCGAATTTTGTCACTTTATTACTCATATTGACGAAACAGCTTTTTTTATAGAAAAATAGGGTATACTAACCATATCCTTCTATTTGATAAAAAATGTGAGAGTTGGCGTCCGTTATGATCAATTATGAAATTGAACAAAAAAGATTACATTTAATTGAGACTGCGAAAAAATTCGGGATGAATGCCGAAGAAACGATCAGGTGCAGTCAAGAGCTTGACACACTCTTAAATAAAGGCATCAAATCCACCTCTAAAGATTGCTCAAAAAAAGGGTAAGCCATACATCTAATTCCTCTCATCAAAAGCTTTCAAAAAGACAATCACACATTAAAAGACCCATCATAAGCTATGGTGAAACGCCCAAAACAAGTGCCCTAATTTTATAAAGGATGTGCACCGCTATGCCGGCTATTGTGGGAGCCTTTAAAGTAAATGCCGTCGGAACGAGCGGAGTCGTTCATGTTGGAGACTGCATCACCATTTCTCCAAATAGTCAGGTTAAAACGTTTGCTGGCGCAGGCAGTTTTAATACAGGTGATCAATTACAAATTAGCAACTACAAAAGTGTGACAAATACGTACGACAGTGATGTCATTGATCAACCGCTTGTTGGTAACTTGTAAGGAGTGAGGATCCGTTGAACTTCTATATTAATCAAGCGATACAAATTAATTATTTACGTGTAGAGTCTGTGAGTAACTCCTCTGTTCTGCAAATTGGGAGTGCTGGATCCATCAAGGCCCTTTCCAACCTGTATAACACGGGAAGCTATGTAGAAGCAGCGCCTGCCGCAGCAGGTACACAAGGAATTGAAGAATCTCAAGGCGCAAGCACAGCACCTTTTGTACCGCTTCAGTCACCAACAACTTAAGCCATCTGCAATCCCCGGAGGTGTATGTAAATGTATGATTATCAGAGCAACGCTTCACAAGTATATGGCATCATTCAAAAACACTCGCAACAAATCATGATGCTGGAAAAAAGGCTTAACGAGCTTCAGCAGGAAATACAAATAATCAAAGATAAACCGACAACGAATATTGAACGGATTGATTATCAATTTGATCAACTGAAAATCGAACGGCTGGAAGGAACGCTGAATATCGGCCTCAATCCATCTGATCCAAACAGTGTTCAAAACTTTGAAGTGGGCCAAACAACAACCCCGGGAATTGGAATGATGCAGCAAGAAATGGCTGGTCAATTTTTCAATCAAACACGGCAGCTTGTCGATGCATTTTTAAATGAAGAAGCACCAGAACTTCTTGAAGAACTAGAACAGCGATACGAAGGGTCCCTCGATGAAAGCAACAAACACCATATCATTGAGGATATTCGCAAGCAAATTGACAGCAGGATCAAATACTATGCGGGACAGCTGCCACACCGGGAAGATATGACACCGCTGCAGCGTTCAGAGCAAATTGCTGAATATGTGAAGCATGATGTAAAGCGAGCGATTGAGCACTTTTTAGCCCATATTCCAAGTGAAACGAAAGGAGAGGAAAACGGATGAATTTCACAGTTATCAACCGCAACATCGAGACTGGAAGCATTAAAGTAGTCGGGGTATCGTCTTCTTCCCTATTTATCATCGGGGACACAGACCATGTACAATTATCCTCGATTTTCGATACTCCGCCAGAATCACTGATTATTGGCCCGTTTGTTCCTCTGGCGCCTCGATAATGATCAAGCGCACATCTCAAGTGAAGTTCTCAAAGGTGAATTCTGTCGGGATTTCGAGTGTGGTTCAAATTGGTGATACTCAGGAGCTATGCCCGAAAGTCAAGGTATTAGCTGTTCAACGAACCATTAGTTTGTTTTATGGCTATGAAGCAGAAAATTTAGATGCGAAAGAATTTGAAGTGTATTATGAGCCCATTCCTTTGATGCTGCCAGAGCGATCAGTGAGAACAGCATTTTACCATGAAAAGCCTGTGATTAAAGTGTCTTCAATCCATGTAGAAGGGGTATCATCGTCCTCTGTCTATCAAATCGGCTCTACTTGTAGAATGAATGGCGTTGCGCGAGTGAAGCATATTAGAGAGCTGTTTAGCAATGATGAAAGTCCGCAAAACTCACAAATGGACCTACCTGCGCATATGATGGTGATATGACTTCGAATAAAGGATGTCGATTATGCCAGCAATTGTCGGACCCATTTACATTAACTCTATTTCTGGAGGCGTCGTAAACGTCGGTGACTCATTCTACCTGTCGCCTAAAAGTTCGTCAAAATCTGCTTTAGGCTCTGGAGCGGGGAATACCGGAGATTTCTTGATATTAAATAATGGCATTAGCGCCACCAACTATGTGGATCCTGACTTAAATGATCAGAATATGGTAGGCAATGCATAAAGCAGCTCCTCTCCATCCATTTCAAATAGAGGAGCGCTTTTTTATGCTTATTTCTTTCTGCGCTGTCTCGATTTTTTTGTTTTGACCAGCTTGCTTGCCGGCTGTTTCCGAATCCATTTGATGTACGAAGCAAGCTTTTCATCCTGCCTCAGCGCATCAATTGTGTTCAAACGTGCGGCAAGCTCCTGGTTTGTATAGAGGGCATGTACTTGTTTATGACAAGGGATGCATAGGTAGGCAGTCGGTAAAAAAGCCCCGCCTTCTTCTCTTGGGGTTAAGTGATGTTCTGTAAGCAGGACATCTTGTCTTCCGCACATCTCACATAATCCAATTGTTTGCTTTGCCACCCTTGTCATCACCTCAATATTTACATTAATTCCATTGAGACTGTTGTCCCTTTCCCGCTTGGATCTGCCGGATGGACAATTAGTTTTTTCGGCAGCCGCATTTTCAATTCTTCCACATGGCTGATGACACCAACAGCTAAGTTTTGAGACTGTAATTTCTCTAATGCAGTAATCACTGTATCAAGCAAGTCTTGATCAAGGGTACCAAAGCCTTCATCAAGGAAAAAGAATTGCAGCGGGAACTCGCCTCTCAGCTGAATCTGCGCTGAAAGAGCTAGCGCAAGCGCAAGCGACGTCAGGAAGGTTTCCCCGCCGGACAAGCTGGACACTGGACGTCTGACACCGCCATTCGCATCATCACGCATGACAAAACCGCCTTCTGAATCAACCTCAATCGCATACCTTTGTCTTGTCAAAATACCAAGACGGGCAGATGCATCACGACTGACACTTTCCAGCTGTTCTTCTGCTAAAAACTCAACAAATGTATTTCCTTTAAACACGGTTTGCAGCTTATCGAGCCGATCAATTTCTTGCTGCAGCTCCGCCAAACGTTCATGAATACTTGCAAATCGCTGGTGATTTTCTTCCATTACACGCAGATGTTCATATGCAGAGCCGCTCATCACTGTTGCTTCTTCCAATGCCTTTTCTGCCGCTTCTTTCCTCAGTTTAATGTCAGTCCATTGCTTTTCATCTAGTGACTCATCTTTCAGCAGTTCAGAAATTCGCTTTAAGTTTGCGGCACATTGCTTTCTTTTATCCTCAAATTCGTCAATTTCCTGTTTAACAGTTTGACGTACTGATTGATTCATGAAAGCAGATTCAATCTCTTGAGGCTTATCAAAAGGAGAAGACTCCGATTCTTTAGTCCATGCTTCACTTGCTTCTTGTTTTCTCCGGTCAGCCTCTTGAAGCTGACGCTCACAGCTTGAAAAATGACTTTGTGCTTCACTAAAAAGCTCCTGCGCTTGCTGTAATTGCTTATACGATTGCTGTTCCATTTCATTGAGACGAGCAAGCGTGTGTTCCACCTCGATCAATTCATCAGAAATGGAGACAGCTTTCAATGGATATCTCCCTAAATCTGTTTCATATTGATGAATGAGCTGCTGCTGGCTTTCTAGCTGATGCGCTAGTTTATCAAGTTCCTTCTCTACATCGTATATGGCTGTTTGCAGCTGTTCTTTTGCCTGCTGTTTTTCTTCCAAAAATGAAATACTTTTCTCAATACGCTCTTTATAGCCTTCCGCTTGCTGGTCCTTTTCGTCGATCTGCTTTTGCATCTCTTGTACTTGATGCAATGTAAAGTGCGGGAAGGTCTGTTCAAATTGAGACGTTTGCTCTGCAAGCTCAGATTGAAGCTCCTTGATCAGCCCGTCTAATTCTTCGATACGCTGCTGATCAAATGTCATTTGATCTTTCGTCTTGCTTATCTCTGCTGCTTGATCATATGTTTCATCCATTAAACGAGCTCGTTTACGTTCAACTTCTTGAATATCTTGTTTCAAGCCTTTCCATTCTTGCATGAGATTCTGCAAGGACTCCGGCTTTTGCACTGCTTCTACTGCTGCTGCAACTTCCGCACCTGGAGCTTTCTGAGATAAAAAGGCAAACTGCTTTACTAATTGATTGGCGTGCGTTTCCAATAACTGCTTGACGGCATACATGTCTCTTGTATATTCCTCTGCCTGCTTTAGCGCTGTGTCCATCCGTTGAATCACTTCATCGATTTGTGCCACTGTTTCTTCATGATCAGTGTTTTCCAGTGCCTTTGGGTCATGATGAATCGATCCACAAACAGGACATGGCTCACCATCTACGAGCTCTGCCGCTAATTCTTTTCTTAATTCTGCCGCCCTAACAGCATCACGCTGTTTTAATTTTTCGAGCTTCTGACTTTGTTCTCTTTTACTCCATTCTGTAAAAGCCCGTTCGAATTCACATACATAGAAATAGAGCTGTTCAATCGCTTGAAACGATTGGTCTATTTTTTCATGATGGTCTTTTTGCTGTTTTTGAAGCTTTTCATATGCTGCTGCGGTCTGTGTTGATCGCTTTTTGAGCTCCTCCATCTTTTGTTCTTCCTTGTGTATGCTTTGGTGTATTCTTTGAATATTTTCGCTTAAACGCAAAGCATCCTGTACACTTTTCCGTTCTTTTACAGAGACTTGTAATTGCTCCAGCTCACGCTTCAGCTGTGTTTGTTTTGCCAGTGCACGTTCTAACAAAGATTGGAGATTGTCTGCTTCTTCTTTCTTTTGTAATAATTGCTGCGCTGTATCGTTTTTTCGCTGTTCGATTGCCGTCTTTTCCTGAAGAGCCGCCTCTTTTTTTCGTTCAATTTCCTTTAGCTGAAGCAGCTGCTCTTTCTTTTGAAGAAGTTCTGGCTCAGTTTCTATTTTCTTTTGCCTTGCTTGCTCATAGTTCTGTGTCATTTGATCATAGATCGTTCGTTGATGCAGCAGCTGATTTTCTGCTTCCTGCTTCTCTTTTAATGCTTGAGAAAGCTGATTTTCAGCCTTTGTTAATGCATCCGCATAAGGCTTTAATGCCTCTGCCTGCTCAGCAATATGAAGCTTGGCCTTTTTCTCTTCCATTGATGGTGCCAGTTGATTCAGATGGTTTAGTTCCGTCTCATAAGCTTCTCGTTCCTTTTGATACTGCCAAATTGTTTGCGCCTTTGTAAAAGCAGTGAACGCTTCATCCCGCGCTTGTTTTTTCTCATGAAAAATAGCCTTTGCCTGCTCAGCCGCTTCCTTTGCCTTTGCGAGCGCCTCTGGGCCAGCTTCTCCTAAGCCATTCAGCTCAGCAAGCAGTTCATTTTTTTGTCCATACTGATTCTGCGCCTTTGCGCGCAAACGTTTAACGAGCTGATCCCCATACTTCTCTAGGTTAAACAAACGCTGAAGCATTTGTCGTCTATCGGCTCCTTTTAAAGAAAGGAATTCTGCAAACTTCCCTTGGGGCAAGACAACCGCACGCGTAAAATCATCAATGGTTAACCCGAGTAATTCTTCTATTTTACGATTGACCTCACTCGCTTTATCTGCAAGAACTGTCTGCGTATCCCCAATTTCAATCAGACGGCATAGTGTCGTTCTGACTTTCATTTCATCTGCCCGCTTGAAAGCACGTTCGACTTTATAAGAAATGTGGTGTTCCTTTTGTAAAGCGAACGTAAAGGAAACTGACAGCTTCTCTTCCGCTTGGTTCAAAATACCATGTGTATTATTTAACGCACGTTCCACTTTTCCATAAAGCGCCAGGGTCATGGCGTCTAATATGGACGACTTTCCGCTTCCTGTCGGTCCAAAAATGCCAAACACACCTGCATCACATAATGAGCTAAAGTCAATTGTTTGTTCTTCTCTGAAGCTATGAAGTCCTTTAATGGTTAGCGTAATCGGCTTCAAGTCGCTTCCTCCTCTTGCATTTCATTGGCGAGCTCCAAAAACAGCTTGACTGTTTTTTCATCAGGAAGACCGCCGCCTGTCTGGCGCTCATAAAATTTCACGAACCGCTCTTCGATTGAGAGCTTTTCGGCTTGCTTTTGTTCTTCCATTTGCTGAAGTTCTTTAAATTTCGGTCTAATATGGACAAACCCGCTATGCTGCTTTCGGAGCTGATGAATCTCTTCTATGGAGAGCTGATCTGTTAAATGAATCTCTAAATCAATCCATGCCTGAAGATCCCGTTTTTCATCCAGCCACTCGTGTACTTGGCTCAATCCTTCAGTTGCCTTCCATTTAACAAGTGGTTTTCCGCTTGATAACAACACTTCTTTCCAGCTTGCTTTTTCATTAGGTTTTGCCTCTACAATCGTGACTGATTTGGCATATCCTGATTCAGAAAAGCTGTAAGCAAGAGGGGACCCGGAATAGCGAGCAGTCGTTTTGGCACTTTTGATGGTTTGCGGGCGGTGCAAATGACCAAGGGCCACATAGCAGGCTGCTTCTGGCAGACTTTCAGCCGCAACGGTATATGCACCGCCTACTTCAATCGGTCTTTCTGAATCTGTTTGACTTCCTCCTGCCACATAAATATGGCTTGTTGCGATATTGACCGTATCGGCTTGAAATTGAGCGCTTAAATGTTGGAACGCTTGCTTTATTTTTAAATTGTAATGATCACGAAGCAATTTCTCTTCAAATGTTTCAGCCAGCACCTCGTTAAGTCTCGCTTCAGACGGATAAGCGAGTGCTGCAATGGATAAACGTTCACTCGAAGAAGGAACATCGACGCGGATGATGTCATTTGTCGGATATCCAATTAAATGAATCCCCTGATCATTTGTTAAAGGCGATGCGGCAGATAGTCGATCCGGATTATCATGGTTGCCTGAGATGACCACGACCTGACGTTTTCCTTTATCAGATAAGGCAGATAGACTTTCATAAAAAAGCTGTTCTGCTCTAGCAGGCGGATTCACTGTATCAAAGGCGTCTCCAGCCATGACAATGACATCAATGTGTTCGTCTTTTACGATTTGATACAGCTCATCTAAAAACTGTGCTTGCTCATCAAGCCGGCTCCGGCCTTCAAGGGTTTTTCCTAAATGCCAATCTGCCGTATGCAGAATCCTCATTTGATTCACCTCTCATTCCGATACATTTATAATGAAATTTCTAAATTCCCATCAAAGAAATAAAGAATTTTCTCCTCTAATGTTCTGTTTGTTAAACGTTCTACTGCTTTTGCATATAACGCTATTTGAGTTTCATAGCGCTTTTTCAAAATAGGTACAGCTGCTTCAAGACCGCCTGTATATCTGCCTTGCACTCTATCTGTTTTATAATCTAGTAAATATAGTTTTCCATCCGTTTCAAATAAACAGTCAATCATCCCTTGAATTAGGACAGGCTCCCCCTCTGCATCAATATGGCTGTATACCTCTTTAACAGGTAACACCATACTAAATGACACTTCTCGTTTCACCCAGTCCGCTTTCAGCAGCTTTTGACCAATAGAAGTAGAGAAAAAAGCGGAAATTCCTTCTTGATCAATTGACTGAACTTGCTCATTTGTTAGCAAGTCTCGCTGCTGTAAGGAATCGAGCAGCTGATGTATATGGATTTCATCGAGGGGCTCGTCAGAAGAAAGCGGAATATGCTGCATGACTGTATGCATTGCGGTGCCTTGCTCTGCGGCAGTGAGTGCTTTTTTCTTCATGAAAGCCGGCCGGTCATACAACGTTGCATGAGCTCTTCTAAGAGAAGAAGGAACACTGTACTCATCCTGTATTTCTTTCATTCTCTTTATCTCTGAAACAGACTGCTTTGTCCCGACTTGTGAGGCCGCTAGATACGGGTATCTCCATGAAAGTCTCTCTGCTACTTTCTCATCAGCATCACCATATCCTTCAACAGGTAAGCCGTCCATCAATGCTTGTACCACCTCATCTTGCTGCTTCTTTTCAAGTGACATATCTTCTTTTAGAAGATCGGAAGCTTGAGTAAATGAGATTGTGAATGCTGATGGGTGCGAAAGAACAACATCACCTGTTTCTTCTAAAATAGATGACATTGCTTGGTGACGGATGAGAGCAGGACCAATAAAATCTAAGTATGTTTTCGATTGATAACGTTCAAAATCAGGGAGGAGCCAGTCCTCTCCGGTTGCAGCATTTTGCCATTTGCTTAATGCCTTCACCTGATTTTTGACAGAGCCGACAAGAAATAATTTTTCCTTAGCCCTTGTGAGCGCTACATATAGAACTCTCAGCTCTTCAGATAATAGCTCTTTCCTCATCTTTTTTTTCATCGCAACAAGCGGTAATGTTGCATAACTAATTCTCAGCTCTGGATGAATATATTTGCTTCCAAAGCCTAATTCTTTATCAAGTAAGTAGGACTGGTTTAAGTCCATCATATTAAAGTTTCTGCCGAGTCCTGCGGTAAAGACGACTGGAAATTCTAATCCTTTACTGCTGTGGATCGTCATCATGCGAACAACGTCCTCTGTTTCACTGAACGTTTTTGCCGCCCCAAGATCATCTCCACGCTCCTGCATTCTTTCGATAAAGCGAAGAAAACGGAACAGCCCTCTAAAAGCAGCTTTTTCATACTGCTTCGCTCGATCATAAAGAGCACGGAGATTCGCCTGTCTCTGTTTGCCTCCAGGCATCCCGCCGACGTAATCTAGATACTGCGTATCGCGGTATACTTCCCAAATCAATTCCGCTACTGAATGATTCATAGAGAAATCACGCCACTTACGCAGCAACCTGAAAAATCGTTCTAGTTTTTTGCATGTAGGGTGATCTGAATGAGTCACACTCATAAATGCTTTCACAGCATCATAATAGGTGCCTTTTTTATCACTCGTACGGATCAGTGCCATTTCATTTTCGTCTAAGTGAACAATTGGTGATCTTAATACAGCTGCAAGCGGGATATCTTGATATGGATTATCAATGACTTTTAACAAAGAAAGAATCACAGACACCTCTGTTGCTTCAAAATAACCAGAGGAAAGATTCGCATACACAGGGATTCCCTGCTTCTTCAATTCCTCCATCATTTGCGGTGCCCACGGCATGGAGCGAAGCAATATTACAATGTCCCGATACTGCAAGTTACGGGTCATTTGCTGTTTTGAATCGTACACTTGAAATGGCTGCTCCACCAATTGTCTTATTTTTTTAGCAATGACTCTCGCTTCAAGCTGTACGGTTTCTAGCTCTTCTCGCTCTTCGTCAGTTTCTGCTTCCTGTTGATCTAAATGTACAAGAAGCATTTCTGTCGTTGTATCTTCGCTTTCTGGATAACTCGCTCCAAGCTTTAATTCAGCTTGTTCATCATATTCAATTTCTCCAACTGTTTCCCCCATCAACTGTTTGAACAAAAAGTTCGTACTGTCTAACACATCTGAACGGCTGCGGAAGTTTTTATTTAAATCAATTCTCTTCCCTGTTTCTTTGCCGTCTGGTGTAAATTGTTTATATTTGTTTAAAAAGAGCATGGGCTCAGCCAGTCTAAAACGATAAATGGACTGCTTTACATCACCAACCATAAACAGGTTGCCCTCTGCAGCATGTTCCCCTTTAGATACAAGCTTTAAAATCGTTTCTTGCACAAGGTTTGTATCTTGATATTCATCAACGAGTACTTCTTCAAACTGCTGTTGATAGTACTTGGCCGCTTCTGTTTCGATCAAATTTCCTTCCGCGTCCTGCTCTGCTAAAATGCGTAAGCAATAATGCTCTAAATCCGAAAAATCCACGATTGATTTTTCTTGCTTCGCTCTTTCGAAACGCTGTCCAAATTGGATGACAAGCTCCACAAGTGTCTCGACCACCGGCTTCATTTCTGCTAAGCTTTTCAAATGCTGGGCCGGACTGCGCATAAAGTATTCATCTTTAAGCTTTTCTAATTGTTTTTTTGCTTGATTGCGTGCATCTGTGGCTTTTTCTAACAGCACAGGGTCATATTCGTCCCCTTTACATGTTTTGAGCCTTTTAAAATTGATGTTTGGCAAAAGCTCGTAAAGCTTCTCAAAATCATCTTGGTGCCTGATTAATTCATTGACTTGCTCTAAATCATCAATAAAATTTTTTGCTCTCGGTGCCGGCCCGCCCGGTTCTTTTGATAGGGCGAGAGCTCGTTCGAGCAGTTCCAGACAGCTTCGAAAAACGAGAGAAAGGTCCTCTTTGATATATGGGTAAAACGGTAATTGTTCTACTTTTGTTTGAGCATCTACATCATAAAGAGAAAGGAATGCCCTCATCCATTGCTCAGGTGAAGGGTGAGATCTGGAAAACTCATAAATTCTCTTTACAAGCCATTGCAAGTCTAAATCATGACGATCAGAAGTGTAACGGTCAACCAGTTCAAAGAACGCTGGCTTTCCAGCCTTATATTCGTCCTCAAACAGTTCATCTAACACTTCATCTCCTAATAATTCTCCTTCTGTTTGATCAGCCAAACGAAAGCCTGGATCTAGGTCAATCTCATAGTAAAAGGTGCGCAAAACCTGCAAGCAAAAGGAGTGCAGGGTGGAGATATTGGCACGATTCATGAGCGACAGCTGTCTTCTCATATGAAGGGACCCGGGGTTTTTGGCTAACTCCTTTTCAAGTGCTTCTGTGATCCGATGCTTCATCTCTGCCGCAGATGCATTTGTGAAAGTCACAACGAGCAGACGATCCACATCAACTGGATCTTCAGGACGGGTCATTTTTCGAATCAGCCGTTCAACCAAAACAGCTGTTTTACCTGACCCTGCCGCCGCCGCAACAAGAATATCTTGTCCTTCTGAAACGATGGCTTCCCACTGGTCATCCGTCCAAGTACTGTTATTCGGTTTTGGTATTTGCATACTGATCCCCTTCTTTTTTGATCCGGTCTATCACAACATCATCCTTTTCAGATGAAAGCACTCTAAATTCATTATCCTCTATCGATTCATCAAATTGGCAAATAGACTTAAATGAACAAAAGCGGCATGGTGTTTGATCCTTCAATTTATATGGATTAATGGCTACTTCGCCATTTGTAATTCTTTCGCCTGCCTCTTCAAACGTGCGCCGAACATGCTGTGTGAGTATATGGAAATGATCTTCACTTAAAACAGCAGAGTCAGAACGGAAGGACCCATCTTTTTTCAAGCCGGCTTGAATGACTTGTGATCTTCCTGATTCAAGCGTTTGATCCATTAGTTTTACCGCTTCTACATCTTCAAGCAATAGACCTTTCATTTTAAATTTCTTGAATATTTCCTGTTCAATTTCATCCTCTGCAAGCGGAATCGGTGCTTGAATGAGCGGATCATGAATATGGAAATATAAAATGCCAGCTGGTGTTGCTTCTACGCCGAGCCACTCCTTCGAATACGTAATGGTCAGGTCTAAGTAAGTGAGCATTTGCAAGGCCAGTCCATAGTATACTTCTGCTAGATCAAGACCTTTCTCACTCGATTTGTAGTCGACGATTCTCAACAGCAGCCCTTTTGAACCTTCTGCTTTATCCACCCGGTCAATTCTTCCGACAAGCTCCATCGTACAGCCATTTTTCAATTGAAAAGTAAACGGTGGAAGTGGTCCTTGGCCGCCAAAGCCTAACTCAAGCCCAACGGGAGAAAATCCACTCACTCTTGCATGCTCACTTAATATAGAAGAGACTCGAATCAAGATTTTCTGGAGCTTTTCTTTAATATAAGCATGCCGGTTAGAGCTTAATAGGATTTCCTTTTGAAGACGCGGTGCAAGCTGTTCGATTGCATGTCTTGAATAGTTGACACAGTCATCCTTCGTTAGGTTTTTCCAATCCTTTTTTTGTTCAACAAGCGTATCTGAAATATGCTTTAAGGCCGAGTGAAACAGCTGGCCGATATCGGGTGCTTCCAATTTATAAAATTGCCGGTCCTTTAGTTTTAACCCGTGGGAAGCAAAGTGAGAAAATGCACACGCATTGAATTTCTCCATTCTTGAAACACTGCCTTGAATGTGATCACCATAAAGTTCTTTTGTGACGTTTGGTTTTAAGCGCTTCGCTCGATTTGTAAAAAACAAACTCGACAAGATGTTTTTTGATACATCCCGATGAGATGACGTCATCAAATAATTATAGACACTCCACCATACACCACTAATGGGATATTGGTTGAGCCATTGCTGCAGCTGCGAGACAGTATACGATAACGAGACATGCTCATTCGCTACAAATTTTAATTGCTCCTTGTCATCCAGCTGTTCCGGGTCTAACACATACAAAGCATGCTCATGATTTGGCATAAGCTCCTGACAATACTTGATAAGAGTCGAAGGCAATAGAGAGCGCCCCTCTTCATCTGACACTGAATAAGACAGATACAAATGATGAGATGGACTCGACAGCGCCTGGTAAATTAAAAATTGCTCATCTAGCAGCCGTTCCTTTCCTGTCTCTGCCAGCTCTGCTCCTGCTCGCTTTAACCATTCCCTGTCATCCTCAGACAATACACTTTCGTCAGAAGGGCGTGCGGGAATAACGCCATCATTTACCCCAATGATAAACATACACTTCACTTGATACATTCTGGATAAATCCATACTTCCGATAAATACTTGGTCGAGTGAAGGCGGAATTAAAGCGAATTTTAAAGAGGCCAATCCTGTATCCATCATCTGTTGGAATAAAGGAAATGAGAGCTCCTCCTCACCGAGCATTTCCACAAATTCGTCCATTAATTGAATAACAGCTTCCCATACTTGTCCATGCTGCATGGCTTCAGCTAATCTACCTGCTTCTTCAGCTTCCAGCCTAGCCTTTTCAAGTTTATCCGGCACTTGTATTTCCTCTAAAAAGACATAGACTGCCTCTACCATGTCTTTTACCTTTTGCGCTTTTTTCAGCCTTTTTTGCAATTGGAAAAGCGGAGGTGCGATCCATTCCTTTACATCATTCAGCATCTGTTCCATTTCAATTTCTTGATCTGTTTGTCCAAAATCCTCATCTAAGGATTGGAACCGCCTGTAATGGAAACGGGAACCGTTTGTCCAGCGTTCTCCTTTTACACCATAAGCAATACAGTAGTTTTCAAGCTGATCTGCCTGTTCTCTCGCTTTGTTTTTGGCAAGTTCGAGCGGAAATAAGAACTCTGTCTTCACGCATCGAAACACGGCCTCATACCGCCAGTTTCCTTTTATGACATCCAAGCTCGAACGAATCAATTCAATGAGCGGATGATACTGCATCGATTCATTTCCATCAATAAAAAAAGGAATATCGTAATCTCGAAAAACCTCTTTTAACGTATCTTTATAGTCGTCTACATGCCGCGCTACAATCGAAATATCTCGCAGTCTAAGTCCTTCTTCTCTCACTAAATGAAGAATTTCTCTCGCTACTCCCTCAATTTCAGCTCGTTTACTCGCACTTTTAGATACTGTGAGATGAGGAGTGACTTCCTGATATGGCTGCACCGGTCTCTGATCATATTGCCGTTCTAAATAAGCAAGATCCGGCGTATGAAGATGACGGTTATTTCTCTCCAAAATGTGCTCAGAAATGGCCGCTCCGCACTCTTTGGCAAGCTGATAGAGCTGGAAATACGTTTTACCTGTCATACGAAATAAATCAAGTTCATTTGGCTGCTTATCATGATAGGAACGATCCACTGTGAAAGCAGCCGTTATTTTCTCAGCATGCAGCAGAAGCTGTTCAATGACGAGAAGCTGCTGCGGTGTAAATTGATAAAAACCATCTATATAAATGTGTGCTCCTTTTATTTCTTCAGATAAAGGAATTTGCTGCGTGAGAAGTGTCAAATAGTCTTCTGAGTGCACATATTCATCTTGTAAATGCTGCTCCATCTGCTGATAAAGAACATGCAGATCATGCAATTTCTCGGCTGCCCGTCTTTCTTCTGTATACTCTGAATGCATGCTCGTTAATGAAATTTTTTCAATATCCTCCGGCAGCATGCAGTATCTCTTGAACTCAGCCATCGTCTTTTCGATTTGCTCCACAAACCCCGGCTTATCACTCGCTTTTTTGAATACCTTAAACTTTTCTTTCTCCTCTTCAATCACTTTTCTTAAAAGCATTTGAATTCCTGTGCTTGTCACAAATTGCCGGTTCGCTCCGCCAGTCTGCTGTAAAATAGACCAAGCAAGACGTGTGAAACTAAATACTTTGGCCCTGATCATCCCGCCAGCTTCAGACGTTTTTGCAAGCTCGTATTCCATTAAGAATGTCATTTGATCCGGGACTAAAAAAATGATTGGCGGACCCAACGGATCAAGCCGAAGCTGTTCTTTGATTTCCTCTAAGATTGCAGTCGTTTTTCCACTCCCCGATCTGCCTGCTAAAAACTGAATCTCCACGCTCCACAACACCTTTCTTATGTACTCATATTCTAGCGAAAATAAAAGTAAATAGCTATTTTCCCCTTCTCCTTCCTAAAAAGATATAGGCACCTTTCCTTACTCTTCTCATATCATAAACCATCATGAACTCAAAGGAGGCTGGCAATATCATGTATTACGGTTATTATGACTACTCGCCATATGACATGCGCCAAAACACAAGAATCATTTCAGATCTTGAAAAAGCAATCAATGGTGAATATTCTGCGATCCAATGCTACGAAAAACTTGCCCAAAGAGCAAAAACTCCTGAGGCAAAAAAAATCATTCAAGAAATACGCCAGGATGAAGTCAGACACTATCAACTATTTTCAAAGCTATATTATTCTTTAACAGGTAAAAACCACAAACCAAGCATAACAGAACCTTGTCCAGATCAATTTAGAGAAGGGCTTCTTTTCGCATTTAAAGATGAACAAAGAACGGTCGATTTTTACTTAACGATATCAGATTATGTCCGGGATCAAGGAACAAAAGAGCTGATGAAACGTATCGCTCAAGATGAACAGCAGCATGCTGTATGGTTTTTATATCTTTTAACGCACCATGTGTCTTAGATAGTCCTATTTTAATAGGAGATCGTATGTTCCGTCAAAAAATGAAATTGTCTTTTTAGTCATTCAATCTATAAAATAAAGGACGATTCTCAGCAAACCTCTCATCTCTTTCACTTTTTCAAACGTGAAAACGACAATTTGATAAATAAAAAAACTCCTCTGCCACAAATAGCAGAAGGAGTTTTTTCATGATCGCTTAATGAAATTTTGCTTCATGCTTTGCTGCTGATGTTTTAGCATCCCATCAATGGACAGCATCTTACTGCCGCTAAGTGTTAAATAAAGCGCCATAACAAGCAGCGATAGTTCAAATTCATAACCGCCAACAAATCCTTTAGAAAAACCAACCGTTATAATCGCCACAGCCATAATGGGTACAAATAAGGCTGCGAAAATACGTGTTCCTAGACCTAAAATCAAGGCGATACCACCGACCAGTTCAATTGTCTTCACAATATAGGCCATAAATTCCGGTATACCGATTTGTCCAAAGAATGCGGCTGTTCCTCCCAGACCTCCTTGATATGCCTGAAGTCCGTGTAGAAAGAAGATGATACCTAAAATAACACGTACAAAAAGTGTTCCTATTTCTTGATTTGTTTTCATATAGTGATTTCCTCCTGTTTTTACACTACATAATGTAATGTTAATAAGTAAAAAAAATTAGTAATTTAGATTAAGCATAATGATTAAGGCCACCATGAGAATCGTTGATGTGACAATGGGAATGATGGGTACATTGAAAGGAATATTGTATGTTGGGTTTAAGATCTTCTGTATTCTTAAATTCAATGCCCGATCTCCAAAGGATACCGCAAACTTCGTTTGTTTTTGAAACTGCGTTCTCTTTTTAATCAGTTTCAAAAGGGCTTGCCCTACTCCAAGCTCAGTGCCTGTCTGCCGAATCGCGTAGTCATCTGCGATCACTTCACGAAAAACGGAATAGCTTTGTCTCATATGCTTTAACACTGGAATGTACCAAATCACTTTTGTAAGCATTGAGAATGTGAAAGCCTTTAAAGGATCGTAGCTGTATTTGTGGTGCAATTCATGATGAACAACAGCATCAATTTCCTCTTCATCCAGCATGTCCATGAGAGATGTTGATAAGTAGACCTTTGGATGAAGCATCCCCATGGCAAAAGCAAGCGGTTCATGACAATGAAACACAATGATGTCGTTTGCATATTTTTCAGATAAAGATTCGGTAGACTGGTAATCGACTGCAAGCATCAGATTTTGCTTGAATTGAATGTACGTTTTGATTTGCTTCGTCATATAAAAAATTGCAAATCCCAGTGTATAGAGGACTAAAGCATCTAGAAAATATTTCAAAGGAGTGAATCCATAGAATTCGAGAACAGACTGGCATACATGAATGAGATTATATGTTTGATTCCAGCCAAAAAAGCTTGAAAGCACGTAATACCCCATCTGATAAAAAATCGTTAAACCAATCAATATACCGCTTAAAAATAGCAGGCTCGATTTCATTTTATTCATTTTGCTGCTCCTCTTTTTTGGATGCCAGCCTTGCTTCAAGCACTTTGAGTAATTCAGGGTCAGCACTTTCAATTGCATCCACCATATGATTCACTGCCAGTGGACCAAAATCGTCCATCAGCCCTTGCGTAATCCATTTTGTCTGCTCATTTAGAAATTCTTCTTTTGTTAAAATGGGATTATAAATAGATGAACGCCCTTTTGTTTTCTTCTCGACAATTCCCTTTTCGGTTAAGCGGTTCAGCACAGTCATCACTGTGTTGAAATTAATCGGCTTTTCATCTGACAGCTTCTGCTGCACTTCTTTAATCGGCATATCCTCACCTTGATAAAGGATTTCCATAATTCTTCCCTCTAAAGGACCGAAAAAACGATTCAATCCCTTTTCATTATATTTAAAAGAAGGAATTTTCATGTAATCACCTCACACTAAGGATTGTAGTGTAATTGAAAATGATAGTCAACTGATAACTAAAATAGGGGAAAATCGTTGTATATTGTTTTTGTTTTTGGTAAAAATTATATCTTTACTTTTATCAAGAGGCTATCTTGCTCTTGATAAGATAATCTTATGAAAAAGGTAAAAAAATTCGTATTTTATTTATAAAGACTTTTGTATTATAGTAAAGATAACAACATTTCACTTACTGAACAAATTTATAGGAAGAAGGTTTACATGTGATGAAACAAGGAAACAGCCTTCGAACCGATCTCATTTTGATCGCGATAAGCGGTTTAGGTGGATTTCTTTTGTCTTTAACAGGAATGTCTATTGGCTGGATGGTCGGTACATTAATCACAGCTGCATTTATTGCCATGCGACGTCCCACCCTGTTTCAGCGTAAAGGAAACAACACCTTGCGTATTCACAGCAGATGGCTACTCCTTGGTCAATTCATTCTCGGAATCGAACTCGGACAGAAAATGAACATGAAAGTTCTTCATATTTTCGCTGAACATTGGCTCCCTGTGAGTTTCATGCTCGTTTTTTCTATTCTACTGGCGATGCTCTCTGGCTTTGCCTTATGGAAGCTGAGTAAAACAGATATGCTGACCAGCTTTGTCGGAACAGCCCCAGGCGGTTTATCTGCTATGCCAGGGATTGCCCAAGAGGTTGGAGCAAATACAGCCGTTGTCAGTCTCGTACAAACAACACGTGTATTAATGGTGGTACTCACCATCCCATTTACGGTGTTCTATTTAAATACAAAAAATCCAGCGGATGCAGCTGCAGGCGTGCAAGGGAGCGCCTTTTCATCCGGCGTTTTCACCCTGTCAAATATCTCGTGGACTGCTGCACTTATTTTAGGTGCCTGGCTTATGTCACGCCTCGCGGTTCGGCTTCATTTCCCTGCCCCTTGGCTGATTGGCAGCATGTTAGGAGTTGCAGCTCTTCAAGTAGGTGCAGGTACGCTCATAGGTCATGATTTGATTCCTTATTGGCCAGCACAAGCGAATATCGCATCACAGGTATTTCTCGGTGCAACCATCGGTTCAAAAATGAATAAACAGATGTTTGTCGGGCTAAAAAACACGTTAATTGTAGCCGTCGTCAGCTCAGCAGGATTGATTGCTGCAACGGTTCTCAGTTCAATTGCCATTGCAGAGGTCACAGGCATTTCTGTCATTACAGCCATTCTTGCCTTTTCGCCTGGCGGTATTGCAGAAATGGCAACAACAGCAGTCACACTCCATGAGGACTCAACCTTTGTAGTAGCTGTACAAGTCGTTAGAATCATTCTTGTCATTGCGATGCTGCCACCGTTTTTTCGATTCTTACATCATGTCTGGGCAAAAAGACATCCTGAATATAAAGCCGCAAAATAAAAGAAGAGACGCTTTGCATGTGCAGAGCGTCTCTTCTTTTATTCATCCTGATTTCTTTTGACACCAACTACTTGATCCTTTGAAATCGTTCCAAAATGCCGGCTGTCGAAGCTATGTATTCGGTTATCTCCGATTACGAAGTAATGGTTTTTTTTGATTTTATCTTGTCCTGTGATGGCTTTCAGCTGAAAATCTCCTGTCAGGACATTCCCCATTTTATGTTTTTTCTGCTCTTTTAAATACGGTTCTTTCCATTTTTCCCCATTAATAAATAACTGATCATCTACATACTTGATCGATTCTCCTGGGAGCCCAATGACCCTTTTGATCAAAATTTGATTTTTAGGGCCGTGAAATAACACATAATCAAACCGGCTAATTTTCGTGAGTTTTGGCGAGAACTTGTTGATTAATAATTCTGTTCCATCTGTAAATGTGGGGTCCATACTAACCCCTTCTACTTTATACTTCACAAACATGAAATTCTTTACCTGGAACAATAAGACGATGCATGTAATAATCATCAACCATAGCAATGGCTTCTTTTTCATTAAGAGCCTCCTTTGTCCTCACGCTTGCTCATTCGAATGTTCAACCTATTTTCTACTCTCTTTCCAACATACCATAATAAAACGATAACTAGAACCGCAAAAACACTTCTTAACGGATTCTTTACTAAAGCAGAAAGATCATAACCGATAAAACTAATGATAAAGAGCATGACACACTTACCAGCTAAAGCAGCTAATGAAAATTGCCACATGCTAATTCTTGATAAGCCTGCGACAACATTGACAGCCGCAGAAGGTGTAAAAGGAAAGCAGAGTAAAATAAATAACGGACCAAATCCCCGCTTCTCTACCCAAAGCATTAATTTCTTAATGGAAGGGTGTCTGCTGATAAAGTTCAGCATTCTCATCTGTCCAAATTTTCTGATCAGTAAAAAGACAAGAATAGAACCTGCACTTGCACCGATCCAGGTTAATAAAAAGCCTTCCCAAAGGCCGAATGCATTCGCATTTGCCACCGCAAACGCCACGAGTGGTAAAAACGGAAGAAATGCTTCAATCAGAGGAAGCAATATAGCGACAATTGGTCCAAAGGCCTTGTAGCTTTCAAAAAATGATGTGATATTTTCATGAGTAAATAGAGAAAGAAATGATGTCAACTTGTTTGACTCCTTCAAGGTTTGTCTACATTTCATTTTACATGGAAAACATAAAAATATACAAATGAATACCACTCGCCCCCTTGAGATTGTTTGACTCATTCGATATAATAAACAGGAACATTTGTTCTATTTTTAAAGAAAGCAGGCTTGGACATGACGAGACTATCAAGAATACAGCTTCAGATGATGGAACAGGCCATCTTTCTCCCAATGGTCATCTCCATCCTCAATCGTGATCTGACACACTTAAAACAACATCAAACATTTAAATTAAATGAACCATACATTCAGCTTGTGACCTCCGTGTTAAAGGAAGCACAGAAAGCACTTTACGAACTGAAGCAGCATTTACGTAAAGAAAACATGAAGGTACAGCAAATTGAACACGATGAAGGATTTACAACGTATCTATTTATCATAAATGGCTATGAAGAAAAGCATAAATACTTTAATCCGCGTATACGTCACCGGGTAGAAGAACTGCTGACTGGATATTTTCTGCATCAAGCAAATTAACTTCTTGCTGAAATGCGGCGTGGTACCCATTCAAAGAAAAAAGCCTGCCGCGGCGGCAGGCTCCTTCTTATTTATGATAATTCAAGCTGTTTTCTCAGCTCTGTTCTAACTTCTTCTAATCCTGGTCCATCTAACTCAAAGTAATACACATTCCCAGGCTGATAATCATGGCCCTTTAGCTGAATCGTATCCACTGATTTCAATGAGCTCAGTAATGGAAAAAGACCGATGAACTGCTTCATGGAAAGATTGGTTGAGACATTATCACCAAGCGTATCAATGATGTTGTCATATGACGGGATCGAAGAAATCGATTTAGATTTTTCGAAGATGGCTTGAAGTGCCTCCATTTGGCGTTTTCCGCGCATGAGGTCACTATCTGCTTTTCTCGTTCTCACAAAGGCTAAAGCTTCTTCACCATTTAACGTATGTGTTCCTGTTTGCACATGAACTTTCCCTTTTGAATCCTTTTCCATTTGTTTTGCGATGCCTTCATCTTTAATCGTTACGTCAATTCCATTTAGCTCATCCACAATGTCTTGAAACGCCTTAAAGTTCCCTGAAATCACATAGTCTACAGGAATGTTCAACAAGTTTTCGACCGTTTTGACTGACAAATCTGCACTCCCAAACGCATGGGCGTGAGCAATTTTATCATATCCTCTCCCTGGTATATCCACATAAGCATCACGAGGAATACTGAGAAGCTTAATGGTTTTGTCTGTTCGATTCACCGCCGCCAGTAAGACCGCATCACTTCTTGCTTCGTCTACCGTTTCACCTGGACGGCTGTCAATTCCAAGCAGCAGCACCGAAAAGCTGTCCTTTCCTGGATCAAAAGCTTTCACACGCTTTTGCGAGGTGTCTCCTCTTTCTAATGATACTTGCGCCTTATTCGACGCTTTTGAAATTTTATAGTATGCGTATCCAGTCACGGACACCGCCATCACCATGACAAATGCCATGATAAACAGCACGGCTTTTACCCAAGGCCTTAGTCTTCTTTTTGATCTTTTTTCCTTCATCCTTTCCGAACCCTCACTCTATCTTAGTCTATCAATGTAGGTTCCACTATAACATATTTTGATGAAAGTTTCCTGCATGCAACATATTTTTATGAATCCACAATAAAAAGCCGCTCAAGATGAGCAGCTTTCGTCCATTATTTTTGGCTAATTCCTTGTTTTACTTCATCAATCATGGCAGTGAATGATTCAAGACCGCCGCCAGATAAATACCACATGTCAGAGTTCAAATACACCACATGGTTGTTTTTGACTGCTTTCACTGATTTCACATAATCATTTTCAACAAGCTGTTTCGCAGACGTTTCTTCTCCGATCGCTGCGCCTCGGTCAACGACAAATAGATAATCTGGGTTCGTTTTGACCATGTATTCATACGAAATGCTTTGCCCGTGTTTATCAGATGGCTCAAGCTTTTGATCTGCCGGTGTGATACCAAACACATCGTGGATGAGACCGTATCTTGACTTAGGACCAAAGGCTGTCATTTTGCTGTCGTTCGCCATGATTACCAGTCCATTTTTCTTTAACTCTTTTGCTTCTTTCTTTAAAGCATCCACTTTTTGATCAATGGCAGCAAGTTCTTCTTTGACTTTGTCTTCTTTATCAAAAATCTTGCCTAAAGTTGTGGCATTCTTTTTAAATGATTCCATATAATTGGCATTGTCTACATCCATATAAATCGTAGGGGCAATTTCAGAAAATTCATCGAATGCATCTGCTTGACGGTGCTGGATAATGATTAAATCCGGCTTGATTTCTGCAATTTTTTCAAAGTTCGGCTCTTTTAATCCGCCGACATTTTCATATTTGTCTCCTTCATATTTAGATAAATATTTAGGCACCACTTGTTTCGGTAAAGCTGTTACATTCACACCTAGTTTGTCTAGCGTATCAAGGCTTCCCATATCAAACACGACCACTTTTTTCGGGTTTTTCTTGATCTTTACACCATCTTTATTCAGCATGTCTTTTACCGTCACAGTTTCTTCTTTAATTCCTTCTGTTTTTCCTTGATTTCCGCAGGCAGCGAGTACCACGATCGCTGTTAATACAGTCATCATCCATATCCATTTTTTCATACGTGATCACCTCTTTATTTTTTAAGAAAAATATAAGCAAATACGCTCACCGCGAATAACTTCAATCGGTATGCGCATGTCATAAATTTGTTCAAGTGCATCTGTTTGAATCACTTCGTCCACTCCACCTTCTTTAATAACCTGTCCATCTTTTAAGGCGACGATATGATCGGAATACACAGAAGCAAAATTAATATCATGAAGAACGACAACAATTGTTTTCCCAAGATCTTTGACGAGCTGCTGAAAGAGCTTCATCATCTCGACAGAATGATTCATATCCAAATTGTTTAAAGGCTCATCTAAAAAAATATAATCTGTATCCTGCGCCAGCACCATTGCAATAAAGGCTCTTTGTCTTTGTCCACCGCTCAGTTCATCTACATATTGATGCTGGATATCAGCAAGCTTCATGTATTGGAGGGACACATCGATCATCTTCTCATCCTCTTTAGTCAGACGGCCCTGTGAGTAAGGGAAACGGCCAAAACTGACAAGCTCCCGAACGGTCACCCGCACATTCATATGATTGGCCTGCTTTAAAATACTCATCTTCTTCGCAAGTTCCTGCGGAGGGTATGCGCTATATGGGTTGTCTTCTAAATAAGCTGCACCTGAGTCTGGCTGAATCAGCCGGCTCATAATGGATAAAAGCGTGCTTTTCCCCGCACCATTCGGACCAATGAGAGAGGTCAGCTGTCCCTTTTTCACACTGATTGTTGTGTCGTGAAGCACTGTTTTTCCGTTATACGTCTTACTGACGCCCTTCATCAAGACCATGAACGACTCTCCTTTAACAGTAAATAAATAAAATACAGTCCGCCGACTAAATCAATCAACACACTAAGCGGCGTTTGAAAAGTAAATACCTTTTCTACAAGAAATTCCCCGCCTACAAGGGCAATCACACTAATAAAAAAAGAGCCTAATAGCAAGTATGTATGCCGGTATGTCCGAAAAAGCTCTCGTGCGACGTTTACGACGAGTAAGCCGAGGAACGTAATCGGTCCGACAAGTGCCGTTGCGATAGACACAAGGACAGCTATTACGATCAGCATCTTTTTTGTGACACTGTCGTAGTCAATGCCTAGATTCACCGCATGCTCCTTACCAAGAGACATGACATCTAATTTGGAGCGGAATGTCCAAATGTAAACACACAGCGCCGCAAATAAAACAGAAGCAATCAGTAAGATGTCCGTGTTCATGTGATTAAAGCTTGCAAAGGATTTATCCTGTACGACTTGATATTCATTCGGATCGATCAGCATTTCCATAAACGAAGAAAGACTTTTGAACAATGTCCCAAACACAATTCCAACAAGCAGAAGCAAGAAAATATGTTTATTTTTGCGTTTGAACATGACTGTATACAGCAGCACAGAAAATAGAATCATCAGCCCAACGCAAAGGAAAAAATTAAAATTCTTATTGACGATCATTAAATGAGTCGACCCAAACACATAAATAATCGCTGTTTGCAAAAACAAGTACAGTGCGTCTAAACCCAATATGCTCGGCGTTAAGATTCGATTGTTGGTCAAAGTTTGGAAAACAACAGATGAAAAGGCAATCGCGCCTCCCGTTAATGTCATCGCAAGCACTTTCTTTAAACGACTTGGGACTGTGTACGGCCAGTACCCCATTTGAAAGGTAATAAAAATTACGATCAACACGGCTGCAATGGCTGCAATCAGGCATAATATACGTTTCTTATGCATAGCGTTTCCTCCTTAATAACATATACAGGAAGATCGCACTTCCGATGATGCCAACCATGAGTCCAACTGATATTTCATATGGATAAATGATCACCCTTCCGAGCACATCACAAATCAGAACAAAAATAGCTCCTAGTAAAGCTGTATGCGGGAGACTTTTTTTCAAGTGATCGCCGCGGTAGATCGATACAATATTCGGAATGATTAATCCAAGGAATGGCAGCATTCCGACAGTTAAAATGGTGACAGACGTAATCATTGAAACAATCACCAAACCAACCGCCATCACACGTTTATACGTTAAACCTAAGTTAACGGCAAAGCTCTCGCCCATGCCTGCCACTGTAAAGCGGTCAGCATATAAATACGCAATGATCAATAGTGGAACGCTCACATAGAGCAGTTCATAACGCCCTTGGACAATAAGAGAAAAATCTCCTTGAAGCCATGCGGATACGTTTTGGATCAAATCATATTTATAGGCTATAAACGTAGATATTGAACTGACAATCCCCCCAAACATTAAGCCGACTAATGGTACATAAATCGTATCGTTCACCTTAATATGCCGCAGGATTTTTAAGAAAAGAAGATTCCCAGCTAAAGTAAATAGAAACGCAATCCCCATTTTCATAAGCGGATTCACATGTGTAAAAACAAGCATTGCTACTAAAATACCAAGCTTCGCCCAATCCATCGTTCCTGCAGTGGTTGGTGAAACAAATTTATTCCTCGTCATGCTTTGCATAATAAAGCCGCATAAACTAAGGCTCATACCAGCAAGCACAATACTCACGAGACGCGGGAGGCGGCTTGAAACTAACGTGTGCACTTGTTCATCTGTTAAATGAAACAGCTGTAAAATGGACAGATCCTGTACACCGACAAACAGAGATATACATGCCAAACATACAAATAACAAACTTAATTGATACAATTTCATACAGATTTCTCACTTTCTATCAAGCTCTATCCGCCACAAATGATTATCATTATCAATTAAGCGACAGTTCATATATTATCACATCTAGTGAAATATTCAATAGCGGTATGAAAAAGACGCAAACTCAAAAAAACAGCCTGCGGCAGCGGCTGCTTTTTTCATCATGATTGAATATTCAATTGAAATTGTCCCTTCAATTCCTCTTCTGCTTCTTGAAATAACTGACGCAAGCTCTCAGCATAATCACCAAGAGCGTCTTTGCTCGTTTGAAAATTCACCCATGTCAGCTCTACTGGAAGAGTCACCTCTCCTGTCAAACAGTCCCAAAGGGCATCAAGATTTTTTCCGTAATAGTCAGGAAGGTGTAAAACTGTTTTCAGCTGCTCATGAAGCTCTTCTTGCGACCTGCACGCTGCACCGTCAAGCTGCACTTTTTTCATGTTCATCTTCCCCTCTCCTCTCTATATTTTAAACGAATTGGAGGAGAAAGAGAAAGATGGACATCTTACTTTTGTTTCTGCCCGGCACCTGAGATTAATAGAATGAGACAGGCAGCAAAAGCAGCTGGTGTTGGCTTGAAAGCAATCGAAGGGATTACTGCTAGGATTCGCCTGTACGGACGAAAGCATGATTCAAGAGGGCGTTCGCCGTTTAAAGAAAATCCTTCACATTTAAAAAAGCCTGGAAGGTTTACTTCCAAGCTTTTTTAGGATGATTGCTGAATTTGACCTACTTCTTCAATAAATGCGGCTGTTTGCTGCAAGCCATCCTGAAAATGATGGGTAGCGGAAATAAACAGCTTTTCTTGATCGGGATGCTTCAAGAGCTTTTCCACCTTACTGATCCCTTTTTCAAAGGAAGCAAGTCCTGTCTTTAATTGTTGATCGGCCTTTTGATAAGCGGCTGGAACTTCTTGATGATCCAGCCCTTTTTGAATCACACGATCAAATGCTTTCGTCGCTTCTGTCAATTTTTTATTTGTTTGGATCTTTCCATGTCCATCTGAGATAAACTGATCGGTCATATTTTCATATGCTTTATTTAACTCATCCATATAAGACTGCACCCATTGTTCATAAGCAGCTTCTTTTGTGTCTTGCTTTGAAGGCGGCTGACCTGCTTGCTGACAGGCTGCTAGTAATGTCAAAGTTAGGATAAATAGCAGCACCAAATGTGATTGTTTTTTCATACAGAGCCTCCATTTCTTCATCCCATTCGTTCATATCGGTCAAATATAAGCATCCTTTACCACATAAGATTTCTTTTATTGTAACAGACAAGCTCGTATCACTTCTGTGATTTATGAGTAAATAGATGAAAATACGTCAAAGGATCCACATTTCCCTGTCATTTCCCAATACAACCAATAGACGACGAGACATACGTATTTGGTTTCAATGAATTCATCTTTATGATGTAGCAGCGTCTTTTTACATTGCATTCATGCTTGATAAGAGATCCAGCGGCTGCTCTGCCGCTGGCTTTTGACTAATATTTGTTACGAAGCTCCCTTAATATAAAATCGTATACGAGATTGAGCTGCTGTTCCTTTGGATACAGCATAAATTCTTGTTTCTTCGGAAGACCGCCATCAAGACGATCTTGAAATTTCGTTCGGAGATATGCTGTCCGGTGCACCTGACTCTCAAATGATTTATATGAGACATCAAGTTTGACGGTTTGCTCATTTGTAAAGGTGACCACCGTGTCTCCGAGGGATGATTCTTGGAAGGTATGAATGTATTTGTGGGAGATCCAGCCGCACTGAGGACGGTTGGATGAATAAGTTGGGAAGAAATACAGATGATTGGATGAGTCAATCACAATTGGGGGTTTGTGAGAAATTCCTGTTACTTCGTATGTTCCCGCCTTTCTGCCTGCATAGCTTGAGCCGAAGAATCTGCAGCTGCGTTCAATAATTTGCAAGGGCTTTAATTCAACGTAAAAGCTTGTCTCTCTTTCTATGACTTTTGAATATACTCTTTTTCCTTCTTCAACTGGAAGGACCGCCATTGTTGTTTGATTAATGACGTATGAATCTAAAGGTGCTTCACTAATTCCTGACACTTCATTTCCTCCTGTGTTAATATTTGGTTATTTAAGATACTATTAATCTATCACCAACATATAAGAAACGACAGGATTTTTTCAAAATTTATTAAAAATCATCTTTTTATCATATTTTTTAGTCCATTCGATCTATCGAAAAGCCATTTTTAAAGATATATCACATCCTGTCGATTGGACAAGAGGTGTCGATTCTGCTCAAAAATAAATTGTCTAAAAATTATAAATTCTTGTTGATTTTTTCTCCGCCAATCCATATACTATAAAAAAGGCATCGGGGGGATTCTTTATGAAAGAGAAAAAAACGTATGCTGAGCTCATGAAGTCCCGCAACACCCAAAAAACCGAAGAAAACGGCGTCACCATTTTAGACATCTATATTCAAATGGTTTTAGATGAGGCGCTTTATAAACAGCGCTTAACCTTCCTAAGAGAAGAGATTGATAAGGCACTGGATCAGCGTGATGAAAAGCGATTCAATGACCTGTCAGCTCAATATGCAGAACACTGCTTACATCAATCATGATGATTTTACTTGCGGCAGAGAGACAGCAACTCGTCTCTTTACCGCAAGTTTTTTGTTTACCCATTTAAAATGGTCCCGCCATTCACATGCAGCATTTGTCCATTCATATAAGATGAGTCTTCGCTCGCTAAAAATAAATAACTTGGCGCAAGCTCTACTGGCTCACCAGGACGTTCCATTGGGACATCTCCGCCAAATTCAGAGACTTCTTTTTCCGTAAAGGTTGAGGGAATCAGCGGTGTCCAAATAGGACCGGGAGCTACTCCATTCACTCTAATCCCTTGTTTAATGAGCGATAAGGATAATGATCTCGTAAAGGTTACGACCGCCCCTTTTGTGGATGAATAATCGATCAATGTTTCATGCCCTTTATAGGCGGTGACAGAGGCTGTATTAATGATACTGCTTCCTTTTTTTAAATGAGGAAGAACAGCCTTTGTTAAATAAAACATGGCAAAAATATTCGTTTGAAACGTCCGAAGAAGCTGATGCGAGGTAATTTGCTCAATGCTTTTTTGCGGATGCTGTTCCCCGGCGTTATTCACCAAAATATCAATGGAACCGAAGGCATCTTTTGTTTTTTTGACGACCTCATTTGAAAAAGCCTCATCCCCTAAATCACCTGCAATTAAGATGACACGGCCTCCCGCTTTCTCAATATAGTCCTTCGTCTCCTCGGCGTCTCGATGTTCACTTAAGTAAACAATGGCAACATTGGCACCTTCTTTCGCAAATAAAACAGAAACTGCTCTTCCAATCCCGCTGTCTCCACCTGTCACAATGGCTGTTTTTCCTGCTAACTTTTTATCCTGCACCTCACGATCAAAGACAGGTCTAGGATTCATTTTATATTCAAGACCCGGACGTTCATTTTGGTGCTGAGGCGGCAATGTTTTCTTCGGCTGCTTTGTTGACACGTTAGTCCACTCCTTCCTTTTATCTTGTTTATTTTTATGTGCTGGCGGCTTTTTTATGTATGACGCCCCTGTTTCCTTTCATATGTATGATTTTCAGCATTGTGGAAAAATTATACACAACAAGTCAAGTGGAGGCGACAACATGGAACAAGAACATAAAGGAATGGAACAGGCAAAATCGTTATGGCTGGCCGGCAGTCAGAAATATTCTTTCCCTGCTGTCAGTGAAGATCTCACAGCAGATGTGATCATTGTCGGCGGCGGTATTACCGGTATCGCTGCGGCGTTTGAAATGACAGAGCGAGGACTAGATGTGATCATCATTGATGCCGAACAATTGCTGCAAGGCGCGACCGGACACACAACGGCTAAAATCACCTCACAGCATGATGTGTACTATTATGAGCTGATTCAACAAATTGGAATGCCAAAAGCACGTTTGTATGTAGAAGCAAATGAGAAAGCAAAAGACCTCATTCAAGCTCGTATCAAAGAGCACGACATTGATTGTCAGCTAGAGATAAAAGATGCTTACCTTTATACAAAAGAAGAAAGCGGTGTAAAAAAGTTAAAGAAGGAATTAGATGCCTACAAACAGCTTGGTATTGACCGGGAATGGAAAACAAAGCTTCCTTTTGACGCTGACATCAAAGCAGCCCTTGCGATGACCAATCAGGCACAGTTTCATCCCCTTCATTATCTCAATGCGCTAATCGACAAGCTCCTAGAGCGAGGTGTACGTATCTTTGAACAAACAACCGCTGTTGATGTAAAAGAAGGGAACCGGCCTGCTGTCGTCACAAAAAGCGGACATCATCTGACAGGGCGCTATGTCATTTCATGCTCACACTTTCCTTTTTATGATGGAAAAGGACTTTATTTCACCCGAATTCATCCAGAGCAATCCTATGTCGTAGCAGCTAGAACAACCAAACCACTCCCAGACGGAATGTACCTAGGAATTGACCAGCCTGCTCACTCTTTAAGAACGGCAGAATGGCACGGTGAAGAAGTAGTCCTCATCGGAGGAGAAGGCCATAAAACAGGACAAGGCGGAGATGAATCCGCTCACTATGAAGGACTAGAAACGTTTGGAGATGCCACCCTTGGAATAGAAGAAGTGCTGTATCGCTGGTCGACACACGATATGGTCACAATGGATCAAATCCCTTACATTGGCCGCCTGACCAAATACCACCAGAATATCTTTGTAGCAACCGGCTTTAGAAAATGGGGCATGACCACAAGCCACGTCGCAGCCACTCTTATCGGTGATTTAATTGAAGGAAAATCGAATCCATATGAATCAATCTTTACGCCATCAAGACCTGTTACTGACTCTTTCGTCAAAGATTTCGTTAAAGAAAATGCCAATGTCGCTGCCAAGCTGATCAGTGGTAAATTCAAACGAACTGATCAAACAATCGATGATTTAAAACCAGGCGAGGGCGGCATTATCTCGTATGAACATAAAAAGTGCGGCGCCTATAAATCAGAGGATGGGAATGTCTTTCTAGTCGATACAACGTGTACTCACCTAGGCTGTGAAGTGGCTTGGAATAATAGTGACCGCACTTGGGATTGCCCGTGTCACGGTTCACGTTTTTCCATTACTGGAGAAGTAGTAGAAGGCCCTGCTAAAAAACCACTAAAAAGGTCATATAAAGAACAGTGAAATTTCACTCGTCCCCCTTTAAAAAATCCAATATTATCCGATAAAAAACATAAAGTCTGATATTTTTGATGATTATGGGGGGACAAACACATTGTTATTTAAAAAAGAACCGAAAAGAAAAAACACTGCTTTTTTCACACAGCAGGATGATGGGATAAAACGAATCAACTTCTCGAACAATACGGACATCGCCAAACAAATCAAAATGATTGACCTGACGCAGCATGACCTATTGATATTAAAACAGCTCAATCCAATTGTTCAGGATGATATTGCACATATTGTTGATAAGTTTTATAAAAATTTAGAAGTCGAGTCTTCCTTGATGCATATCATTCAAGACAATAGTTCTGTCGATCGTTTGAAAAAAACACTCCGCATTCATATTAGCGAAATGTTTGCAGGTGTGATTGACGAAGCCTATGTGGCAAAACGCATTAAAATCGCGCAAGTTCATTTACGGATTGGACTCCAGCCTAAATGGTACATGGCAGCATTCCAAGACCTTCTGCTATCCATTATGGATTTATTCGCTAACCATATCCAAGATTTCAAAGAATATCAGACAGCGGTCAAAGCGACAACGAAAATTTTAAATTTAGAGCAGCAGCTTGTCCTAGATACATTCCAAAATGAATATTCTAAAATTCGTGATGAAGCAGAAGAGCAGCAGCAGGAGCTTCATACAAAAATCACAGAGACTTCAAATTCGCTTGCTTCGCTCTTCTCAAACACAACAAGTGCAGTCGACAAGCTTGTCTCAAAATCGGATGAGATGGCGGACATGTCACAAGCTGGAACACAAATTTCAGCACAGGTCGAAGAAAAATCAATCGGCGGTAAAAAAGAATTAGAAATTCAGCAAACACAAATGAACCAAATTGATGGCAGCATGACAAAAATTGAAACAGAAATTAAACGCCTTGAAGAAATCGCCAAACAAATTGAACAAATCTTTGGGATTGTCACAGGCATTGCAGAGCAGACGAACTTGTTATCTTTAAATGCCTCAATCGAATCTGCACGAGCAGGTGAACACGGAAAAGGCTTTGCTGTCGTTGCAAACGAGGTACGCAAATTATCAGAGGACACCAAGAAAACGGTTTCAACTGTATCTGAACTTGTCAACAATACTAATTCACAAATCGCCATTGTTTCTCAGCACATTGCGGACGTGAATTTACTTGTAACAGACAGTAAAGAAAAAATGACACAAATCAATTCACTCTTTGATGATATCGTCAGCAGCATGAACTTAAGCAAAAACCAAAACGGAAAAATTGAAATTGACCTTCAGACCTTCCTTAACGAATTGAAGGAAGTCAAACAAACGGTGTCTCAAGTCGCAAGCTCTGTCGAATCCTTAACAAGCCTGACAAATCGCTAATACAGTCTTTTTTCTTCTGCTTTAGTATAATAGAAGAAAAGATAGAAAAGGCGGGATTTGATTGACAACAATTTGCCTAGTCAGACACGGGGAAACAGATTGGAATGCAGCGAAACGAATTCAAGGACGAACAGATATCCCTTTAAACGACACAGGGAAATGGCAGGCTGAACAAACTGGACTTTACTTAAAGGATGTCCATTGGGATGTTGTCATTTCCAGTCCACTAACAAGGGCAAAAGAAACGGCACACTTGATTTTAAATCATGTCCATGCCCCACTTGTCATCATGGATGATTTTATAGAACGAGATTATGGTGACGCTGAAGGCATGTCGTTTGAGGAGCGTCAAAAGCTGTTTCCAGATAAACAATATCCAAATATGGAACCAATTGAGACGATTCAAAACCGAATGCTGGAAGGTATTGAGAAAGTCAGAGCCGCCTATCCAGATCAACATGTCCTGATCGTGGCTCACGGAGCTGCTATCCATGCTTTACTCACCACTTTGGCTGATGAACATATGGGTTTACAGAACACGAGACTTGTTAATGCTTGCTTAAATTATGTGGAATGGTCAGATGGTAAATGGAAGGTCCGTGATTACAACGTGGTCAGCCATTTAACTCAATCCGCCCCTTCTTAAAGAGCCTGTTTATCTTAGCAGGTTCTTTTTTATGGCAAAAACAATGATAAAATAATATTTTTTTATATCGAAATTCGAAATAGATGCTAGACGATTCTACCTATTTTATGGCTTTTCGGGTATCGAATATTTAACCGGAAATGGATCATGAGAAAAAAAGCACACTCCCTTTTTAATAGATCATCGCTGAAATGATAGAATAAACATATTTTACCACCAGTTCCAAGTGACTTAATTCCCCAATTTTCGCTAGGACTTTCACAAAAATTCGGGTCTACTCTTATTTGCCTACTTCCATTAAACTGAATATACAGAATAATCAAACGGATCATTCTTATAGACTACGGATGATTATTCTGAAATAAGAAAAAGGGATGTGGAATGTGCGTGAAAAAGAAAAATGTGATGACAAGTGTTTTATTGGCTGTCCCTCTTCTGTTTTCAGCAGGGTTTGGAGGCTCCATGGCAAATGCCGAGACGGTCTCCAAAACAGATAGTGAAAAAAGCTATATTGTTGGTTTTAAAGCCTCTGCCACCACAAACAGCTCTAAGAAACAAGCTGTCATTCAAAATGGTGGAAAACTAGAAAAACAATACCGCCTCATTAATGCTGCACAAGTGAAAATGTCCGAACAAGCCGCCAAAAAACTTAAACATGACCCTAGCATTGCTTACGTAGAAGAAGACCATAAAGCAGAAGCATATGCACAAACCGTCCCTTATGGAATCCCTCAAATCAAAGCTCCAGCTGTACACGCTCAAGGTTATAAAGGTGCCAATGTCAAAGTAGCTGTCCTTGATACTGGAATCCACGCTGCACACCCTGACTTAAATGTTGCAGGCGGTGCGAGCTTCGTCCCTTCAGAGCCAAATGCCACCCAAGACTTTCAATCACATGGAACTCACGTAGCTGGAACCATTGCTGCCCTTGATAACACAATTGGTGTTCTTGGGGTCGCTCCAAGCGCTTCCCTATATGCTGTGAAAGTATTAGACCGCAATGGCGACGGACAATACAGCTGGATTATTAGCGGTATTGAATGGGCTGTAGCCAATAACATGGATGTCATCAATATGAGTTTAGGCGGAGCAAGCGGTTCAACAGCACTTAAAAATGCCGTTGATACAGCAAACAGCCGCGGAGTCGTTGTTGTTGCCGCCGCAGGTAATTCAGGCTCTAGTGGCTCTAGAAGTACAGTTGGCTATCCAGCCAAATACGAGTCTACAATTGCTGTTGCCAATGTAAACAGTAACAATGTCAGAAACTCATCTTCTAGCGCAGGTCCTGAATTAGATGTTTCTGCACCTGGTACTTCTATTTTAAGTACAGTGCCAAGCAGTGGATACACTTCTTATACTGGAACATCTATGGCATCTCCTCATGTAGCAGGAGCAGCAGCGCTTATTCTTTCTAAAAACCCGAACCTAACAAATTCACAGGTTCGCCAGCGCTTAGAAAATACAGCGACACCGCTTGGTGACTCATTCTATTATGGAAAAGGGTTAATCAACGTTCAAGCTGCTTCTAACTAACCAAGTGTGATAATAAAATCCGGCTGATCCAGCCGGATTCAGCGCGTAGACAAACCCTCGCATTCGGTGTCAGTCCTGCGTGCCGGTGCTCACGAATACTCAATTCGCTCCGCTCCGGTACTCGTCCTTCCTAGACTTCAAAGGTTTTCTATCACGCTGAAAAGAAGACAAAGAGCTAAAATCAAGATCATTTTAGCCCTTTGTCAACAATCTAAATCCGGCTGATCCAGCCGGATTTTATTTATTACTGCTTTTTCGGCGTTTTCTCTTTTTCCGCCGCTTTTTCCATATCCATGATTCTCTCCATCATGGTTGGGTGTCCATAGCGGAAGATCTTCACTAAAAACGGTGGATTTACCTGGGACAGCCCTGATTTTGCAAGCTTTTGAAAAGACGTTACGCCTGCCTCCCCATCATTTGTCATGTTCACCGCATATTCGTCGGCTGCCCGTTCTTGATGCCTTGACATTGCATTTGTAAAAGGTGAAGCTGCAAATGACAGCATCGATACGATGATTAAAAGAAGCGGAAGAGCAGCAATGTCGTGTGACACCTTGAGACGAAATGTGGCTGCTCCTTTTTGATAAAGATAAAAATAAAGACGGTCGATTGCAAATAATCCGGCCAATGACAGCACTAAATATCCTGCTAATCCAATATAGACGTGTTTCATGACGTAATGTCCCATTTCATGCGCCATGATAAATAAAATTTCTTGGTCTTTCAGCTTTTGCAGTGTTGTGTCCCATAAGACAATACGCTTATTTTCACCAATTCCTGTGACATAAGCATTCATCGTATTCGTTTTCTCAGACATATTGACCTCATATACATGATCTGCCGGAATATGCGCTTTGTCTGCCAGCGTTAATATTTTCTTCTCTAGAGCTTGATCCTTTAGTGGATAAAAATTGTTATATAACGGATCAATGACGACCGGTTGTATAAAGAAGAGAAACAGCGTAACTGGGACTGTCAAACACCACGCATACAGCCACCAGTGTTTTCTTCTCTTTTGAATCAGCCAAAAGAACACAATAGCACAAAGGGCAAGGAGCGGATATTGAATCCAAAAATCCAGTGTTTGATCTTTCAACCAGCTTGCCGTACTTTGTGCAGATACTCCGTAGTGCAAAGACAGCTGATAGCCAATCCACTTAATTGGCAATGAAATGATCATTGTTAGAAGTGACAGCACAAACACATACACAAGTTTGCTTAAAAACTTGAAACGAGCTGCTGCCATGCTCCAATCTGCTATTTTCCGTGAAAACCCTGAAATGAGCAAAAGGAAAAAGACATACCAATCTAATGGGATGGTTATGAAATACAGCAGATTCCGTATATTCGAGAAATTCTCGCTGATCACAAGCTCATGACTTGTCATAAAGGTATGCGGATCTGCACTTGTCCCTTTTACACTTTCAGGTACCGATGAATCCCCCATTAGAAACAGATACGAATAAATAAAAAGACCGTACAATATGTATGCTATCGTTGCAAGAGCCATCCATTTACGTACTCGCACAGGTCAGCCTCCTTTCCATCCCTCTCTCTATTCTAGTCATGCATTTTTTCGTTTAGAACCTGTCTCATGTGGCTCCATCATAGCATGCCCCATCAGAAAAAGCTTTCGCGAAAAAAATGATTATGCGACTCAAAAATCGGAGAAGCTACATGTAAAACAGTAAGTTGGAGGATCAAAATGAAGAAAATCCTTGCAGGAATTGTGATTTTTGGACTTTTATTAATCACCTTCTTTTATGTGTTCAGCCGGACGAGCGAAATCTTTGATGAGAATCGAGCTGAAAAATTGCTGCTCTCACCTGCGAATGAATCCATCTCTTATGAAATAGATGATAAGGACACAGTAGAAGATTTAATTGAAGAATTAAATAAAGGCAAACAAACAAGCAACCATCTCAAGAAAAATTTAAAAAAGCCCGATTATATCGCCAAGGTGATGTTCGGACGAACAAACGGCACCACCTTCCAGCTTTGGACCAACCGATCACAGGTCGTTTTTTTAGTTGATGGAACGTTTTATGAACTGAATCAAAAACAGTCGAATTCTTTTCAGAGACAGTTAAAAGAAGCCATTCAAAAGAGCTAAAATGATCTTTGAGAGAAAACTTTGAATTGCGAGGATTTGTCTACATGCTAAGGGAGTCTCCTCATCAGAGACTCCCTTTTTTTATTTACTTTCTTCTGCTTGATACTTTTCTCTTAGCGCTCTTCTTAAAATTTTACCTGTTGTGTTTTTAGGAATATCATCTATGAAATGGATCGTTTGGGGCTGCTTATATTTTGCTAAATAGCGTGAACAATGTGTGATGATGTCTTCTTGATTGATGTGAGCATGTTTCTTAGGGGAAATGTAACAGACGACTGCCTCTCCCGTGTTCGGATCTGGCACACCGATGACAACGGCTTCTGCTACAGCTTCATGTTGATAGAGTACTTCTTCTACTTCTCTTGGATAAACATTATAACCGCCAACAAGAATCATATCCTTTTTCCGATCGACAATATAAATATATCCTTCTTCATCTCTTCTCGCCAAATCGCCAGTATACAGCCAGCCGTCTCTTAGTGCAGCTTCTGTATCTTCTGGCATTTGATAATAGCCTTTCATGATGTTTGGCCCTTTTGCTATCAGCTCTCCGACTTCATTTGGACCGACTTCTTCTCCTAGTTCATTCACAATTTTATTCTTCACATTCATAATGTCAGTCCCGACAGAACCTGGTTTTCTTTTTCCGTCAAGGGGATTGAATGCAGTCACTGGAGATGCCTCTGATAGCCCATAGCCCTCAAGGACCGTAACACCGAATTTTTTCTCAAAGCCATGGAGTAAGGCAACAGGCATTGAGGCACCACCTGATATACAGATCCTCACGGATGACATCGCTTCCTCATGCCCCTCCTGGCGGTACAAATAGTTATACATGGTGGGCACTCCAACAAATAGCGTTGGCTTCTCTTTTTCCATCATGCGCAAAAGCTCTGACGGGCTGAAATGCGGCAAGACATAAATCGTCGCACCATGAATCAACGGCGCATTCATACAGACTGTTAAACAAAATACATGGAACATTGGCAAAGCGGCAATAACCTTGTCCTCTTTATCAATTGATAAATACTCAGCGACATCTCTGGCATTTGAATAAAGGTTGAAATGAGTCAGCATGGCACCTTTTGGTTTTCCTGTCGTGCCAGATGTAAATAAAATAACAGCGGTATCATCTGGCTGAATGGAAGGATGTACGTCTTCATTCGCAGCACCTGACACAAGTTTTCCAAAGAAAACAAGTCGATCAGATACTTCCTTGAAGCTTGATCTGCACACCGATTCATTTTCTGCACAAATAATGACTCTTTCAATCGACGGAAGCTGCTCATACACCTGCTCGTAAACTGGCAGAAGCTGTTCAGGCGCCACAATCCCTTTCACATCGCCTGTGATGAGCATATATCCAATTTCACTAGGTGTATACGTTGGGTTAATAGGTACAACGACAAGCCCTGCCTTTAATGCGCCAAAAAAAGAAATGACAAAATGCGGTGAATTTCCTAAAATAAGCGCGATATGATCCCCAGCTTGAAACCCTTCGTTGACTAATCCATCTGCAAAACGCTCAATACTTGTCATCAGCTCTCGATAGGTCCACTTCTTTCCTTCAAAGATCAGTGCGATATTTTCTCCCTTCGTCATCGCCGTCTGCTGAAGATTTTTGATCAAATCCATTCTCCCACCCCTTACATGTCATCAATGAATGAATGACCATTCATTTTATGGCCGAACATTCCTCCTTTCTATTATAATAGACAATCGAAAAAATCCACAAGATCAAATGTAAATCGCTTTCATTTCCTTCAATCAAAAAAGCACTGCTATCTCTAGCCGTGCTTTCCCGCAATTAATAAATCAAATCAAGAAAATCCTCTTTTGATACGTTGCCGAAATAGTGGCGCATATCCATATCTTCTAAGACATCACTGATCGTTTTACGATCATATTGCTGTCCGATGAGCCGCTTCTCAATATCGGCAATATCCCCTACACCAAAGAAATCACCAAAGATTTTGCAATCCTGGATCATCCCTTTTTTCACTTCTAATCGCAAATCAATGGAGCCTGCAGGGAATCTCTTAGAATGCTGCAAATTAAATTTCGGTGAACGGCCGTAGTTCCATTCCCATTTTTGATAGCGATCTCTAGAAATTTCGTGAATCTTTTCCCAATCCTTTTCAGTCAGGCGATATTGAGGCACGTCCCCATTTGTATCAAAAATGTAGCTTAAAAGAATTTTTCTAAATTCTTCTGTTGTCATTTTTTGATCCATCAGTTCACTAATATTGGCAACCCTGCTTCTAATCGATTTGATGCCTTTTGATTCAATTTTTTCTTTTTTCACATTTAAAGCCGAAACGACATGTTCAATTTCTGAATCAAATAGAAGTGTGCCATGGCTGAAAATACGTCCTCTTGTTGCGAACTGGGCATTTCCAGAAATTTTACGTCCATCTGCCATGATGTCATTTCTGCCGCTCAATTCAGCTTTAACGCCCAGCTTTTCAAGCGCTTTGATGACTGGCTCTGTGAACTTTTTAAAGTTATGGAAGCTGTCTCCATCATCTTTTGTGATAAAGCTGAAGTTTAAGTTCCCTTTGTCATGGTAAACTGCACCACCGCCGGATAAGCGGCGCACGACTTTGATTCCGTTGTCTTCCACATACTTTGTGTTGATTTCTTCTATTGTATTTTGGTTCTTTCCGATAATGATCGACGGCTGATTAATGTAAAACAGCAAATACGTTTCTTCTGGATCTAAATATTTTAAGCAATATTCTTCAATTGCCAAATTAATCATTGGATCATAATGTTGTTCGTTATCGATAAACAGCATCTCTATCTTCCTTCCTTGTTCCATCTAAGCCCTGAATGGGCAAGCTGTATACTGCCAGTATATAACGCCTGTGCTTCATTGACTAGGTCTTTATGACGACCAAAATGGGGCAGATGGGTGATGATGAGTTCCCCAACATTTGCTTCCGTTGCAATCTTTCCTACTTCCGTACTGTTCATATGTCCAGCACCTGATCCATCTTGTCCGGCGTAAAAATTGCTTTCGGCAATGAGCAGATCTGCCCCCTTGCTAAATGGAATAAATGCCTCCTGATAGCTTGAGTCTGCTGTATACACGACCACAGCATCTTCTGCCTGAATTCTCATCGCATAGCATTCTGCTGGATGAACCGTTTTCAAAAAATCAATTTGAAAGGGTCCGAGTTGAATCCCTTCTTCCGGCTGATAAGGCTTTGCCTTTGTATGTACATCATCAGAAAGCCGTCCAAATGCTTCTTGATCACCAGTATGTCCATAGATCGGAAGCGGGCCGCTGCTTTTTCCTAAATGATATCCCACTAGCTTCGCATATTGGAGTGGTCCGATATCTGCAATATGATCGTGGTGATAATGAGAAAGGAGAACAGCATCTAGTTCTTCTATATCAATGTATTGCTGAAGCTTTGAAATAACACCGCTTCCGCAGTCTACAAGAAGACGAAAGCCATTTGATTCAAAAAGGTAGCCTGATGTCGCTTCACCAGCTGCCGGAAACCCTCCATAGCATCCAATTACGGTTAATTTCATCGTCATTTTTCCCTCCTTTTCTAAAAATCCCCTTCTTACAATATACCCATTTTTCATGAAAAAAGCATTCTTCCTGCCTATTGTTACAAAACAGATTGACAATTATTAATCTGTTATAATACAATAATAGCAACAAAACGTATAGGAGGATGACAAATGCTAGGAAAAATCACAGAGTTTTTTAGAAATTTGCCCTCAAAAAAATGCACAAAATGTGGAAATGATTTAATGGAACAGCACGAGTGTTATGGTAATGAATGTGAGGAATGCTCACAAGTAAGTTATCTTAAATAAGGAAATAAATTGAATAAAAAAGCACTTTTTTCCTCCTTCGTCAGTTGGAGTCAAAAGTGCTTTTTATTTTTTCTGAAAAATAGGTAAAAAGGTAAAACCCCTGTCACAAAAGGGTTTTTTAGTATTTTCATATGATGAGTTTTAGTTCTGAAGACACTTTTTATTGACTCGAAGCAATGAAGGGGGTTCTAAATGTCTATTTTTTCTAACAATTTTGTATTTTCTTAATATAATTTTATCGTGGACGAACCTCTTTAATTTTAGTTATACTTTAATTCATATATTAAAACTTAATATGATGGGAATATTCCTTTAATGAATATGTTAGGGAGGAAATCTATGAAAAAATTAAAATTTGGATTGGCTACTCAAATCCTAATCGGTCTTATTCTCGGTGTCGTTGTTGGGGCAATCTTTTTCGGTAACCCAGGTGTCGAGACATACTTAAAACCAATTGGAGACTTCTTCTTAAGACTCATCAAGATGATTGTCATACCAATTGTCGTATCCAGCTTAATTTTAGGTGTTGCAGGTGCGGGTGATGGTAAAAAAGTAGGGAAACTAGGTTTTAGAACCATTCTTTATTTTGAAATTATCACAACATTTGCGATTGTCCTTGGTCTTGTCCTTGCAAACTTTGTACAACCTGGTGCAGGCGTTGACTTTGGACATGCAGAAAAACAAGATATTAGCCAGTATGTTGAAACGGAAAAAGAGCAAAGCAGCAAATCAGTTGCTGATACGTTCCTTCATATCGTTCCAACGAACTTCTTCCAATCATTGGCGGAAGGTGATTTGCTTGCGATTATTTTCTTCACTGTGCTATTTGCACTTGGCGTTTCAGCGATTGGGGAACGCGGTAAACCAGTGCTCGCCTTCTTCGAGGGTGTATCACATGCCATGTTCCATGTCGTCAATGTTGTGATGAAAGCTGCACCATTTGGTGTATTTGCACTCATTGGTGTGACCGTATCAAAATTTGGTCTTGAATCTCTTATTTCATTAGGTAAGCTTGTAGGTCTTGTTTATTTTGCGCTCGCTCTCTTCCTTATCGTTGTATTCGGAATTATCGGAAAGATGATTGGCGTCAATATTTTCAGATTTCTTGCTTACATGAAAGACGAAATGCTTCTTGCCTTTAGTACATCCAGCTCTGAAACAGTTTTACCAAGAGTCATGGATAAAATGGAGCGCATCGGATGTCCAAAAGGAATTGTTTCGTTCGTTATCCCAATCGGTTATACGTTTAATCTGGACGGTTCCGTCTTGTATCAAGCCATTGCTGCGCTTTTCCTTGCACAGGTATATGGCATTGACCTTACGATTGTCCAGCAGCTTACACTAGTTCTTGTGCTGATGGTTACATCTAAAGGAATGGCTGCCGTTCCTGGTACTTCATTTGTTGTATTACTCGCGACATTAGGAACGATCGGTGTACCTGCTGAAGGTCTTGCATTTATTGCAGGTGTGGACCGTATCATGGATATGGCGCGGACAGTTGTAAACTTAACAGGAAATGCACTTGCAGCTGTTGTCATGTCTAAATGGGAAGGGCAGTATGACCCTGAAAAAGGACATCGTGTGATGACTGGACAAGAGGCACCTGAGCCAACACAGCTTTCAAGTTAATGAAAAAGAACCCCAACTTTCGGGGTTCTTTTTTTATGCTGTGATTAATGGTGATTGAACATAGTAGTAAAGGAGATCCGCTGTATGGATAAGTGAATCTTCATGTGTTCTTTCAAAAGCATGCGAGGAGTCTATACCAGGACCAATCAGTCCATGAATGATATCATGCCCTGCTCTAATGGCTGCTGATGCATCAGAGCCATAATAAGGGTAAATATCAAGGCGGTAATCAATGTTGTTCTCTTCTGCTAATGCAGCTAAATGCTTGCGTAATCCATAGTGATAAGGGCCGCTCGAATCCTTTACACAAATCGATACACTGTATTCATCTGTTGATTGACCGTCACCGATCGCACCCATATCTACAGCTAGGTATTCCACTGTTTCTTCTGGAATATTCGAGTTGCCACCGTAGCCAATCTCTTCATTATTGGAAATTAAGAAATGCGTCGTATGCGGCAATGTGATCTTTTCCTTTTGAATCCGGTGGATGAGCCTCAAAAGCAGCGCAACACTTGCCTTATCATCAAGATGTCTTGATTTAATAAACCCTGAAGACGTCACTTCCACTCTCGGATCAAATGAAATAAAGTCCCCTACTTGAATGCCAAGTGCTTTGATATCGTCTGCATTTTTCACCTTTTCATCGAGACGAATCTCCATATTTTCTTGGTCTCGTTTCGCTTTTCCAGCATCCGCATAAACATGAACAGAAGTTTGATGCATAAGGATGGTCCCTGTGTATGTATGGCCTGATGCTGTTTCAATTTCACAATATTCGCCTTCAATTGAGTTATATTGAAAGCCTCCAATGAGTGCAAGACGAAGCCGTCCATTTGATTTAATTTCCTTAACCATCGCACCGAGCGTATCAACATGCGCTGTCAGCATGCGGTGTTCTTTGTCATTTGTCCCTTTGATGGTGGCAATTAATCCGCCTTTTCGATTTCGTTTTGTCTCAATATTCAAATCTTGTAAAAAACGTTCAACAAAGCCGATCACTTTTTCTGTATTGCCTGAGGGACTTGGGATTGATACGAGCTTTTGAATCAGCTGAACGGTTTCGTTTACTTCAGTTGTCATTCGGCATTTCCTCCTTTGTCTGAAAGCAATTCCTTCCATGTATGCCTTTTTCAGCATCTCTTCTTAAAATATATCGCTTCAGGTTCGAGATGTCTAATTTCAAATGAAAAATCCTTCCTCTATAAAGAGAAAGGATTCATAGATTAAGCTTCGTCCTGTTTCATTTTTCTTACGTTCCAAGCAAAGTATGCTGTTGTTGCCGCCATCATGATGATCGCAACTGTTCCAAGGATTGCTGCTTGGTGCCATAAATAGCTGTCATCACCGCTTGCAATGATCGTTCTAAATCCGTTGATGGTATACGTCATTGGAAGCAGACTATGAATGACTTGGAAGAATTTCGGCACAAGCTCAAGCGGGAATGTACCAGCACTTGCTGCGAGCTGAAGAACCAAGATAATAACGGCAATGAAGCGTCCTGGGTTCCCCATCGTTGTCGCCAGCAGCTGAATGATCGCTAAGAATGTCAGACTGACGATAATCGCAAAGAGATAGAAGCGCCAGAGGCTTTCCACCTCAAGACCAAGCCCAAAGATGAGCATGGAGCTTGCAATGACTGCTTGCAGGATACCGACAAAGAGGAGCACACTATATTTGCTGAAAAACCATTCAAACGCATTTCTAGGGCGTCCAGCAGGGTCTTTCATTGGGAATACAACTGTGAGCATGAGAGCCCCTACAAAGAGTCCCATCGATAAAATATAAGGTGTGAGCCCTGTACCATAATTATCGATCTTTTTCGCTGTATCATTTTCTGTTTTCACGGGACTCGCAATCATATTGTAATTGTCTTGACCCGCATCAATTTCTCCTGTTTCATCAGCGGCGCTTTTTAATTTATCGGACAGCTTACCTGTACCGCTCTTTAAATCTCCCAATCCTTTATCGAGTGATTTTGAGCCTTCAGCAAGCTTAGATGTGTTGCTTTGGATATTCGTTGAACCACTTTCCAGCTTATTTAACGCTGCACTCAGCTGGCTTGAACCATTGGCAAGCTTATCCGCACCGCTTTTCGCTGTATCAAGCTTTCCATTTGCTGTTTGCAGACCATCTTGTAATTGGCCTTGACCTGTTTGGAGCTTCAGTGCACCTTGATACAATTTATTCGTACCAGATGTCATTTGATCAATCGCATTTTGTATCGCGACTGTAGACGTGTACAGCTGTTCCGTTTTCTTTGGCAGCTGTTTGACTTGCTGCAGCTGAGCTTTTGCAGAAGCAACCGCAGATTGAACCTCACTAGCATCAGGCAGTTCCTGCAAGGCCGCTAAGCTTTGTTCAAGTCCAGACAGATCAGGCAGTTCGATTTTAGGCAGACTGTCAAGCTGATCCATTGCCGCCTTTTTCTCTTCATCTGTCATTGAGCTGTTTTGGATGATGCTTTTTACTTTAGCATCTCGATTCGATAACGCTTCTTTTAATGAAGCCAGTTTTGTACTAAACGTTTTTGCGTCTTTTTTCACCTGATCAAGTTTAGGCGCCATCTTTTCAAGATTCGCTAATTCTGGTGACGACAAGACTTTTTCTACTGCTTCAATTTTTTCTGAAAAAGATTGTGCTTTGTTGTTTAGCTGCTCAATACCCGCTGTAAATTGCGGCATTTTAGAAGCGAGCTGCTGATGACCTTCGCGGCTTGTGTTTAGCCCTTCAGTCAATGTATCAATCCCTGTACCAAGCTCCCCAAATTTCTGATCGATGGTTTGATAACCTGTTAAGAGCTGGCCAAGACCGCTGTCAAGAGATTGTATCCCTGTGTTCAATTCACCCATTTTACCAGCAAACTGATGAACACCTTCGCTATAGGTTAATGTTCCTTCAGCCAATTTTGCTAAATTATCCTTTAACTTGTTACTGCCATCTTTTGCACTTTTTGTTCCGTCATCAATTTTCTTCGCACCATCGCTTGCTTGATCTAAGCCTTTTGCAATCGTTTTGAAGTTATCAAAAATGACCTCTGCGTAATTTTTTGTGACTTCCTTTGAAACCGAATCTTTTAATTTGATAATGGCATTATTCGCAATTTGTGACGCCGCATAGTTGGCACCTGGATTCGTATAATATTTCAGATTCGATTTTTTCGGATGTTTATCAAGGACTGTACTTGCATTTTTCGAGAAATTCTTTGGTATTTCCACGACGAGATAATAATCCTCGTTATTTAATCCCTTCAAGGCTTTTTCTTCACTATCGACAAAGTTCCATTTGAAATTATCATTTTTCTTTAATTCCTTCACTAAATCATCGCCGACATGCAGTGTTTTTCCGTCATAATGACTGCCTTCGTCCAAGTTGACCACCGCTACAGGCAATTGATCAACTGTACCATATGGATCCCAGTACGCTTTTAAAAATACGCCGCTGTAAATCAGCGGAATAAATAAGACAGCGAAAATCGGGATCAGTAGTTTTTTGCTCGTCACAATGTCTTTCCATTGATTCCGAATTAAATTCATTGCTGTTTTCCTCCCATAGATGAATGACTAAATTTAGAATTTGGTCATTTGAACTTAAAAAAAATTATGTTGCTGCTAAAAGTCCTTTGAGTACATAAAGCTCCAGCGACTCGGCCACCTCTTCTTTTGTTAAAGGCTCGTATCGCTTTTCCCAATCAAAAATAAGTGCAATATATAGTTTCACCATCACAAATGCAGTCAATTCAGGATCACAAGGCTTAATATCGCCTTTATCAATCGCTTCTTTTACTTTCGTTTTAATATAGCGAATGATCATTTGCTCCATCTTCTCAATCATTTCCTTGACCGCTGACGTGCCAAGCTCCGCACTTTCCTGAAAGATTTTGATTGTGAGCTGGTGGTTTTTTCGAAATTCCAATATTGCAAAGAGTGCTAAGTGAAGATTTTCAGAGAAACTTTTCTCCTCATCCATTGCTTCATCCGCAATTTTCCTCATCTCCATTAAAAGGGATGTGAAAATTTCATCAAACAGCTCTTCTTTGTTTTTGAAAAAGGTATAAATGGTTCCTTTTCCGACGTTGGCAAGCTTCGCCACAAGGTCCATTGTGGTGGCTTTATACCCGAATTGAGTAAATGCCTTCGTAGCCCCGTCTAAAATCATTTGTCTCCTATCAACACTCATGATCTCACTCCCAAAATGACTATTTGAACGTTTTGGTCATTAAGTACAGAAAGTAATATACCACATCCTTTTCTCCGGATGCAACAACTTTGTTCACTTTTATGATTCACAACTCTTTTTGAATGATTCGAACATGAAAAACTCCCTTTCCTTAATAGAAAAGGGAGTTTGTTTTATGAAAATAGATAAGATACAGCCTCTGAAATGGCAGCTTTTCCTTGATCAATACAATCAGGGATTCCGACACCTTCAAAAGCAGCACCTGTGATATAAACACCAGGATATGATTGCTTAAACGTTTCTCGCATGTTCGAAATGGCCTTTTGATGACCGACGTGATATTGCGGCATGCTCGTCTTCCAGCGAGTCACTGTCGTCAGTTCTGGATCTGCTTTAATATCCATAATTTTCTTCAAGTCCTCCAGCACAATGCTGACGATTTGATGGTCTGACTGTTCGACAATTGATTCGTCGCCAGCCTTCCCTACATAAGCACGCAATAGCGTTTTTCCTTTAGGAGCTGTATGCGGCCATTTTTTGTTCGTCCACGTACAGGCTGTAATAGAGAAATCACTGTTTCTTGAGATGACAAAACCAGTGCCGTCATATTCATTATGAACATCCTCTTCTTTAAAACCGAGTGCAACCGTTGCAACAGAAGTAGATGTCATATCATGCAAGTACTCAAGCCCCGCTTCTTTTGGAAACATGGAATAGATCGATTGATGCGGAGTTGTCACAATGGCTGAATCAGCAAAAAGCGTTTGACCGCTGTCTAACTGCACACCGTAGCCCCCATCTGTTTTTTCAATCTGCTTCACTTTTGTCCCTTTATAAATCGTTGTCAGCTTGAGCTTGCCTTCTACTGCTTCAACAAGCGCTTGCAGTCCTTGATTGATCGTTTGGAACTGCCCTTGTTTTTTCGCTGTCACTTGCTGCGCTTTCGCATGCTGCTGTGATTTTTTCATCCCAAGAATCAAACTGCGATGCTTTTGTTCTGTTTGATAAAACTGCGGGAAGGTGGACATTAAGCTGAGACGGTCAATGTCACCTGCATAAATGCCTGATAGAAGAGGTTCGATTAAATTCTCAACTACTTCATCACCGACACGTCTTCTAAAAAATTCACCGAGCGACTGATCTTCTGTTTGTTTGCTTTTTGGCAAGACGAAATCCATTGCGGCTCTCGCTTTTCCTGCAACTGAAAAAAGACCGGTTGTGATGAATGGGCTGATTTGAGTTGGAATACCCATGACAGCGCCTTTTGGCATCGGGTGAAGGGTTTCATTAACTAGTACATATGCCTGCCCTGTTTCATTATTGACGAGCTGATCTGCGAGCCCCACATCCTTCGCCAGCTGCGGTCCACTGACCTTTCTTTCTAAAAATGAATCAGGTCCACGTTCAATGATGTAGCCGTCTTTATATAATGTTTGGATTTTTCCACCTAGCCTAGGGCTCGCTTCAATAAGAGATATTTGAATGGGAAGACCTTTTTCTTCGACTTCCTTTTCCAAATAGAAGGCGGCGGCTAAACCAGTGATGCCACCGCCAATGATGACAAGGTGTTTTTGATTGTCATGCATAGGATCGCCTTCTTTTATATAATTACTTGCTTTCGTCAAGCTTCTTTAATACGACAGTTGCGAGAGCATCAATAAATGCTGGTTTCGCATTTGGCATTTCTGGACGATAGTAGGCTGCACCGATTTCATCTGTCACGACTTTACATTCATAATCGTTGTCGTATAACACTTCAAGATGGTCAGCGACAAACCCCACAGGCACATATACGAACGTTTTATAGCCTTTTTGTTCGAATAGATCCCGTGTTAAGTCTTGAACGTCTGGTCCAAGCCATGGATCAGGCGTGTTGCCTTCGCTTTGCCAGCCAATTTCATAATGTTCAATTCCTGCACCTTCTGCAATCATTTTGGCAGATTGTGCGAGCTGATCAGGATATGGATCTCCTGCTGCAATAATTTTTTCAGGAAGGCTGTGTGCAGACACAATGAGTACGGCTGATTCTCTTTCCTCTTCACTCATCGATGCATACGTATCCTTCACTTGTTTCACCCAATAGTCCACAAACTTCGGCTCATCGTACCAGCTTTCCACAGACGTAATCTTCAGATTACCAAGCTTGTCTGCCTCATCTTGTGCACGCTTGTTATACGATTTCACGCTAAAGGTTGAAAAATGCGGCGCAAGAACAATACTCACTGCTTCTGTGATGCCGTCCTTGTGCATCTCTGCAACTGCATCCTCAATGAACGGCTCAATATGCTTTAAGCCAATGTAGACATGAAATTCAATGTCGTCTTGGATGTCGTTCAAATGATCACACAAACCATTTGCCTGCTGTTCGGTAATTTTTGATAAAGGAGAAATACCGCCGATTGCCTTGTAGCGATCCTTCAAATCTTGCAGCATCTCTGGCTCCGGCTTTCTGCCTCTGCGGATATGTGTATAATAACGCTCAATATCTTCTTCTTTATATGGGGTGCCATATGCCATGACAAGAAGTCCCATTTTCTTTTTCTCCACAACCAACACTCCTTCAGATCATTTGAAATAGTTTAGATGGATGATTCTTTATGTTTCGCTGAATAATCGTGAATAAAATCTGTCAGCTTCTTTAACGTATCTGGTGAAACATCAGGAAATACCCCATGACCTAAGTTAAAGATAAAGTGATCTGATTTCATTCCTTGATCTAAAATATCTTTTGCTCTCTTTTCAATGACTTCCCAAGGAGCAAGTAAGATGGTTGGATCGAGGTTCCCCTGTAACGTTTTTGTGAGCCCTTCTTTTCTTGCTTCGTCTACACTCATACGCCAATCCAGTCCAACCACATCAAGCGGCAGGTCATGCCAATCTTTCGCTAAATGGCTTGCACCAACTCCATACATGATCATTGGGACGTTTTCAGACTTCAGCTCTGTGAAAATTCGCTGCATGACAGGCTTAATGAATGTCCGGTAATCTGCTGCATTTAAAGCGCCAACCCATGAGTCGAAAATTTGAAATGCACTGATCCCGGCCTTTACCTGCGCACGTATGTACGTGATCGTCATATCAGCTAACTTGTTCATGAGCAGCATCCACGCCTCAGGATCACTGTACATCAGCGCCTTTGTTTTATGATAATTTTTAGATGGACCGCCTTCAATCATATAGCTTGCCATCGTAAATGGTGCGCCAGCAAAACCGATAAGCGGAACATTCAGCTGCTCCTTCGTTAAAAGCTGAATGGTATCAAGCACATATGGCAGGTCTTCTTCAGGATGAAGTTCCCCAAGACGTTCAATATCTGCTTTAGATCGAATCGGTGCATCAATCACAGGTCCAATTCCATTTTTAATTTCTACGTCCACTCCAATAGCCGGAAGCGGGGTCATAATATCTTTATATAAAATAGCGGCATCTACACCATATTGTTCTACAGGAAGTCTTGTTACATAAGCACATAACTCTGGCTGATGCGTAATTTCAAATAGCCCGTATTTTTCTTTAAGGGCACGATATTCAGGCTGTGAGCGTCCTGCCTGTCTCATATACCAAACTGGTACATGGTCTGTTTTTTCCCCTTTACACGCCTTTAAGAACGTGTCATTAAAAACCTTCGTTTTTCCCATTACCTTTCATTCCACCTTTCGCCTTATACTCTCTTTTTGTACAAGGCTCAAACCTGCTTTTACTATACCGTTTTTTCAAGGCACGGTATACTAAAGCGGCTCAATGTTCAAAAAATCGCCGAATATTAACGTCCAAAAGCCTCTGGCTTGACATATGGACTGCCTTCTCCTTCTTCTTGCGTTTGGGTATTATATGGAACAACCTTATACTCTGCATTTGAAAATACATTGGCATACGGCATTGTATAGCTGTCCACGCCTGTCACTGTGTCGATCAGCGTCTCGCTTCCATTTCTCTTTTCATAGATGCGGTATTCAATGCGTTTATCCTCCTGATTGTCCCAAGACAGCTCTAATGTAAACAAGCCTTTGATTTTAAACGCATAGCGGGCTTCAAATCCTGATAATCCCTCTAAATGGATGGGCGACTCGAGCTCTTTAATCCCCTCTGGTTTTTCAAACGTTTCATTGGTGATTTGAGCTGCTGTTAAAATATCTTTAAACAGCTGCACAGGGTATTGACTGCCTCCAGTTAAATAGTGGCTGTTATCGGTTTTGTCATACCCCATCCAAATTGCACCCGTTGTACTAGGCGTATAGCCGGCAAACCAAGCATCCTTTGTTGCACCTTTCACACCTGAATATGTGGTCGTACCTGTCTTACCTGCTAAATCTCCAGCGTATGAACCGCTCTGGGCTGTTCCGCCCTTGACGACTTGCTGGAGCATTCTTGTCATATTCCAAGCATTCTGCACACTAAATACTCGTTCTTGCTGATTACGATTCTTTTCTACAGTTTCTCCTTCATCATTGGTGATTTTCTGAATGAAGAAAGGCTTTTTATATACGCCTTCATTTGCAAATGTATGAAAGGCTCCAGCGATCTGTAATGGAGAAACTCCTTTTTCTAAACCGCCAAGCGCAATAGCTAAGCCTTTATCCGAGATATCTATCCCCATTTTCTCGAGATATGATTTCGACATATCAATGCCCAGCTGGCTTAATGTCCACACAGCAGCGGTATTTTTACTTTTCATGAGGGCTTCCACCATTGTGACCCTGCCTTCATACTGCCCATCGTAATTCTTAGGTGAATAGCCGTCATAGCTTTTTTCTTTGTCTTCAAGCAGTGAATAAGGTCTGAATTTTTTCTCCTGCATTGCCGGACCGTAGACTGCGATCGGCTTAAAAACAGATCCCGGTTGCCTAACAGCTGTCACCCTGTTGTAACCTCTTGCCTGATATTCTCGTCCACCGATGGCTGCTTTCACTCCACCAGACTCGTTATCAATGAATACGGCGCTGCCTTCCGGAGAACCGCTTTTTCCCGGGAAATAACGGTTGTTCTTCATCGCATCATAAGCGGTTTTTTGCAGATTCATATCAATCGGAACCGTAATGGTATAGCCGCCTTGAAGCAATTGTTCATGTGAAATGGCATACTCTGACTCTGCTTCTTTAATGATGAGATCAACATAACTGTCCACCCAAGGCGTTTCTGATTTCTTTTTCAAATGAATGCCTAGTGTTCTCCCTTTTGCTTCTACTGTTTCTGTTGAAGACAAATATCCTTGTTCGTTCATTAAATTCAGGATGGTGTCCCGCCTCTGTTTATTTTTATCAGGGTGTAAAACAGGCGAGTAAGAAGATGGTGCCTTTGGCATCGCAGCGAGTGTGGCACCTTCGCTGACCGTTAAATCTTTGACATCCTTACTAAAATAATAATTGGCTGCTGCCTGAATACCATAAACACCATGGCCAAAGTAAAGCTGATTCAAATACATCTCTAGCAGCTTATCCTTTGAATAATCTCTCTCTAAATTAATGGCAATAATGACTTCTTTCGTTTTTCGAAGAAAGGTTTTGTCATTTGTGAGAAAAATATTTTTTGCGAGCTGCTGGGTAATTGTACTGCCGCCCTCTACCTTCCCTCCTGCTAATATATCTCGATAAACCGCCCTTGAAATAGACTGTGCATCAATTCCGTGATGCTCATAAAAACGCTTGTCCTCGACAGCCACAAAAGCTTTTGCTACTTTATCGGGCACCTCTTTTAATGAAACAGGGTCCCGATTTTCTGAATACATGCTTGTGAGTTCTTTTCCATTCTGATCAATGATTTTGGAGGAAGCATGAAAAACAAGCTTCTTTTCATCTATGACATAATGTCCTAAAAATAAAATCGTCAGATAGCCAATAAATGAGAGTACAATTGTACTTCCTGCAATGACTAATGGAATGATTATCTTCTTTTTCTTCAAATTAGGTCACCTCATTCCTTTATACGGATAGTATGGGATGTATTGCTTCATAATATGTTTTATGGATTGACTGCCAAAGAATTATATATCATTCTTTTGTTATACTATCAAGCAGGAGGCGGTTTAGATGAATTTCTATATTACATATGGAACAGCAGATTTTTTGCATAAAATCGCAAAAAAACACCATCTGGAAAATCTGCTTTATATGGTCGGAAAAGAACAAGCAGCTCTTTTTCATGAAACGGAGGGTGAGACTGTATTTAAAGCCCCTCATGCCTATGATGTGATTTATGCGAAAGGCGAGCTTGTCCAATCTGGTTTCGTCACCTTGAATCATATCCCTGTTAAGCTTGAAAGCAGAGCACTGTTTGAATCCACCTTTCAGAAAAAGACGAACATCTCAGAACATCAGCGCGGCTTCCAGGCTATTCGCGTGTTAAGACCTAAAAAAGATGAAGAAGTTTATTTGATTTTGACACTTTGGGAATCAGAGGACTTATTTCAAGACTTTCAAGAATCAGAAGCATTCTTTCAGCCACACGAGGATACAGGCTCCATTTTCTCTCGTCCAGCTTACCTCACATCCTACCATGCCGTCACAGACAATTAAGGAAGTGCTGCTCTAGCACTTCTTTTTTTCATCAAAAAAAGCCCAGTCGCTGGGCTCTTCATTTTATGAGCTTGATTTCAGCTCGTACCTATGAATGATCGGCTGAAGCACATAGAAATTTAGCAATATCCAACCTAATAAGATCGGCCACTTCAACATAGGTGAAGCACCTTTCAATTGAATCAGCAGCACCAATAGTGGAATCAAGCAGATCATGAAAAAACTCATTTTTGAGACAAATGTTTCTTTGATTTGATGCCGGCAGCTTGGACACATCATCATTTTCGTATGTGATAAATGAAATTTTTCGACGAAAGAAAATGTTTTTGAACAATTTGGACAGCTTCCCAACGCTACTCCTCCCTTTCCCTGCTTCATATCCACTTCGACTTTTATGTAAAATGACCTTTTGATACTGACCACGAAATCCTCTTCTGTTGAAAGATTCTAACAATTACCATACAATCAGTAAAAGAGCATGAAGGAGGTTTTCGATTCAATGACAATATCCACTTTACAAAAAAGCATCAATGAACGTCTTGATGAACATTATGAGGAAATGGTTGAAATTAGACGCCATCTCCATATGAATCCTGAACTTTCTTTTCAGGAAGAAGAAACAGCCGCTTTCATCGCCAGCTACTATGATACATTACAAATACCTACGCGCACCAAGGTGGGCGGTCATGGCGTACTCGCTTTTATTGAAGGAGCTTCTCCGGGACCAACCATTGCCCTCAGAGCTGATTTTGATGCACTTCCCATCCACGATGAAAAAGATGTACCTTACAAATCAACAAAGCCTGGTGTGATGCATGCGTGCGGTCACGATGGGCATACTGCGACACTTCTTGTATTAGCTAAAATTTTGCATACGCATCGTGATCAATTAAAAGGGAAGATCGTCCTCATTCATCAGCATGCCGAGGAATATGCTCCCGGCGGTGCAAAACCAATGATTGAAGACGGCTGTTTAGACGGTGTCGATGTGATATTCGGTACGCACCTTTGGTCTTCAGAGCCTTGTGGCACGATTCTTTATAAAAGCGGGAACTTTATGGCAGCGGCGGATCGTTTCTCCATTCAAGTCCAAGGGAAAGGCGGACACGGCGCCCAGCCTCATTTAACAAAAGATGCCGTACTCATCGGTTCACAAATCGTCGCAAACCTGCAGCAAGTCGTTGCACGTAAAGTCAATCCAATTGATTCTGCTGTTGTTTCTGTTGGAGGTTTTGTAGCGGAGAATGCCTTTAACGTTATTGCAGACTCAGCTGTTTTAACTGGTACTGCACGATCCTTTGAAGAAAATGCACGGCATATCATCGAACGAGAAATTGAACAGGTGGTAAAAGGGGTATGCCAGATGCATGATGCTGCCTACACATATGAATACGTCAGAGGATACCCTGCTGTCAAAAACCATCCAAAGCCGACTGAATATATTGCTGGCATCGCAAACCAGACAGAAGGTGTCACAGAAGTAAAAGAAGCGGAAACCCAAATGGGCGGAGAAGACTTTGCTTACTACCTTCAGCATGTCCCTGGTACCTTCTTCTACACAGGCGCCATGCCCGAAAACAGCCAAGACGTGTATCCACATCATCATCCAAAGTTTGATATCAACGAAAAAGCAATGCCTATCGCAGCAAAGGTACTCGCTAACGCCGTTCTTTCCTACAATGAATAAAAAAAAAGCCGCTGTCATCAGCGGCTCAGATTGTAGAGAAACTTATGTTTTTCTACAATCTTTTTTATTTTAGGTGTAAATATGATGAAATAATTTAATAGAAAAAAGCCTCCCACACACCTAGCCTAGCTTCGCTAGGTGTGTGGCAATCTTCTTCATGTTCTGACAGGCAGCTGTAAGAAGAACTTGCTCACTCACGTTTTGTTTTCCCCTCAACCGGCAGTAGCGAAGCCCGTGCAGTTGTTTTGAATCTGCAAAGCTTCGCTCTATTTTTTCTTTTCTTTTTTTATATAGCTCTTTTCCAGAAGCAGACAGACGATTTTCTCTGATCTTTTCTTTGTGTTCCTCCCATACATGTCTTGAGATCACTTTTTGATGTTTTTTCGATCTTGTACAGTTCTCAAGGAAAGGACACGATACGCATTTTTTAGGGTCTGATTTGTAGAATCTATAACCTTTTCGATCAGTTGTTGTATATAATAGCTTCTCACCATTTGGGCATATGTAATGATCATGTTCAGAATCATAATGAAATTTCCACTTCTCAAATAATCCTCTTGTTGGATGAAAGCGTCTATGAGAGATAACACCAAAGATACGGCGATCCGATAAACCTTTACAGATAGGAGTAGTCAAATAACCAGAATCAAGGGCAACAGCTTCTACTTGAAAACCAAATCGGGCGATTTGGTGATCCAATCGATCGAGATACGGAACAGAATCATGGATATTGCCTGGCGTGACATGAGCATCCGTGATGATATTGTACTTCATATCCGTTGTACGGTGGTCTAGGTAGAAAAAGCCTTCCGGTTTGTTTTCACGATAAAGATAGCCACTTTCAGGATCAGTCGTACTTTGGCGTATGTCTTTTTCCGTTTTCACCTCCTCTTTTACCTTTAAGGGCTTTTTTCCGTGTGCCACCCGATCTTCTTGGATCGCTTCTTCTAAATCATTTATATAGTTCTGGGTATCTTGTTCAATCGTTTTTCTCGTATATTTATGTTTATTGGCATTGGCTTTAAGATGAGTTGAATCAGTAAAAAGAACGCGACCTCCTACCATATCATGATTGATGGCTTGAAGCACAATTTCATCAAAGATATCTTGAAAAATCGTTGTATCTTTGAATCGAGTCCGACGATTCCAGCTAATGGTCGAGTGATGAGGAACGGGATCATTGATGTTCAAACCTAAAAACCATCTATACGCCATGTTATAGTAAATTTCTTTTTCAAGTTGTCTTTCAGAACGGATACCATACAGGTATCCGATAAACATCATTTTGAACAAAATAAGTGGATCAAGAGAAGGACGACCTTTATTCTCGCTATAATACGGTTTTACTTTATCTACGATAAATGAAAAATCAATGTACCGATCAATTTTACGAAGCAGATGATCCTCTTCGACCAGTTGATCTAGCAATACAAATTCGGCTTCGTGCTGAGAAGAATTTCTAGTGTGAAACATGAGAAAAAACACCTTCCTTCAGTATGCTTTTCTCTATTATAAAATGGGGGAATGGAAACTTTAAGGAAAAAATAAGGCTGTCATCAGCGGCTTTTCTATTTCATTTCTTTCAATATTCGCAAGTGAAACACATGGCGTGCAACCTCTCCGAGCTGTCCTGTCAGCTGATGATTTGCCACCCCGCCAACAGCGGCTCCGACGATCGGCATTAATTGAAACAGCTTTACAAGATCAATGTAATCTCGATACTCCTGCTGAAAGCTGTACCAATCCATTTCCTTGCGGCTCGTTTCCCAATCATCTATGATCTTCATCATTTTTTGACGATGGGCACTGCTGGAAAAGGCGAGTTGAAATATGCAGAGCAAAAAGAGTCTTTCCTCCTTTTGAGATAAATCAAAGCCATAAATACACGCCAGCTCATAAAGGCATTTCATCTTTATGCTCAGCAGCAGCGGAAAGTCTGCCATTCCGAGGAATAAACCGCCTGCACCTGTTCCAACCCCTTCGATAGCAGCCGCCTTTTGGTAATACTTCACTTTATCCTTTGCCAGTTCATTTCGTTCTACAATAGATAATTGTTCATCAATCACTGAAAATGAAGTAAAGTGTGATCCTGATACGGTGGATTCAACCATTGTTTTGACTGCACTTGTGATGACTTGATGAAACCTGGCAGGAATTCGGCGGTTCACCTGCTGCTGAACTCCTTTTGAAAACCGTTCGATCTTTGAAGGTTTTCTTAAAAAACGTGTTTGAAAAAGAATGGCTTCTTCATACAACTCCCGTTCAGCTGCATTCATCCGGTCCCCTCCTTGATGTCATCATACGCTCGCTGTAATCTCCACTTATCTCATCTTTTTTAACCTGCTTTGCACGTAAGGCTTAAAGAGGACAAGCACAAATGCTAAAGAAATGAGAAAGGCAAGTCCGCTTCCCTGCCAGCCTCCTGCTGGAAGTAGCGCACAGCTCAGCAATATCGATTGGATGATGAGCACATTACGGACGAGAACAAAAAAGCTTCGATCCTTTTCTTTTTGAGAAACTGGATAGAGTGCCTGTAATGAAAGATGAGCAAAGTGCTTCGTTAACGGCACAAGCTGTACACCTGTGATAAATACTGTGAACAAGACTAGTAACGCACCCACCCAGCCTGCTGCACCTGTATACAAAATAATCAGGACAAACACAGCCGTTAATCTAAACACGAGACCAAAATAGTCATTTGAGCGTACAAACGCCCTCACATACATATAAGAAAAAGTTTTACGCTGATCGTAAGGAACAAACTTCAAAATCCAGTCCATGTATGCTCTTCTTTTCACCTGTTTCTTTAAGTGAGGCACATCTGTAAATAAGTTTGCCAAACGATAAAAGCGCTGCTTCCGTTTTAATTCATCAGAAATATGCATTTCCCATTGAAAGGGCTGTTTTTTCACTGCATTTGTTAAGTAGACGAGATAGACACCATAGATAAGATAAAAAACGATTGCAATCGCATAGGCTGCCTGTAAAACGGTGTAAATCAACATCATATTTAATAGAAAACGAAGGGCTGCATCGAGCCATCTCACGTGTTTTCCTTGAAAATAAGTCATTCTCCATTGAATGGCTGTATTCAGGCCCTTTATTAAGATCATTTGCGCCAATATCAGCACATACTCCGTGATGCCTCCTGAAGACACCGCCGAATAAAGCGGAAGTGCGACAATGGATACAGCAATGAGAGGAAACAGCTGAGAAATGAAGCTAAAGTTAAACGCCTGTTTTAAGTAAGGCTCCATCTTCCCTTCCAAAGGAAGCAAAAACACGAGATCGGCTTCTTTAATCAACGTACGTACGTATGAGCTTGTAAGTACCAATGAGAAAACAACTGCCATCACCCAGTAGGATGGGAAGTGAGCCGGAATATGTTTGAGCCAGTTGCTGTACCAGCTTGCTCCGCCTGCAAGGAAAAAAATGAGCACAATGACAAGATGATCGTTGAACATGTATTTTAAGTATTTTCTTGTTTCTTGTATGTGTTCCTCTAATCTTGATTTCCAGATAGTAAGCGTTGTTTTACTCATAGCTTTCTTCCTTTGTTAATTCCAAATAAAGATCATCGAGTGTCGCATCTCTCATATCGAACTGTTCTCTCAGCTCTGCCAGTGTTCCTTTCGCTCTGATTTCCCCTTCGTGCAAAATAATGAAGGAATCACAATAGCGCTCAGCTGTCGCTAAAATATGCGTTGACATCAGGACACTAGCGCCGCTTTTCTTCGCAGCATTCATCCGTTCAAGCAGTGCATTGATTGCAAGAGGATCAAGCCCTAAAAACGGTTCATCGATGATATACAGCTCTGGTTCCACAAGGAATGCACACATAATCATGACTTTCTGCTTCATTCCTTTTGAAAAATGAGCAGGGAACCATTTCAGCCTTTTCTCCATTCGAAATTCTTTCAGCAACGATGGCAGGCGTTCGTCTAATTGTTCCTTTGATAGACCGTAAGCCATCGCTGTCAGCTCTAAATGCTCTTTTAACGTTAATTCTTCATATAAAACAGGTGTTTCAGGAATAAACGTAAATTGTGAACGATACGCCTCTTGGTCGTCTTGAAGGGTTCGTCCATTTAATTCAATGACACCTTTATGCGGTTTCATGAGCCCGATAATATGTCGGATGGTTGTACTTTTCCCCGCCCCGTTTAAGCCAATGAGACCGACGATTTGATTTCTTTCTAATTCAAATGAAATATTTTTTAGAACGGGATTCTTCGTATATCCGCCCGTTACATCTTTTACAGTGAGAAGGGACATGAATTCGTTCCTTTCTTTCTTTTTTCCTTTATAGTAACAAAAACGAATGATAATTTGAAATGTTTACCTATAGACGAGTCATGAATAAAAAATAGGCGCCTTGGTCATCATAATGTATGTAGAAGAAATGAACTTGATGACCAATAAGTAAATGAGGTGTTTGTTAAAGGCAAAGAACCGCATGACAAGTTGGTTTTTCATCTAAAAACCTTAGCTTCTGTTTTGCTTCACTGATTCTTGATTTTTGTGTCCTATACAATATGTATACGACAAACCAAAACGTCAAATGAGGTGTTTACGGCAGAAATAGCAGGCACGTGAATTCTTTATTTCAATAAATAGAGAATTCAAAAGGCATTCGAATGAAAGCATCAGCATTTCTTCTGCAGGAGCAGGATGAGCGACCAAAGGAGTTCGCTTGTCCTGTTTTCTTTTTTGCTTCTTTTTGTGATACGATAAAGGAAAAATAATGAGGAGTGACATGGCGTGAGCGACTGCATTTTTTGCAAGATCATTGATGGAGACATTCCATGTGCAAAAGTATATGAAGACGAGCATGTATTGGCTTTTCTTGATATCAGCCAAGTAACAAAAGGACATACCCTTGTAATTCCGAAAATACATAAAGAAAACATCTATGAGATGACACCAGAAGTGTCTAACCACTACTTCCAAGCGATTCCGAAAATTGCAAGGGCGATCAAACAGGAATTTGAACCAATCGGGTTAAACCTCCTGAACAACAACGGTGAAAAAGCCGGTCAATCGGTGTTCCATTACCATATGCACATCATTCCGCGCTACGGAAAAGGCGATGGCTTTGGTGCCGTATGGAAATCACATCAAGATCAATACACGTCAGAGGATTTAAAAGACATTTCCTCTGCCATCCACACGCGGCTTACCTCATCTTAACAGATGAGGTTTTTCTTATTTTTACCCCTTTTCATCGCTTCCTTCTCTTAATAGTAAGATATTTTGAACGATTCAAATTTTTTGTCCAAATGCTTCAAATTTGTGATAGGATGGTTTTATCTTTTGATCCATTAACGCGAGAAATAGGGAGAGATTGTGATGAAGCGAACAACGAATTTTAATGCTGGTCCGGCGGCATTGCCGCTAGAAGTGCTTCAAAAAGCACAGGAAGAACTTGTTGATTTTAAACAAACTGGGATGTCTGTGATGGAGCTTTCTCATCGCAGCGGTGAATATGAAGAAGTCCACAATAAAGCAAAAGCGCTTTTGATGGAGTTGATGGACATTCCAGAAGATTATGAAGTCCTCTTTTTACAAGGCGGAGCTAGTCTTCAATTTGCGATGATTCCTATGAACTTCTTACATAAAGGCGAAACAGCTCATTTCATTCAAACAGGCGCTTGGTCAGAAAAAGCATTGTCAGAAGCAAAAGGGTTTGGTCAGACATCTGTGCTTGCTTCAAGTGAAGATGACAACTACTCGTATATTCCAGAAGTAGATGCTTCCGGTTTAACAGATGGTGCTTACTTACACATCACATCGAACAATACGATCTTCGGTACCCAGTGGAAAACGTTCCCGAACACGTCACTCCCGCTCATTGCGGATATGTCCAGTGATATTCTCAGCAAAAAAATAGACGTTTCTTCATTTGATCTCATCTATGCTGGGGCACAAAAAAACCTAGGACCTTCAGGTATCACGATTGTGATTGCGCGCAAACGTTTATTAGAGAAAGAGAAAAGCAGCACGCCGAAAATATTAAAATATTCAACACACGCAAAAGCCAATTCTCTTTATCATACACCACCGACTTTTGCGATTTATATGCTGTCACTTGTCCTTGAGCATGTCAAACAAGCTGGCGGTGTAGAAGCAGCGGAAAAACGCAATGAACAAAAAGCAGGTATTCTCTATGATACCATTGATCAAAGCGGCGGTTTTTATCAAGGACATGCGCGCGCTGACAGCCGTTCGCATATGAATGTCACCTTTACTCTTCGCGATGATGCACTTACTTCTTCCTTTGTGGAAAAAGCAAAGCAAGAGCAAATGGTTGGACTTGCCGGCCACCGTTCTGTCGGTGGATGCAGAGCATCTATTTACAATGCGGTCTCAATTGAAGACTGCCAAAAGCTTGCGGACTTTATGAAAAAGTTCCAGCAAGAAAATGAGTAAAAAGGCTTTTCTATAGGGAAATAAATTTGTTATAATAACGAGAAATATAAAGTCATGACTCTTGCAATAAATGATGAGCCATATTATTGGAGAGTCCTATAAGAGCTTAGCAGAGGAGAGCATAGAAATGAAAACAAAAGAATTAGTGATTATGTCATTGCTTGCAGCAATGGGAGCTGTCTTGCATACGATTTTCCCGCCCATCTTTTTTGGAATGAAACCTGACATGATGCTGGTCATGATGTTTTTAAGCATCATCCTTTTCCCAAAGGTACAGCATGTTGTCGTAATTGCGCTAGTGACTGGCGTGATTTCTGCATTAACAACGGGATTCCCAGGCGGACAAATTCCGAATATGATTGATAAGCCAGTGACAGCCTTTATCTTCTTAGCCCTTTTCTTATCTTGCTTGAAGATAAAGAACAAAGTGGTGCTGACCGCTGTGTTAACTGCGATTGGAACCATCGTATCCGGCGTGATTTTCTTATCTGCCGCTTTATTGATCACTGGACTGCCAGCTGCATTACCGGCACTTCTTGTGGGTGTTGTCCTGCCAGCAGCCGTGATTAATACCATTGCTATGGTATTTGTCTTCCCAATTGCTCAGTCCATTCTGAGACGTGCAAGAATGATAGAAGTTGCTTAACGAATAACCGAACCTCTTCATGATAGATGAAGAGGTTTTTTTCATGCTTTTATAAAAGAAAAAGGGTCAGCAGCAAAATGAGGAGCGAAATTCCTGCACCAGCCGCACACACAAGTGCTTTTTGCTTTAAAACATGTTTTGGCGGATAAGACCCTGCATACCCAAGCTGTCTTGCATAATGAATAGAACCACCTGTAAAAACGATGACGATACACATAAAAACGAACAGAAAGACAGACAACCTTCTCCCCTCCCTTTTCTTCAAAAGTATGCTAAAATAAAGCAAGCTATGTATGGAAGTTCAATGAAGCTGATCGTCAGCTCAGAGAGAACATGCGAATGTGTAAAATTTGACTAGAGGTGATTTGAATGGCTAGTGGACGTTCTTTATTAACAGGATTATTTGTAGGCGGTCTCCTCGGAGGTGCGGCAGTGCTCCTGACGACTCCCTCTTCTGGCAGAGATGTGCGCGGAAAAGTGAAAGACGGCTATGACAAATTCGAAGATACGCTGACAAAATTAAAAAGAGATGGACAAGCTTTAAAAGAGCAAATTGTGGAAACAGCAAAAGAAAGCGCAGAGGTGATTAAAGAAGTCGGGTCTGAATTGCAAACATCGATTCAGCAATGGCGCGAAGAAATCAAACCTCATCAGCAGGACTTACAAAAGGAAATTCAGGAAATTGAGGAAAAGCTCAAACAACTGGAGAAAACCTTACAAAACTAATATACTCACAAAAAAATATTCGTTTACAAAAGTGTGCGGGGTGCGTATCCCGCACTTTTTTTGTTGAAAAAAGGTTATTTTGACAATGTTTTTCATGACTTTTAAAAATTCTTGAATTTTCAGCTTTATTAATCTTTATTTTATTGGCATAATAGAATTACAAGAAAAAGAGAAGTAGGTGAAATGGATGAATCATTCGGAACAGCCTTTCGATGTAAAAGAAGCACTTTTATTCAGTCAAAGAATGGCCCAATTGAGCAAAGCTCTTTGGAAATCCATTGAAAAGGACTGGCAGCAGTGGATCAAACCGTATAACCTAAATATCAATGAACATCATATTTTGTGGATTGCGTATCAATTAAAAGGAGCTTCAATATCAGAAATTGCAAAGTTTGGCGTCATGCATGTATCAACGGCGTTTAACTTCTCCAAGAAACTGGAGGAACGAGGATTTTTAAAATTTTCTAAAAAGTTAAACGATAAGCGCAATACGTATATTGAGCTAACGCCAAAAGGCGAAGAGACATTCCATAAACTACTCGAAGATTATGACCCGGCCCGAACTGGTATTGTCAAAGGCGCACAGCCGCTTCATGACATTTACGGAAAGTTCCCTGAGATTTTAGAAATGATGTGTATCATCCGAAACATTTATGGTGAGGATTTCATGGAGATTTTTGAGAAATCGTTTTCAAACATTGAGAAGGACTTTTTGAATGAGCAAGGAAAAGTCACAAAAAAGACTGAGGAACTCGAAAACTCAGCTGAGGCAGCAGAAAAAGCGTCTAAAACAAATCAAATTGTTTAATGATCTTTATAAATTCATTCATTAGCGGCTGAAAGAGCCCTTGATCATGCAAAGCAAATATCGTCTCATGAACATCCAGCTTTTCAATTAACTGTCCCGCAAAGAGCGCAAGGAGATCGTCAAACATGACGTAGCCTTGTGCTTTTTGCTTATCCATTTCCTCTGAAAGCTCAGCACAAATACGCTCAATTTCCTCTGCCTCTTCTTTCGATACACGCTGCCTGATCAATAACGCATAATATGGATAACGGCTCATATCGGTTGCCGTCAATAAAAGTTCCATATAATATTCAAGCTGGCTCATTCGTTCCTCAATACTCATGTACGTTCCCTCTTTCTCTTAGTCCTTCTATTTTAGCCGAAATTACTCATTGACGAAAGAGACGAACCTCCCCCTTCAGTTCTTTTTTCTTGAAAAATCCAAAGTTTCCTCTCTTTATTCCATATGAAGGCACCATTTTATTTTTTTTCATCAAAACCATTGATTTTTATCCTCAGGAAGAGTAAATTATCTTGAGATATTCAATTCGATTTTTAGATTGGAAGGATGAAAAATGAATTGTTGGAAGACCATTAATCTTGAAAAGGATTATGGTTATACGAGAATGATGATTTCTGCCATAAGTCTTGCTATCCTTTTTTTCATTATGGCATTTTTATGTTTTCAACTGACTCATCCTGAAACGAGGCTAAGCAGCCATAACGCACCGCTTTTTGCCGTGCTCTTACTTGTGACATTGCTTGTCCACCGTGTGGTTCACTTGATCCCAGTGATGAAAAATAAGAAAAAAATGACGCTATTGATGAAACGAAATTGCTGGCAGCGCGTGCCTAAGAAAGTGATGCTTTTTTCACTTCTCAGCCCGTTTTGTGTCATCTCACCGGTTTACTTTGTGTTAGGCGTGGCGTTTCCTATGTACGCACACTATTTTATCATCATCGCTAGTATACATGCAGGCTATTGTTTGCCTGACTTTTTATTTGCATGGAAGCTGCTCAAAGCACCTAAATCCTGCATCATCGATCAAGCTCAAGACGAGTTTGATATTTTAGTTGACCAAACTTCCTCATCATGAGGTTTTTAAAGCCAACTTCTATCTTTTTCATAAAAAATTTGGTAATGTAGTATGGGAATAGCATAGAGAGGGGGGATCTCCGATAGTTTTATTTTACTTCATCGTCTTTGCCGCGTTTATTGTGTATTCAATAAACAGGCTTACTAATACATTATGCCTTGTCAGAGAGATTCCTGAAGAACGGCAAGATAAGGTGTTTCGCTTTATCAATGTATCGATACTGATCTTACTTATCTCATCATTTGTTGAAATTACCATTTCCATTTAAGATCAAAGCAAAAGCTGCCAGTTTGAGGGCAGCTTTTTGTGTATATTTGAATTAGCAAATCCAAGATGCACCGATGATGATCAATAAAATGAATAATACGACGACTAGTGCAAAACCGCCAGCAAAGACTTCTCCTCCCATGTGAAAACACCTCCTGCCAGTTCTTCCTCTGTTCTAAGCTCAGTGTATGCAGAAAAATAAAAAACGTTTAGGCACCTGTCATCGTTTGAAAAAAGAACCGCCCTCACGCACGGCAGGACGGCTCCCTTCTGTCACAGCGATTTAATTAGTAAAGATATGCTGCACCAACGATGATCAGCAAAATGAATAGCACGACCAATAAAGCAAACCCATTAGAATATCCTGCTCCCATATAATTCAGCCTCCTTTTTGTGATCACTATATGTGTATGTCGCTCGCAATTTTTTGACTAGACGAATGCCCTTCCATTTGCATTTCTTTTTACAGCGTGTCACAATATGTTATGATACAAGCAATGATAAATAAATTGGAAAGATTAGGAGTGTTTTTTGAATGAAAAAAATGGCTTTAGCAGCTGTAACAGCAGTAAGTGTTTTAACTCTTGGCGCATGCAGTAGCGGTGATAAAGATGTGATCGCCACAACGAAATCAGGAGATGTCACAAAAGGAGAACTTTATACAACTCTTAAGAAACAAGCAGGTGGAGATGCTCTAAACCTACTTGTTCAACAAAAGGTTCTTGCTGACAAATACAAAGTATCTGATAAAGAAATTGATAAGAAATTGGAAGAATATAAAAAGACACTTGGTGAAGATCGTTTAAAACAGCTTCAAGATGAATTCGGTAAAGATTACATCAAAGATCAAGTGAAATATGAGCTGCTGACTCAAAAGGCTGCCAAAGCTAACATCAAAATCACTGATAAAGAAGTAAAATCGTATTACGATGACCTTAAAGGAAAAATCCGTGCAAGCCACATTTTAGTAGCTGATAAGAAAACAGCTGACGAAGTGGAAAAGAAATTAGATAAAGGTGAAAAATGGGATTCCCTTGTCTCTGAATATTCAACTGATACTGCTTCAGCAGCACAAGGCGGCGATGTAGGCTGGTTCGCAAAAGAAGGCCAAATGGACGAGAACTTCAGCAAAGCAGCTTTCAAACTAAAAGTAAATGAAATCAGCAAGCCAGTAAAATCCCAATTCGGCTACCATATCATTAAAAAGACTGAAGAACGCGGTAAATATGATGACATGAAAGCGGACTTGAAAAAAGAACTGCTTGACCAAAAACAAGCAGACACAAATGAAATCCAAAACATCTTAAACAAATTAGTAAAAGATGCTGATGTGAAAGTAAAAGATAAAGAGCTTCAAAAAACGTTCAAAGAAAAATCTGAACAGCCTGCACAAAATCAGCAGACACAACAGAACCAGTAATCACAAAAAACCCCTCTGCCGTCATCGTGCAGAGGGGTTTTGTATGACGAGATTAAGCAATTGAATGATCTTCATGTGCCGCAGTATCCTGTGATCTTTTCACCTGCTGATTCTGGCGTCTGCGCTCTCTTTCCTGTTCCATTCGCTCGATAAAAATTTCTCCTTCCTTTTCAATAAAGGATTGATCAATTTCTTGCTCCTCTTTGGCTGTTGTCATTAATTTATACGCACAGAAAATAATGCCGATAATACATGCATACACCCACCACGGAAAAAACAACATTTTTTCATCGCCTCCTTTTCTTAAGGACATTCCTCTCTTCCTTTGTGTTACATGCTTATGCGAAAAGAAGACAAGTTATGAAAAAAACGCCCGCATAAACGGACGTTTTGACATGATTATTCGTGATGGAAGGTTGGTTTATAAAACGAACGATTCTCAAGTGCAAAAATACGTTCTGTATATTCTCCTGGTTTCACATGCTCAAGCGCACGATCCATCATGTTCATTTTCGCATCTAAATTATCAATATAGTGGAGAATTTCAGCTTCTTTCACCATTGGTGGTTTCGGGCTGCCCCATTCCCCTTTTCCATGATGACTCAGGACTAAGTGCTGTAAAATGAGAATTTCCTCAGAATCAATGCTAAGCTCTTCCGCAGCTTTCGCAATTTCTGTCACCATAATGGAAATGTGGCCAATTAAATTCCCTTCCACCGTATATGTCGTGGAGACTGGACCCGAAAGCTCTTTGACTTTCCCTAAATCATGAAGAATGATGCCTGAATATAAAAGATCTCGATCTAGTGATGGATATAAGTCAACAATGGATTTTGCTAAATGCAGCATGGACACAACGTGGTAAGCGAGTCCAGAGACAAATTCGTGATGATTTTTTGTCGCTGCCGGATAATCAGCAAATTCCTGTCCATATTTCTTTAGCAGATGCCTTGTAACACGCTGAATATTAGGGTTTTTCATATCAAAGATATATTGCATAATCGTATCCATCATATCGTGTTTTGGAATAGGAGCTGTTTCGAGAAAGTCATCAATTCGAATTTGCTCGTTTTCAGCAACAGGGCGTATATTCCTAAGCTTCAGCTGATTCCTCCCGCGATAATGATGAATGTCGCCTACTACCTTCACGATGGTTTGCGGGCCGTAGGTGATTTCATCATTCTGCTTTGCATCCCATAGTTTCGCCTCAATATCTCCACTTTGATCTTGAAGAATGAGCGTTAAAAATGGTTTGCCATTACTTGCAATCCCTTTAGTAGATGATTTAATTAATAAATGCAGGTCAACTTGTTCGCCGACATCATAGGTCATGATCCCTTTAGCCATTCAATAAAAGCTCCTTCCATGTTTCTGCTCATATAAGTATAACATAAGTCATTATTTGTCAATCATTCAACTGCTAAACTCGTAATCTGTCCATCTTCTGCTGCCTGCATCATATGCTGATGACAGGTAAAATAAAACAGCTGTGTTTCATAACGCGTGAGTTCATTCATCAACTCCAGCACTCTTCCTAGACGAACATGATCAAAATGAACGAAGCTGTCATCCATCATAAACGGAAGCTGACATTCCTGCTGATGAGACAAGGCGAGTGCAAAACGAATGGCCAGATAGACTTGTTCACATGTTGCTTGCGAGAGCTCTTCTGGGCGGAATATTCGTCCGTCCATCCTTTTCACGATCAGCCGGTCATCCTCGGGTGAAAATAAAATGGCTTCATATCGATCATTCGTTAACGGCTGAATAAAGCGGGAAGCTGTTTGCAGCAGTGCTGGCAGCCTTTTTTCTTTATGTTCATTCAATTTTTCTCGAATGACGGAGCGAACAAGCTGAACCGCCGCCCATTTTTTCGCAAGGTGCTTTGCATGCTCCTGCTCAACTGAAAGCTGATGAGTCAAATCAGACACCGTACCTGAAGCTTCTATTTGCCGGATTTCCACTGCTCGTTCTGCCAGACGTTTTTCCATTTTCGCCGCATTCGATTGTATGTTATTCAGGTGCTGCTTTGCTTCCGCACACTCTTCTTCAAGCAGACGCAATCCTTTACGAACAATCGATTCTTCCTCATCAAAGCAGCCGCTTCTATGCAGCTCTTGATTCAGCTGCTGCAAATGGGAAAGCCGCTCCCGATATTCTTTCGATAGATGGGAAAGAATTTGATAATCTTTTTTGGACTCTGCCTCTACTTGACGAAAAAGCGCGTCCATTTGTTTTTCGTAATAGTCAATTTCCCCTTCTAGTGTCGTGATCTGCTGTTTCACATGTTGAATCGATACATCCAATGTCTGACGTTCTTTTTCTCTTTTCGCCTCATCTTTCAACATCTCTTGAAAGGCCGAGATGTTCTCTTGAATGGTGCCTTCCTTTCGTTGCAGAAGACTGCTTAACGCTTCCACCCTTTGCTCATAATTGGATTGCTGGCCGGCAAGCTCGTCTATTTCCCGGCTAAGCTCCTCATATCCCGCTGTATTCGTTTTTAATTGCTTCAGGATAAGGAAGGCTTCTACTAGGAAAGAAAGCTCTGAGGACAAGCCCAGCTGTCTTTTCTTTTCCTCTACTTGCTGCTGGACAGGTTCCAGCTCCTGCTCCCAGTCTTCATATTGCCGGATGATCCTTTCGTACAAAAGCTCCTTCTGCCTCACAAGCGTTTCAGCTGAAGCTGCCTGCACTTGGAAGGAATCGAATGTTCCCCTGCCGCTTCCGTGTTTCACCTGTGTCGATTTCAAAAATGGGTAAATAGCAAAGAAGACAAAAACAGAAAACCCTGCAAATAAGAAAGTAACCCACCACTCTGTTAAAAAGAAAAGGACAAGCAGAAATGCAGCATCAAATATCACCATCACAGGAAATAACCACGCCCGGGAATGAACCCGTTTCTCTTTTGTTCTTGTTTCCCCAGCTTCCACTGAACTGTGCGATTTGGCCTGCTGTTCCTTTAATCCTTTTAAAGCGGTTTCCGCTTCTTCCAGCTCATGTCTTGCATGATCAAACCGGTCATCCAGCTGTGCCTTTCTGTCCATTAAACGAACGTATTGGCTGACAGCCTCCTTTAATTCCCACTCAAATTCAAGGGAGTCGTCAATCTGATCAAGCTTGACTGAACGCTGCCACTTTAGCTTCGCTGCGGCTTCGTCCATTTTTTGTTTCACTGAATCACGTTCTGCTTTACATTCAGCTAAGCGGTTTTTGACACGTTCAGCATGAGAAGATTCATCAACAACACGCTTCATCTCCAGTAATGTATCCTTGTCATAAAGCGGTTGAACTTGTGCCAGCGAGGTTTGCAAATGATCTAATTTTTGCTTTAGTGCAGTCATTTGAGCCTTTTTCGGGTGAAGGTGTGATTCTAATTTATCCAATTCATGCTCTGTTTCTGCTCTAAAGCGTTTGACTCGTTCTGGATAACGGGCTAATTCTTTTTTTAACTCCATCTTCTTCTCTATCATGGGATAAAGTCGAATGTGTTCGTTTAACTGCTGAATCTGTTCTTCTGTCTGCTTCATTTCCTTTTGAAGCGCTGCGATCGTCTCTATTAATTCAGAATGCTCCCGTTTTTTTTCTGTATAACGGCCTTCTGCCAATCTAGCTTGTTTCAGCTGTGCAGCCAGCTCTTTTAAACGATCAAGCTGCTGGTTTAATTCCGGCTTGCGTCCATTTGGTTTAAACAGCTGCTCCTGCCGCTTAAGCAGCCTGCTATCCATCTTGGAGGCAGCATCTGAGCCAAATAAACTTGAGAAAAGGAGAAATTCACCGATTTGATCTTCGTTTAAGGCTTGGACATTTTGCAGACCAAACACATCAAATGAATAGATTGATTGGAATAATCTGCGATCTGTTCCCTTTAAAAGAGTTCGTAGAAATGCTTCATCTTTCACTTCACCATTCGGTAAAAACACCTGTGCTTGACCGCCTCGATCGGACGATCTCTCAATGTGAATGACACCTAACTCCTCATCTAAGCAAGTGAGGGAGCCGCCATAGAAAGATCCTTGTTTCGGCTTGTATATCTTGTTTTTTGAAAAACCAAATAACATCGATTCAATAAACGCCTTCAATGTCGTTTTCCCCGATTCATTCAGGCCGTAAACTAGCTGAAAACCGTCATCAGAAAAGTGAAAGGTTCGATTTGAAAATTTCCCGAAATTCGCTATATGGAGTGAACGTATTTTCATCATACCTCTCCTTTTCTCATAATTGCTTCAGCTGTTCCGTCAGCAGCCTTTGTGCTTCTTCTTTTATATCCAATTCATCCTCTTTTGTGAGCGCTTTTCCTGACTTCCTGTAGATTGGGTGACGCTTGATCGGTGAAAGCAGCTCTTCATATGACTCAAACTGTGCAATTTCTGCTGTTAGTTCCTTCAAAAAAGAATCCTCTGGATAGATCATATCCTCATTTGTTCGGCAGTCAATTGATATCACCCAAACGAACACGTCTTCATCTTCCTCCTGCTCATGAAAAACAGTCAACAGCTCTTCTAGGATCTCAAGCTGCGTATGCTCAAAGTAAGAAGGTGCATCACCTGTCAATTCAATTCTCACAAAATGAGGAACGCCTTCCTCTTTCAGGTCATTTATTTTGCCTTCCACAAGTGTGACAAGATCCGTCATATGAGCCGTTTCTGTGATGTCTATTGCCAGTTTCTCAAAGATGATATCTGCACAGCTGATAAAATCCGCAGCCCGTGAATCTTCGGAAAGGTGAATCAAGTAACAGCCTTTTTCTCCCGTTTCTTTTATATGTCTGCCCTGCACATTACCAGGATAAAGTATATATGGGTCTTCATGCAGGAGGGCTCTTTTATGTATATGTCCGAGCGCCCAATAATCAAAATCCCGTGCTATGAGCTGCTGAAGCTGAAATGGGGCATATGCATCATGTCCTTCTTGTCCGGCTAATGTGCCGTGAAGCATTGCAATGTGATAGGCAGCGTCTGTTGTTTTGACATAATGAGATGTCATATTTTCATAGACAGCCCGCTCTTTGTAGCTAAACCCATAAATACTGGCGACAAGCTGCTCCCCTCGATAATAGGAGTGCTCACTTGGTGTACTGCTCGTAAAGACATGTACATTCTCAGGCCACTCAATCGGTGTCCATTCCCCGCCTAAATGATCATGATTCCCATAAATAATAAAGACTTCAATCCCGTGCGTTTGCAGTCTTACAAACTGATTTCTTAAAAACAGCTGTGCTTTTAAGCTGCGATTGGATTCATCAAATAAATCTCCGCTCAGCAGCACAAAGTCTACCGCCCGCGCAACGGCAAGATCAAAGATGTTCTTAGCACTTTGAAATGTACTTTCTTTGAGCCGCTTAAATATAGAATTAGGTATCGTCGACATTCCTGCAAATGGACTGTCTAAATGTAAATCTGCGGCATGAATAAAGGTGAGCTTAGTCAAACGTCTATCTCCTTGTCCGATACTGTCATTGTCCATATTTTATCATGCCATTTTTACGAATGCACGTTCTATCACTCTCAATCTAAAAAACACATTTTTAAGGGCTAAAAAAGAGGTTTTGACTTATTCCATGTTTAATTACATTAAAAACAGAGGAAAGGAAGATGAGGAATGGAGAAGACATACTTTTTAACCGTATTTGACCGGTCGGGTGATACTTTATTAAATGAAAAAATCACAGCGGATAGTGATGAGAAAGCAAAGGAATTAGGACGTCATCGCTTAATGGAACAGCAATATACAAAACATTCTCATCGACTCGTTGATCAAGCAGGAAAGCTGCTTTTATTTGAACGTTAAATAAGCCGGCTTTCGCCGGCCTCATGTTCATTTATGCTTTTTGAAAGACAGGACGTCTTTTTTCTAAAAAGGCTTGTATACCTTCCTTGTGATCATGACTTTTTCTCAGTCTTGCCTGTGCTGCTCTCTCTTTTTGAAGAACTGCTAAGAGCTTTGATTCTGACTGCTGGAAATAGATCATCTTTGTTTCGATAAAGGCTTGAAGCGGCATGTTCATAAATGGCTTCACACACACTTTTTGGTACGTATCGACCTCATCCTGAAACACCCCGTCTGCAAGGCGCAGCTTTAACGCTTCTTCAGCTGGCAGCTTTTGTCCGCTCCAAATCAATTGTTTAGCGGTTTGCTCACTCACTCTTTTTGTGAGGAAAAAATGCCCCCCGCCATCTGGAATTAATCCTACTCCATTAAAATTCATGGCGAGTTTTGCATCCTGATGCATAAACAAGTAGTCACAGCTTAGGGCAAAGCTAAAAGCGAGGCCTGCTGCTGACCCGTGGACAAGCGCAATCGTCACTTTTTTCATACTAGCTAGAGAAAGTGTAATTCCCTCGATCAAATCCATCACACGATGGAAATCTTCTTCACTTTCCTGCTTAAGCATCATCCCAATATCTCCGCCTGCTGAAAATCCTTTTCCCTCTCCCTTGATGACAACGACTTTTGCACTGCTTTCCTCCGCTGCATCACATGCTTCTTTGAATTCAGCAAACATGTCCACATGAAAAGAATTATAAGCTTCAGGCCTATTGAAAACGATTTCAAAAACATCCCCGTCTAACTGACAATTGATATATGTCATCATCCATCCCCCTCTTCTTTTAAAAGCTCATCACTTACTTCCATTTCCATCATGTAAAACCTTTTTCTCTAAATAAAAAATTTCAAGATCAATTGATACTAAAATAAGCATAATGATTGAAACAAGAAATATATTTTTATATAGTAAAAAAAGAAAGAAAATAAATTTGAAAGGAGGAGGATGATTGATCAGATGTTCCATCATAATATTGGTTAGCTTCATCGTCATGTTTTCTCCTTTTTCAAATGTCGTTTTTGCTTCACAGGCAGAAGCGAGTATACCTAGCATGATTTCTCCATCCATTTATGATGAAGAAATCAATGCTGTGAAGACACCTTCATTTTCAAAAAAACATGCTTCATCCATTCTGTTGAAGGACAGATTATCCATGGTGGATGCCAAGACTTTTCTGCCAAAGCCTGCCCCATCAGCTGCATTGTCCATTGATCTATGTTTTTTGGAAATGAAGTGTGCGATCCCCGTTATGTATCAATCTAATTACCTCTACTGATTCATTTTATTTCATCCGCATTTACTATTTGAAAAACACAGCCTATCAAATTCGGAGGGATAAAATGAACATTAAAGAAAATGATCTTCCTGGGATCGGAAAGAAATTTGAAATTGAAACGAGAAATAGAGAAAAGATGACGATTGTGATTCATGATGATGGCAGACGGGAAATTTATCGTTTTGACGATGATGATCCAGATGAAGTGCTGTCTACCATTTCACTCGATGATGCTGAATCCCGGCAAATCGCTGCTATTATCGGCGGTATGGTGTATAAACCGCAGGCACTAGAAACCATTGAAATGGCCTTCAACGACTTGATCATTGAATGGTTTAAGGTGGAAAAAGGTGCAAAAGCGGTTGGACATACACTCGGTGATTTAGATGTGAGACAAAATTATGAAGTCACCGTGATTGCGATCATTAAACATACAAATGAAAAATTACTCAACCCTGGTGCCGATTCGATTATTCAAGCAAATGATACGATGGTCATTTCGGGCGAAAGAAAACACTTGAAGCGATTGGTACGTGATTTTCTTTCTAGAGGGGGAGAGTGATGAATGGATCATTTAGTCTTTGAAGTTGGGACGGCGCTAATTCTTATCGCCATCGCCAGCTTAATCGCCAATAAAATTAAATTTTCTATCATCCCTTTTCTCATTGTCCTCGGAATGATTGTTGGGCCGCATGCTCCAACTATCGGGATCATTGATTTGAAATTTATCGAAAGCACGGAGATCATTTCGTTTTTTGGCAGAATGGGCGTCCTGTTCCTTCTTTTCTATCTTGGACTTGAGTTCTCTGTCGGAAAACTCATTAAATCGGGTAAATCTATTGCAGTCGGCGGATCTATTTATATTTTGATCAACTTCAGCTTAGGACTGCTCTACGGTTTTATCACAGGATTTGGATTCCTTGAGGTTCTCATTATGGCAGGTGTGATCACCATTTCATCCAGTGCCATTGTGGCCAAAGTCCTTGTCGATTTGAAACGGACGGCAAATCCTGAAACAGAGTTAATTCTAGGGATTATTATGTTTGAGGATATTTTCCTTGCCGTATATTTATCCGTCGTATCAGGTCTTGTCCTTGGAGATGCTACTACTGTTGGCGGTGCCTTATTATCGATTTTAATCGCTTTTGGTTATATGATGCTTTTCTTTATCATTGCGCGGAAGCTGCCAAAACTATTAAATAAGTTGTTTGATATCCGTTCGAACGAAGTGTTCATCATTGTGATTTTTGCCGCTTTGTTCTTTGTCGCTGGTTTTTCAGAAACAATTCATGTAGCAGAGGCTATTGGGGCTCTCTTACTTGGTCTTGTTTTCTCAGAAACAGAGCACTCAGACCGCATCGAGCATCTCGTGGTTCCGTTTAGAGATTTCTTTGGAGCGATGTTCTTTTTCAGCTTTGGTCTCAGTATCGATCCGTTTACATTGGGTGATGCCTTCTGGCTTGCGATCGGTGCTGTGATTCTTACCTTAATTGGGAACTTCACTGCCGGAATGTTCGCTGGACGGAGAGCTGGATTTTCTCATAAAGCCTCTTCTAATATTGGATTAACCATCGTATCGAGAGGAGAGTTTTCAATCATCGTTGCCGAGCTTGGCATCGCCGGCGGACTTGCCGCTACTTTGAAGCCCTTTGCTGCATTGTATGTCTTAATCCTTGCGATCTTAGGACCGCTCGTAACGAAAGAATCTAAGAAAATCTATCAAATCCTCAACAAAATCTTCAAATGGAAACTTGAAAAACCAAAAGTAAAAAAAGAAACGACGATCTAATAAAAAAGGGCCCTATGCTTGGGCCCTTTTCTATGTTTTATTCAAATTGCTGAAATGCAGTTTCTTGCTTGACTGGCGTTTCCTCGACCCCGCGAATGGTTCGAATGACTTTCTGGTTGCGGTAAATCGATAGTTTCAAATTGGTCGCCGCTGTTCCATGAGAATGATCAAGATTCGTGAATGTAAAGAAATGATTTGAACGCTTGTCTTTGAACACAAGCCTGAAGTCGTCTGTCACTTTAAAATGCTCATCACTTTCCCATTCAATCAAAGGTTCGTATGCGCTAAACCATTCAGGAATATTCGGTGTATACCCTGTAGCCAATACAGCATGATCTACAGTTATGCTTTTTTCTTTCTTCAGCTGCCACTGTTTGAGGTGCAGCTCCAAAGGCTGATGCTCTCCTCTTTGAATCGCTTCAAGCTCGGTCATTGGCTGAATGAGCACAGATGGCTCTTCACCTGAAACGGAGCGATGATACAGCTCCTGATAAATGCGAGAAAGCGTCGATGCATCGATGCCATTTCTTAATCCTGTCAGCCTAGGCAATGTGTTCATACGTTCTTCATAAGGAAGCGAATGAAAATACTCGACATACTTTGGTGTAAAAAGCTCTTGGCCAAGTTCTGCTGTCTCCAGCTCTCTAAATTCACTAGAACGCGTAAACCATGAAAGCTGCTGCCCTTTCTTTTGATGCTGAAGCAGGTCTAAGAAAATTTCAGCTGCACTCTGCCCTGAGCCGATTACCGCCACCGACTCAGCTTCATGAAGTGCTTTCTGCTGATCTAAATAACGGCTGCTATGGGTCACATATGGGTATGCTGCTTCAGGCACATCGACTGGAATCATCGGTTTGCTTCCTGTGCCTAACACGACATGCTTTGCACGATACTCAGAAAGCGATCCATCTTTCAGCCGTCTGACTTTCACAAGGTAGCCATCTTGGCAGTCCGTCACTTCTTCTACCTTCATCCCAAACTGACAGCTGTCTAATTCTCCTGCTACCCATGATAAATACTCATTGAATTCTCTCCGCGGGATATCAAACTGTTCAAATGTATAGAACCGGTGAAGTCTATTTGATTCATGTAAATAATTTAAAAATGTATACCTGCTCCTTGGATTCGCCATTGTGACAAGGTCTGCTAAAAAGGAAACTTGCAAATCCGTTCCTTTGATCAGCATACCAGGATGCCAAGCAAACTCAGACTCTTGTTCAAAAAAACAGCATGAGACATCCTCATACTCCTCTAACAAAGCGGCCAACCCTAAATTGGCGGGCCCAATCCCAATTCCGATCACATCTATCATATGTACACCTGCTTTACCTTTTTATCACTTATATACCCTTTTACAAATGAAAAAAACACTGCGTTATCGCAGTGTTTAAACGTGAGAAACAAATAATGATTCAAGGAATTGAATTTTCTCTTCTGTATAGTGTTCATAGCGGTCATTATACGATTTTGGATCTTTTGGATTGGCATACTGCGTAATTTTTCCTGATCGTGGATCAATGAATTTACTTGCTGCACCGCATCCAATGCCAATGATTGTCTGTACTTCTTCCATGATAATGATATTATACAAACTTTCCTGCCCATCTAATGAATACCCGACATTTTCGAGATTTCCCAAAATATTTTTTTGTCTATATAAATAATACGGGTGATAATGATGTGATTTCGTCCAAGTGACCGCTTCATCCATCATACGTGTGATTTCTTCTCGGTCTGCTACTTGGTATTTCTCCTTATTGCGCGTCATTTCAGATGCTCTTTTAAAGGAGAGTGTATGCACAGTCAAAGATTCAGGCTTGAGCTCTTCAGTCTGCTGCAAGGAGTGCTGAAATTCTTTGAGCCCTTCTCCCGGCAATCCAATGATTAAGTCCATATTGATATTATTCATGCCGTACTGTCTTGATAAGTGATACTTTTCAATCGTTTCTTCCACACTATGATGCCGGCCAATAGCCTTTAGTGTTTCATTCTCATACGATTGCGGGTTAATGCTAATCCGGTCAATATTGTAGCGATTTAGCACCTCTAGCTTATCAGGCGAAATCGTATCAGGACGCCCTGCTTCGACAGTCACTTCCCGTATATGCTTCACATCTGGGAACGAGCGATACATTTCTTCATACAGCAAGTCCATTTCTTCCGCTGTGATGCTCGTTGGCGTGCCTCCGCCAAAGTAAACAGTCGTCACTTTGATCCCATGTTCTTTTAGCCATGCGCCCATTTTTTGCATTTCATAATGCAGACCAAACAAAAACGTTCCCACTCTGCCAGCTTGTCCTTTAATGGCGTAAGCAGGGAACGTGCAATAAGCACATTTTGTGGGGCAGAAAGGAATGCCAATATAAATACTCACTTCCTGCTGAAGGTCATACAGATCTGGAATGGCTTTAAGCTGACGGTCGACAATCTCCTGCATCAAATTGATTTTGTCATCATGAATCAAGTAATCACGCTTTAACGCCGCATGTGCATCTTCCTTTGACATGCCTTCTCTCAGCATCTTATGAAGTAATTTCGTCGGACGTATTCCCGTGAGAATCCCCCACTTTTGTGTCATTCCTGTGTGCTCCTGAAGCAAGTGTAAATAAACAGACAGCACTGTGTTTTTGATTTGTTTCCAGCGCTCCTTATCGTTCAAGCTCTCTGGGACATCCCGCGAAAAACGACTGGTGATGTCTGATCCATCGATATGGCCAGATGCTTCCACCATGCCATTTTCTTCTTTCCAGCTAAATTCCATGATCAAACCATCATCCAATTCACTTGGTTCAAACATCACTTCACTATCTTCTTCAAATAAATTAGCTATATTGACAAGCGGGCGATGAAATCGTTCATCTGACAGCCCTTTAATTAAAATTCGCATCATATCACCTTTATCTTCAAACTTGTTTCATTTTACAAAATTCATGTAGGAAAAGCAATGACGGGAACAGACGAAGGCCCTGTCATTTCTTGATGGACAGGGCCTTCACTTTATTATCTCTTAATATCGAATTGATGTAAAAATCCTTCTCTTTGCTGCATTCTAAAGTATTCCTTGATCATATAAGCCACACCCTGCTCATCATGCGAGCGCGTCACCCAATCGGCTTTACGCTTGACATCATTGGGGGCATTTCCCATAGCAACGCCTAAACCAGCCAATTCAAGCATTGGAATGTCATCTGTTCCATGTCCAATGACGACCGTATCTTCTAAAGTAAAACCGAGTGCAGAGGTTAAAAGAGAAAGTCCCGCTTCCTTCGAAACCCCTTTGCATACAATATTCATTTTCTCATCACTGATCCTAATAAGATCAACAGATGGGAATGCTTGTTGAATGGTCCTGTGAATCTCAGGCTGAAGCTCCGCGGTCGAATATACTTCAATCACTGGAGTACTGACTGGTTCATCCATCAGCATATCACTTAACGATTCAACAAATTGGACAGGATAGAAAATTGGATCAGACGGATGAATGAGCGTCTTTCCCATCAGCTGAGACTGCGTTTTTTTCCGGTTGCCGATCGAGAATTTTTCATGCAGCAAGCGGACATTACAATCGAAGCTTTCAAGGATTTGCACAAGATTAAATGTCTTTTCTTCCGTTAATTTTTTCACATGAAGCGGCTCATCGAGTTTATCGGCGATAAATGCACCACTATGCGTCACAAGGGTTGATGTTGGAATCTTCAACGCCTTGGCAATTTTTTGAGCGGAACGAAAATGCCGGTTGGTGACAATCGTCACGTAAACCCCTTTTTTCTTTACATATTCCACAGCTTCTTTTGTAGCAGAATGGATTTTACCATTGGAACGAAGTAACGTCCCATCTATATTGAGTGCAAGTAGTTTTTTTGACACTGAGGCATCCCCCTTCTTGATGACTGTACTTACGATGAGGATATGCCCTAGCTTGGTGCTTTAGAACATGCAGTTGAAAGAGCCCCAGGTTATGAATAGATGGATAAATAAAAAAAGCCTACCCCTAGGCTTTTTTTTATGTATGGTTTGGATGCGTTACAATGGAGTGATGAAGCTCCCCATGATCCCCTTATCATTTACACACCAAAGCATTGCTTATATCAGATCCCCTTATGATGCTTTGCGTTTCTCCCAGAAGCGCTTCTCTCTCGTTTGGCTCACCGCCATAAATCCCAAGTGAAACGCACCCAATTGTCCCTTGAGAGCGCCTTTTTGAAAGCACTTTCAATATAAGTATTATCGCAGAATTTATGTGCTTCGACAACCTTTTTTTAAAAGATATTGAGGAGAAAAGATAAAACAAAAAAGGGCGAATGACATCGCCCTTTCCATTAGTTTTCTTCTGGATTCCCATAAAGCTCTTCAAGTGGCTTCATGATAATTTTATTTAATTCACCGATAAGAACACTCACACGTTGTTCTGCTTCCATCAACTGAGAGATTTTGTCGTGCTGCTGAACAAGAGCAACTGTTTTTTGAGCTTGCTCCACTTCTTCTTGTGTGATCTCTTGACCAGTCATTTGTTTTTGTTGAAGGTTTACTTGAATGTCACGAAAGTTCTCAAACATTCTTTTAGAGGAATCATCCGCGTTTACCTCATCATAAAGATTTCTTAAATTTGAATATTCTTCGCTATGACGCAATGCTTTTTCAAGGTCATATGCAACATCATAAAGATTTACAGACATGTTATGTCTCCTTTCTATCCGTTATCACCGATATGATCGGCGGACACCACTCCACTATAACAAACTATGGCTTTCGTTTCACATATATACAATGAATTCATTAAAATTTCTATAGCTTGTCTTAGAATAGCGCCACAAAAACAGCCTGGATAGCACCAATCATCCCGCCTAAAAGACCACCTAGAAATGTAATCATCTTCAGCTCCTTATTGGAGATGCTGACTACAAGCTCTTCCATTTTTTCAAGCGGGAAAAGTTCAATTTGTTCACGAATGATATCTTCAAATTGCAGCTTTGCAAGCAGACCCTCTAAAGCATTTGAAGCCGCTCCGATCCCCTTATCAATCAACACTGGCGCAAAGTGTGTTTTAAGATCATCCGCGACAGCACTGACATATATCCCGACGGGTTTGTCTAATATCAGCTTTGTAGAGAAATGAGAAAGCAATTGGTTTTTCACACTAAAAATAAGTTCCTTCACATTCCATTTTTCATCAAGCTCATGAAGAGAAAATTGCTTCACCTTGTCCCATTCTTGAACAAGCAAATCGGATAAAAATCTTTTTGTTTCTGCGTTTCTTAAAAACTTGATGATTTCGGGATGTACACGATCAATTAAGCTTGTATTCCCTAGAAACATTTGGACCATACTGCCAAGCATTCCCCGTTCTTTTAAGAAATCATCAATCATATTGCCGAGCCTTGCTTTGCCTTCATTACTTTCAAAATAATGAATGCCTCTCTTTAAAATATAATCTGCTGCATCTGGAATTTTCGATGATATTTTGTTTTCCACTTCTACAGGGAGCAATTCAGATAAAGTTTGCTGGTTATATGTTTCAAGCAGTGATTTGAGCTTCTGATCAGACCACTGATGGAGCCATTTATCTGCTTTGACATCAGCCTCTATAACGCCGAACCTTTCTAGCAGGGAGAATACGGTTATCTCCATATTTGCGCCTTTGTCAATATATCGATGGACTGTACGCAGGATCTCCTGCTTTGCCTCGGATGATTCAAATCGCTTTTGAATACCTTCTGGCGTGAGCAAATGCTCCATAACCATGACACCAACCTGCTTGGCTACTTCGTCTCTTCTTTTAGGGATAAGCCCCGGTGTAAATGGAAGCTGTTTTCCGAATAAGTAATATGGTTTATAAGGCCGAAAAAGCATTTTAATTGCAAGATGGTTTGTCGCTGCTCCTATGACTGCGCCGATAACAATCATAAAGATAAACGTTGTGAATATATTCAAAGTCGTCATCTACCTTTCAAACAACACCCGATGTTTATTGTTTTGATCTATACGTATTATAGTTGTTGTCAAGTTCCCAAGCAAATGAAGTATGCAGCGAGACATATGATCAAGCGATCTGTCGTAATGATAAAGGAGCGCAAGCTTTATGTAAAATCATAAAAAAACGTTTTTGTGAATGGTAAAAAAAGAAGTTGAAAAGAAGGTGTTTTTTAATGAAAACATTAGGTATTGTAACCCTTTCTCCGCAGTATGAAGAGGCATTTACACGTCAGCTCGCCAAAGCTGCCTCTTCTTATCGTTTAAAGGTTGTTCGTTTTACACCACTTGATTTAAAGCCGGCTTCAAATTTGATACAAGGTCAAACATATATGAATGACCAAGGGTTTGCCGACGCACAGTTTCCGATTCCCGACTTGATTTACGATCGATGTCTTTACCGGCATGACGCACAATCTAAAAAAGCAAAACCCATCATGGAATGGCTAAAAAAGTATCCAAAAACAGATTTTTTGAATACCGGCATTTCAAATAAAATGGTGCTATTTGAGCAGCTCCGTCTCCTCTCTGCTTTACAGCCATATTTACCTGGATGCTCTTTATTAAAAGAGCCCTCAGACCTGATCAATATGGTAAGGGAGTGCGGGGCTGGCGGTTATTATAGAATGCAGCCTCTCTCCCAGCAGCACGCAGCATCTACTTACTTCATTTCCTTTGATGGCAAATCAACATTCACCGTTCAGCTAAGTTCCAATCAAACCATTACATTTTCTCGCGCGTCAGAGATGGAGCGCTGGTGCCAAAAATATGCAGGCCGGTATTTCCTTCAATTTTTCAACACAAGTGATCAAAAAGAACCTTTATTCAATGAAATCAGGATTTTTCTTATGAAAGATTCACAAAATCAATGGAAACGCATGGGGATTCACACAAAATCACCTGCAGAAAATAGTCTTTTAAGTTTTACACAAAAATCAGATCCTGTGATAGGCTTTGAACACTATCTACATACATTGCAGCCACACATCAAGGAGCTCCTTTTAGACGATCTTGCGTCCATTCAGGCATCAATTCCAGCTTATATAGATAAAACCTACTCTCCTTGCTTTGAATTCGCAGTAGACTTGCTTCATACAAGTGAAGGCAGGCTGTTCATATCTAATGTCAGATCAAAGCCAGGACGATCCGCTTTTTTAAAAGCTTACCCTGAAAAGGAACATCAGTTGATTCGTACCATTCTTGAACATGCGCAATCGATGATGTCTCAACCGAAGGAGGTTTCTTATGAACAAAAATCGCTGCATCATCGCCCCACACCTCACAAGTGAAAAAACAATTCATCTTCCAGACCATTATAAACAGAAAGAGGCCATCTATTCTCTTGCTCTAGGGTCTCGTTTAGTTGATGGCTTCAACATTTCCTATCATCAGCATCCAAAGAAAATATTATTATCAGAAGATCTATACAGAGATTTACTGATTCCTTACCAATCAAAAGCTGATGTGATCATCATTGACCATACACTTTTTATAGGGCCGTTGATGGGCATTTTCACTGCAGGTTTTGAGCAAAGCACGCAGCCATTAGGAACAAGATCACAATTCTTTATCAAACTGCTGCATTCTTTCAGACAGCATGCTGGTTTTGCCTATCTTTTTGGGTCACATTCTATTGATTGGGAAAAAGGAATTGTAGAAGGATTGTTGTACCAGCAAGATTCATGGGTTAAAAAACAGCTTCCCCTGCCGTCAGTCATTTATGACCGGCTTCCAAATAGAAAAGCTGCTCAGTCAGCACTCATTCAAGAAACGAAGCGAAAACTCACCCAAGACTATGATATCCCTTGGTTCAATCCTTACTTTTTTAATAAATGGGAGATTCATGAACAGCTATTAACAGATGAAAAAACATGGTCCTTTCTCCCACATTCTGTACAATTAGATCCCATGGACGCTCTAAGTAAAATTGAAACACTTCTCCACCTGCATCAAGTTATATACTTAAAACCGACGAACGGAAGTCATGGAGACGGTATTTATCAGTTAAAAAAGGAAAATCACAGAATCACTGTATGCACAAATTTTGGAAGGTCTATTCCATATGATTCAATAGATCAGTTTGTTCAAAGGCTGCGAAAAGATCATGCAATTCATGATTTTATTGCACAACAAGGCATTGAGCTTCTTCAAATAGACAATCAGCCGATGGATTTCAGAGTTCATACGAATAAAAATAAAGACGGTGATTGGACAGTCACAGCAGCAGCAGCAAAAATTTCTGGAGATCACACCATCACAACTCACCAGTTACACGGCGGAACGGTGAAAACACTTTATGCTGTCTTTCCAGAAGAAACGAAACGTTTGCAGATTTTACAGCAGCTTTCTCATACTGCCATCACGCTTAGCCAAGTAATAGATAAAAAAATGACCGGGCATATTGGTGAAATCGGTTTTGACTTAGGCATTGATCAAACAGGCGCCATTTGGATGTTTGAGGCCAATTCCCGCCCTGGCCGAGAGATTTTCCAGCATGGCTCTTTGAAAAAATCAGAATGGCTGATTGGGAAAAGAATCATGGGTTACGCATCTTACCTTTCAGAAACGGCACTCACCACTTCAAATCACGCGAACGTCTACTGACTACACTTTTGCCACATGTCGTGCTCTTAAATTTATGCTTTTTCTATGCTCTTTTCATGAGATGAGATACAATAAAATCAAGTTCAAGGTTGTTTCCGTGTTGTCGTGTTTGTTTATTGTTTCATCAATAAAAGCAAGGAGGCAATGATGATATGATTTCTCATTTTCAATGGAAACCTCTTTTTAAAAAAGCACAATTGCCAGGCTGGAAAATATCCTTTTTCCACAATGGTGCGCATTATGAAGGCATCTACCACAAAACAGGTGATATTGAATGGGGCTCTCAGCTTCCGCCCCATGAAGTTGAACCAACCTTAAAAGAAGAAATCCACGAATTAATGCTATTCCATGTCTATGATTAAACTGTTTAAGGAGCCCCGCCATGTTAGAAAAGTTAAAACTTGTTTACGGAGACCATATCATCAGTACACCTACTCATGACAAACAAATTCTTTGGTATCAAACAGACGAAGGCGAAATATTTGGAGTAGACAAATCGGAGCTTACAGCAAGAGAAACACTTCTTCTCAACTCTTTTCTTACACCGATTGATCTATTTCAAAAAGCACAAACCGAGGGTGAACAAAGATGGTTCAGCTATCTTTTTGAAAACAAACCACTAACTGTCCAACATCCCGTCCGTGTTTATTATTTTCAAATGATCCATCAAGAAGAACAAAGACAGCAAATAAAAGAGGCTGTTAATAACAGCCTCGAACATACTCATTTCATATGGACAGGCCCTGAAACAGCTATGCTGATTCAACCAAACGCTACATCAGAAAATAGTCAATTAGATCAATTAAATGATTTGTCTCTGGCCATTACAAGTGATTTTTTAACAGACTCAGTCTTTATACAAGGGCAGCTGCATTTGCCAAATGACCATTTACAGATGAGATTATTAAATGAACAACAGCTCTTTGTATGCCACATGCAGCGAGAAAAGCTTAGATCAGGGGTTGCCACATTTTATCAATGCCTACCATCGTTCATTTGTTATGATGCATCTGTCCTCTCTCATGCTATATCAGATGCTTTTAAAGAAGCGATTGTTGACCGAGATGTTTACCGCACTCTCATGACCTATATGCAATGTAATTTAAACGCATCCAAAGCAGCAAAAGCATTATATGTTCACAGAAACAGTCTTCAATATCGAATTGATAAATTTATTGAGCGCACTGGGCTAGATATACGACATTTTCCAGAAGCATCAGCTGCTTATTTGATGATGACTCTACTTGATATTTCATAAAGAAAGAACGAAAGATGAGCACCCTGCCCAAAAATGAAAATAGGATGTTGTGCACGTTGTCCATTTACAGACTCTTCCTCATTTTATACACTTTATTTACTAGTAAAGCGCTTTCAAAAAAGAGGGACTGGGGAGGCTGACATCTAATGGCTGAAATGATGCTCAATCAAATTTATAAAGTATACGATAACAAGGTAACAGCAGTAGACAACTTTAATCTACATATAGAAGATAAAGAATTTATTGTGTTTGTTGGTCCATCAGGCTGCGGAAAATCAACAACCCTTCGCATGATTGCAGGTCTAGAAGAAATATCACAAGGAGACTTTCTGTTAGATGGAAAACGGATGAATGATGTAGCACCGAAAGACCGGGATATCGCAATGGTTTTCCAAAACTATGCATTATATCCTCATATGAATGTATACGATAATATGGCTTTTGGATTAAAGCTTCGGAAGTTTCCAAAAGCAGAAATTGATGAGCGGGTTCGAAATGCCGCTAAAATATTAGGGCTTGAGCAATATTTAGACAGGAAACCAAAAGCACTGTCTGGAGGTCAAAGACAGCGTGTTGCACTTGGCAGAGCGATTGTACGTGATGCAAAGGTTTTTCTTTTGGATGAACCGCTTTCTAATTTAGATGCAAAACTCCGTGTTCAGATGCGTGCTGAAATTTCTAAGCTTCATCAGCGTCTGCAAACGACATTTATCTATGTGACACATGATCAGACTGAAGCCATGACAATGGCAACACGCCTTGTTGTCATGAAAGATGGTTTTATTCAGCAGGTAGGAGCTCCGAAAGATGTATATGAAAACCCAGAGAATGTGTTTGTAGGTGGATTTATCGGCTCACCTGCGATGAACTTTTTTACAGGAAAGCTCTCTGACGGTGCCATTGCGGTTGGAAAAACTCATATTCGTGTACCAGAAGGAAAAATGAAAGTATTACGCAGCCAAGGCTATATTGGAAAGGATGTCATTTTAGGCATCAGACCAGAAGATTTTCACGATGAACCAGTATTTATAGAGGCGTCTGAAGGCACAAAAATTCATGCTGACGTAGAAGTAGCTGAATTAATGGGGGCAGAAACGATGCTTTATTCTTCTATCGATGGTCAATCGTTTATTGCACGTGTTGATTCTCGTACCGATGTACAGGCCGGACAATCTATCCCTCTTGCGATTAATATGAACAAAGCTCATTTCTTTGATTCGGATACAGAGCTGCGCATTCGCTCAGCAGAATAAAAAGATATATAAGCAGCACCATCACTCATCATTGGGTGATGGTTTTTTGTATGTTAACACAACATTTACCATGTTCTTTTTTCGTATGTTTTTTTCGGAAATAACCATAATACTTAGTACAAAGCAGTTACTGCATTGGGTTTCGCCAAGTGGCAAATGACTTGATCATTTCGCTGGTGCGATTCCAGCAAACCCAACCAAAAAAAAACAAATCATATACAAAAAGGAGAATCACATCATGGCTAATTCTAATAGTTCAAACCAATTACTAGTTCCTGGAGCAGAGCAAGCGATCGATCAAATGAAATACGAAATCGCTTCTGAATTTGGTGTAAATCTTGGAGCAGAAACAACATCTCGTGCTAACGGTTCAGTTGGTGGAGAAATTACAAAACGTCTTGTGTCTTTCGCTCAACAAAACCTTGGCGGAACAAAAGCTTAATTTCATATCTGGATCATAGAAGGCACCTCTTATGGTGTCTTCTTTTTTTGTTTTTTATCCCTCACCAAACTCCTTTCAGCTCATATCATGTAGTAGAAAGGAGCGGATCTTCATGGACATTTTTTCTGGTATGAACTTAGAACTTTTACAATTTGTAGGGATCTCTCTATTATGTGAATATGCTCATAGTATTCGGTCCTTTCATCTTTATAAAAAAAGCATCACATAAAAGTTGTACCAATTTGGGTTCTTTTCACTTATAGTATGTAGTGGAGGGATCGAACAGATGAAAATAGCTCTTTTCGGTGCTCATGGACGTGTAGGACAAGCATTTCTTCGTTTCGTTCAAGTAGATGAACGTTACATAGTTCGTTCATTGATTCGGACAAACCGAGAAGAAATGCTTGCGGGTATGTTTCAAGTCACCGGCAATTCAAGAAATCGAGAAGATGTGCTTGAGACAATCAAAGGAGCAGATATTGTTGTGAGCTGTCTATCAACAGATGGTGATGATACATTATCTGTTTCAATGGAGCATATCGTACAAGCCATGAAGCAAACAAATACATCAAGAATTATTACAATTGGTACAGCAGGTATTTTAAAAGCAAGGCAGCAGCCGGAGCTTTACCGTTTTGAAACAAATGAATCAAAGCGGACCACTTCCCGAGCAGCTAAAGAGCATGCGAAAGCGTTTGAAATCCTTCAATCGACTGATCTAGATTGGACCATTATTTGTCCAACCTATTTACCAGATGGAGAAGTGACACGGTCATATCGCTATGAGAAAGATTTTCTCCCTATAGATGGAAAGAAAATTTCAGTTGAAGATACCGCACACTTTTTATATCAGCAGTTAAATTCGAAGGAGTTTGTACATCAACGCGTAGGCATCGCTTATTGATGATGATGCCTGTCCAAACAATATAACCAGTAAAAGTCGAGGACATAACCCTCGACTTTTTCATGCAAAGGAAAGAGCCTCTTCCAATTGAATGAGGCTCTTTTTTTCTACTATTCATCAGCTGTTTGCAACAGCACCTTTTTGCAGTTCATACATTTGTGCATACAGCCCTTCTTGCTGCATGAGTTGTTCATGACTGCCACGCTCGACGATTTCACCTTTTTCTAACACCAAGATCATATCGGCTTTTTTAATAGTGGATAATCGGTGAGCGATCACAAAAGTTGTTCGTCCTTCTTTAACTACATCAAGCGCCCGCTGAATGATCGCTTCTGTTTCTGTATCAATGTTCGCGGTGGCTTCATCTAAAATTAAAATCGCTGGATCGTACGCTAATGCGCGCGCAAATGAAATCAACTGACGTTCCCCTGAGGAAAGGGTGCTTCCCTTTTCAACGACTGGTTCATCAAAGCCTTCTGGCAGGTGCTTCAATAACTCTGCGGCACCTACTTGCTTTAATGAGGATTCAATCGTTTCTCTTTTGATGTCTTCATTCCCTAAGCTGACATTGGAGGCAATCGTTCCAGAAAATAAATACGGGTCTTGCAGCACAATGCCCATTTGTTTACGGAGCGTTTGACGCGACTGATCATAAATGCTTTCTCCATCTATGAGAATGTCTCCTTGCTGAATGTCATAAAAACGCAGCAGCAAGTTCATGATCGAGCTTTTCCCAGAACCAGTATGCCCCACAAGTGCAACCGTTTGACCTTTCTTCGCTTCAAACGTAATGTTCTTTAAAACATTTTTCCCTTCATTATAAGCAAAGGTGACATCTTTGAACTGAACGTGTCCCTCCAGCTTCTTCCGAACAGGTTCTTCCACTTCTGTTCCTGGTTCATCTAATAATCGGAAAACCCTTTCTGATGAAACCCTTGCTAATTCCAACCTAGAGAACTGATTCACAATGCCTGTAATCGGCTGGAACAATCGATTTAAATAATCGACAAACGCATAGAGCACACCAATGGACACAATGCCTGTCGCACTTAGCGACGCACCGCCAAAATACCAAATGAGCGCCACATATGCTAAATTTCGCAGCAAATTAACCAAGTTATGTGAAAGAAGTGAATTTAAATGCAGCATCTTTCGCTGATATCGAAAGTGATTGTTGTTCAGCTCATCAAATTCCTCTTGCGTCGCTTTTTCATGACGAAAGGCTTGAATGATTGTCATCCCTTGAATGGCTTCATTTAACTTGGCATTGATTTCACTGATGATCGAACGAATTCGGTGATTGTACACGGATGCAAACTTTCTGTAAGTCATCGACCATAGGAAAATAATCGGTACTGCAACCAAACAAATGAGTGCCAGCTTCACATTTAATAAAAACATGGCAATGTAAATCCCAATCATGTAAATGGCACTCGTCACAAAATTAGCAAGGACTGTGACATATAGGTCACGAATGGTTTCCGTGTCATTGGTGATTCTCGCGACAACCTTTCCAGCCGGTAAATTATCAAAATATCGGATCGGCAGCGTTTGGATGTGCTCAAAGACGTCTACCCTCATTTTTTGAATAATTCGATTTGCAATCCTCTGGAGCAAGTAATGCTGCCCATACTGAAAGAAAATCGCAACGATGAGCAGCCCTAGATAAAATAGAACAAGCTGCACCAAACCACTGATTTCTGGCTGATAAAAAGCAAAAATCTCTTCTTTTGATAAACGCTGTACCTCATAGGTCTCACGCTCTTTCCCATTATCAATGGTGAGCTGATCTCCCGATATCTTTCTGTTTCCATCAAAACGAATCGGCTCATTCACAAAATAGTAGCCGAATCCGACTTGCACCACATTGATTTGCTTTCCAGAATCCAGTCCATTGTTTAATCGATCGCTTCGTATATAGTTATTTCCCTGGTAATAAACGGTTTTATCTGTCTTTTCATTGACCTCGACATACGGTTTTTCTACACCTAAAATATGATCATCAATCATTTTCTTCCCAATAAACGGTCCTGTCAGCTCAGCACCAACTGCAATCATTAGAAAGATTAAGGCAACAGACAGTACTTTCTTATATAGGAGTGCGTAGGCAAGGAGTCTTCTTCCTGTTGTCATGCCTCATCCCCTCCTTCCAGCTGATTTGTCAGCTGCTGACGCAAAAATTGTTCTTTGTACCACCCATCCTGCTGGATGAGCTCGTTGTGAGTGCCTTTTTGGACAATGCGTCCTTCTTCCATGACAAGAATGAGATCCGCATGTTCAACAGCTGATAGGCGATGAGTCGTAATAAACGTCGTTTTGCCATGACGGTTTTGTCTTAGATTTTCTAGGATAGCGGTTTCTGTTTTTGCATCTACCGCAGACAATGAATCATCCAAAATTAAAATGTCTGGATCAATTAATAAAGCACGTGCAATGGATATTCGCTGTTTTTGTCCGCCTGACAGCGCAACACCTTTTTCCCCAACCATGGTCTCCAAACCTTCTGGCAGAAGGCGTAGATCCTTTTCAAAGTAAGCATCTTTGATTGCTTGTGCTAACTCATCTTGTTTCGCGTCCCGATGACCAAAGCGCATATTCTGTTCCACACTTTTTGAGAAAAGAATATGATCCTGAGGTACGTATCCGATCCATTGAAATAACTGATCTAATTCAATGTCTTGGATTGGAACACCTGATAGCAAGATTTGCCCATCACCTGCCGGGTACTGGCGCAGAAGCTGTTTGACAATGGTCGTTTTGCCGCTTCCTGTTTTGCCTGTAATCCCAATCGTCTGTCCTTTTCGAACGGTAAAGGACACATCAATGAGATTATTTTTAGATGAGGTTGGATATCTGAATGTCACATGATCAAACTCAATATCTCCAGGCTCTTGTAACGTTTTCGGCTGAGCAGCATCTGTTACGTCCGGCTTGTAGCTGAGTGTATGATTTAACCGGTCTAACGACGCATTTCCTCTTTGCATAATATTAATCAATTCGCCGATCGCAAACATTGGCCAGATCATCATGCCAAGATAGACGTTAAATGCAACAAGCTCCCCAATGGTTAAATCACTTTGGAACACGAGATAGGCTCCGTAGCCGATTCCGATTAAGTAGCTGATCCCCACAAGTAATTTCACTGTCGGCTCAAACAAAGAATCAATGATCGCCACTCGCATATTTTTTTGAAATACATCATCTGTCATTTCTCGAAAGCGTTCGACATCTTGTTTCTCCTGCACAAAAGACCGAATGACCCGGACACCTGCCACTGATTCAAGAACGCGATCGTTCATATCTCCAAATGCATCTTGAGCGACTGTAAAGCGCTCATGGATTTTGCTTCCATAAAACGCAATCAAGAGCGCCATCAGCGGCATAGGAATAATCGCCATTAAGGTTAATTTCCAGCTAATCGTCAGCCCCATCGTAAAGAAGATCATCAGCATATAAGCAGTGGAATCAACCAAGGTCAGAACGCCAAAGCCTGTTGTTAAGGCCACAGCATTCAAGTCGTTTGTACCTAATGCCATTAAGTTGCCGGTTTTTTTCTTTTCATAAAAAGTAGGCGTCATCTTAAGCAAGTGGCGCATCAGTTTCCCACGCATCACACGCTCCATGACATTTGCGCCGCCAAATAACTGATACATCCAAAAATATGTAAGTGTATAGACGACGACACCTAGTAAGCAAAAAATGGTCACATAAAACACAATACTGGATGTTGTAAATTGACCAGAACGAATGTCATCAACGGCCTGGCCAAGGTATCTTGGCGGCAGCATTTCAAGCACATTCACAATGAGCAGGAGCGTAATAGCAATCGTATAACGCCTCCACTCTTGTTTAAAGAACCAGCCTAATTTCGCAAATACTGAAAACATGTTTGTCTCTCCTTTTCAAGCTAGCCGCTTTCTAAATTTTCCTGCAAGTCACCTTGTTTCGTTTTTTGAGCTTTTGTCATTTGTCTTGATTTTGGCATGTTCACATGCTTTCACTCCTCTTCATTTACTTGTTGTTTTTCATCCCTTTATTTCGAAATGCGAAATGAATTCAACAAAAAAAGAGGCCACCAGCTGGCTGGTACGCCTCTTTTCGTCATGTAAAAAGGCGCATGTTGACAAATACGCAACATACGCCTTGATTCATCCGATCAATTGGAACAGACGAGTTCCTTTTCCATGACCAATGAAGGTGTAATTGTCACGTGAATCAACCCATTCATGCAGTTTGATTTCATTCTTCCAATGTTGCACATGACATTTCCTCCTTTTGGCTCTTGAATCTTTTTTTATCTTATAGTGGCTGTCACTATTTTGTCAATAAATATTTTTCAATAAATGAAATTTTCTAACAAAAATCATTCTCCTTCATGTGTATCTTTTTCTATTAACGGGTATACCATGAGTGTAAAGACTCCTTTTGAAAGGAATGAGGACATTGTTTCAAGCTGATCGGATGGTCGTTGCGTTTGATGGACATGAAGACAGTAAGAAAGCATTAAAAAAGGCAATCGCTTTAGCTAAAACCTTACATGCCAAGCTGACCGTTACCTATGCACATGATGGCAAAACAGACAGACAGGTGTTTGATGTGCCGCGCCCAATGACTGGCGGAGCTTATATCGGCGGCGGTACGGCAGATCTTCAAACACCCCCTGTATATGTACCTCATGATGAACAGCAAAGTCCCTTGATTTTTGAAGACCATACAGAAGAGGTCGTTGCGGAAGCAAGAATGCTTTTAAATGAGGAGCAGTTTGAGGCTGCCATTGAAATTGTAGAGGGAGAACCAGCGGAAGCGATTATCGAATATGCGGAGGAAATATCAGCAGACCTCATCGTCATGGGAGCACGTGACCAAAGCAGATTGAAAAAAATGCTGTTTGGCAGTGTGAGTGAAAAGTTATCAGCAAAATCAGATATACCTGTGCTTATTGTGAAATAAATGCATCACAAAAGGCTGTAAACATTGGTTTACAGCCTTTTTTTATTTATGAAGAGATCGATGCTTCACTTTCATGGTTAATTTTTTGCTGGAAGCCTACCTGTACGCGCTTTGTCAACTTGCCTGGAACGCCTTCCCCTACTGGCTCGCCATCTATTTCAACAATCGGAATGACTTCAGCTGTCGTCGAGCTGATGAAAATTTCCTGAGCGCGCAGCAGTTCTTCTTTGCTTATACGAGTTTCTTCAACAGTACACCCTTCTTCCTCACATACCTCCAGCAGCTTTCTACGAGTAATGCCGTTTAAAATGAGATTGTTTGCAGGGTGAGTACGAATCACGCCATCAATCACGGCATATACATTCGAGGAGGTTCCCTCGGTCACAAAACCGTCTCTCACAAGGATTGCTTCAAACGCACCAGCTTCAGATGCTTTCTGCTTTTCCATGATGTTATATAAAAGGTTTAAGCTTTTGATATCACACCTTAACCAGCGAAGATCCTCAGATAAAATGGCCTTTGCCCCAGCTTTCTGCTCTTGAACAGGCTTTTTCACCTGGAACGTATATGCCGTGATTTGAGGAGTAAGAGAATCACTATATTGATGTTTACGAGGGGCGACACCCCGCGTGACTTGAATATACACACCGCCATCTGTTAATTGATTGTGAGCGACGAGCTGTTGTAACTTTTCTTCCATATCTGATACTGTACCTTGCAGATGAATGCCAATTTCCTTTGCACTCTTGAACAGACGCTCTGTATGTTCCTTTAACGTAAACAAAGTACCATTGTATACACGGATGACCTCATAGACTCCGTCACCAAATTGATAGCCTCTGTCCTCAATATCAATATGTGCATCCTTTTTTTCAATGAAATCTCCATTGTACAATATTTTCATATGGAATCTCCCCTTCGCTTTGCAATAATGGTTGAATCTGATGCTATCTTAGCGGATAAATGGGTTCGTTTCAATGATTATTCAGAATTATTTCACATCATATGAAATGGATAACCTTTCATTGTAACAAATATAGATTGATAACCAAAAAGATTCCAATTTTTTAGCATCTTCTATATTCATAGGCTCTTTTTTCCTGTATACTTACTCCATATAAACACGACAAAAAACAGCGAAAAAAGACAGAATCCACTACATGATTCGACACAAATTTTTGATTTATTGGAGCGATTGTAATGCAACGGGTTAAAAAAAAACAGACACCTTCAAACACAATGCTGCTCTCAAAGGCGATTGGTTTTGTCATCCTGACACTGATCCTCTTTTTTATTTGGGATATGTCCAAAACCAATATGCAGGCAGCAGATCAGCCGGCGAAATTATCTGCGAGCAGTCAATTTAGAGACACAAGCACTAGTATGAAAGCAAAAGATGCTTCTCGGAAAACATTAGATGCACATTTTAAGATCAATTCAGATAAACATATAACGGATCAAACGATCTTTTTAACCTTTGATGATGGTCCATCAGCGACTTCAAATCAGCTGTTAGATGTGCTAAAAGCGCATCAAGTGAAAGCCACATTCTTTATGCTCGGACCGCAGATTAAAGAACACCCGGCAGCTGTGAAAAGACTTCATCAAGAAGGTCATCAATTAGGGCTCCATGGCATCACCCATGATGTGAAACGCTTTTATCAAAAAAAAGATTCTCCTGTTAACGAGATGAAGGAAGATCAGCGCATTTTGGCTTCTGTCACAGGTGAGTATACCCATCTTGTGAGAACACCTTATGGCAGCACCCCAAATTTAACCGATCAGCAAAAAGCACGTTTAAAACAAAAAGGCTTTGTCTACTGGGACTGGACCATTGACAGTCTTGATTGGAAATATAAAAGCTCAAAATATGTACCAGAGGTATTAAATCAGCTGCAAGTGCTGGAGACAAAAAATCCAAAAGAACCAAAAATCATCTTAATGCATGATCAGCCGGCGACGGCAAAATACTTAAGCAGCTTAATTACGCAGCTAAAGGCAAAGGGCTATACATTTGAAGTCCTTGATGAAACAATGAAGCCGCTGCAGCAATAAAGTAAAACCCGCACCTTTAGGATGCGGGTTTTTTAATGATTTATAAAGCTTTCACGAGATCGCCAATTCGCTCATGAAAGACAAGATCAAAAAGCGGATCGAATTCTGTTTCACTCAAATTCATCATCACCATGAAGATGGAAGGATCATGAGCTGCATCTTCTGGAATATACCTTGCTGGCGCTACCTCCAGGGAAGTCCCCATGACGATGAGCATGTCCGTTTTCTGAAGTGATGTCTCCACTTGGTCTAAATGTTTGACCATATCGCCAAATAGGACAACATCTGTTTTTAGCACACGTCCACACGTACTGCCGTCTGAGGTAACCCTTTGACAGATCGGCACCTCTTCTTTTAATAAATAAGGCAGATCATATACCGCCTGACACGATGGACAAGTGGCCGTTTGAATGGAGCCATGGAGTTCATATACATGCTGGCTTCCCGCCTTTTTATGAAGACCGTCAATATTTTGGGTAAAAATATCCACATGCTTCCCTTGTTGCTCAAGGCTGGCTAAAAAGGTGTGCCCGCTATTTGGCTCATATTCTCCACTCATTTTCATTTGAAACAATTCTTTAAATTTTGGCCAGAATTGATGAGGGTTTGATAAAAAGTAGGACCGGCTCATCGCCTCCATGCGGGAAGTATCTTCTGTCCACAGACCACCCGTTGATCTAAAATCAGGAATACCCGATTCTGTACTCATACCTGCACCTGAGAGTACTGTGATATGTGAAGCCTGCGATAATTTCTCTCTTAACACATCCACCTTTGTTTGGTCCACCCACCATTCCTCCTTTATTCACCCAGCTGCTTCTCACCTTTTTGTTTCATATAAATGGCCTGACCAGGGAAAGCAAATTCTACGCCTTCCTCGTGGAAAATATCTATGATGCGATAGTTAATATCCTGCTTAATATCAAGGTTTTCAGACCAAGCTGTCGTGTTTGTGTAAAAGTTGAAAAACAAGTTCAAATAGCTGTCTGCCAGTACATCGAGATTTACCATAATCGTCTCTTTATGCACCCCATCATGCTCGTGTAGCATCTGTTTGAGACGCTTAATACACTGATCAATGTTTTCCTTTGGTGTATTGTAGGAAACGCGAACAGAAAACGTAATCTGACGTTTATTCATTCTTGTCCAGTTTGTGATTGGCTCCTTTGAAAGCGTAGAATTCGGAACGGTCACGACGGCTTCAGCAGGTGTTCGAAACCTTGTACTTCGAAATGTAATGTCCTCCACAGTCCCAAGAACACTTGGTGTCTCCACAAAGTCGCCCATCGTAAAAGGCTTCTCTGTAATGATAACAATCCCTCCAAAAAAGTTAGCCACTGTATCCTGAGCGGCGAGCGCAAAGGCTAGACCACCTAGACCGAGACCTGCCACAAGTCCATTTACGTCATAATTAAATTCTTGTGCAATGACACTAATACTCAGTGCAATAATAATGAAGCGAAGTACCTTTGATAAAAATGGTGCTAAAATATCATCCATATCTAATTCAAATTTCGAATTGACCTTTTGAAACAAGAAAGAAGATGCAGCGGTTAAATTACAAAGCCCCCACGTCAGCATCAATATAATAGAAGATCTATACAATTTAATGATGACATCCATATGATGCTCAAAGTATGGCGCTTGTCTTAACGCAAAATATAAACCAAGTGCCACGAAAAACAGCCTGGCTGGTTTTTCAAATGCCACAACAATTTGGTTAATGACCTCCGTTTTAGACCGATTCGTCAGCCTAAACAAAAGCTGAAATAAATACTTCGTAAATACTTTCCGAAGCAATAAAAAAAGCAATAAAATACAAAGGCTAATACCAATTTGGATCGCAATATCTACTGTAAAATATGTATCCATCCATTTTTGTGTAAACATGTCTGTCTCTCTCCTTTAAAACAATCCTCTCTAGTTTATAATATAACCTTCGTTCATGTCCTCTCTTAAATGTCTGACCTCTACATAAAAAGCCTCGGGACTGATCCCGAGGCATGAAGTTCAAATATGAAATTTTGGCTAGAGACATATCGACGGGCAGCAAACTACTTTTTCTTCTGAGCCTGATCAAGGAGAGTCGCTTTAAACATTTCAGCATCCGTTTCGGCCTTAATACGTTCTTCCACTCTAATTCTCCCTTTACCCAATCATCTCGCCTCCTTTTCATCATTATAAAACATCAGAATTTTCAGTCAACATGACGAAAGCACTAATATTTTGACGAACGCTGACGATTTGGACAAAATTGATCGAAGAAAAAATGATGTAGTTCAGATTTACTCAATAAGAGCTTGGGATATTCCTGCAACTTTTCGCCTTTCATACACGATGCTTTCTCACCATATGCCATGTTCCATTACATACAGCTCTCCCTCGTACCATATAGTAAAGAAGGAAAAACAGCAAAAATTTGATATGATAAGACCAGAACTTATGTCAGGAGCTGGAGCATGTGTATATTATCGCGCATAGAGGGTCTTCAAGCGCTGCCCCAGAAAATACAATCGCCGCATTTGATTTAGCTGTTCAGCAGGGTGCGGATTATATTGAGCTAGACGTCCAGCTGACATTGGATCAGCACGTAGCCGTCATCCATGATGATACTGTTGACCGAACGAGTAACGGAAGCGGCTTAGTGAAAGGTTATACACTTGATCGGCTGAAGAAATTGGATGCAGGAAGCTGGTTTGATTCTCAGTACGCCAACGAACGAATTCCCACCTTACAGGAAATTCTTGAAAGATACAGTCAGCGTGTCGGGATACTGATTGAGATCAAGCATCCAAAACAGCAGATTGGGATTGAAAAGGCAGTTGTCGACATCATCAACCGGTTTGCCTATTCCCGTCACATCATGGTTCAATCTTTTGATGCCAATGCACTTCAAAGAGTCAAAGCTTACGCCCCTTCTCTTCGAACAGCTTTTATTATAAAACCCTCTGCCTTTAAACTGACGAAAAGGAAATTAGCGGAGTACAGCTCCTTTGCGGATTGCCTTAATATGAAGAAAACGATGATCAACAGATGGTGGATTGATCGCATCCACTCATTTGGAATGGATGTCTTTATATGGACAGTGAAAGATCAAAAAACAGCCGACAGGATGAAAACATACCACATTGATGGAGTGGTGACGGATCACCCGCCATTTTTTCTAAAGGAGAAATGATGTAAATGAAAGCATATCTCGCCGTATTTATCGGTGGATTGGTTGGTACTCTTTGCAGATATGAACTTAGCCAATCCGTTGTCAGCCAGACATTCCCCTATGCAACACTGATTGAAAACATGACAGGCAGTCTGCTTCTTGGCTTTTCAACAGGGTATTTTATGTTTCGGAAAAGAAAACAATATCTTGCTGCTTTGATCGGAACAGGATTTTGCGGTGGTTTTACGACAATGTCCACTTTTTCTAAAGAAACGGTTCTCTTATTACAGGATGGACTGTTCACATCAAGTATCATGTACATTCTAATCTCAGTGATTGCTGGAGTGGGCGCTGCCTTATGTGGACTGATCACCGCTCAGCGCCTCTTTCAACAAGATGAGCAGCCGAAAGGAAACAGATAAATGATTGTATTTTATACAGCTGTTGCCGGCGGGATAGGCAGTGCCCTTCGTTTTTTCCTCAGTCAATCGATTCAGAAAACCAAGTTTCATACTCGTTTTCCGTATAGTATTATTCTCATCAACTTACTCGGCGCTGCCGGTTTAGGTTTACTGACAGGTACAGTGACTGACAGTGATCCGCTGCTAATGATCATAGGTACTGGGTTTTTCGGTGGTTTTACAACCTTCTCTACATTTAGTGTAGAGGCTGCGTCCATGCTGCATGAGCGGCAAATTGGACAACTTGCTGTCTACTTATTGGTCACAATCATCGGATCTTTATGTCTCTTTGCTGCGTTTTATCAAATAGGACAGCATCTTTAAATATTGGTGATGGCGGCTAAGCTGATGAGCAGCTGATCCATGAGCTGGCGCTTCATCAAAAAGAGTGTTTTTTCACTATAGCCAATTTCCATTGCACACTTTGCCATCCGCCAATCTCGAAAATATTTGTAATCGATGAGCTGCTGCTCTATTTCGTCCAACTCTTTTAATGCCGTTTCAATACAAGCAACGATGAGTTCATACTGATTTTTTTGCTCTTCTAACTTTTTCCGTGTCATGTGGTCGAGATGATGCGGGCTTCTTTTTTCAAGCTGCCTTTCGATATTTAAGATTGCTGCTTGATAATTTTTGAAATTCTTTAAATGAAACTCAATTCGTTTCATTGAGGTTTTTTTCTCCGTGATACTTGCTGTTTCATACCAAAGCATGTCCATCCCCCTCTATAGAACGTTTGTTCTTATTATATATCGAACATACATTCGTATAAAAGAGACTAAATACCTAAAAAAACCTTGAGCTTATTTTTCGCTCAAGGTCATTTCGTTTACTAGCAGCGGCTCCTTTATATCAAGTCCAGTGCGTGCACTGCCTTTTTCTGACGATGTGACGCCTTTTTTCAAATCGATCTTTTTAACGTAGCGTCCATCCATTTCCAGCACTTTCATTCGAATATCATCAAGATAGACGGATTGTCCTTCTCTGATATCAATATTCTCTTTTAAGATGAGTCCGCCGATTGTATCAATTTCCTCATCATGATAAGAGATCTCGATCAAATCTTGAACTTCATCCAATCTCACTTTGCCATCTAAAACATAATGATGATCGGCTCTTTTTTGAATAACTGGCTGCTCATCTTCATCGAATTCATCTCGAATATCACCGACAATCTCTTCTAAAATATCTTCCGTTGTGACAAGTCCAGACGTTCCGCCATATTCGTCAGTTAAGATCGCCATATGCATTCGATCACGCTGCATCTTGACGAGAAGCTCCTGAATAGGAATCGTGTCGATGACCTCAATCACTGGATATATATAATCTTGAATTTTCAGTTGATCTTTTTCCCCTTGATACACAAGATCTGCAAAGAGCTGCTTTTTGTTCAGCATGCCGATAACATGGTCTTTATCTCCTAAAAACACAGGGAAACGTGTATACTTTTCCTGCGTCATGATAGCGAGGATATCATCTAACGGCATATCTTCTGGAATCGCACAAATTTCTCTCCGCGGTATCATGATCTCTCTGGCAATTCGATTATCGAAATCGAAAATCTTGTTCATATAATTATATTCTGATGGGTTGATTTCCCCATTTTTTAAGCTCTCAGATAATAAAATCTTCAGTTCCTCTTCAGAATGGGAATGTTCTTTTTCAGACCCCATATCGATGCCCATCATTTTAGTTAACAAACGGGCTGACCCGTTTAACACATAAATGAAAGGGAACATAAGGATATAAAATGCATGCAGCGGGCCTGACAGCCATAGTGTCATTTTTTCCGCCTTTTGAATGGCAAGCGTTTTTGGTGCAAGCTCACCTACAACTACATGCAAAAAGGTAATAATAGAGAACGCAAGTGTTGCTGAGATCAGGCTGATTGCTGAATCAGGAATGTTTGTCAAACCAAAACCCCGAACCAAAAGTTCTTTCACAGCCGGCTTACCTATCCACCCTAAACCAAGGGATGTCACTGTAATACCGAGCTGACAGGCTGACAAATATTCATCTAGCCTTGATGTCACCTTTTTCGCCATGATGGCCTTTTTGGACCCTTCGGCAACAAGCTGATTAATTCTTGAACTTCTCACCTTTACTATGGCAAATTCAGATGCAACAAAGAAAGCTGTTAAAGCAATCAAAACACCGACTATACTCAGATTAACAATATCGTCCATTTAACCTTGCTCTTTCTTAGAAGAACAAGGAGTCACCTCCTGATTGATGATGTTATGTTTTGCAAAACGGTTAACTGATTAAATAAGACTACATTGAGGGCCCCACTTAACCACCTCCGGTTCACGTAAAATTCCGCCTCTCTACATATATATGAAACGGTATTCATTTTATCTTACCATAAATAATCTGAAAATTCCTGTATCATCATGCTGTTTTTGACATGACTGACTAAATCGAGGGAAATCCTCCTCTGTTTCTTCTTATTGGCAGGAAATATGAACAATTAACTTGTGTTTCAGACTAGAATTATATTAAACTATTTTCATAAACTATAACGTGACGGTTAGGAGGAGATGTTCAGATGGGGCTGAGAAAAAGTATCGTATTGGTGAACTAGCACAGATTGCACAGGTGACGAAACGAACTGTAGATTATTATACAAATCTAGGTTTGCTTGCGCCTGTTAGATCTTGCTCAAATTATCGTTATTACGATGAATATGCTTTAAAACGATTACAATTAATCGTTCTTTGCAAACAGCAGAGATTGGCTCTTTCTGACATCAAATCCAGATTAGATGAACAATTCCCTTCTCAAAAGGAAGATCATGATGAACTTGTCCATTTAACCTCTGATATCGATCGGATGAATGAGCATATGGACCGCATTTTGGCGCGTTGTAAGCAGCTTCAGCCAGAACAACGTGAAAAACTAAAAGAGCAGCTTACTCCTGAAAAAATGACGGCTGTCCAATCATTTTTACTGCTGTTAAGTTAAAATTTTCACTAAACAGGAGGTGTTACCTTCGTTCTCAAAGTCAGAACGAAGGCCTTAATTGGACATAGTTAATTTACTCATAGTTGCTTTACTTATAGCTTTAACCGCGTTTTTCGTTGCATCAGAGTTTGCGATCATTCGCTTAAGAAGCTCAAGAATTGATCAGTTAATCGCAGAAGGTAATAAAACAGCAGTTGCTGTCAAGCATGTAACAACTCACCTTGATGAGTACCTTTCAGCCTGTCAGCTTGGTATTACCATTACCGCCCTTGGTATTGGTTGGTTAGGGGAAGAAACAATTGCGCATATGCTTGCGCCGCTCTTTGCAGAGCTGTCCATTCCTCAATCAGCTAGTTCTATTGTCACTTTTATTATCGCGTTTAGTATCATGACGTTTTTACACGTTGTCGTTGGAGAACTTGCACCGAAAACACTCGCCATTCAAAAGGCTGAGCAAGTATCCCTTCTTTTTGCTAGACCACTGATGATTTTTTACAAAGTGATGTTCCCGTTCATTTGGGTATTAAATGGATCTGCTCGTTTGTTAACGAAAGCGTTCGGTCTTCAGCAAGTATCTGAGCATGACATGGCGCACTCTGAGGAAGAATTGCGGATTATTTTATCAGAGAGCTATAAGAGCGGCGAGATTAACCAGTCTGAATTCAAATATGTAAATAAAATTTTCGAATTTGATGACCGTCTGGCGAAAGAAATTATGATTCCTCGTACCGAAGTTGTCAGCTTCCCGTATGATATTACCATTGAGGAAATGCTGAAGGTAACAAAGGTAGAGAAATATACACGTTATCCAATTGAAGATGGCGACAAAGACAACATTATCGGTGTTCTTAACATTAAAGAGGTTCTCACTGCCTGCATTAGCGGTGAGTGCTCTACAAGCGATACGATCGAAAAGTTTGTAAATCCGATTATTCATGTGATTGAAACGGTTCCTGTTCATGATTTACTGCTCAAAATGCAGCGTGAACGTGTACACATGGCCATTTTATCAGATGAATATGGCGGTACAGCAGGTCTTGTGACCGTTGAAGACATCCTTGAAGAAATCGTTGGTGAAATTCGTGATGAGTTCGACATTGATGAAATCAATGAAGTGCGTAAACTTGGAGAAGACCATTACATCTTTGATGGCAAGGTTCTTGTTGATCAAGTCAACCTGCTATTAGGTACACAGCTTGATAATGAAGAGGTCGACACAATCGGCGGCTGGTTCCTTACTCAGAAATATGAAGTAGAGAAAAATGACGCCATTCGTGAACAAGGCTATGAATTTATTATTAATGAAGTCGATGGACACCATGTGGCATACATCGAAGTAAAAAAGTTAAATGAACAATTATTAGAAGCAGCTGAAGAAGGCGCTTCGTAACAAAAAACGCCCACTTGCTTAAGCAAGTGGGCGTTTCACATTGTGGACAAAGGGCTAAAATGATTTTTATTTTAGCCCTTTGTCTTCTTTTTCAGCGTGATAGAAAACCTTTGAAGTCTAGGAAGAACGAGTACCGGAGCGGAGCGAATTGAGTATTCGTGAGCACCGGCACGCAGGACTGACACCGAATGTGAGGGTTTGTCTACACGCTGAAACGACCCTTGCCTAAGCAAGCGGTCGTTTTTCTTATGCCTTTTCCATTAATTGAGCTTCTAGCTCTTTGATTCTTGTATTTAATACTTCTGTCATGGCACCTAATCTTTCTTTTGGCGGCAGATGGTCAAATTCAGACAGCTCAATCGGTTCACCAATGATTAAGCGCATTTTCCCTTTTTTGAAAAGGCTTTTCGCATTTGAAGGTCCTTTGTATGCGGCTGGAACAATTGGTGCTTTACCGAGCTGCGCAATGGTAACCGCCCCTCTTTTTAAAGGAACATCCTCTGTTGTACGTGTTCCGCTTGGGAAAATCCCAACGATCTTTCCCTCTTTTAATAATTTAATGGGCGTTTTAATACTGCTTGGCCCAGGATTCTCTCGATCAACAGGAAAGGCATGAATCTTTTTTAAAAATCCACCGATCCATTTATTTGCAAACAATTCTTTTTTCGCCATGTAGTGGATCTCAAACGGAAGAATTCCTGCGCCTAATGCAAGAACATCCACAAAACCCTCATGTGTACAAGCAATGACAAACCCCCGATCAGTTGGCAGATTCTCTTTTTGATATACTTTGATTCCACCTCGGAGACCAAATAATAGTTTGACGGTATAGCCTGAAAATTTATACATAGTGCACTTCCTTTGTTTGAAGAATGAAGGATTTGTCTCTATTATAACAAATTTTTTATTACCTGGTACTAAAAATTTGTACACAGTCCAGTCCTCCCTATTTTTTTCGTTTAAAAATGAACGTTCTGACTGTATTCAAGCACAAGGTTTTAGGGGAGAATAGAATAGGAATTGTGTCCAATTTTGTCGTTTTTCGATGTTTTTTCCTGATTTGTTCTATTGAAAATACTTTATAAATGATGCAAATTTCGCTATGATAAGGAGAAATGATTTTGATTCGGCGAAAGAGATGAGTAATGTACGGTAATGAGAAGTTTCGTGCAACTTTATGCCTTTCTTATGCGTGTATAACATAGAGGGGAGAAAAATCAGTGACGATCGATGAAATTTATCAAATGTATATGAACGATGTTTACAGGTTTCTGCTCTCCATGACAAAAGACAAACATTTGGCAGAAGACTTATTGCAGGAAACCTTTATGCGTGCGTATATACATATTCATTCCTACGACCATAGCAAAGTGAAACCTTGGTTATTTCAGGTGGCACGAAATGCTTTTATTGATTATGTCAGGAAACATAAAAAAGAAGTGACCATATCGGATGACCTCATTGGCGGTCTTTTACAAACGTCTGTACAAAGCCCTGCTGAACAGGTTGAAATAAAGGAAGTCCTCACCATGTATTTAGAGCAGCTTCCAGATAACTACAAGGAAGCGTTGACATTGTATTATTTAAAAGAACTAAATTACAAGGAAGCATCCAAGGTCATGAATATTACTGAAGCAAATTTCAAAAGTGTTTTATTTCGTGCAAGGCAGCGCCTAAAAGCACTTTACAACAGAGGTGTTAATGATGAATGAAGAGTTTAACAAGCGATGGGAACAATATAATAATGGTGAGATGAATGAGGAAGAAATGATAGCGTTTGAGGAAGAGCTTGAAGAAAACGAAAAACGCTTAAGCCAGGAACTGAACGACTCGGATTGGACAGACTTTTCCATCAGTCCTGAGAAGCAAAAAGCCATTTTACAATACGGAAAAAGAAAGTCATATTTACGTATTTCCGTACTTGCTGTCATATCGACACTCATTATTTTACCGCTTTGTACATTAGGAAGTTATTTATACTACGGCGTTGGCGGAGCCGAGAGCAAAGGCAATCACTTCATGGAAACTGCCGCTGTCACCGTCGCTTTGACCAAACCAAACGTGGCCATTGATATGAAGGATTTAAAAGGTCAGGTCAAGCTTTTTGGGATGAACACCGAATTGAAGCTGCAAAAGCAAATTGGCAATAAAACAGAAGCCATTGGCAGTGAACAAATCGAGATGTTTTTCGATAAATTAAAGCAGCCTACTATCTCTTATTATGGTGACAGCGCACGCGAAACGGAGGGTTTCTTTACCCATCCTTCGGCGCAGGCAGATGCCTCAAAAAAACAAACACTCACTACGTTAGACAAGCTTCCTGAAGGAACAGTAAGTGAAGTGTATGTATCCTATGACAGAGCTTACACACCAAAGGACGTTTATTCCTTTGCTAAAAAATACGATATGAAAGTGCTGTGGAATGCGATTAAAACAGAGGATTCATTAAGTGGAAATCAGCGGCCAATCGGCTTTCCTGGGAAGGACTCTGAATTTTTAAAAGAGCTTCAGCACACATCAAAAACTGAGGTAGATCAATTCAAAGATGCCCTTGCTTATGTTAATCAGCACCCGACATGGGCAACAACGATCTCTGGCAGACCTGATCTTGATCTGTCTAATCGTATACGCTATATCGATCAAAATGGCGTCACCGTTTATGGCTCTGTGGTCACTGGACCTTCTAAAGAAATTGAGAAATTTGTAAAGACAAAACGCATTAAAACGGCAAAAGTGAGCGAGGTGGAATTATGGAATTGGTAAGAATTTTTAAAGAGCATAATGTATTTGGCTGGATTTCTGTCGGCACAGCGATATTATCCCTGCTCATGCTAAACCTCGCCATTATCAGCAACGTGACATTTTATTCTTTTCAAATGCTTCCTTTTGCAATGGCCGCAGTTCCATTTGGCATTATTGAACTGTTCATTAAAAAAGGCCGTACGGGTCCAGGTTTCCTCGGTGTCGTACTGAATATCTTTGTCATTGTTTGTGTCTATGCCATCGTATCAATCGATGTCGATCTTCAGTTAGGTTTTTAATCAGCATTCAAAAGCAAAAGCCCGTGTTACTTGACTAATGCCAAGCAGCATGGGCTTTTTTCATTTACTTTTTATTCAATTCTGAATGCTTTCTTGAATATAAGAAATACACAACCAGCCCAATGGCAAGCCAGATTAAGAAACGAATAAAGGTAATTGCACCCAGCTTATAAATGAGCAATCCGCAAGATAGAATAGCCAAGATCGGAATAAGCGGAACTGCTGGGCATCTGAAAGCTCGTGGTAAGTCCGGCTGCGTTTTTCTCATCACAATGACCGCCACTGAAATCAAAATGAATGCTGAAAGTGTCCCGATGTTCACTAGGCTTGCCAGCTCATCAAGTGGAATAAATCCACCCATTAATGCTGACAATGTACCGAAGAACAGTGTATTGATGTAAGGTGTTTTATGCTTTGGGTGAACTTTTGATAATACCTTTGGCACCAAGCCATCACGAGACATGGCAAACATCACGCGTGTCTGGCCGTACAGCATGACAAGCATTACGGTTGTCATCCCTAGAATCGCTCCGACATCCACAATACCAGCCACCCAGTTTTGTCCGGCTACTTGTAAAACGAGAGACACTGGATGTGATACTCCTTCAAAATTCATGAAAGGAACAATGCCCGTCATAATCGCACTGACAACGACATAAAGCAGTGTACAAATCAATAAGGAAGTAATAATCCCTCTAGGCAGGTTGCGTGATGGATTTTTTGTCTCCTCTGCCGCAGAAGCAACTGCATCAAACCCAATAAATGCAAAGAATACTAGGGCTGCTGCACTTAAGACCCCTGATGTCCCAAATGGTACGAATGGTGTCCAGTTTTCAGGTTTTACATATTTCACAGCGACTAAAATAAAGAGCAGAATCACAGCAATTTTCATAATAACCATGATGTTATTGACTCGTTTTGATTCTTTAATACCAAAGTACAGCAGGAAGGTGATGACCATTAAAATAATAAATGCTGGAAGATTAAAATATGTCACTTGCCCTTTTAAACCACCTGGTGCTGCTGTTAACTCAACTGGTATATGAATCCCTATCCCATTTAAAAAAGACACAAAATAGCCTGACCAGCCCGCTGAAACGGCACTAGCGGCCAGCATATATTCTAATATTAAATCCCATCCAATGATGAATGCTAGAAATTCCCCCATTGATGCGTACGTAAATGTATACACAGACCCTGATACAGGCACTGTGGAAGCAAATTCCGCATATGACAGTGCTGCAAACAAACAAGCAAGACCTGCGATGACAAATGATAGCACAAGTCCTGGCCCCGCAGTGACGGCTCCTGTACCTGTTAGAACAAATATCCCTGTCCCGATAATGGCTCCAATGCCCAGCATGGTTAAATCAAATGAACCCAATTCCTTTTTTAATGCTTTTTCCCCTTGTGTTGCCGCAATGAGCTCTGAAATGCTCTTTTTTCTAAACAATGAATTGCTCATACCATCACTCCCAAAACTTAGTATCAGTCTAAAGACGCCACATTCATATAATTCACAATATTTTCTGAATATTTAGATTAAATTTAGCACAATAAATTGGTGGCGTAAAATTATTATATATGAAAATTAAAAAATGAAAACACTTTTTTTAAAAATAGAGTGAAAATTCTTATATATCAACGAAAATATTGTCAATAAAACGGTTAGATTTTCTTCAATCCTTATTCAATTGATAGTTTGTCTCCCTCTATTTATTATACAACATGGAAGATTATATTTTTTTCATATACTTATTATTCAACAAAAATAAGACCCTTTTTTTAAAAGCGGGTCCACAATTATGTTATTTTAAAGCCTTAAGACTGATAGTGATCTATGAGAAAAAGACCAGTTCTGCGGCATAAATGATATATGAAAAAAGAGACTGCTTCATAGCAGTCTCTTAAAATGAATTAGTTTACAAATGTTTTCGCTCCAAGATAAATAGGCTTCCAATAGCTTGATGTCATATCACTGATCGTTACACCGTCAGAAGCAGCATGGATAAACTTATTGTTTCCAAGGTAGACACCCATGTGAGATGGACCTGATTTATACGTTGTAAAGAAGACAAAATCTCCAGCCTTCGGTTTGGATACACTTTTCATCGATCCCCAGAAACCTTCAGTTGTTTGTCTTGAAATCTTTTTTTGTTTGTTAATGATATACCACATAAATCCGCTGCAATCAAAGCCCTTCGGTGTCGTTCCACCCCATCTATATGGAGTACCGTTTTGCGCTTTAGCATCTGCTATAAGCTTAGACGTGTTTAAGGAAGAAGTAGAGACTGTTTTTTCTTTCACAGGTTTCGTCTTTACTTTAGACGTCTTTTTCACCTTTAGCTTTTGCCCGATTTTAATGAGGTCTGTTTTAAGTTTATTTAACGATTTCAACTCTTTCACAGTCATCCCGTATTTTTTGCCAATCTTAGATAATGTATCACCTTTGACAACTTTATGAGTGGCAGTTGCTGAAGCCGTTTTTACTTTTGTTGTTGTTTTTGATGTCTTCACTGCTTTTTTCGAAGAAGTGCCATTCACTTTTAAGGTTTGTCCAACATAAATCACGTTAGATTTCAGCTTATTGTCTGATTTAATTTTGCTCACGCTTGTTTTGTATCTTTTCGCTAGAACAGAAAGAGAGTCACCTTTTTGAACTTTTACTGATTGTGCTGAGGCAGCTCCGGCAAATAATATCGTCCCAAGTAGAACTGCACTTGCAGCTGTGATCAATTGTTTTTTCATTTGTTCCTCCTGTATGTATCTATCTGATCCGAATTTTTATCTACTCCCTATTATAAGGATCAAATACCAGAAGAAATAGTCTTGACTTCCTACGACATTATGCTTATTAATTCGGCAAAATTTATTTTTTTTTAGGGTTCTTTTTATTTCATTTTTATTACACAATCATGACAAAATAATCGCATCTTGTCATGGATAAATGATACATTCATTTCTCTTTTTAGTTCATTCTATGTAAAGTGGACCTTTACAATTTTAAAGTGAACTTTACGGTGCTGTAAAAAGGAATCCACACTTCTGCTCTACCATTGTAAACGTAAGAGCGATACATAAACAATGAGGAGGCAAAATGAATGAGTGTGTTGAAAAGCTCGAAAACGAAAATCGCTGCAGTGGCAGCAGCATCTGTGCTATCGATTGGCATTTTTTCAGGGATTGAATTTGGACAAGCTGACAAAGCTGAGGCTAAAAAGAAGCCGAAAAATGACGTGCAAAATGTGATCGTGCTGATTGGAGATGGCATGGGAACACCTTATCTTTCAACTTACCGCTCATTTAAACACAACGGTGACCTTTCAAAGCAAACAGCGTTTGACCCTTACCTCACTGGCATGCACAAAACATACCCTGACGACTCTAAAAATAACATTACCGATTCAGCAGCAGCTGGTACAGCCATGGCAACTGGTAAAAAGACATACAACAATGCCATTGGTGTAAACAAAAACGGCAAAAAACTAAAAACCGTTTTAGAAGAAGCCAAACGAAAAGGAAAATCGACGGGTCTTGTCGTGACATCTGAATTAACAAATGCTACACCTGCTGCGTATGCCGCTCACGATGTGTCTAGGAAAAACACAGCAGCCATCGCTGATGATTTCTTCGATGAGAAAATCGGAAAACAACATACAGTCGATGTCATGCTTGGCGGAGGACTTGTCGATTTTGTCCGAAAGGATCGTGATCTGACGAAGGAATTCAAACAAGCCGGTTATGATTATGTCACCAATAAAGCCGCCTTACAAAAAAACAAAAATGAAAAAGTATTAGGCATTTTTGCTGATGGAGGTCTCGATAAAGCCATTGATCGTGATCAAACGACCCCTTCCCTGCAAGACATGACATCCTCAGCCATCAAACAGCTGTCTAAAAACAAAAAAGGATTTTTCCTTATGGTCGAAGGCAGTCAAATTGACTGGGCTGGACATGATCATGATATTGTCAGTGCGATGAGCGAAATGAAGGATTTTGAAAAAGCATTTGAAGAAGCGATTCGTTTTGCGAAAAAGGATAAAAACACGTTAGTCATCACGACCGCGGATCATTCAACTGGCGGACTTTCCTTCGGAGCAGACGGTTCAGGGAGCTGGGATTACCAACCGGTAAAAGCAGCGAAAAAAACGCCTGACTTTATCGCAAACAAAATTGTCAGCGGCATGCCTGTCGAGTCAGCCCTGAAACAATATATCAATCTTGATTTCACAAAAGAAGAAATAGCATCTATTCAAAAGGCCGCTGAAACAAAGGATACTGTTAAAATTGATGATGCGATTGAAGAAGTGATCAATACAAGATCACATACAGGCTGGACAACATCTGGCCATACCGGTGATGAAGTTCCATTCTTTGCGTATGGCCCAACAAGCCAGCAGCTAAAAGGTCTAATGGAAAATACCGATCAAGCAAAACACATTTTCAAACTGCTGAAAAACCAATAAAATGGACAAAAAAGATGTCTGCTAAGAGACATCTTTTTTGTCTTTTTCATGCAAGATATTTCCTATGAACCCCTTTTCCATCATAAGAAAACATCACTTCTTTTCCTTCAAGAACGGACTCGATATGCACACTTCTTCCCCACAGCTGATATAAATACGGAAGGACTTTTTCTAAGTATTTCAGATCAAGTTCAATGCCTTCATACCAATGCTTGATATAAAGTTCGTTATTTTTTAAATAGTCGCCATCGATCACGGTCAAATACGGAAAGCCGCCATTCACTCTCATACTGACTAACTGATCACGAACCGCCTTCCATTCTTTATCAATGACTTTATAGTCTCTCCCCTGCTTTTGAAACAAGTACAAATCTTCTCTCATCACAAGGTCTTTCGTTAAGTAGTTTCGAATAAAGGAAATATCTGACTCAATTTCTCTGACTTCAAACATTTTACTGCGGCCAGATCCTTCTGTGACCCCTGCTTTTTTTAATTCTTCACACGGGTTGTTATAGCGCTCTTCGATATCTTCAAAAATCTTCAGCCCTAAATAGTAAGGATTGATGCCTGTTTTAGATGGCTGCACCACACCTGCATTTAATTTCGCAAACTCTATCGATTCACTTGAATCCAAATCAAGCTCCCGCATAATCCGCTGGTGCCAATACGATGCCCAGCCTTCATTCATAATCTTTGTTTCCAGCTGCGGCCAAAAATAGAGCATTTCTTCTCTCAGCATGGTAAGGACATCCCGCTGCCACGGCTCCAGCTCGCGGGAATGCGCCTCAATAAAGAGTAAAAGATCCTTTTCCGGCTTTGGCGGAAACTGCTTAACGGTTTTCTTTTTCTCACGCGTTTTCGGCTCATCCATTCCCCACAAATCATCATAAGGCGTTTGACGTTTTGGTTTATTATCTTCACTTTCTTCATCGTCCATATTCCAGCTTAATTTTGATCGAACAAGGGACGGATCAATATGCTCTTGGATAGCCAATACGGCATCTAAAAAGGACTCGACTTCTTTTGTCCCGTGGATATGCTCATATTCTTTGATCCGCTCTGCCGCTGCTGACATACTTTCGACCATATCTCGTTTTGTGTTTTGGAAACGGCAATTATTTTTGAAGAAATCACAGTGTGCCAATACATGAGCCACAATTAATTTATTTTGAACAAGCGTATTGTTATCAAGTAGAAAGGCGTAGCAAGGATTTGAATTGATGACAAGTTCATAAATTTTGCTTAACCCTAAATCATAATGAAGCTTCATTTTATGAAATTGCTTCCCAAAGCTCCAGTGGCTGAATCGTGTTGGCATTCCATATGCACCGAACGTATAAATAATTTCCGCGGGACAGATTTCATACCTCATCGGATAAAAATCTAGACCAAATCCTTCTGCAATTTCTGTAATTTCATCAATCGCTCTTTGTAAAAGACGTTTTTCAGATACGCTCAAGGAAACCATCCCTCCTCATCGGACTTATCCCTACTATATGAGCGTATATAAAAAAACATGATGTTCCGCCAATCGTTTAGACGACTTCTATTTCTTTCGTGGATTGCCCGCCGAATGATTCGAAATGAATATGTTGTGCTGGAATTCCCAGCTCTTTTAGATGATGAATGATCTCCTGTGTAAACACCGGGGAACCGCATAGATAGAATTGGCCTTTCCCTTCTCCGATCACCGATTGAAGAAATGGACGGTCAATGCGGGAAGCCGCTTTCTCAACGAGTTCACCCTTTCCAGACTGCGCAAATTGTTCGTTACATAGGATGATGCGTCCATAGGAAGCTGAAGCTAGAACGCGTTCAAACTCATTTTCAAAAGCGTTTACATCCTCTAATCGATCTGCATGAATCATCGTGAATGTCTGGCTGTTTTGTGCGGCAGTTTTCACTAAACCAATCATTGGTGTGACACCAGACCCAGCACTGATGAAATAAACAGGCTCTTTTATGTCATCTTGCAAACAGAACATTCCCTGCGGCATACTCACTTGAAGAACGTCCCCTTCTTCCATTTCATCATGCAAAAATGTAGACACATGACCGTCACGCTTCACTGTAATACGGTAATAAGATGGATGATGCTCGTCTGATAAGCTGTATTGTCTGCTGCACATATAGGCTTCTCCTGGCATATCTGCCTGAACCGTAATGTATTGGCCTGCTTTATACATTGGCAGCTCTGATTCATCTTCTGGTACTAAATAAAAAGAGATAAGCGATGGAGATTCTTGCTTCTTTTTCTTAATCACAAACGGCTTCACATCTGCCCATCCGCCTGTCTGTTTCACATTTTCATCCATCATTTCTGCTTCTATGGTCATGAAAATATTCGCAATGATGTCATATGCAGCTTTCCAAGCTAATAAAGTGGCATCTTCTTCTCTTAAGCCAAACACCTCTTTCATCGCTTCAATCAGGTGATATCCGACAATTGGATATTGTTCTTTTTTGACCATGACACTGACATGCTTATGGGCAATTTGTTTGACCGCAGGAAGTAATTCCTCTAACCGATCAATGTGCAGTGCAGCTTGATATAGTGTCGCAGCAAGTGCCTCTGGCTGACTTCCGTTCATCAGATTTGTTTTATTAAATTGATTGAGCAGCTCCGGGTGCTGGCGAATCATATTTTGATAAAAAACAGTGACAAGCTTGGTTCCCTCGGCTTTTAGTAGAGGAGCTGATTGCTTTATTGCATTCATTTGATCTTTAGATAACATCGTCATTCCTTCTTTCAAAAGAAGTATTTTAAATACATCTTTATCGTAATAGATGACAGTCTCTAAAAGCAATATTTATAATACATGTTTTAAATGTTGTCACATTTTACACTTTCTCGAACAGTTTTTGTCTAAAATGTGTTACGATGATACAAAACTCTATTAGGTTTAGAGGTCGTCAAAATGAAACTTACGAATTACACAGATTTCTCATTAAGGGTACTCATTTATTTAGCTTCGAGAGAAAATAATGAACTGTCAAATATTCAGCAGATCGCCGATGTTTATGGCATTTCTAAAAATCATCTGACGAAGGTGATTTATCATCTTGGAAAACGCGGGTATGTGGAAACGATTCGCGGAAGAAATGGCGGGATCAGGCTTGGAAAAAGCCCAGAAAGCATTAATATTGGAGAGGTTGTCCGTTATACAGAGGATGATTTAGTCATGGTTGAATGCTTTGATCCAAAGAAAAACAGCTGCATCATCTCCCCAATTTGTTCATTAAAGCATGTACTTCATGAAGCACTCACTGCTTATTTAAGCGTTCTAGACCGATACACACTAAACGATTTAACACAAAACAAAGATGCTCTTAGAGAGCTCCTGCTTTAAGGCGAAAGAATTTATTCTTTCGTCTTTTTCTTTACCTTCTTGTAATAATAATTTATTTAAAATTATTATAAATAAATATTGACTATCATGTTTGATTCAATATAATTAGGGTATATAGATTGCTAGAAAACACTTTTTTGTTTACAGGAGGAGAAAAGAATGACAAATTCAAATCATAAAAATTTGACAACGAACCAAGGCGTGCCTGTTGGCGATAACCAAAACTCAAGAACAGCTGGTCACCGCGGACCTACCTTTCTTGATGATTACCATTTGATTGAAAAACTTGCACACTTTGACCGTGAACGTATTCCAGAGCGCGTCGTTCATGCAAGAGGCGCCGGCGCTTACGGTGTGTTTGAAGTAGAAAACAGCATGGAGAAACATACAAAAGCAGCCTTCTTAAGTGAAGAAGGAAAACAAACAGACGTTTTTGTTCGCTTCTCTACCGTTATTCATCCGAAAGGTTCACCTGAAACATTGCGTGACCCGCGCGGCTTTGCTGTCAAATTTTATACAGAAGAAGGCAACTATGATCTCGTTGGTAACAACTTGCCGATCTTCTTTATTCGTGATGCATTGAAATTCCCTGATATGGTTCACTCTCTCAAGCCAGATCCTGTAACCAATATTCAAGATCCTGACCGTTATTGGGATTTTATGACTTTAACGCCTGAATCCACTCATATGCTCACATGGCTTTTCTCTGACGAAGGAATCCCTGCAAGCTACGCTGAAATGCGCGGTTCTGGTGTGCATACATTTAGATGGGTGAACAAATACGGCGAAGCAAAATATGTGAAATATCACTGGAGACCTTCTGAAGGTATTCGCAACTTATCTATGGAAGAAGCAGCGGAAATTCAAGCAAACGATTTCCAGCATGCGACAAGAGATTTATATGACCGCATTGAAAAAGGCAACTTCCCAGCATGGGACTTATATGTTCAGCTTATGCCGCTTAGCGATTATGATGACCTTGATTATGATCCATGTGACCCAACAAAAACGTGGAGCGAGGAAGATTACCCGCTTCAAAAAGTAGGACGCATGACACTCAACCGCAATCCTGAGAACTTCTTTGCTGAAACAGAACAGTCTGCTTTCACGCCAAGTGCATTTGTTCCAGGAATTGAGGCATCTGAAGATAAACTACTTCAAGGCCGTCTGTTCTCATATCCTGATACGCAGCGCCACCGTCTTGGTGCGAACTACATGCGCATTCCGGTTAACTGCCCTTATGCACCTGTACACAATAACCAGCAGGATGGCTTTATGACAACGACTCGTCCAAGCGGTCATATTAACTATGAACCAAACCGTTATGACGATCAGCCAAAAGAAAACCCTCACTACAAAGAAAGTGAGCCAGTTCTTCACGGTGACCGTATGGTGAGACAAAAAATTGAAAAACCGAACGATTTCAAACAAGCTGGAGAAAAATATCGAAGCTACTCTGAAGAAGAGAAACAAGCATTGATTAAAAACCTAACAGCTGATCTGAAAGATGTGAATGACCAAACAAAATTACTTGCAATCTGCAACTTCTATCGTGCCGATGAAGATTACGGCCAGCGATTAGCAGATTCACTTGGTGTGGATATTCGCGCTTATCTTCAAGGTAGCATGAAGTAATTCCATTTCGAAAAAAAATTGTTGGACAAAGGGCTAAAATGATCTTTATTTTAGCCCTTTGTCTTTTATGACTGAACGCCTCAAGCACCCTTTACAAAAAAAGGGGCTTTTTTATAATCGAAACACGTTAATACTAATCAAATGACCGGTCACCGGATGAAAATAAATTTCTGCATGTGCGGCAAAGCGAGTTGAGCCTTCCTTTACAGTGACGCGAAACACATCTTTTGTCTGCTCATCATTTACTTGTGTACGGCCAATGTAATGATAATCGTTTAAAGCGGCACCTTTATATTCATCTTGCAACGCTGTGTACGCAAGTCTTTCCCAATTTTCAAACGGCTGCACCGCTGCTTTTGATGCAGGATGAATCATCAAACTGCCAAGCAAAACGATTCCTGCTGCAATAAGCATCCACAATTTCGGCTGCATGATATCATTGAACTCACTTTCATATATGTTTTGTTTAGGTTTAGCTGGCCGGTCCTTTTTCATACATGAAGCAATTATTCAGCCTATAATTCCCGGTACACGATTGATGCGGACACCAACTTTTCCCCTGAAAAAGTCGATATGATCCGAGCAAACTAATGAGGACTTCTCAAGGGAAAGGAGAAGGTTTAATGAATGTGGCGGATTATGATAAAGCACTTTATTATACGCATCGCTCGCAATGGGATAATTTACTTATTCTTATGGTACGTACGCAAGATGATTTGCTCTCGAAACGTATTGAGCATTTCCTACATGCGTATCAATTTAACCGGAACGATGCAGATGTTGAAAAATGTTTATATGGGCTCCTCCAGTACATTGACCATGCTTCAGAGGCTGCTGCTGCTGAAGTTTATTCACAACCGATGTACACATAAAGAAAAAGGGCTAAAATGAATTTTTTTAGCCCTTCCCTTTTCCATACAATTAGCAGTGCTCAGTGCTGGGAACATAAAGTGGCTGATATGAAATAGACGGAAGCGTTAGAGATAATGTATGGATCACAAGCTTATTAAAGCTCTAATTTGTCATCACTTACTAATTCATATGCCTCCACTTGATCCCCTCAGATTTTACATTCACCTTTGATTGACCAGCTCATCACCTCCTTTAGAATAAAAAAAGACTTGATGAGCATACTCTCATCAAGTCTTTTATTTGTTTTTCTATTAGAAATTAGGCTGTTCATACTTCTCTTTTTACGCAAAAGGGCACGTCAAATAACCAACTCTTTATTCAATTCACTGAATTGAATGTGCGCTTAAAAGTTTTAGTCTGTCATAGCAGCTCTTTTGGCTGATTTTTTTGATAATCCACTGCATACAGAGCCGCTTGGGTTCGATCTGCCAGCTCTAATTTTGATAATACATGGGATACGTGCGTTTTGACAGTCTTTTCAGAAATAAACAGCGATGAGGCAATTTCTTTGTTGCTTTTGCCTTTTGCAATCTCAAATAAGACATCTCGCTCTCTATTGGTGAGCTCTTTCATCAATGCCCATTTCTGCTCTTTTGGCTCTGTCAGATGCTGCACGAGAAAGGTCGTGATATGACCATCTAACTGATAGGTGCCATTTTGTACTTCAATCATGGTTGATAGCAGTTTTTCTGGTGCCACATCCTTTAATTGATAGGCCTTCGCCCCTGCTTGAATGGCGGGAATGACATAATCTTTATCCGCATAGCTTGTCAGGATCACAATGCGGGAGTCAGGCATTTCCAGCGTCATTTGTTTCGTTGCCTCAATGCCATTCATGACAGGCATAGACAAATCCATTAAGACAATGTCAGGCTGAGTTTCTCTGACAACCTCTAATGCCTCTTGCCCATTGGACGCCTCACCAACGATGTCCACATCAGGCTGTGTCTGCAAGAAAAACACAAGCCCTTTTCTCACAATATGATGATCATCTGCAATGACAACTCTCATGACGATCCCTTCCTTTCTTGTGAAAATGGCACTTTTACATGAATCGTGGTTCCTTTACCTAATTCTGAATAGATACAAAATGTACCACCTGCTCTTTGGATGCGGTCAGACATCCCTTTCAGCCCAAGTGAAGGAAGGCTCATCTGCTCGTCATATTGAAAACCTTTTCCGTGGTCAATGATTTTCATCTCCAACGTGTCTTTTGATTGCTCAAGCTTGACCTCGACTTCTTCTACTTCCGCATGTTTTTGACAGTTATTCAGTGCTTCTTGACATACCCGAAACAAAGTTTCATTGTGTGAATGATCCATTTCTATACAGCCTAATAAAGATAAGTTGCAGCGTAATCCTAAAAGCTGTGCATACTCTTCAATTGCTGTCGTAAACCCCTTTTCAAGGCCTCTTGGTCTCAGCTGCCAAATGAGTGACCGCATTTCAATCAGAGCGTCTTGTGACAAATGCTGAATAAAATCAATCATTTCTCCTAAATTCTGATCGCTTGTCATTTGCCGTGCAGCCTTTGCCGTCAGACTCACAGAGAACAGCATTTGGTTGACAGAATCATGCAAGTCCTGTGCGAGCCGGTTTCTTTCTTCCAAAAGTGCGTGCTGCTGTTCATTTTGCACAAGCTTCATCCGCTGAATGGCAGTGCCAATTTGAAGTGCAATGCTTTCAAGCAAATTCAGCTCTTCTTGCGTAAACGTGACTTTTCCTTTTGCTGCCACATTTAATAAGCCGAACGTACGCTTACACGCTTGTAGCGGTACGGTCGCATGATGAGTAATTCCTTCTGTATCCCCAAGCTTTTCTTCAATCGCCGTTTCAATCCGTTTGCAATTAATAATATTTGTGGCTGATTGCAGTGTGCCTTTTGTGTAACGGTTGATGCAATAACAATCATTTTGACACATGAGCTGCTTTTGATGCATTGCGAGTGCTTCAGGTAAGGAAACCTCTGCCATCAGTTCATATGACCCGTCTTTTTCTATAAAATAAATCCATGCTGAATGAAAGCCTGTGACATCCATCAGCATATGGAGCACTTCATGGAGCGTTTCTTTCATTTCCATGCCTTCATTTAGCTTTTCAGCAATTTCTTTTAACGTTTTTAATGTTTCAACCTTCTCTTGGTATTCTCCCATACTGTTTACCCCCGGCATTTGCAGCCTTCACTTCTCATTACGCTCATTATACCATGAGCCCCCTCGTAGCTCTTTCTCCAAAAGAATGATTTCTTCTCATCCTTTTGGCTGAGAAAAAGCCATCATGTATTCATACACGATGGCCTTGTCTTTCGTTATTTCGCTGTTTCTTCCACAATATCATAAACGACTTTCATCACTTCTTCTGACAAATGCTTTAACTTTTCTTCACTATCTGTTAAAGACGTGCCTTTGACTGCAATATAAAATTTCACTTTAGGCTCAGTGCCGGAAGGTCTTAAGCAGAACCATGAACCATCCTCAAGGAAGTATTTCAGCACATTTGATGCTGGCAGGTGAATGGTTTCCTCTTTCTTTTCAGCCACAAGTTGTCTTTGACTTGATTGATAATCCTCAATCACTGTGATGCGCTGCCCTGCGATGGCAGCTGGCGGGTTTGTTCTAAAGGTATGAAGGATCGCTGAAATCTGCTCTGCTCCTTCTTTTCCTTTTAAGGTTAACGACTTTAATCCTTCCAGGTAAAATCCAAACTGCTTGAAAATATCGACAAGCGCATCGTACAAGGACTTGCCCTGCTTTTTATAGAAAGCAGCGACTTCAACGGCTAAAAGTGCCGCTTGCACCGCATCTTTATCTCGGGCAAAGTCACCGATCAAATAGCCATAGCTCTCTTCATAACCGAATTGAAACGTGTATTCTCCGCTCTTTTCAAACTGCTTAATTTTTTCTCCAATAAATTTAAAGCCTGTGAGTGTGTCTATCGTGTCGGCACCAAAAGCTGATGCTACAGCGCGCCCAAGCTCACTTGTAACAATGGTTTTCATCACAACGGGACGAGGCGGCAGCTGACCCAGCTTTTGTTTTTCAGATAATAAATAATGGAGCAGCAGAGCGCCTGTTTGGTTGCCTGTTAAGACGGTAAATTCTCCTTCGTGATCTCTGACCGCAATGCCTAACCTGTCAGCATCTGGGTCTGTGGCAATAAGGATATCTGCATGTTGTTTTTCACCAAGCTTGATGGCGTACTCAAATGCTGCATGCTCCTCTGGATTCGGCGAGGTCACTGTTGAGAATTGTGGATCTGGTTTTTCCTGCTCAGGCACAACAGTGACATGCTGATATCCAAGAGCCTGCAGCCCGTTTCTGACAGGGTGATTGGCTGTCCCATGAAGCGGAGTAAACACGACTTTGACATCGACCTCATGTGCCAGCTCAGGGTGCACACTAATGGTTTTTAATTTTTCAATATAAGCATGGTCGATTTCTTCTCCGATTATTTTGATCAGCCCTTGCTGTTTCAACGTTTCTTCAGAGTCAACTGAAATCGACAGTTCATTTTCAATTGCATCTACTTCTTGAATGACTTGATCTGCTTCAAATGGAGGAAGCTGCCCGCCATCTTCACCATACACTTTATAGCCATTATATTCTGGTGGATTATGACTTGCTGTCACGACGATTCCAGCAAATGCATGCAGTTCACGAACCGCAAAGGAGAGCTCTGGTGTCGGACGCAATTCATCAAATACGTACGTTTGAATGCCTTGTGAAGCAAGTGTTTTGGCTGCTTCCATCGCAAATTCAGGCGATTTATGGCGTGAATCATATGCAATGGCGACGCCTCTATTTTTTGCATCCTCTCCATGTTTCGCAATATACGCAGCAAGACCTGCTGATGCTTTACGAACAGTGTACACATTCATTCGGTTCGTGCCTGCACCAATCTCACCGCGCATTCCTCCAGTGCCGAACTCAAGGTTTTTGTAGAAACAGTCTTCAAGTGCCTGGTGGTCATCTTGATGCGTCTCCAGCCATTCCTTTAATTCAGTATCCAGGTGCTTCTCATTGATCCATCGCTCATAATTCGTCTTCCAACTCATGGTCGTCCTCCCCAGCTCTTATCATCAATAAAATAACATCTACTGTTATTTTATATGGAATCATCCTTTATGTCATGCTATATCATTAGCAGTTGGAAAAAATGTTGCACAAATAAAAAAAGCCGATACATGATCGGCTTTGAGATTGTTGACAAAGGGCTAAAATGATCTTGCTTTAACCCTTTGTCTTCTTTTTATTCAGCATCAAGCGGTACGACTGCTTCATGGAATAGTTGATCTAATTCTGTTTGATGTTTCTGTTTTGCTGCTTCATCCCAGCCAAAACGCTCTGCCATGTAGTCAACAACAGGCTGTGCGTATTTTTTTGCCCAATTGATATTAAATAATAGGCTTCCTGTTCTTCTTAAGAAGAAATCGACAGGTGTTACAGCTAGTTCTTCTTCGATCGCATAGACAAGCTCTGCCAGCACATATGCTGGAATGTTTCGTTTGTCTGCTTCCCCTTGAAGCTGCTCTACTCGTTTGTAGACACTGCTGACGTTTGAACCATATTTTTCAGCTAGTTTTTGTGCAATCGGTTCTGTTAAACCAACAGATGCGCCTTCTGCTGTTTTCGCTTGAACAAAGGCTGCCATGTTTTTAGATCCGCCTACATGGCCGCCTGAGATTGGCATATGCTTTGTTTTACATGGTCCGTAATCTTTGCCCGTTTCCTGTTTCAATCCATCACGTACTAGATCGACAATATGCTCAGCCATTTTACGGTAGCCTGTTAATTTACCGCCAGCAATGGTGATTAAGCCTGAAGATGATGTCCACACTTCATCTTTACGAGAAATTTCTGAAGGATCTTTGCCCTCTTCATGAATGAGCGGACGAAGACCGGCCCAGTTGGATTCTACATCTTTTTCTGTAATATTGAGGTCAGGGAACATGTACTGAATCGCTTGGATGACATAGTCACGATCGGCTTTTGTCATACGCGGGTGCTCCAGCTGTTTTTTGTACACTGTATCTGTTGTTCCAACGTACGTTTTGCCTTCTCTTGGAATGGCAAAGACCATACGTTTATCAGGCGTGTCAAAGTAAATCGCTTGTTTTAACGGGAAGACCGATTGGTCAAATACTAAGTGAATTCCTTTTGTATGCTGTAAGTGTTTTCCTTCTTTTGAGTGGTCTTTGTCTCTCAGCTGATCTACCCATGGACCTGTCGCGTTGACGATCTTCTTCGCATACACATCGTATGTTTTCTGCGTCATGACATCTTCAATGACAACACCAACCACTTTGCCTTTATCATAAATAAATTCTTTTACTTTCGCATAGTTGACCGCTTCCGCTCCGAATTTCACAGCCTCTTTCATGACTTCAATTGTGAGGCGTGCATCATCTGTACGGTATTCAACATAGTAGCCGCCGCCTTTTAAGCCGTCCTTTTTGACAAGCGGTTCTTTTTCAAGTGTTTCTTTCGCACTTAGCATGCTTCTGCGTTCGCTATGCTTTACGCCAGCTAAAAAGTCATACACTCTCAGTCCAATAGAGGTTGAAAACTTACCAAATGTCCCGCCTTTATGCATCGGAAGAAGCATCCATTCTGGCGTTGTCACATGAGGACCATTTTCGTATACAATGGCACGCTCTTTACCGACCTCTGCGACCATTTTTACTTCAAATTGTTTTAAATAACGAAGTCCGCCGTGCACTAGTTTCGTTGAGCGGCTAGACGTACCTGCTGCGAAATCCTGCATTTCTGCAAGACCGACACGCATTCCGCGTGAAGCCGCGTCAAGTGCTGTACCAGCGCCTGTTATACCCCCACCAATGATAAACACATCATATGGTTTTTTTGTCATTTCCTGAAGCATTTGTTCTCTTTCTAAGCTAGAAAAAGTCATCTCTTGTTCCTCCCATGTTGTACGGTAAAGAAAAAGAGACCGCAAACACCCAAAGCGTATTTCTACACTTCGGTGCCTGCGGTCTCTCCAGTTCTCCAACCGTTCTATTAACTTACTTGAAGTATACCATACTTTTGGTTTATTTGAAAGCTTGAGCTGCTTTTACAGCCTTTTTCCACCCGCTGTATAACGAGTCACGGCTGTCCTCTTCCATTTTAGGGTCAAAGCGCTTGTCAAGGTTCCATTGTTTTGCAATGTCTGAACGGTCGTTCCAGAAGCCAACTGCTATTCCCGCAAGATAGGCCGCACCGAGTGCCGTCGTTTCATTAATTTCTGGACGCTCTACTGGTACATCCAGCAAATCACTTTGGAAGCCCATTAAGAAATCATTCTTTACAGCTCCGCCATCCACACGCAAAGTTTTTAATGAGATGTTTGAATCCTTTTCCATCGCATCTAAAACATCTTTCGTTTGATAAGCAAGTGATTCTAACGTTGCACGGACAAAGTGCTCTTTAGAAGTACCGCGTGTTAATCCGAATACAGCGCCTCTGACATCACTGTCCCAATATGGTGTGCCTAGACCAACAAATGCTGGAACGACATATACGCCATCTGTTGACTCAACGCGCTCCGCATAGGCTTCGCTGTCTTTTGAGTCTTTAAACATTCTCAGTCCATCGCGCAGCCACTGGATCGCTGAACCAGCTACGAAAATACTTCCTTCTAAAGCATATTCAACTTTACCGTCAATGCCCCATGCAATTGTCGTTAATAAACCATGATCCGACTTAATTGCTTTTTCCCCTGTATTCATCAACATGAAACATCCTGTGCCATACGTGTTCTTCGCCATTCCTTCTTCAAAGCAAGCCTGACCGAATAGTGCAGACTGCTGGTCTCCCGCCGCTCCTGCAATCGGGATATTTCTGCCGAAGAAGTGATAGTCTGTTGTTTCACCATAGATGTGTGAAGATGGTTTCACCTCTGGAAGCATAGAAGCAGGTACGCCAAGGATCTCAAGTAATTCTTCATCCCATTTCAGATCGTAAATGTTGAACATTAACGTTCTTGACGCGTTGGAGTAATCTGTGACGTGTGATTGACCGCCTGTCATCTTCCAAATAAGCCATGTATCAATTGTGCCAAACAGCAAGTCGCCATTTTCTGCTTTCTCACGAGCACCTTCTACATTGTCTAAAATCCATTTTACTTTTGTCCCTGAGAAATAAGCATCAATGAGAAGACCTGTTTTATTTCTAAACGTTTCATTGTGTCCTTGCGCTTTTAACTCTTCACAAATGCCAGACGTTTGTCTAGACTGCCAAACAATTGCATTATAAACGGGTGCGCCTGTATGTTTATCCCAAACAACAGCTGTCTCACGCTGGTTCGTAATTCCGATACCGGCGATTTGATCTGCTTCAATGCCTGATTCAATTAAAGCAGTTGAAATGACGGATAGAACAGAACTCCAAATTTCATTTGCATTATGTTCTACCCAGCCTGGGTTCGGAAAATATTGATTAAATTCCTTCTGAGCTGTATGTGCAATTTTGCCTTCTTGATCAAATAAGATCGCTCTTGAGCTTGTTGTCCCTTGATCTAAAGCGAGAATATATTTTTCTTTTGCCATGGTGTTTTCCTCCCCTTACATACTTTCATTTACAGCATTTGTTTGATTTTTCGTAGAGACATAGAGTCCTAACAATACCACAACTAAAATAACGCTTACAATCCAAAAGGCTGGTGTGATGTTCGCTTTAAAAGCTGCATTGTAGAAAACACCGCCAAATGCGCCGCCTAAAATTGGACCAACGACTGGCACCCAAGCATACTTCCAATTCGATGGACCTTTACCTGGAATCGGCAGAATCGCATGTGCAATTCTCGGACCTAAATCACGTGCAGGATTGATTGCATAACCAGTTGTTCCACCTAAAGAAAGACCAATTGCGACAATTAAGAATCCAACAATCAGCGGATTGATTCCGTCTGCGAATTTATTTGCACCAATCGCTAAGATTCCTAGAACCAATACAAATGTACCGATGACTTCACTAAGTACGTTTGCAAAAGTATGCGGAATCGCAGGACCAGTTGAGAATACACCCAGCTTTGCACCTGGATCGTCTGTTGCTTTCCAGTGCGGTAAGTAATGTAAAAAGACAATAATAGCTCCTATTAATGCGCCAAGCATTTGGCCGGCAATATACATTGGTACATCAGCCCAAGGAAAACTTCCTTCTAGCGCAAGCCCAATTGTTAGTGCTGGATTCAAATGAGCTCCGCTGATTCCACCTGTTGCATAAGCTGCTATGGCTACTGCAAATCCCCATCCGAAAGCGATTACAATCCAGCCGGACTGATATGCGAGCGATTTCTTTAAATTGACTGCCGCACATACACCGCCTCCAAAAATAATGAGAAGCATTGTACCTACGACTTCACCCCAAAATGGTGTCATGAAAATTCCTCCTCTGGTTCAGTTGCCATCCCCTATGAATGTGTAAAAAAAGATAAAGAAAAAAGATCCACAACAAACATACTTTACATCAGGGTCATTTGTCACCTAGTAAAGCGCTGTTGTGGATCTCCGTTTCTCCATCACATGATATTAACTTAGTGCTATAGTATCAGAGGATGAAAACGTTGTCAATCAATTTTCACATTTTATCTTTTTCACTTTTGGAACGCTTTCCAAAGGGCTGTATTCGATGTTGTCACAGCTGTAGCTCCCGCTTCAAGCGCTCTTTCTACATCTTCTTTTGTACGGATAAACCCGCCTGCAAATATTGGAATCCCAGCTCGCTCGCGCACTTCTGTAATTAAATCCGGTACGACCCCTGGCAATACTTCAATAAAATCTGGGCGGTGTTTTCCTACGAACTCCATGCTTTTTTCCATCGCACTTGTATCAAGTAAAAACATTCGCTGAATGGCATATACCTTTTTTTGCTTGGCTTTTACTATGACAGAAGACCTAGTAGAAATAATTCCTGCCGGCTTCATTTCCTGACAAATAAATTCCGTTCCATACTCATCATGTTTGATCCCATGAATGAGATCGACATGGACAAACATTTTTTTATGATGGGCATTTGCCTCATTCATAATGCCCTTTAGCCGGCCTAAATGCACATCAAGTAAGACCCCATATGTAAATGGACTTTTTAAAAATTCCTCAAATTGCTTCATATTGCGAACAGCAGGTAGAATGGGTTGATCATGAAAACTCATATGCCGTCTCCTTCTATAGTGTATTGGTTCAGTCTTCTCCTAACAGTAATAGAATCTCTTCTATTTTTCAATACACCTAGTGTATCCAATGCCGATTGCACCTAGCAGATCTTAATGTATGTGCTCTTCCCATAGAAAAAAGCAGAGAAATCTCTCTGCTATAACTGTGCCATGCTTTCTTTTAGCGTGTTGATAATAAATGAAGCGTCTTCGGCTGTTATATTTAGCGGCGGTGCAAGCTGGGCAACGTTATTATAGCCGGCAACCGTATCACCATTTTTCCCGATGATCAGTCCGCGTTTTTTACATTCTGCAATCAATTGACCGACCACCTGTGGATCAGCCGGTTTTTTAGACTGTTGATCCTGAACAAGTTCAATACCAAACAGCAGGCCTTTCCCTCTGACATCACCGACAAATGGATGCTCTTTTAACTCTTGCAAACGTTCAAGCATGTCTTGCCCAAGTGTGTCAGACCGTTCTACTAATTTCTCGGTTTCCATGATCTCTAGGTTGGCAAGGGCCACCGCACAAGAAGCAGGGTGACCGCCAAATGTATTTACATGGCGCAGCCTGTCATACGTATCTTCCCCTGCGTAGGCTTCATAGATTTCTCGTTTCACGCACGTTGCAGAAAGAGGTAAATAGCCGCTTGTGATCCCTTTTGCCATTGTGATGATGTCCGGCTTTACATCTTCATGCATAAAACCAAACCGCTTCCCTGTCCGGCCAAAGCCGCAGATGACTTCATCCACAATGAGAAGCGCTCCATGAGCCTCACAGATGTCTTTGACCTTCTTCAAATACCCTTTTGGCGGCATTAAGATACCGCCGCCTGTAATAATCGGTTCCATAATGACCCCAGCAATGGTCTCACTTAGTTCCCACGTCATGGCTTGATCGATTGCCGCTGCACTTGCCAAAGTCTCTTGATCCTCAGGATGACGATACATATCAGGCGGTGCGACATGGATAAAGCCTTGACCTAATGGCTCATATTTATATTTACGCTGCGCCTGCCCCGTTGCAGCAAGAGCTGCTGCGGTATTACCGTGATACGACCGATACCTGGAGATGAACTTTGTTCTTGTGCTCTCTCCTTTTTGCGCATGATATTGTTTGGCGATCTTAAAAGCGGCTTCATTGGCTTCAGAACCGCTGTTAGAAAAGAAGATGACATAGTCCCCGCCAAGCCATTCATTTAGCTTTTCAGCCAGCTGAATCGCTGGCACATGGCTTTGCGTCAGCGGATAGTAAGGCATTGTATTTAGCTGCTCATATGCCGCTTCTGCAAGCTCTTTTCTGCCATAACCGGCATTTACACACCAAAGACCTGACATCCCGTCTAAATAGCGATTCCCATGAATATCAGTCACCCATGCGCCTTCTGCCTTGTGAATGACCATGCTTTCATTTTCCTTGTTTGTCCCTTTCATATGATGCCAGATCAACTGATCATCTTTCGCCTGAAGATTTTGAGCCTGCTCATGTATTTTCATCTTCCCGACCCCCATGTATCCGTTTTCATCATTAAAGAAGCTTAAACCGGTTCAGCAGCACATTGCCCCTCTATTCATTATATGGCTGAAAAGGGAGGCATATGAAACTGAAACTAGGCCGCCCGTAAGAGAGAACCAACCATTACTTTCATTATAAAAAAGGGGCCGGGCCCATTACATTAGACAGATCGTCAACTGATTGAAAAGAACCGTAAGACACTCTACTCGGATGCTTAGCAAATCTAACATACCTCGTTAACGGTCATTTCCTTGCAGGAATTCATATGCAAGAATCGCAAATTCAAGCGCCTGTCGTTTCGGTGCCTGCATCATATCCTCGCCAAGCAATGCTTGCAGTTTATCTAGTCTATGATAAAGCGTCTGCCTGACAATATAGAGCTGGCTTGCAGTTTCCTTTTTAGAACCGTTTGTCTGTAAAAAGATATTCAGCGTTTGATAAAGTCTGCCGCTATTTTGCTTATCATATAAAATGACAGGCTCCAAATACTCTTTCACCATACATTCAAGCAGTCCGCTTTCCTTCATGACAGGCATGAGACGGAGCATATGCAAATCTTGATAAAATGGGCTTTCCACACGCTGGGGCATCACTTTCTTTAAATGCAGCACTTCTTTGGCTGCTTGAAAGCTTTTTCTCATATGCTGAAACTGTTCACAATATGGACCGATGCCAAAATTGATCACAGTTCCGCGGGGCTGCTCGCGCTCGTACAATTGTTTGATATCGCTCGCAGCCCTCTCTGCACGCTCTTTCCAATCCTCCTTCTTTCTCGTGTTCAATAAAATAAACAAGGTTTGTCCTTGATGCTCATAAGGAATCAAATGGAAACCCGCTCGCTGAAAGATAGAGCGGCAAGATACGAGAAAATAAAGATTTCCTGCGATTTCTTCGATTTGATGATGCTTTTGAAAGAGCATCACCACACAGCCGGTTGGCTTTTTCAATCCTTCTGTTTCTTCAAGATGCTCTAAAATATCTCTTTCTGTATGCTCTTCTTGGAACCATTTTTGCAGCCATTCGTTCTCTTTTGTCTTCTTCAGCTCTTCTGTATAAAGCTCTCTTAGCGTTTGCTGGGCAAGAGCATTTGCCCCTTTATCCATTACGAGCAGTTCGAATTCTGAGAGTGTGTTTGTTTGATGAATGAGCACAAGGTCTGCAAATGTCTGCTTGAGTGCAAGCACTTCTTTTTTGGTCACTTCGTATCCTTTTGGCAAGGAAGCAAACTGTAAATAATTCATGACCATCTCTTCGGTTTGTTTGGAGGAATCACATAAAATAATCGGCTCCCCCTGAACAGGAATGAGTAAAAGAATGCCCCTTACGTGCTGATACACTTGATCCAAAATATCCATCTGCGGATGGGGAGTCAGCAAAAGCTCATTCAGCTTTGATGATAGTGCTTCTAAATCAGCCATCATTTGATACTGGCGTTCAATCATCATCGTATGGAGATGCTGTGTGATGTTGACGAATTTCACTTCTTTTGTAAACAAAATCAGCGGAAAATCTCTTTCTTCTGCATATGCAATCAGTTCTTCCGGCACATCGAATCTGAGCGGAACAAATTCAATACATAAGCCTGCCGCACCAGAATCGATCAGCTGTTTTAAAAATGCTTGAAACACATCCAATTGATCATGAAAGCCTGCGGCTGTGGTTAATATGAGCTCTCCCCCATTTAACAAATCTTCTACAGCAGGCACTTCTAGCACATGGACCCATTTGACCTGCCGAAACAATCCCTTTTCTCCTGCTAACACTTTTGCATGGGCAAAATACTTTGTTTTTAACACATCACTCACTTGAAAATGAACATCTGCATTCATTGATATGTCCCCCTTTGTTTGCCGCCTATCCCCTATCCCAGAGGGTGCATAGATAAAATCCATAATAAAACTGGTAATGTCACGATGCTTAAAACGGTACTGAGAAATGTCGTGCTTGAGACAAACTCAGGCTTCGTTCGAAATTGTACAGCCATCAGGGTGGTATTTGCTGCTGTCGGCATGGCTGCAACTAAGATCATAATTTGTTTCACTAGATCATCTACCGGTAAAATGAGTGTAAAGCCAAATGCGATGAGTGGTGAGATAAACAGCTTCAGCAATACAGCATAAGAAATATTGCGATAATCCACTTGCTTAAAAGAAATGACGGCGAGCTGCATGCCTAAAATAAGCATAATCGTCGGTATGGCGGCATCTCCCACAAGCTGGACACCCGTCATCACCTCTTTAGGTAGTGTAAGATCCATCAGCTGAAATAATAGACCGAGGAGTGCCCCATATGCAACCGGCATACGCAGCACTTTTTTCAGCACGACCTTCCCATCCCCTGCATCCTCTCCGCCCTTTGCTGCATAATACATACCGATCGTACTCATGACAAGCTGCTGCAGCACCATTAATACGATGGCAATATCTAAACCTGCTGCTCCGAAGACAAGCAGGACAACAGGCGTGCCGTAATTCCCATTGTTCATAAATGCTGACGACAGAATCATGGCACAATACATTTCCTTCGAATAACCATAAATACGAGATAAAATAAAGACACATAAAACAAGTGAAAGACAAAGTCCGACGACAAAAATAGATAGGTACACATAGTCCATCGACACTTTGTTTTGATAAAAGGTTTCAAACGCAAGAAATGGTGACATTAAATATAAAGACATTGATGAGAGCGTATGTATGTCAAAACCAATGGCCTTCTGCCCAATATACCCGATAAGGAAAATACCGAACACTGGCAGTAAGACAAGTAAAAACTCCATGCTGCACCTACTTTTCTCTAGATGAATTCCTATTTTTTGTTTCCTCATAATCATACCACTGTTAAACAATAAAAAAGAAGCGACCTTATGAAAGGCCGCTTCTCTCCTCATCCAAATAGAACACTTCCCACAAATGACCATCAAGATCCTGAAAGCTCCAACCGTACATGAACCCATGATCCTGCTTTTCCTTAAACGGTAACCCGCCTGCTGCCATCGCCTGCTCGACAAGCTCATCGACCTCTTTTCGTGAATCAACCCGCATAGAGACAATGACCTCTGATCCCTGCCTTGCATCCACCAATTGTTTTTCTGAGATGGTTTGAAAATGCTTATGGGTTAACAGCATGACCGTAATGGTGTCACCAATGACCAAACAAGCTGCCTGATCATTCGTCAGCTGCTCTTGAAACTCAAAACCCAGCTGCTCAAAAAAAGCCTTTGATTCCTTGACATGCTTTACCGGCAAATTGATATATAAATGTTTAGCTTGTCGTCCCATGTTCCTCTCCTTTTTGAACACATGATCTCCTTTCAGTATATTCAGATTTTGCTCCGGCATCCCTTTATCACATAAAAAAATAAGCTCTCCATCTTATGTAGGCAAAAAATGATGATGAATCTTGAACAGGTAGCAGCGCTCGTGCTGCTACTATGTCTCTTAAAAAATGTCAACAAAAAGAAGCGCCTTGTGATAGGCGCTTCTTTTCAGTGTGATAGAAAACCTTTGCAGTCTAGGAAGATCGAGCACCGGAGCGGAGCGAATGAAACATTCGTGAGCACTGGAGCGCAGACCTGACACCGAATGCGAGGGTTTGTCTGCGCGCTGAAGCGCCTTGTGACAGGCGCTTCCTTTCATTATTTCTTATATTCAATATGGTACACGTCTCTTCTTCGGTCCTTGAGCTGACGTACCGTTCCATCTTGCCGCTGTCTTCTTAAAATTTCTAAATCGACATCGCCAACGACAACCATTTCTATATTCGGATTACACTCACCTACAATCCCATCTCTTGCAAATTCAAAGTCTGATGGGGCAAAAATCGCTGACTGTGCATATTGGACATCCATATTTTCGGTTTGCGGAAGGTTTCCGACTGTTCCTGAGATAACGGTATAAATCTGATTTTCAACCGCTCTAGCCTGTGCACAGTAACGCACTCTTAAATAGCCTTGGCGGTCTTCTGTACAGAACGGAGTAAAAATAATTTTCGCTCCTTTATCAGCTGCAATACGAGCAAGCTCAGGAAATTCAATATCGTAGCAAATTTGGATCGCAATTTTACCGCAGTCTGTATCAAATACCCGAACTTGATCACCTGCTGAAATCCCCCACCATTTTCTTTCATTCGGTGTGATATGGAGCTTATATTGCTTTTCAATTGTTCCATCACGTCTAAATAAATAAGCGATATTGTAGATTTTCCCTTCCTCTTCAACGAAATGGGATCCGCCGATGATGTTAATGTTGTACTTCACAGAAAGGTCTGTGAACAAATTAATGTAATCCTCGGTATATTCTGTGATCCGTTGCACTGCAAGACTTGGGGAGCGCTCCTCTAAGTAAGACATGAGCTGCGTTGTAAAAATTTCTGGGAATACGGCAAAGTCAGCTGACGCATCTGATGCGACATCAACATAATACTCCACCTGATTCATGAATTCCTCGAAGGAATGAATTTGTTTCATCGCATATTGAATGACGCAAATACGAACTGGGAATGCCGATTTATAATATCTCTTCGATTGCGGACGATAATCGACGTTGTTCCATTCCATTAACGTCGCATATGTGCTCGATGCCTTATCATCCGGCAAGTAATTCGGATTGATCCGCATGAGGCTAAACTCATTTAACAGCTGAAAAGATAAAACAGGATCATAAATTTGGTGAAGCATGACCTGCTCCACATATTGACGAGGCGTCATTTCCTCTTGGTATTTATGATAATTCGGGATGCGTCCGCCAATGATGATGCTTTTTAAATTTAATCTTCTCGCTAAGTCTTTTCTTGCTTCATATAAACGATGGCCAATTTTCATGCGGCGGTATTCAGGACTAACCATCACTTCAATTCCATACATATTCATCCCATCTGGATTATGGTTAGTGATGTACCCATCATCTGTGATGTCCTGCCAAGTATGACGGTCATCGTATTCATCAAAGTTAATTAATAAACTTGAACAAGAGCCAATGATTTCTCCCTCAAATTCAGCACAAAACTGACCTTCTGGGAAATGCTCAAGATGGCTTTCAAGGTGCTCTCGTTTCCAAGGGTCCATGCCCGGAAAGCATACCTCCTGCAAGGCGATGATTCGGTCAATATCTTCTTCCCGGATATTACGGATCACCATTCTTTTTTCAAACCGCGTTAAATCGAGTTTTTCTGCCATGATGTTTTTGCCCCCTTACTGATCCTCTTTTTCAAGCTGATGGAATAGCTGGAGCAATTCGATTTCAGCCATGGATTCTAATCTGACATCATATTCTTTAAACTGCAGCGTGCTCGTCACTTTGTTTGGGACGATGACGCATTTCATGCCTGCTCGTTTGGCAGCAATTGATCCATTCACTGAATCCTCAAATGCCACACAATCCTTTGGCTCTACACCTAAGCAGCTTGCGGTTTGCAAATAAAGCTCTGGATGAGGTTTGACTTCTTCCACATCATCTGACGTGCGGATACATTCAAAGTAATCGAAAAGACCAATTTGCTTCAGGTGATCAGACACCCATTTATAGTCTGAGCTGGAAGCAAGTCCAATCTTGATCCCAAGCTCCTTCGCTGCCTGTAAATAAGCTTCTACGCCAGGTCGTGCTGATTCATCCTTCATTCTCTTTTGAAAACGAGAACGCCGGTCCGCTGTGAGTGCCTCATGATCGAGCGTCTTTCCTAGCTGCTTTTCTAAGTATTCAAAAGGCTTAAAGCCTGCCTGCGTCCCGATGACGTTGCCCCATACAGAAAGAGGCAGCTCCGACTCATGCTCTGCAAACATTTCTTGTAAAACTTCATATTCATGTGTTTCTGTATCTAAAATTAATCCGTCAAAATCAAATATAATCGCCTTTACCAACGAGGCCACTCCTTTTTTTACGAAAGTCTTTAATATGATACTCAATGCTATCATATCGTGAATAAAATTGACTTTCAAAGATGAATGTCTGCTAAAATAATTATGTATAAAAGGAGCCTGTACCATTTTGTCAGGCTCCTACCCGTGTTCGGTTATTCTGCAAGAGATCCAAGCGCTCCGATTCGTGGAGAAATAGGCAATGTTGAAAAAGAGCGGGTTTGGTATTACAGATCTTAAGGTTTCTCCGTTCCCTTAAAAATAGTATGTGCGGCAGCCTTGTAAGTTAACAAGGAAGTTCACACCAACTTTTACGCATTTTGAAGACGGCGGCTGGCAAAATCGTCTAAATCAAACGGAAAAGAAAAGCCGCATGCATTGACCTGATCACGATTTCGCTCGAATAGCTCACGATCACGCTTTGTAATATGGCGTTTAGGTTTTACAATAATGGTATGTAATAGCTGAAGTCCCGATAAAATACGAAAAGCATCGTCCATCGTTCCGTTATAAACCCCTTCAACAAAGGTCAGCGGGCGTTCTTGTTGACGCGCAGCTGGGTTTTCACCGACAGCATGGGATAGAAGATCTTCAACATCCTTTGATATTTCTTCAATTGCCTGCTCTTGCATGTCTGTCGCAGCTTTCATTATTCTCACGTGGCATCTACCTCTCTGTCGTTAGTTCTCCATTCAGAATAGCACAGAAAAAAAGGCGTTCGCCAAGGTAAGTGTTTCCTATATATACCCAAAGAGAGAGGAACGGATATCATGAACATTAACGGACACACGCTCTCGCTAAAAGCAGGTGAGCAGCATCATGACACTTCACTGAGTCAGTTTTTAAAAACAGCCGTGTCGGCCTCAAAACCGATTATCCATTTTTGGATGGAGCATCAAAAAATACGTTTAAATCAAAAGCCTGCCCATCACGCGGCAAAAGTCAGTGCAGGCGATCACATCCTGATCGATTTATTTGAAACGGAAGAAAGTGATGTGACGCCAGAATATGGTGAATTAGAGGTGCTCTTTGAGGACGAGCACTTATTGATTGTGCAAAAGCCCGCTGGACGACCAACGCACCCGAATGAAAAGGGACAAACGGGCACACTGGCAAACCTTGTGGCCTTTCATTTTCAAGCAAATGGCGAGGAAAAGCGAGTGAGACATATCCACAGACTCGATCAAGACACAAGCGGCACGGTCATTTTTGCCAAACACAGATTAGCTCATGCTGTGCTTGATCAAATGCTTTCTAAAAAAACGATCAGCCGAACCTACATCGCTATCGCAGAAGGACTTTTCAAGAAAAAGAAAGGCACTATCGAGGCAGCGATCGGCCGTGACAAGCATCATGCTGTCAGACGAAGAATCTCTCCTACTGGTCAAAGTGCTGTCACTCACTTTCAGGTCATGGACATCAATAAACGCCTGCAAATGACAGCCGTCAAGCTGCAACTTGAGACCGGAAGAACACATCAAATTCGTGTCCATCTTAGCAGTCTTGGGCATCCTTTAGCCGGGGATTCACTTTATGGCGGCGCTCGTGCTTATATCAACAGATGCGCTCTTCACGCCAAACAAGTAGACATGACACATCCTTTTACAGGTGAGCAACTGAGCATAGAAGCACCGCTTCCACTAGATATGGCTCAGCTCATGGACGAGATCATTCATTAAAAATGAGCCTGCTTTTGATAAGCAGGCTCTTTCTTCATTAGACAGATGCTCTTTTGGCATAAATAATGTACCGCTCTGGTGCATTGCCGACGAAATGAAATGGATAGCATGTCGTTAACACCAGCTCTTCCTTTTTATTCTGCAAAGTAATAATGGATGTATCATGCTGATCCACGATTTTCGTATGTGTGATTTTATAAACAAATTCACCATACGGCACAGTGATTTTCAGCTGATCGCCAATATTCAATTCACCTGTCCGGCGAAATACCGTGTCACGATGGCCAGATAGGACGATTTGTCCCTTTTGATCAGGGTAATAACTGCCTTTGTAATGCCCGACTCCTTTGGCAAGATCATCCGCATCTGTCCCTTCGACAATGGGAAGGTCTGCTTTTAATTTCGGAATCGTCAGAATGCCAGAGGCTTTCCCCACTTCAGGAGAAAACTGCTTCTTTGACATCCTTTGATCGTCCGCTACCGCTTTCTTCGCGTCTTCTAATGATTGTGCTGTTTGAAGGTGCGTAGAGGCGATTTGCCAAATTCCCCAGCCTAGCAAGACAATTCCTGCTGTCATCACAGTAAGTGCAAGCCACTTTTTCATGCTTAAACTCCTTTACCTGTTACATTTCTCTTAGATGATACGCTCTTTAGCTTGCTGCTTTTTCTTCTTGTTTTGCTTTTTGAATGCGTCCCTCTTTTTGATACACAATGGAAGCTCCTTCAAAGCTCTTCACAAAAGCGACAGTGGCTTCTAAATCCTCTGGACCTGTTTCAGGATTTTTCCCCAGCCTTCCTATCGGTGCATACTTACTGCCAGTTGCAGTTGCCATAAAGTTATTCACCGTGAGTGTATATGTTTGATCGAGCGCAACGTCTGATCCATCTGGCAGCTTTAAATCGACTACTTTATATGTTACCGGATCATAGGAATATGAAAAGCCCGAAATGCTATAATCTGGTCCAAATTGAGGAGAAATTTGCGCTTCAATGATCTCAGCCAAGTCTTTCCCCTTAATCTCAAGTTTAACTAAGACGTTGCCAAAAGGCTGAATATTAAACAGATCTCCCCACGTAATCGGCCCTTTTTCAAGGTTTTGCCTAATGCCGCCGCCATTCATCATGGCAAAATCACTTTTCATAGAATACCTCATACCATCAGCAATCAAATTACCGAGCGGCGTGTCTCCATCATTTGAATAGCCGCCTTCCATTTTGACACCAGCTTCTCCAACTACCTCACTAATAATCGGCTCAACTTCTTTCCCGTAATGAGCCAAGATGCCGGCTGCTTCCTTGTCCTTTTCAATACCAGACTGGTCTACATACTGGATATTTGCACTCTTTTTGACAATATCCTTCGTTTTGCGGTCAAGTGTTACATTGACTTCGCCAATGGCCTTCCCATATTCAAAGGCTTGAACAATTAATTTCCCATTGACCTCTCCGTTTACCACTTCGTGATTATGCCCCGCAAAGATGACATCAATTTCATCATCGCCTTCTTTAGCCAGCTTCGCACTTTCTCCAGTGATGGTATCTCCATTTTGAGAGGCCGTCATATGAGCTAAGACCGCAATGGCTTTGATCCCTTTTTGTTTTAATTCCTTCGCGGCTTCATTTACGGCTTTGACTTCATCTGTAAACTGAATGTCTTTAATCCCTTCTGGCATCACCATTCCTGCGGCTGACTTTGTCACAACACCGATAAATGCTACAGGAATTCCCTCGACATCCATGATTTCATAAGCAGGTAAAAGTGGTTTACCTGTATCCTTGTATTCACAGTTTGCACAAACGAGCGGAAAATTCTGTCCGTCATATCCCTTTGTGCCTTTAGGATGATCTCCGCCATTTATGATACGTAATAGCTCGTCCACCCCTTCATCAAATTCATGGTTGCCGACCGTGCCAACATCAAAGCCAATGTTCTCCATGAGTTCAACAGTTGGTTCATCCTGCAGAAGAGACGATATTGGAGAGCTGCCGCCAATCATATCTCCGGCGTGGACTGTGATCGTATTTTTGTGGGCTGCTTGTTTTTGTTTCATATAAGCCGCCACATAATCCATCCGTCCATACGTTCCTTTGTTGCCATCACCTTTTAGATCCAGCTCGTATTGTTGATCAATTTTTCCGTGTAAATCATTCATGCTTAAAATGGTTAATGGGACTTCCCCAGCTTCCTCTGCCGGCTGATAGCCAGCCCGTTCTGCTTCTTCTTTTGAAGCAAAAAAGATGCGTTTATCTACAGCGATTTCTTTCCAGCTGCCAGGCGATACGTAGGTTTTTGCTGATGAATCACCGACGTAGCGTGTCAGTCCTTTTTTCTGTTCACGTGCCCTAAATTCAAACGGCTGTTCCAGCAGTGGGTCCGCTTCGTTCCATATGCCCAGCCCTTTTTGTTTTGCCTCTTTGACAGCTTTTTGGAACGTCTGATAGTCCTTTTCATCTCCAACCGGCCAGATGAAATACGTAGGGGCATATCCTTTTTTCACAAGCTCTAAATTCGTATTGACCCCTTTTTTGGTTTTCACTTGAGCTAAAAGACGTCCATAGCCGTCCTTCGCTTCAGGACCAATCTTTAATGTGACTTTATCTCCGCTTGAAAGAAGCGTATTTAAATAGTCCGCCGCCTTTTGTCCAAAACGCAGCTGGTTTTGATCTAATTCATTTTTTGGCTTATGGTACGTTTCCGGCGTGTCCATATTCACAAAGCGCACCTTTGTTGTACCAAGCACAGGCTTCTTTAAATGAATCGTATCTCCATCTACCACCCGATCAACCGTTGCCTCGTATTCTTTCTTCATTTTTGGCGGCTTTAGCTGGCGTTTCAGCAGACTGACATCACCCTCGTGTCTTGGAAGCACCTGCAGCGTATCATATCTGCTTAACAATCCTGTAAACTCATACCATTTCCCTGTCTTTACTTCATCAATGGCACTTGTATCCACCATCACTCTAAGGATGGTGCTGTGATATTTTTTATCAATGATCACGACATTGTATCCACCGCCAGCCGGCTGCTCTGGTTTTGATTCAACATAGCCTTTGACCTTCACAAGTTTACCTTCATGTTTACGTGCCTGATCCGTTTCTAGTTGTTTCACGGAGACTCGCTTCGGCTTTGGCAAAGTTTGATTCACACCATCGATCTTCAGACGGTCTCGATCCGGCACAATTTCAATCAGTCCTTTATAAGACGTGATCTTCCCCGTTACTGTCACCTTCATGCCTGCTTTTAGTTCTGGGAAATTGTTGGGCTGTGCTGAATAAATATTGATTCCAGCTGATTTGTCTTGAATGTACGTTGACAGTTTCCCATTGCCTATAGCCGATTGGTCTGCTGTCACAATTCCACTCACCGTCACCGTCTCTCCGATCAGTTGACGGGCTTTCTTGATTTTCATTGACTTCTTTTGGTTCCAAACCGTTTCCTTCTTTTCAGACGCAATGGCTTGTTCTGATGTGATCATGCCAGGCAGTATGGATTGCAGACTAAAGATCACTAAAACCAGACAGCAGATCATTCGAATGGATCGAACACGTTTCATTAGACCCTCCCCTTCCGAGCTTTATCTCTCATAGTGTACTAAGTAAATATTGATGGTAGATGGATTTCTTGTAAATCTTATGTCTGTCAGCTCATTGGAAACGTAATAATCACTCGTGTCCCCTCAAAGCTTTTGCTTTCAAAACGAATGCTGCCGCCATGGCTTTCAATGATTTTAATCGTCATCATTAAACCAAGGCCAGTCCCTTTTTCTTTCGTTGTATAAAAAGGTTCACCCAGTTTCCCTATTTCGTCTTCTGGTATGCCCTTTCCTTGGTCTTCAAAGATCAGCATCATCTGATTATGTTCCAATACGGATGTGACTTGAATAACACCTGTCACACCATCCATCGCTTCAATACCGTTTTTAAGAATGTTTAAGAAAACTTGTTTCAGCTCATTCGGTATACCTTGAATGTTTGGCAGCGAAGGAGACAAATTCTTCTGAATAGACACGCCTTTTAAAACCGCCTGTGATTCAACGACCATGATCACTTCTTCAAGCAGAAGATTGACATGTACCGGCTCAAATTTCACCGATTTGCTTCTAGAGAGCACAAGGAATTCATTAATAATCGCTTCAAGCCGATTAAATTCAGACATCATCACATCTGCATAATCCTTCTGATATTTCTTACTTTGAATCATCAGCTGTAAAAATCCCTTTAACGACGTCAGCGGGTTCCGTATCTCATGGGCGATGCCGGCTGCAAGCTGACCAACTGCGGACAGCATCTCTGACTTCATCAGCATCTTCTCTGACTGCTTTTGATTGGTAATGTCCTCTGAAATCCGCATCACGGTTGACTGCATTTTGTCAGGATCATCAATTCGGTGTAAAGAGACCCTCTCCCATCGTTCACGTCCTGATAAATCCTGAAAGTACAGCTCACCAGTCCAGCTGCCTTCTTTTAAACAAACGTCCCATTGCTTTTCTAAATCATCACATTGACACAGCGAATGATAGACAGAAAAAATATCTTTGCCGATCAGGTCATATTCATGCTGCTGTACAAACTGGCAAAAACGCTGATTCACGCATTGGATGACCCCTTCCTCAGTTGCAACAACAATATGGATATGGCTATTATCCAGTGCTGTTACCGCTAGATGGAGTGACTGTTTGATTTTTGTCATTTCCGTCATTTTAATCCACGTCATCACCGCTCCCTCATGATCTTGATCAAAGATAGGTGTGATGTGTACAGTGAATTGTTCTCCTTCATTCGTTTCAATTTCTCGTTCGATGACGCGCCTGTCCGAGATAACCGATTGTATGTCATGATAGAGCGTTTCCTGCGTAAGCTTCTTAGCCATCGCCTGAAAGGATTGCTGTTGCCTTATTTGAGCTGAAGTAAATAAAGAGGCGGCTGTAGGAGTGTAATAGCGAATATTCATGTCCCGGTCCACAAACAACGTCGCAAGCTGAGGCTTAACAGAAGGTCTATACAGTTCTTCCCTTGTTACCCTTAAGTTGTTTATGATATTAATAAAATGTTCATGTTTTTTCTCAAGCTCCGCTATTTGCGTGTTTTTCACTTTTAATTGAGCCCTTGCCTCCTGCTCTTTTTGTTTAATTTCATTGAGTTCATTTTCTAAATCGACAATACGCTGCTGATAAACTGAATTCTGATCTGGCATCCCTTTTTCCCTGCTGTTCTTTTGAATTTTCCCTCTCTCATTCATTCGAATGAGAATGACGTATACCCCTTTAAAACGGTGATCAAAACTCTTTACAATAAAATCCGCATACTGCTTTTTTCCTTTTTCCGAAATGAGGACATGCTGAAACACCAGCTCTGTCTCGTCTGTCCACACCTTTTGAAAGGTTTGACTCAACATCTCTTTCAAATAATCAGGTGTGACATATTCACATGATTGATCTGACACCTCTGCATGGTCTAAGAAGGAATAGGCCCCATTTGACATCGCCAGAATTTTGTCACAATCATTGATCACCATGCATGCGTCATATTCTTCGCTCACTTCTTCCATATATTGTGCAGCTCGCTTTTTTAACTCGGCATCACGAGCGTCATATACCCAAGGGACACTAGATGCAGGAACATTTGAATAGGTGTAAATGTTCCACTTCTCATTGAACAATTGAAACAATCGAGGAATATTGGGAACAGTTTCATTTGGACCTAAGATTAACACCCCTTGATCTTTTAAAGCATATTGGAATCGGGATAATACTCGTTTTTGTACTTCTGGCTCAAAGTACATCAGAACATTTCGGCAACTGATAAAATCGAGGTGGATAAAAGGTGAATCAATCAATAAATTGTGAGGAGCAAAAACAATATGTTTTCTAAGCGACTGCTTCACAATAAAAGCGTCACCTTTTTTTTCGAAATATCGCGCCCGCCATTTTTCCGGTATGCTTGCCATAGACTCTATCGAGTAAAGACCTTTACTAGCTATTTGAATGGCTTTTCGGTTGATATCTGTCGCAAAGACTTGAAGTTCAATGGACACATCTCTTCGCTTCATTTCTTCTAAAAATAAAATCGTAAAAGAATAAGCTTCTTCCCCTGTCGAACATCCCGCAATCCAAATTCGGCACCGAGATTTCCCGTTGTTCATCGAATGGTCAATGATTGACGGGATCACCTTCTGTTCACATACTCGAAAAGCCCCCATATCTCTAAAGAAAGCAGTCGTGCCGCTTAGGAGCTGGGCATGCAGACGGTCAAGCTCATCTGGTTCTCTTTCTAATAAACGATCGTACTCTGTTAATAATGACATCGGTTCGTTTGCAGTGCGCATGCGTTTTTGAATAACAGAAAGCAGCCTTTTCTTTTCATAGGTTGAAAAGGCAATCCCTTTATACATTTCGAGACGTTCAATGATTCTAAGTAAAGCTGGATCCGTCTCATCCACATGCGGGACATTGATGATATTGGCCATATAAGCTGCAAGGGTGGATGGATTTTTGAATGTGTGATGATACATGCTGTCAAAACCACTCTCTACCTCACTGCATGATAAGGCTGTACCGCCTTGCTCAACCAACCGAAGCAATCCACTCCCCACACAATGACCTTTTTGAAAAAAGATCGCAAACGCTTCTTCTTTTTGAACACTGGCAAGTGACTTAAAAAGCGAGTCGACAGAGCATGCCTTGTTTGTTGGCAGCTGCTCTGATACATGAAGCCGATGATCTTCTGTTAACGTCACAGCCGCATGCTGCGGACAAAAATAGATGGTCTTCTTCATGACTTTCTCACCATGTTTAATCGTTTTTGCCCGGTAGCCAATCGGTAAAACAAGTGCTTCTAAATCTGTGATACAATCGCCTGTCACATGATTTTGCACAACAATAAAAGAGGCATTTAATTCAGGTGGCAACGATTGAAAAAAAGCCTCAAGATGATGCTGTTCAAACGGCGAAACACCGATGCCGATCACTGGTGCCTGCACATGTTCGTCTTCTATCAAACGATTAATGATTTTGTCCTGCATCTGGTACCCCCATGTTCATTCGTCTGATACTTTTTTTCGACAAAAAGAAAGAAAACCCTCTAATTGTAAATAATGTTTTTTGCATGAAAACGTGAAAACATCCTCACATTAAAACAGATTGTATAAACAAAAGGAGGAATCTCAATGCAAAACGATCAACAGCCAATGTTTCAAGGAAACGCTCAGCAGCCTGAACTCAACCATGGCGGGCATGAGTTATTCGATTTACATGAAATTTTAGCCGGCACCATTAATATTTTGGATCAATATATGATCCTGCGGCAATTTATTCAAGATCCTGCATTATCCGACATCCTGGATCGACAATATCAATTCGTTTTATCCCAGTACAATGTCACTGTAGATTGTTTTTCTACAGGCCAAAAGCCTAGTGAAGAAACCGCTACTTATATGATGAAAGAACACACACAAGTGACATACGGAATCAAACCTACTCAGCCGAAGAAGCCGAATCAGTCATTACAGGATGTAAAAGACTTAGGCATCACAGGACATATGCTCAGCCTAGTCAAATCACACGCTGGGTTACTTTCCATGTCCGCATTAGAAGTTACAAACCCTGTTGTCAGACGTGTGCTTGCTGCGCAGATTCCGAACTTTATCGAAATGGCCTATGAAATTTTCTTGTATCAAAACAAGCATGGCTACTATCAAGTTCCTCAGCTTTCCAAACAAGACATGACAGCCATGACGTCAGCTTTTGCACCGCTTCAGGGGCAGGTTCAAATGCCTTCTAGCAAGGCCGATCAACAAAAGCCTCTTCATTAAAAAAACGGCTGACCCCCTTCTTTGGTCAGCCGTTTTTTCTTTGGTACATCGCTTTAAACTGTTCTTCAAAATCTGTGAGCCTCTCCCCCGTCGCCTGTTCAAAGCCGCTAGCAAATTGGCCCGTTTTTGCAGTTTCCTCCATGATCTCATGTATGATGTCTCGTCCGTAAAGCTGCACCAGCTCATAGATTATATAGTAGCTTTGTAAATAGACATCTGTCTCATATGTCACCCGGGAGTTCTGCCAGTCTTGATCAGAATGAAGAGATTGAAAAGGAATCACGTCGAAGCGTTCAGACGTAGCATTTAACACGTCATAGGCCGTCCATTCTGCTGTTCCTTCGTGGAACCAAAGCGGAAAAATGCCTGGAGATACTTCATATGAATGGACCTTTTCATAGAAAACAAAATGAGCATACTCATGAATAAAAAGCGTATTGAAAAAGTATAAAGGCAGTGTCTCTTTCTTCAATAATGCTTCCCGTTTATCTGGATATAACCCAATCATTTGATCATGATCGGAGTAAAATCCGGTTATATGCTTAATTCCAGCCATTTGTTCGATCGTCTCTTTATCATCAAAATAAATAACGTCTAAAGGTCTGTCAGCTTCAAACTGAAACACTGACGCTGTCCTCTTCTTTGCCTGTTTCATGGCCTCTATGGTCAGATCAACAAAAGCATCCTCTTCCTCTGCATAGTAGATTCTAATATGTTCATAGACTTGCTTATTGAGTCCCTCCGTGATAACCGTTTTAGGAGAAGACTGCTGCTCTAAATATTGTCCTGTCAGCTGAAACGCAACATAAATCAAGTACGCGGTGAAAGCATAAAAAATCAGACCTGCTGCAATCATCCCGCCTACAAGTTTTTTATGAATCAATGACGGCCCTGCTTTCATTTGCTCCCCACCTGAATTCATCCTGCACCCTCTTTCTCTCTCTATGAAGAAACAAAGATCAACAAGAGGTGATATATTTTTTACTTTATGCAGTCAGGTGCGCGAGGTGCGGTTCCAAACAAAAAAGCCGCATATGACATACGGCTTTTGTCGTAGCTATTTTGATTCAGGGAAGACACGTCTAACTGTTTCAGTAAATTCATCGAAAAATCCTGAAATCGGCTCTCCGCTATTAATGCGTTTTCCGTAACCTTGCATACGATCGACAAAGTCTGGATTAGCAGATACATACACGTTGTCGATTTGTTGATCCGTTGATTTGACTTTGTCTGAAATTTTCTTTTTCAGATCGTCCGTCACATCACCGCTTTTATTGCCTTCAAGTACAACGGCAACAAATGCATTTTTTCCTGTGACAAGCACGTTTGCTGTCTTCACTCCAGACATATTGGCTACAAGCTCTGACGCCTTATCTGCCACTTTGACCTTCTGAGGTGTTTGAACATCTTGCTGATCCTGTCTCATGTTGTCATTCTTATATGTGACATTTTCATACTGCCTTTTCATTGTTCCTCTACGCTCATCGCCTTGGTTGTTCATTCCACACCCAGCGGTGATTAATGTTGGCACGAGCAGTAAAGATAGCATCCATTTCTTATTCATCAATTATTCCCTCCTTTTGCTCATAGGTTTTTCATCCAGCCGGCTTTTTATGCACATATCCTCTCTTTCCGCAAAATGAATTCATAATTCAGCTGTGATTGGTCATCCTAAACTTGATGAAAGATCATCACGATCAAATGGAGGGATTCGTTTGTTTAAAAAAAGAAAAGGTATGAGCACTGGCGCAATGATCGCAGTATCAACAGCAATCATTGCATTATTCTCCCCGGTTTTACGAAGAAGACTGAAAAGCATGACACAAATGAATATGTCTTCAATGATGAAAGGCGCAAACCATCAGCACCAAAACTCATCTCGCCATGAGTCCCGCTCACATAAGGAATCAAAAGGAACAGGTGAAGTTGGCCAAATGATCAAGCAGGCATTCACAGCTGTCCAGCCAAATCAAACGAACCAGCACCAATCACCATCAAAAACTCATCAGCCAAGAGAGTCTTATGCGCAATCTCTTCACATTGATGAAAGTGTGATGAATGTGATGGATGATGAATCGATCCAGCAAGTCATCAATGACATCGAGCACAAATAATAAAACAGGAGCCTTCATAAAAGAGGCTCCTGTTTATTCTCCTGAAAAATGTTCTTTGACCATAAGACAAAAGGAAGGTAGAAATGTGATTTCGATTGTTGTGATGAAGTCGTCATGATGCTCTAATATCAGCAAAAGCTCCTTTTCTTCCTTCCGATCTTTTTTTATCTCTACATGCTGCACTGTTTTAAAATCATATATTCCTAAAACGGATTCGGTCTTTTTTCGAACGACGTTTAAGCTAAACTCCTTCATAGCAAGCGACATGTTCACAACAAATCGCTCCTCCTGATTCTCGAACCGAAAAGTCAAATCTTGATATTCAACCGGCATTTCTTTTTCAAATCCGGCATCTGGCATTTTTTCAAAAAAAGAAAGCCAGTCCGTTTGATCTGGAAAGCGTTTTCCTCGCATTTTCTTCAATTCCTCATCATTAAAATTTTTATTAATTATCTTTTTTCCCCTTTTCTTTTGCAACAAATTTTAGTAATTTTAAAAAGGTGATTCTATTTTGCTAAGAGACCTCTTTATTAATTTAACAATTCTTGTCACTTTCCATTACTTATTTATACTTGTGTTTAAAGAGAATTTTCTGAAGAAAGAAGATACCTTGCTCAGACAAATATGCAAAGGCATGCTTTCTGGGTTACTCGGTGTCCTTTTAATGTTCTTCTCTATTAAAACAGGACCAGCGATCATCGATTTAAGACATATTCCCCTTATTTTAACGGCCTTTTATGGAGGCATCGCCCAAACAATGATTGCAGCTTTTGTTGTGATCATTGGCCGATTATTAATTGATGCCAATATCGCTTCTTCCATCAATATTTTTTCCATGATGTTTATCGCAGCCGCTTCTTTTTTGATTGCAGAGCGTCATATGAATCATGTTGTGAAAATGCTGTTATCCATTACGATTGGTAATGTGGTTGCCACAAGCCTGTTCATCTTGATCGTGCATGAGACATCATTTCAGCTGCATTCTACTTATTGGATTTTCTCATATATTGCTGGATTGTTTAACTTTTATGTCATTGAGCATCAAACAAAAGCATATCAGCTGTTAAATTTGTATAAATTCCAGGCTCATTATGACTTTTTAACAGGTGTTTTAAATAAACGGAAGTTCGATGAGGTATTAAGTGATGCTTTTACTAAAAAGTTGAAGCAGCCTATCCATCAAATGTCCCTTATTTACCTAGACATCGATTACTTTAAAACCATCAATGATCAATATGGGCATCATGAGGGAGATATTGTTTTAAAAGAAATCGGTACAAGGCTGATTAAAAACACAAGAAGCTCTGATTATATTGGTCGGATTGGCGGTGAAGAATTCGCTGTCCTTCTACCAAATTGTACAATTGAAAAAACATGGCAGATTGCAGAACGCTTGCGAAAAAAAATAGCCGATCAGCCGATTTATTTAAAAAACGGTCTGTCTATCCACACTACGGTATCAATTGGATGTGCTTATTCTCAAGGAATTGGTGCAGACATCAAGCAATTACCGATTATAGCTGACCAGGAGCTCTATAAAGCGAAGGAGTCTGGCCGAAATCAAGTGAGCTTTTCAGAGAGAAAAAAAGACCATTTGACATAGGCATTTTCCTCAATTTGTTAGCGCTAATTATTTTTAAAAAAGTTTTCGTATAACAGTTGTTTTTTCCCGCAAACACTGGTAAAGTAAAGGTAATTATTTTTGTTCGTATCATCTTTAATGAAGAAAGTTTTGAAAGAGTTTTCGTCTTTGAAGTTTGTGTAAGAGCAAGAATAGTGAATTTAAGCGTTAAGATCGCTTTAGGAGGAAATTTCATGTTAGAAGGTAAAGTAAAATGGTTCAACTCTGAAAAAGGTTTCGGATTCATCGAAGTAGAAGGTCAAGACGATGTATTCGTTCACTTCTCTGCTATCCAAGGCGAAGGCTTCAAAACTTTAGAAGAAGGTCAATCAGTTTCTTTCGAAATCGTTGAAGGTAACCGTGGACCACAAGCTGCTAACGTTAACAAAGCGTAATTTAAGAGCATCTGCTCTTTTAGCACTTTATAGAGTGAAGGAAAACCGCCCGGCTTCTGCCGGCGGTTTTTTTGTGCCATAAAAAAAGAGAACCTGATGAGGGGTTCTCTTTTTTATTTGTCCTTCTGCTTTAGCTTCTGCAAAGCAGAACGATACATGTCATCATTCATTTTTGTCTCTGGTTCTTCTTCTTTGACAGGTGGTTCTGGCTGCTTAAACTTTTGAAGCGCCTGTCTATAGAAATCGTCGCCAGACGCAGCATCATCCGTTTGAGAAGGCTCTGACGCTTTTTTTTCAACTTCAGGCTCTACATGTCTCGCCACAGCTTCTGGCTCGCTATGCGGCACGTCAGGCTGATTGGAGACATCTTCTTTGATCTCTTCCTTATCGGCTGATGCGTGTCTGACATTGAACGCTACTAATCCAATAATGACTAGAACAGCAGCTACTAACGCTACAATAACCGTCGCCAAAAGAACCCTCTCCTTATCGCTTAAATGATGCAGTGACTGATGCTACACGTCTTCCTAGTGCTTTTCCAAGTTCAATGCCTTCAGTCGAAATCAATTCATCTGAATCGATCGGACATGTCACACCAGCTCCATAGTAAGAGCCGTATAAAGCATTCTCTGGAACATTTCCAGGAAGGCCGACAACAAGCATTCCTTGGTGGAACATTGGTGTGATCAAATTATGCATTGTCATTTCTAAACCGCCGTGTGTTGTAGCAGTTGTACAGAAAACAGCACCGACTTTATCGATTAGTTTTCCTTCTGCCCATAAGTAGCCGAGACGGTCAATCCATGTCTTTAACCCAGAACTAATGGTACCAAAGTGACCAGGGCAGCCCCAAATGATCGCATCCATTTGATCGAGCTTGCGAATATCCGCATCTTTCACGTGATCAATGAATACTTCAGCCTGCTCTGTTTCACCCGCGCCTGCTGCAATCGCTTCTGCAAGTGCTTTTGTATGGTCACCTTCACTATCGTATACAACATAAATTTTCATGTACGGTCCCTCCACACTTATCTTGCATCTTGGTTAGCTTCCTTAGGTGCTGGAAGCAGTGATATTTCTTGTTTCTTATGCTGCTGTTCTTTTCGCTTTTTATCCTTACGAACATCTCGCAGGAACAAGCTGAGAATAACACCAGCCGCACAGAATAATGTCACCCACATGTAAGCATCATTGATGCCCATCACGTTTGAATCAACCTGTGCTTTTGTAAAGAGCTGGGTGGATACATATTTTTGTGCAGCTTCTGCTGTCATGCCCATATGATGCATCACATTCGATACAGCCGCCTGGAATGAATTCATAAAGAACGGGTCCGCTGTATTTGTTTGATCCGCCATATTGGAATAATGGAATGTCGTCCGATTCGTATAAATCGTTGTGATCAAACTCGTACCGATGGAACCGCTAATTTGTCTTAATGTATTAGACATCGCTGTACCATGGCTGTTTAAGTGCTGCGGTAATTGGTTCATCCCTGCTGTCATAACCGGCATCATCAAGAGTGACATACCAAATGCACGTACTGCATACATGAGCACAATGTGACTATAGGAAGTATCAATGGTCAGCCTTGTAAACTCATATGTCGTGACAACGGTAATGAGCATCCCCACAATGGCAAGCGGACGAGGTCCAAATTTATCAAATAAGATTCCTGAAATCGGGGACATAATGAGCATCGCAAGTGCCCCTGGAAGCATTAATAGCCCAGATTGCAATGCCGTAAACCCAACGAGGTTTTGCAGATAAATCGGAAGTAAGAACATCCCCGTATATAAGGCAACTGTAATAATGATGTTAATGACACTTGATAATGAGAAAATGCTGTATTTAAATACACGGAAATCAAGCATTGGATTATCAGCTTTCAGCTGTTGGAAAATAAAGAGAATGATCGCAATCGCACCAATAATAATCGTAGATAAGACGATCGGATCTGTCCAACCATCACTTCCTGCTTCACTCACTCCGTATAGAAGGGAAGCAAAACCGACGATTGAAAGAATCGCACCAAGACTGTCCAGCTTGATTTTTTTAGGCTCTACAATATTTTTAAACATAAAGAAAGCCGCGATAATGACAATCGCACCGATTGGCACAAGTCCATAAAACATAATACGCCAAGAATAATGTTCAATAATGTAACCAGATAATGTTGGTCCTACTGCAGGAGCAAACATCATCGCAAGACCAAAAATCCCCATTCCTTTCCCTCTGTTTTCCGGAGGGAAAATAAAAAGGATTGTTGTCATGACGAGCGGCTGTAAGATACCGCCGCCGACAGCCTGAATCAAACGGCCGATAAGCATCGTTGAAAAGTTTGGCGCAATACCGCAAATAAATGTACCTAGTGTAAAAGAGATCATAGCCACTAGGAATAAGCTGCGCTGTCCAAAACGTGTGATTAAAAACGCAGACAACGGAATCAGCACACCGTTGACAAGCATGTAGCCTGTTGTCAGCCACTGAATCGTCGTTGCACTCACATTAAATTCTGTCATTAAATGGGGCATGGCTACGTTCAAAAGCGTTTGGTTTAAAATCGCTACGAACAAACCGGCCATTAAAATGATCAGTAAAGACAAGGAGCCTGTTCCCTGTTTTGTCGCTGCAGGTTGATTTGCCATCTCAGACAACCTCCTTTCATATTTTGATATCAATCATCATTAAGATGAAATTTTGACAGAAGCATTCATACCTGGAAGCACTTTGTCTGATGGATTTTTAATTGAAATTTTCACTGCTACTTTTTGCGTTACTTTTGTATAGTTACCACTTGAATTCGTTGCTGGCAGCATATTGAATGTTGAGTTTGTCGCATAACCAATTTGTTCAACAGTTCCTTCAAATGTTGTATCAGGATCTCCATCTACAACGATGTCGACTTTGTCGCCTTTTTCAATGTTTTTAATATCTGTTTCTTTAATATTTGCTGTGATGTAAAGCTTGCTTAAATCAATTGTTTCACCAAGAACTGTACCAGGCTGCACTTGTTGATTGTTTTGTACTTCTTTTTTGACTAATGTGCCATCAGCCACTGCTTTAATGTTTGTTTTTGTTTGTCCTTCAACTTTTGCAACTGTGCTGTCTTTTTCAACTTCGTCACCTTCGTTGATATCCCAGCCTTTGATTTGTCCAGCTGCTGGTGCTGTAATTTGATACATGTCACCTGTCACTTTTGCCTCATCTGTTTTGACAAAGTTTGTGCTTTCGTAGTAGTAATAAGCACCTCCGGCAATAATGGCAAGAATCACAATAAGGCCAATAATGTTCGTTAGCAATAAACGCCCTCTGTTCATGTTTTGTTTCTCCTTTCATGTATAAAAATATAGTGTCATCTGCTTTAGCAAACTTAGAATGCCCATCATCTGACAGAATATGAAACAAGCTCAACAATCTGTCCTTTTCCCTTCATCTACTCCCGCCCCTATCATGGTGTGCAGCCCATTTATACTTATTGTTCACTTATGAGCAAAGAGCAGAAAAAGAAGAAAAGACGATCGGCATCTTTTTTGAAAAACTTATATTTAACAAGATTAAATATTAATAAATGAAAATTGAAATGTCAAAGAGAAAGTTTTACTTTTTTTTTTGGCGATCCTTTCCTTCTCCACACAAAAAACCTTTCAGCCCTTATGCTGAAAGGTTTTTTCAAATGTGCTCGTTATGAATGAACTTCTTCCTGCTGAAAAAATTTTTTTAGTGCGAGAAAAACGTCTGATTTTTGCTTCAAAATATAATGCTTAAATTTCTCATCCTGAATGTGCTTATATGCTGACATTAACGTAGAATGCCGGTTGTATTGATTGACCTCACCGTAACAGAATAAATTGGCTTTTTTCATGATTTCAGAAACAAGTTTCACACACCGGGCGTTGTCTGAGGTCAAATTGTCACCATCAGAAAAGTGAAAAGGATAAATATTATATCTCGACGGCGGGTATCGTTCATCTATGAGCTCTAGTGCCTTTCGATAGACAGACGAGCAAATGGTCCCCCCGCTCTCACCCCGTGAGAAGAAATGTTCTTCGTCTACCACCTTCGCCTCTGTATGGTGGGCAATAAATTCAATATCGACCGTCTCATACTTTGTCCGTAAGAAACGTGTCATCCAAAAGAAAAAACTTCTCGCCATATATTTTTCCCAAAGCCCCATACTTCCGCTCGTATCCATCATCGCCAAAACGACGGCTTTCGACTCTGGTTTGGTCACTTCATTCCACGTTTTATACTTGATATCCTCTGGGTAGATTGGATAAAAGGAAGGACTGCCTGTCATCGCATTTCGTTTAAATGCCGACAGCATCGTTCGTTTTTTGTGGATATTTCCTGTTAACCCGGTTTTGCGAATATCGTTAAACTCAATTTGTTCAACAATGATGTCGTCAAGCTCCTTTTGCTTGAGGTTTGGCAGCTCTAGTTCACGAAACAGTGCTTTCTCGAGATCCATTAATGAGACTTCTGCTTCGTAATAATCCTCACCAGCTTGATCTCCAGCACCCTGCCCCTTTCCTTGACCCTGCTTGCTGTCTGAGCCGTCACGCGCAACAACATCGCCAACCTCGCTGTCTCCATCGCCTTGACCCACATGTTTATTTTTGTCGTAGTTATACCGAATTTTATATTCATCTAATGAACGGATCGGAATTTTCACAACATCTTTTCCATTCGACATGATGATGCTTTCTTCTGTGACAAGATCCGGCAAATTGTTTTTAATCGCCTCTTTGACTTTTTTCTGATGACGCTGCTGGTCGTCATAGCCTTTTCGATGGAGGGACCAGTCTTCCTGAGACACAATAAACTGACTTTTTTCTTGCCGGGACATCCATCCCCCTCCTCACCTATTTGCACAATTCTTCTAACCATCGATTCCTTTATCCTATGCTGCTCGTCATCCAAGTTGACGATCATTTCTAAAAAAGACATTACCGGTGCTGATGCGCCAATAATGCCTCCTTCATATATTAACGATTCAGAAGACTGCCTACATATTTTAAAAGTTCATTTGCACTTGTTGAATTATAGCCATGCTCATCAATTAATCTAGCCACTACTTCATTGACCTTCTTCAGCTGCTGTTCATCCGGTGTCTTCGTCGATGTCGTGATTTTCACCACATCTTTTAGATCAGCAAACAGCTTCTTCTGAATGGCCTCCCGCAATCTCTCATGCGAATTATAATCAAAGCGTTTTCCCTTTCTCGCATAAGCCGAAATACGAATTAGAATTTCTTCTCTAAATGCCTTTTTGGCGTTTTCAGAAATACCGATCTGCTCTTCAATTGAACGCATGAGCTTTTCATCAGGATTCATTTCTTCACCCGTTAACGGATCACGCAGCTTGTTTTTATTGCAGTATGCCTCGACATTATCTAAGTAATTATCCATCAGCGTTTTCGCAGACTCCTCATAGGAATACACAAATGCCTTTTGCACTTCCTTCTTCGCAATATCATCATACTCTTTTCGCGCGACTGAAATGAAATTCAAATAACGCTCCCGGTCCTCGCTGGAGATAGACGGATGCTGATCGAGCCCTTCTTTTAAGGAGCGAAGGACATCCAGTGCATTGATCGATTCCATATTCTTTCGAATGATGGTAGATGAAATTCGGTTAATCACATACCGCGGATCAATTCCGCTCATCCCTTCGTCATGAAATTCCTTTTTCATCTCATCAATGTCGACTGATTGGAAGCCTTCGACACTTTCTCCGTCATACAAACGCATTTTTTTCACCAAATCAATATCAGAACGCTTCGGCTCTTTCAATCTCGTCAAAATGGAGAACATTGCTGCTACCTTCAGCGTATGCGGGGCAATATGCACATCTGAGACATCACTTTCTGAAATCATTTTATGATAAATGCGTTCTTCTTCTGTGACCTTTAAGTTATAAGGAATTGGCATCACAATAATTCTTGAATGGAGCGCCTCGTTCTTTTTATTTGAAATAAACGACCGGTACTCGGTTTCATTCGTATGGGCGACGATCAATTCATCTGCACTAATCAAGGCGAATCTTCCTGCCTTAAAATTCCCTTCCTGTGTTAATGACAGGAGGTGCCAGAGAAATTTCTCATCACACTTTAACATCTCCTGAAACTCCATCATCCCTCGGTTTGCTTTGTTGAGTTCTCCATCAAAGCGGTAGGCGCGGGGATCTGACTCTGATCCAAATTCAGCAATGGTTGAAAAATCGATGCTGCCTGTTAAATCGGCAATGTCCTGAGATTTCGGATCAGACGGACTAAAGGTACCAATGCCGGTCCGTTTATCTTCAGAGAAGAAGATCCGCTCGACCCTTACATCCTCAATTCTGCCGCCATATTCCTCTTCCAGTCTCATCATGTTCAGAGGCGACAAATTCCCCTGCACACGAATCCCATATTCTCTATAGAAATCCTCCCGCAGATTTTGCGGAATGAGATGAAGCGGATCTTCATGCATAGGGCAGCCTTTGATCGCATAAACTGCGCCATGATCTGTCAATGAATATTCTTCAAGTCCTCTTTTCAATCTAGTGACAAGCGTCGATTTCCCCCCGCTTACTGGTCCCATCAGTAATAAAATACGCTTCCTGACGTCTAGCCGCTTTGCAGCAGGGTGAAAATATTCCTCTACTAATCTTTCGAGTGATTCCTCTAACCCAAACAGCTCCTGATCAAAAAATTTGTAGGTTCTGACCCCATTCTCCTCTTCAATCCCGCTGTCTTTAATCATATGATAAACGCGAGAATGAGCAGATTGAGCGACAAGTGGATTTTCCTTAATAATGTCTAAATAATCGCTGAATGTGCCTTCCCATTTGAGACGCTGCTCTTCTTCTCTGTGCTGTTCGATTTTCTTTAAAATATCCATATGAACCTCCTCTTTCAAGATTGAAGCTAGAAATCAGATACTGTTTTACAATCTATGCGGAGGCGTCCTATTACATGCTTTCGTTCTTCAAAATGACGAATTGGCAAACTGAATTGACAACCATCCGCAAGACCCTTCATAATAAAGGAAAAATAGGAGAAAAATGATTTTCTTCTCCTGCTTTTAAGGTGAACTTCACATCATATGAAACAGGCAGCGAACGGAACAAAGGGATAAGGGGGAGCTTATATGAGAACGGTCATTATGATGGGCGTCATCATTACGTTTTTAGTATCCATTTTCACTGCTGGCTACGAAGGCAAGCCTGGTAAATGAAAAAAAGGATGTTCCATTTGCGGAACATCCTTTTCATTTTCAACATGTTAAAAAAAGTGATTTCACATAAAAAAGCCGAGTTCAGTATCTCGGCTTTTATCATGATCTTATGTGAGATCGCGATATTGCTGCTGGCGAAGTGCCTCATATACAAGAATGGCTGCCGTATTCGACAGATTCAGAGAACGAACATGCTCTGTCATCGGTAAACGAAGACAACGGTCCATATTTTGTTCAATCAAATCTTTCGGCAATCCACTTGTCTCTCTTCCAAACACAAAGAAATAGTCTTCATCCAGCTGAGAGTAATCAAATGTTGTGTGCGGCTTTTGGCCAAATTTAGTGATATAGAAAAATTGCCCCTTCGGATGTGCCTCAAACAATTCATCAAGTGAATCATGATAGACCACATTGGCATATTTCCAATAATCGAGTCCTGCACGCTTCAGCATTTTGTCATCTGTCGAAAAACCAAGCGGACGAATCAGATGAAGGGTTGTATTTGTTGCTGCACATGTACGCGCAATATTTCCAGTATTAGCTGGAATCTCTGGTTGATATAAAACGACATGAAGTCCCAAAAAAGTTCACCTCTAATTTTCTTTTCCGCTCAACATTATACCACTAACTATCCTTCGCGGCATCGTCCAAAATGTGAAAAAACATATATCGAATAGCAGGCGTATAGGCAGTCGAATCCTCATATGACCAATAACGCATGCGGGAGTCATACGTCTGTGCATTCACAAGAGGCATTCCGCCTTTGTCATGATCAACGACAATGGTTGTATGATTATACCTTCCATCACCTTCAAAATCGTAGCAAATGACATCACCAATTTGAAGCTCGTGCGCTTCTTTGAGTTTCTTTGCTCTCAAACCCGCTTTTGAATTCGCTAAATAATTTTTCATCGAATGAGCCACCGTCCAGCTATAGCTCCACGTATGCGGACGCACCCACCAGCCAGACCCGCGGTTCGGATACCCTCTCGTTGGCGCATTCCCTGCTTTCAAACATTGTGAAATAAAATTTGTACAGTTATCTTCAAAGTTTTTATAGGCTGGATTCCGTTTATTCCAATATGTCTCCGCATACTTCACGGCAGCCCGCCGGTCATAATGAAAGGCTCTCCCAAATTGATCTTCGGTCTGAAAGCGCTCATCCATATGCTCTTCGCTTTGCCGCTCTTCTAACATCATCCGATCTTTAACAAGCATGTTGTTATAAAGAAACGCTTCTCTTTTTTCCACCTGTTCCTCTAAATAAAAAGAATCGTCTACATCCTTGCATACATATGTGAGATGAGCAAGGTACTGCACATGCTGAGCCCCATCATCTTGAATGGCTGAATCGAGAAGTTTTGTTTTTGCTTTCGCCTTCACAATCTCAACCCGTCTTCTAGCAAAAAGCTCTTTTTTCCGCTCTACTGCTTCCACATCAGACATAAGCTGCGGCTGTTTGATTGCACGGTCATTGATTAAATACGCCAGCCTGTCTTCTAAAGTTTTCTCTAATAATTGTTTCACACAGACACCACCAAACATTTTTTAAAATCTTTGTTTGGTTCATTCTATGTTCACAGGGATGTTATTTAGTATTTAAAGGTGTCTGCAGGAGCTCAATCCCTTTCACAATCTCCTCTTTCGCTTCTTCATCACTTTCCCGCTCAAGGGCCTTTTCCAGCTCTGGGAGCTGCTGATCATCGCCAATTTTGCCAATTGCCCATGCAGCCGTTCCCCGAATGACCGGTCTTGGGTCCTTGTGCATCAGCTCAATTAATACTGGTAAGGCAGATGTATCTTTAAAATGAGCGAGTGCCAAAATCGCATTCCGCTGAATGGGCTTTTTCCCCCGCCATGAACCTGAAACATGACCGTATTTTTCCTTAAACTCACGATTGCTGATCGTCAGAAGCGGCTTTAACAGCGGCTTCGCAATTTCAGGGTCTGGCTCCATTTCAGGATGCAGATGAAAGTCTTTTCCTTTATTGATCGGGCAGACAGTTTGACATGTATCACACCCGTACAATCGATTCCCTATTTTCGAACGAAACTCATCAGGTAAAAAGCCTTTTGTCTGCGTTAAAAATGAAATACACCGCTGAGAATTCAGCTGTCCTGGATTCACCAGCGCACCCGTTGGACACGAATCCACACATTTATTACAAGTTCCGCACTGGTCTTCAATTTTCTCATCCGGTTCAAATGGGACATTTGTGATCATTTCAGCCAAATACACATAAGATCCAAACTCTGGCGTGATAATCATACAGTTTTTTGCACTAAAACCAATGCCAGCACGTTCTGCTACAGCACGATCAGACAATTCTCCTGTATCCACCATTGATTTTGTCCGTATATCAACATGTTTGCTTCGCAAAAATTCTTCGAGCATATCAAGCTTTTTTTTCAGCACAACATGATAATCCGTTCCCCATGAAGCCCGGCAAAAAATCCCCCGTCTCGCATCCTTTGTACTTCGAGGAGCATCTTTCATTTTGGAAGGATACGCGAGCGCTATCGCAACAATTGATTTGGCCTTCGGAAGCAGCAAAGAAGGGTTTGTCCTTTTTTCAATGTCAGGCTCTTCAAAGCCTGACAAATACCCTAACGATTCATGTAAGATGAGGCGGTCCTTTAATGAATCAAATGTGTCGGCACTTGCAAATCGAATTTTATCGACACCAATTTCTTTCGCATATTGAATCAATTCTTCTTTTAATTCTCCAACATGAATCACCTTGCAAACCTCCTTTCTTTGTTTCTTCTGTTGTTTTCAGTATAATACGAGTGTATCATGACCGATTGGAGTGAGTCACTGTGAAGATACATATGGAAATTTCTCATCATCAAAACCCGTCTATCCATGTTGGACAGATTGAATATTCGCATATTGAAGTGGGTACATCACCTCAAATGTTAAAAGGCCGCTTACGCCTGTTTCAAGAATCTTTATTTTTTGAATACGAAGATAAAGTTTTAGAAGAAGTACCAGCCATCAAAGAATGGACGGATATTTTAAAAGACGTTCCTTTCCTTCCACTTCTTTCTGACATCCAAAAGGAACAATTTATTGACTCAACCAATTCCGTACAGGATTTGTCGATATTTTTCTCACTAAAATATTTCTTACCTATCCTGACTTTAGATGCCGATCGCATCAAAGGACCGCTTTCACTGGCAAAACATGAGGCTGGTCACATCGAATGGCAGGACAGCGCAGGACTGAATGGATTATTTTCTCAAGCAAGTAAAGCACAAATTTCTCAAGACACAAAGAACATTCTTCAAATCATCCTTTTCCCGCCATCTATTTCCCGGGAAAAGAGTGAAGCTCTTATTCAATCCTTGACGAAGATGTTTGTACAAATACATGGCGGAGAAAGCAAATATGAACTCATTGAAAAAGCACTGTAGCCTCACAGTGCTTTTTCACATTATACTGACATAATAAAAAACGCAACACTTCGTTTATCTAAGAAACGAAATACTGCGTTATAAACAAAATTATGTATTGGAGCGGGTGATGAGAATCGAACTCACGACATCAGCTTGGAAGGCTGAGGTTTTACCACTAAACTACACCCGCATCAATCTTTTAAAAGCAACGTCATCGCTTTGACTTTTATTATGTTACAACTTTCTTAACAATTCGTCAAGAGAATATGAAGATTTTTCGTCAAAAAACTTCATATTCTCCGTATATATTACGATAGTTATTTATCTAGCTGGATATAAAATAAGTATGCATGTGACTTATTTTTCAGCGCTTGCTTTGGATTCTTCTGAATTTCCTCAAGCATTGGTGAACTTCCATCCTTCCCCATTGCCGCTGTATACGCAATCAGTGCCTTTCCTCCAGAAGCAACTTTGACAGTTTCAGATTGTGCAGAAAATACATAGTCACTTACTTTGAACGGAAAGCTTGATGTCGCTTTCGTCATTCCATCATTCTTTTTATTTGACCAAATACTAAATTGTGATTCATATGTATCTTTCTCATGATGTAATTGAAGAAGTACATTCACCGTTTGGTCGGTTCCATCCTGGTGTAAAGTAAAGGTAGCAGATGATGCTTCCTTATTCACTAATCGTCCATTTTTGTAATGACTCCCGATAAACGTAATACTCTTATTCTTCTTCGTTAATCCTTTCAGTGTCAGAGCCACCTTTTCATTAGTCGTTGCTGCTTCTAGTAAGTTTTTTTCTTTTTTTGAGAGTTTCATTTGTTCGATGGTTACTTGGTTTTTAGTGGCAGGATCTGTTGTTATTGTCGAAACCGTCTTTTCGGTTGTCGTGGTTTCTTCGGCCTTCTCGCCGCATCCTGCTAATAGAAAAACTGTGAATAAAAGAATGCTCCATTTTTTAACCATTGTGATCCCCTTTGATGTTTTTTATTTCTTATTATACTAAAATTTGGTCGGAACACAAAAAAAGGTTAGGAGAATTCTCCTAACCTTTTGCTTTTTTCTGTTTCATGGCTGATAGGAATGCCACAATGAGAAAACTCACAGCAAAAATCACCATCATATAAATAAAAAAGTTTGGCTTGATCTGAAAAGTAAATGCGGACGAGCCTTCCATCTCAAAAGCGAGACTGTTAAATAATAAAGCATCATTCGTTTTTGATTGAAATAAATGATAGAACAGTACACCGATTGTCAGCATCGGAAAGCCTAAGAATCCTAGAAAACTACCAACTATCGCGCCTTGTTTCATCGCCTGAACGTTCATGATCGTTGTCCTCCCATTCCCCCAAGCAATAGCTGCTTCATAATGGACTTACCATCCCCCATAAACGGAAGAAGATAGAGTAATTGAATAAAATACGTGATTGAAAAGATGAAAAAAGCTGTCGAAACCGGGTTTTCTTTTAGAAATAAAATGGTGACAATGATGCCTGCTGCGCCAATCACACCGGGAACAAGCGGTCCAAGCAGCGTAATCCATACCTGCTTTTTCTGAAATGGATCTAATACGGGCCTTACAAACTTCACTGACATCATGTCACTCGCAAAAAAGCCTTGAGGACCATCCCGTCCTGCAAATTTTCGATGCGCATAGCCATGTGCCGCCTCATGTAAGGCGGTTCCGGTAATTAACCCGAAATAAATAATCGTAAAATAAATCGCAATGGCTGCAATCGACGGATCAGGAATGAATAAAAAAGCGATCCCTGCCATGACCATGAAAAGCATCCAGAAAAAGATGATTTTTCGCGTCACCATGAGCAAAGCCGTCCCAAAAATGTGAAGGAACGAGTGACCAGTACAATCAAATCGTTCCTTCATTTTGACTTGATACTGCTTGAAAAATTGACAGCAGGCTGTCACAATCCGATATGGTGAATGATAATGAATAGACAGCAAGTGATGCTGATTCAATCCCGTCATCAGCTGATAAAAATCACGAGCAATCACCGACTCATCGACCTGAAACAAATCGGCGAGCTCTGCGGTAATACTCGCTTCTGTTCTTTTACCGTCCACTTTCGTTAACATATGATAGGCACTTTCATTGATCGGGAGTGTGCTTCCATACTGCGTATCCGTGAGATGCCTCTTTTGTAAGGTCACATACGGCGCTAGTGCCGGTACCCGCTCAATCTTTAGCTTATTGTTAAGAAGTTGAATCATGTGAATACCTCCATGAAAAACCTTTGTATATGGCAAAGATGAGCAGACCCTCAAATGCAGCCACAAGCAGCCATTGAAGCGTTTGACTCGACGCCCCTATGACATAGTTTCCAATAAAAACAATCGGAATCATGAGTAAAATAAGCGCTCCAAATGAAAAAATGCCTGTATAGGGATTGTTTCGATCAAGAGGAAGTAAAATACCTACCATATAAAAGAGCGCAGTCGCATTGCATAACACAGCGGCACCAATCAATGCGTGCCAAATCTGATCAGGAAGCGTCAGCGTTGTCAGCATGAATAAAACAATTTGCAGTACACCTACGAGCAGAAGGCCGATAAACTTATACAAAGCCACTTCCCACGATCTCAGACCAAATGTTTTATACATGCCCAGCATTCGTTTATCATTGCCAAACGAATTGAAGGCTGTTAATCCAGCAAGAGCGCAAAGAACAAAAAACGCTTCTTCTTCAAATCGGAATCCAAACTGATAACGAACGAATAAGATCACAATAAGGAGAATAAGAAAATTTAAAATATTTTCTTCATTTCGCACCTGTGATTTCATTTCCTTCACAATAAGTGACCACTTTTTTGAAGAAGAGAATGGCAACTTGTGTAAAAAGGTTAACGCTTTTTTCTCTGCCATAATCGGCATCATCGCAAGAGAAACAAATGCGCCGCCTGCCGATAAGAGGATGAGCAGAATCAAGATCCCATAATTTACCCCTTCAGGAGGCATTCCTTGTGCGGCTAAGAAAAACGGTGCTGTCAAATACATCAAATGATAATCAAACTGAATATATGATTGCTGAATTTGGCTAATATCAAAGTGCGTCAATCCATACGTGACAACCAGTGCCAATAAAACAAATATCGCTGCAAATTTTTGCAACGGTAATCTTAATTTCAAAACAAGTAAATAAGTGATATTGTAAATAAACTGCAGCAGCATTAAGACAAAAAGCGACTGCAAAAGCACCATCAAAAAGAAAGTGAAGATAAAGAAAATACCTATTCCCTGGGCAATAAAATTAGGTAAAAGCAGGATGCCGATAAAAAATAAAACAAGCCCTGCCACCACTGTCACCATCGGAATGAAGTATCCAAAACTTTTCTGAAAGGTAGAGAGCGGGAACCAGCTGAGCTGCATAGAAAACCGGTCTTGTTCAGGTGTTCTGACCTTGATCAAAACGAATAACAAGCTTGTAAAAATAGAGGCATTGATCGCCATTGACACGACAAGTAATCCAAGTGAACGTTCATCTCCATTTAAGAAAGCCTTCATAAAGACACCTGTAAAGCTGTATCCGATAATGGCTCCCATTGTGACGGCAAACAAAAAGAATAAGACCACAATGATTCGCTTCGTTTGAGTATCAAAGAGCTTATACATCTCCTGCTGCCACATTTTAAGCATCATTTTAGAAATGATTAATGATTTCATCAAAATGTGCACCCCTATCACTTAACATTGAAGCTTTCAGAAACACCTGTTCCAGTGTGCTTGATTGATACTTCTCCTTTAAGGCTGAGACCGTCCCTTCATCCATTTTATTTCCTTTAGAAATAATGGCGATTTTGTGGCACAGCTCTTCCGCTGAAAGCATATCATGCGTTGAAAGCAAGATCGCACCATGGTGCTCGGCATACCGCTTCATCAGTTTCTTTGTGTTTATAACCGCTTCAATATCAAGTCCTCTAAAGGGCTCATCCATGATCACCAATTGACTATCAAGCATAAATGCAGCAATCAGCTGTGTCTTTTTTTTCATTCCATGTGAATAGGTTTCGATTGGTCTTGATAAAGCCGAGTCCATATCAAACAGTTCAATTAGTTGATTTCTTCTGTGAATTGTTTTACATTCATACATAGAAGAAACAAAATCTAAATATTCAGCACCAGTCAATGCTTCAGGGAGCAGCAGGTCATCTGGAACATAGGCTACTTGTTTTTTAAAGGATGGTTCATCATTAGTGACGCCCTGCAAATGAATCCTTCCTTCTGTATGCTTAATAATGCCGAGTATACAGTTAATCATCGTTGTTTTACCCGAACCATTCGGTCCAGCAACAGCAACGATTTGATGAGGGTCGATCTTTAAATGAAAATCATTGACAGCAGTCACGTTATTTTTATACGTCTTGGTTAAATTCTCGATCGTAAACATATAACCTCCAAGTGTCTGCATATTCTTTAAAAACAGATCAGGCTAAACCGCCCGCCACAGACGGTTTAGCCCTGGTGTCTTATCTAAGAAGTAAAAAGATGAATCCTAAGTATAGCTACTTACATTCAATTTTGACTTTTAAGCCACTTTCCCACTGAACGGCTCCTGTAAAGCTACCCTTGCCGTTTGCGATACACCAAACTGCTGCTCCTAGAACGACTGTTGCTCCCAATCCAAGAAGAACAGCAACAAATACTAAGAACCAAGCTTGGTCCATAATAGCAGGTTCCATAGTGGAATAGTCAACTTGCGGCGCTGCATAAGTCATACTTTTCACCTCCCAGCTTATGATGATCGTATCATAGGCGTCACACTCCAAACATCTACAGAACATCCCATTTTTGACCGAACATACATTTGATTAAAACGTGACTTTTTATTCAATTATTCCCTTTCATCTGTTTAAACCCTCTCTTATTTACTAGATTTTGACACCCCATAAGAACCACAAAACCCATTTAATGTCATTTGCACCATCTTTTTTCTCCTTTTTTTCAAATAGTCCATATTTATCATCTATCATATTTATTCTTTCTTTTTTGTGAGATAGAAAGAATTCCCCCGATATATCAGATAAAAAAGTCCTGATTTTATGTCGCAATAATGCCAATTATGAAATATTTACTGATCATTCTGATAAAAGAGTGGGCATATTTCCCTTCTTTTCTTGACTCTATAAATGTGTATATACAAGAAAAGCGATTGGGAAAAAAGCCCTTACTTTGTTCAGCAGTACACAACATAAGACTCCCGCTATTCTATGAAAAAAAGCAAAGCAGCCTTCGCAGACTGCTTTGCTTTTTCATATTTATGAGGAACTAGCAGCAGAGGCTGCATCTGGGAAATGATTGTTCCCAATGATTTCACCAGCTGGCACAGAGAGTCCTGTAGCTCCTGATCTCTTGAATGGAAGGAGCGGGAAAACAAGCTCTGCTAAATAATAAGCTTCTTCTAGATGCGGGTATCCAGAAAAGATAAATGTATCAATGCCTAGAGACTCATATTCTAGGATACGTTCTGCTACTGTTTGCGGGTCTCCGACGAGTGCTGTTCCTGCACCGCCGCGTACTAAACCAATGCCTGCCCAAAGATTTGGGCTGATTTCAAGTTTGTCTTTCCTCCCTTGGTGCAATTCCACCATTCGTCTTTGACCTACTGAGTCCATCCTCTGTAACACTTTTTGCGCCTCATCAATTGTTTTTTGATCCAAATGACGAATCAGATGTTCCGCTGCCTGCCATGCCTCCTCTTCGGTATCTCTCACAATCACATGAAGACGAATGCCAAACTTCAACGTTCTTCCTTCCTTTTCAGCCTGTTTCTTCACTTGTGCAATTTTCTCTTTTACTTGTGCAGGCGGTTCGCCCCAAGTTAAATAGACATCTGTATGCTTGGCGGCTGCTTGAATTCCTGCTGATGATGATCCGCCAAAAAAGACTGGTGGATGGGGTGTTTGAGCTGGTGGGAATAACAGACGGCCATTCTCCGCTTGTAGATGTTTGCCATGAAATTGTACATTTTCTCCATTCAATAACCGCTTCCAAATTGTCAAAAATTCTTCTGTTGCCTCATAGCGTTCAACATGAGAAATGAACAGCCCATCCCCTTCAAGCTCCTCTTTACTTCCCCCTGCTACCACATTAATCAACAGTCTCCCGCCTGAAAGACGATCCAATGTAGAAGTCATTCTAGCAGCAACAGACGGCTGCATCAGCCCTGGTCTAAGAGCCACGAGGAACTTTAAATGAGTGGTTTCCGCAGCTAAAGCAGCTGCCGTCAGCCATGGATCTTCACATGATCTCCCAGTAGGCAGCAAGACCCCTGTATAACCAAGCTGATCAGCAGCTTGAGCAATTTGTTTAAAATATGGATAATCTGCCTGTCTTGCCCCTTTCGCTGATCCTAAATAACGGCCGTCTCCATGCGTTGGAATAAACCATAAAATATTCATGACATCGCCCCCTATTATTATTCACCTTGATAACTAGTGCGCCACTTGAGCAGACGCTTTTCTAACAGACGTACAAATGAATCTGTCAGCTTACCTACTACTGCAAAGATGATAATTCCTACAAACACTTTATCCGTTTGAGAGAATTGCCTTGCATCCATAATCATATAGCCGACGCCGCTGCTTGAACCCATCAACTCAGCTACCACTAGACCAAGCCAAGCAATTCCTAATGACAGCCTCACACCCAGAAGAATATGAGGAAGAGCAGCCGGTAAAATTAGCTTTGTGATGCTTTGATACAGATTAAACTCTAAGGCGCGAGCCACATCAAACAGCTTATTATCTACACTGCGAATACCTAGAAAAGTATTAATATAAATCGGAAAAAAAGCCCCAAGTGCGATCAATAAAATTTTTGCCGTTTCATCAAAGCCAAACCAGAGGATAAATAAAGGAGTGACCGCTAAATGCGGAACGGTTCTCAGCATTTGCAACGTCGGATCTACATACTGCTCTGTTTTTTTAGAAAACCCTACGCATACACCCAGCAAAAGACCTAAGCCTCCCCCAAGTAAAAATCCACATATCGCTCGATAAAGGCTGATGTATAGATGACCAAACAGTTCACCAGAACGAAATAAATCTCGAAAAGATTCTGCAATCAAGACAGGCGCAGGAAGTACAGTGGAAGAAACGATTTGAGAACCAGCTATGATCTGCCAAACCGCAATAAGTAGAACAGGTAATACCAGTCCCTTTAACTTATATAAAGAAGAAGCTTTTCTCCTTTTTTTCTTTGTCCGCTCGATTTTAGATGCTAAAGCCGGATTCAAAATAGCTTTCATTCATCCATCTCCTCTTTCAGCATTTTTTCAATAAACGAATTATCTACAACCTGATTGACATCAATTTTCCGCTGGATCGCCTTTGTTTTATATTGAAAATCAGCGGTATGCTGCTGAGCATTGATGATCTTCTTCGAAATGGGCTTATTGAGTGGTTCCGTATTGTTTAATACTTGTGTAACGACCTTCTTATCTAAATTTTTTAAACGCGCATATAGAGTAACAGCCTCTTCTGGATGTGCTTTCTGCCACTTCACCGCATGGTCATATACCTTTAAAAATTTCACTACTAGTTCAGGATGCTGATCAGCAAACTGAGTTCGAACAAGTGTGAAACCTGGAGAATATAAATCGGTCGCTTCCCCATTCACTAGCAGCTTTGCTCCCTTCTTTATCGTTTCAAGTGATAAGAACGGCTCCCAGATCGACCAAGCATCAACGGACCCATTTTCAAATGCTGATATCGCTTCATCTGGCTGAAGCTGAATGATCTGAACATCCTTCGCAGATAAACCTGCCTGATCTAATACTTTGTATAAAAAATCAAAGCCACTGCTGCCTTTAGCGACAGCAATTTTTTTCCCTTTTAAGTCTTCTACTTTTTGAATCTTACTGTTCTTATTCACTAAAATACCGTTCGCTTTCAGCCCATCCTGAGATAAACCAATTTCCTTAAAATCAATACCCGCTGCCTGACCTGCTATGACAGGTGAGTTTCCAACTTGCGAGAAATCTAATTGATTTGCAGCAAGTCCTTCAAATTGGGGAGGACCACTTTGAAACTCCACCCACTTTACCTTCACTCCTTCTTTTTCAAATGATTGTTCAAACCACCCTTTTTCCTTTGCTAAAAGCAGCGGGCTCAAACTTTGCTGAATCCCAATCCTAATTTCTTTCACCTTGTTTTCTGAGCCGTCTGCTGCTTGATCACACCCTGCTAAAACAAGCAGAAGAGTCAAAAAGATAACGATCATCTGTTTCTTTTTCATGCGATTTCCCCTCCCTAAATCCCTGATCCATCAGTTAGTAACAATTCATCTGTTTTCTCAAATTCTGAAAGCACCTTTTGTCTTAAGCTTTGAAAAGCGGTTGACGTTCTATCACGCGGAAAAGGCAGGTTCACAGGAAGAATTTTATGGATTCGGCCAGGTCTCGCTTGCATTAGCACAATTTCATTTCCTAAATAAATCGATTCATCAATATCATGGGTAACAAGCATCATTGTTGTTTTTTTCTCCTTCCAAATGTCCAGCAGTACATCCTGCAAGTGCTTTCGTGTGAATGCATCCAGCGCACCAAATGGTTCATCCAGCAATAAGATCTCCGGATCACGAAGGAGTGCTCTCGCAATGGCAACCCGTTGCGACATTCCTCCGGAGAGCTCATGTGGATAAGCGTGTGCAAATCCTTTTAAACGAACAATTTCAATCAGTTCATCCACTTTGCGGCGTACATCCTGTTGTTTTAAATTGAAATTGGCCGCTATATTTTCTTCGACTGTCAGCCATGGAAACAGGCGGTGTTCCTGAAAGATAAAGCCCTGTTTCATTCCTGGTTCTGTGACCTGTCTGTCTCCTATCAAAATTTGCCCATCATACGCTGTGTCGAGCCCGCCTATGATTTTTAGCAACGTACTTTTCCCGCATCCGCTCGGACCTATTACTGTTATAAATTCACCAGGAATGATGCTCAATCTTAAGTCTTCAAGTACCCGAATGGACTGTTTGTCTTTCCAAAAGGATTTATCCACAATATCAATTGAAATCGTCATTGAAGCCTTCACTCCTCTTGCGATCAGATAAATACACAGAAAGGCCCTTATCCCAAAAAAGAGATAAGAGCCTTCGCGTTGTCCGATCAGCTAATCATATTGATTTGTTAGCACCATCCTAAATCATATTAATCCCATAAATCAACTCAAATTTATAAAATGGTTATTTTGTCCTTGTATGTTTTTCATCGATCCGATCGTAAATCGCTTCTATTCGTTCCTTGCTGCTGTAAATCTCATATTTGTTCCGCTCAATCAATATGTCTAGTGTGAGATCCATGTGTTTTCTGTATTTTTTTCGTTTTTTCTTTTTTTCCATTTTCATCATCCTTTCTTTTTCAAATAAAAAAAGGCTCTTCACTCATGCTTGAGTGATAGAGCCTTCGGTTGACCGATCAGCCATTCTTGTTCGTGTTTTCAGTATGCTCATGTTAATACACACTATTCCTACCTGTCAACTATATTTATTGTTTTTTCAGATTTATCTAAAAAATGATTGACCGAGCAGGGAACAAGATTTATAGTCTTATTAAATATTTCTTATCAAAACAGTTGGTTTTATCTAACAAAAGGAGGATTTACACATGTCAGAGGAACGTCCATTTCGTTTAGAAACAAAAGCCATTCACGCAGGTCAGGAGCTTGATTCAGCGACCTATTCAAGAGCCGTGCCTATTTACCAAACGAGCTCCTTTGGTTTTAGAGACAGTGAGCATGCAGCGAATTTATTTGGTCTTCAGGAACCGGGAAATATTTATTCACGTATTATGAACCCTACAAATGACGTATTTGAAAAGCGTATCGCTGAGCTTGAGGGTGGAATTGGTGCACTTGCTGTTTCTTCTGGACAAGCAGCGACGACTTATTCTATTTTAAACATTGCAGGAGCCGGAGATGAAATCGTTTCCTCAAGCAGTCTTTATGGCGGCACCTACAATTTATTTGCCCATACACTCAAAAAACTTGGAATTACAGTAAAATTCGTCGATTCATCCAACCTTGAAGAACTCGAAGCGGCGATCACAGACAAAACAAAGGCAGTGTATGCAGAGAGCATTGGAAATCCAAAAGGCGACATTTTACATATTGAAGCCATCTCAGCCATTGCACACAAGCATCATATCCCGCTTATTGTGGACAATACGCTCGCCAGCCCTTATTTATTAAGACCTATCGAGTTTGGTGCAGACATTGTCGTCCACTCAGCAACCAAATTTATTGGCGGTCACGGTACATCAATTGGCGGCGTCATCGTTGATAGCGGCCGATTCCCTTGGGCTGACAGCGATAAGTTCAAAGGACTAACTGAACCAGATCCAAGCTATCACGGTCTGACATATACAGAAGCGATTGGAGAAGCAGCTTATATCACAAAAGCACGAGTACAGCTCTTACGTGATTTAGGGGCAGCTCTGTCGCCATTCAACTCATTTTTACTTCTGCAAGGCTTAGAAACATTACATCTTCGTCTTGAGCGGCATAGTGAAAATGCCTTGAAAACAGCACAATTCTTACAGGATCACCCTCTTGTCGATTGGGTAAGCTATCCGGGTCTTGAAAGTCACGAATCCTATGAGCTTGCTCAAACCTATTTACCAAAAGGACAAGGCGCAATCCTCACATTCGGTATTAAAGGTGGACGCGAAGCAGGTAAAAAGCTCATTGATTCTGTGCAGCTTTTCTCCCATCTCGCAAACGTGGGCGATTCTAAATCCCTCATTATTCACCCTGCCAGCACAACGCATCAGCAATTAAGCGAAGCAGAACAAAAAGCGACAGGTGTCACACCAGAGCTCATTCGTTTATCTGTTGGAACAGAAGCGATTGAAGATATTCTTGCAGATCTTGAACAGGCGATTACAAAAAGTCAGTCTGAATGACATAGAAAAAAGCACACGGCTGTGTGCTTTTTTATTGTTTATTAATGATTGAGTAAGCGAATGTCTTGGAAAGGATAAAATACAAATGAGGTAGTTCCTTGAATATCACGCTTTGTAAAAAGACCTAAGCCGTTGCGGCTGTCCATTGAATTTTGGCGATTGTCCCCCATGACAAAGTACTTTCCTTTTGGAACAGTCAGAGGGCCAAAATCAGGTGTCAGCAAAGTGCCATCTGCAGCTGCTTTCTTTTTGTTTGACGCTAAGTAAGGCTCCGCCACTTTTTTTCCATTAACATATAGCTGATCATTTTTCATTTCAATTTTATCACCAGGTAAACCAATCAATCGTTTGACATAATGAGTGCTGCGGTCTTCCCCATCAAGAACAATGATCTGTCCCCGTTTATAATCACCGAAATAATCAACCGTTTTATTCACAAACACCCGCTCTGTATCATGCAATGTCGGATACATGGAAGATCCTTTGACAATGTATGGCGCGAATAAAAAGTTCCGAATGATAAAAACAGCAATAAATGCGATTAAGATGGCTTTGATCCAGCCCCATAATTCTGATTTCTTTTTTTGTGTTTTTGTATTTGTTGTCATAAGCTCCTCCTGAATTCCCCAAGGACGAAATGTGTGTCACCAGCTGCCAGCCGGCGTCACGCTTGTTTCTCCCTAAATATAAACATATTTTGCCAACAAATCAAGCGAAGAGAGAGAAAAAGGCAAGCACCTTTCTGTGCTTGCCCAAAACTCAGTTAGTTAGCAGAAGAATCCGCTTCTTTTTCTTTGTTTGCTTTACCATAGAAATAATCCGATGGATTCACTGGTTTGAAATCAGATAACTTATGGAATCGAAGAAGATCCCTATAGAGCACTTTATCTGAAAGACTTAACTGATTATCAACACGGGCTTTAATCGCCTCTGTCTTTTTATTTTGTTTCACCACTTTACCCGTTTTCGTATCATAAACGGTATTATCGACAAGTGTGTATTTCGGTGTCACATAGTTTCCATTACGGAAAGCAACAGTCTCATCATGCTTTTTAGAGAATAAGTCTGTTCCAAAATTCACGAATTCATTTGAATCGATACCTTGTAAGTGAAGAAGTGTTGGCATAACGTCGACTTCACCACCATACGTATGGTTCACGCCGCCCTTCTTACCAGGAATACGAATCATGAGCGGAACACGCTGGTTTTGTGCATTTTGATAAGGAGTGATTTCTTTCCCTTGAATTTCACTCATTGCACGGTTATGGTTCTCAGAAATACCGTTATGGTCACCATATAATAAAATGACTGAGTCTTTATACATACCTGATTTTTTCAAGTCTTTGAAGAATTGCTCTAATGACTCATCTAAATATCTTGCTGTTTGGAAATAGTTATCGACTGTTTTATCGCCAGTTGTTGCCTTAGCGATTGTCGCATCTTTTTCATCTAAATTAAATGGATAGTGATTTGTCAGTGTCATTAAATGTGCATAAAATGGCTTTTTCATTGATTCTAGCATTGGAATTGATTCTTTGAAGAACGGTTTATCCTTCAGACCCATATTCACAAGGTTTTCTTCATCCATGTTGTAATAGGAAGCATCAAAGAATTGATCAATTCCCATATGTTTATAAATCGTGTCACGGTTCCAGAAAGATTTATAGTCCCCGTGAAGTACTGCACTCGTATAGCCTGCTTTTTGATCTAGGATGGCAGGTAGTGATTGGAAGGTATTTTCACCCTTTGTCACAAATGCTGCTCCCTCTGGCAAGCCAAACATACTATTATCCATCATCAGCTCAGCATCTGATGTCTTCCCTTGACCTGTCTGATGGAAGAAGTTATCGAAATACGTAAAGTCGTCTTTCCCATGAGCCAGTTTGTTTAAGAATGGAGTCACTTCTTCTCCATTTAATTTGTAGTCAATTAAGAAAGACTGGAAGCTTTCTAAATGAATTTTAATAATGTTTTTGCCTTTTGCTTTACCAAAATACTCTGCATTTGGCTTCGCATAGTGAGATGACGTATAGTTCACAACATCCGTTAAATCTTCACTGCTTGCATTGGCTACCTGTGTTGCGTTTTGTGCTGCTTGTACCCCATCATAAATCGTATAGTTATAAACACCTAAGTATTTGACAACATACTTATGATCAAAGGTTCTCGTTAATAATTCTGGACGATCCTTTTCAGCCAAATGAAGGTTTACAAAGAACAGTCCAATACCTGCAGCTACAATCAGCAGTGCAAACGTCTTTTTCATTTGGAACTTCTTCACTTCTGGTCTCCAAATGACAATCGCAATCAAAATGATAATATCAAGGAAGTATAAAAGGTCATGCGGCTTAATGCTTGCTAGCACACCGCCAGTCATGCCTCCCCCAAGATTTCCTGCCTGCTTCATTGTTGAGAAAGTCAAAAAGTCATCAAAGAAACGGTAATACGCTACATTTGCATATAAAAGTGCGGTCATAATAAAATCAATAACAATTAAAACAATGGCAGATTTACGCCCCTTCAAAAAGAGAGCAAGTCCAAAAAACACGATGGCTGAACTAAATGGATTCAATAAGAGAAGCCCCTCTTGAAAAGAACCTTTTACTCCTAAATTAAAGTCCATTTTGTAGGCTGTGTACGATTTAGCCCAAAATAAAAGGACAGCCAAAACAAAAAAGCTATATTTGTTTGCAAATATTTTTTTCATAAAACCTCTTCTTTCTTATCATCGTTCTGATATAAATGAAATCATAAAAAATTTACATTCATTTTGCAAATGTAAATCTTCTTCGCCAAGCATGCCGATGCTCTGTCTCCGCCGGATACATGCGCTCCTTTAATATAACGAATGAGAAGCATCATAAGTTTCAAAAAAAATACGAGTAAATAAAAGGAAAAATATCCATTTACATTAAATTTACGCACACTTCATGTTTTAGTGGATGAAGAAGGTTTTGTAAATCACTCAGTATTACTTTACTTTTTTCATCTATTCGTGTCAAAGTAATTATAAAGAAAAGGAAGAATAACCTAGGCTTTTCGACTCATTTACCCAAATTTATACAAAATTCGATCCTTGCTTCTTTTATTGTGACTCAACCTCCATTAATCCATGTACCTCCCTAAAAAAACAGTTTTAAACAAAAAAAGCTTGATTTCCCCTACTGATGTGCGGTGTGATAAAGAGGTAGAACTTGATCACAACACTTATATGTTCATGACAAAAAAATCAGGCTGGAGGACATCACATGAAGATTAACAAACAAATCAACACTTTTGAAGAGAGATTTTCAGAAGATGTAGTCACTATCATTGCTGTTACAGGACCTTCTGGCGTAGGGGCAGGAAAAGCAGGCCAGGCACCTCTTTGGACCGCTTCTATTCCACTGATTGCTTGGAAAGAAAACGGTCATATCATAACCGAAAATGTAAGACTTTGCTGGCTAACAGATGACGAGGGATTAAGGGAAAAACAGGCACAATTACATAAAGAATCAATCGTTACACTTCAGGTTCGAAAAGGCGAAGGTGAATTCATGCTTGTATCTTTAATCAATACAGATACACAGGATCAAGCGCTTCAAGAAATTTTAGAAGAAGCCCAAAAGCCTGTGTATTATCATGATGATACACTTGGCACCTTTGAGTTAGTGAAAGGACTAGACTTATTTGAAAAGACGATCCAATGGAGCAATGAAGAGTGCCTTCTCTACTTCAACCTCGAAGAAGATGAAAAAATAAATGACTCTCTTCGAACAGCAAACCAACTTATGCAAGAGCAAGCCAAATGGGATTCTTCTATTAAATCATTTGCCGCGAATCAGCTGATAGATCTAGCAAAGGATTGGCAGGAACAAGACGAATCAGCTGAAAAGCAAGAAGAACTCACACTGAATCAATTTATAAGCCGCATTTCACTTGAAAGCCTGCATGTTTACCCTGAGGGAGAGTTTGAAGTCTACTATCATGACGGTGATTTATTTTGGGGTCATGTCATTATTGTCACAGGAAATATAAATGGCACATTTCATGATGCACACATTGCAGGCTAAAGGCTGGAGGAATAACCCATGGAAATCAAAGCTTTTCAAGAATTAAATCTAATCGGGAAAACGCCAGCCATCGCCAAAATTGGCGGCTTCCGTCCTGATCCAGCTATACACAGCTGGTTTGCCGGCCATTTTTTCATCGATCCTAACCAAGGCTGGCCGACAGATCAAGATGGGGCCATGATTCCGATTTTACAAATTTATTTACCAGAAGTGCCAGGAGGAATGAACGGCTTCAATGAATGTAAGCTGATTCAAATTTTTCTTAATCAGAAAACACTTCCGATTGATATCACCAAAAACGGTGAAGGCTGGAAGCTCATTGAATATGCATCAATCGAAGGTTTAGAAGTAGCTGAGACTCCTGAAGAAGTGAGAGTACTCAAACCCTTTCAAATCCAATGGAACGAAAGTGAGCAAAGGGACTTTCCTTGCTGGGAAGAAGCATGGTCATACGTCGATTTATCAGAAGTAAACGAAAGTGAAGAAGCGACAAACCACTTCTTTAATCAATACACAAATTATTCGTTCACAAAAATCGGTGGATATGGGGCGTATATTCAATCCCCGCCCCATCAACAACAAGGCGAATTCATGCTGCAAATCGCCTCAGAAGAAAAACCTCGTTTCATGATTGGTGATAACGGCACGATGTATTTCTATTACAACAAAGAATTAAAAGAATGGTTAATGCATTGGGATTGTTTTTAACGTTTATTGAATGAAACCTTGCCTTCTCCTAAGCGTAATGAATCATATGAAAGGAGGAAGCAAAATGGGATTCATTATAGACATCTTTTCACTTACTATATATATCCCTTTTCTACAAGTGGATGAAGAGGATATCTCGAGGAACGCAGCACATCTCAAAAAATATAGCTGGTTTCAAGCTCTATTACATGATCAAACTTGCAGGGACCTCATCATTTATCATCCCGATGTTCGACGTGTCATAGGCAGGTTTAAAACGAAGAAACTCCATAAGAAGCGCTACAACTTAAGATGCGAACGTAAATTACTACAAGCATTACAGCATGCAATGTAAACTGACAACAAGAGCCGCACTTTCCTGTGGCTCTTGTTTATCAATTGAATCATTCCTTTTGAAGAAAACATTTGACGCCTGGACAACTCTCCCCGTATATTATGTATAAATCCATCTTTTTCAAAGAAAAGGGGGCCTCACATGCGCTTGTTTAAGAACTGGAGAAAAAAGCAGCCTGTACAGCAAATCACTTCAGAAAAGCAAGAAGACAGCATCCCAATCGACTTCTCCACACTTCCCTTTGGCACAGACACCGTCGATGATTTTTTGTTCAATCTAGACCTGACCTCCAAGCTCACAGATCCCTATAAAGAAACAGATACGAACAAGCTTACCTAGACCTTCGTAAATCCTCATCCAATACTGGATGATTTTTTTATACTCAATGAAAGGTGTATCCAATGAAAACATTTTATATCGTCAGACACTGCCAAGCAGATGGACAATCTAAAGATGCAGCTTTAACACCACAAGGCATCACTCAATCTCATGAACTGGCACAGTTTTTTTCCAGCATTCATCTCAATCAAATTATCTCAAGTCCTTATAAACGAGCGATCCAAACTACTGAGCCTCTTGCTCATGCAAAACAGCTCGAGATAAAAATCGATCAGCGCCTCTCTGAACGTGTATTAAGCAGCAAACCAATAGACGATTGGTATGAGAAACTAAAGCTCAGTTTTACAGACTTACATATGACCTGTGAAGGCGGAGAATCGAGCCAAGAAGCTATGAATCGTATTGTAGAAGCACTCCACGAACAAATAAAATTAGAAACAGATCATACCCTATTCGTCACACATGGCAATATCATGAGCCTGCTTCTTAAACACGCCGATTCAACAATTGGATTCGAAGAGTGGGAGAAACTAAGCAATCCAGATGTATATACCCTGAAATATTTTAGTCCAGATCATATAGAAGCAAAGCGAATATGGCATAAATAAACGGCAGAATGAATTCTGCCGTTTCCTCATCTATTGTTGATAATAAAAAGCCTCTACCCACTCATACGGCTTCTTACGCTCCGCACACCATTTCATGAAGCCTCTTGTCTCCGTTTGCTGAAATTTCTTCCAGTCCGATAAAAGCTGATCATAATAGGCTGCTTGTTTTTCAACATTAGTACGAATCCTCTTATCTTCAATCAGCATCATGACATCTTCAATACCTTGAATTCGCTCTTGGTCTTTCTCATAGGTGCTTAAATAAAGATCTTCATGTATATGATGAAACGAATACCATAAAGCCGATAAATAGGTTTCGCAAATTTGAACAATGACACGCTGCTCACTGCTGCCTCCAAACTCTAGCGCTTTCAATAAATAGGGCAGCCCTTCTCCCTGATGTACAAACAAGCCCTGCCAGCGATATGGTCTCACATCCATTGGGTCAACCTTCTCCCACTCTTGCAGAACAGGCTGAATTACCCCAATTATCAATGGATACACAAGCAAATGATGACCATCCTCAAACCGTTCAATCTTCTCAAACAGCCAAGCAACAAATAAACGCTGTACTTCAAAATCGTTCTCTTTCATCTCTTCAATAAAGGCCTGAAGAACTTTTAGCGCATCTTTACGCAGGCCCTGTTCTTTTTTCACACAGTACTGTCTAAAAAGAGGATAATCATGTGATCCCTCGTCTTCAATCATGGTCTGTAATATCGTATTCGTTTGCAATAACAACGCCGCCTCTTTACATCCAATCTTTTCTATGTTCATGAATGAATTGAATGTCTTTTTGATAATGCTCAAGGTGCCCCTCATGAATCATGTTTTGAAAAGCGATATCCCCTTCACTCGCTTTTCGTTTCATGTACTGACATAACCCTTTTAAACGCAACAGCACCATATCCAAATAATCTTCTGCTATTTCCTCCCCATAAGATTCAAAAAACAGTTTCACTCTATGCTTTATATGGTCTGCATGTTCTGATGAATGATAGTTCACGATATCTTCTGTTTTAGTGCGAAAAAACCTACTGATAGGTACACATGTATACAGAGTATATGCGATATCCCAAAGCCTTGGACCAGGAGCAGCTACATCAAAATCAATAATTCCTACTGGTTTTTCGTTATTGAAAATGATATTGTACATAGCAAAATCATTATGGCATACAACCTCTATGTTGTTAGGCGTATTGTCCATTCGTTCCCAATCGTCTGAAATGGGAAAATCACAAACAGCATCATGATACAGTCTAAGCATTCTCGCTATTTCTTTTAAGGCTTGGTGAGAGCACATGTATTCTTTTAAGGGATCATGGCCAGCTTCGCCTTCAATGAAAGACAAGATCTCTCTACCTTTTTCATCAACCCCTAAAAACTTTGGAGCATAGGAGAAATTCTTTTTTTCTAAATGCTTTAGCAGCTTTCGTATATTGATATTGTCTGACTTTACTTCTCGACGAACCGTATCTCCCGAACGATATACGTTTGAGACATTTCCTCCTGTCAATAACTCCTCATGATCATTTTGTTTTTTCATAAATTCTCCCCTCAAACTGGGTCACAATGTTGATGTCAGCTAAAGATGTATGTTTGCCCACAATGATCAATTCAGTTGCTAGGTTATTTCCCGGGCAAATATCTTATAGATCCAACTGTCTTTAGATCGCTAATTGTATCTTATCAAATATTTTGAATCATCTAAAGATATCATGTTCTCTATTTTCTAATAGGTTGATATGTTCTATCTAACCATCCCATTTTAAACACAAAAAACGTTTTACCAGAATGGGAAACGTTAGGTTGACGGTTAAATACCGATAATGAAACTTTTAATTGATAACGGTGTGCGGTGTCGAACCGTCACTCAATGAAGCACACGATTTTGAGCCCCGTAAAAAATTAAAATGCTTATTAAATCTACAGCTCCAACCAATGTCGGACTATGGTATTTTTTTTGTTAACACGACTACTGACAATTATGCCTTTGGTCTTCAAAAACGTGTAATTTACCTTCTTAAACTTTGCTTGCCCAAGCCGCTTATAATATTTTATTAGCTTCGCTTCAAATTCTCTTGCCTCTCCAATTCTTCCCTAGACTCGTCTACAATTTTATAAATTACTTTACTTTCCGCCATTAGCTACTTATGTTCTGAGTTTCTTTTATATTTAGTTTCCCCCATTCATTTTATCAGAGCATTCCAATAATTAAATTATAGAATAAAATTATCCATTCTTACATCAACATCAAACTAGAATCAGTTAGGGAAATAAAATGGGAATTTATGTAAATCCTATTAATGAATGATATTTGATTTTCTTAAGAATTTACAAAGTAAAAAACGAGGATATTTTAGTTTTAAGTTATAAAAAACACTTCTTAATAATTTGTTACATAATATATCTGCTAGTCACTAATAATAATTTTATCAATTAAAAGGAGAAATTTATTTGAAAATCCCAAAACTTGAACTATTTGCAGTAAATTTAAGAACACCTTCACATATGGAATGGACGAATGATAACAGACTCTTAGTTTCGGAGCACACTTCTGGTGAAGTGAAAGATATTACTGATGGTGGTGACTTCAAAGATGTACAACCATTCGCTTCAAACTTACAGGGACCATCAAGTATTTTACCATTATCAGATGGGAGAATTTTAATATCAGAAATGTGGGGAAATCGTATTTCTGAGATAAGTTCTGGAGGTTTAGTGACAAACGAAAATAACTATACCACAGCAAATTCACCATATAGTTTAGTTAAAGAAAAAGATAAAATTCTTGTTACAGAAAGAGAAGGAACCCATACTTTAAAAATTGTTGATATTAGTGATTTTAATAACAAAAAAACAATTATTAAGGGAATTCCTTTTAATTTAATGCCCGGTCTTGAAGGATTAACCCCCTTAAAATCTTGGCCAGAAAATTGGCGGAATTTTTCCATAGCTTGTGCAGGATGGAAGGATGGTGGAGATCCAGATCCTGATTCACATCCTCTAAGAGCAATTGATAAACCAAATTATTTATTAGCAAGTTGTTCACTCTTCGGACATATCTATACAATTCCAGAAGGTGAAAATCATAATTATCTAGACTTGATTGAGCAAGAAAAAAACCTTTTATTTACTGGTTTAGATTGGGCTGGGGGTATGCATTTTAATAAAACATCATCTAAACTTTACGTAACTCAACCATTAAAGGGCACAGTTTTAGAATTAGACTTAGATCAATCTTTTAAAAAGCCCTTAGACTGTCGTTTTATTCCTCCCATTATAAAAGGCTTGAATATGCCTACATGTATACGTTTTAGCCCTAATGAAAAAGAAATGTATGTATGTTCAATGCCTATTGGTGCTGTTTGGAGGCTTACTAATTTTATTTAATTATCCTAATAATCGGTACACTAGTAGAAAAATAATTATAAAAAATTGACCAGAATATACTCTTACCGGTTTGGAGAAGAGTCCATAAACTCCGAATGATATTATATTTCAATTTGACGAAGTTACGTCCTACGTTATTATTTTTGTCGTATTAAAGACAAAGAAAAAAGCCCCAACATTTAAGTTGAGGCCTTAATTCTATATGCATTTTTGATACCGGTGGCCGGGGTCGAACCGGCACTCCGTGAGGAACACGATTTTGAGTCGTGCGCGTCTGCCAATTCCGCCACACCGGCATGATCATTAAAGAGCGCATCTTATATTAAAAACAATGGTGCCGAGGGCCGGACTTGAACCGGCACGGTAGTCACCTACCGCAGGATTTTAAGTCCTGTGTGTCTGCCAATTCCACCACCCCGGCAGTCTTTTCAAAAAAGGCGACACCCGGATTTGAACCGGGGATAAAGGTTTTGCAGACCTCTGCCTTACCACTTGGCTATGCCGCCATTATTGGAGCGGAAGACGGGATTCGAACCCGCGACCCCCACCTTGGCAAGGTGGTGTTCTACCACTGAACTACTTCCGCACATCAACTGGGCTAGCTGGATTCGAACCAACGCATGACGGAGTCAAAGTCCGTTGCCTTACCGCTTGGCTATAGCCCAATAATAAAATGGGGCGATTGATGGGAATCGAACCCACGAGTGCCAGAGCCACAATCTGGTGCGTTAACCACTTCGCCACAACCGCCATAGATGTAATGAATCATAAAGTATAATTGGCAGGGGCAGTAGGAATCGAACCCACACCGGAGGTTTTGGAGACCTCTGTTCTACCTTTAAACTATGCCCCTATGAAAATAAAAAATGGTGGAGGGGGGCGGATTCGAACCGCCGAACCCGGAGGGAGCGGATTTACAGTCCGCCGCGTTTAGCCACTTCGCTACCCCTCCACATTTGAAAAACAGTGCCGGCAAGAGGACTTGAACCCCCAACCTACTGATTACAAGTCAGTTGCTCTACCAATTGAGCTACACCGGCAAATAGTGGTGGCTCGGGACGGAATCGAACCGCCGACACACGGATTTTCAGTCCGTTGCTCTACCAACTGAGCTACCGAGCCAAGTATTCTTTTGAAAAATGGCGGTCCGGACGGGACTCGAACCCGCGACCTCCTGCGTGACAGGCAGGCATTCTAACCAACTGAACTACCGGACCATTTTGGTTGCGGGGGCAGGATTTGAACCTGCGACCTTCGGGTTATGAGCCCGACGAGCTACCGAACTGCTCCACCCCGCGACGATATAAAAGATATGGTGGAGGATGACGGGCTCGAACCGCCGACCCTCTGCTTGTAAGGCAGATGCTCTCCCAGCTGAGCTAATCCTCCGAATAAAAAATGCTGGTATATATTCTATAAAAATGGTGACCCGTACGGGATTCGAACCCGTGTTACCGCCGTGAAAGGGCGGTGTCTTAACCGCTTGACCAACGGGCCCTTTATTATGTAAATTGTGGCGGAGAGCAAGGGATTCGAACCCTTGAGACGGGGTTACCGCCTACACGATTTCCAATCGTGCTCCTTCGGCCACTCGGACAGCTCTCCAAATTGGCTCCGCAGGTAGGATTCGAACCTACGACCGATCGGTTAACAGCCGATAGCTCTACCACTGAGCTACTGCGGAATGAAGAAAGCCTGGCGATGTCCTACTCTCACAGGGGGAAACCCCCAACTACCATCGGCGCTGAAGAGCTTAACTTCCGTGTTCGGTATGGGAACGGGTGTGACCTCTCCGCCATCATCACCAGACAATTTAGTGACAAAAAATATTATACTATGTATTGAAAATAAATCAAGAGATATTTTAAAAATGTTCTCTCAAAACTAGATAACAATGTTCATGCTTCACATTAGAATATAGGTTAAGTCCTCGATCTATTAGTATCTGTCAGCTCCACGTGTCACCACGCTTCCACCTCAGACCTATCAACCTGATCATCTTTCAGGGATCTTACTTCCTTGCGGAATGGGAAATCTCATCTTGAGGGGGGCTTCATGCTTAGATGCTTTCAGCACTTATCCCGTCCGCACATAGCTACCCAGCGATGCCCTTGGCAGAACAACTGGTACACCAGCGGTGCGTCCATCCCGGTCCTCTCGTACTAAGGACAGCTCCTCTCAAATTTCCTGCGCCCGCGACGGATAGGGACCGAACTGTCTCACGACGTTCTGAACCCAGCTCGCGTACCGCTTTAATGGGCGAACAGCCCAACCCTTGGGACCGACTACAGCCCCAGGATGCGATGAGCCGACATCGAGGTGCCAAACCTCCCCGTCGATGTGGACTCTTGGGGGAGATAAGCCTGTTATCCCCGGGGTAGCTTTTATCCGTTGAGCGATGGCCCTTCCATGCGGAACCACCGGATCACTAAGCCCGACTTTCGTCCCTGCTCGACTTGTAGGTCTCGCAGTCAAGCTCCCTTGTGCCTTTACACTCTGCGAATGATTTCCAACCATTCTGAGGGAACCTTTGGGCGCCTCCGTTACATTTTAGGAGGCGACCGCCCCAGTCAAACTGCCCACCTGACACTGTCTCCCTGCCCGATAAGGGCAGCGGGTTAGAAGGTCAATACAGCCAGGGTAGTATCCCACCGATGCCTCCACCGAAGCTAGCGCTCCGGTTTCCAAGGCTCCTACCTATCCTGTACAAGCTGTACCAACATTCAATATCAGGCTGCAGTAAAGCTCCACGGGGTCTTTCCGTCCTGTCGCGGGTAACCTGCATCTTCACAGGTACTATAATTTCACCGAGTCTCTCGTTGAGACAGTGCCCAGATCGTTGCGCCTTTCGTGCGGGTCGGAACTTACCCGACAAGGAATTTCGCTACCTTAGGACCGTTATAGTTACGGCCGCCGTTTACTGGGGCTTCAATTCGCACCTTCGCTTACGCTAAGCGCTCCTCTTAACCTTCCAGCACCGGGCAGGCGTCAGCCCCTATACTTCGCCTTACGGCTTCGCAGAGACCTGTGTTTTTGCTAAACAGTCGCCTGGGCCTATTCACTGCGGCTTCTCGGGGCTTTAACACCCTAAGAAGCACCCCTTCTCCCGAAGTTACGGGGTCATTTTGCCGAGTTCCTTAACGAGAGTTCTCTCGATCACCTTAGGATTCTCTCCTCGCCTACCTGTGTCGGTTTGCGGTACGGGCACCTCTCACCTCGCTAGAGGCTTTTCTTGGCAGTGTGGAATCAGGAACTTCGCTACTAAATTTCGCTCGCCATCACAGCTCAGCCTTTATGGGAAACGGATTTGCCTATTTCCCAGCCTAACTGCTTGGACGCGGATATCCAATACCGCGCTTACCCTATCCTCCTGCGTCCCCCCATTGCTCAAATGGTGAGGAGGTGGTACAGGAATATCAACCTGTTGTCCATCGCCTACGCCTTTCGGCCTCGGCTTAGGTCCCGACTAACCCTGAGCGGACGAGCCTTCCTCAGGAAACCTTAGGCATTCGGTGGACGGGATTCTCACCCGTCTTTCGCTACTCATACCGGCATTCTCACTTCTAAGCGCTCCACCAGTCCTTCCGGTCTGGCTTCACAGCCCTTAGAACGCTCTCCTACCACTGTTCGTAAGAACAGTCCGCAGCTTCGGTGATACGTTTAGCCCCGGTACATTTTCGGCGCAGAGTCACTCGACCAGTGAGCTATTACGCACTCTTTAAATGGTGGCTGCTTCTAAGCCAACATCCTGGTTGTCTAAGCAACTCCACATCCTTTTCCACTTAACGTATACTTTGGGACCTTAGCTGGCGGTCTGGGCTGTTTCCCTTTCGACTACGGATCTTATCACTCGCAGTCTGACTCCCAAGGATAAGTCATCGGCATTCGGAGTTTGACTGAATTCGGTAACCCGGTAGGGGCCCCTAGTCCAATCAGTGCTCTACCTCCGAGACTCTTACCTTGAGGCTAGCCCTAAAGCTATTTCGGAGAGAACCAGCTATCTCCAGGTTCGATTGGCATTTCACCCCTACCCACACCTCATCCCCGCACTTTTCAACGTGCGTGGGTTCGGGCCTCCATTCAGTGTTACCTGAACTTCACCCTGGACATGGGTAGATCACCTGGTTTCGGGTCTACGACCACGTACTCATGCGCCCTATTCAGACTCGCTTTCGCTGCGGCTCCGCATCTTCTGCTTAACCTTGCACGGGATCGTAACTCGCCGGTTCATTCTACAAAAGGCACGCCATCACCCGTTAACGGGCTCTGACTACTTGTAGGCACACGGTTTCAGGATCTATTTCACTCCCCTTCCGGGGTGCTTTTCACCTTTCCCTCACGGTACTGGTTCACTATCGGTCACTAGGGAGTATTTAGCCTTGGGAGATGGTCCTCCCGGATTCCGACGGAATTTCACGTGTTCCGCCGTACTCAGGATCCACTCTGGAGAGAACAACATTTCAGTTACAGGGCTGTTACCTTCTTTGGCGGGCCTTTCCAGACCTCTTCGCTTATATCATTCCTTTGTAACTCCGTATAGAGTGTCCTACAACCCCAAGAGGCAAGCCTCTTGGTTTGGGCTGTTCCCGTTTCGCTCGCCGCTACTCAGGGAATCGCATTTGCTTTCTCTTCCTCCGGGTACTTAGATGTTTCAGTTCCCCGGGTATGCCTTCTCATACTCTATGTATTCAAGTATGGATACTACTCCATTACGAGCAGTGGGTTTCCCCATTCGGAAATCTCCGGATCAAAGCTTGCTTACAGCTCCCCGAAGCATATCGGTGTTCGTCCCGTCCTTCATCGGCTCCTAGTGCCAAGGCATCCACCGTGCGCCCTTTCTAACTTAACCATTTCTTACTTTAGAAAGAATCACTATGTGTGATGAACTTTGCATTGCATTCAATGTGAATGTATTACTTATTGTTATCTAGTTTTCAAAGAACAATCCTGTCTCGCTAGAGACATGTTTTGAAGGAATGATCCTTCAAAACTAAACAAGACGAAAACGTACGCTGCTCCATATATCCTTAGAAAGGAGGTGATCCAGCCGCACCTTCCGATACGGCTACCTTGTTACGACTTCACCCCAATCATCTGCCCCACCTTCGGCGGCTGGCTCCATAAAGGTTACCTCACCGACTTCGGGTGTTGCAAACTCTCGTGGTGTGACGGGCGGTGTGTACAAGGCCCGGGAACGTATTCACCGCGGCATGCTGATCCGCGATTACTAGCGATTCCAGCTTCACGCAGTCGAGTTGCAGACTGCGATCCGAACTGAGAACAGATTTATGGGATTGGCTAAACCTTGCGGTCTTGCAGCCCTTTGTTCTGTCCATTGTAGCACGTGTGTAGCCCAGGTCATAAGGGGCATGATGATTTGACGTCATCCCCACCTTCCTCCGGTTTGTCACCGGCAGTCACCTTAGAGTGCCCAACTGAATGCTGGCAACTAAGATCAAGGGTTGCGCTCGTTGCGGGACTTAACCCAACATCTCACGACACGAGCTGACGACAACCATGCACCACCTGTCACTCTGTCCCCGAAGGGAAAGCCCTATCTCTAGGGTTGTCAGAGGATGTCAAGACCTGGTAAGGTTCTTCGCGTTGCTTCGAATTAAACCACATGCTCCACCGCTTGTGCGGGCCCCCGTCAATTCCTTTGAGTTTCAGTCTTGCGACCGTACTCCCCAGGCGGAGTGCTTAATGCGTTAGCTGCAGCACTAAGGGGCGGAAACCCCCTAACACTTAGCACTCATCGTTTACGGCGTGGACTACCAGGGTATCTAATCCTGTTCGCTCCCCACGCTTTCGCTCCTCAGCGTCAGTTACAGACCAGAGAGTCGCCTTCGCCACTGGTGTTCCTCCACATCTCTACGCATTTCACCGCTACACGTGGAATTCCACTCTCCTCTTCTGCACTCAAGTTTCCCAGTTTCCAATGACCCTCCCCGGTTGAGCCGGGGGCTTTCACATCAGACTTAAGAAACCGCCTGCGAGCCCTTTACGCCCAATAATTCCGGACAACGCTTGCCACCTACGTATTACCGCGGCTGCTGGCACGTAGTTAGCCGTGGCTTTCTGGTTAGGTACCGTCAAGGTGCGAGCAGTTACTCTCGCACTTGTTCTTCCCTAACAACAGAGCTTTACGATCCGAAAACCTTCATCACTCACGCGGCGTTGCTCCGTCAGACTTTCGTCCATTGCGGAAGATTCCCTACTGCTGCCTCCCGTAGGAGTCTGGGCCGTGTCTCAGTCCCAGTGTGGCCGATCACCCTCTCAGGTCGGCTACGCATCGTCGCCTTGGTGAGCCATTACCCCACCAACTAGCTAATGCGCCGCGGGTCCATCTGTAAGTGACAGCCGAAACCGTCTTTCATCCTTGAACCATGCGGTTCAAGGAACTATCCGGTATTAGCTCCGGTTTCCCGGAGTTATCCCAGTCTTACAGGCAGGTTACCCACGTGTTACTCACCCGTCCGCCGCTAACATCCGGGAGCAAGCTCCCTTCTGTCCGCTCGACTTGCATGTATTAGGCACGCCGCCAGCGTTCGTCCTGAGCCAGGATCAAACTCTCCGAGGTATGCAGGATGCATATCACACATGCTTTGCTACACGATGTAGCGAACTTAGCATGTGATCATTTCCTGCCTCGTCAGCGTTTGACTGACTACCTATGAAGTATCATAGGATTTTTTTATAAAAACTCGAATTAACAGGTACGTTTTGTCTTGTTTAGTTTTCAAAGATCATCTTCGTTATCGCTCAGAGGCGACTTTCTTAATATAACATTTGAGCACCGTGTGCGTCAAGCGTTTTTTAGAATTTCTTTTTGTCAGCTTTTCTTTCAAAGCAACTCAGTTGCTCGTTAGCGACGTTTAATAATATACCATCATAATATTCATGCGTCAATATCTTTTTTCACAAAATATCCTCGATGATAGATTTTTTGTCCCTTTGTCTCAATCGGCTCCACTTGAACAATTCCTTTTTCCACAAAGAAATCAATCATAACGCTAAGGTCAGGCGTGAAATACTTTAGATCAGGGTGTTTAAGAAGCTCACCAAAAAGCCATATATCCTTCTGTTCCATGACATGACGCAAATGAGCGGCACCAATTTCTGCTTTTGAATGGATCAAAAAATCATTTGCTAAAAATAAAAGTTCCAAACGTTTATGCAGGCTTTCATGGCTTTCAATCAGTTCTGAATAAAGTTTGTATACTTCCGGCTCCATATGACGCACTTGGTTCCAAACGGTCACTTCTGGGTGGAAGCCTTTATCAATTACTTCAATACGTGCTAAGTGATGCAGGGCATGCACAATGGAATTATATGCATCAAGGAATTGATTTGACTCAAAAAATGCTTTTCCTTCTATATATCTGCGAATGAGCTTGCCATATTCTAAACCGATTTTGAGTTTGCGGTTTGAAAACGGGAAGGTACTTAGTTCATCAATTAAGTTGAAGATATATTCATTTCGATCAAACAGGACTTTGCCATTCAAAATCCAATCGATGATTCGGCGGTTAGTACCGAGGGTAATCCATTCCTTCAGTTGATCATCTGTGACAACGTTTAAAGAAGCTGTTTGGTGATCGGATTCATAGTGCTTGATAAATAACGGCTCTTCCGCTTCTTTTACGATGACTAAAAGTGCTGCATCAAAGTTATCCGTCTCAGAAGATACTTTATGTCTTCTTTCTACTATAATCACAGCTAATGTGTCTGGATGGCTTGCTCTCTCTTGATAAATAGGACGGAGAAGATTTTCCATAGTGATTCCTCCAATACTCGGGTGTAAAGTTCTTCTCTAATGCTATGTATTTCTCCTCATAGAATCAAAATTCCTTCAATACATGAAAAAAGATCATTGAATCATTATAAGCAATTTATTCACAAAACTCTATAACTAATTCAAAGGGAAAGGTAAAATGTGCTATATTGGAGATAAGGGGGACTAGGGATGGCGAAATACTCCAGTAAGATTAATAAAATCAGAACATTTGCACTTAGTTTGGTTTTTGTTGGCTTTCTGATCATGTATATCGGTGTGTTCTTCAAGGAATCGATCTGGCTGTCGACTTTCTTTATGCTGCTTGGCGTCTTATCGATTGGATTAAGTACAGCCGTTTACTTTTGGATTGGTATGCTTTCTACGAAGGCAGTACGTGTCGTTTGTCCAGGCTGTGAAAAGGAAACAAAAGTGCTTGGGCGGGTGGACATGTGCATGCATTGCAGAGAGCCGCTTACACTTGATCCAGCATTAGAAGGTAAAGAGTTTGATGAATCCTACAATCGAAAAAAGTCATAAAAAAAGCTGACCATTTAAACGGTCAGCTTTTTCATTAATGATTTTCTTTTTTCGCACATTCTTGACAAGTTCCATAGATCTCCAAGCGATGATGACTGACTTTAAAGCCTGTCACATGGGATGCAAGCTGTTCAACTTCATCAAGGCCAGGATAGTGAAAGTCCACGATTTTTCCGCAGTTTTCACAAATCGCATGGTAGTGGTCAGATGTCGCAAAATCAAATCGGCTTGAGGAATCACCATACGTTAATTCCTTTACTAATCCAGATTCCCGGAAGACTCGTAAATTGTTGTAAACCGTTGCGACACTCATGTTTGGAAATTTTCCTTCAAGTGCTTTATATATATCGTCCGCGGTTGGGTGAGTCATAGAATTTACGAGAAACTCCAAGATGGCATGGCGCTGCGGAGTAATTCGAACACCGGTTTCTTTTAGAGCATCTAAAGCGTCTTTTAGTTCGTGAGCAGCCATTTCATCATGCACCTCTCTTCAAAAATATTCTTATATTATAATCTTTATAAATAGTGTACCCCCAGAGCCGAAACTTTGTCAATTACAATCCTCTTTTTTACCTATTCTTCTTTACAAAAAAGACCGGCATGACTGCCGATCTCATCCTGTGAGGATATTAAGCGTGAGCTTTCAATTCCTCAAGCGCTTCCTCTACGTGGTCTTTCACCTTTACTTTTCGCCATTCTTTCACAAGCGTGCCTTCTTTATTAATTAGAAACGTTGAACGCTCGATTCCCATATATTCTTTGCCAAAGTTCTTTTTCAGCTTCCATACGCCAAAGGCTTCAGACAATTTCTGTTCATCGTCTACAAGAAGCATAAACGGCAAATCATGTTTTTCTTTAAACTTTTGGTGCTTGTCTTGACTGTCTGGGCTTACACCGATAATGACAGCATCTAATTCTGCAAAGCTTTGATGGCGGTCGCGGAAATCACATGCTTCTGTTGTACAGCCTGGTGTCATATCTTTTGGATAGAAATAAAGAACAATATGTTTTCCTTTAAAATCAGAAAGCTTTACTTTCTCCCCGTTGTCACCGGTTAATTCAATGTCAGGTACTTGCTGCCCTACTTCGATTGTCATGACACAATCCCTCCAACCTATTTTTTAATTAGCCTATCCAATTTTGAAAGGATATTCAACTAAGGACGCTTGCATCGGCATGTTAAAATAATGATAGACGACGTGATACGTTGAGATAGGAGGCTATTTATGAAATTCACAGAATCAGAAAAATTACATCAAGAGGCGCTGGAGCACATTGTTGGAGGTGTCAACAGCCCGTCTCGTTCATATAAAGCAGTAGGCGGAGGTTCACCCGTTGCGATGGAAAGAGGAGAAGGCGCTTATTTTTGGGATGTTGACGGAAACCGCTATATCGATTACCTGGCAGCATACGGTCCAATTATTACAGGACACGCCCACCCTCATATTACAAAAGCCATCACAAAAGCGGCTGAAACAGGTGTCCTTTACGGAACACCAACGAAACATGAAGTCACTTTTGCTAAAATGCTGAAGGAAGCCATGCCTGCTTTGGACAAAGTTCGTTTTGTCAATTCAGGTACAGAAGCGGTGATGACAACGATTCGAGTGGCACGCGCATATACAGGCAGAACAAAAATCATTAAGTTTGCCGGATGCTATCACGGCCACTCTGATCTTGTGCTTGTGGCAGCAGGCTCTGGTCCTTCCACTTTAGGAACACCTGATTCTGCGGGCGTACCAAAAAGTATCGCTAATGAAGTCATTACCGTTCCATTTAATGATATTGACAGCTATAAAGAAGCATTAGATCGCTGGGGTGATGAAGTAGCAGCTGTCCTTGTCGAGCCAATTGTCGGGAACTTCGGCATCGTAGAGCCTAAGGACGGTTTCTTGCAGCAGGTCAATGACCTCACACATGAAAAAGGCGCACTGGTGATTTATGATGAAGTCATTACCGCTTTCCGCTTTATGTATGGCGGTGCACAGGACTTGCTTCAAGTAAAACCTGACCTCACTGCATTAGGAAAAATTATTGGCGGCGGACTTCCTATCGGCGCTTACGGCGGTAAAAAAGAAATTATGGAACAAGTTGCCCCGCTTGGACCAGCCTATCAAGCTGGCACAATGGCAGGAAATCCTGCATCCATTCTTTCAGGTATTGCCTGCTTGGAAGTGTTAAAAGAAGACGGTGTTTACGAGCGTCTTGATCAGCTTGGCGCTATGTTAGAAGAAGGGATTTTAGCCCGTGCCAAAAAGCATCAAGTAGATATTACAGTGAATCGCTTAAAAGGAGCGCTCACAATTTATTTCACAACAGAAACGATTGTGAACTACGAGCAGGCTGAAAATACGGATGGCGAAATGTTTGCCCGTTTCTTCAAATTAATGCTCGCCCAAGGCATTAACCTCGCTCCTTCTAAATATGAAGCTTGGTTCTTAACGATCGCACATACTGAAAAAGATATTTCTGAGACGCTAAAAGCAGTAGATCATGCATTTGCACAGCTAAAACAATCATAATGAAGTCCAAAACAGGCGTAAAAACATGCGCCTGTTTTTTTATTGACCAACTCTTGTTTGTCAAAAGCGTGCGAATCTGTTACATTTCTTCTCAATACCTTCTTTAGATGTTTTCATGAACTTTCAAAAATCACTTGAATATTTCGGAAGACCGCTGTATATTACTTAGTTGTTTCATCAAAATATGAATGATAAATGACGAGTGATCATCTATTATCGAAAAGAAAGGAATGCAGGGACAAAACCAATGAAACTTGGAGCCCGTATTTTAAAAACTGGTATTGCCATTGTACTCGCGCTTTACCTGGCAACATGGCTTGGGTTGCCAACGCCCGTCTTCGCGGGAATTGCAGCTGTATTTGCTATCCAGCCATCAATTTATCGATCTTTTTTAACCATTGTTGATCAAGTGCAAGCCAATATTATTGGAGCAGGGCTTGCCATTACGTTCGGTCTGCTTTTTGGCACAGGACCAGTCATTATCGGTTTAACCGCCGTCATGGTCATCGCCATTAATTTAAAGCTGAAAATTGAACACACCATTCCAATTGCACTTGTAACCGTCATTGCGATTTTAGAAAGTGCAGGGGATCATTTCCTTTCCTTTGCCTTAATTCGAACAGCTACTGTGGTGTTAGGAGTTCTTTCTTCATTTTTAGTGAATTTAATCTTCCTGCCGCCAAAGTATGAAACAAAGCTTGTTCATCACATTATGGAAAATACGGAGGAGATTTTAAAATGGATCCGTCTGACCTCCAGACAGTCTACTGATCATTCCACATTAAAGGATGACATCGATCAAATAAAAGAACGCATGATCAAATTAGATCATATTTACTTGTTATACAAAGAGGAACGAAGCTATTTAAAGAAAACCACCTATGTCAAATCAAGAAAGCTTGTTTTGTTCAGACAGGCCATTATGACATCAAATCGTGCTCTGTATTTACTGAAAAAGCTTCATAAATTAGAAAATGAAATTCATTTGATGCCAGAGCATTTCAGGGAAAGCTTAACGGATGAAATTGATTATTTACTGTATTGGCATGAGCGCACCTTGATGAAATTCGTCGGAAAAATGAAGCCGCAGGACGATGAATTTCAAAATGAATGCTCTCTTCGCCTTGAGACGTTAACGAAATCATTTATTCAGCATCAGCAAAACCAAGAAAATGACTTACTCGATTACAACATGCTGAATGTCATGTCCAGCATCATCGAATACCGTGATGAGCTAGAGCATTTAGATACATTGATTACAAGCTTCCAGACGTATCACCCAAAAGATAGTGAAATTGAGACAGAAGAAAAAGAAGCATAAACAGAAAAGACCGATTCCTAGAATCGGTCTTATTTTATTTTCTTCATTTTAGGATCTAGTGTATCTCTTAATCCATCCCCCATCAGGTTAAAGCCTAGAACCGTCAGCATGATTGCTATCCCTGGGAAGAATAATGTCCAAGGGGCTTGAACGAGATAAGGTCTCGCGTCGGCTAGCATTTTCCCCCATTCTGGACTTGGCGCCTGTGCACCCAATCCTAAAAAGCCTAAAGCCGCTGCCTCAATAATTGCCGTTCCGATCGCTAGCGTCGCCTGTACGATGACCGGCACCATACTATTTGGCAGAATGTGGCGCAGCACGATGCGGCGGTGTGACATCCCAACCGCCTTTGCTGCTAGCACGTATTCTTCTTGTTTAATACTCAGTACTTTTGAACGAACGAGCCGTCCAAAAGTTGGGACATTAATAATCGCAATGGCAATAAGGGCATTTTGTAAGGAGGGGCCTAGGATGGAGACAATAGCTATCGCTAAGAGAATGCTAGGAAAAGCAAGTAAAATATCAAACAGTCTAGAGATCACAGCATCTAGCACTCTTCCGCCATAGCCTGCTATCAATCCAAGCAGTGTGCCTAAAATGACAGACCCGAGAACCGAGAAAAAGCCGACCCATAAGGATATCCGTGCTCCATGCACAACTCTTGAAAAGATATCTCTACCGAAATCATCCGTACCAAACCAGTGTGCAGCTGAAGGGGCACTAAATCGCTCACCGAGTGATTGTTCATTGATTCCATAAGGAGCAATGAGCGGTGCAAAGATCGCTAGGATGAGAAATAAAAAGACAATCACACTGCCAATGACCGCCAGCTTGTGCTGAAAGAACTGCTTCATCGATTCAAGAATCAATGATTGAGGGCGTTCATCTTTTGGCTGAGGTGAGTCAAGCTCTTTTTGTGCTTCCATATTGTCACTCTCCCTCCCTAATATTTAATCCTTGGATCAATAACCGCATACAAGATGTCCACAATGAAATTGATTAGGACAAATATAAGCGCAACGACGAGAATGCCTGTTTGAATGACTGGGTAATCACGATAACTGATGGCGTCATATATATACCGGCCAATCCCCGGCCAAGCAAAAATGGTTTCTGTTAAAATCGCTCCACCAAGCAAGAGGCCTGTCTGAAGACCAATAATCGTCAAGATCGGAATGAGCGCATTTTTCAGACCATGCTGATAAATGATGAAGAATGAACGTACTCCTTTTGCTTTTGCTGTTCGAATAAAGTCTGAATGAAGCACTTCCAGCATACTTGCCCTTGTAATTCTCGCAATAATCGCTGCAGGGATTGTGGCGAGTGCTGTACTTGGTAAGATCAAATGCTTGATGCTGTCAACGAATTGATCAAACCGGCCATGCAAAAGCGTGTCCAGTGTATGAATATACGTAATCGATTCGACTGGATTCCTTACGTTTTCTCGACCCGTTGTCGGCAAAACACCTAATTCGATCGAGAACAGCCACTGCCCCATTAAGCCTAACCAGAAAATCGGCATGGACACTCCGATGAGTGCAATAAACATCGCGGCATAATCAAAGAAAGAATGCTTAAACCAGGCACTGATGATTCCGGCATTTACTCCCACAACAATCGCCAGCACCATGGCAAAAAAGGTCAATTCTAACGTCGCAAATAAGTAAGGCTTCATTTCCTGGGCAATAGCCGCTCCTGTTCGAATGGAAGTCCCTAAATCCCCTTTTAAAAGGCCAAGCATATAATGACCGTATTGAACATACCATGGCTGATCTAAACCGAGCTGGATCGTTAATTGTTCTACTGCCTCTTTCGTTGCCCGCTGTCCTAAGATGACCTGCGCTGGATTTCCAGGTATAAAACGAATAATTGAAAACACGACCAATGTCATTCCGATCAGTACTGGGATGAGCATTCCTGCCCGCTTCATACAATAAGCAAACAAACAGCTTTCACCGCCTTTATCTTTGTTTGATAAGGGAGATACATGATCTCCCTTATTTGCTTATTCGAAATACACGTCAGTTAAAGCTTCTGAACCAGTTGGATGCGGCTGATAGCCTTTTAAATCATTAGAAGCGGCAAGCATTGGGATCGAATGCACCAATGGAATCCAAGGCGCTTCGTCATGAATGATTTCCTGCGCTTTTTTATACAGCTCATTTCGTTTCTTTTGATCTGTGTCTGTTTGCGCTTCAATAAGAATGTCATGCATTTTATCGTTTTCGAAGAATGTATAGTTGTTACCGCCAATGCTGTCTTTGTCCAGCAGTGTGTAAATGAAATTATCAGGATCGCCATTGTCCCCTGTCCAGCCTAATAAGAACACATCTGCTTCCCCTTTACTTGCTTTATCTAAATAGGTCGCCCAGTCATATGTCACAATTTCTGCTTTGACGCCTACTTTTTCAAAATTTGACTGAATGACTTCTGCTACCTTCATTCCATCTGGCATGTATGGACGCGGTACAGGCATCGCCCAAAGCTTGATGCGAAAGCCATCAGGGAAGCCTGCTTCTTTTAATAGTTCTTTCGCTTTTTCTGGATCATACGGATATGGCTCAATGTCGTCATTGTAGCCTTCTAAAGCTGGCGGCAATGGATTTTTTGCTGGCTCAGCAAGTCCGCCATAAAATGACTCAATAATCGATTCTTTATCGACCGCATAATTGAGTGCCTGACGAACCAGCTTGTTATCAAGCGGCTTTCTTGTGACGGTCAGTCCGATATAGCCTACGTTCATCGATGGTCTTTCAATGAGCTGGAGTGCTTTGTCAGTTTTAATGCCATCTAAATCTGACGGATTCACGCCATCCATTAAGTCGATCTCGCCTGTTTTAAGGGCATTTAAACGAGCAGAGTTTTCTGGAATGGAGCGGAAGATGATTTGATTCAGCTTTGGTTTATCCTTCTGCCAATAATCCTCGTTTTTTTCTAACACGATACGGTCGTTTTGCTTCCACTCTTTAAACTTGAATGGCCCTGTCCCCACTGGATTTTCTCTAAATGAATCGCCGCTTTTTTCAACTGCGGCTGGACTGGCGATGCCAAATGGTGACATGGCAATGTTTTTGAGGAATGTCGCCTGCGGGCGCTTTAGCTGAAATTCAATTTCATGCTCGCCTTTGACGATGATGTCTTTAATGACATGCCCTTTATCTTTTTTATAGCCGCCAAACATACCATAGTAAGGAAACTTTTCTGCGTCTCCATTCATCCAGCGTTCAAAATTGAATTTCACTGCTTCTGCGTTAAAGTCTGTGCCATCGTGAAATTTCACACCTTCTCTTAAGTAGAACGTGTATGATTTTCCGTCCTTTGCAACATCCCATTCTGTTGCGAGGCCAGGATGGATGGTCGTGTCTTTCTCACCGTAATTCAAAAGCTTTTCAAATATATTCTCTGTGACCTTAAAGGTTTCGCCTTCTGTTGTTGTGATTGGATCTAGTGAAGTGGAATCTCCCCCTCTGCCAAATACGAGGGTATCTTTTGTTGCCTTTTCTTCTGATGTCGGTGAAGACGAGCATCCCCCTAAAAAGAGCGCCAGTGCCAGCACAAAAATGAAACTACTGAATAACCATGTCTTCTTCATTGTGTTCCTCCTTTTGATATAAATAACACGCGGCCGCGTGCCCCGGTGCCTCCTCATACAAAGCAGGAACTGCTTTCAGGCATTTCTCCCATCTTTTTGGACACCTTTTGTAGAAAGGACAGCCACCGCGTTCCGTCATTGTGGTCTCTTCTGCTGCCACATCTTGCGCCTCTAGTACGTGATCCATATGTGGAATGGATTTCAGAAGCAGCGATGTATAGGGATGAAGCGGGCTGTGAAACACATCCTCGGCAGGCCCCATCTCGACAATGCGCCCAGCATACATGACGGCGATCCGATCGCTCATATACCTGACAACCCCAAGGTCATGAGAAATAAACAAATACGTCAGAGAAAGCGTCTTTTGTAATTCAAGCATCAAATTCAAAATTTGCGCTTGAACGGATACATCTAAAGCCGAAACTGGTTCATCGGCTATGACAAGACTTGGGTGCGTAATAAGTGCTCTTGCGATACCGATACGCTGCCTTTGTCCGCCGCTGAATTGATGCGCATAACGTTCCCCGTAGGAAGGATCAAATCCAACAATGTGCAGCATCTCTTTTACCCGTTTCCGTCTTTCTGCTTTCGTCCCATGCTGATGGACAATCAGTGGTTCCTCTAAAATATCTTTGATTTTCATTCTTGGATTTAAAGAAGCATATGGATCTTGAAAGATCATTTGAATATCTTTTCTTAAGGAACGCATGTCTCGTTCTTTTAGAAGGGTGATCTCCTGCCCTTTTAATTGAATAGAGCCTGACGTCGGTTCAGTCAATCTCATTAGGCTTTTGCCAAGTGTTGATTTACCGCAGCCTGATTCACCAACAATGCCAAGCGTTTCTCCTTCCTTCACGTGAAAGGACACTTGATTTAAAGCCAAAGTCGATTGTTTATGTTTAGAAAAAAAAGCGGCTGTGTCATACCGTTTTGTCAGCTGATTCACTTGCAAGAGTGGGTGACTCAGTGTCTTCTCCTCCTTCCATTAGAAAACATGCCACGCGATGATTCTGTTCAATGGATTGTAAGGCTGGATCTTTTTCAAGACATTGCGCCATTTGATATGGGCAGCGTGGTGCAAATTGACAGCCGGACCGGATGGCCCCTGGCTTAGGCACATGACCTGCAATAGAGATGAGTTTTTCTTTTTTCTCTTTAAACGATGGGACTGAGGCGAAAAGACCTTTCGTGTAGGGATGCAGAGGTTTTTGAAAAATACGGTCAACGGTTCCTTCTTCTACAATTCGACCGGCATACATAATCATGACTCGCTGGCATATTTGCCGCACCACGCCTAGATCATGGGTAATAAATAAAATAGCAGTATCCATTTCTTCGTTCAGTTTTTTGAGCAGACGAAGGATTTGCGCTTGGATGGTTACATCAAGTGCAGTTGTTGGTTCATCAGCGATCATGAGCTTTGGGTGACAAAGCATTGCCATCGCAATCATGACTCGCTGGCGCATACCGCCTGATAATTCGTGTGGATATTTTTTAAGTAACGATTCCGCTTGCTTCAACCCAACTGTTTCAAGAAGATCAACTGCCTTCGCTTTTGCTTCTTTTTGACCGATTGCTTGATGTGTGAAAAGGGCTTCCGTCATTTGTTTGCCGATGGTCATTAATGGGTTCAGAGAGGTCATGGGCTCTTGGAAAATCATCGAAATGTCATTTCCTCTTATCTCTCGCCACTGTTTCTCTGAAAGTGACAGCAGATTTTGCCCTTCGAAATGAACCTCACCCGTTGTTTCGGTTTGCTGATTCAATCCCATTAATGACATGCTTGTGATACTTTTCCCGCAGCCAGATTCGCCCACAATCCCTAACGTTTCCCCTTTTTGAATCGAGAACGATATGTGATGGACGATGGGCACTTTTTGCTTTTTCTGCTGAAACGCAATGGACAGCTGTTTGACATCTAGCAGCACGTCTTGTTCTTTCACATATTCACCACCCCGTCATACTTTTTAAAATTGTATTGAGACAAGCTGGGAAATATGTCATGTTTTTGACAAGCATAAAAAAGCCTATCCGCTAGAATCGGATAGGCTTCTACTAATTTAATGTTTGAATGGTAAATAAATGACGATAGTGGCTGTCTTGGTTCATTAATTCTTCGTGTGTTCCCTTTTCCACAATTTCGCCTTGTTCCATGACCACAATTTGGTCAGCGTGTGTAATGGTTGATAATCGGTGTGCGACAATAAAAGTTGTGCGATCCTTTGCCAGCTTTTGCATCGCTTCTTGAATGTAATGCTCACTTTCTAAATCAAGTGCAGACGTCGCTTCGTCTAAAATCAACAGCGGTGGATTTTTAAGAAATACCCTTGCAATGGAAATCCGCTGTTTTTGTCCGCCTGACAGCTTCACGCCCCGTTCTCCTACTTTCGTGTCATATCCTTCAGGAAGAGACATAATAAAATCATGGGCGTTTGCCGCTTTTGCAGCCGACACGATTTTTTCAAAAGATGCTTCTGGGTCACCAACCGCAATATTTTCTTTAATCGTGTCACTGAATAGGAATGTATCCTGCAGCACCATTCCGACTTGATTTCGAAGACTTCTTGCTTTGTACTCTTTTATATCAATGCCGTCAATTTCAAGTGACCCGTTTGTGACATCATAAAACCTTGGAATTAAGCTGACGAGTGTCGACTTCCCTCCACCGCTCATTCCTACAAGGGCAACTGTTTGTCCTTTTTCTACTTTCAAGGAGATATTGTGCAGAATCTCTTCCTGCGTGTGTTCATAACGAAACGACACATTTTTAAACTCTACCTCTCCTTTTAAATGATTGGCTTCTTTTGCATTTGGCCGGTCTGTGACCTCATATGGCTCATCAATAAACTCAAAGATCCGATCCATTGATGCAACGGACTGGGTTAACGTCGTGGATGAGTTAATGAGACGTCGAATCGGATTGTACATCCGGTCAATATAGCCGACAAAGGCGATCATGGTCCCAATCGAAAGCGACCCGTTAATTACGGTGTAGCCAGCAAATGCAATGATTAACAGCGGCGCAATGTCAGTGATGGTATTTACGACAGCAAATGTTTTGGCATTCCAATTCGTATGATTGATTGCTTTGTTTAAGAAATTTTTGTTTTCATCATGAAAATTCTCTTGTTCATATTCTTCAATCGCAAAGCTGCGAATGACCGGCATTCCTTGAACACGCTCGTGCAAATGCCCTTGCACTTCAGCCAGCGCCTGTGACCGCTCTTTTGTCAGCTTACGAAGCCGTCCGTAAAAATACTTTACTGCAAACGCGTATAGCGGAAAAATAATGACAGACACGATGGTGAGCTTCAGATCCAGTGTACACATAATAGCGATCACGATCAGTACAGTCATCATATCCAGCCAAATGTTCATGAGCCCTGTGATGACAAATTCCTTTGTCTGCTCCACATCGTTGATCACTCTTGAAATAATTTCTCCTGTTCTCGTGTTGGCATAATAACGAAGACTTAGCTTTTGAATATGCGAGAACAGCTTCTCCCGAATATCAAATAATACCTTACTGCCTGTCCACTGTGCGTAGTATTGTCTATAGTATTCAACAGGCGGTCTCAACACTAAAAATAATACGAGCATGATTCCCATTATGATCAGTAGAGTTGATGTCTTTTCTTCAGCTGACCCCGAGCCTTGAATGACATCATCAATGACGTACTTTAAAAGCAGAGGCAAGGTTAAGGGAATCGAGAACTTAATCATTCCGATCACCATTGTCAATGCAATCTGTTTTTTATACGGTGTTACAAAAGCCATGTAGCGTTTAATGACCCCCATGTAAATCTCCTTCCCAATCTATCAGTGCCTCTTATCCGTACGCAGTCAAAAACCTGTTAGCCTAAAAAGCCAAACAGGTTTTTTGATGCTCTTGCTTATTTTGTATAATGTAAAAAACGTTCATACCACATATCCACAAATTCAGGAGCAAACGGACCTTTCCGCTGGTGAATCCAATGCAGTAATGTATTCAGATGCTCTCTTAAGATACTATCGATTTCTTTTGGATAATTCATCTGCCTCTTATGATCTGCATATTCGTCCTCATCCAAAATATTGTACGTCATGTCTGGAAAGACTTTGACGTCTAAATCGTAATCAATATACTTAATTGCCTCATCATCTGTCGCAAAAGGAGAGCTGATGTTACAGTAATAATATACCCCATCATCTCTAAGCATCCCAATTACATTAAACCATTGTTTTGCATGGAAATAGCAAATAGCCGGTTCTCTCGTCATCCAAGTACGGCCGTCGGATTCAGTCACCATTGTACGGTCGTTTGCACCAATGATACACAATTCCGTTGCTTTCAGAATGGTGGTTTCATTCCAAATCCTGTGGATCAAGCCATTATGTTTATAGCTTTGAATTTGGATGGTTTCTCCTTCCTTGGGATAGCCCATATTTTCTCCCCTACTTTCTATAACAAACAAACCTAACAGTCCAAAGACCTAATTTCCCAACTAAACATGTCTCTATTATATTATACCGTTACATCATTAAAAAATGAAATGAAAAAGCCATTCAACCCAATTGAACGGCACACTGACTTACATCACGCTAGAACTCTTTTCCATCTGTTTATATGAATTGATGACCTCTTCTGTCTGTTTTGTAAATAAGGTTTGCACTTTTTGCAGTTCCTCACGTTTCTGTTTGATCTGATCACAAAGCTTATGCCACTCTTCTTTTTTTTCATCCTGCAGCAATTGTTTTTCTGTTTCTAAGCATAGATCGAGTTCTCCCTGCACATCGAGCAGCTGATCCATGAGCTGCATTTGTTCTTTTACAAGCTGATCGAAATCAGACATCTAACTCCTCCCTTTTCATCGAATCCACTTTTTGTCTGTATACCATTTCTTGAAAGAAGGAAGAAATCCTTTGACTGTTTATGTAGAGGTTTTACAGGTTTTGTCGGATGGTGGTGAGAGGCAAAAAGAAAAGCACTTCATTCGTATATGAAGTGCTTTCCTTTGTTTCAGTGATTAGCTGTTTTGTTGTTTGTTTTGCTCAGCTTTTTGGTTGTATTTTTTTACTTGCTGTGCGTCAGTCTCACTAGCAAATTCAGTACCAAATTGACCGCCTTGTGCAGAAGCTTGGTTTTGTTTCTTCACTTGTTGCGCGTTTGTTTTGTTTTGTTGTTGATCCATCATTATCACCTCCACGCACATTAATTTGTGCAGAAGGTGTACATCCTATTCATGATTTTTTTTAAACAAGCAAAGAACGTCCGCCATCCACAATAATCGTCTGGCCTCTAATCATGTCTGCTTTGCCTGATACAAGGAATTCCACGCTGTCGACCATGTCTTTAATTTCCACCATTCGGCCGGCAGGTGTATTTTTCTTCGCATCTTCTAAAAGCTCTTCACGGTTCGGGAAGTGCTTGAGTGCATCGGTATCGATCGCGCCGCCTGATACTGCGTTGACGACGATATTTTTTTGTGACAGCTCTACAGAAAGGTAACGTGTCAAAGCTTCTAGTGCTGCTTTTGATACGCCGACTACTGTGTAATTTTCAAGGTAGCGAATAGAGCCAAGAGAGCTAATGCTGACGATATGTCCGCCGCCGTTTTTCTCCATTAGTTTCGCCGCTTCTTGTCCGCAAAATAACAAAGCTTTCGCATTGATATTCATCGTCCAGTCCCAATGATTTTCTTCAAGGTCCATAATTGGACGCTGAACACCTGATGCCGCGTTGTTCACAAATACATCTAAACGGCCAAAAGTTTCATCAATTTGTTGAAACATGTCTTTGATTTTCTCAGGCTGGCCTACATTGGCTTTGACAACCAATGTTTTAACGCCCATCGCTTCAATTTCTTCCGCTGTTTCAAGTGCGGCTTTTTTGCTTCTCGCATAGTTAATGACAATGTCATATCCTTTTTCAGCGAGGCGAAGGGCAACTTCTTTCCCTACCCCTCTGCTGCTTCCTGTAATTAATGCACATTTACGTTGACTCATTATGGTTCATCTCCTGATTTGAATAGTTTTCGTTCATTCGCTTCACACTAATAGGAAAGTTCCTATTAGGAGGTTACATTCATGTATGTCGGACGCGATTTAAGCCAGCTTGGCATGATGTCCAAGGATCAATGGAAAGATACTGAGCTTGCTTACTTTCATCATGCTTTCCAACAAATTTTACCTTATTTGAATGAAGAAGGGCAATCTAAGTATCGAGAAATCATTTCTGAAATCGAAGACCGCGGGGGATTGCACAGAAATGAAGCTGATTATACCCACGGGACAACGGTTAAATACGACTAGGCTGCTCAAGTGCCAGCTTCCAAATTTTTTGGTGTGAGACTGGCAAAGCATATGCCTCAAATTCTTCTGTTGTGACTTTTTTCAGCTTCGTGTCATCAGATACAGAGGTAACTCGTCCAAAGAAAACAGAAATATTCCAGATGAGGTGGGTAAATACATGCTGGATGGTGCCTTCTAGATCACCAAGCTCCGCTTGTACACCCGCCTCCTCTTTTAAGAAATCAATGAGCTGCTCTTTTTCCGTTTTTCTTCCCTTTGTTGTTTCCATGTTAGGGAATTCCCATAAATTCGCAAGGAGGCCTGTACTTGGCCGCTTATGAATATATAGGTTGCCTGCGTCATCAAATAACACCGCTGCTGCCATTGATTTCGCAGTCGGCTTTTTCTTTTTGCTTTTCACTGGGAGCTCATGCTGAACGCCTTCCTCGAATGCCGAGCAATGCATGTTTACAGGGCAAATGAGGCAGGCAGGGGAAGTTGGAGTGCAAATGAGCGCACCAAGCTCCATCAGCCCTTGATTAAATTCTGACGGCTTTTCCCGGGAAATGAGCTGATCGACCGCAAATTCGAAAACATTTCTCGTTTTTGGTTTTGCAATATCATCCCATATGGACAAAATACGAGAAATGACCCTCATCACGTTGCCGTCTACCGCAGGATACGGCTTGTTATAGGCGATACTCAGCACTGCGCCGCTCGTATACGGGCCTACACCTTTGAGCTTTGAAAATTGCTCTTTCGTATTAGGGACAACACCGCCGTAGGATTCATATACTTCTTTCACAGCTGCCTGTAAATTACGCACTCTTGAGTAGTAGCCAAGACCTTCCCATGCTTTCATGACCTTTTCTTCATCAGCTAAAGCGAGATCCTTCACCGTCGGAAACTGCTCCATAAACCGGTTGAAATACGGAATGACCGTATCTACTCTCGTTTGCTGAAGCATCACTTCTGATACCCAGACACGGTATGGATCTTGATTTTCACGCCATGGCAATGTTCGTTGTTCTTTTTCATACCAATCAATTAAATCATGCTGAAAGCCCGCAATATCTTTGCGGTCCAGCTTTTCTTGAATATCTTTCATATCTATACTCCTTCTTATTGGACCGAGGGCTAACGTTCTGAATAGAACCTTATTTGTTGTATACTGTTTGTAGATACGTTAACATGTTACATTAAATCGGGATAAAGCAAAAGTGATTTTGCACATAGTCTTGATTGGAGACGTATACTTTGTATGATTGTTCCTAAGCATGACAACTAGGAGGTAATCAATTGGACACTGGTACTCATGTAGTAATGGGCATTTCTCTTGGGGGACTTGCACTTTTAGATCCAGCCGTCAGCGCAGATCCACACATGGCACACGCCGTGATGATCGCGACCATCGCCGGCTCCCAAGCACCAGACATTGATACTGTGCTAAAACTAAAAAATAATGCGGTTTATATAAGAAATCACCGAGGATTTACACATTCCATTCCGGCTGTACTGTTTTGGTCATTGCTGATTCCGGCCGTAATATTCCCATTTGTGCCGGGGGCGAATTTACTTCACCTTTGGTTATGGACACTATTAGCTGTTGTGCTTCATGTGTTTGTCGATATTTTCAACGCATACGGCACGCAGGCCATTCGTCCATTTTCGAAGAAATGGGTCGCTCTTGGGATCATTAATACGTTTGATCCGTTTATCTTTTTTACACACCTTGTCGCCATTATCGTTTGGGCGATTGGCGGACATCCCGGTTATACGTTCATTACACTGTATGCGGTGATATTCTGTTACTATATCGTCAGGGTGATCATGCAGCTTCAGATTAAACGTCAGCTGCGTGCACGATTCGATGAAATTGAAGAGATTATTATTTCGCCTACAATGAAGTTCAGGCAATGGCGCATTGCCGTGAAATGTAAATCCTCTTTCCATGTTGGGCGCAGCATGAATGGAGAAGTCGTCATTTTAGACACCTTTAACCGTGTGCCTGTCCCTGATACTGAAATTATGAAAATTGCCAAACAAGATGAAAACATTTCAGCCTTTCTCTCCTTCTCCCCTGTCTATCGGTGGGAAGTAGATAAATACAAGGATCATTATGAAGTGCGGTTCATTGATTTGCGCTACCGAAGCAAAGGTCATTATCCTTTTGTCGCAATCTGCCATATCGACATGGACCACCAAATCAAAAATTCCTATACCGGCTGGATTTTCAGTGAAGAAAAACTACAAAAAAAATTAAGACTCGGCTCTGTGTGAGCGAGTCTTTTTTTGTGTTTTACTCTTACAACTTCGTCATATATTCCACAATAAACTCCCAAAATCCAGGTCCTTCTTGGTAAATCAGCCGGTCTACTTTTTCGATGAGTTTGATATAGAGTTCTTGTTCGAGGTCTTCTCTTTCTTGATATGCCGTGTTTTGTAGTTTCTTTTTGATCATGGGTGTGAAGGTTTCAATGAGTTCTTCCATTTCTCCATTGGTCATTTTGTCTTCGTGCACGGACATCTCCCCCTGTTTCTTCTTTTAGTTTGTTGAGCGCTTTTTTGTGAATGTTTGAGATGTTTTGTCTTGTTTCTCCTAACTGATCGGCTATTTCTTTCATCGTTTGGCCTTCGACATAGATTTGGGTTAAGACCATTTTTTGTTTGTCTGTGAGCTGCTGGTAGGCCTTGTACAGTGTTTGGTCTTGCAGATGCTCCCCTAAGTCTTGCTGGTTGAAGAGCACGGCTTCATACGTATCTGTTTGAACAGGGTCTTTCACTTCTTGCGTATCAGGATGATCGAGTATGAGTGGAAAACGCTGCTGTTTCTTTTTTACTCGTTTGTCAAAGTCGACTGAAAAGATGCGTATCATTGTGGAGATATACTTGATGATGCGGATTTTCTGATAGAACTGTTTGAACTCGGAATCTAGTTTTTTGGCATTTTCCTCGTTTGGCTCTGCCATAACTTGCCGGAGCAGCTGCTCGTTTTTCGGGTTGCTTAAAAACTGCTGAATGAGCGGGTGATCAATGATTTCCTTCCATTTTGCTTTCAATAACAGCCGATAATCCATGTGCATCCTCCCCTTTGTTCCCTCTACTAGCATTAAGTGGACAAAAGTTAAAAAAAGTAAACTTCGTGAAACGGGTCTAATGGTTCATTTTATCCCCCTCTGCTTTCCTTTTTCTTCTTTCATACCACTTATATAGAAGACGAGTATCCGCTGGGGGGTGAGACAAATGGAGACCTTTTTTTCAGAGGAATGGTTGAAGCAGCTCGGTCAGGCTGGCTTCCCTGCCATTTTGACGGTTTACTTGCTGACACGCTTTGAACGAAAGTTTGATGAATTAAGCAAGCTCATCCAACGATTAGTCGCTGCTCAAAAAAATGATGAATCAGATTGACATCTGCTTGATTCGTTTCACCTTATGAAAACGAGGGCGAAATGAAAGGTCTTTTAGTCACCTCACACAATACGATGTTGAAAGGGGATTTTATCATGAGTGAAAAGCCAAATGGAATACCACAGCCGATTCGAGGAGAAAAAGGAGCAACGGTCAAAATTCCACGTAATCTCGAGCGGGACAGACAAAATCCAGATATGCTCACGCCGCCAGAAACCGATCATGGAACGGTCTCCAATCTGAAATATTCTTTTTCTGATACACACAATCGTTTAGAAAAAGGTGGCTACGCCCGCGAGGTAACAGTCCGCGAACTGCCGATCTCTAAAAGTCTTGCATCTGTCAATATGCGGCTAAAGCCTGGTGCGATTCGTGAGCTGCACTGGCATAAGGAAGCGGAATGGGCGTACATGATTTATGGGGAAGCCCGGATTACATCGGTTGATGCAGAGGGGCGCAATTTTACAGAGGATGTGACTGAGGGTGATTTGTGGTACTTCCCTTCTGGCCTGCCGCACTCTATCCAAGCACTTGAACCGGGAGCTGAATTCTTGCTTGTGTTTGATGATGGGTCATTCTCAGAAAATAGTACGTTCCAAGTAACCGATTGGCTTGCCCACACGCCAGAGGAAGTCGTGCTCAAGAACTTCGGTATGACAAAGGAGCAATTTGACAAGCTGCCAGAGAAAGAAAAGTATATTTTCCAAAAAGGAATTCCTGGTTCCCTTGAATGTGACAAGGTGAAAACAGAGCAAGGAGAAGTCCCGAATTCCTTTAAATATGAGCTGTTAAAACAGGAGCCGATTACATCAAGCGGCGGACAAGTGTGGATTGCGGACTCTACCAATTTCAAAGCATCTAAAACGATTGCATCCGCTCTTGTGAAAGTTGATCCAGGTGCCATTCGTGAGCTGCACTGGCATCCAAATACGGATGAATGGCAATATTTCATTTCTGGAAAAGCACGAATGACGGTATTTGCTTCTGATGGACATGCAAGAACTTTCAACTATCAGGCGGGAGACGTTGGATATGTCCCATTTGCGATGGGGCATTATGTAGAAAATACAGGCGACGAACCGCTTTATTTCTTAGAAATCTTTAAGAGCGATCATTATGCAGATATCTCACTGAATCAGTGGCTTGCGGTCACACCGAAACAGCTTGTTCTTGATCATTTAGATCAAGGTGAAGATTTCTTAAAACTGCTTGATACTGAAAAACATCCTGTGATCGCTGCGCCTAAAAAAGAGGATTAACATATAACTTCCTGCAAAAAGGCTGTCCTTTTTGCAGGTATCTTCATGTAAAGGAGTGTTTGTTCAACTATGCAGCAATCTGTTCATGCTTTATGGCAAGGGCTGAAATGGCTCATGGCGGCGTCGGCTGTCTGTTACATATTTTTGTTGTTTTGTGTACTGTTCTTTCATTTAACGGGTGCTTTTTATCAATCGATTTTATCGATGCTTTTATTTATGGGCATCTATGTGCTACTTGGGATATCCTTTGAGCATGTGGAGCATGTGCTCATGAGGATTGTTAGAAAGTGCCGTTCCAAAAAACGCTCCATCGTTCTCTATGCCATTTCAATTCATCTTTTGTTTATTTGGGGTGCTGTCTATTTATCAGATGAATTGGTAGGCGGCATTTTACTGTCTACTTCTGAGGAAATTCTCTTTGCTCTCAGTCTTTGGTTGTTTCATTTTTTGTTTGATTATGCGTTTTCGTTTGAGAAAGAAGCTTAGTGATTTGCTTCATATAATCGATCAGCCCTTGGAAGATAAAAAACACCACTTATGATGAAAAGTGGTGTTTCTTGTGTTTTCTTCGTGCATATAGGATCGCAACGATCAAACTGACGAGTGAAATCAACGCGAGAATTCTGATATAAGGCGGATAGTAGGTTAGCACAATCTCGTTTTTACCTTTTTCTATTGGAAAACCGATAAAGGCGTAATTGGCTTGTTCAATATCGGTCTGCTGTCCGTTTACTGTGAGCTCCCAGCCTTTTTCATATGGTACTGGCAGAACCATATAATCATCGCCGCGTTTGTTATCATATGAAATCGTAAAGCGGTTGTTTTCGAGCTTTACTTGCTGGCTGCCATCATCCTGTTTTTCTTTTTCATATGCCTTTTCTAGGATGCGGTAAGGCTCTTGATACAGCTTCAGTTGATCGAGTTCATACGTCCCTTTTGGTACTCGAATGGAAAGAATTTTTTCCGCAGGGACTCGAATCGTCACTTCATTGACGCCTGTTTTGTAGATGGATGTATTGCTTTTTCGTGAGGTGACGTAGTTGTCAACGGATAACTGAAATCCTTCGTTCCGGTCTGTCCGCTTCACATAAAAGCTCACATACACATCTCCAGCGCGGGCCATATCATCTGGCAGCGTGATATTCAGACCGCCTGTTTCTCCGTATACATCAAGCACGCCGTGTTCGTATACGGCTTGTTCCGTATGAATCTTTGTATCCTTGACTCGATCTGGCGCGTGCTCAATTTCAGCGTTTCCTTTTTTGTCTAAAATCACACCTTGCAGCATCGCATGCTCTCTATCAAGTGCTGAGGCATTCTTTAAGGATTCTTCTGAATAAACGGCGCTTGTTGTTCTTGCAAATGGCAGCGGCCGTGTATTTTCATACACTTTATAATGCTCGCTTTCCAATATTGGCTTAAAATAAGCTGGCGGTGAGTAAGGCATCGTATTGTCTCTCATATAATACTTTCCGTAGGTCAGACTGTATAAATTCGCCCTGTCCCCCATTGTTGCATAACGGCTGACACTTTCTCGTCCCATATCGATTTGCAGGTCATTCCAGTAGAAATTGAGCAAATGCTGATTCAATATACTTGAATACGCACTCATGCCTTGAAAGCCTTCAAATAACGGGGTGTTGTTGCGCACGCCATTCATCCAGTCAATCCGGGCAAGCGGATCTTTTGAAGAGCGGCTTTGAATCTGCTGAATGAGCTTCATTTGCTCATGTCCAGCATACGCCTCACTATTCAGATACGTATCTGACACGCTCTTAATATTGCTTCTTTCAGATAAGTAGCCCTGCTGGTACACGCCTGCTGTCAGTAAGCTGACAACGATGAGCACAGCTGAAAAGAGACGAAGGTGCTGGCGTTTTTCCGCATGAATCACAAGGAAAAACAAGCTGATCACAAGCAGTCCTATGCCTGTAAATACAACAACATCCATATTTCCCTTTGCTCGTTCTGATAAGATGACTGCGAGAAGAAACACGATCCAAGCACCTAAGACCGCACGCTTTTTCCACTTCCACTCAATTTGCGAGAAATGCTTGATGGTGATGGCTACGACCGCTCCAACTGTAAAGGCAAGAATGTATTCAAACCTGTACTGCGGTGCTGAAAAACCATTAAACACGCTCGCCATCTTTGGACTGTAGTGAAAAACAATGAGCAGAACGCTGATCGATGTAAACATGAAAAACCACCTGTTCCGGTAAAGCGGAACGAGGAACATACAAATGAGAAAAATCACAGGTAATAAATACACCCTGCTTGTAAACAGCAGATGATCATGCAGATCAAACCAAGGTATAGATTGATCATATGGCGGTCTTATATTATGAAGAAATCCATAGACAGACGGGACAAAAAAGGCAGCACTGATACCAAAGGATAACAGCGTAGAGACCGCCAGCGTCCAGAACACCTTCCACCCGTTCTCCTCACTTCGAAGCTTGATGATATATCTGAAGACAAGATAGATCGCTAAAAAGATAAAATGAATATAAGCAAAGTAAAAATTGTTGATGAGCATCAGGCTGCAACTCACAATAAACCAAGCCGGCTTACCTGTTTTAAAAATCCGCTCAACCCCAAGCACAAGAAGCGGGAGCCACATCATGCTGTCGGTGAAAAACTCCCAAAACGTTTGATGCCGAAAATACACAATAGACAGTCCGTAAATTGCGGCTCCTGTTAATGCGCTCAGCCTATGCTGAACCATTGAAAGAAGCACACGGTAAGCGATGAAAAGAATAAGCGTCAGCTTGATCACACTCAGCCAAATGACGGCATTTGCCCAGAAATGAATGTCCGTTGACTGGATAAGCTGGAGCGCATTCATCAGCCAGACGACAGCGACCGTGACCATAAAGACAGTCGACGTTGTGAAATAATAACCTAATTGCGTATATGTACCGCCGCCTAGACCGAATTGATAGGAATAAAAGAAGTTCCCTTTGACGTATTCATCGTAAAGCAGCTTTTTAAAAGGGAGCATTTGCGAGATCCCGTCTCCATCTCCTGTCATGTACCGCCCTTGCGTATATTCATATAAGAAAAAGGAGTGTCCTAATAAAGCGAGAATGAGGCACATTCCTATCAGTATCCATCTACGTTTCATCATCTAAATCCTTTCCACAAAAGATCCACTATTCTTTGAAACAAAACAACCCAGCAAGCGATTCGTGCTTGCCGGTTATTTGACTCCACGTTATTTAAATAACTGTGTTAACACTCGGTCTTGTTCCTTTGAGCTTGTCTCTTGTTCCATCACATTTGATTCCTGGATTAAATAATGCGGCCTCTTTTTCGTTTCATAATAAATACGGCCAATATATTCTCCAATCACGCCTAGACTCAAAAGCTGGACACCTCCGAGGAACAGCACAGCCGATATCAAAGTAAAATAACCCGGCACCATAATGCCCGTTCTGACGATTTGAATAAAGGTGGCCACGATGTAAATCAATGAGAGAAATAAGATCAGTATGCCAGTATAAAAACAAATTCGCAGCGGGCGGTTGTTAAAGGAAATGACGCCATCTATGCCATAGTTAAATAATTTCTTCAGTGACCATTTTGTATCACCATGCTGTCTTTCTACATTTTCATAATAGATGACCTTTTCTTCAAACCCAATCCAGCAAAAAAGCCCTTTCGAAAAACGATTTCCCTCTTTCAGCTGGAGAAGTGCATCGATGGCTTGGCGTGAAATTAAACGGAAATCCCCGACGCCATCACGCAAGTCCACTTCTACTACCTTGTTCATCACCTTATAGTACATGGATGACAGGTAAGAGCGCAGCTTGCTGTCACCTTTACGATTCCGTTTGGCAATGACTTGATGATAGCCTTCTTCATACCCTCTGACAAAGTCCTGAATTAAATACGTCGGGTGCTGCAGATCGGCGTCCATAATAATCGCAGCTGCTCCTTTTGCATGTTCAAGACCTGCCAAAATAGCGGCTTCCTTTCCAAAGTTACGCGAAAAGGAAATATATTTAACCTTTGCACTTTTGCGAGAGAGCTCTCTCATGTATTGAAGCGTGTTGTCTTTGCTTCCATCATTTACAAAGATGATTTCAAAGTCATAATGAAAATCGCGAAACTCTTCCTCGAGTGCCTCAAAGATTCGTCTGATGTTTTCACCTTCATTGTAAGAAGGAATTATAACAGAGAGCAGTTCCCGTTCCATATCGCACCTTCTCTTCACTTTTTTCACATAGTCTGATATGTTCATTATTCCTTTTTTGTCAGAAAACGAAACCCTTTTTTATTATCCATAAATTACATGTCTCTTCAATCGTTTCATTATATCAGAGTTTTATTTCCAGTGATTTTCAGCAGGATGAATTTAATGTAATTTTAAGTTTAATCATTGTAAAAAGCCTGTAATTTCGATCACAGACTGGGTATTGTTTCATAAAGTTATTTGGTCATTTGTATATTTTCCTTATTATTGAAAAAGATGAATGGAAGTAAAAGGGCAACCTTTTAGTGAAGCAGCCCTCGATTGTTTTGTTGCAGATGCTCATTTGCCTTTGATTGTTTATTTTGAAATAAATGCAGCTGCGCACCGTAGCTCTCGATCCACTCTTGGACAATTCGTTCTGTTGTTTCCTGTCCTTTATACTTGCGGCCAGCCTTTGCATAAGTCGTTTCAAAATCACTCCAAAGCAGCTCTACCCATGTACGTGCTTCGTCATATGTCAGCATATTGTTTTTTTCCATAAGTTGTTCTGTTAATCGCTCAAAGTATTGTTCCATGCCTGTTCCTCCTTCATCTAGCAGAATGTGCCTTTTTAAAAAAACTTCTTTTTTCATATACTACCCTTACGTCTTCAAAAGACGCAAATGATTTGTATTGTTTGGAGGGAATCGATATGCGTAATAAAGCAAAAGGCTTTCCAAATCAGGTAAATCACAAGTTTGAAGGCGAACCAGGCGCTACAGATGCTTATGCGTCTAAACGGCCGAATGGTGAAACGAATACACGTCCACAGGAACGTATGAGGGCATCAGGGAAACGCTAATTTTTCCAAAGGGAGTGCTTGAGATATGAGTTCAAATGGGAAATCGTATATGGCAGACTTTGTTCAATTAAGGACAACCGCTTACCCTCAACCATGGGCAAATGCAAAGCATTCTGCCTCTCAGGTCAACGGAGAAACGCAGCAAACGCAGCACGACATCGTACTTCAGAACAACGTCCGTAAACAGCGTTCTAAGTAAAGAAAAGGACTGATCTCTTTGGATCAGTCCTTTTGCGTCAGCATTGAAATCGGCAGGGCATCTTCCTTATTTGGAGCCGATACTCTGTATCCCCACGCAAAAACGCCATTTAAATATTCTACATAAAACTCTTCTTCTGTGTCTTTAATTTGATAAGTTGTTTTCGTTTGAATCGAAGCTGGATTTAATAAATAGGCTTTTGCCATATCGATTTTCCGTTCTAAAACTGCGTATTCATTCACAATGCCAAGCTGTTCAGCCTTTCGTGCTTTTTCAGAAAGGGCGGCAATCTCCTGCTTCAATTCGTATTCTGTCATCTCACTATAGCGTTTTCCCATCTGTCATTCCCCTTTGTCTAAAACGTGATCAATTGTATCAAGATCAAAGCCTTTTCTGAACAAAAATTGCTTTACTTTCATCTTCTTTTCAAATGATCCGTCATACCCTACCTTGCGTTTTGCCTTCTCCAGCATATAAAGGAGGGCTTCTTCTTCCTTTTCCTCTTCTTGTCCATCATAGGCTTCTTGAAGGGCTTTATCAATGATCTCAAACGAAAATCCTTTTCGTTGCAGCTGCAGCTTGATGCGCTGCTCGATCTCTTTTGCAGAACGATTTTTTTCTTTTTTGACAAGCTTGAGAACCTGCTTTACAGCTTCCTCGAGCTGTAGGTCATCAGGGTATTGCGATAACGCCTGTTCAATCGTGTCATCATCTATCCCCTTGAGCTTCAATTCTTTTTTTAGGACGGACGGTCCTTTGCTGTTCGTTTTCCGGTGGGTGCTGACATAGGCTTCTGCAAATTCAAGATCATTTACATACTTATAATGCTTCAATTTGTGTATAATTTCACTAATAGCAGGTGCAGGGATTTCTTTTTTCGTTAAATAATCGGTGACTTCTTTCACTGATCTCATGCGGTAGGATAAATAATCAACGGCCTGCTGAAATCCTTTTTTCACTGAATCACCGAATTGAATCTCAATGATATCTGCTTCGTCCAGCTCTTTTCCTTTTTTCAAATCATGCTGGACGAGCACATCTAAATCAACGCTAAAGGCGTATTTTTCATCAAGAAAGATGTTGACCCGCTCGGTATTGTTTTTCTGAGCAGAAATTTTTGTAATATAGGGCATCCTGTGATCACTCCTTTTCCAAAACAGTCAGGATGTTTCTTCTGATTCAAAATCGTGAAAGATATAGGTATGTATATGAGAGGAGAGATGTCAATTGAATATCGCCATTACCGGAGGAACCGGTTTTATCGGCCAGCATGTCACAAAAGTGCTCGCTGCTGAGGGACATCATCTATATATTTTAACAAGAAATCCAAAGGAATCCGAACAAAATCATTTACATTATGTGCAGTGGCTGACTGAAGGTGCTGCGCCTGAGCATGAATTGCCTGCCATCGATGTATGGATTAACCTTGCTGGAAAATCCATTTTTACACGCTGGACAGACAAGGCAAAAGAAGGCATCCTCTCCAGCCGTCTCAAATCAACACAAGAGGTAAGACGCATTATAGAAGCGCAGGAATCAAAGCCATCTGTGCTGATTCAAGCAAGTGCTGTCGGGATTTATGGCACTTCTCAAACAGGAGATTTTACGGAGGAGTCACCTCCTGCAGATACTGATTTCTTAAGTCATACATCAAAACTTTGGGAAGCTGAGGCGCAAAAAATTGAAGCACTCGGCATTCGTACAGTCTACACCCGCTTTGGCGTCGTGTTAGGCGAAAAAGGTACACTGCCGCTGATGACACTTCCTTACAAGCTGTTTGCCGGCGGGACAATCGGCTCTGGCTCGCAATGGGTTTCATGGGTTCATGTTGAGGATGTGGCACATCTCATTGCTTATGCGATTCATAATGACGACCTCTCAGGCCCGCTCAATGTGACATCACCGAATCCAGTTCAAATGAAACAGCTTGGACAAACCATTGCTTCTGCCCTTCACCGCCCCCATTGGCTGAAGGTACCATCTTTTGTGATCAAAACAGCCCTTGGTGAAATGTCATTACTTGTTTTAGAAGGTCAGCGTGCTCTGCCAAAAAAAGCACTGCTCTCTTCTTATGACTTTTTGCACCCTGAACTAAAAGAAGCGATTTTGCATTCTAAGGAATAAATGTTGTCAAAAACACCCATCCTATTAGAAATGATATGAGGGGGCGATTTTGATGAAGAAAAAAGAACACCAGCCAACTTCGAAGCTGAAGAAAACCCAGGAAGTCCTGTATCAGCAGGAATTCAAAAAAGCGGAAAGAGCAGCAGAAAAAAGAAACAAATAAGACGGATATTCCCCTCCAACAAGCACATAACTAAAGTGATCTTGTAAAGGAGGGAAAGGCTTTGAAAAAAGACCAACACAAAAAATCCAACCACGAGCTCGCAGCACAAGAGACGGATGGCGAATATGTTGAATTTTCCAAAGAACTTGCAGATCCGAATGACGTAAAAGCAATGGCACGTATGAAAGCGGCCGATCAGCGCGCCAAAAAACAATAAGTAAAAAAGCAGACCTTATTCAGCGGTCTGCTTTTCTTTTATTTGATTTCAGTAAGAAGACTTGATGCTTTCTGGCGTGATTTTTCCTCTGGCACCTCTTCTGGATAACCTATATGAAGGATCGCAGCAAACCGTTCGTTTTCCTTTAATCCCATGTCTTGTTGAAAGCCTTTGTCGTATAAAATACGTCCGCTCTTCCATACCATACCGATCCCTTGATCCCACGCAAGCAGCTGAAGATTTTGAATAAGTGCGCTGACAGCGGCAAAATCATCATTTCTCACGACAGGGTTCTCGTCTTCTTTTAGCACGACAAGTAAAAGCGCTGGAACCTTAGAAAAGTATTCTCTGTATTGATTGATTTTTTCTTCTTTTGCATCTGGGTTGTTGCGCTGAAAGAAAGCAATAAAGCGCTCTACAAAAGTCGCTTTCGCTTCATCCGTCACCGCATATAAAAAGCGCCACGGCTCCGTGATTTTATGGTTCGGTGCATAGACTGCATCCTCTAATAGCGGCTGAAGCTGCTCAATCGTCACCGGTATGTCTTTGAATTTTCGAATCGATCGTCTATATCTGACAGCGTCTCGAACCGTTAACGCGTCTGTTTGTTGTTTCGTTTCTGGCATATATGTCATCCTTTCAATCAACTTAATTGAAATTGATTCTCATTCACATTATAAACATCATCGCGTGCAGTTGCAAATCAAGTATCACTCCTCCCCGTCTAAATAGTTGTTTGACTTTTTCAAGTAATGTTACAATCATATTACGTTTTAAACAAATTTTGAGAAAAAAGCCAAGATGATGAAATGATTTTCAAGTATTCCCATTTTGTCTGATCTGGTTTTTTTGTCAAAAGGCTTTCAACCATGATTGGAAGGGAGACTTCTGGATGGAATGAAAATCAATATTGGACAAATCATTAAACTCTACCGTTATAAACAAAATATGACCCAATCTGAATTGGCAGAAGGAATTTGTTCTGTCTCTCATTTAAGTAAAATTGAAAATGGCTCAAAGGAGGCCAATCAAGATACGATCAATTTGCTGCTTGAACGGCTTGGCATCAGCCAAGAAAAGCTGTCACAAAAGGCGCGTCATCTGCTGTCACTCTTGGATGAGTTTCAAATGAATATGTACTTCTATGCGCTCGATCAGGCTGAACAAAATGCAGAAATGATCATTCAGCACGAGGAGCAGTTCTTTTCGCTCGATTTAGGCATTCAGTATCATTTGTCTTTATTTCAATTTTATTTATTAACGGACAAACAGCCGCTTGCCTTAAAAACACACCGCGTGCTCAAAAAATTCGAAAAAACCTTTATTGAAACGGAAAAAGAAATTTTTGAATATCTTGACGGCATTCATCAAATTAAAATTGGTCAGCTTGAAGATGGGCTCAAAAAGCTTGAAAGCTGCTTTTCCTACGCTTCAGTCGAACAAAGTGATTTGTATTATCACTATGCAAAAGCCCTTGGAAACATGGGACAGCTGGGTGATGCGCTTGAAGCGACACATCAAGCGATGGATTTATATAGACAAAAGAACAATTTCAAGCGGATTATTCACTGTACACTCATTCACGGCGTGATCTCACTTGAACTAAAAGCCTATCAAACTGCGAAGAAATATATAAAGGAAGTGATTTTGCACACGTCCCTTCATCCTGATGCCTATATTAAAATGTCCGCTTATTTTTATTACGGGGTGCTCTTAAAACGTGAAGGTGATTTCTCTTCAGCTGTGCCTTATTTACTAGATTCACTCAATTACTTTAATCAAGAACAGATAGAAGATCGTTACTGTGAAACGCTATATGAAATTGCGACACTATATGCTGAATATGACCGCAAAAAAGCACTTCCCTACATACACGAGCTGTTAAAACAGCCTCGTATTCAGCCAAACTGTTTATATATGATCAAAATCTATAAATTGATGATTGAGGAAAACCCTCTTGATTTGAAAACCTATTTGGTCGAAGCAGCCCTTCCTTACTTTGAACACAATGAGCTGCACAGTGAATATTTGTTTGCTCTTAGGACCTTGCTTACCTATGCAGGTGCTGAGCTTGATGAGCAGGCCTATAAGTCCTATACAAAGAAATTGCTCGATCATTTAACAGTATATCTTCCCTATTACAAAAAAGCATGACCTTCTGCCGATCGAAGGTCATGCTTTTTCTATTTATTAAATGGTCTCTTGTTGATCTGTGTCATGATGGTTCACCCGTTTGACAGAATGAATATACCGTCTTTTTGCAAAGAAATCGTACGCATGCTGTCCAAAGCCAAGCCAGATGCTGAGCACGATGAATGGGACCGTTCCCCATAAAGCAGGGATATGGCAGGCCATACGCAGCCAAGTATAAATCCCTGAATTCTTTTGATTTTTGGCTAGGGAAATAGACACAATTCGTTTTTCCGCCTTCTCTTCACTGATTTTATTCAGCCTGAGCAGCTGCGAGTGTCTAAAGGATTCAAAGTGAATCCGATTTTTCCAATCGAGTGATCTTAACACATCAATCGTTTTTGCACATGCAGGGCTTTGTCCGTCATAAAACACAAGCAGCCTCAGTGATTTAATGGAACGCTGTTCTCTTTTTTTCGATTCAGCGAGCTTCTTTTTTTCTTGATCGAGATAAATAATTTTTTTCATAAATTGATCGCCTGTCCTTTTCCATCATTTTTTTAGTTCGTTCAAAGGAGATTACAACTAGATTACTATAGTTGCTGGGCCTCTTGTATTGGGAAAAAGCCAACCGTTGTGCGTTATATGAGCCTTTGGATAAGGGCAAAATCATTGATTTCATAGCATAATATGAGGTTTTTCAACTAAAAGTGGTTGGGAAAATCGTGGTGCTTTGCGGTTTTCTGCGGTATTTGATAGAATTCTGCGGTTTTCTACATCTTTATGCGGTGGTTTTGTAGGTAAAACGCAAAAACAAGATAAAAAAAGACTACTTCCCATTGCGGCGAAGTAGTCTTTTGGTTTATATTTTTGCCAAAACTTCTACTATTTCTTTCTCAATATCTTTCCATAAGTAGCGGTCTGTCGTATAGTGATGTGCGGCTTCTTTCGCAAATACTTGAAAAGCTTCTTCATAATCAGGTGCATCTTTGTCCGGTTTTTTCTCGTCGACAAAGCGCTGCGCCTCTGCTGAGCGAGGTCCCCATTTGCCCACTTCATTCCCCTCCTGATCAATGATGACGATAATCGGAATCGATCTTGCGGTCCCGTTCGTTAAATACTGATCCATCAGGTCTAGATGCTCATCTCGAATGAAATAGCGCGCATCAATGAGTGCTTCATTTGCAATACGCATGAAAATTGGAACATTGACCATCGCATCTCCGCACCAATCCGCTGTGATGACAAGTGCTCTGAGCTTTTTCTTTTGCAGCTTTTGGAGCAGCTCTTTTTCTTTTTGATGAATTGCATACTGGTTGTACACCGTGAGCAGATTTTCCCGGTTTTTCTCCATGTTGTGTACATATGTACGTTCAGCTAATCCCTTTGTAAACCATTCATTTAATGTCATATGAACATCCCCCTTACCCTTCAACTTTACCACTTTTGCTATTCTTTTGTCTAAAAAAACCTTCACCTAGTGAAAGGTAAAGGTCTTTTGGTTTATGGACGGCGCTTTCGATTTGGGTCCATCCCGATCAGCTTGGTGACAAGTACCATTGTGACAGGCAGTGACGTATTCTTTTTATACGCTAAATATTTCCCGCGCCATTCAGGCTTATATTTCTGTTTAAATGACCGTAAACCGCTGAAGCTGTACATGTATCTGACATTGTTGAAAATAACACTCGCCAAACGCTCCGTAAGAAAGGACTGATGGAACGTCCCCACATTCGATAAAGGTGCCATTCCCATGTTAAACGATTTGTAGCCTCTTTCTTTCGCCCATTGAAATAGGTGGATAAACAGCGCATCCATCATCCCATTCGGTGCATCATGCATATGACGCATTAAATCGATGGAAATCTCCCCTTCTTGATACATCGGCATCAATGATACAAAGGAAATGATCTGCCCTTGCTCATCCTTTAGAATCGCAATCGGTGCTTTTTGAAGATAGTCTTCTTGAAAATAACCGAGCGAAAATCCTTTTTCTTTTTTCTTTCCGAGCCAGCTGTCAGAAATCTGCTTTAAGGTTGAGATCAACTCATTTGAAAAGGGAGGTTCCAGCATTTCAAAGGTGTAGCCTTCTCGTTCAAATTTATTCGCCACAGCTCGTAAATTTGATTTTTTCTTACCTGACAGAGTAAACGTTTCTAAATCGACCATGGCTTCTTCCCCAAGCTTAAAGAAGTGAAAGCCTAAGTCATGATAAAGAGCCATCCCTTCTCGTTCTACTTGATAAAAAGCGACGCGGTAGCCGGCTTTTTCTGTCTCCTGTAAAAACTCTTCAAGTACAAGCGGATAAGACGCCTCACGTCCAGATGGATCTCCGAGCACAATGACGCAGCGGCCAATTCGCCCAAACTGAAGCATTGCTTCTCCATCACTTGAGAAAAATAGTTTTTTGTCGCCTAAAAAGCCAAGATGACTGAGGGCATTTCCGCCCTTTTCTTCTAAAAACGTTTTTAGTTTTTCCTCATCTGCTTTTTCTCCAATCGGAAATGCTTTCTTATTAAAGATCAGTTTACTAATGAAGAAGAAAAGCGGGACACCGATGAGAGCGATCATGCTTGTCATCGTGATATGCCGTTCATTATGCACCAAGTAATCCTTACTCAAGAAATGCCCAATTTTTGTCCAAATAAAGTTGCCAATAACATTATAGTTAAAGAGCACGAATAAATAACCAGCGGCAGCCGCCACAAACTGATACAAGGAATAAGGTGCCTGCTGCTTTACAAATTGATTTCGAAGAGAGAAAAACACAGCCATGATGACTGGCAAAATAAAAATCAAACTGAGGTTAAACCCCTTTAACAAAGTAAACACAAAACCGCCTGCTAAAGAGATCATTGTCAGCACGTATGATCTTTTCGTTCTTTTATACACTTCAATGGACAAAATCATCAGAATGATTCCGAACATTAAAGAAAGACCATTAAATCCTGATAACAGAAAGCGTGGAATGCTGGTAATCACACCTAATCGATCGACTGGAAGCACAACAGATGCCATGATAAGCAAGCCGCTTCCAAAGGTTAAAATCGATAAAGATCCGTACAATAAACGGATTAATAAAGCACGGTGCAAAACAATTAAAACGTTCGTCGTTTCAATGGCAGGTGCCATTTTCGGATTGCCTTCAAGACGTCTAAGCGTCGTTCCCGTTAAATCGTAAGCAGCTAGACAAAGCCCTAAGATAAACGGGAAAATCGAGTACACGAAGCGGTACAAGACGAGCGCCGTCAGCACCATCTCTTTATCAAAACCAATGTATTGCATGCTCAGTAAAAAGATAAGGTCAAACGAACCAAATCCGCCCGGAACCATACTGATTAAACCGCCGATTGACGCAATCGCAAATACACCTAAGACTATTCGGACATCGACATTCATCCCCATAGAGACGACAGCCATGTACATGACAAGTCCAGCTGCCAGCCATTCTAAAAACGATGCACCGATATAAGCGTAAATTGGATGCTTTAGTCCATTTTCACCGCTCTCGATCGAGCTTTTTCGAATGGATGCCATGACGATATAAATCGGTACAATACAGGCAAAGATAATGACAAATGCCCATAGCCACGGCTCCTGGCTGATAATACTTTCAACAGGAAGCACCCTGACCAAGATCAAATCACTGAAAATAGATAAGCCCAAAAGGACAGAGGAAGTCAAAAGGGCAATGCCTTTCAGCAATTTTTTCGTATCTGTTATGTACTCCTTATAGAGAAGCGTTCTAAGCCCTGCTCCTGATAGACCGCCAAATCCAAGAACACTGTTAAAGGAGTTCGCAATCCATGAAATGCGTATCGTTTTCCAGCCGCTGATGGGCATATCAAGGCTTTTTCGTAAAATAAAATCGTATAAGGACATCGATAAAACCGCGACAAGTCCAAGAAAGACAAGAATAAACAAGTCCATTCGGTTCAAGCTGTCAATAATATAAAACGTCTTTTTAATGGAAAGTCCGCTCAGCTCCTGCTTCGCGACAAAAATCAAGACAAGGATAATGACGATCGGAAAAAGCATTTTTAAGATCGTCATACCCGTTTTTTTGTTCCACATGTTTTTCCCAACTTTCTAGGTTGCTTCATTATTTCAACTGAACATTATTATACAACAAATACCACTTGATTCATGCAGTTTAACATTCAAAAGCTTGACGAACCTTTCAATTAGAAGTAAAAATCAGTAATATAAAGAAAAAGAGCCGCTTAAAGGAAGTGAACAAGCGTGGAATATAATATTCATGACACCACCGTATTAAAAGAAGAGATTCTATCTCCAGAAGAAAAAAAGACATGGGTTCTTTATATGAAAGTGCTCACAGCTGCAGGTCTTGGAGATGTTTCTGAATGGATGAAGCTTGATATGAGTATGCCTCAAATGAAGGTGCTCATGCTGCTCAATAACCATGGCTCTCTCAAAGTATCCGAAATCGCTGAAAAAATGGGCGCTTCTTTGTCCAATATGACAGGTCTGCTTGACCGGTTAGAACAGTCTAACTTTGTCGTGCGAAAGCACTCTGAGCGTGACCGGAGAATCATTGTCGTAGAACTGACAGAGGAAGCGAAAAATATTTTCAGAAGTATTTATCAAAAAGGACACGAAAAAATCAAAAATTCCCTGCAGCGGCTCAATGACGAGGAAAAAGAAAAAGTCAATGAAGGCCTTGCTATCTTAGAAAAAGCACTGCGTCCTGAACGCGGCTAAACATGAAAAGGGAAAAAGACGGTCACTTGTTGTCCGTCTTTTTTGTTTCTTCTACTTGTCGATCTGGTGTGAAAAGATTTTTACGAATGACTTCCCTGTCATCCCATAAAAGATAGGCTAAGCCAATGATGAGGAAAAAAATGATGATCCACGTACCGCCAGGAATCAGCTGTTCAAGTTCCTCAATCGTTCTTTCTGAGCCTAAGCTGTTACTATAGCGTATCTCCAAAAGAGCATATTTCGCTATATAAAACAATGCCGCCATACAGATAAACATGGCGCCGACAATTCTTCTTCCAGACATGCGTTTACTCCTTTAATTCCACTGATTTCTTTTGATTAATTCCGTGATATGGGCAAGGTGATGCTTTGAATGCCAGACGTACATTCCTGCTGCATCATATAAGGATACCGTTTGTTGATCGGATGGATGATAATAAGAAGCGTTGAAGTCATCCTCTGACATTCCCCGCAGTAAAGTGACCCACCTGCGATGCAAACTGCTGATCAAAGGCTGGGATAAACTGATGGGCGCCTTGCTGTCAGGAAGTGAGGCAAATCCCTCCTGATCATATGGACGTATGTCAGGTGTATCTTCTGTGAGAGCAAGCTTGAATCGTAAGTATGCATTTAGATGGCTGTCTGCTACGTGGTGAATGAGCTGACGAACAGTCCATCCTCCCGGCCGATAAGGTGTATCAAGCTGAGCATCTGTCAGCGGTGCGGTCACCGCTTCATACTCTTCGGGGATTGCAGCCAGCTCATCAATCCATGCTTCAAGCTGTGCTTTCGTTTTTGTTTCAACCGGTTCATATAAGCCAATCGGATATTGTAATGACGTCATACGCTCTCTCCTCTCTCAAATCCTTCAAGTACAAATTTTCCAATCATCTTTCCTTGCTCAAGCGTTTGATGTGCCTGCTTTAAGTTAGCAGCATTGATCGGACTGAGAACCTTTGTTAAGGTATGCGTTATTTTTCCCTGCTCAAATAACTCACCCGCCTCTGTCAAAAGCTCATGCTGTTTGATCATGTCCGCTGTTTCATACATAGGGCGTGTGAACATGAATTCCCATACAAATGCCGCACTTTTATTTTTGAGTAATTGAATGTCTAGGTTGTGTTCGTTTTCGACAATGGTACAGATCGTGCCTTGCGGTTTTATCGCTTCTGCCATGCCTTTGAAATGTCCATCTGTATCATTTAAGCATAAAATAAAATCCACTTCGCCGATTCCTTTTTCCTCGAGCTGCGCTAAAAGCGGCTGGTGATGATCAATGATATGATCGGCACCTAATGACAGACACCACTCTTTTGTTTCTGGTCTTGATGCGGTAGCGATCACGTTTGCCTTCGCTAATTTGGCTAGTTGAATGGCGATAGACCCAACACCGCCTGCACCACCAATGATCAGCAAGGTTGAACCTTCAGCATTCCGCTTCATATGCATCCGGTCAAATAAAGCCTCATAAGCCGTAATTGTTGTAAGGGGCATCGCGGCTGCTTCTGCAAAGGACAGATTGGCAGGCTTTTTCGCCACAATACGTTCATCCACAAGCTGATATTCACTATTCGACCCTTGACGCGTAATATCTCCCGCATAGTATACGTGATCACCTGGCTGAAACAATGTACACGCTTCGCCCACTTCAACAACCGTACCGCTTGCATCGAAGCCAAGAATTTTCAGTTTTTCTTCCTTCTGATCCTTCGGTGATCTCACCTTTGTATCAACTGGATTCACGGACACAGCCTCTATCTTCACGAGTACATCCCTTCCAGACGCCTTAGGCTTTTCGACCTCCTGATCCATCAGGCTTTGCTCATGCTCAATCGGCAAATACTCCAATAGTCCAACTGCTTTCACTCGCTCGCACTCCCTTTCTCTATTCTTTCTTTCCACATTTTATCATAATTTTCTGATGTTTATGGCTGGATCAAACGAGTGATGGCACATTTATAACCTTTTCAGGGCCTTTCGCTCCCTCGCCATGTAGGAAGGACGTGCTTTTTGCAAAGAAGGAACATAAGTGAACCAGCTGTTGGATTTAAAAAATAGCTGAACGTAGTAAAACTGGACGTGCTGTAGAAAAACGATGATCAATAGAAAAAGAGTGAATGAGAGTGTAGATAGATCCGCCCTTCCTTGTATCCATTCATTGATCAATACAATGACAAAACTGAGGATAAGGAGCTGTTCAACTCTTTGCACGAGCTGGCTAAAGACATGCCCGCGTTTTGATAGATCGCCAGACTGGTGCTTTCTAATCTTTCTCGATTTGTAGAACCAAATGATACTTTCTGCTAAGTTATGAGTTATAAAAAGTGCAATAAGCGCACTCGATAAAGGAGATGGGTGATAAAAAATTGGGACTACAAATGGGATCACAAGAAAATAAATGGCAATACATGCGTGTCTGACTGATAAGAGAAATAGGTCTTTTTCTATGGATGTTTTCATGTGTTTCACCTTCATATGTACTACGTTTCATTTGCCGAAATGTTCCCCTTCGCTCCTATCCATTCAATTGAGGTAGAACGCATTCTTTCCTCATGTCATAATAGGGTGTAAATTGGAGAAATTGGAGTGTCCGTATATGATGGTGACGATTGTTCTTTTTTTATTAGCAGGTTTAGCAGAAATTGGCGGCGGCTATTTGGTATGGCTTTGGCTGCGTGAAGCAAAACCTGTCAGCTTCGGGATCGCCGGCAGCCTCATCTTGGTTGTATATGGCATCATTCCAACATTTCAGCAGTTCCCGACTTTCGGACGGGTTTATGCTGCCTATGGCGGTGTTTTTGTCATTCTTGCTGTGTTTTGGGGCTGGTGGGTCGATCGAAAAACACCTGATCTATATGACTGGATGGGTGCTTTGATCTGTTTGGCTGGAGTCAGTGTGATGTTATTTGCGCCTCGCAATTAATGGACCCATATAAAAAGTGCTGCCACATACGGGCAGCACTTTGCTATGTTATTTGAATGATTTAACGAGCTCCAGCTGTTTGTAATTCTTTGTTTTTCTCTTTAAAGCGTTCATTATGAGAGGAAACGTATGCCACTTTTTCAGCTTCTGGTTCGATGTAAAGCTTTGCGCTATTCAGTGCATTGACTCCATCAACAAACGTGCCGGCAATTAAGCGAACCTTGCTTTTATGTGTACACAAGTCGCCTACCGCATAGACGCCCGGTAAATTGGTTTCCATTTTTTCATTGACCTCGATCAGTCCCCATTCACCTTGCTTGAGGCCCCATTCTGATAGCACGCTTAAATCGCCTTTCATCCCGTGATTGACAATCACAGCATCTGTTTCGATTCGTTCTTTTTCACCTGTCTCTATGTTTTGAATGGTGACCGCAGCAATTTTGTCGCCTTGACCATGCAGCTCTGTTAGTTCATGCGGGGTTAAAATTCGTTTGCAAGTTGCCTTCATGTTGGCGACGTTTTTCTCATGTCCGCCAAACATGTCACGGCGATGCACGACGGTGACACTTTCAGCAATCGGTGCAAGGGCATTGGCCCAGTCAACCGCTGAGTCGCCGCCTCCAGAAATCACAACCCGCTTCCCTGCAAATGTCTTGAGCTCCTGGACAGTGTAATAAAGGTTTGTCACTTCATAGCGGTCTGCATGCTCGATTTCAAGTTTCCGCTGAACTGGAATGCCGTGACCCATCGCTAATATGAGGGTCTTTGTCAAATGACGATCACCATTTTCAGCCGTCAGTATGATGTGATTATGTTCATCTCGCTCAAATGACGTGATTTTTTGATTCAGTGCAATCTCTGGTTCAAATGTTTTCGCCTGTGTTTCCAGCTGCTGTATCAGCTGTTCTCCTCTTGTTGGCGGCAAACCGCCGACATCCCAAATGACCTTTTCAGGATAGAGAAGGATTTTTCCGCCAAGGCTTTCGTTGTACTCAAGTACCTTCGTCTTTAAGTCCCGCATCCCACTATAAAAGGCGGTGTACATGCCTGCTGGCCCGCCGCCAATAATGGTGACGTCAAACAATTCAAGCTGCTCTGTCATTTGAGTCCCTCCAGTTTTCCATCGAATGATCTATTTATCAGTGATATTGATTCTCATTATCATATGTATCTATTGTAGTCTACTCTAGTGAGGGGAATCAATAGCTTTCTGCAAAAAAGAACAGGACGAGCGCTCACTCGTCCTGTCATCCATCACACAATGGTTAAACCAAGGTCTTTTAATTCAAGAGAAACAAGTCTTGCAATCGCATCTGCGCCTTCTTTTGTAAAGTGCGTGCGATCCTCAATTCCTGTTGACAGCATAAAATAAGAGGTCGTTTTCTCTATGCCGGAAATTTGATAAAACTGAAGGCTTGCGGTATTTAAATCGACGAGAAGAACTTCTTCTTCATCGGCTAATTCTTTCATAGCGGCACAGTAATCAGGAAAATCATTGATAAATTCTCCGTCTTTTTCATGAAAACGGCCGACTGGCGTTAATAAAAGTGGTGTTGCCCCTTTTGCTCTTGCTCCATGAATATATTGAGACAGGTAGCTTTTATACGTTGTGAAAGGATCTGTATGCCGCTCAGGCTTTTCCTTGGAAGCATCATTGTGCCCCATTTGCGTGAAAAGCCAGTCTCCTGGCTGAATGTCAACCAATATGTCATCAAGGCGTCCTTCTTCAATGAATGTTTTTGAGCTTCTTCCACCAATGGCACGATTCTCGACGTTCACCCCTTGCGCTGTATAGCGGTGTAAAAACTCTCCCCATCCTCCTTGAACAGGACGATCTGGATAAGATGAAACGGTCGAATCACCAGCTAAATAGATGGTTGTCATGTTCATACGCCTCCCTTTTTCATTGAGCCAATTTACCCAAGCATACAAGTATGCTAGTGGCTGCTGAAAAGATATGAAACAATCAGCATCGCTATTTCAATTATTCTCTTTTTAAAGATCAAAACCCTGCTTACCGGTAGATGTGAATGTGTTAAATATGCGGCGGAAGTTCTATTTTTGATTCCACTGCTTGATGTAACGCCTGAAGCATGTAGCCAATTCCTTTATATGGAGCCAGCGGATAATTTGCTTTTTGATGAGGCTGTAATAAAGGGTCGATCACTTTTCGATATTTCTTTCCACCTAGTACCACCAGTTCATCATATGCGAAAAGATTTTTTTGATGAAATTGCTGGCTCAGTTCTTCTCGTGTGATCTGCTTAGCATGCGGTGTACCAAAAGCCACATCATAATTTTCATGTATGATATCATCTGCCTTTAAGAACCCGTGCTTTGCTGATAAGATCATCCAGTCTGAAAAGAACGTTTGAGCATAGCTTTTCGTACGCTGATGCAGAGGACTTAAATAGACATGGTTCGCTGGCTGGCTCCCTGCTTCTGGATCGACATCCCAAATTTTCTTCGCGCCACATGGAATGATACAAACTCGCTTCACTTGATTTTCTCCTTCCTTTTTCGATAAATCTGATACACGATACAGCCTAGCGCTGTGCCAAGTGTATTTAAGAGAATATCATCAATATCACTGCTTCTTGTAATGATACCAGATTGAGAGAACATCCATTGGAGCAATTCGATCATGGTTGACAGGAGAAAGCCCCCAAGAACCGCCTTTTGCCAGCGCATGGTTCGAAAGGCTTGATATAGAAAAAACCCGAGTGGTACAAATAACAATATGTTGCCTGCTAAGTTTAAAAAGACAAGATTTGGATAGCCGTGATGGTAGGCGTGAAGATTTTGATAAATGGACTGCAACGGCATGAGGTTGACACTCACCTGATCCCTTGGGGCGGAAAAACGATTTGGAAAGACCGTCAAATATAATAAAACATTCGTATAAATAAACAGACTGGCAAGGACCAATTCTGTCCGTAAATAAATAAAACGATTGTGCTTTTTTGCCTGTCTGTACCTCATATGTAAATAGAGCGGGACGAGCAGGAGAAAATAAGCAATGGAAAACATAGCACTGGATGTCATACTGAGAGCTGCCCCTTTCTCACATGATGATGCTTGACCATATTTACAGCTTATTCAGGCTTGCCCGCATCTATTCATCACTTATTCTCACATTCAATGAAGAGAAAACCATATTGACAAATCGTCATTTTCTCGCTAAACTGAATGACATTCAGTCATTTAAGGTCGGTGATGATATGTCGAAACGAGAAAAGATTATGCTTGCTGCGATTGATGCGTTTAAAGAAAAAGGCATTGAAAAGACGACCATTTCGGATATTGTGAAAGCAGCAGGAGTAGCACAAGGAACGTTTTATTTATATTTTCCTTCAAAGCTTTCCGTCATGCCTGCGATCGCTGAACATCTGATCGCTCAAATGGTCCCTGCGATCGAAAAGGAATTCACTCAGCATGCAGATGTCCTCGATCAAGCAGATGCGCTTGTTGAATTCATTTTCGCTTTTACAAGGCAATACCGTGATGTCCTTGCCCTCACCTATTCAGGCTTAGCCGCCACCGAGCATTTAAAGGAATGGGAAGATATTTATGAGCCGATTTACAAATGGGTCGCTGCTTTTCTAGAAAAAGCAAAGCAGGACAAACGAGTCCGTGCGAATTTGAACTGTCATTACGCGGCGAAATTCATTATCGGTTTACTCGAATCGTCTGCTGAGCAAATGTACTTATTTACGGAAACAGATACAGAAGAGGTTCTGATTCAAAAGCGAGAGGTGAAGCAATTTCTTCTTTACGCACTTGGCATAGAGACACCTTAACTTAGTACAGCACTTGCTGTACGCAGCGTGTAGACAAACCCTCGCATTCTTTGTCAGTCCTGCGCGCTGGTGCTCACGAATGTCAAATTCGCTCCGCAAAAGTAGCCGTCTTTCCTAGACTTCAAGGTTTTCTATACGCTGAAAAGAAGACAAAGGGCTAAAATAAAGATCATTTTAGCCCTTTGTCGACAATCTGAGTACAGCACTTGCTGTACGCTCTTTTTCGGTTTCAAAATGACGAATCGTCATTTTTAAGTTTTTAGGAGGAAATACAATGAAAAAAAGCTGGATGTATGTTGCACTCACTTGTTTATTCGAATTACTTTGGGTGTTTGGTTTAAATAGGGCTGATGCTGTGTGGGAATGGGCGATCATTATCTGCCTGATCCCAGTTGATTTTTACTTTTTAATGAAAGCCTGCGAGAAGCTGCCGACAGGGACCGTGTACGCCGTGTTTGCCGGAGTTGGAACGATAGGGACATCTTTGATGGATTATGCGCTGTTCGGCGGTTCGTTTTCATTAGAAAAGCTCTTATTTATGGGCATTTTAATTCTCGGGATTATTGGACTGAAAGTGTCTGATGGAGATGCCCATGAGCAGAAAGGAGAAGCGGTATAAATGGGCTGGTTTTTTGTACTGTTGGCCTCTGCCTGCGAAATCGGCGGAACCATTGGCCTCAATATGTTTAGTAAGAAAAAGCAAATCACGACAGGCATTTTATTTGTTGGCGGGTTTGCCTTATCCTTTTTGTTTTTATACGCCTCGTTTTCTTCCGTTCAAGTATCTGTTGCCTATACGGTCTGGATTGGACTTGGAACGGCGGGCTCTGTCTTGTTTAATATGATTCTATTTAAAGAGCCAAAAAACATGATTCGTATACTCAGCTTGCTGCTGATTGTCATTGGAGTGGTTGGGCTGAAGTTGTTTGCTTGATTGAATAACAAGAAAGAAAAAGCAATGGAATTAATTTTCCATTGCTTTTTCAGTTAATTTATATACTTTTCTTGGTACGCTTTAAATTGTTCTTCGTATTTTTGCAACTTTTCCCCATCAACTTTTGAATTTAATTTCGGTTTTCGCTTTCCAATCACCATCACATCTTTATCTACAATAGGACTTGATAAAAAGATGTATGGCGCAAAACGATCACACTTCGTATTTGGGAGGGTGACGGATAACCTGGCATATTCTTCTGTCGGGAATTGGTTCGAAATTTCAAGTTCCTTGAGTCCCTCTAATTCCGATATCGGCTCCAAAGACTCGTCCTTCACTTTTATATTTGATAAGCATAGATATTTTAAATTCTTGAGGTATCTTAAAGGTTGAAGAGTATGTATATTTAATGTATTCCAAATCCCGCCTGACAATTGTAACAATTCTAAACCAGTGTTTTTTTGCAAAGGGGCTATGTCATTCAACTTTGAAAAATCTGTTATGGATAAAGATTTTAAAAACGTGTTTTTTGATAAATCCCATAAACTATGTGCCTTTGTATTCCATTCTAGTGCCAATACTTCAACATCTTTAAGAGAACTGATGATTGATAAATCTTCTACTCTCAGTTCATGCACAAAGAGCATTTTTGGATTAACTAAGCTCAAGATCGTATTGAAATCCTTTTGGTTCACTTTGTAAATCCACAATTTCATCAGGTTAGAAAAAGATTCCAATCTTTCAATATTTTTTGTTTTTCCTGTGATTAACAACTCAGTGGAATTTTCATCTACATCGGCTAAATCATGAACAACTTCTGGTCGTGCATCATTACGAAAAATATATTGGGGGTCTTCTTTTCGCATGCTTTTACCTCCATACCTATAATTAAGGAATAATCTAAATAAATTTTATCAGTATTTTGGAGTCAACACATGATTATCTTTAGCACTTTCTGATATTTCTTCTGAAGAAACAGGGAAAGGGATAAAAACTAGATGATCTTCTTTGGTCGCCAATCGTGATTATGACCTCTGTTTTCAATCCATTTTATAAAATCTTTATCATCTAAAATATGAAGCAGTCATTGGAGACTATCTGCTAGGAAGCGGACTTCTTAGTAGATTATAAAGTTAGTAAAACGACTATATATAAACAAATAAAAGAACTCTAATTCATATACGAATTAGAGTCCTCATGATATGACTGATTTTATTTACCCACCTTAAAATCGAACCCGTTAATCCTTTTTTATTTCTCGTTTAATGGGTGTCTTGCTGCTCGAGCAAGAGATCCATTGCGTAAATCGATTCGCCTTTCTCATCCAATAAAAAGTACACAATCAAAGGCTCTCCAAAAGCTGCTGTCTGCTGCGTGAACAAAACACAGGTGAATTTTTCAATACCAATTGGCAGCTTTCTTTTTAATAAAGGGTGAAGAATAGGCGAAGACCGAATTGTATCTACATCAACTTCCCAACGTTCGTTTTTTAAAGTTGGATAATGCTCTGATAACAATTGGTGTAACATATCGGTCGTGAGCACTGCTTTTCCATTGCATCCATCATTTATTATGTTGATGTTATACATCCGATGGCTGCTCACCCTTTGAAGCGTTGATTCGTATTCCTTTTAAGACAAATCGTTTTTGACCATCAAGTGTACAAGTGATCAATGTCAGTTCATTTTTCCCACGATCCTTTAGTACATCCACATCCGCCGGGTCTATCGTAGCTGAGCTGACAATTTTATATTCGTATGTTTCAGCTTGATGATGTAAGACAACTTTTTCTCCTTTAGGCACCTCTGGCAGCTGACGGAAAAGACGATCGCCTCTATACCCTCTATGCCCTGCAATCGTGAAATTCCCTTCACCTGGCATTTGATGAGATTTAATTTGAGTCAGTGCTATACCTAAATTTTCTTTTGATGTAACAGGAAGCACTTTTTCGTTTAAATCAATTGACGGGATCTCTAGCTCCATCACATCTCGCAGGTCTTCTTCTGACACAGTTAAATGTGGAATAGAAGAAAGGGCATCACTGTCATTTTCTTCAATCATCTTTAATGCCTGCTCCATTGCTGCTGTCTCTTGAGAAGTTCGCCACTCATATAGAAAAGGAACGGAGATGAGCATCAGCCCCGTGACCACCAAAAAGCTGCCTAATAAGGTTCTTTTTTTCATCAATACACTCGTTCCTTCCTTTTACTGAATGGTTCTTCTTCTGATAACAAGAAGAACAGTTCCAGACACTACTAGTAAAATCCCTGCATACATCAAGTAACGCAGCCATTCTTCTCCAGTCTTTGGCAGCTCACCGTTTGAGTCATGAGGCGGATGCTGATCCCCTTTATCTGAGGCTGGAGGATTCGTGTGTTCCTCTTCATTCTTCACTGGTGCATTTTTTACAATCATTGTCTTGATCTCCACTTCGCCCATTTGAATTGTAAAAGCGAGCGGCTTCTTTAAAGCTACATAACCATCTGGTGCTTTCGTCTCTGTGAGTATATACTCTCCAGGTTTAAGCCCTTTGACAATCGCTTCTCCGTCTTTTCCTGTGGTCACAGATTTTATGGTTTTCCCGGCTTTTGTACGAATGTCAAAGGCTGCCCCTTTTAAGGTTCTATCTGTCTGCTGGTCTACCTTTATAATACGCAGACTTCCTAAGATCAAGTGATTCTTCGCTGTTAATTGAAGCGGCTTCTGCTGATTTTTCTCAATTGTGAACAGGATCGGCTTATTATCCAATTCATAACCATGAGGTGCTTTCGTTTCAACGAATTGATATTCTCCCGGTTTTAGATCGTTGATGTGAAGCTTTCCTTTTTGATCCGTTACAAGTGATTTCTTCAACGTTTTTCCTTCTTTACTCAGAAGAGCAAACTCTGCATTTTCCAGCGGATGTCCCTCATCATCGATTTTGGTCAGTTCCACTGCTCCCGGCGTCAGTTTGTTGATCATTTCTACTTTTGCTGGTTTGTCTTGACCTAAACGAATCGTAAATGAGACAGGTGTCTGATCCAATTCATAGCCGGCAATGCTTGCTGTTTCGACAAATTGATAGGTGCCTAGCTTCAGTTGATCGACTGTTAGTTGACCATTTTTGTCTGTCTTTAAGTCTTTCTTTATACGTTGATCGTGCTCATCAAGCAGATCGAAGGTCACTCCATTGAGTAACTGACCATCTTCTCCTTTTTTCTGAAGCTGCACAGCACTTGTCGTCCGAATATTTTCTTTTGTCACTTTCACCAGTTGTTTTGGATTGAAATCAATCTTAAAGTCTACTGGTTCTGCATCTAGTTTATGTCCAAAAGGAGCCTTCGTTTCAACCAATTGGTAAGCGCCTGGTTTCAAATCGTTGACAGTGATGATGCCTTTCTCGTTGGTTGTTAAACCTGACATCAATTCTTTACCATCGTCATTGAAAAGGGTAAATTCTGCGCCTTTCAATCTTTCTTTTTCTTCTCCTATTTTTGTGAGTTCAACAGAACCTTTCTTGAGCTGATTGATTGCCTCCACTTGAATCAACTCTTTTTGACCTAATTCAACTTGAAAGACAAGTGGTTTCGCACTCAATTCATAGCCTTCAAGACTCTTTCTTTCAACAAATTGATAGGTTCCAGGTTTTAGCCCTGCGAAGGTGATCTTTCCATCCTGATTGGTTGTGATTCCTTCTCCTCCTGCCACTATCTTTCCTTTATCATCAGATAGGTCAAAGACAACTCCTTCTAATGATTTCCCATCTTCGCCTTTTTTGTGCAGCAGCACTCCGCCTGTAGTGCGGCTATTTTCTTTTGTCACACTAACCAGCTTCTCAGGGTTAAATGGAATAGCAAAAGTGACAGGTGTTTCATCAAGCTCATGACCGAATGGAGCCTTCGTTTCAACAAACTGATAGGTTCCAGGTTTCAGATCGTTGACGATGATCTTCCCGTTCTGATCAGTGACGAGACCTGTTTTTATCTCTTTTCCATTTGCATCTACAAGCTTAAATTCTGCTCTTTCAAGCACATCATCCTTTTCACCGAGCTTCGTGAGCTGAACAGATCCAGTTTTGAGATCATTGATCACTTTGATCTCTGCTGGTGTTTTTTGTGCGATTTCGATGGTAAAAGGATAAGGTTTATTATTCTTTTGGTAACCATCAACACTCTCTGTCTCCACGAGCTGATATTTGCCCGGTTTGAGGTTGTCGACCAAAATCTTCCCATCTTCATCTGTTGTCAAATCTTTACGCACAACTTTGTCATATTGATCCAAGACTTCAAATCGAACACCTTGAAGTTTCTTGCCATCTTCCCCTTCTTTTAACACTTCTAATGCACTTGTTTCATATAGGTTCTTTTGCGAAATGACGACTGGTTCCTTTGGATCAAGTGGTACTTCAAATTTGATTGGCGTTTCATCTAATACATAACCATCTGGTGCTTTTGTTTCAATGAGCTGATACGTACCTGGCCTTAGTTCGTTTATCGTGATCTTGCCATTTTCTCCTGTGACAAGCGAATCTTTTAACTCATGCCCGTCTTGATCTAAGAGCTTGAACTGTGCACCTTCTAGTCTCTCTCCGCCTTCACCTATTTTGCTCAATTCTGCAGATCCTTTGATGATGTCATTTACTGCGGTGACAGTCGTTGTTTCTGTTTGATTTTCTTTAATGGTGAACGGCCATTTTTGCTGATTTAATTGATAGCCTTTCGGTGCGTTTGTCTCCACAAAATAATAGGAACCTGGCTCAAGATGTTTGAAAAGGATTTCTCCTTTTTCGTCCGTTTTCAAATCGGTTTGGACGGTCTCTCCAGATTCATTTTTCAGTTCAAATTCTGCATTCTCTAATGCTGCACCCGTCTCTTTGTCTTTTTTCGTTAACTTGACATGCTGGCGGATTTCTTGGTTCTGCACCGTCATGCTATTTCCTGTTTTCGCTTGATCTCCTGATTCGTAAGGCTGATCAATCGTGACATGGATCGGTTCCTTGGTTTTAATATAACCATCAGGTGCTTTCTCTTCTGTCACGATATAATCACCATACAGAAGACGATTAAATCGAAGAGCTCCTTCTTCATCTGTTGTCTTTGTACCAATGACGATACCGCTCGCAGCATCTGTCAGAGAAAAACTTGCTCCTTTTAGCGCTTTTCCACTACTCGCATCTACCTTTTTAACGGTTAAAGCACCAATCGATCCTGTGCCATCTCCCATGCCAGCGGTGCGTTTGACCACAATTGAGGCTTCGGATTCCTTTTTGATTTCTTTTACATTTTCACCTCTAAACGTTACTTCGTTTTGAAGTGTACTTCCCACTTTATCTAAAATGAGAGATTGGTATTCTAAAATATATGGCCTTGTGATTTCTTCTTTAAATTTAATTTGAAAAGAATCTGGATCAAATTCAAGGTCTAGCTCATAATCCTTCCCTTTTTCCAGCTCTTCTGCTTTTGTCACTTGCCCCTTTTCATCTATTGTCGTCGAATAGAGATGAAATGAGTTTTCTATTATGGCTTGGTTACTGCTTGGATGGTCTATAATCGTCGCATCTTGAACTGTTGATTGACCAAAGTTGATATTCAGTTTCCAATCAATGACTTTTCCTTGTTGATTTCCTGATTTGCTCGTGTATTTCCCCCCATTTGGAATGGACACCACTGCATTCACATCAGATTCTTTTGTCTGCCCATCATAAAGGGTCGCTTTATTATCGTAGGTTTTCTGTACTAAATCCATTCCTTCAACACTTGTTTGATACGTGATTTTGTATGGAGAATCAATGGCTTTTTTGAAAATCACTTCGAAGCCTGTTTCTCCCTTTTCATTTTCAAGGAATTTGATGTCATAATGTTCTTTCGCTAATACCTCTTTTTCTTCTGCTCCATTTTCCCCGCCTTGTAAATCAAGCGAATAGACGATGATTGAATCTTTAAGCAAACGCTGGTTTCCTTGAATGAAATCCTCGATTTTCGCCTCTTCTAGATGTTTCAAGTTATAGTTCACACCGATATTCCATGTGATCTCTTTTTTCTTTGCATCATAAGTTCCGTTCTTGAAGCCATTTGACTGCGTGTATGTGTCAGGCGTGAAGACAGATTGATTTTCCTTCGTCAAATCTTTGCCATCTTCATTTACCCATTCGAGCTTCACATGATTACGCAAGTTCTTTTGATCTTTATCTGCTCTTTTTTCATAATCAAAAGACGTTGTATATGTGACGGTATGTTCTGTCTTTATTTCTTTCGTAAATTGAATATCAAATCCATTTGCATGTTCAACGATTTGATAATCTGTGCCTTCTTCAAGCACTGTATTACCTGTCGTCACTTTTAAACTATCTTTTTGCAGCGTCAATCCTTCGTTTGTAAACGTATCTTTTAATATCACATTGTTCATCGTTTGTTGATCTTTGTTGAAGGTGATACGCCATGGAATGGTCTTGGTCTTGTAATTCGGTGTTCCATGATTTTTCGTTAGGATTTGCTGGTCAATTCTTTGCTTCCCTTGTTTGCTCTCTTTGCCAGCTGTTACCGTATTGATAATCTCTTCAGCTTCAAAAATTCGCTCGGTTGCTTTTGTTTGATAGGTGATGAGATAAGCTGATTGAATATCTTGATTGAATTGCAAGGTAAACCCGTTTTGTTCATCCTTTTTTTGAGGTTGAACCACATAATTTTCAAACGCTTTTGTTCCAGCTTCGTTGCCATTTTGATCAATTGTGACTTCTTTGACTTGAATGGAATCAGATATCAGCGCCTGTGTGCCGTTAAAGAAGTCTTCTAACAAAGCGTCCTTTTGAGCAATCTTTTTTTCGTTATAGTTATAACGAATTTCCCATGTAATTGTTTGTGTGACTGGGTCGTAGTGCGCGGCTTTTTTATTTAAAGGACTGCCTCTTGTCACATTCACTGTTCCTTCTGCTGAACTGATCACTTTATCACCAGAAACAAGGGATGCTTTATTACGAAATGCAGATTGATCCTGATTCGTAATATCCGTTTCATACATTAAACGGTAAGCTAGATGAACGTCATCTTTAAATTCAATCGTGAAATCTTGACCATCTGCTGTTTGGCCAATTGTGTAGTGGTTTTCGTCAAGCAGCTGACCAATCGATGTTTCTCCATTTAGCTTTGTATCAATACGATAAAGCTTAATTGAATCTTTTTTCAACGCTTGACCTTCTTGAATCGGATCTAACAGTTTCGCTTGTTTCACATCTTCTAAATCCATATTAAAATCTACTGTCCATTGAATGGTTTCAGCATTGTAAGATCGATTTGGTTCTCCCTTTTTAGAGACGTTTGGGCCATTTGGAATGTATTGAATCGGGATTGATATTTTATCCTTTCCTTCAATCGGGGTAATGACCACTTCTTTTTCTTCAGTAATGACAGTTTTTTTATCTAATTGCGTCCACACTTGAAGTGTTCCATGAATATTTGAATATTGTTTAATAAAATCAGTGAATTCGATGGAGGCATTTCCGCTCTCATCTACAGAAAAATAACCAATGGTTGCCTGATTAAACTTCATCTCAAGACGATCGATTTTTTCATAAATCACTAATTCCTCTGGAACCTTGAAATGGAATTCATCCCCGCCATTATAGCTATGACCGTTCGGGATGGCCCACTCATAGTTAATGGAAATCAGCGAGTTGATATCAGGTTTCTCAACTGAATTTCCTTCCTGATCTTCAAAGATTAATTTCGCATCAGTGAGGAGATTTTCTTGTATCAGCGTTTGTTTTGAAACACTTTGCAGCCCTGCACGCTTAGATACGCTCACTTTGTTTTTTAGTAATTCATCTTCATCGTTTTGTTTCGTTTGAGCGGCTTCTTGATTGTTAGAAGCTTTATCTTTCTCAGATGAGATTGAGTCATCTTTTGGAAGGCTTTCTTCACCCTTATTTTGCTTTGTTTTCTCTTCTTGCTGAGTTATACTGGTGACATCGATGTCAATTGATCCTTCTAAATTTGGATCGATCTCAACATCTTCTTTAAATTTCACCGTCACTTCATTTTGTTTTGAAACGGTATACTCGCCAACAAGTATGTTACCCACAGTAATGGGTTCCTTCTGCTCCTTCTCTACCTGGATGGCTGAAGGAAGAGTGAGAACATACGGATATTGTTTTTTTAGATCAATTCCTTTTATAGACCAATGCACAGTGGCCTTTCTTACTTGCTGATCTTCCATGCTTGATAACTTATTGCCTTCGCTATCAGCAAATTCAATATCCCCATAAATGTTTTCTTGAATTTCTTTTGCTTGTGCCCCTGCTAAAGGCAAGACTCCTAATATACTAGACTGTATGACTAGCACTGTAATGAGTGCCAGCGACAATATTCTTTTCAATACATCCACCCTTTTCTAAAATTAATTTTCAACAACGATAAAAAAATCATTAGTATACTGTCAGATCAATCACCCCGCTTCTGATCAATATTTTCTAAAAATTGCACCTTAAGACCCTATGAATAAAATGAGTTGATCAATCATGAGCTTGTAAGGTCATCATGAGTAGTGGATTGAGTAAATGGATTGGGGTCTATAGAAATGGGGAATAGTGAGAGGATCGTGAAAAGATTAAATGTGAATTTTTATATTTATACTGGAATGAACAATAAACGATGTGTACATGCATATATAAGCATGTATTCACATATGGTTCGTTCATATGAAACAAGCATGTATCATATCGTATGTAAGGTGAGTCAGTTCAGCATTATATAAATCGCATTCCTTTCTACTCCCTTTCATATGGTAATCAAAAATCTGCTGCGTTTTATTCTTACATTTACCGTTTCAACAGCAATAAAATAAACTTAAATATCTAAAATGATCCATTTTTATAGGATTCATGGCTTACTTATCACCTTTTAAAAGAAATATATGGAGAATCAGGGAATAACATTTGTTTTCGTCTAATTTTTTTCTCTTTTATCATGAAAAGTGAAGACAAAACGATTTAGCCTAAACATTAAAATCATTTTATGCCTATTTAGAAAATCAAATGTTCTTTAAGTGAACTTCATCATATAGAGGCAAGCCAAGGGAAGGAGTTAGTTGTTTAATGGAGCTCATTGATAATAAATCAAAGAGATGGATAAAAATTTTAAAACTGCTTGTATCAAAAGATAAGTGGTGGAGCCTTCAAGAGATATCGAATGAAAATATCGGTTCCGTTCGTGCCATTCAAAGCGATTTAGAACAAATGAAGTCGTTCCAAACAGAGAACGGAGAGCCGTTAATCCACATAAAGCCAAGACAAGGCATATCCATTTGTTATACACAGACGATACGAGTCGACTACTATATCAAAGAAATTCTAAAAGATACGATTGAAATTCGATTGATTGACGGCGTTTTCTTTGAACAAAACAGGTCTTTCTATGAATGGATGGACACGCTGAATATCAGTAGATCCACATTGTATAACACCATTCATAAAATCAATTCGCTTCTTATCTCGTATGACATTGAGTTACGACCAGATAGTATGCAGTTCCATGGAAATGAGAAGGAGATTCGTCAATTTTTTGTGGAATTTTTGTTTGAAGTCTATGGGAGCAGGCTTTGGCCATTCGATGATATTCAAAAGCAAGATGCAGTTGATTTTTTACATAAGCTTTTTCAGGTGCTCGAAGTCAATCTACCTGATGTGGCTATAGATAAATTTTGCCTATGGCTCGCCGTTTCCATACACCGAGTGAGGAAAAATTTTTCAATACGACGCAATTATAGGTACTCATTGGATAAGGAAAAACAAACATCTACAGCTAAAGGTATCTATAATCAAATCAAAAACTTGGAAGAACACGTTTGCCAAATGACAAAGGACACTTTTGGTGTTACGTTGGATCGTCACGAATTTGTCTTTTTACTATTGATTGAACCAGCTATTGGCCATTATAAATCAATTGAAACTGTCGAAGAAAAATTGATGTTCTTTCAATCGCATACACCACACCTCTTCGAAGCCATTCATTCCTTTATCAATCAATTGGAGTTGATTTTTCATCAAGAGGTGGCTAATCGCAAGGCGATGACACTGATTCTTCTCCAATATTATGTGTATTCTAGGGAAATTACCGTAAGAGATGGATTCCTTTTCAAAAAGAAATCGAGGTATTTATCAGAGGTAAAAAAACAGCTTCCTTACTTCTATTCGAGGATTACTCATATCATCCAAGAGCTAAAAACAGACGATATACTTGCTTCTTTAGTGAAAAATGAACGAGAATTGATTCGTATCATTACTTCTAACTGGAGGGGGCTTGTTCATTTGGAAATGGATCGGAGAAACGTGTTGAACATTTTTGTCATTTCAACATTAGGTTATAATCATAGCTTGTTGATTGCGGATTTAATTAAATTAAGATTGCCTCCTCTCATTCATATTTTCACAAGTCCAGAAAATACATTAAATGAACTGACAATGGATCGACTTGGGATTGATATGATTGTGACCGATACTGAGCTTCCTAATCAATTAGGACGGCCTACGCTGCTGATCAGCTCTTTTCCAACAAAGAAAGAATTGGACAACTTGCACTCAAGATTGGTTGATATGACAAACTAATATTCACAAGAAAAGCTGCTGAGGAGCTCTCAAGCAGCTTTTTTGCTTCTGTATTAATGAAGCGCTATTTGTTCATTCATCAAATCAATGGCGTAAAGCGATTGCTCATATTCATCTAATAAAAGGTAGACTTTGAGCGGTGCAGCGGTTTGATCTGTCTGCTGCGTGAATAGGACACAAGTGAATTTTTCGATTCCTTCTGGCAGCTTGCTTTTCAGAAAAGGATGAAGAATAGGAGAAATTCGAAGGGTATCAACATCTTTCAGCCAAAGCTCATCTTGTAACGCAGGATAATGGTCAACCAAAAACTGACGAAACACTTCCAATGTACTCAAGGTAGATATCCTCACTTTCTTCTATTTATGGCTTTAAGCTTACCTAAAAACAAACATGTTCAACTCATCCTATGATTTTAGTCCGCCTAGTTTCGCTTACTACTAGAGACATGATTTCATTTCTAAAAGATTTGTAGATCAACTTTACTGCAATGGGTTTTCAATATGTATGACGTTTACTATTTGAAATACGAATTCCAACCGATGGACCTATGATCATATTCTTATCTGTTTCTTTCGTGATGAAACGACAACTTCCTTCTACAAAATTCCATTTTTATTCTAAAAAGAGGAAAATGGGATAAAAAAGAACAGTTGCTCACTGTTCTTTTAGAAGTTATGAAAGGTCTGTCAAAGAGAACACTTCACCGCTCACTGCATCAACGCCTTCATGACAGTCGAGCTTTCCGCATAAAACATATTGTTTTTGCACATCGTCATAGACATAGATGGGTGTAAGTTCGAAGCGTTCTCTCAATGTTTCAAAGGCTTCTTTCTGAGATATGGTGATTTTACTAGCTGTTTGAGATGGATTGAGTATCCCGCATACTTGAAACATCTCTTTTTTGTCTATGTAATTAACGGCTTCAAAAGTGCCGGCATCAATGAAGACCTTGATCTTATCCATAAAATCACAGCCTTCTTGCTCATTCGTTTTTAATATCGCTTCGATGCAGCCATGGTCGCGGTGGAGTGTTTTTAGCACCCACTTCCCTGTATCCTTTGAATATTTTTGTGCCAAAAAGGTTCGAACCGCTTTTATACACGCAGCCTGCTCTTCTTTTGAGATCGGGAATGTATCTGGTGAAGGCTCCTGTGAGAAGGCTTGTTCAGCCGTAATGTCCTCGTTTATATCGATTTCCTTTTTTTCAAAGGCTTTGTTTAACGGTTCATTCCACTCCATGACCTGATGCATATGTATACAATGCGTTTCTTCACGTCCAATTTCAAACGGTATCATTCCTGTTCCATCGTTCTTCACATAGATTTCTTCTAACGCATATATAGGGCGGATTCGATTCTGCTCGAAGGATGGCCAATCAAACCGCTGCACTTGCTGCTGGGCTAAATTTTCGATCCTATCAATGGAAAGCACATATTCTTCAGTTTTTAGTCTTTTTTTTGCCATAAATGGCCCTCGATGTATATAGTGAATGAGCTGCCCATATTCATCCCATTTCACTTCGATTCTGCCTGAAGGCGTCACTTTCACACCATCTATCGCTTCTTCGAAAAAAAGTTCCCCTTTCTCCTTTTGATGCATATGAAAATGCTCACCATAGACCAACCCTGTTTCTTGTTCGATCCATTGAATGACATAAGCTGGATAAGGCCTCTTAAATGTGACACCATTCTTCGCGAAGGTTTTGTCCATGACAAAAATGACCGTTTCAATCTGGCCTGTATTTAAGTTCACGTCAATCACAGCTGTGCCGTCCGGGTTTAGATCATCGTCCTCGGGTTCAGCTTCATGAGAGGGAAACCATTCCATATTCAATGTATAAACCGTTTCATTGAACATATTGACGTAGCGATGAAAACTGTGTCTTTTTAAATAGTAAAGATCTAAACCAAATTTCGCCTTTGTCTGATCGATCAGTTGTTGAATGTTTGCATTCATTTGTTTCACCTCAAAATTCTGTTTTATGGAAGAAAAAAGATGACGATAAATCCGAATATGACAATCACTGATAATAATCCTAAAGCCATTGCCATCATGTTTGATTCCTTTGTAAAGCTTTTTAATCCATGCGCTTCCGTCGATCGGTCGATTTTTCTAAAGCGATAAAGCATGCTTACATTAATAAGAGCTAGAGTTACAAATAATAAGAAAAGTAAAAGTATAGGCTGTATGCTTAAGAATGGAATCGTTACATCTTGGAAACTAAATGACTGGAAGAACATCAGACCACTCAATACCACTCTCGAAATATTTTCTGTCCTCTTTTCTTTTTCCCACTCTTCTCCCAATTTTTCTTTTTCATAAATGGCTATCTGCTCAAAAATAGGAATGAAAGACTTTGTTGATCCTTTTTTAATAAAACCATAAATACTTAGAAAGAGCATGATAATTCCTAAACAAAGAAAGAAATGTGTAAATCGAATGTCAGACAGTTGAATCAAGATATAAAAAGCGACGATCATGATGCCGGTTATTAAATTAGAGACGATTATTTGTTTTGTCCTCATCTTTTTCAGTGCTGCTTGTTCCATGCAATACTCCTCTCCGTTTTAAACGGTTTCTGTTGAACGCTCTATCTTTATTACGATTTTACCGAAAAAATGTTTCAATATTTTCCCTTTCCATTACAGATTCAGCTTTTCTGCAAATGAAAAGACGCCCATCATTCAATGAACGTCTCATCCTTTTTAATATCAAATCATATCTGAGCAGCCGATCTGTCTTTTATTTGCTTAGCTGCCATGTGTTTAAAGTCCTCAATAGACAGCTCTTTTGACGTTTTTTCTCCGTGCTGTCTAATATTCAGTGTTTTTTCTTGCCTTTCTTTATCGCCGATGACCGCGATATAAGGGCTTTTTTGCATTTGTGCTTCTCTCATTTTATAGCCAAGTTTTTCATCCCGCTCATCGATTGTAGCTCTTATTCCGATACTTCTTAATTGCTGCTGCACCTCTAAGCAGTGATCAAGGTGGACAGTTGAGACAGGGATGATTTGTACTTGTACTGGAGCTAGCCATAATGGGAAAGCGCCCGCAAAATGCTCGATGAGAATGCCTAGGAAACGATCTAGAGAACCAAAAATGGCACTGTGAATCACAACTGGCCGAACCTTTTCATTTTTTTCGTTGATATATGTTAAATCAAATTTCTCTGGCATTTGGAAATCCAGCTGAATTGTGGCGCACTGATGGCTCCGCTGCAAGGCATCCTTTATATGAAAATCGATCTTCGGGCCATAAAATGCCCCATCTCCTTCATTTAGCTGGTAGTCGACCTTTAGACGATCAAGCACATTTTTTAGCGCTGTTTCGGATATATCCCAAATAGCGTCATCCCCTAAGGCTTTTTCTGGACGAGTGGATAGCTCGACTGAATACTCAAACCCAAACGTCCGATACACATGATCAACTAATTGAAAAATCCGTTTGATTTCAGCTTCAATTTGATCTTCTCGCAAAAAAATATGGGCATCATCTTGGCAAAATGTTCTGACCCTGAACAATCCATTTAACGCTCCGCTAAATTCATGACGATGCACCTGACCAAACTCAGCCATTCTAATCGGAAGGTCTCTGTATGAATATAAGCTGTTTTTAAACATGAGCATATGCCCTGGACAGTTCATCGGTTTTAAAGCGAAGCTTGTATGGTCTACTTCCGAGAAATACATATTTTCATGATAATGGTCCCAGTGCCCTGACTTTTCCCAAAGCTCTTGGTTCATCATAAACGGTGTACTCACTTCTTCGTATTGCGCTTTGCCTCGCACTTCTCTTGAAAAGGCCATTAATTCATTTCTGACAATCTGACCTTTTGGTAAATAAAACGGCATACCTGGCGCTTCTTCTGAAAACATAAAGAGAGATAACTGTTTCCCTAATTTCCGGTGATCACGTTTATTTGCTTCTTCCATGAAATGAAGATAATCAGCTAGATGATTTGGATGTTGAAACGCCACACCATACACTCGCTGCAATACATCCTGATTGCTGTCTCCACGCCAATAAGCCCCTGCAACACGTGTTAGTTTAAATGACTTTAAGTACCCTGTAGAAGGTACATGCGGCCCGCGGCATAAATCTACAAATTCTCCTTGCTGATATACCGTGATGGCTTCTTGAGAGGGTAAATCTTTTAAAATATCCAGCTTATATGGATCATGTGCAAACAGCGTTTCAGCTTCTTTGTAAGAGACCTCTTTTCTTTGGATAGGATGATTCTCATTTATGATGTTTTTCATCTCTTTTTCAATTTCTGCTAAATCCTCTACACTTAATGATTGATTGAGCTTCATATCATAGTAAAATCCATTTTCAATGACCGGTCCGATCCCCAGTGTGACATTGTCATATAACCTTTTCACAGCCTGGGCTAATACGTGGGCAGATGTATGGCGCATCACTTCAAGCCCTTCTTTTGAATCAAGTGTGACAATAGACAGCCGAGTATCGCTGTATAGCTTTTCACTTAAATCAACCATTTGATCATTGATCTTACCTGCCACTGCTTTTTTTCTTAAGCTCGGACTAATATGGGAGGCAACATCTGCAACAGTCGTACCTGCGGGAAACTCCTTTATCTTTCCATCTGGAAATTGAATCTTCACCATGTTTTCTCTCATAACCGACACACCTTTCCTATTTTTTGAAATAAAAAAACACACCCATCCCGCGTAAAGGGACGAATGTGTAATCCGTGGTTCCACCCAAATTCCCATAATGCGTATTCGCTTTATGGCTCTGGTGCCGTAACGTGGCATTGACGGTACTGGATACTGCGATTTTCCCCAATACAGCTCAAAGGTGGTAAGACAACTTTTCTGCGTTAGGAAGATTTCAGCGTGACTTCCCTCTCTGGTAACCGATAAAAGCTGCTCATGTCCTTTTCAAAGCAATAATCCTATAGGAGTGTACAAAAAAACACACCCATCCCTCATAAAGGGACGAATGTGTAATCCGTGGTTCCACCCAAATTCCCATAACGCGTATTCGCTTTATGGCTCTGGTGCCGTAACGTGGCGTAGACGATATTGGATACTGTGATTTCCCCAATACAGCTCAAAGGTGGTAAGACAATTTTTCTGTGTTAGGAAGATTTCAGCGTGACTTCCCTCTCTGGTAACCAGTAAAAATGGCTCATGTCCTTTTCTTCGCTTTTAATTTCTCCATATCTTACATGAAGATGATGGATTGTGTAAAGGATTATTTTGTGCAGTGATAACGAAATTCATTCTTTAAATGTAATATTGCGCGTATTCACTTGGGCTGTATTCAATTTGATACGCAGGAGATAATTCACGTTTCACTTCTTTCGTGATTCGCTCTCCTTCTTGATTAAACTTCCTTTCCATGTCTACGCCATTTGGCAGTAAATCATCGGTCTCTTCGTCAAACCAGCGGCCATACTGTATGACCCAATTCCAAATCTTTGAGAAAAGGGTATCGCTTACTGGTACATCATCTCTTTCTAAATGACATTGACAATGCCCGCAATGAAAAGGTTCACCACCGTAATCTCCTTCAATTTTCACAAAGGGATGATCTACAAACTCTCGACAGCACACCCATTTTTTGAAGTGCTGACCGAACTCTGTCAGTTTAAACGAGTAATAACGCATGGAAGTTCGTTTTCCTTTCATGTCAAAAATCCCTTGATCAATTAATGTCTTCAGTCGATATTCAATAAAATCATCGCCGATATACTGATCTAAATGACCAATGACTTCTCCTATTAGACGTGGAGTGACGATGTACTCCTCTTCTGGCGCGGACTGATGAAGCCGCTTAGCCATTTTCACTAAATAAGCATCAAATTCATCTTCTGGTACGCTGATCATTTGTCCTTTTTGCCATATCCGCAGCGTATGATTTTCTTTAGCAAGTGAAAGCCATTCATTTTGTAATCTTTCTCTCTCTTCTTTTGTCACTGGGTGAATATGCTCTTTACTCTCATACAAAATTTTAAATTTTTCAGATGTGATTTCTCCGGAATGTCGAAGGATCATTCTTCTTGTATTCGTATTGAACAGCTGATCAAATGCTGTCGTTGTATTGATTACAGACAATTCAACCCTTTTTTCTTTTAATAAATAGACGGCATATCGCAAGCCAATTTGCTCATGGGCATTACTGCCTGTCCAGATGAGTATACGACTGCCAGCTTTTATTTCTTTTATTTGCTGCAGCATTCTGTGCTGATCGTTAACCATGTCGTCAAAATAGCCAAATTCATTTGACATCACGTTACGCAGCCACTCTATACGGTTCGCTTGTCCTTCATGTTCGTGTAAATGTAGAAGTGGTCCAATCGAATAAATATCATCAAAAGCGATAATATTATCTATTTGATCTTGCTTCATTTCACGTATTGCTTGTTTTAAACTACCGGCAGCTGCCGCCCCAAATATGATATGTATCATTATTCGACTCCCTTTATCTTACAGTTTATTTCATCTTCACCTATTCATGGTGCTTGCGTCAATTCTATCGAGTCAATTTCATTCAAAAGTATGACCAGGAGATGATCTCAGGTATTACAGAAGTAATAAAGCAAATATGACTTTTATCAGGACAATACAGAAATCTTGTAAAATGAATTTTATACGTTCATCTTCTTTTTCAATTTTTATCGCATCAATAATTGAAATAAACCGCTCACCGCCGCTCTTACTCCAAACAATCCAATCTTTCAAGACACTTCAACATGTTTTCACTTTTAAAGAAATTGAATACGGCACCCTCGCAAAACCGCTCAGCTCTCATATCTCCCATGATGAGAGCAAGTACACACTGCGCATTTAAATTTGAGATGTCCACATTCTCGATATCGTTCAATCCACCTTCAATGCCATTTTCTTTGAGGATTTCTCTGTAGCGGATAAGCTCCACCTCTTGATGTTGTTCCGCAAAGGTATAGACATCTTCGATAAAGCGTTGGACCGTTTCGGAATAATGGACAAAAGGCATCTGGATTGGGCGTTCAGCTGTTCCATCATTTTCTTGATCGATCACCCATTCTCCGATATGATCCTCGCGGAGCATCGGTATGTATTTTGTTAGAATCTCGAATTGACTCATTTCCATTCTCCTCTACCTCATTCATATGATTAAAACTCTGATCGACACCTACGGATCAGTATATAAAAAAATCCGTGATTATCCTACCAGCTAGACACCAGTATTCAAATCACGGACAGTCTTTATTCACTTCACTTTTTTACACTCTAACCATTGATACAACGTCTCCACATGGGACGAGTTGATAGAATTGATGTATTTGCGATTTTTAGCAAAAGGCTCGTATGCGGAAATACATCGACTATTTTGTACGTTCGTGGAAACATGTCAAAGAAATTATAGTTTGTTTTTCATTTTAAGTTCAATACTTCTATCTCGACGATCTTTCCATTTTTGAATGACTATTTCATTAATTCCTACACTAAACCTTTTAATTGGTTTATCCAAAATTGCTATCTCATTATCGTAATCTTTTAAATTACGATAAGCCATTGCATATGAATTGTATAATGCAGATGCTTCATATCCATGATATCTAGCTTTATCAAATAAACTTATTGCTTTTTCAATATTTCCATTTTTTCTTTCTGCATCTCCTTTCTCCCAATAAGGCATTCCTTCATCAAAACCTTTTTCCCAGTTATTTAAGTTTTTAATTTCACTTAGTGGAGTTCTGTTATGAAAAGGTTTGATTTCAATTTTATTTTTCACTTCAAAACTTTCTATATCTCCATATTTATTTTTTGAAAATTTCCACACGTCAACTAAATGGTAAGTAGGTACATTTCTTTCTATTCTTTCTACTGCCTTCTCTTGGTCAATTTCATAATTATAAACATCCTCATCTCCAATTTATATCCATGCAGTAACCGATTTTGCAAATTGAGTTTTCAATAATCTATTTCCATGTATACTTAACAATTGTGTTGCTTCATCAATATATCTTCTCACTTCCCACCATAAATCGTTTCAACCTCGTTCCGAATACTACGCTCTATAAACATAACCGCTTTTAAATTTTCTTCAGTCACCTTGTCAAACTCTCTATAAGACTTCCCAAAATAATGTTCATCAATTTCAGTCGCGTATAAAACAGGGGCTTTTTCAAATTCAAAAGTAGGGGTATTAGGGCTCCTATCATAACGATTCCCTCGCCTTGATAACAAAGGGGTGATTCTATTAGTCAATTGTCTTGCTTTCGAGCTCTACTGCTTCTATTTCCGTTAAGTTTATTGCAACAAATCTTGATTCTGTATCAAATAGTTCTTTTATTTTTTCAGCAACATATGCTCTATCGTGATATTCTTTATAGCGATTTCCTCTCCCCTTTCCAACATAAAACACCTCACCCGTATCTTTAAAAATCATTAGTTTACTACCAGTTATTGTTCCAATCAGCGATGAAGTTACTACAACTTCATTTTCATCTGTTGATAATTTTATCGATAAACCATCTATTAAATCTTTATTTGGTTTACTATGATTTTCTTTCTTTTTCTTGAACATCTTTTTAATAAACTCATTTCGTTTCTCCCTTAAAAATAAACTCGTCACCAAAAGTTCGTACGGTTGGTATTCTTGTTAAATAGTTTTTCTTTTTCCTTCTCTGTTAACAATTCATGAGGATATTTTTCCGAATCACGAATCCAATTCGCCTTTCTCATTGCCCATTCATATTCCACTGTCATCAATTTCAGCACCAACATACTCCTGAACTAATTCAGAATAGAAGTAATTCAAGGAATTGTTTATGAGTTGCTGTGTTTTTGTGTATTCATTGTCTCGCTTTTCCTTCAACATAATCGTTCTTCTTCCTCTTTTAGCCTTTGCTTTTCTCTAATAAAATAAGCCGTTTCTTCTTCATCTATTTTTTCAAGCAAGGAATATATATACAAATACTTTTCTTAAAAGATCTTCTGTGGTCATTCTTTTTGTTTGATTAATATTTTTTTCACTTCTTCCCCAACTATACCAAGATAACTTATATCCAACTTCTACATTTATTATTCCTTTAGTTTCATATTTAAAGATTTTCCAGCAAGATACGATTGAATTAATTGCTTTAATTGAATTGCTTCAAACTCATGTACTTAAAATTCACCGTTAACAATTTCATAACCAAAAGGTGGGTGTGCCATCAACGTTCAATCCTATCTCTTAATGTAATGCCACATTTCAAATGAAATCCTATCTCGTTAGATGAATAAACAATTATCTTATTTACAATGTCTTGGAAAGTTACTAAACAACATTCGCCTATGTTGTGTCTCGCATAATTTGTTAATGTTAAATTACCGAATAAATCTTTTTCTACATATTTGGGAGTGTTTAATACAAAGTGGGAATCTATGTAAACATAACGACCACCAAAGTTTGCATCAATAAGCGACAATATTCCCGCATCAACTGCCCCAATTGAAAAAGTTTGATTTCTTTCTAGTGTATCATTTTTAAAACTATGAGTTGGAATATATCTTCCGTCTATGAAATTAAAAGCCCCCATTGCTTGCTCATATCCTGCATCAATCATTCTAATTTTTGCTGCTAAACGAGATACCCAAAAAAATCCAGCTGATTTATCAATGGTTTCTTCTATTATGACTAGTAAATCATTAGTCTTATTTTCATCCATTAATTCTCGTATTATTGAATGTGCTTCTTGTTTAAACATATTCAAAGGCATTAATATCTTAGGCGCTAAACTATTTGCCTGCCATTCCATCCACTCAATATATTCTTTCTCGTTCCGTTTGACTCAACCTAAAAATTTACAATTAATCTTTGTAATCTCCTCATCGAAAAGACTTTTTAAAATAAACGCCTTTTTATGGAGATGCCAATGGACACATTCATGAACAATCGTATTATTATAGGAACCTAAATTCTGCAAAAATAACATTCGTGATCAACTACAACACTACCAGATTCTATATATTCTTTGATATAACTTTTTGTGCCCCCATCATAAAATGAAGTCTTCGTGTCTTTAAAATATATTTGACCAAATACACTACCATCTTTTATAATTTTTCTATTAAGCACTTTTAAGTTCATTTTTGTCGCGAATAAAATCGGTTCTATCGGCATAGGCGTTATCAATGATTCAGGATAATATTCTTTCAGAAAATCTTCAGCTACTTTTTCAAAATATTCTTTTTTGATTATAGGTACAAAATATTCCGATAATTTATTGTTGACTTTAGTACGATTTTTTCTTTGATTATATACTTCAATCTGTTTTATTTTAAATTTTTGAAATTACTTTCCATATCCGTTAAGCATTCTAAAATAAACCACTGTTCTCCTATTTTTCGCTCATCTACAATTCTCTTGTTTGTATCACTTACTTCTATGTAAGTCTCTATCAACATATCGAAGGCAGTAATTGATCCTGGAATTACTATATCTGATAATTCAATCTCAACAATTTCTTCAACTATATTCAGACGAATGTTTAATCTATCTGAATGGTTAGAAATGAAGTCCTGAAGAGCGTCAAACAACTCATTATAAAACTCCACTTCCACATAATTAATAAATGAATGTTCTAACCCCATGAACAAGACCCTTTTTCTATGTATAGTAAAAAAACCCTTTATGTCTATTATATAGTAATCATAAAGGGTTTTGAATTTATTAATAGGCACAATCATTATCCATTATTCACATATCCAACATTTATATAATACTTCTACCATTAAGCCAAACTTAAATAATACAAATACCCTTCTATATTTTAGGTATTAAAGAGTTATTATCAACCGTATTTCTAATAGTATCCCATTTACCAACTTGCATGTGTTTAATAATTTTTCCTTCTCCAAAAGATAATAAATCCGTTCTTTTAAGATTATTTAAAATTTTACTTAAGCTTCCTAACCCCGCTGATGATAATAAAAAAGCTTCATCTGGATCACAAAGCTTACAATAAGCCCATAATTGCCCTAAATCATGCAAATTTAAATGTGTTTTCTTTGCTTCAATAAAAAACAATGATGCTTTATGTTGCCATTTAACTATTCCTAACACATCTATTTGAATTCCTAAACCTACTATATTAGGATAAAACTCCAAAACTCCATAAGTATTTAATGCTGTATCCAGATTAATTGTAGAAACATCTTCTACAATAATTGAACAGTTTTCATTCTTAAATTTATCTTCAAGTCTTTGTTGTAACCATACACACATGTAAGGATACAAATCCTTTTCTAACAATACATTATTCATGATAACCTAATGCCTTAGCTAAATCTTGCCATGAATTAAAATGTATTCCTCGAATCTCTATAGGTAAACTAGGATCATTTTCACCTGGATGGATTGGTTTATTTTGGTTACGTCTACTTTTTTCCCAATAAAACTTATGTGTTTGTGTAGGTCCCATGTGATCTAATAATTCATTAGAATACTGCTCTAAAGCTCTTTGTTTATGTTTAATATTAAAACCAACCGGAATGAATTCATTTGCAAAAATTTTTAATTGATGTTCTTTTTTCCAATAATCTACTTTTCCTTCATTATACTTTTTTAATTGTCCATCCCTAAAATTTGGGTGTCCAAAATTAATTGTCTGTACAGGGATGTCTAAGTCTTTAAGCATATTAGCAATCGAAATAACCATTGACCAATTACCAGGGATTTCAATATAAACTCTATGAGCACCCGGTTGACCAAAAGCATTATTACTTCTTCTAATGTGACCTGTTACGTCTGCGATACCTCTAAGCAGTTCTAATTTTTCATCGTTAGAAATAAGAAATAACTCATCAGACATCGTCATATTTCTATGATGTACACCACTTCCTACATACCTCATGATTTCTCGTATAGCATAATCTTCATTATTCTTAGTAAAAGATAATTTTGTAGAATGTCTATCTTCAGTTACAATTAACTCACGACCAATTAGTGGTTCAATAATTCCTCGGATGTCCACTAAACTAGAGCCTACATATACGGATACTTCAAGTCCACTATCGTCTTTTAGGTTTTTATACGGAATATCAATAGTTATTGTAGTTTCTCTATTAGTGCGCTGTATTTCCCCATTCCCTAAAACCATTCCAATCAAATATGCCATTTGTGCATTCACATCATCTACTCCTCTTCTATATCTAAATATTCTTTACTAATTTGATCGGCAATTGCTTTTGCTAACAAAGGTGGTACTGCATTTCCTATTTGTTTACGGATATGAACTTTAGCACCCAAAAAAATAAACCTATCATCAAATGATTGTAATCTAGCTGCCTCTCTTGGAGTTATCGCTCTATGTAAAAAAGGATGATTATTAGTTCCGTTGGATGCTGCGTCGAACCTAGTATCTATTGTGGGAGAAGGCTCATCCCATTTCAACCTACCCCAAGTAGATTTGAACAGTTGTTTACCTAGCATGTCTTTCGGAAGATACTCCTTCCCTTTTTCCGGTGGAATCATCTTTAGTTTTTCTATAGCGATTTGTTTATGATTTGAAGCTTTATGATTAAATAAGTACTCACTGTCTTTCCTCATATATCTTTGATAAGAACTTAAAGGTTCTGTGACATATTTTGATATTTCATCTCCCTCTCCTGAATTTAAATATGCCAAGTCTTCAATAGCATCTCTTACTGTTCTATGCTTGCTAGTTGTCTCTTTAGGCAGTCTCATCATTTTCGATTTCGAACAAATAAAAAATGCTCTTTCTCTGGACTGTGGAACCCCAAAATCTCTAGAGTTTAAGATACCATAATTAACATAATAACCTAAATCGTTAATCTTATGAATAATTTGATTCCTGAACCAGCCATTCGATGTAGTTAAAATACCCCTTACATTTTCAATCACAAAGACCTCAGGTTCAAGATACTCAACGAATTCCAGAAATTCTCTAAACAGAAAATTTCTAGAATCATCTAAACCTAATTTTTTTCCCTTATTAGAAAACCCTTGACATGGGGGTCCGCCAATAATCATATTTACTCCTAATTTTCTTGAAAAAGTAATTACTTCTTTCTTTATTTTTTCATCAGTTATATCACCGACTACTACCTTGGAATCAGGCATATTTCTTTTGAACGTTTTGGCAGCAACAGCATCATTGTCTAGAGCAATAACAGTTTTAAACATGCTGTTCTTCTCCATTCCATAGGAGACTCCACCCGCCCCACTAAATAAATCTAACATTCTAAATTCTTCAATTTGTCCCACTATTGTATTCTCCTTACAAGTACACGCTTGTATATTTCTCGTCCATTAATTGTTGGTTTAAAAAAATCATATTCATTATCTGATCCGTGATTTGCTTCACCTATAATTTCAAATTGATCAGGATTATGTTTATTTAAAAAAGTAATTGGTACTCCCATTATTCCATCAAAATCGATAGGGATGTTTGCAACTTTAGACACCTCAATAGCGTTATATGAATCATATTTTGGATAATCAAATGGATTGTAAGTTTTCGTCAATTCTAAATTCTCATGCCTTCGATCTAAATCTAAATTTGTAAGCCACATCGCATTACCTAAACTTCTCCATTTTTGCCCTTCTTCATCAATCCAAAACCTTGTTTTTCGCTCTTCTGAATTTTGAGGAACTCTAAATGACATATCACCATAATTTGCACCAAGCCATACCTTGTTATTTTTTATTAAAGGGAATATCTCTTTATACATTAATGCATTTGAATTACCTATAACTAAAAATTGTTTGTTATATTTTTGAATTAACAATATTAATTCTCTGAAAAAACTAAATGGTGGATTAGTTACAATTATATCTGATTCTTTAAGATATTCAATACACTCATTACTTCTAAAGTCTCCGTCACCATCTAGTTGTTTTATAGATTTTCTTTTTTTAAGCCAATTAATCAATTGTTCATCACTAGACTCGGATGTAATATATTTAGGTACTCTCGTAATAATCATTACATAACCTTTACCCTTTTCTAGTAGATTTCCATTATTATCATATAATGCACTTCTATCTACATCCAAATTTGAGAATGCATAAGAAGTAGTGACTAATTTTTTCAAACCTAATCTATTAAAATTCTTCAAAAAGTATTTTGAAAAATTTGATTCGAATGGGTCATCACAATTGCACAGAACATATTTTCCTTCAAAATGATGAGTATAATATTTTAATTCATCTTCTATTGATTCATAAGTCGTATAAAATTCGTTATTATTTTCTGTATGCTTTGCTTTATTTAAATATGTATTGGAGTTACTCAGTTTCATTTTCGTCCTCCTTATATATAGACACTACATCGTCAACTTTACAATCTAATGCTAAACAGATTTTTTCTATAGACTCCAAATTAATATAAGAGTTCTTCCCCATACGAGCAATTATATTGCTTGTTATATTAGCTCTTCTTTTTAAATCCTCTTTATTCATTCCCTTTTCTACAAGTAAATGCCATAAAGGTTTGTAACTAATTGCCATCGTCTCTCCCCCTTAACACATCGTATATAATACCATAAATCAATTTTATTCAACATAAACATGATAAATATTAACGTTAACGTTACTTTCCCTCTATCAAACACTGCTATAATTATACCACAAACAAAACATACGTTCCATTTCTATTGAGTTTATTTTACAAACTCAATGATTATTCTTTCTTAGACTATCATTCGTAACAAATTCTGACCTTTCGAAAAAGTTCCATATATTTGAACCATCCTGCCGCAACTTTCACTATGTGTATATATATTGTCGTTTGTAATTGGTATAAGATGAATTGCTTTACCTGGGTTACTTGTTTTAATATAAAGCATAAATAAATATCTCTCGTTTGTTTTGGTACTACCATTTACGCTTTTTTATGAACACTATATCCCCTATAATTTCCCTAAACATCCCTTCTTTATTTACTGCTTAGAACTATACTTATGCCTCTTCTTTTTTACGCCATCTTTCGTCTTCACAGCATTACTTCTCTTCTTCTTTTTCTTTTATACCGCTTCAAATCGCTCTTTTGAAATAACCGCTGAATGATTGTTTTCTAAAACATAATGTTCTTGATGTTCTCCCACATTGAGCAACCTCTCAACACCGATACATCTTTTATCATCCATTCATCTTGTCAACTCCCCTATCCAAAATCTAATCTGTCAACTCAACCCCAAATTTCAACCAATTAAACCCCAATAACAAAAAGGGTTCCACCCGTTTATTCATTTAAAATAAACTTAGGCGAAACCCTATAAACCTTGCTATATCAATGTTTTTATTACTGATGTACTTATTTCCTAGACATTAATGCTACCACCTCGACATGCGCCGTATGCGGAAACATATCAACTGGCTGCATGTATTCGATTTTGTAGTCTTTTGACATGTATTGAAGGTCTTTTGCTAGTGTGGATGGGTTGCAAGAGACGTAGACAAAGCGTTTTGGTTTGACTTGTTTGACGGTGTCTAAGAAGGTGCGCTCGCAGCCTGTTCTTGGCGGGTCGACGACGATGACGTCAGGACGGAAGCCTTCTTTGACCCATTTTGGCAGCCAATGTTCAGCTGTTCCTGTTACATAGGTCGCGTTTTTCATGCCGTGTTTTTTGGCATTTTTCTTGGCATCATCAATCGATTCTTTGATGACATCCATTCCTCGTACTTCTTTGGCGCCATCTGAGAGCCACATCCCAATGGTCCCAACGCCGCAATACGCATCGACAACCTTTTCTTTTCCAGTCAGTTTGGCCGCTTTTTTCGCTTCATCGTAAAGCTTTAGCGTCTGCTTTGGATTCAATTGGAAGAAAGCACGAGCACTCAATTCAAAGGAGACGTCTCCTAAAAATTCTTGAATGACCATATTTCCAGCTAGGTGAGATGTTTTATGGCCGAAGATGACCGACGTTTTTTCACCATTAATATTGTGCATAATGGACGTCACTTCTGGCAGACGTTTTTGAATGGCTTCGGCGATTTCTTTTTTCTTTGGAAATTCAGGTTTTGATGTGACAAGAACGACTTGTACTTCACCTGTTTCAAAGCCAACACGCACGACAATCGAGCGTACGTCACCTTTTCTTGTCCGTTCATTGTAGACCGATACGCCGAATTTCTCTAAAATTTTGCGGACAACGCCTGTTGTTTTGTTCGTTTTTGGATGCTGCACGATACATTCCTTGATCGGTACAAGCTTATGGGAATTTAGTCCATAAAGTCCTGCAATGATGTCTCCACTGTGAGAGCGACCTACTTGGAACTGACTTTTGTTTCGGTAATGCCACGGGTCTTCCATACCGATCGTTGGCCTGATATCAAGCTTTTCAACCGATAGCTTCGTATGGCGCTCCATTGATTGAATGACAATATCACGCTTTTCATTTAGCTGCTGCTCATACGCCAAATGCTGCAGCTGACAGCCGCCGCACTCTTCGTATACTGGGCATGGCGGTTTGACTCGATGCTCGGAGCGCTTTCGCACTTTTCTGACTGTGCCTTCTGCATATTTTGCTTGGACATTCGTTGCTTCAACTACCACTTCCTCACCTGGAAGCGCGCCTGGGACAAAGACCACTTGCTTTTTAAAATAACCGACCCCTTCACCATTAATGCCAAGGCGTTTAATGGTAAGCGGGAACTGCTGTCCCTTTTGTAAAAGGGCACCTTGCTGTTTTTCTTTCACTTTATTCTCTCCGTTCTATTTGAACCCTTGATAGGTTGTCTTCATTTTATTCCATCTCATTAGTATATCACGTCTTAGACAAAGAGAGAAAATTCCTTTCATTTATTTATCTGTCTCAATGCTTCTCCATAAATATAAAGAAGCGTAGCTTAAATATGGTGTCCATTCCTTGCTTAGCGCTGCCATCTCTTCTTTTGTCGGTTTTTCAGGCAGGTCGAAGTGCCGTTTGATTGCGTTTTGAATGCCGATATCTGCCATCGGGAAAAGATTTGGTCTTCCAAGCCCATTCATGAGCACATTTTGAACCGTCCAAGGGCCGATCCCTCTAATCGGAAGCAATTGCTCTTCCACCTCCAGATCGGATAAATCGTGTAATTCCTCTAAACAAAGTGAGCCGCTCACAATTCGTTTCGATACATCGATGACATATTCTGCTTTTCGTTGACTAAATTGAAGCTTTCTCAAATCATCTGTTTCAAGAGAGGCAATGGTTTCTGGTAAAGGATCAAACCATACACCTTCTATTTGCTCGCCGTACGTATGGACAAATCGTTTCGTGAGCTCGTAAGCAAACGAAAGGTTAAGCTGCTGATGAATGATGCATTTCATTAAACAATGATATAAATGGAAATCAAGCATGAGCGGCGTTCCGATATGCTGCTCAAAAATGGGCGCTAGATTGGTTTGAGAAAAATGGTCTTGAATCATGTGTAATTGATGCTCCATGCCAAATATCCGTTTCACCTCAGAAAGAACGGGTTCCTCTGGACCGTTTGATCGCACCCGAAACATAGGCGCATCCTTTGTTCCAGTAGCTTGAACGATGACCACGTACGGTTTTTGCTCTAATCTGATCGGTACTTTGATTTCTCTTTGACTCAAATCGACTGCTTTTAATGGATCACTTGATAAGCGTCTAAGCACTTGATCGAAATGATACGGCGGTTCTACCGCCAGCTGTTTTTCCCACATACATGTCCTCTTCCTTTCTGCAAACATACGCAGATGTGATTGTTTCATTTTGCATGAATGATTCTCTAGATTGAATACTTTTAAACATAAAGAGTACAAGAATTTATCAGTTATATCTTCCTTATTTGTGGTCATTCTCCTTTTGGATAGATGAAAGTTTTTAGTCGAATTCAGCTAAAATTCGACAGCATCCTGCAACATTTTAGGCTCATTTTCCTTAAATTAGAAATAGAACCTCTGGGTGATATCTTCCATTCTAAAAATATTTGTATAATTATGACATATCAAGGAGGTGAACAAAGAAATTAGCGGATTAGGCAATCATTTGTTTTATCTTGCAGGAACATATTTACCTCATTGATGACCGGCTTCACTTAGTTTCACATTTTACAAAAAAGAAGACCCAAAATTTTAAAACAAAGGAGATCCGACCAATGAAAAAAACAATTCTTTCTGTTGCTCTTGCCACTGCTGTTTCTTCGACACTGCCAGTATTCGCTGACGCTGCTGAGCCAAAAACTTCAGCACCTGTTTCTACTACATTACAGCAAACCGTTTTAAACAAAGCTGCTGAAGGTAAAGCATCTACAACTGCAGGAAACGTTAATATTAACTTTGACGTACTTGGTATTGCGAATGCATTAATCAATGCTGCAAATGCTAACACAAACCGTGAAGGCTTTGTGAAAGGATTAATGGAGTCTGCTTTCTATGCTGCTGGCGCAAAATACAATGTCATGGTATTTAACTTAAGCCAAGGTTATGAGACTCGTTTCAACGGCGTCAAAACGTTTGCTACTGTGAAATACGGAAGTATTACGTACGGAGTCTGGGTATTCGAAAATGGATCTTTCACAAACAAAGGTGACGGCGGCTACATCAACTGGGCATTTAGAGGCTGGTTCGACCGTAATGGTGGTTTCGTCAACTTCCGTCGTCCTTAATTCTCGGTTTTATCCATCAATCATACACGCACATTGAACCGATCTCAAAAATGAGATCGGCTTTTTTTATGAAGAAAACGTATAAGTTCACCGGCGCTGCTTCATGATATAATGCAAGTCTGGAGGGGTGCACATGCTGAGAAAACTTGCAGTGACAAAAAACGGCGACTTGATTGAACATGCAACATTGCAGCAGCTTTCAAGCCCCGATATCGCCTGGTATTGGATTGATTTTCATGCGCCAACGGAAAAGGAAGCAGCGCTTTTAAAGGAATATTTTCATTTCCATCCGCTTGCGATCGAAGATTGTTTTCATTATTTACAGCGGCCCAAGCTTGATTTTTATGAAGGGTATTTGTTTTTCGTGCTGCATGCCCTTAATCAAAAAACGCTTCGTTCTGAGGAAGTCGATCTGTTTGTTGGTGAAAACTATATCGTGACCTTTCATTTGAAGGAAGCGCCGTACGTTGAACGTGTGATTCGAAAGCTCAAAGGGTCTGATAAAGCGAGAAACAGCGGACCTGAGCATATTGCCTACATGCTGATTGATCAGCTTGTTGATGATTATTTCCCTATTATTTATCAAATTGAAGACAGGCTGAATGAAATTGAGGATGAAGAAGGGCATAAAACGTATGGCACGTTGATGAACGAAGTATTTGGTATTCGCTCAGATTTACTCAAACTGCGAAGAACAATTATCCCGATGAGGGACCTTTTATATCGTATTGTGAACACAAATATGATGAAAAGCGATACAAACCGCCAGGCGTATTTTAATGATATTTATGATCATCTATTAAAACTAACCGAAATTGTTGAGTCAAACCGTGATATGACAGCCGATTTACGAGACAGCTATCAGACGCTGAATTCCAACCGGATGAATGCGATCATGATGACATTGACCATTGTGTCGACCATTTTTATTCCACTGACCTTTATTGTTGGGGTGTACGGAATGAACTTTGACAACATGCCTGAATTACACTGGAAATACGGCTATTTTGGCGTGCTGATTTTCATGGGTCTCCTCGTCTCAGGGATGCTTTTGTGGTTTAAACATAAAGGGTGGTTTAGGATTTTTAAATAGTACCCTCTTTTGTTTCATCGTAAAATAATCAAAAAGCCTGCAGATCTGGGACTGACCCCCGTTTTTGAGACAGGGATCAAAACACCTTTATAAAACAGCCAGTTGCCGAAACTCTTTTGGTGACTGGCTGTTTAATTTCAATTGAATTCGGATATTGTTATAATAATCAATATACTCCCTGACCGTTTTTTCTACAATGGCTGTTGTAGTGTTTGTCAGGTGGTGGAGATAGAATCCTTCTGTTTTTAAACTGGAGTGGAAGGATTCTATGGGGGCATTATCAGCGGGCATTCCCTTCCGGGACATGCTCATGGTAATGCTTTTTTCCTTTATCTCCTTTTGATAAGCATAAGAAGTGTAGACCGAACCTTGATCACTATGAAGTACGCAGCCTTTAGGTAATGTCTGTAACTGCTTCAATGTATCTAAAACAAGAGAAACATCCTGTTTATCACCAATCGTATAAGCCACAATCTCACTAGTATACAAATCTTTTATGCTGGATAGATAAAGTGGTTTTTGACCAAATGGCAAATACGTTATATCTGTCACCAGTTTTTCAAGTGGCTTTGTCGCAGTAAAATCCTGTTTTAAGTGATTTTCTGCAATATAGTAAGGTTGACCAGTCTGTTTACGCTTTTTTATTTTCACACGACACTGTAAACCGTAGGTTTGCATAATGCGTTGTACTGTCTTATGATTTATTCTCCTTTCTTTTCGCAGTAGGGCCGTTATTTTACGATAACCGTACGTATATTGGTGTGACTCACAAAGCGACGATATGAGGTCAATTAACACTTGCTGTTTTGACAGGAGATCTTGTTTTTTCCAACGATAAAATGTTGATCTTGCGAGCTCAAACATCTGACAGAATGCTCTTACACTTACTGTGTCTTTTACCGCATCATAAATCGACACGAATGCTTCTCTTTTCACTTCCTTTCCCGTAGGTATACTGCTTTCCAACTGGTTGATGAAATCGATGGATTTCACCCTCGCGATACCATTTCATCCACGTTTTCACTTGTGTTCTATTCTTAATTCCTAACTTGTCCATGATTTCTTTTGTCGGGATTCCAGCTAACCTCATTTGAACGGCCTCTTCTTTTACACTAATCGGATAACTAACTCTTTTTCCCATACAAAAAACACCTCCAAATTGTTTTCAGATATGCTATACCCGATTTTTCAATTTAAAGGTGTTTTTATTTGTCTCACTTTATGGGGTCAGTCCCTCTTCTGCAGGCTTTTTGATTATTGACAAAGGGCTAAAATGATCTTGATTTTAGCCCTTTGTCTTCTTTTCAGCGTGATAGAAAACCTTTGCAGTCTAGGAAGGACGAGCATCGGAGCGGAGCGAATTTGACATTCGTGAGCACCGAAGCGCAGAACTGACAAAGAATGCGAGGGTTTGTCTACACGCTGAAGCCTGCAGATCTTCTGCAGGCTTCTTTCTATAACTGTGGCAGATGCCATACCTTTTCAAGCATGAGATCGTCTAGACTTTTAAAGGAATATCCTTGTTTTTTCAGAGCGGTGATGGCATCATCCAGCGCTTCGGCATTGTCTCTTGAGACGGTATGAAGTAAGTAAATGGCACCTGGGTGCGCCTGCTTCATCATTTGATCATAAGCATACTGTTTTCCTTTTTGATGATGGATATGCCAGTCTACAAACGCTACTGACCAGAAAACAGTTTGGTAGCCGAGCTGTTTTGTTTCTTTTAGTACCCTTTCACTGAACACACCGCGCGGCGGACGAAGGTAGAGGTTATCTTGTTTTCCTGTGATTTTGTACACAGCTTCATTGACACGGTCCAGTTCTTCTTTGATTTCTTTCGTACTTTTTGTTGTTAAATCTGGATGATGATAGGAATGGTTGCCAATGATATGACCTTCTTCTGCCATACGTTTGACAAGCCCGGGCTGGTCCTTTACAAAATGACCTGTCACAAAAAAGGTGCCTGGTACTTGATGTTTTTTCAGCACGTCTAAGATCTTGGGTGTGTACCCATTTTCATAGCCGTTGTCGAAGGTAAAATAAATCTCTTTCTTTTTCGTGTTGCCTAAATAGAAGGCATCATACTTTTTTAAGAGTGCCGTTAATTCTTTGCCCGCATCCGGCGGCCTGTGCTCTTTGCTTTTCGCAAATCCCCAGTGGATGGGCTTATTAGACACGGCTTCCGCTTCTGAGAGAGGCATGGAAACAAAAAGCGCACATAAACAGATCAGCATGTATTTTTTCATTTACGTCACTTCCCGGTTTTTCTTCTATTGTGCAGAATAAGACCGAGACTCATACACCGATTCACCTGCCAATTTAAAGAAAAAAGCCCGCATCACGCGAGCTATTCTTCCTTCCAATCGTTTTTAAACCGTTCATATTTCGCTTCCAGGTCGTCAATCATCTGGATCAGTCTGTCTATATCCTCAACGTCTGTTGATTCGGGATCTAATGAATCAATCACATTCATAAACATATCTAATCGGTTCTTTAAATAATCAACCTGCTGCTCTTTGCTGTCTGCTGCCTTACCCATCGATACACTCCCTTTAGCATTTGTTTATAGCTTATCTTTTTTTCCCTTGCAAATCAATTGTGTCCCCCTTGCGTATAACCGTGATGAGGCTTAAAATTAACTGTTGGCGGGTCTACGTTTGCCCGAATGAAAAGGAGATAGATACCATGAACCAAAAAACAGCACTTCGTCCGATTACACCTGCATACGACCCCTGGGAAGCCTATCTCGATGTGCAGGATTACGGAGAAATGAAGCTGACAAATATTGAATTTACGACAACAACGCTGTGTAACATGAGATGCGAGCATTGTGCGGTCGGCTATACCTTACAGCCTAAGGATCCGAATGCGCTGCCGATTGATTTGTTACTTCGCCGTTTAGATGAAGTTCCGCTTCTGCGCTCACTTAGTATTACAGGCGGAGAGCCCATGCTTTCTCTTAAATCTGTACGGGAATATGTCGTCCCTTTATTAAAGTATGCCCATGAACGCGGCGTCCGTACACAAATCAATTCAAATTTAACCCTTGATTTGGCGCGGTATGAAGAAATTATTCCATACTTAGATGTCCTTCACATTTCACATAACTGGGGCACTGTCGAAGAGTTTGCAACGGTCGGTTTTGCCATGATGGATCGAAAACCAACCTTTGAGCAGCGCGAGAAATTATTTAACCGCATGATTGAAAATAGTCAGGCACTTGTCAAAGCGGGTGTAACCGTATCCGCTGAAACCATGCTGAATAAGCGCACGCTTCCATATATCGAACACATCCACCGGCAAATCGTCGAGGAAATGAAATGCCAGCGCCACGAAGTTCACCCGATGTACCCAAGTGATTTCGCCAGCGCCCTTGAATCTTTGACGCTTCCGCAAATGCGGAATGCGATTCATCAGCTGCTTGATATTCGTGATCAAAACACATGGATGCTGTTTGGCACCCTGCCATTTTATTCATGCAGCCCAGATGAAGAAGACCAGCGTCTCCTTAACCGATTGCGCCAGGAGAAAAATGTCACGGTGCGAAATGACCCTGATGGACGCTCACGGTTGAATGTGAATATTTTTGATGGGAATATTATTGTGACAGACTTTGGCGATACACCGCCGCTTGGAAATATTGCAACTGATACATTGCAATCAGCCTATACACGCTGGATGGACACGAAATTAGCAAAAGAACTGAATTGTCATTGCCCAAGCGTGCAATGCCTAGGTCCGAATGTTCTAGTGAAAAACAGCTATTATCAAGATGTTGATTTTACTTCTCGAACAGCCAGGGGGTAACCGATAGATGGATGATACATTTCTGACAGTGGTCAAAAATAAATATATTGAAATTCTCCTTGTTGGACTCGTTCTTTGGCTTGCCGTCTTTATGATTAACAAAGCCCTTCAAATTTTCTTTAAACGAACTGAGTTTATCGAGGACAAGAAGAAGAAAACGATCGAGAGCTTGGTGAAATCGGTCACGCAGTACACCGCGTCGATTTGCTTTGTGCTCTATGTCATTTCTCTTTTCTTTCATGACTTTGGGAAAATTCTTGCGGGTGCTGGTGTCGCTGGGATCGTCATCGGTTTTGGTGCCCAGACGCTCATTCGTGATATTTTAGCAGGCATTTTTCTCATCTATGAACGCCAGATTCATAAAGGGGATTATGTGACGGTGAATAACCTCTTTAATGGAACCATTGAAGAGATTGGTCTCCGCTCTCTGCAAATTAGAGAATGGAGCGGCAAGCTGTTAACCATTTCTAACGGGGATATCCGGCAAATCCAAAACTATAACATGCACTACATGCGGATTACGGAATCTGTGTTAATTAGTGCGAATCAAAACCCTGATATCGCCTTTCAAGCACTTGAATCAGCATGTGACAATTTAAATCAAATGCATCATGATTTTCTTAAAAAAGATGAATTCCAAACCGCCATTGAACCCTTTCAGGTTCATGGAATTATGGGCTTGAATAAGCTGAATCGCGGGATTGAAATCACAGTTAAGGGAATGGTCGAAGACGAAAAATACTTCGAAGCCGCTCTCGCTGTGCGAAAAGAAATGATCAAGCAACTTCATCAGCATGATGTCAAATTGCTTGAGGATCTCGCTTATCCCCAGCCTGCAAAATAACCTCATTCTATATGGGGTTATTTTTTTATTTGTATTTTGTTAACCGGTTAATTATAATGTTATTTAGTTAACCGATTAATAATAGAGAGGATGTATGGAATGACAAAAACAGAAGCAATTTCTTTCATCAAGGAGATGTATCAAGAGGTATTAACCAAGTTCGATACAAAAAAGGTGGAGGCTTATTTTTCACCTGACTATCAGCAAGTGACAGATGGAAAGGTGTCCACGCTTGATGAATTTAAAAAGCATCTATCCACATTAAAAGAAATGACAACACAGCTTGTGATCCCCACCTTTCATGATGTGTTATTTGATGAAGAAACGCAGCAAGCGTGTTTTCGTTACACGGTACATGTTGATCTCGCAAGCGGAGACGGTGGTTTAATAGACGTCACAGCTCTTTTCACTTTATCAGATGGCAGGATCATTTGGTGCGACGAGCTGACTCGGGCTCACGAAAAACATGAAATGCTTGAACAGCTGGGGCACATCAGCTAACAATTCTCTTCATTTCAACCCTCTTACTTCTATCCTCTTGACTGATTCATGTATAATAGATAGCAGAATGATTTCATGCAGCATGGGGACCCTCATACTGTGTATTTTCTAAGTGAAAGAGAGTGAATAAGATGGGTCGTAAGTGGAACAACATTAAAGAAAAGAAAGCATCAAAGGATGCCAGTACAAGTCGTATTTACGCAAAATTCGGGCGTGAAATCTATGTGGCAGCCAAACAAGGTGAGCCAAACCCAGAATCAAACCAAGCACTTCGTTTTGTCCTAGAACGTGCAAAAACATATAGTGTCCCAAAACATATTGTGGACCGTGCCATTGAAAAAGCCAAAGGCGGTGCGGAAGAGAACTTCGATGAGTTGCGCTACGAAGGATTTGGTCCAAACGGATCAATGGTAATCGTTGATGCCCTCACCAATAACGTGAACCGGACAGCTTCAGATGTTCGAGCAGCATTTGGGAAAAACGGCGGAAACATGGGCGTAAGCGGCTCTGTTGCTTACATGTTTGACCAAACAGCTGTCATCGGTGTCGAAGGGAAAAGCGAAGAAGAAACGCTTGAGCTTTTAATGGAAGCAGACATTGATGTACGTGACATCATGGAAGAAGATGAAACGGTGATTGTGTACGCTGAACCAGATCAATTCCATCAAGTACAAGAAGCATTCAAACAAGCCGGCGTAGAAGAATTCACTGTCGCTGAAATCACAATGCTCCCGCAAAACGAAGTGACATTAGATGATGAATCAAAAGCACAATTTGAAAAACTGATCGATGTTTTAGAAGAGCTTGAAGACGTGCAGCAGGTTTATCATAATGTGGATTTAGGGGAATAAAAAATTTAAGCCATAGTAGTCGTTGAGTTCATTCAACTTCTACTATGGCTTTTTTATTTTCTTTAAAAATCATGGATAAAGCGTTAATGTCTCTCCTATTGATAAGGAGATTAATTCATCCCTTGAAACCCAAACGTCAAGTGATCCTGAACAGGTATCCAAGCGCCGATTCCTTGTGAGGTCACGTTTTTTACGACGAGTTTTCGTTTATTTCCTTTTAGTACAAGGTACACTTCTCCGTATGTGACCTTACCTTTTTCGTTAATCGCTGGTGCATAGGCATGAAGCGATGCTGCTTTTTTCGGAGAGACGTGGTATGACTGATCTCGTTTTGTTCCTGCACCAATCACGGTGTCAAAAGCGAGAGGCAGCTTTGTTTTTTGAATCGCTTTTTGCATCATTAATGTTTTCACATCTTCTGGGTTCGGCACCTTTGCGGTGAGCCCGCCGCTTACTTTCACTTGCTGCTTTTGAACGTATTTTCCAATGGCTGTTTTGTTGCCACCTCTGTTATCAATGTGGTTCGTATTCACTTTTTTGTATTCCCAGTTGGCGACCGTTTCGTTTGAATCGTAGCTCAGCGCCCATCTCCCGAGGAAAATGGTCGCACGGTATCCAACAGCTAATGGCGTCCCTGAAATGCTGGATTCATTCAGCATTTTAATCAAATGAGTATTCTCAATCGGTACACTTGTTGTTTTGAACAATTCAGCCGTCAGCTCGCTCGGCTGGAGCAGCGGCTGATCCTGTGACGCGTTTGGATACGTATTCTCCTTGGAGATACTGGCGACAGAGGATGGCACTTTAAATGGCTTTGCCGCCTCCGCTGGAAAGCTGTATAGAAAACTTAAGGATAAGAGAACAACAAACATGATGCGGAGCATCTTTTTCATATCATCACTCTTTCTCATTCATTTTTCCATAGTATTTTCCGCAAAGACGTCCCTTATCCACAAAAGATTATAAAAGGAAAAATCCAATCGCCATAATAAAATAGGCAGCGAGTAATGTGGCGCCTTCAAACCAGTTTGTATCCCCATCATTTGATAAAATCACCGTGAGCAGCACAGAGGATGCCATCGCAATGAGCTCTGGCAAGGAGAAAATGAGCGGCATCTGCTTATCAAAAAATAGCGAGCTGATGACAAGGATTGGCGCGACCATCATGGCAACCTGAAGCGTGGAGCCAAAGGCAATTTCCACTGCTACATCCATTTTGTTTTTATACGCCATGATAACAGCTGAGGCATGTTCTGCTGCGTTGCCGACGATGGCCACAATAATGACACCGATAAACAGCTCACTCCAGCCAAACTGTTCTCCTACCGTATCAAATGTATGAACAAGGCGCTCTGAAATGTACGCAACTGCGATCGTCGAAAGCAGCAAAATCACGGTGGCAAACTTCCCAGACCATTCAGGTGTTTCTTCTTCCGTCTCCGCTTCACCTTGCCCACTCTCCTGCTTGGCAACATAAACACCGCGGTGGCTGACTAGTTTGAAATAAAGCGCTGCAACATAAAGCAAAATCATCACAATGCTGATCCCAATGCTTAAAACAAACTGTTTATTCTCTGCCATCTCCACCGAAAACACTTCTGGAACGACAAACGCTACAATGATGGCAAACATGAGCAAGCCTGAATTGTGCCTTGCATCATGGACATTGAACACTTGGCGCTTATATTTTAATCCGCCAACAAAAAAAGACAGCCCCGCCACAAGCAGTAAATTTCCGATGACTGATCCAGTTAATGAAGCAAGTACGATGGCCGTCAGTCCTTGCTTTAAGGCAAAAAACGATATGATTAATTCCACTGCATTTCCGAATGTGGCGTTTAAAAGTCCGCCAATTCTAGGTCCCGCAATGATGGCAAGACTTTCTGTGGCTCTTCCCATAAAACTAGCAAGACCAATAATGGCGATACAATAAACGGCAAACATGATGACCTGCGGGAAATGAAGAAAACTGCCAATCACCGATAGCGGAACACCGATTGCGACAATTACAAGAAACAAACGATTCATACAGCCATTCTCCTTTACATATGTCTGACTGTTATTCTTTCGTGAGTGCCGGCATCGTATACATTTTAGATTCGCGCGTGTGAGAAAGTGATATCAATACTCCCTTTCACAGACTGCACCATTGAGCAATGCTTCAATGCAAGGGTGATCACTTTATCGATTTGTTCATCAGATGTATTGATGTCTTCAAATAAGATATGTAAATGAATGCAGGAAATTTTGTTTACAGCCCCTGCCCTTGTCGTTTCAGGTGTGATCGTCAGCCCTTCATAGGATATTCGCTTTTTACGGCATACATGAATAAGCATTTCTCCAAAGCAGCCTGCAATGGCTGAGGTGAATAATTGAGATGGGCGGAACCCCAGTTCTTCTGTTCCTGAAATAGGCAGCTGCCTGTCCTCAATATGTGCGATCCAATGATCTTTTTTGTATGTCAGCGTCATTCGTTTTCCACCTTTCTATTGAAACCCCTATGGTTACATTGTACGATGAAAGCATGAACTTGTAAGGAGCATCTTATGTCGAGAATTCACTTTATGATTTTAATTTTACTTGTATCCGTATCTGGTTTTTCACAGGGGGCATTACTTCCTGTCATTTCCATTATCTTTGAACATGCCGGTACTTCTCCTACGTTAAACGGACTGCATGCCACAGGCTTATATCTCGGTGTACTGCTTGCGTCTCCTTTTATGGAAGCACCGCTTCGCCGGTTTGGATTTAAGCCATTAATCGTCATTGGAGGCGCCGCTGTCTTTTTAAGCTTGTTTAGCTTTGTATTTTTTGAATCTTATGTCGTCTGGTTCTTCCTCCGGCTCATGATCGGGATTGGTGACCATATGCTGCATTTCTCTACACAGACGTGGGTGACCTATGCTTCATCATCAAGAAATCGCGGACGAAATATTTCATTGTATGGATTATCATTTGGACTCGGTTTTGCCGCCGGCCCTTTTTTAACGCCGCTCATTGAGATCAATCCAGCCTTGCCTTTTATTGTTTCTGGTGCCGTTAGTTTATGTATTTGGCTGCTTGTGTTTGTTTTAAAAAATACATATCCAGATACAGGCGAAGTGCAAACGTCAGAGCAGACAAACAGTTTAAAGCGCTTCAAAAAGGCCTTTCAATTTGGCTGGGTCGCCTTTATGATGCCTTTTTGCTATGGCTTTTTAGAAACGACGCTTAATAGTAACTTCCCTGTATATGCGCTAAGAAGCGGTGTGACAGTAGATGCGGTTGCATTTATTTTACCTGCGTTTGCCATTGGGAGCATTGTCTTTCAGCTTCCTCTTGGGATGCTCAGTGACCGGTTTGGCAGGCGCCGCATCATTTTATGTGTGACACTCGCTGGATCATTCTTTTTCCTTTTGGCAGGGATTTTCATTCAATCCGTTTTGGCTGTAGCCATCTGTTTCTTTATTGCAGGAATGGCTGTAGGCTCTACCTTCTCACTTGGCATCAGTTATATGACCGACTTATTGCCAAAGCATCTGCTTCCCGCCGGGAACTTGATGTGCGGAATGGCGTTTAGTGCAGGCAGTATTCTCGGGCCAGTACTCGGAGGATTCTTTGTGCAAACGTTTGAAGGAATGAATTTACTTTACCTTGTCAGCATCGTCATATTATTTGTGTTTTGCTGCGTTCGATTTGGGAGAACGCAGGCAGTGGTGGAAAGTCCCAATGAATCCATTTCTAATTAAAAAAACTCCCCTGCACCTATGCAGAGGAGTTTTTTCATTTAATGATAACCATTTTGCCCGTTTGCACTGCCGCTTGTTTTGTGCTTTGGCTGATGGCCTTTGTTTTGTTTCGTGTTGCTTCCGCCTTTTTTCGATTGTTTGGACATATGTGATTCCCCCATCCATCAAGATTGAACATGTTCGTTCTTCTTTAGGATGCCCGGATTTCTTCACACCTTGCCTGGTGCAATTTTACGCTTATGTAAAAGCGCATTGAGTTCGCCGCCAAGGATAATCATGATGCCGGTTAAGTAAAACCAGATCATTAAAATAATGATTCCCCCAATACTTCCGTACATCGCACTGTAATTCGCAAACTCGCCTACGTAAAATGAGAACAGCATGCTCACCAAAATCCATCCAATTGAGGCAAAAATGGCGCCTGGCAGAACAAATTTCAATTTCAGTCTAATGTTTGGGGCGAAATAGTACAAGGCTGTAAACACAATCAATAAAATCAGCGGGCTAATGATCCACCTCATGGCCGTCCAAATGGTGAGAAAGGCATCTGACTGCCCGACTAATTTAGCGAGAAATAAGCCAAGTTCTTTTCCAAAGACAGGCAGCATTAAGGCAAAAATAATCGTGAGAACCATTGCTATGGTTAAGATAATTGATGTTAAACGTACGAGAATGAAGGAACGATTTTCCTCAACTTCGTAAGCATGGTTAAATGCTCTGACGACAGCATTAATCCCGTTAGATGCAGACCAAAGGGCGGCAATAATCCCGAATGACAGCAATCCGCCGTTACGGCTGTTCAGTGTCTCTTCGGCAATGGATTCAATCATCGAAAGCGCTCCTTCTGGCGCATAACCAGAGATGACGCTTAGGACATCCTTCGACGTCAGCGGCAAATATCCAACGAGCGTCAGCACGAAGATGAGAAACGGAAATAATGAAAGCAAAAAGAAGTAAGCAAGCTCAGCAGATTTTGCCGGTCCTTCATGCAGCAAAAAGCGTTCAATTAACGCTTTAATAAAACCCATACGCCTCATCTCCAATGATCAATCTTTCTATTTCGATCGAAAGTGATCCTTTGTTTCTTCAATAATCTCTAATACTTTTGGGGTTGTTTCCTTTAACTGATTGACTTGTTCATTTAAAAATGACAAATCATCTGAGACTGTTCGCATCAGCTGCTTCGTTTCTTCCATTTTTTCTTTCACGCAAGCAGAAATTCTGGCTGGCTCCTGACGGTATTCCGCCAGCTTTTCCTGACAGTCATCCCATTTGTCTTTAAGCGCAATTCTCGTTGGCCGATGAAATAATGTCAGCAGTGCGCCGCAAGCTGCTCCTATCACAGCTCCTCGAAGCATGATTTGATTTTTCTCTTCCATCTCGTCTGATCTCCTTTCAGTTAAAGGTGTTTCTCTTTCTTTACATACGTCAAAAAACGATCAATTCCTGTTTCAATTAAATCATGTACTTCCTCAAAGTTTCCAGTGTAATAAGGGTCTGGCACATCATCTCGATCATCGTCTTCAACAAAGTCAAGAAGACGGCCAATAAAGTGATGTTTCCCATAACCGGCTATACTGCGAAGTGCCCCTACATTTTCAGCATCCATCGCAATGATATAGTCGTATGCTGTGATGTCCTCACCTATGATTTGTCTTGCGGACATCCCTTCATAGCTGATCCCTTTTTCATCAAGCAGCTTTCGTGTTCCTTCATGCGGAGGACTGCCTTGATGCCAGCCGCCAATGCCTGCTGAATCAATGACAAAGTGCTCGCTTAGTCCTTCATCTTCTACTCGTTTTCTAAACATGGCCTCTGCCATCGGTGACCTGCAAATATTGCCAAGACATACGAATAATACATGAATCATCCTTCATTCTCCTCCTATCTTTTCCCTAGAAACTGCTTTCGAAAACCTTTTCTCTATCATATCAAGCCCTTTTTCTTTTGAAAACTTTGCAAGAAAAACTCCCATCGGCATTGACACATTATACAAAAAAAGGTGACACTTTAGGAGAAATAAACAAATAAAGGGGGATACATATGGGATGGGTAGAACAGATTGTCAGCAGTATCAATGATGTATTATGGGGACCGCCGCTTTTGTTTTTGATCGTGGGGACAGGGATTTACCTTACCTTTCGCGTGCTCTTCATTCAAATTAGGCTGCTCCCCTATTCGCTTAAGCTGGCATTTTCAAAGCAAGATAAGACATCAGAAGGTGATATTTCTCACTTCCAAGCATTAATGACAGCCCTTGCTGCAACGGTTGGAACGGGAAATATTGTAGGGGTCGCCTCTGCTGTCATTGCCGGCGGACCAGGCGCTGTGTTTTGGATGTGGTTTGCAGCGTTCTTTGGAATGGCGACTAAATATGCTGAAGCTGTTCTCGCAGTGAAATACCGTGTCAAAAATGAAAAAGGGGAAATGTCCGGCGGGCCGATGTACTATTTGGAGCATGGCTTGAAGCAAAAATGGCTAGGGGTGCTGTTTGCTATTTTTGGCGCCACGGCTGCATTTGGGATTGGGAATCTAGTGCAGTCAAATTCGATTTCTGGTGTCATGAATTCAACCTTTCAGATTCCAACATGGATCACCGGCATTATCATTACGGTCTTTACTGCCCTCGTGATTTTAGGCGGGATTAAAAGCATTGGCCGTGTGACGGCTATTTTTGTACCGGTCATGGCTTTATTCTACGTCATTTGCGGACTGATCATTCTTGTCATGAATGCGGATCTTGTCCCAAGTGCCGTCGGGCTCATTTTTACGGATGCATTTACAGGCCAAGCCGTTGCAGGCGGTGCGATGGGAACCGTAATCCGCTGGGGTGTGGCGAGAGGGGTATTTTCCAATGAAGCGGGTCTCGGTTCTGCACCAATCGCTGCTGCTGCTGCAAAAACAGATATGCCTGCTCGTCAAGCGCTTGTGTCAATGACGCAAGTCTTTATTGATACGATGATTGTTTGTTCTATTACAGGGATCACAATTGTCATGGCCGATATGTACGTCACAGAAAAAAGTGATGCACTCACCTCGTTATCCTTTGCTCATTTCCTTGGTCCAATCGGCTCAATCATTGTTGCAATCGGCTTACTTTTATTCGCCTATTCCACCATTATTGGCTGGTCTTATTATGGCGAAAAATGCTTTACATATTTGGCGAAAGATTCATATGTGATGTATTATCGTGTTGTGTTTGTTATTGCTGTCTTTTTCGGTGCCGTATTTAAGAATGATTTCGTCTGGGGCGTAGCGGATATGCTAAACGGACTGATGGCTGTTCCTAACTTAATCGGCCTCATCGGTTTGTCAGGGGTTGTCGTGTTTGAATCTAAACGAATCATTGATAAGATCAAGCAGGAGAAAAAGGAGAAAAACATCTCAGTGTCGTCTTAATAGCCCTTTTATTCTTTTGCTTTTCTGTTAAAATAGACATATTATTCAACACATATGCAGGAAAGGACGTGCCGCCCTTGTCAGAGCAAAAAGCGGCTGAAGTCAATCAGCTGATTGAAGACATTTCGCAAAAGTTAAATATGCTGAACATTGGAGTCATCAAAGCCGAGGACTTCAGTCCAGACAAGTACGAAGATATTGAATTTCTACACCAAATGGTGATGAAAAAATCTTCATTCAGCCCAAGTGAAATGCAAGCCATCGCAAGCGAGCTAAAAAACTTAAGAAAATAATCGTGCAAAGGAAACTGGATTCGGTTTACGCCGCTTTCTTCCATCCATGCACAGAAAAAGCCAGCACCCCGCAAAGTGCTGGCTTTGTTTATCCTGTCAAAACTGCTTATTTTGCGAGCAGTTTTAATGATTCACGGTTAAATGCTGGAATGTCATCAGGTGTACGGCTTGTCACAAGCTGATCCTGACAAACAACAACTTCTTCATCTTTGAATTTTGCGCCTGCGTTTTCCATATCTACTTGAATGGATGTATAGCCAGTCGCGCCTCTGCCTTCCAGTGTCTTTGCTGTAATGAGCAATTGCGGTCCGTGACAGATCGCAAATACTGGTTTTTTCTCGTCCATAAATGCTCTTGTGAATTGAACATAGCGGTCATCTGCACGCAGAATGTCTGGTGAGAACCCGCCAGGAATCAGAAGTGCATCGAAGTCTTCAGGCTTCACGTTATCAATGGACGCATCCACTCTCACTTCTGCTTCTCCTTGCTTCCCTTTCACTGTTTTTCCTTTTTCGTTTTCAATGACTGTGATCTCATGGCCTGCATCTTTAAAGGCTTTTGCAGGCTCGGTGAATTCAACATCCTCAAAGTAATCTGTTAATACAACTGCAATTTTCTTACCCATGTAGAAACCCTCCTGCTTGATTATCGTTTACACTACACACTATACCCGGGGACATTGAAATCAAACATCCTATCCCGATCAGATAACCCCTTACGATGAAAATAAGCATTTAGACTTATTTATATTTCCTCAACAAGGTAATTCGTATGATTTATGTTATCTTTACAATAATCTGCAAAAAATAACTACAAAAGTTAACGAAACATTTCTACAATAGGTATTGTGGTCAAAAAAATTAGAAAGGCGGAGATCAGGTGAAGAAGCAAGCACATAGGTCTAAACGAAGGAAAAACCTGTCTATTCTGCTCACTTCCATTATGATGATTAGTCTCATTCTCCCAGCAGTACCTACTCATGCAGCAATAGAAAACGGCGATGCCGTAAAAGTCAGCATCTTAGCCACAACGGATGTTCATGCGAACATGATGAATTACGATTATTACAGCGACAAAGAAACAAATGAATTTGGTTTGGCAAAAACAGCCGAGCTGATTGAAAAGCACCGTTCACAAAATCCAAATACACTCCTTGTTGATAACGGAGACCTGATTCAAGGAACCCCTCTTGGAGAATACGTTTACAAAAATGAAAAAGACAGTATCATCAATCAAACAAAGGTTCACCCCATTATTCATACACTCAACAAACTAAAGTACGATGCAGGAACACTTGGCAATCATGAATTTAACTACGGATTATCATTTCTTGATGGTACTATTGCCGGGGCTAACTTCCCGATTGTCAATGCGAACGTCAAAAAGTTAAATGGAGAACACCGTTTTACGCCTTATGTGATCCAAGAAAAAACATTTAAAGATGCAAACGGAGCTTCCCAAACTGTGAAAGTCGGTTACATAGGATTCGTTCCACCACAAATTATGACGTGGGATAAGAAGAATTTAGATGGACAAGTTCAAGTGCAGGATATCGTCGAATCTGCCAATGAAACCATTCCTGAAATGAAGGAAAAAGGCGCAGATATCATCGTCGCCCTTGCCCATACAGGAATTGAAAAAACCGCTTCACCTAAAGGGTCAGAAAATATGATCTTTGACCTTGCCACAAAAACGAAAGGCATCGATGCGATCGTGTCCGGCCATCAGCACGGCACATTCCCAAGCGCTGAATATAGCGGCGTCGACAAATTCGATGTCTCAAAAGGAACGATCAACGGTATTCCAGTCGTCATGTCAAAAAACTGGGGAAGCTACCTCGGAGTCATTGATTTAACATTAGAGCCTGACGGCAGCAAATGGAAGGTCACAGATGGAACAGGAAAGATTGAATCTGTTGCAGGAGTCACCTCTCAAAACAGCACTGTGAAAGATGCCATTCAAACAACGCATCAAAACACACTTGAGTATGTGAGAAAACCTGTTGGTAAAACAGAAGCAGACATTAACAGCTTTTTTGCTCAAGTGATGGATGACCCTTCTATTCAAATTGTGACAGATGCACAAAAATGGTATGCACAAGAAAAAATGAAGGACACGTCATACAAAAACTTACCGATTTTATCTGCAGGCGCCCCGTTTAAAGCCGGCGGCCGAAACGGTGTGAATTATTATACGAATATCGCAAAAGGAGATTTAGCGATTAAAAACATCGGCGATCTCTACCTTTACGATAACACCGTGCAGATTGTCAAACTGAAAGGCAGCGAAGTAAAAGACTGGCTCGAGATGTCTGCCGGACAGTTTAATCAGATCAAACCAAACGATTCAAATGAACAGCCTATTTTAAACGAAGAATACCGCTCGTATAACTTTGATGTGATTGATGGTGTCACCTATCAAGTCGATGTGACGCAGCCTGCTAAGTACAGCACAACAGGCACTCTTGTTAATGCGAATGCAAACCGCATCAAAAACCTGTCCTACAATGGGAAACCAGTCTCTGACAATCAAGAATTTTTAGTCGTAACGAACAACTATCGAGCTTCTGGCGGCGGGGGCTTCCCGCATCTGACGCAAGATAAAGTGGTGCTTGCCTCAGCTGATGAGAACCGCCAAGTGCTGATGGATTATATTATCGAACAAAAAACCATCAATCCAAGTGCGGATCAAAACTGGTCCATTGCACCAGTCAAGGGCGCAACAGTCACATTCGAATCTTCTCTTTTAGCTAAGCCGTTTGCTGAAAAATCAAGCAGCGTTGATTTTGTTCGTAACGCCAGCACAGATGGTCTCGGCGTGTACAAGCTAGCCTTTAAAGAGGATGGCACAACAGAACCGCCTGCATCAGACAACTGGAATATAACGGTGATGCATACAAACGATACACACGCACACCTTGATGATGCGGCAAGACGTGCAACAAAGATTAAAGAAGTTCGAGCCGAAAGCAAAAACAACATTTTATTAGATGCTGGAGATGTCTTCTCTGGTGACCTATATTTCACAAAATGGCAAGGACTTGCCGACCTAAAACTGATGAACTTAATGAAATATGATGCCATGACGTTTGGTAATCATGAATTTGACAAAGGTCCTTCTGTTCTTCGTCAATTCCTGACAGGTGATGCATCAGATGTAGATGCGAAAAACCGTCATCAATTTGAAAAGCCTGCATTCCCGATTGTGTCATCAAACGTTGATGTCTCTAAGGAAAAACAATTGAGCGGCTTAGTGAAAAAGCCAGCGACATTTAAAGCTGGTGAGAAAAAAGAAGCTGGGATTTACCCATACATCCTGCTTGATGTAAACGGTGAAAAAGTGGCTGTATTCGGCTTAACCACTGAAGACACGGCCATTACATCCAGCAGCGGTCCTAACATTCAATTCAAGGATGCATACAAGAAAGCAAAAGAAACAGTCAACACGATTCAAACAAAAGAAAAAATCAACAAAATCATTGCTTTAACACACATTGGCTATAACCGTGACCTTGAGCTTGCTCAAAAAGTAGACGGTATTGATTTAATCATTGGCGGTCACACGCACACCCTTGTTGAAAAATTAAAGGTCGTCAATAAGAAAGAACCAACGATTGTCGCACAGGTAAAAGACTACGGACAATTCTTAGGAAAAGTAGACGTGGCCTTTAATCAAAAAGGAGTCGTACAGCCAAAGGAATCTTCTTTTGACCTCATCACCATCGATGACTCTGTCAAAGAAGATGCCGATGCAAAAGCGATCCTCGATCAGTACAAGGCAGATATTCAAGATTTAAAAACGGAAAAAGTCGGGTCTACCGATGTCCTCTTAGATGGACAACGCGAGCATGTCCGTGCGAAGGAAACGAACCTTGGGAACTTTATTGCTGACGGTATGCTGAAAAAAGCACAAGAATCTGCTGGTGCTGATCTTGCCATCACAAACGGCGGTGGTATTCGAGGCAGCATTGAAAAAGGAGATATCACATTAGGTGATATTTTAACGGTCATGCCATTCGGAAACACACTCTATGTCGCAGATTTAAAAGGCAGCCAAATTAAGAAAGCACTCGAACAAGGGCTTTCAGGCATTGAGGAAGGCGGCGGCGCATTCCCTCATGTAGCCGGCATTGAATATACGTTTACGCTGAGTAAACCAGCTGGCAGCAGACTCATTGATGTCAAACTGAAAGACCAAAACGGCAAACTAACAGACATTGATGATCAGAAAACATACCGCGTGGCGACAAACGCATTTGTCGGCACAGGCGGAGATGGCTACAGCGTCTTTACAGAAGCTTCTCACGGCGAAGACTTAGGCTATGTTGACTATGAAATCTTCAAAGAGCAAATTGAACAGGCAGACGGCGGGCATATTTCTCCTGTCATCGATCATCGAGTGAAAGAAGTGTTCCTTCCGCGTGCGAAAGGAAAAGGCGCCTATGACATTCAAGATGATGAGAAATTCCAAACGTATGTGCAGCATACAAACAAAGCATTGCTCTATTTAGACAAAGCAAGCGAAGCGAAAAACGTTCAATTGTCTCTATCAAAAGCGCAGGTAGCCGAGCTGAGGAAAAGAGAGCAAGATCCAAACGTCACCATCTATCATGACAAAGTGGGACTCGTATTACCGCTCTCTAATTTGTCCGAAAATAGCGCAGATATATGGATGAAAAAGACGAATAAGGTGAAAAATGCATTAACGGATACGTATGATTTCCAAATCAAACAAGATCAAAAAAAGGTTTCTACCTTTAAAGATCCTGTCACACTATCCTTTACATTAGATGAGCCTCAAAAGGCGAAGAAACCTGGTGTATATTATGTAGACCGCAAGAAAAACCGTTATGCCAAAACAAGTAACGGATCGTTCGAAAATGGGGTCGTATCAGGTCAAACTGAACACTTCAGCGAATATACCGTACTCAACCAAAGCGGGGCAGCTGGAACAACGCCAGATCAAACTATCGGAGACGGCGGAACTTCAGCGCCAGGCGGAGGTACAGGTACAGATCCAAACCAAGATGGAACCGGACTCCCAGGCGGCACACTGCCTAATACAGCAACGATGATGTATACAGCTGTATTGATTGGTGTTCTTATGCTTGCCTTAGGCGGTATCCTATATTACTACCAGCGCAAGCGTACAAGAAAAAATGTATCATCCTAAAAAAGGACAGAGCGTATGCTCTGTCCTCATATTGTTGACAAAGGGCTAAAATGATCTTGATTTTAGCCCTTTGTCTTCTTTTCATCTCAATCTTGGGATAAATAAATCCAATTGCGCTTATCAAATTCTTTCACATTATCTGATCCTATATGACGCAGCATTCTATTGAAGAACGTGATATCATCTTCATCATCGATGGCATATAAATCCTCTTGAACATAATCTCTTATAATAAAATTCGTTAAGTTCGTATTATTCACAAAATCAGCAAAATAATCCTCTACAAGAGTTAAATCCTCTTCACTTAACTTTTCATCATTAATAATTGAAATATGAAACACATTCAAAATCGCTTGTATATCTTCTTCATCCATATAACATAATGGCTCTAGTTTTCGATCTTCTTCCGTAAACGGTTTTCGAGTATCTTCAATAATCACGTAACATAATATTCGATGATCTTTCATCACGCTAAAAATTTCTAAATCCCTTAATTTTAGTGGTCGATTCAGTCTAATCATTTTTCCTCCTATAAATCATGATCTTGTCGTTGTATATCCCCGCTTCTCCAAAAATTGAAACGGACAGAGCCTATGCTCTGTCCGTTTTTTCTCTTCTAGCAAAATCGACGAATCTGAAGCGGTCTAATCGGTGACGGCTTTCTGTGTATTGAAATAGACTCGTATCCTCTAAGAACACATAATTCTTTACCACGACAACATGGTCAAATCCCTTCAAATCAAGGTACTTCGCATCCTCTTCTGTACATGGCTCTACCACAAATTCCTTTTGAGCATAGCTGATCGATACACCGAGTTCTCCCTCAATATACTCGTAGATTGATCCTTCGCATATGTCTTTAGTCAAGACTTCGACATGCTTTTGCAAGAAGTAGTCCTTGTCTAAAATCACTTCTTCCCCGCTAATATTACGAGATCGAATGACTTTCCAAACGTCTGTCTGTTCATCAATTTTCAGCTGAGATTGAATATACTGATCCGGTTTAATTAAGCCAAATTCATGAACCGTTGTGACTGTCTTTCGGCCAAGCGTTTGAGAAAGCTCTTTAAAGCTGACAAGACCTGATACAGGGAACTGCATTTTCTCCCGATTCAGCAATACAGAGCCTTTTCCGCGGATTTTTTGAATATAGCCATTTTGTACAAGAATATTTAATGCCTTTCTCACCGTCTCCCGGGACGTGTCGTACATGATAGAAAGCTCATGTTCTGATGGGAGGATGCCTTTATCCTGCCATTCACCTTGCTCAATTCGTCTTGCGAGCTGATCATAAATCACTCGAAACTTATTCTCTTTCATTTTCCCTCCGCCCCATTTTCTAGCGTTTGGTTAAATGATAAACGATTGACTCATATGGGCGCAACGTAAATCCCTTGATATGTGCCGGCACATCCTCATAATTGGATAACAGGACTTGCCCCTCCATCTCATCTACAGCCTGCACAAGCTCATCAGGAAGCGTAAAGTCCGCCTCCCCTGGATAAAAGTGATTGATCACGAGGAGCTTCTCATCCTTGCTTTCTCTAACATAAGCAAAAATCTTTGGATCTTCTGCTAAAAGTAAGGAGAAGCTGCCATATGTGATCACATCAAGTTCTTTACGCAGTCTGCAAAGGGCTTGGTAATGATAGAAAATGGACGTCCGGTCTTTTAACGCAGCTTCGACCGAAATGTCGTTATGGGCTGGCTCAATCCAAGGTGTTCCTGTTGAGAAACCTGCATTCTTCTCTGAGGTCCACTGCATTGGTGTTCTTGCATTATCTCTTGACTTGACCTGTAAAATGGCGAGTGCTTCTTCCTTTGATTTTCCCTTTTCAAGCATGACTTCGTACATATTGAGTGATTCGATATCACGGTAAGACGAAATGTCCTCAAAGCGAGGATTCTTCATGCCAATTTCCTCACCTTGATAAATATAAGGAGTCCCCTGCATCAGATGAATCGTGGTCGCCAGCATCTTCGCTGATTGCTGATGATACGTGTCATCATCACCATACCTTGAGACGATCCGCGGCTGATCATGATTGCACCAGAACAACGCATTCCAGCCGCCGCCCTCATGCATTTTCGTCTGCCATTCAGACAGAATCGACTTTAATTCTTGAAAATCAAATGGTGCGATCGCCCATTTTTCGCCGTTTGGATAATCCACCTTTAAATGATGGAAATTGAACGTCATATCCAGCTCCTGCCGATCAGGTCTTGTATACCGAATGCAGTCTGCGATATTCGTTGAAGACATTTCTCCAACTGTCATGCTATCGTATTTCGAAAAAACCTCCTGGTTCATTTCATGCAGAAATTCATGAATTCTCGGCCCATCCGTATAGTACATGCGGCCGTCGCCTTGCACAGATTGTCCGGCGTCATCTAAGAAGCGCTGATCCTTTGAGATGTTGTTGATGACATCCAGCCTGAACCCATCAATTCCTTTTTCAAACCAGAAGTGCATGATGTCATATACTTGCCCGCGCACCTCATCCTTCTCCCAATTGAGATCCGCCTGAGTGACATCATATAAATGAAGATAATAATCTCCTGTTACTTCGTCAAACTCCCAGGCTGGGCCGCCAAATTTCGACTGCCAATCATTCGGCGGAGATCCGTCCGCTTTTGGCTCCTTCCAAATATAATAATCCCGGTATGGGTTATCCTTTGACTCACGCGAGGCTTGAAACCACTCATGGAAAATGGATGTATGGTTAACGGCTAGATCCATGATGACTCGTATTCCTCTCTCATGCGCTTCCTTCAGCATGCGTTCAAAATCTGTCATTGTGCCGTACATGTCGTGGATTTTTGTATAATTACTAATATCATAGCCGTTGTCATGCTGCGGGGACTCATACATTGGCGTGAGCCAAATACAATCCGCCCCAAGCTCTTTAATGTAATCAAGCTTTTTCGTCACGCCATTGATATCCCCTGTACCAGAGCCCGTTGTATCTAAAAAGCTCTTCGGATAAATTTGATAGACCACCGCTTTTTTCCACCATGGTTCATTTGATTGCTGATTCAATTTCCTTCACCACCACTAGTTAAGTTCTTCTGAAAAATCCTTCTTCTTTTTTAGTTTTGCATATAAAAGAGTACCGATGAATGGGAGGATGAGTACAATCACCATTCCAATTGCAAATGCACCCCAATATTTCGGGATAATGGAGAAAATTCCTGGAATGCCTCCAACACCAACTGAGCTTGCCAGCACCCCTTGAGAGGCGATAAACATACCGGCTAATCCTGAGCTGATCAGTGCAAAAATAAATGGGAATCGATAACGCAGGTTGACCCCAAACATCGCCGGTTCGGTAATTCCTAAATAAGCAGAAATACTTGATGTCAGCGAAAGTCCTTTTTGTTTTTCATCTTTTAAGACAAACATCATTGCCAGTGCAGCTGATCCTTGTGCGATATTGGACAGTGCAAGCATTGGCCATAGGAACGTGCCGTGCAGCTTTGAGTTAATCAATTGAATATCCACAGCAAGGAACGTATGGTGCATTCCTGTAATGACTAATGCTGCATACAGTCCGCCGTATAATAGACCGCCAAGTGCTGCGAATTGCTGGAATACGGCTACAAGTCCAGATGTTAAAACATTACCGATTGCAAAGGTAACAGGTCCAATGACGATAAATGATAAAAATCCAATGACTAATAACGTAATCGGTGCAACAACTAACAGCTGAATACTTTCAGGTGTCCGTTTTGTGATAAATAATTCGAGCTTTGCAAGTAAATAGGAGGCGACGAGTATCGGAAGAACCTGTCCTTGATAGCCTACCTTCTGCACTTCAAGTCCAAACAAGTTCCAAACAGGAATGTCACCGGTCTTCTCAGCCGCTCCATAGCCCCATGCGTTTAACAAGTCCGGATGTACGAGCATCAGTCCAAGGACCATTCCTAAAAGCGGATTTCCCCCAAACCGCTTCACAGCTGACCAGCCAATTAATGCTGGCAGGAAGGTGAAGGCAGTGCCTGCAATTAAGTTGATCATATTCGCTAAATCAGCCCATGCCGGATACACATCCACAATCGATTTTTGATCGAAGAAAATATCAGGAGCTGTTAAAATATTATTAATCCCCATTAATAAACCGGCTGTGACGATGGCAGGAAGAATTGGTATAAAGATATCCGCAAGCGTTTTCACAGCACGCTGCAATGGATTTAATTTTTGATCAGAGGCACGCTTGACGTCTTCTTTTGTGGCTTCCCCAATCCCCGTCCTTTTGACCATTTCGGCATATACTCGATTGACGACCCCTTGGCCGATAACCACTTGGTATTGACCGTTCGCTGAGAAAGATCCCTTCACTTCATCAATTTGTTCAAGTGCTTTCTCATCCACCTTGCCTTCATCTTTCAGCACAAAGCGCAGCCTTGTTACACAATGTGTCGCTTGATCAATATTTTCTTTGCCGCCGATGGCTTTCACAATCTGATCTGCTGCTGCCTGATAATCAGCCATACTATCCCCTCCGAGATCGTTTTTTTATATAAGAAAAAAGAACCAAAAAACTTGTATATACATGTTACTTTATATTTTATATTTTATATTTGTATATACATGTAGTCAACAACAAAATGTAGCGCTTACATAAAAAAGCTCCCTCAATGTGCTCAGGGAGAGGCAGCGTGTCATCCTCTTTTTTTATGCTCCGTTAATTTCTCGTAGACCTTATTTTTGTAAAAGGAGGAGGCTGGGCGGGCAAAAGTTTGGCGCTTAGATGTAAGTTCATCCAGACGTTTTTGTTTTTCTTCACAGATAAGAGACAGTTTCTTTCTTTCTTCTCCATCTATGCTTGATTGAAGTAATTCTTTGACAGTCATGAGTTCTTTTTTCAGCGCTGTTTCTTCCCCAGCAAATCCGGCATTTTTCATGATGCGGTAGCCCATTCTAAGTTCTTCTGGTACATGAGCAGCATCATCTTTTGGCAGAGGTTTCCCAAAGCCAGATAATCCTTCAAAAGCCCCGTTATCCATCGCTTTTTTGATCCGTTCTTCTGATAATCTCTGCGCAAAATCCATAGCGTTTCTCCTTTCGCCGCAAGTATTTGATTAAGCATAGCAAAAAAGCTGGCTCTCTCACAAGAGCCAGCTTCAGCATCTAGACACTCCCTCGCATTCGGTGTCTATCCTGCGCTCAGGTGCTCGTCCCTTCTTCGCTGAAAAGAGAAAAAGGGCTAAAATATTTTAGCCCTTTCTCGTTATTTATTGTCGACTTTGAAGGTTGAGACCATTTGTGCTAAGTCCTCTGACATGTCAGAGAGCTGTTCAATCGCACTTGAAATTTGCTGCATACCAGCACTTTGCTGTTCTGTTGCTGCCGCCACTTCTTGAGAGCTGGCTGCATGTTCTTCTGATACAACAGAAATTTGCTCAATCGATGTAGAAATCGTTTGATATGCTTGCTCAACTTGCTTAATAGAAGCAAGCAAATTGTTCGTTCTTCTTGAAAACTGAGATACACCGTCGTAAATCAAAGCGAAATTTTGTGACGTGCCTTCCATTTGCTCACGTCCTTCTTCCACTGCTTTACTACTTTCCTCTACACTTTCAAGAACGCGCTGACTGTTTTCCTGTGTGCCGATGACAAGGTCTGAAACGGTTTTAGCCGCATCCGCTGATTGCTCAGCTAACTTGCGCACCTCATCTGCCACAACAGCAAAACCTTTTCCTTCTTCTCCAACACGTGCCGCTTCAATTGAAGCATTCAGTGCAAGCAGATTCGTTTGGGCTGAAATGTCCGTAATAATTGAGATGACACTTTCAATCTCCGTTGAATGAGATTGTAATTCTTCTGCTGCCTGCTTTGAGTTGGTCATCTTGTCATGTAGCATATTCAGATGATCAAGCACATGGTTCACTAATTTTTGACCAGATTCTGACTGCTCTTGTACGTTAGATGAAACAGATTTCATTTCATCAACTTCTTTTGTGACGCCTTCGATTTGCGTATCGATCTCAGCAACGGATGTCGTACAATCCGTGATATTTGCGACAGAATCATTGATTCCTTCACTCATATTCGTCATGGCTTCTGATACTTGCTGCGCACTTTGACTTGATTCAGTCGTCACCGTACGAAGCTGTGAAGACATTTTCGACACTTCACTAGATGAGTTTGAGATTTTCGAAATGAGCTCTTTAATCCGTCCCTGCATCTTTTGGAAGGATGCGGCAAGCTGGCCGATCTCATCTTTACTTTCAACCTCTACCATACCAGTTAAATCACCGTCAGCAATTCGATTCGCTGATTCCATCAAGGAACGTGCTGGTTTTGCAATCTTTCTTCCCATGAAGTATGAGAAGAGTAATCCACCGATAAGCACAATGGCAGATGCCACTGTGATATAGATCATCAACTTCTGCGTTGTTTGAGGCACGACAGACGCATCTAAATCAATGCCTAAAATCCCTGTCAGCTCACCACCTGAATCCTTAATTGGCAAAAAGACTGATTTATGTGTACCAAATGAATCTTTGTAAATATCACTTTTGACCATTTTATCTTCAGAAAGAGCTTGTTTCATCTCATCTGAGAATGCATAATCCTGGTCAAAATCATTGTCTTCTCCAGTTAATACGATAATTCTTTCTTTACCGCCTTTATTAGATAACACGTATAAGTTCTCAAGCGTATGATCTTTTTGAAGCTCTGTGAATTTCGTTTTGATCTCGGCATAAATGGGATCATCCTTCCCGCTAATGCTGAGCACGTTTCCATCGATGTTATCGATTTCTTTTTTGGCGGTATCAATATCTGTTGTTAATCGATAATCAAATTGCTTTAATAACTGTGATGATAAATCCTGGCTGACTAGATAAAAGGTTAGAACGAATAATGCAACGGTTGCGAGTAATGTTACGGTAACGACTGACATGATTTTAGAGGATATCGTGTATCCTCCAAATTTCCTTTGTTTCGCCATTTTTTCCTACATCTCCACTCTCAGATTTGATTTAAGCATGTACATTTTCAAATTGTCCACAAACAGATGCAATCACATCTTTTAAATAAGATACGATATGAGGGATATGCTCTGGTAACGTATAAGGTGAGATGACAAAAAACTTACTAACACTTAGATAGAATTCTTGGCCTTCTTTTGAGTTGACAAGTAAAAACTTCGTTGTATCGCCAAAGAACATCTCGTCTCTTTTCTCTCCAAGTTTTTCAAACAGCATTTTGTTCAATTCATTGTTTCGCTCAATTTCCATTGAAGTCGCTTCGCCAGAAATCTCTTCTTGAAAACGCGGTGAGCCGTCTAGGTAAATTCTAAATAATGTAGCCATTCCGACGTTGTCATCATTCACGACTTCTGCTTGCGGAATTTCTCGACTAAGTGCTTCTCTGAAGGCAAGGTTCACTTCTAAGAATTGACCGAGCAAGCGCTGATAGCCTTCAACCCCAAACGTTAAGAGCACACTCAGCATACTGATCGAGCTTCCCATTCTTGAGCACTCAAGCGTATAACCCGTATGGTATTCACCGTAGCCTCTATGGCCAACATATGGCGTCTCTTGTTCTTCCAGGTCCAAACGCTTTAAGTCAGCAGCGTTTTTCACTAAGAATAAACTGGATGTGTAAGGTGTTTGGCCGAGCTTTTGAAAATCAAAGCACATCGAGTCTGCAAGTGAAAGATGCTGGAATTTCGCTTTGATTTCTTTTAGCATACGAAGAACACCGACTGAGAATTGCAGCGGGTTTTCTGATACATCATACTCGTTAAAGAAAGCAAAGAATCCACCCAGCGCCGAATCTGCATGAATATGCGGCACCTTCAGACCATACTTTTCAGCAATCGCTTCTGCTGTTTCACGTACCCCTTTGACATCATCAATTGCAATGGCATCTGTTGTTCCGGTTGTTGCCACAATATAAACGGGAATCCCGCCACTCTGTGCAACACGTTCCATTTGACAACGCAAATCTTCCATATCCATTGAATGATCTTTATTCGTCTTAATTTTGATTAAGTTGTTTGTGCCAAGTCCTGTTGCTTCCATTGACTTAAATAAGCTGTAATGTGCAGCATCAGAACAAAACGCATAAAGATTTTGTGGAACTCCTTTTCGCAGTGACTCCGGCGCAGCTTTTGCGATCGCTAAACGAAGTCCTGAAAAAATCGCTCCTTGACCTCCCCATGTTGTGTATCCCCCGCTCATATTTGGATCATATCCGATGAGCTTAGACATCATTGAGACCACTCTGACCTCAGCTTCCGCACCTGCTGGTCCATAAACATCCCAAAGGTTGTTTCCGTTTACCAGCATAGCTGTCAGCATGCCTAAAATTCCTGGTGTACTTGCCATTGGCAAAATGTTCGTGAAGAAATACTTGGTGTGGTATGGATGGTTATGTAAAAGCTTCAGTAATTCTTCATTCACAAGTTCCGCTTGCTGGCCGTTCATCGGAATTTGACTTGTTTCGGTGAGCTTTTTGTAAAAGTCCTCCCCACGATTCTTTTCACCTTTAAGGTGTGCACGGTTGGGATCTTTCAGGTCATCGACCCCTGAAATGATCTGCTCCATCAATTTGATGAGTTCTTTACGCTCTCCTGCATTTCCGTCCTCACTCGGAAACCAGTTCTGAACGAGGTTCTCTGCTCGTACAGTCATATACTATCAATCCTTTCAATGGAAGATTTCCTGTCACTGTCTATATCGACCCCAATTCAGAAGTTTATAGTCTCGATATGTTCACTTAAGTATATTTAGATAATTTGTTCACTAATTAAAATAAATGAAACCCTTAAAAAACACATGAAAACCATTATGTTCACGAAACACAAAAATATATTGATATATCGTATAGGAGGAATTTTTATCCATCGTCTTATTCCATTACATGGCTCATTTTTTTTGTTTAACCTGCATAAACATTAATAAACAATGGAAATACTCTCTAAATGACCATTGTAGAAATCAAATTAATTCTTTAGACTTGTATCTTTTTACCTGTTTTATTGATATAGCAACTGGAAAATTGCTGAATTTTCTGTCAATAATAGGTCGATTTTCATAAAAAGTTTTTCGACGGGCGAATATTTTCATTTTCTCTCCTTTTATTACTCGGACAGGCTTGCAAAGGCTCTTCACCGGTTATGACTTTTCTATTTGTGCATTTCGTGGTATATTCTAATGGTTCGTTTTCTTTCGTTCCGCCTCTTCCGTTTAACGGAGAAAAGGAGTGTTTATATGAAAACATTTATTCAAAAAAGAGGTCTCGGCTTCTTTCTGATTGCAGCCACCTTACTATGGCTCAAAACGTATTCAGCGTATTTAATCGAATTTAAACTTGGTATATCAAATGTGCTTCAGCATATTTTGCTTTTCGTGAATCCTATTAGCTCCAGCTTGTTCTTTCTTGGCTTTGCTTTATTGTTCAAGAAAAAATGGCAGCCTGCCGCTATCATTGTGATTCACTTTTTCATGTCTTTTTTACTATACGCAAACATCGTGTACTATCGATTCTTCAATGACTTTATCACGCTGCCTACAGTGATGCAGGCAGGAACGAATGGCGGACAATTAGGTGATAGTGCATTTTCACTCATGCGTTGGACTGATGTGTTTTACTTTATTGATACAATCATTTTGATTGTACTTGCAGTCCGCATGAAAAGGCAGCAGCAAACAAGTACAGCCACTGTACCTGTTCAAAAGTCAAAATCGTTTAGACTCGTCCTTGTGTCCTCTGTTGTGATCTTTGTTTTAAACTTAGTGGCTGCAGAGATCGATCGTCCAGAGCTTTTATCAAGATCGTTCGACCGCAATTATTTAGTTAAATATTTAGGTGCTTATAACTTTACTGTGTTTGATGCCATTCAAAATGTGAAATCAAACAGCCAGCGTGCTCTGGCAAATTCAAATGACGTGACAGATGTAGAGAACTATTTAAAAGCGAACAGCGCTGATCCTAACCCTGCTTATTACGGGAAAGCGAAAGGCATGAACGTCATTACAATTTCTCTTGAATCTCTGCAAAACTTTGTCATTGATTATAAGGTGAATGGAAAAGAAGTAACGCCATTCCTTAATTCATTGGCACACGACAACAAAACGTTTTACTTTGATAATTTCTTCCATCAAACAGGACAGGGAAAAACGTCTGATGCTGAATTTATGATGGATACTGGGTTATTCCCATTATCACAGGGCTCTGTTTTTATTAACAAAGCGCAAAACACATATCAAGCACTTCCTGGTATTTTGAAGAAGGATCAATATACGTCAGCAGAATTCCATGGCAATACGAAAACCTTCTGGAACCGTAATGAAATGTTTAAATCCTTTGGATATGACAGATTTTACGATTCTGAGTACTACGATATGAACGAGCAGGATACGAAGAACTATGGACTGAAAGACAAACCGTTCTTCAAAGAATCCATGCCAATCCTTAAAAACATGAAGCAGCCGTTTTATTCGAAATTCATTACATTATCGAACCATTTCCCATTTGGAATGGATGAAGGTGATACTGATTTCGAACCTGGTGATTTCGGTGACTCTGTCGTAGATAACTACTTCCAATCGGCTCATTATTTAGATGAAGCGCTTGAACAGTTCTTCAACGATTTGAAAAAGTCAGGTCTCTATGACAACACAGTCGTCATTATGTACGGAGATCATTACGGTATTTCTGAAAATCATAATGAAGCGATGGAAAAAGTGACAGGGCAAAAAATCGGAGATTATGAAAATGCGCAGCTCATGCGTGTGCCGCTCTTTATCCATGTTCCTGGCGTAAAAGGCGGACAGATTCATAAATACTCTGGTGAAGTCGATGTCGCACCAACTCTTCTGCACCTGCTTGGCGATGATACGAAGAACTATTTAATGTCTGGTTCTGATATCTTATCGAAGAACTTTAAAGAGCTTGTGCCATTTAGAAATGGTGACTTCGTGTCTAAGGACTACACAAAAGTAGGCAATAACTATTACAGCAACAAAACAGGCGAGAAAATCGAGCCAACTGACAAGGCATCACAAGAAAATGAAACGGTGAAAAAGATGCTGGAGACATCTGATAAGATTGTCACCGAAGATTTACTCCGTTTCTACAAGCCTAAAGGCTTTACACCGATTGACCGCAACGACTATGACTATACAAAGAAAGTACAGGATGAAAAGGATTCCTCTTCCGCCAAAGATGAATCCAGCTCTTCTTCAAAATAACGTTCTCATGCTAAGAACCAGCCGATCCTTGATCAGCTGGTTCTTTTCACGTTTGATCATGATGGCACCGGGTATAGGAGAAGAAGGAGGGATTTATCATGAAGAAAACAGCAGCTTTTGTCGTGACTGCCTCACTTGCTTCGTCTGCCCTATTCGGTTTCAACCCTGCTGTCTCAGCACACGCCATGGCCGCAGAGCAATCCGTTCCTCAAGGTCCAAAAGCCGCGCTTAACAGTATTTATAAGCTGGCACATAAAGGACAAATGCCCTACTATGCGAAGGGCCTGAAAATAGGCGTTCAAACAAAAAAAGACGTTCATCATAAGCTCGGAAATCCATATCCAGAAACAGGTCAAAGCAGCTTTGATTTGTATCATGCGGAAATGGGAAATCCCGGATTTGCTTTTCACTATGATGCAAAAGGCAAAATTGATGAAATCCGTTATTTCGGTACAAATGTAGAAAAAGAAACAAATATCGGCGGTATGACCCCTTCGTTACTAAAGAAACAGCTTGGACCAGCGGATTCAGTGAGCACCATTCCGCAGACAAAAGAGAAAAAATATGTGTATCAAACCGGTGATTATGAACTCGAATTTATAGTAGGCCATGATCCAGATATGAGTCAGCATGAGCTCACCGTCCTGCATATCAACCTCATTAAAGCCGATTCTTAAATAAAAAAGCATCCTGAGCGTTTACTCAGGATGCTTTTCTTTTATTATGATGCCACTTCTAACTGCGGTTTTCTTTTCAGTTTTCGTTTGAGGACTGGACCTGCTACATAATCAAGACCAAGTTTTCCGGCATTTCCTTTCGCTGCCATGATGAAGACTGCGATCAGAAGAAGCAGCGGGTTCACAGAGACGGTTCCAGCTAGTAAGAAAGAGACATTCATCACGCTTCCAAAAAAGGCTGCCGTTGTTGTGAATAATCCAACAATTAATCCTAGGCCTACTAAGATTTCTCCCCACATGACCATGGCACTGAATAGTCCGGCATTTGGCAAAGCGACATTTTCTAAAAACCATACATAGAACGGATACACAAGATGACCATCTTTGACGACAGGTTCAGATATCGCAAATTGCAAATAGCCTGATGCATCAAATCCACCTGTTAGTTTTCCAATACCAGATGTCAGCCAAGTCCATCCGATATAAAGTCTTGCTGCCAAAAGGATAACGGCTGCCCATACATTCGTTTGTAAGAATTTTGTAAACATGATGATGCCTCCTTTTAAATTATGTGAAATATTTCATATTTTCTTTATGATCTTATTATACTATTCTATATCTAATTTGTGATCTTTTTCACATATATATTCACAAATTGTTCATGAATATCTAGTTGAGGTAAACTTTTCCCTTGCTAAAACCGTCTAAGTCATTTCAGACAATAAAAAGGGGTTTAATTTTGTATGAAAACACTATTTCATTTTGCTTATTTACAGGCCATCTCATGTCTATTCCCCGTCATGATCTTTGCGGCGCTTGCCCTATCAAAGACGGTGTCTATTCCTTTTCTTCACCGGTATGATTTCATTCTACTGCTTTGCATCGCAGCTCAGATCCTGATGCTGACGCTGCGGTTGGAGACTTGGGCGGAGCTAAAGGTCATTTGTCTATTTCATCTCATAGGAATCTGTTTAGAAGTGTATAAAGTACATATGGGCTCTTGGTCCTATCCAGAAGAAGCTTATACAAAAATATTTGGGGTTCCACTTTATAGCGGCTTTATGTATGCAAGTGTGGCTAGTTATATTTATCAGGCATTTTCACGACTTCATGTAAAAGTGGCCGACTGGCCTCATCCATTTCTTTCAATTGGCATCAGTTTGTGCATTTATCTCAATTTCTTTACGCATCACTGGCTCTATGATGTCAGGTGGTGGCTGACATGTCTGCTTGTTGTTGTGTTTCGGAAAACGTCGGTTTCGTTTCAGGTTGGTCCATCTTCCTTTCGAATGCCGCTTGTTGTTTCATTTCTCCTGATTGGCTTTTTTATTTGGATTGCCGAAAATGTCACCACCTTTTTAGGCGCATGGCAATATCCAAATCAGCAGCATGCTTGGTCCATTGTTCATCTAGGGAAAATTAGCTCATGGTTCTTACTCGTTGTGATCAGTATTGTGCTAGTGATCGAACAGCGTAAACAAAAAAACGTTCAGCCCATTTGACCTGGCTGAACGCTTTTTTTAATCTCGATCGACTTCCTTACGGAGATCATCTGCGACAAATTCTACATTCGTTCCAATAATAATTTGTACGGATGTTTTTCCAGAAGTCAGCACCCCTTTGGCACCTGCTTTTTTCAATGTAGCTTCATTTAATAAATTAGTATCCTCTACTGTTAAGCGAAGACGTGTGGCACAATGATCAATCGTGGTGATATTGTCTTTGCCGCCAAGCCCCTCTACGAGCACACTCGCTCCTCCTGCCGTCACCGCATCATCCGCTGCGATATCTTCCATGTCATCATCTTCCCTGCCTGGTGTTTTCAGCTTTAATAGTTTAATGAGGAAATAGAAAACGACAAAGTACACGACGCCATAAATGATTCCTACTACAAGAAGCAAGATCGGTTTTTGCGCAATACCGAAGCTTAAGACGTAATCAATCGCACCTGCTGAAAAGGCAAATCCGCTATGAATCCCAAGAGTGTTCACAATAAAAAGCGAAAGCCCCGTCAAAATAGCATGGACACCATATAAAAGGGGTGATAAAAACATAAAAGAAAATTCAATTGGTTCAGTGATCCCTGTTATAAATGATGTAAGTGCCATCCCAATCATCAGACCAGCTGTTGCTTTTCGTTTCTCAGGTTTTGCAGTTACAACCATGGCTAGACATGCCGCTGGCAGACCAAACATCATCACTGGGAAGAATCCGGTCATAAAGACACCCGCGCTTGGATCTCCTTTAAAGAATCGCGCTAAATCCCCTGTTGCCCCGCTGAATTCACCGAATTGAAACCAAAATAAGTTATTCAAGACATGGTGAAGTCCTAATGGAATGAGCAATCGGTTAAAGAAACCAAACAGCCCTGCACCTGTTGCACCTAGACTTAAAATCCATTCTCCTAAATCATTGATTACACTTTGAATCGGCGGCCATACATAACCGAAAACGGCTGCTAATAGAATGGTGAAAAGTGCGGTCATTATAGGCACAAGCCGCCTTCCGCTAAAGAAACCTAAGTATTCCGGCAGTTTCGTATCCTTAAATTTATTGTAAACATAACCTGCCAAAAGCCCGCATAAAATACCGCCCAATACCCCCATATTGTTGGTTGAGTTAATCGACGTTGTACCGGCTGACAAAATAAAATAAGAGATCGCTCCTGATAATGCCGCTGCCCCGTTCCCATCCTTTGAAATACCAATCGCTACACCCATTGCAAAAATTAAAGCCAAGTTCGCAAAAATTGCATTCCCTGCCGCATGAATAAACGGGATATTGAATACATCCTCCCGCCCAATGGCCAAAATAATCCCTGCTGCTGGAAGTACAGCGATTGGAAGCATAAATGATTTTCCTAGCTTTTGAAAAAACTGAAACACCATCTGATTTCCCCCCTTTGTCATCATCATGACCAAATCATTCATGATGTTCATAAAAAATATATCATATGCACGTCTAGTTATCTATACCAATTTGTCCACATTCATTTGAATTCCGCTCTTTACTCTTTTTGCGTAAAATGTGGTAAGCTATTGAATAGAATGAAGATATAGAAAGCAGGAATGAACAGTGATTGTCAAACATGATCATGAGTTAGAAGCCTTAAAAAAAGTCGGCCGAATTGTCGCTTTGGCAAGAGAAGAAATGAAAAGCCAAGCGACACCAGGCATGTCTACAAAAGAATTAGATTTGATTGGGAAAAAAATATTAGAAGAACATGGGGCCAATTCAGCACCTGAAAAGGAATATGACTTCCCTGGTACCACTTGTATCAGCGTGAACGATGAAGTTGCACACGGTATCCCTAGTGAAACAACCATTTTACAAGAGGGCGACCTCGTGAACATTGATATCTCAGCAGAACTGGACGGCTATTATTCCGATACAGGCATTTCATTTGTTTTAGGTACAGGTGATGCTCGTCTTGAAGCATTATGTAAGTGTGCGGAGGATGCGTTCCTTGAAGGATTAAAGCATGCAAAAGCCGGTAAAAGACAAAACCAAATTGGCCGTGCGGTCTACAATACAGCGAAAGAACAAGGATTTACCGTCATTAAAAACCTGACAGGACACGGCATTGGGAAGAATCTGCATGAAGCACCTAACCATATCTTGAACTACTATGATCCATTCGATAATGCTTTGTTTAAAAATGGCACAGTCATTGCCTTTGAACCTTTCATTTCAACAAATGCTGAATCGATTTATCAGGCTGATGATGGCTGGACATTTAAAACACCAGATAAAAGTCTAGTCGCACAGATTGAACATACGATTGTGATCACTAAAGACGAACCGATTATTTTAACAAAGCTGTAAGCAGCGGGTCCCCTCCTCCACTGGAGGGGATTTTTTCATGCCCGTTTCACGAATCTGTCACGACTAAACAAAAATGCCTGTGGTAAAATAGGCAAAGATATGCGAAAGGGGTCTTATTTGATATGTGGTTCATCATCATAGGTGTTATCTTTTTCATCGAAAGTATTATCTTAACGGTTGTAGGGATTAAGAAAAAACAATCCATGATGACCTATCTTGGTGTTGTCATCATGATTATGACGGTCGGCATGATCCTCGTTACCCTCAACCCGCCAAATTCATAAATCAATATTTCCAGCATATACATGGATCATAGGCAGATAGAATCAGTTTTCATTTCTTGACACCTGCACGCTTTTCACGTCCTTTTTTGAGATGTTACAATGCAGGCAGTTTCAATTGAAAGGAGTTTTCTATCATGCATTATGGTAGCAAAGGCTGGTATGTCGAAGAATTAAAGAAGCTTGGTGTGACTAAGCATGAAGGAAGAAAGCTTCAAAGCTTAAAAACATATTTCCTTGCAAATCTTCTTGAGCAAAAGAAACGCAGCTCATAAACGCTGAAAAGCCGTACATCTTAATGATGTACGGCTTTTTTTAAATGTGCTGAATTCGTTTTTCTAAAGACTTCCTCACCACATCTGCTAAAGCATCTACTTCAAGAACGGCTTTCAGTCTCTCTGGACTTGTTTGACGATATTTGACTTCATTGACCTCATGGACCGTAATGTGATGGGACGCTTTTTCTACTAGTACAAGCGATGCATCAGGCGGCACCATGCCTTCTTTCAATACACGTAAATAAAAGCCTGTATACCCTGTTTTTTGCACTTCCTTTACAAGCTTCATGTTGCCATGCTTAAGAGACAATTTCACACATGGCTGTCTTGGCTGGCTCACCTCAACAAATGCATCTCCAAGCTGAAACACATCGCCAATATGCACATTCGTTTCGACTAGCTGGCGTACTGTTACATTCTCGCCAAAGGCAGCTTCCTGTAATGGTACCCCTAAAAATTGTTCAAAGTGAGCATAATGATCATACGGAAAGACGCAGACGGCTTTATCATAACCCCCATGATGAACCAAATCCCCCTGACCATCTCCTTCAAAATTGATCTGACTTAAATACACAGGCTCATGAATGCGCCTTTTGTTGATGGCTGTTTTGATTTCTTTTCCATTCGCATATGTAATGATAGGTTGTCCCACTTGGATTCCTTCTATGTCGTATCTCTTTTGTCCCACGATGGCCATCTCCTTTGGTTGTCTACTGACCTTTATTTTACATCGTTTGACAATCAAATCATAGTCGAGGCGTGAAGATCAGATGCAGGCTATGGTACGATGTGAAAAAAGGAGAGATGACCATGATTCATTATCACGCCATTGTAAAAGGACGTGTGCAAGGAGTCGGCTTTCGTTATTTTGTTCAGGGAGAAGCCGTCAATCGTGGAATGAAAGGCTGGGTACGCAACACAGATGAAGGTCATGTCGAGTTAAAGGTAGAGGGTGAGCAGCAGAAAGTGATTGATTTCTTAGAGACTGTCCGGAAAGGAAGTCCTTTTTCAAAAGTCACCGACATGCAAATGGAGCCGCTCACCGAGCTTGCTCATTATCAGGATTTTCGAATACGGTCATAAAAAACCTAGCTATATGTAAACATTATTCCTATTCATGATAGTTAGACGGAACTTTCGTATTATATAGTTCAGCCAGAACTTTCTGGTTGAACTTTTTTTATTTAGATTTAATCTATCAGTAGCCAGGCTAGAACGTACGGAGGCGTGGGACATTGATTCCGTCAAGTAAACTGTTCATCACCATCTACTTGTAGAAATATGTTTGAGGCTGGTTGGGACTTAGACCTCGTAAAAACATCGAATCGGTACGAGTCATGCATAAGATTAATTGGACTGGTTCGATATTGCCTCAAAATAGTCTAGAACTACTTTACGGAATTCCAATGAAGCTTGCGTCATGTATCGACTTGTATGCCATAATAAAGCGATATCACGTACAAGTTCATGATTCTCAACTTGCAAATATTTAATCTTTCCCCATGATATTTTTGCTGTGCTTGGTATGAAGGCAAGTCCAATTTCAGCTTCTACAAGACTGATCAAACGTGTAGGTTCATCGCCCTCATACACATATTTAAGGTCAATTCCAGCCGATTTGCATACAGAGTCTACTAAATCACGAGTGCCGTATCCTCTTTTCATACCGACAAAGCATTCATCCTTAAGTTCTGTTAAACATACGCTAGTTCGGTCTGCCAGTCGATGCCCATTAGGAACTGCTACAAGAATGGGATCAACAAAGACAACTTGACATTCGATGTCTTCCCCTTGAAAAGGAGAGGACGACAAGCAAAAATCGACTTCGCCTCGATGTAAAAGCGTGACCATTTCCAGTGTGGTCAGCATTTGCACATGAAATTGGATATTAGGACGTTTTTTACGAAACTCTCGCATAATCTGAGGCAAAGTGCTTGCTGTGGTTACCGCAAGCTTTAGTGTGCCAGATTCTCCTCTAGACAAATCGCTAATCTCCTGTTTTCCCTGTTCCAACTCAAACAAAGCCCTTTCCGCGCGACGAATGAATTTGTTGCCAAATTCATTTAAACGCAGTTTCCTGCCTGTGCGATCAAATAAAGGCACCCCTAAATCTTCTTCCAGACGCTGAATCGTTTTGCTTAGCGACGATTGCGTAACGTGGAGGCTTCGTGCAGCTTCAGTTACATGCTCTAATCGAGCTACCTCTAGAAAATATTGTAGTTGAAGGAGTTCCATTTCATTTTCTCTCCAATCATTCCTTTTGGTCAATGATATCATAACTTTAAATGCGTTGGAATGAATGTAAAATGCCAAGTAAGATATCAATGTAACAAATTTAAAGGGGGAGAAAAAATGAATTCTCGTAGCAGATGGTTAATGATATCCGTTGGACTTGGAATATTATTAAACCCTTTAAATTCATCAATGATTTCTGTTGCTATTGCTAGGTTGCAACATGTGTATAGCATTGATTTTACTGCTGTTTCCTGGATTGTGTTTTCATTTTATATCGCTAGTGCTATCGCCCAACCTGTCATGGGGAAGGCTAGTGATTTATTCGGCCGGAGGAAGATATTTCTGGCTGGTCTTGTTGTATCCTTAGTTTCTTCTATTCTGGCTCCATTTTCTCCAAATTTCGGATGGCTTATTGTGTTCAGAATCGTACAATCCATCGGAACTAGTATGCTGATTGCAGTTGGAACAGCTATAGTACGCATTCATATTACAGAAAAGCAATCAGATGCTTTAGCAGGTTTATCAATTTTCCTATCCGGTGCGGCAGCTATAGGACCTTTTGCCGGAGGAGTACTTATTCAATGGTGGGACTGGCCAGCGATCTTCATCGTCAATACCCCGTTTGTAGTGGCGAGCTTTATATTAGCTTGGAAAATGATTCCTAATGATGAACCAGCAGCAACGGTTTCATGTGACATGTCGTTTCGAAAATTACTGGGTGTGATTGATGTGCCAGGAATTCTGCTCTTTGCGGTGGGTCTGATTGCCCTTCTAGTTGGCTTGCTGGCAGCGAAGTCATCTGGGCATTTCTCTATGTGGAATATCGTTGTTGTGCTAATCGGGCTCGTTGCGGTGGGAATATTCGTGCGACATGAGCTAAAAACAGTGTCGCCATTTATTCCTTTACGCACCTTCGCCAAATATCCAGGGATGACTTGGGTCAATATACAATACTTGCTAGTTAACTTCCTTTATTATTCACTCTTTTTTGGGATTCCATCATACCTGCAAATGGTACGTCATATCAGTGAATTCCAGACAGGGATTCTTATGTTAACCTTGGGCTTGAGCTCGATTATAGCTTCGCCAATAGCAGGGAAATGGGTCGGTAAATCAGGACCCAGACCTGCATTGATTGTATCCTCATTACTGATGGTAGTAGGGGCAGTGTGGATCGTGACATGGACGCAAAGTTCACCAGTCATCAGTGTGTGCCTGGCGTTAGCCGCATTCGGTTTTAGCAACGGGCTAAACGCTGTTGGTATGCAGGCAGCTTTGTTTAAAAGCTCTCCAAAAGAAATTGCAGGTGTAGCATCTGGCTTATTTAATACATCAAGATACTTGGGTACAATTTTATCTTCACTGTTGACAGGTATCATTATGGGAGGTGCGTTCACCTTTACAGGATTCCGATTGCTGGGGGTTTTCCTAACGGTCATTGCATTGGTCTTAGTATTTATAAGTCTGCGGCTCAGATATTCTGAGCAATTGGATGAACCGAGTACAAGCAATTCAAACAAAAAATAAAAATTGGAGTTGAATGTTATAACAACTGTTAATATCAAGGAATGGTCCTCATGGGAGCAAACTTGGCAGGGAATGCAAAAGGATAAACAGCCTCAGGGTGAGAAAGTCATCCAGAAGTGGAATGCGAGAGCGCAAACTTTCGCCCATTGTTGTAGTAAGGAAGAGATCTTTTGTGGTCATCATAAATAAATAAAAAGGGATAGATATCTATCCCTTTTGTTTTAATCAATTTAAATGTTCAACATCATATGAGAGGACACATGTATTATGATAAAAGACATCTTTTTATGGAATTACATATAGCTCTCGCTAGGCTTTTTCTGTCCTGTGATAGGGCTTTTCCTGATAAAAATAGTTTGGTTTCACAATGGTATTGTCGTAATGCTTGTGGAATATGTGGGTAGCAGCTGGTGATACTGGCGGAATCAGCCATGTCCAGTCCCCGGTCAGCTTGCGTTCAGCCTTTTCTTCCTGTTTTTCAAACTGCTTAAATTGATGTGCTGCTGTATGGTGATCGACAATGGTTACCCCTGCTTCGCGATAAGAATGGAGAACCGCCACGTTCAATTCGACAATGGCTTTATCCTTCCAAAGGGACGAATTCTTGGTTGTGTCCAGTCCTAAAAGAGAAGCGACTTTTTTCAGCATATTGTAGCGGTTTTCATCCGCTAGGTTACGTGCGCCAATTTCTGTGCCCATATACCAGCCATTAAATGGTGCAGCATTGTAATGAATACCGCCAATCTCTAATTTCATATCAGCAATAATCGGGACCGCATACCATTTTAGTCCCAAATCACGGAATCCATCATATTCAGGATGGGTGATCTCTACCTCTTGGACGATTTCTTTCGGAAGCTCATACAGAACAGGCGGCTGACCTTTAAGCTGAAACATGAGAGGCAGAATATCAAAATGTGTGCCCTCCCCTTTCCAGCCATGTTCTTCACATAATTTTGTTAATTCAAGAGATGCCTCGTCGCCGATGATGCCGTATTCCGTTTCATAGCCTGCATAACGAACGAGCTGATGATTATAAATGACGACTTCCTTCTGTCTGTTTTTCTCTGGGGGAAAGATCGTAATGGACGGTTTGATTTTCCCGCCATTTGTCGCATACTCAATATGATGAAAGAGCGCCTCCTTCACCTCATCCTCTGTCTTTACATGCCGGCAGTCATGCACTTGCAGGGTCGACCAAAACAAACGGCCAATGCAGCGGTTACTGTTGCGCCATGCCATTTTCGCCCCGTGAGCTAATTCCTCTAGTGTATGCGTATAAATTCCTTCAGACTCAATTTCTTTTTTTATTTCATGCAGACGTGCTGCTTTCTCTTCATTTGACTTGTTTAATTCTTCATAGCATACAGAAATAAAAGCTTCTGCTTCATTCCACAACGCTTCTTGATTACTCAAACATACTCGCCTCACTTTAATACGAATATATCCATTGTAGCGGTTTCTATTGATAAATTCACTCGTTTCAAACCATTTTTTATCAAATCATCCGACCATTGTCCTTAGATCATAGATGAATCAATTCGTTTAAGGGTCTTTTGGAGCCAGCGTACATAGCCTTTTTCCCTTTCGATTGCCCTTGTCAGCACTAAGTAATGCCCAAATTGCGCTGAATGCAGTGATCCAGCAGAAGGGTCTTCCTCTGTCAAAGCGTGCAGCTTTTGTTCCAGCACATCTACTTTCTTGGTGCGCTCTAAAAGTTGATAGGCAAACAGGTCAGCCGCTTCTTCTTTGTCCATGGAGGAGATGAAAAATGTTTTGAGCATGAATTCATCCTTTGTTGTTTCCGGAATCGGATCTTTTGTTCTTAACCACTGACGCAATTCTTCTTTTCCTGCCGCTGTGATTTGATAGACCTTCTTCTCCAGCTTTTTTCCTTGTATGTGAATATCAAATTCAATAAACCCTTCCTCTGTGAGACGCTTCAGCTCAGGGTAAATCTGACTGTGCTTCGCACTCCAAAACTGTCCAAGGGAATCCTTAAAATGTTTCGTGATATCATATCCCGTCAGCTCATGCTGATCCAGCAAGCCAAGAATGGCATATTTTAGTACTCTCATGATGGGCCTCCAACGCTTATTCTTTGACAATAGTATATCATAGACTTTAAAATAAACATGTAAATCACAACATGTTTGAAAAAACATCATTCTAATGAAAGAAGGAATAAACATGGATCAATTCGTTGGACTTCATATGATTTATACGTATGAAAATGGCTGGGAATATGAGATTTACATTAAAAACGATCACACCATTGATTACCGCATTCATAGCGGAATGGTTGGAGGACGCTGGGTCCGTGATCAAGAAGTAAATATTGTGAAGCTGACAAAAGGCGTATACAAAGTCTCTTGGACAGAACCAACTGGGACAGACGTCTCTCTGAACTTTATGCCTGAAGAAAAACGCATGCATGGCGTCATCTTCTTCCCTAAATGGGTGCATGAACGTCCAGACATCACCGTCTGCTATCAAAATGACTACATCGATCTCATGAAAGAATCTCGTGAAAAATACGAAACCTATCCGAAATATGTTGTCCCAGAATTTGCGGACATTACGTATATCCATCATGCAGGTGTGAATGACGAAACCATTATCGCAGAAGCCCCATATGAAGGCATGACAGATGAAATAAGAGCTGGACGAAAATAAAAAAGCGGCACGCCTAGTGCCGCTTTAGATTGGTGAAAAAGGGCTAAAATGATCTTTATTTTAGCCTTTTTTTATTGAATGCCTAACGTCTTTTGAGGAAGCACGAAACGATAGACTGGCAGTTCATCACCTGTTTTTGAAGCAATAAACCCTGATGACATACCTTTGATTCTGGTTCAAGGGCAAGTGAGAGCAAATTGGTTTGCGGCTGTGCCGTGACATATACCTTTGTTCCTTTTGGCAGCTGACGTTTCTTGTCAACGAGTTTTGTTTCAAGCTGAATATCTGTTTTGCTCTTTTCCTCTCGCTTTGTCACCTGATAGGCTTGTACCGGCACTTTCATGCCAGCCGGCAATGTGACACTTTTTAATCCTAATGTTCTGAGTTTCTTTTCTACTCCTTCATGCCCCGGAAGAATGAGATAAGCTGTCGGCCGTTCTCTTGTTAAAACAGGAACAGCATCGCTCGCACTATGAAAGCGTACAGGAACTTGAGTCGTTTGTCCCTTCTCAATATCAACCATTTCCAGCGAGTCATTGACAGGTGCTTGGAAATCATCTTGAATGACCACTTGATCATCATCATTTGGCTGCAGTCCTTTTTTGACCAGCTTCAACCGCTCCGTCACCATTTGCTGCTTCACCTGTTTCGCATGTTTCACCGTGGTCTCAATGATTTTTTCATGGGTGGCTACTTGCGCAGCGACGCGGCGGGCAAAATCCTCTCTTCCAATCCCAATCCCTCTGCTTTCTACAAGAAATGACAGGGCTGGCGAAAGTGCAAGGGCATTACGGCCAATTCGCGCATCCGTACCACCTTCATAGATGTCGATCTTTCCATCCTTTCCTCTTGTGTTTGTATAATACAAATCGTTAGAAAATCCTTTATTCGTCAGCGTTTCACGAACTCCATTAACGTATAACTCATTTGATGTCAGCCGGATGCTTTCAGGAATGTTTAAATTCTTCCCTGAAAGAATAAGCAAATCATGATATTTGAGAGCGCCTGATGAACCGATATTTTCAAACTGCTTTTGACCCACATCGTATTCATGGGCATCAATAACTACCTCTGGCGCATACCGATTAAATTCTTGATGCAGGGCTGACAGTTCTGGAGATTCTAATGTCATATGATCACGGTTTCCGTCTAATCCGTTTGCCAGTCTGCGGTCAAACGCATAAGAACCATCAGGATTGATTCTTGGAACAATGATGATATTGACATGATTGAGTATACGCTCTCCTTCTTCACCTGCTAATCGTTTTGCAATGACGAGAGCAGATTCACCGGAGGCTGGTTCATTTCCGTGTATTTGTGCTTGGAGCCAGATGGTTGGCTTTTTTGAAAGTGGAGTAATGGAGCGATCCTTTGTAAAGTACAGGGCCGGAATGGACCTGCCTTCAATGGATGTTCCAATCTGTTTCTGAGTGGCATATGGGCTTTTGCGGACAATGTCTTTTAAGAAAGCTTGAAGCTCTTCTTGTGTCGTAAATGCTTCTCCTTTTTTCTGAAAGGCAGGGGTTTCAAACGTCTCGCCAGGCTTAGGATATAGCTTTTTCACTGAAGCCGGCTGTTCATAACTCTTTCCATAATAAGGGGTTTCTGCATGAGCTGAAGCTGGGCTCACCATCGACAAACTGCCTGCCAAGAGGCATGCAGCAGCAAAAAGAATCGTGCCTTTTCGTTTGGACATGCTATCCTCTCCCTTCAATGATTTGCATTATAAAGAAAAAAACAGAAAAAGTGTCAGTATTTTTCAAAAATAAACCTTTTGGAGGAACAGGCATATCTTTGTCTAGGGCAAATGAATGGAGCCTGCCCGGCAATATGACCTAAAAAAAGTGCCTGCCCGCAGCAGACACTTTTTTATTTACCAGATGGAAATGGCCCCAATGAGAACCGCCACGACGGTCATAGCGACGACTGCCAGCACCGCCCATTTCATCCCAAATTTCTGATGCTGATCCAGTGATACGCCAACAAGTCCAACAAGTAAATGAGTCGATGGAACAAGTGGACTTAACATATGAATCGGCTGACCAATAATAGAGGCTCTCGCAATCTCAATTTTATCGACACCGTATGCTGCCGCTGTTTCTGATAGGATCGGCAGTACGCCATAAAAGTATGCATCATTCGGCATAAAGAAAGTAAAGATCCCGCTAGTTAATGCGACAATGACTGGAATAAAGCCGCCAAGCTGCTCTGGAATTGCAGATACAATCGAAATCGCCATTTCATCGACCATTTTCGTTCCAGTTAGAATACCTGTAAAAACACCTGCCGCAAAAATCATCGAAGCAATGGCTAAAACGTTTGTTGAGTGAGCGGCAATTCGCTCACGCTGCTGATCTAAGTTCGGATAGTTCACGATAATTGCCACACAGAAAGCAAGAACAAATAGAACAGTTAAGCTGACTTTACCTGATACAAGCAGCAGCACCAATAACAAAGTCAGCGCCAGGTTAAACCACCAAAGCTTCGGCCGTTTGATGTCATCTTGCAGTGCCGCTGCCATTTCATTTGCATGAATCGGCTGGTCAAGTTCAATCACACCAAGGCGTTTTCTTTCGGCTTTTCCAAGAAAATAAGCAACAATAATCATACTGAGAACCCCTGCACCAATGACTGGAATCATCGGTCCAAATAAAAGTGAAGGGTCAACGCCAAGTGCACTTGCCGCTCTAGGTGTAGCTCCTCCCCATGGAATTGTATTCATAATTCCCATGCCAACCCCGGCAATACCCGCTAAAATAATTGGACGGATGCCAAGCAGCGTAAATAGTGGAAGCATCGCTGTTGTTGTAATCATATACGTTGTTGTTCCATCACCATCAAGTGCAACAAGCATCGTCAGGACAGCTGTTCCGACCACGATTTTTAATGGATCGCCTTTAACGATTTTTAAAATTTTTGCCACCATTGGATCAAATAAACCCGCATCAATCATAATGCCAAAGTACAAAATCGCAAACATGATCATGACCGCTGTTGGTGCGACTTGCTGCACGCCTTTGACAATCATGTCTGAAATTTCAGTAAAATGAAAACCTGCAATAAGAGCAAATGCAATCGGTGTTAACACCAATGCCGTTAAAACAGACATACGTTTCGTCATAATCAAAACCATAAATACAATCATCATAAGAAATCCTAAGATTGCTAACATATTGTTCACCCCTTGTGTTGTATACGCTTTCATTAATGTGTTGGTATCCCATTTCCAACCCTTTTTGTCATCATATCTGAGGTGAGAATTGAAGTAAATATTATGAATTTTAATTCTTTTTCGGTCGATAAATGCTTTTTGTTCATTTTGTTCAAACATTGGGCTTTTTTGATTCCATGAAAAAAACAAAGGGTTTATTTTAGCCCTTTGTCTTCTTTTCAGCGTGATAGAAAACCTTTGAAGTCTAGGAAAGACGAGTACTGGAGCGAATATGAGATTCGTGAGCACCGGCACGCAGGAATGCGGGCGAATGCAAGGGTTTGTCTACACGCTGGAAGCGGTCTCACTCGACCGCTTGTTCTCCTTGTATCAATTGCTCATATTGCCTTAATTGATTCTCCATAAAGATCTTTGCCTCTTTGCTGTTCATATAACGACTTGTCCAGCCCTTTTGCTTTAATCGCTTTTTCCATGACTTCGTTTTCGTCATTTTTTGAAGAAGCTGATCCCATTCACGAATGTCATGCTGACTCATTTGTTTAGGACCCATCACACCGCGCCAATGGGAAAAGATGAGCGGAATGCCCTGCTCTTTCCATGTCGGCACATCTTCAAATCCATCTAAGCGCTGGCTGGTTGTCGTCGCTACGAGCTTCAGCCTCTTTTTTTCATAATCATGACGAACCTCTGTAATGGTAGTCGTTGCTGCATCCACTTCATGGTTGATGAGCGCCTGAAATAAATCATCTGCACTGTCAAATTTCAAAAATTGAATGCGATAGGGATCAATCCCTGCCATTTCTGCTGCCCGGGCGAATGAGATTTGATCATCATTTCCAAAGTCAGGGGCAAACCCAATTTTTAAGGAATCTGGTTTTTTCTTGAGGGCGTGTAACAGCTCCTTCCCATTTGCAAAAGGAGAATCCATCGGGACTGCGACGACCTGCCACTCTTCTGCAAGGATTGCCAGCGGTGTCACATCATTCATCGTCACGTTACTGCTGCCAAGTAAATTACGGCTTAACAATAAACTTGAATTTAAACTGATATAGTTGGCTTCCCGCTCCATCATGTATGTCCATCCTTTATCCACCGTTCCGCCTCTTTGATAAAGAATGTTCACAGGCCGGTTCACCAGCTTCTCTTGTTCAAGCACTGATTTCATCACCTGAGCCGTTTGGTCAAATCCCCCCTCTGGTACACCCGACACCACAATATATAAGGAGCTTTGCTGCAGGAAAGAGTCTCCGGCTTTTTTTTCATTAAAGGTGAGTGTTATACAAAGGCAGAGCATGATTACAAAAAGTATTCCTTTTTTCATCTTTTAAGACTCCGCTTGTTTGGCAGGATAATATTTACGTTCAGGTCTGCCAATGATTCCGTATGCAAGCTCTGCCCGGCATTCCCCTGTTGTCACGAGATACTCTACATACCGTCTCGCAGTTGTACGTGATGCGCCCATCTTTTCCCCGAGTTCTTCTGCTGTAATTCCGCTATTCTCTGATACCATCAATGTTTTCACTTTATCCAAGGTCAGTGAATTGATGCCTGTGGGGAGATCTCTGTCATCCCTTTGTTTTGGCTCTTCCTGCATCTGCCCAAAAAACAGATCGATCATCGTTTGATTGACTTCATCCTTTGAATTGATGATGTCTTTCTTCTCTTTATATTCGGTTAAAACTTGTGCAAACTTTTGTGCGGTCACCGGTTTGATTAAATAATGAACCACTCCGTAATGAAGCGCATCTCTTAAAAGCGTCGTTTCCGTTGCAGCCGTGATAATGATCACATCTACTTCAGGACAGCGTTCTCTTAAAAGCGGCAGCAGGTTTGTGCCGAGCTCATCAGGCATATACACATCAAGCAAAATGAGATCCACTTGTTCCCTCTGGAGCGCCTCCCACATATCTTTTGCACTCTTTGCCTTTCCAGCGACCTTAAATCCTTCTATCTTTTGAATATAAGATTCATGAATGGCAGCGATTCGAAAATCATCCTCCGCAATGAGTACCTTAATCACCATCTATTCCCCCTTTGTGCCTTTCGGTATGTATACAGTGAAGATGGCACCGCCTTCTTTTTGGTTCGCAACTTCAATCCAGCCCCCAAGCTCGTCCAATACTTCTTTCACATTCGCAAGCCCATAGCCTCGTCCTTCTCCCTTTGACGAATGGCCTCTTGTGAAAATCTGTGACAGTTCTTCTTCATTCACCCCATCACCTGAATCTGACACTTCTATGATAATATCAAACCCAATATCTGTGATGAACAGGTCAACCTCACGCTTCTCCTTATTTAATACAGCTTCAAAAGCATTGTCTACGAGATTGCCAATGATGGTGATAAAGTGAGATAAACTTAAATGAGCTGGGAGCGGCTCAAGTGAGCTATTTTCATCAATATGGAAATGGACTTTCTTCTCAGATGCTTTCCCTAACTTGCCAAGTAAGATGGCTTGTATTTTAGGAGACCGAATCTGCTTCATGAGTAAATCGTGCTGACGGTTTTGCAGATGATATTCTTCTTTAATTAAGTCGATGGCTTCATCGACTTGCTTCAGCTCAAGCAGGCCTAAAATGGCGTACAGCTTATTTGAGAATTCGTGCGTTTGGGCCCTTAGGTCTTCTGAATATTGGCTGACCTCTGTTAATGTATCCAGCAGCTTCGTCAGCTCTGTTTTCTCTCTGAAGCTCACAATCCCTCCGAATACTCGATGATCCTGCATTACTTTTTTCACATTTAAGACATAGGTTTTATCATTGACGACGGTTTCGATGTTAGGTTCAATCGTCTCTGCCTTTAAATAGAGAAGAAGTTTGGCATTTGGCAAGACTTGATCAATATGAAGAGGCAGCTTTGATGAGACGCTCAGCATGTGCTCAGCTGATGTATTCATCATCGTAATCGCGCCTTTCTGGTCAAACGCAATGATCCCTTCTTTTATAGCGAGCAGCATCGCTTCTCTTTCTCGATACAACGAAGCAATTTCATGCGGCTCAAGCCCTAATGTATCTTTGCGAATACTCTTCGTTAAAAAAATCGCACCGAATATGCCAGGCAAAAGCACGAGAAGGGCAATATAGCTAAGCTTCAATAGCTGATGAGCTGTCGCTTGATCAATTTCCTTTTTTAAAAATTCGACGGTGACTGTGCCGATAATTTCTTCATGCCCCTCTGTTTCTTTCATAATGGGTGCACTGCCTCTGACAACGGTTTCACCATTAGAATCATCAGTTGATATGGAGGTTCCTCCAAATAAGAGAGTACTTCTTCCTTCCGAAACACTGATGGTTTTTCCTACGTCCTCATGATTCGTATGAACAAGGACCTTTCCTTTTCGATTGGTAATGAAGATGGCATGAGCTCTTACTTGCTCCTTCATTTGCTCAAGCACTGCCTGTTCTTCATTTTGGGACGCTGATAGAGCCACCGATGCTTTAATGGGCGGCATATATGATATCGTTCTAGCGGTCTGCACCGCCAGCTGTTCAGCTTGCCCCTGCCTTTCTGATGTCTGCAAAAAACCAAAACAAATGGTTAATAATGCAATGACAACAAGCAAAAGCCCGATAATTAACCCCAAAATTTTCGTTTGTAAAGTGACTTTCCTTTTGCCCATTCTCACCGCTACAACCCCTAATTCAGTAGATTCACCGAATAGACTCTAAGAAAATGATATCATTTTTTCTTACTAAGTTAAGAGAAAATTCTTTCAAACAAAAAAGACGACTCAAAATCGAGTCGTCCCTGTATGCCTATTACGTGATCGATAAACCAGCACTCGCATAGCCTGCTACGGTATTCACTAAGGATAGACCTGTAGCTGATGCGGAGAATACAACAAGCAATCGTGTTTCAGGTGTGACTGGTACATTTAGACCAGTCGCAATACCATTTGCAATTGCACCCAGCGTTAAAACACCGGTTAAAGCTGGTGCTAAAGTGACACTCGCTACTTGAGTGAAACTGTTATTTGGTGTTGGTGAAGCAAACAAACTAGCTGTGACCGTAATACTTGTGCCAAGCAAAGAAAGAGCAGCTGTCGTACTGAAATAGCCGGCAAATGATGTGATTGTTCCGGCTCTAGGAACTGAGAACGCCATGTTGAGTAAAGTGCCTGCAGCGCCGGTTAAATCAATCACTCCGCCTAAAATACTGACACCTGTCGCTGAGTTACCAAATCCGATCAAGCTGGATGTTCCAACGAGACCGCCTGCAATTGTTGTCAGGACAGCAGGTGTACCTGAAGCAAACGGAATGATCGCACTCGATCCTGTCACTCCTGTTGGACCGGTGGCGCCTGTTGCTCCTGTACCTGTGACTCCCGTGGCGCCTGTTGCACCGGTTAGACCCGTTGCGCCGGTAACTCCGGTTGCGCCGGTTAGACCTGTAACTCCGGTGACTCCAGTTAATCCAGTTGCTCCGGTTGCGCCGGTTAGACCTGTGGCTCCCGTGGCTCCTGTTACTCCAGTTGCTCCGGTTGCGCCGGTTAAACCTGTGGCTCCCGTGGCTCCTGTGACACCGGTCGCTCCGGTTACTCCAGTTAATCCAGTTGCACCGGTCACTCCCGTGGCGCCTGTTGCTCCGGTTACTCCAGTTGCTCCGGTGAGACCTGTATCACCTGTGACTCCAGTCGCACCTGTATCACCCGTTACCCCAGTTGCTCCGGTTACTCCAGTTGCACCCGTATCTCCTGTTACCCCGGTGGCTCCTGTGACGCCCGTTGCTCCAGTTAATCCAGTTGCACCGGTTGCTCCTGTACCCGTGACTCCCGTGGCTCCTGTATCACCCGTTGCCCCAGTTGCTCCGGTGGCTCCTGTGACGCCCGTTGCTCCTGTCGCTCCTGTATCACCGGTTGCACCAGTTTCTCCTGTCGCTCCCGTGACACCTGTCGCGCCTGCGGCTGCTAATAACGTATAGTCTGAAGAAGTATCCGGTGTGCCTGTTGGCGGCGCTGTATTCACAACATAGGTTCCACCTTCATATGTCACCACTTGACCTACTGGATAGGTTGGCGCTGTTGCTGGGTCAAATGTCAGAATACCAGTTAATCCTACACCGGTTACTCCTGTTGCCCCTGTATCACCAGTTATCCCAGTTGCTCCAGTTGGGCCTGTGACGCCGGTTACACCCGTATCTCCTGTTACCCCGGTGGCTCCTGTGACGCCGGTTGCTCCTGTGACGCCGGTTGCTCCGGTCGCTCCTGTATCACCGGTTATCCCAGTTGCTCCAGTTGGGCCTGTGACGCCGGTTACACCCGTATCTCCTGTTACCCCGGTGGCTCCTGTGACGCCGGTTGCTCCGGTCGCTCCTGTATCACCGGTTATCCCAGTTGCTCCTGTCGCTCCCGTGACACCTGTCGCGCCTGCGGCTGCTAATAACGTATAGTCTGGAGAAGTATCCGGTGTGCCTGTTGGCGGCGCTGTATTGACCAGATATGTTCCACCTTCATATGTCACTACTTGACCTACTGGATAGGTTGGCGCTACTGCTGGATCAAACGCTGCAACTCCAGATAAACCGACACCTGTCGCTCCGGTCACTCCTGTTGCCCCTGTATCACCAGTTATCCCAGTTGCACCAGTTGCTCCTGTGACGCCGGTTGCACCAGTTGCTCCTGTCGCGCCTGTGATCCCTGTTGCTCCTGTGCCAGTAGCTCCGGTTGGGCCAATTTCCCCCGTCGCTCCCGTAACACCAGTGGCTCCGGTTGGGCCAATTTCTCCTGTTGCTCCCGTAACGCCAGTCGCTCCTGCAGCGGCCAATAACGTATAATCTGGTGACGTATCAGGTGTACCTGTTGGCGGCGCCGTATTGACGAGGTAAGTTCCTCCTTCATATGTTACCACTTGACCTACTGGATATGTCGGCGCTGCCGCTGGATCAAACGCTGTGACGCCGGCTAGACCTACTCCCGTCGCTCCTGTAATCCCTGTGGCACCGGTGGCTCCTGTGGCTCCCGTATCACCAGTTGCTCCTGTGACACCGGTTGCTCCGGTTGCACCGGTGGTACCCGTTGCTCCTGTGACTCCTGTGCCAGTAGTTCCGGTTGGGCCAATTTCTCCAGTCGCTCCTGTAACACCAGTGGCTCCGGTTGGGCCAATTTCTCCTGTTGCTCCCGTGACGCCGGTTGCTCCGGTTGGACCAATTTCTCCTGTTGCTCCCGTACCGGTAGCGCCTGTAACGCCAGTCGCGCCTACAGCGGCTAAAAGCGTATAATCTGGTGATGTATCTGGTGTACCTGTTGGTGATGCTGTATTCACAAGATACGTTCCACCTTCATATGTCACCACTTGCCCCAATGGATATCCTGGTGCTGCTGCAGCATCATACGGTACAACCCCAGTTAAACCCACGCCGGTGGCTCCTGTGGCTCCAGTTGGACCTGGATCTCCTGTGACACCTGTTGGCCCTGTACCTGTTTCCCCCGCTGCAGCTAATAATGTATAATCTGCCGACGTATCCGGTGTACCTAATGGCGGTACTGAATTGACGACGTACGTACTGCCATCGTATGTCACCACTTGCCCTACTGGGTAGGTTGGTGCTACTGCTGGATCAAATGCCAAGATGCCTGTTAAACCTACGCCTGTTGGACCGATTGGACCTGCTGGACCTGCTGGGCCTGCCGGACCCGCTGGACCCACTGCACCCGCTGGACCTGCTGGGCCTCTTCTTCCTCTCCCGCCTGGCGGACCTTGAATCACACAAACACAAGGATCTTTTCCGCAGCAAGGATTTTTTACTGGTTTCCTAGGCTTTTCTGATATCCCTTTTTTACAACTATCACATTCCCAGCCATCATCCTTATACGCATCATACCAGCTTCCTTTTTGGTAGTGGTCTGTCGAATGAGTTGGATATGTCTTACCACATTGCCTACATCTTTTCATGGAATCACCCCCATCCATCGTATTCATCATGACTGGGAAAGGTGTATGTACACTTTTATTTTTTTAAAATAATCAAAAGACCTTGCACTTTATGCACAAGGTCCTTCTTTCATTAAAGTCTCATCGTCATTTTTAAATCTTTTCCTACCATACTATAATCCATATCTACCGGACGGATGGCTTCTTTTAATGATTTCGTACCTTCTCCTTCAAAGAAAGTAGGTGCATCTTTCCCTCCAATTAATAATGGTGCCATATAAATAATGACTTCGTTCACAAGTGACGCTTCTAAAAAGGATGCGCTCACACTGCCTCCCGCCTCTACAAGCACCGACATCACAGAGCGCCTTTTCAGCATACGTAACACCGCATGAAGATCTGTCCGATTTTCTCCGCTTGTGACAAATACTTGATGTCCTTTTTGCACCAGTTGATGGTATTTTTTTTGATCGTACTTGTTTGAGGTACAAATGATGGTTTCTGCCATATGATCATTTAAACATTTCGCATGAAGCGGAATCCTTAATGTGGAATCTAAAATGACACGAATGGGCTGTGTCACGATTGAATCTTTTACAATAAGACCTGCATCATCTTGAATAATGGTTTCAACGCCTGTTATCACAGCATCTGCTTCTTGACGTAATTGCTGCACTTCATTCCTCGCTTCTGTCCCTGTAATCCATTTGCTTTCTTGATGAGCTGTTGCAATTTTCCCATCTAACGAAATGGCTGTTTTTAATATGACATAAGGAAGGTCTGATTGTATCGAATGAAAAAAAGGAAGATTTAAGCTGTCCGCTTCCCGCTTACATACCCCTTCTTCTACTTCTATCCCTGCCTGTTTCAACATCGTGACCCCTTTACCTGCTACAAGTGGATTTGGGTCCCTAGTGGCAATGACCACACGTTTCACCCCGCTCTTTATAATGGCTTCTGAGCAAGGGCCTGTTTTTCCATGATGCGAACAAGGTTCGAGCGTCACATATAGATGAGCCCCCTTCGCCTTATCTCCTGCCATTTGCAGCGCATGAATTTCAGCATGCGGCTCGCCCGCCTTCATGTGAGCACCAATTCCAACGATCTCACCTTTTTTGACTACCACTGCCCCGACAAGCGGATTTGGCGAGGTTTGTCCTTTCATGGCCTTTGCGTTGGCAATCGCTAGCTTCATATAAAAAACATCGTCTTTCATGTAAGTCTCCTTTCCTCTCTTTCAAGGGAAAGAACTCCTTCAGGGAATGAAGGAGTTCTATTCTCATGTGCTATATTTTTTCCATCCGTTTCTTTTCAGATCGATCATAGTAAGGCAAGGAATAAAAAAGTTTATAAGATGCTCGTTGTATACAAAAACAGCATTTGCGACATTCATATTTATTAATGAGGAGCACATGCGGACAATTGAGTACAGACAGACCTTTTTTCATATGTTCCTTGCAAACACTTATCATGAGAATCCCCCGCTTACATTCTTTTTCTTAATGAGAGATTACTTCTTTCGGAAATTGTTCAAATAAGCGTAATACTTCGGTATGCGTCCCATCTTCTCGAACGTGATAAATCCCGCCGTCATATGAGCTTGCATATACATCATTGCCTAATTGTCTGATGGCACTAATCCCATTTTGGGCAATTCTAATTGGGCCGGTGTTGACATCCAGCTCTGGATTCCACACAACGATATAGCCCCAATAATCACCGCTTACAATATAGCCTGAGTCTGTGACTGTGACCGATTTAATCGAATACTGGTGTTCGTTATGCTGGTCTAAAATTCTTCCTGTATGCAAATCAAACAATCTCACATTCTTGTCGCGGCTGACAATGGCGATACGGTCTCGTTTACTATCAATAAAGACATCATTTAACAGCTCTGTCGCACCAATGTATTCCGCTTTTAAGGACAAACTCTTTTTATCTAAAAGACAGATGGTTCCTTCAACTGCTGCTGTGATGATAAGATCTCCTTCTACCTTTAATGCTTTAACCGCACAATCGTGTGCTTTGGAACGGCCGATTTCCTTTAAGTGTTCTGTCGAAATGACATGGACATAACCGCCATAAGTTCCAATATAAAATTGACGATCCTCCTCGTGAAAATACACGCTGTTGACCGGACCTGTGTTAAGATCAAACGAAACCATTTGCTTTAATGACTCATGAACAATATGCACCTGACTTGCATGATCTCCCCACGCATAATAGCTTCCATCCCGTGCAACAGCTACTCCATTTGTTAAAACGCCCGTCGATTTGGCGATTTCAATCCCATTTTTTCTGAATTTTCCATCATCAGATGCGGTAATAATATCACCCGCATCAGTCAGCGCAATATCATTGATAGATGGTGTCGCCATTTCGATCTCATCTGATATGACTTTGCCCTTTTCGATCGACCATTCACAATATGTTTTTCCAAAGCTGGCCCCTAGTATTGACTTCTCATCCTCTGTCCAGACAAGTGAGCGCTCCCACTGATATTTATGAGGCAGCAGTGTATCGACTAAATCACCTGTTTCATAATTCCACAGCTTAATTAAATGGTCGTAGCCTGCTGTCAGCAAGTAATTGCCGCTTGGAGAAAAATTCACGCGCTTGACGCCCTGTAAATGGGCTTTGATGATTTTCTTCTCCTGTAAAGTAGCTGCATCGTAAATAATAACAGTGCCATCATCTCTGCCAAGTGCGAATACTTCTTTTTGATTGCTGCCGCTGATTGTATCGAGCTCATAATCAAACGGGCCGATTTCCCCTACAATTTCTCCGGTTTCATACAGCCATACAAGGACATATCCATCATCACCTGTTGTATAAGCTTTATCACCATGTATCCATACAGCTAATACATCTTTGCTATGGCCATGGAATTCTCTTAAAATAGCGCCCGTTTCGATATCCCAGACTAAGCATCTTCTATCTCTGGACACGGATACAAGTAAAGTATCCTGCTTCGCAAAAGCGACGGCTTCTACATCATCTGCATGACCAAACAACGTGCGGATTCGGGTATGTGTGCCTGTATCATACAATTGAATGGTATAGTCTGACGATGCACTTGCTAAATACTTTCCGTTTTCAGAAAGAGATAAAGAGTTAATGATATGCTCGTGACTGCCAATAAACGTTCCTTCTCCCGTCGCCCGGTTCCACTGATAAATACAGCGGTCATAGCCGCCAGTGTAAACAATTTGGTCGTGCTGAGTTGATAAAACAGATGTAATTGGTCCTCTATGCATAGTTTTACACTCCCACCTTTATATGTTGTTTTTGACGAGTCACTAAACGAAAACCAGTAAATCGAAAAACAGGATCTGGGTGCTTCCCGTGTCTTCTTGCGACTCTGCATAAATCTCCGCCTCTTGCGAAAGAGCCGCCTTTTAAAATGTAGTAGTCACTTCCGAGTGTTTCCGTTAAATCATCGACGACCTCGATGCCGCCTTCATAAACGTGATATTTGGTGTTGACCCATTCCTCGACGTTTCCTCCCATATCATAAAGACCAAATAAGGATCGGCCCTTTTCGTAATGACGGACAGGCGTCGTTTTTTCAATATTTGATTCGTGCGTATTGCAGTAAGAAGGATCAAACTCATCTCCCCACGGGTATTGATTTCTCGTGTTTCCCCGGGCAGCATACTCCCATTCTTCTTCAGTAGGAATCGAAACATCAATCCCAAGTTTCCCGCTCAGCCACTGACAGAACGAGAAGGCATCCTCAATGTCCATGCCCCAAGCTGGATGATCTTTTCCCCCGCCAAGCTCTTCGTTCGTTAAACTCTCCGGGTATGTCTGGCCTGTTTCATCACAATAGCTTTGATACAGTTCATTGCTGACGACCGTATCTGAGATAAAAAATTCGTTGATATACGGCTGATAGGACGGAAATTCTTTGTACAGCCATTTTTGAAATTTTTTCTCACGGCCGTAGGTTGGATTGAGCAGCTTGTCCTTCCAGAATTCTGCTGCCTTTTTCATATCTTCTTCATTACTTCCAATCGTTGCATAGCCGCTTGGGATTTGAATCCAATTGATATCAGGTTTCACGCTTTTCTCCCGCCTTCTTTCAATAAACTCGTCTATTGATTAATTAATTTCTTCTCATCGACCATATGCCCTGAGGCTGCTTTTGCCTTTAAATAGGCTTCATTGTAGAGAGAGGCTTCGACCGTATGATCAAACCGCAAAACAGGAAGACCGAAAGCTGCAATAGAATCGACTTTATCTGGATTGTTCGTTAGTAAATGCAATGGTTTTCCTTTGTTTAAATAGTGCAAAACAGCTGCTGCTTCCTCGTAATGCCGATCATCATCCCCGCAGCCGATCAGGCGGTTGGCTTCAAAAGTATCCAGCTGCATCTCCTGTAATTTATACGTCAACGCTTTTGCCATCAGCCCAATAGACCGACCTTCTTGATTGGCCATATACACAAGCATGCCTTTTCCGTAATCGGTGATTTTCTTCAGCGATAATGCAAGCTGTGGACCACAATCACATTTCAGTGACCCAAACACATCTCCTGTTTGGCAGACACTATGGATTCGCACAAGCGGCGGCCGTTCATTTTCAAAGTCGCCAAATAAGAGACAAGAGGAAAAGGTTTGCTGCGCGGTACTCATTTGGACAATCGATTCGATCGTTGGTTTTGTATCCCGTTCAACAGGCGCGAAGGCATACCACTTAAATGGCACTTCTTCATGTTGAATGGAAATTGGCAAATTCACAGGCCCCACGAGCAAATAGTGTTTATCTTGAAAGGTAAAATGATGAATCATTGATTGTAATTCATCTACAAACTTGTTCATTAGTCTCCCCCCTATTCATCACTGCACCCAAATCGACTCCCATAGCGCAGTGATGGAGTGATGAATATGTGTACGCACCCCTCAGCTTGTGTGCTCCCGCAGAAGGAAATGGATGTGCGATGTCTCTCATCGTTTTAGACCTTGTCCTTTTCCAGTACAAAGGAGCAGAAATTTTGGTTCATATGCTTTATTTTCTGTCAGAGCAGCAAACGCTCTTGATTGGCAGACGCTCTTTCTTCCCATGAACTCCTCTGCTAGCTTTGAATCACTCACCTTTGTACTAGATTTTGACGGCAATGACATGATGCTGGCTTATTCCAGCCTTCGCTTGTAACGGTGATATGGATACAAGCTCAAGACCTGATGTACAAATTTTTTCGCCAAGCTGAGAATCTGAAAATGAAAAATGGAAACGGCCATCTTCTCCGATTAATCCTGTTTTCCACTGTTCTCCCCAGACAACAAGTGAAAAGACACCGCCTTCATGAAGTAAAGAAGAGACCTGTTTTAAATAACGTTCATGATCATCAGGATGTTGATGATGAAAGCAGCCATGATCTAAAATTAAATCAAACTGCATCCCGCGTCCCTGATCCATGGACCATGACATAAAATCTTGATGAACAAAATGGACAGGAACTGTTTCTCTTTTCTGTAATCCTTCCCACTCCTCATGCTCATACAGGTCGATACCGACATATGCGGAAAGCCCGCTTAAATGTTCTAGTGCACGGCCGTTGCCGCACCCGATATCCAGCACAGAAGCAAGTGCATTCTTTTCCCTTGAACGCCATGCCTTTAATGACATCACTGCTGCGTCTGTTAAGGATGGATCAGTAGACCACATATCTGTTCTTTGCTCATAATGCTCTTGGAATGCCATGCGCATCTTTTCTAAATACAATCCACTGTCTTCATGGTACAAAGCCTTTTTCATCATGAAACCTCCTTCAATTCACAATCTTCTTTTCGGGCAAAGGTGGTTTTCAAGCCAAAAACCTTATGTTAAAATGAAAGATGGATTTTTTAGGAAAATCTGTTTTTCTGAAAAAGAAGAGAAGCACCCCACATGTTCACTCTTCTTTTTCAGCATTCATCCTCATATGCAGCCGTTCGAAGGCCGCACCGCCTCAGCTTGTTCTCTCTTTTTTTCATATGAGTTCACCTCCTTTACCGTTCGATCAACTCACATTTCTTATTGAAACCGCTTTCTCTTTTTTATAAGGACTTAACGTCTTTTGGACAATCTCTTACACTGTGCTTTTAGTAGAAAGATCAATCTACTGTTTAGAATGGCGATCATTTTTTCTTCAAGTAAACGACGATTTGTTCAGTTCTAGTAGACATTTTTGTATCTAAGAGGCGCTTACGCTTTGGTTCTTGCCACCCCCTTTCACTAGATTATGCTTCGAATAAACCTGCCGGAAATTTAACAACTAATTCCATAATGACTGGATTAAGCCAAATATATTGTTTTTAGTTTATTTTGTCAACAAATTATTTCCTAAACATTAAAATGAATTTTCTAATTGAAAATACAGGTAATTTTCGTGGTTTTTTGACCTTAAAACACTTATTTCTACACAAAAATACAACTTAAACCAATAGAACTAAGAAATTTATCTACTAAATTACACAAGTTTTTTATTTAATTTTAAATCAAAATAGAAAGATACAATGATTATTTCCCGAATGGTTTTTTGTGATATTTCGACTATTTTTTCTGATTCTTCTTGATTTTCATTGGTATAACGGCATTTTCAATTAGAGAGTTTACTATTTATTCCATACTTCTGTATTTACTTAATATCGTAAAAAAGATATATGTCTCTCTTTCAGACATGGAAGCATGAAAAAAAGCCCCTTACAAAAGTAAGAGGCTTTTTCGGTTGGCGTTTACGCCCAGTTTTTCACTTTTTCATGATCTGTGACAAAGAGAAGGACTTTCCCTTCGTCTAAATGTTCTTCAAATGTCTCAGCTTCTTCTTTTGAGAAACCAATTTCATGAATTTTATTGCGGAGCTCATCGCCCTTTTTACTAAAGATGTTCCCAACCGCATGTTTGAGTCCAACTTCTCTTGAGCCAATCGTATTGGCATCTGCATTACTTGCAATACGCTCTGTTCGGTCATCGTCATGGGACAGAACATAAATGTCCTCTCTTGCAACACCGAGTGCCTTTAATTGCTCTACATCTTTTTGAAGTGTTTCATCATTTGAATACTCTCTTACAACAGGTTTCATTTTATATTCCTCCTTTAACGTCTTACGAATCTTTTACCCGTCACTTTTGACATTAAACCTTCCACGAGCACATCCAAATTGCTTGATCGACGTACCATGTCTATCGACTTATTTTTGACAAAAAGCCTGTAAAAATGACTAAATTTTCTGAATTATTATGTTCAATCCTGTTGATTTGTTGTACAATTCTTATACTGGAGGCTAGAAATGAGGGAGAGCTGATGTATTACTTTTCAGCGGAGCAGCAGTTTAATGCTTGGGTTGTCAGTGATTTGGTGAAACAGCTTTTTCAAAAGTGGAATCCTGAAGAAGCAAATACAAAGCCGCTTACATTGTTTGCCGAACAGCACTTTCACATCTCCATTGATTATCTCTTTTCCATCATTATTAACATTGGAGATATCGAGTCAATTGAACAAGATCCACAAGACATGTTGTCCTCATACTTGAATATCCTTTTTCCTTTTGTGACGCGCGATATGATGAAAGCCTCCATGCAAAATGCAAACGAATATTTGTTAAAAGAACGTGATGCGGATGTGTATCAGCTGTTTGGCTGTCTCCCGCCGCTCCTCTCTGTATCTTTTCAGAAAAAGTAGTCCCTTCGATGAGATGGCGGCTGCTTTTTTGTGTGTGTTTTGAAAAGACCGTATGTTTTGAACGAAAAGAAGCATCATGTTAATGTAAATCTAGGCTGTAAGTGAAAGGGAGGATTTTACATGAGTCAACAAAAGCAAATTCAATTAGCTAAACGTCCAAAAGGATTACCTACAAAAGATGTTTTTCATTTTGAAACAGTAGATATACCTGTGCCGCAAGATGGAGAGGTCTTGATTCAAACGAAATATGTTTCTGTAGATCCTTATATGAGAGGACGAATGCAGGATACAAAATCCTATACACCTCCGTTCAAGCTAAATGAAGTGATTCAGGGCGGTGTCGTCGGAGAAGTCGTTGAGTCGAAATCGCCTCAATTTGAAAAGGGTGATTTTGTCCTTGGATTCCTTGGATGGCAAGAATATTCCACTGCCAAAGCTGAATCTCTGACTAAAATTGATCCGTCCATTGCGCCATTGTCCTATTATTTAGGCATTTTGGGCATGCCAGGGCAAACCGCTTACTTCGGCCTGCTTGCGATTGGCCAGCCAAAAGAAGGCGAGACGGTTGTCATCTCTGGAGCCGCAGGAGCTGTTGGTTCTGTTGTAGGACAAATCGCTAAGATCAAAGGCGCACACGTCGTTGGAATTGCCGGATCTGATGATAAACTCGCTTATTTAAAAGAATTGGGCTTTGATGAAACGATTAATTATAAAACAACAAATGATTTAGATGATGCCATTGCAAAAGCCTGTCCTAACGGCGTTGATGTGTACTTTGACAATGTAGGCGGCGAGATTTCAGATGCGGTGATGAATCATTTAAACCGTTTTGCACGCATTCCAGTGTGCGGCGCCATTTCTTCTTATAATATTAGCGCAAGCGAGGACATCGGGCCGCGTGTGCAAACAAAACTCATCAAAACAAGCGCATTGATGCAAGGCTTCATCGTTGGCAACTATTCAGATCGTTTTGGAGAGGCAGCGAAGGATCTCGCACAATGGGTAAAAGAAGACAAACTCACATATAAAGAAACAATCATTGAAGGCTTTGACAACATTCCTGATGCATTCCTTGGACTATTCAAAGGGGAAAATGTCGGAAAACAGCTTGTCAAAATTTCATAACAAAAAAGGACCCTGCCAATAATGGAGGGTCCTTTTCTTATGCCTGCTTGGGCGCAAGGTGCAGCTGGCCTTGCTTATACACAATTTCTTCAAGCGAAAGATTCAGCTTTTTCGCCATTTTTTTCAGCATTGATTGCTCTTGAGGTGTGACAAGGCTGATGACTGCGCCTTCTTTTCCTGCGCGTCCGGTTCTGCCTGAACGGTGAATGTAGCCCTCTTCATTTGGCATATCTGCATGAATCACATATGGTAGATCATCAATATCGATTCCTCTTGCTGCAATATCTGTTGCAAGGAGGAGCGAGAATTCACGCTGTTCAAATGATTTCAAGATCACAGCACGTTCAGCTTTTTTTGCCTCACTATGAAGGACACCAAGGTCGACATGATGGTACGCTAATTTCTCTGCATAAATGCTTAAGTTCGTAATGTCACGCACAAAAACGAGCGCCTGCATGTCCTCAAGCCGTGATAGCTTTTGCAGCAGTTTCACTTTGTCACGCTGATCACATAACAGATAATAGTGACTCACTTTCTGCGCTTCTTCCTCGCTTCTAGCAATTTTCAATACTTCTGGTTCAGATGTCATTTCTTTGATCAGCTGAACGGTTTCTTCTTTCAACGTTGCAGAAAAACAAAGGATTTGTCTTTCTTTTAATGTGGACTTAATGATCCCTTGGATCGTTTTCATATGCTCTGGCACAAGAAGCTGATCTGCTTCGTCTAATACAATCGTTTTGACTTCATGCATTTTCAGTTTCTTGATTTTGATTAATTCTTGTACTCGGCCCGGTGTCGCCACAACGATGTTCGGATGTTTCTTTAATTTTTCTTGCTGCTTCTTGATGTTCGCTCCACCAATCAAGGAAACCGCTTTGATGTTTGATCCTTGTTTGAACTCTTGCACGACATCAAAGATTTGCATCACAAGCTCTCTTGAAGGTGCCAAGATTAAGACTTGCGGATGCTTGATATTGACATCAATTTTATTTAAAAGCGGCAGTACATACGCAAGTGTCTTCCCCGTTCCAGTTGGCGATTCTGCGATCACATCACGCTTCTCCGTAATCCACTCTGCTGTTTTTTCTTGTATAGCTGTTGGTTTTTCGAAGCCAGCCGCTTGAAAATTTTCCTGAATAAATGGCTTTGCTTCTTTCAAAAATGCCCAATTTTCCGTCATGTCGATCTCCTTTATCCTCATTCAATCTATCCTTTAGTATCTCAAAATCAGCTTTGAAACGCAATTTTTCTTTTGATGCTTTTATCGAGCCGGACAGTTCGATATAATCATGAGAGGCACTAGCCGTTTTGAATCTATTTGAGGTGTAAAAAATGATATTATCTGTTAAAGATTTAAGTCATGGCTTTGGCGACAGAGCCATTTTCCACGAAGTGTCCTTCCGTTTATTAAAAGGCGAGCATGTCGGCTTAATCGGCGCCAACGGTGAAGGAAAGTCAACGTTTATGAATATTATTACTGGCAAGCTGGAGCCAGATGCAGGAAAAGTCGAATGGGCGAAAAATGTCCGTGTCGGCTACCTTGATCAGCATACCGTGCTAGAAAAAGGAAGAACGATCCGTGAAGTCCTTCAGGATGCATTCCATTATTTATTTTCAATGGAAGCTGCGATGAATGACATTTATGGCAAAATGGGTGAAGCCGATCCTGATGAGCTGGAAAAGCTGTTAGAGGAAGTTGGCGTCATTCAGGACGCACTGACAAACAATGATTTCTATATCATTGATTCTAAGGTCGAGGAGATTGCAAGAGGTCTTGGCTTAACGGATCTCGGATTGGACCGTGATGTGACGGAGCTCAGCGGCGGTCAGCGTACGAAGGTCCTGCTAGCAAAATTGCTGTTAGAGAAGCCAGAAATTCTCCTTCTCGATGAGCCGACCAACTATTTGGATGAGCAGCATATTGAATGGCTGAAGCGCTATTTACAGGAGTATGAAAATGCGTTTATCCTCATTTCACATGATATTCCGTTTTTAAACAGTGTCATCAACTTGATTTATCATGTTGAAAATCAAGAGCTCACGCGCTATGTTGGTGATTATGATCAATTTAAACAAGTGTACGAAGTTAAGAAGCAGCAGCTTGAAGCAGCCTATAAAAGACAGCAGCAGGAAGTGGCTGAACTAAAGGATTTTGTCGCAAGAAACAAAGCACGTGTCAGCACAAGAAATATGGCGATGTCCCGTCAAAAGAAATTGGATAAGATGGATATGATTGAACTGGCAGCAGAAAAACCAAAACCAGAATTCCACTTTAAACAGGCACGTACGTCTGGGAAACTGATATTTGAAACGAAAGATTTGGTCATCGGTTATGATGAACCGCTCTCCCGCCCATTGAATTTGAAAATGGAACGCGGGCAAAAAATTGCGCTGTACGGTGCTAACGGTATCGGAAAAACGACGCTGCTCCGAAGTCTTCTTGGGGAAATCACACCTATTTCTGGTGAGGTGGAACGTGGAGAATTCTTGCATATTGGCTACTTTGAGCAAGAAGTAAAAGAGCAAAACAGCAATACTTGTATTGAAGAAGTATGGAGCACCTTCCCTTCTTACACGCAATACGAAGTCAGAGCCGCTCTTGCAAAATGCGGATTAACGACAAAACATATTGAAAGCCGTGTGTCTGTATTAAGCGGAGGAGAAAAAGCAAAGGTCCGTCTTTGCAAGCTGATCAACGAAGAAACCAACTTACTTGTTCTCGATGAGCCGACAAACCATTTAGATGTCGATGCAAAAGAAGAACTAAAACGCGCCTTAAAAGAATATAAAGGCAGCGTCTTATTGATTTCTCACGAACCTGAATTTTATCAAGATGTGGCAACCGAAACTTGGAATTGCGAATCTTGGACGACAAAAGTATTATAACGACAAAAAAGCCTTATATCTTCAAAAGATATAAGGCCTTTTTCTAATTAATGACCTGTTTGGATATTCACCAAATGCTTACGTCCAAGGAGCAGAATAATCATGCCTAGAAGAACAACAGCAGCCCCGACATAATAAGGTGTACTTGCTGTATACGATTCAGCGAGAACTCCGGCAATCCAAGGAGCAATCGCGCCCCCAATAAACCGTACAGCACTGTAAGAGGATGAAGCAATTGAACGTTCAACCGGTGCTGACCCCATCACAGCTGTTGTGAGCACTGTATTGATCATACCGAGAATTCCCCCAGCAATGACAATTCCGCATATCACGACCACAACATGAGACGTCCATACCCCAATGCCGAATAAGATCACAGCAAACGAAGCAAACAGAACCACAAGTGAAGTCAATGTCCCAAGTTTGCGATGAATGACCGGCGCTGAGAAGACAGAGGTCACAGCCAAGAATAGCCCCCAACCAAAAAAGACATAACCAAGTCCATGCTCATCAAGATGGAGCACAAATGGTGAATACGCTAAAAGCACAAAGAAACCGAAATTGTATAAGAAAGCGGCAGATGCCATCGTTAAAAGTCCTTTATATTTTAACGCCCCGACAGCCTCGAAAAATTTCACTTTTTTCTGCGGCTTTTGCATAGGTGGAAGCATAAAGGTAATCGCTAAAAGTGCAATGAGCATTAACACGGCAACGCCAAAGAAAGGCCCGCGCCAAGAAATTGTTCCAAGCTCACCGCCAAGCAGCGGTCCAACCGATATCCCAAGACCTAATGCTGCCTCGTATAAAATAATGGCCTTCGCACTTCCTCCAACAGATACACCGACAATGACAGAGAGTGCAGTTGAAATAAATAAAGCATTCCCAATGCCCCATCCGCCTCTAAAGCCAATCAATTCATTAATCGTTGAAGAAGTACCTCCTAAAGCAGAAAAAACAATAATAAAAATGAGTCCTACTAATAATGTCCATTTCGCACCAATCCGGCTAGAAATAAAGCCGGTGAAAAACATCACAAAGCCGGTTACAAGTAAGTAGCTTGTAAATAAAAGAGACACCTGACTTGGAGATGCATGTAATTGCGATGCAATGGCTGGCAGAATCGGGTCCACGAGTCCTATTCCCATAAACGAAATCACACACGCAAAGGCAACAGCCCAAACGGCTTTTGGCTGCCTAAGCAGACTTGTACGCTGTTTCAACACTTCTTCTTCCTTCATTCCATCAGAACCTTTCCTTCAAATGTTGACAAAATAAAATAAACACGCAGAGGTGTTTATTTTTGTAATTGCTCAATTGCATGAGCCGCTCTTTCTTTCATCGCTTCAAGATCCTTTTTAAAGGATTGAATGGTTTCAAGCTTTTTTGAAATCAATTGATGCTGCACAGTCAGCTGCGCCTCAATATCTAACAGCTTCTCTAATCGTTCCTTCGGATCAAGCGACAGCAAGTAGCCTTCTTTATTCAGCTCTAGCTGCTTTCCGATTTCCATAAACGATTGAAGCTCCTGTAAAGAAAAGCCGAGTACCTCTTTTGCCTGCATCACTTTCTCTAGCTCTTCCATGTCGTCCTCTGAGTAAAGTCTGACTCCGCCCTCTGTCCGCTTTGGTGCTGATAATAAACCAATCTCTTCATAGAAACGAATCGTCCGTTTTGTTAGTCCGCTTCTTTTCGCCACTTGATCAATTTTCATCCATTCCATCACCAGTGCCTCCTGCTCATCAATTCATGTTTTATTATACACCTTTATAACCTTAACGTAAACGTCAAAGTTTTAACCCTTGATTTCCTCCCTGTTTTATCGCAAAATAAATAGTAATTATTACGATTTAAAGGAGGTACTATATGCGCTCATTTCTATCTAAAGAAGAACGGCACCAGCTATTCGGATCTGTACCGCCAAGTCTTGGCACAAAGCCTTGGCAAAAAGAGAACATGACGGACATTCAAAAAACAGAGCAGGACTTTTATTTTCATCTTGAACAAGTCGGGATCTGCCGCATGTCCTATCCGGTGCATATCGTATCTAAAACAGCACCACAGCGCCAGACAACTACTGCTGAATTTTCACTGAGTACTTCCCTGCCAGCTCATCAAAAAGGCATTCATATGAGCCGTCTCACTGAACAGCTGCACTCGTTTTATGAGAGCAGCAAGCCGCTTGATGTGAATGCCCTAAAAGAATTGACGGCAGCGCTCGCCCGGAGAATGAATCAGCCCTCTGCTTCCGTTCAAGTTGCCTTTCCATGGTACATGGAAAAACAGAGCCCAGTCACCGGTCAGTCAGGCTTGATGCATGCGACTATCAAATATGACGTCCATTTTCATGAAAAGGACGGATGGACCTGTCACGTCGGCTGTGATGCACAGGTCACGACATTATGTCCCTGTTCCAAGGAAATCAGTGAATATGGTGCACATAATCAGCGCGGATCTGTTTCCATTCTAGTAGGATTGTTTGAACAAGCATCGCATCCTGACGACATCAAGGCCGCTCTTTTACATATCATTGAGTCCAATGCGAGCGCACCGCTTTATCCCGTGCTCAAAAGACCTGATGAAAAGAAAGTGACGGAAGAGGCTTATGAAAATCCGCGCTTTGTAGAAGATATCACAAGATTAATTGCCATCGAATTATATGAGCAGCCATGGATTAAATCCTTTCAAGTCGAGTGCCGTAATGAGGAATCCATCCACCAGCATGATGCGTATGCCAAATGCTCCTATCAAAAAAACCTGTAGATCGCTCTACAGGTTTTTTATTTCCACTTCTTTATTCATTTAATTCCTCAATCATAAGCGACAGTTCTGTCCAGCGGTCCATTGCTTGTTCTAGTTCTTCCGCAACGGCTTTTTGTTCGTCCATCAGCTCTTGAATTTTCCCAAAATCACTGCCTGCTTCCGCAATGCCGGCTTCGAGCTGCTGATGTTTTTCTTCTAATGCTTGTATCCGGTCTTCAATCCCGTCCCATTCAAGCTGGTCTTTATAAGAAAGTTTTTTTCTCTTTTTCGGCGCAGCTTCTACTTGTTTTTCAGCAGGCTTTGTCTCTGTCCGCTTCTGCTCTTTTTCCTGTTCCATATAATCGCTGTAAGCACCTTGGAAGTGTGAAATGCGGCCATTTCCTTCAAAGACAAGCAGACGGTGAACCACTCGGTCTAAGAAATAACGATCATGGGACACGGTGATGACGACGCCAGGGAACTGCTCTAAATAATCCTCTAAAATACTGAGGGTCTCTGTATCAAGGTCGTTCGTCGGCTCATCTAAAAAGAGAACATTCGGTTCTTCCATTAAGACCTTCAATAAATACAATCTGCGGCGTTCTCCCCCTGACAGCTTACGGATAAACGTCCGCTGCATCGATCTTGGGAAAAGGAAGCGCTCCAGCATCTGCTCTGCTGTGACAATGGCGCCATCAGACGTCTTGACAATCTCAGCTGTTTCCTTGATATACTCAATGATGGTCAGCTCATCATTCATTTCCTTGTGATCCTGCGTGTAATAGCCAATACGAACGGTTTGTCCAATGGTCAATTGTCCAGAAGTCGGTTCGATTTTACCCGCTAAACAGTTCAGCAGAGTGGTTTTGCCGACTCCATTCGGTCCGATGAATCCGATACGATCACCCGGCACGACTAAATCTGTAAACCGCTCCACAAGGGTCTGGCCAGCAAATGAAATCGATAAGTCTTCTGCCTCGATCACTTGTTTTCCTAGGCGGTGCGAGCCGATGGCAAAATCAAGCTCTCCCTTCGCATCAGGCCCTTTTTGATCCTTCAGCTCTTCGACTCTGCCGATTCGTGCTTTCTGCTTTGTCGTTCTTGCTTTTGCTCCTCGTCTCAGCCATGCAAGCTCTCGTCTAAGCAAGTTTTGACGCTTCGTTTCTTTTACCTGAGCCTCTGCTTCCCGCTCCGCTCTTTTTTCTAAAAAGACTTCATAATTTCCTTTATACGTATAAAGCTGTCCTTGATTTAACTCATAAATTCGATTGGCCACCCGGTTTAAGAAATAACGATCGTGCGTCACGAGAATGACAGCACCGCTATATTGGCTTAAATATCCTTCAAGCCATTCAATGGTGGCATTATCAAGGTGGTTGGTTGGCTCATCTAAAATCAGCAAACCTGCAGGCTGAATTAAATTTTTAGCAATGGCGACACGTTTCTTCTGTCCGCCTGATAATGCATGTACAGAGCGGCTCACATCTTTCACGCCAAGCTTTGTCAAAATCGTTTTGGCTGAAAGGTTCGCATCCCAAGCGTCTTCCTGATCCATTCGGTTTTGCATGCGCATCAGCGCCTCTTGTTTTGCCTCATTTTGCGGGTCATGCTCTAAATCAGCGAGTGCCTGTTCATACGCCTTCATCGTTTGAATCATTGGTGCCGTTCCTGAAAAAATGTAGTCAAGAATCGTTTCATTTCCGCTCATTTCAGGATCTTGCTCAAGAAATTCGATATCAAGTGTCCCTGCTTTCGTGATGTCACCTTCCTCAAAAGATTCAAGTCCTGCGATCACCTTTAGAAGCGTTGACTTCCCTGTACCATTTGGTCCAATCAATCCGATGCGCTCCTTCGGTTCTATATGAAACGAAATATGATCAAACAGCGTTTTCTCGCCATAGGTTTTATATAATCCTTCAACATTCAATAAACTCATTTTATCAGCCCTTACATAGATTCTTCCTTTATTTTAAATCAGCCAGTAGCAGAAAACTAGTTTTAAAAAACCCGCTGCTGAAAAGAATGTTTCCTTTTGATGCTCGATACACTATGAAGAGGTGATCTAAAGATGATAACCATTAGCTTATGTATGATTGTGAAAAATGAAGAGGAAGTGCTGGCGGACTGTCTTTCTTCTGTTCAAGACATTGTCGATGAGATGATCATCGTTGATACGGGATCAACAGATCAAACGAAGGAGATCGCTCATTCTTTTTCAGCAAAGGTACTGGATTTTGAATGGGTGCAGCATTTTGCAAAAGCACGCAACTTTGCTTTCTCACATGCAGCGAAAGAGTATATTTTATGGCTCGATGCTGACGATGTTCTGCTTGAAGAAGACCGCCAAAAACTGCTTCAGCTCAAGCAGACACTTGATCCCTCGGTGGATGCCGTTTCGATGTTTTATCATGTGGGATTCGATGAAGACGGTCAGGTCAATTTCAAATATAGAAGAAATCGCCTTGTGAAGCGTTCGTTGAACTTTCAGTGGTATGGGGCCGTTCATGAGTTTCTTCAAGTGTATGGAAACATCTTTCCAGCAGATATCGCCGTCACACATCAAAAACGCAAGAAAACAACTCTTGGTGAGCCTGGGCGCAACTTGCGAATTTATGAAAACATGCTGGCAAAAGGAGAGGACATGACGCCCCGAGATCTCTTTTATTTTGCCAATGAATTAAGGGACAACGGTCAGCATGTCAGGGCGATTCGTTTTTATCATGAATTTTTAAACACAAAACAGTGCTGGATTGAGGATGAAATTCGCACATGCCAATATTTAGCGGACTGCTATTATGCGGTAGGTTTCGAGGAAGCGGCCTTATCCTCATTATTACGATCCTTCTTATATGATCAGCCCCGGCCAGAGTTTTGCTGCCGGATCGGGGATCATCTAAAAATACAAAATAAACATCAGGCGGCCATCTTTTGGTATGAGCAGGCGCTGAAGGCTCCTGAAAACGAAACAGCCTTCACACTTACACAATATAAAACGTGGTATCCTCACCTTCAGCTTTGCTACTGTTATTATCAGCTCGGCGACCTGGAGCAAGCCAAAATACATCACCATGCCTCCTCCGCCCATCATCCAACTCATCCAAGTGTGCTGTACAATGAAAAAATATTTGCTGAACAGACATAGATCGTCTGTCACCACATCCGCCTTCGATTTCACGGCGGATGTCTCTTTTTATATACTTATTCGGTTGTGACGTTTAACACTTTAGTGATTTAAAGCGTTTTTCAACCAATTGACTAAATTGTCATTTGCGCATATACTAACATTCGTCTTACGAAAAGATTTATCCATTAGGAGGTCAACATGAGTTCTTTATTTCGAAAAAAATCTCTCGACCAGCTCATGCTTGAAAGTCAAACAAAGCGGCTCAGCCGTTCGTTGAATACGTTTGATTTAATCTTGCTTGGCATTGGCTGTGTGGTCGGGACTGGAATCTTTGTCATTACGGGGGTTGCTGCGGCAAATGATGCGGGACCTGCGATTATTATATCTTTTATTTTGGCTGCGATCGCATGCGCCCTTGCTGCTTTTTGCTACGCTGAATTCTCCTCATCCATTCCTGTGTCAGGAAGCGTCTATACGTATTCCTACGCAACACTTGGGGAATTTCTTGCCTTCTTAATGGGCTGGGACCTCATGCTGGAATATGTTATTGCCCTCTCTGCTGTAGCAAGTGGATGGTCGTCCTATTTTCAATCACTGCTCAGCGGATTCGGTCTGCACATTCCGAAGGCTTTATCAGCTGCACCTGGAGCTGCTGATGGGGCCGTCTTTAACCTTCCAGGCGCACTCATTATTTTGCTCATCACCTTTATCGTCTCAAGAGGCGTCAAAGAAAGTACAAAGCTGAATAACATTATTGTGCTGATCAAAATTGCCATCGTCCTTCTCTTTATCATTTCAGGCTTTGCTTACGTCAAACCTGAAAACTGGACACCGTTTATGCCAATGGGCTTCCATGGCGTGATTGCTGGAGCGGCAACTGTCTTTTTTGCTTACCTTGGATTTGATGCAATCGCTAATGCATCTGAAGAAGTCAAAAACCCGCAAAAGGCGATGCCAATTGGAATCATCGGTGCGCTCGGTGTTTGTACGATTTTATACATCGGGGTTTCATTCGTCTTAACTGGCATGGTTCACTATACGAAACTGAATGTCAGTGATCCTGTCGCTTTTGCTCTTCAAGTGGTTGGCCTGAATAGTGTCGCTGGCATTATATCCGCAGGTGCTATTATCGGGATTACGACAGTGTTAATTGCACTTGTCTACGCTCAGGTTCGTTTAACCTTTGCCATGAGCCGAGATGGACTCATGCCAAAAATCTTTTCAAACGTTCATCCAAAATCTAAGACACCGGTTGCCAACACTTGGCTGACAGGCGCTGTTGCGTCATGTATCGTTGGATTCGTCAACTTATCAACACTTGCTAATTTAGTCAGCATCGGTACACTTGCGGCCTTTACGGTGATCTCTATCGCTGTGATCGTACTCCGGAAAAAACATCCGAATATGAATACAGCTTTTAAAGTACCCTTTGTCCCTGTCCTTCCTATAATTAGTGCGGTCATTTGTATGATCTTGGCTTTCACACTGAAATGGGAAACATGGAGAGCCTTCCTCATCTGGATCATCATCGGTGTTGTTGTCTATTTCACCTATGCAAGACGAAAAAGCCATCTTAATGAAACACATTAGAAAAGAGACACGGGGATTCCCGGTCTCTTTTTTTGTTTAAATCACGCTGTTTTTGACTGAATTTGAGTCCACCATATCTGGATCTAACACGCTTGAAATCGGAATGACAAGCGGTGAACAATCTCCATTGTCCTCACCAAAACCTTGATTCAATTTCATCGAGAGAAAATAATCAATCTGCTGATAAGGTCCTAGCGTCAGTGATGCACCCCGATCCATTGCATTGATTTTAAAAGCACCGACATTGACGACTGAGGGTGAGAATAACATCACACGTCACTTCCTTTGAATGGGTTTAGCTGCTGGCGAAAAAGAGGCAGGTGAGTCCACTTGATCTCGATCATCTACATGGCTTTTTGTACCGACAAAACCGCTGGCATCTCCAAAATTCTGTCCATAACCCTGATTTTTTTTATCTGAGTTTTGCCACTCTGCTAACAAATTTTGTCCGACATTCACCGCCGACGCATTTTCAAAGGAATTAATTTTTAACATGAAAATATTAATATTGATATACGGAGTTGGTTGAACCACAGATAAACCTCCTTTTTATAGGTATATGCAAGCACCCATCAAGTATGTTAACGGGAGGTCTTCACATGGACTTCGAAAAAATGAAGCAGTGGATGGATATTGCCCAGCAAATGCATGGAGATGATTTTTGGAAAATGATCTTCGATGATGAGCAAAGATCCCCCTTTATGGCAAACGGTCCATCTCCATTTACATTCACACAGCAGGATCAGCGGGGATCAGATGCGTCGTTTCCTCCAATCGACATGGTGGAAACCCATGCAGAAATTCAATACTTAATTTACTTGCCTGGCTACCGAAAGGAAGATGTTCAGGTGTTATCATATGGTGAATATTTGGTTGTGAAAGGACAGCGTTTTTCCTTTTTTAACGAGCAGGACTTTCGCCAAAAACAAGGGAAGTATGGTCCGTTTGAAAAGAAAATCCGCCTTCCAGAAATGATTCTCGGTCAAATGAATGCTGCCTTTAAAGACGGTGTACTTTACATCCGCCTGCAAAAAGATGAAGGAAAAGCGACGGCTATCATCATAGATGACGAATATTGATACTCACTGCGTCTATTTGATCACGATCATCAATTGTTTCAATTGGCAGGATCGTGATCACGCCATCAGCATTCTGTTCCCCAAAGCCATTGTTTCGTTTGATCGTACTGCAATGATTGCGAACAAACGTCGAGCCAAACGTCATAGATGATCCTGTGCCAATCGAATTCGTTTTCATATGAGCAATGTGAATCTGAGTAGGCAGCATATGCGTCTCCCCTTTCTTGTCATCTCTATAAGTATATATCAGATAGCTTTTCCATAGACTAGAGTAAGGCGGAAGAAAAGGTTGTGGTCTACTTGAAACATTTCATTCAATCACTCTTTAAAAAAACTGAATCCAATCCATCCCCATCTGTCATTGAGCTAGAAAAAAGACTCGCCGCTCTTGAGCAAAAAATGTCTGCACCAGCTGCTCCTGTCTCAGAGGATACACACATCCATATTGAATCCCTGCGCGTGGACAAAATTGATTATCATTTAGAATTTGGGGAGCTTTCTATTGACCAGCTTCAAGGCAGGCTCAATATTGGGGCAACCTATTACACACCAAAGGACACATGCTTCAAAAAATCTACACAAACACCGAAGCCAAAAGAAACAAAAACACCGATTGTCTCAATTCGATCAAAGCCTTCCTCTTCTTAAGACGCTCAGCTTTTCAGCACGACCGGCAGCCAGAAATAGACCGCAAGAACAATCACCACAATACTGATGATATTTAACCAAAAACCCGCCCTGACCATATCAGATATTTTCAGCACGTCCGCACTAAAGACAGCGGCGTTTGGCGGTGTGGAAATCGGCAGCATAAACGCACAGGAGGAAGCCAAAGCAGCCGCGGCCATTAACCCATATGGCTCGATTCCAATCGCAAGACCAAGCCCTACCGTTATCGGAATAATCATATTGGCAACAGCCGTATTAGACATAATTTCAGTCATAAGCAGAATCGCTCCCGTTAAAATAATCAACAGCATGATATACGAAAGCCCGTTTAAATGCCGTAAATTTTCTCCGATCCATCCTGTTAGATTGGTTTCTGCAAAGCCCGTAGCGAGCGAAAGCCCTCCTCCAAACAAAAGCAAAAGTCCCCACGGCAGTTCTTTCATATCCTGCCATTCTAATATTCTCTCTCCATTTGTTGCTGGAATGAGAAATAACAGCATGGCACCGAAAATGGCGATAGACGTATCAGATACGGTCATCCCTCCAAACAAAAAGAGCTTAAAAATCCATAAGAACGCCGTCATGAGAAAAACAACAAATACCCATTTTTCCTCTCTTTTCATTTTTCCTAAATCCTCTAATCCCTTTTGAATGAACGCTGCACTCATTTCACCTTTGTGTTCTACCTTGAACTGTACCCTCGTCAAATACAAAAATAAGAGAATAAGCAAAATCATCGCAACTGGAAAACCAAACAAAAACCATTCGAAAAACATAATCTCTCGATCTAGCAGTTTTTTTGACATCGCAGCAAACACCGCATTTGGCACAGATCCGACAAGTGTCGCCAAACCTCCAATTGACGCAGAATACGCTACTGACAATAAGATGCTTTTACTGAATCGATCAAGAGATGGACCAGATAAGATTTCATTTGTCTTGACCTCTTTAATCACTGCAAGTGCCACTGGCAGCATCATCAGTGCTGTCGCTGCATTCGAAATCCACATAGATAAAAAAGCAGTCGCGATCATGACACCTAAGACAATGCGGTCACTTCTTGTGCCAATCACTCTTAAAATGTGTAAGGCCATTCTTCTATGTAATTTCCATTTTTCAATGGCAATTGCGATCATAAATCCTCCCATGTACATAAAGACGATCGGATCTCCATAAGACCTTGATGCCTGTTCCATAGAAAGCCCGCCAAGTGTCGGCAGCAAGATGATGGGCAATAAAGATGTAGCAGGAATGGGCAGTGCTTCAGTCACCCACCATGTGGCCGTCCAAGCTGTAATGCCCAAGACTACCCTCGCAGCATAGGTCAATTCATCTTCAGGTATGAGAAAAAGAACGAGCAAAAAGAGTGTCGGTCCAAGAACAAGTCCAATCAAATTCACCTTTTTATAAACGATAACAATTCCCCCTAATGAAAGCGCTTGTCATATTTTTTCTAACATTCGAGGATCTTTTAAGAAATCCTTTAAATCATAAGAAAAAATGAAGATATCTTTCATCATAAATAGCTGTTATTTTACTCCCATTACCCAAACCATGACATGATCCCTTGGTCTATTTTCATAGGAGAAACTATACAAATCACGACCAATCACTGTAAAATATAGAGGATCTAATCAAAAAATTGAGGTGTTTTCATTGTATACGGATCAAAAAAAATCATTTTGGAAACAGAAAAAAGTCATCATCCCTCTTCTTAGCATCATCGTCGTTGCTGCTGCTTTCTTTTTCTTAAAAGATACTCTTTTCTCAAAAGAAAAAGAGGCTTTAAAAGCCGCTCAAAACTTTACGAAACATATGGAGAAGAAAGACTTTACGAAGCTGGCAGATGAGGTGACAAGTACATCTTTGAAAGCCAATGACTTTTCAAAAAAACAACTAGCCGAAAAATACGACAATATTTTCAACGGCATTGGTGCTTATGATCTGAACATTTCAAAGCTCAACGTTGAAAAACAGGACAAAGGAGATGGGTATCAATTCTCCTATGATGTAACGATGAAAACGTCTCTTGGCAAGCTGCATAAGCTGTCTTACAAGGGCATTCTCACCGAAGAAGATGACAAGTGGAAAGTGGACTGGAAACCAAATCTCATCTTCCCGCAAATGGAAAAAGGAGATACCATCAAGGTCAAATCTGACCCTGCTGTCCGCGGAAACATTGTCGACCGAAAAGGACGTACGCTCGCAGAAACAACTGGTGGAAACGCACTTGGCGTCATCCCAGGTAAGCTCGGAACAGGAGAAGAAAAAGAACGCAATATCAAAAAGATCAGCAAAGCTTTTGATATAGAGGAAGAACTCATCAACAATCAGCTGAAACAAGCATGGGTCACAGACGACACGTTTGTCCCGCTCAAATCGATGTTAAAACAAAAGCCAATTCCGAAGGACGTAAATGGCGTTACCTATCAAACGAAGGAAATGCGCTACTATCCATATAACAAAGCCGCCGCCCATCTCACCGGATATGTCGGAAAAGCAAATGCGGATGATATCAAAAGAAATCCAGCATTAAAGGCGGATCAAATCATCGGCAAAACCGGCCTTGAATTTACATTTGACAAAAACTTACGCGGACAAGATGGCGGAAGCATTCTCATTGTCCATGATGAAACAGGCATTGAAGAAACATTGCAAAAATCAGCTCGAAAAGATGGAAAAACAGTGAAGCTGACGATTGATGCTTCTTTACAGAAAAAAGCCTATGATCAGCTGAAAGGTGAAAAAGGGGCCGTCACAATCATGAATCCATCAACAGGTGATCTATTAGCGCTTGTCAGCGCCCCTTCCTACGATGTCAATCTCATGACAAACGGGATTACACCTAAGCAATATCAGGCATACAGTGAAAATCCAGACCTTCCATTCCAAGCTCGATATGCGAGCCGGTATGCACCAGGATCCACATTCAAAACCATTACAGCCGCCATTGGGCTGGAAACAGGTGTCACAAAGCCCGACAAAGTGCGTACCATTCATGGACTGAAATGGCAAAAGGATCAATCTTGGGGAAATTATCGCATCACACGTGTTCACGATAAAGAAAAAGTAAATATGGTCGATGCCCTTGTGTACTCAGACAATATTTATTTTGGACAGGAAGCACTCGAAATCGGCAAAGACACTTACGAGAAAAAAGTAAAAGCATTTGGATTTGGCGAAGACTTACACATGCCATTTACAATGAAGCCTGCACAAGTATCAAACGATGGTATTCAATCGGATATCTTACTGGCTGACTCGGCGTATGGCCAAGGCGAATTACTCATGTCACCGATTGAACAAGTACATGCCTATTCTCCATTTGCTACAGGAGGCAAGCTTGTCTACCCTCGAGTGATTCAAGATGAAAAAACAGCATCACCAAAACAAATCATCAAAGAAGGCTCGGCAGACACAGTGAAAGATGCATTGACTAAGGTCGTGACCAGTCCAAACGGAACAGCCCACTCCTTACAAATCGAAGGAGCGGATATTGCCGCTAAAACGGGAACGGCAGAATTAAAAAGCAAACAAGGTGCAACAGACGGCACTGAAAATGGATTTTTACTTGCGTTTAATCCTAAAAAAGAAGATTACGTCCTCGTCGGCATGATCGAAGGGGTGAAAAACCGCGGCGGCAGCGGACTCGTCGTTCAAAAAATGAAGCCTGTCATTGCTTCTTTTTACAAATAACTCTTTAGAGACACAAGCTCAATCAAATGCTTGTGTCTCTTTTTTTCTAAATCATGACAATTTGCTATTGTTTTATAGTTCACCTTATGAATAAAATGAGAAGAATGAAAAAATCAGAAAACAGATAAATGAAGGGAGGAAGTCTCATTGGCCATTGCTGCTCGTACAAAGGATAAACCTCAACATTCTGTTACCGGCTCAACGGTTTATCCTATCTTATTGATTATTGGTATTTGTCATATGCTGAACGACACATTACAAGCCGTTATTCCTGCGATGTTCCCTATTTTGGAACGCTCAATGGGGCTGACCTTTACACAATTAGGGCTGATTGCTTTTACATTAAATATGGTCTCCTCCGTGATGCAGCCAGCTATTGGGTGGTACACAGATAAACGGCCGATGCCTTATGCACTTCCGATTGCTTTATTTTCAAGTGCTGTCGGTATATTCGGACTCGCGTTTGCTCCGTCGTTTGCCACCATTCTGCTTTGCGTTGTCTTCATCGGACTCGGCTCTGCGATCTTCCATCCAGAGGGCTCCCGTGTTGCCAACATGGCAGCTGGTCCAAGACGAGGACTTGCCCAGTCCATCTATCAAGTAGGCGGGAATACAGGTCAAGCCTTTGCTCCGCTTATCGCTGCATTAATGCTCGTCCCGCTCGGTCAGACAGGCGTGGCTTGGTTTACGATTGTTGGAATGTTGGCGGTTGGTTTCCTTCTTTATATTTCAAGATGGTACGCAGGAAGGCTTCAAACCATTCGGGCCGAAGCGAAAAAAACACCTGCAAAAGCTGCTAGATCTGATATTCATCGTAAATCAGCACTCATTGCACTTGGCATTATCGTCTTTCTCATCTTCGCCCGCTCTTGGTATGGAAATGCCATTTCGAATTTCTATGCATTTTATGCGATTGAACAATACGGTTTGACGATTAAAGAATCACAGACTTATATCTTCTTATTTCTCATTCTAGGTGCAATTGGGACATTTTTAGGCGGGCCGCTTGCAGACCGCTTTGGCAAGAAAAACGTCATTTTAGTTTCCTTATTGGCATCCTTCCCGCTTGCCCTGCTGCTGCCATTTGCCGGACCGGTTTTTGCTTATGTTTTACTCGGGCTGATTGGGCTCATTTTGACATCAAGCTTCTCTGTCACCGTGGTTTATGCCCAAGAACTATTTCCCGGGAAAATTGGCACAATGTCTGGTTTAACTGTTGGGCTTGCGTTTGGTATGGGTGCAATCGGATCGGTTGCCCTCGGCTCATTCATTGATGCCTTCGGCTTAACGCCTACCATGATCGGTGTTGCCTTTTTACCGATATTAGGCATCCTAGCCTTCTTACTTCCCAGCGACCAAACCATCTCCAAATGGAATGAATCATAAAAAGAAAACCGCTCAATAAATGAGCGGTTTTTTCCGATTGTTGACAAAGGGATAAAATGATGTGTATTTTAGCACTTTGTCTTCTTTTCAGCGTGATAGAAAACCTTTGCAGTCTAGGAAGGACAGCTACTTTTGCGGAGCGAATATGTTATTCGTGAGCACCAGCGCACAGGAGTGACACCGAATGCGAGGGTTTGTCTACACGCTGAAACCGCTCAATAAATGAGCGGTTTTTTCATCTCTCATAAAAATGCGTGTCAGGAACATGCTTCTTTGCAATAAATCCTTGCTTAAATTCTGGAAATACCTTTTGCACCTGTTTAATCTTTTGATGAACCAAGTCCGCATACGGAATATACAAATGATCCACAAGCTTCTGTTCTTTCATATAGTAATACCAATTAAGGTTAAAGGTATTCTCGTCAATGATCGTAAAGGCAGAAAAATGATAGAACAAGAGTGGACATTCGTCGAGATACATATCTCCTTTTACAACTGAAAGCTTGTAGTTTTCAATGTTCCAAATCGCCGCATTGGCTCCTTTAGATGCAACGATATGAACCCCTTCAAAATCATCAACCCATCTTTCCACATACCGCTGATCTCCGTACGTCTTTTTTTCTGTATCCATTTCTACTGTACAATGGGCAAGACAGTTTTCTTTCCATTGCGTGACTGCCTGTTTGGCAACATCTGTGTTACGGCAGCCTACAAACCCAGTATTAAAGCGGCCAGACAACTCATAAAAATGATAGAACCGCTTGGAATTCATATGATCCGTCAAAAATAAATGAGCGCTTGGATTCTCTGCAAAAATCGCCTCTGGATCATGATAAAAATACAAATCCGTATCCAGATGGGCAAGATAATCCGCATCTGAGGACTCAAGATTTTTGAGCAGAAAAGCAGGCTTTAATGTCCAGCAATACTCATGAAACGTTCGATCTTCTTTTGCCTTTCGCAGCGTATCATCTTCAATGTCCTCAAGCTGTTCATATTGAACATGCGGATGAGGGAACTCCTTTAATACTTTATAAGCCAAAGGGTCTGCACATAAAACGGACAGCTTGAAGGCATGGGCGTTTTGTTCAAGCGAATGAATCAGTGCCAAAAGCTTAAAAACATGGGTATTCGACACAATGGTTGTAAAGTGATAAGACGCCATTTACAACACATCCACTTGGAACAAATCAACGCGCAACAGCTCTTTCGTCAGCCCTTGAATGGCTTCTACAAGCACCATGCAGCCATACTCCTCACGTGCAAGCTGCGCCGCTTCTGCCAGCTTTTTCAACGGAACATGCTTGGCTGTCAGCATATCTTTTTTATCCCGTTTGATGCCTACATTCCGTTCTGTGATCAAATGAAGCAGCTCTAAAAAATAGGATAACAGGTCATCAAATGCTGGATTCTCACGCAGCTGCCGAACTTCTTTCACAATATCATTTGTCACAGTGTGAGAAAACGGACCAGAGAAAGCCAAGTGGACATCAATGGAATCAATATTGTTATACTTCTCACACATATACAAAATGTTGTATTTGATGTCATCAAATGACGTTAAATTACTTGGATGCTCTTGATGCACACTCATGATATCCTCTCGCAATTCAAAGGAGAGACCAAGCTGATTCAATCGAATCCCTAAATCATAATCCTCAAATCCGTACCGAACGATATTTTCATCAAACATCCCTAGTGCCATGACATGCTTACGTTTAACAGAGGAGTTATTTGTAATAAAAAATCGCCATGGCAGCTCATAAGAACCTAAATCATAGTGGTACGTTTCCAAAATGTCTTTCAGAATATCAATAAACTCAGACTGCAAATCGAAGCTTTTCTCTAAAAATGCACCATTTTCGACTTCTTCCAATGATAAAAGAGGTGTTTTGTCCTCCATTTTCCGTTTATACAGTCCTTGCTTTTTCAACCGCTTCATATGATCCTTATCAAACGCTTTGTAAAAATAGCGATAAATCCGCTTCCAGCACACACCGCAAATGACAAGATCCTCCCTGTCAGCATGAGCCTCTGCATGCTTTTGAATAAATCTCGGTTCTGCCAGCATATCACTGTCATGAAAAATGAGCAGATCTCCCTCCGCCTCGCGAATGGCATGATTACGCCCCTTTGCAATCCCTTGATTGACAGGAATACGCACCTTTTTAAACGGGAAGTTCACCTCAATATTCTCGAGCATTTCCATCGTGCCATCCGTTGAGCCATTATCGGCAACAATGACCTCAAATGGAATATCTGTTTCCTGAAGCGTTAAGGAAAAAAGGCTTCCTTCTAAACGCTCTTTGGCATTATAGCTTGGAATAATGACGCTTACCTTTGGCTTTTCGTTCATGCGTCATCCTCCTCCCGTTTGGCATAGCCGTTAAACAGCGGATCGACCTGCTCCACAGATTCAATCACATGGCGAAGCACTTGCCGATAGGCTTCTTGGAAAAACGGCAGGTCATTTCGTCCTTTTTCATGAATTTGCTGCATCTCATCCTTGCTCACAATCCGAAAGCCGCTGTAATGATAGCAAATGAGCGGGTGCCCATCCTCCAGAAGAATACGTCCATTCTCCTCCCGATAAGAATGCTGCCCATAGTTCCAATGACCAATATTCACGCCTTTTGTCTCAATATCTTCTACTTTGTCAAACAGTCTCGGCATATGATCTAGATATCCTTGATCGCCAAACTTGCCTTCTCCCGGTGCATTTTTACATTCTTTTAAGCATTCTTCTTTCCACCAGCTGAGGCATTTTCGTCCGGCTTCATCTCCTTTAAAATGCAGAAAGCCTGAGTTATAGCGTCCTAAAAGCTTCTGAAGCATCTTCACTTCCTCTGCATCAAAGCTTGGAATGACAATATCCCCTCTCGAAATTAAAACAGAAGCATTCGGCTGATGTTGAAAAATCACCTGAGGGCTCTCATAAAAGAACAAATCCGCATCAAGATAGGTCACGCTCTCTGCCTGCTCCTGTTCAAATAACCACTCAATCCAAATCGGCTTTAGGGTCCAGCAATATTCCGATGCATCCCGTTCCTCTTTTTTCTCCAGCAGCTCTGGTGTTTCGAGCTCCCGTACATGAACAAGATCCACATGCGGAAAATTCATTTGATGAAGCAAATCAAATGCAGCATCATCCATGCATAACGTCTTGATGACAGCATCATCTTCTACTTGCTTCAACGATAAGAAAAACGCAATGGCTTGATAAAGTCTTCCACTTGAAAGAACCGTACAATATATGCTGTTCATCTATTTACACCTCTATTTTTGAAAGAATTCGCGGTACCATTCAATCGTCTTCTCTAAGCCTTCATCAATGGAGTAATCAGGCTTCCAATCAAGCAGCTTTCTCGCTTTCTCTGCTGACAAATATTGATGCTTAATTTCATGTGTTCCTTGATTGAGAATACGAGGCTTCAGTTCACTTCCCATTGCCTTTAAAATCTTATCCACAAGCTCAAGCACTGTCAGCTGAATCTCGTTACTAAAGTTAAAGGCTTCTCCCGCCAGCCCTTTTTCCTCCATCTTCTCAGCTAGCAGCAAATAAGCCTTCACTGCATCTTCAATGTAGAAATAATCACGAATAAATGTCCCGTCACTTCTAATTTCCGGCGCCTTTCCTTCTAACACAAGCTGAATGGTTTGCGGAATGATTCTGTTGAAATTCAAATCTCCGCCTCCATATAAATTACCGCAGCGTGTAATACAAACCGGAAGACCATATGTGTTGTAGTACGTATGAGAAATGAGATCTGCACAGCTCTTCGAAACATCATACGGATGTTTCCCGTTTAACGGCATGTCTTCATCGTATGGCAGCTGCTCTTGATCACCGTAGGCTTTGTCACTTGATGCCACGATCACTCGTTTGATCAGCGGCTGTCTTCTGCAAGCCTCCAGTACATTCCATGTCCCTAAAATATTCGCTTCAAATGTAGAAACAGGATGTCTATTTGCGACCCCAACAATGGCTTGGGCAGCCAAATGGAAGACGGTGTCAATTTCATATTCTCCTAACGCACGTTCAATCGTCTGCATATCCTCTAATGCGCCTTGCACCACATTCATTTTTTCAAATTGACTGCCTTGATATAAATTCGATCGAGGCACCTGATCACGCACAAGTCCAGTCACGTTTGCCCCTTGATCAACCAATTCCTTAACGAGATAGCTCCCTAACAGCCCTGTACATCCAGTTACAAATACGTTCTTTCCATTCCAAAATCCGCTCATGCTGTCACCAAACCTTCCATGGTTGTTTTCCATCTGTCCACATGTCGTTGATTTCCTTCAGGTTTTTATACGTATCAATTGCTGTCCAAAATCCGTGATGCTCATAAACGGCAAGCTCTCCATCATCCGCCAGGTTTTGAAGAGGCTCCGCTTCAAACACGCATTGATCATCATCTGTCAAATAATCAAATACCTTTGGAGACAACACAAAAAATCCTCCATTGATCATCCCGATACTGTCTGTCTTCTCAGAGAAGGATTGTGCCATCCCGTTATACACCTTCAGTGTCCCGTACTGGGACTTCTTTTCAATGCCTGTGACAGTCGCAGCTGCTCCAAGATCCTGATGACGTTTCAGCAAATGAAACATATTGATATTGGCCAGTCCATCACCATACGTCATCATAAAGGTCTCATCACCAATGTAATCCTGTGCCTGCTTTAAACGTCCGCCTGTCATCGTATCTTCACCTGTATCTAAAAAGGTGATTTTCCAGTTCTCCTTTTTCCCTAAAAGCTTCATTTCTCCTGTCGCCATATCGAGCTGCATGCTGTGATGCTGCCAGTCGTAGTTCAGAAAGTACTCTTTGATCTTCTCTCCTTTATATCCAAGCAATAGGATAAATTCGTCTACACCGTAATACTGATAGATTTTCATAATATGCCATAGAATAGGCCGATCTCCGATCATAGCAAGTGGTTTAGGAAGCGCTTGTGTGACCTCACTCATTCTCGTTCCCTTTCCTCCGCAGAGAATGACTGCTTTCATCTTCTCCCCTCATCTCTCTATGAAGATTTTTTGATTAAAAACCCTATCTTTATGCGGAAAATCAGTACATGTACCCCCATACTTTGTCCGACATCAGGTTTTGAATCTACTCTATTCATATGTCGAAATGAGAGAGTGTGCCACCTAGCATTTAACTATTTTTACAAATAAAAAAAGAGCGAGATTCATATTCTCGCTCTTCCAAAGTTTAAATTGTATATTTTCAGGGTAGATGGTATGATAAACATGTGCATAACCAGCACAAACAGCCTCTTTCTACAAAGAGACTACTAGATTGAATGAATTCAAGTGGCAGCTTGTTTCATTCTCAATATGAATTACGGAGGTGAATTCCCTTGGCACAAAACGTTCTTTGTGAAGTGAACTCTTGCCGTTTTTGGGCTGAAAACAGCTGTACCGCTTCTACCATTAAAATTGGTAAAAACACGATGACTGAAGTGACTCGCAACGCTGAAACTGATTGCGAAACATTTGAAACAAAATAATCTATTTTTCTCTGAGATGAAGGAACTGGCAGGTTCCTTCTTTTCTTTTACCATTCTATCAAGAATGATAATTATTATCAAGTGTTTTTCAATAAACATTTCTCGGGAAATAATGACACGATATTTCTCCATTCGTTGACGATTTTCACTCCTTTTTCTATACTCAACATATCCGAAGAAGAAAAAGTGGTGACCAATCAATGGATTTTACGATACGTTTTCTATCATTCTTTGTCGTGGAAATCGAAGGCAAAGATGAACAAGCAAATAAACGATTTAAACATTATCAAACACTAGATCAAGAAGAATTTGAACAAAGTGAGCTGAAGGACTTTTTAGACGGTGAACTGAAAAAAATCGTCAAACGAAAAGTGGACCGACACCCTAAATCTGAACAAGTACCGACCAAAATTGGCCGATTTATTGTAGAGCCTGGTCATGAGCTCGATTCAAATCCAAACTACAACCTATTTCATCAAACGAGATTTGCAGATACAAAAGAATTGTTTAATGAATGCAGTGAACAGTTTGTTCGCACATATTTAGATACAAGTGCTGTCAGAGGCGGCGTTTTTTTAGTTGCTTCTGCTGTTCCTAAAAAGTATTTCGATGATTCCTTTGTCTTTATTATGAAATGCGATTTCGAACAAAAAGTGGCTTCTATCGCTGATACATCTACCTTGATTAGAAAAGTCGAAATGGCTATTACGACAAAAAACATGAAATCGATTCAATACCCGTTTATGCCAGAAGAAGGCATGACTGAGGAAGCTGAAGTGAAAATTCACCAATCCTCACACGCTCGTTATTTTGAGGACTTTTTGAAATTCGTCGAATACGGTGAATCCATGCCTGAAATCATGAAATCACAGGTCATGAATATGGTACAGGAACAGGTTTTTGAAACATTACAGGATGAAAGTGAAGAATTAAAGCAGTTTGAAGAGGATCTTGAAATATGGGAAGCGAGTGAAAAGCGAGAAATTAGAGAAACACTCGATACAGAGCAGGTCACACAAGCGGCCTCCCATATTGTTGAACAAACGCCTGATATCACAATGAAAATGCGTCTAGGCGAAACGGAGATCAAAGGTCTTCTAGCAGACTTTGGCCACTCGATCCATATTGCAAAGCTCAACAATCGATATGTCGTGCTCGTTGAAGCAGATCAAATCCTCTTCGAAAAAGGAAGCACACCTGTTGAGTTTCATAAACCAAATGGGCTAAAAGAGGTGGTCAGCCAGCTGACGCAAAAAGCCTATGATTCAGATCTAGAATAAAAAAACACGACTGCCTCTTGCATACAGCGCATGAGGCAGTTTTTTGTATAACGCTTGATTTATTACGCTGGATCAGAAGAAACATGCAGCTCCCTGCCTCTTGCCCACATGCTGACAAGCAATAAGCTTATGATGAGCATCAGCCAAAAGACGCTGCTTGATCCAAAAAACTGAATCATCGTATATCCGCACAAGGGTCCTAGAGCCGCTCCCATATCTTGGACAAAGGAATAGCTTGCGAGGAAGCGGTTTTTATCTGTTTGAGCAGACGCTTTTTGAAAAGCAAGCGTATCCGTTAATGTCGTTAAGATTGTTGAGAGCAGCTGGATCAAAAGCAGCATCACAAGAAACCAGCCGCTTACCTTCAGCATGACCGCCAGAAAACTGAGCCCTCCAAATGAAAGAAACATCCAGCAAAGCGTTCGTTCCTTCATCACAAGCCCATCAAACCATCTGCCCGTTTTCGGTGCTACAAATGGTTCCCACCCCCATCTGAGCGCTTGAATGATTCCACTTAAAGCCGAAGCTCCGATAACAAAGCCGAACAGAGCAAATTCACCATGACCGATCCTTGCTTCAATGACATGACTGAGTGTTGATGCGAATAACCCTTGGATCACAAGTGCGATCAGCATACCTGTCATTAATACTTTTACAACATCCCGTGCAAGCCACCTCTGTTTGATGACTTGATACACCTGCCCCTCTTCTCCCTTTTCAATCTCATCCAAAGAGACATAAAAAATGATTCCTAGTAATGTGAGTAAACCAAAAACAAGCGTCATGGACTGGAAGCCGATCAGGCTGGCGAATATTCCGCCAAATAACATGCCGAATAAACTGCCAAGCCGGTAAAGCCCATTATAAATGCCCGTATAATGCCCTTGAGAGCTTTCCTCCATCTCAGCAATTAATCTCATTCCACTCATACGCAATAACGTCCATGCCAGCCCCCAAGCGCAGCGGCAAATCAGCAGCAGCCAAAAACCGCTCACACCATATAGCATCGTGGTCACTGAAGCAATCAAAATAGCGATCAATACACCAGTCTTCATTGGGACAAACCGATAGAGCCACCAAACAACAGGTGTTAGCGGGATGCGGATGAATCGGTTAATGGACAACAGCAGCCCCACCTCCCAAATAGATGATAAACCAATCTCTTTCCAATAGATCGGAAGCACAATATAAAGCATTGAATCTCCAATCAGTGCAAATGCTGTGATAAGCGATATTGACACCACTTGCTTTTGACGATGATCCATTTTCCCTTCCCCCTTCGCTATCTTTACAATAAGGGATGCCTTATAATAAATCTAATGAATGTTTTTGATTAAACCATCAAAATAATTGATAGGTGGTGCAAAGTTGAATTTACATGCCCTTCGGATTTTTGCAAAGGTCGCAGAGACAAAAAGCGTTACACAAACAGCAGACGTGCTATCTTTGACACAGCCAGCTGTGACGGCTCAGCTTAGAAGCATTGAAAGTGAGATCGGTTTCCGTCTTTTTAAACGAAATGGCAGAGGCATTACACTTACGGAAATGGGGAAAATTCTATACCCTTATGCCCGGCAAGTGTTCGAGGCTGAAAAAGAAGTAGAATATCAGATCACACTTTTACAAAACGGAAAAAAGGGGCGGCTCCGCATCGCTTCTACCTATGTCCCACTTAACTTTTTACTGCCAGATTGGCTTGCTGCTTTTAAAACATCTTCACCACAGATAGAAATTGAATTAAAAAGTGGAAACTCCGCTCAGGTTTTAGAGAGCCTACTTCAATATGAATCAGATGTGGCCATCGCCGTGATCGAGGATTTGCACCATGAGGAGATTCTCACTTCTCATTTAACGAATTTAAGCTATGATTTTATTGTGCCGGCAGACCATCCGTTAAACGGAAAAACCGTCCCACTGGAGCGCCTGAGTCAGGAGCCTTTTTTGATGCGTGAAGAAGGCAGTTCCACAAGAGATAAGCTCTTTTCTCTTTTTACCTCGAAAGGAATCAAAAAACCGACCGTTGATTTACAATTCAGCGGTGTTCATGAAGCGATTCAAATGATCAAAGCTGGATATGGCATCACACTTGTTCCCCGTGATGCGGTTCATGGCAGTCTCAAGCGGCAAGAAATTGGGCGCGTGTACATTGAAGGCATTGAGATCGTCAGACCGGTTGTTGTGTGCAAACGGGCGAATGATCTTGAAGAAAATAGAACCGTTGATGCCTTCCTGCAAATGAAAGGTATCGGTCCATTTACTACGCCTGCTACCAATTAAAAAAGTGCCTGCTTCTGACAGGCACTTTTTTCTATTCGGCTGGCTGCACGATGTCAAACGGTACAGCTTTTGAGGCTTTCACTAATTGTTCTGGTGTGATGAGGATTTCATTTCCCCATTCGCCTGCCCCAACACCTAATATTTCCTCTTCTAATAACGAAGCCTCAATAATGGTGCGGAATCCTTCTGGCTGCCAGCAAAACGGCGGAATCGAACCAATTCGATAGCCCGTCACTTCAAGAACCTTCTCCGGTGAAGCCATTTTAATATTACGGGAGCCGGCCGCTTTCTTGAGTTTCCCTGACTTAATATGCTGATCAGCGCCAACCATCACAAGCAGCTGCTCTCCTTCTCCTGTTTCAAAAATCAATGTTTTAATCATTTGTCTTTCACGAAAACCAAGAGCTGCCGCTACATTTGCTGCTCCCTTTTCTGTTTCGGCAGAAAATGTTTTGACCTCATATGGGATGCCATGTTTGTCCAAAAAGTCATGTGCCGGTAATTTTTTCAATCGATTGAACCCCTTTCCTTACAATGTCCTTCATTTAGCTTATCACAATCTTCTCATCCTTAAGATGTATTTTTCAATGAAAAGCCTCTGGACACACCATCACCATGCTATACTGAACTTGTTTTTGGAAAGGAGCCGGTTTGATATGGGAAACAAGTTTTGGTGTTATACAAGCAGTAAAAGCCTTCTCATGCTGAGTGATATTTTATTTGTGATGACGATCACGTTTGTCATTTATCAAGATACACAATCTGTTGCCTATGCGGCTGTATTTCCGCTGATTAGAACAATATGCCAGCTATTGGCTGGGCTCTTCTCTCCTGTTTTAACCGATTACTTTCAAGCTGGCCGGCTATTGAAATGGGTCCCGCTTTTACGTCTTGGGATGCTCATCGTGTTTACAGCCCAATTTCATTTGTTTCAGCAGCATATGGTCTGGCTGTTTAGTGCGCTTATTTTGATTTCCCTCACAGGCGGGTTCATCAGTCCTTTAATGCAGGCCATCATGCCGATGCTTGTACCAGCAAATCAGCTTGTGAAAGCAAACAGTACAGCCTCCATTTTTCATCAAATGATTCAAATCGCCGGCTATTCGTTCACTGGAATGCTCGTCCTATGGATTGGGCCATTTTATTTAATGTGGATTACCTGTGTCATGATTGTGTTGTCTTATCTATTATTCATCCCTGTCTTTCCTGTTCTCAAGCAAGAAGAGACGGTTCGAAAAGCAAATAAGATGAACAGCTTCAAAGATGGCTGGACGATCATTTGGAGAAATAAAACGGTGCGCACCCTGACCTTTATGGATGTTTGTGAAAATATTGCGGGTGCTGTGTGGATCGGGGCGATTACGCTTGCCTTTGTCACACATGATTTAAAGCAAGGTGAGGAATGGTGGGGATTTATCAATGCCGCTTATTATACTGGTGCCATCATAGGCGGGCTTTTGGCTGCGTGGATAAGCCGGTTCATTCAAAAGCAGCTTCTTCTCTTTATGGCAGGTGGTTCATTCATTTATGCAGTGCTGACCATTGTCTATTCACTGAACAGCCTCCCATGGCTTGCTTTGCTGCTTTGTATTTTGATGGGGCCTGCCTACCAAATCCGAGATGTTTCGCAGCAAACCATTCTTCAAACGGAAACGCCAGTACGTGATTTATCAAAGGTGTATTCGGCTCACTACGTTCTTTCTTCTGTATCTGTCGGTTTGTCTATTTTCTTTGTTGGATTGATGTCAGATGCATACGGGGCGAGGTCTGTGTATTTGCTGGGCGGTCTATTTGTCCTCGTTTGTTCCGGCATTGCCATCCTTGCTTTTATGAAGCAGAAAAAAGAGAGCAGCTGATGTATGCAGCGGCTCTTTTACTTTTCTTTTAACATCGCAAACATGTCACGGGCCATGGCTTCTAAAATATACACAACTGGCGTCTGTGTGGTGATATTGGCTCTGTGGACCCGTTCATCTGTGACGTAGTAGGCAATATTTAAATCTGAAATGCGCGAAATCGTGCAGTGCTGGTTATTTGTAATACTAATGATCTTGCTGCCTTCTCTTTTTAACTTCGAAATATGATCAATTGTAATACTGTTCTCTCCTGATACAGACAGCACAATGGTGACACTATTGTCTAAATACTGCATATTCATCGGAAAAAACGGATCATTGATGTAAAATGAAAATTTCTCAAGACTTGAAAAGTACCTCGCCCCATACTGCGCCAAAATGCCAGAACTGCCAGTCCCAATAAACAGCACATTTTTTGCCTCAGCAATGAGCTTTGCTGCCTCCTTAATTTTCCCCTCAAAGTCTCCCTTCAATGTTCGTTCAATAAATTCATATAGAAAGTGCTGTGTACTTTTTAAAGAAGGTGTCTGCTCTGATTCTAAATACATTTTGAGCTTCACTTTAAACTCTGAAAAGCCTTCACAATTTACTTTTCGGCAAAAGCGAAGGACAGACGAGGTGGAAATATGTGCAGCATCTGCAAGATCTCGAATTCTCATGTACACGACCTTTTCACTGTTTTCCATGATATATCGGTATAAAGCGCTTTCTAGTTCATTAAAGCTGGAAATGACCTCACTTGAAAACATCTGACTTCCCCTTTCTCCAACAACATGTCACAATGTGTTTCTTTTATGTAACAAATCTCTAAATAGGGCACCCTTGCCTAAAGACACTGAAGTCATTTACGCACACGATGCTCTCACGATAAGCTAAAGATGTACAAACAAGAAAAAAGACTTTTCTCTATTATAACATTGCGCGTTACATTATTCGGAGGTGCAGAACATGGCAAAAGGATTAAAGGTTGTCACAATTGGCGGAGGATCAAGCTATACACCAGAGCTTGTAGAAGGATTTATTAAACGATACGATGAATTTCCGATTAGCGAGCTTTGGCTCGTTGATATTGAAGCGGGAAAAGAAAAGCTTGAGATCGTCGGAAACCTTGCAAAACGCATGGTCAAAAAAGCAGGGCTTCCAATCGAGGTTCATTTAACATTAGACCGCAGAAAAGCACTTGTAGATGCTGATTTTGTCACAACACAATTCCGTGTCGGACTTCTTGAAGCACGTATGAAAGATGAACGCATTCCTTTAAAATATGATGTCATTGGTCAAGAAACAAATGGTCCAGGAGGCCTATTCAAAGGACTTCGCACCATTCCTGTCATTCTTGATATTGTCAAAGATATTGAAGAGCTTTGCCCGAATGCATGGCTTGTGAATTTCACAAATCCAGCTGGTATGGTCACTGAAGCCGTTCTTCGTTATTCAAACCATCGTAAAGTCGTTGGTTTATGTAACGTGCCGATCGGCATTCGCATGGGAATCGCCAAAGGGCTTGGTGTCGACGCAAGCAGAGTCGAAGTCAGCTTTGCTGGATTAAACCATATGGTCTTTGGACTCAATGTATTCTTAGATGGCAAAAGCATCATGGATCAAGTCATTGAAGACATGGCTGATCCAAACTCCAGCATGTCGATGAACAACATTCAAGCGATTCCGTGGGATGCTGATTTCTTAAAAGGGCTTGGCGTCATTCCTTGTCCGTATCACCGTTACTACTACAAAACAAGTGATATGCTGGCTGAGGAAAAGAAAGCAGCAGCAAATGAAGGAACTCGTGCTGAAGTCGTCCGCGCATTAGAAAATGATTTGTTCGAGCTTTACAAAGACCCTGATCTCGACATCAAGCCGCCACAGCTTGAAAAACGAGGCGGTGCCTACTACAGTGATGCGGCTTGTAACTTGATTGCATCCATTTATAACGACAAGCATGACATTCAGCCTGTAAACACCATTAATAACGGGGCTATTAGTGACATTCCAAATGATTCTGCGGTTGAACTCAACTGTGTGATCACAAAAGACGGTCCTAAACCAATCGCTGTTGGTGAAATGCCGGTCGCTGTCAAAGGACTTATTTCTCAAATTAAATCCTTTGAACGTGTAGCTGCTGAAGCAGCCGTGACAGGCGATTACAACACAGCTCTTGTCGCAATGACCATCAACCCGCTTGTCCCATCAGATGCCATTGCAAAAAGCATCCTAGATGAAATGCTAGAAGCACACAAAGAATATTTGCCACAGTTCTTCAATAAAGTAGAAGCATAAAAAGAAGCCGCACTTGTCGAAAGTGCGGTTTTTTTATTTGGCTGCAAACAGCCGGTCCATCTTAGGACGATCATAGTCTAATAGCAAGTGCTGTAAGCCTTCATAGACTGGGCGTAGACGCTCAGCATCTGCCGCAATGAGATCACAGCCTCGATCATCATATAAGTGAAAAATCATTTTTTTTGAGAGATTCATTAAGTAAATTTCATACCCCAGTTTTCCCTTCAAGATTTGATTCGGTGCATAGAAGTCCTCCTGGCACATCGCATGGAGAAGCGGACGCAATCGAATGTCTTGCAGCTGGCATTTGAGTGTAAATCTCTCTAATGTCAGTGAATCTTCTATTTCTGGACGTACATAAGTCAAAAGCTCGTGACGCAATCTGTTCCTTACTTGCCGATGCACATATTTTTGATAGACATGGAGCTTACGCTTCGTTAATTCATGTTTATGATCTGTATACACATCCGTCACAAGCAGCATCTCGTCTTCTGGATCAAAAGCATATTTCACAATCTCTAAAGCACGATCTCCCGCTTTTTCTAATACAATCGATTCTTTTCCTAATGACCAATCTGCCACTTCAAACCGAAGCCCAATAGGCCACTCATAAAAAAGAGGCGGCGTGAGGATAAGATGAGGAAAATGATTTTTTAGAAACATATTTGTTTGATCACTCATTTGCTTTCCTTTCACTCGTTTTATTTTTCATTTTACCGTTGAAACATATAGGAAAACAAATTGGAAATAAACTGTCATTTCTTATATGATAGAAAGAGATGGAGGTGTGGTCAATTGGAAACATCAAAATGGTTTTTACAAGTGTTCCTTACAGCACTGATCACCATGTGGATACAGGCTGGACTTGATCAGGCAAACATCATTCAGATCACCAATGTATGGGTCGATGTCAGCAGCTGGATCCTGATCTTCTTTGTCATCTACGCACTTTTTGAATGGACAGCTCACGTCTTAGCAAAACGGAAAACCGTTCATCGCTGAACATCTCTTTTCATAGAGATGTTTTTTCTTGAAACTCTTCTTGCACCAGTTCATGAATGACACCCATTCCTGCCTGGCTTCCAGCTGCTGCTGCGAGAACTAACTGAGCAGGACCGCCTAGATTATCCCCACACGCAAAGATACCACTGACGGTTGTACGTCCAAGGATATCTGTTTCAATCCCCGCATTCTTCGTCATTTGACAGCCAAGCTTTTCGGCAAATGGGGCTGACTGCTTGAATTCACTTGCGACAAAACCGCCTTCCCTTTTCACTGTCTCCCCATTTGCAAGCTGGAGAGAGCGCAGCTGCCCATTGTCATGATCAATCGACACAATTGGCACATCAATGACTTGAATAGAATGTGCGGTCAGAAGTGCCTTGTCCTCTTCAGCCAACACGTGCCCATTCGAAAACACGATCAAATCCTTTGTCCAATTGGAAAGAAGCTTAGCCATATGCAAGGCTCGCTGATTCTCTGCAATAAGGGCAAGTGCTTTGTCCTTTAATTCCCATCCATCACAGAAAGGACAGCTAAACAACGTTTTTCCGTACACATCATGAATTCCTTCGATCTCTGGCAGTATATCCTGAAGACCTGTTGCCAAAATGATTTTTTTCGCTTCGAATCTATCTCTCTCGTGTGTTAGTAACGTAAATCTTTCCTCTTTCTTTTGTATATCAACAATTCGACTTCGTTTGATTTTGATATTAGGGTATTTTTGAAGATCTGCCTCTCCCGCTCGTCTGATCTCAAACGGTGTCATTCCATCGTTTGTAATAAATCCATGTGATTCCTGCGTCACTCGATTTCTTGGCAGCTCATCATCAAATACAATGACTTGCTTTCTGCCTCTCCCTACAACAAGTGCTGCACTTAATCCGGCTGGCCCGCCTCCGATAATGGCACAATCTAATAACATATCAATCTCTCCTTTTCTATTCAAGATTTTAAAGACTCTTAATATCTATAATTAGTTCAAAAAAATCACATGTTGAAAAATGGATTTTTTTCTGTCTGTTCAATTTGGCTCGCAATATCAATTAACCGTTTTTGACTTAATGTCTCCTGCATTTTCGTTTCAACATCCTGCATAACTTGTTCAATCAAACAGCCATCATGAGGCATAAAGGAGTCATGCTCTAAGGAGCAGCGAAATAAATTCGTTTGTCCTTCTACAGCCTGAATGACATCTAAAAACGAAATGTCCTCCTTTCGTTTGATAAGGGTATAACCTCCCTTTGCACCAGGAGTTGATTCAATCAATCCCGCCTTCACAAGCTTTGTTAAAATTTTAGATAAATAAGTTGATGAAAGGTCTTGCATCTTAGCAAGAGGCTCAACGCCAATCGCTTTACCCTTTGGCGCAAGAGTTAAAAACACCATCGTATGCAGCGCATAGTTGGTTGCTTTAGAATATTTCATGAGGAAACTCCTTTCTATCTATTATAGACCTTTTATATCTGTAATTGATCATAGATGATTCAAGAGAAAAAAGCAAGAGTTGTGAATCTGCTCCACTTTTCATTCCACATTTCACATTTCCTTCCGATAATAGAAGTAAGCACGAAAGAAAGTTTTGATTGAGAACTAGAAGGAGTGAAGAAAAATGTCAGATCAACAGCACAATGCAGCACACGAAGAAGAAGAGGAATTTAACGTATACGACATGCTTCCGCCCGCAGGTACAATTATCGGAGAAGCAACAGAAGAAGAAATGGATGCCGCAGCAGCACTTGAAGTGAGACATGTCGCGTTCATGCGCCTTCAAGATATGTTCATTCAATTTGATGGCTCGTCTTACAAAGACTTATTAAAAGACTTTCAAGAATTCGAAATGGATTCCACAAAATTCTGGAGAGCCATTGCTAGACGTCTTCAAATTCCGTACGAATGGCCAATCCGAATCGACCACGCAAACGGCCCTATTTATATTGGTGAAACAGAGGATAGCCGTGAGGTTGAGGAGAGCGCAGAGTAAGGAATGGCGGCCCCCTTTTGGTAAGGAGGCATTTTACAATACATCAGTTGAAAAAACAAATAAGCAATATGAGCGCTGTCACGCCCATATTGCTTATTCTCGTGTTAAGTTAACTCTGGCCAAAATGCTTGATTTGCCACAATTAAGTCGTCTAAAATATCTTTTGCTACTTTAGCACTCGGCACCGTTTTCGATAATGTGATAGCCTGCCATAGTTTTTGATACGACCCTTCTTCAAATGCTTCTACTACTAGTTTTTCTACGCCAACTTGCTGCTCCATGAGACTTTTTTGGAATCTTGGAATCTCTCCAACTACTAATTTTTCTGGACCATTGCTGCCAACAATACAAGGAATTTCGACCATGGCTGTTGGATCAAAGTTCCTAATAGCGCCATTGTTCTCTACGATCATCAGCATCCGTTCCTTTTTATTAAAAGCAATGGCTCGTGCCAAATCAACGATATAGGAAGCGTGCTCATCAATGGTCAGCTTTGTTTCCTTTGCAGTTCCTTTATCAATGATGGCCTGACATTCACTAAAAACAAAAGCTTCCCGCCCCTCCATCACTTCATTGGCACGCGTGAACTCGATATTTGAATGTGCCACTTCTTCATCTGGAAATAGATAGTATTTTAAATACGTATTCGGTACCGTTTTTGGATCAAGCGCTTGAATATCTTTGGCCTTTTTTAATGTGCTGTTCCAGCTCTTCTGCTGTTCTAGCTCAGATGTTCCATCTGTTGCATAACCATGCTGGCTTACATGCTTAATTACCTCAGGCATTAAGCTATTTCCTGCATTATCTCGAATATCTGTCCACCAGCCAAAATGATTCAAACCATAGTAATCGACTTCTAGTTCTTTCCGCGAAGATAAGCCTAAATTTTTTGCAATTAATTCTTCAATGCCAATTGGCATATCGCATATGTTTAAAATTTTGGCATTCGGTCTTAGCTTACGTGTTGCCTCTGCGACTATCGCTGCAGGGTTCGAATAGTTTAACATCCAAGCTTCAGGTGAGTATTTTTCCATATAATCGACAAGTTCTAATACACCTGGAATGGACCGCATTCCGTAAGCTATTCCGCCTGGGCCGCATGTTTCCTGTCCGACGACTCCATGCTTCAATGGAATTTTTTCATCTAATTCTCGCATTGCATATTTGCCGACACGAATATGTGCCATCACAAAATCGACTTGAGTAAAGGCTTCTTCTGGATCCGTGCTTGCCAGTAATCGCACTTCTGGTGCTCGTTCTTTTAACATAATCTCACATGCATCTGCAATCGTCTTTTGTCTAGCTTCATCATTATCATAGAGTTTAATTGTATGAATTGGGAACTCATCTAGATAGTCTAACAGCATCAAAATGATCCCCGGTGTAAATGTACTTCCGCCTCCAGCGATGGTAATATTAAATTTTTTCATCATATCCAGCTCCTTTTTTAATCTAATGAAAGTTTTGTCTCAAAGGACTCTCTTACTTGCGGTACACTTAAGCCAACAATGATTTGAATGCTTTGACCACTCTTCGCCATGCCGTGGGCCAGTTTATTCTTTGTAAAGTAGTCCCTATCTTTCACCAAGCTAGGGTCAATCACTGTAATACGCAGACGCGTGGCACAGTTTGTCACATCTTTAATGTTTTCTTTACCGCCAAGGCCTTCTAAGAAATACACGGCTTTCTCTTCATACTCAGACGCATAAACGGGCGCTTCTTTTTGCTCATGACCTTTTTTATGAGCATTCTCATAATCTTGTTTTGTATATAGCCTCGTCTCCTCCTCATGTTTTCGTCCTGGTAATGGAATATCGAATTTCACAATCATCCATCTAAATATGACAAAATACACTGCTGTAAAAAGAAGTCCAATCATCGCTTGAATCAGATAAGTCCCTCCATGATTTGAAGAGAGCGGAATCCAGTTCAATGCAGCTATTTCAATAAGCCCGGAACCCATCATTCCGACAACACCAAACATATTCATGATTGTCACCATGGTCGCACCAAGAAGTGCATGTATCACAAATAAATAAGGCGCGAGGAATAGAAATGTAAATTCAAGCGGTTCTGTAATTCCGGCAAATACCGCTGTTAATGTGGCGGGTAATACCAATGCCAAAACCTTTTTTCTGTTTTCTTTCGGTGTTGAAAAATACATGGCTAAAGCTATCCCTAAACAGCCAAACATCTTAATATTCCCATGCAATAAAAATCCGTATGGATAAAGATCCTTCAAATCGGAAGTGGAGGACGCAAATTCATTTAAGTGAGCAATCCAATATGGTTTTAACCCCCCATTTACAGCCGCTGGACCAAACTCAAAAGGTGTATAAATAAAATGGTGAAGTCCTGTTGGAATTAACACCCTTTCCAAGAAATGAAACAGCCAGACACCAATATAACCAGACTGTGCCATGAACCCTTGGAGAGATTGAATCCCCTGCTGAACATAGGGCCATACAAAAGCAACGATAAAAGCAATAGGAATCATCACAAAGAATCCGATGATGACAACAAATACAAGCCCCTGGAAAATCCCAAGCATTTCAGGCAGCTTTTGATCATAAAAACGATTATGGATCCAAATGACGATTCCAGATATCATCACCGCACCAATGATACTTGTATCCAGCGTAGGTATACCCGCAATTTCTTTTACACCCGCTACGTTCTCGACACCTTGCGATAAATCAACGCCAAAAGTAGACGGCCAAAGTGTCAAAATAGCATGAATATAATTGTTAAATACAAGATAAATCATCAAAGCTGCGAGCGTCGCACGTGCTTGCGCTTTTTTTGCAAGTGAGATGGGCAATCCAATCACAAAGGCTAATTCCATATGATTGAAAATCGTCCATCCCCCGCTTTCAATCAGTGACCAAACCTTGTACCACATCGTACCTTCTCCAGCCATTTCTCCCATAATCGCTGGATTCTTACATAAAGTCGCGAGGCCGACAACAATACCAAAAAACGCGAATAAAAGTACAGGAACTACCATAGCACTGCCAAACCGCTTGATTGCATTCATAAGCATAACCCCTTTGCTTGATCCATAACATCACTGTAAAGGTAGCGCTTACAAAAACCAATAGGTTTGACGTATTTAGAAATCAAGTTGTAACATTAGATTATATTTTCACAGGAAGAAAATATTTTCATGTTGGAGGGCACATCGCATGATACTGGACAAGCTGGTTAATAAACACTTCGAAGATTTAAACAAGAATGACCTGCACATTATTAAAACAATCCATGATCATCTTGAAGAAATGAAGACAATGAAAATTCAGGACCTTGCCCGTTATGCTCATACTTCCATCTCATCCATCCATCGGCTTGCTAAGAAAATAGGGTTCGACGGCTACAGTGACTTAAAGTCTTATGTGAAATTAAATGCTTTCACTGAAGAGACAACACAGGATTTAATGCAGCTGCTTGATCAAGATATCCGGCAGACAAGAAAATATATGGAGCAGCTCGACTTTCATCAATTAAATCAACTGATTGATCGCGCACCGTATATTTATATTTATGGGACAGGAACAGCACAGCTTGATTTAGCCAATGATGTACAGCGGCAGCTATGGTCACTGCATAAGAAATCTCAAGTATTACGAAGCAAGCGGGACTTAACAGATGGAATCATTGAATTTGGTGAGGATGACCTTTTATTTATCATTTCCTTATCGGGTGAATCGAAGAATTTAGATGAAATCATTCAATTGGTGAAAACGAGACATATCAAATTTATCAGCATGACCACATTAAGGAATAACCTCCTTGCACAAAATGCCATGTTTAATATCTATGTAAGCAGCACCCCGTTTCACTTATATAACAAAGTGGACAACTCCAGCTTTCTGCCATTTTACATTGTGGCAGATATTATCGTCAGAAAATTTAGTGAGTGGAAAGTGAACCAATTGAATAATAAGACTTAAACATAACAGATACAGTTTTAGAGAGAGATTCAATGTTGCTTCGCAAAAAAAAAGAGAGACTCTTTTGTCTCTCTCAAAAAATACTATATAACAACGGTTTTAATGAAATATATCTACTCGCGGCTGCCTTTTCCTTTTCATGTTATTCAGCAGTATAATGCCCAGCAATCAGTTCATCAAACGAATCCGCTAATTTAAAATCCGTCTCATCTTCTAAATCAAAGTAGTGAATCGGCGGATGCTCCTTTGTTTCTCTATAATCCAATGCAATCCACGTATGACCATCCCCACAAATGAGCACAAGTCCCTCAGGCAATTCCCATTCTTCTATTAAATAATCACTATCCATAATGCCTTCGTCTTTGGCAATTCCTCTTAAATGATCAAATGATACATGATCCTCTGCCCATCCATTCGGCTGGTCCGTTGGAAAAGCGTTATGCAATGTATACCCGCCATTTTGTTCGAGGATCAGTTGCTTATATGTATCAGGCAGGATGACGCCTAGCTTCTTTTCCGCTTTTGCAATGCCTTTCTCATTGATTTTCTTAAATGTTTCTTCGCTTTCTCTATCTTTATCCCAAAATGGTTTCAAATAAAATACCTCCAATTGTTATTTCTATCTCATTTTACCATTTAAGTGAACTAGTTTAATAGTCCTATTCAATAAAAAAAGAGAAGGGTTCCCCCTCCTCTTGTTGGTCATGATTGTTCTTGATTTCTCGCTTCAAACTCATCCAGCATGGCACGCACTTCATCTGTTGATGATGTGTTCATTAATTGATTTCTCAAGAAACTCGCTCCTCTGAATCCTTTTACATAAATCTTAAAGAAACGGTGCAGTGCCTTGAATGGACGCAAACCTAGTGATGAGTATTGATCATGGAGATCAAGATGTAATCTTAAAAGACCGAGCAGTTCATCACTTGTATGCTCCTTCGGCTCTTTTTCAAAAGCAAATGGGTTATGGAAAATCCCGCGCCCAATCATCACGCCGTCCACTCCATACTGTTCAGCAAGTTTTAAGCCTGTTTGACGATCTGGAATATCACCATTGATTGTTAAAAGCGTATCAGGTGCTACTTCATCACGAAGTTTTTTAATCTCAGGAATGAGCTCCCAATGAGCATCCACCTGGCTCATTTCCTTTCTTGTGCGAAGGTGGATCGATAAATTCACAATATCTTGCTCCAAAATGTGTCTAAGCCACCCGCGCCATTCATCGACTTCAGTAAAACCTAGTCTTGTTTTGACGCTGACAGGTAATCCCCCAGCTTTTGCTGCTTGAATCAGCTCTGCGGCAACGTCTGGACGAAGAATCAAGCCGCTTCCCTTCCCGTTTTGCGTGACATTTGGAACAGGACAGCCCATATTAATATCAAGCCCCTGAAATCCCATTTCCGCCATTCCAATGCTCATTTGTCTAAAGTTCTCAGGCTTGTCTCCCCAAATATGAGCAACAATCGGCTGCTCATCCTCTGTAAACGTTAAACGCCCCTTCACACTTTGAATGCCATCAGGATGGCAATAGCTCTCACTGTTCGTAAACTCTGTAAAAAACACATCCGGTCTCGCCGCCTCACTCACGACATGACGAAACACAACATCTGTCACTTCTTCCATTGGTGCTAATATAAAAAATGGCCGCGGTAAATCACGCCAGAAATTTTTACTCATCTTTCATCCAATTCCTCTCATGACATAGCGCCTTTTAGGGCATGTCCTTCTGTAAATTCTTTCAGCAATTTTTATCATTATATACTTTAATATGAACCGGGCAAAATTGCAAAAAAGGACATTTGGTAATGAATTACGGGATAAAAATATAAATTCCACTTCCAAATATCATTTTTTAGTGCCGATTGAACATACAAAAATAAAAACATCCCGATATCGATGTTTTTCACGAAATCGGGATGTCTCAATACATTACTGATTAATCACAAGACTTGCTACACATTCTACATGGTTGGTATGCGGAAACATATCCACCGGCTGCACTTCCTCCGTCACATACCCGCCATCTTCAAGAATACGCAAATCACGAGCAAGCGTCCCAGGATTACAGGATACATAAACAACTCGGTTTGGTTTCATCTTTAAAATGGTGTCAAGTAATGCTTCGTCACAGCCCTTTCTTGGAGGATCAACGACTAATGTATCTGCTTTGATGCCTTCTTTGTACCAATTCGGAATAACCGCTTCTGCTTCGCCGACTGCGAATTCAACATTATTGATTCCGTTTAAGGCAGCGTTTCGTTTTGCATCTTCAATTGCTTCTGGAACAATTTCAACCCCATATACTCTGCCTGCTTTTTGTGCGAGAAATAAGGAAATCGTACCGATTCCGCAGTAGGCATCGATGACGGTTTCTTCGCCTTGCAGCTCTGCATATTCAAGCGCTTTGTCATAAAGCACCTTTGTTTGGGCTGGGTTCACTTGATAAAACGAACGAGCTGAAATGGCAAATTTGATGTCGCCAATCGTGTCATAAATGTATTCTTCTCCCCATAAAACGGTTGTTTCGTCTCCGAAAATGACATTTGTTTTCTTTGAATTCACGTTTTGCACAATTGACCGAACATGTGGGAAGCGTGCTATAATCTGCTCAATCACCTGCTGCTTTTGCGGAAAGTCAGCCGTTCTAGTCACAAACACAACCATCATTTCACCTGTTGCAATACCGTAGCGAACCATCACATGACGCAGCCAGCCTTTGTGCCGCTCTTCGTTATATGCTTTGATGCCAAACGCATTGCATATGTCTTTTACTGCCTGTACCACTTCGTCGTTTTCTGACTGTTGAATCAAACATTTTTCCATATCAATGATTTCATGGGTACGCTGCTGATAAAATCCTGCAACAAGTCCGCCTTCCCGTTCGCCAACTGGAACTTGTGCTTTGTTTCGGTAATTCCAAGGGTCTTCCATGCCGAGTACAGGATGAACTTTTACACGGCTCATATCAAGCTTGCCGATCCGCTCTAAAACGTCCTTTACTTGTTTTTGTTTGAATAGCAGCTGGCCTTCATAGCTCATATGCTGAATTTGACAGCCGCCGCACTGCTTGTAAATGGGACATGGCGCATCTTGCCTGTGCTGACTTTCCTTTGTCAGCTCCATGAGTCGTCCAAAAGCAAATCCTTTTTTGACTCGTGTGACTTTGATTTGCCCTTGTTCGTCAGGAAGGGCATTTGGTACAAAGACAGGGAATCCTTCAATTTTCGCTACACCTGCACCTTCATGCGTTAAGTCTTCGAAGGTTACATTGTAGTATTCATTCTTTTCAACAGGCGGTTTCATTTTCACCAATTTTATCACCTCATTTGCAAAGAAAAACTTGGCCGCCATAAGGAACCAAGTTCAGTCTTCACCCTATTTTTTCAGCTGTTGCTTTTGGCACAATAAATTCAATATGGCGATACAGGTTTTCAAATTCACCTGGCAGCATGCCGCCGTATTCACCATCTAAATTCAATTGCATTTTATCTTTTACATCTACCTTCACGCGATTCGCTTTTGCGTAGATGACATTGTTATCATGAATATGCTCGCCTCTAAGAGCAAGACTAACCACTCGAATGGCTTCTGCTAAATTGACCTTCTTTAGAATAATCAGGTCAAACATCCCATCATCTAAAATGGAATCTGGCGCTAGTTTTTCAAAGCCGCCTACTGAGTTTGTGAGTGAAACAAGAAACAGCATGATTTCTCCATGAAACAATTTGCCGTCATATTCAATTTCGACTTCTGTCGGGCGGATAGAAGGAAGCATCTCCATGCCTTTTAAATAATAAGCAAGCTGTCCAAGCATGGTCTTCAGCTTACTAGGCACCTCATAGGTGAGCTCTGTTAACCGGCCGCCGCCAGCAATATTAATAAAATAATGGCCATTGACTTTACCGATATCAAGCGGCTTTGCTACACCCTCAATAATGGCATCTGTCGCTTTCAAAACACCTTCTCGTGGAATTCCAAGTGCTCTTGCGAAATCATTTGTCGTTCCAACTGGAATAATTCCTAGTTTTGGTCTTTTTTCAAGCGGTGCTAGTCCGTTGACGACTTCATTGATCGTGCCGTCTCCACCTGCTGCTACAATTAAATCAAAATCTCTCTGTGCGGCTTTTTCTGCTGCTTGCGTGGCATCTCCTGCACATGTCGTCGCATGACAAGAAGTTTCATAGCCAGCTTGTTCAAATTTTTGCAAAACCTGCGGTAAATTCTTCTTGAAGAGTTCACGCCCAGATGTCGGATTGTATATAATTCGAGCACGTTTCATTCATCATCATCCTATATTCATTATGCAATCTATTTTCACCACTAACAACCTTTAATTATACTATGAGATTTGAAAATGGCAACAAAACAACCACCTAATTATGTGAAATCTCCTAGCCAACCTCCCTCAGCAAGAAAGCATTCTGATAAGATAAAGGTAAACACTGTAAAGGATGATATGCGATGAAAAAGCCTGTCTATTTTAATCATGACGGCGGTGTTGATGATCTCGTCTCTTTATTTCTTCTCCTTCAAATGGAACATGTGAAAGTCATTGGAATGTCTGTGATTCCTGCTGATTGTTATTTAGAGCCTGCTCTCAGTGCATCTCAAAAAATCATTGATCGCTTCAGTCCTTATGAAATTGAAGTTGCTGCTTCAACTTCTAGAGGCGTCAATCCATTTCCGAAGGAGTGGCGTATGCATGCTTTTTATGTAGATGCTCTGCCAATTTTAAATGAAAAAGGCACTGTTGATACAAAAGTGTCCAAGCTGCCAGCACACCTTCACCTGATTGAAACGGTTAAGAAGGCAAAAGAACCTGTCACCCTGCTCTTTACTGGTCCGCTCACAGATCTTGCACGCGCTTTAGAAGAAGATCCTTCGATCTCTAATAGAATTGAAAAATTGGTGTGGATGGGTGGAACGTTCCTTGAAAAAGGCAATGTTGAAGAGCCCGAGCATGATGGGACAGCAGAATGGAATGCCTTTTGGGACCCTTATGCTGTCAGCACTGTCTTTCAGGAACCGTTTCCTATTGAAATGGTCGCGCTTGAAAGTACAAATCAAGTCCCGCTTACACTTGATGTACGTCAGCGCTGGGCTTCTCTTCGTTCTTATATTGGAATAGATTTTATCGGACAGTGCTACGCCTTTTGTCCCCCGCTCATTCATCATGAAACGAACTCGACTTACTACTTATGGGACGTGCTAACAACGATTACTCTTGCTTCTACATCATTTACCCGTTCAAAAGAAGTGAACGCAATCGTTTATACCGAAACGCCTAGACAAGGTCGCACTGAAGAGCATCCAGATGGAAAATCAATTCAAGTGATTGACCATGTCGATCGTGATGCCTTTTTCCACGCATTTGAAGAGCTTATGAGAAAAGCTGTTTGTCAGATTTCAACATAAAAAAAGCCCCGCTCATTGGCGGGGCTTCCTCTTACTCTTCTTCTGCGTACTTTTTCTTACGTCTAAACTTGCTTAACATTTCATACACGATTGGAACGATAACCAATGTGAGAAGTGTAGAACTTGTTAAGCCGCCAATTACGGTAACACCAAGTCCTTTTGATACGATCTGGCTTCCGCCTTCAAATCCTAATGCGAGTGGTAGCAGTGCACCAATTGTCGCAAGTGCCGTCATTAAGATTGGACGTAATCTTGTTGTACCTGCTTCAAGTAACGCTTCTCTTGTTGAGAGACCTTCTTGTTCTTTATGAATCACTCGGTCAATCAAGACAATGGCATTAGTTACAACGATACCGATCAGCATGAGCAATCCAATCATGGCATTTAAGCTGATGGTTTCTTTTGCTATAAACAATCCAAGCAGTGCGCCAATAATCGTAAATGGCAGGGAGAAAAGAATCGCAAATGGTGCAAGACCTCCGCCAAATGTGATGACGAGAACGAGATACACAATGGCAATCGCTGCAAGCATTGCAAGGCCCAGCTGTGTAAAGGATTCCTCAATATCCGCACTTACGCCGCCTGTGTCAATCGTTACGCCAGATTTTAGATCAAGCTTGTCGACTTTCTTCTGAACATCCTGCGTTACACTTGAGACGTCGTCTGTTGTCATGTCACCAGACACTTCTGCGTAGATTTTTCCATCACGTTTTGTCACCGTATTTGCAGTCGTACCATCTTTTACTTTGACGACATCACCAATTCGGACTTCTTGCCCTGTTGGTGTGGTGATCTTTTTATTTTCTAAATCTTTTTTGCTCTTATATTCATCTTTTTCCGTTTGAAGCTTCACATCAAGTTCTTTGCCGTCCTCTGTGACTTTCGTCAGTGTTGTTTCACTATTTTGAGGTGCAATTGCTTGAGCGATTTGTGAAGCAGTTAGACCTAGTTTCGCTAGTTTTTCTTGATCTGCATTAAACGTATATTCATCGTATTTCTCAGATAAGCTTGTGCTGACATTTTTCAGGTTTTTCTCATCTTTTAAGATGTTCTCAACATCTTTTACTGTGCCTTCAATATCACTTGCTTTGTCCCCGTACACATAGTATGTCACGGTATTATTTGCACCAGCAGATGAGAAGTTTTGTGATTTCCATTCCCCTTTAGACGCTTTGTCTTGAAGGGCTTTGACCACCCGGTCTTTTTCTTTATCAAAGTTTGGCGTGTCATCATCATATTGTACGAAGAATAATGCACCGTTAGAGTTACCGCCAACACTTGCGGTCATGGCATTTGAAGAGCCTAGTGAATACTGAACTGTATTGACATGGTCACGTTTCATCAAATATTCTTCAGCTTTTTTCGTTTCATCAATTGCTTGCTCTCTCGTTTGTCCAGGTTCAGGTGTATATGTTACCATGGCCGTTTTCTCTGCTTCCTGTGGTAAGAAGCTGACACCGACAAGTGGTGCTAAGAATAAGCTTCCGACAAGCATAAGAATGGCAATTCCTGATGTGATCCATTTATGGTTGAGTGTCCAATTAAGTACACGTCTATAACCGCCAGCAAGTTTGCTTGGTTTATGCTCTTTTACTTTTTTCGCTGTGCCGTAGAGATTCTTTTTAAATAGACTGTGTGCCATCATTGGAACAATTGTAATAGCGACAAGCAGTGAAGCAAGCAACGCAAACACAATTGTTAGGGCAAATGGGATGAATAGTTCACCAATCATTCCACCTACTAATGCTAACGGTAAGAATACTGCAATTGTCACAATCGTCGAAGACATGATTGGGATAAACATTTCTTTTGTGGCTTCTCTGACGAGTGCCTTACCTTTTAACGGTTCATCCTTTAACGCCATTCGTCGATAGATATTTTCTATGACCACTATCGAGTCATCGACAACACGCCCGATGGCGACGGTCATGGCACCAAGTGTCATAATATTTAACGTGATATCCAGCTGATTTAATATTAAAACAGCAATCAACAGAGATAACGGTATGGAAATGACCGAGATTAATGTTGATTTGATATCTCTCAGGAACAATAGAATGATAATGATCGCAAAGATTGCTCCGATGATCGCCTTGTTCAGCATTGTGCTGACAGACTCTTTAATCGGCTCTGCTTGATCATATGTGGTGCTTACTTTGATGCCTTTGTTGTCTTTTTTGAATTTCTCAAGCTCTTTTGTCACTTCTTCTGCTACACTCACTGTGTTGGCATCAGAGCCTTTGACAATTTGCAGACCGATACTGTCTTTTCCATTCGTTCTAGAGATCGATTCTGCATCTTTTACGACTTTAATATCTGCTATCTCAGATAGCTTGATCGTCGGCAGCTCTACAGATTGACTGCTTGCTGCACCTCCACCTGCTGGCTGCTGAGCTGCTGCTTGCTGCTGACTTGCACTTCCAGCCTGCTGCTCCGCACCTTGCGCACCTGGGTTTTCTGAACCGCTAGAAGGTGCTCCAGCTCCAGCGCTTCCCGCACCGCCGCCTGCACTTGGTGTGACTGGAATACGCATGTTTTTCAAATCTTTGACGCTTAAAATATTGCCGTCCACGACAACTGATTTTTGTTTGTTGCCAAATGTGTATAGACCTAGTGGTACATTCACATCAGAGCCTTTGATCATGTTTTGGACGGTATCTTCATCTAGACCGTATTCTTTCAATTTCTTTTGTTTAAACGAAAATTCTACTTCTTTGATTTGCTGTCCTGAAGTTTCGACAGAAGAGACACCGTCTAATCCTTGAAGTGAAGGAACGAGATCATTTTCTACTTTTTGTGTAAGGTCTTGTAATGATTCTTTATCACCAGAGACACTTAGGGCTAGGATTGGAATCGCATTAATACTAAAGCGTGCGATTTTAGGTTTTTCTGCATTTTCAGGGAAATCGATATTGCTAATCGCATCTTCAATTTCCTTTTTTGCTTCATCCATGTCTTTGTTGTAATCGTACTCGATTTGAATGGATGATGCATTTTCAAATGAATTAGAAGTGACCACGCTGACCCCATTGAGGTTTTGAATCGATTTTTCAATTGGATCTGTCACCTTATCTGATACTTCGTCCGGCGTTGCGCCAGGGTACGTTGTAGAAACCGTAATGACTGGCGTGTTGATATTCGGGATTGATTCTTGTTTCATATTCAATCCGGCATATAGACCAGCAACTGTTACGATAATCGTCATGAGCCATACAGCGAACTTATTCTTTAATACAAAATTGATGATCGAATTCATTATATCCTCCATTTTCCTTTATGTATTGACTGACTGGTCATTCTATATCATAATAAACGGTGATATACAATGCCGTCAACCATTTCACTTGCGTTTGACGTAACATTCTAAAGCTGAAGGGGCCTTATTTCATGAACGAAAAAAAAGAAAAAATCATTAAAGCAAGCATCCAATTGTTTGCGAAAAAGGGTTTTTCTTCTACGACCATTCAGGAAATTGCAGATGAATGCGGAATATCAAAAGGCGCATTTTATTTACATTTCAAATCAAAAGAACAGCTTTTCAACCGAGCGTTTGAATATTATATCGACACTTCGATGCAAACTATCGAAATGATTCGAAAAGAGAATCAGCATCTCGCGCCGAGAGAGATCTTTCAGAAACAAATCGCTGAACAGTTCCAGCATTTTGCTGAGAACAAGGATTTTATCATTCTGATCCTCAGCGAGAACATTATTCCGGAAAACCAGCAGATTAAAAAGTATTCAAAAACTGTGAAAAAGCAAATGAACGATGAAATTCAAATTTCCATCTTGACCACTTATGGACAGGAGATCGAACCATATGTAACTGACCTGTCAGTCATGATCCAAGGCATTATCCAATCATATGTGCAGGTTCTGCTTTTACAGGATCAAATGCAATTATCATTTGATGAGCTCTCATCCTTTATACTCGAACGGTTTGATGATCTGGTCCACGGCTTGCTTCGTTCTCAGACGAAGCCGATTTTGAAGCAAACCATTTGGGATGATGAAGCGCCGAGTGCTGCTTCCCTTCAAGAGGAGCTTCGTTCGTTAAAGCTTGAGCATCTGCTTTCAGATGATACTGTTGTATCCATTGAAGTGATTGAAGAAGAGCTGGCAAAAGCTGAACCTCGTAAGCCAGTCATCCAAGGGATGCTGACGAATTTAGAAAAGTGTGAGGACCCTGCTGTTCTAAGAGCAGTGGAGCAATTGAAGCTGTTTCTTCAGTAACATGACGTGCTGTTTTCGATTTAGCTCACCTTTCCCCTTCGAATGTGCACTTTCGCTTATGCTTCATTATAAGAAAAGATTCTCTAAATTGATATACGGCGGTGGTCTGAATCTATGATAAGACCCTGTCATTTCAAGCAAAAAAAAACCGCCTATTACATAAGGCGGTTTTTTGCGATTTAGCGCTTTTTGATTTCTTCAAGGAGAATCTTGTTCACCATCGGCGGGTTAGCTTGGCCCTTCGATGCTTTCATGATTTGTCCGACTAAGAAGCCAATCGCGCGGTCTTTACCATTTTTAAAGTCTTCAATGGATTGCGGGTTGTTATCAAGTGCTTCTGTAACGAGTTTAAGCAGCGCACCTTCGTCAGAAATTTGGACAAGTCCTTTTTCTTTGACGATTGTTTCTGCATCTCCCCCATTTTCAATGAGCTCTTTGAATACCTTTTTCGCAATCTTTGAGGAAATTGTTCCTTTTTCAATGAGCTTGATCATGCCAGCAAGTCCTTGCGGCGTTAGCTTTGTATCGTTCAGCTCTTTTTGAGCAGAGTTTAAGTAAGCAGATACTTCACCCATGAGCCAGTTCGATGCTTGCTTCGCTTCTGCACCTTCTGAAATGGTCGCTTCAAAGAAATCAGACATTTCTTTCGTCAGCGTGAGTACCATTGCATCGTATGCAGGGAGTCCAAGCTCATCGATATAGCGTTTGCGGCGCTCGTCTGGAAGCTCTGGAATTGATGCTCTTACGCGTTCTTTCCACTCGTCATCAATGTACAGTTCCACCAAATCTGGTTCTGGGAAGTAGCGGTAATCATCAGATCCCTCTTTGACACGCATCAGGATCGTCTTTTTAGACGCTTCATCATAACGGCGGGTTTCTTGTTCGATCAAGCCGCCAGAAAGCAATACTTGCTCTTGACGCTTTTCTTCGAATTCAAGGCCTTTTTGTACGAAAGCGAATGAGTTCAAGTTTTTGAGCTCTGTCTTTGTACCAAACTCTTCACGGCCGATTGGGCGAAGAGAAATATTGGCATCACAGCGAAGTGAGCCTTCTTCCATTTTACAGTCAGAAACGCCTGTATATTGAATAATGGATTTTAATTTTTCTAAGTAAGCATACGCTTCTTCTGGTGTGCGAATATCTGGCTCAGATACGATTTCAACTAGCGGTGTGCCTTGACGGTTGAAATCGACGAGTGAGTAACCGTCGCCTGTATGCGTCAATTTCCCAGCATCCTCTTCCAAATGAAGACGCGTAATACCGATTCGTTTTGTTTTGCCTTCTACTTCAATTTCAATCCAGCCGTTTTCACCGATCGGTTTATCAAATTGAGAAATTTGATACGCCTTTGGGTTATCAGGATAGAAGTAGTTTTTACGGTCAAATTTTGTATCTGTTGCGATTTCACAGTTCAGCGCCATGGCCGCTTTCATCGCAAAGTTCACCGCTTCTTTGTTCAGTACAGGCAATACGCCAGGATATCCAAGGTCGATGACACTTGTTTGCGTGTTGGCAGCTGCACCAAAAGGTGTCGGCGAGCTTGAGAAAATTTTCGATTGTGTTTTTAGCTCTACGTGGACTTCAAGTCCAATTACCGTTTCAAAGTTCATTCTGATTCACCCCTTACAGTTCAGGTTTTGCTTTATGATGATCTGTTGCTTGCTCAAAAGCGTGAGCCACGCGGTACACTGTTCCTTCGTCAAAGTGCTTGCCGATGATTTGCAGTCCTAACGGGAGGCCATTTGCAAATCCACAAGGCACACTGATTCCTGGAACGCCTGCAAGGTTAACAGGGATCGTTAAAATATCGTTTGCATACATGGTTAGCGGGTCGCTTGTCTTTTCACCAATGTTAAATGCAGGAGTCGGTGTTGTTGGTCCTACAATGACATCATACTTTTCGAAAACATCTTCAAAGTCTTTTTTGATCAATGTACGGACTTTTTGTGCTTTTTTATAGTACGCATCGTAATATCCTGAGCTTAGCGCGAATGTACCAAGCATGATGCGGCGCTTCACTTCGTCTCCAAAGCCTTCAGAACGAGTATTTTTGTATAAATCAATGAGATTGTCTGCATTATCTGTACGGTAGCCATAGCGGATGCCGTCAAAACGAGCAAGGTTTGCAGATGCTTCTGAAGAAGACAGTAAGTAGTAAGTCGCAAGCGCATATTTAGAGTGCGGAAGAGATACTTCTTCCCACGAAGCACCAAGTCCTTCTAATACTTTTAACGCTTGAAGAACAGATTCTTTTGCTTCCTCGCCAACGCCTTCGCCAAGGTATTCTTTCGGCACAGCAATTTTCAAGCCTTTGATGTCGCCAGTTAATGAAGAAAGAAAATCTGGGACATCGACATTTGCACTTGTTGCGTCCATTTGATCGACACCTGCAATCGCTTGAAGAACATATGCGTTGTCTTCTACATTACGTGTAATCGGACCAATTTGATCTAATGATGAAGCAAATGCGATTAATCCGTATCTGGATACACGGCCATATGTCGGCTTAAGACCGACAACCCCGCAGAAAGATGCCGGCTGACGAATAGAACCGCCTGTATCTGAACCAAGTGAGAACGGTACTTCACCTGCCGCAACAGAAGCTGCTGATCCACCACTTGATCCGCCTGGAACAGTGTTTAAATTCCACGGGTTTTTCGTCGCTTTGTAGCCTGAGTTCTCCGTAGAAGACCCCATTGCGAATTCGTCCATATTTAATTTACCGATTGTGACTGCTTCAGCGTCTCTTAGGCGGTTCACAACGGTTGCATCATAAATTGGATCAAAGTTTTGCAGGATTTTACTTGAAGCTGTAGTACGCAAATCCTTTGTAACAATGTTATCTTTCACACCGATCGGCATACCGAACAATAGGCCAAGCTCGTCCTTTTCACCAACTGCCTCGTCCAATTCCTTTGCATACGCACGTGCTTTCTCTTCGTTCAGTGCAAGGAATGCTTGTACTTTTCCGTCTACTTCATTGATTCGTTTATAAGACTCGTCCACTAAATCAGAAACAGACAGTTCCTTTTTATGTAAAAGCTCTTTTAATTCAGAAATTTTGTGATCAAACAGTGACATGTCTCGGGCCTCCTTTAGTCCAAAATTGATGGCACACGAATATAGCCGTCTTTATGATCAGGCGCGTTTTTGACGACTGCCTCAATGGAAAGACCTTTATTCGGAACATCTTCTCTCATGACGTTTTTCATTTTTAATACGTGTGTAGTAGGTTCAACGTTTTCCGTATCTACCTCGTTTAACTGCTCTGCAAATGAAATGATGCTATCAAGCTGTTCTGTAAACATCTCAGCTTCTTCTTCTGTAATCGCAAGCCTTGCTAAATGGGCAACGTGCTTGACTTCTTCTATTGAAATTCTTGACATGCAGGTTCACCTCCAAAAATGATGCGTACTCGTGGTCATGATCATAAGTCATATACACTTTATCATATCAAATTTTACTGTTCTAAAGCAACTTTACGCAGGTGCCGTGAAAGGTTCGTTCCCTTGAAACCGTCTTTATAATCAAATCGATAAAAGAAATATTCATCAGGCGACTTTTATTTTTCAGAAAATTTTTACTTTTGTTTATTTTTGTAATCGCTTACATATTGATTCTTATCATCGATCGGTACATTTTTTCTTCAAAATGAAGAGGTTTAGGCAGGTTGATCACTTGGGAATACTCTGTTAGGTTAAGTAACCATAGCAGTGAGCGGGACAGTCAAGCAAAAAAGCTGCCTTCGCACTTCTGTATATTTTGATTGAGGTGATGTCAAATTAATACGAAAAAGGTGAGAACACAAAATGAGTATTGAAGTTACAATTTCCTTATCTATTTATTTTATCGGGATGCTTGCCATTGGTTGGTATGCATTCAGGAAAACACATAATTTAAATGATTATATGCTTGGCGGACGCGGGCTTGGCCCATTCGTTACAGCCCTTTCAGCAGGTGCTGCCGACATGAGCGGATGGATGCTGATGGGTGTGCCAGGTGAAATGTATAAAACGGGTTTATCGACAGCCTGGCTTGCGATTGGTTTAATCGTTGGTGCTTACTTGAACTACCTCATTCTTGCACCTCGTTTACGTTCTTATACAGAGATTGCGGATGATGCGATTACGATTCCTGATTTCTTTGATAAACGCTTCAAAGGTTCATCTGCTTTATTAAAAGCTGTTTCAGCCGTCATCATTTTAATTTTCTTTACGCTGTATACATCGTCTGGGATGGTATCAGGCGGACGTTTATTTGAGTCAGCATTCGGTGCTCACTACATGTTTGGACTGATTTTGACGTCAAGTATTGTCATTTTGTATACATTGTTCGGCGGATTTTTGGCAGTGAGCTTAACGGACTTTGTCCAAGGAGCTATCATGTTTTTAGCATTAGTGCTCGTGCCGATCGTTGCCTTTACACAATTAGGCGGACCTGTTGCTACATTCCAAGATATTCAACAGATTGACCCTAAATTGCTTGATATTTTTAGAGGAACGAGCGTCATTGGCATTATTTCCTTCCTTGCTTGGGGACTAGGTTACTTTGGACAGCCGCATATTATTGTGCGCTTTATGGCCATTACGTCCGTTAAAGATTTAAAACCAGCACGCCGAATCGGAATGAGCTGGATGATTATTTCAGTGATTGGATCACTGTCTGTCGGTTTAGTGGGTGTTGCCTATGTTCATGAAACGGGTATGAACCTTGCTGACCCTGAAACCATCTTTATCGTCTTTTCTAAAGTATTGTTCCATCCATATATCACTGGATTTTTACTTTCTGCCATTTTAGCTGCGATTATGAGTTCAATTTCGTCTCAGCTGCTTGTCACAGCAAGTGCCATGACAGAGGATCTATACAGAACGTTCTTTAGAAAAACAGCATCAGACAAAGAGCTCGTCATGATTGGCCGGATGTCTGTACTCGTTGTCGCTGTGATTGCTCTCTGCCTTTCACTTAACCCAAGTGATACCATTCTTGACCTTGTCGGTTATGCGTGGGCAGGATTTGGTTCTTCATTTGGTCCAGTCATCTTGCTTTGCCTATACTGGAAACGAATGAATCATCACGGTGCCCTAGTTGGAATGATCGTTGGTGCGGTTGTGGTTCTGACATGGATTACAACTGGCCTCAACCATGCGACAGGTATTTATGAAATGATTCCAGGCTTTACGCTTAGTGGATTAGCTGCCATTATTGTGAGCTTGTTGACAAGTAAGCCGTCAAAAGCATCAAAACAGCTTTTCAACAAAATGGAAGATCATCTTGAGGAAGAAACAAAATAAAGAATTGAAGAGTCATCTGCCCTATGCGGATGACTCTCTTTTTAAATAAAATAAAAAGCTTTTCTTTCTTCAGAAACTGAATAAAATAAGAGTTGTGCAGCCATATGGGCTGTGAGAAGATCATATACATGTTGTGAAACGTACATGAAGTGAAGGAGCGATACGCATGTTTTGGACAATTGAATGGGATACAGTCTTAAAATTAGCCGTGGCCACCTTAATCGGTCTGATTATCGGGCTTGAACGAGAGCTGAAGAAAAAGCCCCTCGGCTTAAAAACGTGTATTGTCATTGCTGTCAGCTCCTGCGTCTTAACCATCATCAGCATTGATGCAGCCTACAATTTCCCTCGAGTCTCTAAGCTTCAAATGGACCCACTCAGGTTACCGGCGCAAATTATATCAGGTGTTGGTTTTATTGGAGCAGGTGTAATTCTTCGAAAAAGCAATGATGTCATCTCAGGTCTCACGACTTCTGCGATGATCTGGGGAGCAGCAGGACTTGGGGTTGCAACAGGTGCAGGGTTTTATAAAGAAGCCTTCCTCAGTCTTTTCTTTATTCTCATTAGTGTTGAATTTCTACCATGGCTCTTCCAGCGGATCGGACCGATTCGCCTGCAGGAAAAAGAAATCCGCATCAGAATGTCTCTTTCTGATCGAAACCGCATGACCGATATTTTAAAAGAAATGAAAGCCCTCAATATCCGTATTCATTCTGTTCGAATTGATGATTTAAAGGAAAAGGATTATCCGATCATGGAAGTACGCGTACGTGTGCATAAAGACCGCTATACAACCGATGTGTACTTTGATATTAAAGATCTAGAAGGCGTCGTTGGCGTGAAGTGTGATACGGTGTAGTCATAAAAAACCCCTTGCTGTTTGACACAGCAAGGGGTTTCTTTTATCGGGCCAGCTGTTGAAAGTCAAAAGGAGTAATTGGTGTTTTTTGCTCAATTTCCTTTCGAAAACATGACAGCATGGCTTTTTGGTCAGAAGTCATTGTTTGGAGATCAAATGCTTGATGTAAAAGCCCATAAATAAGCATATGACGCAGCATGAGAAAATCAGGAATTGTTGCCAGCCACGCGTCATCAAGCTCATTTTCCTGTCGATAGCCTTTTAGAAAATGACTCATAAATTCTGCCGTAAATTCAGCTTTATCATCATATGGAATCACTGGATACCAAAGAACATTGTATAGCAAAATACTAATATCATTGATAAACCAGTGATATCCAATATCATCAAAATCGAATGCGATAATCTCTCCTTGATGATAATGGAAGTTTCCATGATGCAAATCAGCATGCACCAGCCCATACACATCCTTCGAAATTCGGAGCTGGTGAAGCTTTTGCATCAGTTCATCTTTTCTTCGCAAAACAACCGTTTGATCAGACGGAATATATTGATCCAGCTTTAATTGCTCCTCTTCATACCACTCTTGACGCTTATAAAGAGGATCTTTTACTTGATATCGTTTTGTTATTTGATGCATTCGTCCTGTATAGGACCCTAACGCTTCAAACAGCTTCCCATTCCAATCTCCTTCATTCACTTTTCTCCCTGGTGCTTTTTCATACACACGAAGTAAAAATGCGCCTCCGGCTTGATCAGGAATGGTTTCAACGTCTTTTCCTCTTGCTGATGAAATCGGCTTTGCTACGGAAATACCATGATGAGCCAGGAATCGAATCCAGTCCATTTCTCCTAAAATATATGTGGGTGAACGACGAATGGTATGGGTGATTTTTAATATATAATTCTCCCCATTCATTGCCTTATATTCATACACATAATTTTCTGCATCGGCTAGAAATGTGACTTGGTCAAGCTGAAAGTCATACAAATGAGCCGCTTTCTTTAAGACTTTCTGTTCATCGTATCGTGCTTTTACTTCTTTATGCATGCTGATTCTCCTTTATCGTCTTTTTAAATGTTCTTGACGGTAATCAGCATTATACGAGCATCAACATACCTGCCTTTCTTCTTGGTTTCTCCTAATATTTTGACAAGAGTTTGGAAATCCCTCTTATTTAGTCATATATATGAACAGTCGGTTCTTTGTCTTCAGCATTTTTCGTAATCAAGGCTTCTTGTTGATCAGAAGATGTAATGTTGATTTCGATATTGGTACTCTTGTAGTAATCCATGACTTCACCGGTTAAATATTGTGTGAAGGCTACGACTTCCGTTTTTCCATAGAACTGCATTGGAATTTCGATTTTCATTTTTTGCAGGTTGCCGTTTTTGTAAAAGCCTTTTCCTACAACACCAGTATAATTCGGGAAGTAGTCTTCGACCTTTGTCTTGAAGCGGTCAAATCGCTCTGAATCATCTTTGTAGCTGCTTTTCGCATTATCTGAAGGGAAGAATACATTCTCCTCATTGATCGTATCCCAATTTCCGATATCAGCGGAGCCTGCTTTCACATCCGTTTTGGCGATAAAGTTACCTGGAACGATAGATGATTTTGGTGCTTGCTTATAAAGGGCAATCATGACAGGCACTTTTTGCAGTCCGTCCATTTGACGAATGCGCTTGACCACTTGTTCAGCGATTTTTTCACCCTCTGCCAAAAGTTTCTTTGAATTTTTCGATGAATCGATGGTCACCTCTTGCTGCGGGTCACCGATCTTTTCACGGTAATAATAAACAGAGTTCAGTGCAAGACCAATGACAACTCCGCCAAGCTGTAAGCTGTTTTTGTCTTTTCGAATTAAGTAATTATGCTCTAGCATGGAAGCTAAGTAGATGGGACTATTTTCATTTTTAGACTTTGTTGAACCTGAGTTTGGAAGAGCAGGATTTAAGCCTAGATTCTTAAAGTCTTTATCTTCTTTTTCTGCCTTTTTCAGATCACTGCCTGTTTTTTTGCGTGCCAGCCAGCTGAGAACGGTGTCCTCATCTAAATGCTGTCCTTCTTGGAAAAGATAGTCGTTAGTATTAAATGACTCTGTTGCAAGACGCATGAGTCCTGTTTCAAATTCATCAATGTCCAAGCGTGTGTTGAGACGCTCCGCTGTTAAACCTCTCGCAGCTCCTTGTTTAAACGGCAGTACCATTTTGTAATAGGAGTCTGAGATATTGTACATCGGGATGATGGCTGTTTCCTTTGTTTCCTTCGTTTCATCCGTTTTTTGTGTGACCTCTTCCTCTTCCTTTCCCCCAAAAGGTGCACACGCTGACAATACCAGTGTGAGCATTGTCAGCAGCAATAACAACTTTTTCAATAGAAAACACTCCTCTTATTTCTTTAGCTCCTCGAGCATTTTAGCTTCGTCCCAAATTTCAATATTGAGTTCTTCTGCCTTTGTCAGCTTACTCCCCGCTGCTTCTCCGGCAATGACTAGATCTGTTTTTTTACTCACACTACCTGCCAGCTTGCCGCCTAACGCTTCGATCGCTGCTTTTGCATCGTTTCGAGCCATTTCTTCTAATTTTCCTGTCAGCACAACGGTTTTTCCTGCAAAGTAGGAATCACTTTCTTCTGCTTTTACCGGCTTCGGTCCTGTATAGGTCATATTGACTCCAAGCTCTTTTAGTTCGTTTAGCAGATCGAGTATTTCTTCTTTCTCAAAGTACGTAACGACGGCATCAGCCATTTTTTCACCAATTTCGTCGACTTCAAGTAATTGTTCTTTCGTTGCTTGCTTTAATTGATCGATGTTTTCGAAATGCATCGCCAAGGTCTTTGCCGCTTTTGAACCAATAAATCGAATGCCGAGTCCAAATAGTAAACGCTCAAGAGAGTTTTCTTTCGACTGCTCAATCGAGCGCAGTAAATTGTCGACAGATTTTTCGCCCATTCGTTCAAGCTGAATGAGCTCTTCTTTCGTTAAACGGTAAAGGTCTGATACACGAGAGACTAGCTGTTCCTTGAAGAGCTGTGTAATGACCCGCTCGCCAAGCCCATCAATATTCATTGCATTACGGGAAACGAAGTGAATGAGTCCCTCACGTATTTGGGCAGGACATTCTGGATTGATGCATCGCAAGGCCACTTCGCCTTCGATTCGCACCAGCTCACTATGACACTCTGGACATTCAGTTGGCATGTGAAACGGCTTTTCTTCGCCTGTACGCTGATCGACAAGGACACCTGCGACTTCAGGAATAATATCGCCGGCTTTTTTCACAATCACCTGATCAAAATAGCGAATATCCTTTTCTTTGATCAAATCTTCATTATGAAGAGATGCACGCTGCACTGTCGTCCCTGCTACTTTGACAGGCTCAAGAATCGCTGTTGGTGTAATCACGCCTGTTCGCCCGACACTTAGTTCAATATCAAGCAGCTTCGTTACGACCTCTTCAGCCGGAAACTTGTACGCAACCGCCCAGCGCGGGCTTTTTGCTGTAAAGCCGAGTTCTTCCTGCTGAGCCAGTGAATCGACTTTAATGACAATTCCATCGATTTCATATGAAAAATCGGCACGCTTTACTTTTAATGTTTCAATAAGGTCGATGACTTCTTCAATCGTTTGGCACATCCGTCTTTCTTTGTTTGTTTTAAAGCCAAGTTCGTCGAGAAGATCAAGTCCTGCGCTTTGCGTTTCAACACCAATTTCATCAAGCTCCGCTATACTGTAGACGAATATATCAAGGTTTCGTTTCGCTGCAATTTTCGTATCAAGCTGACGAAGTGAACCTGCAGCCGCATTACGCGGGTTTGCAAACGGCTCTTCTTCGTTTTGTATTCTTTTTTCATTTAATGCTTCAAAAGAAGGTTTTGGCATAAATGCCTCGCCTCTCACTTCAATCGACAGAGGGCGTTTGATTTTAAGCGGGATGGAACGAATCGTTTTGAGGTTTTCAGTAATATCCTCCCCCGTTGTTCCATCTCCGCGTGTCGCTCCTCGGACAAACACGCCATTTTCATAACGGAGAGAAACAGCGAGTCCATCAATTTTCAGCTCGACATTGTATGCGATATCGTCACCGACTGCTTGACGAACCCGGCGGTCAAAATCAAGAAGGTCCTGTTCATTAAACGCATTCCCAAGGCTGAGCATCGGTGTGCCGTGACGCACTTTTTGGAAGGCGTCTAAAACAGCGCCGCCTACTCTTTGTGAAGGTGAATCCACTGCTTTTAAGTCAGGGTGTTCTTCCTCCAGAGAGATCAGCTCACGCATCCGCGCATCATATTCAGCGTCAGGAACACTTGGACGATCAAGTGTATGATATTCGTAGTTGTATTGATTCAAAATCTGGTGCAGTTCCTCGATCCGGCGTTTCGCTGCTTCTTTATCCATCTGCTTCTTCCTTTCAATTCATCCGTTTTGTCCTATCAGTTTATTGCTTCTCGATTGGTGCAAATGCTGCGAGAAGACGCTTAATGCCTGTAGGGCTTGGGAACGCAATATCAAGCTCTGTACTGTCTCCGCTGCCTTTCACACTGACAACCGTACCAACGCCCCATTTTTTATGGGCCGCTTTATCGCCCACAGCCCAGCCAATACTGCCGCCGCCTGTGTTTTGAATCGTTTGTGTTTGCGGACGTGAGACAGGTCCCCGTCTTTGCGGTCTTTCTCTTGTTTGGCCAAACGGTGTTTTTGTTTCTTTTTTCTCATTTAGGTTGTCCAATAAATCGGCTGGTATTTCTCGAATGAATCTAGATTCAAGGTTCATGTTTGTCCGGCCGAAAAGTGTTCTCATTTTCGCACTTGATAAATAAAGCTCTTCTTCAGCCCGTGTGATGCCTACGTAAGCGAGGCGGCGCTCTTCTTCCATCTCTGCATCTTCCATTAATGAACGGCTGTGCGGGAAGACACCTTCCTCCATTCCCATTAAGAAAACAACAGGGAATTCTAGACCTTTTGCGGCGTGAAGTGTCATTAAGATGACGGCATCCTGATCTTCTTCTTCATTCTCATCCAGCTTATCAATGTCTGCGACGAGGGCGAGATCTGTCAGGAAGGTCACAAGTGACTTGTCTTCATTTTGTTCTTCAAAGTTCTTAGTGACGGATAGAAACTCGTCAATATTTTCTAAGCGGCTTTGTGCTTCAATCGTTTTTTCGAGCTTCAGCGCTTCACGATAGCCTGTTTTCTCTAGAATTTCTTCTGTTAATTCAGTGACAGATAAATAGTCCTGCATGTTCGTCATTTGATCAATGAGCTGTTTGAACTCATCAAGCGCATTGGCTGCCCGTGCACTCAGTCCAATGAAATCCACCTGACCAAGTGCTTCAAACATAGACAGGTCATTCATCTCCGCATATGCTGCAATTTTATCAACAGATGTCGCACCGATTCCGCGCTTTGGTACGTTGACAATTCGCGCAAAACTAATATCGTCATCTGGGTTTGCCACTAGGCGTAAGTATGCCAAAATGTCCTTGATCTCTTTTCTGTCATAGAACTTCGTGCCGCCGACAATGTTGTATTGAATGTTGGCTTTCATTAACGTTTCCTCTATGACACGAGACTGGGCATTTGTCCGGTAAAGGATCGCAAAATCGGATAATTTGCGCTTTCCGCTCTGATGAAGCTGACGAATCTTTCCTGCGACAAATTGTCCTTCACCGAATTCATTATCTGCACGGTAATAGGCGATCTTCGCTCCTTCATCATTTTCTGTCCAAAGATTTTTCGGCTTCCGGTTTGCATTGTTTTGAATGACCGTATTTGCGGCATGCAAAATGCGTTTCGTCGATCTGTAATTTTGCTCAAGCAGAATCACTTCACTGGATGGATAATCTTTTTCAAAGGAGAGAATGTTTGTAATATCCGCTCCGCGCCAGCGATAAATAGACTGATCCGAGTCACCGACAACACATATATTTTGAAAGCGCTGCGCGAGCAGTTTCACAAGCATGTACTGTGCTCTGTTCGTATCCTGATACTCATCCACATGAATGTATTGGAATTTCCGCTGATAGTGCTCTAATACTTCAGGAATGCGCTCAAACAGACGAATTGTCATCATAATTAAATCATCAAAGTCGAGTGATTGGTTTTTGAGTAAACGCTTTTGATAATCTGTATAGACATCGCTGACCACTTGATCATAGAAATCACCAGCTGTTTTGGTGTATTCCTCTGCGTCAATGAGTTCGTTTTTTGCACTGCTGATTGATCCTAAAATACTGCGCGGGTCGAACTTTTTAGGATCGATATTCCGTTCTTTTAAAATGTTTTTGATGACTGAAAGCTGGTCAGATGTGTCTAAAATAGAGAAGTTGCGATTCACACCAATGCGGTCAATATCACGTCTTAAAATGCGGACACACATGCTGTGGAACGTAGAGATCCAGATGTCATCAGCGCCAGGCCCTAAAATAGCTTGGACACGTTCACGCATTTCACGTGCTGCTTTATTTGTAAATGTAATCGCTAAAATGTTCCACGGAGCCACATGCTTTTCTGCCATTAAGTAGGCAATTCGATGTGTGAGCACCCGTGTCTTCCCGCTTCCTGCTCCTGCCATCAACAATAAAGGACCGTCTGTTGCTTTGACTGCTTCTTTCTGTGCGTCATTCAGCCCTTCTAATAGATGATTCGATATTTCATTCATTCCATTCACCGCCAATTCGAACTTACGTTCTATTTTAACCCGTTTCGTCTTATTTGACTATGATGACTTTTTGACTGCATCCACTGTCTTTAATGCTTCTTTGAAATTGTCATAAATGACGTTTCCTACAACCACGACGTCTGCATGCTGGGAGAAGTCTTTTGCCTGCTTAGCGTTCTCGATGCCGCCGCCATAAAAAAGAACTGTTTCATCAAGCACTGCTTTTGTTTCTTTGACAAGCTCTATGTCTCCAAGCGTTCCGCTGTATTCCAGATAAAAAATGGGCAGCTTCATCAAATGCTCTGCCACTCTTGCATATGCCCTGACGTCATCGATATCAAGCGCTGTATTTGCCTCTGTGAGCTTGGCCGCTTTACAATCTTCATTTAAGATGACATAACCTTCAGGCACAATCTCTTCCATTGACATCAAATCACCGAATTCCTTCATCGCGTCTTTATGAAGCCCAACAATCCAGTCAGGGTGAGAGCTGTTTAAGACGGTTGGGATGAAATACAGATCAAAGCCAGGCACAATCATCTCATGTGTGGAGATTTCGAGCACACATGGCACTAGAAACCGGCGGACCTTTGACATCAATTGAAGCACGTTGTCCTCTGTCACATGATCACTTCCACCAATCAATATGGCATCCGTCCCAGATTCGCAAATCGCTTCTAGCTGTTCATCAGAAATTTCTTTATTTGGATCGAGTTTAAAGACATGCTTCCACTCGGTAACATCATACATGAAAAACGTTCCTCCATTCGTTTCATTCCATTTAAATATTATAACAAAATCAAAGGCCGCAAAAAATGGGTAACCTCCTTTAGCTAAAAGTTTCATTCTTTTGAAAATGGGTGGCGTGATTTAAAGATTTAGAAACAAAAAAGCAGATGCTAAGCATCTGCTTTCTTAATAAATGAACACAGTTTTTTTATTTTTCAAGTGGAGCAACTTGTGCTGTTGGTGCACCACATAGCAAGAAAAAGCCAAATAATACAGGAGGTGATACCGCAATTCCAGTTAAAGTTAGGAACCCTAGAACACTTAACCATTCACCTTTTTCAATAGCCTTTTGAACCTGATTTAAAGCCCCCTTGGTTATACCAAGAGCATCTTCAAGACAACGTTGAACAGTGTTTTTTTGTGTAGTAGCAATACCTTTTTGTTGATTCATATAGTTCGCAAAAGCGATCATGCCTTCTTTTTGATAAACTGGGTATGAAGCTTTTTCTAATTCCTTTTCGTTAACAACATAACCTACTTCGTCATCAAAAACTAGAATTTCAGTAAAGATATACTCTATTTCAGCTACAGATTTTTCAATTTGTTCTTTTGTTAACCCTTTCAATCCAGCCTCAGGATTTACTGAATTTTCAGCTGATGCTACTGGCACTATTGTTGCAATAGAAAGTAATAAAGCCAATGTGAATACAAATAATTTTTTCAATGTATAAACTCCCCTTTTTCTTAAAATAACCTAACAAAAAACCATAAATTTGATTTTATGGTCATTTTTGATAATAAAATATAGTGTTAGTTTGGTTTTCGTTTTAAGGTAGAAATAATTTGTTTTTACATAAATAGTGCTACTTTTTTCGCAGAATTATAAGACTGTTAAAACCACAAATGAGATTCCCCAAGTTAATACTCCAAATAAAATAAAATATTTTATAAAAAGTTCAAAATTAGTGAGCTTCCTCTCATTTCTAGTTTTCTTCAGTCTCCAATAAAAAGCATATGCGCACAACACAAGTACTATATGGCTCAGTTCAGACATTTTTTCAAAAAAATACAAATCCGCCATTTATAATTCATCTCCAATATAGTTAATTTATCCCATTAAAGTATATACAAATATACATTCGTTGCACATCCTGCTATGTTCTTAATTTTAGTTTATTATAATAATTGATATTCTTTAATTTATCTTCGATACCCATTCATAATTTCAAATCTCGTTAATTAGCTACAGTTAAAATTAAAATGAAGCAGGTGACCCCATTGAAAAGAACGATCACATATGAACAAAATATAGACATCGGATACATCTATATCACCCCGCAAGCGGAGCATATGAAAATCAAAGAAACCATTGAATTAGATGTCAATGAATGTGTCAATGTAGATATCGATCAAGAGGGCCGAGTGGCTGGCTTGGAGTTATTTGCACAAGAATCCGAAGTGCTGCGGAACGTACCGGTTTATGAGGATGATCTTTCTTTACGTTTGACGAATCAGGAAATTCTCTCAACCTATCAACTGTCAGGCGTTGAATTCCAATTCTCAACACCTGATCACAATAGGCTGATCGGTTTTACTATTGTCGATCCTCTTCGCTATAACATCACAAGAAAAAAACCGTTTTGATCTTTCAAAACGGTTTTTTCAAACTATTGTCTCGCTTCATTAAAATAATGGACGGATGTCATGGCCCCTTCGTCGACCATTTTGTTGTCTTGGATATCTAATGGATCTGGGTGGCCGGCTTTTTCAGGAATCTTTTCATCTGACCGGAACATGCTTGCCCATTTTTTCAGATGCTGTTTATTTTTTACCGCTAATAACACAGCTCCTCCAACCCCTAATCCTGCAAGTACATACGCATTTGGACGCTTATTCATGTATGTTCCCTCCCCTTATGATCTTATTTGTAAGTTACCCCGCCTTTTCATTTCTAAACGTCACAATATGCTGGTGTGGTTTCTCTTTCATTAAAAAGTGGAATAACAACAGCAATGAAAGAGAAAAGAGGGGATCTTCGTGACAACAACTTTAATTGTCATCGGCGCATTGCTAGTCATTTGTTTGATCATTCCAATCATTCTATTGATCTGGATTTGGATGAGGGATGAAAAACAAGAGGAACATTCAGTTCTGCGAAATTATCCGGTCATTGGAAAGCTGCGGTTTATTTTTGAAAAAATAGGACCTGAGCTTCGCCAATATCTGTTTCTGAATGACCGAGAGGAGCTGCCCTTCTCAAGAAGAGAATACGAGCAGGCGGTCATGTCTGGAAAGTACAAAAGCCGGACAATGGGCTTTGGATCAAAACGTGATTTTGACAAGCCAGGCTATTACATTCGAAACGTCCTGTTTCCAAAGCAGCGAGATGAACTACGAATCGATCAATCTGAAAAAATCAAAACAAAAGTGTATCAGATTGATCAAGACAATTTACTGCGAAGAAGTGAACATTTCAAAGAAGTCGAAGCAAATCCTTACTTTCTCCATCAAGAGGATGTACAAGTCATTGGCGAACACACATGTCAAAAGCCTTTTCATGTGAAAGGACTGATCGGTCAATCTGCCATGAGCTACGGCTCCTTAGGCGACAGGGCGATTACAGCTCTATCCTCAGGATTAAAAATAGCCGGTGGGACGTGGATGAACACAGGTGAAGGCGGGCTTTCTCCTTATCACCTCAAAGGCGGCGCAGATATCATTTGCCAGATTGGGCCCGGTTTATTTGGCGTTAGAACAGAGGATGGCGCATTTTCCTTTGAAGAATTCAAGAAAAAAAGCGAACACGAGGAAGTCAAAGCCTTTGAACTCAAGCTGGCACAAGGAGCAAAAACACGCGGCGGTCATATTGACGGCGAAAAGGTGACGGAAGAAATAGCGAATATCCGTAAATTACCGCCTCACCAATCCATTGACAGCCCAAACCGCTTTGAGATGTTCCACTCCATTCCTGACATGTTTGATTTCATTGAACAGCTTCGGAGCATAGGCGGAAAGCCAGTTGGAATCAAACTTGTTGTCGGACATAAAGAAAATATTGAAGAGCTTGCCAGCTATATGAAAAAAAGCGGGAAACACCCTGATTTCATTACAGTGGATGGCGGAGAAGGCGGTACAGGGGCGTCCTTTCATGAATTGGCAGATTCCGCAGGGCTTCCGATTTTCACGGCACTCCCCATGGTTCATCAAATATTGAAAGAATACGGTGTCAGAGATCAGGTGAAGCTCTTTGCTTCTGGCAAGCTTCTCTCGCCTGATAAAATTGCGATTGCCCTTTCAATGGGAGCTGACTTTGTGAATATTGCCAGAGGTCTCATGTTTTCAGTCGGATGCATTCGCGCCCAAGTCTGCCACACGAATAAATGCCCAGTCGGGGTCGCCACGACTGATCCAAAGCTGCAAAAGGGTTTATCGATTGAAGAAAAAAAATACCGAGTGTGCAATTATATCCTGTCTCTTAGAGAAGGTTTGTTTAACTTATCCGCAGCTGCGGGAATAGAATCGCCTATTCATTTTAATGAAAAACATATTATTTTTAGACAAGAGAATGGCCAGACAAGCGAAGTGCCGATGTTCTCAGGCACACAGCCATCTGTCTAGCTCGAAAAGGTGCGGAAACGCACCTTTTTTTATTGACATTTTCGTATAAAGTTAGCAAGCAGTAGAGTTTAAGGAAATCATCTCAAGCGAAGATGGCATCTCCTATGAGGGAGAAAGATGGTTTATGGGCGAGCTAAAGTAAAAAACAGGGGCACTTTATCAGCCCCTGCCCGCCTTTTCATAAAAAAACTGCAAACAAGTCCATTTTTCGTAAAAAGGATTGTTTACAGTGAAAGCTGCTTTATTTTGTTTCGTTATTTTCCTGCTGTTCTGCTACGCGGTCAAGAGCCATCGTATAGGCATCGTTTCCGTAGTTCAAGCAGCGTTTAACACGTGAGATAGTTGCAGTGCTTGCACCTGTTTCCGTCTCGATTTTATGATACGTGTTTCCCTCGCGAAGCATACGCGCTACTTCAAGACGCTGTGATAAAGATTGGATTTCATTGATGGTACATAAATCATCAAAGAATCGATAACATTCTTCCAGGTCTTTAAGGGATAAGATGGAGTTGAATAACTGATCTAAGCTTTTGCCCCTTAATTTATCAATTTGCATCTTAATACATCTTCTCCTTTACTATTGCCACACCGCTTCGCACGATCTTCTTCTAAGAAAGCGGTATCTTTCCTGACTAATTTTTTTAAAACCTCAGCAATGAGCTTTGAACAGATCATGACAGGTTTGGTTCTACGCTGAAAATGCCGTCAGGTTCTTTCGTAAGCCGAAGCTTCTTTATCGTAAACAAATTCGACAAGTTCTGTCATTTTCCTTGTATGACAATCTGACAAACTTGTTTGCTTCCAGTATAAAGATGACTTCTGCTTGGTTAGGTCTTCTGCCCTCATATACAGGCTTTGCAGAAAGCTCGGCGAGACCACAAATATGCGCCCCGCCTTGCTCGGGTTATTCAAAATATGTTGGCCGGTCAGCGTAACCGGCAAATTCATTTTACAATTAGAGTACTTCATTCGTCATGTCAAAGCCCTCTGCTTTGTCAACAGCTCCACATAAGATCATGATCACTTACATGGCAGTGAAGAGAACCATGGCTCACTTCTGCCCTATAACAGCAGTCAGAAATGCAGCAAAGATGATACAGCTCCACTCTGTTATATTTTAACGCATTATAGACGGAAAGAGTACAGTTTTTTTCATGACATCAAATATTCCTCTTGGTGTCACTCGAATATACGGCAAATGTGTACTTTGGAAAAAGACAAGTGTATCAATTGGGCAGTCAAATGGATAGCCGCGCTCAATGAGCAGCTCGCGTAATGTTTGTTCCTGCTGAAGAACAGTCTCAAATGGTTCAGCCGATGCACAGCCTGATAATTGCAGCGGGATTTCGTGCAAAATTTTCCCGTTCTCTGTGAGTACGATTCCTCCGCCAATTTCTTTCATCCGCTTATGTGCCAGCATCATATCTTCTTTATTTTTCCCGATCACTAAAATGTCACCGGTGAGCGAAAATGAGCTAACAAAGCCCTGCACTTTATTTGCGAACCCTTTTAGCATCGTATTCACACGCCACTCGCCTTTTCGGTCAATCAGGCTAAAGAAGCTTTGATCATGGTCACATGAGAGCTGGTTGATTGAGTTATCAATTTCCACTGTATAAGGCTCCATGATGACGGCATTTCTCATCTTGACACCTAGCGGCATAGAGAATTGCAAATCACTCATCGTGAGGTCGTAGCTTAAATCTAATGGAAGAAGCCCGCCATTTTCCCATTTTGTTTCTTGGAATTGATGCTGGTTCTCGCCATCTAATTTGAGAATAACCCCTTTAGATATCACCGTTTCAGGATTTGGGTTCATTGGATCATCTAAAATATTTATAGAAGCCAGCCGGCCTGGGCCAACAACGCCTAATAAATCATCGATTTGATGGTATTTTGCAATGTTAAATGTCGCCATATTATACGCATCAATGATCGGCACGCCTTCTTCAAGAGCAATCGAAATCAAACGGTTAATCATGCCTTCCTCATAAAAGTGAGGAGCAGCACCATCTGTTGTATAGAAAAAGTGGTCATAGTGTCTAAAATCACGCTCATGCAGTTCTCTTAAAATGTTCACTAAATCTGGGCGGATGGAAGAATGCCGCAATGAAACATGATAGCCAAGGGACAAGCGTTTTAACACATCGTCCGCATTCATCGCTTCATGATCACTGTCCGCGCCAAACAGCTTCATTTTTGTTAGCGTTTTCTCAGAAGCTCCTGGGAAATGCCCTTCAATTCGTTTTCTCTGCTTCTTCGTTTCTTGCATGCAATATAAAATGAGATCATCACCGTCCATCAATCTTGGCCAGCTTGTTAATTCGCCGCCTTGGAGGACGTCAGGATGATCAATCCATTCCTTCCGGTAGTTGACTGGCAGCATCTCATCTTCATATCTGACTTCCGTTTGAAGATCGTATCTGGACCACCAGAAATACTGAAATGGCTGCTTTTTTAATTCACATAGAGTGGAAAGCGCTTTCTTTTCATTGCTTTGCAAAAGAAGAAATAAGTTATCGCTGACCATTGTTGTTGTGCCAAATTGAGACACATATTCTGCAAGTGATTGGGGATTATAAATATGGAACGGATGCGCGTGAGGCTCTATATACCCAGGCACAATGTATTTCCCTTCACAATCAATCACACGTTTAGCTGATTTATTTTGAGGAAGCTCTGCTCCGACATAAACAATTCGATCATCATGTATCCAAATATTTGCCTTCACCCATTGCTTCAAAAACGGGTTAAGCACGAGTCCATTCGTTAAAAGGAGTGTTGGAACTAATTTTGAGTCGACTACATCGATTTGTGTGCGGATGTCATTGTTTCTCCAATTAAAAGTACGTTCGGACATTCACATACTCTCCTTCATTTGTATTAGCCCTATCGTAACATAACGAACTACGTTACGCATTAATGAAACGTTACAATTTCTTGAAATCACACTTAAAATAATTTAAAAAAGGAGATTCACCTTCAATGAAACCTAATCTCGGCTTAATGGAAGCTCTCATTAGAATTGCCTGCGGAATGACAATATGTACTGTGGCTGGATCCTTATATGCTAGAAAACCATGGAGTAAAATGCTGCTTTTGGGCATCATGTTTGGCGGTATGAAACTAGGATCTGGCATTCTTCGTTTTTGTCCAGTGACATATATGTGTGAGCAGCAGGACACACATAAAGAGAAGGCTGAGTAAGGCAGCCTTCTTTTTTTGTGATCATTTTCATCTCATTCCGCTGCTTCACACCATTCTACTATTGTACCTGCAATAATTTCTGCTGCTTCAATCACATGCTCAATGTCGATGGATTCATTCGGAAAATGGGCAAGCTCCGTTGTTCCAGGTCCAAACACGATGATCGGAATACCAGCCGCCTGTGACAGTAATCCGCCGTCCGTTCCCCAAGGGGCGGCTTCGATCTTCGGCGGCTGCTTCATGACCGCTTCATATTGTTCCTTCAATAAACCTAAAAGCGGATGATCTGTATCGATTGAACCCGGAAGCCATCTTGCACCAAACCATTCGACCTCAACAGGATGCTCTTGAAACCATTCATCTTTTTCTCCGAGTCCTGCCATCCAATTTTCTAATTCCTTCTCTGCCTGTTCTACCGTTTCACCCGGCATCACCCCGAGCCTGCCTTCCATTGTGACAAGGTCTGCTACGGAGGATGGCCAATCACCGCCTTGAATTTTCCCGATATTGATTGGGATCGGGATTGGGATATGCTGAAACAGCGGCTCAGTGATTCGCTGATTTCTTTCTTCTTCAAGTGCCGCTATATGTGAAAGGACTATCGTGCTCTTTTCAATAGCAGAAACGCCGTGATATCTTGTTCCGCCATGAGCAGCCCTTCCTTTAATATGCAGTCTGAACCATTTAGATCCTTGCTGAATCGGAAAGATTTTCATATGACTTGGCTCTGGAATGATGGCTGCATCTGCTGTATATCCTCTCAGTATGGCTGCAAGGGTGCCTGCGCCGCCGCTCTCTTCTTCGACAACACTATGAAACACGACATCTCCCTTCAGCGGAATCTGAAGCGCATGCAGTGCTTCAAGTGCAAAGAGTAAAGAAACGTTTCCACCTTTCATATCTGTTGCCCCGCGTCCATAAAGTCTCCCGTTTATGATATGCCCGCTGTAGGGCGGATATGTCCATTGTTTGTGATCACCTGCCGGGACAACATCGACATGCCCATTTAATAAAATAGATTTGCCGCCGCCTTTACCTTTCAATCGTCCGGCGACATTGGGACTCCCTTTAAAGGAACGCCTCGGGGAATAAAAATACGGGTGGTTCAGCAAGTCATCCCCGCCAATGTCCCATACGTCAACATCAAAGCCAATGGCAGAAAGTTTATTTGCTACGATTTGCTGTACTTCTTGCTCATTTCCTTGTGTGCTGTCACATTGCACCATTTGCTGAAGAAGCGTCACGGCTTCCTCCTTATGCTCTTTCATCCAGTTTCTGATACGTGTGGTTGGCTGCAAGTCGGTCATCCTTTCTACACAACAGATTTGACATCAGGCGCTAAAATGAGCGGCGCCTCTGTCGCCCTCATGACATCTTCCGGCTGAAACGGCGGCATGACTTCACGCAAAATGAGCAGCTGTGATTTGACCTCAATGACTGCCATATCCGTAATAATCAGATCTACACAAGACTTAGCAGTTAAGGGCAGCGTGCAGGCTGCTTTTATCTTAGATTGTCCATGTTTATCAAGGTGGCTCATCACAACCACCACCTTTTTCGCTTTTTGCGCAAGTTCAATGGCTCCACCCATACCCGGCACTCGTTTCCCTGGCACAATCCAATTGGCAAGATCCCCATGACTGCTGACTTCAAGTGCACCTAAAATGGTCATATCCAGCATCCCTTTGCGAATGATGCCAAAAGCAGTTGTGCTGTCCATATATGATCCGCCTTTTGTTAACGTAATGGGAAAACCCCCGGCATTGCACAAATTCGGATCTTCTTCCCCTCGTACTGGTGAAGCGCCTGCCCCCATAATGCCGTTTTCTGCATGCAGCCAAACGTTGTAATGCGCTGGAATGTAATCAGCCGCAAGGGTTGGGATGCCGATCCCAAGATTCACAATCATGCCATCTTCAATTTCCTGTGCCGCGCGTTTGGCTATGCGGTGTCTTAAATCGATGTCTCCCATGCCCATGTCCAGTTCACTCCTTTTGATTGCACGATCTGGTTCACAAATACGCCTGGCGTGACGATTTCCTCTGGATGAAGCCCGCCCACAGGCACAATCTCTTCTACTTCCGCAATGGTCCAGTCTCCTGCCATCGCCACAATCGGGTTTGTATTCCGTGCACTTTTATCAAAAATCAGGTTGCCTGCTTCATCTGCTTTGAGGGCATTCACAATCGCGATATCCGCAGTCAGTGCAGGCTCAAGAATATACTTCTTTCCATCCAGCTGAACCAATTGTTTCTCATCAAGATTGAGGCTATCCATGCCGACATCTGTCACAATGCCCGCTAAACCCATGCCGCCTGCCCTGATCTTTTCTACTAGAATGCCCTGCGGGTAAAAAAGAACGTCTAGTGTACCTGCCTGCATTTTCTGCCCGGCAATTGGATTTGAGCCAATATGAGAGGCAATGATTTTCTTCACTCTTCCTTCTGTGATCAGCCTGCCAACACCGATTTGCGGGAAGCCTGCATCATTTCCGATCAATGTCAGGTCTTTGATATTGGCTTCTAGGATGGCATTGATCAATGATGGCGGGGAGCCTACACCGCCAAACCCGCCAAACATAATGGTCATTCCGTCCTTAAAATGGGTGATCACTTCATCAAGACTCGCTGTTTTGTTCATCCTCTTTCCTCCCTACATGGCAGATGGGAAAAACCCTCGATTGATGACTTCTTGCTCGACCTGCGTCATTGTCTGCCCGAATAAATGAATCAGTTCATCCATCTCCTGCTGCGTAATAGAAAGCGGCGGTGCGATCATGACCGCTGCACCTCCTACGCCATCCTCTCCAGCGCTTGCTGGGTAAACAAGCAAACCATTTTGTTTGGCCGTCTCCACAACTAAATGTGTCATTTGAGCATGGGCAGGAAATGGTGTTTTCGATAATCGGTCTGCGACAAATTCAATGCCAATGAGCAGTCCCTTTCCTCTCACATCTCCTATGATGGAATGATTTGTTTGCAAATTCTTTAAAGCATTCATTAAATATCGGCCAGACAGATCAGCTCGTTCTGAAAGCTGGTGTTTTTTCATATATCGAATGACAGCCAGTGAGACGGCTGCTGAAAGCGGATTGCCGCTATAAGTGTGGCCTGCCATCACAGAGCCCGAACCGCTGAGAATCGGTGCAATCACATGATCCGCTGAGACAGCTGCCGCAATCGGTGAATAGCCGGCGCTCATGCCTTTTCCGAGTACCATAATATCTGGTACGACGCCCCAATGTTCCATGGCAAACATTTTCCCAGTTCGTCCAAAGCCTGTCATGACTTCATCTGCAATCATTAAAATATCGTTTTCCTCACAAACTCGCTTCATCGCCTGAAAATATCCATCTGGCGGAACAAGCGCCGCGCCCGCTGCTCCAACAATCGGCTCTGCAATAAAAGCCGCAATCCTCTCTTTTCCTATACGCTGGATGACGGTTTTAAATTCCTGTACATACCATTCGACCTGCTTGCTTTCTTCCTTTGGCAGCCACGAACGATAGCTGTATGGCGAAGACAGCACCGGGTGTTTTTCGAGCAGTGGTTCAAAGCGCTCTCTCCTTGCAATATGTCCTGACATCGACAGCGCACCGAGTGTGATGCCGTGATAACTCATCCATCTTGAGATGATGTGATTCTTCTCAGCCTTCCCCTGCTCCTGCCAATGCTGAATGGCAATTTTCATGGCGGTCTCTGTTGCCTCTGATCCGCTTCCGACAAAAAAAGACCAGTTCAGGTTCCCTGGGCAGAGCGTACTCAATTCATAGGCAAGTTCTTCTGCTGGTTCATTTGTGAATTGTGATCTGTACGTAAAGCTCACCTTTTCCGCTTGCTCTGTCATGGCATCAATGATGTCCCGTATGCCATGTCCAATACTCGCCGTGACAGCACCAGATGAGCCGTCTAAATATTTTTTCCCGTCCCGATCATATAAATAAATCCCCTCTCCTTTCACAGCCACAGGATAATGCTGATTCAACATCGGTTTGATTAAGTAATCCCGGGTCTCCACTTTGTCATTCCTCCCTCTCTCGTCAGCAGCTGCATCTTTCTTTTTTCATGAATCGCAAGAAAATTTTGTATACTTGTTATAAGATTAGCTTAATCAAGAGGGCAGTCATCCTCCATTCGCCACATGCCCGAATTTCACACGCATTTTTTATACATCGTGTATAAGAGTGTTCAAAAGGAGGTCATGAGTCTATGGCGATTCTCGTCAAAGATGCACTCTCGCTCGATATCATGAAGGAAACAAAGCTGCTTGCTGGGGAAAATGGACTAGACCGCCTCATTCAGTGGGTGACCATCGTGGAAATTATCGAAGATACTTCAAGGCTTTCAGAAGGGGAACTGCTCGTCACAACCGGCTTTGGACTTGCAGACAATCAGGAAAGGCGCACCCGGCTTGAGGAGCTGATTCAATCTCAACGTCTATCGGCCATTGCGATTTATAAAGGCGTATACTTAACGGAAATTCCGGCATCACTGATCGAAGCTGCTAAAAACAGCGGCATTCCACTCATCGAGATTCCTTCACATGTCAACTTTTCAGACATTACAAAAGCCGTCCTAGAGCAAATCGTCAGCAGCCAGCTCCATCAGCTTAAATATTCTTCAGCCATTCACCAAAGACTGACCCATTTAAATGTCAGCAATAAAAATGTCACGCAAATTACAGATGAGCTGGCACATCTCACTTCGGCGAACATCGTTGTGCTTGATGTTTTTTTACATCAAACAGCAGCTCATCTCATCAAAGATGAAGTGACGTACTCTCCTGCTTTTGGCTTTCTGACAGATCATGAACCAATCGAAACGACGCCTCTTCTCAAGCAGGCTGAGGAGAAAGGAAGGCTCGTTTATGACACGTGCGGTGCGTTTGTCCTCGCTGCATGTCCAGTGATTGCGATGGGCGATATTTTCGGATTTATTGTATCTTTAAAGAAAAAGGATGCGTGGCATCATCTCGACGCGATTGCCATCGAGCATGCTGGGGCGGTGTATGCGATTGAATGGCTGAAGCAAAAAGCCATTCAAGATACAGAAAACCAAATGCAAGGTCATTTGTTAGATGATATTTTGCAGCAGCAATACACAGAAGAAAGCTATGTGGTTGAACAGGCAACAAAGTTGCAATACGATATGAGCGATGAGCAGGTGGTCATCTACTTTCAATTTCAGCATCAGCACACACAGCTCGATCACCAAATGATGCAGCGCCTATCTCAATTACTCACATCGATATTTGAACGCAGACATATTCCTTTTTTACTTAAGACAAGGCTCGATTCCATTTTTGTTCTTACACCAGCAGGAAAAAAAGCGTTTCAAGAAGCGGAGTGGTATCGTGCAGCAGAAGAGTGCCGGAGCACTTGGTCTTATTTTTTTCCCGTCCACCCGATTGTGATTGGCATTGGGAGAGCCTATGACCAGATCGGTCTCTTTTCAAAAAGCGCGAAGGAAGCGCAGTATGCAGCAAGGCTTCTTCCGCTTTTAAAGACAGACGAATGCATCATTCATTATCAAAAGCTCGGCTTATACGGGATGCTGCTTGAAATGAATGAAGCCGGTATGAATTTGCATGACTTTTACGTGGAGCTGTTAAGTCCCTTGCTTTATACGAAAAAACAGGGCGCTGACCTGATCCATACACTCGAAGTGTATTTGGCACACAATGAAAATATTCAAAAATCTGCGGGAGAATTGTTTATTCACAGGCATACATTAAGCTACCGGCTGAAACAAATTGAAACGAGAACAGGCTGCAGCCTCAAATCAACAGATGATCGGATGAAGCTGCAGCTCAGTATCATGGCGTACCGCCTATCTGGTCTGCTTGATCAGATGAGAACCATTTCATGATTCATTCGGCGTTTTCACCCATAGATTCATATCTTCAATTTTGTCAAAAATATAGCAGTTGTTTTGGAAACGCCCGGTATACGTATAGCCGAGCTGATAAAACACTTGGTTCATTCCATAGGACAGTGCACGTGCGAGAGAATAAAAGACATAGATGTGCATGGATTGAAGTTCTTTTTCGAGTGCTAGAATCAAATGATGCATGAATCCTAGTTTTCTGTATGATGGAAGGGTCGCACAATCTGTTAATTCCGCATGACCATACGGCGCATTGATTTCAGCGGATGCTGCACTCACAATGTGACCGTCATGTTCAACGGCATAAAAGACGGTCCCTTCCTCCATCACCTTTTGGATGTAATCTGGCTCATTCATTGGCGTAGGATACGTTTCAAAAACGGCATCATAGAGCTTTGCCAGCTTGTGAATATCCTGCGTATCCGCTTTCCGCATCACATACTCATCCTGCCACGTGCCTTGGTCTTTTTTGAGAGGCTTTTCCTGAATAGACGCAACAATTTCATCTTCCTTCAGCCAATACGGGCTGTTCATTCGATCCTCCGTCAGAAAGAGCGACATGCCGTACGCATCACTTCCAAGAAAATAATGAGAAAACACGCCTTCAAGCCGAAAGCCTTTTTCTAAAAAAAGAGGCATATGCTCACGCCTGACTTTCACAATGACCTTAGAAGCCTTGGAGTCTGCCGCTTCCTGAAGAACCGACTGAATCACATCCCGCACCCTGCCGCTGTAGTCATCCAAACGGATTCGCTCATTAAATGAATCAATACAGATCGAGGCAGAAAAACGCTTGTTCGCAAGTTCCTTCAATTGCACCATATACTCATCCTCTCTTATAAATCAGCTAATAAAAAAAATCCAAATGGAAAATGAAACAATGACGATACCAGAAAAAATCGACATGATCATATACCGAATGGCTGAGCCTTTTTTGGCTTTGTTTTGCTTTCTCGCTTCATACATGATGAGATTTGAGAACAGTATAAATAAAATAAGTAACACGATTGCAAATAGAATAATTCCTTGAATGACCATGCTGCCTCCTCATAAACTCGTCATCCCATACTACTTCTTCATATTCCGCCGGCATCCCTTCTCATGAACAAAAAACACCTTTCCATCTCATCAGATAGAAAGGTGTTTTGATTAAACGTTTTTCCCCGCAGCCTTCAGTGCACGGGCACCGATGTCACGGCGATAAAATAGACCTGGCTGTATGATTTCTTCAACCGCTTCATACACTCTTGATCTTGCCGCTTCAAATGTGTCGTCAAATGCGGTCACATTCGCTACACGTCCGCCATTTGTGACGAATTGATCGTTTTCTTTTTTTGTTCCTGCATGGAAGGTCACGACATCAGAGACAGTCGTTTGCAAGGCACCGATCGGTGTGCCTTTTGCATAGTCTTCTGGGTATCCTTCTGATGCAAGAACCACACTGACAGCCGCAGTGTCTTTCCACTGTAAGTCCACATCTTTTCCATCAAGAATATCGAGGAATACTTGGACTAAATCTGATTCAAGACGAGGGAGAACCACCTGCGTTTCAGGGTCGCCAAAGCGTGCATTAAATTCAATCACCTTTGAGCCTTCTGGTGTCAGCATTAAACCTGCATATAAAATGCCTGTAAATGGACGCCCTTCCTGCACCATCGCGCGAGCTGCCGGTTTCACAACATCTTCCACGGCTTTCTGAACCACTTCATCTGAAATTTGCGGAACTGGTGAATAAGCGCCCATCCCGCCGGTATTCGGCCCTTTGTCATCTTCAAAGGCCCGTTTGTGATCCTGCGCAATCACCATCGGATACACCTTTTCTCCGTTGACAAAGGCCATGAGTGAAAATTCTTCGCCTGTTAAAAATTCTTCGATGACAACAGATGCACTTGCATCGCCAAACTTTTCATCCTCTAAGAAATCATGCAGACAATCGACCGCCTCTTCAAGCGTCATAGCCACTGTGACGCCTTTTCCTGCGGCAAGCCCGTCTGCTTTAATGACAATCGGCGCACCTTTTTCTTCCACATATGCCTTTGCTTCTTCAAACGATGTAAAGGCAGCGTAAGCGGCTGTTGGGATATCGTAGTTCTTCATTAAGTCTTTTGCAAATTCCTTTGAGCCTTCAATGACCGCAGCTTTTGCATTCGGTCCAAATACTTTTAGACCTGCTTCTTCAAATGCATCAACGACACCTGCGATTAAAGGGACCTCTGGACCGACAATGGTTAAGCCGATTTCGTTTTCTTTTGCAAAACGAATTAATGACTCATGATCGCCTTCGTCGATTGGTACAAGCTTCGCAGCATCTGTCATTCCATCATTGCCGGGTGCGACAAATACTTGGCTGACAAGTTCACTTTGATTCACTTTCCATGCGATGGTATGCTCTCTTCCGCCTCTGCCGATAATTAATACGTTCACACTGTCATCCCCTTAATGTTTGAAATGTCTAACGCCAGTGAAGACCATGGCGATGCCGTATTCATCTGCTTTTTGAATCGATTCTTCATCACGAATAGATCCGCCTGGCTGAATGATCGCTGTGACGCCTGCCTTTGCAGCAGCTTCCACTGTATCGCCCATTGGGAAGAATGCATCAGAGCCTAGTGCGCTTCCTTTTGCCTTTTCACCAGCTTGCTCAATTGCAATGTTAGCTGAGCCCACGCGGTTCATTTGACCAGCACCGATTCCTGCTGTCATTTGATCTTTCGCAAGGACAATGGCATTTGATTTCACATGCTTGACTACTTTCCAAGCAAGTTTTAAGTCTTTCCATTCGTCTTCTGTTGGTTCTCTTTTCGTTGGAATAGAAATCGTTGCTTCCTCTAAGCCGTACGTGTCAATATCCTGAACAAGCAGTCCGCCATGGACACTTGTCAGCTGTTTTTCTTTTTTCCCAAGATCTGCTTCTACATCTAATGTTAATAGACGAAGATTCTTTTTCGCTGTTAACACGTCAAGTGCTTCTTGGCTGAACGATGGGGCGATGACAATTTCTAAGAAAATCGTATGCAGCACCTCAGCCGTTTGCTTGTCTACTTCACGGTTAAGTGCCACAATGCCGCCAAAAATAGACGTCTCATCTGCTTTGAATGCTCTGTCAAATGCTTCTGCAATCGTTTCTCCTGTACCAACGCCGCACGGGTTCATATGCTTCACAGCGACAGCTGCCGGCTCCGTGAATTCACGTACGATTTGGAGTGCTGCATCTGCATCTTTAATATTGTTATAGGAAAGTTCTTTTCCATGTAATTGCTTTGCAGTAGCCAAAGAACCTTTGGCTGGAAGTGCATTTTCATAGAAAGTCGCCGCTTGGTGCGGGTTTTCTCCATAACGAAGGGATTGTTTTTTCTCAAACGTGACAGTGAACTGTTCTGGCTCTGTTTCGCCCACAAAGTTTGTTAAGTAATCCGCAATCAGAGCATCGTATGCAGCCGTATGACGGAATACCTTTGCAGCGAGCTCACATTTTTTCTCGAGTGACACGCCGCCTTCTTTGATTTGCTGGATGACTGTATCATAGTCACGAGGATCGACAATCACTGTGACGTCTTGGTGGTTTTTTGATGCTGCACGAAGCATTCCCGGTCCGCCAATATCAATGTTTTCAATCGCTTCTTCATACGTCACATCGTCTTTTGAGATCGTCTCTTTGAATGGATAGAGATTCACGACAACAAGATCAATCGGCTGAATGCCATGCTTCTCAATCTGTGCCATATGCTCATCGTTTTCTCTCACTGCTAAAAGCCCGCCATGAATGTTCGGGTGAAGTGTTTTGAGTCGTCCGTCCATGATTTCAGGGAATCCAGTGACTTCTGAAATTCCAATGACATCAATGCCGTTCTCTTGAAGAAGCTTATGTGTACCTCCAGTTGAAATCACTTCAACGCCAAGTTCTGTTAATTCTTTCACAAAAGGTACAAGATTCGTTTTATCGGAAACACTGATTAATGCGCGTTTGATCGTCATGCCTTCGTCACCTCATTAAGATAATTCTAAAAGTGATTTGATCACTTTTGGATATAGTGTGTGTTCTAGTTCATGCATTCTTTTTTCAATCGATTCAAGCTCTTCCCCTTGTTCGATGTAAATCGACGCTTGGTCAATGATCGGACCTGTATCCATGCCTTCATCGACAAAATGGACGGTGATGCCCGCCACTTTGACGCCTGCTTGATAGGCTTGTCCAATGGCATCCAGCCCTGGGAAGGCTGGCAGCAAGGACGGGTGGATATTGACAATTTTCCCTCTGAATGCTTCAAGTAATGTCGGACCAATCAGTCTCATATACCCAGCAAGGAAAATCCATTCCACTTCATGCAGCCTAAGCTGTTCAATGATCGTTTGTTCAAAAGCGGCTTTATTCGGAAAAGCCTTCGGGGTAAAGGCAAAGGAGGGAATGCCCTCTTTCTCAGCACGCTCCAGCACCTTTGCACCCGGTTTATCACAAATCACAATGGCGGCCTCTGCCTGCCACTGTTCTTTTTTTAATGTATCAATAATGGCTTGAAAATTCGTCCCGCTTCCAGAGGCGAAGATCGCAAACTTCTTCATGAGAGGCTTCCACCGCCGAATGTGACACCTTCTCCTTTTTGAACACGGCCGATGAGAAATGCTTTCTCTCCGTCTTCTTCAAGTCCTCTGATCACTTCGACAAGGTCATCTTCTTTTACCGCTAAGACAAAACCAATGCCCATATTAAACACGTTGAACATTTCTTCTGCCTTTAACTGTCCTTTTTCTTGAATAAAGGAGAAAATTGGCGGTACTGGCCATGAGCCGTTATCAACCTCAACGCCAAGCCCTTCAGGCAGCATACGCGGTAAATTTTCAATAAAGCCGCCGCCTGTCACATGTGCCATGCCGTCAATCTTGCCGGCTTTCACTTGTTTGAGAACAGGCTTCACATAAATTTTGGTCGGTTCAAGAAGCTCTTCTCCAAGCGGTCTTGTAAAAGGTTCATACGTTTGATGTAGATCCAGACCAGCGTCTTCCAGCAATACTTTACGAACGAGAGAGTACCCATTGCTATGAATTCCGCTTGAGCTGAGTCCGATAAGCAAGTGCCCCTCTTTGATGCTCTCTCCTGTCACGATTTCATCCTTTTCAACGACGCCTACTGAAAAACCAGCAATATCATATTCATCTTCTGTGTAAAGACCCGGCATTTCTGCTGTTTCTCCGCCGACAAGCGCTGAACCAGACTGCTCACAGCCGTCAGCCACACCTTTGACGATTGATTCAATTTTTATCGGATCTGCTTTTCCAACTGCTAAGTAATCTAAGAAAAAGAGCGGCTCTGCCCCTTGTGCCAGCACATCGTTCACACACATTGCCACGGCATCAACACCGATCGTATCGTGTTGATCCATTAAAAAGGCAAGCTTTAATTTTGTTCCGACACCATCTGTTCCTGAGACAAGAACGGGCTTTTTGTATGGCAGCTCAGATAAATCAAACATACCGCCAAATCCGCCTAGAGCACCCATGACGCCTGCTCTTTTTGTACGTTCTACGTGTGTTTTCATTCGTTTGACGGCTTCGTATCCTGCTTCGATGTCGACACCGGCGTTTTTATATGCTTCTGACATCCCATTCACTCCTTTTAGCTGCTTCTCTTCCATTTATTTTCAGCAGAATGAAAGAGCAGCATATCAAATCATCTTGACTGCTGCTCCTTTATTCGATTATTTCGTCAGTGCTGTTTCCTTCACATGCGGAAGAACAGTATCTTCATAAATTTCAGTCGGGTATTTCCCAGTAAAGCATGCTAAACATTGACCGCGCTGCGGATCCTCATACTTTCTGCCAATCCCGTCCATTAAACCGTCTACAGATAAAAATGCAATGGAGTCTGCACCGATTTCCTGTCTAATTTCTTCCACTGAATGAGAAGAAGCAATCAGCTCTTCATGTGTGGACGTATCAATTCCATAAAAACAAGGATGTGCGATTGGCGGTGAACTAATACGGACATGGACTTCCGTCGCACCCGCTTCTCTTAGCATCGTCACAATGCGGCGGCTCGTAGTTCCGCGTACGATGGAATCATCGACCATCACGACACGTTTTCCTTCGACGACCCCGCGCACAGCTGACAGCTTCATGCGCACGCCCTGCTCACGCAATGCTTGAGACGGCTGGATAAAGGTCCGTCCGACATAACGGTTTTTAATTAAACCGAGCTCATATGGAATACCTGTTGCTTCGGCATATCCAATCGCTGCAGAAATACTCGAATCTGGTACACCTGTCACGACATCCGCTTCGACATGCGCTTCCTCGGCAAGCTTTTTGCCAAGATTCTTTCTCGCACTATGCACGTTGATGCCATTGATATTGCTGTCAGGTCTTGAGAAATAAATGTATTCCATGCTGCACATGCTGCGGTTAATGTTCATGGAGAAGCGTTCAGATTTCAGGCCTTCATCATTAATGATCAGCATTTCTCCAGGCTCTACATCTCGTAAATACGTGGCACCGACAACATCAAATGCACATGTTTCAGAAGCAACAACATACGCATCCCCAAGCATACCAAGTGAAAGCGGACGTAAGCCGTTCGGATCAAGAGCCACAATCATTTCTGTTTCCGTCATAATTAAGAAAGCATATGCGCCTTTAAGCATGGACAGAGCATTTTTGATCTGCTCTTTCAATTCAACATAGCCGCTGCGCTTAATTAAATGAGCAAGCACTTCAGTGTCAGAAGATGTTTGGAATATACTCCCCTGGTTCTCTAGCTGCTGCTTTAATTGCGTTGCATTCACTAAGTTCCCATTATGAGCAAGGGCAAGACTGCCGTTGTTTTGCGAGCGGAAGAAGAGGGGCTGCACATTTTCAAAGCCGCCTCCGCCTGCTGTCGCATACCGAACGTGTCCGATCGCACCTTTTCCTTTCAAATCCTTTAGCTCACCGTTTTGAAAGACTTCCGTAATCAGTCCAAGGCCTTTATGTGCCGTCAGGTTTTCACCATCTGTTGCAATGATTCCCGCACCCTCTTGTCCTCGGTGCTGAAGGCTATGCAATCCGTAATATGTGATTTGCGGGGCTTCTTCGTGTCCCCAAACCCCAAAGACGCCACACTCTTCGTTTAAGCCTCTGATTTCAGCAAGCATGGGATCGCTCCTTTCCATGCGCGTTCAAGCTCGTTGACCGCTGCATGAATCCATTGTTGTCCTTCTTGATTTTTGACAGTGAATACCCCATCATTTGTGACCGTTCCAACTTCTTTCGCATCTTTGACAGCCGCAGCAAACGCTTCGCGATGCTCTGGTTTCACTGTGACGACAAAACGTGACTGTGTTTCACTGAATAATGAAGCTTCGCTGTTTAAATCAATTTGGATATGAGCGCCAAGACCGTCTGTTCCAAATGTACTTTCAGCAAGTGCAACACCAAGACCGCCTTCAGACACATCGTGAGCTGATTGAACAAGTCCGTTTTGAATCGCAGCAAGAAGGGCTTCCTGACGAGTGAGCTCTACATCCAAATCAATTTCTGGTGCTTTTCCGTAAATACGGCCTTCTGTCATCTTTTGAAGCTCACTGCCTGCGAATTCTTCCTTCGTCTCACCAATGACGAAAATCACATCGCCAGCCTGCTGGAACGACTGCGTCGTAATATGAGCTGTATCTTCCACCAAACCAACCATCCCAATGACTGGTGTTGGGTAAATGGCTGTTCCATTTGATTCGTTATATAAAGAGACGTTACCACCGATAACTGGTGTGCTTAGCTTGCGACACGCTTCGCTAATACCGTCAGCAGATTTTTCAATTTGCCAGAAAATTTCTGGTTTTTCTGGGTTACCGAAGTTCAGGTTATCTGTTACTGCAAGCGGACGAGCGCCTGAGCACACAATGTTACGTGCTGCTTCTGCGACTGCGATTTTCCCGCCGACCTCTGGATCAAGGTACAGATAACGTGCGTTACAATCGGTTGTCATCGCAAGGGCTTTTTTCGTTCCGCGCATTCTTAAAACGCCCGCATCAGAGCCTGGTGCAACGACTGTATTTGTCCGAACCATGTAGTCATATTGGTCATAAACCCATTCTTTACTTGCAATTGTCGGCTGCTGAAGGAGCTGCTTTAACGTGTCGGCTGCATCTGTGATAGCAGGTGCTTCAACTTTTGTTTCTAAAAACTCACGATAGTATGCAGGCTCACTTGACGGTTTGTGATAAACCGGCGCTTCTTCTGCAAGTGCATCAACAGGAAGCTCACATACCACTTCACCTTGGTGAAGTAAGCGAAGCATTTTATCGTCTGTCACATGACCGACTGATACTGCTTCAAGATCGTATTTTTCAAAAATATCAATGATTTCTTGTTCACGGCCTTTTTCAATAACCAAAAGCATTCTCTCTTGAGATTCAGAGAGCATCATTTCATATGCTGACATGCCTGTCTCACGCTGCGGGATGAGATCTAGATTCATCTCGATACCAGAACCTGCTTTACTCGCCATTTCCGCACTTGAGCTTGTTAAGCCAGCCGCTCCCATATCCTGAATTCCAACGAGTGCATCGTTTTTGATGACTTCGAGGCACGCTTCAAGTAGCAGTTTTTCCATGAATGGATCGCCGACTTGAACTGCTGAGCGTTTTTCTTCTGATTCATCAGAAAATTCCTCAGACGCAAATGTTGCACCATGAATTCCGTCACGGCCCGTTTTGGCACCAACGTACATGACCGTGTTGCCGACACCTTTGGCCTGCCCTTTTTTGATGTCTTCATGGTTGATTAATCCAACACACATCGCATTTACGAGCGGGTTGCCTTCATAGCTTTGATCGAAATGAACTTCTCCGCCGACTGTTGGAATTCCGATACAGTTTCCATAGCCTGCGATCCCTGCCACTACTTCTTCAAACAAGTACTTCACGCGCGGTGAAGTCAGTTCACCAAAACGAAGAGAGTTTAATACAGCAATTGGACGCGCACCCATGGAGAATACATCACGGATAATTCCGCCGACACCTGTCGCCGCTCCTTGATACGGTTCAATCGCAGATGGATGGTTATGTGATTCGATTTTAAATACAACCGCTTGGTTGTCTCCAATATCAACGATTCCAGCGCCTTCCCCAGGACCTTGAAGGACGTGCTCTCCTTTTGTCGGGAATTTGCTTAAAACAGGCTTTGAGTTTTTATAACTGCAATGCTCTGACCACATGACAGAAAAAATGCCCGTTTCTGTGTAGTTTGGCAGCCTGCCAATAATGGATTCGATTAAAGCGAATTCTTCATCACTCAATCCCATTTGCTGATACAATTTCTCTTCTTTAATTTGCTTGTGACTTGGTTCAAGCAGTAGTGACATGAGTGTCCCTCCAATTTTTCACGATAGATTGAAACAATTTAAGTCCGTCTGCGCTGCCTAGTAATGAATCAACCGCGCGCTCAGGGTGCGGCATCATGCCGAGTACATTGCCCTCTTCATTCGTTACACCTGCAATACGATTCACACTACCGTTAATATCGTCTCCGTAAGTGAAAGCGATTTGGCCGCGTTCAATGAGCTTCGCTAAAGTGTCTTCGTCACAGTAGAAGTTGCCTTCACCGTGCGCTACAGGAATCGTAATGGATTCGCCTTTTTGATAACCGCTTGTAAATTGCGTTTCGTTGTTTTCTACAATGAGTTCAACTGGACGACAGATAAATTTCAAGTCTTTATTTCGTCTCATCGCACCCGGAAGAATACCTAGCTCCTGAAGAATTTGGAACCCGTTACAAACACCAAGAACAGGTTTTCCTTCCTCAGCTGCTTTTTTCACCGCCGGCATGATGTTTGAGAAGCGGGCGATCGCACCACATCTTAAGTAATCCCCATAAGAGAAACCGCCTGGTACGAGTACACCGTCAAATCCGTCAAGACTCGTTTCGTCGTGCCATACATATTCAACTTGTTCACCTAACTCATCTTGAATCGCATGGTACATATCGATATCACAGTTAGAGCCAGGCAAGACGATCACTGCAAACTTCACTGTGCGACAACCTCCTCCACCTCATAGCGGTAATCTTCAATCACCGTGTTGGCAAGTAATTTTTCGCACATTTCTTTGACGACTGTGTCTAAATCACGATCTGATTTTTCAATGACAAGCTCCATGTATTTCCCGATACGGACATCCTTTACTTCCTGATAAGACATGCTGTGCAAAGCATGCTGCACGGCACTTCCTTGAGGATCAAGAACGCTCTCTTTTAAGCTGACAAAAATTTTCACTTTATACATGTTTATGGCCTCCAAGTCTTTTGAAAATTTCTTCGTATGCATTCGTTAAGCCGCCTAGGTTTCGTCTGAACACATCTTTATCAAGCTTTTCGTTTGTATCTTTGTCCCAAAGCCTGCACGTATCAGGTGAAATCTCATCAGCTAGCAAAATACGATTCTCGTGATCTATTCCGAATTCAAGCTTGAAATCAATTAAATTCACATGACAGTCTGAGAAGATTTGCTTTAACTCTTCATTCACTTGTCTTGTGATCTGTTTCATTTCCTCGACCTGCTCAGGTGTCGCTGCATGTAAAATGCGAATATGATCTTCTGTAATGAGCGGATCGCCGAGCGCATCATCTTTGTAGTAAAACTCAATCAAAGGTGTGTCCAGTTTCGTTCCCTCTGGAATGCCAAGGCGTTTTGACATGCTGCCTGCCACTACATTTCGTACAACCACTTCAAGCGGAACAATCTGTACCTTTTGAATGAGCTGCTCTGTTTCAGTAAGGCGTTTCACAAAGTGATTGTTGATTCCTTTCTCATGCAGCATTTGAAAGATTAAGCTCGAAATTTCGTTGTTCAGTCTGCCTTTGCCTTCGATTTCGGCTTTCTTTTCGCCGTTAAATGCTGTAGCTGAGTCTTTATATTCGACATATAAAATATGCTCGTCATCGGTCTGATAGATTCTTTTCGCTTTGCCTTCGTAGAGAAGTTCTTGTTTCACAGTCATTCAGGTTGGCCTCCTAATTTGAATGTTGGCAATTTTCAGGATTGGGCGCCTGGCAAGCAGGCGGCCCATTTCTTACGCAAGACCTAGACGTTCGAAAATCATATCGACATTTTTCAAATGATAGTTGTAATCGAAGCAGTCAGCGATTTGTTCCGGTGTTAAGCGTGACGTGATTTTTTCTTCTGCTTCTACTAATGAACGGAACGGTACTTGCTTCTCCCACGCTTCCATTGCCTTTGGCTGAACCGTGTCATATGCCTCTTCACGTGCCATGCCTGTATCGATTAATGCAAGAAGAACGCGCTGTGAGTAAATTAAGCCAAGTGTGCGGTCCATGTTGCGTTTCATATTTTCAGGGAAAACCGTTAAGTTTTTCACGATGTTTGAGAAACGGTTGAGCATGTAGTTCAGTGCAATCGTTGCATCTGGTAAAATGATGCGCTCAGCAGATGAATGAGAAATATCACGCTCATGCCAAAGCGGTACATTTTCGTAAGCTGTCAGCATATATCCACGGATCACGCGGGCAATTCCCGTCATATTTTCAGAGCCGATTGGGTTACGCTTATGCGGCATCGCTGATGATCCTTTTTGTCCTTTTGCAAAGAACTCTTCTACTTCACGTGTTTCACTCTTTTGAAGACCACGAATTTCAACAGCAAATTTCTCAATGCTCGTTGCGACTAAAGCAAGAGTAGCCATGTAATCTGCATGGCGGTCACGCTGCAAGGTTTGGGTTGAAATTGGTGCAGCTTTGATGCCAAGTTTCTCACATACATATTGCTCAACAAACGGGTCGATGTTCGCATATGTGCCAACAGCTCCAGAGATTTTGCCATATTCAATGCCAGCTTTTGCTTGTTTAAAACGTTCTAAGTTACGCTTCATTTCCTCGTACCAAAGAGCAAGCTTCAGGCCAAATGTTGTCGGTTCAGCGTGTACACCGTGTGTACGGCCCATCATGACGGTATATTTGTGCTCTTTTGCTTTTTCTTTTAGTATGTCAACAAATCTCTCAATGTCCTTGAGCAAGATATCGTTCGCCTGTTTTAATAGATATGAAAGCGCCGTATCCACTACGTCTGTCGATGTTAATCCGTAATGAACCCACTTTCTTTCTTCTCCTAGAGATTCAGAGACAGCACGCGTAAAGGCAACCACGTCGTGGCGCGTGTCTTGTTCAATCTCTAAAATACGTCCAATATCAAAGCTTGCATTTTTGCGCATTGTCACAACGTCTTCTTTCGGAATGACGCCAAGCTCTGCCCAAGCTTCACAAGCGAGAATTTCTACTTCAAGCCATGCATTAAATTTGTTTTCCTCTGTCCAGATTGCTGACATTTCTGGTCGTGCGTAACGTTCGATCATTTCCCGTTTCCTCCATCTCTTTCAGTCCATATCTTTGTGATGTTTGTCATCCACTCATCATCGAGCTGTTTCATAAACGTCATATGCCCCATTTTGCGGCCGGCTTTTACTTCATGCTTTCCATATAGATAAAGCTTCGCTTCTTTGAGAAGCTCAGGATGCTCTTTTGGAATGTCCACTTCATCGCCTAATAAATTCACCATCATTCCCTCTGATAAAAGGGCTGTACCGCCAAGCGGCAAACCACATATAGCGCGGACGTGCTGTTCAAACTGACTTGTCTCACATAAATCGAGTGTATAATGACCAGAATTATGCGGGCGCGGTGCCAGTTCATTGACGAGCAGCTTTCCGTCATTTGTCAGGAACAGTTCTACAGCAAGAGTACCAACCAGCCCCAGCTTTTCAGCTAGTGTTGTTGCCAATTCTTTCGCCTTCTCCTGAATGCGGTTCTCTACCCTTGCAGGCACAATGCTTTGGAACAAAATATTATGCTTATGAATGTTCTCAGCGACTGGGAATACTGCAATCTCTCCATGAACAGAACGAGTGACGATCACCGAGAGCTCCATTTGAAATGGAACCCAGCTTTCTAAAATACAAGTTCCATGTGTGAGCAGTGCAGCTGCTTCCTGAAGCTGTTCTTTTTCTTTAATGACGTACTGTCCTTTTCCGTCGTAGCCGCCTCTGCATGTTTTCAGCACGGCTGGCAAACCAAGCACGTCCACTGCGTCTTCCAGCTCTTTTTCATCATGAATGATGCGGTAAGGCGCTACTTCACAGCCTGCGTCTACAATTCCTTTTTTCTCGGTCTCACGATTTTGAGTTAAAAGGAGAAGGTCGCTTCCTTGTGGTAAATAGGCTTCTTCCTTCAGCTGATTGAGTGCATCATAATCAATATTTTCAAACTCATAAGTCACCACATCGCTGATGTCTGCCAGCTTTCGAATCGCTTCAAGGTCACTATATGCGGCTGTGATTTCTTTATCGGCAACCTGTCCGCAAGGAGATTGTGCAACTGGGTCTAGAACTGCTGCCCGGTACCCCATTTGCTTTGCGCTGACAGCCATGTATCTGCCAAGCTGTCCGCCGCCAATGATCCCGATGGTTGCGTTTGGAAAAATGGTCTGCTTAGCCAAGCTGATCACTGCTTTCTAGTACAGTCTGTTTTGTCTGTTCTCTTCTTTCTTCAAGGCGAGCTGCGACCTTTTCATCAAATGCTGAAATCATTTGTGCGGCAAGAAGGCCTGCATTTGTTGCACCGGCTTTGCCAATGGCTACTGTAGCAACTGGTACACCGCCTGGCATTTGAACAATGGATAATAAGGAATCCAGCCCGTTTAGTGCCTTTGATTGTACAGGCACACCAATGACCGGCAGTGTCGTTTTTGCTGCGACCATCCCCGGTAAATGTGCTGCGCCTCCAGCACCGGCAATGATGACCTTTAGTCCTTTACCTCTTGCTTCAGTCGCATATTCAAACATCAAGTCAGGTGTCCGGTGTGCGGATACTACCTGTTTTTCATACGGAATGTTTAATTCCTCTAAGATGTCGCACGCATTTTTCATTGTTTCCCAATCAGATGTACTTCCCATGATGACACCTACAAGCGGCTTCATTTTGTCCCCACCTTTAAGCTGATATTCGATTTTGTATCGTTTGACACGCTTCCCAAACCTAAGCAGCTTGTCAAACGCCGAACAAAAAGGCCCGGTCTGTATTGCAATGTTAGGAAGCAACACAAACCGGGCCATGGTAAGCGCTGTTCGCTTTTGAAACGCCATGTCAGTTTTGTTCACTATCCTGCATAGTCCAGTCATTTACGGTAACTGGGTAGAAACTTATGGGCCATATTCCCAAGATTATATGAGGCTCGTGTTTTGATTTCATGTTTATCTTAACAACGGATGTTCATGATGTCAACGGATTTATCGAACAATCTATGAAGTCGTCGTTTTAATGTTCGGATTTAGACTATTTTTCCTTCAAATACGATTTTTTTCCCAATCGGAATGATCTGAATCGACCCATTTTCCTTCTTTTCTTGAAAAATCGGTTCCTCCATTCGACGGACAGGCGAGTAGCCTTCCGCTGCCATCTGGGACAACACTTGATCAATCGTCATGTTGTCTTCCACATAGAATTTTTTCTTCTTTGGTTTTGCGGTCATTCTTTAATTCTCCTTTTCTTCACAGCCTTCACCCAGAAGCCGCCGTGAATCGATTTGGGCTCATATGAAATGATAAACGCCTTTGAATCCAGCGTCTTAATCGTTTCATATAATTGCAGTTCATATTTTCTCGGTGTTAAAATTTGCAATGCTGTCCGGTCTCCTTCAAGACCGCCTGCTACCCAGCTGGTGACACCATATCCTTTTTCTCTCAATTGTCTTGGGAGATCGACATCCAATTCTTTTGTGATCACGTTAACAGTTGTGTAGCCAAGTGCCAGCTTCTCTTCAATTTTCATCCCGACAATGATCCCCATCCCATAACCTAGCGCATACGCAATGACATTTTGTATTTGATCTAAGTTATCTAAAACGATACTTAGCCCAATGACATAAATGAGCATTTCGATCGTACCCGCAAAAGCAGCTGCGTACCGTCTGCCTTTCATCGTTAAAATCAAACGCATGGTGGAAAAAGAAACATAAACAATATTAATCACTAAAATGATTAAAACCATGGTGAACGCATTGGATAAAAGTTGTTGAAGCACGATTCGAACCCCCTGCACTAAAAAATCAAATAAAGCACCCCATATTCTACTAGAGAACATACCTTGATACAATCAAATTTACGCGATCAAAACACATATATCTTTCGACAACAAGGATGGTGTTTGTTACCAAGAGTTTACCCGTTTTTTTCTCTTCTCAACATGAAAACCTCCTTTTTCAAAAAAGGAGGTTTTCATTGTGTTTTATCCAAATCGAACAGGAACAAGTGATGGAATCAAATACTCCCCGACTATGCCCCAGAGCAGCGCGATGATAACAAGCTCAACCAATAAAAAGGCCCAGCCCGCATACATCAAATCTCCACGTTCGGCATCATGCTCCGATTGAATCGAGCGAAAGAGCACGATCGCAATCAACTGGAGGCCGACAAACATCATCACAGATATTATGACGGTCACATATGGAATATTCAGCATGGCAAATACAAGCCAAAGGATGGATAAAACCAACACCGGCACAAGCGCAGCACCAAACTTCATGATCACTTCTTTCAGTGATATGTTGCCTTTTAGCATGTACTTTCCGAGCAGCCAGACGGTAAGCATCATCAATGTCAACACAATGAGTGTAAAGACTGCCACTCTCAAAAAGGCGTCGCCAAAAGAATAATGAATGCCAAAGCCTAATAAACGGGTCTTTGACGCCTTTAATTGAACATAGTTGCCTAAAGCAAAAAACACGCTGAATAACACAATCGAGATCCAGGCGTACTTCATACGCAATGTTTCCGCTTGATTAATGGCCCGGCTCGGTGATTTTAACATCGCCAGTCCATATGAACCATACCGCTTAAACGCGCCTCCTACACCTTGCAGTATACGCTGGATAGCTGAGCGCTCATCATCCGCTGTTTTTGAGGTTCTTCCTCGTTTTGCAGCGCTGCGGCTGAGGCGGGATTGCCTTGTTTCTTGATCTATTGATGACTCTTCGTTTTTCTTTTCAGATGTCCCCTGATCTTGATCTTTCTCTAACATCTCATATCAACTCCTATCCAATCCTTACAGTGCTAAAAGTGCATGAACTGTTCGGATGACTCCTCTTAAAGTAGCGGAGTCTCTCTATTCAGTCAAGATTCCTTGACGTTCATACGAATAGACGGATAAAAGGCAGCAGAGGTTTTAAAATGGAGAGAAAATAAGACAAAACAAAAAAGCTGACGGCCTCCATCAGCTTTTTATCAATGTTGAAATTCATGATCAACGATATTGACTCCGCTTTCCTTGCTGAACCCGGAGATTCTCCTGATGAGCGGGGAACCGAGTCTTCTTGGTCGTATCAACCTGTGTAATATGTCCATTATGAATGGTGATGACCACTGATCCATAGTCGATCCCTTTTAAGGCAGATAAAATATAATTCAGCTTTTGTTCATCCATCGCTCATCCCCCTATTTTTGTTTTCGCTCTTTTAAATAGAGAACCTCATTTTCCAGCTCATGAATCGTGTAATGCATGAGTGCTTCCTGCCCTTCTTCATGCCCCCATAAAAGGAGCTTTTGAATCAGCACCTGCTTTTTTCGTTCAATCACCTGTCGAAGCCAGCGTGACAAAAGACATCTCCTCCCCTTTTGAATGTCTGCAAGAAAAAAAGGCACCCTGAAACCTTCTATTAAAAAGGAAATCAAAGCGCCTTTGGTGATCCAATCAGCGAATTATGTCTTTTTATCATAAACACATAATTCCTATAAGTCAACTATGTTTTGATTTTTTTAACAAAAAAACAGCAGCTTCCATGAGCTGCTGTTTCGGATGTTCAATTAATGATTTAAGAAAGCAAAATATAGAATAAAGATGACAAACAATCCGTACATGATTGGATGCACTTCTTTGGCTTTCCCTTTAAAGATCATCGTAATCGGGTAGAAAATAAAGCCAACCGCAATACCTGTTGCAATACTGTAAGTCAGTGGCATCATAATCATCGTTAAGAAAGCTGGTACCGCAATTTCAAAACGATCCCATGCAATCTTCGCCAGCGGAGCAACCATCAGTGCACCAACAATAATCAAAGCAGGTGCTGTCACATTAGGTGTAACAATGGATAAAAGCGGTGAGAAGAACATCGCCAGCAAGAAGAAAATCCCTGTGACGACAGCTGCAAAACCAGAACGCGCACCAGCAGCAACACCTGAGCTAGATTCAACATAAGACGTTGTTGTAGATGTACCAAGAATAGAACCTACAACGATTGAAGAAGAATCCGCCAAGAGTGCTCTTCCTGCACGTGGCAGCTCATTATTTTTCATTAAACCAGCCTGTGTTGCCACAGCCACAAGCGTACCAGCTGTATCAAAGAATCCAACGAAAAGGAACGTTAAAATCACAATAAGCATTTGAATGGAGAATATTTCTGGTAAGTGAATCAAGGCTTGACCAAAGGTTGGAGACAAGCTTGGAATACTTCCCACAATTTGAGACGGTACTGGTATAAGACCAAAAATCATCCCGGCAATAGCAGTCACAAGCATCCCAATGAAGACACCTGAATTCACACGAAGAACCATTAATATAACAGTCACTACGATACCAAACACCGTTAACAGAACCGGACCACTATGAATATTTCCAATCGAAACGAGTGTATTATCATTATTGGCGATAATGCCAGAGCCTTGAAGACCAACAAACGTAATGAACAAACCAATACCTGCACCAACTGCCAGCTTCAGCTCAGCCGGAATGGCATTGATGATTTTTTCACGGAAACCTGTTAAAGAAAGAGCAACGAAAATCAAACCTGAAACGAACACACCTGAAAGTGCAGCTTCCCATTTGATGCCCATGCCAAGTACAACCGAAAAGGCGAAGAACGCATTCAGACCCATACCGGGTGCAATCGCAATCGGATACCTGGCGATCAATCCCATCAGAATACACCCTGCAGCAGAAGCTAACGCCGTCGCTGTAAAGACTGCCCCCTGATCAATTCGTAATTTATCTGGAAAATCCGGCACAGACACTAATGCAAGTGTGATCGGATTAACAAACAGAATGTAAGCCATCGACAAAAATGTGGTTAAACCACCGATGATCTCTCTGCGGTAATTCGTACCTAATTCATCAAACTGAAAAAACTGTTTCAAGCCAACTGACTCCCTTCATGTCCTTTTGCTTTAGCCTGCCCCATTCACTAGTCAAATAAAAAACGCCCCAACAATTTTGGGACGCTTGACTACATATGTGAATTCAGACTGTGACATAAAACAAGAACAATGCATGATTTATATCAAACGAGTGTGAATTGACGTAGTCAAGCCATTTACGGTAGCTTGGTAGAAACTTGCGGGCCATATCCCCGCGATTATACGACTTCTATCTATTTGATTTCTGTGTCTATTGTACCAACTTCATTTTTAAAACACAATACGAAAAGCGAACATTTTTCAAAGAAATGTCCGCTTCATTCGTCTTATTACACGAATTTGGAAATTCACAGCTAGTTCTTTATACACCCTTCCCCAAATCCTTCTCTTTTGCAAAAACCGCTTCGGCTACATGGAAAAACTCTTTCACTGCCGGCGAAGCTTGAGAGAGCGACGGACAGGCGAGCGCAACCTCACGATGATGAGAGACATTCAGCTGGCGAATATGCACAAGCTGCTGCGTTTTTAAAAACAACTCCGGACCTATCGTGACACCAAGTCCTTCCCCGACCATACGGGCAATGGTCGTACAATCATGAACTTCAAATAAAACAGCCGGCTTCATTTGCGCCTCTGAAAAAATATCCTCTACATGTGATTGATACATGCCAGTCGGCATAATAAATGGTTCACCCGCCAAATCTGTTATATCCACAATGGGCTGCTGTTCATATCGATGATTTGGGTGATAGGCGACGACCATCTCATCTTTCATAAGCGGCATTAAATCAAAGGCTTCATCCGCATGACCTTTTACAACGAATCCAACATCAATGATGCCAGAATCCAGCCACTCCAATATTTCTTCATACGTTCCCTCATAGAATTTAAATTCGATTTTCGGATGTTTTTTCTGATAGCTCACAAGCAGTTTAGGCAATAAACAAGCAGAGGCACTGGCAAATGTGCCGATACGAATCATACCTGTTTCAATATTTTTCGTTAACGCAATTTCTTGCTGGATTTTCTCCACTCTATTTAACACTTCTCTAATATGCGGGAGAAGCGTTTGACCAATGTCCGTTAGCATAATGCCCTTTTTTCGGTCACGAATGAATAAAGACACACCCCACTCTGACTCTAAATTCGCCACTGCATGACTCACAGCTGACTGCGTCATATTTAATGCTTCAGCTGCTGCTGTAAAACTGCCAAGCTCCACAACTTTTGCGATAATATCAAAGCGAACAAAGCTCATGAGTATTTACTCATCTCCTTCATGAAAAACATCAATTTTACTTATGTTAGCACGGAATTTAAACTAAAGACAACGTATCAACATGAAGGAAGGGTTCAAAAATGAAAAACACATCTCATCAGCTATTGATTATTCTTTTAGCTGTCGGTTCATTTGTCACAGGCACGTCAGAATTCGTCGTGTCTGGCATTCTAGATATCATTGCTGTTGATTTACACATCTCCATTCCTGCTGCCGGTCAGCTCATCACCGTCTATTCTCTTTTTTATGCAGTAGGCGCTCTCTTTTTAGTCATGGCAACATCGAAACTGAACCGAAAAAAGGTTTTGTTATCAGCTATTTTTGTGTTTATTTTAGGCAATATGCTCGCCTTTTTCAGCCATCATTTTGTGCTGCTCCTGCTCTCTCGTGTCATCATGGCCATGAGCGGCGGTTTATATATTGTCGTCGCCACGAATTATGCAGCGCAGATCGCCCCGCCAGAAAAAAAGGGAAGTGCAATGGCAACTGTCATCACTGGATTCACCGTTTCACTCGTACTTGGTGTGCCTATTGGGACATTTCTATCAGGTCATGTGGATTGGCACTATATTTTTCTCATCATTGCACTAGGTACTGCTTGTCTCTTCTTGCTTCTTTATCAATTGCTGCCACGCATAGAGGGACATTCACATCTACCTTTAAAGCAGCAATTACACATTCTTCAAGACCGCAGAGTGATCAGCGGCTTAGCAACGACCGCCCTTTGGATCTTAGGCTACACGATGGTCTTTGCTTATATCTCTCCTTTATTGCGACAGACCGCCGGCTTTTCACTTGAAATGACAAGCATGGCCTTGCTCGTCTTAGGCATTTCTGCTTTTATCGGCTCACGCTTTGGCGGCTTCGCCGTTGATCAATGGGGACCAAACCGAACCATCTCGATCAGCATCATGATCCAGATGTTCGCTCTCTTTGCCTTATTCTTTACGCAATTCTCTACAATTAGCGTCTTGATCACACTCGCCATTTGGGGCATCGCCACATGGACAACAACACCAGCGAAGCAATTTTATCTGATCTCCCTTAAACCCCAAGCATCAGAAACCGTGCTGAGCTTTAATACAGCGATTATGAACATCGGCATGATGCTTGGATCGTCAATGGGCGGCGTGATTATACAGTATACAAATGTGACTAATTTAAGTTGGATAGGCGGGTTAGCTAGTTTTGTGGCGTTGATGTTGATTAGGTATTCGTTCAACCGTAATCGACTGGCGGAACAGCAGACAAAAAGCGAACATGTATAACCATGTTCGCTCTCTTATTTATTGACTAGCTTTTGAAGTTTCTTTTTTGACTGGAATGGTTACCTTTATTGCTTTCTGTGGTGCCAACATATTCAGTTCTGACAAATCAAGGTAAAGCCCATATTCTTTAAAAGAAAAATGCTTTAATGATAAAGTTTCTAAATTCTTATCATCAAATTCAAAGGTGGATTGCATGGAAGCTGTCTTTAAATTCGTCATCTTCGCATGGTTCCCCTTCAAGTAATATCCGCTTTCATAGTCTGCTTGTGGATCGGGCCATGATTTCATCTTTTCAACATCGCCTAATCCAATGAATTCACCTATATTCTCCATCACATCCTGATCTAATTCTTTTTGATCTACTCCAGTAAATTGATAATCAACAATCACAGAACGGTCTTTTTGCTCTATCTTAATGATTTTGATTCCGATGCCATGGTGTTTTGTTTTGAACTGAACAGGCAGCTTTGTCTTGAGAGGAATGATGTGGCTGTATTCTCGTTCGTAGCTCACATCTGTGTAAAATGTCAATTCAGTCGCCTTTGGATTGATCGGCTGATTCAAAATTGTCAAATGATCTTTTCTAGTTTTGTCAGAAGTCAGTTGTTTTTTTCTTAAAACGGTTCCAATCTCAAGCTCATACTCATTCCCTAAATTATCCTTCATTCTATCAATACTAACTCTATCATCTTTGGCAAAACCATTGTAATCAATGGCATATTGAATAGCAGAGCCTTTCACTCCATTTTCTACCTTTACGTTTCTTATTTGATAACGTCCATTTAAAATAGACACGTCTTTTTGTCCCGCTAATAAAGTGGTTTTTTGCTTCACTACAGGTAATTCAAAACGCCAATTCCCTACAATATCTCCAATTTTTGAAATGACGAGTGGCACTTGCTGACCTTGTTTGATCGTTTGTCCATTTGTATAGACTTCCGTCTGCCCAACATAGCGGCCATCTTTTAATTTTTTCAACTCTGTTTTATCATAATTAAGTTGGAAGTTTCCATCGATTTTTTCTGCATTCACTCTGAACGATACAGAATCTTCTTTTGTATGGAGATTCTCCACCGTAAACGTATAAACAAGCCGCCCGGCATCATAGTACACGCTGTTTACTTTCACAGTCACCCCTCTTGATTCAGCCCCTTCATTGACATGCTTCACCAAATCACTCTGAAAAAGAGACATTCCTACTTTATCGTGAAACATCATATAAAACTGCCCAATAATCGGTACACGTGCCATTGCTGTATTAAGAGAAGGAAAAAGAAAACCTGAAGAAAAATAAAGGACGATGAGGACGATGAGAACAATGACAGAGTATATTGGCGTTCTCCAGTTCCATTTGAACCAATGTCTTTTCTGTTCCGCTTTTACATCTCCTATTGCTTGGCGAATCGCAGAGGTTACTTCAACCATTGGTACATCAATCTCATCATAAAGCTTTTTCATTTCTTTTCGTTTCATCGACACTCTCCTCCTTCTCCAATGTTTGCTTTAATAACTTTCTTGCTCGATACAAATGAGTTTTAACCGTTCCTTCAGGCACACCCATCTGCTCAGAAATCATCGAAATTGAATAATCTTGAAAATAAAACAACTGAATGACCACCTGGTATTGCTCATCTAACACTTCAAGTGCATTTTTTAAATCGAGCTTGTCTTCCAAAAAATCATGACGCTCCACGCTTTCGTGTTGCTGTTCAAACGGAACAACATCTTGCTGTTTTTTCTTCATCGCAAAAATTGTATGAATCAAAATTCTCGTCAGCCAGCTAGAAAAATAAGCCGGTTCTTTCAAACCAGATAGATGCTTAAACGCTTTAAATACCGTCTCTTGAACAGCATCTAACGAATCCTCTTTATTTCTTGTGTAGAGAAAAGCTGTTTTATATAAACGCTCTTGATACATCAGCATTAATTTCTCAAATGCCGGGACATTCCCTTTTTGTGCTTTTTTAATTAGACGCACTTGCTTCATCACACTCACACCTCCTACACCTGTTAGAGCAAGCTTTCTTTCAAACGGTTTCAACAAATGGAAATTTCTTTTACTTAGCATATGTCGGATAAAAATAGAGAAAGTGAAGAACGAGCCGCAAAGAACATGTCGAACATTTGATATAATGGAAGAAATATGTACAAAAAGGAGTAAGTCGATTGTTTCTATTTGAAGAACCCACGTGTGCTAGCTGTCAGAAAAAGATAGAAGGAAACGAAGAAGTGTACGTCAAGCTGACCTATCCAAAGAGAAAAGGAATGACAGAGGTAAAGGCTTGGCTCAGGAATGAAGGGGTTTTTTATTGTAAGACATGTTATGGAAAAGAAACATAAAAACAAGCATTTCAATTGAAATGCTTGTTTTTACTTTCTACTTTTTTATTTCCGCTTACTACGAAGTTCAATGAGTGCTAGTTTATTGTCATTGAAAAAGAACTCCAGAATGATACCGTTTGATTGATCTTGATATTGTATACCTTTGCTATACCCTTCGACAAACCAGAGCTTCTTGAATTGATCTCCATATGTTTGTAGCACAGATGAATAATCGTCTCCAATAGTGATTCCCTTAGATGTTTTGAGTTTTTTCTGTTTTGACTGATTGTAAATAGATGTAACTCGATGATGTTGATCAACTGATACTACAAAATCTTGATTTTCTTTTTCCATATAGACCCTCTGTTTAGGATGGGAGAATTGAGTATTCTCCACAAAAGTATGATCTCTCTCAAATTTTTCACCAATCTTAAAATGACCTAGCGATTCATTTGTTAAAGATACAGAGTGAAAATTAAAAAACATAGCCACCCAAACAAATAGTGCGGTTCCTCCTAAAACAGAACCTACAATCACTAACACTTTAGAATGGATGATTCCCTTTTTAAACAAATAGATCGCTAAAGATACGATGATCATCACGATGACGATCATAATTAGAAAAATACCCATTTCAATTATCCTCTTTTGCTTTTAATCGAATTCTGTTTGTGAATTATCCCCGCAATCACATTCTCACATATTATACCAAAGCATTACACAAAATCGACCAGTACAGGTATAATTTAAATAAAATTGCACGAGGAGAAAAATATGTATAGACATAAACTGATATTCCCGCAATCATTTCCAACCATACATACCGAAAGACTAATCTTAAAACAAGCAACAATCGAAGACGCTGAGGATATGCACATCTACTTATCCAATGAAACCGTGTGCCGCTACATGGGCATTGATGCTCATGAAACGATTGAAGACACAAAAGGAGAAATCAAGTGGTATCACGACATCTTCAAAGAACAATCAGGCATCCGCTGGGGCATTTCTCTAAAAGATGATCCTGCGATCATCGGCAGCTGCGGCTTTCTCAACCTAGAAAAACAGCACTGCCGCACGGAAATCGGCTATGAATTACACCACGATCATTGGAGAAAAGGCATCATGAGCGAAGCAATTGCTGCGGTGTTACGATATGGGTTTCAGGAAATGTATCTGAATCGGATTGAAGCGATTATTGATCCAGCAAATACGTCCTCTGTTCAATTATTGGAGAATGTTGATTTTGTTCGAGAGGGTTTATTAAGGGAGTATGATCTTGGTCAGAATGGGTTTGATGATGTGTTTATTTATTCGATTTTGAAGAGGGATTTCAAATAAACTGAATGATTTTTAAACAGAAGCGTTAAAGTGAATGAATTAAAATTGCACAATTACCCAGTAAGAAACCTCTAGTCAAGTTTATGACTAGAGTTTCTTTGCATGGTAACCCTTCTAATTTACTTACAATTCCAGCAATATTCAACACCCTTTCTATAATTATAGTATCAGTAATAGTAAAAATTTTTGAACAAAATGCAGATCCACACTTAAGTAATTACACTATTTCACTTACTTTTCTTTTCTAAGTACAAGATTCAAATAAAAATAGCCTATTCTTTAATCTGTTTTAGTTGGAATAATTCATATTCCAAAAAAAGAACTTTTGTCCATTTGCAATTTCACTGATTAATTTAGATTTTTCATTTTCAAAATCTATTTTAGTGACATTATTTTTACGTTTACTTGTTTCGCTTTCAATTTTGGAGAACGTTGGACATGTGGAGTTGGAGTGAGGTTACAACAAGTAATGAATAAACTCATTGTGTTATCAGGTCATAGTTGGCAGTGGCAAAACATTTTTAATCAAAAAAATCATAGATAATTATTAAGTAAACGAGTCAAGAAGAAGAACTGGCATATTTACAGTAGTACACGCATGGGAAATTTTAAATATATAAGGATATATTACCTTAAATAACATTTACATCAAAATAAATATAGGTTAATATATTCTTGTATTTCATAAAAAGGGAAGGGAGGTATATTCTGTATTAATTCTAAATACTGCATGTGAGAAGGAAGCTTGAATGAAAAAGTCAAAAGCCTTATTACTATTTGTTTCGTGCCTAGTGATTCTTGCAATTGTATTATGTTGGGGACTATCTGGCGATGTTTCTGAGGATAATAGTAAATCATACAAGACAGAGAAGGAAAAAGACCTGCTATGGGGATATAAAGTTATAGGTCATGAAAAACCTAATAATCATAAGAATTATGTCAAAATTGCTATCCTTGATAGCGGTATTAATAAGTCACATAAAGAGTTTAAAGATTTAACTTTTTATGAGTACAATGCTATTAAACCAAAAAAATCTATCGAAGATGATTATGGTCATGGTACAGCAATTGCCGGAATAATCGCTGCAACTGGTGAAGAAATAAAAGGTATTTCACAGAATCCCATTATTTATGATGTCAAGGTACTAAATAAAAATGGCAAAGGAAAAGTTGAAGATGTTGTCAAAGGGATTAAATGGTGTATTGAGCAAAAGGTAGACATAATTAATATAAGTTTCGGATTTGGAAAAGACTACGATGAATTACGAAATGTTATAAAAATTGCTTTAGATAACAATATAACAATTACAGCTGCTTCTGGAAATACATTAGGTCTAACTGTTGAATACCCTGCAAAATATGAAGGCGTCTTATCGATATCCTCACTTAACGAAAAACTAAAAATTGATCCAATTTCAGCAAAAGGAAAAATTGACTTTTCTGCGCCTGGAGTAAATATTAAAACAACTGATATACACGGAGGATATACAAAGGTAAAAGGTACATCCTTTGCAACTGCGTTTGCAACAGGTGCTATAGGCTGTTTGTATTCTAAAAAATACAAATCTAAAGAGAATGTTCATCAAACACTCAAGAAAAATACAGTTGATCTTGGAAAGCTAGGTTATGACAGAGAGTATGGCAATGGGATGATTATTTGTAACAAGGGAGAGAATTAGATTGAAAAAGGTTTTAATAAAAATTCTTGTGTTAACATTGTTTTTGTGTGGAGTTGTTCCTGAATTTGCAAGTGCAAAATCAGGCGAAATTAATTCTGATGCTTTAAGAATAGAAGAGAATGCTAGTAAAGAATATGAAGTGAATGTTGAAAAAGAATTGGGGATAGAGCTAGAACAAGATATGTTAATGGAAGTTAAGGAAAGCCTAGATGAAGTTAATATATCTACTCAGCTTGAAGCTGAGAGTATGAATGTCCAAACTGACATGAAAATTAATCATGAGACAGGTGAAATCACAGTTGATGGTATTACAGAGTTAGAAAATGGGGAAAAAGAAACTAACAAATTCAACGTGTTAATTGAAGAGATTGAAGGAAATGATTTTACAGCAACCTTTGTGGATGATGAAACAGGAAAAGAGTATAAAGTTAGCACCATAGAAGCTCAGTCATCAATTGTTCCAGCAATAATAGTTGGAATTGTTTCTAGGTTTGGTATTCAATATGCTATTAAAAAATACGGAAAGAAGCTAATAATAAAAACTTTTAAAAAACAGGTAATTAAACAAGGTATAAAAAAAGTTTCTAAGTTTTCTGTTAGCAACAAACATCTTAGTAATGCAAAAGGTAGATACAGAAAATTTGATACCAAAAGCAAGAGCACAGTAAATAAATGGATAAAAGAAGCTTTACAATCTAAAAATGTTTCGTTTACTATAAACAATAATAAAAAACTATCCTTTGTCATCACTGCAAATCTGAAAAAGAAAATCGGAACAAAAGGTGAGACAAAAATAAAAATAGTTATAGGTTGGGATGGTAAAATATGGACAGCTTATCCAATCAAGTAGAATTTGATTATATGTTCACATCTGATGAGAAAGATATTCCAAAGAACATGAAGAAAGATCCATCAACAGCTCTAAGAGTAGAGGGAGAGTTTAAAATAGTTATAAATGGCGAAGTATATTTTGAAGAAAATATCGCCTTATTAGAATTTTATGCATCTTTGCACGACTGGATTAAAAAGATAAAGAAAAAAAACAAAGTTACAGAGTATAGATATTACACAATGGAGTATGAGGAAGACGACCCCATTATTTCAGTAATACCATTTGATAATAAGGCTCGACTCACCACTATTTGGGAAACTCAACAGTTATATAATGTATTCGATCTTAATTATATAATTGAACAAATGAAGGTATTACATGAAAACCTTGGACGTGACATTGAACAACATTATAAAATTTCACTAAAAAACTTTATTGGAAATATCCCATTAAGAAAATATTGAATAGAGAAAGGAACTCCTGGTTAGGGGTTCTTTTCAATGTTTTAGTAGGATGTTTTTAGAGGAGGTGTATTTTTGATTTTATATTTCTTAGCTGGTTTTATAGGAATCATAATAGCCACAATTATGCTAGGTATTGAAATCGAAGGATATACATTTTTGACAAGTTTTATTTTAAAGATGTTTGGGATGTCTATATTTGTAGGATCGATATGGCTAATAAATCAAAACAGAGAAGAATGCCCAAAAATAGCAATAAAAATGAAGAATGAAAGCTCATTGTAAAATTCGTCGTTACAAATATCTTTTATACCTATATCTCGAATTGCAAGCGGTCTTCCATCATTAATTACAAAAACCTTTATTTGATTTATTTTAGATAACTCATTAAAAGCATCATCTCTTGAACTGAAATTATGATAAAAATATCTCTTCCTTATTACTATTATCTATAAAAAAAGATTGTTCTATTAATCTTACATGGTAAATATCCCAAACTGTATTTAAAATGGGCTCAACAGTTTTTTTAGAGTACCCTCCAAATATTCTTATCAACACCACTTATATCGGACATTGAGCGTTCCATTAATGCAGTAGTAATATTATAATTGAATTGATTATTTTTAAAAAAATTTAGATAATCGAGAAATTCATTCTTCTGAATATTTTGTCTATAATCATTTAATAACCTGTTTAAATACGTCAAAATATTCAAATCAAAATGTACAACTTTACCAACTTTTATTTTCGGTAATCCCCTCCAATATAATTACTATCAAGAATCCACATTTTTGTATAGTCAGGAGAAATATTTTATAACCGTTAATTTCCCTATTTTTAAAACTTTCATTAATATTTGAATATTTTTATATGATCTGATTTATTAAAAAATTTTTCGAATATGATATTCTTTTCAATTGTATTATCTGCTTTAATTATGAGATCAATAATAATTTTAAGTTGTTCATTCATTGTATCCCCTTCACATCTGATTTTCCTTCAATATCCCTCAACCTACATTTATCTAATTAAATATTTTTTGCAGTTCTGCTGAAACTGTAATTAATCAAAGTGATAGCACCGATACCAATTGTTTAGTCGTATATTCTGGCGTCATCCATGGCACCTTTGTTGTGGATGTCTGGGAGAACCTCAAAATATTGTCAGATGTCTCACTCAAAGCCTAAGATGGAAATTTCTTCGAGTAGAATTAAATCTTATTCCCGGATGATTTCTAGATTTTCTTCAGAAACTCCACCCAGTACACAGATACTCAGTCCTACTGAACCTAGGACTAAAAGGTCCATTCTATAATTACAACACAGCACAAAAAGTCAAGTTTCCTAAAAAGCATTTCCGCTATACTAATCTCGTAAGGCAAGGAGGTGCTCGGTTGTCCTATCAAGAACATGAGAAAACGATTCAAGAAACATTGAATTATATTGAACAGCATCTGAAAGATGATTTACCGCTTCAAACTCTAGCGAAACACGCTGGTTATTCTAGGTTTCACTTTCACCGTATATTCAAGAAAGTGATTAAGAAGTCAGTTGTCGATTATATAAGGGAACGTCGGATGACCCAAGCGGCGAAGGATTTAATTCATACGGATCAACGGGCGATTGACATTGCATTGCAGTATCGATTTAGTTCACAGGAATCCTTCACTAGAGCCTTTAAGAAGATATATGATATGTCACCCGCACGTTATCGGAGATTACTAAGGAATGTCATTGATAAGGAGGAAACGAATATGGCTGCAAATAAGAACACACCTACTGGCTGGATTATGACGGGAGAAACACCATCTGATTATGAAACAGGTCTGGATGGCAGAATTGTACACAGTGGTACTACCTCAGCTTACCTGAAATCCAAGGATGAAAAAGCTCGAGGTTTCGCGACATTGATGCAGCAAATTAAGTCTGATCGTTACCGTGGAGAACGCCTTCAATTTTCTGCTTTTGTCAAAAGCGAAGATGTGAAAGGTTCAGCTGGTTTATGGATGAGGATTGACCATTCTTCAGGTGAAGTTCTTGCGTTTGACAACATGATGAACCGCCCCATTACAGGAACAAACGGCTGGAATCATTTTAGTGTAGTATTGGATGTTCCAGTCAAAAGTGAAGTCATTGCGTTTGGCATATTACTACATGGACAAGGTCACATTTGGATGGACGAACTTAGTTTTAAAATTGTAGATGAAAGTGTGCCAGTGACAGAACAAAATACTGTGGATCATTTAGAGGATGAACCAGTGAATTTAAATTTTGAAAGCTAGCAGACTGAATTTAAGAGGAGGTTCATTGCCATGAAAAAAATTGGTGCGATTTTATTGTTCGCTATGAATTCACTCACCTTTATTTGTGGCCTCGGAATTTTATTTGGTGAAGAGGATTAAAGATAAGCACCCATAGAACAAAAAAAATCAATTAAATAAGATATCCCTATCCCTATCTCTTTTTTGTAGACTTGGTATAATAGAAAAAATCAGAAAAATGAGAATGCGATGATAAGGAATAGTACTTGCCGAAATGTTTTCAGAAAGTTGCTGGCTGATGAGAAGCAATAACAAAAAAGCAGGGAACTCACCTTAGAGTAGCCTTAGTGAAATGAAAAGTATTGATGTAGTTAAGGTCGGCACCCCACCGTTATATGGGAAGGATATAAGATCAAACAATCTATATCCGAATAAGGGCATGATAATGTTTGTTTATCATGAAACAGGGGTGGTACCGCGTAAGAAGAAGTCTTTCGTCTCCAAGTTAAATCTTGGGGATGAAAGGCTTTTTTTATATTCTATTTTCTAGGAGGAATCGATGATGTTTAACCACAAAAAATACGAAAAGAAATACTTTTTGCCACCGAAGCTTACTTATGATTGGGTGAAGAAAGAAACATTAGAAAGTGCTCCGATATGGTGCAGTGTGGACTTGCGGGATGGTAATCAAGCATTACCTATTCCTATGAACTTAGAAGAAAAATTGGAAATGTTTCAGTTATTAGTAGAGATAGGTTTTAAAGAAATTGAGATCGCATTTCCAGCTGCTTCTGATACGGAGTTTAGGCTGTTACGGACACTGATTGATCATCATATGATTCCAGACGATGTCACAATTATGGTGATCACACAAGCGAGAGAGCATATTATCCGCCGAACCTTCGAAGCCATTAAGGGAGTACCGAAAGCGATTGTTCATTTATATAATTCGACTTCAGAAGCGCAGCGCAGACAAGTATTTAAGAAAACAAAAGATGAAATTAAACAAATTGCCATTGATGGAGCTATTTTAGTAAAAGAACTTGCCGAAAAAACAAATAGTGATATTTATTTTCAATATAGTCCAGAAAGCTTTCCAGGAACAGAAGTTGATTATGCGTTAGATATTTGTAATAGTGTTTTAGATATTTGGAAACCGACACCAACTCATAAAGCCATCATCAATATTCCGACAACAGTTGAATATTCAATGCCTCATATCTTTGCAAGTCAGATTGAGTATATACACAAAAATCTGTCTTACCGAGACAGTGTGACATTATCTGTTCATCCTCATAATGACCGCGGCTCTGGGGTGAGTGATGCAGAATTTGGTGTTCTAGCTGGCGCAGAAAGAGTCGAAGGTACATTATTTGGTATCGGTGAACGTACAGGGAACGTTGACTTGATTACCTTGGCGATGAATATGTATTCACAAGGTTATGATCCAAAATTGAATTTCAATAACCTAGAAGCGATTCGTAAAAAATATGAAAAACTAACAAGAATCACTGTTCCTGAGAGACAGCCATATTCTGGCGAGATGGTTTTCACCGCATTCTCTGGGTCACATCAAGATGCGATATCTAAAGGTATGAAATATAGAAAGGAAAATAATGTTGATAAATGGGACGTTCCTTATATCCCAGTAGATCCAGTTGACTTGGGAAGGAATTATCAAACAGATGTGATTCGAATCAACAGCCAGTCTGGAAAAGGCGGCATAGGCTATATACTAGAAACAAATTATGGCATTCAACTTCCATATAAAATGAATGAAGCCATGGGTTATGAAGCGAAGAAAGTATCTGATCAGACAAGTAGGGAATTGTCTGTCGAAGAAATATATCATGTTTTTAAAGAACAGTATGTTGATTATCACCCTCATTTCCAGCTGCTTGATTATCAATTTCATAAAGGAGAGAAGCAGGAAGTTACCTTAACTTTGCTGAGAGATGATCAACAAATTGAAATACAAGGAACTGGCACTGGAAGTTTAGATGCCATCAGTAATGCGTTAAAAGCATATTTTCATCTCGAGTATGTTTTGGAAGTCTATGAGCAGAATTCTTTGGGCAAGGATTCTCAAGCACAAGCCTGTGCACAGATTGGAATTTCATATCAAGGAAACATGCATTGGGGTGCTGGAATTGATAAAGATATTATAGAAGCAACAGTGAAAGCCCTGGTGGTTGCAGTAAATAAACTAGAGGTTTGGATGTAGATGGAAAAAGATAAACTTGAAAAACATGAAGTGATGCAATATTTAAGAGAATATAACGAGCAAGAAATCTTTTATCAACAATACCAACAGAAAAAGCATGACAATCAATCATTGCAATTATTTTTGAAGGATTATGATAAACACAATTTAATGCATAAGCAAATATATATAGAAGAATTTTTGCAAAAAGGGCAGAACGAATTTGAAAAGGAAGATACCATGTGGTTAGGTCAGGAGAAAGATATCGAAGTGAGAAAGTATAGCCGTTTTATGCCTCAATTGTCGGCTATCCATGATTTCTTTGAAATAATCTATGTTCTGGAAAATGAGATGTATGTAGAAGTGGAAGATAAAAAAATGACTTTGAAATCAGGAGATATTGCCTTTATTCCTCCTGACACCATACACAAGCCAATTGTAATGGAGAATACAATCGCTATGCAAATCATGATCCGTAAGAGTACTTTTCAAAGAGTGTTTTTTAAAATGTTAAAAGGAAACAATGTCATTTCAGAATTCTTTTTGAATGCATTGTATATAAAAGAAAATAAAAATATTCTTATTTTCCATAGTCACTTGGATAAACATTTGCTAGATTGCTCTCTTCAACTATTTACAGAAAATTATAATCGGTTCCCTAGTTACCAGTTGATTATGAATAATTTGTTTGAGATATTATTATGTCTCTTATTAAGATTCAAACCAAGTCATATGAACGTAAATCAGGTCAAACAATATCGTGATATACGTATTATTGATATGCTCCAATATATTCAGCAATGTTGTGAGCATATCACCATCCAGGAGATGGCAGAGAAATTTAACCTTTCACAGTCTTACCTGTCAAAATATATAGCTCGTAAGCTTGGCAAATCATTTAGTGAGATTCGACAAGAAATAAGATTGGAAAAAGGCTGCGAAATGCTCACTGGCAGCAATTCACAAGTAGATCATATTGCGGCAGCCGTTGGTTATCAAAATGTAGAGCATTTCATTCGTTTATTTAAGAGAAAGTATCACCTAACACCACATCAATATCGATTAAATAATAGATAATGATCATAATGACTCTATTGTATTAATACCTGGAGAGACTGTACTTTAAAAGTACAATTTTAAAAACGGGAAAATGTCAAATCAATACAAATAAAAAGGAGAAATCATCATGTCAATCAAACAAGTAAAAGATTATTTTAAACAATATGATATGGATACTCGAATTCAAGAGTTTTCAGTATCTAGTGCCACCGTAGACTTGGCTGCTTCTGCATTGGGCTGCGAACCTGAAAGAATCGCAAAAACACTCTCCTTTCTAGTAAATGGACAAGCTATTTTAGTTGTGACCTCTGGCGATGCAAAAGTTGATAACAAAAAATTCAAGGAATATTTTAAAACAAAAGCTAAAATGCTTTCTCCTCATGAGGTTGTTGACTTGGTCGGTCATGAAATTGGCGGAGTATGTCCTTTTGCTATAAAGAATGGCGTTTCTGTTTATTTAGATATTTCACTAAAACGTTTTGAGACAGTCTATCCAGCCTGCGGAAGCAGTAACAGTGCTATTGAACTCACAATAAAGCAATTAGAAAAATACTCCGGTTATTCACAATGGATTGATGTGTGTAAGGGATGGAATGATTCATTAACACATTAAAACGGAAGGAAAAAGTGCAGTTAAAAATAAAAAAGAGCTAGAAACCCTTGATACACAAAGGTTTTTAGCTCTTTTACATTTATTCCCATTCTATCGTAGCAGGCGGCTTACTCGTAATATCATACACCACGCGGTTAATATGCTTCACTTCATTGACGATACGAGTTGAGATCTTTTCAAGCACGTCCCAAGGGATTCTTGCCCAGTCACTCGTCATACCATCAATAGAAGTAACAGCACGGATACCGATTGTGTAGTCGTATGTTCTTGCGTCACCCATGACACCTACGCTGCGGATGTCTGGGAGAACCGTGAAGTATTGCCAGATGTCGCGCTCAAGGCCGAAATTGGCAATTTCTTCGCGTAGAATCGCATCCGATTCACGGACGATTTCTAGTTTTTCTTCAGAAATTTCACCTAGTACACGGATACCTAGTCCTGGACCTGGGAATGGCTGTCTCCAGACGATGTCATCAGGAATGCCTAGCTCTGAACCTAAAGCACGGACTTCATCTTTGAATAGCGTATTGAGTGGCTCAATCAATTCGAACTGCATGTCTTCTGGAAGACCGCCTACGTTGTGGTGAGATTTGATTGTTTGTGCCGTTGCTGTTCCGCTCTCAATGATGTCTGTGTAAAGTGTTCCTTGTGCTAAGTAGTCGATTCCTTTTAGCTTGTCCGCTTCGTCATCGAATACATAGATGAATTCGTTACCGATGATTTTACGTTTTTGCTCAGGATCAGACACACCTTTTAGCTTGTTTAAGAAACGATCTTTCGCATCTACTTTAATCACGTTCATGTTGAAACCTTCGCTAAATGTTTTCATAACCCCTTCTGCTTCGCCTTTGCGAAGAAGACCGTGGTCAACGAAAATACATGTCAGCTGATCGCCGATGGCTTTGTGGATCAATACCGCCACAACAGATGAATCCACACCGCCGCTTAGTGCGCACAATACTTGCTTGTCGCCTACTGTTTCACGGATTTTCTGCATTTCGATTTCAATGAAGTTCTCCATTGACCATTTGCCATCGCAATCACACACGCCGAAGACAAAGTTTTTCAATAGGTCATTTCCGTACTCAGAGTGACGAACCTCTGGATGGAATTGAACGCCATAGAAATTCTTCTCAGCTAAGCTCATGGCTGAGTTTGGACAATGTGCACTTGTTGCATCGACTGTAAAGCCTTCTGGTACTTCAACAACGAGGTCACCATGGCTCATCCAAACGACTTGATCAGTCGGAAGGTCTTTGAATAAAGCAGGTGTTCCGTTAATATGGATATCTGCTTTTCCATATTCACGCTGGCTGGCCGCTTCTACTTTCCCGCCTAAATAGTGAGTCATGAGCTGCATGCCGTAGCAAATGCCTAGAACCGGAATGTCTAGATCAAAGATCTTTTCATCACAGCGGAAAGATCCTTCATCATAAACACTGTTTGGTCCACCAGAAAGGATGATTCCTTTAGGTGCCATTTCTTTAATTTCTTCAGCAGTTAAAGTGTGCGGATGAAGCTCACTGTACACACCAAATTCACGAATACGGCGTGTGATCAGCTGATTGTACTGACTGCCGAAATCGAGAACCAAAATCATTTCATTTACTAAATTTGTCATGGTGTCACCTCTATGTCCAATATAGTTTTTTATAAACGCACAGAAAAAATGAGAGGAGAAAACCTGCTCTCAGTGTGAATCACGCTTTTGAAGCGCCCAGACTCACATCCGAACGCTTCAATTTCATGTATTTTAGAAGGTTTTAATATTCACCTATTCTAACAACAGGAAGGTACGCGGTCAAGACTATCTCCTGTTTATTAAATTTTCCCATAACTTTGCCGATTGCTGCCAAAGCGCCGAGGCATCCTCTCGCCGGTAGAGCGCACGTTCATAAAGCTGCGTCAGCTCTGACATATGATGATCTCCATTCTTCTCATCAATCAACGAAGCGAATTCTCTTAGCGTCATACCTGGCTTTTTCTCGATTCCTCTGCGCCCTAGCTGCTTTAATAGAGCTGCATACGCATAGAAGAATGCTTCATCCTCTGGCAGACGTTTCACCTTTCTTACAATAAAGAATGGCAGCCATCTTGTTCTGAATCGATAAAGCATCCAGCTGATGAAACCAAGCAGGACAATAGCTACTGCCGCATAACCTATAACCCAACCAACATGCACCATATTTGGCTTTGCCTGCGCTGTTTGTTCCTTTGGTTGTGCCGGCTGCTCTGTCTCCTGCTGCTTCGGCTGGTCTTGCTGCTGATCTTCACTTGCATCAGAACTAGACTGATCTTCTTCTTCTTTTTGATCATCCGTTTGATCGCTTGAAACAGCTTCATTCGTAAAAGTCTCTGGGTTTGTAAATCCTTTTGTCGGTTCAAAGGTGACCCAGCCTCTGTTTGGAAAATAAACCTCTACCCATGAATGCGCATTGTTATTGGTCACTTCATACACATTGTTTCCATCCATTTGTGTTTCATATAACTGGCCAGACGTATACCCTTTCACCCATCTCGCCGGAATCCCAATCGATCGAAGCATTACAATCATAGATGTTGAAAAATTATCACAATAGCCAATCATCGTATCAAATAAAAATTGATCCACATAATCTTCATTACGACCAGGCACAGCGACATTCTGCGTTTCATATGAAAACTTCGCAGATCCTAAATAATCCTCGATTGCTTTGGCTTTATCATACATATTGTCCTTCGTTTCCGTTAAGCTGTTTGCCAAAGTTTTCACACGCTCTGGAAGTGAAGATGGAAGCTGCAAGTATTCACGGCCAACCTGCTGATTCACCTGCTTCTTTGTCGGTACTTTGATTCTCTGCAAATCCTCCAGAATAAATGTAGGAGATAAAAAGCTGACTTGATAGTTCCCTAAATTTTTGGGTGGGTTTTGCATAGACGGGACAATTTTCTCCGTTTTGCCCATGATTTGCAGCGGAATGTTTTCCATTGGCGTCAGCATGATCGTTCCAATAGGATAAACAGCATGATTAAATCGATAATCCGATTCTATATCAATTCTTGTTTCATGCTCCTCTGTTTTCACTCGCTCAGTAAACCACCGATTCGGCACAGTGTCGTCCTTTAGCCGAGTAGGCTTCGTATCATTTGAAGCATCCTCCCAGCCCTTTCCTGTGTAAATACTTTTTGTTTCTACACGAAAGTATGATGGCTCCTTTCCGCTCCATTTAAAAACAGGTGTGCGGTCCTCACTAAACGGTCCGCCTAGCGCCGAATCATCTGCACTATATCCCACTTTATTCTGCCCGGCTGTCCCATCTTGATTCGTGACCGCCTTAAAAAACGGAACAGGATCGGGCCATTTCGGATCAGACTTTGGCAAAGAAGCACCCAGTGACGCTGATAGAAGGACAAGCGCCAGCATAGGCAAAAACCACTTTAGACGTGTTTTCTGTGACACCCGAACGCCCTCAGCTGAACGCAGTCGATCAAAATACAGCAACCCAAGCAAACAAAAGCCAAATACCATAATACGAACGATTGCAAAAGTCGCATCATATGGCGTAAACGTATCAAGAATCGTGACATACACAATCGTCATCAGTAAAAAGAAAAAGATACGCTGCTGATAGACCACCCAATAATGTAGCAAGTAGACAAGCAGCCACAGCAAAATATAAAACAACAATGTGCGGAAAGACGGGTACATATCACTCCACATGCCCATACTCATTAACGTGATATTATCCTTGATATCAGCAAACAAAGCAGCCGGATAACCTGGCGCTGATTGATAAAAGATCAAATATAAGGCGAGCAAAATCAGTCCAGCACAAATAGGAAACGTCACATACCACTTCAGACGAAAGAACGTAAACAAACACGTAAGCCCGATAAAAATGATGAAATAAGACGTATGGCTCGTCTCTGTAAAATCTTGAAGCGGACGAAGCCACTCCCATAGCAGCAGAAAAGCTACAGCATAATAGATGAACAATTCAAAACGGCTTTGCCGCAGATGCGAATGCAGCATAAATGTTTGTCACCTCACAGTTCTTTCGTGCAGCCGGTCTTCAAATAAAAGGGTGATGCGTATTCCAGAGGCCTTGAGCCGGTCTACAAGCTGTTTTTCTTTTGTCGTGAAATGGTCAACGGCTTTCTTCACTAAAAGCACGGTGATGTTCTTCCTGTTTCGATTTCCAAAGAGACTTGCCGCAAGCTCCTCCTGCAGCTGACCCGTGACGACATATTTTCCTGAGTGCTGGTACTCACTCGCTGCTAACGGTTTATATTCTAGTGCGCGGGAAGGCTGAAGCTGCACCCTTGTTAAATAATAAAGCATGTCCTGTAAATGAAGTTCTCCTTGATCGACTCGAAAGGCATGCTGATCTCCTAGAGGGACAAGACCTGACGGCACTCCTTTTTTCACAGCCGTTTGAAGAACAGATGCCGCAATAGAGACGACTGTTTCAAAAACAGCTTGATCAGTAAAATCAGCAAACACAACAAGGTCCTTTGCTTGATTCTGTTCAAATTCCTTCGTCATCAGCTGGCCTCTTCTGGCCGTCGTCTTCCAGTCCACCCAAGCAAAACGGTCTCCTTGCTGATATTCCCGTACGCCTGTTGTCACATGGGCCGGTTCATTGAACCACGAGTGAACCGCTTTGCCTCCATTTTCACTCACTGACTCAGCAGGCTCTACAGGGATATCCAGCACTTTTGGGTAGACAAGCAGCTTTTTCTCTAACGGAATGATGATTTCTTTTTCAACAAACCCAAACATATCACCCGTTTTGATTCTAACGGCTGTCAAATGATGCTCTCCCCGCATGACATCATTCAATTGATAGGAAAATCGCCATGTTTTCCGAAACCAGGGAAAAAGCATTTGCTTCATTTCAATCTGTTCCTGTAAGTGAAAGGTATCTGGCGGAGCATCCTCTATCATGACGTAAACGTACGGAAATGGATGTGTCCGCTTGATTTCAAGGTCAACGGACAGCACATCCCCCGCCTTTAAGCGTGTTTGCTGTAGTGTCCTCTTGGCTGTCGCGCGAAGCGGAACAAGTGCAAACAGCAAAGCATACAAAGCATATGGTAAAAATGCATAAAAAAGGAACCAGCTCACAAACCCTCCCTGAAACATGGCATAACAAAAGGCTGCCGCAGTGAGAATGATGAGCATCATCACCCTTAACCATAATGAAATTGTTACACGATGACGTGACTTCATTGAGTCATCGACTTTTGAACTGGCACGCCAATTTGCTCAAGCATTTGCCGCAGCAGTGTCTCCGCCTTCTTCCCTTCATATGTCGCTTCTGATGTCAAAATCATACGATGCGGTAATGTATAAGTCGCCAAATACTGTACATCATCAGGAATCACATAATCGCGCTGATTCAAAAGTGCATACGCCTGTGCCGCTTTCATCAAGGCGATCGATCCCCTTGGACTCACACCTAGATAAACAGATGGGTGTTTACGCGTCGCTTGAGCAATTTCAACAATATATTCTTTAATGGATGCATCCACATGAATGGTCTGAACAGCCTGCTGCAACGCATGGATATGTTCCTTTGTCATGACAGCTTGGAGCGTATCAATCGGGGATTGCTTCTCCTGCAAGTTGAGCACCTCCAGCTCCTCGAGCATGGTCGGATATCCCATCTGCAGTTTGAATAAAAACCGGTCCATTTGCGCTTCTGGCAGCGGATAAGTCCCTTCATATTCCACTGGGTTTTGTGTCGCCATGACGAAAAAAGGATCCGCAAGCGGCATCGTTTCTCCGTCCACTGTGACACTGCCTTCCTCCATCGCTTCAAGCAATGCTGATTGTGTTTTAGGAGAGGTCCGGTTGATCTCATCAGCTAAAATAATCTGGCCCATGATCGGTCCTTGCCTAAATTCAAATTCATTCGTCTTTTTATTGTAAATCGACACACCTGTTACATCTGAAGGCAAAAGGTCAGGAGTGAATTGGATTCTCTTAAACTCACAGCCAATGGATTTTGCCAAAGCACGAACCATCATCGTCTTCCCTACACCAGGCACATCCTCTAGCAGCACATGCCCCTTCGCCAAAATCGCAACAAGGCTTAATATCGCAATGTCTTTTTTCCCAACCATGACTTTATTGATGTTATCTACGATTTTTTGTAAATCTGAATGCATCGGTTCATCAAATGCCATCCTGATCCTCCTATCACGTTTCTGTCAAATTTCATATAGTCTAACTTTACCATACAACGCGCATTTGCATATAACATCAGCACGTATAAAAAAGAAGCCTTCTCACGATGGGAAAGACTTCTTCTCTTCTTTTGACTTACTTGCTGGCTCCATATGAACATGAGAATGTAAAATATCATGCTCCTGTTTCATTCTGCGTTCAATTTCATCTGCAATATCATGGCTTTCTGCTATGTTCAAGTTAGGCTCGACCTCAACCACTACATCCACATGGACTGTACTTCCAAGATAACGCGCTTTTATATCCTTTAAATCGCCTACTCCTGGTGTTGCTTCAATGGTCTCTTTATATTTAGACATATCTTTGATATGAAAACCGTCTGTTAACGAATGAGAGGCATCTCTGAAAATCTCCCACGCAGTTTTACAAATAATTAAGCCAATGACAAAGGCTGCTAGCGTATCAATCCATGCCAGCTGAAATTGAGAAGCCATGATTCCTACAAATGTGCCAATACTCACATACGCATCTGATTTATTATCAGCAGCTGCCGCATGAAGAGCCTGGCTATTAATTCGTTTGGACAGATTGCGGTTATAAATATACACACCGTACATCACAACAGCACTTCCTGCTGCCGTCCAAGCCGCGATCATATCCGGCGTTTGATGCTCAGATGAGAAGAGCGACTGGCCTGCACTCAGCAAAACCTGGAGTCCAACAAGCATCATGATAAAGGAAGCCACAAGAGACGCAATATTTTCCGCTCTAAAATGACCATACGGATGATCTTCATCAGGCGGCTTTTGAGAAATACGCAGCCCAATCAACACAGCAAGGGATGCAATAATATCCGTCGTGTTATTCAATCCATCTGCCGAAAGGGCCTCTGAATGAAACACATACCCAATAATGAGTTTGACCGCAGATAAGATCACATAGGCAATGATGCTGACCCAAGCACCTGTTTCACCTTGTCTTAATTCGTTATAGCGCTCCATGTTGAACCGCGCCTCCTCACACATCACTTTTCTATTATTTATCTTACAAAGCAAAGCCCGTGTGGGTCTACAGCAACATGATTCGCTTATGTCAGCAAAATAGGATAAATAGAAATGTGTTGACCTAAGTAAACTTATTTTTATAAGGTCAAATGACCCCAAGACCTACTCCTATCAACCTTTTTCCATTTCTCTTCGAAATGGACATATCGTCAGATCACTCTTCTCTGGTAAATTATCAGAATAATTTTATTTCGAGACACAACTTCCCTCCTTCCTTTTTTATGCTATTTTAAAAATAAACAGAGGGAAAAGAGGGAACATAATCTCTCAAATCCTTTCTACTTTTTAACATCATGTTAAGAGGTTTGAAATGTCAGTTTGATAACCTGTCCAATGCTGAATGACAATTCAGTATGATAAAATTTAAAATATTCTAAAAACAAATTCTCTATTCATGAGAAATGTTTGGAGGTAAAGAAATGTCCAACATGACAAACGGTCTTCAAAAAAACCTTAAAACAAGACATATTTCGATGATCTCCATTGCTGGGGTCATTGGGGCAGGGCTATTTGTTGGTAGCGGCGCTGTCATTCATTCTGCAGGCCCTGGATCCATTCTTTCCTATTCTTTTGCCGGACTTCTGGTGATCTTTATTATGAGAATGCTTGGAGAAATGGCATGTGCCTATCCGACAAGCGGTTCTTTCTCACAATATGCGAGCGATGCCATCGGTCCATGGGCCGGGTTTACAATCGGCTGGCTTTACTGGTTCTTCTGGGTGATCGTCATCGCCATCGAAGCCATTGCCGGTGCTGCCATTATTCAATATTGGTATGGAGATGCACCTGTTTGGCTCACAAGTCTTATCCTCACAATCCTCTTAACATTAACAAATATCTTTTCTGTTAAATCTTTTGGCGAATTTGAATATTGGTTTTCACTAATTAAAGTCGTCAGCATCATTCTCTTTCTACTCATTGGTTTTGCATTTATCTTTGGTTTTGGCGGTCATCATACTTCAGGTCTTGCCAATCTAACAGGGAACGGCGGTTTTCTTCCAAATGGATTCAGCTCTGTGTTACTCGGAATCGTCGTCGTCATCTTTTCCTTCATGGGAACGGAGATTGTGGCCATAGCGGCCGGTGAATCAGCAGACCCAGTCAAATCTGTGACGACAGCCACCCGCTCTGTTGTATGGCGTATTATCGTATTCTATGTCGGATCAATTGCTGTCGTTGTCACCTTGCTTCCTTGGAATTCCGCAAGTATTTTAACAAGCCCGTTCGTTGCGGTATTAGAATACATTGGTGTTCCATCAGCCGCTCAAGTCATGAACGTCATTGTCTTAACAGCTGTTTTATCTTGTTTAAACTCCGGGTTGTACACAACGTCCAGAATGCTTTATTCATTAGCAGAAAGAGGCGAAGCACCGAAACGTTTTATGAAAATCAGCAAACGTGGTGTTCCTGTAGCGGCTACAGTCGCAGGTACCTTCTTTTCCTACATTGCCGTCATGATGAACTACTTTTATCCTGAAACCATCTTTTTGTTCTTAGTCAATGCATCTGGCGCCATTGCTCTTCTTGTTTACTTGGTCATTGCCGTTTCACAATTAAGAATGCGACGCAAAATCGAAAAAGAAAATCCAGAACAGCTCAAAATCAAAATGTGGCTGTTCCCATACCTCACGTACTTTACCATTTTGGTCATTTGCGCCATCTTGGCATCGATGCTGTTTATCGAATCCATGCGGCCACAGCTCATTTTGACGAGTATCATTACCTTTGGCGTACTGGCTGCTTATTTCATCTTTAAACCGAATAAAAAAGTGCCTGCAAATGCGGCGCTTGAAAATAAACACCCGTAATTCTCCCGCTGAAAAGCGGGTTTTTTTATTTTATTCACCTATTTGGATGTCCGCACTTATACTGTATCAAATTGAATTTAAGTGAGGATTAGTCAACATGAACCTAGAAAAATTTGTTGACGAGCTTCCAATTCCAGAAGTCGCGGAGCCCGTCAAAAAGAACCCAAGACAAACGTATTATGAGATTGCTATGGAGGAGGTATTCTTAAAAGTTCATAGAGACCTGCCCCCAACCAAGCTATGGACCTATAATGGCAGCTTGCCTGGTCCAACCATTAAAGCCAATCGAAATGAAAAGGTCAAAGTGAAATGGATGAACAAATTGCCATCGAAACATTTTCTGCCTGTCGATCACACCATCCACTCCGGTCATCACGATGAACCAGAGGTGAAAACAGTCGTTCATCTGCATGGCGGTGTCACACCAGCAAGCAGTGACGGCTACCCAGAGGCCTGGTTTTCACGGGACTTTGAAGCAACCGGCCCTTTTTTTGAAAGAGAGACTTACGTCTACCCAAATCATCAGCAAGCCTGCACATTATGGTATCACGATCATGCGATGGCATTGACACGACTAAATGTGTACGCCGGTTTAGCTGGGTTTTATTTGATCTCAGATGCATTTGAAAAGTCCTTAGAGCTGCCGAAAGATGACTATGACATTCCTTTAATGATTATGGACCGGACGTTTCAGGAGGATGGCTCACTGTTTTATCCTAGCAGACCAAACGATACGCCAGAGGACAGTGACATACCAGACCCATCCATTGTGCCCTTTTTTTGTGGAGAAACGATCTTAGTCAATGGAAAAGTATGGCCATATTTAGAAGTAGAGCCGCGAAAATACCGTTTTCGTATTTTAAATGCGTCCAATACTAGAACTTACGAGCTGCATCTAGATAACGACGCTACAATTTTGCAAATTGGTTCCGATGGTGGCTTTTTGCCAAGACCCGTTCGCCATCAATCCTTTAGCATCGCACCTGCTGAACGTTTCGATGTCATCATCGACTTTTCAGCTTATGAAAACAAAACGATCACTCTCAAAAATACAGCCGGCTGCGGACAGGATGTGAATCCTGAAACAGATGCGAACATTATGCAATTCAAGGTCATACGTCCACTAAAAGGGAGAGTACCTAAAACATTACGTCCGATTTTCAAACCCCTGCCACCGCTTCGGCCAAGTCGAGCTGATAGAGAGCGTACGCTCACACTTACCGGCACGCAGGATAAATATGGCCGCCCTATCCTATTGCTCGATAACCAATTTTGGAATGACCCTGTCACAGAAAATCCTCGTCTTGGCAGTCTAGAGATTTGGTCTATCGTCAATCCAACCAGGGGGACACACCCTATTCATTTGCACCTTGTTCAATTTAGGGTTTTAGACAGAAGGCCATTTGATACAGAAGTCTATCAATCGACAGGAGAAATTGTGTATACAGGACCAAACGAAGCGCCTCCTTTACATGAACAAGGCTACAAGGACACCATTCAGGCGCATGCAGGTGAAGTCATTCGGATCGTTGCTCGATTTGTTCCATACAGCGGCCGATATGTGTGGCATTGTCATATTTTAGAGCATGAAGATTATGACATGATGAGGCCGATGGATATCATCCAGTAAAAATGAAACCACTCTTCCGCTAAAAGCGTAGAACTTGTATGAAACTGCTGATTACAAAAGGGCTAACGGACATCTATTCATTAGCCCTTTTATGATCCATTTCAAAATGGAAAAATAAATCGCATGAATCATTCCTTTGAAGAGCATTCCATACTTAAAAAGTTGACGCAGCAAACCGATAATACTACTATATACCCATTACATCTATCAAAAGGCACATAAGCCATAATGAACGAACAAATGGAAAATTGCGATAAAAAACGGAGGAGTTCAATTTGAATGAAGAAAAAGAGACTTGCCAGGTCAAACAAGAAACAGCGGCAGGTAACAGAGAGAAGCTTTCAATTCATGAGAACGAGAGCATTCGGTCAAACATTGAACAACTAACCATTGAACTCAGTGAACAAAAAGAATTCAATCACTTCATATTAGATGAAAAACAAAAGGCCATCAGCACATTATCTTCCCTCATCACAAAAGGCAATTGTGATGAAGACTTAAAGACTCATTTTCAACAAGCATTACATATCGGACTTTCTGTCATAGAGATTATGGAGATTATTAAACACTGTACAAAGGTTGCTGGCTTCCCTCACTCCATTAACGCCCTGTTTATCTTTCAAAACTTATTAGATGAAAACAAATAAAACAGAGAAAACGAGATGTCATCAATCCTCTCGTTTTTTTATGTTCACTCATATTACTCTTTTCCTTTTTCTCTGTCACATAAGCAAAATATGAAAATAGCCCTCGTATCACTGCTTAAAAATTGATTTTCCATCTATAGACCCACCATTTCTCCAGCATTTCAAGAGACAAAATAAAAAAACGTCCAGTTATATAAATAACTGAACGTTTCCTTTATCGATTGACAGTGAAATTGTTAACGATTCCGCCATCCTTCTCCCAAGCGGCTTCCACCGTTTTCTTCTTCATATTGTATTCAAAAATCGTTCTTACCTTCGCCTTTCGTCCAGTGTCATCCTTTAATTCTTCTGCGTTTTTTGCAACACCTAAGAAATAAACAGACGACCCGTCCGTAGAAAATTGCGGCTGTGCAGCACTTAAAATATGAACATCCTGGCTATTTTTAACGAGTGTCGCCGTTTTTCCTGTTTCTACATCAAGCATCTTAATCGAGGATATTTCTTTTTCTTTACGAACCTTTACTTCTGTATAAATCAATTTCTTATGATCTGGAGAAAATGAAATATCATTGATCGTTTGTGAGATGCGTGCAATGCGTTTCCCCTTCTCACCTGTTTGAAGGGTGATCTTCATGGTTGTTGGTTCAGGATCTCTGCCCTTTTCATTTGCTTCATCGGTTTTTTGATAATCTTCTTTTAAAGAATAATGCTGGATCGCCAAATCATTTGAAGTCGGATCATATGCAAAAGAACTCACCGTATCATCCTTGCTTTTTTCTGGATACAGCTCCTTCATTTTGTGTGTTTTCAAATCAAAAGACGCGACAAAAAATTGCTCTCCAGAACCCTTGTTATACCTTAGAAATAACTTCTTTCCATCACCAGACAGCCTCATACTGTCGATGGAATCATCACTCGTAAACAGTGTTTTTTCTTCTTCAGATTTCACATTTAATTCCCGAATACTCACCTTTTGCGTGTCTTCATCTGTATACGTGTAATATAAAACTTGTTTCGTAGAATCATAAGCAATCGAAGGATATGCTGTCAGTTTCTCCGTATGAAGCGCCCGATCATGCAAGTAATAAGTATTGTTTAACTTTTGATCTGTAAATGAAACGAGCAATTCGTCTTTTGCATCTTGATTTGTTTTGACTTTCCCTGCATGTTTTGCCTCTTGCCCAGGCTTCATCATGAAGAAAATAACTGCCGCAATCACTGCGACGCCAATGACTGTGATGATCCACCATGTTGATTTTTTCATTGCCTTTCAGACCCTCTCTACAAGAAAAGAAGCCAGAAAATGAACTTTTCCCGCTTCTTTAAATGCCTATGTATTAATAAGTGTAATGCCCTTTTACGACACCTTTACTTGTTTTATACCCAAGTGCTTTGAATGCTTTTGGACTTACGTCTAGTACAGCATTTGGCATTCTGCCTACATCATATTTATATACTGTAATCACTTTATGTGGTTTCGCTTTTGTTGTCACTCTTAGTTTTGTACCTTTTTTCGGTACGTCAAAGCCCATTTTAGTTGCTGCATCCCAATGACCGAGTTTTTTTCCATCTGCGCCTTTTTTGCCGACACCATTGTACCAAGTAATATTGCCGCTTACTTTTTTTGCACTTGCTCCATGTGAGAAACTAAATGCTAAAAATAAACTAGCTACTGTTACGATTGTCGTGATAAGCTTTTTATTCATTAAAAAATCCTCCGTTTTTGGTTTCTGCACTCATTATACATGAAGATGAACCCAGTTATTTTACAGACACATTACAATTCAAATACAAGTTGACCACTTTATGACCGATTAAGTTCCTAAATACCGCCAAAATCAGCCAGAACATTGTAAGGAGCCCCCCCTCTTTCATTTTATATAATAAAAGAGAATCAAATTTAAGGGGGAATTTTCATGAAAAAGTGGTTCACCGTTTTGATTGTAAGTTTGGCTTTCGTTTTGATGTTTTCAAGTCTTCCTGCTTCAGCGGCTAGTCCTCGTCACGGCGCCATTGTGACGCAAACAGATGAAGCCAAGTGGTCAGGTATCTCTGCTGATATTGTCCTGCCCAAAACTGCCACCATTAAAAATGGCTATGCAGACTGGTATCTCGGTCTCGGCTCTGCTGTTGTAGAGAGCGGTATTTCAAAAACGTCTTCTGGCTATAAAGTTTTTCTGGGCAGCGGCTCACAAGGCGGCAGTAAATACTGGAACAGCGAATACGATTCAAGTATTAAAGATGGCGCACGTGTCAACTTAAAGCTCATCAACAATGGTGATGGCACGGTGTCACTATATGTCAATGGGAAACTGCGCTATAAGCAGCCTGTTTACAACCCTAGCCGTCTGAAAAACCTTGATGTTGTCAAAATGGTACATGGCGTACAGGATAATGGAACAAACAGCTATTCACAAGCAAGCTTTTCGAATGTACAGCTTCGCGCAAATACATCAGGAAGTGTCTATAAAAATTGGGACGGGTCAATCAAATCGTCACTTTTACGTAAAAATTTAGAATCCGGTGCCGCAGCTCCTAAATTCACCGTCATTTCTTCTATCCCATTAAGTACAAGCCTTTCAGCACAATAAGAAAAAAGCACCCTCCATTGGGTGCTTTTTATTGTTCACAGCTTATCAACACTTCTCTTTTAATCAAAACAAAGATTCGTGGTAACATAAACATACAACATTCGACGAAAAAAGGAGAACGAACGTGAAAAAAAGTCTACTTGTTTTCATGAGTCTAGTTGCAAGTCTCTCCATTCTAGCAGCTTGCTCAAATACGACAAAAGAACAAAAAACAGAAACTAAAGCTCTTCCAAAGATTAATGAGCGCATTCAAAAAGAAACAAAAGAAGTAATGGAGCAGTCTAAACTTATCAAAGACACTGACATCACCGTGGATCAAAAGAAAAAAGTCATTTCTTTAAACGTAACGGCTTCCTCTGATACCAATAGTGATTACGCTGAAGTCATCGGTTTAAACTTTGCAAAAACGCTGGCCATTGGAGCATCAACTGAAAAAGAAAACAATCTTCATAAACCGGAAAATGACAGCCTCGGCGCCCTCTATTCCTTTTATGACCTAAACATCACCGTGAAACAAGAAAACGGCAAAGTGCTCGCAAAAGGAAAGAAAACAACAAATGAAACAAAAATCACTTGGGAAAGAGCCCAATAAATAGACAAGAAAATCCTTTATGGATTTTCTTCTTTTTTTTAACAAAACTATTAACATTATGAAAAGAATGCCGATTAGTAAGATTGTGTTGGTTCTTAAGTACCAATAATTCTTATTTACATAACGGAGGAAAGTATCATGAAAAGAACAACTGAATTTGTTTTAGGTTTAATTGGAGGTATTTTTGGATTTTTCGGCGCAATGTTCGCTCTTGCTTTCGGAGGAATCGATGCAGCATTTAGCGATTCAGGCACGAGTGAAATTACAGGATTAGGCTGGGCAGCAATGCTTTTCTCTATTCTTGCCATTGTCTCATCTGTCATTGTAAAGAAAAAAGCAAAGCTTGGTGGAATTTTATTATTAGTATCTGCTGTAGGCGGCATTATTTCTATTTCTATGTTCTTCATCCTTCCAGCTGTATTAATCATCATTGCAGGCTGCATGGGCGTGTTTAGAAAAGAGCCTGTCGTCAATAACACAACTGCATAAGAATAGAGAATAAAGCTTGTAGAGATTGCTCTACAAGCCTTTTCTCTCTACTCTTTGTAATTCATATTGAATGGCATCAACTAACTCTATTATGTTTTCATCTGTCCAAAGATCCAACATAAATAATATATCATTCACCATGTGTGACAAATCTTCTTGGCTCATCAATTCTTCTTTGTAAGCAGGGACAACAAAGAAATAGAGTAGATCAGCCAATTCAAGAACGACACGTACATCTTTTTCATCCATGATAGCTTTATGCAAAGAATGAATCAGCCATTTGAGGTCTTCATGATTTTCAATAGGAACATACATCAATTGGTGTATTTCATCGGTATCCCTCCCACTTAGAATCCTCTCAGCAGATTCCTTTGAAAGAGCCCCAACTGTATTTGAAGATATATTCAGAAACAAGAATTCATGTTGATCCTCTCTATTAACCGTCTTGATTGACGAACCTTCCATCTCAATCACTCCCAATCCCTTATAATAATTCTATTATAAGGAAATTCAAGTTCGTTTTAAGTCACAAGAAGTGGATTTTATGTAATTTTAAGCTAACTGGTTTATAAAAAAACACTCCAAAACAATTATTTTCTATTTTTATCATTTTTTGTTGATTTGAAAGTACTTTTGTCCTATTATAATAGTCGTGGTCAATGTATAAGCACATGGCGCTTATATAAATTAAACAAAAGGGGATTTTCATTTTGAAGAAATTCTATGCTTTATTTTTAGCTTTAGGGCTAACATTTACACTGGCTGCTTGCGGCTCAACAGAAGATGTGTCTACAGGTGCATCTAAAGAAAAAGAGTCTACAAGCACAAAAACACAATCAAAAAACAAAAAAGACGATGGTTCAAAGAAAATAAATGCGAGCAAACACAAAACAACGGCTCAAGGAATGAAAGTAAACCTTGGCGAGATTAAAATTATGAAGGATCGAATCAATGTTGGAATGAATATCGAAAATACGACAGATAAAGTTCTAAACTTCTATCCAGATCAAGGAAAAGTTGTAGCTGGAAGCATGCAATTAGATGCGAATATGTTTATGACTGACGGTGATATTGGTGGCGAAGTTGAAGGTGGCGTTAAACAAGATGGTGTTATTCAATTCTTAGCTCCTGAAGGCAAAGAGATCAACGTCAAAAACATCAAAGAATTAAAGCTGAAATTTGGAAATGTCACAACTGAAGATTACATGAATAGTAAAGACGTGACTTTCACAGTTAAAGTAAAATAAACTTTCACTCATGCCCTTGAATGATGAGGGCTTTTTTTATCACCACTAAAAAACACTTTCCTAGAAGAAAGTGTTTTTGTTTATAAGTAACGTTTCATTCTTTTTATTAACTAAACTTTCGAGAAGTCTCTTAAATGGAACTCTTTTTCATCTCCTCAGCCATTTCCACTTCACCCTCTGCTTCCAGCTGTTCAATGATGCGGATATAATCCCTTTCGTGGCGATTTTGGCTTAATTTAAAAGCAGCCTGAACTTCATCAATGATGATCTTAAAGCCTACAATGCCTTTCATTTGCTTCTCTAACAGTTCCTCAGACAACGTATCCCATAGCACCGGCTGTTCTCTGTGACTTTCGTATGTCTCCAGCATTGTGGTTAATTCCTTAACCAGTTCCGATTTTTCAAGCAGTTCCGCCTTTCCATAAACATGAACAGCCTGGTAATTCCATGTTGGTACTGCTTCTTTTTCATACCATGAAGAAGATATGTAGACATGCGGGCCTTGAAAGATGACGAGCGTCTTCTCGCTCTCTTCAAACGTTTTCCACTGAGGATTCCCAATCGCCATATGCCCTGAGATCACATACGAATCTCCAACTTGATGAAAACTCACTGGAATATGTGTCGCAATGGGCTTTTCATTCATTGTCGTCACAACTGTAGCAAATGAATGAGATTGAATAAATGATTTGATTTTCTCCATATCTTTCACTCGAAAAAATGATGGGATATGCATGTACCCTTCCTCCTTTTTGATCAGCTCAATGTTTTGGTCATAATGAAATCCATTTGCTCTTCGTCCCCCATGAGAAAAGCGTGCACCCCTGTTTGAACAAACCCAAGCTTTTGATAGAAAGCGATGGCCGCTTTATTGTGCTCCCACACCCCAAGCCAAACATCCTGTTTATGATGATTTTTCGCAATTTCAATGGCTTGATCGATTAAATATCTGCCTAATCCTTGCTTTTGAAAGGACTGCTTGATATAAATTCTTTCAATCTCTAACGCTTCACTCCCCATCTCTTCTGATTGGGCATCATCCATATTGATCTTCAAATAACCAGCTACTTCCCCATTCACTTGAACAAAATAAAACTGTGAAGAAGGGTGCTGTAATTCCTTTAACAGCTGGTTTAGGTGAAAAGCTGTCTTCACGTACGCTTCGATATGTTCCACTTTGTTTTGATCTAGAAAGGTTTCTATAAATGTATCGGTTCCAATTTTCTGAAGCTCCTTTACATGTTGTTCATTGCACCGAATGAAAGTGACGGTCATAAAGTCGCCCCTCCTTATTTATTAGTAGTCTCTCTTTATCCCTTTTTTCACACCTTCCCAGTCCTTTTCTATATTCTTTCGCACCCTGAGAAGATACTCATAAATCTGTTCCGCTTCTTCCTTAGAAAACCCATCCAGCGCCACTTGATTCGAATAATCATGTTCTCGTTTAATCATTGGGTAGACCGCTTCCCCTTTTTCAGTTGGAAACAGCTTTTTGATTTTTTTATTCACACGATCATTCTTTTTCTCAATAAACCCATGCAGTTCTAGCTTTTTGATAGCCCGAGCAGCCGTAGTTCGATCCACTTTAATCATTTCCGCCAGCTTTTCCTGAATGATACCAGGCTCCTCACAAATACGCACAAGATACAAATACTGCCCCTTCGTTAAATCGTACTCTCTAAATTCAATATTACTTATAGAATCAAGCGCCCGAGCGATGACGCCAATCTCTCGTAAAATCTCTCTCATTTATCATGACTCCTTTTATTGCATTTACAACATAATACACAACAACATTATAGTTTATTTTTGTTGTAAACACAATAAAAAAACACCTTCATTTAGAAAGTGTTCTTTTCATTTTCTTCATTTCCCTCGTTCCTATAATAGTGGTAATCGTTACAAAAATAACGATATATTCGTTGCTAGAAGATAATTTCCCTTTATGCAGCTGCCTCTTTTTATAACATAACCTCTCCAGTTTTATTAGCCATTATTCGTTAGAGTCCACATAGTTTAAAATTAGAATTTTACCTTTTTAAAAGATCCTATTACTATAGGTTGTGTAAACATTGATAGCAACTAACCAGTGGTTTTTTCTCTATTATAGTCCTTGCAAATGCAGCATAAAGACGGATTTTCCCCCGTTCAAAGTTTCTATTTAATCAACAAGGTTAGTCATACTATGAGGAATATCTATACTCAAATGACTGTTAATATGGAAGAAAAGGCCTTCCAACAGTTTTGCAAACTGATGAAAGGCCTTCTCCTATAGTTAATTTCAGACGTTGATATAACAAGGTTTTGAAACCCTGATTACATCATGCCGCCCATTCCACCCATGCCGCCCATGTCTGGCATTCCGCCGCCTGAGCCGCCTTCTTCTGGTTTGTCAGCAACGACTGCTTCAGTTGTTAGAAGCATTGCTGCTACAGAAGCTGCGTTTTGAAGTGCAGAGCGAGTTACTTTTGTTGGGTCAACGATTCCTTTTTCGATCATGTTTACCCATTCGTTTGTTGCTGCGTTGAAGCCTACGCCAATTTCTTCGTTTTTCAAGCGCTCAACGATAACGGATCCTTCAAGACCTGCGTTGTGAGCGATTTGACGAATTGGCTCTTCAAGAGAACGTAGAACGATGTTTACACCTGTTTGAACATCACCATCTGCTTCGATTGAAGCGACTTTGTTGTATACATTCACAAGTGCTGTACCACCACCGGATACAATACCTTCTTCAACTGCTGCACGAGTTGAGTTCAGTGCATCCTCGATGCGTAGTTTACGCTCTTTTAGTTCTGTTTCAGTTGCAGCACCAACTTTGATGACAGCGACGCCGCCAGCTAGTTTTGCAAGACGTTCTTGTAATTTTTCTTTATCGAATTCAGAAGTTGTTTCTTCTACTTGAGCACGGATTTGGTTCACACGTGCTGCGATTTGAGCAGAATCTCCTGAGCCCTCTACGATTGTTGTGTTTTCTTTTGTCACAACAACTTTAGACGCGCGGCCAAGCTGACCGATTTCAGTTGATTTCAGGTCAAGTCCTAGATCTTCTGTGATTAATTCTCCGCCAGTTAGAACAGAGATGTCTTCAAGCATTGCTTTACGACGATCACCGAATCCAGGTGCTTTTACTGCTACTGCGTTGAATGTACCACGAAGTTTGTTCACAACAAGAGTTGCAAGTGCTTCGCCTTCTACATCTTCAGCAATAAGCAATAATGGTTTTCCTTGTTGTACAACTTGCTCAAGTACAGGAAGGATTTCTTGAATGTTTGTGATCTTTTTATCTGTGATTAAGATGTAAGGATTTTCAAGAACTGCTTCCATCTTATCAGAATCTGTCACCATGTATGGTGAAGCATATCCGCGGTCAAACTGCATACCTTCAACCACTTCTAGCTCAGTTGTGAAACCTTTAGATTCTTCAATTGTGATAACTCCGTCGTTGCCAACGCGCTCCATCGCTTCAGCGATTAGGCTGCCGACTTCTTCGTCTGCTGCAGAAATAGCCGCAACTTGAGCAATTGATTCTTTGCCTTCGATTGGTTTAGAAATCTCGTGCAAGCCTTCAAGTGCTACTTTCACTGCTTCTTCAATCCCTTTACGCACGCCAACAGGGTTTGCACCAGCTGTTACGTTTTTCAGACCTTCACGGATCATCGCTTGAGCTAGAACTGTTGCAGTCGTAGTACCGTCACCAGCTACGTCGTTTGTTTTGCTTGCAACTTCAGCCACAAGTTTTGCACCCATGTTTTCAAATGCATCTTCTAATTCGATTTCTTTTGCGATCGTTACACCATCATTTGTGATAAGTGGAGAACCGAATTTTTTCTCAAGAACCACGTTACGTCCTTTAGGTCCTAAAGTTACTTTTACAGCATCTGCAAGTGCATCTACACCGCGTAACATCGCGCGACGTGCTTCTTCACTGAACTTAATATCTTTTGCCATAATAACGAAACCTCCTCAGTCTTTTTAAAAATTTATCTCAATGTTTTTTATGTGATTAACCAATAACAGCTAAAATGTCGCTCTCACGAAGGATTAAATATTCTTTGCCTTCATATTTCACTTCAGTGCCTGCATATTTTGAGAAGATAATGCGGTCGCCTGTGCTTACTTCTAACGCAACGCGCTCACCACTTTCAAGTACACGCCCTGAACCTGCTGCAACAATTTTACCTTCTTGCGGTTTTTCTTTTGCAGAATCCGGTAAAACAATACCGCTAGCGGTTTTTTCCTCAGATTCAACGAGTTCAATGATTACGCGATCGCCTAATGGCTTTAACATAAGAAACAACCTCCTCAATTTTTATATGTAGTCTTTTTTAGCACTCATCACCAGCGAGTGCTAACACATTTATTATAATAAAGAATGTCTTCTGCAATTTCAAGTGAAAACCTTTAAAAATTTTTACGCTTTCACGATCTTTTTTGGTCTCACATTCTTTCCTTTTCATCGAAAAAGGAGACTTGTGTTACAATAAATCTAGTTCTTTTAGTAAAGGGGTTTTCGTTACTTGAAAAAACAATATTGGTACATCATCTTAACGTATATATTGGTGCAGGTTTCTGCGTTTCCTTATGTGCTCATTATGAAATGGCTGGGATTCATTCAATCACCGATGACTCAAACAGAGCTTTCAAAATTATCAGGAACGTGGACAATCATCAGTTTTTGTATCGGATTGATCATTATTCTGCTCATCCTTCGAACCGTCCCAAAAGCTTCACTGCGAAATGAAGCGCCAGTTTCAATTGGTTCTGCTATCGCATGGATCATTGGCGGTTTCTTTCTTTCTCTCTTTGCACAATCGATTGCGGGGGCGATTGAACAATATGCATTTGGCATTGGCCGTGAATCAGAAAATACTCAAGCCATTTTATCCATTATGGATGCCGTTCCTTGGCTTGTCATTGTCATCGCCCTGATTGGACCAATACTTGAAGAAATTATTTTCCGAAAAATCATTTTTGGAGTCATTTATGAAAAAACGAATTTCTTCATTGGGGCACTTGTCAGCTCAGTGGTTTTCGCCGCTGTCCACACTGATTTTGCTCATATCTTGCTCTATACTGCAATGGGCTTTACATTTGCCTTTTTATATGCGAAAACAAAACGAATCATTGTTCCAATCGGCGCTCATATGCTGATGAATTCACTTGTTGTTCTTGTGCAGATTGAGCCAGTGAAAAAAATGATTGAAGAACAATCTCAAACCATGCAAATGATTATTGGAGGCTTTTTCTCATGAGAAACCCAGTCGTATGGGGCATCATTTATTTTGCCGTAGGTGTCGCTTTCACCTATATGGCCATTCAAAACCCAGGTGACATGTGGTCATTTTACAGCATTTTGCTGATGGTGTTTGCGGCCTATAATATCAATATCGCGCTTAAAATGTTTGCCTTCTCTGTCAAACTCAAAAAACAGCAGCAAAAATAAATCAAAAACCATTTTCCGCGGTTGGAAAATGGTTTTTTTATGGAGGATGTATCTTTATGGAACATGAAAAACTTCGCATCTTCAATGATCAACATGAAACGATTGGAGCTGCCGCTCGTTCAGATGTCCACGCCCAAGGTCTTTGGCATGAAACATTTCATTTTTGGCTTCTTAAAAAAGAGCATGGCACCGTATATCTCTATTTTCAGCTAAGAAGTCCCGCAAAAAAGGATTTTCCTTCTTTGTTTGATATCACCGCAGCGGGCCATCTTCTCGCAGATGAACAGCCTTCTGATGGCTTAAGAGAGGTAGAAGAAGAGCTTGGTCTTTCCATCCATTTTGAGGACCTCACCTTTGCAGGTGTCATACAGGATGAAATCCATATGCCTTCGTTTATCGACCGTGAGTTCTGCCATGTGTACCTTTATATGTATCAAGAAAAGTACATGGAAGTTTATCTACAGAAAGAAGAAGTCGCTGGTCTGTACAGAGCCAAGCTGCTTGATGCACAGCAGCTGTTGACAGGAACATGTGAAAGAATTCGAATCGAGGGCTTTCAAGTTGATGCAAACGAAGAACGACGTGAGGAAAGCATCGAAGTGGGTGTTCATGATTTTGTCCAGCATGAGCCCGCCTATTATGAGCACCTCTTTCATGCGATCGATCAATTTCTTTCACAATAGAAAAAGCATCGTGATCCTCATAGGATCATGATGCTTTTTTATGAGACATAATGACTTTCTTTCTCCTCTGTTTGCTGCATTTTGCGGTAGGTCACTCTTGAAATGATAATGCTCACTTCGTATAAAACGAGCATTGGCAAGGTGACCATGAGGTGAGAAACAAGCTCTGGCGGTGTAATGAGTGCGGCAATGACAAGGAGGACAAAATAGGCATACTTCCGTATTTTTGATAAAAACATCGGTGTGATGATGCCAAGTCTTGTGAGAAACATCAACACGACGGGCATCTGAAACAAAAAGCCAAATGGAAGTGTTAACTGCATCAGAAATGTAAAATACTCATGAATCCCAATGACTTGCTCTACATTTAAATCATTCGACATTCGCATCATAAAGTCGACGACAAACGGAAACAAAATAAAATAAGAGAAAGCCACACCGCTCAAAAATAAAAGCAGTGCAATCGGAATGTAAGCAAGTGTCACCTTTCTTTCTTTCTCATATAAGCCTGGACTCACAAACGCCCACAGCTGATATAAAATAACGGGACACGTCAAAACCAAAGCAATGACAAATGCGAACTGCATAAACACGTACAGTGGATCTGTAAGCTTAAATGCGTTCAGCGTGAGTGTTGCCGCTTCATCGGTATTTTGTAGATACACAATGACCGGCTTAGCGAGAAAAAAACCAGCCACCATAAAGGCAACAAAAAACATCGCAATGATCACTAAACGTTTTCGCAGTTCCACAATATGCTCCATAAGCGGCATATCTTTGACATTCATGAAGCTCATCCTATTCTACTGATCTTCTTTTTTCTTTTTTTCTTCCTGATCATCAGCTAAGCCTTTTGTGGCATTTTTGAATTCACGTAATGTATCTCCTGCTGCTCTTCCTAATTCAGGAAGCTTTTTCGGCCCAAAAATAATGAGCGCTACAATCGCAATCAGAATCAAACTCCCAGGACCGATTGGACCCATTTGCTCCACCCCCTTTACCCCTTTTCGTCAGTCCTCCTGCGTAACAGAGTAATGCTTTAAGAAATACACAAGAGACTGAAGTTCAACCGCCAAATCTATATGATGAATTCGAATGTGTTCCGGCACATTCAATCGAGCCGGCGTAAAGTTAAGGATTCCTTTGATGCCAAGGGCAATCAAACGATCTGTAATGGATTGAGCTGCTACGGCAGGTACTGTCAAAATCGCAACAGGGATATCTCCTACCTCTTGAACATGCTCTTCAAGCTTATCCAAATCATAGACAGGCACGCCGCCTATCTCACTTCCTATTTTACTCTCATTGACGTCAAAAGCCATTGAAATTTTTGTATTATTATTTTTTATGAAATTATAGTGTAAAAAGGCAGTCCCTAAATTCCCGACACCGATGAGCATGACATTGGTCATTTCATCTTGGTCAAGGGTCTTTCTGAAGAAGGTCAAGAGATAATCGACATTATAGCCGTACCCTTTCTTCCCAAGTGCACCAAAGTACGAAAAATCTCGGCGAATGGTAGCAGAATCCACTTTGACTGCATCACTAAGCTCTGCTGATGACACCCTTTGTTTTCCTGATGCATGCAGATTTTTTAAAAAACGGTAGTATAGCGGCAAACGTTTGGCTGTCGCTTGTGGAATTTTTGACTGATCTATATTCATATAAGGTCCTCCAACTTAAATATCAGATGCTCTGTGAAAATCACCGTTTTTCCCGCCTGTCTTTTCAATTAGATAGGTAGGACCGATGATCATGCCTTTATCAATCGCTTTGCACATGTCGTAAACGGTCAGTGCACATACTGAAGCAGAAGTGAGCGCTTCCATCTCCACACCCGTACTTCCTTTTGTTTTTACCTGTACTTGTATGTTCAGGATGTGCGCATTTCCGTCTTCCTCCCAATCAAAGGAGATATCCACGCCTTTTAATGCAAGCGGATGACACATTGGAATGATGGTAGATGTTTGCTTTGCTGCCATGATGCCAGCAACCTGTGCAACAGACAGCACATCTCCTTTTCCAATTTCACGTTGCTCTATTTTATGAAACACTTCTTTTATCATACGAACGCTTGAAACAGCAACGGCGGTTCTCACTGTAGACGATTTGTCACTAATGTCGACCATCTTTGCTCTTCCCTGTTCGTTAAAGTGGCTAAATTGACTCATCTTTCAACGCTCCCTCACTCAAATGATACACTATTTTTTCCTATCTGTCTTTCATTTGAATATGGCGATTGTATGTAACATTTGCCGGTTTACTGCTGATAAGCTACACTTAACATATTATAGCAGAGGTGAAGTTACATGATGATTCTACAAGTGAATCAGCTGTCCAAATCGTTTGGCGCTGATACCGTTTTAACGAATATAAAATTGGAAGTCAAAGCAAGGGATCGCATTGCCATTGTAGGTCGTAACGGCGCAGGCAAATCCACGCTTTTGAAAATCATTGCCGGTCAAATGTCTTACGAGCAAGGTGAGATCATCAAACCAAAAGACCTATCGATCGGCTATTTAGCACAGCATACCGATGTAACGTCTACACGTACGTTAAAGGACGAATTATTATCGGTTTTTGATCATTTAAAAGAGATGGAACAAGAAATGAGAACCATTGAGGAGAAAATGGCTTCTTCCACAGGTTCTGAGCTGGATGCCTTGATGAAAACCTATGACAGGCTGCAGCAGGAATTTAAAGATCAGGGCGGCTATCAATATGAAGCAGATGTCCGCTCCATTCTTCATGGACTCGGCTTTAGTCATTTTGAAGATGAGACAACCGTCCAATCCTTAAGCGGCGGTCAGAAAACCCGTCTAGCGCTTGGAAAGCTCTTATTAATGAAACCAGAACTCTTAATTCTGGATGAGCCGACCAACCATTTAGATATTGATACCTTATCATGGCTGGAGCAGTATTTGCAAAATTATACAGGTGCCATTCTCATCGTGTCCCATGACCGCTATTTCTTAGACAAAGTCGTAAACCACGTCTATGAAGTCTCAAGAACTTCGATGAAAAAGTTTGCAGGGAACTATAGTAAGTATCTTGAGCTGAAAGCAGAGCAGCTCGAGCGGGATATGAAACTATACGAAAAGCAGCAAGAAGAGATCTCAAAGCTTCAGGATTTCGTGGATCGCAACCTGGCAAGAGCTTCAACTACAAAGCGCGCTCAAAGCAGACGCAAGCAGCTCGAACGAATGGATCGTTTAGATAAGCCTTTAGGTGACGAGAAATCCGCAAACTTTCATTTTGATATTACGAGACAAAGCGGCAATGATGTGCTGAAGGTACATGATCTCGATATTCGTTATGATGAAAAAACACCGCTCCTATCCTCTCTTTCTTTTCAGATTAAACGCGAGGATAGTGTGGCACTCATTGGTCCTAACGGGATCGGGAAATCAACCCTTTTAAAAACGTTAACGAACACATTAACACCAGTAAAAGGCGACATCACTTTTGGATCTCATGTCACGATCGGCTACTATGACCAAGAGCAAGCCAAACTGACATCCTCGAAAAAAGTGCTCAATGAGCTTTGGGATGACTATCCTCATATGAATGAAAAAGAAATTCGGACATGTTTAGGAAACTTCCTTTTTTCCGGTGATGACGTTTTAAAGCCTGTCCATGCATTAAGCGGTGGAGAAAAAGCACGCCTTGCACTGGCAAAGCTGATGCTCCAAAAAGCCAATTTTCTTATTCTCGATGAGCCGACAAACCATCTGGACTTAGATAGTAAGGAAATTTTAGAGAATGCACTAATCGATTATCCAGGAACCATCTTATTTGTTTCGCATGATCGTTATTTTATCAATCGTCTTGCTACGAAAGTATTTGAGCTGTCGCCTACAGAAACAAGAGAATATCTCGGTGATTATGACTACTATCTTGAAAAGAAAAATGAACAATTAGAGCTGGAAGCACTTCAAGAAAATGAGCCGCTTAAAAAACAAGCTGCACAGCCAGCAGAAAAGGCAAAGCTTTCTTATGCGGAAGAAAAAGAACTGAAAAAGAAAGAAAGACAAAAGCAGCGCAGAATCGAAGAAATTGAAGAACGCATTGCTGTCGTCGAAGACAAGCTCGGTGAAAATGAACAGCTGCTATGTGATCCTGATATTTTTCAAGATCACGAGAAGGTCCAAGCCATTCAAACAGAAAATGATACACTCAATCAAGAGCTGGAATCACTTTTTGCGGAGTGGGAAGAGCTGTCAGAAGCTTAAAGAGTGCCTTAAAAGGTACTCTTTTTTCTTTCAAAGAAAATTCATTATCCACAATGATACCCACAATAACTTCTTGATTATTCTTAAATACATTAGACTTATCCACTTTATCCACAGAGTTTTAATCACATATCCACAAAAAAGATCGTGTTTATACACACCCTCTTCATTTTAAAACGAAATTTTCTAACAATTGTGGATATATAACGTTTACATGTGAATAAATCGCTTTCATAAAAAATAAAAACCCCTGTCATCCACAGGAGTTTTTATTCATATGAGACTAGCGGCAGCCCTGGCTGGCCATTCATCGCCATATCGCCTCTGATTCCTTTTTCAAACGCAATGGTTCCAGCGGCAGCGATCATGGCTGCATTGTCTGTGCAAAGAGATAATGGCGGAATAATGACTTTCACTTCTGGCAGCTTCGTAAATGCTGAGGTTAAAGCTTTTCTTAGTCCTTTATTGGCAGCGACTCCTCCAGCTAGAACGACCTGCTTCACGCCATAGGCTTCAGCCGCTTTCAATGTTTTCCCAACAAGCACCTCAATGACGCTTGCTTGAAAACTTGCGGCCAAATTCTCTGGGGCAATCGTTTCTCCCTTTTGTGACGCATTGTGTAAGGTGTTGATCACAGCTGATTTTAAACCACTGAAGCTAAAGTGATAAGACCCTTCTTCAAGCCATGCACGAGGAAGCTTAATTGTCGGCTTCCCTTCATGCGCTAACCGATCAATGTGAGGTCCGCCTGGATACGGGAGACCCATCGTCCGGGCCACTTTATCGTACGCTTCTCCAGCTGCATCATCTAAAGTTTCTCCGATGACCTCAAAAGATCCATGCTCCTTCATTAAAACAAGCTCAGTATGTCCGCCGGAGACAACAAGAGCTAAACATGGGAACTCCAATTCATCAACAAGCTGGTTTGCATAAATATGCCCTGCAATATGATGAACACCAACAAGAGGAATTTGATGGGCAAAGCTCAGTGCCTTTGCTGCATTGACACCAATCAGCAAGGCACCGACGAGGCCAGGTCCTTCTGTGACAGCAATCGCATCTAAATCCTTAAAGCTCATACCCGCCTGTGCCATCACTTCTTCTAATACGATGGTGACTTGCTCCACGTGATGCCTTGAAGCAATTTCGGGTACAACTCCGCCAAATCGTTTATGACTGTCTATTTGCGAGGCGACCACATTCGCCACGATTTCCTTTCCATTTTTGACAATGGACGCAGCTGTTTCATCGCAGCTTGTTTCTATACCTAATATGAATCGATCTGTTTGTTCACTCATTTATATTCACCCACATGACTAATGCATCTTCTCCATTATCCGTATAATAATTCTTTCGAATAGAAGCTGGTCTGAAACCGAGCTTTTCATAGAGGGATTGTGCTGGTGTATTCGAAACCCGCACCTCTAAAGAAAGATGATCTGTCTTTTTTTCTTTGCAAAATTCCATGACATATCGAAGCAATGCTTCCCCGTAGCCTTTTCCTCTATGCTCAGGGAGAATCGCAATGTTCGTAATTTGTGCATCGTCCATGACAATCCAGACCCCGCAATACCCAACAGGCTGCTTATCTTCTTCAATGAGGAAATAATGGCTGTATTGGTTATGAAGAATCTCATAGACAAACGATTCCTTTTTCCAAGGCGCTGTAAACGAATGCACTTCAATCGTATACACCTCTGGAATATCCGCTACTGTCATTTGTCGTATCTCTGCTATGTGAAGATTATTTTTGTCCTTCAAGCCATTTCACTTCCGCTTCTGCCAAACGAATATAGTTAGGAACAAGCTGATGGACATCTTCAGCAGGACGATCTGCGCCTAAAAATGCAAGCACTGAAGGTCTTGGGTTATGAACTGTCCCCTCTGCCAGTACAGCCGTTTCTCCTAAAATGGAGCGAATGCTCTCTTCATGAAGGTGCACATCTTGTCCAAGAAATAGAACAGGCTTTCCTGTCTGCTTCAGTTCATGAAGCCAATCCGTGAGCAAGATATTTTGATCTGATTCGACCTCTTTGATCAACCCTTTTTCAAACGTATATAGTCCGGTATAAACTTGTCCTCTTCTCGCATCAAATAGAGGTGAGATATACCCATCAAAATATTGGCCATTTGCCGCAAGTGTTTCTAAACTCGAAACAGCTGATATCGGGATAGACAGCGTCCACGCAAGTGTTTTTGCGATGGTAACACCGATTCTAACGCCAGTGTAAGAACCAGGTCCTTTTGCTACAACGATTTTGCTTAGTTCGCTTGGTGATACACCACATTCTTTCATCAATGCTTCAACAGTGGGCATCGCTCGGACGGAATGGTTCTTTTTTAAGTATGTGATGCTCTCGCCAATTACAGTGAAGTCTCTTACAAGAGCAATTCCTAGTGTATGGTTTGATGTATCAATGGCCAGTATGGTCAAATTTTTTCATCTCCTTACAAAGGGTCTCATAACGCTCCCCTTTTGCATCAAACGTGAGATGCCGTTCTTCTTCACGTTCTGTTCTCAGCATTTCAATTTTTAAATAGGAAGAAGGCAATTGAGGTTCAATAAGATGTGCCCATTCAACCAAGCATACACCTTCACCCTCAAAATATTCTTCGAGGCCGATCTCTTCTTCTGCATCTTCCATGCGGTACACGTCCATATGATATAGTGGCAGTCTGCCATCGGTATATTCTTTAATAATTGTAAAGGTGGGGCTGTTGACGATACGGGTAATTCCTAAGCCTTCCGCAAAACCTTTTGAAAAAGTGGTTTTACCTGCACCTAAATCTCCTTCTAATGTCAATACATCGCCTGGCATCACAAGTTTGGCCAATGCAGCGGCAATTCGTTTCGTCTCATCCGCACCTTTTGTCGTCCATGTTAATTTCACCGTTGATGTCACCTCATTTCTTAAAATGATTATATCCTTTTTTCATTAACATTGTTTGTTGATCATTGTCTTTTAACATAACACTGGCTGCTTGATCATCTTTGACTTGTCCAATACGTGTGATCTGAATGCCTTCTTTTTGACATTGCGATTCAAAGCTTTCCCAATCAGATTCTGGTATCGTACCAGTTAAAACAAAATCTTCTCCCCCAAATAACACCCATTCAAGCCAGTCTTTGCGCAGCACCTGTAAATTAGGATGAATTGGAAGCTTATCAGCTTCTATCTCGATCATCACACAGCTCGCTTCGGCTATCTCATTCAACTCACTCGCTAATCCATCACTCACATCATTCAAGGTGACCCGCGGGAAACTTGAACAAATGTGTCCAGCAGCAATATGAGGCTGAGGCATTTTATGACGCTGAAGAAAAAAATCAGCATCGACCGCCTTAGAAGGGGCTGCTTCGTTCATTAAGATTGATAACCCAGCAGCTGATGAACCAAGTTCACCTGTGACAAAGACAACGTCTCCAGTCTGAGCACTGTGACGATAACAAGCTTTTCCCTTTGAAACCTCACCAATGACCGTCACGGTAATGACAAAGTCACTGCGGGTGGCCACTGTATCTCCACCAATCAAATCCATATGATAGGAGTCAGCCAACGCTTTCATTCCCTCGTAAAGCTCCGTAACAATTGTCTCATCACCATGAGGCGGGATCGCAATTGAAACAAGATAATATTTTGGGGTCCCTCCCATTGCAGCGATGTCACTGACATTGACTGCCAGTGCTTTAAAGCCAACTTCAAATGGTGTTGAAAAGTCAAAACGAAAATGAACATGCTCCACCATTGTATCAACACAAACGACCTCTTCACAATGTGAATGAGGTTGATAAACACTTGCATCATCACCGATGCCCATGATCAAAGAGCGCTGATATGTATCTTTAGGTGTGATTCGGCGAATAAGATCAAATTCATCCATAAAAAGACAGCCCCTTCTTGCAATCAATTGGTTAAGTAGACATGAGGTCAAACACAGTTAGTATTAGTGTAGCGAATATAAGTCTCAGTTCCAACTAAAAATGATATAAAGAAAGCCTGGTGTGAAAAAACCAGGCTGAGTTGAAATAATCTATCTTTTCTTTCTTATAGTGTAGCCAAACACATATCATTTCATTGCATCTTGGGTACTTCTAGAAAGAAAAAGACATAAAAAAAAACGAAACTATACGTTTTCGTTTACAAGTCATAAAAATGGCGGTCCGGACGGGACTCGAACCCGCGACCTCCTGCGTGACAGGCAGGCATTCTAACCAACTGAACTACCGGACCATTTTGGTTGCGGGGGCAGGATTTGAACCTGCGACCTTCGGGTTATGAGCCCGACGAGCTACCGAACTGCTCCACCCCGCGATGATATAAAGATAACAAGCTTGGCGGCGTCCTACTCTCACAGGGGGAAACCCCCAACTACCATCGGCGCTGAAGAGCTTAACTTCCGTGTTCGGTATGGGAACGGGTGTGACCTCTTCGCTATCGCCACCAAACCTGATGGAGAGAATGTTCTCTCAAAACTAGATAACAATGTTCATGCTTCACATTAGAATATAGGTTAAGTCCTCGATCTATTAGTATCTGTCAGCTCCACGTGTCACCACGCTTCCACCTCAGACCTATCAACCTGATCATCTTTCAGGGATCTTACTTCCTTGCGGAATGGGAAATCTCATCTTGAGGGGGGCTTCATGCTTAGATGCTTTCAGCACTTATCCCGTCCGCACATAGCTACCCAGCGATGCCCTTGGCAGAACAACTGGTACACCAGCGGTGCGTCCATCCCGGTCCTCTCGTACTAAGGACAGCTCCTCTCAAATTTCCTGCGCCCGCGACGGATAGGGACCGAACTGTCTCACGACGTTCTGAACCCAGCTCGCGTACCGCTTTAATGGGCGAACAGCCCAACCCTTGGGACCGACTACAGCCCCAGGATGCGATGAGCCGACATCGAGGTGCCAAACCTCCCCGTCGATGTGGACTCTTGGGGGAGATAAGCCTGTTATCCCCGGGGTAGCTTTTATCCGTTGAGCGATGGCCCTTCCATGCGGAACCACCGGATCACTAAGCCCGACTTTCGTCCCTGCTCGACTTGTAGGTCTCGCAGTCAAGCTCCCTTGTGCCTTTACACTCTGCGAATGATTTCCAACCATTCTGAGGGAACCTTTGGGCGCCTCCGTTACATTTTAGGAGGCGACCGCCCCAGTCAAACTGCCCACCTGACACTGTCTCCCTGCCCGATAAGGGCAGCGGGTTAGAAGGTCAATACAGCCAGGGTAGTATCCCACCGATGCCTCCACCGAAGCTAGCGCTCCGGTTTCCAAGGCTCCTACCTATCCTGTACAAGCTGTACCAACATTCAATATCAGGCTGCAGTAAAGCTCCACGGGGTCTTTCCGTCCTGTCGCGGGTAACCTGCATCTTCACAGGTACTATAATTTCACCGAGTCTCTCGTTGAGACAGTGCCCAGATCGTTGCGCCTTTCGTGCGGGTCGGAACTTACCCGACAAGGAATTTCGCTACCTTAGGACCGTTATAGTTACGGCCGCCGTTTACTGGGGCTTCAATTCGCACCTTCGCTTACGCTAAGCGCTCCTCTTAACCTTCCAGCACCGGGCAGGCGTCAGCCCCTATACTTCGCCTTACGGCTTCGCAGAGACCTGTGTTTTTGCTAAACAGTCGCCTGGGCCTATTCACTGCGGCTTCTCGGGGCTTTAACACCCTAAGAAGCACCCCTTCTCCCGAAGTTACGGGGTCATTTTGCCGAGTTCCTTAACGAGAGTTCTCTCGATCACCTTAGGATTCTCTCCTCGCCTACCTGTGTCGGTTTGCGGTACGGGCACCTCTCACCTCGCTAGAGGCTTTTCTTGGCAGTGTGGAATCAGGAACTTCGCTACTAAATTTCGCTCGCCATCACAGCTCAGCCTTTATGGGAAACGGATTTGCCTATTTCCCAGCCTAACTGCTTGGACGCGGATATCCAATACCGCGCTTACCCTATCCTCCTGCGTCCCCCCATTGCTCAAATGGTGAGGAGGTGGTACAGGAATATCAACCTGTTGTCCATCGCCTACGCCTTTCGGCCTCGGCTTAGGTCCCGACTAACCCTGAGCGGACGAGCCTTCCTCAGGAAACCTTAGGCATTCGGTGGACGGGATTCTCACCCGTCTTTCGCTACTCATACCGGCATTCTCACTTCTAAGCGCTCCACCAGTCCTTCCGGTCTGGCTTCACAGCCCTTAGAACGCTCTCCTACCACTGTTCGTAAGAACAGTCCGCAGCTTCGGTGATACGTTTAGCCCCGGTACATTTTCGGCGCAGAGTCACTCGACCAGTGAGCTATTACGCACTCTTTAAATGGTGGCTGCTTCTAAGCCAACATCCTGGTTGTCTAAGCAACTCCACATCCTTTTCCACTTAACGTATACTTTGGGACCTTAGCTGGCGGTCTGGGCTGTTTCCCTTTCGACTACGGATCTTATCACTCGCAGTCTGACTCCCAAGGATAAGTCATCGGCATTCGGAGTTTGACTGAATTCGGTAACCCGGTAGGGGCCCCTAGTCCAATCAGTGCTCTACCTCCGAGACTCTTACCTTGAGGCTAGCCCTAAAGCTATTTCGGAGAGAACCAGCTATCTCCAGGTTCGATTGGCATTTCACCCCTACCCACACCTCATCCCCGCACTTTTCAACGTGCGTGGGTTCGGGCCTCCATTCAGTGTTACCTGAACTTCACCCTGGACATGGGTAGATCACCTGGTTTCGGGTCTACGACCACGTACTCATGCGCCCTATTCAGACTCGCTTTCGCTGCGGCTCCGCATCTTCTGCTTAACCTTGCACGGGATCGTAACTCGCCGGTTCATTCTACAAAAGGCACGCCATCACCCGTTAACGGGCTCTGACTACTTGTAGGCACACGGTTTCAGGATCTATTTCACTCCCCTTCCGGGGTGCTTTTCACCTTTCCCTCACGGTACTGGTTCACTATCGGTCACTAGGGAGTATTTAGCCTTGGGAGATGGTCCTCCCGGATTCCGACGGAATTTCACGTGTTCCGCCGTACTCAGGATCCACTCTGGAGAGAACGACATTTCAGTTACAGGGCTGTTACCTTCTTTGGCGGGCCTTTCCAGACCTCTTCGCTTATATCATTCCTTTGTAACTCCGTATAGAGTGTCCTACAACCCCAAGAGGCAAGCCTCTTGGTTTGGGCTGTTCCCGTTTCGCTCGCCGCTACTCAGGGAATCGCATTTGCTTTCTCTTCCTCCGGGTACTTAGATGTTTCAGTTCCCCGGGTATGCCTTCTCATACTCTATGTATTCAAGTATGGATACTACTCCATTACGAGCAGTGGGTTTCCCCATTCGGAAATCTCCGGATCAAAGCTTGCTTACAGCTCCCCGAAGCATATCGGTGTTCGTCCCGTCCTTCATCGGCTCCTAGTGCCAAGGCATCCACCGTGCGCCCTTTCTAACTTAACCATTTCTTACTTTAGAAAGAATCACTATGTGTGATGAACTTTGCATTGCATTCAATGTGAATGTATTACTTATTGTTATCTAGTTTTCAAAGAACAATCCTGTCTCGCTAGAGACATGTTTTGAAGGAATGATCCTTCAAAACTAAACAAGACGAAAACGTACGCTGCTCCATATATCCTTAGAAAGGAGGTGATCCAGCCGCACCTTCCGATACGGCTACCTTGTTACGACTTCACCCCAATCATCTGCCCCACCTTCGGCGGCTGGCTCCATAAAGGTTACCTCACCGACTTCGGGTGTTGCAAACTCTCGTGGTGTGACGGGCGGTGTGTACAAGGCCCGGGAACGTATTCACCGCGGCATGCTGATCCGCGATTACTAGCGATTCCAGCTTCACGCAGTCGAGTTGCAGACTGCGATCCGAACTGAGAACAGATTTATGGGATTGGCTAAACCTTGCGGTCTTGCAGCCCTTTGTTCTGTCCATTGTAGCACGTGTGTAGCCCAGGTCATAAGGGGCATGATGATTTGACGTCATCCCCACCTTCCTCCGGTTTGTCACCGGCAGTCACCTTAGAGTGCCCAACTGAATGCTGGCAACTAAGATCAAGGGTTGCGCTCGTTGCGGGACTTAACCCAACATCTCACGACACGAGCTGACGACAACCATGCACCACCTGTCACTCTGTCCCCGAAGGGAAAGCCCTATCTCTAGGGTTGTCAGAGGATGTCAAGACCTGGTAAGGTTCTTCGCGTTGCTTCGAATTAAACCACATGCTCCACCGCTTGTGCGGGCCCCCGTCAATTCCTTTGAGTTTCAGTCTTGCGACCGTACTCCCCAGGCGGAGTGCTTAATGCGTTAGCTGCAGCACTAAGGGGCGGAAACCCCCTAACACTTAGCACTCATCGTTTACGGCGTGGACTACCAGGGTATCTAATCCTGTTCGCTCCCCACGCTTTCGCTCCTCAGCGTCAGTTACAGACCAGAGAGTCGCCTTCGCCACTGGTGTTCCTCCACATCTCTACGCATTTCACCGCTACACGTGGAATTCCACTCTCCTCTTCTGCACTCAAGTTTCCCAGTTTCCAATGACCCTCCCCGGTTGAGCCGGGGGCTTTCACATCAGACTTAAGAAACCGCCTGCGAGCCCTTTACGCCCAATAATTCCGGACAACGCTTGCCACCTACGTATTACCGCGGCTGCTGGCACGTAGTTAGCCGTGGCTTTCTGGTTAGGTACCGTCAAGGTGCGAGCAGTTACTCTCGCACTTGTTCTTCCCTAACAACAGAGCTTTACGATCCGAAAACCTTCATCACTCACGCGGCGTTGCTCCGTCAGACTTTCGTCCATTGCGGAAGATTCCCTACTGCTGCCTCCCGTAGGAGTCTGGGCCGTGTCTCAGTCCCAGTGTGGCCGATCACCCTCTCAGGTCGGCTACGCATCGTCGCCTTGGTGAGCCATTACCCCACCAACTAGCTAATGCGCCGCGGGTCCATCTGTAAGTGACAGCCGAAACCGTCTTTCATCCTTGAACCATGCGGTTCAAGGAACTATCCGGTATTAGCTCCGGTTTCCCGGAGTTATCCCAGTCTTACAGGCAGGTTACCCACGTGTTACTCACCCGTCCGCCGCTAACATCCGGGAGCAAGCTCCCTTCTGTCCGCTCGACTTGCATGTATTAGGCACGCCGCCAGCGTTCGTCCTGAGCCAGGATCAAACTCTCCGAAAAAGTACAAAACCGAAGTTTTGTTTTTCATCAGCGTTTGACTGACTACCTATGAAGTATCATAGGATTTTTTTATAAAAACTCGAATTAACAGGTACGTTTTGTCTTGTTTAGTTTTCAAAGATCATGTTCAAAAATGGAGCGGGTGATGAGAATCGAACTCACGACATCAGCTTGGAAGGCTGAGGTTTTACCACTAAACTACACCCGCGTGGTTTGTATTGGCGCGCCCGAGAGGAGTCGAACCCCTAACCTTTTGATCCGTAGTCAAACGCTCTATCCAATTGAGCTACGGGCGCTTAATCAGGCGACTTAATTATCTTAACATATCGTTTTTCTTAAGTCAACATCTTTTTAAAATTTGTTTGCCGCATGTGTGTGAACGTCTCTGTTTCAAATACGTCATCAGCGACGAATAAAAATATACCATGAATCATATAAAAGGGTCAATACATTTTTCTAAAAAAGTTTCATGTTTTTTAAAATTGATTTTTTCTTAGATCAATAGACATGTAATAGCCCTATTTTCTTCTCTTTCTTCATAATTCCAATGATTCTTAAATAAAATCTTTCTAAATACAAAGGAGGACAAAACATGGCCACATAGAATTTTTATTTATTGGAAAATTCTTAATATTTTTCCAAGCATTTAAAGGAGGTAGGAGATGATGAAAAAGTTTATCGCTTTTCAAATCATGATCGCTTTGGTGATAGGAGCTCTTATCGGCCATTTCTTCCCTGACTTCGGAATGGCCCTCAGGCCAATTGGAGATGGATTCATCAGGCTGATTAAAATGATCGTTGTTCCAATCGTGTTCTCTACCATTGTTATTGGTGCAGCCGGCAGCGGCGGCATGAAGAAAATGGGCAGCCTTGGATTAAAGACGATCATTTGGTTTGAGGTCATCACAACCATTGTTCTTGGGATCGGGCTATTATTGGCAAATGGGCTAAAGCCTGGCGTTGGCCTCGATTTCTCTAAATTAGCTAAGAAAGATATTGGGGAATTAGATGGTTATACGGAGAAGGTCGTTGACTTTAAACAAATGGTATTAGATATCATTCCAACCAATATCGTCGATGTTATGGCTCAGAATGATTTACTTGCTGTCATTTTCTTCGCCATCTTATTTGGTGTAGCGGCAAGCGGAATCGGTAAAGCCTCTGCTCCTGTTCTCGCCTTCTTTGAATCAGTGGCACAAATTATGTTTAAGCTCACACAGATGGTGATGGTGACAGCACCTATTGGGGTTCTTGCATTAATGGCTGCTTCTGTCGGCCAATATGGCATTGTTTTATTAATCCCAATGATGAAGCTTGTCGGAACAGTATTTTTAGGATTATTCATTATTCTCTTTGCTTTATTCCCTCTGGTCGCACTGATCTTCCGTTTTAACTACTTCGAAGTATTAAAAATGATTTGGGATTTGTTCCTTGTTGCCTTCTCTACTACGAGTACTGAAACTGTCCTTCCTCAATTGATGGAACGAATGGAGAAATACGGGTGTCCAAAAAGAATCGTTTCCTTTGTGATTCCATCTGGTCTTTCTCTCAATTGTGACGGATCAAGTTTATATTTATCGGTTGCCTGCGTATTCCTTGCACAAGCGTTTGGTGTCGACATGAGTCTGTCACAGCAGCTTTTAATGATGCTTGTTCTTGTGTTAACGAGTAAAGGTATTGCAGCTGTGCCATCCGGTTCACTCGTTGTTCTTTTGGCAACCGCTCATGCTGTCGGTCTTCCCGCAGAAGGCGTTGCCATCATAGCCGGTGTTGACCGAATTATGGATATGGCACGAACAGGCGTGAATGTTCCAGGGCATGCCGTTGCATGTATTGTCGTATCTAAATGGGAAAAAGTATTCCGTGAGTCGGCGTGGGAAGTTCCAAAAGCAGGTGAAGAAACAAAAGGGATGTAATGTGATATGAAGGAAAGGGTTCGCCCTTTCCTTTTTTATGCTAAAAATGTTTGCTTTAGTACGGCTTTTCCTTGAGGATGCAACTGTACTTCTGCATATGCCCCATTAATCAGCGTCATTTGCGGCGGGACATGCCCACAATCTATGTCGTAAAAAATGGGGATTTGTAATTCCTTTTGTAATTCTTCATATACATCCTGATACTGATACCCTTCAACAGGCACATTTACAGCACTACGCCCAAACATTATACCTGAACAGTGATCAAACCAACCTGCTAGTTTTAATTGAACAAGCGATCTCTTCACGCTTGCAGCATTTAATTCGCAGTTTTCGAAATACCAGAGAATCGGTTCATCTTTTATGAATGTTTTCTGAAAAGTTTTGACGTCCCCATAAGGTGTCCCTGCTAAATGACGTATGACATCAATGCAGCCACCCAGCAGTCTGCCCTTTACCATCTTTTCTTGTTGATCAACCGTATGCCAAGCGGTCGATTCTGTTAAATGAAAGACATGTTTAATCGGATCGTCACGCTGCCATTCCTTTTGATACATAGATGAAGAAAACTGGCTTATGTCCATTTCTTCTTTTGTTGAAAGTACTTCCTCCCACATAACAGTCGTTTGATCAAGATCTTCTCCCTGAAGATCGACTAAGTTCGGTCCATGCGCTGTGGCAATGCCTGTTTTTAATGTTAACGCCAGCAGAAGTGCACTCGTATCTGAGTAACCAAGAATCCACTTTTTTTTCATCGATGAGAAATCAAGGTGCTCTAACACTTCCATAAGCAGCTGTCCTCCCCATGGCGGGATGATGTGATCAATCTCCTCACATGTCATCATGTACTGAAGTTCGTTTGCTCGTTCTATCGCAGGCGCAGATTTTGCCTTTTCCTGCTGCCAGACCGTCTCTCCACATATGACATCGTAGCCTCTATTTTTCATTCGTTCACATGAAAGCTGAAACATGTTATGTAAAGATGGCTGTACACCTGAGGAAGGTGCTGTAACGCCAATTGTTTGTCCTTTTTGCAAATGCGGAAATTGTATCATTCTGCTTCCCCCCAACCTCTACTCTCTTCCCTGCCCATTTTAAAGAAAATGCCCCTTTTATAAGGGACATCTCTTCTTATTCCTTTTGACGCAGTACAGTATAGACTCCTGCAAAGATACATAGAATCCCAATGAATGAGCGTATCCCCATCTCTTCACCTAAAAGCAGCCAGCCGAGAGCTGCCCCTACGATCGGTTGAAAGAAAAAGAACAGACCGCCGCTCGAGGCATCCATCAATTGAAGCCCTCTATTCCACAAAAAGAATGCTAGAGCTGTTGAGATGATGCCTAGATAGAGAATGCCGCCCCAAATCTCTGGCCTTGCCATCTGCTCCACATCTAGATGAGGTAAGCGAAATAAAACAGCTGGTGTTAAGACAATGAATGCAATGATGATCGCATATGTGGTCGTCACGACTTGAGGGTATTTTCCTGGAACTCGTTTCAGCAAAACAGACATCAGTGCCCAAGTTAAAGCAGCGAAAACTAATGAAAGACCGCCAACAAATTCATCTGTTTGCACTGCGACTGGTCCAATCATGAGCCATACACCTGCTGTCGCAAGCAGGATGGATGCGCACTTTCGAACAGTCATGGCTTCTTTTAATAGAAAGAACGCAAACAGCACCATAAAAGCAGGGGTCGCAGATGTAATCACAGCCCCCATTTGTGCCGACGTATACATGGTGCCAATTTCTTGGGTCACAATTGATAGGAAATTTCCGATCAATCCGATCATGACAACAAGCGGGATATCTTTTTTATCTAATCGAAAGGAATAGCCCAAGCGCCAAATGGTGCATACCAGCACGATTCCTGCTACAGCATATCTCATCCATACTAGCTCAAGCGGCGGAACCACCGCTACTGTTACTTTGACAACAACGTACATGCCGCCCCAAATACTTGCAGCGATTGCTAGGTAAAGGGCGCCTATATATTTTTCCTTCATCTTTTCCCCTCCGTTACTAGATATATTGATCGCCATATCCACAAACGGAGATCACTCTCCGTTATGGACGGAGGGTGTTTGGTACATCATGTTCAAATAAAGGCTTCCATAGCATTGTCGTCACCTCATTTATTTTTATTTTCAGACTACTTTATAACAAATTCTGGTTGACTTCAATCCTTTTTTGTCACCATTTTTCTTCATATAATAGAAGATAAACGGGTATTGACATGCTGAATTCGTTTTCATATAGTAAGTAAAACTATAGGTGGCCACGGAGAAAAGGAGTAGAGGACGTTGGATATTGAAGCGAGGAAACACATTCCCAGCACGGAACATGAACCGTTTCTCGAGGGAATAAAAGATTGTGTGCCAACCCTGCTCGGTTATATGAGTATTGGGTTTGCCTTCGGAATTGTTGGAATTAGCGCACAGTTAAGTATATGTGATATTGCGCTTTTATCAATTTTTATTTACGCAGGTGCTTCACAGTTTATTATCTGTGCACTGCTTGTAACAGGGAGTCCCCTTTCCGCTATTATTTTCACCACATTTATTGTCAATCTGCGGCATTTATTGCTCAGCCTGACGCTTGCTCCTCATTTCACACGCTACTCTGTGAAACAAAATATAGGATTCGGTCTATTGCTGACTGATGAATCCTTCGGTGTAGCGATAAATAAATTAGCGCAGCAAGGAAAGCTGAATAACAGGTGGATGCACGGACTGAACTTAACGGCGTATTTATGCTGGATTGCGGCCTGCATACTTGGCGGCATTTTTGGACATTGGATTTCAAATCCTGAAGCGCTTGGTCTTGATTTTGCTTTATCAGCGATGTTTGCTGCACTGTTAGTCCTTTCGTTACAGACAGTACCCAAAAATAAGTTAACTCATCGCCTGTCGCTTGTGTTGTATATGGTCATTGCTATGTTTGTTCTGCTTCATTTTGTTCCATCACATGTGGCTGTTCTCATAGCAACTGTACTTGTCGCAACTATTGGGGTGGTGACAGATAAATGATTAGCAGCTTTATGTTATGGCTCATTGTTGGTTGTATGATCGTCACCGTCATTCCGAGAGTCGTCCCCTTTATATTTGTACGGAGTATTCAGCTGCCTGAAGTGGTGCTGAAATGGTTATCGTTTATCCCTATTTGTATCTTTACAGCTTTGATTGCAGAGCATCTCTTCATCCATACATCAACAGGCACAGGCGTCACCATTCACTGGATGTATCTTGCTGTCTTGACTCCTACTGTACTCATTGCTGTTTGGACAAAAAGCCTGTCACTTACTGTTCTTGTCGGCGTCATGCTGATGGGCGCTGCTAGATGGTTTTTCTAAAAGAAAAAGCTTAACCACATGTGGTTAAGCTTTGTTTCATTTGACGATTCCGTATACAAATCCATCATAACCTTTTTCCCCAACAGTTTGAATCGCTGTTGCCTCTATTCTCGGCTCTTGTTTGAGTAAATCGAAAAATTCACGAGTTCCTTGTACTCGTTCATCCTCATCAGAGTCATGAAGGACTGCACCATTTCTGACGACATTGTCTGCAATAATGACTGTTCCCTTTTTCGAGAAATCTAACGCCCACTTCAGATATTTCGGATTGTTCGGTTTATCTGCATCAATGAAAATGAAATCGAATGGAAGCGCAGCCTTCTCTTTTAACTGAGATAACGTATCTAATGCCTTTCCTTCCAAAATGCTCACCCGTTCTGATAAGCCCGCTCTGCTGATGTTTTGCTGTGCGATCTGTACATGATGGCTGACAGCCTCCAATGTGATGAGTTCCCCATCCTCTTCAAGAGCACGGGCCAGCCAAATAGTACTGTATCCACCGAGTGTCCCGATTTCTAAAATGCGCTTTGCATTCTTCGTTTTTGCTAATAAATAAAGCATTTTCCCTTGGGCTGGTGACACATCAATTTCTGGCAGACCCGCTTGCTTATTATGAGTAAGGGTTTGCTCCAATACATCATCTTTAGGAATCAACTTGTCTGTGATATACTCGTCAACTTTTCCCCACACGTGCTCCATTTCATCCATCTCCCTTGATTATGTCTTCTCTCTCAAGTCTACATGATGATCGTGAGAACGTATAATCAATTCTTTTCACACATCTATTCATTTTTTTGATGAAAGACATGTGATGAGGAATACATGAAGTAACGCACTTGTTTCGGTTCTACTCGTTCAGCTTATTTTTGACATCCCCTTTTTTATCTTGAAGCTTTCCTTTTGCTTGATCCTTTTTCCCTTCTGCTTTCAAGTTTTGATGATCGGTTGCTTCACCAAGCTTTTCTTTGACTTGACCTTTGACTTGATTTGTTTTTCCTTTCGCTTTATCCATATGTCCTTTTTCTTTACTCATTTGTTCCACCTCCACGTTTGATACTATTCATTTAGCCTTTTTGAAAGATACAAAACATCTGAGTGTGCGATGTACACGTTTCAGGTATGATAGACATTAGAAGAAGGGTTGGTGTTCTATTTCATGATCATCTCTGAAAAAATATTCACAGTTCGTGGGTTGACCTATCATATTCGGTCCGCTTCAGCAGCCGATGCCAAACAGTTATCAGCTCTCAGACTGAAAATCGATGGTGAAACAGAATATTTAGACCGTGAACCGGGCGAAGCCTTTCTTGATGAAAAAGCATTTGAGGCTTTGATTCAAGAGGATAGCAAGCAAAGCCGGCATTTATTTTTGGTCGCTGCTATTGAAGGAAAAATTGTTGGTTTTTCAAGATGCGAGGGCCATTCACTCAAGCGCTCTGCTCATAAAGTGACATTTGGCGTCGCCATCCAGAAAGATGCTTGGGGCTATCACATCGGGAAAGAGCTTTTAGCCGCTTCAATCGACTGGGCAGATCAGCAGGGCATTCAGAAGATCTCCCTTCATGTGCTTGAAACGAACAAAAAAGCCATTCGGTTATATGAGAACCACGGCTTTTTGATTGAAGGCGTATTAAAAAACGATAAACGGCTGAGTGACGGATTATATTATGATACTGTTGTGATGGGCAGACAGCGGCCAAGCTCCTGACTACTTACATCACATAGCCCCATATCATCGAAATCGCACTGTATATCAGAAGCAGCCCCATCACATACTGGAACGGTTTTTCGTAAGCAGTCAAAAAACGCTTATACAAAGAGCCAAATAAGCTCCAGCTGAATGTACCGAGAAAGCCAATGAGTGCGAGAATCAGCGTCCATATGACATACTGCATATTAGATTGTCCGTATGGCAAAACAAATGTTGAAATCACAGTCAATCCATACAAGATCGCTTTTGGGTTGATAAATTGCAGCATCATACCAGGGATAAAATGATTGTAGCGATCAAGTGTTTCGTCATCCCCGCCTTTACTTTTCATGATTTTGACCGCTAAATAAATCATGTATGCAGCTCCGATGAACGCCATAACCCAGCCTATTTTCGGCATCACTTGATAAAGGATGAGATTAAAGAAGCAGCTCAAACACAAAATGACGAGAAATCCGATACCTACACCTAAACAAAATCGAAATGTTTGCTTGACCCCATATTTATTTGTAAAGACCATGGCCATGATGTTGTTGGGCCCTGGGGTAAAGCTGCTAACAAAAGCATAGAACAACATGGATACAATCAAAATGCCGCCCCCCTTATACGTTATTTAGACTTTAATTACTTTATTGCGTACATTACGTTTTATTGTAACGTTCGGTCTTTATAAAGTAAATAGAGAAAGGAGCTTTTTTCATGGAAGACGTACAATCGATTATTTCTAAAAATGTGAGGCTTCTTAGAGATCAAAAAAAATTAAGCCTCGAAAAGATGGCAGAATTAACTGGTGTCAGCAAGACGATGATTGGACAAATTGAAAGAGGAGAATCGACCCCTACCATCACGACTTTGTGGAAAATCGCCAACGGATTAAAGGTATCTTTTAGTGAGCTCATTCACGCACCACAGCCTGAAATCAAGGTAGTACGCAAAGAAGATGCACAGGTTTTAACTGAAGATGATGGAAAATATCGTGTATACACGACTTTCCCTTTTGACGACCGGGGGAAATTTGAAATGTACCGAGTGGAAATTGATCGAGGCGGGTCGCTTCGTGCGAGTGAACACATTGGGGGAACAGAGGAATTGATCACTGTTTTTGAGGGAGTCCTTGATTTATCCATTGGTGATGAACAATACACCTTAAAAGCCGGAGACTCTATTCGTTTTAAAGCGGACCGGACGCACACGTATAAACAAACCGGAGAACAAATGGTACGGATGCAAATGATTCTTTATTATCCTCATGAAAAAAGCTGACAGGCTGGCTTGTCCACCTGTCAGCTTTGCGTTTTATTTAATTAAATCCCGGATCGCGTACCACTGTTCCAGTAAATGTGACTCTATATTTTCCTAATCCTAATTCTTCAATAGAGGTTTGTTTTAAAATCCCTACCCAGCCATCCTCTGCATATACAATACTTTCTGGGATGTTTGATGTCGTATATGTTCTTGTTACTGAAACAGTTCGACTGGCCTGAGCCGTTACTTCACTGTTTGTTTGCTCCTTTGCTTCCACTGGAGCAGTTGCGACCCCAGCACCCGTTAAGACAATTGCTCCAACCAAAACAGAAGACATGACCTTTTTCACAAAAAAATCCCTCCCTTTTTTGTTGAACGTATAAACTATACCATAATTTAGAACTTTTGTAAGTTTATTTTTTCATTTTTTTGAAAATTATGATATCATTGTCTTATGCTGGATAGAGTGCGTTACATACTTCTATGCATTTATACTCATCTCAATCTAGTGAAACAATTGTGAACGGAGGTGATTTCATGAAAAAATGGCTCATCTGTTTTCAACTTGTTTTCCTCTTCACCTTGACGACCACACCACTTGCTTCTGCTGCTTCATGCCCTACAGTGAAACCATGTGTTATTGATCCTTAAGCATAAGAAAAGGCCGATCAAGCCTATTCTCTTGATCGGCCTTTTTATTTATTTTTGCTCTGCTTCCCAGCGGGCAACCTCTTCTCTTACTTTAGGAGCCACTTCTTTTCCAAATAGCTCAATGGCTTTCAGCACTTGATCATGCGGCATTGAACCAACCGGTACATGAAGCATAAAACGTGTGATGCCTACATTTTTTCTAAGGTGAATGACTTTCTCTGCCACTGTATCTGGATCTCCTACATACAGCGCCCCTTCTAAAGTTCTCGCTGCATCAAACGTAGAACGAGTATAAGGTCCCCAGCCGCGCTCTCTCGCTAATGTGTTCATCACATGCTGTGTAGATGGGAAGAATTGATCTGCTGCCAGGTCTGTTTCTGCCGCAACAAATCCATGAGAATGTGATGCTACAGTTAATTTCTCAGGGTCATGTCCAGCGTGCACTGCCGCTTGCTTGTACAGCTGAACGAGCGGTGCGAACTGTCTAGGACTTCCGCCAATAATGGCAAGTACAAGCGGTAACCCTAGTAATCCAGCACGTACGACAGATTCACGGTTTCCTCCACTGCCGATCCAGATTGGAAGCGGATCTTGAACAGGTCTTGGGTACACCCCAACATCCTGAATGGATGGGCGATGCTTTCCGCTCCATGTTACACGCTCTGACTGCTGTAATTTCAACAGCAAATCAAGCTTTTCTTCAAATAATTCTTCATAGTCGTCCAGGTCATAGCCAAAGAGAGGGAATGATTCAATAAATGAACCACGGCCTGCCATAATTTCTGCACGTCCGTTTGATAGTCCATCCAGCGTTGCAAAATCCTGAAATACACGAACAGGATCTGCTGATGAAAGAACTGTCACAGCACTTGTCAGACGAATATTTTTTGTTTGTGTGGCTGCAGCCGCTAAGACGACAGCTGGATTCGATGCGGCGAAATCCTCACGGTGATGCTCACCTACGCCAAATACATCGAGACCGACTTGATCTGCTAAAATAATTTCTTCTACTACTTCTCGAATACGCTGTGCGTGACTGACTGTTTTTCCTGTTTGAAAATCGGGTGTTGTTTCAACAAATGTACTAATTCCTAGTTCCATAATGGGAACCCCCTGTCTTATAAATATGTCACAAATTCAGAAACTGGCTTTCTATAGCCTCTCGCTTGTCTGCTCTCTACTTTTTCTTTTCCGAGTGTAATCATTAACACAGGAACCAAATCTGATTGAATGTTTAATACCTTTTTCATTGCTTCGGGATCAAAACCGATCATCGGGCAAGTATCCCAGCCTTTATTTTTAGCGGCAAGCATAAACAGCATGGCAGATAAGGAAGCATTGCGGATCGCCTCTTCCTTCTGGAAATCGGCTCCTCTCTGCACATAAAAGCTCATGGTCTCTCTGACCATTTCTTCATATTGCTGCGCATTGATAATGCCTAGCATTTTTAGGCCTTCATATATGTTCCCTGCGTGCTCATAAGCTTTTGGATCTCCGAGTACGATGATCGCTGCTGAAGCAGAGTGCACTTTATATTGTCCAAATGCCGCTTCTCTTACTTGTTCTTTCAGCTCTTCTGTTTGGACGACGACATATTGTGTATGCTGCAAGTTAAAAGCGGATGGTGCCAGCTTGACCTCTTCAAATATGCTGTTAAGCTCTTCTCTCGAAATCGAGATATTTGGCAAAAAATTTGATGCGGATCGTCTTTCACGTACCAACGTATCAAAGCTGAGTGTCATCTTGTTTCCCCTTTTCGCGAAGTTGTTTTGCACCTAAACCGATTTTTTTCAGTAATTCAATGAGCTGCTCTTTTTCTTCTTTTTCAATAAAGGCTAGATTTTGCGAAATGACCTCTGTGTGTTTAGGGAAAATATCGTCAAACAATTGCTTCCCTTTTTCCGTCAGCCATACATGAAATACCCGCTTATCTGAAGGCGCACATTGCCTTTTCACCAGTTCTTGTTTTTCTAGTTTGTTCACGACATATGTCATGCTTCCACTTGGGATTGAGAGGATATCGCTAATTTTTTGAACAGGCTGAGGCCCTTTACTGTAGAGCAATTCAAGGATCTGAAAGTTCTCAAATCCGATATCATAACGTTCAATGTCTTTTTGGATATTTGTAAAAAGGGCTTGATAGGCTTTCATCCACACGCGGAATAGCCTTAAATCTAATTCATGATCATGCTGCACCATGGCAACTACTCCTTTTTCAAGAAATCCTAAAACTAAGATAAATTTATCCTAACACTAGGATATTTTCTTGTCAACGAGTTTATTTCATAAAAAAAAAGACCACCTTGGTTCAGTGATCCTCTTCTTTTAAGATAAAATGCATTTCAGCAATTTGTTTATATTGATTTACTTCCTGTAATGAAAACTTGGATTCCAGATCCGCCGGCGAAAAGAGAGGAATTCCTCTTCCAATCATGACAGGTACGATTTGAAGAAAAAGCTCATCAACCAATCTTGCTTGTATGCAAGATTGAAGCAGTCCCCCGCCGCCAACAATCCAAATATTCCGGCCTGTTTCATTCTTTAATTTTTTCACAAATGATAAGATATCTTCGCGAATGATATGGGTTCCTTCCAGACTGTCTTGTAAAGTACGTGACATGATATAACATGTCTTTCCTTCATAAGGAAACTCATCTGGTGACAGCTGAAGAACTTGTTCATATGTATTGCGCCCCATAATCAGCGTATCGACTGACGCATAAAAGGTGTCATAGCTCGTTTCTTCTTCGCCCTCTGTCCCTATCAGCCAATCGAGCCGGTGATCCTCTCTCGCTAAATATCCATCGATACTCATCGCCCCATAAAAAAGCAGCTTCCTTTTCTCACTCAATCCCACCACTCCCTCACTTCAAATAAGAACATATATTCTATTTTATCAAAAAGAAAAGACAAAGGCTACATAACTTTCTCCCTTTTTACGATTCCTGTTCCACCTTGACGAGAAGCTCGTATAATTTATGCGCGAGCTTGCCGGCATCAATGGTCATTTCTTCATGAATCCATTCCTCGAGTACACCCACGACCCCAGACACGACAAAAGAGGCCTCTATTTGCTCATTCTCTGTAATCGGCCGCTGATCAAGCTGCCACTCTTTCATGATTTTTTCTTTGAAAAAGGCTTTGAATTGGTTTGTCGTTGGGCCATTTGGTTTTACAAATAACGTCAACATATATTGATTCTCTTTCAAGTACTCCGTCGTTTTGTTTAAAAAAGAAAGCATATCAAGAGGATCCTGACTTGGAAAGGATTCATCATATAACCCCCCGAGCTGATCGAATAGTTCTTTCTCAAGCTGTTCATATAAATCAAACACATCTTGATAGTGCAAATAAAAAGTTCCCCTGCCTAAATCTGCTTTCCTTGATAGCTCTGATACTGTAATCTGCTGCACTTCCTTTTTCTTTAACAGTTCAAGGAAGCTTTCCCGAATGGCTCTTTTTGTTTTGATTGTTCGTCTGTCCTTCATGACATCCCCTCCATTGTTGAACAATCAGGCGCCAAATGTCTATTTATGAACAGGATCTCATCCATTGCCGATGTTCGATTGGTTTACTTCTTATTATAATCAACACATGTTCAATAATCTATATATGTTCAGTAAAGGAGGGCCATCTTATGTTTCATTTCAGACTTGCTAGAGAGGATGAACTGCCTCAAGTGGCAGAGTTGTTAGATGATTCGTTTCAGGACTATTCATTTTTTGACCTATTATGTGAAAAGGTCTCAAACCGTTCTGCTTTCGCTCGTCAGCTGCATTTGGTCAATACAAAGGTGTATTTTCAGCATCAAATCTGTTTGGTCGGGGTTGAGGACGAGAAAATTGTGTCTGCTGCCCTTTTAAAGCATCCGCGACTTCCTGAACCAGGCGTCATGGATTATGTGTTGTCAGGTGGGTTAAAGCTGCTCTTCACTGGCGGTATATCGGCGATTCAGCATGTGTTCCGTGTGTTAAAGGAGGCGAAAAAGGCATGTTCTTCCTTAAAGCAGCCTTACTGGTATTTAGAAGCACTTGTCGTGGCAAAAGACCAGCAAGGAAAAAAACTCGGAAGCCGCATGTTAAAGCAATGCCTTTTTCCCTTTATCGCCCGGCAAGGCGGCGGACTGTTTACACTGATGACACACAACGAGGCCAATCGTCAGTTCTACCGGAAAAATGGCTGGATGGAGTTTGATGAAAGGGTATTGCGCGGAAAGGAAATGTCCTTGGAAAGCTGGAGCTATAAAACCGTGATTAAATAAGGTATCCTCTTCAGGTGATGATATAATAGAGTCAGTTCAATCAATGATCATACTTGGAGGAGAGACTGATGATACGACGACTTGATCATATCGTGTTGACTGTACAACATATGGAGGACACCATTCGCTTTTATACAAACGTATTAGGGATGAAGGAAGAAACTTTTGGTGAAGGCCGTAAAGCGCTTCGTTTTGGTTTACAGAAGATCAACCTCCATGAAGCTGGTCATGAATTTGAGCCAAAAGCGGCTCATCCTCTTCCTGGATCTCATGATTTGTGCTTTATCACCGATTTAGACATGGACAGTTTGCTGCTGCACCTCCGGAAGCAAGTGGTCCCCATTGAAGAGGGGCCGGTCAGACGCACAGGTACATTAGGTCCAATTGAATCTGTTTATATCCGTGATCCTGATCTGAATTTAATTGAAATCTCTCGATATATAGAGGAGGGTGATCCGTCATGACTCGTATATTTTTGAGACCGATTGAAGAGCAAGATTATCCTGGTATTCAAAGAGGATGCCAGCATGCAGAAACACTTTATATGACTGGCACACGCAAAACGTTCACACTAGAAGAAATTCGCTCCGCCTATACTCGCTTTTTGCAGGATGACAGCAGACGAGATTTCGCCATTTGTTTGCTAGACACGAAAGAGATGATTGGAGATGCGGCGATTGTGGACATTGATCCAATCAATCATACGGCAAGCTTCCGCATTGCGCTTCACGGGCCAGAGCATTTTCAAAAAGGCTATGGCACTGAAGCTGTTCGGATGGTTCAAGCATTTGCCTTTGACACATTAGAACTCAACCGTCTTGAGCTTGAAGTCTTTTCCCACAATCCAAGGGCCTTTCGAAGCTATGAGAAAGCCGGATTTCAATACGAAGGAAAAAGACGCCAAGCGCTCTATTTCAACGGTACATACTCAGATGTCATCATCATGGGCATCCTTCGTGAAGAATATAAAAACATGATGAATACAGATGCTCCTGCTTAAGAAGGGTCATCTTTTTTAAAAAATTGAATTCCAGTGACGATGATTAAACAAATGCTGGAAGAGAGAACGATAGAGATACTCGCTAGACTAAGCACCATGCCTTCCCATCTGCCAATAAAAAAACTAACAATCAATAAAACCAAACCAAATAAAATCAAGCATATTGGGACAATGAACCCCGCATGGCGCTGCCGGCGTCTTTTCCCTGCCCACCATGAGAGACACAAGACAACGATTGTAAAAAAGGCGGTTTGCAGCCAGAACATGTGATATCAACTCCTAACCCATAACAATGGAGGTACTTCAAATGAACATTAGACCCATTGAGCAAAAAGACAACCCGTATATCGCAGCGATTATCCGCCAGTCACTAGAATCAGCGAATCTAGCGATTGAAGGAACAGCCTACACTGATCCCCAACTTGACCAGCTTTTCGAATACTATCAATCATTGACTCATGCAGCCTATTGGATTGCTGAAGAGCAGGGTGAGATTGTGGGCGGTGTAGGGATTGCTCCATTTACAAAGGGAGTATGTGAATTACAAAAGCTTTATTTAAGTCCAAAAGCACAAGGAAAAGGTGCGGGCAAAAAACTGATGGATACGGCGCTGGAATATGCCTCTGCATACTACGAAGCGTGTTATTTAGAAACCCGCCGGGAATTAACAGCAGCTATAGGCCTTTATCAGCGATATGGCTTTTCTCTTCTTTCAGAACCGCTTGAAGGCTCTGAGCATTCTGCAATGGATGCTTGGTATCTCAAAACCTTCTCATCTTGAACCATAAAACAATCGATAGGTTTTGAGCCTCTGAAAGCCTAACTTCTCTGCCAGTTTGATTGAAGCTAGGTGATGGACATCGCAATCCCAATGCGGTGTCCTCTTTTTTTCAAGACAGGTGCTGATCATATGCTGAGCTGACAGCAGCGCTAAACCTTTTCCGCGATAAGACTCATCTGTCCAAATATCTATCTCCGCACGATCCATACTTGAAAAAATAGAGACGCATTCACTTACCACGTTCTCTCCATTTAAAATGGCAATCCCGATTCCCTTTGATAGAAAACGAGCTGTTTCTCCCCAATAGGCTTCGTAATAGCTAGAAGGGAAAGCACTGCTTGCAGTCATCACCTGCTCATTTGTCCGCTCTACTCTATAGCCTGGATGAGGCTGAGTGGCATGAGAATATGCCTGTGAATAAACGTACGCATGTCTTTCCATTTCATTCAGATGTAACCCAAGACATTTTTTCATCATTGCATCTGTTAATGGATTTGCTGAAAATAAGGTGAATCGGCCGTTTTGTCTTTTCTGCCTTTCGTACACATCCACAATGAAGGCTGAGCAGCATAACAGCTCCGCTTCACTCCTTCCTGCTACATAATAAATGCCGCATGAAGCTTCGAGAAAATAAACAAGCGGATGCACTTCATCATCTACATAAAGATGTCCTTGTATCATGCCATCCATGACCGCATCTACAAACACTGGATATGCCGGATCGATCTGTCTAATTCCTTTTTTCATTAATGGTGCCTTTTGCTGCCTCAATAGATGCACGATGCTCCCTCCTATCCTTCCATTATAAAGAAAAAGCAGCTGACATAGAGAATTCTTTGCCAAAAAAGGGATTTTGCATCAAAGGCGCAATTTTTTTAAAAAAGAGACCTCATTTAAAAGGTCTCTTACATTCTGGATGATATTATTCTACTCATGCTTCTTCTGTCACTTTCCCCTTCCATATCAGGGTTAAGCGACTGTTTTTCGTCTCGTTCTGTTGATTTTACCGACAAACATATAGCCATATTTATAATGATTCGCTAACCATGACAATAGGATAGATCCAGCAATTGCTAGTGCTGATATTATGATTGTCCCTACAAAGAATGGATAATCTTTTAATTGTCCCCATAGCAACACAGAGATACCTAGAAAATACCCGTGAAGCAAATAGATGGTGAATGAATATTGACTAATGACAGCTACGAAAGGTGGAACGCTTTTCACTTTAGAAAACAAGAGAAAACATAAGAAGACAATACTGATTGTATAAAGAACAACGTCTGGCCTCTTAGAAGAAGGCTCGAAAAAGCCTACATATGAATTGCTTAGAAGGGTCGCTGCGGAAATCAAAACAAGTCCATACACGGCATACTTAAAACGATGAAGTCTTGTGATAAACTGCTGATAATTCACTCCACAATAATAGGCTAAACAAAAATAGAATAACCACCCTGGAAATGGAATCCATTCTAAGCCGAACATTGGATTAGGTAATTGAGGTTGTGGGATTTTGACGAGGTTCATGACACTTAAATAACCAACTGTGATGATAAAGGAGATCGGCAATACCCATTTGGCTGAGGTACGCTTAGCAATTTTGTGAAAAAACATGTGCAAAAAGTAAAATTGAAAAATAATCAGAACAAAATAACCAATATAATTTCCCAATAAGACATTTGCTGAAGCTCTTTTAAAAAAGTCAGCTGCCCCTCCATTTAACGATGCCGAATGCATAAACCCATCGACAATCCCAATAAATACAAATGGGAAAAAGATGGCTTTCACTCTCTTCCACATAAATCCTTTAGGTGTACCATTTGGATAAGCATGCGCCAATAAAAATTCAGAAATGAAAATAAAACTCGGTGTACTGAACATGAGTAGTGCTACAAGAATCGATGATGAGTGAGGACTAGATAAAATGGCTATTGCATGAATGAGCACAACACTCAAACACGAGATACACCGAATAAAAAAAATCTCTTTAATTTGCATTGAAAATCCCCCTCCTGTATTTGGTAAAACATGTATTAGATTAACATGAATAACACCTTATCAACAGGGACCTTGTGATTATTTTCAAAAATCTATCCAAAAGGAACAAAAAAAGAGCCCTAGTTAGAGCCCCTAATCTAATCAGATTCAACCGTTGCCTTCCCCTTCCAAATAAGGGTTAAGCCTAATCCGAGAAATAAGACAACACCTGCGAATAAAAATGGGAAATGAATATTTTGATCGAATAAAATGCCGCCAAGTGCCGGCCCGAAAATCGTACCTAGGCTTGTGTAGGTAGAGTTCATCCCTGCGACAAATCCTTGCTGGTTGCCAGCGATTTTGGATAAGAAGGTCGTTAATGCTGGACGCAATAAATCAAACGCAAGGAAAATGACACATGTGACAATCAGAACAACCAAAAAGCCTGAAACAACGGTTGAAACGAAAGCAAGGACAGCCCCGATAATCAGACATAGCTGAATGACTCTTTTTTCTCCTAGGGCATTTACCAGTTTACCAAACACAAGTACTTGGATGATGACTGCCACAATCGAACTGACGGTAATGATGACGGCAATATCTTTTGGACCAAATCCAAACTTATGATTTGTGAACAAGCTAAAGACTGTTTCATATGCAGATAGTCCAAATGCGAGGACAAACACAATGATAAAGGCGATGAGGTAGCTTGGATGAATTGATTTTTTCAAATCTTTAAAGAAAGTCGATTCTTTCACTTCATTCATTTGCTTCTCTCGCTCTTCTTTTGTTAAAGGCTCCTTCAGCATAAACATAGACGAAATGACGGCAATAAACGCAATTCCTGCCGCAAAGAAGAATGGCAGGCGTACGCCGTATTCTGCTATAAACCCGCCAATTCCCGGGCCGATGATAAAACCGGTACTAATGGCCGCAGAGACATAGCCCATCGCCTTTGATCTTTCTTGAACGGTCGTAATATCTGCGACATATGCAGTGACAGCCGGCATAATAAATGCCGCACTAATACCGCCTAGAAGCCTTGCAACATACAGGACGTACACGTGTGTTCCAAGACCAAAAACGAGTTCTGATAACGCGAATAGAAACAGCCCAGACACAATCATAATCTTTCTTCCGTAGCGGTCTACCCATCTCCCTGCAATAGGTGATGCGATGAGCTGGGCAACGGCAAACGCCGCCACAAGGTATCCCATTGTACTCCCTGTTAGATGCATGACATTCATAAATAGCGGCATGACAGGAATAATGAGACCGATGCCTAAAAACGCAATAAATATATTACTTAATAAAATCACGAGTACTGCTTTTTGCTCACGAATCGGTTTTTGCATGATGTTTGTTTCCCCTTTACTGACTCACTTGTTACTCATGATGGTTGATTCCGTGAATAAACAATGAGATCGCCTCTTTTTGTAACTCTTTCTTCTGCTCAATGGTGTCATTTTTATATAACACGTCTAATCCATAAAAAACGGAAAGTAATATTTTCACTTTTGACTCCACATGCTGGATCGACCAGCTGCCATCTTTGTTTCCTTCAAGTAAGATATCTCTCATCACATCATCAAAATCGACATCAATCTTGTTCAGCCGCTCCATGACTTCGTCTGATGTAAAAGCACTGGCACAAAATTCCTCACTCGCTCTCATTAATGGGTAGTTAATGCCCATTTGACTGAGCATCTCTGCAAATGCAGCGAGCTTATCGACAGCCCGGTGCTGTGTTTTCTTCTCCTCATGCCACGTTTCCATCATCAAACGGTGATCCTCTTCCATAATATGAAGAAACAAAAACTCTTTTCCTTTGAAATGATGATAGAGATTGCCTTTACTCACCTCAGCAGCCTCTAAAATATCGCGCACGGATGTTTCTGAATATCCTTTTTTCGCAAATAAATCACGAGAAGCTGTGACGATTTTTTGCTTCGTCTTCTCACTCTTTCCAGCCCCGCTTTGTGAACTTGTCATGTGTCACAATCCCTTTCTACCCTGCATTTCTTCATACGGAAAAAATAAAACCGACCAGTTGGTTTATTTTTTTTATTATAAATGGATTTTCCTCATAATACAATGAAAAAGGCATTGGACTTCATAAGGAGTGATTCATGTGAAAACAAACAGAACAGTCATTTGCGCTATCACCAAAAAGGACTTATACGTATTTTTTTCTGCGACCTTTTCATGGCTACTTTGGCGTACTACGTGTTCAAATTCAAGCCAACGACTTTTTATGAATGTGCGGGAATCATGGGAAGTATTCTTTGTCCCTTTTTGATGAAAAAGTGGATATACCGATGATCTCCCTTTCAGTATATCCGTCATTCATTTAACTTTTCTTTATATTTAACTTCACTTAAATATAAAGATTGCCTATAATAGAAAAGAGGTGATGTCATTGGATGAGGAAATCATTCATTACGGTAAAAAGATCATTGAATACTCGAATGCTCTAGGCTCAATTTATGTAGAAGAGTATCAGCGATTTTTAAAACATGAGTATGCAGATTTATCAGCCAAACAAGAGCTGACACTTGAGCTATTGCGCACGAAAACGAGAACAATCAATGAATTAGCTGATTACTTTTCGATTTCTGCCAGCGCAGCTAGCCAGCTTGTATCAAAGCTTGAGAAGCTCGGCTATGTCAAACGAGAAATTAATCCACATAACCGAAGAGAAATCATTGTTGATTTTGCTCAAAAGGGCCATGACTATCACAAGAATACGGAAGACATTCAACTGCACCTTATACAAAAATATTATGCAAAGCTTCCAAAAGAAGATTTAAAAACATTACTATCTCTATACGAAAAAATCTATCAGATTGCAAAAGAAGCGCCTTAATACGGTGTTTCTCTCATCAACATTTAAGTTATCTAAACTATTAAAGGGATGAAAATATGCAAAGCATTCATTTACAAGATGGCCGGTACGTCGGTTTGACTCAATACGGTGATCTTGAGGGGTTTCCAGTATTCTTTTTTCATGGGACACCTGGATCAAGAGTGATGTTTTTAGATGATGATCCAATCTCTCAAGAACTCGGCATTCGTCTCATCTGTGTTGATCGACCTGGATTTGGTTTATCTACCCCTCTACCTGACCGTACAATTTTAGACTGGGCAAAAGACGTGCTGGAAGTGGCAGATGATCTTGGTATTCAACATTTTTCAGTGATGGGTGTATCTGGAGGCGGCGCATTCGCTGCTGGTTGTGCCTATCAATTGCCGGAGCGCGTCCTTTCAGCTGCACTGATCTCAAGTACAACCCCTTTTCAGAACGGGAAACCGCCTAAAAGTATGCTGAAAGAAAACAAATTGGCTTTTTTCCTTAGTAAGAAGTTTCCTTGGCTATTGAAAGCAAGCTATCGTTCCCAGAAGAAAATGATTGAGAACAAACCAGAGAAATTTAAGAAGCTGGCCAAAAACGGGAACAAGCATTTACATCCGTGGGATCGGCAATTCCTTCAAACCGATGAGCAGTTAGAGATGATGATGACCCATTTATACGAAGCGACTCGTCAATCGGTGGATGAATGTATTCGTGAACCCATTTTACTCTCGAAACCATGGGCATTCGATATGAAAGATATTCAAATCCCTGTTGATGTATGGCATGGAAAAGAAGATACAATGGCTCCATTTGTAGAAATAGAAAAAATAGCTCAGGCGATTCCAAACGTCAAAACCCATTATATCGATCAAGCAGGGCACTTTCTTACTGATGTAGACGATATTTGGCGAGATATTTTACTCTCTTTAAAGGAGCGTGCTGAAAATGCATGAAAAAAGACCCGATGTCTTTCGGGTCTTTTTCTCCGTTAATACTGTTCATAATACCTTTGCACTTTAACTGGATCTTTTGTCTTCGTTAGTGCCAGCATGAGCAGAATACGTGCTTTTTGCGGGTTTAATGAATCAGACGACACAAAGTGATGTTCATCATCCGTTTTTTCATGGGTGACAATTCCATTACCCGTACGGCTTGATCTCACAAGAACCACATCTTTTTTCACTGCATCTGTTGCCCCTTTGATGGCTTCTGTTGACATCGTTCCATTTCCTACTGCAGCGACGACAATCCCTTTCGCACCTGCTTTTACTGCTGCATCATACATATATTTTTGATCATTTTGATAGCCATATAAAATATCGACTTGCGGTAATTCTTTTATCTTTGATACATCAAATTCACTTTCAGTCGTATGTTTTCTTGTCGGTTCGTTATAAAAGGACACCACTTCACCAGTAACTTCTCCGATGTATCCTTGCTCAAGTGACTTGAAGGCATCGGTTGTAGTCGTGTTTGTTTTCGTAACAAATCGAGCTGATGCAATTCGGTCATTTAATGTGACCATGACCCCTTTGCCCTTTGCTTCTTTGGTTGATGCAATTTTCACTGCATGATACAAGTTGAGCGGGCCATCCGCACTGATTGCCGATGCTGGTCTCATTGAGCCAACGACCACCACAGGCTTATCACTTTTAACAACCAGATGTAAAAAGTAAGCTGTTTCTTCAAGTGTATCTGTTCCATGCGTGATGACAATGCCATCCACTTGATCATCTTTTAATAGTTCATTCACTCGCTTGGCTAATTTTAAAAGAAGAGCGTTATCAACATTTTCACTGCCGACATTCGCAACCTGCTCACCCGTGACATTTGCAATATCCTTCAGCTGTGGAACGGAAGCAATGACTTTATCAATGCCGAGTGAACCAGATTTATAGCCCGTCGTATCTGTATCACTGTCTGAACTGCCAGCAATCGTCCCGCCCGTGGCTAATACCTTAATATTTGATAAGGACTTATTCCCTGTTTCAACCGCCTTGTTTTTCTCTTTTGTTTCATTGGATACGTTTTCTTTTTCGCTTTGAGTATTCTCTTGAGTGCCTGTGTTCGCACAGGCTGCTGTCACCAATAATAAAACAGAAAGAAGGACAGCACCTAACCATTTTGTCATGTTCATTGGATCATCTCTTTTCCTCATTTGATGGATTTCATGGCTAAATCTCTTTCTATAGGCTTTACTTTATACCATACCTTCATTCATCGACATGAGGCCAAAGATATAGAACCAAATAAAGGTAAAAAGGGCGTTATATTAATGATTTATTCAATTCTTATTACCTAATTTTGCTGTAATTAAGTTGAGTATTGAAGGTGGCGTACTTTAAAAATAACCGACGCTTGATAATGAATTTATGATAAAATATAGTAAATTTTACAAAAAAGGAGTATACATTTTGCATTCGCTTCAACCCTTTTACAAAATCCTAATCACACTATTCATCAGCTCTATTTTACTCGGCTTGTTTGTCTGCTTATTTCCACCTATTCAAGCTGAGCCTGCGTTTCTGATATTTTATATTCCTATCTTTTTTATTTTTTATTTCGTTTTTGCGGTTCCTTTGCAGTTATTGTTTTCTTTGCAGCCAAAGGCTTTCCATCCTCTTTATTTAGCTGCGTATTTACTGATTGCAATGGTTGTCATGCTCTTTTTTATTGATGGAATTGGGAGTAAGGCGTCTTTACCCATCATCATCATGAGCAGTCTTATCTACTGGACTTGTGATTCTTTGTTTTATCAAAGAATGCATGAAAAAAACACCTAACGCGAAGGTGTTTTTTTCATTAGTTTCTTTAAAGCATTTTTCTCATCTAATCGGTATCCATTTTGAGCGATCTTCCTAGGACGTACAAAATCCTGTTCTGTATAGTAATGAAGGGCAATTTTGTGATGCTTCATCGCCTTCACTTGATACATTCCTCCTATGCTTGACCACACAGTCAATCACACCATAAAAAATCACTGAGGATATCTACCTCAGTGATGGAACCTTTATTTCATAACTGTACCAGCGTGTGAAAAGATCGGATCTTTTAATTCAAATTCGAATGTCTTTCCGTCCACGATACCGACTGTTTTTTCACTGTCATAAAGCTCAAGCATACAAGCTGCCATTTCTTTTGATGTATGATATTTCTTGAAATTGCCTTCATATTCAAATTCGTCTACATCCAATGAACGCTTTGCAAATTCTGATTCTGTCGCGGATGGCGCTAATACTTTTGCCTGTAATTTGGCTCCTTTTCCTTTCAACTCTAGGGCCAGCCCTTCTGTAAAGGCGCTCACGTAAAACTTCGTTGCTGAATAGGTGACCGCATTGCCGACGACTGTATAGCCGGCTCGTGAAGAAATGTTAATGAGCTGCGCTCCCTCTACTTGCTCATAATCACGAACAAATAAGGTGGATAGAATCGTTAATGCTTCGATATTCAGATGAAGCATATCCCCAATTTTACTTAAATCTTGTTCTCCTATAGAGCCAAAGTGACCAAACCCTGCATTATTAATGAACGTATCCAGCTCATAATCTGACAATGACTCATAAAATGAATACACTTGCTCTATGTTTGTTAAATCGACTGACTGTATGACTACTTTGATATCGGGATATTGATCATGAATCTTCATCTTCAATTCTTGGAGTTTATCAAGCCGGCGTGCAGCTAATATAAGATTTTCCCCTCGTGCTGCAAAGGCGAGAGCCACCTCATATCCAATACCTGAGCTTGCTCCTGTAATGACTGTATAGCCCATTTTATATCCCCCTATTCGTGTCTTCTAACTGGTTAAATTATAACGACAGCGTTTCGCTCAAGTCAATTTTGAAGAGAGTCAAAGGGCCATTATGTCTAACTGAGATACAGCTCCTCAGTCACTTCCTTTTGAATCATTTTGGAGGATGTCATGTTGAGATTTTTTTGTTCATTTTTGAAAAACCAATTGGTAGGAATGTTCAATTAACTCCACTACAAATGAGGATGGAATGTCTGCATCAAGGTAAATGGAATTTCAATGAGTCTTATTCATATAGTAGCCAGGGATAATTCCTTGAGGAAAGATATCTGACCCTTTTTACATTCACTTTTCTTTTTCAGAAACAGTAATAAAAGCACAGGCCCATTGTCTCCTGTGCTTTTGAATCACTCTGCTTTTTTATTCAAACGCCTTCTTTAGTTGATCCCCCATCAGATGCCAAGCCTCTTCAGCGATGGCTAAATCTCCGGCGTGCGTGAAGCCGTGTGGAACGCCTTTAAATTGTCTGTACGTGACGTCTACTCCAGCTTCTTTTAACTTGGCAGCATATTGCTCGGCTTCTTCAGCCAGCGAATCCCTCTCTGCTGTGATGACGAGAGCTGGAGGCATTTGTGCTAAGGATGAACGATCTGCAAAAACCGGAGAAACGAGCGGATTATGCGGATCTTGGCCTTGCAGATAGAAGGAATTAAAGAGTCTCGCCAATTCAACTGGGATCGCTTCTTCAAACGCTGGCTTTTGTGCTGGATCAGTGGCTAGATCAAGCGGCGGATAATCAAGCACTTGATAGGCAATTGGAAGTGTATTTCCTCTTTGAATATTCAATAGACAAGCAGCCGTTGCCAAATTTCCTCCTGCGCTATGTCCGCCAATGGCTAATGCATTCCGATCGATTTGAAGCTCATCAGGATGTTCATACAGCCACTTCAGTACATCGTAGCATTCATGAAGAGCGGCTGGGAAAGGGTGCTCGGGTGCAAGCTGATACTCGACATTGACAACGATACATTGCGCCCGGTCTGCAATGACTGGACACCATGGATTATCCATTTCAGCACTGCCCATGATAAATCCGCCGCCATGTAAATTCACAAAAACAGGAAGCATATGTTTGGATGTGTTCACTGGCTTAAATACCCACACCTTTGTTTCGCCAGCACTTGTTGGAATATCATATTCCATTTTGTTCACTTCAGGAGGATTTACTGGCTTTAGTTCCGATTGACTCGCTAATGAATCTTCAGATGGCTGGCGTAATGAAGCAGCGATTTTGATTTGTTCTTCTAAGTTCATGATCTCAGACTCCTATCTTATTCATTTCTTAGTTACTCATTCGTTTCCTTTTCCTCTTTTCCTCCTACTAAACCAGCAGCAATTTTCATTTGTTCACTTTTTACCTATCTCCCCTTTTTCTCTCTCTTTGAAACAAGCATTGAGCAAATAAAAAAGCACTGCGGCTCTATGTCCTCAGTGCTTTTCATCTTTCTTATGATACTTGCTGTTCTACCTTCACTCGTTTAATGAAGAAGGCAATAATCAAACCGATGATCGTCATGATCACTGCAAAGATAAATGCATGCTGGACGCCATTTGTAAAGGCGAGCAGCTGATTCATAGGATTTGCGGGATCAGACACATTCTCCATAAAGCTGCGGGCTCCTGATGAAAGGATCGAGATACCGATCGCAGTACCAATGGCTCCTGCCACCTGCTGCAATGTATTCATAATCGCTGTACCATGCGGATATAACTCTGGCGGCAGCTGATTCAATCCATTTGTTTGAGCAGGCATCATGATCATCGCAATTCCGATCATTAATGCAATATGAAGGGTTACAATGAATCCAATCGACGTATTCACACTTAGATTCGTAAAGCCAAACATCGTCGCTGCGACAATGACAAGACCTGGAATAACAAGCCATTTTGGACCAAACTTATCAAATAAACCACCCATGATTGGGGATAGCAGTCCGTTGATAATTCCACCTGGCAATAGCATTAAACCTGCTGTAAATGTAGAAAGCGCCAAGGACGTTTGCAGATACAATGGCAAAATCATCATAGCAGACAGCATCACCATCATACACACTAAAATCAGAAGTAACCCAATGACAAACATCGGATATTTAAACGGGCTTAAGTTCAGCATTGGTTCTTTCATGTTCAACTGTCTTAAAGAGAACACAAGAATCCCTATGACACCAACTACGATTGCAACAATAACGTGCATACTGCTCCAGCCGCCGCCTTCACCGGCACTGCTAAAGCCATACACAATTCCGCCGAAACCAATGGTTGAAAGCACAATTGATAAAATGTCGATTTTCGGTCTTGTTGGTTCTGTAATATTTTGCATAAAGATATAACCAAATACGAGTGCAGCAATTAATAAAGGAAGTGAAATCCAGAAAATCCAATGCCATGTCAACGATTTCAGAATAAGTCCAGAGACGGTCGGGCCGACAGCTGGTGCAAACATGATCACAAGACCAATAATCCCCATCGATCTGCCTCGTTTATGAGGCGGGATGATGACCAAAATCGTATTAAACATCAACGGCAGAAGCAATGCTGTGCCGACTGCCTGCACGACACGTGCTACCATTAAAATACTAAAGACCGGCGCAACCGCTGCAATAAATGTTCCGATGATTGAAAAGACGAGCGATGTAATGAAAAGCTGTCTTGTCGTAAACCATTGAAGAATGAGTCCTGAAATCGGTACGAGAATACCAAGTGTTAATAAATATCCTGTTGTCAACCACTGAGCAGTCGTCGCTTCAATTCCAAAGTCTAACGTTAAACTTCTCAGCGCCATGTTTAATGCCGTTTCACTGAACAGGCCAATAAATCCAGCTGTGATAAAAGAAATAATAATGGGCAGCGTTCGAATTTCAGAAGCTGCTGCTTTCTGTTTGTTCATATTAAGTTGGCTCCTTTTCTTTTTCAATTTAGATGAACCTTAGGAAGTCAGGGTGGTCAGAAATGAGCCACTTTCATGTCTATTGAAAGACGGATAAAATCTGTTTTTCTGCAGCAAATTGAGCAATTTTTTCGATTGAATAGCCAGATTCATGTATATAAAACATGAGCTCAGGCGTCATTGGAGAGGACATACATAACGTTGTCAGTTCTATATCCTGTATGTTCGCTTCTCCCTTTTCTCTCGCTTCTTCAAGCAAATCACGAATGATTTGTCTAAGTGATTGACTGTAATGACTCTCATACACTTTACTTGTCTGCTCTAAATTCCCAGAGATTGTGAGCATTCGAATCCAGTCTAAATGGTGACCGACGATCAGATGAATTTCTTCGAGAACGTAGCGCAAACGTTCACGGACCGGCTGATCACTTATTTTGCTCAAGTAAAGATGCAAAGCTGGGATCAGCTGTTCAAATCTCTCCCCAAGGATAGAAAGGCACAAATCACTTTTATTGGCGTAGCGGCGGTATAAAGTGCCCTGCCCAACACCAGCTGTTTTCGCAATTTTATGCATGCTGACATTTTCTACACCAAATTCTTGAAACAAGGAGAATGCGATCTCTTCAATTTCCTCCCCAATATCTTTTTCCACCATGCTCACCTTCTTTACCTTCATCCACATGACACTTATCTCTATGTGTTAAATCAAAACACTTTAGGTTTTTCTTAGGACAATTATCCCGATATTATCTTACGGACAACTGTCCGCAATGTCAATCATTATTTTTTACTTATGATCCTTCTTTCAATTCTATTAAATAATGCACACTGTTTATCATTATTTAGACCGATTTTCCCTTTTGAAAGAATCATGTATGATCAATAAAGAAAGCGCTTCCATAAAAGGAGAGGAGAATGCGAATATGTACCGTATGAAACGAATGTTGATGCTGGTTGTCACTGGATTAGTCTTGAGTTTGTCCACATTTACAGCGGGTGCCTCGGCACAAACGGGTGGATCGTTTTATGAACCTTTTAACAACTATAATACGGGGTTATGGCAAAAAGCCGATGGATACTCGAATGGAAACATGTTTAACTGTACGTGGCGTGCAAATAATGTGTCGATGACCTCAGCAGGTGAAATGCGTTTATCACTCACAAGTCCCTCCTATAACAAGTTTGACTGCGGAGAAAACCGCTCCGTTCAAACGTACGGCTATGGGCTATATGAAGTCAACATGAAGCCCGCCAAAAATGTGGGAATCGTCTCTTCTTTCTTCACTTATACGGGACCGACTGATGGCACGCCTTGGGATGAGATTGACATTGAATTTCTAGGAAAAGATACGACAAAGGTACAGTTTAACTACTATACCAATGGTGTAGGAAATCATGAAAAGATCGTCAACCTTGGTTTCGATGCAGCGAACTCTTATCACACGTATGCATTTGACTGGCAGCCAAACTCCATCAAATGGTATGTCGATGGACAATTAAAGCATACCGCCACCACACAAATTCCTCAAACACCAGGGAAAATTATGATGAACCTGTGGAATGGTGCAGGTGTCGATGAATGGCTTGGTTCCTACAACGGTGTTACCCCGCTCCATGCACATTATAACTGGGTGCGTTACACAAAAAGATAACTCTATCAAAAAAACCTGTGACTTGTCACAGGTTTTTCTTCGTTTAATTAGAATGAGTTTTCAGCTGATGAGCGAGTTTTTTCTCATGATTGTGGATAATATCTTCATAACTTTCTATTTTGAAATCCAACCGTTTAATGGTCTCTTCGATTTCCTTTTGTTTTTGGACGAGTCTTTCTCGTTCATTGACCAAAATGTTTTTTCGCGAAGATAACGTATGATCATCATCCTCAAAAAATAAGGCTGTATATTCTCTAAGCGCATCAATCGAGAGCCCAGCATTTCTCATACACTTGATAAATTCAATCCATTGAAGATCATCCTCTGTATAATCACGAATCCCATGATCATCACGTTTGATTTCCCTAATCAAACCAATATTTTCGTAATATCTAAGTGTCGCAGTGGATAAATCGAGCTGTTTGGCTGCTTGTGCTATTTTCATTATGCCCTCCTTCTTTCTCTTACCTTCCGATCTCCCTTTCCTCATCATCTCCATTATAAAAAAGAAAGCAAGATGCTTTTGGCTCAATTCTTTTATTAAAAGCCTGAAGAGGGTTTTCTATTGACTTAGAGTTCACTTTAAGACGTACAGTATAGAAGAAAGAATCGTATCTTATTTTTGAAAGGATGATCAAGAATGTGTCAGACGCACCAATCAAACGTTTTAAGTGTATCACATGCAAAAGCGAATTTTGAACGGACGACCATTGAACGAAGAGCGCTTCGTCCACATGATATTTTAATTGATATTCAATTTAGCGGGATCTGTCATTCAGATATCCACAGCGCTTTTGATGAATGGGGCGGCGGCATTTTCCCGATGGTTCCAGGTCATGAGATTACTGGGGTCGTTGCAGCTGTAGGGGATGATGTGACAAAGTTTCAGATCGGAGACCGTGTAGGCGTTGGCTGCTTTGTGGATTCATGCGGCACCTGTGAATATTGTCAAAATGGAGACGAGCAGTATTGCACAAAAGGGGTCGTCCAAACGTATAACAGCCGTGACTATGACGGGGAGCCGACTTATGGCGGCTACAGTCAAAAAATTGTCGTGACTGAACGATTTGTCGTCAGCATTCCTGATCAACTGCCACTTAATGCCGCAAGCCCTCTTCTCTGTGCTGGCATTACAACTTATTCACCATTAAAGCACTGGAAGGCAGGCCCTGGCAAAAAGGTTGCTATCGTCGGAATGGGCGGGCTCGGCCATGTTGCCATTCAATTCGCACGCGCACTTGGCGCTGAAGTAACGGTTTTAAGCCGCTCTTTGAATAAAAAAGAAGAAGCACTATCATTTGGCGCAAAAGACTATTTTGCTACAAGTGATCCTGAAACGTTTCAGACACTAGCCGGTCAGTATGACCTCATTCTCAATACAGTCTCTGCCAACATTAATGTGGATGCCTATCTGTCCTTACTCCGTGTAGATGGAACCTTGGTGAACGTCGGTGCACCGCCTAAGCCGGATCAATTCCACGTCTTTTCATTAATTTCCGGCCGCCGCAGCATTGCTGGTTCACTCGTTGGCGGCATCCAAGAAACACAAGAAATGCTCGATTTCGCAGCTGCTCACAACATCACACCACAAATTGAAGTCATCAACGCTAATCAAGTTGATGAAGCGTATGAACGGGTGCTGAAAAGTGATGTGCGTTACCGGTTTGTGATTGATATTTCTACATTATGATCGGATTCTTTTTTGAAAGACTAGCTCAATGGCTGGTCTTTTTTTAACCATGATTTCCTCATAAACAGCTGTTTACGTTTGAATGACTGGATACGGATATAAAGGCTGGCGTCCGAGCTGTAATTGTGGATATCCTGTTTTTCTTATAGCGCGGAGGATATGTTCAAATTAAAAAAATTACCACAAAATAACCCCACTTTTTCAGAACCAAATTTATTGACAACAAATAAATAAACATGTTATTATTAAAAATTTGATTATTTAACCTCCAAGTGTGGTACCCTTAAAGTAGATACAATATATGGAGGTGGGTAATATGTTTCAAATTGGTGATAACATTGTTTATCCAATGCACGGAGCAGGTATAATTGAAGCAATAGAAGAAAAAGAATTTTCTGATGAAAAACAGCAGTATTATGTGATTAAAATGTCAATCAGTCATATGAAAGTAATGATTCCAACACGAAAAATGTCAGGTTCACGTATAAGACCTGTTACAGATATACTGGCTTTAAAGAATGTGATGCACATTTTCCAGCATGGCAAATCAGATCAATTACTGACGTGGAAAGAACGGCATACAATTAATACAAACAAAATAAAAACGGGGAACATCCAAGATGGTGCTGAAGTTGTGCGTGATCTTATGCGTATGAAGAAAGAGAAAGCACTAAATGCTAGTGAAAAGAAAATGCTGGATGATGCCCATGAATTTTTGCTAAGTGAATTAGAAGTCATCAAAGGGATTACAGAAAAACAAATAAAAAGTTTTTGTTAAGAATCTCTTCCACGCTCACCATTTTTGAATACACGTTCTCTAAGAACATGTCCACCCTTCATTTTATTTAAAAAAAGAATTTATTTAGGCAAATTCCGCATATTGTAAATCCAATATGCTATACTGTTGATAAACCTTTGAAGCATGAATTTTTTTACGATTACCTTGTAACATCTCCCTACTTGTATGCTGAGTAGGGTTTTTTATTGAAAAAATGCGTGAAAGCATAAAAAAACAGGCTCTCTACAGAGAACCTGTTTTAAAAGAATGAAGATTAAGCAGTTTTTTGAACGTTAGCAGCTTGAGCTCCACGAGAACCTTGCTCTACGTCAAATGTTACTTTTTGACCTTCGTCTAAAGATTTGAACCCGTCACCTTGGATAGCTGAGAAATGTACGAATACATCGTCGCCTTCTTCACGTTCGATAAATCCAAAACCTTTTTCTGCGTTAAACCATTTTACTGTACCTTGTTCCATGTTTGTTGCCTCCTCGTGCGTATACCACACAATGTATTATACTATCCTTGCCCAAAGTATCCTCAAGACGAAAAGTCTTTCTTCATGCTATCCTTTACGCCGAACAAAAATAATTATTCTTATTGTAGCATGAATCGGAAATAATTGCAATTTAGGATTTAAAAGAACAAAATCAACGATCATACTCAATTTTGTTCTTCTCTGACTTTAAAAAAAGGTGTTCAATCCGAAGGAATAAACAAGTTTATAACGTCAATCCATTTTTCAGACAACTTTCACTTTATTTAAAAGTAAGGAATAACGAAACATTACTGTACTCTTAGAAAATTGATATCATTTTTATTTTAGTTAAGATTAGCATCTTTATTCCTATCAATTCTTAAAGTTACTATAAGACTAGCTACGCTGGCTAAAGTTCCTACAACAGAAACAACAATTGTTAAAAAATCTGGAATTAGAAATCCTATTGGAATGAGCCCCAGAAAAGATAGAACAATAAAACATTGGTATACACTAGATATAGTTCTCACAATCAAGTGACTGAAAAAGGACATCACTAACGGAGGAATGAATAAACATACCATTATTACAATTGATATTATTAAGATGTGAGGCTGATCAAATGAAATGACATTATCCCCAGGGGAATTTTTGGAAGCCACTAGCAAAACAACTATAGACATCATGAGAGTAAGTAAAACTAGAGAAAACCTTTTTATCATGTAATAACTCCTTTGGTTGATCTTATGCGACTTAATTTATTTTTATCAAATTATCTCATTATAACCTTTATTTTACAATATAAACGACGAAAGGAAACTCTTAATAAAAAAGCTTATTCAGTTCTTTTATGGACAACAATCGCATCATGATTGTCAACGATTCTTTAGAGGATATTAATTAAAGTCGCAATATGATTTCACACCTAAGATAATCTGATGTGGCATCGTTCATTCAAAAGAGAAATTTATATTAAAATGATCGGGCATATTTCCACTTAGCATACAATTGCTGTATCTTGTTATCTCTTTATAGTAAAAGAGCACACAAAAAAATACCAAAGGTACACGACCCTTGGTATTTTTTAGAGATGCCCGAGAGGACTTGAACCTCCACGGGGTTATTCACCCCTGACTCCGATTTGCACATATTTTGCACAAGATAATCTATTTCTTTACATTTTCCGATTCAAGTCTGTTTAACCAATTATGGACTAATGAGTTAAATACATCGGGTTGTTCAATTTGTAGGTTGTGACCAGCCATATCAAGCACCGCAAAAGTGGCTCTTGGATAATCTTTGATCAGCCGCCATGCATCGTGGTATCCGACTACATTGTCCTGGCGCCCTGTGATAATGAGCGTAGGATACTTAAGTTCAGTTGAAATATCGAAGGTAAAACCATAACCATTTTGATGAATGTTGTTGATGAAGACATGATTTGTTTGTTTAGAAGGAAGTAAAATTTCATCTCGAAACCTCTCCCATTCCGTTTTTCCTTGCACAACGGCCATGGAGCAAAATTCATCTGCCTCCTCTGAAGACAATTGTGTTATGAAGCTGCTGTCACTTTTTAAAACCGTCGCCTCTGGTACGACTCTTTCATCGAATTCTGGTATAGTCATTGGCGCCACGAGCAGTAATCCACGAACAGTTTCCTGACGTGAACGAACGATACCTCTGGCTATGTACCCTCCATATGAATAACCACAAACAATAAACTGTTCATCAGGGATAATCTCGTCCAAAAGACGCAATATCGCTTCTAGCATATCATCAGAGTTTTGGATAGACGGATGTGGCTTTGAACGTCCCATACCTGGTAAATCTATGTAAATTCTCTTCCAACCGCTTCGTTTTTCGAATACCGGTTCCAATGCATGTAACATTACTTGATGGTCAAGTGTCCAACCATGCAATATCACGATAGGATATCCTTCTCCAATGACTTTATGATAAATTGACATGTATTTATTTCCCCTTTCCTACTCTTCAATATTTTATCACAATTTTAGAAAAATTCTTTTTTCACTGAACTTGTTATCACCGTAAACTGTCATATATCACTGTTCAAACTAATTAGAAAGCACAAAAAAACCAAAGGTCTACAACCTTTGGTTTCTTAGATGCGGCCGAGAGGACTTGAACCTCCACGGGTTATTCACCCACTAGGCCCTCAACCTAGCGCGTCTGCCATTCCGCCACGACCGCGTGTATGATGTGCTCATATATTCATAAGTGCACTGTTTGAAAAAACAATGCGGGTGAAGGGACTTGAACCCCCACGTCATAAAGACACTAGATCCTAAGTCTAGCGCGTCTGCCAATTCCGCCACACCCGCGTGACAATGGTGAGCCATGAAGGACTCGAACCTTCGACCCTCTGATTAAAAGTCAGATGCTCTACCAACTGAGCTAATGGCTCATCTGCTATGCAGAAAAACATATAAAAAATGGCTGGGCTAGCTGGATTCGAACCAACGCATGACGGAGTCAAAGTCCGTTGCCTTACCGCTTGGCTATAGCCCAACGAATCAAAAAACAAAACATGACCCGTACGGGATTCGAACCCGTGTTACCGCCGTGAAAGGGCGGTGTCTTAACCGCTTGACCAACGGGCCATACAATAATGGCGGAGAAGGAGGGATTTGAACCCTCGCGCCGCTTACGCGACCTACACCCTTAGCAGGGGCGCCTCTTCAGCCACTTGAGTACTTCTCCATTATGGCTCCGCAGGTAGGACTCGAACCTACGACCGATCGGTTAACAGCCGATAGCTCTACCACTGAGCTACTGCGGAATAATAAGACATGTTTCATTATATCTATGCCAGAAAAATGTGTCAAGAATTTTTAAGTGTTTCATTCCTGTCTCATTAGCGACGGCTTTTATAATTTAACATATACTAATATAACAGTCAAGCCTTTCTTCCTTCCTTTTTGTTTTCTGTTTAGACACGACAGAAAGACCCCGACCTCTAACTAAAGACCAAGGCCTCCTTGCTGCTCCGCTCCCTATGGGTTCATGACAGCTTATACTTCCGCATCCACTTATAAAAGGTGCTTCTTGGCACCTCTGCCAGCCTCGCTGCTTCTGTCACATGACCTTTCGTTTTGTGCAGTGCTTCTATCACTGTTTGCTTTTGAATGCGTTCCCTTAGCGTGAGTTCTTTTGGATTCTCTGTATATTCTGGTAGATGCAGCTTCTGCTTTTTCTGATCCATCGTCTCTAATACCGCCGCATATTGCGATTCACCAATCCATCCTCCTTTAGGAAACAGTACCCTTATATGTTCAAACAGATTAAAAAGCTCTCGTATGTTTCCTGGCCAGTGGTACGCTTCCAGCTTACGAAAAAATGATTCAGGAAATGCTGCATTCCATTGGTGTTTCTTTTGGTAGTAACGATATAAATCAACAATGTCTTCTTTTCTTTCCCTAAGCGGCGGGATGTTGATTGGATAAACATGAAGACGGTAATACAAATCTTCACGTATTTTTCCTTCCTTCAGCAGTTCGTTCATATTCCGGTGTGTCGCTGTTATGATTCTAATATCCAAAGGGATTTCGTGTGTCCCGCCGAGCGGTACGACTTTTCTTTCTTCAATGACCCTAAGAAGCGCCACTTGCATCGCATAAGGGATTTCGCCTATTTCGTCTAAAAAGAGCGTTCCTTTATGCGCCTGTTCAAATTTCCCCTTTGCTCCATGACGTTTTGCCCCTGTAAAAGCCCCTTCCGCATAACCAAATAGTTCGCTTTCTAACAGGCTTTCAGGTATGGCTCCGCAATTCACGGCAATAAACGGTCCTTTATGTCTTTCACTAGCTAAGTGAATCGCTCGAGCGGCCAGTTCTTTCCCTGTACCTGTTTCTCCCCAAATATAGACATTTGCATCTGTTTGTGCCGCTCGTTTCAATTCGCTGAGCGTCTGCTGAAATGTCGTACTTGTTCCAGATTCCCCGGGAAATTGAGCAAAAGAAACGGTTATATTGCTCTTCGCTGCTTCTTCAAGAGAAAAAGACATCCCAAGCAGCTTTCCGTCTTGTTCTGACTGAATAATCTGCTTGTCCCGTGTAACAAATGTATCGTCCATGAGCAGCTCAACATCCATTCCATACCAGTCTGAAAATCGGTCTCTAATCGGCTTACTTGCCAAAACAATCTGCTTTTTCTCATTACAGACAACATACGGCTCGTCCGCTTCTACCTGCTGGAGACAATGACTGATCAGCTCCATCTCTTTCCTTTTTTGCTGGACCTGAATTTCTCTCTCTATGGCATATGCAACTGTTGAAGCCATTCCAAGCATAAAAGGATGCCTTTGATCCGCCATACAGGAGATATCAATGACTCCTATGATCGTGCCGTCTGCATCACGAATAGGGGCCGCTGAACAACTCCAATGGTGGGAAGCGACTGAAAAATGCTCAGTTCCGTTGATCGCTACAGCTTCCCCAATGACTAGTGCCGTTCCAATAGCGTTCGTCCCCACATCGGCTTCGGTCCAGCGCGCACCCTCCATAAAGTTTATTTTTTTCGCTTCTACCAGCGTCCTTTGGCTTCCTGTCAGACTTAGCACATAACCATCTGCATCGATGAGTAAAGCCATCATGTCAGATTCTTTTAATTGCTGACTGATTTTATTTAAGTAAGGAAGAGCGGCATTTAGAAATAGTGAGTACTTCTTTTTTTGAATACTGAATAATTCCTTTTCTAACAACGACTGTCCTTTATCTAAATACGGGTTCACATTTGCTTGTTTACATCTGTGCCATGACTCCATCACTCTCTTATCCAGACGAGATCTATCAAGCAAACCTTCACGAACAAAACGTTTCCAAGTATTTAAATAGCAAGGCGTCGGATTCATTCCATCCTCTCCTCTGGGGGCTTTTTATCCATTATAGATAATTATAAAAACGCTTTCAATTATTGGCTGACCCAGGAAGTTATTTGGATAGAAAGTTTCTCTATCAGCAGTGCACCGCTCGTCCATTTGTTTGCAGCAAGGCTTCGTGTATCGCCTCAGAGAGTGTCGGATGTGCCGCAATAAACTGCTCTAATGTATCAGCTGTCAGCTCTGTATGCATCATTACCGCCGCTTGTCCAATCAGTTCTGTTGCATTCGGTCCGATGATGGATACACCTAAAATTTCTTGATATTGCCGTTCAACAATGACCTTTACTTGACCAGCTGGCTGATTTAAAATTAATGCTTTTCCATTTGCAGAAAATGCGAATTTCCCTATTCGAATCTCCCCATATTGTTTTCTAGCATTCTCTTCATTTAAACCGACACTAGCGATTTCTGGAGACGTGTAGATGCACCTTGGAATCACTTGTTCATTGACCTTTACATCTTCACCTGATGCATGTGATGCCGCAATCGTTCCTTCATGAAAAGCAACATGAGCAAGCTGAACGCCGCCTGTCACATCACCGCACGCATAGATATGCGGGAGATTGGTTTGCATATGCTCATTCACACAGATGCCGTTCCTGTCAAATTCAATGCCGATCTGCTCAAGATTCAGCTCTCCCAGCCTCGGTTTTCTGCCAATGGCGACTAAACAATGATCGGACTTGATTTCACAGCGCTCCCCATGATCTTTCTCAACCACCACTTTTTTTGAGATTGCATCTAGCTGTTTGACTGCTGCTGATGTCAAAATTTCCACACCTGCTTTTTGAAGCTGATCTTGAAGACAGTTAGCTGTATCGTGATCTTCTTCAGGTAAAATGTGTGCTGCCTGTTCCACCATGACAACCTTTGATCCCATTCGGCTAAAGATGCTTGCAAACTCACAGCCGATCACCCCTCCACCAATGATACAAAGCGAATCTGGTATTGAAGGGAGCGTCATCGCATCCTTACTATCAATGATCCACTCTCTATCAAATGGGGCGAAAGGTAAAGCAGCAGGTTTTGATCCTGAAGCAATAATGATTTGTTTTGCCTGAATGATTTCAGATTTCCCTTCACTTTCTATCAATAGCTCATGTGCTGAAAGAAATGATGCCTTCCCATTTAACACGCTGATTTTGTTTTTATTCATCAAATAACGAACCCCATCAGTCAGCTGCTTGACGACTGACCGCTTCCGCTTTTGAACGGCCTCCCAATGAATGATAGGCTTCTTCCCTGGAAGCTCAATTCCAAAATGTCCAGCTGATTTCACATGCTCGTACATATCGGCGCTTTGCAAAAGTGCTTTCGTTGGAATACAGCCTTCATTCAGGCAGGTACCTCCTAACAAGCCTTGGTCGATTAGTACAACCTCTCTGTCAAAACGGGCGGCTGTTATTGCCGCCACATATCCTGCTGGCCCGCCTCCTATAATGACAAGCGTCATTCATTTCACCTTCTTCCTATAAAAGAATGGATACTGGATTTTCTAAATACGTTTTAACAGTTGATAAAAATTGTGATGCCGGCGCTCCGTCCAGCACGCGGTGATCAAAGGTCAGACTGAGTGGCAGGATCGTCCCTTTACATAATTCATTCCCATGATAAACAGGCATGTGATCCGTTTTTCCAACGCCAAGAATACCTGCTTCCGGCGGGTTCAAAATCGGGGTGAAATGTTCCACACCATAGGCGCCTAGATTAGTGATTGTAAAGGTAGAGCCTTCAATTTCATCGTGGAGAAGTTTGCCTTCACGTGCTTTTTTGCCATACGATTTGATGCTCTTCGCCAGCTCAATAAGTGAAAGTTTTTCGGCATGCCGAATAACAGGCACTGCCAGACCGTCATCTAAAGCAGCAGCGATTCCAAGATGAACATACTCAAAAGTTTCGACTCTATCATTCTGATATTGACTGTTCATTGCAGGATGCTCTAGCAGGGAAAGAACCACTGCTTTGGCTACAAAATCGGTCATGGTTAATTTCATATCGTGTCGTGCTCCAGCTGTTTCGTTCAACTCAGACTGTAATGCTGTCAGCTTTGTCACATCCGCTTTCATCGTTATTGTTAATTGTGCACTTGTTTGCAGGCTTTCCATCATTCGCGAGGCAATGGTTTTCCGCATCATGCTGACTGGCTGATGCTTTGATGGGTCATTGTGTTGTTTTTCTTTTTCTTTTTCATCAGGAAGTGCCCGAAGCACATCCGCTTTCGTGACTCTCCCATCTGGACCTGTTCCCACTAATGTATGAATGTCCAGATTAGCGTTTTGAGCAATCTTACGTGCCACAGGGGAGATTTTCTTTCTCTCTTTCTTTTGTTTTGGCGGCAGGTCTTTTTCTTTCTTTTCCTCGATCTGTTCATTTCCTTCACCGATATAGCAGATGACCGTGCCAGGCGGTACACCTTCTCCCTCAGGCACTTTTATATCCAATATGGTTCCTTCAGCAGGTGATTCGATCTCCATTTCAATTTTTTCAGAGTTGATGCTTGCAATGCTTTCCCCTTTATTTACAGTTTCTCCGATCTCTTTATTCCAGACAGATACCGTTCCTTCTTTCATTGACATGCCCAATTTCGGCATCACAACCTCGACAGCCATCTCCCTCTCTCCTTTCTTTAGTTCAAGATCTTGTCATGACTCTTTCCAACCATCTCTAAGACGGTGTTCACAACCTTATCAGGTGTCGGCAAATAGATATCTTCAAGCGGTGGTGAAAACGGAACTGGTGTATGAGGAGCCGTCACTTTTTTGATTGGAGCGTCAAGTAAATCGAATCCTTTGTCCGCAACCAAAGAAGAAATATCTGCGGCAATTCCGCACCTTGGATTTGCTTCATCTACAATGACAAGCCGATTTGTTTTTTCTACTGAAGTTAGAATGGCCTCTTCATCGAGCGGTGACAAGCTTCTTGGATCAATCACCTCCGCTTCAATTCCACGTGCAGCTAATTGTTCTGCCGCTTCGAGTGCTGTATGAACTTGTTTGCCTACTGCAAAAATGGTCACATCTGAGCCTTCTCTTTTCACATCTGCTTTGCCAAGCGGCAGCGTGTAGTATCGTTCTGGAACATCTCCTGTGATATTGTAAAGCGTTTTATCCTCAAAAAAGATGACAGGGTCCTGATCTTCGATGGCTGCCAGCAGCAATCCTTTGGCATCGTATGGCGAAGAAGGCACCACTACTTTTAATCCAGGGATGCTTGTAAATAGCGCATACAAGCTTTGTGAATGCTGGGCAGCTGCTCTAAAACCCGCCCCATGTGTCGTTCTGATCGTGATCGGTACCTCTGCTTTTCCGCCAAACATGTATCGAAATTTTGCTCCTTGATTTAGCACTTGGTCTAGACAGGTACCGATAAAATCATTAAACATGAGTTCTGCAATTGGCCTTAGCCCTGTGGAAGCAGCTGCCATGGCCGCACCTACATAGCCAGCTTCACTAATCGGTGTATCAAGGACTCGCTCACGTCCAAACTCCTGAACGATTCCTTTCGTTACACCAAGCACACCGCCCCATGCTTCATCATCTTGTAAGTGATCGACATGAGCGCCTCCAGCAACATCTTCCCCCATTAAAATGACATTCTCGTCTCTTCTCATGGCAAGTTTAATCGCTTCATTTAATGCACTAGACATGCTGATTTCTCTTGTCATTTTTCTCTCCCCCTTCTGATTTATTGATACGAAACATATACGTCGGTCAATAATTCGGTCTGATCTGGATATTCACTTTCTTCACTGAATGTAACGGCTTCATCTATCGCTTCTGCTACAGCCGCTTCAATATTTGATAGCTCCCCATTCGTCAGCAGCTGCTGCTTGATCAATTCATTTTTAAAAAGAGCGATCGCATCTCTCTCTTCTTGGTGTTCTGTTTTTTCTTGATTGGTTTTATAACGCTGGGCGTCTCCTTCGAAATGGCCATAATTTCGATATGTCATGCATTCAATTAATGTCGGACCTTCTCCATTTTTTGCTCGTTCAATTGCTTGTTCTGCGGCTTGATAAACGGCCATCACATCTTTTCCATCCACTTGAATCCCAGGAATGTCATAACCGGCCGCTCGATCCACAATTGATTTGCAGCTTGAAGCATAGGAAAATGGTGTCGCTTCCCCGTACCCATTGTTTTCTGCAATGAAAATGACAGGCAGTTTCCAAATGGCCGCAAGATTGATTCCTTCGTGGAAAGTTCCTTGATTGTTTGCACCATCCCCAAAAAAGCAAACGCTTACATTTTCTGTCTTTTTATATTTAGCTGTGAGGGCTGCCCCGCACGCAAGAGGAAAGCCCCCTCCAACAATTCCGTTAGCACCAAGCATTCCTTTATCAAAATCTGCAATGTGCATGGATCCGCCTTTGCCTTTACAGAGACCTGTTGCTTTCCCATAGATTTCTGCCATCATTCCTTTTAGATCACAGCCCTTCGCTATACAGTGGCCGTGGCCCCGGTGTGTACTTGTAATACTGTCTTTTTCATTCAGATGAGCACAGACTCCTACGGCAACAGCTTCTTCGCCAGCATAAAGATGGACAAACCCCGGCAAAATTCCTTTTGTAAAAAGCGTGTGCACCCGGTCTTCAAATTGGCGGATTTCCTGCATCTTTTGATACATCCATACGGCTTTTTCTTTAGTCAATGCCATTTCCATTTGGTAAAACCTCCTATCTTTTTTGCTTGCACTTCTATACAAGCAAAAATCGTGCCAACATGACGACGCATGAACACTTAGGATTTGACCGAATCACACCGATGAAAAAAGAGACAAAATGAGACATGCGTCTCATTTTGTCTCAATATGTCCACACATCTATTGGAACAAAAAAAGCATCCCCATAGAGGAATGCTTATCACAATGAATCGGTTGTGCGCAGCCACTTTAATTTCCCTTTGCAGACGCCGCATACATAACGAGAGGTATCAAACCGTCTTTTCCTAATAAAAGACCGGCCGCATCCTGTGCAAATATATTCATGGCGTTTCTCCGCACGGCGCTTATTTTGCATGGTCTTTAGCGGTGTACAAAAACGCGGTGCTCCTACTTGTTTTAATAAGGCTTTAAAATCACGGTCACGATGCTGATAGCCCTTTCCCTCAAGGTGCAGATGATAATGACACAGCTCATGCTTGATGATCCCGATTAATTCTTCTCGCCCATGCTCCTCTAGGTATCGGCGGTTCAGTTCGATGTTGTGTGTACCAAGTAAATATCGCCCGCCTGTCGTTTTTAGACGGTCATTAAAAACAGCCTGATGGCGGAATGCCTTGCCAAAGAACTGCTGGGAAATGTGCTCTGTTAACTGCTGTAACTCTCTCTCGTTCAATCAAGATCGTTCCTTTCTATAAAAACCTCGAACGGGACAATTTCCCCTATGCATACATTGAAGGTACATCCACTGTTTCGATCAAAGGAGGAATGGGCGATGCCCAACTGGCTGAAAAATCAGATGCAGAAGGCATTTTATGAGAAAAATCATTATCAAATCAAATTGCTGAATCAATGCTGGTACTTCTATAGAAAAAAACATTCAGTCACATCAAGGCACACCCCATCCTAAGGTGCGCCTCGTTTTTTTGTTTACTCTGGTTTCAGCATGGAGAGGGCAACACGACCTTTTGCCTGGTCAACAGAGTCCACCCATACGGTCACAATGTCACCAACTGATACAACATCAAGCGGATGCTTCACAAAACGGTTGCTTAGCTTGGAAATATGCACAAGCCCATCCTGCTTTACACCAATATCAACGAATGCGCCGAAGTCTACAACGTTTCTCACCGTTCCTTGCAGCTCCATTCCTTGCTTCAAGTCTTCCAATTTCAACACATCTGTCTTGAGCAGCGGCTTTGGTACTTCATCCCGCGGATCACGCTCAGGTCTTGTCAGCTGATCAATGATATCTTGAAGTGTAATTGTCCCAATGTCTAGCTGCTGGGCTGCTTTGTCCAGTTTAACCTCAGCAATTTTCTCTTTTAACTGCTCTGTGCCAAGGTCGTCTGGCGTCATGTTAATCATGCGTAAAAACTGTTTTGTTTCTTTATAGCTCTCAGGGTGAATACCTGTACGATCAAGCGGGTCTTGTCCATCTGTAATGCGAAGGAAGCCGATACACTGCTCATATGTCTTAGCTCCGAGCCTTGGGATATCCTTCAATTCTTTTCTGCTTGTGAATCTCCCAATCTCTTCGCGGCGCTTGATGATATTCCCTGCGACAGCTTTTGAAAGGCCTGATACATATTGCAGCAGCGCCTGTGAGGCGGTATTGACGTTTACACCGACTTGGTTGACGACTGTTTCTACCACAAAGGTTAACGAGCTGTTTAATTGCTTCTGGCTGACGTCATGCTGGTATTGGCCCACACCAACAGACTTCGGATCAATTTTCACAAGCTCTGCTAAAGGATCTTGTAATCTTCTAGCGATTGAGATGGCGCTTCGTTCTTCGACTTGCAGATCTGGAAACTCTTCTCGCGCAAGTGCTGATGCGGAGTAAACACTTGCTCCTGCTTCATTCACAATCAAATAAGACACCGGCTGATCCAGTTCTTGAATCAAGTCTGCAATGAATTGTTCTGTCTCTCTTGAGGCTGTTCCGTTTCCAATCGCAATGACTTCGATGTTTGATGATTGAATGATCTCTTTCACTTTTTGTTTCGCTTCCGCTTTTTTCTGCACGGGCGGATGCGGGTAAATAACGCCAATATGATGGACTTTGCCTGTATCATCTACGACAGCTAATTTACAGCCTGTCCGAAATGCGGGGTCGACGCCAAGTACACGTTTCCCTTTCATTGGCGGCTGAAGCAGCAGTTTTCTTAAGTTTTCAGCAAAAATATGAATTGCTTGTTCCTCTGCTTTTTCTGTCAGCTCTTTTCGTATTTCTCGTTCGATGGAAGGCTGAATGAGGCGTTTATACGCATCATCGATTGCCGCTTCAATAAACGGTCTCGCCGTCGTCTGTTTGCCTTTAAGAACTTGTTTGTCGAGATAGAAGCGAATATTTTCAGCAGGTGGTTCGATGGCTGCCTTTAAAATGCCTTCTTTCTCCCCGCGGTTGACCGCTAGTACACGGTGTGGAACAATCTTTTTGATTGGCTCTTGATAATCATAATACATTTCATAGACGTTTTTCTCATCGCTTTCGACATCTTTTCCTGATGTGACCAGACTGCCCTTTTGGTACGTTTCACTGCGAATCCATTTTCGCATATCAGGATCATCTGCCAGCTGTTCAGCAATGATGTGCTGCGCACCTTCAAGTGCCTCTTCTACATTTATCACTTCTTTTTCTTCGTTAATAAAAGCAGCTGCTTTCTTCTCGATCTGATCGCTTGGCAGCGTGAGTAAATATTCCGCCAGCGGCTCCAGCCCTTTTGCTTTGGCTACATTCGCCTTTGTTTTGCGCTTTTGTTTGAATGGCCGGTATAAATCTTCGACCTCTTGCAGTTTATGAGCTTGTTCAATTTTCTGTTTTAATTCATCGGTTAGTTTGTCTTGTTCAGCAATTAAGCGAATGACTTCTTCTTTTCGGTTCGTGACATTTTGGATATATGTATAGCGCTCTGAAATGGTTTGAATTTGCACCTCATCCAGTGAGCCTGTCTGCTCTTTCCGATAACGGGCAATAAACGGGACGGTGTTGCCATCCTCTAAAAGCTTGATCACACTTTCAATTTGTTTTGTTGAAAGCTTTAATTCTGTCGCAATTTGTTTCAATAAAAAGTCAGATGTCTTCATACTTTGCATCCTCTCACTGTGTCTTCTCTTTTAGTGTATCAAAAAAACCGGCAAAACAGAAAAAAGGTCAGCTATTTTACGTGAGCTGACCAAGTACATAGGTGAGATCGTCCTTTTTTTCTTGTGTGTATGTTTCAAGCTGTTTGGCAATGTCTTCAACTGAATGTCCATGCTTTAAACACATGCGCATGTTTGGCACATTCAGTCCGTCTGAATACATAATGAATATCGATCCTTTTTCGTAGGGATAGGAGTATGTTTTATATTTTCTAGGTTTTCCTGATAAGTATCCTGATGTCGGAAATGGATAAATATAATCGCCAGAAGGTGCATTCAAGATAAACCGAATATTACCAACCGAACAATAGGTAAATTGCTGCTGGGAAAAATTCACCTTTAATATGGCCACAGTGGCCCCGCGTTTATTTTTCATGGCCTGATTGCATCTGTCGATGAGGGTCGCCACATCCTCATGTCCATATTCTTCGACAATTTCGCTGACTAAAGAAGATGATTCATTGGCGTACTGGCCGCTGCCTAATCCGTCTGCTACAGCACAAATTAGTTCTTCATCATCTGCTTTAATAAAAAAACTGTCCCCGCAGCATGACTTTCCTTCTTTATTCGATTGATAGATAATGGCTTTTACATGCTCATGCTGTTCAATCTGTTTCATTACCCTAGCTCCATAGACGCATCTTCTGATAATGCATCTCGCAGTTTTTTCACTGCCTTCCGCTGCAGTCTTGATACATGCATTTGGGATATACCAAGTAAATCGCCTGTCTCTTTCTGACTCTTATTTTGCAAGTAAGTCAGATTGATAATCTCTTTTTCTCTATCCGACAGCACATGAAGCACACTCTCAAGCATCAATTTTTGGTTCACACGTTCGTAGCCCTCTTCCTGTGAGCCCACAACGTCTAAAATCGTCACAGTACTTCCTTCAGAATCAGCCTCTACGCCTTGGTCAACAGACAGTGCTTGATAGCTTTTGCCCATCTCCATGGTTTCAAGTACTTCTTCTTCTGTTACATCTAGGTATTCTGCAATTTCTTGGACTTTAGGTGACTTCTGTGTCTCTGTTGTCAAATGATCGACTGCCATTTTAATTCTTGGTCCAAGCTCTTTGATCCGCCTTGGTACATGAACACTCCATGTCTTATCTCGTAAAAAGCGTTTGATTTCCCCGATGATGGTTGGAATGGCAAAGGCTTCAAATGATTTACCGACGAGCGGGTCGTATCGTTTAATGGCGCCAAGTAAACCTATCATTCCAACTTGTCTAAGGTCCTCATGAAAGCTTTTTCCTTTAGAATATTTTTTCGCCAGCATATCAACCAAGTTTGTATAGCATTCGACCAGCGTGAGCTGCGCCTGCTCGTCTTGATTGGTTTGATAGCTTTGGATGAGGCGGTCTACTTCATCTTTAGTTAGTTTCATAGTTTTGGATGGTTGTGTCATGGTCAACTCGCTCCCTGTTTAAAAACTTTGTCATCGCCACGGTAACTCCGGAGTTTGCTTGCACCTCGACTTCATCCATCAATGTTTGCATTAAGTATAAACCAAGACCTCCTTCTGCCAATTGATCCACCGTATGAGCAGATGTGTACGGTCCGAGGTCTTCCTGTTTTTGCTTAAAGTCAAAGCTACCGCCTTTGTCAGCGACAATGATTTCTAGACGATCCTCGTAGACAAGAAAGCGAACAGCCACCTCTCCATCTTCGCCGTCTTCACCTTTGTAGGCATGCTGAACTGCATTTGTACAGGCCTCACTGACGGCAATTTTTAAGTCCTCAATCTCTTCATAGGCATAGCCCATCCGGCTCGCTACGCCTGACAGAGTCAAGCGAATGATGCCTACATATTCTGGTTTTGCCGGTATTTTCATCTCGATTCGATCTACTGATTCGTTCATTGTACCCCACCCTCTGACTTTGCAGAAATGTCAATGATGTCCTTTAATCCAGTGATTTCAAACAACCTTACAAGTCGTTCTGACAAGTTCTCAAGCTTTAATGTGCCACCTGCTTTTTGAGCCGCTTTAAACAGCCCAACGAATACACCTAAACCTGTGCTATCCATATACGTAACATCCTTTAAACAGATTTCAAGATGCTCTCCCGCCTCAGCTTTAGGCATGAGCGTTTCTCTTAGCTCAGGAGCGGAGTACACATCAATTTCTCCGCTGACACTGATTTTCGTTTTTTGATCTATTTGATGCTCTTTTACAGACATATTCATTATGCATTCACCTCGAAATTCTTGTTTCCTAAAGTTTTATATACCCGCATGTTCACTTTCTAAACCTTTCTTTTGAGAACAAGTAAAGTAAAGTCATCGTGCAGCTGAAAATCCTGCAGTTTGAGTAAGCTGGCGTAGATGGCATCCACCATTTCTTGAGCTGAATAGGATAGGTGCTCTGATATGAGTGTTTTGATGTCCTCCCGCTCTAAGAAACCATCCTCTGACTTGGATTCTGTGACCCCATCAGAGAATAAGATCACCATGTCTCCTACGTCCAAATGCTTCTCATACTGTCTGTAGTCAAAGTCTGGTGCGATTCCAAGGACAAGCCCTTTTGCGTCTAAATCGTAAAATGTGTTCTCTTTTTTGCAATAGAAAAAGCCCGGCTCATGACCAGCCGATGCGTATTTAAACTCATGCGTTTCTTTATTATAGCTGCCATAGAACATCGTGATAAACATACTTGGGTCTACGTTTTGCTCGACTACACGATTCAGGGTTTTCAGCACCTTTGTTGGGCCGCTCCCTGACTCTGGCAAGGAATCCATCGCATATTTAATCATCGACATACAGAGCGCAGCCGGGATTCCCTTTCCAATGACATCTGCGATCGCGATATTGATTGTATCGTGATCCGTCACAAAGTGGTAATAATCTCCACTCATCTGTTTTGCCGGTACACTAATTGCACCAATATCAAAGGTATCTCCTTCTGGAATTTTCGTTTCCAGAAGGGTTTGCTGAACATTTGCAGCAATTTCGATTTCAGATTTTATTTCTTGCTGGATGCCTCTGAGTGTTAAATGTTCTTGGTAGGCAAGTCCGTACCCAATCATGACTTCAATTAAGAAGTCTAGTGAATGAAAAACATCTTCCGGCAAATCAGGGTAAAGCTCCTGAATCACTTTTCGGTGAACACTCACTATTTCTTCAGGAGGTATTTGATGCTCAATGGTTTTACGGCTAAATTTTTGAGCTTGATAAAGCGATGTTTCAGTTAAATCACTGATATAACGACTGAGCAGCTGATGGTACCGCTGCTCCATTACCTCCTTAAAATCCATGGTTTCCCTCCTAGCGAAGCCACTTAACAGCTTGTATCTCCGTTCCTTGTTCTGGTGCAGAATCTAATTTAAATTCATCCATCAGTCGTCTGACGCCCGGAAGACCTGCTCCGAGCCCGCCTGATGTTGAAAATCCGTCTTCCATTACTTTACGTATATCCATGATACCTGGCCCCTCATCGGCTGCGATGACTTTGAGTCCACGCTTTCCGCGCTCCATCACTTCATCTATACAAATCTGACCTTTACCAGCGTATAAATAGATGTTTCGAGCTAATTCTGAAATGGCCGTCGTAATTCTTGCTTGGTCAACTGTTCCAAATCCAAGTTCTTTTGCAACATTGCGCCCCAGTTGTCTTGCTGCGACTATGTCCCATTCCGTCAATATTCTTACACAGGATTGGTCTTTCATATCTATTCCCCCAATTCCCGCTTCAGTGTCTCAAGCCCTTGTTCAAGATCTAGTGCTGTCTGAATTTCTTCAAGCGATATTCCAAGTTCAATCAGCGTCACAGCGACTGCCGGCTGTATTCCTGTTAATACAACTTTTGCTCCCATGAGCTTGGACATCGTGATCACATCACCTAATACCTTTGCAATAAAGGAATCAATCATGTCAACGGATGTAAGGTCAATGACAACACCGTTTGCTCCTGTTTCATGAATTTTATTCAGCAAGTCTTCTTGAAAGTGGAGAGCTGTTTGATCATCAAGCTCCCACTGTATCGAAATCAGAAGACAGTTATATAGTTTTAAGATTGGAATCTTCGGGTGATTTCTCACTGGGTTATCCCTCCAATGAAACAATTTTTCGATTTGTCATTTCCAAAGCAGTTTGAATTCCTTTTTGAAGGGTATTCTTTGTTGTAACTTGAGATAAATCAATTCCAAGGTTCACAATGGTTTGGGCTATTTCTGGACGAATACCGACAAGCAAGCACTTCGCACCTACTAATCTCACAGCCTCTGATGCTTGAATGATATGATGCGCCACCATTGTGTCAACGACAGGTACACCCGTAATATCAATCAAGACGACCTGTGAGCGATGTTTGACGACACCGTTGAGCAGATTCTCCATAATTTTTTTGGCACGTTCTGTGTCAATTGTTCCAACAAGCGGCATGACGGTAATGTGCTCAAATACTGGGATCAGCGGGGCAGAAAGTTCCTGCAGCGCGATTTTTTGAAGGTTGACTGTTTTCTCCCATGAGATGGAATACTGGTTTAAGATCTCGTTATGAATAGGTGTGATGAATCGATCAATTTGCCAGATGAGGTCATGACTTTCTTCTGTTGTATTTTTGTCATCGTTCATTTTTTGATATAAATGAGTACGGATTTCTGTTAGACCATTTGCCAGTAACTTAAGTGATATACCCATTTGAACAATTTTTAAAGCAAAAGTTTGGACTTTTTCTTCAAAATCTTCAGCATACCCTTCTGAAAGAGATGTAATGATTAATTGAACATATTCCGAACAGATGGTTTCATACATATTGTCGTTCAGCATCATGTCCGTTTCCTTTTCTCCGAGTCGTCTAAAAATGTCCGTCCACTCTTTTTGTAATTCCTCTCGATGCTCTCTTGAAAAAGCTAACACGATATGATTCGACATGTTTTACCCCCTACGTACATAAACAGCACTTCTTTTTAGTCTTTCTTCATTATAACGTTAATAAAAATTGAACACAAAAAAAAGTTGCTCCCAAGAGAGCAACCAAATCTCACCATATTAAAAATCAATAAGAGCCAAACTCACTTGTAAGGCTTCATCAACCTTCTCCATCATCTCATCATCAAGATGTGTGATTTTATCTGTCAATCTTTGTTTATCGATTGTACGAATCTGCTCCAAGAGAATGACAGAATCTCGTTCAAAGCCGTAGCGCTTTGCATCAATTTCGACGTGAGTCGGTAATTTCGCTTTTTGTATTTGGGCTGTTATGGCTGCAACGATAGCAGTCGGGCTGAAGCGATTTCCAATGTCATTTTGAATCACCAATACTGGGCGAACCCCGCCCTGCTCGGAGCCAACAACAGGAGATAAATCAGCAAAGTAAACATCACCGCGTTTAACAATCAAATGTTTAACCCCCGCTGACTAATCGCTCAACTGTATTCTCAGCCTCAAATTCTGCGTATTGTGCCTCTGAAGAGATATTCAGATTAATTTTCGCCATCTCCATGTAGCCGCGTCTCATCGATTCACGATTTTGTCGAATATTACGTTCACGAATATACGTTTTTGTCGCTCGGTAGATCAATTCATTTCTTGTTACCTTATCCTGCTCTGCTACTCGTTCGATTTCAGACATCAAAGCCTCCGGTAGTCGAATCTTCATTTCGTTTGTTGCGCTGGATTCAGACAAAAAACATACACCTCCACAAAACTTACGGATACCGTTTCGATCCATTCCAAGACTAATCATACCATTATTCAATGCGCAAGCAAAGCTGTTTTTTCATGATTTCTTATTAGAACATGAAGCGGCTGTTCACCCGTAAATCAAAGATGATAATGGAGTTCCTCTTTCACATTATACGCTTTTTTCCGAAAATCATACGGTATTTCCAAAATCTCTAAAAAAGGGAGAATGTTTACCCCTTTTTTGTCGAATAAAAAGGAACGATGTCAGTTTGACGATCGTTCCTCAGATTGTTGACAAAGGGCTAAAATGATGTTGATTTTAGCCCTTTGTCTTCTTTTCAGCGTGATAGAAAACCTTTGCAGTCTAGGAAGGACGAGTACCGGCGCGGAGCGAATTTGACATTCGTGAGCACCGGCACGCAGGCCTGACACCGAATGCGAGGGTTTGTCTACATGCTGAGGAACGATGTCAGTTTGACGATCGTTCCTGTGAAAGCTGCTTAGAAAAAGCTTGACCCGCCTTGAAGCAGCGGATTCCGCACATGCACCCTTTTGCCGTCCTCTATATATACTCTTGGGACGCGGTGGCCAATGGAGCAAGTGACTTCATAGTTAATGGTTTCAAGCCTATTTGCAATTTCATCGACTGATACCATTTCTTCACCTTGTCCACCAATCAAAACGACTGGCTCCCCTGCCGGAAGATTCTCTTTCAGTTCAACCATGAATTGATCCATACATACCCTTCCGGCAATCTTCCGGCGCTTTCCGCCAACAAGTACTTCCGTGCCTGCCAGCTTCCGAATCCACCCGTCTGCATAGCCGACTGGTACCGTACCGATCCATGTATCTTGATTAGCTGTATACGTCGCCCCATAGCTGACACTCTCACCCTTTTGAATAAGCTTCACATGGGCAAGCTTTGTATGAAGAGACATGGCTTCTTTCAGCTTGAAAGGAAGTTCATCTTTGATTTCCTCTGATGGTGACAGCCCGTACATACTGATGCCGAAGCGAACCATATTAAACAACACTTCTTTAAACCTTAAACCCGCTGCACTATTGGCACAATGAACGAGCAGCTTTTCCGTATGAAGCGGCTGAAGCAGGGTTTGAAAGGTGTCGACCTGCCGATCAAAATAGTTCTCATCCTTTTCATCCGCGGTCGCAAAGTGAGTAAATACTCCTTCCAGCTGTAAATAAGTATGCTCGCTGACGAGCTTCTTTACTTCGCTGACTTGCTCCAACGTTTTCACACCTAAACGGTTCATTCCGCTGTCTATTTTCAAATGAAAACGAATGGGTTGTCCCATCTGCCCTTTCACCATGTGGGCGACTTCCCTCAGCCACTCTATGGAGTAAGCAGTCATGATCACATTGTATCGAACAGCGGTTTTGACATACTCCGGCGGTACTGCGCCGAGTACAAGAATCGGTGCTTTAATGCCTTGATTTCTTAAAGAAATGGCCTCATCTAAAAAGGCTACAGCTAACAAGTCTGCTCCTGCTTTGAGTGCAGCTCTTGCCACTTCTATATCTCCATGTCCATATGCATTGGCTTTCACAACAGCCATCAATTGAACATTTTGACCGATATGATCTTTCATATGTGAAACATTGTGCTTGATTGCTGTTAAATTAATTTCTGCCCATGTGTCTCTATAAAAGGCATTTGTGTCCATCAGTCACACTTCCCTATTGAATGATTCAATCCCTTCATATGATACTAAAAATCAAGAATAATGTGAAACAAATCAAAGAAAATCAGCCCTTGCACAGGGCTGATGCTTCATTTATCAAGGCTTTCCGCCTGAGAACTTCATTTATTTAGCTGACTGGCCTTCTACACTCTTTGCGACCATCAAAAGCTCTTCTTTCGATAGATCACTTGAGGAAATTAAGTAGTCAACTCCGTCAGATGTCCATGAGAGGGATTGATCTGTCAGAACCCCTACTGTCATACCAAGATCGACCGGCTCGCCGTTCATCGTGACAGGCGTAGATGCTTCAGCTACTCGCGCTTTTTCCTGAATGAGTGTGAAGGATTTCTTGCCGCCGTACGTAATCACATAACGCTTCCCAGCATCTGTCGTCATTTCTTTCTCTTCCATCTTCTTCACGCCTTCTGGCATATCAACTGGTGTTTTCACCGCAAAGCTGTCAGATGGGTCTGCACTTGTGGCAACATCCATTTGAGAGAGTGTCATGTTTTTCTTCTCATCAAATGCATCTTTGTCAAAAGATTTATTGAATTCAAAGTGAGAAAATTCCACTTTCACCATTGGCTTTTTGTCGCTATCCAGCACTTTCACACTGGCAGGCGCCATTGTTTTCTTATGAAAGGTAATCTCTTGGGTAGGCAGCATTTGGTTGTGCTGATAATTGGTCTTCGTTTCGAACACATACTTGGACTCTTTCGCTTTGAACTGAGCTGCGCTGTCATTTTTAATATCCTTCACAAGTGATTCGAATAAATAGACCTGACTGCTATTATTCGGCCAATCACTATGGAAACGGAAGCTCTTGTTCAATGAAGGTGTCAGCACAAACACACCATTGCCATTTCTTAAAATGACTTGACTCTGATCCTTTTTCGGATTTTCTAAATAGACACGGTAAAGCTCCGGCTTTTTGTACCAAATTTCTACCTGGTACTCCTGCGGGTCATTTCCTGTCTCAATGGTCATTTTTGCTTTGGCTTTGTATGATGTCATTTCCTCTGCCTTTTTGTTTAAATCTCCAACGATATCCTGCTGAGATTTTTGACCGCATGCGGAGAGAATCAGTACAAAAAGGATTCCCGTTACAAGCAAAACAAAGCTTTTTCTCACCCTTTTCAACCCCTTCGTTAATTGTGTTAAAAGGAAGAAACCGCTTGTTTGACTTTAACAGTACGCCTCAAGAGTTAACTGCGTACCGCGAACCATCAAAGCCTGTTAGCAACTCGCCCTTCCTTATCGCACTACCCAATATATGAAGGGGGGACAAACAATATGCAGACTAGCTTGACAACCTTTCAATTAAAACTTGTGCAGCAGCATATTCCTTTGTATGGGTAATGGACACATGAACCTGATCTCCCTCTGCTTTCTTGCTTTTGATGAAGGGTTTTCCATTATCGTCTTTTTGAATGTCTATGTCATGAAAGCTTAAATGCTGACCGATTCCTGTTCCATATGCTTTAGCGAAAGCTTCCTTTGCCGCAAAACGCCCTGCCAAAAATTCCAGCTGTCTTTTTTCATTGAGTGTACGAAAGACGTCCTGTTCACTTAAAGTCAAAATTCGTTCCGGTAAACGAGGCTGTCTGCTGAGCACTCGCGAAAGACGGTCGATCTCTACAATATCAATGCCTATTCCTTTGATCATGAGGTACCTCCTATGATACTCGTACTAATTTGAGTGTTCGCTTCATAAACGTGTTACTATAAACTTACCATTATCTAGTCAAAAGGGGTTTGTTATGTTTATTCGAACGGAGAGCTTTCAACAATTTATTAGATCGTATCCAATCGTAACAGCGATCCTTGCTTTACAAATTGGCCTGTGGCTTATATTTGCGGTTCCTATCCCTATTATACAGCTTGGACAGGATCATCTCGTCGGTTTCAATTATGGTGTAGCGGCTGGAGAATGGTGGCGGCTCGTCACACCTATTTTTCTTCACGGAAGTCTCACGCATATTTTATTTAATTCCATGTCCCTTTTCTTATTCGCCCCAGCGCTTGAACATTTGCTTGGGAAGGTTCGATTTCTGATCATTTATCTTGGTGCAGGGTTCATTGGCAATCTCGGAACCTATTGGGTGGAGCCTTTAGAGTATGTACACGTTGGCGCTTCTGGTGCGATCTTCGGTTTGTTTGGGGTTTATCTATACCTTGTCCTGTTTAAACCGCACATGATGGACCGCGGGAATTCACAAGTGATTTTAACGATTCTTGCTGTTTCTGTCATCATGACGTTCGTCAATTCGAACATCAATATCATGGCTCACTTATTTGGATTGATCGGCGGTATGATTCTAGCACCGATTACGCTGCTTTTCCATTCGAAAAAAAGACGCTATTGATCTCATAAAAAATGTCGATCACTCCTCAAGCAGGAGCTGATCGACATTTTTCGTTTAAGACGATTCATTTTTTTCATACGAATACCAATCAAATACACGTGCCGCATCTTCTTCCTCAAGGTGATGCACACCAAAGGAATCAAGCAGCGCAGAGGATTTCACAAAGGTGTGAATACTTGCGACCCGGCCTTTCTTTTGGAAAAAAGATTGCGTCATCGTATAGTTTTGCATTCGTTTTCTCAAGACAATGCCAGTGGTCTTGCCAATGCCTCTTGATGTCATTTGAATCAATGAATCTTTGATTGTATATCCTGATTGTTTATAAGCTAAATAGCCAAAGAATAGAGCTAGTGGTAACGGAATGAGTCCCAAATATCCCCATGGCGGAAAGCGTACCGACAGGATGACACCTACAAGTAACGGCACAAAACCATATGAGATCAAGTAGCGTTTGAGTGAACGTTTTGGCACTTTTTTCAGCTCTGATTCTGGTGCTACATGATAATGATCGGTGAATTGTGACAGCAATTCATTTATTTTTTTCTTCCGAATGAGCGGAAATAAGACGGAAGAGGTTTCTTTCTCTGTAATTGAACCTCCTGCACTAACAAGCATCACGGTCGCAAAACCAAAAGGCTCACGGATCATATTCTCTTTGATTTTCACTGCTTGAATTCTCGCAAGTGGAATGGTCATTTGATGTCTCTCGATGAGCCCTCTTGTAATGATGATGTCATTCCCTTTTCGTTTTGCAGCAAAATTTGCATACTGAAGTGCTGTTACCCCAACACTCAAGATCCAAGCGATCAATACGGCAAGAAATATCAAAATCGCATAGATTTCAATGCTCGCATGGCTTAAAAAAGAGAACTGCTTGAAGAACCCGTCCAAAGGGAGAATTTCATCTATTTGCGTGTAGATGGCGAGACACCCTGAGATAATGACACCGATACCGCTTGAAGTGGTGGCAGCCAAAAGCAATTCTGGCACACCCATACGATAGGAGACATTGATTTCTTCCTGCATAGGTTTTTGCGCAGTCAAATGGCCATTCAGATCACCTGCTTCATCCGTCATTTCTTCTTCCTGCAAGCTTTTCTTCCGGTTGAAAATCGACTGCTTTAATTGTTCCGCTTCTGCTTTTGTAATCGCGGTCAGGCTCACTTCTGGACCATCCGTTCCGCCTGCCGTTTCGATTTGAACCCGCACTAAACCGAAAATCCGCTGAAAAATGCCTTCACTTGTATTAACCGTTTGAATTCGTTCTAACGAGATATATTTTTTCTTTTTCGTAATCACACCCGATTCCACACGAAATTCATCGTCTTCCATCCGGTAAGTGAATCGTCTCCATTCTAAAATGGTAAAAACGGCTTTCCACAAAAGAAGCACACCAAGAATAATAAATGCATAAAAGCGAATGCTCGAATTCGAGTTCACAAAAATCAACACGAAAAAAGGGATAATGAAGTTTTTGATCATGGATACAGCATCTGATATAAAATCAATGAACATCGAAATGGGATGTACACGTTTTGGTTCAGACATCATCTTCCGTCACCCTTGCTAAACGAGATATGTAATCACGAAGCTCATCTGCCTCTTCTAATTCTAGCGCCGGTATATCATGAACTGTGGCAGCAGTCGAAATTTGAACAGATGCCAAACGGTAGCGCCTTAAAAGCGGCCCTTGAGATGTATCAACATGCTGAACACGAACCATTGGCACAATGACACGTGTGACGCGAATGAGTCCATGCTGTATTTCAATTTCATTTTCGAATACTTCGTAGCGCCAGATGTGGTGGCGGATTTTTGGTATGAGCCAAATGCCAAAAATGACCTGTAAGACCCATAAACCAGAAAGGATCGCTCCAATCCAATATGGCCATTGAAAATAGTAGCTGGCAACAAATACCCCAATGATGATGAGTAAGAAAATCAATGAGATAATTCCATTTTGAAGACGCCATACCTTTAAACCATTTAAACTAATTTGACGTTGCGGCTGTTTTCTCACATTCTTCCCCCATTCTCTTACTTTTCTATCAATATATTACGTAACAAAGCCTAAAAAGTTTCAATTTCAGCTTATAAAAAAAAAAAGCGAACCCTGCAAAGGATTCGCTCTTGTATGTTAGTTGTTATAAGATTTCTTTTGACGACGATCGTTAGAAGAACGATTGCGGTCATTTGAAGAACGCTTTTTATCACCATAAGATGAACGGCTGTTCTTGCCTTTTCCACGGTAGCCTCCGCCACCGCCGCCGTCTCTGCGTTTAGAAGAGCTGCGGTTGTTACGATGACGTTTAGAAATCATTGGTGCTTCATCTGTCAAACGAACAGGCGTTGCATCCGGCTCTTTTGTCATCATTTTGATCGCAGCTGCAACCACTGTTACAGAATCATGATCTTCCAACAATTCAGCAGCAGCTGTCATGTAGAAGTTCAAGTTGTTTTCACTGATGATTGTGCGTAGACGGTCAACTGTTACTTGCTGTTGTCCTTCAATCGCCTCATCTAGTGTAGGCTCTTTCATACGATCCATTTTACGTTTAGTCGTTTGCTCAATCGCACGAAGCATATCTTTTTCACGTGGTGTGATGAATGTCATCGCCATACCTGTACGTCCAGCACGTCCTGTACGTCCAATACGGTGCACGTAGCTTTCTGGATCTTGCGGTACGTCAAAGTTATACACGTGTGTTACGCCTGAGATATCAAGTCCACGTGCTGCAACGTCTGTTGCGACAAGCACATCGATTGAACCCTCTTTGAATTTACGAAGCGCAACCATACGTTTTGCTTGAGTCAGGTCACCATGAATTCCTTCAGCTGTATAACCTCTAAGGTTAAGTGCTTCAGTCAATTCGTCAACACGGCGTTTCGTACGGCCGAAGACAATTGAAAGCTCAGGTGATTGAATGTCAAGAAGACGAGTCAATGTATCAAACTTTTTACGTTCGTGAATATCCAAATAGAACTGTTGGATGTTAGATACTGTCATTTCTTTCGCTTTTACTTTTACGTGTTCTGGGTTTGTCATGAAACGCTCTGCAATGCGCTTAATTGGTGCAGGCATTGTCGCAGAGAATAAAAGTGTTTGGTGTTCACTTGGTACATTTGAAAGGATCGCTTCAATGTCTTCGATGAAACCCATGTTTAGCATTTCGTCTGCTTCATCTAGCACAACTGTTTCAACGTTTTGAAGACGCATTGTACGACGGTTAATGTGATCGAGTAAACGTCCTGGAGTCCCTACGATGATATGAGGATTTTTCTTGAGCGAACGGATTTGACGGCCGATATCTTGTCCACCGTAAATAGGAAGTACGCGTGCACGCTTGTCTTGGCCGATTTTATATAGCTCTTCAGATACTTGAATCGCTAATTCTCTTGTTGGCGCAATGATAATCGCTTGGATATTTGGAGACGCTGGGTCGATTTTTTCAACCAGAGGAATACCAAATGCTGCAGTTTTTCCTGTTCCTGTTTGTGCTTGTCCGATGACATCTTTATTTTGAAGACCGAGAGGAATCGTTTCTGCTTGAATCGGTGTTGCTTCTTCAAATCCCATGCGGTTAATAGCCTTCATGAGACTTTCGCTTAATTGAAAATCTTGAAACGTTATAGTCAATTTATTCAAACTCCTTCTAATTGCTGTTTCAGTAATCTCGTGAATGATCATTAAAAACTGCCCTTTTCTGAAAGGACAGGTCCATTATATACAAAGCCCGAATTACCCTACCTTATATCTTACCATTACACTATTTGTTTTTCAACAAGACAGAAATGGATATATCTACTGTTCTACAATGACAGATTCACCTTCACTTTGATCTCCGTCCATCCATTTCCACTTTTCAAACAGTTGAATTTTTCCGTTATCCAGCTGCTTTGGAGTGGAATTGCAAGTCCCGCTTCTCATACTGCCGTCCTTGCTTACATGGTGGTATCTAAAATGAAGTGTTCCATCCTCATTCACAGTTCCTACAAGTACGCCAGATACAATACTGCCGCCTTGATATGTGCCCGTTAATATATTCCCGTCCTGACGATATTGAAATATGGTTCCTGCTGATACTTCTCCGTTACTCGAATTAGACTGCGGGATAAAGGTTTTTCCGTCATATTGAAACAACCGAATCAACCACCTTTTCTTTCCTATTGTACCATATGCCTGTCACTCATTCGACAAAAATGATGCAAATTTTAACAAGTGGGATTCAATTTATATTAGTTTAGCCACATTTTAGCTTTTCTATATATTAAATTGCTTTTTTTAGAAAATGTTCTACTTTCTCAAACAATTGCGGGGCACATGGCTCATGACAAACATGATGTTTACAATCGGGCAAATAAAACATTTCTTTCTGGCGAGACGGGACTTTATGATAAATAAATTCTGCACTTGAAGCAGGCACAATCCCGTCGCTTTCACCTTGAACAATTAACACAGGCAGATGAAGCTTCTCAAGCGAATTCTTCGTTTGCTTTACCAGCTTCATAAATTCTATCGCGGCTGACAGCGGCGTGCTTGTGAGCTTATGGCGATATCGATCATATAAAGGGTTGGTATCAATGATCCCTGACAGGGACTCCTTCACCATCTGCCTTGTGTCTTGCATCATTTGTTTTGGGTTCACATATTTAGCCGCAGCACTTAATAGGACGAGACGGGCAACTGGGTACTTCGCTGCTAAGTAAGAAGCAATCATTCCGCCCATAGAAAAGCCGATCAAATACACGGTGTCACAAGTTCGATAAAGGGATAGAAGTTCGAGTTCAGCTGTCGCTATCCATTCTTGATAAAGAATGCCTTTTAACTGAAGCTCATCCCCATGCCCCGGAAGCGTGACAGACTGCACTTCCCAATCTGCCGTCTGTTTTAAATATTGCGCCAGCGGTTCTACTTCATAAGGGGCACCCGTAAAACCGTGGATACATAAACAGCCAATCATTCTGTCACCTTCTCACTTTTATAGTGCAGTAATGACTTCTTCCAATTTCATACCGCGTGAGGCTTTGACAAGCACAACATCGTCAGGCCCTGCCACTTCAGTTAGTTTTTTCTTCAGGTCCTCTTTGTCCATAAAGGAGAATACGTGCTCAGCCCCGAATGATTTTTTCGCTCCTTCAGCAATGAATGCACCTAGACGGCCATACGTCATGACATGATCAATAAATTCCGGCTTGATGTAACGGCCAAGTTCATAATGATACGTTTCTTCTTCACTGCCCATTTCGAGCATATCTCCAAGTACAAGAATACGATTGGCGAAGCCGTCCATATCTCCCACTAGATCAATGGCTGCCTTCATAGAAGTAGGACTTGCATTATACGCATCATTAATGACAGTGATTCCTTTATCTGTTTTAAACAGCTCAAGACGCATCCCCGTCAACTTCGTTTGCATCAGTCCCTGGGCTATTTGTCTTTCATTCAGCCCAAAATGCTGGCCAATAGCAATAGCAGCAAGTGCATTCTTCACATTATGTTTCCCTAATACAGGAATGAGAAAACCTTGGGCATACCCTTCGACCTGAAATTCTGTTCCTTCTGCAAGCTGGTTGATGTGCGTTACCTTGATATCACAGCCCTCTGCTTCTCCAAAGGTTTTTACACGCTGAGAGAGTGAACTTGCTCTTTCGCGAAGCAAAGGCTCATCACCTAAGTAATAAAAGATACCGTCTTCTTTTAACCCTTTGACGATCTCACATTTTGCATCAGCAATGGCTTCTCTTGATCCTAAATCTTGCATATGAGATTCCCCGATATTTGTGATGACTGCCGCATCCGGCTCAGCGAGATCTGATAAAAATTCGATTTCGCCTTTTGCACTCATACCCATCTCCAAAACCGCAATATCGGTTCCTTCTGGCATTGCAAGAATGGTGAGCGGAAGACCGATATGATTATTAAAGTTACCGTCTGTTTTATGAACTTGATACGCTGTTTGCAAGACGGAATGAATCATGTCTTTCGTTGTGGTTTTCCCATTACTTCCTGTAATACCGACAACACGAGGGTTTTCTTCTTTTAAGTATGATTTCGCCAGCTGTTGAAGCGCAGCTAGTGTATCCTCTACAAGAATTACTGGAACGCCTTCTGGCGGATTGGCTTCTTTTTGATTCCAAAGAACAGCTGAGGCTCCTAGCTCCACTGCTTTTGAAGCAAATGTGTGACCGTTAAAATGTTCTCCGATAAGCGGGATAAACAGGGCGCCGTTTGATACTTTTCGTGTATCTGTTGTCACTCCGTGAATCTGCTCTTCGCCAAAAGCTTGATTAGATAGGGTTCCACCAGCCATTTGGGCGATTTGTTTCACTGTACGTTTGATCATGATTTTTCGCCTCTCTTTCTCATTTCACGTTTGAAGGAAAAGAGACACTACCTAAGGATAGTGTCTGCTTGCTGCTCACATTAAAAAGTTGTTTTAATGGTTTGTTTTTCTTGATGACGTTCAATTGCAAGTGACACCAGCTTTTCAATTAACTCTGGATACTCTACACCAGTGTGTTTCCAAAGTAATGGGAACATACTAAATGGTGTGAATCCAGGCATTGTATTCACTTCATTGATCAACACTTCACCTTTTTCTGTAAGGAAGAAGTCTGCACGTACGAGACCAGATCCATCGAGGGCTTTAAATGCCTTAATCGCCATGTCATGAATCGTCTTATATTCATCCTCTGACACACTCGCCGGAATGATCAAATCTGTATCGCCATCTTCATATTTTGCTTTGTAATCATAAAAATCTGTTTTAGGCGCAATTTCACCAACGACAGAGCATTTCGGCTCATCATTGCCTAATACACCAATCTCGATTTCTCTTCCAACGACGCCTTCTTCTACGACCACACGACGATCATATTGGAAAGCGAGGTCAAATGCAGTCTGCAGTTCTTCTTTGCTGCGGCATTTGCTAATTCCAACACTTGATCCCATGTTGGCAGGTTTCACAAAGCATGGATAGCCCAGTACTTTTTCCACCTGTTCTAAGCTGTCTGGTGTCGCTTTCTCGTAGTCTTTTTTATTGAAAGAAAGGTGCTTTGCTTGTGCAAGTCCTGCTTGTGCAAAAACATCTTTCATCATGACTTTATCCATACCCGCGGCAGACGCGAGAACGCCGTTGCCGACATACGGGATATTTAACAGTTCAAGTAATCCTTGCATTGTGCCATCTTCTCCATTTGGTCCGTGCAGCAACGGGAAGACAACATCAATTTTCTCATCAGCCGATGCAGGCTGTGGAAACATGCTTTCATTTAAAGAAGTTGGTAAAAACGTCTTTGCGTTCTGTTCAAATTGAAGCATTTTGACGTTTGATACTGGTTCAGTGAGTTTTTCTCCTCTTAACCATTCACCCTCTTCTGTAATATAAATTGGATGTATATCGAACTTCTCAGTGTTAAGTGCTTTTGTAACTGCAAGGGCTGTTTGCAGTGATACATTATGTTCGGCTGACTTTCCGCCGTAAATCAATCCTAAACTTATTTTCAATGGATACTCCCCCCACTAAAATTCATCTTTACTATCTTATCACTTTCAAGCAAAAATGCTCTAATTAATTTTTGTTGTTACGTAATTGAAATGATTTGTAAAGGTTGTAAGCGCCTCCCGAGCATTTGTATGTCATTCGCCTTTATTTTATATTAAAATGACATTGAAAAGGAGTTGTGACAAATTGAAAAAAATCACAAGTACTGAACAATTCAATGAAATGATTCAATCAGACAAAGAAGTCATCGTTAAATTCTTTGCAACATGGTGTCCTGACTGTACAAGAATGGACATGTTCATTCCAGACATCCTAGAAGCTTATGCTCACCATGAATGGTTTGAAATAAATAAAGATGATTTCCCAGAATTAGCTGAAACGTATCAGGTAATGGGTATTCCAAGCCTGTTAATTTTCAAAAATGGTGAAAAAACAGGTCATTTACACAGTGCAAATGCAAAATCGCCTGAAGAAGTGACAGAATTTCTTCAAGAGCACGTTTCTTAATTGATGAAACGAAGGACATCAGCAAACTCTTGCTGATGTCTTTTTTCTTTTTAAATCTCTTCATAAGACGAGCTGCACAGCCAAAACGTTTCAAATTGATGTTTCACTTACGACAAGTCATGACAAGATTATTTCCTGGGAAAGAATGCAGCGTCGAACCAGCTTGGAATATGTCGGTTACGTGAATTTTCTGAATTGAATCTTTACTTCTGACATTTGTCTTTGTATAATGGAGTTGCTAATTGAAAATGATTATCAATTTCATCTATGTGGAATCCTATAGACGTCCATTCTAATAAGGGAGCGATAAGTCACATGTCTAAGAAGAAAATTAAAACCTATCAGCAATTGATTGAAGAGAACAAAAAGGCCATCATGCGCGATCCTCAAATGATGGAAAGTATTTACGAAACCATCGACAAAAAACACCAGAAGCAGCTTGCAGCTGCTGGGCGTGAATCATAACTATTAGAGGAGCAGTCATCACTGACTGCTCTTTTTGTCTGCTTCAACAAAATAAAAAAGCCGATAAAATCTGTTATTCGATTTTATCGGCTTTTGTTTTAATTTGCTTTCGCTACACGGTCCTGCTTCATTCCTAAATAAATGAGCATATATGTGAGATAACCCATTGTCATCGTTAAACCACCGAAGAAAAATTGAGAAAAGACTGGTTCCTCAAATGTCGTGACGGCAGCAAGAACGATCCAGCTCGCATATAAATAGACCATGAACCATTTCATGTTTCTTTTAAGTGTATACAGAAAGAAAAGACCCGCTAACGAAAAGATCCCCAGCGCTAGTCTGAAATATACAAGGTGATCAAACTGGAAGGCAAAAGACACAAACGAAAACGACAGCAGCAACAAAATTGGTAAAGCCGTAATGAAATTTTTCACGATAGTGCCACCTCCATGACTCCTTCTTATTATAAGACAAAATCAGCCGGTTATCGTGAAATACAGACTCGTTTTCACAAAGATGTCACGAATTTTTCTTGTTATTTGACACAATTTTTACACATTTACATCACGTTTCCAAAAAAGAATCCAAGCCGATCCAATAAAGAAAACAAAATGAGCCCCTACTATAAATAGAGAAAACAAAATGCTCATCCCATGAAAAGGCGGCGGTCCTTGAAAGCTGTACTGAGTAAAGTCCGTATTCGCGAAAAGGAGGATTTTCCCCCACTGATTTTCTAAGAGAGACATGATCGGTACAAGTGATTTCGCCGCATATAAAACAAAAAACGAGGTCACAAGGGCAACAAGACTGTTTCTAAACAAACTAGAACACATAAAAGCAAAGCTTGCCATCATGATCACTTCCACCCACTGAGATCCAATGACGGCAAACGTATGCTGAAATAATTGCCCCGTTCTTTCATCAAAATCAGTACCGAAGAAAATAAGACCAAATAGAAAAGCCAAAACATAATAAAAAACAAACAAATAAATGACTGTCAACACAAGTGTGATGTATTTTGACAGAAAAATGTGCAGTCTTGTTTTTGGCCGGATCAATAGAAACTTGATCGTCCTTTTCTGAAACTCTGTTGAGATTAAGGTCGCGCCAATAACAACAGCAAGTACCTGCAAAATAAACACGACGTTCGTGGAATAAGCAAAATAGTTCGCGACTGTGTCTTGTCCGCCAAAGCTTGATATGACTCGTTTCAAGGTTAGAGCCATGGCCAGTTGAAATACCACGATCAATAAAAGAGCAATGAATGTGATCTTTTTCTTCATGATTTTCTTATGCTCATTCTTGATGAGGTTAAGCATCTGTCGTCCCGCCTTCCGTCCATTTCATAAAAGCCTCTTCAATTGACTGCTTTTGAGGCATCATTTCAAGTACATCAAACCCCGCCAGCACAAGCTGTTTGTTCAGCTCTGGCACACGTTCTTTGTTCAGTTGAAGCAGTACACGCGCTCCATTTCGTTCATATGTATAGTCGTGTGCGTCAAGCCATGAGACCGCCTTTTCTACTGGCTGAATATTCATCAGCACCTGCTCTTTCCCCTCCATATCCCGGAGATGAGTACTAGCTTTGATCTGTCCCTTTTGAATGATAATCATTCGGTCACATAGCTCCTCTACCTCATGCAATAAATGCGTCGCAAATAACACCGAGGTTCCTTCTTCCTTTACAAGCATTTGTAAGTGCTCCCGGAATTCCTTCATTCCTGCAGGGTCCAGTCCATTTGTCGGTTCGTCTAAAATGAGCAGGTTCGGACGATGCAAAATAGCTTGTGCAATCCCAAGCCTTTGTTTCATCCCTAGTGAATACGTTTTGACCTTCTGATGAATGGCATCCTCAAGACGAACTCTTTCCACCACTTCCTGAATGCGTTCCTCCGTCACGCCATCGTGCATCGCTGCATACATTTCAAGGTTTTCAAAGCCTGTTAAATACGAATAAAATTCTGGGTTTTCTATGATCGCACCAACAGATGACATCGCTTTAAGAAAATCCTCATCTTGTGAATATCCATTGATCATGATGTTGCCATTGTTTTTTTTCATCAAGCCAACGATCAATCGAATCAAAGTTGTTTTTCCAGACCCATTGGGTCCAAGTAATCCAACAATTTCTCCTTGCCCAATGTCTATAGAAATATCCTGCAAGATCATTTTTCGGCCAATTTGTTTATCGACTTTCTCTACTTTTAAAACAGCAGACTGCAAAGTGGTTCCTCCTTCTGATGTAAACCTATGGCGGCATGTATGGCCGCTCATTCTGTTAAAAGTATATCACGCGAGACAAATCAATCCATGAAAAAAAGGACTGACCCAGCCAGCCCTTCTTGCTTATTACAGTGATAAGTTAGGTGTCGGCGCTTCTTTCTCGTGTTTCTTTTCGGTTTCAGAAACAATCACCGCACATGCTGCGTCACCTGTAATATTAACTACGGTTCTTGCCATATCTAATAAGCGGTCTATGCCAAGGATCAGCGCTATTCCCTCAACAGGAAGATTCACGGAATTTAACACCATGGCCAGCATGATGAGCCCTACCCCTGGGACACCTGCTGTACCGACACTTGCTAAAACAGCTGTTAAGACAACCGTCAGCATTTGAACAAGCGTCAGTTCAACCCCATACACTTGAGCGATAAAAATGGTCGCAACACCTTGCATAATGGCTGTGCCATCCATATTAATGGTTGCACCCAGCGGCTGCACAAAGCTTGAAATCGGCTCTGGCACCTTTAAACGCTTTTGCGCTGTTTCCATTGATACCGGCAGTACTGCGTTACTGCTTGATGTACTAAACGCAACAACCATCGCTGGTGAAAATCCTTTAAAGAATGCCATTGGATTTCGTTTAGCTAAGATAGCAATGGTTGATCCATATGTCAGGAAGAAATGCAGGATAAGCGCAATTAACACGACCGAGAAGTAAAGTCCCATCGCTTTCATGGCATCCAGTCCCTGACTGCCGATCGCGGTTGCAATCAAACCGAATGTCCCGTACGGTGCAAATTTCATTACAACACCGACAAGATACATCATTAATTCATTTCCTTGTTCAAACAGCTTCAGCAAGCCTTCCGTTTTTTTACCAAGCATGGCTATGCCAAGACCTAAAAATACGCAGAAGACGATAATTTGAAGCATGTTTCCTTCAACTAACGATTGGACTGGATTGGTTGGAATAATGTTGAGTAGTGTTTCTGCCATTGATGGGGCTTCCTCTGCGGAATAATCAGCCGCTTTTGTATCAAAATTACCGAAGGCTCCGGGCTTAATCAATAAGGCTAATGAAATGCCAATGATAATGGCGAAAGTCGTAGTGAGCAGGAAATAAGTAATGGTTTTTACGCCGATTCTGCCTAGCTTCTTCGGATCACCAAGGCCTGCTACACCGAGCGTGATCGAAAAGAATACAATGGGTACAACCAGCATTTTAATCAGGTTTAAGAAGATTTGACCTAGAGGTGTAAATAAATAAGGGTCTAACACTTTGAATACATTTGGAGCAAAAAGGTTGAGCAGCAATCCTGTGATTGCACCTACAAACAAGGCAATAATAATTTTTGTCGCCAGCTTCAATAAAATCTCCCCTTCCTCGTCAAAAAGACCCACGAGAGAGTTTTCTCGTGGGCCTGCGTGTCCATACGTGTACCACTGTCTACTCTCTTCACGCTGATGAGGTTAGCTGACGGGTTAGGACGAAGAGATGTCCTTTTTTCTCAGATAAGAAAAATTCACCCCAAAAACATGGGTCCCCCATTCCTTTAGAAGGATTAAGCGTGTGGATATATGATATTTTCATACCATTTATACCTTATTTTTAGAAAATTGTAAACAGGTTCATATGAACTTTTTAATTACTTTCTTCCCTATTTGTCACTTCAAGAATATCTAAAATAAACACAAAGATTGGGATACCGATAATAAGTCCCCAAATGCCAATATAGTGTTCAGAGAAGATCAGCACAATAAACGTGAAGAAAATAGGGAGTTCTGTTTTAGCTGACATGAGCTTCGGATTCAAGAAGTATGCTTCAATAGCATGGATAATCACAATCACCAGCACAATATACAGGACATACATTCCGCCTCCGAGTGTATACGCAATGATGCTGAGTGGAATAAGAGAGATAACCACACCCGCTACTGGGATTAAGCCTAGCAAAAAGACCATGACCGCTAATCCAAATAACTGCGGGAAGCCCATAATGCCTAGCGCAATGGTCGTTAGCACACAATTAACGGTTGCAATAATAAACTGTGCTTCGAGTACTTTTCCAAACGTTCGGGAAAATTTGCGTCCAAAGAAGGCAATTTCATGATAGAATACGGAGATTTTACTCGTTTTGAACTTGTTCATGAATTGAATGAGGCGTTCTTTTTCGAACAGGAAGAACATGCTTAATATTAAGGACATAATGACCTGGATACTGAACGTGCTGAAATCGGTTATGTATGTATAGAGGAAATTAAACCCTTTCTCAAAGAAAGCTGATATTTTGAAATCTCCGAATACGTTCGTGATGACGTCAAAGAAGGGTAAATCTTGTGGGTGATCTGCAATTTTCTTTCCTAAATGGAATAGCTGCTCTACCTGTTTGGCGATGATTGGTACAAAAACGAATCCGCCAAATGTTAATCCACCAGCCAGAAGAATATACAAAATGGTAATGACCGATTTCTGTCCTATTTTCAGGAAGCGATTTAAAAAGCCTCTAATGACCTCTTCCAACCGATTCATCAAAAAGGTGAAAATGAAGGTCAAAAGAATTAAATTCATCATTCCTCTTAATAGATATAATGCTGTGGCTAATACTACAAATACTGAAAACCGCTTAACACCGGGTTTTTCGAACAATTTTAAAAATGCCGTCATTACGTTACACACCTGCCAGGACTAAAGTCTATTTTTCATCGTATCTGATATACATTATATCGGATCTTTCTGTAAATTATATAATAAAAGGTCAAAGAGGTCTTACGATTTGTATTAATTTTATTGGTTTTTCTTTTTTACACAAAAAAACCGAACCCATGTAGAACATAAGGTTTCGGTTTTTGGTTGTTTTTATACTAAACAGCCTGCTTCATATTCCGCATTTCCTGAAGTGCTGTTTTGCTCTTCGCTTCGTCAAATTCACCTTCACTCTTCGCGACAACAATTGTTGCGATTCCATTTCCAATGAGGTTTGTAATCGCTCTTCCTTCACTCATGAAGCGGTCAACCCCAAGCAGCAGTGCTAGACCCTCTAACGGAATGACCTGAAGTGCTGCAAGTGTAGATGCAAGCACGATAAATCCGCTTCCTGTCACCCCAGCTGCTCCCTTTGATGTAAGCATCAGCACAAGGATAATGGTGATCTGCTGACCGATCGACAGGTCTACACCAAACACTTGCGCCAAGAAGACGACGGCCATTGATAAATAGATGGAAGTTCCATCTAGGTTAAAGGAATAACCTGTTGGAATGACAAGACCGACAACAGACTTAGAACACCCGTAGCGTTCCATTTTATCCATCATTCTTGGTAGCACGGATTCTGAAGAACTTGTGCCAAGTACAATCAAAATTTCATCCTTGATAAATCGCAGATAGCTAAACAAGCTGAAGCCATACATTTTACAAATAATGTTCAGTACAATGAAGATGAACAAGAACATGGTCATATAAACGGAGAGCATCAGACTCGCCAGCGGTTTAATCGATGCCAAACCAAAGTGTCCGATCGTATAAGCCATCGCCCCAAATGCACCAAGAGGCGCAGCACGCATGATATAACCAATGATTTTAAAGAAAACAAGTGACAGCTTATCAAGCCATTCGATAATGCCTTTCCCCTTCTCGCCAAGAGCAGCGAGCGCAACACCGAATAAAATAGAGAAGAATAAGACCTGTAAAATATCACCCTTTGCGAAAGCATCAACCATGTTAGATGGCACGATGTGTGTAACAAATTCCATCCAGTCGATACCCTGTCCCCCATTTTGGGTATACTGTGAAACGTCCCCTTTTTCAAGCTTGCTATAGTCAAGACCTGCACCTGGCTTCATGATATTCACCACAAAAAGACCGATGACTAGAGCAAGTGTCGTGACAACTTCAAAATAAATAAATGCTTTTCCCCCAACTTTCCCAACCTTTTTCATATCACCCATCTTGGCAATACCAAGAACAATGGTTAAGAAAATAATTGGTGCAATGACCATTTTAACGGCATTGATAAAGGTGTCACCAAGCGGCTTCATTTCTTTTCCGACGTTTGGCCAAACCATCCCGACAATGATCCCGATAATGACAGCTGCAATTACCTGAAATGTCAGGTTCTTCAAAATCCTTTTCATAAAAAATCAACTCCCTCACCCTTTGATGTAAACGCTTAACTATTATCTGTAGATAAATGATAGCGATTTCATCAAAGGCTGTGAAGCTTATGGACATATCGTACATTTTGGTCTTTTTGGTCTCTTAGTCAGAATGTACGATATATTTATTCACAGGCCGTCCTACCCCGCCATATTGCATATCTAATTTCAGCTCGCCTTCTTTTACGAGGAAGTCTAAATACCGGCGTGCCGTGACGCGGGCAATGCCAAGTGCATTGGCGACTTCTTCTGCAGACTGCGCGCCTTCCTGCAAGCCCATATACGCTTTAATTTCGTTCATCGTATGCACATTCAGCCCTTTAGGAAGCCAAGTATCTTCCTGCTTAACAGCAGGCTTTCGTATGATATCATCGAGCATCTCCTGAGAGAATTCTGCTGCAGTTTGGATTTTTGATTTAAACGCCTTATAGCTTTCAAGTGATTCTTTCATTCGTTCAAATTTGAATGGTTTAATAATATAATCCCGCGCACCATTTTGAAGCATGATGCCGATGGTCTCTTTGTCCTTCGCTGCAGAAATGACAATCACGTCCACTTTCATCTTCTGTTTTCTGATGTCTTGCAGCGTTTTGACGCCATCCTTTTTTGGCATATAGACATCAAGTACCACGAGGTCTGGACGAATTTCTTTGATCAGCTGGATGCCCTGCTCCCCGTTCCCAGCGACAGCTGCGACTTGAAAGCCAGGGACACTCATAATGAACTCTTTATTCACTTCTTGCACCATTGGGTCATCTTCAATTAACAGCACCTTAATCTGAGTCATCTGTCTCTCTCCTCTATGGTCATTGGGAATTCGATTGAGAAGGTGGTACCAATACCGATGCTTGATGTGACCTCTACATTTCCCATCCCTTTGTCGATAATCGTTTTTACAATGTACAGGCCATAGCCTGTTCCGCCCTCTTTGCCATGTGTGAAGCCTTTATCGAAAATAGAAGGAATCATTTCCTCTTCGATCCCGGAGCCATTGTCTTCAATTAAAATCGCGATGACATCCTCCGTTTGATCGATACTAATGGAAATGACTTTTGTGTCTCTTTCTACAGTATCATACGAAGCAAAGGCGTTCTCAATGAGATTTCCGAGCAGCTTTGTCATATCATGCTGATCAAGCCGTTCAGGGAAATCACGCAGACAGCTATGTTCATCTACTTCGACCATGATGCCAAGCTCCTTGCCTCTTCTGATTTTGCTCATCAATAACCCTGCGACAGCATCATGCTCTATGACGCGATGAAGAAAGTCCGTCACATGTTCCTGCTCCTCGGTTGTTTGAAAGGCTAGATCGAGCGCCTGATCGGCTTTACCGAGCTGAATCAGCCCGGCAATCGTATGAAGCTTATTCATATGTTCATGGTTTTGCACCCGCAAACCGTCCACAAAGTTCTTAACCCCTGTGAGCTCCTCCGCCAATTTCGCTGCTTCTGTCCGGTCTTGAAAAATGGCGACCGCTCCGATGATCTTCTTTTTCATGACTATCGGAATCCGGCTGCTCATGATCCGCTTTCCGCTCATATGAATTTCTTCATTGTAGACAGGTTCTGCGCGATCAATAATCTCAGGAAGTCTCGTATCAGACAGCACACCCCAAATATTCCGGCCCACGACATCACCTGTTACGCCAAAAATCTGCTTCGCCTTCTCATTAAAAATGGTGATCATGTGCTGATTATCAATGGCGATGACCCCTTCATTAATAGAGTGAAAGGTTGCAGTGCGTTCCTCTAGCATTCTGACAATCTCATGCGGCTCCAGCTTAAACATTTGCTGTTTAATATGACGGGCGAGCAAAAATGAACCCACAAGCCCAAAGCTGAGCGTCAGCAGGAGAATCATAAGGATATCCTGCTTCATTTCTCCTAATATATCTGCCATACTTGGCAGAGTTCTTCCTACAAGCACAACCCCTGTTTGATTAAATTGATCATCCTTGACTGGATAAAAAGCTCTGATGGCTGTTCCAAGCTCTCCCTCTGCTTCTGAGAAATAAATATGCTCCGCAAAAGCCGGCTCTTCATCAGTTCCTTCTGAGCGCTGGCCAATCCTCGTTTTCACTGGATGCGTTAATCTCACATGATCCATATCCATCACGACAATATAGTCAGCATCTTGAATAATCCGAATCTCTTCGATTGCATGCTGTAATTGATCACGATCCTTTGTCTGATCAGCTAACGCCTGCTTCACCTCATTCATCTCAGCCACGGTTCTCGCCGTGTTCATGAGTCTTTTTCGAAGCTCCCGTTCCTCTGTTTGCTGAATTCCCCCAACAAGGACAATTCCTCCGATTAAAAGGGCGAAAATGACAACGAAATATGTGAGGATGGTAAGCTTCCATCTAATAGATAATTGTTGTAATTTCAATCGATTTCTCATCATTTTTTCACCTGTATCTTTACGGATTCTTCCTCTGTCAAGTATGCTTGACATAAGGGGGATCTGACGCATGAAGAATTTACTCGCTTATACACTATTGCTCATGATCGGTTTTGTAACCGCTTTATACTTTGGTTTTTATCATATGATGCCAAAATCAGCGACAACCTTTGATGATGAACAGACAGGGCTGAAGGACCAGCTTGTGTTCAAATTCAGCCATGTCGTGGCAGACAATACACCTAAAGGACTTGCCGCAAAGAAATTTGCTGAGCTCGTGCACGAAAAATCCGATGGAAAGATCAGCATTCAAATTTTCTCCAATGGAAGCCTTTATTCTGATATTGAAGAAATAAATGCACTCAAAGAGAATCAAGTTCAATTTATTGCTCCGTCTACCTCGAAGCTCGGCATGCTGTCCCCTGAGTGGCTGGCACTTGATCTTCCCTTTGCTTTTTCAAATTACAATGCGGTTCAAGAAGGCCTGCAAGGTGCAATTGGACAAAGGTTGTTTGGCACGCTGCAAAAAGATGGGTTAAAGGGAATGGCTTATTGGACAAATGGCTTTAAGCAAATTACTTCTAATAAAGGGCCAATCAAACAGCCGGCTGATTTAAAAAACCAGTCTCTCCGCATTATGCAAAGCGACATGATTGAAAAACAATTCAAACTCCTTGGCGCAAAGCCCTATCAGGAATCATTTAATTCAACGTTTCAGCTATTAGAAACCAAAAAAGTAGACGGTGAAGAAAATACCATTTCAAATATTTATTCAAAAAAATTCTATCATATACAAGACTATATGACGATCAGCAATCACGGGTATTTAGGCTATGTGGTCTTAACAGATCAATCTTTCTTTGACCGCCAGACACCCGAAACGAAACGAATTTTACTTGAAGCCATGGAAGAAACAACGGCTTGGAATGAAAAGCATGCAGAACAGATGAACAAAGATCAGCTGGAGGACATTAAACGTGAATCGCCGATTGCCATTCATGAATTGACGCCAGCTGAAAGACAAAAATGGATGAAAGCCCTTGATCCTTTGTATGATGAGGCCGAAAAAACGATCGGCTCCACCCTCATCAAACAGATCCGTGAACTGCGTGCACGTTATGAACAATCACCTATTCATGCTTTTCAGGAAGAGGATGAGAGCAAATAAAAAATCCCTTTGATATGGGATTTTTTTATGCGCCGGACTCACTCTGTTCTTGCTGCGTGAGCTCTTCTAATCTTGTTAAAATTCTTCGCTTTCGGTATTGCATCATGCCGGTTTCGGCAATTCCTTTTAATTGTGAGCGGTTCGAAACGGCACCAAACAAAATCCCAGCGATGGGAACAAGCTGAAATAGTTTCTTCCAGCCGAACGAATCCCGGTAATTATAGACGACCTCACGCCACCCTTGGATTTGGGAAATCATGTTTTCATGTTTCCCTTCGGATGCATGATAGCTTTTGAGTTCTTTTAGAATCGATTTCTTTCCAACGACATCCGCAGAGTTCAGCTGCAAGCATTTAATGATGAAGACCCGCTCCTCTTTGTTTTTAGGATCATAGCCATAGGTGACGGCAATATCCTGTAATGTTTTCAGGGAGAGGCCCAGGACCGCAGGGATATCAGCAGCTAGCGTAAACATTCCGCCGACACCAGTTGTCGCCCCTTGCACAGTCGCGAGATTCGTTCTGTTTTTCCCCATATGTTCACTAATGGCATCCATCATTTCGATTGGGGCCTTTCCAATATCCTCTATGCGCTGAATGGATTCGTCTGCACTCTTCTTTTGAAATTGATGAATGATGCCTTTTTCCGATGTCAAATAGGCACCGCCAGATTGAATGTAATGACCCATTTCGTCTAGCAGTACGCCGATTTTTTTCTGAATAAAAGCAGGCGTGAGCTTGTCCAGCATTTGAAATGGAAGGCGGCTGAGCTTCTCCCAAAACCATACCTTTTGCTGGTCTTTCTCCCACTTTTCGATCTCCTTTAATTGTGCTTTTAGCCACTCTCTTTCCTCCATGCCATATGCCTCCTTAGATGCCGCTGAAGTATTTGTCTGTTATTATACACAATCCTTGTCCATCATACGTATAGAACATTGAAGCGGTTCCGAAAGGTTTTAATCTTTTTCAAAACGGTTATTGCTTAATAAACAAACAAAAGAGGAGTGATCAACATGTTAGGATTTCTAATTTCATTAGTTGTGGCGATTGTCATTGGTCTCATTGGGAGTGCACTCGCTGGAGGCAGTGTACCAGGAGGATGGATCGGCTCAATGATTGCCGGGTTTGTAGGCGCTTGGATTGGTCATGGATTACTTGGAACGTGGGGTCCTAGTCTGGCAGGCTTTGCGATCATTCCAGCGATCTTAGGAGCAGCCATCTTTGTCATTATTTTAAGCCTGATCTTCCGCAGCGTGGGATCAAGGGTATCTTAAAAAAACAAATAAAAGAGGAAGCAGTAGGGACACCGTCTAAGGGGCGGTGTTTTTTATGTTGCGCGTTGACAAGGTATCTATTTTTTTCACTTACATATGATAAACAAACCTATTAGTTCAGATAGTTGACTTTTCATGAAGATGGGCATATGATGATTAAAAATTGCATGAAGGAAACTTTTTGTGCCCAAGCAAAACTTTGTAGAATCTAGGTGATGACATATGACAAACAAATACATCGAGGCACAGGCACACATGTCAGCGGCAGCTGAGCGTGCACTTGAAGGTAAGGTCAAAGGATTTAGAAGGCTTCTTCCTTTTCTAGGCCCTGCTTTTATTGCAGCCATTGCATATATTGATCCAGGGAATTTTGCCACCAACATTGCGGCTGGCTCTAAATATGGATATCTTCTCTTATGGGTCATTCTAATATCAAATCTCATGGCGCTGCTCATCCAATCCTTATCCGCAAAGCTTGGAATAGCGACAGGGAAAAACTTACCTGAAATCGCACGTGAAGAGTTTCCAAAACCCGTCTCCATCGGTTTATGGATTCAGGGAGAACTCGTTATTATTGCCACAGATTTAGCTGAGTTTATTGGAGCGGCACTTGGTTTATACTTGCTCTTTCGGATTCCTTTGCTTGAAGCATCTATTATTGCAGCCATCGGATCATTTGCGATTTTAGAATTGCAAAGACGTGGATATCGAGCATTAGAAGCCGGCATCACCGGCATGCTGTTCGTTGTCGTGATCGCTTTCGCTGTGCAAACCTTTGTCGCCAAGCCTGATATAGGAAGTGTCGCAGGCGGGCTTTTCATTCCAAAATTTGAAGGCACAGATAGTGTACTGCTTGCAGCTGGAATTTTAGGTGCCACTGTGATGCCGCACGCGATCTATTTACATTCAGCATTAACCCAAAGAAGAGTCGTCGGCAGAACGGAAAAGGAGAAAAAACAGATTTTCCGCTTTGAGTTTTTAGATATCCTCATTGCGATGCTAGTCGCTGGAGCCATCAATGCCAGTATGTTGATTGTGGCAGCCGCTCTATTTTATAAAAATGGTCTCTTTGTTGAAGATCTGGATGTTGCGTTCCAGCATTTTAGCACACTCGCAGGTCCTGTATCAGCTATCTTATTTGGTGTAGGCCTGCTTGTAGCCGGACTATCCAGCTCTTCTGTCGGTACATTGTCAGGCGATATCATTATGCAGGGTTTTATTCAATACCGCATTCCACTGTATGTCCGCCGGCTGATTACTATTATTCCCCCTATTGTGATCATTGCATCTGGGGTGAATCCGACATCCGCACTTGTGATGAGTCAGGTGGTCTTATCCTTTGGTATTGCCTTTGCTTTAATTCCGCTCATTTTATTTACAAGTAAAAAACGAATTATGGGCGAATTAACGAATGCCCGCTGGGTAACAGGAATATCTTGGGTGATAGCAGCTCTTGTTGTCGCACTCAATCTCTTTTTAATTGTGGATACATTTATGTAAAAGACAGTAGTGATGCTGTCTTTTTCTTTTCATATGGTTATGGTAAAATTCCCCTGAGAGGATGTGGGCACATGTTTTTTTATCAAGATCAAGAGATATCCATGCGGCTGCTTGAGCCAAGAGACGCACGAAGTCTATATTTGCTCATTCAGCGGTCAAGAGAGCATTTACGTGAATGGATGCTTTGGGTGGATTCAACGAAAACAGAAGAAGACAGCATGGCGTTCATTCAAGGCGCAATGCAGCAAGCCATGCAGAACAACGGTTTTCAAGCGGGCATCTGGTCACATGGAGAACTTGTCGGGATCATCGGCACCCACCAAATTCATTGGATCGACAGAACTGTTTCAATTGGCTATTGGCTCGGAGAAGGCTATCAAGGAAAAGGCATTATGACAAAAGCGTGCAAAGCAGTCATTCATTATTTATTTGAAGATTGTGGATTGCACCGCATTGAAATCAGGGCTGCTGTCGATAACCTGAAGAGCAGACGCATCGCAGAGCGATTATCCTTTTCGCTTGAAGGCATTTTGAGACAATGTGAATGGCTGGGCGACCGCTTTACGGATCATTGTGTATACGCCCTTTTGCAGCCTGAATATATGAAAGAAAAAACGCATTCTATGAATCAGCCCACGTAATTGTGTCGATTGCATGAATTATTTTACAAAGTGAAGCTTTGTAGTATCGATTGCGATCAGCATCTGATAAAATAGAAGGAAAAATCGAGGTATGAAGTATGTCTCTTATTATTTTATTTTACTTATGGATTGTCCCTTTATTATTTGGCATTTTCTTCTCATTCTTAACAAAGAAAGCCACATACAAACGCCGCTTTGTCCCATCATATAGCATGGCAGGACTCAGCATCGTTTTTCTCATTCTGGCACTTGTCTTTTCAGCCAGCCATTTTCTATTCATTTGCGGTATGTTCCTATTTGCCACCACCCTTGTCGGCACAGGCATCCCTTTATTTTTAGCCTTTACAAAAACACCATCATAAACAAAAACCACCTTTTCTCAATGGAAAGGTGGTTTCTTTTTTATTGATTTGGCATTCTGTAAGTCACAGTGGCATCTTGATTGGCTTCAATTACTTTCACAATGTCTTGAAGAATCTCTGCTGCACGATCGTTTGAGTCATACTTACCGAGCGTCTTGACCCAAGTATCGCTTCCTGCGATCATCCCTTCAATCTTTTTGCCGGCTACTGTGATTTCGTGGACATGAACGAAACTTTGCTGGTTTTGTGTGAAAATCCATAGCATGGTTTTAGCTCCTTTTTTGTGGTGATTGGATTAGTTTAAGTTTAACATGTAATTTCCAAATATGAGTGGGTGATTGAGTTTGCAAGTGCATTTTCAGTTTAAAAAACCTTGATATTTCGTAAAAAAATCAAGGTTAACATAGTATCGTAATCTTTTAGTTTTTATGTCATCATTTAGACGTTAAAATTACATAGGTTCTTTTACTGGCAAAGCTCCATTCATTATTCTTTTATTAATTGTTCACTTTCACTCATCAGATATAGCATCGTCGTAATCCCGTAATTCTTCCATTATTTCTTTTAATCGCTCAATACTATTGATCAATTCATCGTAAGAAATTTCTTGATAATTAAATATTCCTTCACCATATTCATCACTATCAAAGATTTTCACATCCGCTCCCAAATACAGTAAAGCATCAACTAATTCCTTTAAACTTTCCATACTATCAATATCATTTGCATCCGTTTCGGAAAAAAAGTCCTTGTTTTCAATCCCACTTTTTATATCTGTAATTCCTAAACCGGTGTACTTTCTTAAAGGTAATACATATTTATTAATTGGATCTTTTGAGCTTATCTTAATAGCTATCTTACTCATATTTTTCCTCCCTATTAAAATTCCTCTAAATAATCTGGATTAACAGGTCTACCAGGTGCATTTTTGCTATAACTTCCTCCATGCCAACCCTTTAAATGTTCTCTTCCAGTCACAGGATAAATTAATTCTCCTCTATTACTGATATGTGGATAATTCATAGCATTGTAAGTATGGTGTCCGATAATGGATTTCCCATTATATTGTGGTTTTTTGCTTTTTAAAATCTCTTGTTTTTGTTCATTAGTCCAATTCCTTGTTGTAGATTCTCCATCTAAAATTCTTTTCTTGTTTCCAGAATTCAGTAACCCCTGCAGCCCTTCTTTTGGAGAATCTTTTATCCCATTGATATCGTTTATACTCTTCCTTTGTAACAGTACGATTTTCAATCTTTTCCTTTATTTTCTTCTGCTGATTCCGACTTAACGATTTGTAAGGTGTAACTTTTGTAGTTAAATCTAATTCTACTATCTGTACCCTCTGAGCAATAATTTCTTCACCTACTGCTACTTTTTTATTACTCAAAGTTTTTTCTGTACTCTTAATCCCCATCTTCCCATGAAACCCTTTAGCCCCAAACGGCAAAAGCATTCCAAGAGCTGCGTTCATACTCGCTTCCTGCTGTTCTTTTGAGATCTTGTTTCCAAACATGTCTCGGCCTGTAATTGCTTCGCTGAAGCCGTTGGTGGCGGTGATTCCATATAAACCTTTTTGCGATGTTTTCAGGGCGTCAAAGGATTTTTGTGATGTCTTATAGATGTCAACTGCCCTGACTGCGGCTGATGTGGCTTGGGTCGTTTTATAGACAGCTTTTCCGCCTTTGAAAATGCGGCCTGCCCAGCCGACGATTGGGATGTAGCCTGCTGCTGCCATGCCTCCTGCCGCGACTCGCTGTCCTGCGGTGAGTTCCTCGCCTGTGATTGGATCAACGCCTGTTGCGGCACGTTTTGCATCGTTCACGCCGGTCAGTTCATTCACGATGTTTCCACCATAATCGAGTGCTTTTTCATACCAAGGGCGGTTGGCGAGAGCTTCTTGTTCCTTTGCGATCTTGCGGGCTTCTTCTTGTTCTTTTTTGATTTTCAGATATTCAGAAGTTTGCTTTTCAATATCGCTTTTTACCTTGTAGATTTCGCTATTTTGATCAAGCTGCAATGCTTTTCGATTGCTTTATTGTCTCTTTCGAAACAGAACACTGTTAGCTGAATAAACACCACCTTACGCTATTCGCTTAAATAGATTTTGAAATGATGACTACACTCCGAGAGGATGCCAATTACAGTCAATATCAATTGAAATGAAAAACTGTCCTCGATACGGCTGCCGCAGACCAGCTGCTATTCAGGCTCAGAATGTCCCTCTCGTATAGCCACATTCCTCAACACTTTTGTTCCGTATCCAGATATGCCATTGATAAGGGAGAGGCGCGTCTCCCAATAAAAACAGGGGACACCAACCAAGGCACTTAGAGTGCTCAATACGTTCGTTTTGCTTGTCTCTATCATACGATGAACCACTCAGGAAAAAGATTCCCATTTTAACGGTTTTTCTCGGTATGAAAGCCAATAAACACAAAAACCTTGAAAGGCATATAGCCAGTCAAGGTATGATAACAATAACATTATATTTAGAAGTATCAACTACTTCACCTACTGATTTATCTGAGAGAATATCATAATTGTTTTATATTTCTTTCTAATATAATAAGGCTATTTTAAAGTAACTCCACTCCAACTTGTTTATAAAATTTAACTTTTAGCTTCTCTTCTTCGCCCACGTTCATTACCATAGCATTGTCATCTTTTTTTATACTTGTTACATTATTAAAATCACCTGTAAATACTATAGAATCATTAAATGTAATACTTAGACTACTCGTTTGCTTATATACATCTAAAGTTAAAATCACCTTGAAATTTTGGTCATCTTTGTAAGTATAGATTAATTCTCCATCATCTATATTGCCTGTTATACTCACCGGCTCACTTTGAAAAAGTTCTAATAGATCATATTCATCATACTTGATAAACATTCGTATTCATCCTTTTATTAATTATTTCGGTATAACTGTGATAACATCGCCAGCTTCATTTATAATTACTTTGACATCCATTGTTTCATGAACAAACGTTCCGCTTCTATTACCAGGTATCTTTTTCGTATTCATTATAGCGTCTTCAATAACTGAAGGTGGAATATTTCTTGGATCAACATATTTTTTGATGAAATCACTAAATTCTTTTGTTTGTGGTTTAAATCCTAATTCTTCAGCTTTTTTAATTGCTCTACTTGTTAAAGTAGCTTGTACTTCAGGAATATCAGGTGCCATTCTTTCCAAAGCATGCTGAGAATACTTTCTTCCATTTATTTCTCCTCCACCTTTTGACATATTCCAACCAATTTCACCCGTACCCTTAATCCCCATTTTACCATGAAACCCTTTCGCTCCAAACGGCAAAAGCATTCCAAGCGCCGCGTTCATACTTGCTTCCTGCTGTTCTTTTGAGATCTTGTTTCCAAACATGTCTCGGCCTGTGATCGCTTCGCTGAAGCCGTTGGTGGCGGTGAGGCCATACAAGCCTTTTTGAGATGTTTTCAGGGCGTCAAAAGATTTTTGCGATGTCTTGTAGATATCGACCGCCCTGACTGCGGCTGATGTGGCTTGGGTCGTTTTATAGACAGCCTTCCCGCCTTTGAAAATGCGGCCTGCCCAACCCACGATAGGGATGTAACCGGCTGCTGCCATGCCACCTGCCGCGACTCGCTGGCCTGCGGTGAGTTCTTCCCCTGTGATTGGATCAACGCCTGTTGCGGCACGTTTTGCATCGTTCACACCAGTCAGTTCATTGACGATGTTTCCACCATAATCGAGGGCTTTTTCATACCAAGGGCGGTTGGCGAGTGCTTCTTGTTCCTTTGCGATTTCGCGGGCTTGTTCTTGTTCTTTTTTGATTTTCAGATATTCAGAAGTTTGCTTCTCAATATCGCTTTTTGCCTTGTAGATTTCGCTATTTTGATAGGCTTTCTTGTCAAAATTCATAGGCGAAATCGCTTTTCCGTCATTTGTCGCATTCATCATTTCAGCGTACAATGCCATTGTAGCTTGCTGCTCCGTCTCTGACAAAGCATATTCATCTTTTAAATTTTGATCAAGCTCTCTTAGTTCTTTGACCGTCTTTTTTCGTTCATCTTCCGCATCTTCTATTTTTTCATCAAAGGTTTGGCTATCAAATACCTCTAGGGAAATGAGGTCATCAATGTCTTGAAAAATCGTTTTGAGTGCCTTTTTTTGATCCTTTACAATGCTTTTGGCGTTTTTGATGCCCATATATACTGCGTTGTCTAAAAAGTGTTCTTCTACAAAGGTATCGCCGCCAAAGTTTGTATCATCCAGTGTCCCAGGAACACCTTCATGAAAGGCTTTTTGCTTATCAATGAAGCTGATAAACATGTCTACATTTCCAGCGAGCTCTTTATAGAAACTTTTAATATTATCTGCACCTTTCCCAGTGAAATCATCACCGAGGTTGGCCACACCTTGTAATGCCTTTTTTAAATCTACCATTTGTTCGCGGAGTTCCTGGTAGTGTTTGGCCCTTGTGTCCATGGCACTTGTTAGTGCTTTTGCATCAAGTATCTTGCCCAGAAGAAGTCACTCCCTCCATTATTGATCATAAAGTCTATTTTACCTTTCTCAGCGAATTGGAAAAATAGGCTTTAAGTTACAAAAAATAATTTCCATATATTTATAGAGGGAATAAAACAAGTGATAATTGATATATTTTTTCCTTTCCTCACAAAAAAATCAGTCCTCTTTTGAGAGGACCGACTACATTTTGTTTAGAAAAAGCGTTTTAAACTTTTCTTGAGTGGAGGGATATCCAGCTCGCCTTTTTCAAAGAATTTTTTCAGTAAGTACTTACTAAAACCGGCTGCTTGTGTATACGTAATTTTCCCAGGTAACGGCGGTTCATTGGTGACAGCAACATCAATAATGACGGGTTTATCAGATTGAAGGGCTGTATCAAAAGCCGGAGCTAGTTCTTCATGTGATGACACGGAGATTCCTTTGCCGCCACATGCTTCTGCGAACTTAGCAAAATCAATATCTTCCAGCTCTATACCATAATTGATGTTTCCTTTTACCTGTTGTTCATATTCAATCATTCCAAGGTTGTTGTTGTTTAAGATCACAACAACGATCGGCAGTTTATATTTTACCGCTGTCACAAAGTCTTGCATAACCATTGTGAAGCCACCATCGCCGCAGACAGCAACCGCTTGACGATTCGGTTCATTTAACTTAGCAGAGATCGCTCCAGGCAAACCACAGCCCATTGTGGCAAGCCAGCTGGAGATGATGAAATCCTGCTGTTTCATTTCGAAATGGCGGGCCATCCATACGGTTACATTCCCTACATCTACAGAAAGAATGGCGTCGTCTTCAACTGCTTCTTCTAGTCTAGCAATGACTTGCTGCGGTTTAAGCGGTGATGTGGCAACGGATTTTTCCTTATCCATTTCTTCTCGCCATTTCATCATATGCTCTGTACAAGCTTCAAGGAAACCACGCTGCTCTTTATATTCAATGTAGGAGGTCAGTTCCTGCAAACCACTCTTGCTGTCACTCACGATTCCTACGTCTACTGGATACCTTTTACCGATTTGATCTGGTTTAATATCCAGTTGAATGGCAGGTGTGTCCTCTGGTAAGTAGTCTCTATATGGAAAGGAAGTTCCAAGCATAATTAAGAGATCACACTCTTCCATCGCTTCATAAGCTGGCTTCGTTCCAATTTGACCTAGGTTTCCTAAAAAGTATGGATGCCTGTCTGGCACAACCCCTTTTGCAGGAAGTGTGATGACGATAGGTGCAGCAGCCTTTTCTGCAAATGAAAGAAGCTCTTCTTTTGCATCTCGTAATCCTTTACCTGCTAAGATGACTGGCTTCTTCGCATTGTTAATTAGCTGTGCTGCCTTTAGCAGTTGATCTTTCTTTGGCCGTACCTCTCCCTCAACATAAAGAGGAGATGTATAAACTGGCTTACGCTTAATTTTTTGAGAAAATAAGTCATCTGATACGGTGAGAACAGCCACCCCTTTATGGGTATAAGCTGCTTTAATGGCTTGATTCAATAAATCAGGCAGAGATTCTGCTGTTTGTACCTGCTGATTAAAGACAGCGACGTCGTCAAACATCCGCTCTAATTTGATTTCTTGAAATGTGTCTCTTCCTACTTCATTCGATGCAACCTGCCCTGCAATTGCTAAAACGGGTGCGCCATCTGCTTTTGCATCGTATAGTCCATTTAATAAGTGGACAGCACCCGGTCCAGCGATGGATAAGCAGACACCGAGCTTACCTGTTAGTTTGGCATCAGCCGCCGCTGAGAGTGCCGCCACTTCTTCATGTCTCGTTTGTATAAATTGTATTTGGCTTGATTCATGCCTAAGCTCTTCAATCAATTCGTTTATGCTGTCGCCGGGCATTCCATAAATATGTTTTACGCCCCACTCTTCCAGTAGCGCTGTTACTTCTTTTCCTGCGGTTCTTTGCGGCATGTGAGAAAACTCCTTTTTTCTTACTCCATACCACCGCACCCTTTTGATCAAACGTTTCAACTTGCTGCTACTTTTTAAAATGATATGGAAGGGTGGCGACCACAATATCCCGTTTCCATAATAGACGGAATCTTAATAAAAAGGCAGATTGGTTATGCAAGATCGTATGCCATCTTTTTTTCGGGATAAATTGAGGCACAAGCACCATCACTTTATATTGATGCGCATTTGCTTTAGCCTCAACCGTTTCAAGAAATTTATCAAGCGGATGAATAAGACTTCGATAAGACGAATGCAATATCACAAGCCGCACACCGCTGTTCAGTTTTTCCCAATCCGCTTCAATTTTCTTATCTTTTTCTTTATCAAAAGATACATGAACTGCTATGACTTGCTCTGATAAGGATTTTGCATATTGAACAGATTGCTCAACGACACGTGTTACTCCTGCTATTGGCACGATAACCACATTTCCTTTAATCTCAACAGGCTCTGTTTCATTCATTAAACGCAGTTGTTCTCCGACTGACAGATAATGCTTTTTTATGGAATGAAAGATCAATAGCACAATTGGCATGAAAACAAATACTGGCCATACAAGATGGAACTTGGTCAAAATGAGAATCATGAGAACCGTGAAAGAAATCAGTGCTCCGACTATATTGATAGGCATTTTCGTTTTCCAGCCCTGCGGTTTTTCACGAATCCACTTCACACACATGCCGGTCTGTGACAAGGTAAATGGAATAAATACACCGACAGCATATAACGGAATGAGGTGTTCCGTTTTCCCATCAAACAACCAAATGAGCAGCATAGAAGCTACACCTAAAAAGATAATGCCATTAGAGTAACCGAGTCGATCCCCTCTTACAGTAAACATGCGCGGCATATATTTATCCTTTGCTAAGTTGACCGCCAATAAAGGAAAGGCGGAAAAGCCGGTGTTTGCCGCTAATATCAAGATTAAAGCTGTGACAGCCTGAATGACATAATAGAAAAATGTACGTCCAAATGTATCTGATGCAATTTGTGATACAACCGTTTCTTCTGGCTTTGGTGAGATGCCAAAACCAAACGCAAGCAATGTCACACCCACAAATAAAACAGCTAGTAATCCACCCATCATCAATAATGTTCTCGCTGCATTTTGTGCAGCTGGTTTTTTAAAGGATGGAATGGTATTTGAAATGGCTTCTACCCCAGTCAGTGCTGAACAGCCAGACGAAAATGCTTTTAATAAAAGAAATAATGTAATGCCAGGTACATGTGTGCCGATCGCTGTATGCTCAGGTGCTGGCGGGATGCCTCCTGTTAATAATTTAAAGCCTCCGACTCCAATTAGTATAAGGAGTGATAATACAAACAAGTATACGGGATAGGCCAAAATAGATGCTGATTCTGTCAATCCACGAAGGTTGAGCACCATAATTAAGATGACCAATACAATTGAAATCAACACATGATATGGATATAGTGCCGGAAAAGCCGATGTGATGGCATCAGTACCCGCTGATATGCTCACTGCTACAGTCAGAATATAATCTACAAGCAATGATCCGCCAGCGACCAGTCCTGGCTTTTCACCTAAGTTTCTGCTAGAGACGACATAAGCCCCTCCGCCTTCTGGATAAGCATAAATAATTTGGCGGTAAGATAAAATTAACGCCATTAAAAGAATTAATACACAACCTGCAATCGGGAGTGAGTACCAAAATGCTGCTGCACTAACGACTGAAAGAACAATCAAGATTTGTTCTGTACCATATGCAACGGATGACAATGCGTCTGATGACAATAATGCCAACGCTTTGATTTTTGATAGCTTTTGTTCTCCTGCTGCCTGTGATTTTAATGGTTTCCCAATTAAAATACGCTTCATCAAACTGTACATGTGATGCCCGCTCCTTTAGTGTCAAACGATTTAAGTTACAAAAGATGGATCGCCAAAAAGACACAGAGGCAATAGAATGCCCCTGCGTCTATTGTTTAGATCACAGGTTGGTCTTTGCTCTCTTTAACGCTTACGAGGTTAGCTGACGGATTCGGGCGCATGAGACTTTGCCCTACCTAAAAAGGATTCACCCCACGTGGTGTCCTGCACCACTAATGGTTCCCCCGCTCATTGAAATGATTCAGCGATTGGTCTTTTATAAAAGAGATCATACTCCCGTTTGACACCAAAGTAAAGACATTTTTTCAAGGTCTTTTGATCGTTTATCAATCAGTCTTTTTGCGGTTTTTTCGCACGAAATAAATAATCAGCCCGACCACAAAAATAATCAGCGCAGCGATACATGCAAAGTAAATCCAAGAATCATCGATGCCTTGCTTTTCATCTTTTTGGAGATCATTTGTTGTGCTGCTGACCGTTTGATGATTAGAGAACATGTCTTTGTTTTTGCTCCCGATTGCGACTGTTGCCGTTTCCGTATTTGTTTGCAGGAAATGAAGCACTTCATGTGAAAGATCAGCGTCAGCTGCATTCATTCCTGAAAAGACGGTCATTGTCTGTTCTTTATTCCATACAGATGGCTGCGTCCATACGATACGAGCAGTCGTTTCGTTGATCATGCCAAAGGAGGATACATCATACTGATCCTTTTTCACTGGAACGATGAGATCGTCTGCCTTTTCTTTTAAAAGAGAGAACGTTTGAATGCCCCCGATGAAAATGAGAGAGTGATCTTTCAATTGATCATTTGTCACATTTGAAGCTTTGATCAAATGATATTGGGCAGCTTCCGGCTGACTAAATGATTCTGTCAGCATCGCCATTTGATTGATCGTTTCTTGCTTGAGTTGATCTGGAATGACGATCAATGTTTTTCCTTGCTGCGTTTTTGATGTGAAAGGAAGCGGCCATGCGGCTAAATCCGGTGTATCACTAGTCGTACCTTCTTGTATTTGAAGAGAGCTGTTCTTATCAATGTAAATCCAGCCTTCTTCATCCGTATGTCTGCAGGATTCCATGTTTTTAAAGCCTGTAGTAACAAATTGCAAATCAATATATTCGTTCTTTTGGAGTACTTGTGAATCTACTGGAATTGACACATGATAGAATCCATTCTCATCTTTGTTTCCTAGTTTTGTTAATGGTACATCGTGCGGTTCGTTATTGATCATGACTGTTAAGCGTTCCGCTTTGTTCGCTATAACAGATTTTTTAAATGATAGATTTAGCTTTGCACCTGATTTTTGATTAGCGATCAATGCCTTCGGATAATAGTAATGTTCAGACGACGTTTTCTTGGTTCCAACTGTGACATCCTCTCCACCGAAATCTTTTAAACGAATTTGATGAGATGGTTTTGATGCTTTAGCCGTAACCTTTTGAAGCAGTAAATCGCTACCAGTGAGCTGACCAGTCAGTTCTGGTTGAGTTAGGACATTGATTTTTTCAGCAATTGTTTTTGGCTGCTTAGCAGTGACAAATAAAATAGGCTGTTCTTTTTTCTTTCCTGTCAAGGTTCTCACCGCTAATGTGAGCTGATTGTTTGCAGTTTTCATCTTCGCAGCTTGCTCGATCGATTTTACTCGTCCATCCCAGTTTCCTTTTGCTCCTACAGCAATGGTTGGATGCGCAATTTGCTTGAGGTCCTTTTCTTGGACGAGTTTGAGGTCTGCTTGGCGGTCTTTGTTTTTCAACGTACGGTATACTTTCATAGCCGCTTCTAATTCTGCTGCTTCCGGTGAATTTGGAATCACGATATCTGTTTGTTCTTTCTGATCACCTGTTTGAATGAAAGGTGAAGGGAAGCTGTCTAACGTCACGTCTTTCGTTTGAGTTCCTTTGAAAGCCAGCTCACTTTCAGGATATACTTTCAGCCAGTTGGCAGGTGTCTCTTGGTTGATACACACACCTTCTTTTAACACGCCATAAAATGCGAGCTGAATTTGATGAGAACCTTTTTTCAATTGCGATTTGCTTAATTTGATTTGAATTGATTTCTTTTGGTTTTTCCCTGATACGGGAATGGTCTTTTCAATCTCTCCATCGATCATGACTGTGAACGAAGATGGCGAAATGAGTAATGGTGAAGCCTCTATATTCAATGTAAGGATGCTAGACTCTACTTTTTCTTTCTCTATTTGATAGGAAAATTCAGTGCGGTCTTCTTGTCCATACAAGGTCACTACATCTTCTGATAAGTGCTGCGTTTCTGTCTGGCTTCCTTTAGATGAGCGAATCCAGTCATCTTTCACTTGTACTCGATTTGATTGCGCCATTGCTTGACCCGCCATAAAAAAGGGCTGAATGGCAAGGGATATCACCAATATAAAAATCATCCATTTTACCGATTTCAATTTGTCACCCGCTTTTCTTTTGTTGTTGATCGTAACGCTCGGTTTTGTACCATTTCACTTCTTGTTTGAATAATCGGCTCTTTGCCTCTACACATAAGGAGTACACGACTAGCGCAATCCATACTTGAGAATAAGTGAAGTACATGAGTGCCACAATGAGTATATTTTGTTTGGTGAGCTCTGTTTTCTCAATGCTTAATGTAATCATCACTTCTGTTAGAAAGAGGAAGAAGGCCAATCCCCACAGGATCAGTGCAACAGCTCCTACAGATAAGTGAAGGTCAACAAATAGGTTCACGATAAAGATGCCATTTGAGAGCAGGACACCGAAGAAAAATAAGAAATACGTAAAGAAGAAATAAAACAAATCGAAAATCATTCGTTTTCGTTTCAGCTTCATAAACTGCTTTAAAAATTTGAGTACAACATATTGATTGCCTCGTGCCCAGCGCGTTCTTTGCCGCCACCAGACCTTCCATGTCTCAGGCTCTTGTTCCCATGTAATCGCAGCCGGGAAAAATCGAATGACATAGCCAAGGTTATAGACTCGAATCGTTAATTCAGTGTCCTCAGCCAACGCATGAACATCCCAGCCGCCAAGCTCTTCTAAAATGTGCCGGCGGATGGCGAAGTTGGTACCTGGTATTGTCGCAATACCAAACCACTTCCATCTTCCACCCTGCGCCATCCATTGGAAGCAGATGGTCTCAATATTAATAAATTTGGTCAGGAGATTTTTGGCTGCATTGATAACCCTGAATTTCCCGACAACAGCGCCTGCCTTAGGGTCATTCAATAAACCAAGAACCAAATGATAGACGGCCTTTTGTTCAGGCATGTTATCTGCATCGTATACGCAGATGACTTCTCCTGTTGAAGCCTTTAAGCCTTCATTCAGTGCAGTGGATTTTCCCTTTCCTGCAAATGGCGGCTTCGTTTCAATCATATGAACATGATCATATTGCTCACTGAAAGACTGCACGATATCCCCTGTGCCATCGGAAGAATTGTCATTAATCACAATGATTTCAAGAAGATGTTTAGGATAGGATAGCTGGACCATTGCTTTTAGCGTTTGCCGGATGACAACTTCTTCATTATGAGCAGGAATTAGAATGCTGACGGTCGGCAGCTCTTTCCCTTGTTTCGTCCATTCAGGCAGCACTTTTTCGTAGGTCAGGTAGTGCTGAAAGCCGCCCTGCATGAGAAACATGTGGTATAGGAGCATGATCCAAATCAGTATTAATGAAAGATAAAATAAGACATCAGCCACCTAATTTTCTCTCCTTAAAAATTCGTTTTTTCATTGTCAGCCTTAAATACAATGTGTAAAAAGCAAATGCCGCAATAAACAGCATCACCACGACTGTTAGAATTCGCAGCATATTTTCCATGCCGCTTCGTTTAACTGTTTTGGTTTCTGCTCTATTGGATTGTTCTACTTGAATATGTCCATTTCCTGATGTTTTGATTTGTACATGTGGTGTTTGGACTGTTTGTTTTGTTTTCTTTAAATCCAGCCATTCACTAGAAGGAATTGCATCCATCAGCGTCATTAGATTCTGCAATCCAGTTATTCCGGATTCCACATCATAGGACAGCCCGATTGCGGCTGATTGAAGATGCTGGATGGATTGAATCTTTTGTTCTGTTAAAATATTTGAACCTTCTTGGTCAGACGCTGGCTCTACTGATTGCTGAGGATATAAGGTCATGCCATGAAGCATGGCGGGTTTCGTCACGAGTGGCGGAGCACCGGCTGTTTTCCACGTATGGTCCGACAGCTGTACCTGTCCAAACAGACTGGACACATGCCTTGATATCACTTCATAGCCTTGTTGAGATATGGCATCATGCGGCACCTCGAATCCCAGTGGATAGAGACCTTGCTGCGCAAGAAACTCAATACCTTTTGTCAGTTTTTCTTCTGTATAGATGGTTTCTTGCTGCTGATTCGATCTCGTATAAGCATGGAAGTCTTTCTCATTCGAAAAATGACTTTCACTTTGATTCTTCTCGGCTTTTTTTGGGTCATTTGACGTAATGGACTGATCATTCTTTGCATCCCAGAACTCAAAGTCCTGACCAGAATCCTCTGTTCGATACGTACGGCTAAATCCATGAAGAATAATGCTGGCTCCATTACTTTGCAATTGTTTTAACACTTTTACGAGCTTCGGGCGGTCACTCAGTGTCACTTCATCGCCTGTTGTTCGATCCACCCAAACAGGGGTTACCGCTATCAGAAACGGGATATGCCGAGTGGATACATATTGTCCAAGCTCAAGCAGTTTTTTCTCGTCAGTGACAGGACTGATGTTCCCAAGCTTTAAGTACTTTGTGGTCAGCTGATCAGAAGAAGGCAGGTGTTTTTCTAACACCTCTGCAAGAAGCTCGTTGTGCTGCACAACATCTAAGATTCCGATATAGGCCGCACCTTCTTTCGTTTGAATCACAAATGGAAGATCAGCTTCATGCTTCTTCAAGAGAAATTCACTTTGCAAGTCTGCCCCTTGAACCGTTAACGCAGTGATCCTTTTCTCTAGCTGACGGTAAGTGGGATCATCTGTATATTTGATTTGACTCGTGTGTTCTTGTTTATGAAAAGTAAGCTTGGAAAATGGGCGCAGCTGGTCCGCATTGTATCCAATGGCTATGATCTTCTGTGCTTCGTTCATTACACGAATGGCCTGTTTTGGTAAGGTTCTCTTTATTTCCCCTAGATAGAAGACTTGCTGAAATTCGCTGATCTTCTTTTCAGCCAAATGTTCATCAGATACAATCGTCGTCTGTTTGGAAAAATGTCCGGCGAGTAGATCCAGCATATGCACTGCTGGAGTCGCTTCTCCCGATTCTGTTGAATAAACGATCAGGGTATCTGGCTTGGCAAGCGCGTCGGCTGAAGCCATGTATTGAAACGAAAGAATGAAAAAAAGAGCGATCATCAAACAGCATTTCATTATAGAATTAAAGTTCATTCATCATCATCTCTTTTTCTAGTTCTTCTAAAAATTGCTCTGGCGTACGATAATCCGAACTGCTTGTTAAATGACAGACATGAAAAGTCAGGGTGACTTCACGGCCGTTTAACAGCACATGCTTTTGCAATTTATCTTTTAGCTTCTCAAGGACGACAGAGACATTCTCTTCTGGTGTGTGAGTAAGCAGCAATCCTATTCGTTCTTCGGATAATCGAAATTTCTTATCAGTTTCTCTGACACTTTCGCGAATCTTGATACTTGTTTGCTGAAATAGGTGCTGCATTTCTTTTTCTCCATATAATGATTTGAATTCCGCTGCATAATGGATATGAAGAAGGATAAAAACGAATGGCTGTTTGTAGCGTTCTGCCCGTTTCATTTCCTCGGATAATTCCAGCTTCATCCGATCTGCATTGTCAAATCCAGTTGTCGAGTCAATCGCCACAAATTGTTTCATCGCCTGCTTTTGTTGTTCTATGGTGTGACGCATCGTCTTGATTCGCTCATGCAAGCTTCCTGCTGAAATCGCGAAAAAGAGAAGAGCTGCGCCCCAAACCACCACATCCTGCAATGTTTGATTGGAAAAGAAGGGATTTGTGTGGCCAAGCTCTGTAAAGAACATAGCACTTCCTATAAAGAACAGCATCAGCAAGGTAAAAATTAATGCTGGTAAGATGCCAAATAAAATCCCGCATCCTAACACGACAAAAGTCAGTGTGATCATCAAAAAGCTCTCTGCATCATGTACGCCAAGGTAGCCCATAAACAAAATAAGACCTGCGAACGTGAGGAGCAGAGAATAATATAAACGATACGTATTACTGAATAACCGATTCATTAAAAAGCTCCCTTTCTGCAATGAGAGGCAATAAGTTGTCAAATGAGTGTGTGTCTTTTTCGTTCATGTACCCTCCATAATAATCCTTGAGAGGATCTTGAATTTGTAATTCTTTCATGCGGTCATACACCTCTTTTGCGAATTCCAGTTCGTTTCGTTTAAGAGCATACAAGATGACCAGCGCATATACAGAAGGCGATTCATACGTCACTGATGGCTGCAATGTGCTCAGTTTATATCTACCGTACAGCTTTCCTTCTTTTTTAAAAGTCGTTTTAAGCCATTTCATGATCGCGGACGTATTCACCTTTGCACGATCAGCATGTAGAGCCGTATAGAGTTGATCAATCATATTGATTTCTCGATCAAATGAATAGGCTTTTTTCTTTATGTCATAGGATTTAGGAAAGAATCCTTTTTTTCTCGGTGCTTGTTTTAGAATGGTCAATTGGTTACTCGTCATTTGTTTCGTGAATATTTTGAGGGATTCCAATTCTTTGATTGCTTTTGGGTCTAAATATGAGAGTGTGATTGTGTGTGAAGTTCGATTTGTTGATGCATCATAATAATCGGACAAGATGCCCCTATACATATTCTTGTCTTTTAACGCTTGTGCGATTTCTTTTGCTGTGGTTTGATACGCTGCATTCTTCCATAAACGATCTGCCTTTTGAAGTGCCGCCACTACCCGTAAGTCATCAACTAAGGCATTGGCCTTACTTTTTTGATCAGATTCGATTTGCCAGCTGAGAAGATGATGGTCTAGTAAAAATTCATCTTGCAGGACACCAAATTGTTGGTCAAAAGAATTTTGGTCTTTTTTTCGAACAAGATAATCCATCCAAAGCCCAAGCGATTCAGATAAGTAGATATGCTGCTCTGCAAATGAAGTGCGAATCATGCCTTGATCTGTCATGAGGTGATGAGTAATAAAATATTCTCCAGGCAATACAGGCTGTGGTGATACTGGATAAGATGACTCCTTCTGCTGCTTCCAGGTACATCCGCCTAGTAGAATGACAATGAGTAAAACAATACCTATGCGATGTATGGGTGTATCCATTCGTGTCCCCTTTCAACTCCCGTTCTCTTAGCATTCCAACGATTTATTATAGATTGTTTCTGTTTAAATTTAAATAAATATTTTATACCAAATTACGAGTCTTTTCGCATAGACATTCCCATTTTCAGAAAAACAATATGTCGATATGCTTGATTACATTGGAAAACCCATGCGTTTCCGCATGGGTTTTTATAATACTATTGATCTAATTTTAATTTCTTTAATTGTTCAGCCAGTGCGTTATTGATTGGTTCTTCCACTTTCTTTTGTTTCTTCATATATTTTGACACATCATGCTTACTGGCTCTCTTTTGATTGGATTGTGATTTGCGTTTTTCGAAAACAGACAGTTTTTCTCTATGGCCGCACACACAAGCGAAGATTTTGCCATCGCCTTCTCCGCGCAGCTCGAGCTTTTTATGGCAGTTCGGGCAGCGTGCGTTTGTTTTCTTCGCCACATTTTTACGGTGGCCGCATTCTCGGTCTTGGCACACGAGCATTGTGCCATGTTTTCCATTTACTTTCAGCATAAGTTTTCCGCAGTCCGGACAATGGGTGCCAGTGACATTATCATGCTTAAAGGTTTGGTTCGTCTGTTTGATTTCAGATACGGCTTGTTTTGCATAGGACTTCATTTCACTCATGAATTGAGAAGCCTTCAGCTGTCCTTTTGCGATTTTAGAAAGCTTTTGTTCCCACTCTGCTGTTAATGCTGGAGACTTTAAGTCTTCAGGCACTAAGAAGAGCAGCTGCTTTCCTTTCGATGTGATGAAAATATCTTTGCCCTTTTTCTCGATTAAGAAGCTGTTGAACAGTTTTTCAATGATATCGGCTCTTGTGGCTACTGTCCCTAGTCCGCCTGTTTCACCAAGGGTTTTCACTAAGTCCTTTTCCTGATTTTGCATAAATGCCGCTGGGTTCTCCATAGCGGATAGCAGGGTTGCTTCATTAAAACGGGCAGGAGGTTTCGTTTCTCCTTTTGTTTCTTTCAGCTGGCGCACTTCAAGTGATTGCCCTTCGGAGAGTACCGGCAGATGCTGATCTGCTTCGGCTGATTCCTCGTCTTCATAGGATTCATCATACACGGCTTTCCAGCCGGCTGATTGCACGGTTTTTCCTTTTGCTGTGAATGTTTCACTGCCTATTTTGGCGATCACCGTTGTTTCCTCGTATTCAAAAGGATTCATGAGTACAGCAAGGAATCGTTTGGCAATAAGATCATACAATTTACGCTCTTTATCACTTAATGCACCAGGATACAGCTCTTCCTCGGTTGGAATGATCGCATGGTGATCTGACACTTTTGCATCGTTGACGAAGCCTTTGTGCGCTTTCACACCTGATTGTAAAATGCGGTTCACATGCTGAGCGTACGGTCTGACATTCATTCCTTTTAATCGATCTTTTAATGTAGGAACGATATCCGCTGAAATAAATCGTGAATCTGTACGCGGATATGTCACAAGCTTATGCTGCTCATACAACCGCTGAAGCGTAGATAATGTTTCTTTTGCTGAGAATCCGTAGCGTTTATGCGCATCACGCTGCAATTCAGTCAGGTCGTACAGTCCTGGAGCAAAAGCTTTTTTCGCTGTTTTTTTCAATGCATCGATCACTGCTGGTTTTCCTTTGCAGCCTGCCAAACGCTCTTTTATAACATTCTCTTGGAATGTGCGGTTTTGCTTTGTTTTGGCATCCTGCCATGTCAAGGTAAGTCCATCTACTTGTGCAGTCATTCCATAGAACGGCTTCGGCTGGAATTGCTGAATGTCTTCTTCTCGTTTGGCGATCATGGCAATCGTTGGTGTTTGTACCCGTCCGCAGGAAAGCTGTGCATTGAACTTGGTCGTCAGCGCCCTTGTTGCGTTGATCCCTACAATCCAGTCTGCCTCTGCACGTGCAACCGCTGAGCGATAAAGGTTATCATATTCTCTGCCGTCTTTTAGTCGTTTGAAGCCTTCTTGAATGGCTTTATCCGTAACAGATGAGATCCATAGTCGTTTTAGGGGCTTTTTCACATGCGCTTTTTCAAGAATCCATCTTGCGACAAGCTCCCCTTCACGTCCAGCATCTGTTGCGATGACAATGTCTTTTACATCTTTTCTTGCAAGCTGCGCTTTCACTGCTTGAAATTGTTTGCCTGTCTTTTTCATGACGACAAGCTTGAGCGGCTCTGGAATGATCGGCAAATCCTCCAAACGCCAGGATTGATATTCTTTTCCGTAGCCTTCTGGATCAGCCAGTGTGACCAAATGTCCAAGGGCCCACGTTACAATGTATTGATCTCCTTCTAAAAAACCATTTCCTTTTTTATGACACTTCAGTACACGTGCTAAGTCACGTCCTACTGAAGGTTTCTCTGCTAATACAACTGTTTTTGACACTAGATTTCACATCTCTTTCTTCTATCCATCCTTTTATTATAGCAGACGTGGAGATGTGGTTCTAATGACGGATTATTTCTTCAAGCGCGTGATGATTTCGTTTGTGATTTCTTGTGTTTGATAAGCCCCGCCGATGTCTGCCGTTAAAAAGCCGTCTGCTGTGACTGACTCGATGATTTCGAGCAGGTGTGTACCCAGTTCTTCCTCACCGAAATGATCAAGCATGAGTTTAGCGGTCCAAATTTGACCGATTGGGTTGGCGATTCCTTTTCCTGCAATGTCTGGGGCTGATCCGTGTACAGGCTCAAACATGGATGGATATTTGCCATTCACATTGATGTTGGCGGCAGGCGCCACGCCAATACTTCCCATAATTGCAGCCCCAAGATCAGTTAAAATATCGCCAAATAAATTGCTGGCAACAATCACATCAAATTTCTCTGGTCTTGTCACAAAGAAGGCTGAGAGCGCATCAATGTGCTGCGAGTCTGCTGTCACCTCTGGATAATCCTTTGCTACGTCTTGAAACACTTCATCCCAAAATGGCATTGTATGAACGATTCCGTTCGATTTGGTTGCACTTGTCACATGCTTTCGTCTTTTTTCTGCTAATTGAAAAGCAAAGCGCATGGCTCGCTCTGTCCCTTTTCTTGAGAAAACAGCATTTTGAATGGCAAGCTGATCTTCCCCTTGATAGATGCGGCCTCCGATTTCACTATATTCACCTTCACCGTTTTCTCTTACAACAAGAAGATCGAAATCCTTTGGCTGAGCAAGCGGGGAGCGAATACCGCTCAGCTGTTTTGCAGGTCTAACGTTTATCACCTGCTCAAATTCACGTCTAATTTTAATCAGCAATCCCCAAAGCGATACATGATCCGGCACTAAATTGGCATCTCCGACTGCCCCTAAGAAAATGCTGTCAAAGGCTTTCAGTTGTTCCAATCCATCCTTTGGCATCATTTCGCCATGCTCTAAATAATATTCACAGCTCCATGGAAAATCCTGAAAGGTGAAAGACAGACCGCCATGCACATCTGATATCGCTTTCAAAACTCGGATGGCTTCTGGTACAACTTCCTTTCCAACCCCGTCTCCTGGTATTGCTGCAATTGAAACATGCTTCATTGATTTTTCCCCCTTCGTCATCGGTCGACCGTCGACCATTTAATTCGAGTTTACTAGAGAGTGTCTGTTCTTACAATGGACAAAAGACGCTTTTTTGATCAAAGCGCCTTTTTATCCTGCATCAGCACACGGGGCTTTCTGTTTCTTTCTTCCCGTACTTTTTTTATCTGAAAGCAGCAAACCTCCTAAGGTCAGTGCCGTTCCAAGCGCAGACATAAAGGTCAATCTCTCATGAAGAACGATCATTGAAATAACCATCGTAATAAGGGGCACTCCATAAATATACACACTCGATTTCACCACACCGAGCGTTTTCACGGAAAAACTCCATGTCAGAAAACAAATGGCAGATGCGAAAAGGCCTAAAAACAGCAAGTGGAAGGCAAACGATGGATTCGTCAATCGTTCCCAGTCTAAACGAATTTTAAAATGCCAGATCAGTGGAATCATCCATAGCAGTCCGTAAAAGAAAACACGCCTTGTTACCTGAATGATATGGTAGCCATATTGGTTGATCATCTTCGATAAAATGGAATAGAATGCCCAAACGATGGTGGCCGTTAATGCTAACGCATCACCGAGTGGATTCAATTGAAACGTCGTCATTCCATTCATGCTAATCAGCACAATTCCCGTCATCGCGATGAAAAAGCCTATGAAAAACCGGCTGTGCAGCGGCTCATCTTTTAATAAAAAATAAGCCAATAAAAAAGAGAAGAATGGGACAACGGAGCTGATGACACCTGCATTCGAAGCGAACGTATAAGTAAGTGCGACATTTTCTAAAAAGTAATATAAGACCACACCGCATAAACCTGCCAGCGCAAACATCCCTTCATGCTTTTTACTTCGCACCTTCATGGTGACTGGATAGATGATCATCAGAGCCAAGTACCCTATAAAAAAACGGAAAAATAAAATCTCTGTTGGAGAAAAAGCCGTTAATAATATTTTGGTAGAGATAAAGGTAGATCCCCATAAAAAAATGGTGAACATGGCCGCCAAATGACCAAGCAGCTGTTTATTTTTCATCAGCAGTTACCTGCTTTACAAAAATTTGCTGATACTGCCCTGGCGTGAGTCCAATAAATTCTGAAAAGAAATGACTCAAATGACTTTGATCAGAAAATCCAGCGGAGGCAGCCGCATCTACAGGCTTCACTCCTTGGGCGAGAAGCTCCTTCGCATAGTTCACCCTGACTGTCTGTAAATAACGGTACGGCGTGATGCCTCTGAACTTTGTAAAAGCACGCAGCAATGAATATTTGTTCATAGACACAAGCTCACCTAAGTCATCTAACGAGATATTTTCCGTGAGGTGTGTTTCGATATATTGCTGTACGTCTTGGACTTTTTGTTCGTTGGCATGTGCGGCTGATACTTTTCCCCCTGGGGTATCAGCATAGGCTTCAATCAATTGTTTCATAAAGAAATAGAAGGTTTCCTGTTTATTCAAAGCAGGCGCTTCTTCTGTGATCATTTGATGTAAATCATATAACGGCTTTGTTCGTTCACTTTGTGAAAACACAGGGGCTTTAAAATGCGGCTTGTGCTGAAAGATTTTTTCCAGCACCTCTGCTTCAATATTTAAACAGCGATAATCGAGTGTCCTGTGATCAATTTGTTCACATGCGTGATTATCATACGGATTGAAAAGAAGGATATCACCCTTTTCAATGATGTATTCTTGATTTTGGCAGATCAAACGTCTTTGACCGTCTTCAATAAATCCAATCACATAATATGTATGAAAATGATTCGGGAACTTTTGCATGATGCCATGAAAGCGATACGCCTCTATTTGCAAGTCTTGATCAAAATGTACAGTTCGTTCCTCTTGTGTGTTCATGTCGATCCCTCTTTTCACTGAACTGATCATTAGTGTAGCACACCCTTTTTCTCTTGGATTGTACGATATTGACTTTTCGATGCAGACTTGCCTAGAGGGAAAAACTTGGATAACATGAGACAAAAGATGATGTATAAAAGAGGGAACGATGGTATGAATTCATTCGAGTTGGAAAAACCAGCACCGTATCACATGCAATTTTATGAACAGCTGAAGCAAATGATATTTGATGGCCAGTTTCAGCCAGGAGAGCGCATCAATGAAACACAGCTTGCCAAGCAATTTGGCGTAAGCCGATCACCGGTAAGAGAGGCGATGAGGCTGTTAGAAAAAGACGAGCTTTTAATCGCGGATCATCGCTCAGGCTATTCCGTCTATACATTAACAGAAAAAGATGTCGAGGAGCTTTATCAAATTCGGGCGGCCTTAGAAACACTTGCTGTTGAGCTTGCCTGTAAGGAAGCCTCGCAAAGAGAAATGGATGAAATTGAGCAGGTTCTCACGCAGGCGGACGAAGCGATCAAGCAGCAGCTGCCATCTAAAGAGATCGTCCAGTTACATGAAGCCTTTCACCAAAAAATCATTTTGGCGAGTCACAATGACCGCTTATCCAAACAATTGAATCACGTGAATGCACTCATTCACTATTGCCGCATCTTCCATTTTAGCGGCGGGGCTCGTGCTGAAACCATTCAAAGAGAGCATACAGCCATCTATTCTGAAATAAAAGAGCGCCGCTCCAGAGAAGCGGTTCAAGCAATGACAGAGCATTTATTACATGATGTTATGCACTTAAAGCAAGTACTCTCTGAAACAAACAAAGAGTAAAGGACTTTTCCCATTTTTTAAGCATTCCATGAACATATTTTGAATTTTTCGTAGATTTCAGCATGTCCAGACGATCTTTCGTTTATATTAGAAGATGAGAAACTAGCTTTTATACAGGAGGATTTGTATATGCATACAAGTATTAGCCGTCTTCGACAGGCGGGTTTTATTGAGGGTATGTCTCTTTTAACCCTTCTTTTAATTGCCATGCCTCTAAAATATTTTGCGGATATTCCGATGGCAGTCACTATTGTAGGCTCTCTTCATGGCGCATTGTTTGTCATCTATATGCTCATTTTGGCATATGTGACTTTTAAAGTTCGCTGGCATTTGAAATGGTCCATCGCTGGTTTTTTTGCGGCTTTCATTCCTTTCGGTAACTTCGCCTACGATAAGGTGCTACGCCAATATGATACAAAAGCTTAATCAAAAAGGGCTAAAACGACATTCGTTTTAGCCCCTAGTCTTCACGCTGAAGCGTCCTGATAAAGGAACGCTTTTTTATATTGATGCATATTTCACAATGGCTGCTCGACGCGTCATGTCGTGATATGCCACCCACAATTCATCACCTGGCAGTACGCTAGTGATTGGATCGATTGGCTGTTTCACTTCATACATCACGCCATCTCTCTCAATCTGAATGGTCGCTAACGGCTGGTTGCCGATGACACCAGAAAATGCGACATGGGTCACTTTTGCACTTCCTTGTTTCTCTTGCATAAGACTGATTTCTTTATCCAGCTCTTCTTGTTTTGTCTGCATCGTGATTTGAGTTCCTGGCGCAACCTCCATATGGTCAGGGATGAATTGACTGACCGTTTTTGTAATGGACTGATCTCCGCTAGAAACCGTCACATCCAGCATAATAGGTTTCTGATTATGAATCGTGACTGGATATTGCTTCACCCGCTGGATGGTTCCTGTTAATGTCACGTCTTTCCCCGATCGATTCCGCACTTCATGGCCATAGGCTGCCATTTTGAGCTGGCCGTTGATGTCGACAAGATCGGCTTTTTCTCCTGTTGTAAATTCAAAACCAGCGGCTTGAATCATTGGAATGATATACGTTTTCTGATCCAATTCAAATGTGAGTGATAAGACAGTGCCTCGTCCTACTGTTCCATATGATTCTATATTTCTTAAAACAGCGCCTTTGATGAACTTTGGCTGACTTGGCTGTGAGAAGTCACCTTCTTTTAAGAGCATTGCCTTTTTCTTCTTCGGATCATAGTGAATGACAATACGCTGGCCTGGCTGCGGTATCTGGGTGTAGGATACAACCGTTTTAACCGTCTTTTCTATGCGCTGCCCTTCATATTCAAATTGAAGCCGCATGCTGACAACTGGCTGTTCGTTGATGTAGGTGCCCGTTTCTTTAACAGACACAATATTGGCTTCTAATGTGACACTGTCCTTAATCTTGTTCTTTCTCACCAGTCTCAAAATCGGCGGCAGGAAGATCGCTAGTACAAATAATAACAGCGGGATCAAGATCCATATCGCCCAGTTAAGAATGAGCGGTCCGCCTTTCATGACATATTGCATAAAGGTGTCAAATGATGTTTGGTGAGCAGGGCTTGCGTTTTCGATTGAGATGACTTTTTGCAAAGGAAATTCCTTTAGCTGTTTGCTTTTCGTCTCAAATGCACCCGTTAATTGATTTTCGAATGAATAATAGATCCAATCACTTTTCACATTTTTATGAAAAAATAGTCCTTCTCTGTTTAAATTTTCATATGAAAACGACTGAAAAAGCTTGCTGACAGACGTCGTCTTATTCGTGCGGTGGTTGTAAATATAACCAGTCAGCTTGCCTTTTGCTTCATCCTTTGCTGTAGAGCCTGCAAGAAGAACTTCTTCTTCATTAAGCTGGTAGATAAAGGTTTGATAAATCGGTTTTGGTGTTGGGACGACTTCACCAAGCCCTCCATCTGCATTCACTTTCCTTGGTCTTTTTGGATAGTTAGATTCGACAGCGACGGCAAAGTTTTGGGATGTTCCGATTGTTTTTGCTAGCTGCTTCTCCACTTTATCTTTAATGAGGCTAAACGGTTCAGCGTTTTTGGAGACATAGACCCCAAGCTGATGCTTATCGTTTGAGACTCCGCTGACATATGCTTTCTGGTCATTTTTTAAAGTCAATTCAAATATAGGTATAGGCGTCTGGCCTCTAAAGGAGTTCATGACGGCATCGATGGAAACGGGTCTTGCTGGCAGGTTCAGTTTGTTGAGATTGTGCACATGAAAAAACTGACCATTCTTTAGCTCACCTAGGACGGTAGCGGCACCTTCCATTTCTCCTGTAAACACAAGCCGTCCATTCCATTGATATGTATTCGTTTTTAAAAACGAGGGTATCTGCAAGTTTTGTTTAATGAGCTCTTTCTTTTCTCCGCTAGGCGTTAGTTTCTCGATCAAAAGCTGCCCCTCTTTATTTTTTAAAGCAAGTAAGAGATTGTTACCTTGAATGGATGGCAGCATTTCATTAAACGTATCGCTTTCCGTGGTCCATTCACTGATTATTTTTCCTGATTGAGGATCATACATTACAAAATGGAGCTGCTGGTCTTTTGATACAGCACTCACCACTCGTTTCCCTTCATCAAATGTAAATATTCGTCTGACGTCATATTGCGTCGCTTTCCCTGCTGACAAATCATCTTGGTAATGGTTCCACACCAAGAAACTAAGAATGATTGCTGGAATAAAGAAGACAATATATCTGAGGAAGATGACTGGTACTCTTTTCACTTGATCGCTTCCTTTCTTGAGGTTCCTTTCACTTATACGTCAGTACAGCGAAAATGTTTCATGCTAGAAGAATACCATCAAAGCCTCTAAAATCCATATTTTACAAACTTTGTTGTTTACGATAAAATCCAATCAGATTCAAAAAAGGAGTTATCTCATTGGATAAGCTATCATCAATCATTCTAGCAGCTTGGCTGCGTGTCCCTCGTTGGTTCAAGCAATGGGTACTCGTATCCATTTCCATTTTCTTTTTTTATATGTGTTTTGTAAAGGGGCTGACTAGCTGGCACACCTTGCCGCCTGTCACTTTGCTCTCATGTGTGATTGGTTCCTTCATCATTTGGCTGATGTGGCTTAAGGGACAAAAAAATAAGTGAAAAGAGGACAATGATGAAAAAAACGATTCTATATTTTGCGATCTCTTTTGTTCTGCAATTCGTTTGGTTTGGTCTTGTGCACCCAAATAGAGGCGTGACACTGCTGGATATGTTCATGTTTTCTATTTTGTTTGCGGTGATGTTCTTTTTTATTGAGCGAATTTGGCAGTATCAGAAGAAAGGACAAAGTAAATGATCATGAAGCCCGCTTTATTCACTCTGATGATCTGTGCATTTATCGGCCTGCTGTTAGTATCGAACCCTTTTGGAGGGGACGCTATGCGAATGGTTGCGACCTTTGTTTTTCCTTTTCTTGTGCTCATTGGTTTCGGGGTTCTATTGTTTGACCTAATGAAAAAGGCTGCCAAATAGATGGCAGCCTGTTCCTTACTCTTTTCATGCAAATAAATAATCAATGTTTAATCTCCGTTACGGAGTGTATGAATTAAGATTCGATCATATCAGTGTGTCATATGTGTTCCGAGTGAACCTACGTTTGAAAGTAAACGCCATGGAAGTTCTGGATAACAAGACAACGAAAGCCCTACCTCTCATTCGTCCTTACGGCTCCGAAGCCGCGCCAGTGTGAATTGTAAATCAAAACGTCTTTTTTCCATTCTTCCGCTTTTATAGGGGGCGGGTGCAGAAGGAAAAGAATAAGTTTGTTCGCTTTGACAGCGTCTCGTTCTTATCAAGTAGAAGCTCTATTGCTTCTCATTATGTCATAGAAAAAAGAAAGTTTACTTTCTTTATTTATTTGCTTATTTCAACACTAATATAAAACTATAACACATTCCCCCTGCTTACGCAAGTGTTAAAGTGATAATTCTGCTGGTGTACGGCTTCCTTCATTCATATAACGAATGGAGGTTGGCTCAATCTTCAGAATCACTAGATTCGGATCCTCTTTTCCTTTAAACCATTTCTTCATCTCATCAGACCAAAGACGGTCGATCAGTTCCCGATCATCGGTTAATGTGGCGGTGCCTGCAATCTCTGCATAAGTATCACCGAATCCTTCGCCTGAATATCCAATAAGAATATGAACATTCGGTTTTTTTTCAATTTCTTCTGCTTTATGTGTTTCTTTACTCGTTGGTGTATATAACGTCAGCCCTTCATGGAAAAAAGTCATATAGCGGGTATGCGGCTTATCCTGCTCAACAGTCGCTAGTGTCCCGACCTTTTGTTCATCTAATAGGTTTAATACCTTTTGTTTTAATTCTTCTTGAGACATATCGTTTCACTCCTTCAAAATTTCATCCGTATTCGTAGGTTTCCACGACAGCCCATTCATTAAACAAAGAAATGTGTTTTTCATAAAAAGCGACCTTCTGGCTGATGCTATAGAAAACAGGTTCAATGAAGGGAGAAATTGAACATGCATCATGAAACGATGTTCCATTTAAGTTCACTTGTCATTGCGGCAGTTGTTGTAGGCATTATCGTATGGTCTGTCATATCTGTGCAGAAAAATCGCAAGAAATACTAAAAACACCGCCCAATCAAAGCTGGGCGGTGCCGCGGTAGATCATGTATTCATAAAGGAACCGCCATTTACATGAAGTGTTTGTCCTGTCATATAAGACGATTCATCAGAAGCCAGCAGGACAAAGCAGCCGACATGCTCAACAGGCTGTCCTGGTCTTCCCATTGGGGTTTCTGCGCCGAAGCTTTCCACACTGTCTTCATCAAATGTAGATGGAATGAGCGGCGTCCAAATTGGACCTGGCGCTACACCGTTCACCCGAATCCCATCTTTCACAAGCGATTGTGCCATAGAACGCGTAAAGCCGTTGATGGCTCCTTTTGTCGCCGTATAATCAATCAGCACTGGGTTACCCCGATATGGGTTAATGGATGTTGTATTAATGATGGAGCTTCCCGGTTTTAAATAATCCAGTGCCTTTTTCGTAAAATAGAAATAGGAATAGAAGTTGGTTCTAAAGGTTTGGTGAAGCTGTTCACTCGAAATATCTTGAATACGTTCTTGCGGATGCTGTTCAGCCGCATTATTTACTAAAATGTCTAATTGACCAAAGGCTTCAACTGTTTTTTCTACTGCTTTCTCACAAAAGGCTTCGTCACCGACATCTCCTGCAATCGTTAAGCATTTAACGCCTTCTTGTTCTACACGTTTTTGCGTATCCTCTGCATCCTCATGTTCATTTAAATACACAATGGCAACATGTGCACCTTCCTTTGCATAGGCAACAGATACTGCCCGTCCAATTCCACTATCTCCACCTGTAATCAGTGCCACTTTTCCTTTTAGCTTGCCAGAACCTTGATATGATTCATCCTCAAAGATCGGCGCTGGATTCATTTCTCTTTCACTGCCTGGCTGCTGATCCTGCGTTTGGCGCGGAATGCCATTTGTTAAATATTCACGTAAATCCATGTGTAAGCTCCTCCTTGATTTGTTGATGTATCCTTTCATTACCACCTCATTTTTTCACTCAAACATCATGAAGCTATTCAGATGTGTTCCCGAAAATCAGCATGTTTGAAGAGGGGAAAAATCGGTTACATGATCATCAAAAAGGAGCGTTCTCACATGCTGTCTATTTCGAAAACCTTTAGCAGACCAAAAGGCTGGCTCGGAAGCATTGCTGGACTCATTATGGCAAATGAAAATAAAGCATTGAATCAGTGGGCCATCCGCCACTTAGATTTGACAGATGGTGAAAACATTTTAGAAATTGGCTATGGACCCGGCTACAGTATTAAACATATGCTCAAGCATTATCAAGATCTTCACATTGATGGGCTTGATGCTTCTTCCACCATGCAGGAGCAAGCACAGTCACGCGTCAGCAAACGGGCAAAAGACAAACAGGTTCGGCTGTATGTCGGAAAAATCGAGAAAACACGTCTTCCCGGAGAGCAGTATGATAAAGTGCTGTCTGTTAACAATTTTACGATTTGGGATGATCCAAAAACGGGCTTACTCAATCTTTATCACACCTTGAAACCAGGCGGAACACTCGTTATTGTGATGCAGCCAAGAGAAAAAGGAGCTGATGCAAATCGGACAAAAGAGATGGGTGAAAACATATTAAACGACTTGCAGTTTGCCGGGTTTGACCAATTTTCTATTGAGTATGAAGAAATTCGTCCTACCCTTGCCGTCTGTGTCACAGCAAAAAAGCCGAGAAGCGACTAAGCTCTCGGCCTTTTTCTTACCACTTTGCCTCTTTGACAAATTGATAGAAAAGCTGATGTAATTTCAGTTCAATGTCTTCCTTTGTTCCTTGTCCATAAAGCGCCATGCTTTCTTCACTTTCAATGATGGATGAACTGATCAGACTAAACATTTCTGACCCTTCCTTGCCAAGCTCTTGCGGCGCCAGCATCATGAGCATTCGTGACATCTGCTGCTGCCCGCCATCCATGCTTTTAACCTCATATGCCTGATCAAGATCATAAATATGAAAGATTGGTTCCTTGATGAATGCATGCTTTAAATGATAAAGAGCAAACTCAGTGCCAGGTATGCCTAAGCCGCCTTGCTGTTCACGTTCCAAAAGGCCGCCCGCTACATCATCCGCATGTATGATACACCCTTCCTCTTCAAGCTGACAAAGCAGCTGCCTGATGGTTTCATCATGCTGCGGCATCGTCTTTCTTTTTTCGATGGTAAAATGGGACAGAATGCTGCGAATCACAAACATATAATTCGCCACCTGCTCTGCAACCGCCATCATATCCACGGTTTCTTGCACCAATTCTTTAGGAGATTCTTTTGTTCTTTTTTTCTCGATGATATAAGGAATCTTCCGTTTAATATGAGCCTTCACACGCATGGCATCATCCTCGTTTAAAAGGGGGCTGACCATAATGTAATCGATATGCTCATATGGGATTGGAACGGTCGAGACAATCATGTCATAGCTTGATGCATCGATTTCCTTTAGCTCCATCAAGGAGGATAGATCGAATTTGGCGATCTCCGGCAATTCTTTTTTCAACCGGGAGGCGAGCATTTTCGAGGAACCAATCCCGCTTGAGCAAACAACGAGCGCATGAATTTTTGTTTCTTCTTTTTTGATTTCAAGCACTGAGCCAAAGTGAAGCACAAGAAAGGCGATTTCATCCTCTGGAAATTCAATCTCTGGAAAGAAACGCTCGACTCCTTCTTCAATCGCCATAAACAGCAAAAAGTAGTCTTTTTTTATTTGTTGTGTGAGCGGATTATAGATTCTCATCTTTTCCTTTAGACGGTTCATGGCAGGCTCAAGATGAGACACGAGCCCCTCATACAATGAATCATTTTCATTGAGATGATAGCCGGTTTTATTTGAAATAAAATCAATGAGCTTTTTCGTTCTCAGCGCTATATCCAGCTCAATTTCATCAATACGGTATTCTGCCCCAAAGCTGCGATTTGCACTGCGAAGATGGATGGTCATATATCCGACCTCCGCTTCAGGAATCTCCACATTAAACATGCGTTCAAGCGCCCTTGCCATTCGAAGTGATGATTCAAATTCCTTCGTCCGCTTTAATTCCAGCAGCTCTTCCTCTTCCATTCGAATGGTTTCCCCAAGCTGAATACGTTCGATGGCATAGGTTAAGTGAACAACAAGTGCAATATAGGCACTATCAGATAATGAGAGTGACAGTCGATCTTTCAAATGAAAGAGCAGCCTTTCTACCTTTAGCAGCTGTCCTCTGCTGACAACGCCAAACACCTTTTCCGTTGCTTTCGTTCGATGTTTGATATTCATTTCAATCGTTTCTAAAAATAATTGAATGTCGAGCCGGTCAACAATGAGATTGCCGACAATTTTTCGTTTTGCTTCCTCCGGCCCTTTTAATTCAATGCCGTACCCGCGCTTGCGGATAAGCTGCAAACCGTATGGAGCAATCCACTCCGTTAGTTCATCTAAATCATAGCTGATCGTCGCATTTGTTACCTGCAAGTCAGCTGCGAGTGTGTATAATTTCACCGGTTCCTTCGCTTCAAGCAGCGCACATAGAATTAAGAGCTTTCGTTCATCTGAGCTATATTCGATTTGATCCTCATTTGACATATGAGCAAGAAGCCGCTGTTTATCCTCCTGTTCGCCGACTGCCTTCAAGCCTTTTCCCGGTTGTTTATCTAATGAAAGATGATAATCTTTCAATATTGGTTTAATAGATTTTAGTTCTCTATGGATCGTTCTAGTACTTACCTGAACAGAATCGGCTATCTCACGAATGGTGACATAACGATTTTGCTGAATGATGTATTTAATGACTTTCTGTTCTCGTGCCGTTATGTACATGAAATGCCTCCTTCTGTATAAATAGGTCTATTGTCACACCTTAATATAAAACGCTTTCAACGAGCGATGCAATCTTAAGTTGATCTGAATTTGGCACAGCAGCTGTGACAAAATATAAACAAGGGATCATCAGACACTTCTCCAAAATGACGGTCCATAATCCTTTTGATGAAATTGAACCTTTTGTTTTTGAAAAGGCAGTGAACCCCCGGTTTTTAAAGAATAAGTCGGATTGTATACGGGAGAGCCAAAGCAATAATCGATTGTGCCTTCTTCTGGACGGAACATGACGGTTCGCATCGTTCCAAACAGCTCCTCATAATTGTGTACAGTCAGACCATCAGGATATTCTGTCTGGAACAGTTTCGCAAGAGAATCACTTGATCGTTGCTCTTTTAAAGCTTCCATTAACATATCGTATCTGACAACAGAATGATGTTTGGTCATCCCTTTTGCTGTTTGATCAGCTACCGGATGATTCGTTGCAGCAATATAACCTCTCTCCGGTCTCCTCACCCTTTTTTGACCATCAATGATTTCAATCACAGCCGCCTTTCCTTTTCGATCGGCAAGCATGATATGAACATTTGAGGCAACGGGCATTTCCTCGATAGAGCGAATGGCTTCCTCGACCGTTGGACAGGATTCCAGAACAGAGCGAATCACATGATACACCTGCAAACCGGCGACGGCTGGAGGCTTTAAACCGGGTTCATTGCCAACCGGCGGACCGCAAGCAGAGAAAGTCACAGCAAGACCATGCTCATTCATTCCATCAGATCTGCCAAACAACAGCAGCGACGAGCCTGTATGATATACTGAGCCTTTCACATGTGTCGTCACAAGACGCATATCATCAAAAATCGGGGAGAAATCATAGTTACGCAGCATGACCGTTTGTTGACCGGCCGCCATATTCCCCTGCCTCACACAGTGGGAACAGCCTGGCTGAAGATGAGATGAATAGAAAAAGGTCAAATAACGCTCATCTAATTGCATTTCATCACAAAACCCAGCAATCTCTTCATCTAATTGAGGAAGAAAGGGACGGATCAGCTGCTTCGTTTCTTTCACAGCCTGTTGTGTTACCGGTTCTGTTCGAATATATTGTGTCTTTAGCAACGGGTTCTCCTTAAGCCAGACAGCCTGCTGTTTTCCTACTTCATAAGCCGTTCCTGTCATCTTTTGAAAAAACGCACTGATTTCCTCCATGCCTGCACACCTCTTTCGCCTTCGTTTCTTTTATCATATCGAAACCGTCATATATTGAAAAGGATGAAAAAAACTGCAATCCCACCGGATTACAGCTGTTTACAGTATGCCTTAAACAATGCTTCTGCCATCGCTTCATACCCCTTAGGATTCGGGTGAAATTGATCAATCGATAAGTAGGCTCTTTCATGTCCTTCAAACGCCCGGTACACATCCACAACTTCTACATGCGGATTCGCAGCAAGCAAACGAAGCTGTTGATTATATTGCTGAAGCCACCGACCGGCTATTGGTATTTGTGGAAATGGATTATATAAATTCATGAAATACACGTAGTAGGGCTGATGCTGCCCTCTTTTGATCTGAGCGATTTCTTGAATCATCTTGCTAAAATTCGCCTGGCAATGCGTGACCGCTTGCAGCAGTTTCTTTTCATCTTCACCATCTTCATACTGCTGAACAGCTTGAACAAGGTCATTCCCACAGCCTGTGATGGTGATGATGTCAGCTGCCGCAATCGAACGTCTCACCTCTGACCGTTTGAAGAGCTGTAAAATCTGCTCGGTCGTTAACCCTGATTTTGCAAATACGGACAGCTCAACTGGTGCATGCGTCTTTTTTTCAAGCATCCACCAAAACCGCTGAACAAATCCTCCGCAAAATAAACGCGCCCCCACCCCAACTGTTAAGGAATCTCCAATCGCAACATAGGATCGTCCCACTCTTATCCCTCACTCTCTCCTGCCTTCTCTTATATATACGAAACCGGAGAACAGATGCTTGTAGCAGATGACTTAGGGGCATCCATCTTTTTTTGAGATGCAGCGCCTTTACAAACTCTTTACTTGCGATATCGATCATTTTTTTGTTCAATAAGAGTAGGTTTTTTGCGCTGAAAACTGCGTGTTTACGCGTTCCAGAAAAATTTACAAACTTTTTATCTTGATTTCGAGACTTTTTACCTTGACTTCAAACTACATAGTGATTACAATGAAAATATCAGTTTTCATGTAACTGTGCTTGTTACATCTTTTTCATAGCATTCCAATATGATTAAAGATGCCACATATTCAGTGTACCTTTGGGATACGCTAAAAAAATAACCGAAACAGAAAGGATTGAATGAACATGGCAAAAGTTTTATACATCACTGCACATCCGCATGATGAAACAGTTTCTTACAGTATGGCTACTGCTAAGGCATTTATCGAATCTTATAAGGAAGCAAATCCAAGTGACGAGGTTGTACATATCGATTTGTACAAAGAAAACATCCCTCACATTGATGCAGATGTATTCGCTGGCTGGGGCAAACTTCAATCTGGCGCTGGTTTCGATACACTTTCAGCTGAAGAACAAGCGAAAGTTGCTCGTCTAAACGAATTAAGTGATCAATTCGTTTCTGCTGACAAATATGTATTTGTTTCACCACTTTGGAACTTCTCATTCCCACCAGTTCTTAAAGCATACATCGACTCTGTTGCTGTAGCTGGTAAAACATTCAAATACACTGAGCAAGGTCCTGTTGGATTATTAACAGACAAAAAAGCTCTTCACATCCAAGCACGTGGCGGATACTACTCTGAAGGTCCTGCTGCTGAACTTGAAGCAGGTCACCGTTACCTTGGTACAATCGCTAACTTCTTCGGAATTCCTTCTTTCGAAGGTCTTATCGTTGAAGGCCACAATGCTGAGCCTGCAAAAGCAGAGCAAATTAAAGCAGATGCAATCGAACGTGCGAAAGCTTTAGGAAAAACTTTCTAATAACTGCACACAAAAAGCCAATGATCTTTACGGTCATTGGCTTTTTATTTGTTCAGAAAAGCCTAATTCTCTCGAAATATCACTGGCGGCTTTTTTCACCTGTTTAATTAAGTAAGGTAAGCGTTCTTTTTGATATCCTGCTTCAAATCCTGCAATGCTAATACCTGCTGCCACTTCCCCCAGATGATTGAAAATAGGAGCTCCAATCGCAGCTGTATAGTTTTCAAGCTCAGAATAGCTTAGCGTATATCCCCTCGCATTTGATTCTTCCAGCATGTTTCTTAGAACCTCTTTATCTGTGATGGTCCCAATTCCGATCTTCCCCAGCTCAATTGAGTCAATATAGGCAAGTCTCTCGCTCTCTGGCAAAAAGGAGAGAATACTTCTCGCACAGGCACCCGCATATAGGGGAGACCGTCTGCCAACGGCGGTGTAGAGACGAACAGGCTGCGTACCTTCAATCTTTTCCACGTAAATGGCTTCGTCGCCCTCACGAACAATGAGCTGTACAGCCTCTCCTACTTCATCGCGTAAGCTTTCCATAAATGGTCTTGCAATCCTTCGAATATCAAGGCGGTCCGCCACAAGCTGACCGTATTCAAGGAACATTAAGCCTAATCGATAAACACCTGTTTCTTGCTTTTCTAACAGTCCCATATCGGCTAAAGAGCTCGCCATGCGATGGACAGATGTTTTCGGCATACCGGAAAGCTCGATCATTTCATTTAATGTTAATTGATCGTGAGCGATAAACAGCCGCAAAATCTCCATTGATTTCACAACCGTTTTATTTGTGTTTTGCATCTTCTTCACCTTTTCTAAACGAGAATGCTTCCAGCTTGATTCTTGCGGCCAGCTCCCTCAGTTCTGCTTCTTGCTTAAATAACGCCTGCTCTGCATCCCGATGATCTATTTGTTCAAAATACAGCTTTGCCCCAGGCATCGCCTGTGCAATAAGCGGCAAATCAACAGTCGCTACTTCTCCAATACGCGGGTATCCGCCTGTCGTCTGCCGATCTGCCAGCAGAATAATCGGCTGGCCATCGGGTGGAATTTGAATAGATCCAAAGGCGACAGCTTCTGAGATCAATTCCAGCTTTTCTTTTAAATGAACCGGCTCTCCCTTTAGCCGGCAGCCCATGCGATCTGATTGGGGTGTGACCTGATAAGGCTGCTCAAAAAACGCGGTTTGAGATGTTTCTTGAAAATGAGAAAGATGCCTGCCTGCCAGCACACGAATCACTGGTGATTTCCGCAGCGGTAAAAAATGATCATGACTCACTGTCCAATCGGGTGCGCCGTATCCCGCCTGTTTCACTTTATTTTTCAGCCTATCAAACAAATGATCCGCTACGAGAGACGGCTCTCCAACAGGCAGAACGTCGCCTTTTTCAAGCGGTCGTCCTTTCAGTCCACCGATCCCTGCTCTGACATAGGTGCTTTTGCTCTGCATGACTGGTTCCACATCAAATCCACCTGCCACAGCAAGATAAACGCGGCAGCCTCTCTTACAAAGACCAAAGGTGATCGTACTTCCTGATCGAACAAAGAGCGGCTTCCATAATGGTGCCCGCTCCCCATCAATATCAATCTCAACATCAGCACCAGTGACGGCGATGAGCTGATCCCTCTCACATGTGAGCACAGGCCCCGGCCCCATCAACGTCACTTCCAGCACTGCTTCGTTTTCTTGGTTGCCAGTGAGAATGTTGGCGATTCTAAGTGAGAGCGGGTCCATGCCGCCGCTCGTTAAGACACCATACTTTTGATAGCCTTGCCGCCCTTTATCTTGAATGGTTGTGTAGATTCCTGGCTTGATGACATGAATACTCAACGTTCTGCCTCCTTCATGCTGAAAAATTCCTTTTCAGACATTTGGACAAATCTGACCTCGTCCCCTGCTTTCAATAGACTCGGAATTTCCTCGTCTGGGCGAAAAAGCGGCAGCGGGGTTTGTCCAATGAGCTGCCAGCCCCCGGGTGTGGAAATTGGATAAACACCTGTCTGCTTTCCTGCAATACCAACAGAGCCTTTTGGAATGGACATCCTTGGTGTTTCTCTGCGTGGTGCCGCGATCTTTTCAGACAGCCCGCCTAAAAACGGAAACCCTGGGGCAAATCCAATCATATAGACAAGGTACGTGCCGGCAGTGTGAATACGCACGACTTCTTCTGGCGTTAAACCATTGATACGGGCAACCTCTTCTAAATCAGGGCCCAGCGCTCCCCCGTAACAGACTGGAATGTCAACGGTGCGGCGCTTTACCTGAACTCCCTCCTGCCATTTGTCTTCAAGAAGTTGTTCAATATAGCCTTTGACCCATTCATACGGAGACAGGTCTTGTGTTTGCAGCTGGGCCGATTGATGTACGGTATAAGGCTCGTAAAAAACAGTCACGTTTGTAAAGGCTTGAACTGCTTCTACATACCCTTCAAATGGGTGCTGTTCAATACATGCAAACAGCTGCTCAACACGTGCATGAATCTCCTCACGTATGTCAGCTCCTGCTTGGATGACGATCGCTGCATCTCCCAGCGGGTGATAGGTGATGGAATCTTTTATCGTTGAAAAAGCCACTTGAGGACACCTCTCTTTCTACAGTACACCGAGCTTTTGATCTCTTCGATCAGTGATGAACATATGCCCGGGTGCATGAGTGATCGCAATGTCGGGTTTTGTATGCATGACAATGGCTTGCGGCGTCACACCACATGCCCAAAACACCGGGACTTCTCCTTCTTTGATCACAGATGGCTCTCCAAAGTCAGGCTGATTCACATCGGAAATGCCAATCACCGTTGGGTCCCCTATATGGATCGGTCCGCCATGGACTGATGGAAATCGAGATGTCACTTGAACACTTCTTGTGACTTGATGCGCCGGAATGGGTCTCATGCTGACCACCATCGGGCCATGAAAGACTCCTGCTTTTTCACAAGCTATATTCGTTTGATACATGGGTACGTTATGACCGTCTTCAATATGGCGGACAGGAATGTCATTCAGCATAAGCGCGTGCTCAAACGTAAAACTGCATCCAATGAGAAAGGCAACCATATCATCCTCCCAATAAACCGTGATATCTGTCACCTCTTCTTCAAGAATCCCTTTTCGGTAAATACGGTACTTAGGAAAGTCCGTACGAATATCCGCTTGAGGCGCCGACCGTCTTGGCACTGGATCACCTGGGTCCAGTACATCAAGCAAGGGACATGCAGCCGGATTCCGCTGGCAAAATAAAAGAAAATCAAAGGCAAGTTCCTTTTTGACAATCATTAAATTGGCTTGAGCAAACCCTTCTGCAAAGCCAGCCGTTGGTCCTGTGATCTTTTTTTCGCGAATCAATTCTCTCATCTGTGATGGCTCATATGTTTGATAAGTATTCATCTGGATCAGCTCCATAGTTTAGGGATTTCATTCATGATGGTATAGCCGCCCATCATCGCCATAATGACCACAACAAATGCACCAGTCACTGTCAAAAAGAATGGATGACGATAATCTCCAACAATGTCTTTCTTATACGCCGCAACGAGTAAAGTGCCAAGGGCGAGCGGCAAAATCAATGCATTGATTGCTCCAACTAATATCAAGATGTTCACAGGTCTTCCGATCGTGATAAAACAAAGGGTTGAAAGAGCAATAAAACCAATGATAATGCCACGCTGGTTTTGCTCAATTTTTGGTGAGAAGGTTTTGAAGAAAGAAACAGATGTGTATGCTGCTCCAATGACAGACGTAATCGCCGCAGCCCACATAATAATCCCGAACATTTTATAGCCGATATTTCCTGAAGCTAATTGAAAAACAGAGGCAGGCGGGTTGGATGGATCAATCTGCAAGCCTTTTGAAACAACCCCTAATACGGCAAGAAAGAGTGCTACACGCATGACAGATGTAATTAAAACACCGAAAATAGAGCTTTTCGTCACTTGCGGCAGTGCTTCCTTCCCCTTAATACCTGCATCCAGCAAGCGATGCCCGCCAGCAAAGACGATATAGCCGCCTACCGTTCCGCCCACAAGTGTCACAATGGATAAAATATCAATCGTCTCTGGGACAAATGTTCTCACGGCCGCTTCTCCAACTGGCGGCGCTGTTGAAATCGCCACATACAGCATCAGGCCAATCATGACAAAACCAGCTGCCTGTGTGAAACGATCCATCGCTTTCCCAGCCTCTTTGATCACAAAGATAAGAATGGCAATCACAGCACTGATCCCTGCGCCGATTCGCGGATCGACTCCGAAGATCACCTGGAAACCGAGACCAGCTCCAGCGATATTTCCGATGTTAAAGGCAAGTCCTCCAATGACAATCAAAAAGGCCAGCACATAGCCGAGACCCGGGAGCACCATATTTGCGATATCCTGACCTCGTTTTTCTGACACGGCAATGATGCGCCATACATTTGTTTGTGCAAAAATATCTAATAAAATTGAGATCAAAATGACAAATCCAAAGCTAGCCGCAAGCTGCTGTGTGAAGACGGTTGTTTGTGTTAAAAATCCCGGTCCGATCGCGGACGTCGCCATTAAAAAGGCTGCGCCCATCAGCATAGACCGATTCCCCTTTGGTGCCTTCATTTGTTTGACTTTCTCTGTTTTCATGCTGTTTCCCCCTTTGATGACGATTTTTATTGAAAGGCCTTCAGATGGATGCCGGCTTCTTTTAGCTTTGCTGTAATGATCTTCGCAAATTGAAGCGCATGACTGCCGTCTCCGTGAATGCAAACCGTATCTGCTTTGAGCTCGATATCTTCTCCTTGAACTGTACGAACCCTGCCTTCTCGCACCATACGAACAACCTGCTGGACGGCCCGTTCATCCTCTTTAATGAGTGCATGTGGTTCGCGGCGCGATGTCAGCGTCCCGTCTGTTTGATACGTCCGATCAGAAAAAACTTCATGTGCCACTTGCAGACCTATTCGTTCACCTGCTAACGCAAGTTCACTGCCTGACAGACCAAATAACACAAGGTTTGGGTCCACATCATATACAGCCTGCGCAATCGATTCAGATAATTCATTATTTTTAGCTGCCATGTTGTAGAGGGCGCCGTGTGGTTTGACATGCTGCATCGTGCCGCCCTCGGCCTTGAGAAAGGCTGATAGAGCGCCAATTTGATAGATGACAAGATCATAGGCTTCCTCTGCGGAGATAGCCATTGGACGTCTGCCAAAGCCGGCCAAATCTTGCAAACCTGGATGTGCACCAATTTTAACCCCTTTATCCAGTGCCATTCTAACTGTCTTTCTCATGACCGTTGGATCTCCTGCATGAAAACCGCAAGCAATGTTGGCTGAGGTGACATATTCTAAGATTTGTTCATCTGCACCGATTGTGTATTGACCAAAGCTTTCTCCCAAATCACAGTTGATATCCACTTGATACATAGAATCCCTCCTTATTGTTCCGAAATACGGAATATAAAGTCCGAATATTCGAATTTATATTGATTATACCAACTTTGAATAGACTGCACATGAAATTGGCAGAAAACATAACAATAGAACTAGGAGAAAACAAAAAAAGCGAGAGGCAAAATCCTCTCACTTTTTTTGTAATGATATGCACCTTATTTAGACAGCACCCAATGTTGGATGGCTTTTGCCACGCCGTGTTCTGTATTAGGCGCTGTAATCCAATCAGCGGCCTCTTTCACCACTTCCTGCGCATTTCCCATGGCAATGCCTAATCCGGCTTCTTGAATCATGGCTATATCATTGAGGCTGTCGCCAAGTGACATGACGTTGTCCATCGTACAGCCAATGCGTTCTGCTACTTTTGCAAGAGCTGCCGCTTTGTTAATGCCGGCTGCATTCACTTCGATATTCGTTGGACTTGAGTTTGTGATCTCTAGATGCTTATTTGTTTTCAATGTATTGAGTACTTCCTCACGAACGTCATCATCATGAATATCAAAGCCAAATTTCAGCCATTCATGGTCATGAATTCGTTCAGGGAATTCACCTCTCCACACCTTATCCACAGTCGAAGCCCAGTAATCGGTTTCGTACCTATTTTTTAAATCCCACATCATTTGGACGTGATCAGGATGCAGCAGATCCCGTTCGATCAGCTGGAAGTTTGAATCCCAGATTTCACTTCCGTTTGCTGTCACAAGGTAAGACGATAACTTGAGCGGCTCAACCAGCTCTCGGCATGTCATCAGTGTCCGCCCTGTGCTAATGACCACATGGACTCCTTTTGCTTCAGCCTCTTTAATGGCTTGTTTATTTTCCTCTGGAATGATGTGCTCACTGTTTAACAGCGTGCCATCCATATCAATGGCAATCAATCGGATGTCTTTCTTATGAGCTTGTGTTGACAAATTGAGTACCCCACTTTGTATCGATTTTTGAAACTATCTTTATTTTAATATAAAGAGGAAGAAGGCACAAAGGGACGAGTTTGATCCCATAGAAAAAAGACCTTGTTGCAGGTCTTTTTCACATGTGCTTAGCGTTCACACGCAATGCCGTCTTTATCGCGGTCAAGGTGCTTATTTTTTTGATAAAGTGCTTTAGATACATAAGGCTTGTATTTTGTTTTTCCGCCTTTGTTTTTCGTATTTTTACTTTTTGCTACGCCGCCTTTATATACTTTGTTCAGCGCTTTGCAGTTTTTGTAAGACTTGACCGTTTTTGCATCTGCTGTGTGGGTGTCGACTTGTGTAAAACTTAGTAAAAGTCCTAAAGACAAGACAGCCACCATGATTTTTTTCAACATGTAAGATCCCCCTATTTTTTCTAATTTTACATTTTTATCATATGTCACCACTTTTTGTTTTTCAAGACTATTGAGCTAAATATTTTGATTTTTTTGGCATGAAATACACCTTATATCCTATATGGTACAATGAGTGGGAAACCTTTCCGTTTTTGACACGTATATGAAGAAAGGAGTTTTTCACATGAAAATGAAATATACCATTTTATATGTAAACGATGTGGAGGCAAGTATTCATTTCTATCAGCATGTACTTGGTTTCCCAATAAAATTGAGGGTTGAATCCTATGTTGAGTTTGACACTGGAGACGTGACGTTATCGATTAATTCACGCCAGGATGTCAAAGAAGCACTCGGATTGCCTGTCCCTGAAGCAAATCAAGCGTCTCACACGTTTGAGATTGGCTTTGTTGTGGATGATGTGGAGCAAACGATTGCATCAATGAAGGAAAAAGGGGTTTCGATCATCAAAGAACCTGCAAAAAAACCATGGGGTCAAACAGTCGCTTATGTGTCTGATCCTGATGGTCATTTCATTGAAATATGTGATGCGGTCTCCTAATTGTCTTTGAAGGGAGTGAACCAGAATGAGAAAAAAACATGCTTTTTTCGCCGGTGTTTGCTCAATGATTGTGATTTGCAGCGCCGCTATCCTGTTGCAGCACCTTGAATGGATTGGGTTTGTCAGTGGCGGCATCTCAATTATTGGGGTCGTGATGTCTGGGGTGCTAATGGGTGCTTGGACAAGTGGAGAAGAGACACGAACAGCCTATCATTCTGAAACAAAAGAACACCGCATGTGGCGTCTTGATACGGCTTTTCTTGTAATCATTTTTGCACTTCCACACATGGCTGCGTCAGTCTTTTATGTTTTGACGTAAACACTTGTTAAAAGGAGTTCGCAATATGGCTGTTTTTATTCTATTCATTGTATTTGGCTTTCCTATTCTCTCTGTGCTGATTGGCATTTTGGGCACGCTCTTTTTAAAGAATGTTTGGATACCTACTTTGATTGTGCTGTTAGCGAGCATAATCTTCATGTTCACTTATATTGACGGGAATGAATCCTTTCTCATTTGGGTCATCGTCTATACCGTCTTTACATTCTTTGCTGGGTGGATTACAAAGCGGCTCAAGTAAAAAAGAACAGTTTCCACTGTTCTTTTTTTGAATCATATATCCGCACACCATAGTTCAATTTCAATTTTCAGCTCAGGCCATCCTAAAGCTGATACATAAGCAACCGTCATTGATGGGTAAGCTGTTTTGAAGATCGTATCCCACTGAGGGTATAGATGGTCCCAGTCGATCACTTTAGGAGCTCTATTTTTCATTTCATTTAAGTGCTAATTTACACTAAAATACTCTTATATTGAAGCATCTTATTGATTTAAACAAAATATTAAGTAATAGCCCATAAGGGATAGCTTCATACCTAAACTACAGGTAAAATACCAGTCATACACTAAGCGTTTTTGTTACCTTTATTTTTTTGAGGCCGAAAAAGGGTCTCATCGTTTTCTAGCTTAGAATCAATAAACTCCACAATACGTTGAAGATCGTGTATTTGATTCATCACTTTTTCTTTATATTCTAAAAGGGTTCTTTTTAATTCGGGAACAGAACTAAGTTTATATTTTACAGGATATTGTAAAATATTTTTCATTTCATTTAATGACATTCCTGTTTTTTTCAGACAAATGATCAGGTCCATTAGCTCTATGTCTTCTTCATCGTATATTCGATGTCCATTTCGTTTTCTTTTTGCATAAGGAAGCAATCCGATTTTTTCATAATAGCGGATCGCATCTTCAGTTAATCCGGTTTTCTTGGAAGCTTGCTTGATAGAATAAGCATTCAAATCATCACCTACTAATTTTGTTTACAGATAGATTAATTAAAATCTAAACGAGAAACTCGTTTTGGTAAATATCAATCAGTTGATTAAGTACTTGTGCCTCATAACCAGAGAATTTGATTGCAGTTTCTTTGCCCTTGTTTACAAAAATCCCGGTAATTTCGTTGTTGAAATTGAAAGCAGCTTCATATAAGCGAGATGCCCCTTTGCTTGGAGGAGAAAAAATAAGGTTCCTTATGGGAAGAATATAACTGGGCATTCTTTTTCCTTTGGTCAACTTCGTCCTGTTTGGTCCTGGGCAGACACTGCGAATTTTTATTCCCTCGGTCAATAGCTTCGGAGCAATTCCATTCGTCCACAGGGAAAGGGCTAATTTACTGTTCGCATATGGACCTATAATCTTTTTAAATGGAATTATCTTAGGATCGATTACTGTATTTAAGTCAAATTGCTTCAAAAATAATAAAGAATTGGAAGACGTATTGATGATCGTTTTCTCCTGCCCATGTAGTAACAGTTCTTTAAGTTCCATTGTAACGATATAAGGCACTAATGTATTAACTTCAAAATGAATTTCACGCCCTTGTTTGGAATATTTGTATTCAGCAAAACTGACTCCTGCATTGTTAAAAATCAAGTCAATTTTGGTCTCGCTTTTCTTAATCTGGCTAAGTACGTTTCTAAGGCTGGAGAATTCGGCTAAATCAGCTTTATATACTCTTAATAGCTTCTTTTTAAGAGCATCAATAATTATTGGTTGATCATTTGGAAAGTCAGAACGAATTACAGCAATTACTTCCCATCCTTGAGATAGAATCTTTTTCGTCAGTTCCAATCCAATCCCAGAGTTGGCTCCTGTAATCAATACCACTTTATTTTGTTCGTTCATTTTATTCTTCCTTTCTGTGTTTCCGATAGTAAACACAGATTACTACTTGGAGTGAACACCAAGTCAAGAAAATTTATTTAATATAATTCCATAAGCGATTTATATTCGTATCCTTAAAAAAAGCTATCCTTTATTATGGATAGCTTTTTGTATTAATGAAAAATAAAACCAAAATGAGTATCCATAGCCACAAGGTAAGAACATCAATCTTCTTTTTCATGACCGGAACACTCCTTTTGTTTGCGTGAGCAAGGTTTTGATTAACTTCATCGTACCTGACAAGTGATACATCGTCAAAATGATTTATAGACGATAACGTGCAATGTCCTGATTCAATCGCATGCTTAGTTCATTGAGCCTTTCTGCTGCTTTAGCCACATTAGAGATGGCTGTCACTTGTTCGTCTGTGGACGCAGTGATTTCTTCGATCACCGCAGCATTTTCTTGAGAAACATGTGCTGCGCCGTGCATGGCTTTTGTGATGAGGTCGTTTTGCTCCAGCAGTGTATTCAGCTCTTTTGCCATCGCGTTTGTTTCAACGATGGTTTGTGAAATCAATGTAGAGATGGCATTGAACTCATGTTCTGTTGCATGCACCGCTTCATCCAGCTCGGCAAAACGATCCATTGTGCTCGACATGATGCCGGCTGTTGCCGTCGTTTCTTCTTTAATGCCTTGGATCATTTGCTGAATTTGAACGGCTGATTGTTTTGTCTGTTCAGCTAAATTCCGCACTTCACTCGCCACAACTGAGAAGCCTTTGCCATGCTCTCCTGCACGTGCTGCCTCAATACTTGCATTCAGCGCCAGTAAATTCGTCTCATTTGAAATGCTTTCAATCGTATCTGTGATTTGAGAAATATCCTGTACTTTTGTAGTTAACTGCTCGATTCCTGCTCTAATGCCTTGAGATGCCTGAATCGATTGTTCATTCGATTGTTTTAATTGCTGTACGATTTGCTGACCCTGCTGTGATGATTGACTTGATTGGTCGGAAATCCGTTTAATTTGATCACTCTGTTCTTTGACATTCTCAATAGATTGATTAAACTGGGTCATTTGTTGATTGGCTACTTCAAGATCGGATGCTTGATGAAGTGTTCCAGTCGAAATGTCTCCGATGGCTCGTCCAATTTCTTCACTGCTGGCTGAGGTTTCTTCAGAGATCGCCGATAAATCTGTCGCTGATTCAACAAGCTGACTGCTCGTTTCCTGTAAACCGCTCACCAGTGTTCTGAGCTCTCCTGACATATGGTTAAAGCCTTTTGCCAGCTGGCCGATTTCATCCGTTGTTTCCTTTAAGTTCGTGCGTTCAATATTCCCCGCCGCAATTTCCTTTGAAGCAGCAGTGACTTGCTTCAGCAGTCTGACTTTTCCTCGAGCAGCTAAATAAAAGACGCCTAGACTCAGAAGGGCGACACCTGCTGTAATGAGAATAATATAGAGCTTCATCTGCTCTAATTCTTTATAAAATTCGTCCTGGAAGACAGCGATACCTACACTCCAATTCCACGGCGTAAACTGGCTCATATAGGCGAGCTTTTCTTTTTCTTCGCCGGTTGCATCGTCCTTATCCATATAGGTCACATAGTGTGCATCCTCACCTTTTGCATTAGCGCCAGCGACCATTTTTTCACGATTGGTCGTGTTATCTGGAATAACGCCAATGTCGTTGACCGGATGAACTTGGGTAGAATAGTCAGAGCCATATGCGATCAGATAGCCTTTATTTTTATAGATAAAATCTGATTTTTGAGATTGGTATCCCTTCCCGTTGTCATTTTTGGGTCCGCTCAAGTAAAGCCGGGCTTGTTCTTGCGCCTGCTCAAGCGTCAGTTCTTTTTTCTCCACACGGTCATTCAACTGTTCAAGTGTGGCCATCGCTCCGCTGACGATGTGCTTTAAATCTGCTTTCCCTGCATCAATTAATACATGTTTCGCTAACAAATATCCCGTTGTTCCAACTAGTCCGCCCGTTAAAATCGTGATCACGATAATAGCAGACATTAATTGAAAAAAGACACTCCTTGACGCAAACGCTTTCTTTTTCATGTACAAATTCCCCCTTACTTTATATATCGTCAAGCAGGGAAAAGTATTAAAAAAGTCATAGAAAAAATCCCTTTCTCACGTTGGAAAGGGATTTTTCTCATTATCGAGCTGTTTCTTTAAGAATGGCTTGATAAAGATCGTCTGTTGGTGAGAGTCCACATACCTCTTCCAGCACACATTCAATGCCTTTTTCTTTTCTTAATGCCTGCAAACGAACAGCTTCTTCGTCTTCAGTAAAGTCGTAAGCCAAAGCTGCCACGATTCCTTTTACTAAATACTGTGGCTGTTTGATCTTTTTCGCTGGACCGATTAAACGGTCATTTGCTCCAAGCTTTCTAAGCGGGGAACGTGCGACGCGCGTGACTTCATCAGAGATAAAGGCATTTTCAAATCGTTTGATGATTTTTTGGATATACGCATCATGTTCTTCTTTTTGAAAGCCATATGTGTCGATTAAATAGCTGCCCGTTTCGTGAAGTGCACCTTCGACCACTTGACGAATCTCTGGTGTATCGACAGCTTCTTTAATCGTTTGAACGCCTTTCTCGTACCCGACATAAGCAGCTAGTGCATGTCCTGTGTTGACAGTAAAGAGCTTACGCTCAATATAAGGCGTCAAATCTTGTACAAAGGTCGCTCCATCGATCTGAGGAACGTCTCCAATAAAGCCTGTCTCATCAATGACCCACTCGAAAAATGGCTCGACTGATACTTTCAAAATGTCCTCATGGTGCTGAATGGGGACAATGCGGTCAACCGCAGCGTTTGGAAAACCAACTGTGTGTGACAGCGCTTCTTGTTCATCAGCTGTTAAATGAGAGAAAACGGCTTCCTTTAAATGAGAGCTGCCGCCAATCATATTTTCACACGCCACAATGTTGATGATATGATCAGTCTTTTTCTGTTTTAAACCTTCAGCAATCGATGAAGCAATGATGTTCAAAACAGCTGGTCCAACAGCTGTTGTAATGAGATCAGCTGTTGCAACTGCCTCTGTTAATGCGGCTGGATCTTTTGCGGAATTGATGGCTGACACAGGACCAACCACTTCTTGCTGCTGCCCTGGTGCTGCAAGTTCCACTGTGTATTCTCCTTTTTCATTCAGCTCGTTGATCACCGCTTCATTTACATCGGTAAAAACGAGCTCAAAGCCTGATGCTTTTAACAAAGATCCGATAAACCCTCTGCCAATATTTCCTGCTCCAAAATGAAGTGCCTTCATGTTAGTTCACCTCGTTAAAGATGGCGATCAGTTCATCCTGATCCTTTGCATGAATGATACGCTCTACGTTTTCTTCCTCTGAACAGACAATTGCAATTTGAGAAAGAATATCGAGATGTTCATTGTTTTTACCAGCGATGCCAAATACGACTTTGACAATATTCCCCTCGCCATATTCAACGCCATCTGGAATTTGGATAATGGAAATTCCTGAATGAAGAACAGCCGCTTTCGCATCCTCTGTTCCATGAGGAATGGCAATTCCGTTGCCCATAAATGTAGAAGAAATATTTTCTCTTTCAAACATTTTGTCCACATAATCACTTGTGACATAACCGTTTGCCACTAGGACTTCGCCCGCTTTTTTAATGGCTTCTTCTTTAGAGCCCGCTTGTTCGTTTAGAAAAATATTGTCTTTTGAAAGTACTTGTTTCATGAAAGATCACACACCTTTTTTAGAATGGAAAATCAGAAAACAACCAAAACGGGGAGTTCAATTAGGAAAAATTGGACTCAACCCGTTTCGTCATGTTATTTTTTCAATTTCTCAATCAGCTCATCGTATTTCGGGCTGTTTAAGAAATTATCAACTGAGATATGCACAGCTCCTGGCAGTTTTGCCTTGGCTCTATCTGTTAAATCTTTATGAGTAAAGACCACATCGGCATCATCTGGGATATTGCTGATGGATGTATTTGTTACATCAATATCTAGCTCTGCCTTTTTGACTTTATTCTTTAAGACGGATGCGCCCATCGCACTTGAGCCCATTCCTGCATCACAGGCAAAGATGATTTTGTTCACGTCATCTGGATTGATTTCATCTGGAGATGCTGCTTGCTCGCTTGCTTCAGCACCTTCTTTTTGTGCTGTAAGAGCTGCTGCTGCTGCACTTTTCTTGCCTTTCATGTCTTGCATTTTTTCAGTTGCTGCTGTTAAATCTTCGTCCACTGCTTTAGACGCTTTCAAAATGACAGAAGCGACAAGGAACGATACGACCGCTGCCACGACAACACCTGCTAGAACGGCAAGGTGGCCGCCTTTTGGTGACATGAGCATCAGAGCGATGATACTTCCTGGTGACGGCACAGCCTTTAAGCCTGCATTTAACAGTGTAAAGGTCAGAACGCCGCTCGCTCCCCCAGCAATAACCGCCAAAATGAGCTTTGGCTTCATTAAGATGTATGGGAAGTAAATCTCATGGATTCCCCCTAAGAATTGAATGACAATCGCACCAGGTGCAGACTGCTTTGCCGTCCCTCTTCCAAAGAACATGTAAGCTAGAAGAACACCGAGACCTGGTCCTGGGTTTGTTTCAAGCAAGAACAGAACGGACTGGCCTGTCTTCGCTGCTTGCTCTACTCCTAATGGACCTAAAATCCCTTGGTTAATGGCATTGTTTAAGAACAATACTTTCGCTGGTTCAATGAAGATACTTGCCAGCGGAAGTAAATGTGCATTGACAATGATATCTACACCTGCCGCAAGGGCTTTATTCAAACCTAGTACCACTGGACCGATGGCGTAGAAAGCAATGGCGACTAAAATGGCACCTAGAATACCTGCACTAAAGTTATTAATCAGCATTTCAAAGCCTGATCTGATTCGGTCTTTAAACAGCTGGTCGATTTTCTTAATGAGATAACCGCCAAGCGGGCCCATGATCATTGCGCCTAGAAACATTGGGATGTCCGAACCGACAATAACCCCAATCGTAGCGGTTGCACCGAGTACCCCGCCTCGATGGTCATATACGAGCTTCCCGCCTGTGTAACCGATTAAGAGCGGCAGCAAGTAGTTGATCATTGGTCCAACAAGTGTATTTAATTGTTCATTTGGAAAATAACCACTTGGAATGAACAATGCGGTGATGAGTCCCCAAGCGATAAACGCTCCAATATTCGGCATGATCATACCGCTTAAATAGCTTCCAAAGCGCTGTACCTTTACGCGAAATCCGCTTTTTTCCTGCATCTATGAAAACTCCTTTCTTCTCTCCCTTTATTTAGGGCTTTATAGGTCAAAAGATATAAGAACAAGATTCAGTGAAGCCCTTATGCCTATCGTAAAACGCTTTCACTTTCTCTTCAATTGAAACTAAATGTCACTTTGTCACTTAGTGTGTGACAAAATTGAAAAATGATGTGACATCACCTTCAGATCCCAATACAAAAGGGGAGAAAAGGTTGATCTGCCGTTGTTTTGAAGCAAAATTCATGGGAATTTCACAACTTTCAAATGGTCTCTTCTTGTTTCCTCTTCTTAAATCGAATAGGCTTATAATTGATCAAACCTATTCAATTAAGAAATGTCTGCGCAGACATGACACAGAAAAAGTGAACCATCTTGCTGTTTGTTTCGTTTACCTTTTAGAGAGGGCGGTACAATAGGAAGAGCGGTTTTTTCTGTGACTCACAGTTTACTGCCGCTTTCTTTCTGATACATGAGACATTTTCATAGGTAGAAAGGCGGTTATTCACCTTGTATAAAAATAGTAAGTGGCTTCTGCTTCTTATGGTCATGTTCGCTTTTTTCATTCCAAAGGAAGCATTTGCTCACGCATACGTCGTGAGCTCAAACCCAGCGGCAAATGAAGAACTGGATCAGCAGCCTCCTTCAGTCTCGATCACATTTAGTGAAGGGATTGAAAGCGGATTTCATGCCATTAAGGTGCTAAATGCAAAAGGTGATCGTGTGGATAAAGGAGATACGGTCATTAAAGATCAAAAGATCATGGAAGCGGCTTTGAAAAAGAATTTACCAAAAGGAATTTACACCATTCAGTGGAATGCGGTATCAGCGGACGGACACTCTGTCTCTGGCATGATTCCGTTTAGTATTGGAAAAGCGGATGGCGGTTTTGACCAATTAGAACAAGGTCAAACGGATGAAGCCATTGATGTGGCCTCAACTATTGATAAAGCCTTTCTTTATACTTCATTCAGCTTATTCCTTGGGACCATTTTGTTTGGACTGCTTTGGTTTAAGACTGCGATTTCATCTGTATTGGCGAAACGAATGAAGCGGCTTTTAACCGTGTCATTGATCATGATGGGCACAGCACTTGTGTTCCAGCTGCCGATTCAAACAAAATCAGCGGCAGACGTGTCCTTTTGGGGGGCATTTCAGCCTTCGCTTTTACAAGAAACGATTGCTTCCACTTCTGGCGGTAGTCTGTGGATGATGCTTATGGCGTCATTTGTTCTTCTCACCATCTGGACGATTGTGGCGGTGAGAAAAGGGGCCTTCTCTTCTTTCCGGGTTTGGCTGTTTCCACTGCTCCTATTCACAGTGCTCCTTTGGGTGAAAGCACAAATCGGCCATCCAGCCGCAACAGACAATAAAATACTCACAACATCACTTGATTTCATCCATCTCGTCTCTGCTTCAATTTGGGTCGGTGGTTTAACAGCCATTGTCCTTCTATTGATGAAGAAACTGCCAAATGAAGATCAGCCGCTCATTCGGAGTACGCTAGCAGCATTTCATCCTTGGGCACTGCTCTCTGTTGGACTCATTGTGTTCTCAGGATTTGTGAATGCCATCTTTATTTTGCAATCGTTTGACGCGCTTTTCCAATCAGCATACGGACGCACCTTTTTAATCAAGCTTGGTTTATTTATCATCATGGGCCTTCTTGGGCTTATGCATTACTTGATGCTGAGATGGGAAAAGATGCAGAAACGCAGCGTTTCCTTACGAGTTGAATGGATGATCGGGATCGCCATTTTGTTATTAACGGCTGTCTTTACCAATATTCCGAGCCCTCCTCCTCCTGCACCTGAGCCCTTCTTTGGTGCAAATCAGGTTGAGCATCGTGACATTGTGTCCTTGAGCATTACCCCGAATGCCCCGGGCAAAAACTCGTTCGAAGTGGCATTTACAAAGAAGAATGGAGAAACGATCACTGATATTCAATCTGTGACAGCCAAAATCCATAAGGTGGCTTTATTCGGTGATGAGACACCAAGTGAATTTCAACTGAAACGATTAAAAAATGGTCATTTCTCTGCTGAAAATCTCTTATTAAATGAAAAAGGCACATGGAAAATTGAAATCCATGCGTTAACTGGTTCATTTAAGAATATCGATACTACATTTATTAGAAGAAACTAAAAAGGAGTTATCACTATGAAAAAATACGTTAAAGCTTTATTACCAATGCTTCTCGCTTCATTTTTATTGGCGATTCCTGTGAGTGCGCACGTGTCAGTCAAGCCTGATACATCTGCGGCAAATGCTTGGGAGACCTATACATTAAAGGTTCCTTCTGAGAGTGACAGCCCGACGACAAAGGTTGTTTTGACAATACCTAAAGGCGTAGAATTCCAACAATATGAGCCAGTACCTGGCTGGAAAACGTCAACTGAAGAGAAAGATGGCAAGGTGACAAGAGTGACTTGGGAAGCAACTGGTAAAGGTGTGCTTGCAGGACAATTCCAGCAATTCGTTTTTGTAGCGAAAAACCCTGAAAAAGCAGGTGAAGCTGCTTGGGATGCGTATCAATATTATAAGGATGGTACAGTCGTTGAATGGACTGGCGATAAAGATGCTGATAAACCTCATTCCATCACAAACATTGTCGCATCTAATACAGTAACGGATTCACATGGCCAGGAAAAACCAAAAGAAGAAAAGGCCTCTGAAACAGCCTCTGCTTCTTCCTCACCACTTGTCCTTGGTCTGTCCATTGCTGCTCTAGTGGTGGCACTGATTGCACTTGGACTTGCTTTTAGAAAGAAATAAAAGCTGTATGAGCGATCGTTTTCTCAGAAACGATCGCTTTTTCTTGCATCACAGACTGTTTACTTTTATTAGAAATCAATTATTTTCCATTTTCCCAACTTGTTATTACCAATATAGGATTGAATAGGATAAAGCCGCGTGACATAATGAGACAGATGACCACATAGGAGGCTATGAGATGAACCATGTAATTATATTTGCTCATCCCCAGCAAAGCTTAAATCAAACCTTATTAGATCTTGTTGTGAGCACTCTATTGAACAATGGTCATAAAGTGACTGTTCGTGATGTCTATGCCCTAGGATTTTCGCCAGAGCTCACCATTGCAGAAAAGGCTGCCATCAAATGCGGTGATGTCCCGATTGCCATTCAAAGAGAGCAGACGCTGATTCAGCAAGCGGATGTGCTGACGTTTATTTTTCCAATATGGTGGACAGGCTTGCCGGCTATGCTAAAAGGATATGTAGAGCGCGTGTTTTCTGAAGGTTTTGCTTATCAGATCAGTGAAGATGGAGAGATTGAAAATCTGCTTCAGCACAAAAAAGGTGTCATTATCAACACCCACGATGCACCGAGGACTTTTCTTGATTCCAATAAAGTCTTCAGCTCCTCTCATCACATGACAACCGATACTGAAGTCTTCAATTTTATTGGCGTTCAGCCTGTCGAAAGGCTTTTGTTCAGCAGCATGGAGCAGGCATCTGCAGATTACATACATGAAATTTTGAAAGAAACGAAAGAAACGGTGGATCAGCTTTTCCCGCCGGCTGTTTAACATAAAAAAGACTGCCGAGATCCCTCTGACAGTCTTTTTCACGTTTATTCGTCTAAACCAATAGATACATATTTTGTTTCTAAATAAGGTTCGATCCCTTCGATGCCGCCTTCTCGGCCAATTCCGCTCTCTTTCATACCGCCAAAAGGTGCTTGAACAGCCGATGGACCGCCATCATTCCAGCCAATAATCCCATAATCGAGATGTTCTGAAATGTAGAGTCCGTTCCGATAATTTTCTGTAAAGAAATAAGCTGCAAGGCCAAAAGGTGTATCGTTGGCTAATTCAATTGCCTCGTCTAACGTTTTGAATGTCGTAATTGGTGCCACTGGACCAAATGTCTCTTCATGCATGATGTTCATCGAAGGATCCACATGTGTAAGAACCGTTGGCTGGACAAAATAATATGATTTGTCATCGTCGAAATGCGTATCGCCGCCGACAAGAACTTTCGCCCCTTTAGCCACAGCATCTTGAATTTGACCGACAATTTTATCAAAGCCGCGCTTGTTGATAATTGGTCCAATAGATATGCCTTCTTCAAAGCCATTGCCTACTTTCAGTTTTTCTACTTCTTTGCTGAGGCTTTGCGCAAATGCTTCATGAATGTCTTCATGCACAATTAAGCGGTTGGCACAGACACAGGTTTGTCCTGCATTCCGGAACTTAGATGCCACTGCCTGTTTGACAGCTTGTTCAAGATTCGCATCCTTGTCTACGATGAGCGGAGCATGACCGCCAAGCTCCATTGATACGTGTTTGACTGTGCTGGCACTGTTTTTGATCAAATGCTTTCCGACGGGCGTTGAGCCTGTAAACGTGATTTTTCGAATCAATGGACTATCTGTGAAGATTTCACCCACTTCTTTGCCATCTCCCACAACCCATTGCAGTGCATCCTCTGGAATGCCGGCTTCATGACCTAATTTTACTAGTTCAATGGCTGTCAGCGGTGTGTCTTCAGCAGGTTTTACAATAAACGTACAGCCTGCTGCAAGCGCAGGAGCTGCCTTTCTCGTAATCATCGCCGCAGGGAAATTCCACGGAGTAATGGCAGCAACAGGACCAACTGGCTGTTTTGTGACGAAAAGCCGTTTGTTCGTCGTATGTGACGGGATGGTTCTGCCGTAGATTCGCTTTGCTTCTTCTGCGTACCATTCAATATAACCAGCCGCATAGACGATTTCTCCTAATGCTTCTTGATACGGCTTTCCGTTTTCTTCTGTGATGATTTTCGCAAGCCTTTCTTTATGCTCAATCATCAGATCAAACCATTTGCGAATGATATTGGCACGTTCATGCGCTGACGTTTTTGCCCATGATTTGAATGCTTTGTGTGAACGGGAAATTGCATCTTCGATCTGTTCTTTTGTATGCTGAGCAACTGAAGCAATTTCTTCTCCTGTTGCAGGATTATATACTCTGAGTTCGTTTGTCATGCTCTACCGTCTCCTTCGTTCTTGGATTCATTACATATAGTATATACCCAATGAGTACCCAACCTAAAAGCAATATCCATTCAGCTGGCCACGATAAGGAAGCCGGCATTCCTGGAAAGTAAAATGAAAGGAAAAGAAGACTCAGTCCGATGGCTAAAACACCTGTCGTCCGCCAATATTTAATGCTGTATGGACGCTCCAGCTCAGGTTCTGTTTTGCGAAGTCTCATAAAGGCAATGGACACGATTAAGTACCCGACGATGATTCCGACACCGCCTGCATTGACAATCCATACGAGGGCAGGACGCCCTAGTAATGGAGCAAAAAAAGCTAAAGCTCCAAGAAATAAAATGGCATTTGTCGGTGTTTTATACTTTGGATGAATATACGCAAACCATTTGGAAATCATACCTCTTTCCGCCATAGCATATAGAATACGGCTTGCACCGATAATAAAAGCATTCCAGCTCGTCACAATTCCTGCTACCCCTCCAATGACAAGCACTGTTCCAAACGCTTGATGACCGAGAAGCTGTACCATCGCATCTGCTGTCGCTAATGAGGAAGCTTCAAGCTGTCCTTTTGACATTCCAGCAGCTACCCCAAAGACAATAAGCAGATAAAAAACGACTGCGCTCACGATGGAGATAATCAAGATTCTCCCAATGATTTTTTTTGGTGCGTTAATCTCTGCCGCTACTTGCGGAATGACATCAAACCCAACGAATAAAAAGGGAATCATGACTAACACCGCCATAAGCCCCCCAACTCCGCCTTGAAACATCGGCTCAAGGTTTGCAAAATCTCCATTAAATGTTGCGCCGCCTAAAAGGAGAAAACCTGTCAGAATAATCGCCACTGTGAACACGGACTGAAAAATGGCAGCAGGCTTCGCTCCAATGTAATTCAGCGCTGTTAAAAACAATGCCCCGCCAGATCCAATCAATACCCATGTGAAATAAACGTCCCATCCTCCTATATTCCATAAGAAGCCAGCATGCTGTGTTGGAATCACATAATCAATGACGGTCGGCAAGGCGACAGCTTCAAACGTAATCACAGACACATAACCAAATAATACGCCCCATGCTGAGACGAACGCTGCTTTCATCCCAAATGCCCGCTGGACAAAAACGAGCCCTCCGCCTGTCTCTGGAATCGCAGACGAAAGCTCAGCATACGTAAGTCCGATAAAGATGACGAGAATACCGCCTATAATGAAAGCAATCACACTGCCTAAAAATCCAGCTGTTAAAACCCAATCTCCCGAAAGTACAACCCAGCCCCAGCCAAGCATTGCACCAATGGACAAAAACAGCACGTCAGACTGCGACATCGTTTTTGCCATTTGTTGTTTTTGCATACAACCATCCCCCTTTGTTGTTTAGCGTGCTTTGAAGGCGTCCTCGATAATCCCTAGTCCTTCGTGAAGCAGCTCATCTGTGATGACAAGTGGTGTTAAGAAGCGAATGATATTCCCATTAATCCCTGCCGTTAAAAGAAGCAGCCCTTGCTCATTTGCATATGCTGCAATCGCTGCGGCTGTTTTCTTATCCGGTGTACGCGTTGTTTGATCTTCCACAATTTCAATCGCCGCCATTGCCCCTAACCGGCGGACTTCCCCAATGAATGGATACGCCTGTCTCCATTCATTTGCTTTGTCCTCAATGACTTGCCCAATATGTTCAGATCGTTGATTCAGTTGTTCTGTTTCAATGATATCAAGGACAGCCAGTGCAGCTACACAGCCTAACGGACTTCCTGCATATGTTCCCCCAAGCTCCCCTGGATCTGCCGCATCAAGCATTTCTTTTCTGCCAACGACTCCGCTCAGCGGTAAGCCAGCTGCAAGAGATTTTGACACAGTAATTAAGTCCGGTACCACATCAAAGTGCTCAATCGCAAAGTATTTCCCTGTTCTCGCAAAACCGGTTTGGATTTCATCTGCAACAAAGACAATCCCGTGCTGCTGACAGAATGAAGCGACATGCTGAACGAAACGCTTCGATGGCACAATGAATCCGCCCTCCCCTTGGACTGGTTCCATGACCACACAAGCAACGGTTTCTGGTGCAACGGCTGCGACGAAGAATTGATTGAATTGATCAATGATGTACTCGTCGTAAGCAGCATCACTTAAGCCTTCAGGCTTTTGATAGTAATAAGGGTACGGTGCTTGGTACACCTCAGATGCGAATGGCCCGAAGCCAAATTTATATGGCTTGACCTTGCTCGTCATGCTCATTGTCATATTCGTTCTGCCGTGAAAACCTCTTGTGAACGACACAACAGCCTGTCTTTTCGTATATTTACGTGCAATTTTCACCGCATTTTCAACAGCTTCTGCACCTGAATTAAGAAAAATGGCTTTCTTATCATGATCCCCTGGTGTGAGAAGGCACAGCTTCTCTGCCAATTCGATATACGATTCGTACATCATCACGTTGAATCCTGGGTGAATCAGGCTATCTGCCTGTGCTTTGACCGCTTCCACGACCTTTGGATGTGAATGGCCTACGTTTAATGTGCCAATGGCGCCTGCAAAATCGATAAATCGTTTCCCATCAATATCGAACAGCTCGGCTCCTTTCCCCTTCGCTGCAAGATGACGGTTGCCATTACTCACGCCTCTTGCGACGTATTGATCTCTTTTCCCCTGCCATTCTTCGGTTGAAAAACGGTTTGTTGTCGTTTGACTCATTGTCATCCATCCCCTTTATATCCTTTTTTATTATTCTGAATATTTTTTGGTATGATAGAAAGTACCAATATCATTTTTTTCATGGTACCAGAGAGGATGGAATGGTGAGATGCTGACAATTCAACTAGACCAAACAGGACGAAACGGATATATTTATCATCAAATTTATATGAAAATTAAAGAAGAAATCTTAAATCGCAACCTACAGCCACACGATCAATTACCATCTAAACGAGAGTTAGCCGATACATTAAACGTCAGCGTTAATTCAGTGAATGGGGCCTATCAGCAGCTGCTTGCTGAGGGATATTTATATTCGGTTGAACGCAAAGGTTTTTTCGTGGAATCACTAGAAACATTTCATGAATCTGGGCAGCTGAAACCCTCTTCTCTTCCTGTAGATTTAAAGGAAGAACCGATTGCACGAGACGACTGGTATTCCTTTTCACATATCTCCGTCGATACAGCGAACTTTCCATTTAAAAGCTGGCTGAAAAGTGAACAAAAGGCGATCCATCTCCACCAAGAAGCCTTCGGTGAGCTTCCGCATCCACAAGGTGTGTATGAACTGCGGGAAACGATTGCCCGGTTGATCGGACTTGCACGAGGGGTCAAATGCTATCCAGAACAGCTCATTTTAAGTGCAGGCACACAGTCACTGATCCATTCGTTATCAAGCATTCTTCCGGCCGATCAAATATATGGGTTAGAAAACCCTGGCTACCGCCGGCTCTTTCAAATGCTGAAAAACAATCATCACCAAATTGAAACGATTGGCATTGACCAAAAAGGTGTGCGGATGAGCGACATTCATAAGAAACAGCCAAATGTGTTGATCATTACCCCTTCACATCAATTTCCAACAGGGGTGATTATGCCGATTTCCCGGCGTATTCAGCTGTTAAACTGGGCAGCCGATCAGCCAGATCGTTATATTATTGAGGATGATTATGACAGTGAATTTAAATATGGCACAGACAGCATTCCGGCGCTGCAAAGTCTTGACCGATATGACAAAGTCATTTATATGGGCACCTTTTCAAAATCATTGCTGCCTGGCTTGCGGCTAAGCTATATGGTGCTGCCTCAGCATTTATTGAGACGCTATAAGGAGGAACAGCATTTTTTCATTCAAACAGCTAATCTTTTTACACAATACACCCTTCTTCATTTTATAAAAGATGGGGCGTATCAACGGCATATTAAAAGAATGAATGGTTTATATGAGGAAAAACGGAAGCAGCTCATTGAAGAGCTCAATACGGTTTTTGCTGACAACGTGCGGATTATTGGAGAAAATGCCGGTCTTCATTTTATTGCAGAGTTCCGCTCAAATCGAACGCAGCATGAGATTTTACAGCGAGCGAAAGAAAGAAAGCTGAAAATGTACGGAATGGATCGTTTTACCCTTGATGAGCAATTGCCGGGGCATCAGCCAGGCTTTGTTCCGCTCGTCCTCGGCTTCTCACATATGAAGCAAGAAGATATTCAGCCAGCAGTAAAACGGCTGTATGACGCCATTTTTGGGAAATAAAACAGCCAGCTGCTCTTCATAGACAGCTGGCTTACCACCGTTCTTTATCTACAGCTAGAATCGATGACATGAGTCCAGGAAAAGCGGTCTCGATGTCTTCTTTTCTTAAAGAATAGTAACGGTGCTTCCCGTCAATTCTCACTTTCACGACGCCTGCCTCCCTCAGCACTTTGAAATGATGGGAAAGCGTAGATTTGGCAATATTCATCTCATACGTGCCGCATGTCCTCTCCCCCGCTTCCGCTAAGCAGCGGACAATTTCTAACCGGATTGGATCAGCCAATGCGTGCAGCACAGAAATCAATCTCATATCTTCTTTGTTTGGATGGTTTGGATTCGTCATACAATAAATGTATCGTATTTTGTGCCAACATACAATCTCATTCACCTGAAGCTGACTGGTCAAGTAACGATATGACTTCACAAACGTCCATTATTCATGAGACTGTCTGAAGGGAAGGAACCCGTTTTGATCGCCGAACTTCACGGCAAAACAAAAATATATATACCGCACATGCGGAAGGATAAAATACTTGTCACAGACGGGTATTTTTTAAGTTCATTTTCTTGTCATGGGTCATTGGTTTTGTTATCATAGCAAAAGTGACCACTCGGTTTCCATTGTGACCATATGGTTTTGCCGATTCGGAAGGGACTTATTGAAGATGAACGAAAAGCAAGAAGAGATTTTGCGGGTTTCAAAGAAATTATTTTCTCAAAAAGGCTATATGAGTGTCTCCATGCAGTCAATTGCCGATGCCTGTAAAATATCAAAAGCGTCTATTTATAAACTGTTTGATTCAAAGGAAGCTCTTCTACTAGAACTGATTAAATACAATCAGCGCAAAATGAGAGAGATTTCTCGCATCATTCATTCAGAAACGACGCTGTCCAAAAAGGAAAAATTCACAAAGAAGATCAAGCTTGAGCTTGAAGAGTTTAAAGAGAATCATAAATTTTTGAACATGCTGTCTTTTGAAGCTTTTTCTCAGCATTCGCCTATTGTCATTAAACACTTACGCGAGACACGCTCCATTATCATGCAGCGGCACAGAGACATAATTTTGAGCACATATGGTGAATCTGTCGCTCCTTATGTCTGGGATCTTGTGATTGTTCTCAATGGATTAATGAGAGAATTCATCTTAATGCTGGCGATTGAGCACAAGAACATCAAATTAGAAAATGCTGCCGAGATGATCATCGGTGTGATGGACCGTGTATCGAAAAAGCCTTGCTCAATTGAGCCTGTGTTAACAGATCAGCTCATGGACTCTTATTTGTTTTCCTCACAGGACGGATATGATGAAGAAAAACTTGTCATCTCGTACTTAACGAAGATCAAACAAGAGCTTCACGCACTGTCAAACGGAGAAGAAAAAGACGATCTCCTCTCTGCGTATGAGCTGCTCAATCAAGAATTATCAAAGGATGAACCGAGAACCTTTTTGGTCAGCTCACTGCTCGATTATTTAGGCAAAAACAGCGTTTTATCACAAAACGTGTCACAGCTGAAAAGCATCATTTTATAGATAAAGAAGGGATAACATGAACCAATCAACTACATCGTATAATCGATCTGTGATTGTTGGGATTTTTCTCGTTGGGGCATTCGTTGCGATTTTAAACCAAACGCTTCTCATTCCAGCGATCCCGCATATCATGGAAGATTTCAATATTGAGGTCAGCAAAGGACAGTGGCTTACAACAGCCTTTATGCTGACAAACGGGATTCTCATCCCCATTACGGCTTTCCTCATTGAGAAATTTTCAAGCCGTTCTTTAGTTTTAACGGCACTTAGCATCTTTACAGCCGGTACAATTCTTGCTTCATTTGCAACGAATTTCCCGGTGTTACTTGCAGCGCGTATCGTACAGGCAGCCGGTGCAGGGATTTTAATGCCGCTGATGCAAACGATCTTTTTAACCATTTTCCCGAAAGAAAAACGCGGGCAGGCAATGGGCATGGTCGGACTTGTCATCTCGTTCGCACCTGCGCTTGGGCCAACACTTGGCGGCTGGATTGTTGATTCCTTCAGCTGGAAGTTCTTGTTCTATATTGTTCTGCCAATCGGTATCATTGATCTCATTCTTGCTTTCTTCTTAATGAAAAATGTGACGCAGCAAAGAGAAACACGTATTGATGTTTTATCTGTCATCTTGTCGTCGTTCGGTTTCGGCGGGCTGCTTTACGGATTTTCTAGTGTCGGCACGTATGGATGGACGAGTGCGACTGTTCTCATTTCGCTGATTGTCGGCGCCGTGAGCTTGTTCTTCTTTATCCTGCGCCAGTCGAACTTAACAAGACCGATGCTTGAGTTTGGCGTATTTAAATTTGCGATCTTTAGCTTAACAACCTTCCTCGGGATGCTTGTCTTTGCTTTATTAATTGGGACAGAGACGATTCTGCCGCTTTATACGCAGAATGTCAGAGGGCTGTCTGCACTTGATACAGGGCTTATCTTATTGCCAGGTGCTCTCTTCATGGGACTCCTGTCACCGATTATTGGACGGATTTTTGATAAAGTCGGCGGAAAAGGGCTGGCATTAGGCGGATTTACGATACTCACCGTTACCACCCTGCCATTTATGCTGCTCACTCTTGATTCATCGATCGCCCTCATTACGGTCGCCTACACGCTTCGGTTAATTGGGGTTGGGATGATCATGATGCCGCTGACAACCGCAGGTATTAACTCTTTACCGCCTCATTTGATCCCTCATGGGACAGCGATGAATAACACGATGAGACAAATAGGCGGTTCCATTGGAACGGCTGTGCTTGTTTCCATCATGAGCAGCTCTGCTGCAAATGCAGAATTAGCCAATCCATTAAAATCGGCCGTTCATGGAATGAATACGTCATTCTTCATTTCTGGTCTGATTGCGGTCATTGGACTCGTCCTCTCCTTTTTCTTAAAGGAAAAAAAACGTGAGAATAAAGTAATGAAGCAGGAGCTATCTTCCTCCTCGTCTTCTTCATAAGAAAAAGAGCTCGGCATATGGCCGGCTCTTTTTTCATATACTTACACAATATTGTCCTCTCTATAAAAACATTTGTATTTCTAGTGAAGAAAAACCTTGATAATTTAAGGAAAAGAGTTGATAATAGGAACTATTCAATTTGTGAGAAAATTTTTACTATAGGAGATGTATGCATTGAAGGTCGTTAAATTTGGTGGCAGTTCACTTGCCTCTGGCAAGCAGCTGCAAAAGGTATTTGACATTGTAACAGCAGATCCAGCTCGAAAAGCAGTCGTTGTTTCCGCACCAGGAAAACGGCATTCAACGGATACAAAGGTCACCGATTTATTAATTAGCTGCGGTGAACAATATTTACGTTTAGGCGAAGCACATGATTTAAAGGAAGCAGTCATCGAGAGGTATGCCTCAATAGCGGATGAACTCGAATTAGGTCAAGACATTATCGATACCATCAGGCAAGATCTAGACACATTATTACAGGCTGATTCATCCCGCCCTGAGTGCTATCTTGATGCCATTAAAGCAAGCGGTGAAGACAATAACGCTAAGCTCATTGCCGCCTATTTCCGCCACCAAGGTGTGGAAGCTCATTATGTGAATCCAAAGGAAGCTGGTTTGTTTGTGAGCGATGAGCCTGGCCAAGCGCAAGTTCTGCCGGAGTCTTATGATCATTTGTACAAATTAAGAGAGCGCTCTGGCATTATTATATTCCCTGGCTTTTTTGGCTTTAGTCTCGCGGGAGACATCGTCACCTTTTCGCGAAGCGGCTCCGATATTACCGGCTCCATTTTGGCGAACGGTTTGAAGGCAGATGTATATGAAAACTTTACAGATGTCGATGCTGTCTATGCCGTCAATCCAACGATCGTTCATGAACCAAAAGAGATTACAGAGCTGACATACCGGGAAATGCGCGAGCTGTCCTATGCTGGTTTTTCTGTGTTCCATGATGAAGCACTTATTCCTGCCTTCCGTGCAGGCATTCCGGTTCAGATTAAAAACACCAACAACCCGTCGGCAAAAGGGACAAAAATCGTAAATCAGCGGGACCATACAAATGGACCTGTTGTTGGAATCGCCTCAGACAATGGATTTTGCAGTATTTACATTAGTAAATATTTGATGAACAGAGAAGTCGGTTTTGGACGAAAGGTGCTGCAAACACTAGAAGAGTATGGGCTTACGTATGAGCATGTTCCTTCTGGCATTGATGATATGACCATTATTTTACGGCAGGATCAGCTGGAGGAGCAGCATATTGAAGAGGAGCTGCTAGACCGCTTGAAGCTCGTGCTTGATGCAGATGAGGTCATTTTAGAGCGAAATCTTTCGCTGATTATGGTTGTAGGAGAAGCGATGCGTCATAATGTTGGTACAACAGCAAGAGCGGCAAAGGCGCTGTCAAAAGCGAAGGTCAATATTGAAATGATCAATCAAGGCTCTTCAGAGGTCAGCATGATGTTTGGCGTCAAAGCGGCTCAAGAAAAAGAAGCTGTTCAAGCCTTGTATGAGGAATTTTTCTCTATGTCTACTGTCCCTGTCTCTCTTTAATCAGAAGGCTGCCAGATCTTTGGATCGGCAGTCTTTTTTCATCTCGACGATCAGAGTGTTTTTGCGCATTAAAGTGTATCTATTTCTTGTTTGATTTTGTATGATAGAGACAAATCAACTATCCGTTCCGGCCTATGATCGGAGCTACAAGGAGTCCTAAAACAATGCCTCTTCAACAACTATTAAAACAGTTTCGCAATTTTCATGATGCTTCTACTAGTATTTTAAACATGATGAGTCAATTCATTGATGTGAATACACTGTTTATTGCTAAAAATGATCAAAACACCAATCAAATTGTAAAGGTGCTAAATCATGACGAGCAGCTTCTTGAAGAAGGAGAAGAACTTCCTTACGAAAAGACATTTTGCAAGCTTGTGGTCGATCATCGGGATACACTTGTGATTCCTGACATTTCGAAGGATGACCGTTTTAAATACTTAGAGGTTACGAAAAATCTTCAAGGCGGCTCGTTTATTGGAGTTCCCATTAATTTCACAGATGGGACGAACTACGGAACGATTTGCGGACTTGATTTGAGGCCGAAGCAGTTCACAGAAGAGCATGTATATATGTTTGAAACGATGGCTTCATTATTAAGCTATGTCCTCGAACTAGACCGTGCCAACCGGCAAATTCGGCAATTGTCTGTACCGATCGTACCAGTTGTTGACGGTGTCGCTGTGCTTCCTCTGCTTGGTGATATCGAAGAGACACGTGCTCAGCATATTTTGGAAACCATTTTACAGGAAAGCTACAGGCTGTCGCTTTCTCATTTGGTCATTGATGTATCGGGAACAAAAAGCCTGAATGAACAAAGCATTCAATATTTAGTCAGCTACGCACAAACACTGAGACTTTTAGGAATTTCGGCAGTTTTAACAGGTATTAAGCAAGACCTTGCTTTAAGTGCGATTCAATCCAATATATCGTTTAAAGACATCACCATCCGGAAAGACTTGCCGCAGGCACTTGCTCATATTGGGTTGACGTTTACCAAAAATGAATAAGTGGTGATTCACCAAAAAGGGCTAAAATGAACTTCATTTTAGCCCTTTTCTTCTGGAAACGGGAGTCGTATGGTAAATGTCGTTCCATTGTTTTTTTCACTTTTCATATCAATATGCCCTTCATGCAGGTCTACAAGCTGCTTCACGATAGACAAGCCCAATCCGTATTCTCCATACGGTGTATTCGTTCTTGAGATATCCGCTTTATAAAAACGTTCCCATATGTGTTTGACTTCGTCTGGCGCAATGCCAATGCCTGTGTCTTCCACTTCGATGATCGTCTCTTGATTTTCTTGTTTTCCTCTTAAGTAAATACGGCCGCCTTCTGTGAATTGAATCGCGTTCTTTGTGATATTGACAAGGATTTGAATAAGCCTGTCATAATCTGCATAAACCTTTAGCTCGGGATCAACGTCCACGATCAGCTGATTGTTTTTCTCTTCGGCGATTCGGCTCAGCTGCTCTTTCATCACTTCAAATGTGTCAATGAGTGGATAGTAAAATTTCTGAAGGGTAATTTGATTCGATCTAATTTTCTCATAATCCATATTTTCATTGACAAGGCGCAGCATACGTTTTGTCTCGTCAGTGATTAAGGCATAGCATTTCTCTTTCTCTTCTGCTGACACATCCGCAGTGTTCAGCCATTCCACCAGTCCTCGAATGGTGGTCAGCGGTGTTTTCAATTCGTGAGACACATCTGCGATGAATTGGCGTCTGCGCTTTTCGAGCCGATCAATTTCCTCTCTTGATTGCTGAAGACGCTTGGCCATCATATTAAAATCCTCACCAAGTGTGCCAATTTCATCAAGGTGTTTGTTTTCAAGCTTGATGTTGTAATCACCTTGCGCAATCTTTTCAGTCGCCTCTCTCAGCTTTTTGATACGGTTCACATGAAATTTAGACAGGAACAGGCTGAGAATAAAGGTGATCGTCAGCGCCACAAATACGATGATATACAGATAACGATTCATTTGGGCGATGAGCTGTTCAGCGCCTTGAATCGGGGCAATAAGGACAACTCCGCCCTTTAGCTTTCCATCCTCCATGACAGGGAGCGCCACAAGTGATGCCTCTTGATCAAGGCGGCGTGAATCACTTCGCTTCACAATGATTTGCTCTCCTTTTGAGAGTTTGGCCCATAAATCCTTTGTCAATAATACTTCATGCGGCGGCATCTCTTGCTGCTGAGACAGAATATCTCCTTTTTCATCAAACACGAAAAAACGAATTTGTCTCGTCGAAAGAATATCTTCAAATGGCCGCAGACGAAAGGTCATCTCGCTTTTAGGGAGTCTTCTATAATCTTGCAAGATTTCATTCCCATAGGAGCTCATTTCATTCACTCTGTTTTGATAGGCAATATCTTTCACAAAATGAGATAAAAGGGTGCTGATAATGACAATGGCGATGAGCAATAACCCAAGATGGCTGATCAGCAGCTGATAAAAATATTTAATCTTCATCGAACTTATACCCTACGCCCCATACTGTATACAAGAAGGGCTTAGGCCCGTCCCCAATTTTTTGGCGCAGCCGTTTAATATGAACATCTACCGTTCGTTCATCTCCATAAAATTGGTATCCCCAAATTTGCTCAAGCAATTGTTCTCGTGAAAATACTTGCCGAGGATGCTGAATAAAAAAGCACAGCAGATCGTATTCTTTCGGTGTGAGGTTCTCTATTCGCTCTCCATCCAGGAAAACTTCCCTCGTTTTCTTATCCAACTGAAAATGTGCTGTCTCCAGCCGTTCGCCCTCATTCACCTTTTCTTGAGTCTTTGTATGAGCAAAGCGTCGTTTCACCGCTTTAATTCTTGCCATCAAGGTTAGTGGACTAAAGGGCTTGGTCACATAATCATCTGCCCCAAGATCAAAACCAAGTACCTGATCAGATTCGGTTTCCTTGGCTGTCAGCATGATAATCGGAATGTCACTGATCTGGCGCACCTTTTGACAAATGGTCAGACCATCCATCGAAGGAAGCATGACATCTAAAATGAGTAGATCCCAATTCTCCTCTTGCTTAAAACGATTCAATCCTTCTAATCCATCATGAACGAATTCCGCTTGAAATCCCTCTCGTTGAAAAAACATTTCCGTCATTGTACAAACGCTCTGATTATCTTCAATCATTAATATTTTCATGATCAGCCTCCGCTGCTACCATTGTTTTTCTTTATTTTACATGTTCCCTTTCAAATCTCAATTGGATTCCACTGTTTTTATGAACTTATCATCGTTTGGTCATCTTTTATTCATACTTTTTGAAAGAACTAATACTGCGGTGAATCACATGAGGTTTTTTATATGATGGCATTGCAGAAGATGGTAAGATGTTAGTTGAAGATATGATTCAACATGACGTGACAAAATATCAAGAGAAGGACAGTGTCATTTATGGTTTTTAAACTCATGTGTCACGCATCCTGACAGTTAAAAGATGGATTAAAAAAGCTCATCTTTTGGGGTCAGTCCCCTATCGATGAGCTTTTTTATCATGCCAGCAACTTCAAATAAGCAGTGTCGTTTTCCTCTTCAACCGCCTGTAAAATCTGCTGTGCCTGTGATGCGCTTGTGACGCTGCTTAACTTTTGTATGATGTCTTCTTTCGATAACGCACAGCCTGGTGCTCCCTGCGGAATATCAACCCGCTTGCTAATGGTGGTGCCGTCAGATAAGGTGAGTTTCACAATCGTAAAGCGTCCTTTTGGAACAGCATCGGGATGGGGTTCTGTCGTTTGATCATATCCTCTGCTTACCCGCTTCATCCATGTCCGCATGTCTGATGGAATGGTTTTTTTCGTAAAGGCATCCAGCGTAAGCGTCTGTCCAAACACTGCAAGTGCGATGACGTATTCGACACTGAATCGTCCTTCTTCCCCGGTTAAAGGTGTCCGCTCAATAAGCGCTGCATCTCCGCCTGGCGGGAATATGACATCGACCTGTTTTACCTGCTCCGGCAAGAAAGACCGCTCTTTCATTAAGGATTGGATCGCATCTGCTGCATGGTGGGCTGCTGAGCAAAATGGATATACTTTGAACCACAGCCCCGGCGAAACGATACGCCATGTAGAACCATAGCCCTCTAGCAAACGGCTTTTCGCAAGTTCCAGATCTCCATAGAGTGAAAAGAAACCAAGCGCGCCATCAAGAACCGAATCATTCCCGCCAAAACCTGAACAAGCTAAATCCATAGACCAAACGGCTGTTTTAGCAGCTAAGCCGGCTTGTAATGGTTTCATATCAGAGCCAAATTGCTTTCGCATTCCGGCTGATTGCGCTCCGGCAAAGCCGATTGCTTTCGTCAGTTCTTCCTGCGAGACTTGTTTCAAATAGCCAATCGCACACACTGCCGCAATGGCTCCGAGTGTTCCTGTATTATGCCAGCCCCGCTCATAATGCGCCTTGCCGATGGATTCGCCAAGTCTTGCCATCACTTCAACACCTGTGATGTAGGCAGCTAAAAACCGCTCGCCATACCCTTTGCCGTCTGTCAGCTGTGATAGCAGCGCTGGAATGATGACCGCGCTCGGATGTCCTCTCACATCTGAGTGCACATCATCATAATCCAGGGCATGGATGAGGTAGCCGTTCAGCATGGCTGCAGATTGGCGGCTCACCTTCTTTCCTTGTCCAATGACAGGAATCTGAGCGGCTCCGCCTTCCTGTTCAACAAGCTGCATCAGCTTCTGAATCCCTTCATCCTCTTTCGCAGCAAACGCTGATGCCGCAGCGTCTAACAGGCCATTGCTAGCCATTTGAATGGCCCGCTCATCTAGCAGTGGATCAGCAGAAAGCACTGCTTCTGCCAGATGTTTTGTTAATTCCATGATCGAGACTCCAATGCCCGAACGGCAAGCTCAGCAAAGAAGGCAGCGGCAGCTGGAAGTGCGTCTTCATTTAATGTAAACGCAGGGTGATGCCACTCCTTTGTACCACTAGTCCCCATCCATACAAAAAAGCCTGGAATGCGTTCTTGATAAAGGGCAAAATCTTCTCCGCCCGGTGACTGCTCTGCCTGCACGACATGTAAGTCAAGCGAGCCAGCCGTTTCTTCTACCACCTTTGTCAGACGCTCATCATTCATGACAGAAGGCAAATAAGGATGCCATCTCACTTCAGCCTCTGCTCCAAATCCTTCAGCAATCCCGCTGACGATTTGTTTCATAAGCTCTGGAATCATCGCTCTTACTTCAGGCTCAAACGTCCGAACGGTTCCTTCCATCTCAACACGGTCGGGAATCACATTCCATGATGTACCGCCTTGGATGCGTGTGATACTGACAACTGCATGATGCAAGGAGCTGATGCGGCGGCTGACGATTTGCTGAAGGGCGCTTGTGATCTGCCCGCTGATGGCAATCGGGTCTACCGTGTGATTTGGAATACCGGCGTGGCCACCCGTTCCTTTAATATCGATTTCAAACCGGTCCACACTCGCCATCAATGCTTTTTCTCTAATGCCAATCGTGCCAACTGGCAGGTCAGGCTTGTTGTGCATACCGAAAATCGCATCGACTCCATCTAAAACGCCTGCCTCTATGACGTGTTTCGCCCCTTGAGCCACTTCCTCAGCCGGCTGGAACAAAATACGGACCGTTCCTTTGATCTCATGTTTCCGCTCCTTTAATAAAAGAGCCGCACCAAAAATAGAAGCTGTATGGAAATCATGACCGCACGCATGCATTTTGCCCGGTACCTTTGAAGAAAATGGTTCGCCAGATGCCTCTTCAATCGGAAGTGCATCAATATCGGCTCTCAAAGCAATTGTCGGCCCCTCTTGTTCTCCTTTGATTTCACAGACAACGCCTGTTTGAAGGGCTGGGATATCAAGTACAGTGATCCCTTCCTCTTCTAACCAGTGGCGCAGTTTCTTTGTCGTTTCAAATTCTTCAAACGCCAGCTCTGGATGCTCATGAAGCGCTCGGCGAATGTTGATCAAACGTTTGTTTAAAGCTTCATTTCCTATTGATTTCACTAGACACTCACCCCTCTAAAGAATAAAAAGCAGCTTATGCTTCTTCAGCCGCTGCTTCTTTTTGGATAAATCGTTTCGTCCGTTCATTCTTCGTTTTATCAAATAGCTCAGTTGGCGTCCCCTGCTCGATAATATGACCATCCGCCATGAAAATCACATGGTCTGCCACTTCTCTTGCAAACGCCATTTCATGTGTGACGATGATCATCGTTGTTTCTTGAATCGCAATGGATTTAATGACATGAAGCACACCTGAGACAAGCTCTGGATCAAGCGCTGACGTTGGTTCATCCAGTAAAATCGCATGTGGATCAACCGCTAACGCGCGGGCAATCCCAATCCGCTGCTGCTGTCCGCCAGATAACGTGACTGGATAGCTGTCAGCCTTTTGCTCTAACCCTACCTGCTTCAGCAGTTTCATACCGATTTCATTCGCCTGCTGCTTCGTCATTTTTTTCGTCACAAGCAGTGATTCTGTTATGTTTTGCAGTGCTGTCTTGTTTTTAAATAAATTATAGTTTTGAAACACCATGGCCGTTTGTTGACGCAGGTGATGGGCTTCTTTACGTGAATATTTGGACGCATCGAGCCTCGCATCGCCAATTTCAATTGTCCCTTCATCAGGTGTTTCTAATAAATTTAAACAGCGCAGCAAGGTGGATTTACCGGAGCCAGAAGGTCCGATAATGGCCACAACCTGCCCTTTTTTCACGTCGAGATTGATTCCGTCTAAGACGACAAGATCGCCGAATGATTTCTTCAAATTGGTGAGCTTGATCATGTCCACACCTCCTTAATTCCGGTAAGGTTTGCTGATTTTTCGTTCAAATAGGTCTTGCAGGAAGCTATAAATAATCGTCATCACCCAATACACGATCCCTACGGCTAAATAGGTTTCAAAGTATTTATAGTTCGCCGATGCAATCATCTTCCCTTGTGCAAACATTTCTGCCACACCAATCGTAAAGGCAAGAGATGTTTCTTTTAAAAGACCGATAAAGGTATTCCCCGTCGCTGGAATTGCATTTCTAATGGCCTGCGGGAAAATAATTCTGATGTAAGACTGCCATCTTGTCATGCCAACAGATAAGCATGCCTCAAGCTGCCCTTCATCCACTGAGTTCAGAGCCGCTCTGAAAATTTCTGCTAAGTATGCTGAGTTTTTAATACTTAATCCGATAATGACCGCTGTTAAAGCATCCATTGAGGTCATCGCAGGGAATAGCTGCGGGAGACCAAAATAAATGAGAAAGAGCTGAACCAAGGTTGGAACCGCTCTGAAGAAAGAAATATACAGCTTGGCAAATTGGTATAAAACAGGTATCCGGTTTTTCGTAATGAGAGCGAATACCACACCAATGATAATGGCAAATACCATGGAGACAATCGCCATGAAGATCGTTATCGGCAAGTATTGAAGCAATGTCGGAAACACCGTCACCATATACTGCCAATCAATTTTGTTCATGTCTGCTCTTCACCGCCGCTGTCGTTATTTTTTAATTGGCACTGTCACATCGTCTTTGAAATATTTCTCAGACAATTTCTTAAGTGTCCCGTCTTCTCTCAATTCTTTGATGGCTTTGTTAAATTCTTCTCTTAGTTTGTCATGCTTTTTATCTTTCGCAAATGGGTAGCCTACTTCTTCATATACAATTGGGTTGCCTACGATTTTCAGCGGCAGACCTGTTTTTTCAATTTGAGCAAGTAATACACTGCGTCCGTTGACATATGCATCTACGCGGCCATTTGCCACTTCATTTAATACGCCGTCTTGCGTTTCATATGTTTTAATCTTAATTTTCTTGTCAGGGTCTTTGCTCTCTAAGTTTTTAGCATGGTTAGAGCCAAGAACCGCCGCCACTGTTTTTCCTTTTAAATCGTCAAGACCTTTGATGTCGTTGTTGTCTTTTTTCACGATGATTTGTGTTCCTGCGTAAGCGTACGTATCTGTAAAGTTAAATGTTTGTTTACGCTCGTCTGTGATGGCGACTTGGTTTGACACTGTATCGAGCTTACCAGACGTTAGCTGTCCCATCAGTCCGCTGAATTCACTCAGCTGCCAGTCTAGTTTGTAGCCAAGCTTTTTCGCAATAGCTTCTGTTACTTCAACATCGAATCCTACAAGCTTGCCATTGTCTTTATAAGCAAACGGATAGCTTTGTCCTGTAGCGCCTACTTTTAACACTTTTTCGTCTTTGCCTTCACTCTGATTGTTGCCGCCGCAAGCTGCTAAAACTGCCAGCATTGCTGCAAATAGAACGACTAGCCACTTTTTGTTTTTCATGTTTGTAAACCCTTCTTCCTCTTATGGTTGTGTGATATCTGATCTTAATTGTTTTTTGAAATAAACCGTGATATGACCTTTGCCTAAATCTTTTTCACCTGCTCTGACATAGCCTTTACGCTCATACATCTCTATCAGCCATGGATGCTTATCAGCTGTACCGAGCGACACGTACGGCACCTTCAGTGTATCCCTTAGCACTTCAGTTTCCACCCATTCCAGCAAGGCTGAGCCTGTGCCTTTTTTGGCGGCTGGTTCTGAGGCAAACCACCAGATATGAGGGACGCCGAACGGTCCTGGCTGCTCTCCCCAAGGCATACGGAGTGATAAGGTGGATAGAAGCTCTCCGTTTTCTTCCATCACATAGCAAAGATTCTTTTGTACATTATTCTGAACGAGAGCGAAATCAGCATGTGCTGCTTGAAACTGGATGCCGAGCTCACGAATTGGCTCGTAGGCTCTTGTTGTCAGTTCAAGCAGCGCCTCTATATCTGCCTCTGTTGCCAGACGAAACGTGTATCCCAACGTTAGTCACCTCACCCTTATGTCGTGTAGCGATTTTTTGGCTCTGTTAATCCGAGATTTTCTCGCAAGGTTTGTCCTGTGTAATCGGTTTTGAATAAGCCTCGTTCCTGAAGGATTGGGACGACGCGGTCTACGAACACATCCAGCCCTTCTGGCAAGAGCGGCGGCATGACATTAAAGCCGTCTGCTGCTTCTTCACGAAGCCATGTTTCCATCACATCTGCCAGCTGCTGCGGCGTTCCAATGAAAATATTATGACCGCGTGAGCCGGCAACCGATTGATAGAGCTGGCGAATGGTCAGGTTATCCTTTCTCGCCATATTCATCACGAGATCAAAACGGCTTTTCACCGCATTTGTTGTGCTTGGATCAATCTCTGGAAGCGGTCCGTCTAAAGGATACTGAGACAGATCAATTCCGCCTAAGTAATTTTGCAGAATGCTCAGTCCAATCTCAGGAACAATCAGCTCCTGTAATTCTTCATATTTCGCTTGGGCTTCTTCCTCTGTATCAGCAATGATCGGGAAGATACCCGGCATGATACTGACGTCCTCTCTAGCACGGCCAGCAGCCTCTACTTTCCCCTTCAAGCTTTGATAAAATTCCTTCGCTTTATCGAGATCGTTTTGTGCTGTGAAAATGAGCTCTGCTGTTTTTGCTGCAAGCTTTTGGCCATCTTCGGAAGATCCTGCTTGAATGATCACGGGCTGCCCTTGCGGCGTACGTGATACGTTGAGAGGCCCCCTGACTGAGAAGAACTCACCTTTGTGCTGGAGCTCATGAAGCTTACTAGATTCGAAGAATTCTCCTGTTTCCTTGTTTCGGACCAGAGCGTCTTCCTCCCAAGAATCCCAGAGACCTTTGACGACCTCGACGAACTCTTCTGCCCGCTCATATCGTTTATGGTGTGCTAAATGCTCTTCTCCGCTAAAATTTTTCGCTGTTTCTTCAATAGAAGATGTGACCACATTCCATGCCGCTCTTCCTCCTGATAAATGATCAAGGGAAGCAAACTGCCTTGCAATATGGAAAGGCTCACTGTATGTAGTGGAAGCTGTTGCTGCTAAACCAATGGTTGAGGTAGACTCAGCAATAGATGAAAGCAGCGTGAGCGGTTCAAATCTCGTTAATACGTTCGGATGAGAGGTTTGATTAATGGATAAACTGTCGGCTAAAAAGAGCAAATCCAGCTTTCCTTCCTCTGCCTTTTTCGCTAATTGTTTAAAATAATTTAGGTTCATGGCTGCATCTGGTACTGCATTCGGATGTCTCCAAGAGGCAACGTGATGTCCAGTTCCTGCGATGAATACGCCTAGCTTGAGCTTCCTTTTCGGCTGTGACACTTGTTCTTCATCCTTTCTATATCCTAAATGTATCAAACCGAAGTCCTTAGAAGATACATTTTTCTGATTGAATTAATCGGTTTTATTAATAAAAAAAAGGGCAAATGTTGCGAAAAATGAAAAATAATTATTACTATATGCCCTTTTTACAGGATTGTCAACCGCCTTCTGAACCTCCAAAATAAGGGATTTCAAACGCTCATGACGGTGTATCAATCTCAATATTTCCGATGAGCCGGTCTGTGGTATGTGTCACCAATTGACTACGCTCCAGCATGTTGTGAGCGATCACAGAATGAGTGGAATTTGCGGTGCGGACGGCAATCGCTTTTTGAGGAGATCTATTGATGATGTTATTACGCAGCACACGGGCTGAGGCAGTCTGGTCAATAAAGATCGCCGTCGGCTGTCCGATCGATCGATTTAAATAGAAGCGGTTATCTCCAATTTGTGGTGAACCATTTTTAATATACATCACGACATATAAGGATGTTTCTTCAAAGGAATTATCTTTAATTTCCAATGCCCCCGTCGTGCTGCTGTATACAGCGTAGTTTTGATAGTGCTTAAAGCGATTCTGCCAGATGAAAGCCTTTGCATTTCCAGTGACACTGATCGTATACGAAGAATCTAGCTCCGGGTGTCCTTCTTGAATAAAGTGGTTGCCGTTGATTCCTGCTTCCCCTTCCTGCACCCAGATTCCTCTGCTGAATTCTTTGAATTGATTGTGCTGGATGAGAATATTCGTTCCTCTCACCACGGCCGCATCGATAACAGAGTAGACCGTATTGTTTGAAAAAACGACACTATCCGATTGATAGATACGCAGCGAGGCGCTTCTTTTTCCGGTATTCGTTCCTGATTCAATATGGTTTCCTTCTATTAGAATACGATTCGCCATATAAACGGACACAGCCGCATCTTCAAAAAGACTAATCTTATTGCCTGTAATGTGAACGCTGTCTCCTCTCACATCAATTCCTTTTTCAAACCCCTCAATCATATTGCCAATAATCATCACATTGTTTTCCGTTTGGCCAAGTGAGACGCCTAAACTCGTAATCCCTGCTTTTGTAACACCTCCTCCTACTGCACGAATCAAATTGTTGGCAATGATCGTTTCGGTGGAGAAGCCATAGGAGATACTGCTATCTGTATGATTGCCTTCAATGATCACACCATAGCCGTTAAAGTTATAGATGGAGCTTGCTGCACCTCCTCTGACGATGTTGTTGCGAATCTGAATATTCAAAGGCTCCTCCATATTAACAGCATTTTCTCCATAGCCTTCAATATCAATGCCCATTCTTGGCTCGACCCCATTTACTCCTGCTCTTTCCAAGAGACAGTCCTCCACAATAACCCCATCACAGCCTGTAATCGAAATATTGTTGCGTCTCGAATCTGTGATGGTGCAGCCAGAAATATCAATAGATGCAGCAGGCGAGTATGGTTCACCCTCTGTCAACAAACCGTGGGGACTAACAATGATGCCGTCTCCCGTACAATTTTTTATTTGGACATGATTGACCTCTACATGGGAGGCACCTTCAATACATATCCCAAAGCCCCATTCATGGGTTCTTCGTTCAGCGGGGAGCGGCTTGTATACATGCTCATGACGATCCCCTTCAATACGCCCGCCTCGAATGGTCACATGCTCAACCTTTCCTATATAAAAAGCTGCATACCCCCATGAATCATTTGGTTTCACCTTTATTACAGCGTCTGACGCCATCTCAATGCATATATGACTTGGCACCCGTATACCTGCACCTCGGAAAGGAAAAAATGGATCACCTCTGTACACCGCATCGATTAAATATGTGCCGCTCGGCAGCCAGATATGGGAATATCCCTGTGCTTTTGTCCACTCTAAACATTCATTGAGCTTAGCTGTGCAATCCGTTTTCCCGTCAGCAATTACGCCAAAATCTAGTACATTGACAACTGGTTTTTTTAGATCAGATTCATTCAATTCCCCCAACCTAATCACTCCTTTTCACACATGTTCTCTTGTCATCCTATGCATGTGGTAAAGGTTTGCTTGTACATTCCTTCAAATTTTAAATAAATTCTTTTGGAATAACTTTCCGATAATTTTCACTTCAAAGAATTTTTCAATTTTTTGAGTCTTTACGCCTATTGAACTAACATTTTCCTGTTTTAGAATAGTTTTATATTGACACAAGAACTATACAAGAATATCATTTTTCTCATATCTCTTTTTTTAAGAAAGGATCTATGCCATGTCTACAATTGATCACGATAAAATTGTTAAAAGTGTTCCTCAAAAAGGGTTTTTTGGACATCCTAAAGGACTTTACACACTGTTTTTCACTGAATTTTGGGAGCGTTTCTCCTATTATGGCATGCGTGCACTGCTTATTTATTATATGTACACAGAGGTGACAAAAGGCGGTCTAGGCTTTGACCAGACGACAGCCAATTCGATCATGTCTGTCTACGGTGCGCTTGTCTATATGTCAGGAGTGATTGGCGGATGGCTCGCCGACCGGGTATTTGGTTCGTCCAGTACGGTGTTTTATGGCGGAGTTTTTATTATGCTTGGCCACGTGATTTTGGCTTTGCCAAGCGGAGCAACAGCGCTCTTTATTAGTATGGGACTGATTATTATCGGGACAGGTCTTCTCAAGCCAAACGTTTCAAACATTGTTGGCGACCTATATACAAAAACAGACCCGCGCAGGGACTCTGGATTTAGTATTTTCTACATGGGGATCAACATGGGTGGCTTTATCTCCCCATTAATTGTCGGAACACTCGGTCAAAAAGTGAATTTCCACCTCGGGTTCTCACTCGCTGCCGTGGGGATGCTTGTTGGACTTATTACATTTGTGGTCACAAAAAAACCGAATCTTGGTCTTGCCGGCACTTATGTGACAAATCCATTATCAGCTGCCGAACGTAAGAACTTCAAAATTTACGGATCATTGGTTGTGATTTTGCTTGCGGTTTTTGCTGTCATTGGCATTCAAACAGGCGCACTCACAATTAATCTATTCACTTGGTTTGTCAGTGCCCTTGGTGTACTCATTCCGATTGTTTATTTCATTGTCATGTATTTCAGTAAAAAGACGAGCGCAGTGGAACAATCCAGGGTTCTCGCTTATATTCCATTGTTCCTTGCTGCCGTGATGTTCTGGGCGATTCAAGAGCAGGGCTCAAACATTTTAGCAACATATGCAGATCAACGAACAAACTTGAATTTCCTTGGGATGACACTAGCGTCTTCATGGTTCCAATCATTGAACCCAATCTTTATTGTGCTGCTGTCTCCAGTGTTTGCTTGGTTATGGGTCAGACTTGGGAAGAAACAGCCGTCTACCCCGATTAAATTCTCACTCGGTCTTCTGTTTGCAGGGTTATCCTTCATCATCATGATCATTCCTGCATACATGTCTGGTCCGAACACACTTGTGAGCCCATTATGGCTCGTTCTGAGCTTCTTCCTCGTCGTGATCGGAGAGCTCTGCTTATCACCAGTTGGACTGTCAGCGACAACAAAGCTGGCCCCTGCTGCCTTCTCAGCGCAAACGATGAGCCTTTGGTTCCTTTCAAATGCAATGGCACAGGCGATCAATGCGCAAGTAGTCAAACTGTTTGATAAAGTGCCGGAAACCGTCTATTTCGGTATCATCGGATTCCTTGCCATCGTTTTATGCGTTGTGATGCTATTACTGACACCAGTGATTAAGAAAGCGATGAAAGGCGTTCATTAATAAAAAACTGGGCATGAGTACATCATGTCCAGTTTTTTACTTTAATTATAATCATTATCTTACTGCATTATTCATTCGTTTTCATTGGTACTGTCTCATTTATTTCAATATTAAAATAATTCACGGCATTGTGATAACAAATATCTTTGACTATTTTTCCTATAAATTCGTAATCCCTTGGAAGCTCACCATTTTCTATCCAAGTCCCAAATAAATCACATAAGATTCTTCTGAAATATTCATGGCGAGGGAACGATAAAAAGCTTCTGGAGTCTGTAAGCATCCCTACGAAAGTGCTAAGCAAACCTATATTAGATAATGTTTTCATTTGATCTAGCATGCCGTCTTTTTGATCATTAAACCACCACCCGGATCCAAATTGAATTTTTGCTCTGGCATCAGAAGACTGAAAATTCCCTATAGTAGAGGCCACAATCGCATTATGAGCGGGATTTAAATTATAGATGATGGTTTTAGGTAAAAGGTTGTCTTTGTCTAATTCATTCAAAAAACCATTTAAATGTCTTGCTAGGTGGAAGTCAGACATAGAGTCGTACCCACTATCTTTCCCCGTTAACTTGAACATTCGTGTGTTATTATTCCTTAAAGCACCTATGTGTAATTGCATGGTCCAATGAAGAGAATGATATTTTTTACTCAGGTGAAGAAGAGTGTTTGTTTTAAATTTATTGATATCCTCTAGGGATAGTGTTTTTCCTTGCAGAGCACGTACAAATATAGAAGACACTTCTTGTTCAGTAGCTGGTGAAAATGGAAATATTTCAAAACCATGATCAGAAATTCTGCATCCATTCGCGTGAAAATAATCAATTCGCGAATGTAATGAAGCGATAAAGTTTTCATATGTTAAAACAGCGCCGTTGATTGAATCACCTAATTTTTCTATATAGTTTACAAAATTTGATTGTTCAATATTTAAAGCATGATCCGGTCTAAATGTAGGTAGGACCCTAGTTTTAATTCCTACATCTTTACGTATGATTTGATGAATTTCTAAAGTATCGATTGGATCATCAGTCGTACACACAACTTTTACATTAAATTTTTCTAAAATTCCATTTGTGGACATGTTACTTTCATTTAATCTCTCATTACAAATATCCCAAACTTGATGTGCATTTTTTTCTGAGAACAACTCATTTATATTGAAATAACGACTTAATTCTAAATGTGACCAATGATAAAGAGGGTTTCCTATTGTATATGGAACCGTTTGCGCCCAAGCTAAGAATTTTTCCTTGTCACTTGCATTCCCCGTGATCAATCTTTCTTCTAAGCCTAACCATCGCATCGCCCTCCATTTATAGTGATCTCCATTAAGCCAAATATCAGTCATATTTTCATATTTTTTGTTAGCAGCAATGTCATCAGCCATTAAATGCGTATGAAAATCATAGATTGGCATATTTTTCGCGTAATCATGATAAAGAACTTTTGAACTTTCATGATTAAGCATCATATCTTCGCTTAGGAATGTAGACAATATCGTCACCTCTATACTTATGTTTAGAAAATCAATTAAATGAAATAAGGTGTTATTAACAAAAATAACACCTCTCTTTTTTAGATCTTACTTAATTCAAACTCCGTATTTACGTAGATTGCGTCTCGTTGTGCAATTAAGCAAAGTTCTGCGGCTTTAAAAGTATGTTCCTGAGTCATAGCATTTTCTGTACCGTTTAAACAATCTAAAATAAGTTCACCAAAGTAAGGGAATCCTACTTCTCCATTTAGAGAAAAATGCTGCTCTGTCTGTTGATTTACTAAGTATAAATGGTCTCCTGTTTTATCCCTTGCGATGTCTACGTATTTGCGAATTTCAATATACCCATCTGTTCCAAGAATGAATGTACGCCCATCCCCCCAAGTGCTAAGGCCATCAGGAGTCAGCCAGTCTACTCTAAAGTAGTTTGTAGCCCCATTATCAGCAATCAAAGTAGCATCACCAAAGTCTTCTAATTCTGGATATTGATGATGCTTATAATTGCCCACTTTACTATGTACAACTTTTGCATCTTTTGCGCCAGAATAGAAAAGGAATTGTTCAATTTGGTGACTGCCAATATCACATAGAATACCTCCATAATATTCCTTTTCAAAAAACCAGCTTGGTCTGCTTTCTACATTACTACGATGTGGGCCAGTTCCAAGAACTTGTACCACTTTTCCAATGGCTCCTTGTTCAATCAATTGACCAGCAAATACGGCACTCTCCACGTGCAAACGTTCACTATAATAAACAGCCCATTTAAGTCCCGTTTCAGCTGTTTTTTTACGAGCAAGCTCCAATTGTTCTAACGTTGTAAAAGGTGATTTATCCGTAAAGTAATGCTTACCATGATCTAAAACACGCAGCCCTAAATCACAGCGTTTAGATGTAATGGCTGCGCCTGCCACGAGCCTGACATCTGGATCTTCGAGGATTTCTTTCTCACTTTTGGCTGCCTGTACCTCCGGATAAGCTTTACAAAATTCTTGTACTTTTTTCTGATCATGATCATAAACCCATTTTAATGTAGCCCCAGCCTCAGTTAATCCATTGCACATTGCATAGATGTGTCCATGATCAAGACCTATTGCCGCCATGACGAATTGTCCTTCTGTAACAACAGGGGCACTTTTTCCCTTAGGAGCATAATTCATTCCATCACTTTTCTGCATGATTGTTCCTCCTCTAGCTAGCTTCCAGTTTATTTTTAATAATTTAATAACGTTAGACTCATAGTTTCTCGTAATTTCCTCCAACGGTTATCGTATCGTCTGAAAAATTTTCGACACTGCTTTGTTTTTCATAAAAATGCTTAACGTTCGCGAGCATTCCTTCACGTGTATAAAAAGGATCATCTGCTGAAAGAGGAAGCTTCACATGAACACCTTGGTTTGCAGATTTATAGATGGCTGTAATAAGTTCTAGTGTTTTTCTTCCTTCTGTTCCATCAATTAAAAGCTTCTGGTTACCCTTGATAGCCATTAAAAAATTATTTATTTGTCCTTTATGCCCTTCAAATAGTAATTCCGGATATTGATGAAAAGCTTCCTGAATACGATTTTCTAAATCCTCATCATTTTTCTCTTGAGGAAACCCATTTTCTTTAGCTATTTGAGCATTTACTTTCCATGGGACAGATACTCTAGCTTTTTCACCTTGAAAAATCAATTGTTGTTCTTCTCCATGATGAACAACAGAACTGGTTACTTGTGCTAAGCTGCCATTTCCATAGCGAAGTACAGCAATAGAAAGGTCTTCAACCTCTGCATTATCATGCAAGGTATTACTAGTTGCTGCAAAAATGTCAACCGGCAATCCTAACATCCATTGCAACATATCAATATGGTGGACAGCATGATTAAGTGTACAACCTCCACCTTCTTTTTCCCATGTACCGCGCCACCATAAATCATAATAACTATGACCACGCCACCAAAAAGAATCAACTTGAGTATGAGCGATTTTTCCAATTAGGTTTTGATCAAGGACATGTTTTAATCTCATAATGGGCGTCATAAACCTGTTTTGAGCAACCACAGATAAAAGCTTTTGGCTTTCAATAGATGCTTTTATCATTTCGTCACATTCTTTTAGAGAAGAAGCCATAGGTTTTTCTACTAAAACATGTTTGCCTGCTTTAAGAAAATCGATGGCAATGGTTGCGTGCATATAAGGAGGTGTACAAATGGAAACGGCATCAATCGTAGGATCATTCAATAATTCTTGGTAGTTAGCGACAACTCGTGCTTCCAGGTTATATTTTGTTGCTGCAGACATTGCTTTTTCAGGATAAATATCAGCTAAAGCTACAATTTTACTGATTTCAGGCATTGCAAGATAAGCCTCGATATGGGCAGTTGCAATAGATCCAGTTCCAATAATGGCGATGTTAGACATATCAATCTTTCCCTTCTGCAAGAAGATAAATTTTCACTTCCAATAATGAGATAGCGCTTTCAAAAAACTGAATGATTCACCTAACTGATAGATCAAAGTACCGTTCATTTTGTTAATATTCTAGTTATACTAGTATGGTAGATCAAAAACATTATAACTCAATCTTTTTGAATTTTGTATAGTTTTTTGAATTTTCTTTTTAATATCCCACACTTTTATGATTGATCATGGCTTACATAGTGGAATCATCAAGAGATGCTCACAGTACAAGTATTCAGAAAAATTATATGAATGTCTACCATTCTAATCTACTTGTATGGTAGTATGTTAGAGAAAGGAGATTAGAATAATGAATATTGATTTTAAAAACCAAAACCTCTCTACGAGGGAACAAGTTTACAATATGCTAAAAGATCAAATATTAAGCCTGAAGCTTCCACCTGGGACAAATATTTCTGAAAAGGAAATATCCGTTCAATTTAATGTGAGTCGAACTCCTGTAAGAGAAAGCTTTTTAAAATTATCTCAAGAAGGATTATTAAGTATCTATCCTCAACGAGGTACATTTGTTTCTTTAATTGATTTGAACCTTGTGGAGGAAGCACGGTTTATGCGAGAACATCTCGAGAAGGCAGTGATTAGACTAGCCTGTCAGGAATTTTCGGAAGAGCTGATTAATGATTTAGATATGAATTTAAGTATGCAAAAAATTTGCGTTAAGAAAAAAGACTATAAAAAAATGTTTGAATTAGATGAGGAGTTTCATAGAACTATTTTCAAACGGTGTAAAAAAGAAAAAACATGGTTAGTTATTCAACAGATGAATGTACACTTTAATAGGAGTCGCATGTTAAGGCTAGTAACAGATTATAATTGGGATCATATTCTTTCTCAACATGTAAATATCTTCAAAGCTATACAAGATCAAGATGCTGATAAAGCTGAAAAAATCATGGAAGAGCATTTGAAAATTGCACTTGTTGATAAAGAATTATTGAAGAAAGAATATCCAAATTATTTTCAATAAAATTAGGGGTGATGGTAGATGAGGATGACATTCAGATGGTTTGGAGAAGGAAACGACACGATCACACTGGAACAAATAAAGCAGATTCCAGGAGTGGAAGGAATTGTTTGGGCACTGCATGATGTGCCCGTAGGAGAAGAGTGGCCAATAGAAAGAATGTTAGAAATGAAAAAATTAGCCGATAAACATAACCTTCATATTGAAGTGGTTGAAAGCGTGAATGTTCATGAAGACATTAAGCTCGGACTTCCAACTAGAGATCGATACATAGAAAATTATAAGAAAACAATTCAGAAGCTAGCAAAGGTGGGTGTTAAAGTCATATGTTATAACTTTATGCCTGTCTTTGATTGGATCCGTACAGACTTAAATAAAACACTTTCTGATGGATCTACAGCTCTATTTTATGAACATAGTCGAATTAAAGATATTGATCCGAAAGAATTAGTAAATAAAATTAGTGAAAACTCCAGTTTAACCATGCCCGGTTGGGAACCAGAGCGGTTAAATCACCTCCACCAACTTTTTGAAGCCTACAGAAATATAACAGAAGATGATTTGTGGGCTAACTTGAAATATTTTTTAGATCAGATTATTCCAATTGCAGAACTTCATGATATTAAAATGGCTATTCATCCTGACGATCCACCTTGGCCTGTCTTTGGTCTACCACGAATAGTAACTAATCAAAAAAACATCAGAAAAATTTTACAACTAAATAGCAGCCCATATCATTGTATAACGCTCTGTACAGGATCTTTAGGAGCAAACTTAGAGAATGATTTAGTTTCTATGATTCACGAATTTATTGATAGAATACCATTTACTCATATAAGAAATGTACGCGTATATGATAACGGGGACTTTGTTGAAACATCGCATCGATCAAAAGATGGATCAGTAGACGTTTCAGCCATTATACATGCTTATTATGAAAGCGGATTCAAAGGTTATTGTAGACCCGATCATGGAAGACACATTTGGGATGAACAATGCAGGCCTGGATATGGTCTTTATGATAGAGCACTTGGAATTATGTATTTGTGGGGAGCTTGGGATGCTTTAAAAAATAAACAGTCTGTACGAAAAGAAGCAAAGGAGGAAGCTACATGGTAAACATACAAGAAAATAAAAATTTAGCTGGTAAAGTAGCTGTCATAACAGGAGGAAGTGGCGTACTTTGCAGCGCCATGGCAAAGGAACTTGCTAGACATGGCGTGTCTGTGGCTATTTTAAATAGAACAGTCGAAAAGGGTGAAAAGGTAGCCGAAGAAATTAACCTTATGGGTGGGAAAGCGATTGCGATTAAATGTGATGTGATGAATAAAGATAGTGTGGTACAAGCCGAGAAGATTGTAACAGAGGAATTAGGCATGTGTACAATATTGATAAATGGAGCTGGTGGTAACCACTCCAGTGCAAATACAACCAACGAAATATTTCAAACAGAAGATCTTACTAATCCTAAGGTAAATACTTTTTTTCATTTAAGTACAGATAGTGTACAAAATGTATTTGATTTAAATTTTATGGGGACTTTCATTCCTACACAAATTTTCACTAAACATATGGTTCATCAAAAGGGAGCAGTTGTCATCAACATGTCATCTATGAGTGCCCCTTCTCCAATGACCAAAGTGCCTGCTTATAGCGCGGCAAAAGCAGCAATTGAAAATTTCACCAAATGGTTAGCTGTTCATATGGCTGAGGCAGGAATTAGAGTAAATGCTATTGCACCGGGCTTCTTTTTAACCTCACAAAATAAAAACCTTCTCCTAAATGAAGATGGAGATTATACAGAGAGGTCACATAAGATTATTTCGAATACACCAATGAGAAGGTTTGGTACGCCAGAAGATCTTCTTGGTACCCTATTATGGCTTGTTGATGATCATATGTCAGCATTTGTTACCGGCGTGACAATTCCTGTGGATGGAGGTTTTATGGCGTATTCAGGTGTTTAATATTTTTATTTTTTCCTTGTCATACATCTTTATTTTATCTGTTTTTTTAAATTTATAAGTAGGCTTGGAAAGGAGACATAAGAATGCAGACTGAGAACAGGAAACTAACACTCAAAAATTATATTGGTTATGGAACAATGGATATATTTGGAGGGGGAGCATTCGCTATAATAGGCGCATGGATGTTATATTTTTTCATTACATACTGCGGCCTTACCCCTGTTGAAGCAGGATCTATTATTGCAATTGCACGTATTATTGATGCGATAGCAAGCCCAATTATGGGCCATATCACTGATAATTTTGGTCGTACAAAACTTGGGAAAAAATTTGGAAGACGCAGGTTCTTTTTGCTAGTTGGAAGCCCTTTAATGGTTATTTATTCTCTTCTTTGGATTTCTGATATGAATTACTGGTACTATTTAACGGTTTATATTTTGTTAGAATTCCTTGCAGCAATGGTATTAATTCCATTTGAAACACTTGGAGCTGAAATGACGAATGATTTTAATGCTCGGACCAAGCTCTCAACTATCAGATTAATCTATTCAGGACTAGGAACATTTTTAGCTACCTTTATTCCAGGTAGATTATTCGAAATATTCGGAAAAGATTCACCTCAAGTTTTTCTTTACAATGGGATTATCTTCACCTTTATTTTTATGGCCGCATTATTAATTACACATAGAACAACATGGGAACGTAAAATAGAAGAAGACATGATAGAACCTGATGGTGTAGAAAAAGTACCTGCTATAGAATCCATAAAAAAAGTCATCATTGACTTAACATCTACTTTTAGAATAAGAAGTTTCCGTCAGCACCTCACGATGTATATTTGTTCGTTTACGGCCATGGATATTTTAAACGCTGTCTTTGTCTACTTTGTTGTGTTTTCTTTAAATAAAGATGCAGTGCTGGCAGCCGATTTATTATCTATTGGTTCATTACTTCAAATGGTATGTACAATATTGTTTGGTTGGCTCGTGATTAAAATAGGTCCTGCGCCATCTTTGAAAATATCTTATATTGCGATTATTACATGTATCAGCGGTTATATATTTTTATACTTCACACAACCAACTTATATGATTATAGCGCTGTATGCTTTCTCTGTTATCTTAGGCATCGGAAAGAGTGGATTATATTATATACCATGGAATATTTACACTTTCATTCCTGATGTAGATGAAATGGTCACTCGTAAAAGAAGAGAAGGAATATTTGCAGGTATTATGACTTTTACACGCAAAAGTACTACAGCTTTAGCCACATTTTTGGTAGGAGTTATTTTACAGGAAAGTGGATTCGTTGCAAGCGCGACGACACAATCTACGACAGCAATAAATGGGATTGTAGGTATTCTGTTTTTCGGAACTGTAGGGCTAGTCGGTATTAGTTTAGTTATTTCATTTAGATTTAAATTATCTAAGAAAACCCATTCCATTATGATTAATGAAATTAATAGGTTAAAGAATAATGGTTCAATGGAACAGGCTGATGATGAAACAAGAAGTGTTTTGAAAGCGCTAACAGGATGGGATTACGAGAAGCTTTGGGGTCATAATAACGTAGGATATCAGAATAAGCGCCAACATTTTGAACAACAAGATTTTAAACAGGATATGAACTAACTTTTGTTGTTAGTTGCACTTCAAAAAAAAACACCTTCAGATTGATATCAGAGGTGTTTTTAAATATCTTACATTTAGTGTTTTTTGATTTTAAAACCGGATCTCATCATCTCCATGAATTTGCAGCTTCAGCGGTTCACTTTTCGCCTGATGCTTTTTCACATAGCGGTGATAGACAATATACCCAATGATCATGAGCGGTACACCGACATATAGCCCGATGCGCTGCTCTTGATCAAAGGCAAGGCTGACCAATACGATGGTATTCAGTGTGATCGCAATGATTGGCAGCACCGGATAAAGAGGCGTTTTAAATTTTAAGTTTTCCAGCTTTCCGCCTGCTTTCAAGTATTTTCTACGGAAAAGCAGCTGTGATAATGTAATCGTGATCCAGCCTGTCTGGGCACTCATGCCGGCAATGGACACGATCCAGGCAAATACCGTTTTCTCTGCAAAAAACCCGGATAACAGCGAAATCCCTGTAAACAGGAACGTGAGCAGTAAGGCATTCATCGGAATACCGCGCTGATTGACGCGTCTAAACGCTTTTCCTGCCATTCCTTCCTTCGATAAGGAATACAGCATTCTCGTTGATGCATACAAGCCAGAGTTCGCAACAGATAATAAAGCAATGATAATGACAAAGTTCATGATGTCTGCCGCAAAAGGAATGCCCGTTCTCTCAAACACAGTAACAAATGGGCTTTGCAGCACACTAGCTTCCTTCCAAGGCACCATACCCGCTAAGACGAAAATCGATAAGACGAAAAAGACGAGTGTACGCCATACGGTCTGATGAATCGAGCGGGGAACGGTTTTCTCAGGGTTTTCACTTTCACCTGCCGCAATCCCGATCAGCTCTGTTCCTTGAAACGAAAAATTTACTGTTATCATCGTAACCACAACAGCGAGCAGACCATTTGGAAACAGCCCGTCACTCACAAAATGGCTGAAATATGGGGCGGGTTCACCGCTCGTTGTTTCAATAAACCCAAACATCGCCGCTCCGCCTACGCCAATAAAGAGTAAAATTGCAATAATCTTAATGGTGGAAAAGAAAAACTCCGACTCCCCGAACGCTTTCGCCGACCGGGCATTTAATAAGAAAAGACAGAGTCCGAATATGAGACACCAAATCCACACATCCACTTGCGGGAGCCAGCGCCTCATCAGCTGCCCTGCTGATAAGAACTCAAGGGCGACCGTTGCTGCCCAGCCGAGCCAATAAATCCAGCCGACAGCAAAACCTGCTGCAGGGCTGACAAATTTTGTCGCATACGTATGAAACGACCCCGACACAGGAAGTGCAACCGACAGCTCACCAAGACACAGCATGGTTAAATACATGATCAATCCGCCCACAATATATGAAAGAACAGCTCCGACTGGCCCTGCTTGTCCAATCGTATAGCCCGTTCCTAAGAAAAAGCCTGTCCCAATGACACCGCCAAGTGAAATCATAAATAAATGGCGGGAGGTCATCGCCCTTTTCAATTGTTCAGGCTGATTTTGTCCAACATCCACAATGATGCCCTCCTTCTTCTAAGATGCTCTGTTATCAAAACATGTCTCCATGTGATTCATTCCATTTTCAAAACAACCTACTAATTATACATCTTTTATAATAAATATGCTTCCTTCTATGGTCACTGTCTCAAAGTCTTTATTTTAGTAATGTTCGCACAACTATGTGGTGGATCTGGTCATTTGATAGGATGCGATATATCTAAAATATTGCACAAAAAAACCAGCTTGAAACTTTATCGTTGCACACTGGTTTCGTTTCATTCTTTTCAAGTCTCATTTTAGACAGTTCTTATGATCACTTTAGTCACAAGTCATTCTGCTTTTAACAAACACACTTTGATAAATTCATCTATTTTCTGAAATCAGCGATTTTTAGATTCAGCGTGAAAGGCCGCAGAATATGAATTGGCGAATCCATGCTCACCCTCTACTATTGTCACGCAAAGCTTTTCCTTTTTCTCCAAAACACTCGCAATCTCCCTTGGATGAAAGGATGCTTCGATCTCCGGGAAAAATAACAGCGTTTTGCAGGCGGGCACAAGATCGACGTCATCTCTGATCCTTGAACCATAAAATCCAATAACTCCTCTAAACAGCTGATCATTTTGGCTGCATCGCCAGGCAATTGTTGCCCCCACACTAAAACCTAGCAGAAATATGTCTATCGCGGCATTCTTCGTTTTTAACTCTTTTGCCAGATTCAGTACACTCTTTACCGGCTTATCAAAACCAACTTTATTCATAAAGTAGTCGTAAGCCTCATTTTCACTGACATAAGGGAAGTGCTTCGCCTGTCCCAATAAATGAGGACAATAAACCTCAAAACCAGCTGTGTCGAAATAATGGATCATACTCTTCATATGATCATTTATTCCGTATATTTCGTGTATTAAGATCATGACAGGTTTTTGTTTCGATGTATGCAAATGTTCACACTTCCCTTTTGTTTCTTAGAAGTCAATTGAATCGATTGGAAAATTTCGTTGGGATGATCATTGCATATTTTACCCGAATCGTTTATCTAACGTTCCACCAATCAAATCATCTTGAACTTGTGATTGGTTTTATTCACCTTTTAACTTGGGTATAGTTCTATCGTTTGTCCGTTCGACCGTTTGAGGGCATAAAGTTGGTGAGATTCGCTCAAGCTAGTTTCAAATGCTTTACTTTTAGGTTGCTTCTCTGTAAGATCATATGTTGTAAATACCAACAAGAAAAGTGGGGAATAAAATGAAAAAAATGTTCTTTGCCATTATTTTAGGCGCTTGTGTTGCATTGATCACAGCATGTGGATCAGCTGCAAACGACAGCGCAAATAAACAATCTGGGTCTAAGGAATCAGGTGACCTTTGGAAGTCCATTCAGGATAAAGGCGTATTAACCATCGGTACAGAAGGTACATATGCTCCTTTCACCTTCCATGACAAAAAGACAGATAAATTAACTGGCTATGATGTCGAGGTCATCACAGAAGTCGCAAAACGTCTTGACTTAAAACCAGACTTCAAAGAAACACAATGGGACAGCATGTTTGCTGGTCTGAATTCAAAACGTTTTGATGTGGTAGCGAACCAAGTTGGTAAAACTGGACGTGAAAATCAATATGATTTCTCTGATAAATACACAACATCTCAAGCCATTGTTGTGACAAAATCAGATAACAATGACATCAAGAAACTTTCTGATGTGAAAGGCAAAAAAGCAGCACAATCATTAACAAGTAACTATAACAAATTAGCTACAGATGCTGGCGCTAAAATTGAAGGGGTTGAAGGTCTTGCACAATCCATTCAATTGATTCAGCAAGGGCGTGCTGATTTGACGTTCAATGATAAATTGGCTGTCTTGAATTACTTGAAAACAAGCGGTAACAAAAACCTAAAAGTTGCATTTGAAACAGGAGATCCACAAGAAACGTATTTTGCCTTCAGAAAAGGCAGCGGCGAAGTCGTTGACAAAGTGAATGGCGCACTAAAAGAAATGAAAAAAGACGGTACACTTGCTAAGATTTCTAAGAAATGGTTTGGTGAAGATGTTACAAAATAATATCCTCGGAGTCGTCATTCCGTGGGATCTTCTTCAACAATCTTTTTGGCCAATGGTGATGCAGGGAATTTATTATACAATTCCCCTCGCCATCATTGCCTTTATCATTGGTCTTTTTATCGCGCTTGTGACAGCTCTTGCTAGAATGTCTAAAATCAAAGCGCTCAGATGGATTTTTTCTATCTATGTGTCGGCTGTTCGCGGAACGCCGCTTTTTGTGCAATTGTTTATTATTTTCTATTTCTTTCCGACATTTAATATCACACTTGATCCATATCCAAGTGCTATCATCGCTTTTTCTTTAAACGTAGGTGCGTATGCTTCGGAAATTATTCGTGCATCCGTCCTATCTGTTCCAAAAGGACAATGGGAAGCGGGGTATTCGATTGGGATGACCCATCGCAAAACGCTCGTCCGCGTGATTTTACCGCAGGCAGTGCGTGTATCGATTCCGCCGCTGTCTAATTCTTTCATTAGTTTGGTGAAAGATACATCGCTTGCCTCCCAAATCCTCGTGGCAGAGATGTTCCGTAAATCACAGGAAATTGCTGCGGCAAACTTGGATCAAATCTTGTTTATTTATATGGAAGCAGCTCTCATCTATTGGGTATTCTGCTTCATTCTATCGCTCGTTCAGCATCAAATTGAAAAACGACTTGATCGATATGTCGCAAGGTAAGGAGGGAACGACATGCTAACAGTCAAAGGTCTCAAGAAATCCTTTGGTGAAAACGAAATATTAAAGTCGATTGATTTTTCGATCAACAAAGGGCAGGTTGTGGCCATTCTCGGTCCATCTGGTTCAGGAAAAACAACGATGCTTCGCTGTTTAAATGCACTTGAAATACCAAATGGCGGCTCCTTTACCTTCAATGATTTCTCGATTGATTTTTCGAAAAAAAATAAATCAGCTGATCTCCTGAAGTTACGCCGGAAATCAGGAATGGTGTTTCAGGATTATCACCTGTTTCCTCACCGTACAGTGCTTGAAAATGTGATGGAAGGTCCTGTTCAGGTGCAGCGCCGTCCAAAGGAAACGGTTCGAAAGGAAGCCATTCAGCTCTTGCAAAAGGTCGGTCTGGAAGATAAAAAGGATCTGTATCCATTCCAGCTCTCAGGCGGTCAAAAGCAGCGTGTCGGGATTGCCCGTGCACTTGCCATTCAGCCAGAGCTCATGCTTTTTGATGAACCAACCTCTGCGCTTGACCCTGAGCTTGTCGGGGAAGTCTTAAAGGTCATGAAGGATCTAGCGAAGGAAGGCTGGACCATGGCAGTTGTCACACATGAAATCAAGTTTGCCCAAGAAGTAGCAGACGAAGTGATTTTTATTGATGGCGGCGTCATCGTCGAACAAGGTCCCCCGGAAGAAATCTTCAAACGACCAAAGGAAGAACGAACAAAACAATTCTTAAACCGGATATTAAATCCAGTATGATGAAAAAAGGCTGTTCTCACGTGGTGAGGACAGCCTTTTTTTATATCTCTTTTTGCAGGCGAAGTGCCAGTAAATCTTGCAGGAGCAGTCTCGCTCCCTCTGGACTGATAACCAGCCCGCCGGATAGCACCTTATTGGAACACGTCACTTGTCCTGTTACGATGCAAGGTTTGTCCTGCCAATACGGCTTCATCACAATTTGGTCTTCTTCTCGATAAATCTCCATAAAATCTTGCGGATGAATGTTCAACCGTTTTCTCATCTCTGTCGGCAGGACGATTCTTCCAAATTTATCTATATATTTAACATAATCGTTATTTAACAAATTGCCCCCTCCTGCATCTCTAGATATGATATAAAAGATTCCCTCTTTATGAAGGGATTAAGCGATCAAATCGGTTAATCTGCAGGCTGTTCCAGTGACTAAATACGCTTCCCATATATGATATATCTGTTTGGTGCAGGACCAATATAGGAAAAAGGGTAACATGTGGTGAGGACAAGTTCTTCCTTTTCCTGTTGTAAAGTAATAATTGTTTGATCAACTTTCTTCACTATCTTTGTTTTCTCGATTTCATAGACAAAACGTCCATATGAAAGCTCAATAATCAATTGATCTCCCTTCACAAGTTCTCCTGTTCGTCTAAACACCGTATCACGATGCCCTGATAGAACGATTTGTCCGTGCTCGTTTGGAAAATAACTGTCATGAAAGTGACCAACGCCTTTTGCTAAATCATCTGCTTCTGTTCCTTCTACAATCGGTAACTCAGCTTTTAGCTTTGGGATGTGCAAAAGCCCAATCGCTTCACCAGTCTGCGGCGCAAAAGGGGAATCTGTTTGCCCCTTTTGCTGAATGGCTGCTTGTGCAGACTGAAATGACTGATCTACTTCTTTTTGTCCATCAACGATATTCAAATATCCTACAATCGCAAGACAAAGCCCTGCTATGATCATTATCGCTGAGATGAATTTTTGAAACATGACTGGTTATCCGTTTCTTTTTCTTCTATTCCAAAAAATCAGGGCTGCACCTATTAATACGAGTGCAAATCCTGCTAGTAAAAGGTTGTACATCGCAGTTGCAGTATTCGGAAGATGATGTCCAGGTGTATCCTGTTGTGGATCAGAAGGTTGATCTGGATTTGCTGGCACTTCTGGCACATTCGGTGGTTCTACTGTCGTTGAGTTTTCAGGTTTGTCTGGTTCATCTACATTCTCACCCTTCACGACTCCAATATTTTGAATGGTTTTACCTTCAGATCCTTTGACAGCCTTCGCCTCAAACGTTACGGTATGCCAATCGTTATCTTTGATATCGCCAAATTGACCAGTTACTTTGCCTTTTGTGTAATCTCCGTTGTCGTCATCTTTTGCATCTGTGACGGTTTGTCCATCTACTTTTAATGAACCTTCGACATATTGAAGACCTTCCGGCAGCTTATCTGTGATGACTAGATCTTTGATGACACTGTCTTCTACACTATTTTTTGTTTTGATGGTGTAAAGAAGAGTGTCGCCTGCCTGTACTTGTTTTTCATCTGTATTGCCTTCTGCTTTTTGAGAGATTTCAGATGTTTTTTCTGATTCAAGCTTTGGATCTCTTGGTTCAATTTTTGTTTCGGTCGTTGGTTCATCTGGCGGTGTGTTTTCGCCTGTTACTTTCGCTGTGTTTTGAATGTTTTTACCTGATTGGCCTTTAGCGACTTTCGCTTCAAAGGTCACTGTATGCCAGTCCGTATCTTTGATATCGCCAATTTGACCGGTTACTGTGCCTTTTGTGTAGTCTCCGTTGTCGTCATCTTTTGCATCTGTAACAACTTGTCCATCTACTTTTAATGAACCTTCGACATATTGAAGACCTTCTGGCAATTCATCGGAAATCACGAGATTGTTGACGATGCTGTCTTCTTCAAGGTTCTTTGTTTTGATTGTATACAGAAGGGTATCGCCTACCTGTGGTGTCTTTTTATCTGTGTTGCCCTCTGCCTTCTTTTGAATGTCCGCTGATTTTTCTGATGCTAGTTTTGGGTCACGAGGGTAAATTTTTGTTTCTGTTGTTGGCTCTTCTGGCGGTGTGTTTTCGCCTGTGACGCTGGCTGTGTTTTGAATGTCTTGACCAGCCTGTCCCTTTTCAACTGTTACTTCAAACGTCACCGTGTGCCAGTCCGTATCCTTCACATCACCAAAAGAACCTGTAACCTTTCCATCTGTGTAGTCTCCGCTATCGTCGTCTTTTACATCCGTGACAGATTCTCCATCAACTTGCAGGGATCCAGTGACATACTTCAGTCCTTTTGGTAATTGATCTGAAATCACTAAATCTTTAATCAAACTGTCTTCTTTCGTATTCTTTGTTTTAATCGTATAAAGAAGGGTATCGCCTACTTCTGGGTGTTTCTCATCTTTGTTACCTTCTGCTTTTTTCTGCAAGACCGCTGATTTTTCTGATTCAAGCTTTGGATCACGCGGATAGATTTCTGTTTTTGTTGTCGGCTTATCCGGCGGTGTGTTGCCGCCTGTGACATTGGCTGTATTTTGAATGTCTTTACCAGATTGTCCTTTTTCAACCGTCACTTCAAACGTCACCGTATGCCAATCTGTATCCTTAATGTCGCCAAATTGTCCTGAAACGGTTCCGTTTGTAAAGTCTCCGTTATCGTCATCCTTTGCGTCTGTGACTGTATCTCCATCCACCTGTAGTGAATTCGGTACATACGCCAATCCTTCCGGCAGTTCATCTGAGATCACTAAGTTTTCAACGAGACTGTCTTCTATCGTATTCTTTGTTTTAATTGTATAAAGAAGGGTGTCACCGACCTCTGGATGCTTCTCATCTGTGTTACCTTCGGCTTTTTTCTGCAAGACGGCTGATTTTTCAGAGGTCAGCTTCGGGTCACGCGGATAAATTTCTACATTCGTTGTCGGTTCATCTGGCGGTGTGTTGCCGCTTGTGACATTGGCTGTATTTTGAATGTCTTTGCCTGCCTGCCCTTTGTTAATCGTCACTTCGAACGTCACTGTATGCCATTTCGCATCTTTCACTTCACCGAACGTTCCAGTGACAGTTCCGTCTGTCATATCACCGTTGTCATCATCTTTTGTATCTGTGACTGGATTTCCATCTATCTGTAGAGAATTTGGTACATATGATAACCCTTGAGGTAACTTGTCAGAAATCACAAGATCTTCAATGACGCTGTCTTCAACAGCATTACGGGCTTGAATGGTATACAGTAATGTGTCGCCTACTTCTGGATGCTTCTCATCTGTGTTACCTTCGGCTTTTTTCTGTAAGACGGCTGATTTTTCTGATTCAAGCTTTGGGTCACGCGGGTAAATTTCTATGTTTGTTGTTGGTTTGTCCGGTGGTGTGTTTTCCCCTTTGACATTCGCGGTATTTTGAATATCTTTGCCTGCCTGACCTTTGCCTACCGTCGCTTCAAATGTCACTGTGTGCCAATCGGTATCTTTCACGTCACCTATTTGACCTGAAACAGTGCCGTTTGTATAATCACCTTTGTCTTGATCTTTTGCATCTGTTACGCTTGTTCCATCCACCTTAAGCGACCCTGAAACATACGTTAAGCTGCTTGGCAGGTTATCAGATATGATCAGATTTTTGACAATACCATATTGCACAGTATTTTTTGTTTTAATTGTATAAAGTAACGTGTCGCCTACTTCTGGATGCTTCTCATCTGTGTTACCCTCTGCTTTTTTCTGTAAGACAACTGATTTTTCAGATTCAAGCTCTGGAGGATATGGATCAAATTCTGGCTTTACTCGTGATGCTAAGTCGTAAGATAATGAATCACCTACAGTGCCCATATATGTTGTACTTAATGTTTTCGCATCAAGTGTAAAAAGAGTTGAATGACCAATGGATTCATTTAACCCTGACTGTAATAGCATTTGTCCATTTGGCAAAAAGCTAATCCCCCGAACGCCTCCTTCAATCGTTTTACCATCCGCATTTTTAATCGGAATGACACGAATGACTTCTGCTGTATCAGGGTTCATTTGCGCAATGGCTCCACTGCCATTTGATGCGAACCAAAGATAGCCGTCCTTATCAACGACAAGATCTCCGCCAACGCCAGAGCCAATGTCATAGCCTACAATTTTTTTGGCCGTTTTTTTCTTCGTAACTAAATCGTATGTTCCAAGGAAATACTCACCATTAGAAGCGTAAGAATATATATATTTATCTTGATACACAACGGCATTAGAAGCACCTTCTGGTAATTGGGCTACACTCTCTGCTTGTCCTGATGTCGCATTTATTTTATATAGAGTAGGGGTAGTGCTATTCGCAAATGCATACACAACATTTTCTCGATCACTTACAGCAACACCATTCACTGCACCTATATCGATTCCCTTCACCTGCACACTAGCTTTTACATTAGTTGGATTATTTCCATCAAGCTGCTGAAGAACTAGCGGCCTACTCCCAATAATATATGAATCCGAGTTATTGACAACCACCGTCCCAGCGGCTTTCGTAACAGCTGGTGAGACCGTTAATAAATTTCCAACGATCAGCACCAATATAAGAAATAATTGACTCGTTCTTTTTAATATATTCATTTTTTGACCTCCCCTTTTTCCTGCTTCATTTCATAATGGTATGTACCAGTTCACCTCCCACACTTTGGTAAAGAATATCAGTAACATTTGAAATGCCTCAACATGACTAAATGACTATTTTCGACAAAAATAGACTTTTAGAACTATACACCTCTCGTCATTTGATATGTCTATGTTTTTTCCAAAAAAATAGCCTTTTTTCATCTTAAATCCCCTCATATATCTATCTTTATAAACAGGTCTTATGATGTGAATTACATACAATCCTTTCTATTTAAAGATAAATATTCTTTAATTGGGTGTAGATTATTTTTTTGGCAAAATATATTGAATTATTTTCTTTTTTTCTTAAAGATAGGAAATTAATGGCTTGGTTTGTCAAAAAAAACAATCCGAAAGTCATACTGCTTGTTTTGCCGTTTTGACCTTTACAATTCGAAAAAATTATTTTTGAAGTAAGCGATTACAATTAGGCTGAGCCATTTAAAGGGGTGTGAGAGTATGTTACGATGGAAATCGAGTGTTTAAGAAAGAAGGGAATGCTTTTGAAGCGGGAACATCTTTTACGTTGGTTTTTTTATTTTGTTGGATTGATCGTACTAGCTTTTGGACTATCGCTGACAGTGAAAGGGAAGATCCTTGGGATTGGTCCTTGGGACGCTTTCCACTACGGACTGTTTCAGCATTTTGGACTCACAATTGGACAATGGTCCATTATTATTGGTGCACTTATTGTGACACTGACTTCTATTTTTACGAAATCATTTCCAAAGATCGGCGCTTTACTGAATATGGTGCTGATTGGCGTTTTTATTGATTTCTTTAATGCGATATTACCTGCGCCGCACGGATATTTACCGGCCTTATATGTATTTATTACAGGTGTTGTTGTTTCTGGATATGGCGTTGGCATTTATGTTTCAGCTAATCTTGGCGCTGGGCCACGGGACTCATTAATGCTGCTCATCTCAGCGAAAACGGGACTGAACGTACAGTGGGTTCGAAATGGCATTGAGTTAACAGTGCTTTTGTTTGCATGGATGCTCGGTGGACCGATTGGCATTGGAACGATTTTGACTGCGATCTTCACAGGTCTTGTCCTTCGTTTCTCCTTGCCTCAATCAACACGGCTTCTGGAGCTGCTCATTACAAAAACAGCAGAGAAACCTGTTCAAACCCTGACTAGATGAGAACAAGCCATTCTATAATTAGAATGGCTTTTCTTGTGCTAAAATAAATAAACAGAATATTCACACACAGGAGATGAGACCTATGCAGCTTTTCCACTATCATTACTGGACACCATTTGTTGAAGAGACAGAACAAGCGTATCGTTCGCTAGGCTTTGAGGTAAAAGGTCGTTTCACAAAAGATGGCTCCTTTCATCCCCCGCTGACATGGGATGATTTTAGAGAAGAGCAGCCCACCTTTCGAATCATCGAAATGAGAAAAGGTCAGATCAATATCACTTTTGGCTATAGCAAAAAAGTCCTTTTTGATCACATCGGCTTTCTTGTCTCAGACGAAGAATATGCTCAGCTGCTTGCACAAGCTAAAGAACTAAACTGGCCAATCCAAGCTGGGGAACGGAGAACGTTTCTTTCGACACCTCTTCGTTTAAGGCTTGAGTTACAGCGGCGTACAGATGTCATTGAAACGGGAACCGATGCGCTGCACGCTATGACAATTGCTGTTCCTGATTTGTCACAGACACCTAAAGTGGATCAGCTGCTATCACCTTTGCATCAGCCCATTCACTGGCAAAAAGGAGAACGGCTTTCCCTGCTTAACGTGGTCATGACAGATGATGATGGAGTTGATACAACTGATCCGAATGGTGTTCACATCGTGAATCAGACGTAAAAGCAGTGAGGCTCGCTGCCTTTTTTACGTTAATGGACTCTTTTGCGCGGCGCTCTCCAATGGTACAATCAATGTAAAAAATTAGAGGTTCGTTATGAAGATATTTGCTATCCAATTACAACACTTAGATGAAATTGATGCACAACAACAAATAGAGCGGCTGAAACCCTTTGTTTCATCTGAAAAGCGTGCTGCGGCTGAACGCTTTCGTTTTTTGATCGATGCAAGAAGAACCTTGTTAGGTGAGGTGCTGGTTCGTCAAACGATCCATGATATGTACGATCTGCCTATGGATCGGATCGTTTTTGAAACTGAGGGCAATGGCAAGCCTGTTGTCCGGCAGCTTCCTTCTTTTCATTTTAATCTTTCTCATTCTGGCGATTGGGTCGTTTGCGCAGTAGATGATGCACCTGTTGGCATTGATATTGAGGAAATCAAACCTATTGATCTGGCGATTGCCAAACGATTTTTTTCAGCGGATGAGTATCAGGATTTACTCTCACAGCCGGCAGAACGGCAGGAAGCGTATTTCTTTCATCTCTGGTCAATGAAGGAGGCCTTTATCAAGCTCACTGGAAAAGGCTTATCCTATGGACTTTCGTCCTTTACAGCCCGTCTGTCAGAGGATGGACAGGCTGCGTTGACATTACCTGATCATGAAGCACCTTGCTTTGTTCAAACTTATTCACTTGACCCTGCCTACCAAATGGCGGTATGCACACGAAAGTCTGCTGCGGCTGAAAGCGTAGAGAAAATCACTTGCAGTGATGTGCTGTCCCGTCTTTAATAACGCGTGCTTTGCTGAAATACCGTCTTTAATAAATCGACTCCACGTGTGATCTGCTCTTCTTTCACCTGCCAGATGTTCAGCTGAAGAATGGGGTCCTTTTGATAGGCCTGTAGGTAATGGCGGTCAATTGGCTGAATGGAAACAGATGCCTTTTTCAGCTGCTGAATGAGCTGGTTCATGGGAATCGACCGGTCGACACGTACATGTGTATGGGTAGCCGGCTCCTGTTCTCCCAGCTGATAAGCGCTCTGATCATTTTTTAGACTTGCCACGAGCTGCTTGGAGCGGTTTCGATAGCTCGCCCGCATTCTGTCTCTATGCCGCTCAAACATCCCGCTTTTTAAATAGATTTCTAAGGCTGCCTGGGACAGCATGGAGCTGTCGATATCAATCAGCCGTTTGTGTTCGCTAAAAGGTGTAATCAGTTCTTCAGGTAAGACGACAGCTCCTGTTCGCAGCCCCGGAAAAATGATTTTAGAAAAGCTTTTCAAATAAATAACCTTTCCTGCCTGATCGTATGAATAGATCGGGTCTCTTTTTGTGTCGAATTCTAAATCTGCTAGATAATCATCCTCAACAATGTAGACATCATATTTCTCAGCAAGGGCTGCAATCGCTCTTTTTTCTTGCTTTGATAAACTCGTTCCAAGCGGGTTTTGAAATCTTGGCATCGTATAGAAAAAACGAATCTCCTCTTCTCGAAAGATACGTTCTAATTCGATCAGATCGATCCCTTTTTCCGTCCGTTGAATTCCGCGCACAGGCAATTGGTTTTTCTCTAAATATTGGAGATATAAGTGATACCCCGGCTGTTCGACTAGTATGGTTTGTTTTCCATTCGGAAAAGGGATGGTGCTTAAAATGGATAACGCGAGCTGAATACCAGAGGTCATGACGATCTGTTCTGGATGAGCAAACACTTGATAATCCATTAATCGCTTTGAAATGACTGGCAGCAGGGATGGTAAGCCGTTGGCTGTGCCGTAAATAAATAAGTCATTTTGATATAAATCGATCGCTTGGTTGATGCAGTGCTGGAAATCGACATATGGAAACACAACGGGATCAGGAGCAGATGAAGCAAAATCAATCCATGTGCCGTCCTGCTTACCTGCTGATTGCTTCGTTTTCACGACATAATAGCCGCTCCTTTCTACAGAATACAGCAGATGTTCACGCTCCAATGTCTCCAGCGCTTTGATGACAGTGCTTTTACTCACTGCATATTGAGCCGCTAAGTGGCGAATGGAGGGAATTTTCATTCCAGCGCTGTACTCACCTGAATCCATTTTTTCTTTTAAACTCGAGACAAGCTGATCATATTTCCTCACGCCTTTTCCTCCTTGTACCGGTACAGATATCATGTTCTCTTATTGTACACGTTAGATGATCCGATTACGATAGAAGAACAGAACCGGTCAATTCATTTGAAGCATGCATGCTCATGTAAGGAGTCACGTTATGAATATGTCAAAACAAAAAGCGTATGCTGCCGCGATCGCATACGCCTCTATCATTGGTTTTTCCTTTTTGTTTGTCAAAATAGCATTAGAATCAGCAAATCCAATCGATTTATTGGCACACCGCTTTACTGTTTCTTTTGCAGCCGCTTTATTGCTGTATCCGTTTCTACGAAAAAAGTATCGCATATCCATTCAATGGCGTGATCTCATTTATATCGTACCGTTTTCCTTGCTTTACCCTGTTTTGTTCTTTGCTTTTCAAGTGTGGGGATTGATGTATACATCTTCTTCAGAGGCTGGCATCATTCAAGCGACGATTCCCATTCTGACGATGCTGCTGGCAGCCTGGTTTTTAAAGGAACGTGCGACATGGATACAAGTGCTGTTTACCTTCCTTTCTGTGTGCGGGGTGATGCTTCTCTTTGTCATGAAGGGAATCGATGTCAAGCATTCTCACTTCATCGGCTATGTGCTGATTTTACTTTCAGCCTTGTCATCCAGTGCATATAGTGTGTTTGCCAGAGTGATTACAAAACGATTCCACGTGATCGAACTCACCTTTGTGATGACCTTCTTTGGCTTTGTCTTTTTTAATGCCGCTGCGCTTATCCGGCATTCGATCAATGGGTCATTGCCTCAGTTTTTCAGTCCTTTTACAGAAGCATCCTTTGTATGGTCGATGCTCTTTTTAGGTATTCTTTCATCTCTTCTTACCGCATATTTATCAAACTATGCACTCTCGCAGCTAGAAGCGGCAAAGGTGAGCATCTTTAACAATTTATCCGCGTTTATCACGGTCGCCGCCGGAGTTCTCATTTTACATGAAACGATTGATTGGTATCATCTCCTCGGAGGGGTGCTGGTCATTGGCGGGGTGATTGGCGGGAATGTGGTGAAGAAACAGCATTCATAAGAAAAAGCGGCATCTTTATAGAGAGCCGCTTTTCTTATGTCCTATTAATTGTTGATAGTCTTGTATAAGCTTCTTTTTTCGTCCAAATTAAATATCATATTTAATAAAATAAGTGATTTCACCTTGTATTTCATAGCTAGTTACTGAAGTAATGTCATTATCAATATAAAAAATAGATTTATGGGCTATTAATTCTCGAGTAATTTTACTACCTTTTCTCATATTCCATCAAACTACTACTAAATCTTTCGTTACAGAGAAATAAAATACAGTATAAAAAACCCATTTATTAAATATCCTTTTTTTGTATAATATGGGCATATAAGCAAGGGGGGAGGTGTTAATTATGGAATTGAGTTTAAAAAATAGATTTTTTGCAATTGTAGGCTTGAGTCTTATTTTCACTCTAACTTTGACAACTATGATTTTATTGACTCTTGAACCAGTTACACCTTTTGCAAATCTAGTAGCAAACTATCCTCAAATACCTGGCTGGGCTATAACTTCTGTTAGTGCAATTCTAAATGCTGCAGGTACAGTGGGTGCTGTTGCTGCTGTCTTAGGTACTTTTGGACTTGGTGCTATTGCTTCTCTGGTCATTAGTTATGCTAGAAAATACGGAGTGAAATACGCTATTTCTTTCTAAAAAAGATTTAATAGAGAAGGTGTAACAGCCTTCTCTATACACCTTTAAAATGGAAGTGTTGTAAATGCATAAATATTTAACATATACAAAAATCTTGTTAATCAATGATTTAAGAAGACATCATCGAAAAAATGCTCTCATTTTTGTATTTTTTGCTTTTTTATACATAATAACACCACTATTACTAGGTATATTAACTCCTTTTTTCGTTAAGGATTTATCAATAATTTATTTATCGCTGTTTATATTTATGTTTACAGTTAATATTGATAAGAGTTTGATGAGAATACTTTTCTCCTCTGATAAAAAACAGATGGCTATTTTAAAAGTTCATCTTGATCAATACATTTTCGGCAAAGATATGAGTAAGTTTTTCAGCACTATTGTGGGTGTATTATTCTTCATATTAGGGTCCTACTTAGCAAACTTAATTATAAATGGGTATGAGGGAGCTTTTACAATAGCAGCTCTCGCCGCCACTTCTTTTATTTTAGGTTACTTACTTAGATTACACGTCTTGTTGCTACTTTCTAATCCAAAGTTTTTCTCAATTTCATCGAGCATTGGTTATATAACTACAGGCCTCATTGCTCTATGGGTATTCACTGTATTTAGATTCAATTTATTAACAAATTCTTTATCTAGTTATTCAATATATTTTATTTTAACCTTCACATTCATTAGTTTATTGTTATTGATGAATTGGAAGAAAAATGTTCGTAATGTACCAATTTTTAATTCCCAAAAAGAATTAAAAGAAAAACGAAAAAGAACATCTAGAGAGTTTAATCATATTTTGTTTTATGAAATTACGCTTCTCATGAGAAATCCCCCTATTCAATGGTCAGTATTATTATTCATATTAACCTTATCTGGGGGGTTATTTGGTCTAATTCTTTATGGTGTTAATACAAATCAGCTTGAAACATTGAATATAGAAAATGATTTTTTGTTTATTTTTAGTGTGATTTTTCCAATGATTATTATATCGAATGCAATACAACCATATGTCTCTTTTGATATTGATGGACCCATTCTTCCTTTAAAACAGAATCTACCTAACTTAGTGAAAAATAAAATTAAAAATAAGATAATTTTATCTATTATATTACACTTGTTTTTTTGTATTTTATATATCATTTTTTCAAGCTTTGTATTAAAACTAGATCAGCCTTTTTACGTGATGATTACTTTAATAAACACTTGCATTCTCGTCGGTATTTGTACTGTCGGTTCTACTGTTGTATTTCCTTATTTTAATTGGGAATTTGTTTATCAAGTTCCAAGTTCTCTTAGTAAATTGACTTTAAATATTTGTTATGGATTTATTCTAGCTTTATCAGTGATTTCCTCATACAGCACAGTATATTTCATTTTAACAAATTCTGTTATGGCTGCTTGTTCATTCATCATTTTATTTTTAATGATTAAATTTTGGGATAGAACAATCAACAAAAACTACAAATCATTTAAAACATTATTTGAGTGAGGGATTGTATGTTATCAATTCAAGGTCTAATTAAAGAGTACAAAGAGTCTAACTTTAAAGTTATGATCCCTGAGATGCATTTCCAAGAGGGTAGAATTATCGGACTATTAGGTAAAAATGGTGCTGGAAAAACGACTATTTTAGAAATGGTAGCTGGATTGATAAATCCTGATGAAGGTCAAATATTAATAAATCATAGTAAGCAAAATTTTTCTTCTGTCGGATATATGGAAGACGATCCAACTCTATTTGAAAACTTAACCTGTTTTGAACTTGTAAAATATCAATCTATGCTTGTAGAACAACCTTTAGAAAATGAACAAATCAAGGATTTATTGAGCAAATATGGATTAGAAGAACAAACTCACCGCCGTTCCTCTGCTCTTTCAAGAGGTATGAGACAAAGAATGTCTTTTATATTAACAATATTACATCATCCAAACATTATTTTATTAGATGAGCCATTTACAGGTCTTGATCCTACTAACATGGCTGACATGAAAAAACATTTAAGAAATTTCAGAGATGCCAACAAAATCATTTTGCTCTCCACACATATCATTCAATTTGCAGCAGACTTATGTGATGAAATCCTTTTTATTGATAATGGTAGTATTATTCACTCAGAAAAAAAATCTTCAGGAGTGACTTTTCATGAGGATCAGCTCGAAAAGAAATTTTTTGAAAAATTATCTTAAAAATTTTTCAGTTTTTATCATATTATTTTTAGGAGGTTTTAGTTTAAGTATTTTTGCTTCAACATTTATAGATAGTATAGATTTTAAAAACAACATTGAGATTCATAGCTATCTAGACATTTTTTTTAATAATCTTTTTGTGTCACTCCTAATATTAATATCTGGAATAGTTAGTTTAGGTTTGTTATCTAGCATGATTATTTTTCTAAATGGTTTTTTCTTAGGTGCATTTTTTATATCGTATACCTATATATATGGATTTGATATAGCATTATACTATATTATTTTCCACGCTCCGATGGAGATTGTCGGTTTGTTCCTTTTTTATTTTGTCTCTTTTGATATATCAAGACAGATTATAGGATATATCATATCTAAAAACAAAATTTCATTTAAAACAAAAGGGAAAATCTATGCTAGTCAGCTTATAACCGGTGTTTTCTTATTATTTATTGCTTCGATGATTGAATTTTATTTTATAAAAATTTGATATTGTTAAAGGGTGCTATTATGAAAAAACACATTTTATTAGTATGTATGCTTTCTGGTATAATAGCTTTCATCCTTTCTATATTAAAAATGGATGAAATAAATAAAAATCTACTAGAGCTACAACTTGAAGGGAATCAAGATGTAATTGAAGTTAGTAAGTGGATAGGTATTTCACTTGCTGTGATTGGAGAAATATTCAAGCCAATGATTGAAGTTTTATTTTTTTCATTAGTCATTTTTTTAAGTTTTATTATTTTTGGAATAAAAGATTCCTATAAAAATATTTTTAAAAAAGGGATATTAGCTTACTATTACATTTTACTAGGCAACTTGATTGTTATTATTTTATACCTATTTAAGGTATCTAATGCTGAACGCACGATTACACTTCCATTTTTATGGAACATCAACATTTTCGTTATAGTCGCATTTAGTGTGTGGTGCTATTCTTACTTAAAAGATCAAGAAAATAGAAGTTATAAATTTTACCTCCCATTCGTTTTATTATTCTTATTTTCATTAGCTATATCAGCGTTTTCAAGAATTATTCCTCAGTAAAAAACGACCCTATTGATGGGTCGTTTTTTCTTAATTCTTGATCAATTGCTGCTTGGCTGTAAGCTCAATCACATGTCTCATCTGCTCTGCAAATGGCTCAAGGTGTGTGTTGATGTACATGTGGCCTCCATCGAAATTGGTGCGTTCGATCGTTTTTGCCCATTTTAACCAGCCGCTTGCATCCTGCATGCATTTCTCATCTTGCTTTCCATTGAATAAATAAACAGGTGTGTCGATAATCGATTGATCTGTGTGCTGAAAGGTTTCTAACGCCTTGTAGTCTGCACGCAATGACGGCGTAAAGTAATCCATCATTGGTTTGTTCTCTAGTAATTCCTTTGGAATCCCGCCCATTTCGGCAATATGCTGTACAAATGCTTCATTGGATAAATGTGTCAGCATCTGCCGTTTTGTTTGCGGAGGCTGAATGGCTGAGATCACCACTGCTGCAGGATAAATTCCTTCCTTTTCTAGCAGCTGGGTTAGTCTGTATACCACAAGCCCTCCCATTGAATGTCCAAACAGAATAAATGGGCGGTTCAATTTGTCCGTAAGTCCTTCTTTATACAGCTCTGCCAGCCGGTCAATGCTTGATTCAAGCGGCATGAGATTGGTGCCGTGCCCTGGGGGCTCTGCTGCTGTGACTTCGGCCACGTCTTTTAGCTGTTCAAAGAGCGGACGGTATGAGGCGGAATATCCGCCGGCAAAAGGAAAACAAATAAGCTGATTGAGATCTGATTTTTTTTCAAAGGTTTTCAATAACTGATTCATACGTCTTTACCCCTTTATAATCGTTTGAAGAATCCGTGCCAGTTCATCTGCCTGCGGTCTTTTCATCATGGTGACATGATCGCCTTTGATGTGGTAATACGAGCACGACTCTTTCGTATAAGCCTCCCAATCTGCGAACTTCTTCTGGAAATCGCTTGCGTGATCACTGCTTTGGACAATATAAAATGGCACAGGGAATGGTTCTTTTTCTAATTCAATGGCTTGTGACATGATCGTATTATGCGTTTGCATTTGCAAATATTTATCTAAATATTGATCATTCATGAATTGATGAACAACTTCATCCTTTTCTGCCTCTTTGAGTATTTTCTGCTTCACTTCTTGGAAGCTCAATCCTTGTAAAGCTTCTGGCTGAATGCCGACCAGGTTCCCCATCCCAAGGACAAGTGCGAGCATTTTTACTTCTTCTTCGTTCATATCGGCATGAAGTGCCTGATCTGCCTCATCTCTTAGCACTGGCACCGTATCTAAAATGATGAGTCCTTTCGGTGCTTTTCCTGCATGGCAGAGCCGCTGATTCATTCCGTAGGCAAGATGCCCGCCCATTGAATGCCCTGCGAGATAGTCAATGCCCGGACGGTAGAACGTCTCAATAGCTTCAATAAAAAGGGTTACAAGCTCCGTGTAATGGAGGAATTGTGGCTCTTCATCCTCATATAGTCCAGGAGACTGCAAGGCATACACAGCACCTTGATGTGTCATGAGCTTAGCAACATCAATATAGCCCATCACCGTTCCACCAGCAGGCGGCGCGAAGAATATTCTCGGTTCGGCTGGATCGCCTTTTTTCAGCTCAATCACGTAGTCCTTCGGAGACCTTTCGACGTTCTCAGCGGCTTCTGGCACTGTGTTCAAATGTGCGGCTAACTGGGCAGGCGCCGGGTGCATGAAAATCCATTTTGGATCAACACGAACACCTTTTTCTTTTAATTTGGCGACAGCCTGAATACTCATAATTGAATCGCCGCCCAGATCAAAGAAGGAGTCATGCATACCTACTTGTTTCACACCAAGCACTTCCTTGAAAGCTGCGACAATCCGCTCCTCCGTTTCGGTGACCGGTTTGTCGTCATCATGGGAAAGGGAAATTGTTGCTGTTGGCTCTGGCAGTGCTTTTTGATCAACCTTCCCGTTCGTTGTCACCGGCATTTCATCCAGTACGACAAAGTAACTTGGAATCATATAGCCTGGCAGGCTTTCCTGCAAAAAGGCTTTCCAGCCCGGAACAGGGTTTTCTCCGTTTGTTACAAGGTAGGCCGCCAGCCGTTTTGAGCTGCCATACGTTTTGGCGATGACTGTACATTCTTTGATTTGCGGATGCTTGAGCAGGGCTGTCTCAATTTCTCCGCATTCAATTCGGTAGCCTCTAATTTTCACTAGATGATCTTTTCGGCCGAGGTATTCAATGGTGCCATCTGATCGCCATGTACCAAGGTCGCCTGAACGATACAGCTTGTCTCCCTTTAGTTCAGGAAAAGGATTGTCAATAAACCGCTCCTTTGTCTGCTCTGGATCATGAAGGTAGCCTTTCGCAAGACCGGTTCCACCGATATAAATTTCTCCTTTGACGCCTGCTGGTACTGGATTGAGCGCATCGTCCAGTATGACGACAGTTGAGTTCGACACCGGCACACCAATTGGAACTGATTTTGCACCTGCTGGCACGTGTGTGACTTGATGTGTTGTGGCTAATGTCGTATTTTCTGTTGGACCGTAAGCATTGACGAGCACACCTTCCATATGCGGCAGTGCCTTTCGTGCATGCTCACTAGACATGGCTTCCCCGCCAACAAGTAATGTGCGGTAGCCTGCCACACTTTTCGGATCGTGCTCTACCAGTCGATTAAATAAAGCGGTTGGCAGACAGTTGGCAGTCACTTGATACGTTTTGATGAACTGCGTTAATTCTTCCATATTCAGTGCTGCATATTTTGGGAGTAAAATCAGCTGACCGCCATTCAGCAGCATCCCCCATAATTCAAATGTAAAAGCATCAAAAGCATAGTTTGAGAGCTGAAGCATTTTGTCATCTGGACCGAGCTTTATATAATTTGTTTCTCTAACCAAGCGGACAACTCCTGCATGAGGAAGCATTACGCCTTTTGGTGTACCTGTTGAGCCTGATGTGTAATTAACATAGGCTATCTGGTCTTCACCTATAATCGATGATTCTCTTTGATACACTGCTTTTGTTTCTGGTATTGGCTTGTCCATGACGATCTTTGTACATGTAAAGTCTACTAGACGGTCTGCAAAATGAGACTGGGTGATGATCACATCGCTTTGCGTATCACGAACGATGAGACGGATGCGTGCATCAGGATATTCAGGTGACATCGGAACATATGCAGCACCAGATTTGATGATTCCTAGTACCGACACAATCATGTCAAAGGAGCGATCAAAAAGCATCGGGACAAGGGAGCCTGGTCCAATTCCTTTTGACTGCAAGTAAGCAGCAAGCTTTGTCGCCTTCTTATCCAAGCTTTCATACGTCATATGCTCATCCATATAGGACAGGGCAATACGATGCGGATCACGCTGCACCTGTTCTTCAAACAATTCTTGAAGCGTACGCTTTGGATAAGGCGTATCCGTTTGATTTTTCCCTATAATCATGGCCGCCTGTTCCGCTTTGTTCATTAAGCAATAATCAGCAAATGTACGCTCAGGCTGAGCCGTCATGCCGTCTAGCACATGGAGATAATAGTTCATATAACGATGGATGGTCTCTTGATCAAATAAATCCGTATTGTATTCCACATGAATCGAGAGCTGCTCTTCCTGTTCAAATACATGCAGGGTGAGATCAAATTTAGATACTGTATGATGGACCATCACATGTTCACTTGTCAGCCCTTTAAGGTTTACATCAAGTGAATCGGTGACATACCCCATGGCCGCCTGAAAAATAGGTGACCGGCTTAAATCTCGATCTAACGAAAGGTCATCGACAAGCTTGTCAAATGGATAATGCTGATGCTCAAACGCTTTTAATGTCATCTCTTTCACGTTTTCCAAAAGATCAGCAAACGTCTCTGCTGTTGAGACATCCTGTCTCAGCGCAAGTGTATTCACAAACATCCCAACGAGCTGCTCTGATTGCTTGGCATCCCGACCCGCGATAGGCGATCCAATGATGATATCTGTCTGTCCGGACAGTTTGTGAAGCAGGACGTAGTACGCGGACAGCATCGTCATGAACAAGGTCGTGCCCTGCTGCTTGGACAAAGCCTGCAAGCGGCGGATAAGCGGTTCATCCAGTACAATTTGCTCTGTAGCACCGTTAAATGTTTGAACCGGCGGACGAGGACGGTCAAACGGCAGCTCCAGCACTGGAAGTTCACCTTGTAACGTATTGAGCCAATAGGTTTGGTCTTCTTGATGATGCTTTAATTGTTCATTTTCCCAATGTACATAATCTGTCCATTCGATTTCTAAGGCTGGGAGCTGCGGCGTTTCATCTGCAAGCAGCGCGTCATATGCCACTTCTAATTCCTGAATGAGCAGGCTGAGTGACCATGCATCTGAAATGATGTGGTGCTGCGCGCAAAGGAGATAATACTCCTCCTTGCCCATATCTACTATCGTCCACTGCGCAAGAGGCCCTCTTTCTAAATCATAGACACGTTCTGCCTCTTGCTGAATGAGCTGCTTGAGTCTTCTCGCTCTTGTTTTTTCATTAAATAATGAGAAATTTGCCACTGTCACAGATGGCGGAAGGTCTTCACGAATAAGTTGCACCGGCTTGCCGCCAAGTGATTTAAATACTGCCCGAAGTGCTTCATGCCGCTTTGTTAAAAGGCCAATCGCTTTTGTTAATGCTTGAATGTGTAATGGTCCTGTCAGCTTCCAAGCACCTAATATATTGTAATGATGGCTCTTTTCTAATGTGGATAAGAACCAAATACGCTTCTGGGCATGTGACAGTTCATAGCTTGTTTGCTTTTCAAGCTTTGGAATTTTAGCTTCCTGAACGGCTGGCGCCCCTTTGATGTCATCAACCATTTGCGCCAGATGTGCCAGATGCTTGCTTTCAAATAATATTTTTAAAGGCGCCTTCATTGAAAATTCATGATTGATCCGGGAAATGGTTTGAGTTGCCTTTAGTGAATGTCCGCCAAGATCGAAGAATTGATCCTCTTTGTACACGCGATCTACATCTAAAATGTCCTCCCATATGGCGGCAAGAAGCTGCTCTGTCTTCGTTTCTGGCAATTGCTTTTCAAGGCTTTGTCCATTTTTGTCATGATTCAATTTGAGTGCTTCATGATCAATAGAGCCATCTTTGTTTTTCGGTATTTCCTGTACTTGCTGAATGTCCCATTTGCCTTCTGAGACGCTCGTGATCTCTTCAACATGCACTTCTTTGCCAGGCTGAACGGTGTAAAAAAGCTTTTTCTCAAAGACCGGTATTGGAGCTGGCTGAAGATACCCGGCGATGTCTGGATTTGCTCCGTCCAGACCGATAAACAGATGCGCTTCATTGAGCCGAACACCTAAACATAATGAATGGAGACCTTGTTTTTTTCCAATCAATTGAAATCCCTTGCGAACGGTGAGAGCTGTTCCGGTATGCCCCTTAGACAAACCGAGATTATCCCACATACTGAAGTTCAAAGAGATTGCTCGTCTTCCTTCTTGAAAGGTGAGAGCGTGCGCGAGTCCATCTAAAAAGCTGTTGGCCGCAGAGTATGCCCCAAATGTTGTGCCGCCAAAAAAGCCATTGACCGATCCAAAAAAGACAAGCGGTATTGTCGGATCATACTTAAAGGCTTCCTGCAGGACCCATGCCCCGTCTGCTTTCCCTGACACTTCTTTTGTGAAATCCTCTTCTGACGTATGAGCCAGTGTATACTTGTCCGCCTGCTGAAAATGCTCAGACACATTGCCAGCACCGGCTAAATGCAGCACACCCCGGATCGATTGTCCAAAATGCTTTTCTGCTTCATAAATCGCCTGTTCAACGTCACGTAAGTTGGTCACATCTGCTTGGATATAAATGACGTCACCAACATCTTTTAGCTGTGAGAAGGCTTCTTTCTTTTCCAAGCTGTCTTCCAGAGATGTCCGTCCGATCAAGACGAGCTTTAAGCCAAATTGGATCATCTGCTTAGACAGCTCAAACCCAATACCGCCAAGTCCTCCAGTCAATAAATAAAGACCTTCATATTCTAAAAACCCTTCTGTTTGAGGCGCTTCGATCATATTGACTTTTTCAAGCTTTGGTACGAATCTGTCCCCATTTCGGTAAGAAACCTCTGCTTTTATATGAATCGCAGACAATTCTTCCGCAATATGCTTGGCATCCTGTTCTACATTCTCCGCTTCAATATCAAGATGAGACACCTCTGCTCCTTCCCATTCTTGCGGAATGGTTTTTAGCAGACCTACAAGGGGCGTTTTCTCCACATGAAGATCGTCTTCAGGCTTCACAAATTGACCGCCTTTTGTCACAACGACAAGACGGATGGGCTCTTTATTTGCTTGTCTCAATGCTTGATACAAGTACAAAATGGATTGATTGGTGCTGGCATGCAGCTCTTTGAACTGCGCAGGATCAACGATGTCTTCTTTGTCTGACACATTCCACAGATGGAGCATGCGCCCGATCTTTAGTTCATCTGCTTCAAGTGCGGCAACGAGCCTGACGTAATCCCCTTTGATTCTCGGATTTATCTGGTACACCCCTTTGGACAGACGCAAAAATTCATGCCCTTTTCTCACAGAAATATATGGCTGATTCTTTTGCTCAAATTGTGCGTAAAGCGATTGATAAAGTCCTTTTTCATCTTCAAAAACGAGTACATGGTCAGCAATAGGCTGAGTTGGACCGATATGCTCCTTAGCCCAAATGCGTTTGAAAAACCAGTCTGGGAGTGTTTGTTCATTTTCAGAAGCAAGATCCAGTGCCTGTTCAATGTCACGGAAGGCTCCATCTTTTAGTGCTGCGCCTAACTGGGCACGCTGGATTTTCCCACTTTCCGTTTTTGGAAATTGGTCTTTTTTCACCGGAATGATGTGATCAGGCTCTATTCCGATTTTTCGAATAATAGCCTCTCTCATCTGTTGAATTATTGCGATTTGTTCCTCTATTGAATCCCTTTGTGAGACAAAAAAGACGGCAAGCGTGTCATTGCTTGATTCGGGATTATAAATGCCGTACGCAGCGGCAAAGGTGACTTCGACCCCGTCCACTTCTTCTACAACCGCTTCAATTTCGTAATTCAAATAGTTTGCGCCGTTGATCACAATGATGTCTTTTTCTCGACCTGTCAGAACGAGACGCCCTTCATGAATAAAACCTAAATCCCCTGTGTGAAACCAGCCGTTTTCCGCAAATACTTCTTGATTGGCTTCCTCATTTTGATAGTAGCCCATCATAATTGTTGGACTCTTCACCTGCAAGCGCCCAACCTGATCTTCTGGCAGCACCTCGTGATGCTCATCTACAATTCGAATCCATACAGACGGAATCGGCGTGCCGACTTCTGTAAACGTCATCTTGTTCGGATGATCGTGCGTCACATATTCGATCTCACTTGTTAACGAGGTCTGATCAATCGTCAGCTGTCCATCCTGTTCACTGTTCCGCATAAATTTCTTTGACTGAACAATGGCTGAGGATGTTTCTGACATACCGTAAGCAGGTACCATCGCATGACGGCTTAATCCGTGCTGCCCCATGATGTGCATGAAGCGCTGCGTGACTTTCGGAACAACCGCTTCGGCTGCATTCATGATATAAGTCAGAGTGGACAGGTCCCAGTTTCCCTTACGAATGTCGTCTTCATATTCATTCATCATGGCAAAGGCAAAGTTTGGTGCCCATGTCCTTGTGACACCGTATGTTTCTACCCAATCCAGCCACACCATCGGCCGCTCGATAAATTGATCGATGGATGGACTAATCTGCTGGCAGCCAAGGTAGACGTCATGTACATGAAACATGACAATTCCACCAACATGATCAAGCGGCATCCAGTTAAGCGACACATCCTCATGTGTAAAGCCGTTTACCTGCTCAAAGGCCATAATTCTAGATAAAATGCTTTGATGATGATGACGGATACACTTTGGTACACCCGTACTTCCTGAAGACAGCAGCTGCAGCACAGGCTCATCCGGCTCTGGCTCATAATGCTGTTCATCTGGTTCATACGCCAGCAACGCTTCAATTGTTAAGATAGGCATGACCTTCGCTTCAAATGCCTCACGCAGCCCAGCAATGTCCTCAGCACTTGCTTCATTCGTAATAATGAAAGGTTCATTTTGCAGCTGAAACACGCCCTTCAGCTTATTCACACCTTGATTCACTTCATCATAAACAGGCGGCACAGAGACTGGGGTCGGAATGATTCCTCCGAGAATACAGCCCCAGAACACCGTGATAAAATCTTGATGGTCTTTCAATTGAAGTAACACTTGATCGCCGTTTGACAGTCCTGCTGCCCTTAAACCAGACAGAACCCGTTCAGCGCTAGTTAGTAATTCAGGATATGTTTGGGTCAACGTACGCCCGCCTTCTTTCAAATAAGTCACCCCGCGGTCTGGTGACATAAAGGCTGATCGAATCAGCACCTCTGTCAGCGTGACAGGTGTGCCTGGTTTTTTGATCACATCTCCGCCATACACAAGTGCGGGCGGCTTCTCATGTAGAGATGATGGTTTTGTTTCGCCCGCTTCACTTTTCGAAATCGGTCCGTTCCCTTGAGTACGCTGTCGATCAGGAAACAGATCATTTAAGTGATAGGGCGTGCGTTTTTCTGACTGACTTTCAATGAAAGCGGCCGCTTCCTCTACTCCATCTATAGCTTTGGCGCGCTCTTCTATCTTTCTTAATTCCTCTTGATCTATGATTTCAATTGAAAGCAGTGCCTCTTTGTCAACTGCTCCACTTTCTGTCTTTGGCAAAGAAGGTAATAAGACAAGAGCAGCTGGCACTTCATGAGGATGAAGTGGACCTTTCATCAGGTCCTCCCTTGTCAGCGAAGCGTCCTTCGCCTGTGCAAATAGCACAAGCGATAGACTGCCTTCTTGATTTTTCTTTGGAATGATTGCACATTCCTTAAGCGGAAAATGAAGCATCATGACTTGCTCTAATGCTTTGAGATCTATCCGTTTCCCGTTGATTCTGACGATATGATTTGCTGCATGTCCTTTTCGTCTACTCACTAGCATCGTTCTTCTCCTCCTACATCCAATCCAAAATCTGAATCTTGCTTTCTTCAATCCAAACGCCGACATCCCCTGTCGGATAGAGGTATTCGCCAGTTTGATGTTTGAATGGATGCGGAATTTTATGCGTCTCCATCCAATCGGCAAGCTCCCCGCAAAGTGCTTTAATATCCTTTGCGCCGATAAAAATATCTCCAGAAAATCCTACCGGCATGAGCTGATGCTCTTCGCTCAGGACATATATTTCCGTCTCACAGGAAGGATCATGCACACCTGAATAGACCTCTTCTTGATCTGGGTACAGCACGTTGACTTGTGCATTTTTCGCCCAATCGGTGATCATCCGCTCTTTTTCTTCATTCGTGACGATCGTGAAGGAAGAGAGGGGTGTCTCCATTTGTTCTGTCATCGCTTCAAGTGTATGGATCAGCTGCTGCATCAGCGCTTGTATTTGCTTTTCTGTATATTGATTGAAGCGATATGTGACCCGAAGCTCCAGCGTATCTCCCGGAACTGCCACAAGGGTCAGGTCATAGTTCGTTTCTTCATGACTTGCAATGTCTAAAATGCGTACCCCGTATGGCTCGATAGATTCAATCGGATAGTTTTCAAACACGACAATGCTGTTAAACAATGAATCTCCATTCGGGATGTGGGTCAGCTGCTGAATATCTGGCAGTACGGTATATTCGAATTCCCGCATCTGAAAAACTGTGTCCTGCGTATGTGCCAGCAGCTTGGAAATGGTCCACTCTGGCGTGATCGGCAAACGGAGCGGCAATGTGTTAATAAAGAGCCCTGTCATGCTTTCAACCTGTGGTAAATCCGCCGGCCGTCCTGATACTGTCACTCCGAACACAACATCCTCTGATCCTGAATGAAGATGCAAAAGCAGCCCCCATGCTGTTTGAATCAATGTGCTCATTGTCACCTTCTGCGTGCCTGTCATCTTTTCGAGTTTCTGCTGCATCTCGGGCGTTAGTTTGATACTTAGTTGATCAACACCTCCATCTTCATCCGAAGCCTGCCCGCCGTCTCCTGGTAGCGGTGTAGCCTCCTCTACTCCTGACATATAACCTTTCCAGAACTCTAGCGCCTTCTCTTGATCCTGCTTTTGCAGCCACTCGATAAAATCTTTATATGGACGGACAGCAGGAAGATCCACCTCCCGTTCATCCACTAGAGAGCGGTACAAAGAAAAGGATTCTTCAATAAAGCTGAACAAGCTCCAGCCGTCGATTAAAATATGATGAAAGCTAAAAACAAACGTGCATGTGTTTTCATCACGATGGAATAAAGCAATACGAATCAGCGGCTCATCCGTATCTTCTAGTTTGAAATCCTTTAAACGATCTGTTTGCAAATATTGCTGGATAGCTTCCTTCTGATCCGTTTCGCTCAGGTGGCGCACATCGTGCTGAGTGAGATGAATGCTTCCTTCTGATTGAATCAACTGAACAGGCTCCTTTAGCCCTTCCCAAGCAAATGTTGTCCGCAAAATCGAATGACGCTCCACAAGCAGATTCCAGGCCTTTTCATAGGCTGCGCCGTCCGTTAAGCCTACGAGTGTCATATGCACTTGACCAAAATACGCCTGTGACGCTTGATCTAATAGAGCATGAAACAGCATCCCTTGCTGCATTGGAGATAGTGGATACACATCCACTACATTGTCTGGAAGCTCATCGATTTGCTCTTGCGTCAGCTGAACCATTGGAAAATCAGATGGCGTAAAGCCGCCTTTTGTCTCTACACAATGCGTCAAAATATCCTCCATTTTTTCTTTGAACCGTTCAGGTAACAGGCGCACCTCTTCATACTGAAGCAGTTCACGGTTTATCATAAAATTCATCTGAAGCTGACCGTTCACAACATATCCGTACACATCGATCAAATGCTGTCTTTCTGCTTTTGGATCATGTACAAGTCCATTTCGTTCATCTGCTAAATAAAGATGTGCTTCACCGTCTATTTGATCTAACTGTCCAAGATAATTAAAGCTCATTTGCGGCGCTGCCTTTTTGAGGAAACGAGATGCTGTCATATATTGAAGCAAGCCATAGCCGATTCCCTTTTGCGGCACAGCTCTTAAGGTTTCTTTGATATCTTTGATTTGTCTCTCAATATCGGTTTGAATAAAAGGAATAAAAATAGGATAAGAGCTTGTAAACCATCCGACTGTTCGTGACAAATCCATCTGTTCAAATAAATCCTCGCGCCCGTGCCCTTCTAACGTGATGAGCAGCGGCTTTCCAACGGCTTGTGTGAGTCCTGATAAGAGTAAATCGTTTACCTCTGTTCGGTACGCTTGTGATGCCTGTCTTAATAAAATATCTGTTTGATCCTTCGTCAATTGAATAGACAGGATCTCTGCATGTTCTTCTATATTGAAAAGCGCAGGTGTTTGAAAAGGAGAACCCTCTTCCTCTTGACTGATGATATTTTGCCAAAAAGGAACCTGCTCTTGTAATTGATCGGTTTGTGCATATTCATAAAGAGCCTCTGCCCACTGCTGATAGGACGCAGTTTTCTTTGCAAGCTCGATTTCCTGCCCTGCCGCAAGCTGCTTCAGTCCATTTAATAGGTCTTCCTGTATGATGCGCCATGAGATTCCATCCATTACAAGATGATGGGCAGCGATAAAGAGTTCAGACGTGCCATCACTTGTGTGAAAAAGAATGGCTTTGATGACTTCTCCCCGTTCTAATGACAACGTTCCTTGACAGGCGGCGGTCTCCATGCGGATTTGTTCCAGCGCTTCCTCCTGAGAAACACCCGTCAAATCAAAGAAGGAGACACAAGGGGTGATGCCAGGCTCACGAATGGTTTGAATCCACGAGCCATCTTCTGCTTTTGTATATACCGCTCTCAGCATATCGTGATGATCGACAACTTTTGAGAGAACCTGTGTCAGCTGCTTTAGCTGTATGGATTGCTTGAATTCCATATGCGCTGATAAATTCCAATAATCTTGGTTTGTCATTGATTGCTCAAAGAACCATAATTGGATTGGAAGCAGACGAACATCTCCTGTGACAGGCGACTGATCATAGAACGCAGCAGCATCTGACCTCTTCATAGCAAGTGCTAGCTGTGAAATCGTCTGTTTTTCAAATACATCTCTCGGCTGAATGACATAGCCTTCCTGTGCTAAGCGCGCCACCATTTGTATGACAATAATCGAATCTCCGCCAAGCTCAAAGTAGTTATCATGCACGCCAATCGAAGGCGTACCGAGCAGCTGAGTCCATACTTTTTCCAGTACACGCTCTTCCTCACTGAGTGCCCTGTCAGCCGGTTTGTCCACTTCTTCCTGTCTCCACTCTGGCGGCGGGAGACGTTTTTGGTCTACCTTGCCATTTGCTGTGAGCGGGAGTTCCTCCAGCTCTATTAATAGGCTTGGCACCATATAATCTGGCAGTATTTCTTTTAATTGATGGCGAATGTCATGCGTGGTCATGCTGCCCTTTTGGACAAAATAACCGATCAATCGCTTATGACCACTCTCATGCTGATGCGGAATGACCGCACATTCTATAATGTCTTCAAAGCGCAGCATAGTAGCTTCAATTTCTCCGCATTCGACGCGGTGTCCGCGAATTTTCACTTGATGATCGATTCTTCCAAGGCAGTCGATGATGCCGTTTGGCAGCCAGCGGCCCATATCGCCTGTTTTATATAAACGCGCTCCTTCTTGGAAAGGATGCGGAATAAATGATTGCGATGTTTTTTCTTCATCTCCAAGATATCCGAGTGCAAGCCCTGTACCGCCTACGTAAATCTCTCCAATAACACCTTGCGGAACCGGCTGTAGCTGGTCGTCTAGTACATAGGCCTGAGAATACGCAATTGGCTGACCGATAGGAACCGCCACCTGCCCCTCATCCACTGCCCGAATGTGATGCACACAGGAGAACGTCGTATTCTCAGTTGGTCCATAGCCGTTTAAAAGGCCTTCAGGTAAATACGGCAGCGCTTTACGGATATGAGCAGCTGACAAAGCATCACCGCCGACCAATAATGTATCGAATCCAGATAAAGCTTCTGGATGTTCCTCTGTTAATCGGTTAAACAGCGGCACTGTCAGAAATCCTGTTGTGATCTTGTAAGATGTCAGCGTGTCAGCCAGTGTATCCATTGATAAGATCGTATTTCGATCGGTCAGTATCAGCCTTCCCCCGTTGAGCAGGGCCCCCCATATTTCATACGTAAAGGCATCAAAGGAAAAGCTCGCGATTTGTAAAATACGCGTATGTTCATGAAGGGTGACATAATCTGTTTCACATACAAGCCGGATGACCGCTTGATGCGGAATTAAAACCCCTTTTGGCTGACCGGTTGATCCTGATGTGTAATTGATATAAGCGAGTCCATCAGGTTTTAAAGCAGCAGACTTGAGTTCTGCCTCTGATAAAAACTCTTCATACCCCTGATCAAGACAAATGAGCTCGGTTTGACTGATCGAGACTTGTTTCAGCCATTCATTTTTTGTCAATAACAGCTGAATACCTGTATCCCTCAGCATATAATCAATGCGTGCTTCTGGATATTCAGGATCAATTGGGACATAGGCCCCGCCTGCTTTCACAATCGCCAGTACCCCAAAAATCATTTCAGGCGACCTGTCGATCAGAAGCCCTACTGGTTCATGCGGCTTCACTCCTCGCTGCTGCAGATAAGCGGCAAGCCGGTCAACTTTCTCTTGTAACTCCTGATACGTCCACTGTTTTCCCCCAGATTCGAGGGCGATCGCATGAGGTGTCTTTTTCACCTGCGCTTCAAACCGTTCTGTGATGAGAAGCGGGCCTGCTGGTTGATCTGTTGTGCCGCTCCATTCATAGAGCAGCTGATTCCTCTCTTTCTTTGGCAGGTAATTCATTTGTCTGATTGGCTGTGCTGGATTTTCACAAATACATGCAAGCAGCTGCTCGTAGTAACGAAGGAACCGTTCCATCGTGTCGTCAGAAAATAAGTCTGCATCATACTCCAGTTTTAATTGAAGACCTTCCGCCCCTTCAAAAACAAACAGAGATAGATCGAATTTGGCCGTATCATTATCTTCAATGGCTAAAACAGATGTCGCTTCACCCATCGGAGAAGCTTCAAGGGGCAGGTTTTGCAGAACGAACATGACCTGAAACAGCGGCTGCTTCCCAGCCTCACGTACAATATTCAGCTCATCTACGACCATCTCAAACGGCACATCCTGATGTGCATAGGCACCCATTGTTGTTTCCTTCACTCGCTCTAATAGCTCTGTGAAAGCCGGATTCCCGCTATGATCGATCCGAAGTGCCAGCGTATTCACGAAAAATCCGATGAGCTGCTCCATCTCCGTCCGATTTCTCCCGGCAATGACGGATCCAATGACAAACTCATCCTGTGAAGACAATCGATGCAGCAAGGTAGAGAAAGCCGAAAGTAATGTCATATAAAGGGTGCTGTCTGTTTTCTGAGAAAGAGCAGCCAGCTGGTCAGACAGCGGCTTCGACAAGCGGTATTTTTTCGTTTTTCCCTTATAGGATTGAACGGCCGGACGCGTGTAGTCATACGGCAGCATCAACTCTTCCACAGGTACCGCAAATTGCTCCTTCCAATAGGAAAGCTGCTTCTGCAGTGTTTCTCCCGTCAAATACTCCTTCTGCCAAAGTGCGTAATCTGCATATTGAATCGGCAGCGGTGAGAGATCAGGCTCCCTCCCCTCGATCATTGCTGTATACCATTCGGACAGCTCCTTTGCGGCAATGCCAATCGACCAGCCATCTGACACGATGTGGTGAATGGACATCAGCAGCAAATGATCTGTTTCTGACAGCCGAATTAGTTTCACCCGAAAGAGTGCATCATGCTCTAAGCGGAAAGGTGTGCCCGCTTCTTTTTTCGCCCACTCAGCCGCTTTTTGTTCTTTTTCTTCCTGTGATGCCAAATCTGATACATCGACCACCTCAAGCGCTGGAAGAGTCATATGCTCATGTATGATCTGTACCGGTTCATCGCCGTTCATTGCAAAAGATGTTCTGAGTGATTCATGCCTTTGCACCATTTGCTGCAGGCTGCGCTGAAGCACCTTTACATCTAAAGGTCCATTCATCCGAAAGGAAATCGTATTATTGTATAATGGCAGATCAGGCTGTAATTGATAGAGAAACCACTGTCTTTGCTGAGCATAGGACATCGGAAGCTCCTGACCCTTTTCTATTTTCCGTATCGGAATCGCTTCATCGGCTTTGGCATGTGAATCAATCCAGTCCGCTAACTCTCCGAGTCTCGTATGCTCAAAAAGAACGGCGAGCGGCACGTCAAATCCAGTTTTCTGCCTAACAGCAGACAGCATTTGCGTTGCCTTGAGCGAATGACCTCCGAGTAGAAAGAAATGATCACCACAGCTGATGATTGAGACATCAAGCAGTTCGGACCAAATATGTGCCAAAAGTTTTTCCGTCTCGGTTTGAGGTACTCTGTCCTCTGCAGCATGTCCGCTTTCCTCTATTAATTCATTGAAATACTCTTCGTCCGGCATCCCATCCTCTGTTTCTTTCCAGTATTCTTCAGGATATAGATGAACGGAATATTCACCAGATAGCCGAGACTGTATACACGTATAAATGGATTGATACAGTCTTTCTTCAATAGCCTTTGTTTGATCAGTTTTGAAAAAGACATATACGGCCTGCTCTGTTAGGATCTCCCCCTGTATCATCTCTTGAATTTCCTGCTTCGACCGATCCAGCCCGATATAAATGAGGGGAGCATCTGTCATCAAGCATGCCAGCATTGTTTGAATGCCCACCCGCTTTGGAATCGGGAGATAGCCCCTTTCTTTTAGCATGCCTTTGATCATTGAGCCTTCACTCATTCCGGTCTCATCCCACATGCTAAAGCTAAAGCAATACGGCTTTACAGTAGATGTCAGCCTCTGATAATGAGCAAATTGTTCAACGAACTCATTGGCCGCGCAATAAGCGCCAACGGTCATCCCGCCCTTTAACGTTCGAGCTGACGAGCTAGAAAGGAATAAGACATTGTGCCGTTTAGAGGCTGCTTCATGAAGCGCAATCGTGCCATATACCTTCGCTTCGTACATCGCATGTAATGACACAGACGTCATGTCACGAAGCAGCTCTTCTTGAATGATGCCAGCGAAATGAATAACGCCATGCAGCCTTTTGCCTAAAGCCGCCTCCTGTTTTGAGATCAACGCTTCAATGGCTTTTGCGTCAGTGATGTCCACTTTTTCATAAAGAACTGTGCCGCCGCGCTTTTCCGCTAGTGTCTCAAGTGAAATCAATACGTCTTGCTGCTCCATAGATAAAGCCTCTCTCGCCTTTCTTCCAACTAGCACTAGATGCGCTTGATAGGATGTCAGCAGGTACTCACTAAGCATCCCCCCAATGCCGCCAAGCCCGCCTGTCATCACATAAAGCCCGGATGATTCAAATGGCGGTTTCTTCATCCTTTGTTCTTTTTCCAGATGAAACGGTATTAAAAGAGGAATATAACGAACACCTTCGCGATAAGCGGCGATATGATGGCTTGTGTCATGTGTGAGCTCTGTCATGATCAATGATGCATGAGAACGGCCAGCATCCGGTTCTATCAGAGAAAAATCAAGACACCGCACCTTGATAAACGGCCATTCATGCTGAACAGCTGTCATCAATCCTGCTGTCGTTGCTTTCTCCACATCGTGTGTTTGATCTTCCGGCAAATTCATCGCATGAGCAGAGACAAACGTGATCTCTACCGGCTCCTCATAGGCAGCGATCGCTTTTGTTACATATAATGCACTCATACTGCCAGTTTTCTGCGCTTCTTTTGCCAACGATGCATGAAGTGTGTCTTCTTGAGTTGTGTAGTTCCAAAGGTGAATGATTTGTTTCACCGAAACGCCATACGAACGGAGCGTCTCAAAGAGTTGTTCGTAGTCAGACGGCCGATTCGGGTGGATGATGAAGTGTGTATGTGTAAGTTGTGTGAATGCTTGACCCGGTTCAACCGTAATATACGTTTGCTCATTGCCTGAAAGGGATTTTAATTGATCTGCCAGCCCTAGTGTGTCTGCAAAGATCACCATATTCCCTTCTGTTTGTTTTTCCGCTTCATGAAGCGGAGCAGGTGTCCACTTCTTTTGTAGACTCCAATCAGGCAAGGTGTGCTCATTTTCAAGTCTGATGTCCAGCTCCTTGATGATTTCATCGAATTCACCTTCCTGCCATCGCTTCTTGAGCTGTGCCCTTTCTATTTTTCCAGAGCTTGTTTTCGGAAAGGCATGCTTCTGGACAGGAATCACGCGCGATGCAGACAACCCCATTTTTGTTGCAATATGGGATTTGATATTCTGACTTGCCCTCATGATATAAGAAGGTTCATACAGCTTCGGTGTAAAAAAGAGAATCAGCTCGTCGGATGCAGATGCTTCCATCCGAGCGGAACAAGCGGCTACAAAGCTCGTTTCGACGCCGGGTACTTCCTCTGCAATGACTTCTATTTCATAGTTGTGATAATTTTTCCCGTTGATGATGATCATGTCTTTTTCTCTACCGGTTAATGTCAGCCTTCCTTCGTGCAGAAAACCTAAATCCCCCGTGTGAAACCAGCCGTCTGTTTGAAAGACTTCTTGATTCGCTTCGTCATTCTTGTAATAGCCCTTCATTGTCGTCGGCCCTTTAATTTGCACACTGCCAATATGATCTTCGGGAAGAAGCTCATGCTGATGATTCACGATACGAATCGTGATCCCCGGAATTGGTCTTCCCAGCTCTGTAAAGCTGACGGTTCCTGTCTCACGTGCCTCTGCTGGTCTTAGCTGCTCTGTGAGTGATGTTTCCTCAAAGGTTAGAACCCCGCTGCTTTCATCTCCCCGCTCTATCGCAAAAGAGAAGACAACGGCTGAAGAGATTTCAGACATGCCGAATGCCGGTCTAATGACGTCTCCCTTTAAGCCGTGCGGAGCAAGCAAGTGTAAAAATCGGTGAATCGTCTTCGGTACGACCGCTTCTGCCCCATTGATCATACAGGTCATAGCAGAAAGATCCCAAGATCCTGATGAAATGTCTTTCTCATAATCATTGATCATCGCAAATGCGAAGTTAGGCGCCCATGTCTTCGTTGCACGGTAGCGGTCCATCCAGTCAAGCCAGCGCAGCGGCTGTGCGATAAAATCATCTGTTCTTGCCCGAACCTGCTCACAGCCCGTGTATACATTGACAAGGTGAAACATCACAATGCCGCCAATATGATCTAAAGGCATCCAGTCTAACGATACATCCTCTTGTGTAAACCCATTGGCTGCCACTGTTCCTTTGACATTCGCCAGCACGCTTCGATGAGAATGCTCTACGCATTTGGGCATCCCTGTACTTCCAGACGTTAAGATAAAAAAGACTGAATCATCCGGTGACGCGGGATAAGCTTCTATGTCTCTTTCTAAAGAAAGCATCGGCTCAACGGCTGCGACACGTAACTTGTCTGTATGCCACAATAAAGCTAAGCCTTGCACCTCATCAATCAGCGAGTCATCTGTTAAAATGAGCGGATGCTCCAGCAGGTGCCACGCATGATGAAGTTTCTTCACGGAGGCATTCATTTCCCGATAGGTCGGTGCAGCGGACACTAGTGTTGGAACAAATCCGCCTAACACACACGCCCAAAAGGCGGTTACCATCGCATGATTGGATGAAAACTGAAAGAACACAGGATCACCCGGTTTAAGTCCGAGCGCCCTTAAACCTGTCAGAACCCGCTCGGCATCCTCCTTTAACTGCGCATAGGATTGTGTGAGTTCATTTTCACTATTGACGATATAAGTCAGCCCATTTGTCGTTTTTGCCGCCTCTGTTAAGGCGTCCTGCAAGGTTTGGGCTCCTGCCTTAACATCTAGATCCCCTCCATAGGAAAGGGCAGGCGGCATGTCCGCTAAAGCAGGGGAAGCCGTGTGCTTCTGTATCGATTCAGATGCGGCCTCCTGCTCCATGTGATTGTCGAGAAATAAATGAGAGAGGTGATATGGCCGCGGTCGAATGGTTTTTTCCCGAGAAAAAACAGCGAAGCGTTCGATTTCGTTGGTTTGTAAAATGGTTCTCTGTACATCTTGTAAAATCGTATCCATTGATTCATGTACATTTGATTGGTTCATAATTGATGGTTTCATATGAGTTCCTTTCCTTTTTTGACAGGCAGGGCTGCTAATGTGCACCCCTGCCTGATCTAAAGTTTACAAAACGGCTTCTCTATTTTTTTGATTGACGATCTTTTGGATCAGCTGGGCATTTTGAGCTGCACATTCTTTGTTTTTGAACATGTCAGCATGCTGACCATAGCCTTGATAATAGCGATAAGCACCGGTCGTCGCTTCTTCCCAATGATCCATCCAGTCTGGAACATCAATTTGCTCTTCTGATTGGATGAAATCAATATCTGCTTGTATCTTTCCTTGATTCACCCCCTTAACAAATGTTTCATAGTAGGCCCGCGTTTTTTGAGCAAGCGCTTCTTGAACGAGCTCTTCTTGGGCAAGTTCACTTTGCTTTGATTGATGGACAATCGCTGCGATATCGTCATCAATGGATCGTCCTTCTAAATCACTTTCACCAATTTTCTTATAGGAATCGATCATGATGACCTTTTCCACCGTCCGTCCTGCTTTTTCAAGCGATTGAACGAGATCAAAGGCTAGGTAGCACCCGCCAGAGTAGCCCATCAAAGTCAGTGGCCCTTCAGGCTGAAGGTGCTGGATATGCTGAACGTATTGCGTCATGCGTTGATCAGCTTCAATAAAGTCAAAGGCGATCAAACGAACGCTATCAAGCGTTTTGGCAGCTTCCTGATAGATAAAGCCGTAGCCCGGTAATGGCGGAAGAGCAAAGACTGTTGGCGTTTGAGATTCATTGAATACAAGATAGCCGGCAGCTTCATGATCCTGCTGTTGAATATAACGGCTGATGGCTTCAATTGTCGGCGTCTCAAACAGCAAGTGAATAGGCACCTGAACATCGAATTCCTTCGACACCTTTGATAAAAGTGACATCGCTTTTAAAGAATGTCCGCCAAGCTCAAAGAAATGGTCATCTGTACTGATATCATTTCGTTCAAGCACTTCACGCCACATGACAAGCAGCTTTTGTTCTATCTCATTGGCCGGAAGCTTCACATGGCGGTTTCCTTGAGGCGTCTCCGGCTTTGGCAGCTGACGTTTATCAATCTTTCCGTTTGGTGTCAGCGGCATTTTCTCAAGTCTGATCAGCTCATGAGGCTGCATGTAAGCCGGAAGTTTCTCCTTCAGCCCTGACTTGATCACATCAACTTTGTCCTTCCACTCCTCCTCACACGTCATATAGGCGAGCAGTCTTGTATGCTGCGAGCCATGCTGATCCGTCATAAGGGCAGCTTGCTTTACACCCGGATGCATGAGAAGGTGGGCTTCAATTTCTGTCAGCTCAATTCGGTGGCCGCGAATTTTCACCTGATCGTCCACTCTGCCTGCATACTCAATCAGACCGTCTGCTCGAAAATAAGCCAAATCTCCCGTACGATACAGCCTTTCTCCCGCAGCAAATGGATGTGTGATAAATGCTTCTTTTGTCAGATCAGGACGATTCAAATACCCCTTCGCAAGCCCTTTGCCGCTGAGACAAAGTTCTCCGACCATTCCAATCGGCTGAAGCTGTCCGTGCTGGCTCAATATATAAGCACCCGTTTGGTTAATCGGCTTTCCGATTGGAATAGAATGCGCTTCGATTGGAGGAGCTTCATCTACAGGATAATAGGTGGCGAAAACCGTTGATTCAGTTGGGCCGTAGACATTGATGAGTCTGCCTTTCCCCATGACATCAAAGGCTTTTCTCACATGCTGTATAGATGCACGCTCACCTCCGAACAGCACCTTGCGCACACTGCGCATCCAATCGGTTTCTTCATCAATAAGAAGATTAAATAGAGCAGTTGGAACAAACATGACAGAAATGCTTTCTCTTTTAATCAGCTCCGTCAGCTCATGCATATCTAAAATGGTGTCTTTTTTCGGCAGGACAAGCTTTGCTCCGTTTAAAAGTGCACCGTATACATCAAAGGTAAAGCCATCAAATACGCTGTTGGATAGCGACAGTAGTGTATCTGTTTCTGAAATGGTTAAGTAGTTCGTATTTTTGACCACCCGGGCAATATTGGAATGGGTTGTCATGATGCCTTTTGGCTGACCCGTTGTGCCTGATGTATACATGATATATGCCGTATCGTGTAAACCTGCTTCCAGCGGCAGATTCTCTGAGCTCATTAGTGAAATCTCCTGATCATCTGCAAACAGATACGTGCCAGCAAACCCGAGTCCCTTCGCCTGACCAATAAAGGATGAGTGAGTCAGAAGATGCGTCGCTCCGCTGTCTTTAAGCATGTATTGAATGCGGCTTTCTGGATAGTCGGGATCAATTGGCACATAGGCTGCGCCTGCTTTTAAGACAGCAAGCAGACTGACAATGAGTTCAGGCGTTCGATCGGCTAAAATGGCGATGACCGTTTGATGTTCGGCTCCATTTTTTTGCAAATGTCGTGCCAATCGATTGGCCTGTTCATTCAGCTCAGCATATGTCATCGTTTGCTCTTCTGCTGATAGCGCCACTGCATTTGGCTGTTTGCGGACATTATGCTCAAACCATTTCGATAAATACAGCTGGTCATGCTCAAGCTCAGGTGCATTCCATTCCTCAAGAATCAGCTGTTTTTCCTGTTTCGTGACGAGTGAGAGTGTATGAACCGATTGATCGGGATGCTTGACCGCCTCATGTATCAATAGGCTGAGCTGTTCCTTTAACTTATGAACAAATTGAGGATCAAACGCTCTTTGGTTAAAGGCCAGCTTCAATAGTAATTCTTCTCCAGGCGATGCGAGCAGATTGAGATCATAGTTTGATTTTTCATAGACATTCATGTTCTCCACCGTGAACCCTAACCGTGCCTCTTGCTCGTCCTTCTTTGCAGCTGGGACATTTTCAAACACAACAATATGATCAATGAGCTGCTGCTGACCTGTCTTTGCCTGAATATCATAAATCGGAATATATTGGTGCGGCTCGGCTGCAAGAGACTGCTGCTGTGTTTCTGACAGGAGTGCACGAAATGTCATGTGATCTGTCAGCTGAATTCTTCTTGGGATGACATTGATGAACAATCCAACCATCCTGTCAACGCCAGCCAAGTCTGCCGGACGTCCTGACACAACTGTTCCAAACAGCACATCATTTGACTGCTGATATCTGCTCAGCAGAACAGACCAGACTGATTGAAGCGCACTGCTTAACGTTGCATTTTGCTGCAGCGCTAACTCTGATAAAGCGGCCGTTTCTTCTTTACTCATGGACCACTCAATTTCGCCTAATTCATGTTCATTCGTTTGTTTTCGCTGCTCTTTAAAGGTCGATTGTCCATCAAACCCTGCTAATGATTGCTGCCAATATTGAAGTGATGCTTGCTTATCTTGTTTTTCCAGCCACTTTATATATTCTTTATATGGTTTGACCGGCTCTAACTTGTAAGGGACGTCATGTAAAAGTGCATGATAAATCGCAAATAACTCCTGCACCACAAGTCCAAAGCACCAGCCATCCAGAAGGATATGATGATAGCTCCATATCCAGCGATAGCTGGCAGGGCCCGTTTGGAAAACGGATGCCCGCATGAGAGAATCCTTCGAGAGGTCAAATCCTCTCAGCTGATCCTGTTGTTTGAATTTCTCTATACGTTCAAGTTGTTCGTCTTCAGAAAGATCTTGCAAGTCCACAACATCAAGTGTAAAAGGACGTTCTTTTAGTACAACTTGGACAGGGCGCTTTACTTTTTCGTGGAGAAACACGGTACGAAAAATATCGTACCGCTCCACGATGATATTCATGCTTTTCTCAAGTAAGTCATAACGTAGTGTGCCCTTAACGTTCATATCCATTTGCTCTACATAAAAGCCCTTTTCCTGATGATGGAGGGTATGAAACAGCATTCCTTCTTGCATCGGTGACAGATAATACATGTCTTGAACTTGATCCCTTTTAAATTGACTCATCTATTTCATCCTCCCTTCCTTTTTTATGATTCATCTCGTGTTGTTAAGTCAATTTCTCCTCAAGCATGTCAAAAATGTCGTCCATTTCATCCATTTCAAGGTCAGCCGCAGAGAAGTCACTTGGCGTAAATTCCCGTTCTTGCTGCGCTAAGCAATGGGTGATGATGGATTGAATTTTCCCCTTCAACAATGCCATGAACTGCTGTATCGTCTGTTCTTCATATTCACTTGCACAATAGGAACAAGACAAAATGAATCGATTTTGTTGAACAAGACCACTAAGGTTCAGCTTATAAACAGCTTCCGAATCAGGGCTTGCTTGTCGTCCCATATCATAAGTCGACGGCCCAAAGAGTTCTGTCGTCACTTCCTGATCAATCTGTCCAAGATAGTTCAAACTGATTTCAGGCTGTACGTGCTGTCCTGACGGTTCAGCGGCTGTCATGTATTTTAAGATTCCGTATCCAATTCCTTTATTTGGCACACGCCGCAGCATTTCTTTCGTTCCTTTAATAGCATCAGCTATGGTCTGATCTGGCTTCGCTTCAAGTACAACTGGATACATACTCGTAAACCAGCCAATCGTGCGAGAGACATCCAGCCCTGATAAAATATCCTCTCTACCATGACCTTCAAGCTGCACATGTACATGGGACTCACCTGTCCACTCTTGAACAGCAAGACCGAGAGCACATAAAAGAATATCGTTCATTTCCGTAGTGTACGGCAGATGAATATCGGTCAAAAGATGTTCAGTTTCTGTTTCTGTCAGCTGCATTTGAACTGATTTGGTTTCGGCAACTTTTCTTTTTGTCACTTCATGATCAACAGGTAATGTGGTTAATGGTTTGCTTTCAATCTCTACCCAATACTCCTGCTGACTTTTTAAAGGCTGTGACTGTGCATAACGTTCAATGGCCTCTGCCCATTCTTTAAAGGAATGAGTTTTCAGCGGCAGGACAAGCGTTTGCCCCTGAGCTGCCTGCTGATATAGAGACATAAAGTCCTCTAGTAAAATTCGGCATGAGACACCATCAATGACTAAATGGTGTGTCACGATGAGTAAGTGATCGCCATCTTTTGCATGGAAACAAATCACTTTCATTAACGGACCTGTTTCGAGATTCAGCTGACGCTGATACTCATTGGCATATGTGGAAATAGCCTTTTTCACGTCGTGCTCTTTTGAGACATCATGAGAAATAATCTCCAGCGGTTCCGTGAGCTCCCGCTGGTTGTATTGCAGGATACCGCCATGTTCCTGCCTGTATACCATACGCAGTGCATCATGATGTGAAAGCAGTTTTTGCATGACTTGTTCTGTAATGGAAAGGTCAAATCCATTTGGTGCATGAAGCATCATCGAGAGATTCCAATGGTGCTGATCGCTGAATGCTCGTTCAAAGAACCAGCGTTGAATTGGTGTTAAGATGACTTCTCCTTCGACAGGTGATTGATACGCTGTGAGAAGATCAGCTTCCTCGATATATGGGCGCAGCTCCGCAATCGTTGGGTACTGGAATAGAAGTTTCATATCAAGCTTCCAGCCTGCTTGCGTGAGTCGGCTTGCCATTTGGATGCCTTTAATCGAATCTCCGCCAAGGAAGAAGAAGTGATCGTGGATACCGACTTGGCTGACGCCAAGGACATCTTCCCAAATGCCGCAAAGCAGTGTTTCCACTTCGTCTCTTGGTGCTTCGTATACCGTTTGGTTCGCTTCGATATCAGGAGCTGGCAATGCTTTCAGATCGACCTTTCCATTGGCCGTCATTGGAAATTGGTCTAGTTTTATGATCCATGATGGCACCATGTATTCTGGCAACGTTCGTTTTAGGCTTTCTTTCAGGGCTGTTGTTTCTTCAGCCGCAATGACATAAGCGATAAGTGCATCTTGATCACTCGCATCTTTGACCGTTGTCACGACGGCTTCTTTGACCGAATCCAGCGTCAGGAGCTGCGCTTCAATTTCTGACAGCTCAATACGGAAGCCGCGGATATTGACCTGATGGTCTATTCTGCCGAGATAAATCAGCTCACCAGCGTCTGTCCATTTCACTAGATCGCCTGTGCGGTACATGCGCTCGCCTGGATAAAATGGATCTGGGACAAATCGTTTGTCTGTTTCATCTGGAAGATTCCAGTAGCCTCTTGCCAGTCCTTTTCCTGCAATCACGAGCTCACCCGGTACGCCTGGCGGCGACAGGTCGTATAACGAACCCATGATGTAAAAACGTGTATTGGCAATGGCTGTTCCTATCGGAATCGTGCCTTGTTCTGGATCGATGACTCCACTTGTCGCTACGACTGTATTTTCAGTTGGACCGTAGTTATTCACTAGTTTGTATGGGACTGGCTTTACCTGTTTCAGCTTATCTCCGCCTGTTAGTAAATAACGCAGAGAATGGTTGTCCATTGACATAAACTGCTCGCATAACTGCGTTGGCAGGAAGGCAATGGTGATGTTTTCTTTATTGAAATACGCATTGAGTTTGATCATATCGAGACGAATCGCTTCGTCGATAATGTGCAGTTCTGCGCCGGCGATCCACGTCGGGAACATCTCCCAAATGGAGGCGTCAAAGCCAAAGCCGGCATATTTCGCGGTTCGATCGTCTTTCGTCACTTGGAAGGCATCATTGTGCCAGAATGCAAGATTCACAAGGGACTGGTGCTCGACCATGACACCCTTCGGCTGTCCTGTCGTCCCAGAGGTGTAAATCATATAAGCGAGATCCGTTGGTTTGATATGAACCTGAATCTCGTGAGCTTCTCCCTCTACCGCATCTTCTATGAACAGGACATGACCTGTAAATGAAGATGGTGCAGTGAGTCCTTTTTGCATCAGAAGCACCTCTGCCCCGCAGTCTTCCAGCATGTAGGCAATACGCTGCGCTGGATAGTCTGCATCAATTGGAACGAATGCCGCACCTGACTTGAGAACGCCAAGAACAGCTGCCGTCATATCAAGGGACGGACGAGTGAAAATACCGACGCGGTCGCCTGGTTTTGTGCCGTTTGCGATGAGTCTTGAAGCGACTACATTCGCCCGGCTGTTCAACTCTTTATACGTCCAGCTCGTTCCGCAGAAGACCACTGCTTTTTGGTGCGGTGCTTCTTGTGCCTTAGCCTCAATCAAGGCATGAACGGTTTGATCTAACGGGACGTCTAGGGCAGGTCCTGACCATTCATTGATCAGCTCTCGTTTTTCCTCTTCAGTTATGAGAGATAGCGCTGAAATTGGCTGATTCAGCTTAGCCAGCATATCATCTATGATTTTTTCAATATACATGCTCCAGCGCTGAATGGTGCTCTTTTTAAACAGGGCCGCTGCATACTCAAAGCGCAAGCCCACTTGGTCATTTTCTTCAAATACACCGAGCGTTATATCAAATTTTGCATGAACGGTATCTTGCTGCTTTTGCGACAGCTTGAGTCCATTCAAATCCGGTAACGTCAGGTCACGGTCATCTGTTGTCAGCATGACACTAAACAATGGATTGCGGCTCGTGTCTTTCGGAAGATCTAACTGAGCCACCAATTCCTCAAACGGGAATTCTTGATGTTCATAGGCTGATAGGTTGCGATCTTTCATTTTTTCAAGCAGCTGCGCTGTCGTTTCTTCTGGCTGCACTTCGTTTCGAAGAGCCAGTGTATTGACAAACATGCCTGGAACCCGCTCGATTGAAGCATGCGTACGTCCTGCGGTCACAGCGCCTATGACGATATCTGTCTGCCCAGTTAACTTGGAAAGGAAAATGGCAAATGCCGTTTGCATCACCATGTTCAAGCTCACACCTTTTTCCGCCATGAGCGTTTTGATGGACTGCACCTTTTCAGCAGACAACCATCTATCGACTCTCCCTCCTTCAAATGACTGAACTTGAGGACGCGGAAAATCAAGGGGCAGTGCTAAGTCTTCCGGCGGCTGTGCATATTGCTCCAGCCAATACTGCCGCTGTTTTTCAAGCAGTGCCTGCTGCTTTTCTTCCTGCTGCCATACCGCAAAATCCTTGTAATGCAGCTGAACTGGCGGTAACGTCTTTTTCTCATACAGCTCTGCGAGTTCTTGAATGAGCAGGCCGCGTGTGACACCATCTGCAATGATATGGTGCATATCCATCATGAATACATATTTCTCATCAGAAAACTTCGCCACTTTTGCCCTCATTAATGGTGCTTGATGTAATGAGAATGGTGTAATGAATGACTCGATGACAGACTGCTCCTGATCGCCCTCTATTTCATCAACCTCTAATGTAAACGGTACTTGGCGATAGACTTTTTGAACGGGTACGCCGTCAATTTCTACAAAGGCTGTCCGAAGTGATTCATGTCTGTCGATCAAGGCTTGAAGCGCTGCTTCCAGCTGCTTCACATCAAGGCTGCCTTCCATCATTAAAACGGCTGGCATATGATAAGTGACTGCATCTGGATGCAGCTGCTGAAGTACATACATACGCTTTTGAGCAGAAGAGACGGGATAGAAATCTTGCTTTTCCGCTGGCTGAATGGATGTCACCACCGAAGAATCTGTTTCTTCCAAGTAGGCTGCCATTGCCCGTATGGTTGGTTTTTCAAAAAGGACTTTGAGCGGCACATGCTTGTTCAGCTTTGCCTGCACCTTCGAAATGAGCACCATGCCCTTGAGGGAATGACCTCCCAATTCAAAGAAGTGGTCAAGAACACCTATTTGTTCAACCCCAAGAACTTCTGACCAAATGTCACACAGCGCCCGCTCAAGTTCCGTTTCTGGTGCCACATGCGCCGCATGGTTCATATGCACCTCATGCGGAAGCGGCAGAGACTTCGCATCCACCTTTCCGTTTTGGGTGAGTGGAATGTGATCGACTTTCACAAAGTACGTTGGAATCATATAATCCGGCAGTGTCTCCGCAAGATTTTCTCTAAACGTCAGTGTTCCAATGTGTTCAGGCGCTGTGTAATAGAGTGCAAGCTCCGGCAACCCAGACAGGTGCAGGACTTTTACATAGACTTCTTGAATAGATGCCAGAGCACGTGCGGCATGCTCAATTTCCTGTTTCTCAATGCGATAGCCGCGGATTTTCACTTGATCGTCTACTCGTCCAAGAAACTCAATATCTCCATTTGCATGCTGTCTGACCAAATCCCCTGTGCGATACATTCTCTCTTGAGGATCATATGGATTTTCAAGAAAACGTTCTGCTGTTAATTCAGGCTGATTCAAATATCCTCTCGACACGCCTTCTCCAGATATATAAAGCTCTCCCGGCGCGCCATAAGGAACAAGCCGCTGCTGCTGATTGCATACGAGCGCTCTTGTGTGAGCAATTGGCTGTCCGATCAAAGATCGTTCCTTCAAAGCGTCCAGCTCTTGCGGTGTGATCAGCTTGGTCACTGTACCAATGGTTGTCTCAGTCGGACCGTAATGGTTCATTACTGCCACGCATGGATGCTGCATCATAAATGTTTCAACATCCTCAGGGATCACCGGTTCTCCTCCAAGTACCACCAGGCGTAAAGCATTAAATGAATGTTCCTTAGAATCTGCCATCAGATGAAATAAGGATGGTGTCATTTTGATATAAGTCAGCTCTTGTTCATCAATCAACCGCATCAGACGTACAGGGTCTGTATACACGTCTTCACGAGGAACATAGAGTGTCCCCCCTGCTTTTAAAACAGGGAAAATGCTTGTGTAACCAAGATCATATGCATAAGAAGAAAGCAGTGCCGTCCGATCACATTCCTGCAATGTCACCTCATTTATCAGCCAGCTGACATAGTGTGATAGATTACGATGCGTGAGCTGTACACCCTTCGGCTTCCCTGTTGTCCCAGATGTGTAAATGACATAAGCAAGCTGATCAACCGATACTTCCGGCAATTCTAGTGGATGGCTTTGATGCACTGCTTGTTCAACCTGCACCACTTGAATCGACTTATGATTTTGATAGGAATCTGCTAGAGACTCATTTGTCATAATTACTTGTGCACCTGAATCCTCTAATGTGTAGCGGATTCGTTCAGCCGGAAAGGCCGGATCAATCGGGACAAACGCTCCTCCTGCTTTCATCACACCAAGCATGGAGACGATGACATAGACAGAGCGGTCAAGGATCAGTGCCACAGTTTGTTCCTTCTCGACGCCTCGTTTTTTAAGTTCACAGCTAAGTGCATGTGACATGTCCTCAAGCTCGCGGTAGGTGAGTTTTCTTTGATCATCCATGACGGCGATAGCATCCGGTGTTTCCTTCGCCTGACGTGAAAATTGAACATGGAATGGCTCATGACGATTCGTTTGTCCTTCGGCTTTTTTCTCCAGACGCTCTATTTGTTCATGCTGATCCAGTATATGGAGCAAGCCGATCTGTTCCTCTGGATGACGAACCGCCTCACGAATAATCGCCAGGAGATGAGTTCCAAAACGTCGGACGGTCTCTTCTTTAAATAATGCCGCTGCATAGTCAAAGCTCAGCTTTAATGCTCCCTCGCGTTCAAATGCTTCTAAAGATAGATCAAATTTGACCGAGTGATGCTGAATGGCATAAGGCGAAATGTGCAGATCGCCGAGCTTTAGCGCCGGTACCTCCATGTTCTGCATGTTAAATGACACGCTAAAAAGCGGGCTCCGAGTTGTATCACGGTCTAATGGAAGATGTGCAATTAACTCTTCGAGCGGATAGCTTTGATGTGCAAAAGCATCAACACTTGTTTCTTTTATTTCTTCAAGCAGCTGTAAAAATGTTTTGGTTTGTTCTGGTTTTCCGCGCATCGCAATGGTGTTGATAAACATCCCCGGCATGTCCTGGATATCAGGGTGTGTCCGTCCAGCAACAGGCGAACCCACAATGATATCTTCCTGCCCGCTATAGGAGGCAAGCAGCACCTGAAAGGCGGATAACAAGAACATATACATGGTCGTATCGGTTTTCTGAAGCAGTTCCTGAATTCGCTGAGTCGTTGCTTGATCACAGCCAAACATGAATCGTTCTCCAGTAAAATCACGTTCTGCTGGACGAGGATAATCAGTTGGCAGCTCTAAAACCGGTAAATCTCCTTCAAATTGCTTCAGCCAATACGCTTCATGCTCCTTCTGTTTCTCCGTTTCTTCTTCACTTAGCTGCCAGACAGCGTAATCCTTATAATGAAGGGCTCGTTCAGCAAGAGCTTCCCCATCGTAGGCCTTCGCTAAATCTTGAATGAATGTCTTCATGGAGCTGCCATCTGTAATGAGATGATGTGCTTCTAAGACGAGAAGATGACGATTCTCACTGATTTTCAGCAGCTGAGCTCGCAAAAGGGGTGCTGCTGTTAAATCAAATGGCGATTGACGTTCTGTAAGAAATGCCTCCGCCTCTTCTTCCTTGATGTCATGAACAGGAAGGTCAAATTCAGTCCATTCATGCACCCTTTGGACAATGTCTTCCCCGTTCATATGAAAGCTCGTTCTTAAAATTTCATGTGTTTGGATTAACTGATTAAATGCTGATTTGAGCCGCTGATATTCGAGTGTTCCTTCAAGCGTTAAGACGATCGGAATATGATAATTCGTGCTGTCAGGTTCAAGTGTCTGCAAAATATATAAACGGCGCTGGGCTGGTGATACCGGATATTCGTCCGCCTGCTCTGCTGGCAAAATAGGATGTCCGGCTTCTTCTTGACCATCCTGATCGATGTAAGCCGCTAATGAGCGAATCGTCGGCTTCTCGAAAATCACTTGAATCGGCACTTCCTTTTGAAGCACTTCTTGAACCTTCGCAGACATCATCATCGCCTTGAGTGAGTGCCCGCCAGCCATAAAGAAATGCTCGTCTATCCCAATCGTTTTCCCAAGAAGCTCCTCCCAAATGTCAGCGAGTGCCTTTTCTGTCTCGGTCTCAGGCAGAATGATTTTGATTTCCTCGCGATGCACTTCGTCAGGCTTTGGTAAAGCTTTTCGATCTACCTTCCCGTTCGATGTCAGTGCAAAGGTATCCAGCTTCATCACATGGTGCGGCACCATATAAGCTGGCAGTTTTTGATTGAATACATCTCGTACCTCTTCTTCTGTCAGTGTCCCTGTGAAGTAAGCGATGATTTCCTTTTCATCTGAGGAGAGCTGCTGAACAAGTACAACTGCTTCATCTATCCCCGCTTCTTGGTGAAGCACTGATTCAATTTCACCAAGCTCAATACGGAAACCACGAATTTTCACCTGATCATCGGCACGACCGAGGAATTCAATCTGACCATCTGCACCATATCTAGCCAAGTCTCCCGTTCGATACATCCGTCCTGACGGCTTAAAAGGATCTGCCATGAATACTTGATCAGTCAAATCTGGACGTTTGATGTACCCTCTTGAAACACCATCTCCGCCCACATACAGCTCTCCTGGGGCTCCAATTGGCTGAAGTCTTTGATAGTCATCTAAAATATAAGCTGACGTATGATTGATCGGCTGACCAATTGGGATCGGGCCCATTTCATCTCCTCTTACTTCGTAAATGGTCGAAATGGTTGTATTTTCAGTTGGGCCATAGACATTCAGCAAGGTAATTGATGGATGATGCTTTTTCACAAGCTCCGCACTTTTCACATTGATCACATCACCGCCGGTGAATAATGTTTTTAACCCTTTGAACATTTGCGGCCGCTGCTGAGCGAGCTGATTAAATAAACCAGTCGTTAAAAAGAGCGCTGTGATCTGATGTGTTTGGATAAATTGTTCAAATCGGTGAATATCCAATAAAGTATCACGGTCAACAGGATAAAGCGTCGCCCCATTCAGAAGCGTAGTAAAGATTTCAAGGGTAATCGCATCAAAGCTGACAGCTCCTGTATGCGCCATACGATCCGATGTGTTCAAGCCTATTTTTTCCTGAGAGCATGCTAACCTCACAATATGCTGATGCTCAATTTGAACTCCTTTTGGCCGTCCAGTTGATCCCGAAGTGAACATGATATATGCCAATTGAGATGGGGACGTCTCGACTGATAACTCCGCTTGTGAGTGATGAGACATGCCGGTCACATGAACAACTTTGATGCTTTCATCAACTGGCGGCTGGCTGTCAGCATAGAGCAAAACGGATACGCCGCTGTCTTCAAGCATCCAACGGATTCTCTCCTCAGGCTGAGCTGGATCAATCGGTACATAAGTAGCCCCTGCATGTAAAATGGCCAAAATAGAGATCACCGCATCTGCTGATCGGTTCATATATACCGCGACAGCATCCCCCCGCTGAACGCCGTTTTCTACAAGACTGCTCGCTAAACGACGGATTTCCTGTCCAAGCTCTTCGTATGTGAATGTTCGCTCGCCTTCGACTAATGCCGGATGGTCAGGCTGCGCCTTGATACGTTCATCGAGCAGCTCAGGAATGGACAGATGCTTCGGATAATCTCGCTCCGTCTGGTTCCATGCTTCAATCTGCTGCTTTTCTTCTTCTGTAATACATGTCACTTCATGAAGACGTACGTCAGGATTGTGAATGATTTGCTTCATGAGGTTGGTCAGATGTTTTGATATGTTTTCAATGACCTTTTCTTCAAAAGCCATCGCATTGTATTTGAATGTCAATGTCCACGTTTCACCAGGATAGACAAGGACATTGAGATCGAAATTCGTTTGTTCAAATCCGTCCTTTACATCAATGGCAAAACCGAGACGTGCAGACATGGTGTCACCAGACAGCTCCTGATCTAAAGGATAGTTTTCAAACCCAACCAAATGATCAAAGAGTTTTCCTCCAGCAGCTGTTTTCTGCTGAATGTCATAAAGCGGCATAAAATCATAGTTTTCCGCTTCCAGTGCATGCTGCTGAACCGTTTGAAACAGCTGTTTAAAGGTCTGCTCCTGATCCAATGTCACCCGAACAGGTATCGTATTGATAAACAGCCCTGCCATCCGCTCAATCCCAGACACACTTGGAGGTCTGCCTGATACGACTGTTCCGAATATGACATCATCTGCTGCATGATAGGTGCCTAAAAGAACGGACCAGACAGCCTGAAAAAGGTTCGGTGCTGTCACTTGGCATTGTCTTGCCGCATCTTGAATGGCTTGTACGGTTTGAGCGTCCCATGTAAACGTCCATTCCTGATGGTCATATTGTCCGTTCGCTTCTTTTTGCTGCAGCAGCCCTTGGTGCTGAACAGCACCATCCAGCCGCTCCTTCCAATAGTCTTCCGCTTCTTGTTTGTTTTGCTTTCCAAGCCACTGGATATAGTCCACATAAGGCTTACCTTGTGAGCGATCCGGCGTTCGGCCGTTCCGATAAGATTCATAGTAATGAAACAGTTTTTTCATCAACACACCCATAGACCAACCATCCATAATAATGTGATGGTTGCTCCAAATCAGGTGCCAGTTTGTTTCATTTAATTGAAAAACAGCGACTTTCAACAACAGATCATTCGTTAAGTGAAATCCTTGCTTTCTCACTTGCTTTTTATATTGATCCAATACCTTTTTCTGCTCTTGATGATTCAGATGAGATAGATCTTCTCTATACACATTTAAATGACGTTCAGCCAGTACAACCTGACGAGGCTTTTGTAATTGTTGATAGACAAAGGCTGTACGCAGAATGTCATATGTCCGTACGAGTTCATTGAGACTCTTTTCAAAAAGATCGAGATCAAAATCTCCGCTTATTCCAAGCTCAAGCTGTGTGAAATAAGAGGAGGAATTAGGGTCTAGCATGGCATGATACAGCATGCCCTCTTGCATTGGTGTTAAAGGATATACCTTTTGAATTTTCTGCTTGCTCATAAGTCCACCTCTTCATTTTTGCTTAAAATAGATCCATTAGCTTTTCAAGTTCATCCATAGTGAGATCCTCATCCCCCACATCACTAGGTGTGATCTGACTCTCATCCTGTGATAGACAATGTGAGATCAGTGCCTTCACATTCTTTTCTAAGAGTTCCTTGAACTGTTCGATCGTACGTTCTTCGAATTCAAGGTGATGATAGGAAATCGTCACATGGAGCACTGCTTGTTCTACGAAACCAACAATATCCAGCGCATGAGGTTTCTCAGATTCAGGGCTCAGCGATTGTCCTGCATGCCATGGAGAGCGCCTCAATTCACCGCCGCCGATCTGTTCATCAAACTGACCAAGATAGTTAAAGCTGATATCTGGTGTGACTTGAAAATCGATATCGTCCTTCATCTTGTCAGGCGTTAAGTATTTTAAAACGCCATAGCCGATGCCCTTGTTCGGAATGTGTCTGAGTTCCTCTTTTAAATACTTGATCTGATAAGAAAGATCGTCTGCATGCGACATATCCAATAACACAGGATACATACTAGTAAACCAGCCGATGGTCCGTGATACATTAACCGCAGGGAGGATGTCCTCTCTCCCGTGCCCTTCAAGATGAATAAAGTGCCTGTCTTCACCTGTCCACTCTTTCATGGACAACCCTAATGCCGTCAGCAAAATATCATTGATTTCTGTTTGGTAGGCTTCATGTACATCCGTCAACAGACTGCGTGTTTCCTCTTCAGACAATGTAAAACGAACGGTCTGTGTATGAAGCATTCGTTGATCCTCCGTGACATGATCCTTTTGAAGCGGAGGAACGGAATGCGCAAGCACCTTTTTCCAATAATCTCTTTCCGATAGCAGCTCATCTGACACAGCGTATTCAGTCAGTTTTTGGGCATATTCTTGGAAGGAGTGTGTTTTTTCAGGAAGGGTAAGAGTTTCCCCGCGCTTCGACTGTTCATAAAGAGCCATGAAATCTTCAAGGAAAATACGCCATGACACACCATCAATGACAAGGTGATGTACAGCGAGCAATAAATGATCTCCTTGATCCGTTCGGAAAATGGCAGGTTTCACTAGTGGTCCCTCCGCTAGCGACATACTCGCCTGCACTTCATTTGCCAGCTTTTCTACCTGCTGGATCTGCTGCGACAGCTCTCCTTTTACTTCCAACACATCAATTGCCACATTGTTTTCCTCGATTCCTCGATGACGCTGGATGACGCGCCCTTCTTCGAGCGGAAACACCATTCGCAATGCATCATGATGAATCATGACTTGCTCCAGCACTTGCTGAACGAGTTCCTCATCCAAGCCATTTGGTGCTTGGAGCATAACCGATTGGTTCCAATGATGCTGATTCGTAAAGTTTCGTTCAAAGAACCACCGCTGAATTGGTGTTAAAATGACTTCTCCTTCGACAGGTGATTGGTCAGCCGTCATTTGATCAGCTTCTTCGATATATGGGCGCAGCTCCGCAATCGTTGGGTACTGGAATAGAAGTTTCATATCGAGCTTCCAGCCAGCTTGCGTGAGTCGGCTTGCCATTTGGATACCTTTAATCGAATCTCCGCCAAGGAAGAAGAAGTGATCGTGGATGCCGACTTGGCTGACGCCAAGGACATCTTCCCAAATGCCGCAAAGCAGTGTTTCCACTTCGTCTCTTGGGGCTTCGTATATCGTTTGGTTCGCTTCGATATCAGGAGCTGGCAATGCTTTGAGATCGACCTTTCCATTGGCCGTCATTGGAAATTGGTCTAGTTTTATGATCCATGCTGGCACCATGTATTCAGGCAGTGTGCGTTTTAGGCTTTCTTTTAGAGCTGTTGTTTCATCAACCGTGATGACATAAGCGATAAGTGCATCTTGATCACCCGCATCTTTGACCGTTGTCACGACAGCTTCTTTGACCGAATCCAGCGTCAGGAGCTGGGCTTCAATTTCTGACAGCTCAATACGGAAGCCGCGGATGTTGACCTGATGGTCTTTTCTGCCGAGATAAATCAGCTCACCACCCTCTATCCATTTCACTAAATCGCCTGTGCGGTACATGCGCTCGCCTGGAAAAAATGGATCTGGGACAAATCGTTTGTCGGTTTCCTCTGGAAGATTCCAGTAGCCTCTTGCCAATCCTTTTCCTGCAATCACAAGCTCACCCGGTACGCCTGGCGGCGACAGGTCATATAACGAACCCATGATGTAGAAACGTGTATTGGCAATCGCAGTTCCAATCGGAAGCGTGCCTTGATCTGGATTGATGACTCCGCTTGTCGCTACGACTGTATTTTCAGTCGGACCGTAGTTATTGACGAGTTGATATGGAACCGGCTTTACCTGTTTCAGCTTATCTCCGCCTGTTAGTAAATAACGCAGAGAATGGTTGTCCATTGACATAAACTGCTCACATAGCTGCGTCGGCAGGAAGGCAATGGTGATGCCTTTTTCATTGAAATACGCATTGAGCTTGATCATATCAAGACGAATCGCTTCATCGATAATGTGCAGCTCTGCGCCGGCGATCCACGTCGGGAACATCTCCCAAATGGAAGCGTCAAAGCCAAAGCCGGCATATTTCGCAGTTCGATCCTTGTTCGTCACTTGGAACGCATCATTGTGCCAGAATGCAAGATTCACAAGAGACTGGTGCTCGACCATGACACCCTTCGGCTTTCCTGTCGTTCCAGACGTGTAAATCATATAGGCGAGATCTGTTGGTTTGATATGAACATGAATCTCGTGAGCTTCTCCTTCTACCGCATCTTCTATGAACAACACTTGACCTGTGAATGAAGATGGTGCAGTGAGTCCTTTCTGCATCAGAAGCACCTCTGCCCCGCAGTCTTCCAGCATGTACGCAATACGCTGCGCTGGATAATCCGCATCAATTGGAACGAATGCCGCACCTGCCTTGAGAACGCCGAGAACAGCAGCCGTCATATCAAGGGATGGGCGAGTGAGAATGCCGACGCGGTCTCCTGGTTTTGTACCGCTTGCGATGAGTCTTGAAGCAACTACATTCGCCCGGCTGTTCAGCTCTTCATACGTCCAGCTCGTTCCGCAGAAGACCGCTGCTTTTTGATGAGGTGCTTCTTGTGCCTTAGACTCAATTAGCGCGTGAACGGTTTGATTTGACGGGACGTCTAGGTCTGGTCCTGACCATTCATTCAGCTGTTTTTGCTGCTGCTGCGGTGACAATAATTGCATTTGATCTAGCGATTGATTTGGCGCTGATACCATTTGTTCCAGCAAATGAAGGAAATATTCTTTCCACTTTTCAATTGACGTCTTTTGAAAGATAGAACAATTAAAATCAAACACGAGCTCAATTTGATCTGAGGATTCGTTTCCAGTTAAGGTTAAATCAAATTTGGCGATATTCTCTTCGAATGGCTGTGGAACAATGTGAAGCCCATCCATTGATAAATCACGAATATCCGCATTTTCCATGGAGAATACCACGTCAAAAATTGGATGGCGGCTTGTGTCTCGAACCGTTTGCACCTGATCTACCAATTCTTCAAATGGGTACAACTGATGCTCGTTTGCCTCTAACACAAGCTGATGAACATTTGACGCAAATTCAGCAGCTGTCTGATGTCCTGATGGTCTTGTTCTAAGTGCCAGCGTGTTCACAAACATGCCGATCACAGATTGAATATCAGGATGGGTTCTGCCGACAACCGGAGAACCAATGATGATATCCTCTTGTCTTGAAAGCTTGCTTAAAAGAATACTGTAGCCAGCAAGCAGGACTGTATAGGTCGTACTGTTGAGCGCTCTAACGAGTTCGTCCAATTTCGCTTTAAGCGAACCTTCGATTGTAAATGAGACACGATCTCCTGAGAATGTTTGCACTTTTGGCCTTGGCAGGTCTTCCGGCAGTGCCAGTACAGGCAGTTCCCCTTGTAATTGATTCAGCCAGAAAGCCTCTTCAGCTGCTTTTTGCGCAGCAGATGCCTCACTTTTTGACCAAACTGCATAATCCTTATATTGAACAGGTAATTCCTCTAGTTTTTCTCCTCGATACAGGGCTGATAGCTCCTCAATTAAAATGCCAACAGACGCACCATCTGAAATGATATGATGCATATCAATCAGTAAATAATGGACATTTACGGAGACGGAAACCAGTCCTATTCTGAGTAAAGGCGCTTTTTCTACATCAAATGGCCTGATAAATTCATTCATCAATTCCTGTATGTCTCGGCCGTTCTGTTCAATTTTTTCAATGTCTATAGAGACATTTGTTTCAATCCGTTGAACAGGTTCATTCTGAACAAAATCAAAGCTCGTTCGGAAAGCTTCATGACGTTGGACTAGCTGATCAATTGCCTTTTCAAATCGTTTCTCATCAAAGACACCTTCTAGCTTTAAGGCAGCCGGCATATGATAACTTTGCTCCGCATCAGTCATTTTCTCCAAAACAAACAGTCTTTTCTGAGCAGATGTCACTGGATAATAGGCCGCCTCTTTGGCAACTTCCACTCGCTTGATCTCCGTTTGGTCCGCTTGATCAACCGCAAGGGCGAACGCTTCTAATGTTGGGGATTCAAATAAAGACTTCAAAGTGAGCTCCACCTGCATCTCTTCATACAGCCTGTTCAGCATTTTCATGCCGCGCAGCGAATGGCCCCCGCATTCAAAGAAATGATCATGCCTGCCGATTCGCGGCACTTCAAGAACTTCCTCCCAAATGTTCGCCAGCAGACGCTCTGTTTCTGTTTGAGGAGAGGTGTATTCATTTGCCCCCTGCTCACTGAGATCAGGTGCCGGCAGCGCCCGCCTATCGACCTTGCCATTATTCGTCAAAGGAAGCTCGTCTAATTGCATGAAAAATGCCGGCATCATATACACAGGCAATTCACGCCCTGCTTGCTCGCGCAAATCAGATAATGAAACAGATCCTTCTGCTGTGAAATACGCACATAACGTGTCATTCGAAGCAGCAATGACGACAGCTTCCTTCACCTGAGGATGCCGCAGCAGCTGGTGTTCAATTTCCCCAAGCTCGATACGCTGTCCGCGAATCTTCACTTGATGATCGATCCGTCCAATGAATTCAATATCTCCATTCGGCAGCCAGCGTGCAAGATCGCCCGTTTTATACATGGCCTCTCCAGGGCGGAAAGGATTTTTGACAAACTTTTCGCTTGTTAGTTCTGGCTGCTTATAATATCCTTTCACCAGTCCATCACCAGCGACACATAGCTCTCCCGCCACACCCGGCGGCTGAACATGTCCAAACTCATCTACAATATAAACAGCCGTTTGACTCACTGGCTTTCCGATTGGGATAGATAACGCCTGCTTCTCAATATGATTCACAGGATAATATGTGGTGAATATTGTGCTCTCAGAAGGTCCGTACATATGAACAAGCTTGTCTTTCCCAACTGTCTCAAGTGCAGTCACTACATGAGGCACAGAAGCACGTTCTCCGCCAAACAGCACTTTTCTCACGTTTTTCAGGCTGTCTTTTTTCATATCGATGAGTAAGTGAAAAAGAGCTGTCGTGATCATTAAAATACTGACTTTTTCCTTCTCAATCGCTCCAGAAAGCTCATTCATGTTTAAGATATGGTCCTTTGGCAGAACAATGAGTTTCGCTCCGTTTAATAAAGCACCAAACACATCAAACATAAAGGCATCAAATACATAGTTTGAGAGGCTCATCACCGTGTCTTCATGATGAATGGTGAGATAATTCGATTGCTTCACCGTTCTCAAAATGTTCCGGTGTGTCACCATATTTCCTTTAGGCTTACCGGTTGTACCAGATGTATAGGTCAAATTCGCTAAGTCCTCAGGTAAAATATGAGCATCTATAGGGCTGTCTGACTGCTGTTCAATCGCTCGATCTTCTGTTTCTATGATGGTTCCCTCAAATGAAGTGAGCACCGAGCGATGGCGCAGCACTTGATGTGTCAGTAAAAATTGTGCACCGCTGTCTGTTAAAAAGTGCTTCACGCGCTCATCAGGGAAATCGGGGTCAATTGGTACATAGACACCGCCAGCTTTAAGCACAGCCAGAACAGAGAGCACCATTTCATTGGAACGTTCAAAGAATAAGGCCGCTTTCATCCCTTTTTCAAAACCATTTTCACGCAAATAATGAGCCAGCTGATTCACTCGGTCATTCAGCTCTTGATAAGAAAGAATCTCATCTTCACATTGCAATGCAGGCTGATGACCATGCTGCTGCACCTGTTTTTCAAACTGCGTCACAATGGTTTCTTCTGCTGGATAAGGCGAAGGTAACGGATTCCACCTATTTAACTGAGCTTCTGCTTCTTGTTCAGACAGTAATCGATAGGATTGGATAGCTTTCTGCGGCGCTTGAACCATCTGCTCCAGCAGATAAACATAATGTTTCATCATCTGCTCTGCCGTACTTCGTTTAAATAGCGCCGTACTGTAATCAAGTACAAAGGATAAACCTTGATCTGACTCCATCGCTTGCAGTGTTAAATCAAATTTCGCAATATGGAAATTGGTTTCTTCAGCCTCGACCAGCATATCTCCAATATGCTGAGCTGCTCCATGATCCGGCGCGAGTGTAAAGACGGTGTCAAACAATGGATGACGGCTAAAATCTCTTGGCACATTCAGCTTTTCAAGTAGCCGTTCAAATGGATATTGCTGATGCTCAAATGCCTGCATTGTCTTTTTCTTTACTTGCTCAATCAGCTGAGACATGGTTCCATTCGGATCTACCTCAGACCGCAAAGCAAGTGTCTGGACAAACATACCGATCATGTCATTCAAATCTGTATGCACACGCCCTGCCGCCGGTGTTCCGACCACGAATTCCTTTTGACCTGTATATTTGGCAAGCAATGTATAGTAAGCAGAAAGCAAGACCGTATACAGTGTCGTGTGATGGTTTGCTGCAAGCTCCTGTAATTGATTCTTTAACGCTTCATCTATTTCTTTGATGACACGATCACCTGCGAAAGACTGGACAGCTGGACGCTGATAATCGGTCAGCAGCTGTAAAGCAGGAATATCACCCGAAAATTCTTGCAGCCAAAATGCCTCTTCTTTTTGAAAGCCTTGGTGCTGTTGCCAAACAGCATAATCTTTATATTGAAGCTTCAATGGTGCTTTAACCGATCCCTCGTAAGCATCTGACAGCTCACGCAGCATCAAATCGATCGAAAGACCATCTGAAATCAGATGATGCATATCGAAAAAGAGCAAATGCTCCTGATCATGCAATGACTGCAAACCAATTCGAAGAAGCGGCGCACACTCAAGATCAAAAGGTCTGACAAATCGCTGCATGTTTTCTTCCATCGTACCGCCTGTCAGCTGTTCTATTTGAAAGGACACTGATGAAACGATCCGCTGACGAGGAACACCTTTTATCGTATGAAAAGAAGTGCGCAGCATATCGTGACGTGAGATCAGCCTGTCAAAGGCTTCATTCAGCTTCTCAAGCTGCAGAGTTCCTTTTAACCTCACAACAGCAGGCATATGATATGCAGTGCTTTGCTCCAATTGACTCACCATATAGACGCGCTGCTGTGGAGGCGACAATGGATAATGATCAGCAGCCGGCGCTTTTGGTATCACCGTTTCAGAAGACTTATCTGCTTGCTCAATATAAGCAGCTAGAGCAGCAATCGTCTGCTGTTCAAATAAAACGGAGAGCGGCACCTCCACTTGAAAGTCTCGCTGAACCTTGGTAAGTACGGTCATTGCTTTGAGCGAATGCCCGCCTCGATCGAAGAAAGAATCATATACACCGATCTTCTCTTGATCTAGAATGTCTTCCCACAAATGAACAAGCTTCGTTTCTATATCGTTTCTAGGTGCCGTATAAACAGCATGTACCGCTCTATCACCTTTTAACGCAGCAAGTGCACGACGGTCGACTTTGCCGCTGACTGTGAGTGGAAAAGCATCGAGCTCTTTGAAATAAAGAGGCATCATGTACGCTGGAAGCTGATGTTTGATAGCCGCTTGCAGCATGTCAACAGACACACCTTCATGACGAGCTTGATAATAAGCACTTAACCCCTTTTCTCCATCCGCTTCGTCAACCACTAGCACGACAGCCTTATCAACTCCATCTACCTGCTCCATCACCGCTTCAATCTCGCCTGTTTCTATCCGGTAACCCCTTATTTTCACTTGATCGTCCATTCTGCCAAGATAATCAATCGTGCCATCCGGAAGCCATCTGACTAGATCCCCCGTTCGATACATCCGCTCATGCGGAGAAAACGGATCTGCTGTGAATACCTTCTCCGTCAATTCAGGCTGATTCACATAGCCTCGCCCAACACCTATACCGGCAATGCACAGTTCTCCTGCTGCCCCATGCAGCTGTAATTGATCATATTCATTTAAAATATAAACACGATGATGACCAAGCGGTTTTCCAATCGACACATAGCGCTGTTCAGTTGATTCACTCAGCTCACTGAGATCTAGACGATGCACCGCCGCATCCACACACGTCTCCGTTGGACCATACACATTCCACAGAGTAAAATCAGGCTGACTCATACGAACTGCTTCGATGAGTGAACGTGCTGCTTTCGCAGGCAGCGCTTCTCCCCCAATCAACATGTGCGTCAATGACAGCCCGTCCAAATCCGCAGCAAGTAAAAGCTGCACATGCGCCGGTGTTCCATCTGCCGCTTCAATTTGATGTTTTCTGTAATAAACCGCTAGCTGCATGCCATTTCTCGTCGTTTCTCGCGGGATGATATGAAGCGTATGTCCAAATAAAAGGGCAGCAAAGATTTGTTTGACCGATGCATCGAAATGGAATGGGGCTAGAAGCGCCATTTGCAGCTCATTCGCCCCTTGATAAATCTCATGATGCAAAGCATGGACCAAATGATGAAGCTGAAGATGCTCAATCATGACGCCCTTCGGCTTTCCAGTCGTACCCGATGTATAAATCATGTAGGCTAAATCCTCCGGCGCCGTCTGATCGACAAGCTCAGGCAGCCGTCCATCATCTAATAATATTTGCTGCTGCACGATCAATTTTTCCGAAAGGGCTGGGTACTCTTGAATGAACGATTCATCTGTTAACACAATAGAAGCACCTGAATCTTCCACAATAAATTGAATGCGCTCCTCAGGTAATGCCGGATCAATTGGTACATATGCCCCGCCAGCCTTTAGTATGCCGAAGACTGCTACCATGGCATCTGTCTTCCGCTCCATCAAAACAGCAACAGGCACATCACGTGAGATACCTTTCATTTGTAAAAAACGTGCCAGCTTTTCTGCCTGTTGTTGCAGCTCTCCATAAGTAATTGTTCCATTTTCTGCTACAACGGCTGTCCGGTCTGCATATTTGTTAGCTGTCTCATCAAACATGTGATGAACCGGTTTTGCTGCTGGCCTTTCAAACGATTCTCCTTCAGATAATTGCAGCAGCTCCTTTTGTTCACCTGCTGAAAGTAAAGGCAGTGTCCCGATCAGCTGATCAGGCTGAGAGACGGCCGCTTCTAGTAATATCAAGAATCGATCAAACATCTTACTCATTTCTTCTTCTGTGAATACATCTGTACGGTAATCCAAATCAATGGTCAATGTATCAGTATCCCAGCGGTCTTTTACATGTATTGAAATATCATTCATTCCGCTTCCGCTAAAAATCGGTTCAGTAATGAACGACAGATTCTCTTTTTTTTGCCACTGCATCACCTGATACTCTAAAGAAATATCAAAAAGGCGTCCTGTAAACCCTTCTCTTTCCCGCAAATCATTCATGAGCAAATTGTAAGGGTACTTTTGGTGTCGCAAGATCTTCATTTGATCCGCCATGACCTGCTTTACGAAATCAAGAAACGATTGCGACCCTTGAACAGATGCACGCATTGGAATCGTGGATACAAACATCCCAATCATCTTTTTTTCTTTGGCATTCGTCCGGTTGCCCATAAAGGTTCCAAGAACGACATCCTCCATACCGCTAAAGCGATGTAAGTAAATATAGACAGTGGACATAAACATCGAAAGCATACTGACTTTCTGTTCTTCACAAAAAACACGAAGCTTCTCCTTTAAAGAATCTGGAACATCCCCTGAAAATCGCTCCGCATGCAAACTCATCTCGTATCCCTTATGCGGTTTTAAAGATGCGAAGTCTGGAATATGAGCAAATTGTTCATTCCAAAAAGCTTGGTCTTTTTGAAAACGTTTAGAAGATTCATAGGTCTGCTCACTCATGATGTGATCAACGAAGGAAATCTCCTCAACTGGTGAGATGTCTACTCCTTGCAGCATGTCATGATATAAATCAATAATGCGATTTCCCATTAAAATGATGGAAATACCATCCGCGACAATATGATGTGCTTTACAGAACAGCCAGCACTCTTGATCACTGATTTGAAACACCGTAAATTCAATCAAAGGGCTGTCAATCAATGGCATCGGCTCACGAATCTGCTCGTTTGCCCAAACCCTTACTTCCTCTTCACTCCAGCCCTTTTCCATGAGAATCGGCTGTTTTTCATAAGGTTTGATATATTGAACAGGCTCCTCCTCTTCATCTCGATACACGAGCCTCAGCCGAAGAGAGTCAGTTTGTCGAATGTACGCTTGAAGCACATCGACGACCAAAGAAGGATCGAGACCAGATGCCGATCTCAACCTGGCGAATCCACCCAAATTAGAAATACTTGTACCTGGATAAAATCTTTCCGTGTAGAATACTCGCTTTTGCGCATGTGTTAAGGGGTAATAAACTGTATTCATTCTCATCCTCCGCCTCTTCTATGTTTTCTCCACCAATTTCACCCTGCACCCTCTATATCAAAAGAACCAAGTCTATTTCATTAAAATAGACGGTTAAACAGAAAAGGAGCCCACCCCGAATAAAACGGAGGGACTCCCATTTTCATTCGGTAGCCTGCCGACCTTAGCAAAAAAAGAATCATTTACCTTAGGACATGGCTTTGCGTCTCTATGTTTCCATAGATTTGCCTTTTTCTTCTTTTCTTTTAGATATTTTCTATTTACGTCCACTTTATATGAAAATATTGTTTTTTTCACCGAAAAATGGGTGTAAAGATTCATGCGTTATACCGAAGGGATCCTGTGAGAATTGACGATATTTACCGAAAATAACTAATAATAGTTGCGTTCAACCGAAAATAATCGACTAAATACCGCAAAAATTTCATATTTTCCCTTAAATTTTGAAAATATGACCGAAAATGTAGGATAGAGGTCTCCTTGCGTTCCCCGCAAATTCTTAAATCTTAAGAACTATATTCCCTAAAAAAAATGAATTTTTTTACTGTAAAAACAACAAAAAAAGAGTTGTCATTTCAAATGACAACTCCTTGTTTCTTCATTATATTTACATCACCTTAGACAGACCAATCGTTTTTTCAATAATGAGCAGCGCAATGATAGAAATGATAATAAATATGACAGATATCGCATTGACACTTGGATCAAAGGTCTGCTCAATGTAATTAAAGGTCCTGACAGGAATTGTAATGGTTTGAGGAGAGGAAACGAACAAACTGATCGATATTTCCCCAAATGACGTCACAGCTGAAAACACCCCTCCTGCAATGATTCCCGGCTTAATCAAAGGCAATGTGACTCGAAAAAACGTGCGAATGGGTCCTGCGCCAAGATTCATTGAAGCCAGCTCAAGCCGCGGATCTAAATTCGAAACACTCACGCCTACCGTTCGAACCACATAGGGAAAACCAATGATGACGTGACCAATGACGAGCGCCCACAAAGACCCTGTAAAGCCCATAGCCGTAAACAAGTAAAGCATTGCAATCCCTAACACCACCTGAGGAATCATGAGAGGTGACAGAATGAAAGCTTGGACAGCCTCCTTTCCCTTAAAGGTAAGCCTTGCTAAAGCATACGAAGCCATTGTCCCTAAAAGAACCGTGAGAGGCGTCACGATGAACAGCAGAATCACACTGATCCGAAGAGATTCCATCCATTCTGGATTTGACACGACCTCATGAAACCAGCGCACAGAGAACGAAGTCGGTGGAAATTCAGGAAAGGCATTTGGACTAAAAGCAGATAGGACGATCACAAGAACAGGTATGGTTAAAAAAAGATAAACCAATGACCCAGCAGTCCAAATCAGGATGGAAAGCAAGCGGTCACCTATTGACTTTTTACGCATGCATCCTCGCCTCCCAACGCTTCAATAAATAGCTTAATAGACTGACTACCACAAGCACACAAACCAATAATGTAAAGGACATAGCTGCAGCAAGAGGCAAATTATACACCTGCATGACCTGCTGATAAATTGACAGCGGCAGCAGCGGCTGCATCCGTCCGCCGACTAACAGCGGGGTGATATAACTTCCTGCTGCCAGTGAGAAGACGATGATCGCGCCAGTCACCATGCCTGGAATGGTCAATGGTAAGGTGACATGAAAAAAGGTTCGAATCCGGCCAGCTCCAAGACTCATAGAAGCCGGTCTTAAGTGACGATCCATATCGGTTAAGCTTGTTGCGATCGGCAGTACTGCAAATGGCAGCATGACTTGGACATAGGCAATAATGACCGCATTCATATTCCACAGCATCGAGAGCGGCTTCTCAATTACCTGTAAATCTAGTAACATGCCATTGATCAGACCATTTTGCGAAAGAAGAACGATCCATGCAAATGTCCGAATCACAACACTTGTCAAAAGCGGCGACACTAGTAAGATATAGAAAAATGCCCGCAGACGCGGATTAGGTGCTTTGACGAGCACGTATGCTGCGGGGTATGCCATCAATAAACAAATCACCGTTGTCTGCAAAGCCACCCACACAGTACTTCCAATCGCCTTTACATATGCATCTGTCGTGAACACATGAATATATTGAGAAAAGCTATACGTTTGTAATGTATTCATCATCGAATCGACATCGCGAAAACTGAGAACGAGCATCATCACAAGCGGAGCTAGTAAAAATACAACAAGAAACAAACAGGCTGGCAGCAGCATAAACCAATGAAATCGTTGATTCTTTTTCTTGATTCGCATCACGTATGCACCTTCGAATCTAAGAAAACGATATCTTCAGGCTGCCAATGGATATGGACGGTTTCTCCAACTTCAGGCAGCTCGGGAAATGCCGCATCAGAAGCATGGACAATGATTTCACCATTATCAAGCCCCACAACCAAACGTAATGAATGCCCAATATAACTCACATCTGACAGCACGCCTGATACATGGTTCGGCTTTACTTCCTCCCGCTCAGAAGAGATGCTGATTCTTTCAGGGCGCAGCATAAGCAGTTGCTTTTCCCTCTTCCCTTGATGTGCCGCAGCCTGCAGCTGAAGATGCTGACCGTTTGAATGGGTGACATGCGGAACTGTAAATGCCACATCAGCTTCATTGTACACGGCCTCAAAGATGTTCACCTGTCCGATGAATTCAGCTACAAATCGGTTGTTTGGCTGGCGGTACACCTCTAAAGGCGTCCCAATCTGCTGAATTCTTCCCTCTCCTAAAATTCCAACCCGATCAGAAAGGCTTAAGGCTTCCTCTTGATCATGTGTCACAAGAATGGTTGTAATCCCGACATTCCTTTGAATATTTCGCAGCTCTGTCTGCATGTTTTTTCTTAGTTTGGCATCCAGGTTGCTGAGCGGTTCATCAAGAAGGAGAACAGACGGCTGAATCGCCAGCGCTCTTGCAATCGCTACCCGCTGCTGCTGACCACCGCTTAATTGGTGGGGCATCCGTTTCGCAAATGCCTCTAATTGAACAAGAGACAAGCTTTCCATCACCTTCTCTTTGATTTCCGCCTTCTTTTTCTTTTGAACCTTTAGCCCGTACGCCACATTATCAAATACAGTCAGATGCGGAAAGAGTGCATAGCTTTGAAAGACCATACCTGTTTTTCTTTGGTAAGGCGGCAAAGCTGTCACATCCTGATCACCAATATAGACGACACCTTTTGTTGGTTCTAAAAAACCGCCAATGATGTTTAATAACGTTGATTTTCCGCAGCCGCTAGGACCAAGAAGGGAGAAAAACTCTCCCTCATTCACCGTAAGACTGACATCGTTGAGAGCAATCTGCTCACCGAAGTGCTGACTGATGTGTTCTAAATGAATTCCACTCATGCGATCACCTATTTTCCTCCGCCTAATACTTCGTTCCATCGGTTTGTCCAATTGCCAAGCTCAGAGGTCGCTGTTTCATAATCTACCCACGTCAGCTTGCTGTAATAATTTTCTCCAACTTTCACTTTCCCCTTAATCTTGTCATCGTATTTCACATCAGAATTCGACATGCCATAATAAGATTTTTCCGAGAAAGCCTCCTGAGCTTCTTTTCCACTTAAGTAGTTTAATAGTTTGTACGCCGCTTCTTCATGCGGACTTCCCTTCGTTAAAGCCCAGCTCGCAACAGCTGCAACAGCACCTTCTTTCGGATATGAGAAACCAATATCCATGCCTTCTTCTTCAAGTGCAAATACTCGCCCGTCCCAATATGGAACAGCCGCAACATCCCCACGTTCTAACAAGGTTTGAATCGATCCTGGGTTATCTGGAAAAGCAGCAACATGACCTTTTAACTGCGCGAGACTTTTAAATGCTTTATCAATATCCTTAGGATTTGATTCTGTCCCCCCTTGCGCATGAACAAGTGCAGAGAAAAATTGCAAACCGGCTGAATAAGTCGGAGATGAAATGGCTACCTTCCCTTTCAGCTGACTGCTCCATAGGTCAGTCCAGCTGTTTGGTTCCTGCTTGACGAGGTCTTTTCTATAAGCAATACCAAGCTGCCCCATACTAAAGCCTGCTGCATATTGTTTTCCATTCACAGTAAGCTTCTTTTGGACAGAACGGTAAAGCTTTTTGACGTTCGGCGCTTGATCTTCATCAATAGGCGCAAGAACGTTTGCCGCGATACCTCTTTGAATCGTATCAGGCTGTAAGATTAGTAAGTCATATGGTGGATTTTTCCCATTTGACGCTTTTAATTTTGTAAACCATTCAGAATCCGCCCCAGAGACGGTTTGCACTTTAATTCCTGTATCTTTTTCAAACTTTTCGAGGATTGGTTTGATATTCTTTTCCCAATCGCCTCCATATACGCCAACAATCACAGTCTGCTGCTGTTTGCCTTGATCCTTTCCATTTCCACCACAAGCGGTCAGCAGTACAACGATTGATAGGATGCCTGCAAAAATAGCGATTAATCTTCTTTTCATGATTCATTTCCCCCTTTTTGTCCATTCATTTGACGAAGTGCTTGAGTAATATCTTCCTTTGTTAACGGCTCATTTCTATGACTGAAATGTTGATGAACTGCATGTTTATAGTGCGTACGTTCATTAGCCGGATAGGAACGAAGCTGAACGGCAAGCTCACTGCTGGCTTCGTCCGTCCATACTTTCTCATAAGCTGCTCTTTGTTCTCCGAAATCCCACACGTCAGTAGATGGAGAATGATTAACCTTTTCACGCACCCTGCTCGTCTGCTCCTCATCAATCTTCCATTCATTTTGGTCTAAATATACTTTCACACCATATTGCTGCAGCGCTCTTTCTTCACTTAATAGACCTGCTTCCACTTCCTGAAGGACTTTTTCTTTCTTCCTAGCAAATGGATTCCCCCAGCCGCCTCCACTTGGTGAAATCAATTGAACGATATCGCCTTTATCAAGTCGCAAGACATCTATTTTGGGCTGGTCTTGTTTCTCACCATTAGCTGTGATCAGCTTGACCTCACCAACCGCTCCTGCTCGGCCGCCCATTAATCCCCAAGGCTGAAACTTCATCCGTTCCATTCCTCGTGCTGTCACCATCGATTCAGGCTTTATCATTTCAAATTCCAAACCAATCGCATGTCCGCCTCGATTTTCACCAGCTCCACCTGTATTCGGCAGAAGCTCATATCGGTGAACATGAATATCAATATGCTGTTCCAAACTCTCAATTGGGGTATTCTTCAAAAAGCCTGACGAATGATCAATACCGTCCACTCCATCAGTACCATTTTGAGCACCTCCGCCTCCGCCTAATGGTTCGACAACGGACATTTTCCTGCCACCCGTTTGATCATCAGGTACAGAGAGAACCACAATGGCAGATTGACCTGCACCTGCTGCCGGCACTGCTTCAGGCAGCAGCTTACCAATGGCGCCTAGCACGACATTGTACAGCCTCATCGTAATCGAATGCCGAATTCCGACAGAGGCAGGGTATTCTGGGTGCACCAGCGTTCCTTTAGGAGAGACCACGTCAATTGGATACGTTATTCCACCATTAATCGGTATAAAAGGATCCTTACTAATGATGTAATTAATCAACCCTTGATAAAGAAAGGAATGCTTCTGACCATTGGTGACAAGGTTAAAGGCTGTTTTTACTTGCGGATCACACTCAGAAAAATCGAGCGTCAGCCGTTTCCCTTTGATCGTTAGCTTGATTTTCAACCGAATAGGGACGTCTGAGATCATATCATCATCTAAATAATCAGCAAATTCACTCGTTCCATCCGGTATAGCTTCAATGACCTTTCCAGCACGATCCTCGGCTTGCTTCAGCAAGTCTATCATTCCTTGTTTCACTTCGTTTTTTCCGAATTTCTCAATCATTTCTTTTAACCGAATATCTGCTGTATTCACTGCAGCAATCATCGCATTGATATCACCATCATTTAGATGACTAGCGCGGCTGTTAGCTCTTAAAAAGGTACGTACGACCTGATTCTCTTTTCCGCCTTCATAAATTTTTACTGGCGGAATTCTTAATCCTTCTTGATGAACATCCGTTGCTGTCGGTGAAATACTCGAAGGCACAAGTCCACCCACATCACTGACATGAACAAAAGACCAAGCATAGCTTACGATTTCATCATCTACAAAAATCGGCTTAATGATATGGACATCTGGCAGGTGAGTCGCCAAACCATCTGTCGTATAAGGATCATTAGTGATGATAATGTCTCCTGGCTGCATCGGCCCGCTTTCTTCAATCGCCTTTTTTAGACTCAGCCCTAAAAAGATCGTCACACCCACTGTCTTCGGATAAACAAAGAAATCTCCAGAAGGCGTGGCTAATGCTGTCGCAAAGTCAGCAGATTCTTTGACGAAGGTCGTAAATGACGTTCGTTCAATGACATGTCCCATGCCTGATGCAATCGCATTAAAATAACTGCGCATCATCTCAAGCTTTGCTGGATCAGTTCTCATGTAAAGCTGCCTCCTTTGAAATCACTAAGTTACCTGATGGATCAATGCTGCCTGCCCAGTTTGGCAAAATTAATGTTGTTGTATCATCCTGCTCAATAACGGCTGGTCCATTAACAATAGAACCTACTGACAGAGTATCCCGGTTATAAACCGATGCTTCGTATTCTTTTTCCTCTATAAAGATTCGTCTATATTCATATGGTTTCAAAGACTGTCCGCTGCTTTCATGAACAGGTGAAAAAGGCAGAGGAGGCGTCTCGCCTATGACTCGAACGCGTAAATGAGTAAACTCGATGTTTGCCTGATCATCCCTATGACCATATTGTCGTTGATGCAGTTTGTGAAAGGCTTCAATGAGTTGGTGGATGTCTTGTTCTTGTTTTAGCCAATCAATCGATAATGGCAATTCAATCTCAAATGCCTGTCCTTGATAACGTGCGTCTGCTAATAATAGAATGGATGTCTGATTGATATGCTGAATGTCCTGCTGGCTGACCCAATCAGCCGCTTTTCGCGACAGCTTCTCATAATCTTGTTTTAGTTGGTTGATCGAATAGTCTTGTAAGCATATTTTCTTCGACAGCACCGCATCATGAATAAAGTCAGCGGTCAGAGCACCTAATGCACATAATGTACCCGGACTCGGAGGAACAACCACATTTTTCGCATGAATTTCTCTCGCAAGAAAATTCGCCACAACCGGCCCTGCTCCGCCAAACGCCAGCAAACTAAAATCTCTAGGGTCAAATCCTTGCTGCTCCATCACATTGCTTAATTCTGTGTACATATTGGCTACGGCTACTTGAATGAGCTGGTCAGCAGCCTCTTCAACCGTTTTGTTGAGCTGATCAGCAATTGGCTGAAAGGCCTTTTTCGCCGCAGACAACTGTAATTGTAAATGTCCTCCGGCAAAACGTTCTTGATTGAGATAACCGCATATAAGAAACGCATCAGTTAAAGCTGCTTTTTCTCCCTTTCCATACGAAGCTGGTCCCGGATTCGAGCCAACTGATTCTGGCCCCGCTTTTAGAAGTCCGCCCTGATCAATCCATGCTACCGAACCTCCCCCTGCTCCTATTGAATACATCGCAACAGATGGGAGAATAATTGGAAAGCCTGAAAGCTGATTCGATTGCGCCATTGTAGGCTGTCCATTTTGAATAATCGAGATATCTGCACTCGTCCCCCCGACATCAAAAGTGATCAGGTTGGGTTCACTAGCTGATGCTGCAATTCTCGCCGCACCGATGACACCAGCTGCCGGACCAGAAAAGAGAGTCTTAACAGGCGAGGTTGCCGCACTTTCTGCATCCATTAAACCACCATTTGATTGTGTAATGTATGGAGAAATTGGTACACCTTCTTCCTTCAAACGACTTTTCAGTGTTTGTAAATACTGTTTCACCTTTGGTTGAATGTACAAATTAACAACAGACATCACTGTACGCTCGTATTCCCTCATTTGAGGCCATAATTCAGATGAAGTAAGGACTTCTAACTGTGGATAATGATGATTGATATAGGCTTTTGCCTGTAATTCATGAACTGGGTTTTGATAACTATGTAAAAAAGAAATGACGATACCTGCTAGATTTTTAGATATAACATGCTGGACTGCATCATCTAACTGCTGCAGATGGAGAGGGTTTTTGATCGTACCATCGTGTATCAACCTTTCAGAGATTGGATATACATGTTTCCGAGGTATCAATGGTTCTGGCAAACGAGAATTGAAGTCATAAGGAATGGGTAGTCGTAAACGTTGAAGTGACAATATATCTTGAAATCCTTCTGTCACAAAAAGGGCTAAATCTGCTCCTTTTCGCTGCAATAATGTATTAAGACCGATTGTCATTCCGTGAACGAGGTATTGGATGTTGGATAAATCAACCCCTCTTTTTTTTAGAAGATTTAACCCATTGATAATACCTTGGGCTGGGTCATCAGTCACTGTGGGTGTCTTGAGTTCAGTCAGCTCCCCTGTTGCTTCATTTATCAACGATAAATCAGTAAATGTTCCGCCTATGTCTATTCCGAGCCAGTATGAGACATCCGCCATTTGTACTTCCCTCCTACAATGTAATTAGAATCATATTTTGATAAATTACGACATTTTTTGATATTTGACTCCATATTATTAAAGCAGATCGGTCTAGTCAATTTTATTTTTTGAAATTTCTGTGTGTTAAATTCTTGAAATTAGCTCAAAAAGCAGTGATAAAGCCATTTTGGATGAGCATAATCGTTTTATGCTCTACAAAATTAAAATTTTTATGAATTTCTACAAAAATGAAAAACAAGAAATCAAGTAAAATCTGTTTTTTGAATTTTAAAAGGCGTTTTTTCAAAACCAGGAGAAATTGGTAAGTAATTCTGCTATACTTCTGTTTACAAAATACGCAAACAAGAAAGAGAGCCAGCACCTATGAAACTTCTTAAAATGATTCTCTTGCTTTTATTGATTGTTATTGGTGTAGCAACAGGCTATATCCAGCTGGAGCAAGGGAAACAAGAGACAGCGAATTCATCTTATGACAAAACGATTCATTTTCCATCAGACCGCTACCCCGAAACAGCCAAGCACATAGAAGAAGCCATTGATGAAGGTCATTCATCCATTTGTACAATTGACCGTAAACATAGTGATGAGCAGAGGGATCGATCATTACATGGCGTTCCAACAAAGCGCGGGTATGATCGTGACGAATGGCCAATGGCAATGTGCAAAGAAGGAGGCACAGGAGCTTCTGTCAAATATGTACGCCCTTCTGATAATAGAGGCGCAGGCTCGTGGGTAAGTCATCAATTATCGGATGATCCTGACGGCACAAGAATTCAATTTATCATCGATTAGCAGCCTTTCCCTTTTCTATATTAAAAAAATTTTCACATGACTGCATGCAGGTATTTTAAACACTTTTTTCATGCCGATAATCCTTAAGGAGGGATATCCTACCTTATACCTAAAGGAGTTAAAAAGCATGAAGAAAAAGGGAAAACTGAGGCTTGGCGCCAAAATTTTGCTGATCTTTTTAAGTGTCCTCATCATCTTTTCCGCAGTTGTTGGTTATGTGGTGAATCGCGAGATGACAGAAAACATCAAGCATATGGCAACTGAAAAAGCAAAAGGTGATTTAAAACTAGGCTACGCCTACCTGAATGAAAAAGTAGAAGGCTCGTGGCAGATTAAAGAGGACAAGCTATTCAAAGGAAATACGCAAATGAATGATCATGACACATTGGTTGACCAATTAGCCGAATATACCGGTGATACAATCACGATTTTTCAAGGAAATACCCGCGTTGCTACGAATGTCATGTTAAACGGGAAAAGAGCTGTAGGTACAGAAGTCTCTCCTGAAGTGAAGACCACTGTTTTAGATAAAGGAGAAAACTATTACGGCACTGCAAATGTTGCCGGGAAAGACTATCAAACGGCTTATATGCCGATCAAAAATGAAGCAGGCGAAACAATTGGTATTTTTTATACTGGCGCCAATCAAAGCATGATTTCACAAATGCTTCAGTCATTCTATATACAATTTGTCATCGTCCTTTTGTTAAGTCTGATCGTTTCGGTCATCATTATTTCTATTTTCACTAAACGGATTCAGGCACGCCTCAAGCATATGGCTTCTGCCATTAAGAGTGCAGGCGAAGGTGATTTAACCATCAATGTGACGGATACTGCTGGTGATGAATTGTCTGATCTGGCTGGCCATTTCAATAAGATGCGTGAAAAACTAAATCAAACCATTCTAAATGTCATGAACACGTCTGAATTAGTGGCCACATCCTCTGAGCAGCTGTCAGCTAGCGCAGAAGAAACGAGTGCAGCATCAGAAAAAATCACCTACACGATTCAAGAAGTGGCACAATCTTCAGAAGAACAGTCCACTCAAATGACAGCTAGTGAGCACAAAATGATTCAAGTATCAAACGAGCTGGCAAACATCACTGAAAATGCAGGACAAATGGCTTCAAGAAGTCACTCCGCACAAGAAGTGGCCCAAAAAGGTGTACACAATATCGGTGAAGTTCATTCACAAATGACGTCTATTGCTAAATCAATTGAAGAAAATGGTACAGCGATTCAAGCATTGGAAACACGTTCAGCTGAAATTGATCATATTTCCAAAGTCATTACAGATATCGCCAGCCAGACAAACCTGCTAGCTCTTAATGCAGCAATTGAAGCAGCACGGGCAGGTGAGCATGGAAAAGGATTTGCTGTTGTCGCAGACGAAGTGAGAAAGCTTGCAGAAGAATCTCAAGCATCATCAAACATGATTTCCCATCTCATTTCTGAAATACAAAAAGAGATGACTCATTCGACGAATGCCATCAAACGAGTAAGAGAGGAAGCGGCTCAAGGGGCTGTACTTATCTCTCATACAGAGGAATCATTTCATGATATCCAGCAGTCAATGAGAGAAATGGCGAATGGCATTAAGCATTTATCAAGTGCATCACAAAAAATCGCAGCTTATACAAACGATGCGAAACAGTCTTTTGCGTCTATTACAGAAGGCGTGAAACGAACGAGTGAACATTCACAGCAAGTAGCCGGTTTAACAGAAGAACAATTTGCTGCAATGGAAGAAGTAACAGCTTCATCAGAAGCGCTTGCCCATTTAGCAGGAGATTTAAAAGCAATGGTCTCGCAATTTCACATCTAGATCCCACACCAAATAGCGCAAGACGGCGACAATCGTCTTGCTGCCTAACTTTCTCCTCAAGAATCACTCTTTAACCATTCACGTTCCAACGAAAATCCATAAATAAAGGAGCTTTTTATATGAATCACTTAAATCAAGCCTATTCCCTATCTATCTCCTACCACCAAATCACGGTATACACCGGAAGCGAAACACCACCTGTTATTGATTGGACAGATGAGGACATTCTTCAAGGATTTGCAACAGGAGATCAAGGAGTTTCCTTTGAAGGAATCAATAATGGAAAGGCGTCTATTATTGTGACATTAAATAGCGATGAGCCCCAAGTCTCGGTTGATAGAGCCATAACAGTTCCCTTTACGCTTACAAGTGACCAAGTTTATATCACAAGCGTCATGGCCAATGTGCTGTCTTTTTCCATTCCAAAAGGAAACTATCAGCTTACCTGCTACACCTCACAGCAGCCTGATCAAGACGTTTATTATGTAAATTTCCAAACAGTGTAGATTACGACTGATCGTATAGATCAAGCCACTGTTCCGCATAGTCTACCGATTCTCTCATGGGCAGTAAATATGAACTGGCAAGTCCAATTTGATTGTGCTGATGGATGCCTCCTGATTGCAGAAAATCACGGCCAATCTGTTCAAATAGTTCTTCTCTTGTGATGATATCTTGGTACTCTTTCCATACCCTCCACCCATTCTCTAAAATAGGGGCTCCTCTTGTCATGAGGTCCTGTTGAGGGATTCGGTATTCAGCTAGATGAAAAGCTGTCATGCTCTCAAATGATGCGCCAAGCAGCAGCACTTGAGCATGAAGATCATACATGCGGCCAAGAGGCGACTGCTCTCCTAATCCAAAGGAAAGTGCATGGTGTTGCAGAATTTCATGTTTTCTTTTCCCCCAGGCGGTGAATGAAAAATGGGGATGATTGCTTCTCGCCACGCCTGGGTATTTCCAAAATGTTTCCGCCACCTTTCCCATTGCTGCTGGTGTCGTGTAAGCTGGGTCAAATGCGGGCATTGTTTCTTTGATCGATTTCCACCATGAATAAGGAACAGGCGGATCGATCCAATCGGCGGGATCAGAAAGCTCTAACGTTTGTGCCGGCATAATCAGTGTCCCTTCTTCTGTTAAGGTTTCCATCAATGCTTGTATGACGGCTACAGCGCCTCCATTTACCCAGCCGATTGATGATAAAGATGAATGAACACATAAAATCATGCCCTTTTTCACACCAAGTTGAACCAAGTCTGCTTTGATTCTTTCCTTTGTCATCGGTTCAGCTTGATTTTCGATTAATTTTTGCATCGTTCCTTTTCCTCCTGCGTCTCTTCTATTACTGATGAATGAGACGTTTAACCGCAATAGACAGTTTGTAATTTGCGTAATTCGTCAGCTCCGTTAAAAACTGATCAAGTTCATCATGACTGGAGAAATGCCCTTCAGCCATATAACAGCCTTCACCACTTATTTTGAACAAATTCTTGATTTCTTCCTTTTTATAAAGAAACGACAAAAGTGGTTCATGATGATGACTACGGGTATATAGCTGCAAAAAGGTTTGAATCGTCTTTTGTGTCTGCCAATCAATTGAAATGGTATATGCTTCAATCACGCCTTCTTCTTCTAGCTTTAACACCCGATTTGCAACAGCTTGGCCGGTTAAATGAACTTTTTCACCTAGAGCTTTCATCGTTAATCGGCTGTTCTTTGATAGTTCTTTTAAAATATTCATATCTGTTTGGTCTAGCATTGGCTCACCTCTTTCAAAAATCAAGCCCTTCTGCCAAAACACTTTCATAATCCTCTGTCACGTAGAACTCTTTTAATATACTGTAAACTTAATCAGAAAAAAAGGAGGCCTTTTTATGAAAATTACACTCATTCGCAATGCGACTTTATACCTTCACTATGGTCATTCAACTTTTTTAATCGATCCCTTTTTAGCAGCAAAAGGAACATATCCACCGTTCCCTCATACAGCCAATCAACATTTGAACAATCCTATTGTGGAGCTTCCTGTAAATATAGATTTAGACAGTCTGTTACACCCAGATGCTGTCTTACTCTCTCATTTACATGTGGACCACTTTGACGACGAGGCCAAAAGGAAATTAGCTCAGGATCAACCAATTTATACTCAATCGGAGAAGGATCGAAAAGAAGTTGAAGAAGCTGGATTTCAGCATGTCACATGCATTGAAGATGAAATGGACATTTGCGGCGTTCATATTAAACGTACAGGCGGACAGCATGGGACGGGAGAAACGGCGAAGCGGATGGGGCAGGTGAGCGGTTTTGTTTTCTCTCACCCTGATGAACCTACCCTTTATATTGCAGGTGATACCATTTGGTGTGATGAACCGAAAGAGGTTGTGAATACAAGCAAGCCAGACGTCATTGTGGTCAATAGCGGGGCTGCTCAATTTTTAGAAGGCGATCCTATTACAATGACCAAGGAAGAGATTCTAGACATTCACCGTTCTCAGCCAAAAGCTCAAATTGTCGTCTGTCATCTTGAAGCAGTGAATCATTGCCTGTTAACAAGAGCTGTTTTAGAAGCTTACGTTCAAGAGCATCATGCAGATCAAGCCATTTTTGTCCCTCAAGATGGGGAAAGTCTCACCTTCTGATCGACAATAAAAAACCGGCACTTCGCTGCCGGTTTCATCATTATCATGGGCGGTGGTGCTGTGGTTTTTTCAGCAATGGAACAAATCCGTTCTTTTTCAAATGAGTGTAATGCTCATCCATTCGTTTCGTGATGTGTGTGCCTTGTTCCTTTGTTAACACGCCGTACTGTACATATTTCTCAATGACTTCTTTTCGCTTAGAAAGAATTTGCTGCTCAAGGATTTCAATTTGTTTTTGTTGTTCTGCTGTTAATTTCACTTGATGTGTCACCGGGCGCTTTTCCATTTGAGGTGTTTCTCCATGAGCCGTTTCTATATGAAAACCAAATAACAGCATCATCGACAAGATGATCAAACTACTTATTTTTTTCATCATTGTTGTTCCCTCCTTTATTCGCCTTTATTTTGCGCTCTCTTTCCTTTTTTATACATTATTTCAACACGCAAATTGCTTATAATATTCTTACTTTTTCACTTTTCTTCTGAAAACGTTGTCCTTATAGAGAAAGCGTGCTATGTTTTGTTTTGTATAAAAAATAGAGGAGGATTCTTAAATGAGTCGTTTTTATCATAAAAAACCTATATGGATCATGCTTGTTGTATCTGCTTTCATCCTTATCATGTCTGCTTGCAGTCAATCAGGCTCATCTCAATCTGAAGACACAAAGTGGGATCAGATTAAAAAGAAAGGGAAAATCGTGGTTGCAACTTCAGGCACCCTTTATCCAACTTCTTATCATGATACTTCTAATGGCAAGGATCAATTAACTGGCTATGAAGTAGAAGTCGTCAAAGAAGCGTTTAAACGTCTTGATGTGAAAGTAGAATTTAAAGAAATGGGCTATGATGGGATGCTGAGCGCCATTAATTCTGGTCAAGTGGATGCCGCTGCAAATGATATCGACATCACAGATGACAGAAAAGACAAGTTTGCCTTTTCAACCCCTTATAAATATTCCTACGGAACGGCTATCGTTCGGAAAGATGATTTATCTGGCATTAAAACTTTAAAAGATTTAAAAGGAAAGAAAGCAGCAGGGGCTGCCACAACGATTTATATGGATGTTGCTCGTAAGTACGGTGCAAAGGAAGTCATTTATGATAATGCGACAAACGAGCAATACCTAAAGGATGTTGCAAACGGCCGTACAGATGTCATTCTAAATGATTATTACTTGCAGACACTGGCTCTTGCTGCATTTCCTAAACTAAATATTACAATTCACCCTGACTTGAAGTACATGCCGAATGAACAAGGTTTTGTTATGAAGAAGGACAACAAAGAGCTTCAAAAAGAATTAAATCGTGTATTAGGCGACATGAAAAAAGACGGAACAATGAAAAAGATTTCTGAGAAATTCTTTAATCATGCAGACGTCTCTAAGAAAATTGATGCTGATGTCGAAGATGTCGACATTTCCAAATAAGGAGCCGCAATCGTGGGAGATATTCATTTAGAATATATATTTAATCCTGCACTGGCAAAGGCGTCATTTCCGTTTGTTATGAAAGGCATCTGGCTGACGCTGCTCATTTCCTTTGTGAGCATGTTTTTTGGTACCATTCTTGGCTTTTTTATCGCCCTTGCCAGGATGGCGAATTCATGGATTCTTCGGCTGCCTGCACGACTGTATATCTCATTCATGCGAGGCGTGCCCATTTTAGTGATTTTGTTTATTCTCTATTTTGGATTCCCCTATATCGGCATTGAGTTCACAGCGGTCACTGCCGCCATTATTGGGTTCAGCTTTAATAGTGCTGCCTATATTGCAGAAATTAACCGAGCGGCCCTCTCCTCTGTTCCAAGTGGACAGGTGGAAGCTGCTAAATCATTAGGTCTCAGCTATTGGCAAACGATGCGTGGTGTCATTTTGCCCCAATCCGTCCGCATCGCCCTGCCGCCATTGACCAATGTCATGCTCGATTTAATCAAAGCTTCCTCACTGGCAGCAATGATTACTGTACCAGAGCTCTTCCAGCAAGCAAAAATTGTAGGCGGACGAGAATTCGATTATATGACCATGTATATTTTGGTCGCACTCATTTACTGGGGCATTTGCAGTGTCGTCTCATTGCTTCAGGACTTTTTAGAAAAACGCTATGCGAAATATCTGTAGCAAAAAAAGAGCAGATCTCATGGATCTGCTCTTTTTCAGCGTGTTAGAAAACCTTTGCAGCCCTAAGCACCGAAGCGCAGACCTGCGGGCGAATGCGAGGATTTTTCTGCACGATAATTAATGAATAAGCCATAACCATACATATAACCCGAGTAATGTGAGAATCAAGGTTGGGATGGTCAGGATGATCCCGGCTTTCATGTACGCCCCCCAAGAGATATGGACGCCTTTTTTCTTTAAGACATGAAGCCACAGCAATGTCGCCAATGAGCCGATTGGGGTCATTTTCGGTCCAAGGTTGGAGCCGATGACATTGGCATAAATCAGTCCGTCTCTCATGACACCTGCTGTATCTGTATGTCCAATGGCAATCGCATCAATTAAAACGGTCGGCAGATTGTTCATCACAGAGGACAGCACTGCGGCAAGCACGCCCATAAACATCGTTCCTGCAAGCAAGCCATGTGAAGCCCCTTGTTCAATCCATGCCGCCAATATTTCTGTAAGACCGACATTTTTCAGTCCATATACGACGACATACATACCGATTGAGAAAAACACAATGGACCACGGCGCTTCTTTGACCACTCGCTTTGTCGCTACTTGTGGACTTCTTCTCGCCATCCACAAGAAAGCAAGGGCAATCCCGCCTACGATGATGGACACTGGAATACCGATCAGTTCCCCCGCAAAATAACCCACAAGCAGACAGCCGAGCACATACCAAGACAAACGGAACATACGGATATCTCGAATAGCTGACGCCGGTTCCTTTGCCTGTGACAGATCGTAGGTTTTTGGGATAAGCTTTCGGTAAAATACATACAGAACCAGCATGCTCGCTCCAAGCGACACAAGGTTTGGCACGAACATATTCGCTGTATATTCTAGAAAACCAATATGAAAATAGTCGGCTGATACGATATTGACCAGGTTACTAATGACAAATGGCAAGGAGGTTGTATCTGCAATAAAGCCGCTTGCCATCACAAAAGGCAGCACCATGCGCTCATCCAGCTTCAACGCTCTCACCACAGATAAAACGATTGGGGTCAAGATCAGTGCCGCTCCATCGTTGGCAAAAAAAGCAGCCACAACAGCGCCGAGCAATGTTAAGTAAATAAACATGCGGACACCGTTGCCTCTTGCGGCTTTTGCCATATGCAGTGCAGCCCATTCAAAAAAACCGATCTCATCTAAAATTAACGAAATGATAATAATGCCAATAAAGGCAAAGGTCGCGTTCCATACAATTTGCGTGACTTCCCACACATCGCCTAGATGAACGACACCAAAGGCAAGTGCAAGAATGGCGCCTCCACACGCTGACCATCCTATGGTGACACGTCCTGGCTGCCAAATGACAAGGAAGAGGGTCATGATGAAAATCAAAATGGCTAAGGTGACTGATCCCAAAGGTGGCCCCCCTTTCACTTTTCTCATAAAATCTTTATCTATCATACAACGAAATGCATCAGTTGTATGCCATTTTCGCATGTCACATGAAAACCCGCAGGTGAACCTATGCACCTGCGGATTCCATCATGATTATTGATCTTTTTTCATCAGCATCAATTCAATAAATAACTCACATCTCTGGCTAAAATGACTTAAGTCGATCGAAGTCATGTCAAAAATTTGTTTCATTCGATAGTTTAATGTATTTTGATGAATAAACAACTGCTCCGCTGCTGGCTTTAGCTTGCAGTTATTCAATAAGTAGACTTCCAGCGTTTTTAAAAACGAGGTTTGACTCTCGCGGTCTTTTTCCTTCAAGCGTAACAAATCTGGATTGAAGTCGTTTTTCTTTTTTTGATGGCTGTAAATAGAGTCTAAAAACCGGAAGACCCCTAAATTCTCATAATCATATGGAATCAGTTCTTGCCCTCCGACAATTTTTACTGCCTTGACGACCTCTATCGCTTCAAATCGACTTGTACTCATTTTCATGACATCACGGTACTCTCTTCCCATCCCAATATACAAAGGGGAAGGATGGGCATTCGTTTTTGATTGCAGATGTGCGATGACATCAGCGGCAGTCGCTTTCGGTGAGTGCCGGTCTGACAGGCTGCCTAATATAACGACAATATCTGCTTGAACCGAATAGACGTGATTTACTTTATCCTCTAGCTGCAAATACGTTCGAATGACATCCTTCACATCTTCTGCCGTCTCACTTTTGTTATCGGCAGCGTGCACGACCATAACGGTAAATACGGCTGGCAGTGGAATGCTTAAGTTCTCAGCCTCCCATTTCAGCTCTTCTTCAGTATAAAAATGATCATCCATGACCTTTTTGAAAAACTCTTCAATCTTGCCTTCCTTTTTCTCAAGCTGTTTCTTATTCTTATAAATCACTTTTCCAACCTGAAAGGAAGCTTCGTGTAAAAATTGCAGCTCCTCCTGAGAGAGGGAGTCCTCAATGTCCTGCACCCAAATAAAGCCTACTACCTCTTGTTTATGCTTGGCGCTCACAGCCACCCGCCGATTAAATCCGAGCTCGTCATGGCCGCTCACATAAAAAGGCTTTGACTCCTTGTGAAGCCGCTCAATTACCCCTGTTTTCTTTAACCAATCGACCACAGACCCCGGACATTCCTTGGAGAAAATCGTTTGCTGATTGACTGGGTCAAACTGCTGAATGCTGTAAGAATTATAAGCAAGGAGCTGACACTCTGTGCTTTCTAAAATGACTGGTTTTTTTAAATATCCGCTAATAAATGCAATTAATTTATCGACATCAAAAAATGTATGAAGCTTTTCTAATATCTCTTCCATCCCGATTGCTCCCTGATTAAGTGATACATTTATCATACTTCTTTCCAGTCAGATTTGTATAGAAACAAGTCGCAAGCAGGCAAAAAAAGCATGAACCCATCAGTGCAGGTTCATGCTTTTCCATATTAAAACATTTCACTAATCGTTTTTGCCTGCATGTGCAGAGCTAGGTAATCTGGACCGCCTGCTTTTGAATCCGTTCCTGACATTTTGAAGCCGCCGAATGGGTGGTAACCAACGATGGCACCTGTGCAGTTACGGTTAAAGTAAAGGTTCCCTACATGGAACTCCTGCTTCGCACGGTTGATGTGATCACGATTATTCGTAATGACAGCACCTGTTAAACCGTATTCTGTGTTGTTGGCTACCTCAAGTGCCTCATCAAAGCTAGAGACTTTCGAGAAAGCCAAGACTGGTCCAAAGATTTCTTCTTGCATTAAACGGGAAGTTGGCTCAAGATCTGCAAAAATGGTCGGGTGGATAAAGTATCCTTCCGAATCATCACTCGTTCCGCCAGTGACTAAACGGCCTTCCTGTTTGCCAACCTCGATATAATCCGTGATCTTGTCAAAGGACGCTTGATCAATGACAGGTCCCATGTAAACATCGGCAGAAAGTGGGTTGGCTGTTGTTTTCGTTTCTGTGATTTCCTTCACTCGCTCAACCACTTGGTCATACAGCTTCTCATGGACGACAGCCCGAGATCCAGCTGAACATTTCTGACCTGAAAATCCGAAGGCTGATGTGAAAATGGCATTAGCCGCTAATTCAACATCTGCATCCTCATCGACAACCACTGTATCCTTACCGCCCATTTCAGCAATGACACGTTTTAAATGCTGCTGGCCTGGCTGCACTTTTGCTGCGCGTTCAAAGATACGTGTCCCTACTTCTCTTGATCCAGTGAATGTAATCAGGCTTGTTTTCGGATGATCTACTAAGTAATCCCCGACCTCTGCTCCGCTTCCTGGTACAAAGTTGACAACACCCTTTGGAAGACCGGCTTGCTCAAGCTCCTCCACAAAACGGGCTGCAATGACAGGCGTCGCACTTGCGGGTTTTAAAACAACTGTATTCCCAGTGACGATTGGCGCTACTGTTGTTCCTGCCATGATCGCAAACAAGAAGTTCCACGGCGGAATCACGAGCGTCACGCCAGTTGGTGTGTAAACATATTGATTGCGTTCGCCTTCGCGGCTGTTCACTGGCTTTCCTTTCGCCAGCTCCAGCATTTGACGGGCATAATATTCTAGGAAGTCAATCGCTTCTGCTGTATCTGCATCCGCTTCATTCCAAGGCTTACCTGCTTCTTTGACAAGAAGGGCTGAATACTCATGCTTTTTACGGCGAATGCTTGCCGCAGCTCTGAATAATACGCCAGCTCTTTCTTCTGGAGACGTGTAGCGCCATGTTTCGAATGCTTTCGCTGCTGCTTGAACCGCCTGCTCTGCCTCTTCCTTCCCGGCCTTTGATACGGTTCCAACCACTTCATCCTTTTTCGCTGGATTGATCGAAACAATCTTGTCTTTCGTTTCAATTCTTTCTCCATTAATCACGAGCGGATAGGTTTGACCAAGTGATTCTGTTACTTTAGCTAATGCTTGTTCAAACGCTTTGCGGTTTTCTTCCTGGCTAAAATCCGTGAATGGTTCATGCTTGTAAGGTGTTGTCATTTTTGTCACGCTCCCGTTTCAATTTATTTTCTCGTCATCCCTTTTAGAGCAAAGGCAATGTTTGCCGGCCGTTCTGCAAGACGTCTCATGTAGTAGCCATACCACTCTCGTCCATACGGAGTATAGACCCTCATTTGATAGCCTTCTTTCACAAGTGCCTGCTGCGTTTCTGATCTCATGCCGTACAGCATTTGAAATTCGAACCGACTTGTCTGTATATTGTGTTTTTTCACAATATTTTTTGTGAACTCGATCATTTGATCGTCATGTGTCGCAATGGCTGTATAGTTCCCTGAGAGCAATTGCTTTTCGATCAGCTTTTGATAATTCAGATCGACATCTTTTTTGTTTGGATACGCCACTTCGGCGGATTCCTTATAGGCACCCTTTACAAGTCTTAAAAATGGCTGCAGCTCATTTAGGTCTTCAAGATCCTTTTCTGTTCTGTACAAATACGCCTGCAAGACCGTACTGACATACTCATATTGAGATTTCATCTCTTTAAAAATGTCCAGCGTTTTTTGACAGCGCTGTTCATCCTCCATATCGATTGTCACCATGATACGGTGTTTCTCTGCCGTATCTAAAATACGTTTCATATTGTGATACACAAGGTCATCGTCAATATCCAGGCCAAGGGATGTCATTTTGAGTGACACATGGGAATTGAGTCCCGCCTCAGCAATCCGCTGAATGGTTTGAATACACTCAGTCGTCCGTTCATTGGCAATCTCTGCCTTTGTAACAAACTCACCAAGGTGATCAACTGTCACAGCCATTCCTTGGTCATTTAATCGCTTGATAACAGGGATGGCACTCTCAAAGTCCTTCCCTCCGATGATTTTCTTAGATGCAACAGCACTTCCCCAATTACGAGCAATATGGTTCAAGAGACTGCTCTTTGACAAAAACAAGAAGAAATTTCTTGTGACCGACTCCATAAAGGGCACCTCCCACTCTTTGTAAGCTATGTCTTTATTGTAAAGCTCATAAGCTGTCCGCTACAATATTTGAAGATGACAAAAATTCTGACTTTTTTTGTGGTTTTATCACAATAAGAGATAAAAAAGAGCCTGCCGTGATCCGGCTGGCTCTTCCCTGCTTACGCCCACACCTCATCAAGGGTAGACTGCAGCAGCTCATTTAATTCTTGCAACAGGTTGTCTTTCGGCTGATTGTAGCTTTTCACCAATTCATCAAATCGCGCGAGCTCTTTGTCGATAAATGGATGGACATAAGCGAGGCGGTTTTCTACATCCATTTCTTCTCCGTCCATTTTACGTTTGAGCAGCTCATGGATTTCCGCTAAAAGCGGATCTTCCTCCACTAGTTCTTCGAGCAGTTCATGAAAGTCCATCGGCGGAACCGTCCGGTATCGTTCAATCCACTGACAGGCAAGCAGCGGACGAAGCACATAGAAATACTTCTTGATTCGCACCTGCTCTCCTCGTAAATGCCGGCTTTCATTCCGCTTCGCCATATTGAGGTAATGATACATCAATGCTGCAGGATAAAACGCTCGATCCTTTAATTCTCTTAGCTGCTTTGCCAAAGAGAAGGATTCAGCATAGATGATGTCAGACGACAGCCATTCCATGATGGACGGATTCGATTTATTGAATAAGCGAAGTGCCTTTCTAAGCTCCCAGCCGCTGATATCAAGCACATCATCAATCGGCCGTTCAATGACATCACGATGTTCTTCCATTGCCCAATACCATTCTTTTCGAGGAACATATAAAAAACGGACATCGTAATCACTATCAGTCGAGGGGAATCCCCATGCTCTGCTGCCTGATTCAACCGCGAGGCAAATTTTCACGTCATACGTTTCTTCGATGATTTTCAGCTCTTCCTTGATTCTCTCTCTCATCATCCATCAACTCTTTCTATAGAAATCTGCATGACTTCTTCACGTTTTGGTAAAATACGAATAAGACATATATGAAAAAGGAGTTGGATCTCATGTCTATATCTCGCATCATGAAATGGATCACCGGGATTTTTGAAGCCTGTCTTGCCATCCCTGTCATCGGAGGGCTATTTATTATTAGCAATGGCTATTCACCGCTCATGGTCATGCTTATTCTGCATATTATCACACTCGTCTTATCGAAGCGAGACCAAGGACCAATGATTGGCAGCATCATTGGGATTATCACATCCTGCCTCGCCTGGATTCCGATACTTGGATTCATCCTTCATATCATCACAGCTCTTGCCCTTATTATCACCGCGTTAGTACCTGATGAAAAAACGAGACAAAATACGAGTTATTAAAAAAGAGGCCCTCCTAGAGCGGCCTCTTTTTTCTTTTATTTGAGCAAATGCTTTTGTAAGAAGGAAAGCTTCTCTGTTTGAAAAGCCGGGATAAACTCGTGTCCAAAATAGCGATATACCTTTAGGTCTTTATCTGTTTCTAAATGGTTGTATGCCGCAAACACAGTAGATGGCGGGGTAATTTTGTCAATCAGACCGATCGCCATCAATGTTGGCTGTTTGACCCATCCAGCTAAATTGATTAAGTCAAAATAGCTTAATGTCTCAAATGCCTTTTCTTCCACTTCCGGGTCACTATTTCTCCGAAAGTACGAATTGATTTCTAAATAAGGCTGCTCCAATGCCACATCCACTGCACGCTCAAAGTTTGATAAATAAGGGTAATCTGCCGCGACGACCTTCGGAATATCTGAAAGGGCTGCAGCTGCTACCGCTAATGCGCCTCCCTGGCTTCCACCAATTACGCCGATCCGGTGTTTATCCACTTCAGGGAAGGACTGAATGACTTCGAGTGCACGAACCGCATCTAAATAAACACCGCGATAATAGTAGGTCTCTTTTGATAAAATGCCTTTTGTCATCCACCCCAAAGCGTGACCGCCTGGTGTCACTGTCTGATCTTCACTGCCGCCTTGACCGCGGACGAGCATACCAAAAATTGCATAGCCGTGGAGCGCCCAGTTGACGATGTCGTGAATGCCGCCGTCATAGCTGGCATTATAGCCATGATAACGAACGAGCGCTGGATGCGGGCCAGATTGATCAGGTACAGCATAAAAGCCTTCAATTTTAGAATGTCCAAAGCTTTGATACGTCAGGCGGTACACCTTGACGCCTTTCACTGGATAGTCATACGGTTCAAGTGTTGGCTTTGCCTCCACTTGGCGCAGTTCTTCGAGCGATTTCTTCCAAAAGTCTGAGAAATCAGGACGTGCAGTTTTCTTTGGTTTATATTTTTTTAGATCTTCTAGTGATAAATCGAACAATTGCATATCATACTATTCCCCTTTGTTTTATTAGTTATAGGTATCATACCACTCATTTCTTGATTGAGAAAGTCATTTAACAAAACCTTCTGACATTTCTATTGGCAAAGATGATGGAAACCTTTATGATAAAGAAACTGGCCTTGAAGACTAGAATAAACCATTACATACATTCATGATTTTCACATGACATATAGCGAATAAAGGAGGAACCCATATGAAAATCGCCCTTGTCCAAATGGACGTACAAATTGGAGAACCTGAAGTGAATTTTAAAAAAGCAGAAGCGTTTTTAGAAGAAGCAGTCCGCGAGCAGCCTGATCTGATCATTTTACCCGAAATGTGGAATACCGGCTACGCCCTTGAACAAGCCGAGCAGCTTGCAGATATAAACGGTGAACGCACAAAGCAGCTCTTCTCCTCCTTTGCCCGCAACCACCAAGTGTATCTCATCGCAGGAAGTGTATTAAATAAACGGACAGAAGATGAACACATTACCAACACAATGTATGTTTTTAACCGCCAAGGTGAGCTTTTGTTAGATTATGATAAAATTCATTTATTCCGCTTAATGGATGAGCACAACTATTTAACCGCTGGTGATCAGCTTGGTTTATTTGACTATGGTGAAGATGTAACAATTGGTGCGATGATTTGCTATGACCTCCGCTTCCCGCAGCTTTCCAGAACACTTGTGAACAAAGGAGCGAAGGTGCTTGTCAATACGGCGCAATGGCCGTCAGCAAGAGTGGACCATTGGCGCAGCCTGCTCATCGCAAGAGCGATTGAAAACCAGTCATTTATGATTGCTGTTAACAGAACAGGCACAAGCAGAGACACGGCATTCCCTGGACACTCTATGGTGATTGATCCACTCGGCCGCATCCTGCTTGAAACAAAAGATGACGAAGATATTTATTATGCGGAAATTGATCTTCAGCTAGTGGATGAAGTCAGACAGCAAATTCCGGTTATGACGGATCAGCGTCTGGACTTATATTAAACAGCAGGGTGCTCCCCTGCTGTTTGCGTTTAATTAAACGTTTGTTTAAGCTTCCCCTTGGTTCTGATAAAGGTCCATGAAGGCTTGAGCGGCTTTCGTTAAATACCTTTCTTCAACATATGCAAACACAAGTGTTCGGGTTGGGCATGAATCAATGTTTAAATAAATAACTTGGTTCCTATCCTCTTGTGCCACCATTTTCGGCACAACGGTCACACCTAGTTCGTTTTTGACCAATGCCTGTGCTGTTTGAATATGACTTGTTTCAAAAGCCGCTTTTGGCTGAAAACCGTGATAACGGCACAGTTCCATGACCACATGCCGAAAACCGTATCCCTCTTTCAGCATAATAAATGGGATACCTTCAAGAAGTTGAAAGGGAACCATTTCTTTTTGCCCTGCTTGCTTGATGATCTCGTTCAATTCCTCTGATAACCAAGGCTGAGCAGCTTGTGGAACTGCAAGAAGGAGCGGCTCTGTCAGCATTTGTTTCGTTTTCAATGATTCATGCTCGACAGGCATAGATAAAATAGCCAAATCCAGTTTTCCGGCCAATAGACGTTTTTCGAGCTCACGAGGAGACTCTTCTATCAGTTGAACGCGAACATGAGGATACGTTTGACAAAAGGTTTTTAATAAACCGGGCAAGACATATCCCCCTGTGACTGCTGGCGCTCCAATGTTCAGCTCTCTCCCGATTTCATAAGCTGCTTCTCCCATTTCACGCAGCAAATCATCTCTTTCCTTCAAAATATTCTCAGCCCTTTTAATGAATCGTCTCCCTTGAGGTGTGGGCGTTACTTGTCCATAATTTCGAATAAATAGCGGTGTGTCTAATTCCTCTTCCAGCTTCTTCATTTGCTGGCTTAAAGAAGGCTGTGCAATATGAAGTTGATCCGCTGCTTTTGTAAAACTTTGCTGCCGGTACACTTCAATGACATATTCCATCATTCGTATATCCACATTCATCACCTCATAGGTTTTAACTATCCATGTCATATCTTTTATGTCTTAGACAAATAACAGAAGGAATTCTACGATAAAGAGACCACAAAGGGGGAAAAGAAATGAATCCATATGCTAAAGCCGAGAACCAATTTTCACAAAATGCCGAGAACTATCGAGATTCACCTATATTTGCAGCCGGAGAAGAGCTGGAATGGATGAAAACAACAGCAAATGCGAAGGGACATGAGCATTTACTTGATATTGGCTGCGCGGCAGGACATACCGTTTTTTCCTTTTCAGACGTTATCTCTAAAGGGGTCGGCATTGATGTCACGCAAAAAATGATCGAGATTGCAGCAGCACTAGCGGAAGAACGCCACCTGAACCACATTACTTTTGAGCAGGCAGCCGCAGAAGCATTGCCCTTCTCTGATGAATCATTTGATTTAGTGACGTGCCGATTTGCTGCTCACCACTTTCCAAACCTTCCGCCAGCCATGTCTGAAATCAGCCGAGTCTTAAAAAAAGGCGGCCAATTTCTGCTCGTCGACCATTATGCACCTGAAAACCCTGCACAGGATTCATTTATTAATCACTTAAATAGACTGAGAGACCCTTCTCATGTGCGGGAAAGCTCGTTATCAGAATGGAAAGAGCTTTTCGATGACAACCAATTGACTCAGAAAGAGATTGGTTACTGGGATCTGCATATTGATTATCAGGACTGGATTATACGCGGACGCACGCCAGAGAATATTCAAAAGGAGATCGTTTCCCACCTTCAAGCCGCAGACCCTGACACAAAGCAGCTGTTTCAGCTTCAATTCGATGCACAGCATCAGCCCATTTCCTTCTGTTTAAAAGCTGCACTGCTTCAAGGAATTAAGCATTAAACTGATAGAAAAAGTCTACCATCGCCGGTAGACTTTTTTAATCTTCACTGTTTCACAGGTGGCTTTTCATGTTCGTGACACGTCTCTCTTCACGACTAGATTATGTTTCTATTATATGATAAATGAACGAAGATAGGTGAGGCATTTTAGATCCTCTGAATAAAAAAAGAACCTACCCTCTTTGGAATAAGTTCTTTACTGCATGCGTAACTTACGGTGCAATATCCTCTAATACTTTCTCGCGCGTTTCGATCATTTTAAAAGCAAGAATTGCTCCCACTACCGTCACACTTGCAAAAAGAATAAAAATAGTTGAAACACCGCTTACCTCTAAAATAAAACCTATCATAATAGGAGCGATCGCTGAGGCCAGTCTAAGCCACGATGTAGCAAATGCCGTTCCAATCACCCTCATACGTGTCGGATAAATTTCAGGTGTATATAGATAGAGGAGAACTGTAATTGTCCCCATCATTCCGTAAGCAGCAGACCCTAAATAGATGACGCTTTCTGGTGAAGTCGCTCCGCTGATCCATAAAGCCGTTAATAAAACACCTGTTAATACAAATGCAATGGTTGCCCAGCGCTTCCGTCCCACTTTATCAATTAAAAATGCACAAGCAAATACCCCTATGGTCTGTAAAATATTTGTGAGAGATGCTGCCCTTAATGAATCTCCGACTGGCAAATGGTAAACAGTATTATAAAGACTCGGTAACCAGTTATTTAAACCATTCGATACAAAGTAGGCAGAAAACCATAGTCCCCATACGACCAATGTTCTTTTACGGTAAAAAGTTGAAAATAGCTCTTTCCAGTCGCCTTTTTCAGTACTGCTGGATACTTGATTTGCGACAGGCATTCGTTTGTCAGTACTAGCTTCAATTTCTTCAATAATTCTTTCGGCTTCATCTAACCTGCCTTTCGAAATAAGCCACCTTGGCGATTCACGCAGCATGAAAAAGAATCCAAAGACGATTAAACCTCCAATGCCTCCAATCAAGAACATCCATTTCCACCCAAAGCTAGGTACAACAAATGCACCAATTTGAGCTGAGATCATTAATCCTAATGGAAAAATCATCTCATAAAGCATAAAAAATCTGCCTCTTCCTTGGGCTCGGGACAACTCATTAATATATGAGGCTGCTACCGGCACCTCTCCTCCAACTCCAATCCCTTGTATAAAGCGGAAAATAAAAAGGGCCATAAAATTACCTGAAAATACACATGCGATACTCATAATAGACATGAGGAACACCGTCCACTTTGCACTAAATACACGGCCGCGCCTTTCTGCTAACCACCCAAAGAAAATAGCACCAATCGCTTGTCCTATATAACCAGACCCAATAAGAAGGCCAATTTGAGCAGGTGATAAATTCCACATGCCGATGAGGACCGGGAGAACAAACGCTAAAGATAGCGCATCAAAAGCATCAAAAAAGGTAGCAGATCCCATAATGATCCGAGGTTTTAAATGCCACCTCGAAAAAGGTACACTTTCCATCCTGGTCAATAGTTGTGAAGCTCTATCAACAACTTGCCCACCTTGAGAATTTGAATTTCCGCTGAGTTCTAACGTCATGGTATCTCCTCCTTATTAGAGGAAATGATGCAAAAGTACATGCCGAAGAGCGCTGAAGAAATCGCTTACATTTTAAATCTAGCTGAAATTCTGTAGCGTTCATACGAGTTTTCAGCATCTATCAAATCTTTTTTGGCGTTCCCGTGGTGCCCCGATCTATATAATACATAGGGAAGATATGCTCCATCGCCTCTAACTGTTCTCCTTCTAATAACTGTGTTAGTAAAGAAACAGCTTTTCTTCCCATTCCAACTAAATCAACATGAACAGAAGATAAAGAAGGGGTTAGGAAACTTGCAATGGGCACATCATCGGCACCAACGACAGACAAATCATGAGGTATTGACACATTTGCGTTTTCTGCCGCTTTCATGACCCCTATCGCCAAAAAATCTGAAGAGCAAACAACTCCAGTCATGTGCTGGTTTCCTTGGAGAAATCGAGAAACCACTTCTACTACTTTTCCCCCATCAAATTCATCTAACTCAAACACAAGCTCTTTGTTCAATGTTAATCCTAAACGTTTCAGTGTGCGCTCATACCCCTTGTAATACCTCACACTATGCATCGAACTCATTGGACCATTGACCAGCCCAATGGTTCGATGACCTTTATCAAATAAGGCCGTTACAGATTGACAAACACCTTCTTCATCATCTGGCCTGACACATGGAAATGGTGAATCCTCTAAGTAACTTCCGACAACGATAATGGGAATAGCCAAACTTTTTAGCCAATCCATGCTCAATTCTTCATTTCTTGGAGAAAATAAAATGGCACCATCTACAGCCTGCGTCTCAAGTAACCGCTGCTGCTGCACAGATGTAAATGACATCAGCATATTGAATTCGGTCTCATCTAATTCCTTCGCTATGCCGTCTAAAATCGTTGAAAAAAATGGATTATTCAAAATATATGAACCGCGGGGAACCACTACAGCGATATTCCCAGTCTTTCTTTTCACGAGCCCTCTCGCTCCTAAATTAGGGCGGTAGCCTAACTCATCAATCACTTGTTTGATTCTTTCAGCCGTTTGAGCGCCTACTCCTGGTTTTCCACTTAATACTCGGGAAACAGAGGCTATAGACACTCCTGCTTTCAATGCGACATCTTTAATACTTACTGACACATTTCATACCTCCGGGAGTCTGTTGTTTTATACCCTATTATAACCTGACTCACCTTCATCATGAAATCAATGGTCTGTTATCTACTGACGTTTTCCTTAAGCAAACCAACACTTTGAAGGCCTTGGCGAATCTCTTCTTTTTCCTTTTGAGTTAAAGGTAATACCGGCTTTCTAGCAAGCGAACTGCTGATCAAACCTCTCTGGAACATCGCTTCCTTCATTCGCAGATGAGAGGTAGAGGAAGGTTCATCCATTTTATATACAGCATGCTTTAATTCAAAGATTCTATCGTACACTTTATTAGCTGCTGCAAGGTCTTGTTTTTCCACACATTTCACAAGTTCAGCGATCAAATCTGGCACAAAACAGCCGAAACCGACAAGCGCCCCATCAATCCCTTGAACTAATGTTGGCAATAAATATTCATCGTGACATGTGAGCAGCGATACATCTGGTGCATGCTTTTTCAGTGCGCGCACATCGACTTCATATTGTGCCATGTCTCTTTGACCAATTTTGAATGAGACAACATTTTCAATTTCCGACATTTCTAGTAATTGATTCGTTGTATATGAGGTTTTTGTCCACGTTGGATATTGATGGACGATGATTGAAATGTCAATCGCTTCTGCAACATCTTTAAAGAATTGGACAGGTGATTCAGGCTGCATACCGAATCTCAGCCATGAATGCGGCGGCATGAGAAGGATACCTTCTCCGCCAGCTTCTTGAACTGCTTTTGCATGCTGGATCGCTTCAATTGTCCCTTCAGCTGATACCCCGGAAATGACAGGTACTTCCCCTTTTAATTCGTCGGCTGCAATACGCACAGCCTCAGCTCGTTCATGTGGCAGCAAAGTCATAATCTCGCCCGTATGTCCATTGACAACAATCCCGTTAATTCCTTCGTGCTCCGCCACCCAGCGAACAAGCTTACGAAAAGCAGGTTCATCAATTGAATAGTCATCTTTAAAAGGAATTAAGACCGCCGGGAATACACCGCTCCATTTTTCTTTATTTTTCATCAACAAATTCCTCCCCATTCGATTATAGTAAACGTTTACCGTAAGCGTTTACGTAAACAATCATAGAATGTCCTCACGGAAGATGTCAACATTATTTTTTTAAGATTATCATAATTCAAAAAACTCTTATTAAAATTTAGATACTATTTTATTTTTCCGAAAAAGAAAATGATCTATATCAAAAAACTCATCATCATGAATTGATTGAAGGAGGATCACCGCTTTTTCCAAACGGCTGCACACCAAAAAAAGGATAAATACATTTTGGTTGTCAAAGCATCATCATATGTACGAAGGAAAAGAATTCAATAGAAAAAAAGTCTACCCTCAACGGTAGACTTTTTTTATTTCGAATATAAATCCCAGCCAAGCTTGAGTGTGTCCACAATATAATTGGCGACTTCCTCAGCCTCTAAATGATCTGTTTCCACTCTTGAGTTATGAAGAGAATAAATCTCCCGGCGCTCTTCAAACAGCTCTTTCATCTCATCAAGCGTCCGGTTGTGAAGAACAGGGCGGTTTTCGATTAAAATATCAAGCCGCTGCTTCCAATTCTCCCACGATAGATCAAGGAAAAGAACGGTACAATGCTTCAAGCAGGCGCGTTTGATTTCTTCCTGTTTGAATGCACCGCCTCCAAGGGAAACGATCTTGAGCTGTGTATGTTCACATAAATCGACGATATAATCCTTTTCAGCCTGCCTGAAGAATGCTTCTCCTTTTTGCTGAAACATCTCTGGAATCGTCATGTTGTACTTTTTCTCAATCTCCTGATCGACATCAATAAAATCTCTATATAGCTTTTTGGCAACCAGCTGCCCAATGGTTGTTTTCCCAACACCCATAAAGCCAATGAGGACAATATTCCGCTGTCTTACAGGAATTTCTCTATTGATTTTCATGGTCGTGACACGTCCTCCCTACGACAAGGAATGCTACATAATGTTTCTATTATATGATAAATGGAGCGCGAAAAGATAGGCAATCTTAAAAATTGTGTTTGACGACGTAGCCGAGCTGTTCAGAAAGCCGCTGTGCCTGTTCTTTCACTTTTTGCTGCAGCTGAGGAATGACTTCTTCAGTAAACCGATGGGTTGGACCAGATATGGATAAACAGGCTTTCACTTCACCATGAATGTTAAAGATTGGTGCCGCTACTGCCGCAGATCCTACCTCGCGTTCATCGATGCTGCAAGAAGTATATGTGTCAAGAATATGTTTACGTTCCTTTTGCCAGTCACCCTTCATCACATGATCAGCCTCATACGCTAATACTTTTTGTTGAAATTCTTCACTTTGAAATGCCAATAATACCTTTCCGCCTGCACCTGCGTACAATGGCAGCTTTTCACCAATCTTGACAAGATGCCGAATCGATTGCAGCCCTTCCGCTTGTTCAATACAAACCCTGCTTGTTGAATCCAGTACATACAGGTTGACGGTTTCCTTTGTTTCATCACGAAGTGAGTACATGAGTGGCTTAGCCAGTTCCCTCAATTTAATGGACTTCCCTGCAATGTATCCGAGGAGATAAAGCCTTTGACCCAATCGGTATTTCATTGTTTCTTGATTCTTCTCCACAAAATGATTCATTTCAAGTGCCTTGAGCAGTCTCGTTGTCGTAGACATTGCTAAATTCATCTCTTTTGAAATATCCGTTAGCGTCAGCTCTTGACGTTCTTCACTAAAACAATAAAGAATATCCAAAGCACGCTGAACTGTACGCAGTCCTGATTCTTCTTTTGACTTTTTATCAGCCATATTCACTTTCTCCTTTTCCCCTTTGATTTCTTATCGACATCAACGATCGATTTTGCTATAATCCATTTTAAACGTTCCACTAAAAGAAAACAAATTCCACCAGACAGAATAAAATCAATTGAAGATATTTGATGGAGGAGATATTTGAATGTACCTGCTCGTTTTTACACTGCTTATCAGTCTATATATAGTTCATCAACTATTTCCTGCTCTCATACTCTCCTATTTTGTTGGTCTGCTGGCCGCTGCTTCGCTCACCATTTCTTTTAAGAAAGCAAGCGGGCTTTATTTGAAAACAGGTGCTGTATTTCTCATCATTGGGTTGTTCTTATTCTTCTTATCCGGCCAGCCATTGCACACGTTTTTTCTTCACTTTCATTCCATGCTGGGCTTGCTTTCTCTCTTTTTCATGCTGCCTTTTATTCATTCTCTCATACATGTTGGACATTTCGATACACAATTAAATAAACTGCTCACACTGCATACAACGAGCTCAAATCAGCTTTATCGCAAGAGTTCATTTGTCACTCATATACTCGGCATGTTTTTAAATATCGCGACGATTCCTTTACTATATACATCGCTCAAACCGTCGCTCGAATCCCTAAAAGAACAAGTGAAACAACATCTTTATACACGCAACCTCTTAAGGTCATATGCATTATGTTTAAGCTGGAGTCCTGTTGAAGTGCTGGTAAGCGTCACCATTGATGCAACCAAACTAAAATATTATCAAATTGCACCTATTACTTTTGGTTTAATGGTCGTTGTGCTGGCGATAGATTGGATGCTTTTTTCTCGTCAAAGCAAACGATTACCAAACATCATTCAGTCTTCAGAAACAAACGCCAATCCTCATCGAATTAAGCGAAAAACCCTTCAGCTCGCTTTCATGCTGCTAGGTTTTATGACAGTCGTCTCACTTGTCGATGCATGGATTGGGAAAGGCTATTTATTCGCTGTAGTACTGACGATTATTCCATTTGCTCTATTATTCTCTTCTGTTATCAAAAAAAGAAAACAGTATATCGCTGTCTCTGTGCCTCATTGGAAAGAAAGAACCCGTCAGCTCTCCAACTATATGTGTCTATTTTTAAGTGCAGGCTTCTTTGTCGATATGCTCCTTGCGACAAACAGTATGCAGCCGATTCAAGCATTTATTGTCAGTATATCAGACCATGCCATTTGGGTTTATTGTGTCATTGGGTTGTATTTTCTGATCACTGCCCTTTGCGGCTTTCACCCGCTCGTCTCACTTGCTTTGTTAGTCAGCATGATGGCACCAGTCATCCATGAACTGCCTGCTCTTCCCATTGCCATCATGCTGATCGTTGCTGGCACATCGACTGTTATGTTTAGTCCTTTTAATGTTTCTGTCTCCCTATTAGCTGATTTGATGAAGGTCAACCCTTACCGTATCACTCGCTGGAATATATGGTTTGCCAGCCTTTATATCAGCATGGGTATCGCATGTGCAGCGATCATCACCGTTATCTTTTATACATAAAAAAGAGAACTCATCCTTGAGTTCTCTTTTCAGATTGTTGACAAAGGGCTAAAATGATGTTGATTTTAGCCCTTTGTCTTCTTTTCAGCGTGATAGAAAACCTTTGAAGTCTAGGAAGGACGAGCACGGGCGCGGAGCGAATTTAACATTCGTGAGCACCAGCACGCAGGACTGACAACGAATGCAAGGGTTTGTCTACACGCTGAAAAGAGAACTCACCCTTGAGTTCTCTTTTGCTTTCTCTCTATGGTTTTAATTGAATACGTTCAATTTTACCTACGATAAAGATGTACGACAATGCCCCGCCTAAAGCAACTAAACTGACGAATAAAATTCCTCCATTGTAAGAGCCTGTCGCCGACACGATGAATCCGATAATCAGCGGAGTGATGATCCCAGCTAAATTAGCAAAAAAGTTAAATACGCCGCCAGCCAGCCCAACCATTTCCCGCGGTGCCACCTCAGACAGCATCGTCCAAGAGATATTAGACAATCCTTGCGCAAATGAAGCGATGGATAAAATGGTCAGCACAAGCGGGATATTTGTTGTAAAGTTTGCTAAAACAATGGTACTCGTCATCAGCAAGCCAACCACTACTGGCAGCTTTCTCGCTACATTCACTGATACGCCCTTTTTAAGCAGCCAATCAGACACATAACCTCCAAACAAGACCCCAAAGAATGCAGCAATATAAGGAAGAGAAGCAGCAAAACCTACCTTGAGAAACGCCATATTTTTCGCCTCTGCCAAATAGGTCGGAAACCATGTTAAAAAGAAAAAAAGGGTAGACGCAACAGAGAATTGGCCAATATAAAGCCCGATCAATTTACGATATTTTAGAAGGGCGGCAAAGTCTGCCCATTTCAGCTTCTCCTGTGATGCGACTGTCAGCCCATCGCCTTGCCGGATTAATCCTAACTCATCTTCATTTATCTTCGGATGCTCTTTCGGTTCGTGATAATACTTGTACCAAAAGAAAGCAAATATGATACCGAGCGCACCTGCCGTAATGAAGACGGTTCTCCAATCGAAAGTCGTCATGATCCAAAATAGAAGAGGTGTCGCAAATGCAAGACCCACATACTCTCCAGCAGTATAAACACCTGTTGCAAAAGCCCGTTCCCGCCTTGGAAACCATGTGGTAACAATACGGTTATTTGCAGGAAAAGCGGGAGATTCTGTAATCCCAATAAACAAACGGCAGCCGAATAAAAAGGCAAAGCTGTTCGCAAACGCCTGTAAGCATGTGAAAATAGACCAAGTAACGAGTGATATCCCATACGTTACCTTTGAGCCAAATTTATCGAGAATAAAACCGCCTGGTATTTGCATCGCTGTATATGTCCAGCTAAATGCTGAAAAAATCAAGCCTAATAAGGCAGGATTTAATTGCAATGAAGATTGAATTGCAGGAGCAACAATGGATACACTGGCTCGATCAATATAATTAATAGCGGTAATAAAAAACAACAGAATCAATATGCCAAAACGGGCTTTCGTTGGTTTCACATATGCGGGCTGCAATTCATTCCCCTTCAGTTCTGAATGCACTTTCATAACCATCCTCCTTTGTTTCCGCAGCGTGCGGTTCGGTTGAGCGTATTAAATTACCCCTTTTTCTTCTAACTGCTTACACTCTTCTTCTGTTAAGCCAAGCATATTTGTTAAAATTTCATAATTATGTTCGCCTAAATCAGGTGCAATGTGACGGATACTTCCAGGTGTTTTTTCAAACTTTGGAATGATCCCAGGCACCTTCACTTTTCCAAGACGAGGGTGATGCACCTCGACGATATTCTCTCGTGCTTTAAATTGCGGATGCTCAAAAATATCCCGAATACTTAAGATTGGGCTCACAGGAACACCGTGTTTATCTAAAATTTCTAATACGTCATCCCTTGTTTTCGACGCGATCCATTCAGAGACGATCGCATCCATTTCTTTGTTATGCCTCAGCCTGGATGCATTGACCGCGAATTTTTCATTCTCTAGTAAATCTAATCGATTCATCGCCTCTGCCAATCGATTGAAGGTCGAATCTGTACTCGTCACAAGAACCAAATAATGACCATCCTTTGTCTCATAGGTGCCGGCAGGGCTTGAATGTCCGCTCAGCCCCGGTGAACGCTCACGCACCTTCCCAAGCTTGTCATATTCTGCAACCAAAAACTCTAACATACGAAACACAGATTCATAGAGGGCCAAATCCACCATTTGCCCAGTTCCTTCTGGATGTGTATCCCTGTAATACATCGCTGTCACAGTAGCAAACGCCACATAGATGCCAGCAATATAATCAGTGAGAGAAAAGGAAGGGCTGACTGGATGCCGGTCTGGAAACCCTTGAATATATGTAAAGCCGCTAAACGCCGTCGCTGGTGTTCCAAATCCGGCTTTGTCCTTAAACGGGCCCGTTTGACCATAACCCGATACACGAATCATAATTAAACGAGGGTTGATTTCTTTTAACACATCGTACCCAACGCCCCATTTTTCCAGTGTTCCAGGGCGGAAATTTTCAATCAGCACATCGACCTGGCCCGCAAGTTTTTTAAAAATGTCTTTTGCTTCGTCTTTGTGCAAATCCAGTGTAAGGGATTTCTTATTCCGTGAGAGACCAGACCATCTAAGTGGTTCCCCATCTGCAAAAGGGCCGACATGCCGCAGCGTATCGCCTTTGCCAGGAATCTCGACTTTGATGACCTCTGCTCCAAAATCCCCTAGAAGCACCGCGCCATAGGGTGCAGCAATCATCGTAGAGACGTCTAATATTTTTATTCCTTCGAGCGGTGTATTCATATTCATTGCTTGACTCCCTTTCATTCAAGTGATGAAGGGCTAAAATCATTCCTAATTTTAGCCCTTTTCATCTTTCTGATTGACCCGGAAAGCCTTGATGATTCAAAAAGAGGGCTTACCGGTGCAGGTTTTTAATCCTTTGGAAGCTGCCCTTGCGGTGTGTAGAGCCAAATGAGCCATAAAGGTTCATCTCCTGTATTCACATGCTGGTGCGGGACACCGTCAGGAATGAACATAAAATCATTTTGTTTAAAGGACTGCCTTTCTCCATCACAAATGACTTCGCCAGATCCTTTAATCACAAAATCAAATTCCTCTGAACCCGGGTGATTGTGCACTGAACTTGCTTCCCCTGGTTCAAAAATGGTGAGACCCGCCATCATATGTTCTGAACCAACTGTATCCGGTGTAATGGTTTGAAATACCTTTCGAACCATTTGCTCCTCTGGACGATCTAAGCCTAACCATAATGGGTTCCCATCTTGAAACGGATTCAATACTTTAATTTTCATTGTTAATTCCTCCCTCATTCTGATTAATTCACGCTGACATGTGAGCGCTTTGAATTTGGTGAATAAATGTCATTAATATTCCAATGTCCATCCGTAGGAACAGGATCATTTTTCATTGCTACATCAATAACGCAAGGCTCCTGAGAAGCAATGGCTTCAGCTAAAGCTTCTTTGAATTCAGAAGCAGAGGTGATTTTAATCCCCTTCATTCCATAACCTCTCGCAATGGCAGCAAAATCCGGTGAATAGCTTTCTCCATCTTTTCTAAAAACAGTGCCGTACGTCGTTTCATAGTGCGCCATTTGCAAGCCGGCTATTGTGCCAAATGCACTGTTATTCATCACAATCCACACAACAGGAATGTTCTCTTCAACGGCTGTTGCGAGAACGGATGGATTTTGACCGAAGCCGCCGTCTCCAACGAGTGACACAACAACACGGTCAGGCTGGGCAATCTTTGCCCCAAGTGCGGCAGGGGCTCCAAATCCCATCGTTGCAAAGCCGCCTGGCGTTAAAATGGTTCCTGGCGTCAACACAGGAAATTGCTGTCCAACCCCATTTTTGTTCCAGCCAACATCCGTTGTAATAAACGCATCTGGCGGCAATACTTCCCGCACTTCCTGCAAAATACGCTGCGGCTTCATTGGGAAGGATTCATCTTGAACATTCGTCAGATTGCTAGCCTGAAAATCCTTACGATATGCCGCAATTTCCTTTTTCAATTCAGGACGATTCAGCCCTTTTGGCAGCCTTTCTCTCGCCACTCGATTGAGTACAGTCAAGGCTTGCTTAAGATCGGCTACCGCTCCAATTTCAACAGGGTAGTTACGGCCAATTTCATTCGGATCTATGTCGATATGAATGAGCTTGGTTGATTGGAAATTGAACGTATACTCCGATTCCCACGAGCTCGCATCAGCTTCAGCAAAACGAGTGCCTAAAGCCAATATATAATCCGCCTCTTTGCACTGATCATTGATAAATTTCGTCCCCCAAAACCCTGTCATTCCAAGGGTCATTGGGTGATCATCCGGCATGGCTCCTTTCCCCATTAAAGAATGGGCGACAGGGATACTTAGATGGTCAGAAAAAGCCTTTAGTTCTTCAGCTGCATCAGCTAATAAAATGCCTCCCCCAACATATAAGAGCGGTCTTTCTGCCTGCAGCAATCGATCTAATATCCGATTGGCCGTTTGATCATCAATAGAAGGTTTTTCAATGGTGTGTGTATGATGGTTGATTTGTTCAAACAGGGACACATCTAGGTCTTTTGAGAACACATCCATTGGAACAGAAATAAGCACCGGGCCAGGACGGCCGCTTTCAGCTAACTGAAATGCTTTTGATAAAATCTCTGGAAATAATTCTGGAATATCGACTCGCCATGCTCTTTTCACAAACGGCCGGTAAATTTCGTATTGAGAGGCATCGGAATGAAGATTGATTTCTTGGTGTGGGTGCTTTCCGTAATAGTGACTTGGGACATCTCCTGCAATAACAACCATTGGAATGGAATCAAGTGCTGCATTCGCTACCCCTGTTGCGGCATTGGTGAGTCCAGGTCCTAGATGACTGAGAACAACAGCCGTCTGTTTCTTCGCCCGCGCATAACCATCTGCTGCATGTGCCGCTATCTGTTCATGTCTGACATTTACAAATTGAATCGAGCTTTTTTCAAGCGCTGATAAAAAAGCAATATTCGTATGACCACAGAGGCCGAAAATATGCTCGACTCCCCGATTTTCTAAGTACTGAATAACCTGTGTAGAAATATTCTTCTTCATGTTTCTCTCCTCTCACGGTGCAGCTATGAATCTGCTACTCACTTATTCTTTGAAAACACAATAGATAGAACATTGTTCAAATCCTGTATCGCCACTTGCCCGGGAGCTGAGCTTTCTTTCCCTACAGCAAAGGTCATCACAGAACCAAAAAGCCCGCCAATCATTCTTGTAAAAGCCCCGTATTCCGCCATTGCCATGGAAATAACGGGAATTGACAGCTGCTTTTTCGCATGGCTGGTCGCCGAGAGCAGTGTTAATGCATCGTCATAGGAATGCGGCATCACTGCGATCTTTGCGATGTCGGCGCCGACTGATTCTGCATTGACGAATAGCTGCACGAGGCGATCCACCTCAGGGGTGCGATCGAAATCGTGATACGACACAATCAAGGTAACGCCATGTCTTTTAGCTGCCTGACTGACTTGCTGTATATGTGTCACATCATGCATGAATTCATAATCAACGGCGTCCACAAGCTGTGTGGAACAAAGTTCGGCAAGCAGAGAAACCTTCTCAGATTCTGAGAGTGATATCCTTTCGCCTCCCTCCTTTTCAGAACGAATGGTGAATAAAAATGGGATGCCCTTTGCCTTTTCTACCATTCCCTTAAGGGTTTCTATCACTTGATCCTTGTCATGAAGGTGATGAAAAAAATCCGCCCGCCACTCTATCACATCAGGCTTCTTCTCTGTTAACACCTCTATCTCATGAAACAATTCTTCCTTTGTTTGTCCGATGAGCGGCGTACAAATCATTGGCTGACCGCCTGCCTGCACACTTTTTACCTTTTGCTGAAATGCATTCACATCCATACGCCCCTTTCACAGACCATTTGGAAGCACGACCATTTTGGTTTCGGTCATCTCCTCGATGGCGAAACGCGGACCTTCTCTTCCAAGGCCACTTCGTTTAATCCCGCCATAAGGCCAATGATCCAGTCTAAAATTCGATGTCCCATTGATGACAACGCCGCCAGTTTCAAGCTCTTTTGCTGCGTGTAATGCCACATCCAGCTGATTCGTAAAGATCCCTGCCTGCAAACCATATCGGCTATCATTTGCTTCTTTAATTGCCTCCTCCAGCTCCTCATAAGGGAGAATGCTGACAACTGGGCCGAACACTTCCTCACAGACGACCTTGGCCTGTTTCGGAGGGTTTAGCAAAATAGCCGGTGTGATGCTCGCTCCATTTCTTTTCCCCCCGCATAAAAGCTGGGCACCCATGCTCTCTGCCTCTTGTATCCATGCCTCAACACGCTGTGCGGCCTGTACATCGACCATACAGCCGATATCACTCTCACTGGACAGCGGATCTCCAACAACAAGCTGCTCTACTTTTTGTTTTAATACCTCAGTAAACAACGGCATCATTTCCTGGTGGACATAAATTCTTTGAACAGAAATACAGCTTTGACCGGAATTACTAAAGCCTGTTTTGGCACACATGGATGCGGCTTGTTCAATATCTGCATCGTGATGAACAATCGTCGCTCCATTCCCTCCGAGTTCAAGCAGTACCTTTTTTAATCCCGCAGAGGTTGTAATGTGTTCGCCTCCGGCAGCCCCGCCGGTAAAAGAGATGAGATTCGTTCTATCATCAGTGACTAACTGTTTCCCGGCGTCGACCCCGCCAATCACAAGCTGCAAACCAGCCTCAGGAAATCCTGCTTCGAGAAGGAGTTCGACAAACGCTGTGGCAACAGCTGATGTTTGCGGTGCAGGCTTCAAAATGATGACATTCCCTCCCGCAAAGGCCGGACCGACTTTGTGACAAATTAAGTTGAGCGGTGCATTAAAAGGGGTAATCGCCAGCACAACTCCGACTGGTACTTTAAATGTCATGGCCATTGCTCCCTGTCCGCGCGATGATACATTGCCAGGAATGGTCTCACCTATTAATCGATTCGCTTCTTCCGCCGATTGCGCCAGCGTCTCGATTGACCGCGAAACTTCATCTCTTGTATTTTTAAGCGGTTTGCCTAATTCTAGCGAAATCAGTTTTGCAAAATGGTCTTTTTGTTCTTCAAGCAAGGTGGCTGCTTTTGTTAGAAGCTTTGAGCGTTCGATTGCCGATATTCCCGCTATTTGTTTTTTAGCATGCTGCGCACTAGAAAGTGCCTGTTCTATGTCTTCTGATGAGGCGAGATAGGATGTACCGATCCTTTCTCCTGAGTAAGGATTGATGATATCTGTTTTCACACGACCGGTATCCAGCCACTCGCCGTTTATATATGACAACGCTCTCAAACTACTCAAATTTTCTCTCCCTCCTTCAAGTGCCGCGTTCCATGTCCTGCATAACGAACCAATCTTTCTTCATTCGGACAAGGTCCTTTCACGAGGGCTCCCTTTGTCAGCTCCTCATATGCATGCGCCACGATGCCCATTCCTCTGGATAAGGAAAAAATGCCTTTTGCTGCTTCTGCTGGAATGTTTAATTCACATTGGATGGCAGCAGATACACCATCTATATTCATCGTGATTTTCTTCCCTTTCAGTTGTTCAAGCTCATGCCTAATCGCTTCGGCTAACCGTAAATATGTGCCGCTGATAAGACCTTGCTGGACATGTTTGTGACTCAGCTCATATAGACGTCTCACCCTCGGATCATCATCATGAAGCTGATGGCCGATTCCCGGGATTTTTTCCTTGCGATTTAACCATGTTTGACACACTTGCTTTGCCGCAGAGTGTATATCCTTTTGATCATCGTAGATCGCTTTAGCCTCGTATAGCATGCGCATGGCCTTCTCTCCAGCTCCGCCATGAATGTCACCTAATAGATTCACCCCTGTTGCTACAGAGGAATTAAACGAAATGCCGCAAGTCACCGCCATTCTAGCTGCTGCAATAGATGGTGCTCTTGGTCCATGGTCCGCACCTGCGACAAGAACACTTTCAAAAAGAGCTGCTTTTGAATCATCCAATAATTCACCAACAAGCAGTAAATAGAGCATTTGTGGATAAGACAATTCACCAATCAGTTCTTCAATCGGATACCCTCGAATTTCAATTGAATTTTTTTGAATATGACTAATCTCAGTCTCCCACCAAGCGCCTCCCTCTTTGTAAATTTCCAGTGCACTTCGATTTTTCATTGTGTGAATCATTCCTTTAGCTTCTTATTTGGAGGTGAACCACCCCTTTATTCCATCCAGTGGAATCTAATTTCACTTTTCGGAATGTGGTTTCATTGTAAGCGCATTCTTTTTATTCGTCAATTATTTTTTCTGAAAATACTGTCAATAGGAGCGAAATTAAGTGAATCGAACTAATTATGTTTGCTTTTTTTGATCAAAAAAATTGATATTTAGTTAAATGGACTTAAGTAGATCGTTCTACTAATTTAATGAATTTTTGGTTATTTTGTCAAACTCAATTGAAATTCGACATAAAAAAAACTCTCCATCTGGAGAGGTCTCTGATTATTGACAAAGGGCTAAAATGATCTTTATTTTAGCCCTTTGTCTTCTTTTCAGCGTGATAGAAAACCTTTGCAGCCCTAGGAAGGATGAGTACCGGTTCGGAATGTGACATTCGTGAGCACCGGCATGCAGGCCTGACAACGAATGCGAGGGTTTGTCTACACGCTGAAACCTCTCCATCTTCTGGAGAGGTTTCTTTTTTATTTCCACCAGTCATCAAACATGGAAGCGGGTACTTGGCGTTTATGCTCTGATTGAACATAACGCTTTTCAATCGCTTCGGCGGCTTGATCTGACACTGGTTTTCCTTCTAAGTAATCATCAATTTCATTGTACGTAATGCCGAGTTCTGTTTCATCCGTTTGCTGAGGTTTATCATCCAGCAGATCGGCTGTTGGTTTCTTTAAATACAGGCGTTCCGGAGCTTCTAGGGCTTCTAAAAGCGCACGGCCTTGGCGTTTTGTCAAACCTGTTAGCGGAAGAACATCTGCACCGCCATCACCATACTTCGTGAAGAAGCCGGTTACTGCTTCAGCTGCATGATCTGTACCGATGACAAGCAATCCTTCCTCACCACCGACGGCATATTGCGCGATCATTCTCATGCGAGCTTTGACATTTCCTTTATTAAAGTCAGACAATGGGCCGCCAGTTTCCTTTTGATATTGATCACTGAATGCTGACACGGCAGGTGCAATATCATATTTCCACGACTTGTCTGGCTGAATAAATGATAGGGCGAGCTGTGCATCATCTTCATCCTGCTGCACACCATGCGGAAGGCGTACCGCAATAAAGACCGCATCCTCTTTTCCTTCTTGACGAAGCTCACTGACAGCAAGCTGTGCAAGACGTCCGGCAAGCGTTGAATCCTGCCCGCCGCTAATACCGAGAACAAATCCTTTTGCACCGGTTTTTTTCAAGTACTCTTTTAGAAATCCAACCCGTTTTTCGATCTCCTGCTTTGGGTCAATTGAGGGCTGCACATGCAACTCTTGGCTGATCTTTTTCTGCAAACTCATACACTTTTCCTCCTAAGCATCCTCTACATGAAGAGAACAGGTTTTACTCACAATTCATTGATTTAACAACGTTTTTTGAATCTTCATTATACCATGTTTTCATCAAGAACATTTTGTTAGACGTTCCCCTATTTCTTAGATGATCAAACATTCACAAGTGAAAAAGACCATGTCTTTATGGACTGGTCCTTTTCTTTTTTAATCAATTTCTACCCGTATAGATGTACAGCTTGATCCATTACACTTCCCAATATCAGCAGGACATGCAGACACGGCCACAATGAGATCCATTTCAGCCCGCAGGCGAATGTAGTCACCGGGCAGCGATTTTGGCAGCTCGACAGACAACTTTCCTTTTTCATCAATGACTGTATTCATAAAGGCATTAAAAGGATGGTACATATCCTCCTTTGGAATTCCAAAGGGCTCAAAGGCCGTCCGCAAATTGTCGTAGCATGTATGCATGACCTCTAAGTGCGTCCGGCCGTATAAAAGCTGATACATCTCTTGCCGGCAGGCGGGCATGTATAAATCATGGCATTCTACTGTATCTTCAATGATCGTAAACATCGGTTTATATAAATTAGAATAAAGCTTATCGCCTTTTTTCACTTTAGACGAGAACAAACTGTCCATCGTCGCACCTTGGTCAAATTTTTCATAAAAATCTTTTTCATGATAGGCCATCACATCTGCTACTTGCTGGCCTTCGACATCAACCACTCGCATACATTGGCCTTTTCCTAAACGAAAGCCGAGTCTACCCTTTGGTAAAATGACGTGTTCTCCGTTCATCACATGCACTCCTTTCCATGACAGTATGCCCAAAATGTCCCCTTGATCATGTATAAAAAAAAGAGGCGGTCACAAGCTAAAGTCATTGAAACAGAAAGGTGTTGCACTTGCATTGAAAGAAGAACAATCTTTATCTTGGTGGCAGCTTTCTCTCATCGGAGTCGGCTGTACAATTGGCACTGGTTTCTTCCTTGGTTCCAGCATCGCCATTACAAAATCCGGTTATTCCGTCTGCATTTCTTTTTTGCTTGCTGCGGTCGGAACGTATCTCGTCTTTAAACATTTAGCTGCGATGACAGCCGATAATCCTGATAAAGGGTCGTTTTGTTCCTATGCTCGTAAAGCATACGGACGCTGGGCAGGGTTTAGCAATGGCTGGGTGTATTGGTTTGCAGAAATGCTGATTACAGGAAGTCAGTTAACCGCCATTTCTCTATTTACCCGCCACTGGTTTCCTTCTGTTCTGCTTTGGGTGTTTTCTGCGATTTATTCCGCTCTTGCCCTGCTCGTGATTATCATTGGGCTTTCTTCTTTTCAAAAGACAGAAAATGTTCTTGCGGTACTGAAAACAGCGGCGATTTTTCTGTTTATGATTCTTGCGGTGCTTGTGTTATTCGGCATTTTGACAGAACATAAACCGACCCTGCATCTGCCTAACAAGGATCACGAATGGATGCCTCTTGGTCCGCTTGGTCTTTGGAATGGATTGATTTACGCATTTTATGCATTTGGGGGAATTGAAGTCATGGGGCTGATGGCGGTTCATTTAAAGGACCCGAAGGATGCGGCAAAGGCTGGACGTGTCATGCTGATCATTCTAGCAGTCATCTATATCGTCTCGATCGGACTTGCTCTCTTGCTTGTCCCAGTGACAGCCTTTAATGAGAACAGCAGTCCATTTATTACTTCATTAGAGCCGTTTCATTTATCGATCTTTCTTCATATCTTTAATGGCATTTTCATTATTGCTGGTTTTTCGACATTGGTTGCCTCTCTCTATGCGGTCACAACGCTGCTCGGCACAATGTCAGAGCATCAGGATGCACCTGCTTGCTTTAAACAAAAAGATCCATCGCATGTGAGATGGTCTTCGATTATCTTAACTGCTGCTGGCTTAATTGTCTCAATTTTGCTTGCACTCTTTTTGTCCAAACACATCTACGAGCATCTCACAACAGCAGCCGGTCTTACCCTGCTGTACACATGGATCTTTATTTTGTTCTCAAGTAAAAAGCTATCCAAGCCATCCACCCGCCAAACGTGCGAAATGATTCTTGCGCTGCTCTTAATTGGAGCCGCCGTTTCAGGCACATTAACAGAGGCAAGCGGACGACCTGGCTTTTTTATCAGCCTTGGGATCATTGCAGTGATTGCCATCATGGTGCTATTTATGAGGAAAAAGTGGAAGCAGGATCAGACCGCATCATAATTTCATCATGTTTTTTAATGCAGTAAATGGACATTTGGCGGAGGCTGGTTTCTCCGCCTCTTCATCTGGGAGAAAGTATTGCTTCCATTCATGATTGGCCGGATCACCGTACCATTTTAATGATGGATGAACACTGACCTCATCATATGCTTTGAGTCGCTTGCGAACGAGCTGGCTCATTTTTTGTCCAAACTTGGTCGATCCATTCAATTTCTCAAACACCCATCTAGGCTGAAACGCCATCAAGAGATAAGGGAAGTGGCGGCTTTTTCTGAGCTTATGAGCAGGTGTGGAACACAAAATAAAATACGCCTCACCATGGAAGCAATACTCCCACTCATGATGATGAGTATCTAACGGGATCTCCTCAGGCCACGGTTCTTCATCTTTATGATGCAGCCGTTGAAGCAGCGACCAAAACTGCTGCTCAAACTCTTCAAGCGAACTTTCCTTTAAGTCCTGCGGTGTTTCAAAAAAACAGATAAATGAAGCATATTGACCGGTTTCTTTCGCACAGCCTTGATATTCTCTCAGCAGCTGGGCTAATTCATCCACCGCTTCCTCTTTCCTCGGGTCACCAACAAACCCATAGCGTAAATGATCGAGAAAAAATCCCTGTCTTCCGGGTACACAAGGGAATGTATCGGCTTCATCTCCTACCATCTCGCCAAATTGTGTGAAAGCATCCTGCTTCCATTCTTCTAGTGATCGTAGATTTTGATCAAGGCAACTTTTTGCATACAGCTGGGCCATTTCTTTACACCTCGTTTTAGCGTCTTCTCCATAGCCTATGAGGTGCAAATGGCTGTGGTGACTGTCCTTCCACGACTTTCCTAGCGCATGACAGGATGGGGGTTCCATTCAAATTGAGCAGGTATTTGTTTCTTTTATTCTATTATGTATGATCAGACTAGTGTAAGTTAATAGAGAGCCTTTCGTCATACCTACGATCGATTATTCATCAAAAAGACGGAATCCAGCACCCAATAAATAAGGGCTGCGCAGAAGCTAAACAGATAGACTTTATAGCTGATGAACACAACAAGCCCATAATCAATCCATAAAGCCAAAGCCGAACAAACCAGCCATGCCGCAATAAAATAAATCAATAAGTCACGGCTTCGAAACCTCTTAGGATGGCGGTGTAAAACAAGCTGAATCGGTGCAGCAAAAATGACATAAGCGAGCAAAATGAACAGACTGGTCATCTCCACATAACTAAAGCCCACTTCAGGCGGCATGAATAAAAACGTATAAACGAATGTTGCTGTGATGACTGATAAAATCAGCATACACACATAGTTGAATACTGGCAAAAACAGACGCATAGCAGAAGCTCCTTCAATCCATTTTCTGTTCCATCATTATTCAATAATGTGTTATATCTGTCAATCCTTACAAAAAAACAGACTGAATGTGTCAGTCTGTTTTTCTACCCAATCAACGCCATGATCCCCTGATATCCAAAATAGGCGCCGAAACCAAGTAAAGATAGACCTGCAAGAACGGATAAGCCATGTAAAACACGTTCACTTAAATAACGCCTAAACGAACTAGCAAGCAGCGCCATACTGAAATCCCAGATCAGCATGCCGATAAAAATAGCCATACTGTACATGAGCATTTGGGAAGCTCCATACTTTTCGATCGTATTGGCTAAGATGCTGCCATAAATGCCAAGCCAAAACAAAATACTGAGCGGATTAGAAAGAGAAATGAAAAATCCGGTCATGAATGATTTGCCAATTGATGTGTTTTCGCTGTCCTTTTTCGGACTCTCCTGCAAATTGATTTTACGCAGACTTTCAATGCCGGTATAGGTCAAAACGAAAAAGCCGAACAGCCACAAAAAGGTTTTTACAAGAGGTGCAGTCAAAAGCTGGGCGACACCAAAATAGATGAGGAGCATATAGACAATATCCGCAGCCATAGCCCCCACACCAAAAATCCACGCATGCCAAAATCCACTTTTAATCCCTCTGTCGATTTGGGCTGCATTGACCGGCCCAACAGGCGCTGAAAGTGACAACCCTAAAAAGATATAACCAAAAAACACCGCCACATAGACGTCCTCCTTTTGATGCTGACTTGTACATGTTATTCAAACTTTCTGCGTTTTAGTACAAGTCCTTTGTCATCATTTCAGGTGGATGCTTAGCGGTCTGCTTTCAGTGCCGACTGCTGCGCGTGTAACGTTTCTTTTTTCTTAGAACGATTCATTTGAATCGCAGCTGCGAACAGAAGAACCGCTAAGAAGGCAAATACAAAGACGGCACTTGCCGCTCCTGCCCATTCCAGACTAAATCCAATCAAAAAGGACAAGCAGGCTCCGCCTAAGCTCGCGGCTGCAATAAAATAACTTGTCGCCTCATCGATGGCATTTTCAATCATTAAGGCAGATGCTGTCAGTGCGATTGGGAACATGCCAGCTGCACAAAGACCGATGAAAAAGATGAGAATCAGCTGCGCGGTAATGTGGGTTGTCAGAGCGAATATCACAAGCAGCAAAATCATCAGTGATGCACTTAGCTTTAAAAAACGCAGCGGATGCAGCTGATCAGCTTTTCTCGCAATCACGGTTCTGCCGATGACGATCGCTGTCCAGAAAGTAGAGACCGCAAAGAGACCCCAATTTTCTCCCCCTTTTTCCAGCATGATCGACGGCAAAAAGTTCGCAAAGTTCGTTTCAATCCCTGCGTAGAAAAAGGCAAAGCAAATCATGATCACCACGATCATTCGATTATTTCGATCAACAAGTAAGGACGGTTTCCTCGTCCCTTCTGCGGAAGAAGCATTCATCTGTCCGTGAGGCAGTTTGTTCATAAAAACCAGCCAAAGCATAAGGAAAAATGTCAGCGCACCCACCTGAAATAAAAACACATACTGCCATGTCTGTTCTGTGACAGTCAGCAGAATCACTAGCGGGAATAACAGCGCACCTAATCCAAAAAAGACCTCCATGATACTGATTCGCTTTGCACTATTAGCCATCGAAATGACATACGCACCGGCCGTTGTCTCAAGACTGCCTGCGCCGCTCCCAAGAAAAAAACCTGCCAGCACAAGCGTTGTCCAGCCCGGCACCAATAGCCCCAGCAGAAGTGAGCCGATCATCAGCAAAAGACCCATGGTCAGCACAGCGCCATAGCCTTTTTTTCTCACTAGAATGGGGGATAACAGAACACCTGTCAAAAATCCAATAAACTGAAAAAAAATTAAAGATGATAATTCCCCGGGGCCCTTATTGTAACTCGACAGCAAATAAGGCGTTAAGCTGCCAAAAAACACATGAATGGTCCCAATAAAAAAATAAAAGACACAGCCAAAATAAAATACCTTTTTCATCTTTTCACTTCCTCTAAAAAGGAGCGGAGTCATCACATCCTCCGCTCCACCTCTTTAATATGCCTGGGCAGAGACGACTGCCTCTTCCCTCTCAAAGCATGTATTGAGCGCAGCCTGCGCGCGATAACCATCTTCAAAATCAGCGACCTTCATATGAGATGGGTATGGATCTGTATTCACCCAATGCATCAGCTGATCGCGGAATGTATCGGACCATCCGTAAAATTCATTTGGCGGATCTGTCAGCAATGTTTGCGGCATTTGATGACGTTCCACACACAATCCATCACTGATCTCATATTCGTTTTTCATGTTCGTATGGTATTTGAATACCTTGTCATGACCAACGACTTCTACACTAAATCCACATTCCTCAGGCTGCGTGCTTTTGGATGTCACCAAGTGAAAGAACACTTGATTCTCCATCTGTCCGAAAATTTCGGTATGATCATCCACCTGAACCTTTTTCTCTTCTTTTTCCTTTACATGTGTCAGCATCTTGGTGTTAAGTGATTCTTTCTTCATTTCACTGCCAAATAAGTACCACAGCATATCAATCAAATGAATGCCAAGATCCCCTAGTGCACCGCTCGTACGCAGACTTTCACCGCTGTCTCTCCATGAAAAAGTCTTTCTTCTAAGGGCACTGTTTTTCTTAAAATGAGTTCTGACGGTTAAAATGCGGCCTAATTCACCGTTGGTAATCAAGTTCTTCAATATATTCACAAAGGATAAATAACGATAGTTAAAGCCCATACTATCTTGAACTTGGAACTGTTTGGCTGTCTCCACCATTTCCTTCGCTTCCTTCAGCGACACAGCCATCGGTTTTTCACATAAAATCGGCTGTCCTGCTCTTAGCGACTGAAGGGCATGGTCCTTGTGACAAAAATTAGGAGAAGCAATAATCAACCCATCAGATGCATCTGCCAGTGTCTCAATACTTGAATACACACGTCCGCCGTACTGTTTAATGAATCCCTGTGCAACTGACTCGTGCAAATCATAGACACCGGATAATTCTGCACCTTTGATCGTTGATAATGCTCTTGCATGTGCTTTTGCAATATTCCCTGCTCCAACAATTCCAATTTTCTTCATGAATGTGCCTCCTCATGTTTATACATCACTGTTTTCAGTGTTTCATAGATTCCTTTTGCATACCCATGATGACAAATTTGGTGATGGTGCCGTTTGGCTTCGGCTGTCGCATTTTGGACAAGGAAACCGTGTGTGACGGATTGAAGCATCCGCAAATCGTTCCCGCTATCACCAAAGGCAAAGCCTTGATCTTTCGATAAATCATATTGGTTCAGCATAAAACGGACAATTTCATCCTTCCCTGTTCCGACTGGTAAAAAATCGACATCATAGCAATCCGCAGGATCTCCTGCAAGCGGGTTGCATTTGTTGATGTTGACCGCCACGCCTCGCTCTTTCGCCAGTGTTTGGATAAATGATAGATGATGAAGATCTGTCCGTTCATCCTGCTCCTGATAATAGAAATTCTTCTTATACCCTGAACTGCCCAGCTGCGTTTGCGGTCTAAGGGAAATGCCCTTTTCTCGGATGGTTTCCAGGATGTCTTCGATTTTTTCATCTGAAAAGCCCTGGGCATTCAGCCGCTTCATCCACTCTGCGTCTGGCTGTCCAAAATGGGCATCCGACGTATATACAATCTCAGTCCCTAAGTTTGATGCAATGAAATGCGGGAATTGATGAAACCCGCCTTTTTCCATTTTGCTCGTGACAGAATCGAGACTGCTTCCCGTCACCCAGCCCAGCAAGAGCTGTCCCGCTTCACTCTTTTCTGCTACAAAGGCTTCCAGCCGCTTGACATCCTCTCTCTGCTTCTCTGTCATTCCGTGAGAATAATACGTTTCATCAAAATCACAGAAGACGATCCACTGCGGATTCTTCGGCAGATTCAGCAGTTTTTTATTGAATGGAAGACTTGATAACATGATGAACCCCCTCGATGACCTTCTCCTGATCTTGCAGCGGCATTCCTGGATAAAGCGGCAAGTGAAGTAATTGCTGCGCAGCTTTTTCCGTGTGTGGAAGTGTCGTTTGTCTATATTTTTGAGAAACAAGATTTGTTTGATGCTGATGCGATAGAACCGGGTAATAGACATCCGTCTCTATGCCCATTTCCAGCAATTTCGCTGCCAGTTCATCTCGTTCTCCCTTCAGCACTCTAATCGGGAATAGATGCCAGACATGATCATCTGTCAGCGTCGGGAGCTTCATATATCCTTCATCCTCAAGCGTTTGCAGCTGTTCAATGTATCGCTTGGCTAAGTAAAAACGTTTGAAATTTTGCAGTCCTAAATACTTCATTCGTTCGAGTCCAATCGCTGCCTGCAAATTATCAATTTTCGAATTAAAGCCATAGTCACTGCGTTTGACATTTTTCTTTCCAGCTTCAAAGCCGTGATAGCTGATCTCCATGCATTTTTCCGCTAAGGCCTCATCATTTGTAGCGATGGCTCCTGCCTTTCCGCAGACCCCAAGGTTTTTGTATGGATTAAAGCTGAGAACAAGTCCATCTCCATAAGCGCCAAGGCCGCTGCTGCCAATCGCCTGACAGCCGTCTTCAATGATTTTCAGCCCATGCTGTTTCGCAATCGCCGAAATCTCCTTCATATCCGCTTGCTTTCCATATAAATGAACCGGTAGAATGCATACCGTTTTATCTGTGATATGTTTCTCTATTTCACTCGGTGAGAGGCAGTAGGTTTCAGGATCAATATCGGCATATACCGGAACAGCCCCAATGGCAAGCACTGCATTTTCTGTTGCAGCAAAGCTATTGGCCGGCAAAATCACCTCGTCTCCTGGATGGACGCCTGCTGATATGAGACTGATCATTAATGCATCTGTTCCACTTGACGTGGCAATGACATATTTTTTCCCTAAGTACTCAGCAATCGCCTTTTCAAATGTCGGAATATATGGCCCTGAAGTAAAACGGCCAGAGCTCAATACTTCCTTCAGCACCTGCATAATATCATCGATTTCATCTTCTGAAATCAGTTTGTCAACTGGCAGAAACGGTATCTTTTTTTCCTTATTTTGTTTATAATGGAAGAGAATTTTTTCCAAACCTGTGCGCTCTATATCTTGCTCAAGGAACGTCACCAGCTTTTCATTTGCTAGATGCTTTTCAACTGAATCAGCCTTAACTTGAACACCTTGATTGATCATATCCAGCAAAGGAAGATAATCCTTGCTTTTACCTGATATCTTCGTCAATATTTGCATTCCATTCCCTCCAATTAATCAATTCCTTTTGTTAATATTTAACTTGTTTCACATTGTAAATGATGTTATCGATTTCAGAACAATAACTTTGTGTAAAGGATTTGTTAATATGTGTACAATTTATGAAATTGCCAAACGCTGCGGGGTTTCAACCACCACCGTTTCCAGAGTGCTAAACCATCACCCATATGTGTCAGAAGAAAAGCGGCAGCTCATTTTACAGGTGATGAAAGAAATGGAATATACACCGAGTTCAGCAGCCCGCACACTAAGGTCACATCAGACAAAAACCATTGCTGTGTCTGTTCCAGCTGTGGACCATCCTTTTTTTGCACAATTGATTAAAGGCATTTCAAAGGAAGCACTGGATCAAGGATATAAAGCCATCGTGCTCCAGACGTTTTATCAAGAAGCATTAGAGCTTGAAGGGCTTCAATTATTAAAAAGAAAAGAAGTCGATGGGGTTATATTGGGTGCGTTAGAAAATACGTGGGAGAAAATTGAGCCATTTTTAACGAACGGCCCCATTGTCATGGCAAATGAATATCACCAAACAGCAAACATCCCGATTATTGGATACGATGAACGGGAAGCCGCCTATAAAGCGGTGGACTATTTGATTCGGTCGGGGCGAAAATCGATTGGGTTTTGCTTTGATACAGAAAGCAGTGAAGCGCAGAAACAAAGGAAACAGGGCTATCTTGATGCACTCTCTGCTCACGGTTTGCCGCTGCAAGATGATTGGCTGTTTGGAGAGGCTTTTACCATTGAAGACGGCTTTCGCTTAATGGAGGTCATCCATCACATGAAGGAAGCGCCTGATGCCATTTTCACCGGCAATGATCAAGTCGCAGCAGGACTCATTAAACAGGCTATTTCATACGGCTATCAAATCCCCGGGGATCTAGCGGTCATCGGCTATGACAACCAAGACATTTGTGAGGTGACAGCTCCAACGATCACCACAATTGACATACCGATCGTAGAGCTTGGCCAGCGGTCTGTACAGCAAATGATCGCACTCCTGCAAGATCAAAAACCATTACAGCGCGAACATATCCAGCTGCCTACCCGGCTCGTGACAAGAGAATCTACATAAAGAAAAAGACTGAGATCTTTCTCAGTCTTTTTTAGTCTATCAACCTATACAAATTGAGCAAGAATGAATGTCCATATACATACAATACCGAGCAGGATGAAGCTGTACTTCACGGTCTTTTTGAAGAGCTCAGATTCTTTCCCTGTTTCTCCAACAGCTGCTGTAGCGATAGCGATTGATTGTGGAGAAATTAATTTCGCCATCACACCACCGGTCGTATTCGCCCCAATTAACAAACCTGCCTGTGAGCCGATTTGAGAAGCAGTGACCGCTTGAAGGTTACCGAATAAGGCGTTGTTACTCACGACAGACCCCGTAATAAACACGCCGATCCAGCCAAGCACCGGGCTGACAAGCGGGAACAAATCGCCCGTTTTGGCAAGAGCAAGTCCAATGGCTGAACTTAGGCCAGCAAAGTTCGCAAGGTTGGCAAAACCCATAACAAAACAAATAGTCAGAACAGGAACCCAAAGCTCTTTCACCGCTGCTTTTAAGCAGACAGCGCCTTCTGTTAATGTAATATGTCTGCTAAACAGCCCTGTCAGCATGACCGCAATCAGAATGGCGGTCCCCGTTGCACTGATGACATCAATTTTAAAGATCGCATCAATAGGTGTTTCCGTTTGTGCAATTGGTGGTAATTTCACAATTTGCTGATGTAAAAATGGCATTTTCACTAAAATGGTCGTCCAGTTAAGCGGTCCTCCTACAGCAAACAATGCTTTAAATGCCGGCAGACTCCATACCGTAATAACAGCAGTTAAAATATAGAACGGAGACCATGCTTTCAGTATTTCAACGCCGCGATACGTTTGTTTCTGTTCAATATCTGGCGCTCCTTCTTCACGATAAATGTGTTTTGGCTGCCATTTCCGAAGAAATAAAGCCAAAATTCCCATACTTGCTAAGGCAGAAATAATATTGGCAAGCTCAGGACCCATCGTCACCATTGTGACAGCTTGCAAAATGGCATAGGTACCACTCACAACAAGCAAGGCTGGCAGAGTTTCTTTGATCCCTTTCAATCCATCTACAATCAGAATGAGGAGAAACGGAATACAGAATGAAATAAATGGGATGGTATATACAAGGGTTTGAGATAACGCAAGCGGCGTCATATTGCCCATTTGCGCCCCTGTAATCACCGGGATGCCCACCGCCCCAAATGCACCAGACGCAGCATTGGCAATTAAGCAGAGCATCGCAGCTTTCAGCGGTTTAAACCCAAGCTCTGTTAAGAGAGCGGCACTGATCGCAATCGGTACACCAAATCCAGCAGCGCCCTCTAAAAATGCGTTAAAACTAAAACCGATTAATAAGAGCTGAAGACGTTGATCTTGAGAGATTCCTGCAATACTAGATCGAATGACATCGAACTTACCAGATTTCACGGCAATTTTATAGAGCCATACCGCCATGATGACGATATATCCAATCGGCCACAGCCCATTAGATATACCGAGCAGCACAGCAGATAATGCTTTTTCAACTGGCATATGGAAGAAGAAAACAGCTGTTACAAAACTGACGATTAAGGTAAAACAAGCGGCTAAAACACCTTTTAGCTTAAAAACAGTTAATGCAAGAAGGAAAAACAAGATTGGGAGCATTGCCACCAATGCACTGACGAATTCATTACCAAACGGATCATATATTTGCTGCCACATAGTGATTCATCCTTTTCTGCTCAGATAGGTTGCTTTTGATTGATTAAAAATGAGGAGCCAAAATCTCTTTTAACACATTTACACTGTGTGCAAATTTTTCTTTCTCCGTGTCGTTCAGTGCGAGCTCCATCACTTCTGTTGCACCATTTCGATTCACAAGAGCTGGTACACCAATGTAAACATCTTCTGCTCCGTACTCTCCATCTAAGTAAGTGCTGACAGTTAAAATGCTGTTTTCATTGTGCAGGATCGCTCTTGTAATGCGGGCTAAACTCATTGCTACGCCGTAATAAGTGGCGCCTTTTTTCTCAATGATTTGGTAAGCGGCATGACGAACATTTTCCATGATTTCATCTAAGTCTTCTTGTTTGTATTGATCATTTCTCTTCATTAATTCTGCAATTGGTACACTTCCGATATTCGCATGACTCCAAACAGCAAGCTCTGTATCTCCATGCTCGCCAATGATGTAAGCATGCACGTTGTGTGCCGCTGCTTCAAAATACTCACTAAGCATGTATCTAAATCTTGCCGTATCAAGCGTCGTACCACTGCCAATTACTCGTTCTTTTGGAAGTCCACTGAATTTCCAAGTCGCATATGTCAAAATATCGACTGGGTTTGTGGCAACTAAGAAAATGCCATCAAATCCACTTTTCATTACGTTTTCTACAATGCCTTTAAATATATTTAAATTTTTCTCAACAAGATCAAGTCTTGTTTCACCTGGCTTTTGGTTTGCACCAGCACAGATACAGACGATATCTGCATCCTTACAATCCTCATAATCTCCATACCATGTATTCACAGGATGCGGGGCAAATGCTTTTCCGTGGTTTAAATCCATCACGTCACCCATTGCTTTGTCTTGATTCAAATCGATGACAACCAATTCATCTGTGATTGCTTGATTTATTAATGTAAAGGCATAACTGCTGCCGACGAAACCTGCTCCAATAAGGGCTACTTTGTTTACTTTTTCGTTTGTCATTTATCTCATCCTCCTGAGTAAAACTAGGCTGTTTTTCTTATGTGAAGTATTTCACATTCATATTGTGCAACATTTCACAAACTTTTGCAAGGGGACTGCTCAAAAAAAATATGTAGCGAATTTGTGAACACATTTATTGTGCTTTCAAAGCGCTGGATCCATACATATTTCCACAAGAAAAAAGCTGCCAAACACTCGTCGGCAGCTTCCTACATATTTAATAAGGTCCCCAGTTGATCATGACCCCGATACAAATAAATACAAGACCGATGACAAACCAAATGAGGGCAAGCGGCACCATAAAACGCAGCCATTTTACATAAGGTATACCACTTGCAGCAAGCACAGCCATCAATACACCAGAAGTCGGATTGATACAGTTGACTACCCCTTCGCCAAGCATCACTGCTTCTACAGCTACCTGTCTTGTGATACCCATTAAATCAGCGAGCGGCGCAAGAATCGGGATAAAGACAACAGCTTCTCCTGATCCTGATGAAATCAAAAAGTGAAGAAGCGCACTCGCAATATACATCCCGATCGCACCAGCGATTGGACTAAAGCCTGTCAGCATACTCGCCAAGCCGTTGACCACTGTATCAAGCAGCTTCCCATTTTCTAAAATGACCGAAATACAGCGTGCCATCCCAACAATAAGTGCGCCGTATACAAGGCTTTGGCACCCAATAATAAACGTTTTCGCAATATCATTGGCCGCTAAACCGCCAAGCAGTCCAGCAGCGATAGCCATAAAGATGAACACACCCGCCATTTCCTTATCGGTCCAGCCAAGCTGAAGTGCGCCATATAAGAATCCTCCAAGTGACAATCCGCACACTGCTAAAATCAGCTTATGTCTGCCAGTAAATGCAGGCTTGTCCACAGATTCCGCATCGGCTCCGCCAAGCCCCTTAGCAGGAAACCATTGATCGCCAAGAATGCTTCCCTTTTCTTTATTCTTCAGACGTCTTGTATATAAATAGATGTACACAATACTAGAAATAAGAAAACAAAGATAAATAATGACACGCAGGCCAATTCCGGAAAAGATCGGCAGCTCTGCAATCGTTTGTGATAAACCTAATGGAGATGGAGATAAAATCGTTGCGTTAAATCCTGCATAACAGCCGATGTATATGACAGCCGCTCCTGCTACAGCATCCCATTTCAAGGATCGTGCTACAATGATGCCGATTGGAATAAATCCAATGACAGAGTTCACGACAATTCCGGTCGTTCCAAGGACTGAAAATAATCCCCCAACAATACAAATAAACAATAATTGCTTCGTTTGAAACCGGCTGATGACATGGTGAATCATCCCGTTAATAGCACCTGTCTTCTCCAAAATGGCAATGGTTCCGCCCGTAAATAGAATCAGAAAAATAATAGAAGAGGACCCTACCATTCCTTCTTGTATCGCTGTAAAAAAGCCAACTGGACTCACTGGTGATTGATCAATACGGTGATAGCTGCCAGGAACGGCTGTTGTGATCTCCCCAGATGTCTTTCGGTCAAACTCACCCGCTGGTACAAAATACGTTGCTATTGTACAAATCAGTGCAATCATAAATAAGAGAACATACGCATCTGGCATTTGAAGTTTTCGTTTTTGTTTCTCTGGTGCTGATACTGTCGCTGTTTTCATGTGTCAAAACCCCTTTGTCCCGATCGGAATTTCACTTAATTTTCAGAATAATCAAATGATGTGTTATATTATAAACACTGTTGATATTTAAGAGCAATATTATTTCATTAAAATAATGTTTTGGCAGATTATCTGTCAGCAAGGAGGATTCTCATGACAACTTTGACAAACGAAATGAAACAAACCGTGACAGACATCTTTGAACACTTGCATGCCCACCCAGAAATCAGCTGGGAAGAAACAGAAACGACCGCTTATATTGAAGATATATTGAAAAAATTGGGCTGCAAAACTCAAACATTTGACGACTGTACAGGGGTGATCGGTGAAATTGGAGAAGGCGCACCAGTGGTCGCTGTGAGAGCTGATATTGATGCACTTTGGCAGGAAGTAGATGGTGAGTTTAAAGCCAATCATTCATGTGGCCACGATGCACACATGACAATGGCTCTTGGCACCTTCATGGCATTAAAGGAAAAAGAACGACCAAACGGCACGATCCGTTTCATCTTTCAGCCTGCTGAGGAAAGAGGCGGCGGTGCGCTGAAAATGATTGAAAAAGGTGTGCTGGCAGATGTCGATTACTTATATGGCGTACATGTGCGTCCAATTCAAGAAACATTAAACGGACGCTGCGCTCCTGCTATTTTGCACGGATCAAGTAATCATTATGTCGGCACCATTATTGGCGAGGAAGCGCACGGTGCACGTCCACACCTTGGCATCAACGTAATAGAAGTGGCTTCTACCCTTGTGCAGAGACTCGCGCATATCCATGTCGATCCAAGAGTTGCGCATTCTGTCAAAATGACCAATTTACATGCTGGCGGGGGCAGCTCAAACATCATCCCAGGTAAAGCTTCTTTTACATTAGATGTACGGGCGCAAACAAACGAAGTGATGGATGAACTAGAAAAAGAAATTGAAAGAGCCGTTCATTCTGTAGCGGATGCCTTTGGCGCTTCCATTACACTTTCAACAGACCATCGTCTGCCTGCCGCCACCTTAAATGAGGAAGCTGTCCAGATCATGTCTCATGCAATTGAACAGGTTTTAGGTAAAGAACAGCTTGATCCCCCGATTGTCACAACAGGTGGAGAGGACTTTCACTTTTATGCAGCAAAGCTTCCGCATATCAAATCCACAATGCTCGGTTTAGGCTGTGATTTAAAGCCTGGTCTTCATCATCCGTATATGACCTTCAACCGCTCGGCAATCTTTACCGGCATTGAGATTTTGACCGAAGCTGTCTATCAAACACTCCAGCAGCATTCATCATAAATGAAAAAGCCACCCGCCTTCTCATTAAGCGGGTGGTCTGCTTTATATTATGCATTCAGATCTGCCATGGCGGGAACGTTGATTTCTTTTACGCAAGATACCCTTGATAAATGAATCACACATCTCGCAAGCTCCACAATATCCTGGACAGGGATTCTCGTTTCATCATATAGAGTGATGGCCTTTTCGGCTCCATCCTCATATGGAACCTCCGCCGCCAGCTCTCCTGGATTGATACAGGTGACGGATATTTTATCTTTCCTCACATGCTCTCTCAGTGCATTTACAATTCCGCGCAGGCCAAATTTAGATGCAACAAACGAGACCTGAGGCAGGTTTGTATGGTCGAGTCCGGCCGTTGAGCCAATCACGATGATTTTCCCATTCTCTGATTTCCTTACGTGCGGAAGCAGTGCCTGGATGTATGTAATGGTTGAGGTGACATTCACATTGATTAAATGTGCAATATCCTCTGGCTGATCGTGATCAAAGGAATAATCGTCTTCAAAGCCTCGTTTTTCCCATAAGCCGACGTTATAGATGAGTACATCAATCGTCTTGTTCTCCAGTGCTTCGAGCATATAAGAGATATGCGTTTGGCTTGATAAGTCGATTTTCAGCCAAATTCTATGTACACCGTCATCTATGCTCAAACTGCTTGGTTCACTTCGCGATACAATCCAAACTGTATCTCCACTTGAAGGGAGACCCTTTACAAAAGCATCTCCTAATCCTTGACTTGCACCGAATATGATATAGTTTTTACTCATAGCTCCTCCTTCTAGGAAACACAAACTGTAAGCGCTCTACACCTATATCATACAGATTTTAAGAGACTGGCGCCCTTTTTATGCTCGTCTTCACTTATTGATTGGCGCGGCTACTGGATTTCCTTTAATTCGACTGGTAATGCACGTGCCTCTATAAAGCATTTGATCATTTCTGTAAAAAGTTCTTTCTTCTCAAAAGTAAATGTATGTCCAATACCGGGAACGATGAAGCCTGTTGCCTTCGGATGTGAATTCGTTATTTTTTTTGCTGACCGTTTCATAATGCCTTTTTCTTTTTCTCCCACTGTGACAAGAATGCGTGCCTTCGCTTGTTGAAACGTGTCAGGGAGCTTGTAATGGAGGTTTTCTTGAAACATCGTAAGAAGGGTTTTCTTTTGCAGATGTTTCGATTCCGCCGCATAATGATGCAGTACATGTTGCGAGAGCCCCATCTTTTCGGCTTGGAGCTGGATAAACCAATCTTTCTTTAATAATGGATACGTCAGTGGCAAGAGGGGTCTCACCATGAAATGGAGCCATGGCAAAGGCATCACAAGGGCGCTATTGATGACGGCTATGTCTACGATATCCGGCTCTCTTGATAACACATCAACGGCAATCTGCGCACCTAAAGAAAATCCAATCAGAATCACTTGACGGCCATTCGCATTTTCCTTGATCCATGAGATGACTTCACGGGTGCTTTCATTCATTGAAAATATCTGTTCTTTTGCTCTTGTCCCGTGTCCAATGAGATCAGGAGCAAAGCATTCATACGTGTCCTTCAATATTTCAACCTGCTCCTGCCACATCCAGCTGCTTACTCCTCCACCATGCAGAAAAATCATGATTGATTTATCCATCGTCCGACAACTCCATCCTTCTATATAAGAAAAAAGCAGCCGCTTTTTGAGCAGACTGCTTTTTCAACATGCTCCCTTCTATTATAAGGGAACCACTATATCATTGACTATTTTTTCAAATCCTCAATGGAGTTTACGTTCTTCATATATGTTGGAACAACTAGCCCCATTCGAAGACCTTTCATACTTGTACCAAGGTCATCATATTTTCCTTTAAACTTCGCTGCATACGTTTTATGCGTATTTGGCAGCCAAGCGGATAATGATGCATCCGCACTTCCGGTTGCAATTGCTGTCCACATTGGACCTGCTTCAACCTGAGTCAAAGTTACTTTAAACCCAAGTTCACGCAATACTTCTGCTGCAACATTGGTACTTGCAATCTCACTATCCCAGGCAACGTAGGCAAGATTGACTTTTCCACCATTCGACTTTTTCACGCCTTTTGTCCATTTCGCTACTTGGTCTTTATGTTTTTTCACATATTTTAAGGCGGCATCCTTTGGTTTCACACCATCTTGGATATCAATCATGACTTCGCCCATGTCATCTTGAGACCATTTAAATTGACTAAGCATTTTGGCTGCTTCCGGCTGATCCTTCGCAAATCCTTTACGTGAAATCGTATGAATTTCTTCCGCTTCACCGTAAGATTTTTTTGGATCATCTAAATATTTTAAATCATAGCGGGAAAACATCCAGTGTGGATTCCAGCCAGTGATGATGATTGGCTTTTTACGGTCGTAAGATTTTTTGAGCGTTGCCGTCATGGCTGCACTTGATGCAGACACAACCGTCCAATCCTCTAAGCCGTAATCCTTTTTCGCTTGATCTGTCAGTGCCATAATCCCTGAACCAGGATCGATTCCGATAATGGTTTTATTCACCTGCTGAGCAGCACTCGCATTTGAATCTGTCTGCGCACCGCAAGCGGCTAGTAAAAAGACAAGCAGGGCGGTCATCCCAATGTAGAGAGACTTTTTCCACATTAAGCATTCCCCCTGGATTTTTTCGTTTTAATGTTTTGGGTAATACGGTCAAGTGTAATCGCCACAATCACAATGGCAATACCTGCTTCAAAACCAATACCTGTTTTCAGCTGCGTTACCGCACTATATACTTCTGAACCAAGTCCTGGTGCACCTACCATCGCCGCAATGACGACCATTGATAGAGCCAGCATGATACTTTGGTTAATACCAGCTAAGATGGTTTTTGTTGCAAGTGGAAACTGAACTTTGAATAAACGCTGGAATGTCGTTGAACCAAATGCTTCAGTTGCTTCAATTAAATCAGCCGGTACTTGTTTAATACCAAGAATGGTCATACGAATCGTTGGCGGCATGGAGAAAATAACCGATGCCACAACCCCAGGAACAACCCCAATATTAAAGAAGAAGATCGCTGGTAATAGATAAACGAATGCAGGCATTGTCTGCATTAAATCTAAAATAGGTGTCACAATTTTACGCACAGTTTCCTTCTGTGATGCCCAAATACCGATCGGAACCCCGATCACAATGGAAATGACCACAGCGGTCAAAACGAGTGCAAGTGTTTGAAGCATTGGATGCCAGTAGCCTAAATAGTCGATCAGTAAAAATCCAATAAGTGTGAAAAGAGCAACTCCTCTTGTACTGATCCACCAAGCAATGCCGGCAAAGATAAGGGTTAAAATAATGGATGGAATGACGCCAAGTGCTGCCACAATCCCATTTACTGTTCCTGCTAATCCATTTGTGATGCCATCAAAGAAACCACCAAACGTTAATGTTAACCAGTCAACAAATTGATCGATATATTCCGCAAACGGAATTCTAGGTAAATCACTCATACTAAACATCTTATTCTACCTCCTGTGCAGAAGGCTCTTGTGCTTTAATTTCCTCTAGCTTGTTAGAAGACATGTTGATATACTCATCATTTCCTGATAATGCACCAATCAATGCACCTCTGACCACAATGCCCTTCATTCTGTTTTTCTCATCAACAACGGCAATCGGAATGTTCGCATCAGACACCGCATCAAAGATCTCTGTCAAATACGTAGATTCCAACACTGTCGTAAATTCTTTATCGAGAACCGTTTCAAGTGACGCTCCCGTTTCTGCTGCCTTTTTCGCTGCTTGGGCAGAAATGACACCTAATAAATGCTTTTTCTTATCTACTGCATAGATAGACGAAATCCCAAGGTTTTTCATGAGCGTAAGCGCAACACGTGCCCCTTTATCGATCTGAACTGTTTCTGCACGTTTCATAATATGACCAGCGGTTAATACTTTAGAAAGGTCAACATCTTCAACGAAGCGTTCAACATATTCATTCGATGGGTTCATCAGAATTTCTTCTGGTGTTCCGATTTGAACGATATTTCCGTCCTTCATGAGTACAATGCGGTCACCAATACGAAGCGCCTCATCTAAATCATGGGTAATGAAAATGATCGTTTTTCCTACAGATGTATGAAGCTCAAGCAATTCATCCTGCATATCTTTACGAATTAATGGATCTAGTGCGCTGAATGCTTCATCCATTAATAAAATGTCAGGGTCATTTGCTAACGCACGTGCCAATCCAACACGCTGCTGCATACCACCACTTAATTGATTTGGATATTGCTCTTCAAAGCCTTCAAGTCCAACAAGCTTTAAAGATTCAAGCGCTTTTGGTCTGCGCTCTTCTTTATCGACACCTTGCAATTCAAGACCATACTCAGTGTTCTCAAGAATTGTACGGTGCGGGAACAATGCGAAGTTTTGGAAAACCATGCTGATCTTTTTCCGTCTGACTTCACGCAATTGATCCTTTGACATATTTGTTATCATATCCCCATCAATATATATTTCACCGGAGGTTGGTTCGATTAACCTGTTTAGCATCCGCACAAGTGTGGACTTTCCGCTCCCTGATAGCCCCATGATGACAAATATCTCGCCGTCATAAACATCAAAATTTGCTCGATTGACACCAACTGTTGCGCCGGTCTCTTTTAGGATCTCTCTTTTTGTTTTCCCTTTTTCAAGCATTTGAGATGCTTTTTTAGCATTTTTACCGAAAATTTTAGATACATTATTTATCTTGATTTTGATATTTCTCTCTTCAGAATTCATATTTTCCCTCCAAATTAGCATCTTTATAACCGTAACATAAGCGTTATGATGCGAACAATCTTTAGAATTCGCTTATTTCCCCACAATATGTATGAATTCCATATAGAGGTCTGGTCATTAGAGTTTATACGCCGTATTACTCGTAAATCCTATAGAATGCTTCATAAACTACATATTTTACGGGGTATTTCCTCTCATCAGACAATATTTTACTGGAAATTCCTAATTGTGCTAAAAAATAAGTCGAATCCTCGTCATAGCGGTTTTTTGAATCATGGGCGAACCATTCCCCTGAACAGGATTTACCCGAAAATGGTCACATAAAAACCTTTTTCCTCAAATTTTATTTAAATTCATAAAAAAACTGCCTGCATCTTTAGTTACAGACAGCTTGTTTTTTTAGGACTCTAGGGCAGCCCGCTTAATATTATCTTGAAGCTCAAGCATACGTTTTGTTCCATCTTCGCGTAATCGCTTGTTCTCTTCTTCGATCTGTTTCGTCTCTTTCATCCCTTGTACAATTGTATTAAAGGAAGATTCGATCGTTTCAATGTCGATGCTTGGACGGCCAGATAATTTGGCAATCTCCACACTTTGACTTGAAATGTTTTCAGCATTTCGTTTCAGCATTTCATTTGTTCTTCTATCCAGCTCACTCATAGAATCAGCCACAAGCTTTTGTCTCTTCGCTGTAACAGCTTGAATGATCCCATTTTTGAAAATTGGAATCGTGATGATGAAGGCAGAGTTGATTTTACCGATTAATTTCGTATTCCCACGCTGAAGCAAACGGATTTGCGGTGCTGTTTGAAGCGCCACCATTCGTGCCATATCAAGGTCATACACACGCTCTTCAAGCGCTTGAATGCCATTACGAAGCGTATCAAGCTCCATTTGTGCCAGCTGGTTTCCACTAGCTGCTTTTTCTTCATATGAAGGAACCAATTGCTTTAATTCTTCGATTTTCATTTGACCGGCTACGACATACTTTTCCAGCTCCAAATAGTATTGAATGTTATGCTCATACATTTCTTCAAGCGTCACAGTCGATTTGGTCATTTCATCTTTATATTTACTAATTTCCACATTAATTTTTTCAATTTCTGCACCAAGCGTTTGATATTTACTAAAAATCTTTTCGATCATGCTGCCGCCGCGCTTAAAGATTTTTGACAACAAACCACCCTTCGGTTCGTCAAAATCATTTTTATCAAAGCGATCCATAATCTTACCAAGCTGCGTCAGCATTGTTCCTGAGTCAGTGACACTTGTTGAACGCATCATTGAAAGGATACGATCAGAGAACTTAGAGATTTCAACGGCCGGCTGTTTCCCGTATTCAAGCAGTTCCAGCTGATTTTTCGCATCGATCTGTCTCGCAATATTTTGCACTTCTGGTTCATTTCGAAGCTGAACGCGAATATCGTCTGCCTTCTCAATCGTGATTTCCTCTTTATCAATTGAAATGATGTCATTTCCGTTTGTATTTGTCATAAGCTTTGATCTCCTTATCGGTTTTTAATGGATTGAAATAACTTTCTAACGATGGACGGCTCTTTAAACTCCTGGTTCATGACCATCTCATCAAGCCAATGGGTATCAAATAATTGGTCATCGATATACCGTTCGATACACTGATATCCCGCTGGATGATATACGAAGAGATCCACACCCATTTCATTTAGGAAAATCAGGGCGGCCGCATCAGAACGAGTCAGCTCCCCATTATATTCCGTATGGTATAAAATCACTTTCGGTACGGTTTGTGCGTAATCAAAGGTTTGAATCAGTTCAATGAGATCCTGGCTTAAATGCAGAACCTGCTTGAATAAATAAATACGGACATCTAATTCGGTCTCATTGCCTTCTTTTAATAGCTTCGGATGCTGACAGATTCGAGATATCGCCTCTGCTATCGCACGCTGCGTGCCCTCATATAGATGAGAAAACTGCCACACATTGCTTTTCATTAATAAGTCAGGATCAATCTCTCCAGCAGAAGAAAGTGCATGCTGATAATGAAATTGATAATTCGAAGTCACTTCTTTCGTAAAAGGAAAATGGCGAATGGTCTTCGTCTCTTTCCCCTCCATTAACGTGTGAATGCGATCCCAGTATTCACGCTTGTCTCGTGTGACACCCATCATTTTCGCAAAAAGATTCGGAATCTGTATCGTGTCCCGGTCTGCTTTAAAATTCGGGCGGATAAAGGATCGTTCCTTTGCAATTAAAAACAGCTCATCATACGTGGTCTTCAGCGTAATAGAATGAGGAGTATGATCTCTGAATTGCCACGGCTTATACAGCATTGAATCTTCCGTGTGAAGCACCTCTTCAAGCTCTCTTGTCGAGCGGTACGCCACCGTTGATTTCCTCTCAGGCTTTTCAGTAGGGAACGGCTCAAGCTTTGAAGTCCCCGGGTACTGATCAATAAAAGTCAGCTTTTCTTCTGGATCTAATTCGCGGAACGAATCCTTGCCTTCTGGATGAAATAGCACAACATCACAGCCAATCAGCATGACATAGTAAAGAAAATAAAGCTGACTTTTATTCGCCTCTCCATACCAAATGACAGCCGGCATTTTTTCTTCGATATTGACTTCCTTCAGCCATGGACCTAGATGGTTATTTGAAAACTTCACGACATCCAGCAGGACCCGGCGGAAATCAGGATGCTGAAATCCACCCTCGTGCAGCTGCTTGAAATGCTCAAATACCTTGATCAATGAAAGACGGATATGCCGGTTCATCACAGGGTTTGGATGGCGTACAATCAGCTGTTCACCATCTAAAAAAGCAACAAAGCGATTCACGGACAATCCCTTTTCTTCTTGGTTAATCAAATGAATGCGCTGCAGCGCTTGAAAATGCTCCGGCTCAATATGACGATTGAGTGTTTCACTTAAAATATGCATGCCGTCTGTTTCGTATAATTCATGTAAATAAATAAAATAATCGGTTGCATCATGCGGAGTTCCAAGGACCCGGGCGGCGAGACGCGGCAAAGACAACGTATGCTCGTCCTTTACATAACCGTCTCTTTCAGGGAGCGGCTTTTTCAGCACGTTTTTCCAGGCTTCCTGCTCCGCCCGTGTATGGGTGACATTGATTTCTTTATAACTCACGCCGCTCCTTCCTTTCTCCTATATTTTCTCGAAAGCTACTACTATCATATCATTCAGCCTTCTACTTCTGCTATCGAATCGAAGGCTTTTTTGCGTTCATCATCTGATCGATGACACAAGCGGTGATTTCATCCGCTGCGGCCATGCCAGATGCTGCTGTCGGCTCAAGTGATGGGTCAAAGTCGAGAACTTCTCCATGCCTTGGGGCAAAGCCCATATCTGATTGACGAATGAGCCCTGCATCTAACAGAGAATCACCCGCACCATAGACGTATTCAAGCTGCAGCCTGTCCTTTAGAAAAGCAACAGCATCCCACTTATTAAGCGGCTGTGGAATAAAATAAAGCTTCCGTCCCTGAAGAGAAACCTGCCAGCCTCTCTCCTCGCCCCACAGCTTCAATTCAGCAAGCGGAATGTGAGATAGATACTCATCTTTCATAATCAAATAAAGAAATCTTCCCTCTGCTGTACGGGTACGCTTCACCCATGCCGCAACTGGAAGTTTCGAGATCGCCCTCAGCATCTCTCTGACTGGCATACACTCCCTAAGTCTCTCATCAACAATGGCCTGCCAATCCTCAAGCGGCTTGCCATGATGAAGAATACAGCCTCCATTTGTTGTCACGGCATACTCCGGTTTAAGCTCTTGCTCAAAGAAGGTGATTCGTTCATACTGTGCGGTTGTTCTTGTCGTCACTGGAATGAACCAGCCTGATTGATGAATCGTCTGCAAAGATTTTTTCGTTTTAACAGACATATAGGAAAGCGGCCGTTCGTCCAGCACCTCAACTAAATCATACTCTCCTTCATACGCATACTGGTCAAGCACTCGATGTGAGTAAATCAGCGTCCTGTCTAAATCACTGGCAAATGCAAATGTCTTCATGACGTTTGCTCCAGCGGACGAATTAACCCGCAGCACGTGTAAGACATATTGGCATATTCAATGACAGGAACACCTCTGTCCTCTGCCAAAAGCAAGATATGCTTCAGCTTCTCCTGAGATCCAGGCTGAATCAAGATTTTCCAAGGGATTCTTCTAAGCAGCACACGGGTCGTCTCACCAACTCCCGGCTTAATCAAATGGGTATTTTCAATTTGAAACTCCTGACCGATTGCTTCAATGGATGCCATTCCCCGCCAATCTGCCGGCGTCCCTTGCGAGAGTATGGTTTCTGCTTTCTCTTGTACATTTGGTCCGAGGCTTGAAAATGCTTCTTCAATTGTATCCACATATAGATTGGACACATCCTCATCAAGCAGCTCTTTATAATACTTTGCCCCATGGAAATCATCGGCATTGATCCAGCGGTTGTTTAATACCGTACGACTGACAAGCCCTGATACTGTCGAATTCAAGCAGGCACTTGGAATGAGAAAGTCCTCCCTCGTTCCGTATACATGTGTACAATAGCCGGGGTCTGCCAGCACAGCCAGCTCACTCGAGAGACGTACACCATACTTTTTTTCAAAATCAAGAACAGCTTTTTGGAGCTCTTTCGAAATCGCCCCTTTTCCAGTCCAACCATCGATAAAAGCAATTTCAAAACCTGGATGTTCTTTCAGCATATAATGCAGTGCATTCTCGTCTATTCCGCGGTCGCGAATAATAGAGATGCTGTAATGAGGCAGATCGACACCATACGTCTTTCGAATATATCGTTTGATCAGCACCCCGATCGGTGTCCCCGCACGCGCCAGACTGCAAAGCACGGTTTGGAAGCCTCGCTTCTTCACAATCTGTTCTGCTACAACAGCTACTGCTTCTGCTACCTTTTCCTTACTTTCTTCAAGAGATTGATAGAATAAAGTCATATAAGATGCCGTTGGTTTGTACTCAATTGGCAGCATTTCTGAATAATGCGCACCGCTCTGAATCGAACGCTCCCGCTCTTCTGTACTTTTCTCCATCTCAATAGAGGATAAATCTTTGAGTAAGAAGGTTACATCCTGCTCTGGATAGCTCCCCATCTTTGTATACACATTAGCCATTCACCTTCACCTCGTCTGATAAAGTCACAATATGCACATGCTTCACATGCCGCTCAGCAAATAAGTGAACAAGCGGAAGCAATGCCTCCTGAGAGACCTTTTTCTCAAAAAAGAGAAATACATCATCATATTCACCTTTTGGAATGTTGTACACGTAGTGCTGAATTCGGGCATCCTCTGGATTCATAAAGGTAAACCCATTTTGGACAGCGTATCCATCCTTTTCGACTGGGTGAATAGGGCTTCTCGTTGTTGAATGAAAGAGAACGCCTTCCCCCATGTGTGCAGACAGTCTCATCGGCACATACATCAGCTCACCTGTCCCTAAGCAGAGTGTTTGTTTTCCTTTACGTTCCTGCCGCAGCCTCAATCCCGCTTCAGCAGCTGCTTGGTCGAGCGCTTCCGTATCTGCTGCGTTTAAACCAAAACGGCCCGTTTCATGTATATATGGCGAATGACCAGCCGAATTTGCTGCATGAGAAAGTGAATATGGCGCCTGCTTAAAGAAAGGTTGAAGAGAGTGAAAAGAGAGACTTGGCTGCTTCTCTTGCTCCGCAATCTCATACGAATAAGCTGGCTCATCGAGCGTTTTGCCTCGAAAAATCATCTGCCCTTTTAATAAAGACAATGATGTGATGTGAATTCCAAGCTCCTCTTCAAGCTGGCACATGGCTTTCTCATGCTCCTCCGTCCGCCAGTCCAAAATGGAAAGAATGGTATAAGAATGCCTTGGGTACTTTGCATGAAGGTCACGAATGATGTTGATATTGGTACGGCCTGTCGTGACTTCATCATCTACTAACACGATGGGGCGTTCTGTGCGAAGGAATGTTTCGTCTGCATAACAAAGCTGATCTGTTGCATGCGAATGTTCTTCTTCAAATACCAATGACGGGTCAAGATCCAGCAGCTGTTCACGTGTCGTATGAATGTATGATGCGCCTTCTATCACATCATACACACCATGTCCAAGGGCTGTTGCCGTTTCCGCAAAGCCGATGACGACAGGCTCATTGCCTGCTGAAAGCTTTTCTTCTTTGAGTGTTTCATAGGCTGCCGTTAACACCGTGTGATCATCCGTCTTGAGTGCCTCTACAAGAAGATCTTGGTGCGGGGGCGTCTTTCCCGTTTGCTCTTTGGCATATGCCATCGCTAAAAGACCCGAGACAAGGAGCGGTTTTACTGGATGAACAGGAATATGCTTTCCAAGCACCTTACTAACGAATAAAAAGGCTCTTTTTTTGTTCACCCTTGCCGCCATCTCAAAAAGATGCTCTTTTTCAAGCTGGAGCGCACCTTCTTTAAGGTCAAGCTCAACCTCCATATGTTCCAAGATGTTCAGCGTATGCCGCTTCTGATTCTGTGAGTATGTCGATATAGCTTCTATTTTCATGAAACACCCCGTAAATATCTGACTTAATTAAAATGTGCTCTGCCCACCTGTAATGCGGCTTTGTTTCATTCATCTTATTAGAGAAAGCACTCTTCATCACGCCAACTGTGCCGTCGGCATGTTCCAGAATGCTTAATGCATCCAAGTACTCTTCCTTTGTCACAACGTACATGCTTTGCACTGGCTTGAGATGTGTAGGATGGATCACTGTCTTTCCATGTATGCCGTTGGCTACATCGAGTCTTGTCTCTTTGAGTAAACCTTGTACGTCATCGAATTCAGATAAGGACAGCTCACCGCCCTTAGAAAGCGCACGGATGAATGGTTTTTGTTCCTTTCGTGCAGGGCCAAAATGCTCCCATACAGCACCTGATACAACAAAGGAACGGCCAAAATAATTGATAATATCTGTGATCAAATCAGCAATCAATCTGATTTCATAGATGGTGGTGTTGCGATCACGGCGAATGCCATATAAGCCGCAAAGATCCGTTGCCCCAATACGAATATTCAAAATATATTCTTCATCATTCAGCATGATCTGCTTTAACTTAGACAGCACCGTATATCTTGTTTCTTTTTCTAATAAATCGGGTGTTTCCAAAATGGGCATACCGTACAGCGTTGTCTTCGTTTGTGCGGACGCCTGTTTCAAGCTGTCCAAATAATCCTTCGCATTATGAATAGAACACTTTGGAAATACAAAACCCGTCAATAAACGAAGAGATGGACCAAGCAAATCTGCCATTTTCAGCAGCTGCTTCGGCGAACGAACCCGAATAAATAAAAGCGGCATTTGTTCAGCCATTTCAGGTGTATGCGTTAATTTGTCCGACAGTTTGGCGAGTTGTACCACTAGATTCTGTTCAGCCATTTCCACTTCTTGATCACCGATGGCATCCTCTAAACAAAATACAACAGAGCAAAGCGCTTCATATTTCTGCGACAGCAGCATGTCTGCTATATCCTGTCTTGTCGCAGGCATATACAAAGTAGCACCTAATGCATGCGCAAGTACGTGCCTTGGCGTCATCAAATGCATCGACCCCGGCCGTTTGAAAAAAATATCGTGCTGCCTCGCCTCTGATAAAAACTGAAAATACCGCATGCTGTGCCACCTCCTGTTGTTGAGAGAAAATCGAACAAATGACTTGATGATTCAAAAAAGGATGGAGCCGCTAATCAACTCCATTCCTTTTTGATCGTCCTATTCTTCTTTTGAAGCCGCAGCTTCGTTTGTCACTTCTTGATGTTTCTTCTTATTGATCTTATGAACGATAAACGTTCCGATAAATGCTAGGATAATAATCGCAAAGAATACAAGATGCGGGATTTCAATGTGAGCAGCACTCAAGCCCATTTTGATCGCAATGATCCCGATGAGAATAAACGCAGTATTCTCAAGCTCTGGGATACGATCAATGAGAACAAGGAATAACTGCGCGACTGTACGCATCATGAGAATTCCAAGCATTCCGCCTAATAGTAGAATCCATACTTCCTCAGATACAGCGAATGCTGCAAGAATACTATCAACCGAGAAGGCAAGGTCCATAATTTCAACAGAAATAACAGTTGCCCAGAACACACCAAAGACTCGAATCAACCAGCCTTCTTTTTTCAGTTCCTTCGCTTCATCATCGCCGTCACCTAACCAGAAGTGCTTAATAACAAGCCATGCTAAGTAAGCAGCTCCGAGGACCTTAATCCACCAGAACTTAATAAGCAGCATCCCTACGCCAATGAATAGAAAACGGAAGAAATAAGCGCCAATTAATCCGTAGGTTAATGCTTTTTTACGCTGCTTTTCTGGTAGATGTTTCACCATCACAGCTAATACAAGTGCGTTATCTGCTGATAACAATCCTTCAAGCACGACAAGAGTCCCAATAAGCCCCCAAGAGACAGGGTCTGTTAATACCTCTGCCCACATATGCCAATCAAAAAACGAGGCATATGTATCCAACATATGTTTCAAAATGTCCAACTGGTTTTCCTCCTATAAGTGTAGAAGCATCAGCAGGCTTTCGCCTGCTGCTATTCTTGATCGCTGTTTCTTTCTCACTTAGGAAAAGGCCCTCATATGAGCTTTTGACAGCATCTCTTGAACTGATTTGTTTCTCTTATTTACACTTCTAACCCATAATTTTGACAAAGAGCTGCAAGTCCGCCAGAGAATCCGCTTCCGATCGCGTTAAACTTCCAATCACTTCCGTGTCGGTACAATTCACATACCACAACAGCTGTTTCAATTGAGAAGTCTTCGCCTAAATCGAAGCGAATCAATTCTTCCCCGCCCTCTTCATTTACAACACGAACAAATGCATTAGAGACTTGTCCAAAATTTTGGCTGCGCGCCTCTGCATCATGGATCGTAACTGTAATTCCGATACGATCAATGTTAGCAGGAATTTTCGAGAAATCAACGAGAATTTGCTCGTCATCTCCATCTCCTTCACCCGTACGGTTATCACCTGTATGAGTGACACTGCCGCTCGGATGCTGAAGGTTATTATAGAACACAAAATCTGTATCTTGCTGACAACGATTGTTTGCATCCACCAAGAAAGCCGAAGCGTCCAAATCAAATTCGGCTCCGCCAGAATATTTATTCGTATCCCAGCCAAGACCGATCATCACTTTCGTCAGCCCTGGGTTGGTTTTGGTTAAATCGACACGTTGTCCTTTTGAAAGCTGAATCGCCATATTCGTATCTCTCCTGTCTTTGAAAATAGAAAACTATTGCGTTATCCGATATCTAAGCCAAAGTCCGTTGCAATGCGGGCAAGACCGCCTTGATAGCCTGATCCGACAGCTGAGAATTTCCATTCCCCGCCATGACGGTATAATTCACCTACAATAATGGCTGTCTCAATTGAGAAATCCTCTGCCAAATCGTAGCGAATGAGTTCTTCATTCGATGCTGCATTTAAAATACGTACATATGCGTTAGACACTTGTCCGAAATTTTGACTGCGCGCTTCTGCATCATGAATTGTAATGACAAATGAAATCTTTTCAACACTTGCTGGTACAGCTGCAAGGTCAACATTGACCTGCTCGTCATCCCCGTCCCCTTCACCAGTGCGGTTATCGCCTGTATGTACGACACTGCCGCCTCCGCCAGTTGTTTGGTTGTAAAAGACAAAGTCAGATGGAGAGCTTGCTTTACCTGTCGCATCTAAAAGGAATACACTTGCGTCCAGATCAAAGTCATGTCCGCCGTCATACTTATTGACGTCCCAGCCAAGACCGACGACTACTTTTGTTAAACCCGGATTCGTTTTTGTTAAATCAATTTTTTGACCTTTCGCTAAAGAAATTCCCACTAGGAACCTCTCCCTTCTGTTTAAATATAGTTTCTCGTAATATCTGCAAGCTTCGCATCATTTGTTCCATTTCCAAGCGCCGCAAACTTCCACTCATTCTCGTGACGATAAAGCTCTCCGACGATTAATGATGTTTTTCCTGCATAATCATCTTTTAAATTATATTTCACTAATTCTTGATTGTTTGAACGATCAACGATGCGAATGTAAGCATTTTGAATCATACCAAAGTGTTGGTTTCTTCTAAGAGCATCATAAATGTTCACGACAAACACCAATTTATTCACGTTACCTGGCACCTTGCTCAAGTTGACGAGGACTTGTTCATCATCTCCGTCTCCTTCACCAGTCAGGTTGTCACCTGTATGCTCAACACTGCCGCATTTGCTCTTTAGGTTGCCAAAATAAATCAAATCTTTATTTTCCGTAAACTTATCATTTTTCAGCATGAGCACTGAAGCATCACAATCAACATCAGCGCCGCCTCCGCCGCCAAACAGCTTTCCTAAAAATCCGCCGCCTTGTGAGACAGGGTCCCAGCCAAGTCCAACAAGAATATTTGTTAGCCCTGTTTTCCCTTTTGTTAAATCAATACGTTGACCTTTTTCTAATGTAATCGCCAAATCAATCACTCCTCCAGCATAATAAAAATCTATTTATTAAGCGATGGACCCTATTAAAATCATCATACATGAAAATTCGACAAAATTCATGAAATGACATTGGAGCCTCTTACTCTTTTTTCTATTTACTAGTATATACGATCTATGTTCAAGATAGGTTTCAAACACTTTATATTTTTTTAACGAAAGATGCACATTGGAAATGGTTCATGTCGTTAATGAAGTGTTTCATGTGAAACATTGTCGAAAGTTCCCGATGAACAGCTCTAGCTGATAACGAGTGTATTGATGTGGTTTCATATGTTGATATAGAAAAGATAAAAGCAAAGGATAAACCCTTTCGTTTCCTTCCACCTAAGGATTTCTTTATACTTATATTCAGCATGTTGATGAAAGGATGTTGATGATGCCATCACTTCATATATTAGATCAAGTCGCCATTCCTAAAGGTCAGTCTGCTCAGGAGACATTGATTCATACAACGCAGCTGGCTCAGCTGGCTGAAACGCTTGGGTATGAGCGCTATTGGTTCGCTGAACACCACAGCACAAGAGGGCTCGCTAGTACAGCGCCTGAAATATTAATGGCTCATATTGCGGCTCATACAACGACCTTGCGTACCGGATCTGGCGGTATTTTACTTCCTCAGTACAGTCCTTTTAAAGTAGCAGAGGTCACGCGGCAGCTTGAAGCCCTTTATCCTGGACGGATTGAGATTGGTGTCGGCAAATCTCCAGGCGGGATCGAAAGGACGAGGCTCGCTTTGACAGACGGCGTGCCTAAAGATCTGTCTCAGTTTGACCGCCAGCTGAAGGATCTTCTTTTTTACTTATCAGACAGACTGCCTTCTGGTCATCCGCATACAGGCGTGAAAGCTGCTCCGCTTGTTGATACTCATCCGCCGGTTTGGCTGCTTGGGCTGGGAGAAAATAGTGCCATGCAGGCGGCGGAGCTTGGAATCAACTATATTTTCGGCCACTTTATCCATCCTGCACGCGGCACACAAGCATTTGAGACGTATCGATCACACTTTTCTCCATCTGTCTTTTCTAGGCAGCCACAATCTATGTTTGCCGTCTTTGTCATCTGCGGTGAAACAGATGAAGAAGCAGACAGGATCGCCAGCAGTACAGATTTATGGCTGCTTCGTGTTGAAAAGGGACTGGACAGCCGCGTTCCTTCTATAGAAGAAGCAAGCGCCTATCACTACACCACACAGGAAAAGAAAAAAGTGCTGCAAAACCGCCAGCGGATGATTGTCGGCTCGAAGAAAACGGTGAAAGAGCAATTACAGACCTTGATGGACCGCTATCAAACGGATGACATCATGATTCTGAACAATTCCTTTGATACGATCGAAAAACAACGTTCCTTCAAGCGAATAGCAGAATTATTTTGAAGCCAGCTTTCCAGGCTTCTTTTTTACATTGTCATAAAAAATGGGAAATGTAACATCAAGATGTCAAAATCCTTCCTTCTGTCATCTGATCGCAAATGTGTCTTCTAATCGTTAGCGAACTGTAAACGCATAAGAGGTGTACCTTTTATATAGTAGAGGTACATATTCAATGAACGGTTTACAACGCTGAGAAAGAAGGAGATGACAGACATGAAAAAGAGACTCGATTGGGTTGATGCAGCTAAAGGAATTGGCATTCTGCTCGTGGTCATGGCGCATGTGCCCATTCCAGATTCGCTCAAGCAATTCATTTACTCTTTTCATATGCCGCTTTTCTTTTTACTATCAGGCATGATGTTTCGATCATCCTCATCCCCTGCTCTGTCATTTATTCAGAAAAAAGCCAAAAGCTTACTCTTGCCCTATCTCTATTTCTCCATCATTACGTATGTATTTTGGTTCTCCGTTACCCGTTTTTTCGCATTCAAGGGACAAACGGATATTGATCCTTTCGTTCCGTTTACAGGTATTTTCATATCCAATGCAGATGAAGCAAGACTCACACATAACCCAGCGATTTGGTTTTTAACGACGCTCTTTTTAGTGGAAATTTTATTTTTCTTTATGCATCGTCTTTCTAAAGGAAAACCCGCTGCCGTGATCTTGCTGACTGTTCTTTGCGGAGGTGCTGGATATGCCTCTACCTTGCTTTTAGATCAAAGTCTTCCTTGGAACGCCAATGTCGCCTTGACAGCTGTTGTGTTTTATTCGATTGGATTTTTAGCAAAGCAATGGTTTGTGGAATTAAAAACAGATCCAACCCTTCTTTTATGTACAGGTCTGCTTGTGCTAACGGCTTACATGCAAAGCTTTAATTCACGGATCGATATGCGCGTCAACGACTACGGTGATCTCTTTATTTTCTACGCATGTGCTCTGCTCGGTTCAGCTGCCGTGATTTATTTAAGCTTTAAATTGAAAACATCCCCTATTTTGACGTATCTAGGACGTAATTCTATTGTCATTCTTGTCTTGCAGTTTGCCGGCATCGATATCATGAAAGCATTTGTTTTTTATGGACTCGGTATCAATATTGCTGATACAGCACAGCTCTCTTGGACACTTTTTTATACGATCGGCACATTGCTGCTCATGGTGCCATGTATCTCCTTCCTGAGCAAATACCCGATGCTGCTCGGCAAACCAGCCAACGCCGCTCAACGCTACGAACAAAAAACATCCGCCGGCTGAACAGGCGGATGTTTTTTGGATTAATCATTGATTTGAGAAGGATAAAGTGTCATTCCACCATCTACAAATAAGGTGGTGCCTGTGATATACGCCGCTTCCTTAGAAACGAGGAATGCAGCAGCGGCCCCAATCTCCTTCGGTTCACCAAAGGTTCTCATCGGAATTTTCTCAAGCTGCTTTTGTTTTTTCAATTCATCCTGTAAATCATCATTCGATTCGGTTGCCATGGTACCCGGCGCAATCGCGTTGATTCGAATACCTGCTTCGGCATAATCAAGAGCCAGCGTCTTCGTCATCATATTCATTCCGCCCTTTGAAGTGGAATAATGAACATTGAACGGGCGCGGAATTTCCTGATGGACACTGGAAATATTTAAAATAGATCCTTTGATGTCATGCTCCATCATATAGGCGAGCGCAGCCTTTGCGCCTAAAAATGCACCTGTTATGTTGACATCGATGACGTTTTGCCATTGCTCCAGCGTCATCTCATGCGGCAGCGCTTCTTCCCCGTTGAAGCCTGAATTATTGACGAATACATCTACTGTACCGAAATGCTCCAGTGCTGTATCCATGATGGCTTGGATGCCTTCCTCTTTGGAGACATCTGCGTGTACTTTCACCGCCCCACCTCCGTGCTTCTGAATGGCTTGTACGGTCTCTTCAGCTCCATCTTCATCGCCTTTATAGTTCACAACCACATTCATTTCCTCTTGTCCAAACCGCAATGCGATCGCTTGTCCAATTCCTTTTGAAGAGCCTGTGACAATGGCTGTTTTCCCTTTTAAATCTTGATACATCTTCATTTCCTCCATTCACGTGCTTCATCTTGCTGATACACAATGGTTACCCATTTTGGAAAAAACAAAAACACAACCCTCTGCATTTGTACTCTAAGAGGGTTGTGCGTTTCATCAAGCTAAAAGGTGTTATAAACATTTTCACACGTTTCGGCGGTTGGCTGATAAAAGCAATGCGACTTATACCTTGCCACAAACGGCTGATTGTACCAAGTCGCCGGACAATCGCCAGGCGGTTTAAAATACCAAAGGCTGAATTTTGCCGGCCAAAAACGTTCTCCGTTAATATTTCTCCGCGCAAGTGTTTTTTCCGTTTCTCGTGCTCGCTGATAGAAGTAACCATGCGTGACCGCTTCGAATGCATGCTCCTGATAAATCATTTGTGGAATCGTACGCAGCCCTTTAAAGTCAGAGCAGTTGGCACGCAAACGATTGATGCCCACGTTTCCTACGAGCAGCATCCCTCGCCTCCCTTCACCTTCTGCCTCCGCTCTCAGCAGTCTGGCCATTAAATCAATATCAGAGCTTGTCGCTCTTACCACTGCCATACCTCCACCTCCAGTTCGTTTCTCTTTTATTTTATGTAGCGTTTCTGTGTAGATGACTGCCATTTTGACATGAAAAAGCACGTTCAGTGTCGGCAGCCTGTCTAAATTTGCTGGACATGTGTCTCGCTGCCAACAACACTCAAACCAAGTGACCATATACATAACAGGAAGAAATATTCATTACTATATACTCATTTACAAGTCATAAAAATCCTTCTAATTGCGACATCATCTTCAAAAACAGTCATTTGAACCTATTCAATAATCCGACTCAAAACCTTAAAATATAAAATGTTGAGTTTCTACAGGAGATATCAAATAATAAATTACAAGTTTCTCCTCTCAACTTAGTGTCATTTTTACTACTTGAAGCCAATCAACCTCGGAAACGCACTGAGGTATTGACAGTACTTTCGCTTCATTCTACAGTAAAAAACATACAGTATTTTTCTTTTTGTGCAAAAAGAATGATATGAACTACAGCTTTTCAATGAAATTCACCATAAACCCGAGGAGGAAAACACGCCATGTTTAAAAAGAAATTATCCCTGTTTCTTCTGATCTTGTGTGTAACTGTTGTCGCTGCTGCTTGTAGTGGTGGAAAAGACAAAACAGCTGCGAAAGAAAACGATACCAAAAAATCTCTTGATGCAGCAGAGGTAAAGGTAGAAAGTGCTGAGTACACATTACCACCTCAATACGATACATCTGTACAGGATGATCAGTATGTACTAAAAGTGAATGTATCTGTAAAAAATATCAGCAAAGAGCCTCTCAATGTTGATAAAAGCAACTTCACGCTTTACCAAGATGACGCACAGGTATCTACAATCTCTCCAGATGACTACAACGAAGTATTATCATCAAGCTCTTTAAATGCAGACAAAGTGACAAAAGGCGGTCTTTTCTTTGTTGTTGACAAAGACAAGGACTACCAGCTTGTTTACACAGAGCCAGGAAGCGGATCGAAAAAAGATGACAAAACATTAGAATTCGATATTAAAGGAAAAGACTTAATGAAAAAAGCAGATACACTACAAGCATCTGCAAAAGCTCTTTCTTCTTATATTGATGTGATGATTTTTGGTAAGAAAAACGATGATTTCGAAAAACTAACAGGTGATAACAAATCAACTGTTGTGAACGAATTTGATAAATCATTCAAACAAGGTTACATCACTTCATCAGGTATTTCTTCTAGCTCAGCGAAGGACGAAAACCTTGATAAGCTACTGAAAGCTGTGAAAGAAACATTAGCTGAAAAATCAAAAGTTTCAACAAAAACAAAATCCATCAGTGGTGATAAAGCTGTCGTGACTGTGACTCTGACACCAATCGATGCAAGTCCGCTTGTCGATCGTTTGAAAGAGAAAGCAACTGAGTTCTACAGCAAAAACCGTTCAGCATCTTATGATGAAGCGCAAAAATACTTACTATCAATTTACCCAGATGAGTTTAAAAAATTAGGACCATCATCTTCTGAAGAAACAGTAGAAGTCAACATGAAGAAAAATGATATCGACCAATGGAAACTTGATTTGAACGACTACAAAACAAGCTCATTAGTTGAGAAATTCATCAAGAACTAAAGAAAAACCCCCGATTCCGGGGGTTTTTTGTTAATTTATTTCGGTTGTTTCCTATATTTGATTCCGAAATACAGAGAAGAAAGCAAGAAAATCGACAACCACACCCACTGAATATCCACCATAAATATAGTAATGGCTGCTACTATTAATATAGTGAGGTCCAGCTTTTTTTCATAACGAGAATATTTCATGAAGAAGAATTCCCCTTTTCAGCTTCATATTCTTTCATGATCTCGATTGGATCAACCGCATCTTCCTCTTGTGCGTATTCCTCTACATAAGGAGTTGTTAATTTTTCAAACCTTTGCTCATCGTCTACTAAAGCAATATAGACATCATATCCCTCATAATCAGAAGGGAATAACGTTGCAGTAGAACTACCGGTTTCTAAAGCCTTGTCTATTGCATTTTTTAATTCTAATAAACCTACCCTGTTTCCCAAAATAAAGGCTTCAAAATGATGTGTTTGCTGAGCATATATATTACATAGTCCTAACACATCATCGTCATCTGTTTGATAAGACATATCCGAACTCCTTTCTTTGGTAAAATTAGGATAATTATATCATTTCCTCTTTCATCATGCTATCGCGAGCCTCTTTTATATGAATCTCTGAATATAAAAAAACTTGCAGAATATATCTGCAAGTTTTCTTTATTTCGCAAGCATCCATTTCTCTTTCATAAACAAGCTTCTCACGATAATAAACAAGATGACAACTGCGAGAGCTGAGGAGCCGAGTGTCAGGGCGATGGACATTGGATCGATGATACCAAACATCAATTGCTTACACAGCGCATGAATATTGAGGAATGGGATGGCAAAGTAATACGTATCTAGCTGCGTAGCACCTGCTCTCATGGTAAAGAACATTGGGAGCACACCTAGTGTAATGATCATGGACATGTACGATTGCGCTTCTTTGACTGAGCCCGACATCACACTGAGCAGCAATTCAATCATGGATACCATGAAGGAGAAGATGATTAACGCCGCAAACATAACGCCGATAATGCTCCACATTTGATCACCAAAGTTCAGAGCTTGCTTCAGCTTTTCTGTAAAGAGCAAAGTGGATAGAAGCAGCATCCCGATCGCCACAATCCCACTTAAAATACCGAACATAGAGACAGCGAGCCATTTTCCGATGAGAATCTGGAGTCTGCTGGCCGGCGTCAGGAATAAGGCTTCAATTGATTTTCGGTCTTTTTCACCCGCTACAATATCAAGCGCTGCCGGCAAAGCACCTGAGATCACGGAGGTCACCAAAATCATTGGAAGGAGAATCGACAACAGCATAGCAGTCACTCCGTTTTCCCCTTCATCACCTTCTTCTACATCAACGGACTGCACTTCGAACGGATGAATAACGGACGTATCGATTTGATCCGCTGCTAAACGCTTCTCGACCACCTGGTTTTGATACTGCTCCAGCAACGATTGCAGCATTTGAACGGTGATCACCGAATCATCATCTGTCGTATATCCATGAATTTTAATGGCGAATGGCTTTTGATGCTTGAGCATATCGCCAGCCTCTTTCGGCATTTCCAGGTAAGCATTTGCCTCCCCATCCTTGACAGCTTGCTGCGGATCATCAAATGTTTCAAGGTTTAGGTTTTTGACCTCTTTGATCATTTGGTTCATTTCGGCTGGAAGCTGTTCATTGATGGCGACTGTATAGGCTTTATCCCCTGGATCTGCAATCATGCTTTCATAAAAGAACACCAGTCCAAGCATGGTCAAAAGAGGAATCAGTACGGTTAAGAGCAACGTTTTTCGATCCCTTAGCGCATCTGTCATTTCTTTCAAAAAGACGGTTTTCCACATTATGAAATCCCCCTAGCGAGCTTCGACATAAAGATATAGTTCAAGTCTTCACTTTGTTCCTGTGCATATAATTCTGGAAGTGTCCCTTTGTAAACAAGCTCTCCTTGATGAATCATCATGACACTGTCACAAAGCTGGCTGACTTCTTCCATGATGTGGCTTGAAAAGAGGATCGTTTTATTTTGCTGCTTGAGCTGATGGATAAAATCTCTGAAAATATTACTCGACGTGATATCTAAGCCTGTTGTCGGCTCATCAAATAAAATAATGTCAGGATCATGAATTAACGTTCTGGCAATCGCCACCTTTTGTTTCATTCCTCTTGAGAATCCTTTCACCTTGCGATCCATGTATTGTCTCATCCCAAAACGCTTTGCCAAATCCTCTATTCTTGCTTTGATTTCATGCTGATCTAAGCCATATAATTTGCCAAAGTATTCAAGGTTTTCTCTTGCCGTCAAACGATCGTAAAGCCCCGTCTCTCCACCAAACAAGACACCAATTCGCTTTTTCACTTCTGTTGCTTCTTTCACTGTATCAAAGCCTGCGACAGTGACTGTTCCGTGTGTAGGCTCTAATAATGTGGCTACGGCGCGCAATAATGTTGTTTTTCCTGCACCATTTTCTCCTAGGATGCCAACGACTTCCCCTTCCTTCACGGAGAACGTCATGTGTTTCATCGCTTTCACGACTTTTTTCTTATCTTTAAACCAGCAGCTGCAATCGCTGAGTGTAATCATTTGGTTCGCCCCTTTCAACTTTCTAATCCTATGATAGAAAAAATAACGCTTGCCTGATATAAAAATGTCGCGAAACGTCCTTTTTCTGTCTTGAAATGATCTATTTCAAAAAAACAAATGGTAAAATAGACAAATAATAAGAATAGTCATAGGTGATTTTTATGATAAAAGTAGGTCTCGTCGACGATTACCGAGTAGATTTAGAAAAGCTGCACGCCATTGTAGGCAGGATGGAGGCTGTGGACATCGTCTTTGTCACGCAGTCAGCAGAGGATGCATATGAGAAGGTCAAAAAAGGAGACATTGATCTGCTGTTTGCTGACATTGAAATGCCCGGGATGTCCGGTTATGAATTAGCGGACCTCATTCATTCTCACGCACTGAATGTCGATGTGGTCTTTGTGACAGGAAACAGTGGATATGCAGTCCATGCATTTGATTTGAATGTACATGATTATATTATGAAACCCTACCAAGCTGATCGAATTGCCAAATGCTTAGAGCGTTATATGTCCACCAAGCAGGAGAAAAGCATTCATGGACGGCTTCTCATTAAACAGCAGTCAGATATTCATGTGCTGCAGAAAAAGGATGTCATTTTTGTTGAGCGAACGGGCCGGTCAACAACTATCGTGACAACGACAGGAGATATCCAGACCTATCAGACATTAAATGAGCTAAAGGGCGATCTGGCTGAAAAGGATTTTATCCGCTCCCACCGATCGTTTATCATTAATATTCATTACATTAAGAATTTCTCGGCGTATGCTAAAAATTCGTATATCGTGTCTTTTGAAGGTACAGATAAAAAAGCCATGATGACCAAGCAGCAATTAGAATTCTTTAAGAAATACTATTTTTAAGGAGAACGAACGTGAACGCTTTCTATCTTGGATTTCGCATTTATGCCCTCATATGGTTAGGTCTTGCGTTTCATGCAGCTGCTGAAGCCCTTCTGCCGCTATCATCCATTGTGTTGTGGCTTCTTACCTTTTGCGCGGTGTGTGTTTATACATTTTTCATGTACAAAAGATTTTTGCCTCTTACGAGTGGTGATGTGATATTGGGCGCTTTTATACTCATTACCTGCACAGGCCTTTTGCTGTTTCTAACGCAACAGAATGGGCTGAGCTGTCTTTTGGCGCTCATCATCATGGTGACAGTCGATATCCTCTCATTAAAGGTGATGCAGACAGAGAAACAGTTAAATGGACGGCTTCAAGAGCTCATAAACGCGGAATCAAGAACCAACGAATTACTTCTTGAGCTGCGCAGTAAACATCATGAAACAGCCAGACATTTAAATGCCTTTTCCGCGTCGAACGACGAGCATGAAATCAAAGATTTGATTCAGCAATACGTCAAACATTTCCCATGGATGAAAGGAGAAAATGCATATTTAGCCTCAACCCTCCACCCCTTTTTGGAGCGGGCTGAGAAAGAGGACATTGCACTTTCACTAGACCTTCAAGCACCCTTTTCATCGCTTCCTTTTTCAAAGGCGGATCAGGTTAGTTTTACTGGCAACCTGCTTGATAATGCTCTAGATGCAGCGATTGAAGCGAAGCAAGCCGGAAAAGAGGGCAGCATTTCGGTCACGACCTCTATTCGGAGCGGGCTATTTTTAATCCATTGTGAAAACAGCACAAAAGGTATGGAAAAACACGTGTTAGATCATTTATTCAAAACTTTTGGCCGTTCGACAAAAGGCGGCGATCATCAAGGCATGGGGACGTATATCATTCAACAGCTTGTTCAAAAGGCAGACGGTACACTTGATTTCACTTACCGTTCTCCAAATTTGCGGCTCGTCATCAAAATCCCTCTCACCATGTCATAAAAAAAAGGTGCATAGCTGCACCTTTTTTTAGTGTTACGAGAAGATTTTATCGATTTGATTGATTTCCTCTTCTGTTAGTTGAACATCGTTTGTTTTTAGGTTTTGTAGCACTTGGTCTGCTCGTTTTGCCCCTGGAATAATAGCATCAATGCCATCCTGCGCTAAGAGCCAAGCGAGTGCGACGTGTGCTGTTTCTGCATTCTTTGATTGAGCAATGGCTTTTAGCTTGTCTACTTTTTCGAGATTTGAAAGGAATGCATCGCCTTGGAAAAGCGGGTCCTTTGCTCGAATATCATCAAATGTCGCATCTTTTGTAAATTTCCCGGTCAACAAGCCTGATGCCAATGGGAAATAAGGAATAAAGGAGATCCCATGCTCGACGCAGTATGGAAGAAGATCCTGCTCTGCCTGACGTTTCAGCAGAGAATACTCCGATTGAAGCACGTCTAAGTAGCCATCTTGGTTAAAGGCTTGAAGCTGTTCAAAATTAAGGTTTGATGCACCGATTGCCCTGATTTTCCCTTCATCCTTCAATTCCTTTAATGTGCCTGCTACTTCTTCGAGCGGCGTGTGTCCATCCGGGAAATGCATATAGTACAAGTCAATATAATCAGTTTGCAGTCGTTTCAGGCTATTTTCGACCTGCCCTCTTAAGAAATCACGGCTGTTATCAAGTTCAATTTGGCCATTTACTTCCTTATGAGCTCCTTTTGTCGCAAGGACAAGCTTTTCTCTGCCGCCTCTTTTGGCAATGATCTCACCGATTAATTCCTCTGAACGGCCCAGCCCATAAATAAAAGCAGAATCTAAGAAATTGACACCTTGATCAAGAGCCGTCTCCACAAGCTCCCGTCCAGCATCCTCACTAAGATTCGGGAATAAATTATGCCCACCTACTGCATTCGTACCAAGCCCTATCGGATTTACCTGCAAATCAGTTCGTCCAAGCGTTACCTTTTTCAAAAGCTCATCTCCCTTATCTACATAATCATCCTTATTTTCCCACGAATCATTTCCAACATTCAAGTATACCGCTCTCTAAAAATCAACCTGCGGGTGGACGCCGCGAAAATAGAAGATGCGTATGATGAAGATAGACTAAAACGAAAAGGAGATCTTGTCATGACCATTCAAATTGTCATCATTATGATTATTCTGCTTTTAAGAACAGGCAAGGAAAAAGAAATCCGCCCCATCAGGCTTCTCATAGGACCGCTCATTTTATTAGGCACACTCTCTTATTCCTTTACCCAGCATATTGAAATCACGGCGATGAGCCTGCTTGCAATGATTGTCTTTGCACTCGCAGGTTTTGCAATCGGGCTATGGAGAGGTAAACTATACAAAGTAACATATGATCAACAGTCGGGGCGTATCACCGCCGCCAGCTCACTTTATGGAACACTTTTTTTCATCGGAATCATCCTTATCCGGATGACAGTAGGTTCAATTGTACAGGATGGCGGTCATTCCCTGATCATTTTCGCAAATGGCCTGACATTCCTTCCAATCGGCAGTATGATCGGCTTACGTTTTATTCTTTTAAAAAGATATATGAACATCAAGGCATCTGCTGCTATCAACTGACAGACAGGAGTTTTTGATATGAACCTTCAGCAGCCACTCAAGCTTTTAGGTCAAATAAGGCGGAAATTCGTATTAGGCCTTGTTTTGACCTATATGTATATTCAAATGTATGAGCCCCTTTCATTAGGCGAATTGGTGTTTCGCACCTTCGTCTATTTGGTGTTTCTCCTTTGTCTTTTTCCAAAAAGCAAGCTGTCACCTAAAAAGCAATTTTCTATGCTCCTCTTGATGTGGATTTTGACACATCTTTTGTGGCTGGTGACAGGTCAGATTCAAGACAGTATTGGACTGACCTTTTTTATGATCGGCTTTATCGCTTTTCGTTTTTCAGAGGCGCATCATCCCTATCTATTTGCTATCATCTTTTTCACCAGTGGGATCAGCTATTATATAAACGATTTTTCTTGGAACATGGTGATCACTCTCCCGCTATTCCAGCTGCTTGTGTATACACTTGTTTTGATTTCTAGAATGCGTCGGCGTGAACAGGAATTAAAGGAAGAACACTTCGGAGAACTGCAATTGGTTCACAAGGAATTATCAGAAGCCCATGAACAATTGAAAAAGGCGCATATGGAGCTTGAAGAAGCGACCGTTCAGTCACTCCAATTTGCAGTGCTCGAGGAGCGAAGCAGAATTGCACGTGACCTGCATGACAGTATCGGTCACCAATTAACCTCGATGATTGTCCAGCTGCAGTCTTTGCCCTACCGTTTAAAGCAGGAAGAACCAGAGCAGATGACGCAGACGTTTCAGGAGCTGATCCATATTTCTAAAAATTGTCTCACCGAAGTTCGTTCTGTGGTTCATCATATGGCGTCAGATGATGCAGGTCTCGGACTTGCCGGACTTCGCAGCCTCATCAAGCAAGGAGAGATATCGGGTGAGCTTGACATTCACTTTCATACAGAGCAGCTTACGTATAAAAAATGGCCGCTCTCCGTATCTGAACTGCTTTACCGCATTTTACAAGAAGCCATCACCAATACAATTCGCCATGCCAAGGCCACCGCAATGACCATTACACTATCTAACGACCAGCATGAGCTGATGATGAACATTGAAGACGATGGATATTTGACCAGCGAAAAAGATATTTCATTTGGCTTTGGACTGTCAGGCATGAAGGCACGGTGTGACGCAGCAGGTGGTTCCCTCAAGACGTCCATACGCGAGCCGCACGGCTTTTGTATCCATGTTCACATTCCTATCAAGGAGGACTCCGAGACATGACAAACCCTATTAAGATTGGCATTATTGATGATCAGCCGCTGATCCGCCAAGGATTTCGTTATATTGCAAGCGCTCAAGAGGATATTGACGTCATATGGGAGGCGTCAGACGGTCAGGAGGCGGTTGAGCTTTGCTCGATCAACACACCAGACGTACTGCTGATGGATGTACAAATGCCTGGAATGGATGGCATCACAGCAACAGAGCACATTTTAAAAAAGCATCCAGATGTAAAAGTTGTGATTCTCACGACCTTTGATACGGAAGAATACGTCTTTGACGGAATTCGTGCAGGGGCAGTCGGTTATTTGCTGAAGGATACAATGCCTGAGGAATTAATTGAGGCCATCCGCACCGCCTTTGCTGGTGAATCTGTATTTCGAACGGCAGCCTCTGAGCACATGATGACACGAGCTCTTCAGCAGGCAAATGATACACATCACACTCATCTGCTTCACGAATCATTCACAGAACGTGAACGCGATGTATTACAGCAAATGGCCTATGGCTTAAAGAATGAAGACATTGCTGATCAATTATTTATCAGCAAAAGTACGGTAAAAACGCATGTGCACCGTATTTTACAAAAGCTCAATGCACAAGACCGTACACAGGCTGTCGTCTTCGCCATCCGGCACCGCCTCGTGAAATAAAAACTGCCTTCACTTCAAGATTTTTATACAAAAAACATTTAAAACCTAAAATAAATCTATAAATTAATACTTATTAACTAGTATATTATGCTTATTTAATTCCTTATTTTATAGGTGATTGTGTTAAAAACTATCAAAAATAGGGACTAAAACCTATTCCTCATCATGAATGAATTTCGATAGAATGAATAGTGCAAATCGTCATTAGGATATTTTCCCCTTTAACACCCGAATATACCAATCTATCTGTTTCTTTTTTCTTAGTCAGATAGCGGGAATGAAATGACGAAAGAAAAGCAAAGGAGCTTCAACTGTGAATCTTAAAAAATTAAGTGCACTCCTCATGATTTCATTCGTGATGATCATCTCTGCAGCCTGCCAGGGCTCAGCCAAATCAACCGACGCTGATCAAAAGTCAACGAAAACAGCAGAGGTAAAAGTCAATAGCTACGAATATACGTTACCAGAAGACTCAACAACTACCTTGAGAGACAATGAATTGGTGCTAAAAGTCAATCTGACGATCACAAACAAAGGTGACAAAGCCCTTTCATTATATAACTCTGACTTCTCCCTTTATCAGGACGACGCCAAAGTATCTGATTTAAAATTCTACGGCAGCAAAGACCGTCTTGACCTTGGTTCATTGAACAAAGGCAAGTCACTTTCAGGAGCTCTTTATTTCCTAGTAGACAAAGGGAAGAAATATCAGTTCGTCTATCAGGACAGTATCAAGAAAAACAGTGATTCCATCCAAATCGACCTAGATGGAAACAAAATACTCGATTCAGCAAAAAAGCTGGATAACCCAGCAAAAGCGTTATCCGCTTATACCGATATTATTGTTTTTGATAAAAAGAACGATGAATTCGCAGATTTAACGGGTGACAACCAATCGGATGTCGTCAATAAATACCATGAGATGTTTGTAAAAGACTTCAAAAGAAGTGCAGGAATATACGGAAATGAAGTGAGTGACCGAGATATTCTGTCGATGTACAAACGCATTCAAAACACCATGAAGGATAAAGCGAAAGTAGAAACAAGTGTGAAAACCATCTCTGATGACGAAGCAAAGGTTGTCGCTCAAGTAACAGGCATTGATGCTTCTAACTTAAAAGACAAGCTAGACAAGCAAAGAGACGAGTTTTACAACGGGAAAATCCGTTCTAAAGAAGAATTGTATAAAAAAAGCTTAAACATGTACGCATCTGAATTCGAAAAACTTCCTCCCGTTTCCAGCCCAGCTGAATATGAAGTGAAAATGAAACGTAATGGGGATGGTCAATGGAAAATTGACCTCAATGATTATAATACAGAGCAGTACATGAGTGGTTTTATTAAAACGAGATAATCTAAAAAAGACGCTGGCCTCTGAAGGAGCCGCGTCTTTTTTAGATTTTATACTGTCGCCTCTTGCTCTTCTTTCACCGCTTTTTCGATATCTTTAAAACGGCTCGATACAGTCGACGCACTAATGCCATACTTTTTCGCTACTTGTGCTTGAGAAAGCGGGGCATCGCTTGCAAGTGAATGAATGTAGTATTCGATTCCGGCAGCAAATGACGCTGCTTTACGGATCACAGGTGATTTCTGATCACAGTAGGCTTTCCAAACCGTTAAAGCACCATCTGTCAGGCTTTGATCACCGTGCTCCTTCATTCCGTCTTCAATCAGCTTAGCAGTTTCCAGCTGGACGTCACTTGCCCAGTCCATACGATCTGCTGATAGACCTGCATCGCCTTCTGTTTGAGCAGGTGTTTCTGATTCTTCTACTTCTTGCTTCGCAAACATACACTTCAGCACATCAGGGAATGATTCTCTCATAAATGTGCTGCGCGCCCCTCCATTTGCTTCATATGCGTCAACAAGCTGGCGGACTTGAAGAAGAAGAGTATCTGTAAACTCTTTCGCAAACATCGTATATTGAATGAAAAACTCTGCCTTTTCTTCAAATTGAACAGGAAAACCAAGCACGAGACTTCCCTTTTCAGGCAGTACCGTTTGATCAGGTTTTACATCTACTTCAACTTTCTCCGCTGTTACCATATTCTCAAAGTAAAGAGACTCGTCCGTTTTTTCATTTAATAAAAGCAAAGATGGCTCCATGTCTGTCCAAGATTGGACCACTTGTCTTGTTTTCGGACGGGTAATATCTTCTGCTTTCTTTGTCAGGAACTCTTGGAAAATGGTCTCTTTCTGATCAGTTAATGGACGGAAGAAGATGCCCCATACACTCAAATGGAAAACTGAGATTTGTTGCGTTTCTTTATCCATATCTGCAAGGAAAGAAAACTCATTAATGAATTGATTGATCGCTCTCTGATGCTTAGAAAAAGCATAATTCATTAAATCCTTTTGAACTTGAACAGCTTCCTTAAACACAAGCTCAGACGTTTGTTCTCCGCCTGATTTTTGACCACAGCAATGTTTATATTTTTTTCCGCTTCCGCATGGGCAGAGCGCATTTCGTTTAATTTTTCCCAAAATAAAACCTCCGACATTCTAGTCTAACCTCACTATTTTAACAAACGATTGCACAGGAGGGTTTTATTTTCAAGAAAAAAGAAAAATCTGAATGATCAGTTAAATTATAAAATCACCTGAAGATCACGATAGATCATAGGAAAGACAGACTTTCTCTGTTTATTTTCTCCAATCATACCAACAGATTTTCCTCAGCTCATTCCTTCGAATAACTGCTTTGCCTCAAAATAAAAGATTTGAACGAATTTCTTCGTATTGACCCTGCCTGTCGATCCTGAGGGAGAAGATGTCTTCTGCATTTCTTTCATTCTTTGACTGACATCGGTAAAATCGAAAAACTTCGACGCGTAGTGCTCAAACTTAGGATTTGAGAAATCTGTTAATCCTAGTGAGGCAAAATGATTCAAGGAATGATGAATAGCTCGTCTAATCCGCTGCTCCGCCGCTTTCACTTCCCGCATCACCTCTACATCGGTTGCACCATGATCCAGTTTTCTTTCTGCTGTTTTGATAAACAGCTGCTTTAGCGGCGGGAAATTGACCTCATGCGAATTAGCTGACTGTGTTTCATGTAAGTAGATGAGTATCTCCAGTAAATCCTTAGAGCCGCTCTCACCGACAATTCCCAGCTCAGATAAGAGGAATTCCCCAGCCTCTTTCATCGTTCTTCTCTTCGCCCCAGCGCCCGCACCTTGAGAAATGACAGGCTCTAATGGCAGCACGTGGCGAAGAGAGGCTTGTATATCGCAAATCGATTTTTCCAGCTTGATACGCTCCATGACTTTTCGAATCACACTGACGATTTCAATGCGATTGACAGGCTTATGGATATAATATTCAATCCCTAGTTCATAGGCTTCTGCCATCATCTCTTTCGCCTCTACTTGGGAAATCATAATGACCTTACCTTTGAATTCAGGGTGGATATGGCGGATGGTTTGAATGCCATCTCTAGCAGGCATTAAAAGATCAATCAAAAGGATGTCTACTTTCTTGAGGTTCAGGGAATGAGCCTCTAATCCAACTCCGTCACCCGCTTCATCTACGACCTCTCCCAAATCCTCATCCTCTATGATTTGACCTAAAATCGAGCGTATTGCACGATCATCATCTGCAATGAAAAATCGCATACACTCACCCTCTCTGTATTAAATTTTGTATAGGAAGGACAAGCAGAAAAGCTGTACCTTTTGTTTCTTTTGGTTCGATTTGAATCTGACCGCCAAGCTCTTGAACCAGCTCTCTCACATAGGATAAGCCAATCCCTGTAGACGGTGTTCCAAATGCATCAAATTTGGAGGTATACCCTGGATCAAACACAATCTCTCTCATTTTTTTAGGAATCCCTGGTCCGTCATCTTCAATCCGAATCTTTATTTTATCATGACTTCCTTTCAATTCGAGTGAGATCATCCCGGTATCTTTTATTGCTTCGACTGCATTGGCCATTAAATTATTAATCAGCGATAAGAAAATAAACACATGATAATCATGCAGATGAATGCCCCTTATATCAGATGTAAAGGAGATGTTTTTCCCAAGAGATAAAGCATACTTCTCTTGAATGCGGATCACAATTTGAACAAGCTCCTCCGCCTTCATATAGTCTTGCATATTTTCCTTCGAAATCAGCTTTGAAAGCCCAGCATAAATACGCTGATTGTCCTTTTTCACTTCATGAATTTCTCCTGCGAGCTTTAACAGCTCCTGACTCACTTTTTTCCCTGCTTCGTGTTCATGCAGCAAACGGTAAAGCCGGTATGATTCCTGTGTAATATGCTCTGTATGTTTTAACGTTTTCTTTAAATGCACCGTTTCTTCATATAAATTCGAAATGACCATCATCATATGCTCATTTTGTTTCATGATCTGCTTTTCTCTTGATTGAGCCTCATACAGCTTCATCATATTAAAGAAACTGATCACCACAAAGCTGTGAGCAAACGCAATGAGGAACATATCGCTCAGCTTTGATAAGGTCATCGTTGTATCAAACACTAGAAATTGTACAAACAGCTCGACAAAATCAGCAACTAATTCGATCATCAGGCCGATGATCCCAATGAAAATAGAGCGCTGTTTAAAGCGTCCCGTACGGACGGCAAAAAACAGGAAAGCATAAGTGAAATAGAAAAAGAAGCTTGGGAATTGCTGATAAAATGATGAAGCCAGATCAGCATTCTGCTGAATCAAATCTAGACCTACCCGAAAAATCACAATGGCTGCGCCTGTTAAAAATCCCGGCAATAGCGGTCTAGATTTTCTTAAGAGTAATAAGCAAAAGAAAAACGCAGGTGCGCCAAAGCTGATGCGAAACGTCTCATTCACAGGATAAAACTTCAGCTCTCCTGCAAGCGGCACAATGACCATCATAAAAATTAAAATGAATGCGTCCTTTTTGACAAGCTGATTTAAACTCAAATGACTGACATCCCTTCCCCTGTTTGCATAGCCACAGTATACAAGGAGACTCTTTTCTCCACAATGTACAAAAAAATAATTTTCACTGCTCCTTTTATCCTCAAAATCCTTTTTTATGACTATTTTCCGGGACAGCAAGGTGACCTTTCAGCTATTCACTGTTTTGATCATTGACGACAATAATAGGAATTGTTTAGACAATTATCGACAGACTGATTTTTATTTGTAAGTTTTTCTGTAGATTTACGTCAGATTGTGTAGTTTCCAAGATAAATTGAATGAACAATTTTAGTGAAACTATATGTAAGCGTTTTCTGAATTTTCACTAAAAACCCTTTTTGTTTTTCCGCCGACAATGCCTTCATTTGTACATATATTTAGGTGTAAAGGAGTGGTGCAAGCAGCGCATGACAAGTTCTTTGAAGATGTGTAACATGTTTTCGTGCCTATTTGATCGCATTTTTTGTCATCCGCCAATTCAATAGGGTACTTTTTGATTTTTGATTGGAGGAATCGTATGAAAACAGCAATTTCTAAAAATACACAACACGCATGCCAGTCTTCTGTTGATCAATGGGCAGAAGAAATACGTCCGTATTACACAAACGGGCAGAATGCTGGCTACATTCCAGCACTTGGAAAAGTGAATTCCTCTCAACTTGGTATCAGCGTGATAGGCCCAGATGGATCATCTGTACGATATGGTGATTGGGACGTTCCCTTTACCCTGCAAAGTATCTCAAAAGTCATCAGCTTTATAGCTGCCTGTTTAGGAAGAGGCGTACCTTACGTCTTGGGTCGGGTAGATGTAGAGCCAACTGGTGATGCATTTAATTCCATCTACCGTCTTGAGATGCATAAACCAGGGAAGCCCTTTAATCCAATGATTAATGCTGGAGCTATTACCGTATCCTCCATCCTTCCCGGAAAGACTTCTACAGAAAAGCTAGCATATATTTTCGATTTAATCGAAAACTTAATAGGTAAGCGTCCTTCTGTTAATGAAGAGGTTTATCAATCAGAATGGGCAACTGCACATCGAAATCGGGCACTTGCTTATTATTTAAAGGAAACCAATTATTTAGAATCGGATGTCGAGGACACGTTAGAAGTGTATTTAAAGCAATGTTCCATCGAGGTCACAACAGAGGACATCGCCTTGATTGGACTGATTATATCAAGTGATGGCTACCATCCCTTTAAACAAGTCCAAGTCATCCCAAAGGATATCGCCAGACTAACAAAAGCATTGATGCTGACATGCGGCATGTATAATGCGTCTGGGAATTTTGCTGCTTTTGTAGGCGTTCCAGCCAAAAGTGGTGTGTCTGGAGGAATTATGGCTTGCGTTCCGCCAAGCGCAAGAAGAGAGTTCCCGTTTCAGACAGGCTGTGGAATTGGCATTTACGGTCCTGCCATTGACGATTGCGGAAATAGTATTACCGGTGTCATGATGCTGAAAAAGCTCGCCAAAGAGTGGGATCTCAGTATTTTTTAAAAAGAACAGTGATGAATTCGAAGAGGTGATGTTATGAACGAAAAAGCTTTGCTATCTTATTTAACACATACAAATGATTTTATTTGGACTTATATTGTGATTGCTCTGTTACTTGGTGTTGGGGTGTACTTCACATATAGAACACGCTTCCTGCAAGTGAGAATGATCAAAGAAATGCTGCGTGTCCTGAAGGAAGGAAGAAAAGAAAAAGAGGGAATATCACCGTTCCAAGCATTTGCCATCAGTATGGCAGCACGTGTAGGGACAGGGAATATCACAGGGATTGCTATCGCTATTGCCATTGGCGGCCCTGGTGCCATCTTTTGGATGTGGATCGTAGCCATTATCGGATCTGCTTCAAGTTTCGTTGAAAGTACACTAGCTCAAGTATATAAAGTAAAAGACAAAACAGGTTTCCGCGGTGGACCTGCTTATTACATGGAAAAAGGGTTAAACAAGCGCTGGATGGGGATTTTATTTGCGATCCTGATTACGATTTCTTTTGGAATCGTCTTTAATGCGGTTCAATCAAATACGATCACTGTCGCTTTTAAAAACTCCTTCGGTTTAGACCGTTTAACCGTCGGTATTGTGATGGCTGTCATTTTTGCAGCGATCATTTTCAAAGGAATCCAAGCGATCGCAAAGGCTTCTGAATACATTGTCGTTGTGCTTGCGGTTGCTTACATCGGAATTGCGTTCTTTGTTATTGTCACAAATATCACGGAACTTCCTGGTGTCATCAGCACGATTGTGAAACACGCCTTCGGGTTTGAACAGTTTGCTGGCGGTACGCTAGGCGGTGCCTTATTACAAGGGATTAAACGCGGTCTCTTCTCAAATGAAGCCGGTATGGGTAGTGCACCTAACGCAGCAGCAACGGCTGTCACAAGCCACCCTGTTAAACAAGGATTAATCCAAGCATTCGGCGTGTTAACAGATACGTTAATTATTTGTACAAGCACAGCCTTCCTTGTTCTGTTTTCTGATGCGTATAAAACAACAAACCTGCAAGGGATTGAATTAACACAGGCTTCTCTTAGTCAGCATATTGGACCATGGGCCTCTGGCTTCCTTGCCATCATGATTTTCCTATTCGCGTTTAGTACATTGATCGGTAACTATTACTATGGGGAAACGAACATTGAATTCCTTGGAGCGAACAAAATTTGGCTTAACATCTATCGAATTGCCGTTATTGGAATGGTTCTGTTCGGTGCGGTTGCCACTGTTCCTCTCGTTTGGGGTCTAGCCGATCTCTTCATGGGACTCATGGTCATCGTCAACCTCATCGCCATTACCATGCTGTCTAAGGTCGCCTTCGCAGCACTGAAGGACTACACAAGACAGAAAAAAGAAGGCAAAGATCCTGTTTTCTATAAAAATGCCGTTCCAAACAATGAGAAAATTGAATGCTGGGACGACGAACCTGCTGCATTGAAAAAGAATCAAATCGGATAAATCAAAAAAGCTCTGGTCAACTGATCAGAGCTTTTTTCTTTATGTCAAAAATTCAAGTATGAGTTTGTTGACAACCTCTGGTTTCTCATGATTGATCCAATGAGAGGCATCATCGACAAAGATCAGCTGGCCATTTGGACAGATCTTTATCGTTTCCTTCGCCAGCTTTCTGCTTAAAAATTTGTCCTCCATCCCCCAGATCATGCGAACAGGAACGAGAATTCGTTTGGAAATTGGCTTTTCAAAGCCGCCTTTTTTGATGGCTCGATACCAATTCAGCATTGAGGTCAAGGCGCCTGGCTGCGTCCAAGCGAACTTGTAGCTTGAGACATCTTCCTTCGTGAACAAATGCGGTCTTGCCGTCAGCCCAATGGCTTCATCCAGCTTTTGAAAATGATTTTCTTGAAGTGCTGCCTCTGGAGCATTCGGAAGCTGAAAAAAAGCGATATAGGAGCTTTTCTTCCACTGCGGCGGATAAAAAGGAAGAACCTTCATCATCACCCGCGGATGCGGCATATTGACAATGATTAATTTCTCGACATATTGAGAACGGGTTGAAGCCAAATGCCAAGCAACAGCTCCGCCCCAGTCATGTCCGCCGACAATCGCCTTTTGGTTCGGGCTCAGCGTCTTGATCAAACCCACAATATCATCTCTCAGTTTATCTAATACGTAGGATTCGACTCCTTCTGGCTTGTCACTTAGATGGTAGCCTCTTTGATCAGGAACAACAACACGATAGCCTGCCTCAGCCAAGGGGATGATTTGATTTTTCCAGCCGTACCAAAACTCAGGAAACCCGTGGAGCAGCACAAGCAGCGGGCCATTTTCTGGTCCAGCCATTGCTGTATGAAGTGTTACACCATTTGTTTGGATTGATTGAAACTCAATTTGTTCCATTCCTTTGCCACCCTTCTCCTTGTCCTTTTATTCTTCCAACATAGCATATTTTCCATTTTTCAGAAAATAAAAACACTCAAAAAAAAACCTTCACACTCGTGAAGGTACAGATTGTTGACAAAGGGCTAAAATGATCTTGATTTTACCCCTTTGTCTTCCTTTCAGCGTGATAGAAAACCTTTGAAGTCTAGGAAGGACGAGCAGCGGAGCGGAGCGAATTTGACATTCGTGAGCACCGGAGCGCAGACCTGACACCGAATGCGAAGGTTTGTCTACACGCTGAAACTTCACACTCGTGAAGGTCTTCGTCTATTTCATATAATTCAGAACCCAGATCAACCCATTTTTCCGGTCCTGTACTTGTCCGTGAAGTGCGCCAAAGAAGGTATCCTGTAATTCGACCAGTACATCTCCATCAGCTTCCAGCGCTTCATAGACAGCCTTTAGTTCTTCTTCATTGTCAAACTGCATGATCAATCTGAGATTCTCTGGCTTTGGCGTGCGTCCAAATGTATCTGAAAAATGAAGCAGTGATTCCCCAAGGTGCAATTCAGCATGCAGGACACGGTCTTGATGTTCATTTAAGATATGAATATCCCCACCAAAAATCCCTTGATAATATTGAAGAGATTCTTTCACATCTTCTACAACAATATAAGGACTAACACTAATCATATCCCTCATCCTCCTCTTGTTCCGTTCATCATCTCTTTTATAGCTTATCCCAAATCGTATGAAAAAAGGCACAAATCGTCAACGGATTTGCACCTTTTTCTCATGAAGATTTCGCTAATTCACTATGTTTGTTTGAATACGCTGCGTACATGACAACACCGATTAACAGCCAAACCCCAAAGTAAAGCCATGTCCGGCCTGGTAAGTTGAGCATAAGGAACAAGCAGCAGCCCATTGAAATAATCGGCAATACCGGCACAAAAGGAACCCTGAAGCCCCTCTCAAGCTGCTGATGTGTCTTTCTCAAAATAAGCACAGATAAACTGACCATGGCAAACGTTAATAACGCACCGATATTCGCTAAGTTGGACAGATCCTTCAAATCAATAAAGCCTGAAATAACAGCTGTCATTCCGCCAATCATCCATATGCTAGCAACAGGCGTATCGCTTTTGTTTGTTTTTGAAAACACTTTAGGCAAAAGTCCGTCTCGGCCCATCGCATAGGCAATTCGAGTTGCTGCATAATTATTGGCGAAAATCACAGCCATCAATCCAATGACTGCACCAACAGAAATAATACCAGCCACGCTATTTTGATGTACACTTTGCAGGACATATGACATAGCCTCTGTGACATTCAGCTGTGTATAGTGCACCATGCCTGTCATGACCAAACAAACGACAATGTAAATGATCGTACAAATAAGTAATGAACCTATGATCCCAATTGGCAGGTTCCGCTGCGGATTTTTCACCTCTTCTGCTGAAGCAGAAATTGCATCAAACCCTAAAAAGGCAAAAAATACAGCCGCAGCACCGGCAATGACACCTTCTGCGCCAAACGGCATAAACGGCTGCCAATTGGATGGCTGTACATAAAAGCCGCCTACTACAATGAAAAGAACAATAATACCGAGTTTCACAAACACCATGATATTATTAAATTTTTTACTTTCCTTCGTTCCTCTAGATAAGATCCACGCAATCAGTAGAGCAATGATAATCGCCGGCAGATTCATATATCCGCCTTGCTCCGGCCCCGCTAAGAATTGATGCGGAATAGAAATTCCAAATCCCTCAAGCAAGCTGTTGAAATAACTCGACCAGCCACTGGCAACAGCTGAAGCAGTCAGCATATAAACAGACAATAAGGTCCAGCCCATCAAATGACCTACAAGCTCGCCCATGGTCGTATATGAATAAATGTACGCACTGCCGAATACAGGAAGCGCTGAAGCCATTTCTGCATAACAAAGTGCTGCCAAGCTGCACACAATGGCTGCAATCGCAAAGGAGAAAATAACAGCGGGTCCTGCATCCTTAGCCGCTGTAATACCAGTTAACACCATAACCCCTGTGCCAATCACTGCCCCTATACCAAGAAGCGTGAGATCGAGCCCGCCCAGCGTTTTCTTTACCTTTTGCTGTCTGCTCTGTTCCAACAAATCGTGAACGTGTTTCTTACGAAGAATATGTCGCAAACCCTTTCCCTCCAAAACGTTAGAAAAACAAAAAATCATTCAAATTTCATTATAGCAGAATAGGTACTAAGCATTCACAACCAATTCACGTAAATCTTTCTTCATAATTTTACCAAGCTTGTTTTTTGGCAGATCACTGATGAAATGAATGGATGGCACTTTGTAATCTGCCAAACGTTCATGACAATAGTTCACCACATCTTCTTCGCAGAAATCGGCGGATTCGTCTTTTACGATATACGCACTTGGCACTTCACCATATAATTCGTCCGGCACCCCGATGACAGCTGATTCAATTACACCTGGAATTTGTTCAATGACTTCTTCTACTTGATCTGGATAGATATTATCTCCACCGTATAAAATCACATCTTTGTATCTGCCTGTGATAAATAGAAAACCGTCTTCGTCTAGATAGCCTGCATCTCCCATATGGAACCAGCCGTCTTTGAGCACCTTCGCAGTAGCGTCAGGCTGGTGATAATAGCCTAAGAAATAAAATGGGCTTCTCATGACGACTTCGCCAATTTCTCCAGCTGGCAGTGTTTCCTCAGTCTCAGGATGAACGATTTTCACTTCTACATCTGGATCCACTTTACCAGCAGAGCCCATTTTATCCTCGCCCATCGCAGGATGCCAAGCACTGACAACCCATGCTTCCGTGCTTCCGTAGCCATGCATCATCTGAATGCCTGCTTCTTTGTAGTCCTTAATCAAACGGACCGGCACCTTCGTACCGCCAGAAATCGCAATTTCAAAGGATGAAAGATCATACGAACCGCGTTTCATTTCTTCCAGCATGTACGTATAAGCTGATGGGAAAGCCATCATGAACGTAATTCTTTCTTTTTCAATTGTTTCTAAAATGCGCTTCGGTGTTGCATCATGTAAGAAAACAAGCGTATACCCTTCAATCGCAGCGGCGATCAGATGATTAATTGAACTCATATGATAGAGAGGGTGACTCGCCAAGTACCGTTTCCCTTTCAAGTCAAATCCTCGATTCCCGCGTCTTGTTAAAAATTGATAGATTCGTCCATGTCCGACCATACAGCCTTTTGGATTCCCCGTTGTCCCAGAGGTAAATAAGATCATCGCTAGATCCTCTTCTGATACCTCTTCCGCAAGATCACTGCCATCATTTGAAGCCAATATGTCTTCAAACAGCTGCGTTGTTTTCGCATTTACACCAGATTCCACCATGAGGCAGTTGTCTAAAGACACATTCACCGCAGCAATCACATCACGGAATTCTCGGTCAAAAAATAAAGCCTTTGGCTCTGCTTTTTTCAAAATACCTTCCAGCTCAAAAGAAGTAAGCTGCCAGCTAAGCGGAACTGCGACTGCACCTGCTTTAATGGCTGCCAGCATAATCGTTGAAAAGTGATGATGGTTTTGACAAATAAAGCAAACGCGGTCACCTTTTCGAATTCCTTTTTGATGTAAGTAATGTGCAAGCTGGTCGATGCGTTTTGCATATTCTTCAAATGTATAAGACACCCCTCCGCCAGTTACCGCCTCAATTTGTGAAGAGCGCTCCATTCTGTCGTTTAGTAATGCCTGTAAAGTATTCAATATCTTCATCTCCAAACGTTTGATTTCCAATAGCCAATTTCCAGCGAATTGGGTTGGCAGATTTTATCTCATTCACATTCTAAAATAAAAACAGCTGAAAGTAAAATCATTTCATTTTGGAATTGTTCTTTATATTAATTGATAATATAGGTAATTTTATAGCCGTCTTCCATTTTGGTTTAAATCATGTTGATTATTATGATAAGATAGACCTAGTAATTGATCGGAAATGCGAATGCAATAGGAAAAGAGGTATGGAGAATGCAACATTTCGAGCTAGAGGCAAGTTTGTTAGACCATGCACTGACAAAGTATTTAAAGGCGACGAAACAAATAGATGAAGAAAATATTCCGAAAAACGTCACGAATGTTAAAGGGTTTATTTTACGTATCATCTACCGCCATCAATCATGTACTGTGAAAAATATTCTGCAGGAAGTTTCATTATCTCCCTCTGCAACAACGACCGCTCTCAATCACTTAGAAGACGAAGGGCTGATCATCCGCTCTCGAAATAATAATGACCGCCGTACTGTGTGGATTGAACTCTCTGAATCGGGTGAACAAATTGCTAAACAAATGATCGACAATCGCCAGCTGCTTGTGAATCAATTGTTCAACCACCTTTCAGAGGAAGATAAAAAAACATTTTTTGAATTAATCGAAAAAATGATGGACGAGCACACATTAAAGGCTTAGGAATACTCCTAAGCCTTCTTTTTATGGCTTTAAAACGACCTTTATACAATCATCCTGTTTGTCATTGAAGATGTGGTACGCATGTGCAGCTTCATCTAATGGTAATTTGTGAGTGATAATGGCTCTAGGATCAATTTCACCGCTTGTCACTTTTTGATAGAGCTTTGACATGTATCCTCTCGCCGGGGCTTGGCCCATTTTCAGGGTGACGTTTCTTGCGAAAAAAGCGCCTAATGGAAACATGTTGTATAGGCCGCCGTACACACCCGTCATCTGCACTGTTCCACATTTGCGAACGGCTTTTGTGGCAATTTGAATGGGTCCAATCGTTCCGCCTTGGAGTTTGAGCTTTTGCTCAATTTTTTCAAGCGGCGACTTCTTCCCATCCATTCCCACACAATCAATCACAACATCAGCCCCGCCCTTGGTGAGCTCCTTTAACGTTTCTCCCATGTCGGGATCTTCTGTAAAGTCAAAGACCTCAACGCCGCTCATTCGTTTTGCATGCCGCAGGCGGTAATCAATGTAATCGACGGCAATCACACGTTCTGCTCCTTTTTGCCAAGCAAATTGCTGTGCCATTAACCCAACAGGTCCGCAGCCTAGCACGATGACCGTATCGCCTTTTTTCACACCTGCGTGCTCTACACTCCAATAGGCGGTTGGCAGGACATCTGATAAGAACAGCAATTGTTCATCCTCCAGCTCACAATCTTCTGGGATCTTAAACGGTGTATAGTTGCCAAAAGGTACGCGTAAATACTCTGCCTGTCCTCCGGGGTAATTCCCATATTTCTCACTATAGCCAAAAAGTCCACCCGAATCGTAGTGCGGGTTTGAGTTGTCACATTGGCTTTCTAAGTGATGATCGCAATATTGGCATTTACCACATGCAACTGTAAATGGAATGACGACACGGTCTCCCTTTTTTACGGCTGTGACATCTGGGCCAACTTCCTCCACAATCCCCATTGGTTCATGCCCAATCACATAGCCGATTGGAAGCGGGAAATTCCCCTGATACAAATGTAAATCTGATCCACAAATTGCTGTTGATGTAATACGTATGATCACATCTTCCCGATCTTGAATCGACGGTGCATCTACTTTCTTCACTGCAATGCTATTTTTCCCTTGATAAGTAACAGCTCTCACATGGATTTCCTCCTTTAGCTCAAGTCATCTTTACATAGCTTCACCTTGAATGAATGGTTCATTCATCAAATGAGAAATTTATGTGGAGGAGGCAAAAAACAAAAAAAGCCTGTCGATTGTTTCGACAGACTCATGATGTCGTGTAACGCGTTACACACTTATTCCTTTTCGACAAAAAACAAATCATATTGAGTTGAAGTCTCCCGATTGAACATGAAATTCCCTTCTTGAATAAAATAGGGGCATATACTTGGGCTTGGAGATTCTTCAAACTGCTCATACACCTGCTCAATTTCTCCTGGAAGCAGCAAAACCAACATTTTATTTGAATGAGACACAAATTCATAAGAGTGGATCGTATCTGGCGGGATATAGGCAAAGTCACCCGGCATCAAGCAAATCTCCTCTCCGTTCAAATGAAGGTTCATCTTCCCTTCAACACAATAGATTGCTTCTGTATGAACTTGATGATAATGCGGCGGGAAATATTTCTCCTTCGCTCCTTCAACCACAAAATGACTGAATCCGCCTCCTGTTGTTTCTACTGTTGCAATCAGCTCATGAATCTGACCATCAATGATGTATTGCTTCCCTTCACCAGCCTCTAATACATAAGGCTGTACCTCGTGAGGGAGCTGACTATGAAATAAAACGGAGGGCCTCGTTGTATTAGACAGTTCTCTGATTCCATGCATCAGGATGATATCGCTTTCTTTTTCAGCCTGCTGAAAACTGGCTGCATCGAAAGCATGATGAGTCATAGACCATTCATTCTGAAAAAGCCTTTTCCCAATTTGCTGATAGACATCTGTCATTTTTCCGCCCAGTGTATATGAAATAAATCTTGTTTTATGACTATGCATTCTGTAGCCATGAATCGTTTTGGGCGGGATATGAATATAATCAAAGGCTGTGACCATGTATTTTTTACCGTCCAGCATCACTTCAAGCTTTCCTTCCAGCACAAAAATGGTTTCAAATAAGTGCTCATGACAGTGCAGCGGGAAATATGCTCCTTTCCCACCTGTGATTAAGGCAAGCTCAAACAGCTGATTCGTTTGATTTGCTTCTGCCAGCATATGAACAAGCTGATTCTCCAGCCCATACAGCTTTCCGGAACCAGACACGGTATAAAAAGAGGTACCTTCGGATTGCTTCATCGATTGCGGTTGCTCCGACATCCCATCACTCCTCATGACAAATTGACTATCTATATTATATAGACCAATTGATATAATAGATAGACAATATGCGAGAGATTTTACTCTTCTCGCATAAATAAGTGTCTAAGGTAACTTTTTACGTGTTCTAAAGGGGTCGTTTGTTTGAGTGCAGTGGTCATCGATAAACCCCCGATGACCATTGAGTGAAGGAGAGAAGCCAGCTCATCCGCTTTGTTTTCTTCATACCCGCTGTTCATTAGCTTTTCTTTTACAAGCTCCTGCCAGCGGATCATTTCTTGTTTGCATGCAGCATGAAGCTGCGCGTTTTCAGGCTTGGACTCTGCTGCAAGCAAGACAATTGGAATCCCTCTTTCACTTTCTTTCTCCATAAATCCTCGAATGATCTTTGTCATAAAACGATCGATGGCGATATAAGGGTCATCCGAATAGGCAAAGCCTTCTTCAATTTGATTGATGACCTTTTGACTAATGTATTCAACAGATGCAATGGCCAGCTCTTCTTTTCCATTTGGAAAGTAATAATAAAGAGAGCCTTTAGGTGTGCCGCTCTCTCTGATAATTTGATTCAATCCTGTCGCATGGTATCCCTGTTTACGTAAAAGAAGTGCTGCCGTTTGAATGATTTTGTCCTTCGTACTCACGTGTGACACTCTTTTCCCTCCATAGACCAAAGTCGCTTATCATGCGTTATCGATTTAATTGACTAGTTCCTTTCCAAATCGAGGATGTCTCCATTTCTGCCGCAAGCCTGAGCAGCCAGTCCTCTTTTCCTTTAGGTGCTGTCACCTGTACCCCTAAAGGCATGCCCGCGCTAGTGAGATGAACAGGAACACTCATTGATGGCTGACCTGTTAAGTTGGCAAGCTGTGTAAATGGGGTGTAGGTCAAGCTCTTGAGGAACATGTCATAAATGAGATCCTGCTGTGCTTGCATGGAAAGAGATGACACACGTAAAAGTGCGGCTGTTTCCTGATCTGAATGCATAAGCTCACCAACCTTTGGAGCTGAATAGGCAGTAGCTGGTGTCACATAGAGATCGTAGGTTTGATGAAATGATGCCATTTGTGCAGCAGCCCGATCCCACGCATCAAGACTTTCTGTATAAGCAGCAGCGGTCACATTCTTGCCAGCCTCCGCCAGCACCCATGCCACAATGTCCGTTTCCTCCGGCTTTACTGGACGCCCTAACGAACGAGCCAAGGAAGTGAATAACGCAGACATTTCTCCGCTGTTCATCACGTAATATTGCTGCATGAGATGAATCCCATTAATTTCCGGCTTGGCTTCCTCTACTTGATGACCTTGCTCACTCAGCCATTTCACTGTTTGCTGAACCGCCTGCTTCGCTTCCTCACTGACCTTCGTGCCAACTGGAGATTCTACGCTGTAAGCAATTCGCATAGAAGATGTACGTTTCGCCAGATCCTCTTGGTAACTGCCATCGTATAACGGAGTTTGGAAAGCAGCTTCAGGCTGAATGACTTGAAGAAGATCAAGAAGGGCTGCACTGTCCCGTACTGTTTTTGTAAGTGTAAAGTCGATGGAAGCCCCTTGCCACTGCCTTCCTGCGCCTGGGCCTACTGGCGTTCTTCCCCGCGTAGGCTTAAGGCCGAACAAACCGGTAAAGGATGCTGGAATCCGGATGGAACCACCGCCATCACTTGCTCCGCCAGCAGGTACAATGCCGCTTGCAACAGCTGCTGCTGTCCCGCCGCTTGAGCCTCCCGGAGAATAGTCTGTATTCCAAGGATTTCTCGTTGGACCATGTAACGCAGGCTCCGTCACATTTCTTAAACCGAATTCCGGTGTATTTGTATGTCCGATCATGAGAAAACCAGCCTGCTTCAACCGATCAACAAAGTGCGAATCCGAATTTGCTTTTACATCCTTTAACAGCAAAGCTCCTGCTGTCAGCGGTTCATTTTTTATCCCTTGTGATATATTTTTCAGGACAAACGGAACGCCCGCAAATGGCTGATACTCATGTAACTCCTTGATGTCTTTTAAAACTTGTTCTTGTCTCGTCCGTATCACAGCGTTTAGTTCTGGATTGACCTCATTCAATCTATCAAATGCCGCCTTCATAAGCTCCTCGGGCGTTACCTGCTTATTCCGCACAAGTGCTGCCAAGCCAGTCGCATCATACGTCATATACTCTTTTACGTTCATCAGCATGTCCTTCTTTCTCTTATCATGATGTCTCTATTGTCTACTAGAATTCTATGAATTTCAATTTCAGGTTACTTGTAAAAATAACTTTCTGAACAAGACGACAATTCTACTATCCCATCCCTCTGCTTTCTCCGATATAATAGAGAAAAAAAGACCGAGGTCATCGGATGAGAGGAGCCACGCATTGAAAAAGAAATTACTTATCGTCATTGCGTTTCTTCTTGCGTTGACAACTGCTTTGCCCTTCCATTCGCAGGCAGCTGCACCGCCAAAAGAAACAGATGTCATCATCGTCTATAAAAATCAAAAAGGAAAACAAACAGCTATTGAGGAAAGTGAGAAAGTGAACGCACAGTACATACATCTTCCCGCTGTCGCTGTGACAGCAGATGAACAAGCGGTCACCTCACTCAAAAAAGACCCAAACATCGCTTACGTCTCAAAAAACGTAAAGGTCAAACTCGCGGCCACTACTGTAAAGAAAACAGCCGCTGCTACTAATCAGGATGCATTGGTACAAAAATCTTACAATCTGCAAAAACTAAATATCAAGCAAGCAATAAAAGAAGGCGTCACTGGTAAAAATGTAAAAGTAGCCGTATTAGATACTGGCATTTTCTCACACGAGGATTTAAAGGTAGCCGGCGGTAAATCATTCGTGAACTACACATCCTCTTATAAAGATGATGAAGGACATGGCACACATGTCGCCGGCACGATTGGTGCGCTTAATAACGATTATGGAACAGTCGGCGTCGCTTCCGGTGTGAAGCTGTATGCTGTGAAAGTGTTAGATAAAAAGGGAGAAGGCGACCTGTATAGTCTGCTTCGAGGCATCGATTGGGCGATTACCAACAAGATGGACATTATTAATTTAAGTTTAGGCTTTGAAGACAATATCCCCATCTTGCGTTCAGCAGTAGATGAAGCCTATAAAAAAGGACTGCTTGTAGTCGCTGCAAGCGGAAATGATGGGAAAAAGAATGATATTAGCTACCCTGCCGCTTACAATAGTGTCATTGCCGTTTCTGCAACAACTTCCAAAGACAAACTCGCGTCTATCTCGAATACAGGAAAAGGGATTGAATTTTCTGCCCCTGGCGAGAACGTCATCAGCACTTATTTAAAAAATGAATATTGGTATGCAACGGGGACATCACAAGCCACGCCGCATGTCACAGGAATGCTGGCACTGTTAAAGCAGCTTCATCCGAAGAAAACAAATGCACAGCTTCGCACTTTATTGCGCAGCTATACAGTGGATCTTGGTGCAAAAGGGAAGGATCCGCAATTCGGCTATGGCCGCGTGCAATATGTGCCGCAATCCACCTTTTTAAAGGCTGCGGCCAGTGCTGTCAAAACAGCCGAAACATCTAAAAAGCAGGCAGATGTCAATCAAGCCAAAACAAGAATTGGCCGGCTCACTGCAAGCAAGCAAAAAACAGCACTCACAGAACGGGTGAAGAAAGTCCAAGCAGCCATTGATATCCGCTCGGCACGCGCAAAGGTCAAAACAGCCGAAAAGAACAAAACACAGGGCGCTATTAAAAGTGCTCAAACGGCCATCAAAAAACTAAATAAAGGCAAAGAAAAAACAAGCCTGCAAAACCGGCTTGACAAAGTCAAAAAACAAGTCGCTTATCAAAAGAAAGTGACAGACGCTAAACAAAAGGTCAAAAAAGCGGAAGCCAAACGAACAAAGAAAACAAAAGCAGCGGCTCAAAGCGCTGTCAAACAGCTAAAAGCCTCCAAAACAAAAACCAATTTACAAAAACGATTAAACCGTATTAAGGTCTAACAGAAAAAACGATTCCTTTCAGCGAGGAATCGTTTTTTCTATCTCACCATCGGCTCAAACAAGCTGTGATGATATTTCCCTTCGGCATCTGCCCTCACTTGATCGAGAATTTTTTCTAACGAAGACGTCACGCCTTCTAATGCCCGGCGTACTGCGCCGTTCTCAAAATCCGCTAAACTCTCCGGCAATTCATCTTCATCCAGTACATAGACTTCACCAGTCGGAAGAACGAGAAGATCAATAATGAGGTCTTCAAACATGACCAGCTGGGCGTTGAACTGTGTATCTCCCACAATATTAAAATAAGATCCTAGTTCCTTCCCTTGATCATCTCTCCAGAAATATATGTTATAAGGACGATCCTTCCAATAATAAGCGGTCGTATAGCTCCCTTTTGGAATGGTTAGAAAACCAGCACCTGCCCTCATCGTAAACGGGTCTTCAATCTTATGAAACAGCACAGCCTGCTGTCCCTGTGCATCTAACAGCTGACAGGTATGTTCCACAACTTTCTGATCGTATTTGATTTTTCTCTCGATGACTTCATCCCAACGATCCACATGCAGCGAAAACAACATGTCACAACTCCCTCTAAACATCTCTTTTCTTTCCAGTATACACCGATTTTTTCTGAAGAAATAAAGGATTGCCTCTTTTACTTATGGAAGCCCTATGATGAGGTGAAAGAAATGAACGGAATCACGATTCTTGAAAACTTTACACAGCTTGGACAAATCATCCTCATGATTTGCGGCTATGTCCTTTATTGGCAGCTGGTGAAAACGAAGAAAGAACGAAAGCTGTCTCCTTATGAGCGCATGTTAAAATTCTTTGTCATGTTCGGTTTCATCTCGTGGGTGGTATCCTATTGGGCGCTGGCACTGTGGGCGTAAATTGAAAAAAGGAAGAGCTTGTCATGGAGGTAAGCTCTTCCTTTTGCTGCACGTTATACTATGAACCTGCCGGCTGTTCTTTCTTGATCACATATTGATAGCTCTTGACATGTGTCCCATTTTGGTTCACAAATTCTTTATCAAGCGCACGCTCAAAGCCCATTCTTTCATATAGGCGAATGGCGGCCTGCATTTTATCAGATGTATGAAGATACAGGACATTTTCGCCCCATGATTGCGTCAGTTCAATACTTTTACGCAGCAATGATTCTGCAATGCCTTTTCCCCTCACATCGGGATCTACTCCTAAAAACCGGACGATGGCTGATGTAATGCCCATTTCGGGTTTGTCATACGCTTGCTCTGATGACCGGAACATTTGAAGCGTCCCCACGACCTTGCCGTCATGTTCCGCCACAAGCATCAGCTCCATGTTCGGATTATCTACAGCTGCTGCAAGCGCGGCAGAATAATTTTGCCAGCCTTCCTCTGTAAATTGCGGCTCATACTGTGCATAGGATTTGATCAGCACGCGTGTGATGGCCTCATGATCTTCTTTGACTGCTTGACGAATAATCAGCTCTTGCTGCTTCATGTCAGCACCTCCTGCTCTCTATTAGTGGGTATACGTATCATGCAATCACTGCATGCGATCACCTTACTCTTTTCTCTACTCATTCAATGTAAAGAGTCTCATTCGAAAGATCAATCATTTTGCACGGAATCATCTCTGAAAATTTTTCATTGAAAAGGAACGCTTGATTCATTATGCTGTGTTGAGGAAGTATACGAGGAGTGTTGTCATCATATGAGTTCTTTATCTTATCCCCAAGAATCGAAAAAAAATCGATTTCTCCTTGCCGCATTGCTCGGATCTTTAACAGCCCTTGCTCCGCTGGCAATGGATATGTATTTACCTGCTTTGCCTCATATTGCTCGTGATTTTGAGGCGAGCACGGCGTTGTCTCAATTAAGTCTGATGGCTTGTCTCATTGGACTGGCGCTTGGCCAGCTGATTGCAGGTCCGATCAGCGATACGATCGGCAGAAGAAAACCGCTGATGATTGGGTTGACCATCTTTATTGCGGCATCCCTTCTTTGTACAGTGGTCACATCGATTTGGACGTTCATTCTTCTTAGATTGATTCAAGGACTTGCTGGTTCTGCAGGCATTGTCATTGCACGAGCCATTGTCCGAGATCATTATGAAGGATCAGAAATGACGAAATTCTTTGCACTGCTGATGTTAGTCAACGGGGTTGCTCCGGCAGCCGCGCCTATTGCAGGCGGACAGATTTTACGCTTCACGACATGGCAGGGTGTATTCGTACTACTCGGAATTCTCGGGGCACTGATGCTGCTGAGATCGATTTTTTCACTGCAAGAAAGCTTACCCGCAGAGCGTAGACAGACCGGGGGCTTTCAACAGATTGCAGGCGCGATGAAAATTTTAGCCAGTGATCGTCTCTTTGTTGGATATGCTCTCTCACAAGGTCTTGTATTTGCAGCGATGTTTGCCTATATTTCTGGTTCACCGTTTGTGCTTCAGGAAATTTTCAACCTTTCTCCACAAGGATTTAGTGCAGCCTTTGCGGTAAATAGTCTTGGAATCATCACGGCTGGACAAGTATTTGCCCGAGTCGCTGCGAAAATCGGTGAAGAGAAAGTCCTTCGCATTGGACTGCTGACAGCTGCATTAGGCGGAGTCACTTTATTTTTGATGATCTCGATTGATGCAGGATTGTTCGGCATTCTGATTCCGCTGTTTTTTGTTGTCTCAAGTGTTGGAATTGTCGGCACCTCTGCGCCGTCTCTTGCGATGCAGCATCACGGAGCGCATGCAGGAAGTGCAGCTGCACTGATCGGTGTTGCGCAAATGCTGCTAGGCGCTTGCATGACACCTCTTGTCGGACTAGCCGGAAGCCAAACAGCCTTTCCAATGGGTCTGATCATTATGCTTTGTGATCTAGGCGCACTTTGCTGTTATTTCTTCTTTGTGGCCCGAGCGAAAAAAAGACCCGCACAAGCGGGTTTAAAGACTATTGACAAAGGGCTAAAATGATCTTGATTTTAGCTCTTTGTCTTCTTTTCAGCGTGATAGAAAACCTTTGAAGTCTAGGAAGGACGAGCATCGGAGCGGAGCGAATTTGACATTCGTGAGCACCGCAGCGCAGAACTGACAAAGAATGCGAGGGTTTGTCTACACGCTGAGACCCGCATAAGCGGGTTTTTTCATTTATTATGGCTTGCTCCAATTGATGGTGCGGAACACGTTGCTCTGGTTATTGTTGTGATATGCATCTAAATCAAAGCCTGATAGTCCAAAACCAATTGTCATGACAATTCCTCCGGCAACGGTGAAGATGATCCCCCATTTGATGCATTGCTTTTTTAAATCATTCAAGTTCATACTCTCACGACCTTCTTTTTAAACATTCCCATGAATGCCTTAGTGGTTTGAATAGTCATTTGCACAAATAGCTTTGTCAAGTACGCCGTGGCTATGCCGCTTAATAATCCGACACCTAATAGAAGAATACCAACACCAACCTGCGTCACCACCACATGCAAACCGTCCTGAAAAATAAATGGAGAACCAATGATACTCCAAAAACCGCCGAGCAGACCAGTAAGCGTCAATGCACCTGTCACGAGTGGAATGCACCAAATCACCATATACACAGAAAGAATCAGCAGAAAGACTGTTGGTAGAATACTGCCCCATAACGGAAAACCTAAAATGAGAATGGAGAGTCTTGTGGCTTTTTCTCCAAACGTCGGCACCTGAACGGTTTTTATTCCTTGTTCCTTCAGCGATCATAGCAGGCTGCCCGACTTGATGAACCGCTTCCTGTTCACTGTAGCCATCTTCCTGATAATCCTCAATCATTTCATCGTAGTATTCGATAAACCGATCACTATCTTTGTCGCCTAGAAGATGCAGATGCTTCTTTAGGCTGCTCAAAAATTCTTTTTTATTCATTGCCCTGTCCTCCAGAAATAAAGTCGTAAATCGCCATCACCTGATCCCATTCCTCTAAAAACTGCGCCATATGCTCCCGCCCGCTATCTGTCATGCGGTAGTATTTTCTTAATCGACTGTTATGTTCCTGGGAATAGGTCTCCACATAATTGTTTTGCTCTAAACGCTTTAAAATCGGATACAATGTCGATTCTGAAATCTCAATACAATGGGACATATCTTTAATGATTTGATAACCATAGGAATCGCCTTTCTTTAATACCGCCAGTACACAAAATTCCAGTAATCCTTTTTTTAATTGTGCATTCATGTTTACAACTCCTAACTCTTTATACTATACATTACATAGTATTGTGTGACAAGAGGTATAGAGAATAAAAGGTATAGAGAATAAAAGGTATAGAGAATAAAAAAAGACCCTTTTTAGGGTCTTTTAGCTCTTTGTCTACTTTTCATTTTTATATATTTACAAATCCTTCTCCGAACACATCGCGTACGTCATGGACAACAACGAATGCGTCTCGATCTATTTTCTTAATAATTTTCTTAAGGCGCATGAGCTCCTGTTTTTGAATGACCGCGTACAGAATTTCCTTCGATTCCTTTGAATAATGACCTCGTCCGTTTAAAATCGTTACGCCTCGGTCCAGGGTGTGATTGATTTCTTCCGCAATATCATCTTTGCATGAAGAAATAATCGTCACTGCCTTTTTCGTGTTAAGTCCTTCTATCACAAAGTCCATTACCTTTGTCGCCACGTACAGCATCACAATGGTAAACATTAATTTTTCCGCACCAATAATAAAATAGGAAGCAAATACAACGATCAGATCAAAGAACAAGATGGCATAGCTCACGTTCCAGTCTAAATACTTGTTGGCAATTCTTCCGAGAATGGCAGAACCCGCCGTTGTTCCTCCGGCTCTGAGCACAAGACCAATCCCAATTCCGATGATAATTCCTGCAAAAATCGCTCCAATGATCAATTCATGTACATTCACGACCCATGTTGTGGTCAGGTGTAAAAATAGGGAGTTACTTGCAACGGCAACCACCGTATAAATCGTGGTCTTTTTGTCCAAGTATTTATATCCCACAAGTAATAAGATCGCATTCAACACAAGGTTCGTCAGCCACGGTGCTATTTCAAACAAATAATAAAAAATGATGGACAGCCCCGTGACACCGCCTTCACCAAATTCAAGCGGAATGACAAACATGTTCACTGCTGCGGCAAATAAAAAAGAACCAACTAGAATCATCGCTATATCTTTTACACATTTTTTCAATTTCTTCTTTCCTCCTTTTTTAAGCATATAAAAAACCCTCTTTCTGCACGAAAGAAGACAGTCGTTGGACAACATAAAAATCAAAAGACGGCGTGCCTTTTGATGAAGCTTTCTGAAATCAATCTTTCCATAATATATATCTCTTTTTAGAGGCTGTCAATGACTTGGTTTTCTATTATTTTGACTGCATTTTTATGCATCAAAACCCGCATGTTTTCTGGGTTTTTCCGCCCTACGATGCTTTTTCCTCTCCTTGACAAAAACACTTTAGTCATTTAAACTACTGCCTCATATCATATCCATCATTTCCGATCTAAAAAGGAGGCTGTTTGATTCCAATGAATCCTATTCAAAGCCGTTTACAGGCTCACGCACCTTTGATTTTAGACGGTGCATTAGCAACAGAGCTTGAACGAAAGGGCTGTAACTTAAACGATCGTTTATGGTCAGCCAAAATACTTATTGAACAGCCACAATTGATTCAGCAAGTACACTTGGACTACTTCCAAGCAGGTGCTGACTGCGCAACAACCGCCAGCTACCAAACAACGATTGAAGGCTTTGCTGAAAAAGGCTATACAAAAGAAGAAGCGATTGAACTCATGAAACGCTCTGTCACTTTAGCGAAAGAGGCACGCGATCTTTTTTGGCAGGATGAAGCGCGTCGTGAAGGACGGACAAAACCATTTGTCGCTGGATCTGTGGGGCCATTCGGCGCTTATTTGTCTGATGGTTCAGAATATAAAGGAAATTATGGGCTTTCAGAGCAGGCTCTCATTGATTTTCACAGACCAAGAATTCAGGCATTAGTAGAAGCGGGTGCAGATATTCTAGCATGCGAAACGATTCCTTGTCTGATTGAAGCAACTGCCATTGCAAAGCTGCTGCAAGATGAATTCAGCGGGACATCTGCTTGGATTACATTCAGTGCAAAGGATGGCCTGCACATTAGTGAAGGTGATTCCATACGAGAATGTGTACAGGCGCTTGAGCCTTATGAACAAATCGCTGCTGTTGGCGTGAACTGCACGCCGCCGCAATTTATCACTTCTCTCATTCAAGAGATGAAAAAAGGAACGAGCAAACCGATTGTGGTGTATCCAAACTCAGGTGAAGTATATGATCCTGAAGAAAAGGTATGGAACGGAGATACGTCTCATCTTACTTTTGGGGAATGTGCGCATCAATGGTACAAAGACGGCGCGCATATCATCGGCGGCTGCTGCCGGACGACCCCAGAAGATATCAATGACATCTTAAAAAGAACCACATCATAGCATCATGAATCATCACACATACTTCTAAGCAAAAGGGCGGGAAGACATGGAACAAGCAAAAGATCAGTCACAACAATATCAACGAAAAATGACGAGCCGGCACCTGTTCATGCTTTCTCTAGGCGGTGTCATTGGAACAGGGCTCTTTTTAAGCTCGGGGTATACCATCAATCAGGCCGGACCTGCGGGGACCATTCTTGCCTATCTTGTCGGGGCTTTAATTGTCTACCTCGTGATGCTTTGTTTAGGCGAGCTGTCTGTCGCAATGCCGGTCACAGGGGCTTTTCATACGTATGCAACAAAATACATTGGACCTGGTACAGGCTATACGGTCGCTTGGCTATACTGGCTGACATGGACAGTGGCACTCGGTTCGGAATTTACAGCGGCAGGACTATTAATGCAGCGCTGGTTTCCAGACACTTCGGTTTGGATGTGGAGTGGCGTTTTTGCTCTTCTCATCTTTTTACTGAATGCATTTACAGTCAAGTTTTTTGCAGAATCAGAGTTTTGGTTTTCCAGTATTAAAGTGATGGCTATTATTCTCTTTATTATTCTTGGCGGAGCTGCAATGTTTGGTTTGATCCCATTAAAGGGCGGTGAGGCCGCTCCGTTCTTTTCTAATTTCACTGGCGAAGGCGGACTTTTCCCAAACGGCTTTTTACCGATTTTAATGACGATGCTTGCGGTCAATTTTGCTTTTTCAGGTACAGAGTTGATTGGGATTGCTGCGGGTGAAAGCGTCAATCCTGACGAGACCATTCCAAGAGCAATTCGCACAACCGTCCTGCGTCTCGTCCTGTTTTTCGTTGGAACGATCGTTGTGTTGGCTGGCTTGATTCCAGTAGAAGAAGCCGGGGTGATCAAAAGCCCATTTGTCGTGGTATTTGATCGTATCGGGATTCCTTATGCCGCAGATTTCATGAATTTTGTCATCCTGACCGCGATCTTATCTGCCGCAAACTCAGGATTATACGCATCATCTCGTATGCTTTGGTCGCTTTCTGAGGAACGGACACTTCCTAAAAAACTGGCGAAGCTGACGTCAAAAGGCATTCCTTTGAATGCACTCATTTTAAGTATGATCGGTGGTATTCTTTCTTTGCTATCGAGCGTGATCGCACCAGAAACGGTATACCTTGTCCTAGTGTCAATCTCTGGACTGGCCGTTGTGGTTGTATGGATGGGGATTGCTGCCTCACAGTTTATGTTTCGGAAAAGATTTTTACAGGAGGGCGGTCAGCTTCATGATTTATCCTTTCGAACACCGCTCTATCCAGTAGTTCCGATTGCAGCCTTCCTCCTATGTCTTGCATCTGTCATTGGCATTGCCTTTGATCCAAATCAGCGGATTGCCCTCATCTGCGGCATTCCTTTCATTGCGCTCTGCTATGCTGCCTATTACGTGACAGCTTGGATTCAGAAAAAACGAGAAAAACCTGGTGTATAAACATCAGGGTTTTTTCATTGGCAAAAAAGGATATCGCTAGTAAAATAAGCACACTTTGGTATATGATAGGAATCTATGATTTTCAGGATGAACCAAGGGAGTTGTCGTGAATATGGAAATGACCATTACAAGAGCATTAAGTGAACTGAAAATGTTAGATAAAAGAATCAACCGAACCGTTGATGAAGCCGTACTTGGTGGATTAATGATCGGCAGACATATACAGCACGGATTTCAGAATCAAGAAGAGATTGAAAAAAAGGCAAAGGCTGATGATCAATCGATTCGAGCTTTAATCAAACGCCGGAATGCCATCAAATCAGCCATCGTTGTATCGAATGCAACCACAATGATTGATGTGGCGGGTGTCCGTATGACGGTGGCAGAGGCGATTGAACGAAAGACGTCGATAGACTACGATATTCGTTATTTACAGAAAATGAAACAGGTGTACAAAGAGCTGGTCGACAAAGCTGAACAAACGAATGAAGATGTGAAAATGAGACTTGATCAGCATTTAGAGACCTTGTTTGGGAAAGATGGAAAGACACAAGCGGCCGCCAACCAAGAGATCGTGAAGTCTTTTCTAGCTGAAAATGAGGCGGTGATCATCGATCCGCTTCGTCTTCGAGTGAAAATTGAACAGCTTTCGAAAGAAATTGAAGATTTTCAAATGGAAGTTGATTTTTCCTTGTCTGAAAGCAATACACTAACGAAAATACAGATCGATTAATTGATTTTGTTAGTGAGCCGAAAATCGATAGGACTAAACACCTCCGAGGGAAAGGTCATTCCCTCCTCATCTGATGATCATCTTAGGATGATCCTTGATAAAAGCTCAAAGCTGAACGTTCAAGGATCAAAGTTCAAGTGTGAAAGTTCTTATCTATCAAAGCTCAAGATTAAAAGTTAAACGCTCGATCGAATCTGGGAATAACGGCTGATGAGTGTTTGTTTATCGACTCTTTCGGTTGCCGCCCAGCAGGTTTGCTAACAAAAAACAAAGGGCTAAAATGATTTTCATTTTAGCCCTTTGTTTTTTTCAGCGTGATAGAAAACCTTTGCAGTCTAGGAAGGACGAGCACTGGAACGGAGCGAATTTGACATTCGTGAGTACCAAAGCGCAGACCTGACACAGAATGCGAGGGTTTGTCTACACGCTGAAGGATGTCACCTGATGACATCCTTTTTTTCTATGAGATTAGTAACGTGATGTATACGCCAAATGGTACACACTTGTGACATTTGAAGATAGTTTGATGTCGTTTGACGTGAACGTCACTGGAACGATATCGTAGTAATGTGTTGACCAGCCTGCATTATTGTATGATTGGTAGCCTGCACCTGCTGGAACTTGAAACGTGAGTGAAAACTGTCCATTCTCATCTGTTGTGCCTGTCGCTGTTTGAGCATATGATTTGATGGCTGCTTCAAAATAAAGCTTGATCGGCTGATTAGGCATGAGGTTTCCGCTTGCATCTTTTAGTGTCCCTTTAAACGTAGCTGGATAATAAGAACCCACGCGATATTTACTGCCATAGCCGTAATTCACTATTCCACTATCGGCTGCTGTGACACTTGTTACTTCTACTGATGCTGGTACTGCACCTGTTTCTTCAGCATGTGCAAAGGTTGGGAATACGAGAAGTAATGATAGAACGAAAGCAAACATGATTTTTTTCATCGATAAATCCTCCTTTTTTTCCTACTATTTTACTATCGACAGGAATTGGTATTTTTCCAGTTAAAAACAAAAAAACTCCCCTTTTTTTAGAAAGGGAAGTCCATTTTTTATTTTTTCACAACCACTTTTACCGCTTTGCTTTCTCTTTTTCTCACATCTGATGCGGTCACATATAAAACCGTTTTGGCTTTTTGTGGTTTTATTTGGGCAGTAAATGCGCCCTTGCTATTGGTTTTGACTGTTTTGATGACTTTCTTTGATTTGTTTTTCACTTTAATGGTCAAGCCTGCACCCGCAGTCCCTTTGACCGCTTTACTTTTGACGGTTACTTTGCTGACTTTCGGCTTAGCTGGTGCTTTGCCTTTTTTCACGACGGTTTTGAGCGTCGTAGCGGCCTTTCCTTTTGACATTTTAATGTGAAGGACCTTGTTTTTGTTCTGATGCTTAATCTTCACACTAAAGGTTCCTTTTTTGCCTGCTGTGCCTTTTCCAAGCAGCGTTTTGCCTCTATACACAGAAATTGCAGCACCGGCTTTTGCTTTACCTGTCACCTTTTGATGCTGATCTTCCACTTTGTTCACTGATGCATTCAATTCGACAGCACTTAATGCAGCAAATGCATTCAGTCTGCCATGTCCTGTCATCCAATCAATTCCTGGGATTTTCGGATCGACAATTGGCTCCTCGTTTTCATCATAGAAAACGTCGTCTTTTCCATCAATAGATTTAAATGAGATGTCATCTGCTGTACTTTGCAAAAGATTTCTCACTTGATTTGGCTTTAAGGATGGATTTTTAGAAAGCAGTAACCCTGCTGCTGCTGCCACATATGGTGTCGCCATTGATGTCCCGCTCAGGTATGAGACGTTCCCATCAGGCATTAAGCTCGGAATATCTGACCCTGGTGCTGACATGCTCAGTCCTTTGCCATAGCTTGAGAACTCAGCGGCAATATCCATACGGTTGCTTGCGCCAACCGCCATTGCGTATTTTGATGTCGCAGGGTAGCCCATTTCTGGTACGCCATCATTTCCACTTGCCACGACGACTAGTACATTTCTTTGTGCAGCATAATTCATGGCATATTCAATCACTCTGCTGTAGTAGCCGCCAAGGCTCATGTTGATGACCTTTGCGCCTTTGTCCACTGCATGCTTGATCCCAAGTGCAATATGCTCTGTATCGCCAAAGCCATAGGCATCCAGCACCTTCACCGGAATGATGCCCGTATGTTGATTGAGACCTGCCATTGAGTAATGATTATCGGATTTTGCGGCAATGATGCCTGCCACATGCGTACCGTGTCCATTGTCATCAATCGCATCTTTGTTTCGTCCAATGAGATTCGCACCTAAGTCTGTACGAACAGTCCCGTTTAAATCTGTCAAACGGCTGTCTACACCTGTATCCACAACAGCAATTAATGTTTGCTTCATTTTGCTTGTGCCAATCAGTGTATTCATTTGTTCAAATTTGACGTCAGCGCCTTTTTTCCCGCTGTTTTGCGCACTGTTTTTCAGCGGCCACTGATAACCATACTGCGCGTCGTTGCTTAGCGCACGATACGTTTGAACAGGCTCTGCAAATTCAACATTCGGCATGCTGGAAAGCTTTCTTGCCGTGCTTTTGATGACCGCTTTGCCTGTTTTTAGTGTCTTTCCAGATGATTCTCGCCCTGCTGGCACATCATAGACATACATTCCTTTGAATAAAGGACTAACTGACTGTGATGTCACACGGTTTTCTTGGATGCCGTAGCTTTTCATTTTCTTTTTCGCAGATTGAAGTGTTTGGCCATCCTTTAATTTAAAAATGATCTTATTCGTTTTAACCTTCTCTTCTTTTACAAGCTTTTGTTTCTCTAATACATAACCAACTGACTTTCCTTCAAGCTGATCGATGCCAATTTTTTGACTGACGGCTTCTAATTCCTTTTTTAAATATGCCGGACTTGCTTCTTTGAGCATATCAAAAAGGGAGCCGATCGCCTGTTGTTCTTTTTCTGTTACAATATGACCACTAAATGCACCATTTTTCTCTACGTCACTTAGCAGTGTTTTTAATGTGAGCAGATGGTTGTAAACCTTTTGCTGCTCTTTTTGATGTTTGATGAGCTTTGATTTGAGAAAAGGCTTTGTCTTTTGGAGCAGACGCGAAAGCTTCCGACCTTCTGCCGTTTCATTGAATCGTTTATCTTCGATTGTACGAATCGATTGAAGAATTTCACGCCCGTACTTTTTCTCAATAATGATGATTTCAGGCTCATCTTCTTCAGGAAAAACAGGTTCAGAAGGCGGAAGATTAGCTCCTTTATATCCGATTGTATATGCCGCATCCTCTTCCTCATCACGGCTGTCTTCCTCTGACCCTAAATAGAGCACTTTGACATAATAGGGACCTGACCATGCATGCGGGAAGTTGATCTCTGTCTCTCCGCTCGCTGTGTCCACGCGATATCTTGAATATGTGTCATCCTTCATCGCTCTGTCCTTGCTTGGATAGACCGATACGGACAGCACTTGTTTACTTTTCACAGAAATTTGCATGTGTGTATGTTTTGCCACCTCTTGTGCAGATGGCGTGATTTCATACCATGACTCTTCCTTTTCATTCTGTAATGTACCTGAGATGACTTCACCATTTTTTAACCCAATGGCTTCATTGACACTTGTTCCATGACTGGCAGCTGCTGCCTCGTATCCAGGTAGTGCTGCCATACATAGAATGATGGCCATGAGTACGATCACACAGGATTTGACCTGCTTTTTGAACATGAAAAGACCCCCTTATCTTTTATGATACCTTGGAAGAATATCACAGAAATACATATAGTAGAATCTGTTTTTTACATAATTAAACTCGTTTTAAGCTAGGATTTGAGATATTCAGTCAGCAAGACGGATAGCTTCATAAACTTTTTGCCATTTCAAACGGAAAATGATGCTATTTAACCATGCTGAAAAGTACATTACAATCAACTTGTAAGCGCTTAACAAACAAGAGAGAAGGGATCAGCTTGTTCCAAAAAGATCATGTTTTCACACAAGTAAACGGACGATCAAAGAATGAGATTTTACAATACATTTCCGAGAAAGCTGAAGACCTTCAGATTACAAACAATCAGGCGGGGCTATTAGCAGATTTGTTGACACGCGAAGACGAAGTCTCAACAGGACTTCAGCAAGGCTTCGCCATTCCACATACAAAAAGCTCCGCTGTACAAACGGCTTCACTTCTTTTTTTAGAACTTGAACAACCCATTGAATGGGGAAGCTTCGATGATTTGCCCACAAGCTATTTATTTACACTGCTCGTTCCATTAGAAGAAGCAAATGTCACACATCTGAAATTACTGTCAGGTATTGCGACCAGTCTAATGGAACCTGCTTTTATCGAGAAGATTCAACCAGGTCAAACAGCTGATTACTATTACGAAGTCATTGAACAACAATTGAAAGAGGGGATTACACAATGAAAATTGTCGGTGTCACTTCATGTCCAGCAGGGTTAGCTCATACTCCAATGGCAGCCAAAGCGTTAGAAAATGCAGGTAAACAGCTCGGACACGAGATCAAAATCGAACAGCAGGGGATTATGGGACAGGTGAACGGCATTACAGCAGAGGAAGCACAGCAGGCAGACCTCTGCATCATTGCCTCAAATCAGCATATCAACGATGCGGAACGCTTCTCAGGCATTCCCACTGTACGTGTCGAAATCGGACGTGCCCTAAAAAATGCCGAGCAAATTATCACTAAAGCTGTAGCACTTGTTGAAAAGAAAAAGTCTGAATCTCAATAAACATGAGCAATGCCATATAGAAAGGAGCAAAGAAAATGAAAGCAAAATTAAAAGTCATTGAAGGCCATCTCATGACCGGTATTTCTTATATTCTTCCTGTAATCATCGGTGCTTCACTTATCGTTGGTTTAGCAAAACTGGTCGGGTTAGGGTTTGGTGTTTCAGATTTAAACACCTATAAGGATGCTGGCGGCATACTGCACGGTGCCTATTTAATGGAGCAGGTCGGCTGGACAGGCATTGGCTTAATGAACGTTCTGCTCGCTGGATTTATCGCCTATTCCATTGCGGATAAATCAGGTCTTGCAGCCGGTTTTATCGGCGGTGCTCTCGCCAGCTCAACAAATGCCGGATTTATAGGTGCCGTCATTGCAGGCTTCTTCGCAGGATATGTTGCTCTTTTTGTAAAAAGAAAAATTCAAATTCAAGGCTCTGCAGCTGGGCTCGTCCCTCTGCTCATCCTGCCGCTTATTACCGTTGGCTTAACCGGACTTCTTATGTCAGTTCTTCTGGGCGGCCCATTAGGCGCTTTGAACACGGCATTAATTGAATGGATCAAAGGTATGGTCGCTGATGGAACAAGCACACTCGCACTCGCTCTCATTTTAGGTGCGATGATTGGCTTCGATCTTGGCGGACCGGTGAATAAATCAGCGTGGATGGCTGGTAACGCCCTCTTTCTATCAGGTGTCTACCTCCCTGCCATTCTCGTCAATATTGCGATTGTCATTCCACCGCTTGGATACGGGCTTGCGACATTGATTCGAAAACGCAACTTCTCCCCAACCTTTAGAGAAGCCGGACGTGGCGGCCTTGTCATGGGCATTATCGGTATTACGGAAGGGGCGATCCCTTTTACCCTCGTCAATCCTTTGAAATTGATTCCGCTCAATGTTGTCGCATGTGCTGTTGGAAGCGGGGTCGCTGCATTATTAGGAGTTCATGACATCATGCCGCCAATTGGCGGGCTATACGGCTTCTTCTCAGTCGGAAACTGGTGGGCTTATTTAATTGGAGCTCTAACTGGCGCACTCGTCATCGGTATTGGCGCCAACCTGCTTGTGAATTTCTCTGAGAAAAAAGAGCCAAAAACGCCGGAACATGATCAGAAGCAGAAAGAAGAAGACGATTTTGACCTTGTGCTAGAAGGATAATTTGAACGAAGAAAGGTGTCGTTGATCAATGACTGTCAATGTACATGTGATTCCACATACTCACTGGGACCGGGAATGGTATTTCACCACCTCCCGCTCCCGTATTTACTTAATGAAAAGCGTAATGGACATCTTAGATACCCTTGAAACAGATGAAAGGTTCCATTACTTCATGCTCGATGCCCAGGCTTCCTTATTAGATGATTATCTGAAATGGCGGCCAGAGGATGAGAATCGAATCAAAAAGCTTGTCACAGCGAAACGTCTCATCATCGGCCCATGGTATACCCAAACCGACCAGCTCGTCATTTCAGGTGAATCGATTGTGCGGAACCTGCAATATGGGATTGAACGCTGTCAGCAGTTCGGCCACGTGATGAAAGTCGGCTATGTCCCTGACTCCTTCGGTCAATCCGCACAAATGCCTCAAATTTATCGCGGCTTCGGTATTGTCGATACAGCATTTTGGCGCGGCGTTTCTGACCATATGACGAACCATACTGAATTCAATTGGCGCGGTGCTGACGGCAGTGAAGTCTTTGCTGTGAATCTGCCATTTGGCTACTACTACGGTGGTAATATCCCTGAGAAGGATGATGACTTACAAGCCTTTTTATCTGAAAAAATCGGTGCGCTGCAAGCAAAGGCAACCACAAAGAATGTCTATTTCCCGAATGGTTTTGACCAAGCACCGATTCGCAAAAACCTGCCTGATTTATTAGAAAAGGCCAATGAACTTGACGAGCATCACTATGAAATCAGCAGTTTAGAAGATTATATTGCAGCCGTGAAAAAAGAGCGGACATCTTTTGAGACATTACACGGAGAGCTCATTCATGCGAAGCATATGCGGATTCATAAATCTATTTTTTCAACACGAGCGGATTTAAAAATCTTAAACAATCAAATTGAAAACTATCTCGTGAATGTGATGGAGCCCATCCTAACGATCAGCTATTCTCTCGGACACGACTATCCGCATGATACGGTTCGAGATATTTGGTACCTCATGTTTGAAAATGCAGCACATGACAGCATTGGCGGCTGTAATAGCGACACGACAAATCAAGACGTCTTCTTCCGCTACAAACAGGCAAAGGAAATCGCTGAGAATCTTGTGGACTTGCACATGCGTCTCATCGCTATTCGACTGCAAACAGAGCAAGAAATCACATTCACCGTGTTCAATACCCTGCCTTCAAAGCGTTCTGAAGTCATTGAAGTCGAAACCTTTATCACGGAACGTCCATTTACGTTAAAGGATGCTAATGGAAGAACGCTTCAGTACACAGTGAAAAGCAAAACCGATGTCACAGATTATGTGCTGGCACAGCAAATTTCTCTTAACCCAAGTAAAGAAGTGTACATGCCAAAGCAAGTATGGAAAGCTGTGCTGCTGATTGAAGCCCTCGACTTACCGTCAGTTGGTTATACACAGGTCAGCATGGTCTTCGATGAATCAAGCGAATCGGCATGGGAACAAACTGAAGGACGCGTGATTGAAAATATGTATTACCGCATTGCGGCAAATGACAACGGATCACTGGACATCACAGATAAACAAACTGGCCGGACATTCTCTGAGCAAATGATCTTTGAAGACAACGGAGATGATGGGGATTCCTACAACTATTCACCCCCTCGTGAGGACCTGTATGTGTCATCCAAGGATCTTTCATCAGCAGACATCTCAGTGGCTAAAAGCGGCCTGCAGCAAGAGCTGACCATCAAGCTTCAGCTCACTGTCCCTTACGACCTAGAGGAGCGCTCTAAGCAATTGGCTGCGACTTCACTTCCGATCACAGCGAAGGTAGCATTAAACAAAGACGATGCTGTCATCCGTTTTCATGTAGATGTGGACAACCATGCGTTAGATCATCGCCTGCGCGTTCTTTTTGATACAGGCATCGCATCAAACGTATCACTGAGCGATCAACAGTTTGGTACAATCGAACGCCCAACAGAGCTGACGCAAGAGCTAGAATGGTGGAACAATGAACATTGGGAAGAAAAACCGATCACCATTGAACCGATGCAATCATTTGTCGCACTTCGTGATGAAACATATGGTGCCGCTCTGTTGACCGACTGCGTGAGAGAATATCAGATCACAGGAGAAGGCTATACAACGATTGCATATACGCTCTTCCGCTGCTTCGGAAAAATGGGGAAAGAAAACCTTCTTTACCGTCCAGGACGCGCATCTGGGGAAAAAATTGTTGATACACCTGACGCTCAGCTGCAAGGTGCACTGTCATTCTCATTTGGAATGCACTATAGCAAGGACGCAGTCAGCGAGGGACACTTAGCACAGCTTGCCAAACGGTACACCACCCCTGTTCAATGCTACGAGCGGGCAGACTTTTTAAACGGTCGTTTAATTTTCTCTTTCCGAGATGAAAAAGAAGACTTACAATCTACTTATAGCCTGCTTGACATCGAGACAGATGGAGCCATTCTAAGCGCTCTGAAAAAAGAAGAGCATGGAACAGGCATTGTCATTCGTCTCTTCAATCCATATTTAACGCGTCAAACAGCCGCTTCAATCAATAGTTCATCTCTACAACACGGAGAAACAGCGAATTTAGGAGAAACACCTGAAGGACATATACTCAAAGCACAACATGGATCATTACACATTGAACCGCTTACACCTTGTCAGGTACAAACCTACATTGTAAAGAAAAAATGAACATGTAGGGGCGGGATCCATTGGATTCCGCCCCTCTTTAATGGAGGGCATTGATCATGCGAATTGGAGGCATTGAAGCAGGCGGAACGAAATTTGTCTGCGGTTACGGAACAACAGACGGAACGATTGAACACATGACTTCCTTTGCAACAGGGAATCCAGTTGAAACATGCCGGCAAGTGATCGATTACTTTACAAAGCATCGTGTCGATGCCATTGGAATTGGGGCATTCGGGCCTGTCGATGTGAAAGAGCAAAGCCTAAGCTATGGGACGATTTTAGACACACCAAAAACAGCCTGGCGCCAATTCCCTTTCCTCTCTACCTTAAAACAAGCCCTCGGGATCCCGATGAAGCTTGATACCGATGTGAACTGTGCAGCACTCGGAGAAGCCCGTTTTTCAACTGAAGCAGAAAAGCCTGCCTCCTTGGTCTATATTACTGTTGGGACTGGAATAGGCGGCGGTGCCTATATTGAACATCGCCTGATTCACGGATTGCTGCATCCAGAAATGGGTCATATCACTGTTCAGCGGCATCCTCATGACACTTACGGAGGCTGCTGCCCTATACATCATGACTGTTTAGAGGGACTGGCATCTGGTCCTGCCATAGAAGGACGCTATCATACACTGGCACAAATGCTGCCAGAGGATCATCCAGCCTGGTCACTTCATGCTTACTATCTCGGGCAAATGACTGCTAACCTGCTGCTCACCCTTTCACCAGAACGCATCATTCTAGGTGGAGGCGTGATGAAACAGCCGACTATGCTGCCGCTTATTCTTGATGAAACAGACAAACGGCTTCACGGCTATTTGCAGCTGCCAAAGCCTTTACATGAAATTATCACAAAACCATCCTTTGATGGACTATCTGGTTTAATGGGCGCCATCGCTCTTGGAACTGATGCCTTACAGGCGCAAGGAGCCGCGCAATGATGATGACGGCAGATCCTCGAACCTATCAGCTGATTCAGCGGCTATTTGAAACGAAGGGGTTCGTGAAGCTGGAGGAGCTCACTGCCTCTTTTCGCTTATCTGACCGCTCTATCCGCAATTTAATCAAGGAAGCAAATGAGTATTTAAAGGAAACTGGGGCCATGATTAAAACGATTCGCGGGAAGGGATATACTCTTTTAACGAGTGACCAAGACGCTTTCTTACTTTGGCTTCATCAACAAAAACTTCCTGCCCGCTCCCTTGTCCCCGTCATGCCAGAAGAGCGTGTACGATTTATGATGAGAAAGCTGCTGCTTCAATCAGATTACTTAAAAATTGACCAGCTGGCTGAAGAACTGTTTATCAGCCGCATGACGGTCAGCAGCGATTTAAAAAAAGGACGAGAGCTGTTAGCCCGTTATGGCATGACCCTTGTATCAAAGCCTGGATTTGGCTTAAAGATTGAAGGAGATGAGCTGCAAAAAAGAACGTGCTATGCAGACTTACTTCTTGAGGAAGAGCCTGCACTCTCTCATATCACCGAGCGGGAGCAGCTCCATTTTCCTGATATTTCTCTTGAAACCATTCGATCTATTGTGTTGACGAACCTGCATCAAGAGTCATTGCTCATTAAAGATATTGCCTTAAAAAATTTAGTCATTCACTTAGCCATTGCGATTCAGCAAACACGAAAAAACCAGCGGATATCCGCTAGTACTGCCCGTACACAAAGATCACCCGTTTTAATGAGAATTGCACAAAAAATCATACAGCAGGTGAGTGACACTTTTTGTGTGACCTTATCAGAGGATGAAACAGATTACTTAGTCATGCATCTATTGGCGAATCAAACGTGGAAAGAAGCCGCCCAGCATCAGACGACAGTGGAAGTTCAGCAGGCGGTTACAGTCTTTTTACAGCACCTTGAAAAAATAAGCGGTCATCGTTTTGCTGATGACAGCATCCTACAGCAAGACTTGATGCTTCATATGAAACCGTTATTAAATCGCATCCAATATGGCGTATCATTACAAAATCCGCTTTTGCATGAGATCAAAACGTCCTATCCATACCCGTTTGATTTGGCTGTCAGCGGGCTGAATGCCTTACAGCTGGTGCGGACGCCAAATGAAGATGAAGCGGCATATGTTGCCCTGCATATCGCTGCTTCATTTGAAAGAAGTCAGCTCGACACATCGCAAAAAAAGAAAGCGATTATCGTGTGCGGGTCTGGACTAGGGACGGCCAGACTGCTTGAAATTAAATTGAAGGCAGCCTTTCAGCACGAGCTTGACATTGTTGAGCTCTATTCCTATCAGGATTATCTCATGAGCTCCTCTTTGCCGTGTGACGTCATCATCACAACCGTGCCTCTCACATCAAAGGGGAAACCAGTCATTCAGGTCAGCGCCTTTTTTGAACATCATGATATACAGCGTGTAAATGAAGTCATTCATTTATTAAATGGACACGGGGCACCCTCAAAAGAGCTGATGGCGTTTTTTCAAGAGCGATTGACTTTCATGAATGCTGATCTAAGCAGCAAGGATGAGGTATTAGATATATTATGCAGCCATTTAGAGGCGCATCAGCTAGTATCGTCTTCTTTTCGGCCCTCGGTGCTTGAGCGGGAGCAAATGTCGTCTACCTATCTTGGCAGAGGCATTGCAATGCCGCACCCGCTCATCACAAATGAAGGCACCTCCTCTGTAGCCATCGCACACTTAATACAGCCGATTGACTGGCAGGGAGACCAAGTATCACTTGTCTTTTTATTAGCGATTCATAAGGATGACGCTGCCTGCATGAACCAATTCTTTGAACAGGCCGTCGATTTACTAGACAATCCAGACCGCATTCGCGCCCTCAAGCAAGCCAACACGTTTGATGAGCTGATGGATGCGTTGTTTCAATAAGATCAAACAAAAGGCCGCCCAATTCATGAGGCGACCTTTTTATTTAGATATATATCATTAATCGTAGATGACATTTTTTCCTTCTTCACTTAATTTTTTTAAGGAGCTCAGCATATGATTGATTTCTTCATCGGAATGTCTTTCCCAAGAACCTAATTCTGCGACTATTTTCAACGGAGATTTCGATCGATAAGAACGTGTTGGGTTGCCGGGAAATCTTTTATCAGTCACATTTGGATCATTTTCAAACTCGCCTAACGGTTCTACAATATAAATTCTTTCTTTCGCATCAGACCTAGCTAATTCAGCACCCCATTTGGCCGCGTTTAGTGTTCCGGTGAAATAAATATGGTTCGATTTTTTATCCTGATAATTGGATAAATGCAGCGGTTCAAGCAGATCTCCAATCTTCAATTCCGCTTTGGTCCCATGAAAAAATGGCCCGGGATCTAACACCTTTTGCTTGTCATTCATACAGCCACACCCCTCATCGTTTTTGACTTGCGTATAACAGTATACGGCTAGATATGGGCGAGAAACAGTCTATAAATTTCATTAAATTCGGGGTATAATAATAGTAGAGAGTTAGATGTGAACAGACATAAGTACTGTAAATAAAAACGGAAATTTCGCATTCACACCAACAATGACGAAAACAAGAATACCTTCCACGGCTGACAGCGTCACAATCAATCCATGGTTCATTGGATATTCCTTCGCAATTAATTTCTGTCCTATATAATTCAAACCATAAAAAATCAAAAACAATGTGAAGAACATAAAAAAAATCGTCATCATATAAACAACCCCTTTCTGATAATGGATTTTTATCCAATTTTTACAATATATCATCAGACTATCATGTTAGAACAACTCGAACAATATGATCTTTCCAATAAAATGAACAAAAAAAGCCAGCCACCCGCATAAGGTGATTGGCTTTTTTATCGTTATTTCCCGATGTTGTCTCCATTTTGCTGAATCAAGGTTTCATACCAATAAGAGCTCTTTTTGCGAATTCTTTTAAGGTCTTTTAGGTCAAATTCGTCACGATTGACGTAGATGAACCCGTAGCGCTTGGAGCATCCTTGGTGTGTACTGATTAAGTCGATGGCTGACCACGGGCAGTATCCGAATACCTCGACGCCGTCTGTGATCGCCCATTTGATTTGCTCGATATGTTTTTCTAGATAATCAATTCGATAATCATCCTGAATTGATCCATCTTCTTCTAACTTGTCGAATGCACCCAATCCGTTTTCCGTGATAATAAGTGGCAGCTGATAGCGGTCATAAATCTCCCGCATCGTTGAACGGAAGCCGACAGGGTCAATCTCCCAGCCAAACGCATTTTTACTTAAGAATGGGTTGTTGCCGCCTTTGTAGACGCCATCTTCACCTGATTTCAAATGCTGATCTCCGCCGCGTGCAAATTCGTCGTTGCCATCTCCTTTACTCGCTTCAACCGTTTGTGAGGTGTAGTAGTTAAAGGCAATGAAGTCTGGCTTCGCGCTTTTCAAAATATCCATATCTCCCTCTTCGATGACAGGAAGAATGCCTTTTTCTTTCATGTACGCCCAAGCCAGGTTGTTATAACGCCCGAACACCGCCATATCAAGATAAAGCCAGTTGCGGATCGCATTGTAATTCGCCGCAGCAAGCACATCTTCAGGCTTTGGAGAAGCCGGATAAATGAGCGCAATGTTTGGCGCTGGTCCAATTTTCGCTTCAGGCAGCATTTGATGACAAAGCGTCATGGCTTTTGCCTGTGCAACAAGCATATGATGATTCTGCTGATACAGTTCTTTTTTCGGATTTTCTAAATTTGGATCAAGTGTACCTAGCGCTGATCCATGTAAGATCATCATGTTTTGTTCATTAATGGTCAGCCAATAGTTTACCTTCTGACCATACTCCTTGAATAGCACCTCTGCATAGCGTTCAAACGCATCCACTGTCCCGCGGTTAGACCACCCGCCCTTTACTTGAAGCGCATGAGGCAGATCAAAATGATACATTGTCACGATTGGTTCAATGCCATAGCGGCGCAATTCATCGATGAGTGAATGATAGAATTCAATCCCCTTTTGATTGATCTCCCCATCTCCATCTGGAATGATCCGTGTCCACGCAATGGAAAAGCGATAAGCCTTCAAGCCCATTTCCGCAAACATCTTCACATCCTCTTTATAACGGTGATAGTGATCGCTTGCCACTTTAAAATCCGTTGTCCCTTCAGGATAACTTGCTCTCATGTCAATGACAGAAGGCCCCTTGCCATCCTCGTTCCACGCACCCTCTACCTGATAGGCGGAAGTAGATCCGCCCCAGAAAAAGTCTTTTGGAAATGATGCTAGTGTTGAATATCTCATGATTTCTTCCTCCTTTTGATTAAACTAGATGTAAAAATGATTGGCCTGGTGTGATTTGTTTCTCTTCTGTTTCAATGATATCGCTAAACTCACCTGAATTGGTAATAATAACGGGTGTTGTGACTGACAGGCCTGAAGCTTGGATGGCTTCTATGTCAAACTCAGCAAGCAGTTCGCCTTCTGTGATAGTTTGCCCCTGAACAACCTTCGGGGTAAAATGCTTTCCGCCTAATTGTACGGTATCCAATCCGATGTGAATGAGTACCTCTGCTCCGCTTTCTGAGGTTAGACCATACGCATGTCCAGTTGGGAACACCGTTGTCACAACTCCTGATACTGGTGCAAACAGCTTTCCTTCTGATGGAATGATGGCTGCGCCCTTTCCTAATGCACCAGATGAGAATGCTTTATCCTGCACTTCCTCCAGCTTGATGACCTCGCCCTTTAAAGGACTTTTCACATGAGCTGCTTTGACCCCATGTTCGTTTTCAATTACCGGTGCAGAAGCGGCTGCTGGCGTTTCATCTTCATCTACTGGATCTTTAAATCCAATCAAATAAGTTAAGATGATCGAAAGGACAAACGAGACCGAGATACCGATGATGAACCCTGTAAATCCTTGACCGTAGAAAATCGGCAGTGTCAGTAAACTTGGAAGGCCTGACGCAATTGCAATACTTTGTGAATAACCGATAATCGCACCGCCGACCCCAGCAGAGATAACGGCTGCAATAAATGGTTTTTTCAAACGAAGTGTGACCCCGTATACAGCTGGCTCTGTGATCCCAAACACAGCAGAAACTGCTGTTGATCCAGCCAGTGATTTCAGTTTTTTATTCTTTGTTTTCAGCATAACACCGATGGAAGCACCGGCTTGTGAAAATACAGCTGGCGCAGTGGCCGGCTTGATATGATCTTTCCCATGGACTGCGATATTATTTAAAATCACTGGCACAAGTCCCCAGTGGATACCGAAGATGACAAGAATCTGCCAAGCCATCGCAATTAAAGCACCTGCAAGTGTAGGACTAAAGGAGAATACTTTCAGCAAAACAGCTGCAATGCCATTCCCTGCATACACACCAAATGGTCCGAATACGATGAGTGTCAGCGGAACAACCGTGACAAGCAAAATCAGTGGAGTAATAAAGTTTTTGACACTTTCATGAATAACTTTGTTAAAGAAACGTTCGATATATCCCATGACAAACACTGCCAAAATGATTGGGATGACCGTAGATGTATAAGACATTAAGACGACTGGAATCCCGAAGAATGTCACATCTCCGCCGCCTTTTGACAATTCTTGAATGGTTGGGTAAATCAGTGCACCTGCTATCGTCACAGCGACAAACGGATTCGCTTTAAACTTCCTAGCAGAAGTGAATGCGAGCAATAATGGCAAGAAGTAGAACAAGCTGTCTGACGCAGCAAATAAAATTTGATACGATGTATCTTCAGGAGATAACCATTTCGCGTTGATACAGATGCCTAATAGACCTTTTAAAATACCTGCACCCGCCATGACACCGAGAAGTGGTGTGAAAATCCCCGATACAATGTCGACGAATTTCCCGAAAAGGCTTGTGCTCTCTTCACCTGATTTTGCAGATGAAGCAGCGGAATCCTCTAATAGATTCGTAAACTCTCCAATTTCTCGATAAACCTCTGGTACGGTATTGCCAATGACCACTTGAAATTGGCCGCCGCTTTCCATAACAGTAACGACGCCATTTAATTTTTCAATGGCCGCTTTATCTGCTTTTGATCTGTCATTTAAGGTGAAACGAAGCCTTGTGGCGCAATGCACCAATGAATGGACGTTTTTCTCTGTACCAATGTGTTTAATAATGTCTTCTGCTAATTGACGATAACTCATGCAAAAACCCCCTTTTTTTCAAAAAAATACGTTTTTGGGCAAAATAAAAACCTAAACGGGCACCAAAAATAGTCGCAGCTTGCTGTTGCGCTTTTTCAGTGAACGTTTAGGTTTTGCCTGCCGAACAGTCACAATCCTCTAAGACGATCATTGTGAAACCGTATTCTTTTATGTTTATGAGCAAATAGTACCACTCACCTTTTCTCATGTCAACGCTTTCTTTTAAAATCTATCTTTATTTTTCTCGTTTGATCAGTCGATTCAAATGAATGGATAGATACAGCATCTCCTCTGATGTGAGATCCCGGTGATAGGTTTGATAGACATATTCTGCGATTTTCTTTGCGCAATCGTATGCTTTCGGATATTTCACTTTGATCAGCTGATATAAGTCCTGATCTTCGCTGACAAGCAGTGTTTCGTTAATCAGACGCTGGACGAAAAAGCGCAAATGCGTGAGAAAACGGTAAAAGTTAAGCGAGTCTTCATCAAATTCCATGTTGAGATGATATTTCACAATGGTGAGAATGGCATTGACTTCCTTTGTGATATTGACCGTCGTATTCATATCCTCATTGAGCTCTGCGTTAATGATATGCATCGCAATAAAGCCTGCTTCATCCTCCGGCAATTCAATATGAAGACGCTCTTCAATCATCTCAAGACAGTCCTTTGCCACAAGAAATTCATCTTTGTATAAGCGTTTAATCTCCCAAATAAGCGAATTCTCAATCAGATGATTTTTCTTCAGCCGTTCGATGGCGTAATGAATATGGTCTGCCAGCGATACATGCAGACTTTCGTTTAATCTTCGGTTCAGCTTTGTATGTGCATATTGGATCATTTCCTCGGTCACCTTGACCACATCATACGGAACCTCTTGAAGCAGCATTTTCATCCGCTCGTGAACGGAATGATCCTCCAGGCGGAAGACTTTATCAATCAACGCTTCGTCCACCGGGTCCCCGGGACGTCGCTGGAAAGCGATGCCTCTGCCCATGACAACGATTTCTTTTCCATGTTCATCTATGACACTAATGACATTATTGTTTAGAACCTTTTGAATCTGCATTTCCAAACACCTCCGTCTATGACCAACAACTTTACTCAAAATATGCTCTCATCTTAACACAATTGTCAAATCACTTGATATTTTTATCTGACTTTAGCAATAGTTCTCATCAATAGTCAACCTCTTCATTGCTGGTCTGATCGTGCATCAGCCTGCATACAATACTCCTGAGGAGGTGACCTTCTGTGAAAGCTTTTTTCTGGTCTGCATCATTTTTATTCTTGCTCATGTTCACCCTCATCATTTTAGGCATCGTGTTCTGGCTGAGTGGACAAGGCTTAGGCCAGCTTTGGAGATATGTGCTCATTTCACTTGTCACAGCAGCCGTTTTGCGCGGCGTCACCACTTGGCTGAAACGGCATGTGATGCACCTTTCATCCAAATAAAAACGGCTGCCCCGAGTGTTCAGGCAGCCGTTTCTTTATTCTTTGGTTGCTGCAGCTTCTTTCTGAGAAGCACGCAGCTCATCATTGATTTTTTTCGCATCCTCTAAAAACTCAGTTTCATATCCACTTTTGAGTGCCCACATATAAAATAGCAGAGCTACCACTGTAATCAGTGCCATGTCCCAGCCATAATGAATGATGTTATAACCGCCGAATTTGTCACTGCCAAGGCAGGAAATCGTCATCATGACAAGCAGGTACACCACCATCCAAGCACCCGCCTTAAAGTTGCGGCCGAAGCCTTTCCACTTCGCTTTTGCTTGATAGTAAAAATAGATAGGTAGACCGATGAGAATAATGAACAGCACCTGACCTGTTAACGGCCATCTTGCCCAATACAGCGTCAATGAGGCAAAGACAAAACCGAGAGGAGCAATGATGCTGAGTCCTTTTATTCGAAGCGGACGATATAAATCTGTCCCTGTCTTTCTCAGCGTCATGACGGTCACTGGTCCAGTCAAATAAGAAATGAGTGTAGCGACAGAGATAATTTCTGCAAGTACACCCCAGCCTCTAAATAAAAACAGAAAGATAAACGATACGGCTAAGTTAAAAAACATTGCTGGACGAGGCACGCCGTAAATAGGGTGCAGACGGCAAGCACACTTGGCATGTATTTGTTTTTTTCCATTCCATAAATCATACGAGACGTCGTTGCGGTATACGTAATTCCTGTACCAGAAGGTGACACAAACGCATCCGCATATAAAATCAGAACAAGCCAGTTAATCCCAAGCGCAATGGCAAGGTCCGCAAATGGCGAGTTGAAATTCAAATGACCCCATCCGTTCACAATCATAGATGGATCAACAGCACCGATAAAGGCGACTTGTAAAAGGACATAAATCACAGTTGCAATGAAAATCGATCCGACAATGGCAATTGGAATCGACCGGCCTGGATTTTTTGCCTCACCGGCCATATTAATCGGGCTTTGGAAGCCATTGAAGGCAAACACAATCCCAGATGTCGCAACAGCTGTCAGCACACTCGCCCAGCCGTTAGGGGCAATACTTGTTCCAGAAGTAAAATTCTCACTATGAAAACCTACGAATAAGAGCGCACCAATTGTTAATCCTGGAATGACAATTTTAAACACGGTAATGAATGTATTTGCTTTTGAAAATAACCCAACTGTCCAATAATTAAGCAGAAAGTAAATCACAAGAAGTACACTGGCAACCATAAGACCTTCTGTCGTCAATACCCCTTTGGTGACCAAATGAGATGTCCACTTTGCCCACTCCCAAGGCCAAGAGCTCATGTACTGGACGGAAGCAACCGCCTCAACTGGTATCACGGAGACAATGGCGATCCAGTTCGCCCAAGCTGCAATAAACCCAATAAAAGATCCGTGTGAATATTGCGTATATTTGACCATTCCGCCTGCCTCAGGAAACATCGATCCGAGTTCACTATAAGACAAAGCGATAAATAAAATCACAACCATCCCAATCAACCAGGATAAAATAGCAGCAGGACCGGCGATTTGAGCTGCACGCCAAGCACCGAAGAGCCATCCTGAACCAATGATTGAGCCAAGACCTACCATCATTAAAGCGAAAGTTCCCATCCTACGATGCAAATGATTCATGTTCATAACACCTTTCGATTAAAATACAGAGCATGTGTCGAGCAAGCGCCTTTCTTTCAAAGCAGCTCACTTTTCATTTTACTGGCAAATATTTCTTCTAATGAACCTTTACCTTTGTTCATTTTTTCACCTGTTATATTATCTCTCAATTCTTCATTTTCTGAAATAGTCGAACATGCTTATTTCAAAAGAAAGCGCTTTTTCACCTGTTCAATCTATTAGACTGAATAACTACCTTTACCCTTATTTTGAAAAAAACAAAACAAAAAAGATAGAGGAAATGACTTCCTCTATCTTCTAACCCCCGTCATGTATAGAAAAAAAGGATAGAGGGGATTCCCTCTATCCTTGTGAAATCGCTTGTTCTTTTTCAATGACAGCTAGTCTTTCTTGTACTTCTTCTTCAGATAAATTGTGTTGTTTCACATACAGGTTCCGTTCGCTTGTGCGGCATTCATGACTGCAGCTGCGCATATACTTATGCTCACTCTCTTCAGTGGCAATCATCTTACGGTTACATGCAGGGTTCGCACAGTTCACATAACGCTCGCAAGGCTCACCAGTGAAGAAATCTTTTCCGACAACCACATGCTCTGTTTGATTCACTGGTACTGTTAAGCGATTATCAAACACATAGCATTGACCGTCCCATAGCTTCCCTTGCACTTCTGGGTCTTTTCCGTAAGTGACAATTCCGCCGTCAAGCTGAGAGACATCTTCAAAGCCTTCACGCTTTAACCAGCCTGAGAATTTCTCACAGCGTACACCGCCTGTGCAATAAGTCAGGATTTTTTTCCCTTCAAGAATCTCTTTATTGTCACGAATCCACTCAGGTAATTCACGGAATGTCTCAATATCAGGACGGACTGCCCCTCTAAAGTGACCAACATCAAACTCGTAATCATTACGTGCATCAATCACAACCGTATCAGGTGATTGCATTTGCTCGTAAAATTCGACCGGGCTAAGATGTTTCCCCGTTAATTCTAACGGATTCACGTCATCCTCAAGGCTGAGGTTCACGAGTTCCTTCCGGTGGCGGACGTGCATTTTCTTAAACGCATGTCCATCTGCTTCGTCAATTTTGATCGGCATAGACGCAAAGCGCGGATCTTCTTTTAACGCTTGCATGTACTTGTCCGTTTGCTCAATGGTTCCAGAAACCGTTCCGTTCAAGCCTTCTGCTGATACAAGGATACGGCCTAACAAACCAAGCTCCTTACAGAATGCTAAATGCTCTGCTGTAAACGTCTCTGGGTCCTCAATGGGGACATATTGATAGTAAAGTAAAACGCGATATTGTTTTTCCATCTATATAAACACCTCTTAAATTTAATCAAAACATACCATTCTTTATCATACAGGAAATACATACCTAAAGGCAATGTCGGCGGCTCAATTCCATAAAACGGAAGGGCCTTTCTTCTCATATTTATTTGACAGAACTTTCTGTTAAATGAGATGATTTATGAATGATATGATGTAGTAAAGGAGCAATGATCATGATCCAGCCAGAAGATATTGTCAGAAGCGGTCCTAACCAATTTATTTCTCAAAAGGGAATATATCATGAACTAGATTCCCTTGTATCTGCTTTTCAGTCACCTGCTGTGGTGACAGGATATGATTCATACCAAGCTTTTTCACAATACACAAAGCTGCCGCCCGAGTGGCCTGTCATTCAGCACAAAGGATACAGTTCACCCAATGCGGTCACATGGATCGCAGAAGAGCTTAACGGGTCAGATGTGATTATCGGTATCGGAGGCGGTACGATTTTAGATACCGCAAAATCAGTTGCAGATGCTCTTCAAATCGAAGTTATCATGGTACCAACGATTCCCGGCACATGTGCTGCCTCTACACCACTCAGCGTCATTTATGATGATAAGGGCAATTTCATGAGAGTCGATTATCATAAACGATCAAGCTACCTCACTGTAATTGATCATACTTTTTTGCTTTCCTCTCCTCTTCCCTACCTTCAAAGCGGAATTGGTGATACGCTGGCAAAATGGTATGAAGCGGAAGCGATTATTCGTAACACAAAAAATGCCTTGCCGCTCATGGTGCATGCTGCACTAAAGCAGGCGGTATATGTACGAGACATTCTTCTTTCTCATAGTGAAGAAGCGGTCAACAGCTTAAAAACAGGTCAGCTTTCACAAGCATTTGCAGATGTGACAGATACGATTATTATGTTAGCCGGAACAGTCGGAGGCTATGGGGGGCGTTATGGAAGAATGGCAGGAGCCCATGCCGTTCATAATGGATTGACATTTATTGAAGAAACGCATCATGTGTTACATGGACAAAAAGTGGCTTATGGCATCCTTGTCCAGCTTGCCGCAGAAAACCGAATGTCCGAGGTAGAGGAATTACTTGAACTCTACCAAACACTCGGATTACCTAAAAATATGCGCGATCTTGGTATTACAACTCAGCTGGACGAGGCGGCATTTACAGTGGCAAACCATGCTGCACGTAAAGATGAAACCTTTTGTTTGATTGGAGACTATGCTAAAGAAAAGATTATCGACGCCATTCAAATCATTGAGACCTTTCAATCTCAAAAAATGTCTACACATGAAGGCAAATAAAAAGCACAGGCATCGCACCTGTGCTTTTCTTTCGATTAAAAATCAAAGTTATCTGGATCTGGACCTGTGCGCTCATCTTCATTGAGCTGATCAATGACACCCATCTCACGTGCGGACAGCTCGAAATCGAAGACTTGTGTGTTTTCGATGATTCGGCTCTTTGTCACAGATTTTGGAATGGTGATAATGCCATGCTGCAAGTCCCAGCGAAGGATCACTTGCGCTACTGACTTGTCATGTTTTTTCGCGATATCCTGAAGAACAGGATGGTTTAGAAGCTTCCCGCTTCCTAATGGCGACCACGCCTCAACATGAATTCCTTTCGATTTGCAGTAGTCTCGTAAAGGCTCCTGCGTCAGCTTCGGATGCAGCTCGATTTGATTCACCATTGGCACAACTTCTGCCTCTTCCAATAAATCCTCTAAATGATGCTGATGGAAATTACACACTCCGATCGCTCGAACGCGTCCATCCTTATATAGTTTCTCTAGCGCTTTCCATGTTTCTTTATATTTGCCTTCAACTGGCCAATGAATTAAATAAAGGTCTAATACATCTAGCCCCAGCTTGTCCATACTTGTTTCAAAGGCTTCGAGTGTTGATTCATAGCCTTGATCATTATTCCAGACCTTTGTCGTAATGAATAGATCATCGCGAGAGATGCCTGATTGCTGAATGGCTTTGCCTACCCCTTCTTCATTTTGATAGGCGGCTGCTGTATCAATGCTGCGGTAGCCCGCTTCAAGAGCGTCTTTGACGGCATTTACAGCCTCATCCCCATCTTTTACCTGCCATACACCAAAGCCTAGCTTCGGCATTTCTACTCCGTTTGCTAATGTGACTGTATCTGTTAATCCACTCATCAAACAAACCTCCGCTTCCTTTTTACTTACCAAGCACTATACCCGAATTTTCGATTGATCATGCATGACATTCTGACTGAGTTATTTGATATATTTTCCCATATCAACTTGATTGGCGTCAACGATTTGATATTCGCTTGTTTGATCTTTTGTTTTAGAAAAATCATATATCTCTAAAAAGCTTTGATCATAAAAAACCAGTCCATATACTTCCTTTTCGCTTTCATACATTCTAATCCAATAAGTCTCTTTTGAGGCTTTTTTAACCTCATTCGTTTTCTTTAATTTCATACCTGAAAATTCCTTCAGCAGCTTTTGAATATCCGCTTTCTTTTCCACCATAACACGCTCATCATCATGCTCAATTTGAATCGAAGTCACCTTGTTTTGATCGATTGAGGCCACATCATCAAAAGAGTATGTTTTTGCATTGATTATAAAATAAATACCAATTCCTAATAAAATAATGACGACTAAACCAATCATCCACTTTTTCAACCTAACTCCTCCTTCTATTCACACCACACCTATAAAAACAGTGAAGTCCAATCATCCTCCTCAGAAAATACCTGAATTCCGTGCTGTTTAAGCAAGGCGGATGTCACTCCATCTCCAGCTTTTGTCCTCCCGTTAAAATCTCCGCGATAAATCATCCGGCTGCCGCAGGAAGGGCTGTACTCTTTTAACACAACCGCCGTCGCTTTCAGAGACTGAACCTGTTCCAGCGCGGCCTTCGCGCCTTTTACATACATCTCCGTGACATCATTTCCATGTACATCGATCACAGAGGCGAGGCCCTGTAATACATCATGTCCGTCTCCGCCAATGATTTCTGCGGGAGGCCTTGGCGTGGAAAGGCCGCCAAGGAGCTCAGGACAAACTGTGACTGCCTTTCCCTCCTGAACAAGCTCCTCAATTCGCTGATCTAATCGATGGCTGCCATTATAACGAACCTTCAACCCAGCAAGACAAGCACTGACGACAATCATGTATGTTCCTCACTTTTTTTGCTGACTTTAAAATAAATACATACAGGCAAGAAACATATCGTATTCACCAAAAAGGGCAGAGCACAATACAAAGCAGCACCCCAAATTGGTTCTCCAGGTCCTGCAATACCAAAAAAATAAACAAATAATAGCAAGCTGACAAACAATCCCACGAATGGCATGATGAATACGTATTTTTTATAATTTTCTATCATTTCTTTCTCCAATGAGCTCCCTCCCTTTCTTCATGGCCTCGAATAACATCAATATATGTTAATTTTACCATAAAAAACCGAAATCATCTCCTCTTTACGATGGTTTCGGTTTTTTATCTATATCTTTTCTTTCCAAGCCTTTAAGAAACGCTCAATGACTTGTAATTCATCTTCATGAAACTGCTGTAGAAATTCTAAATAGGACGTGACTGCATTTTCATGTAGTTCATCATGAAGCGCTGCCAATTGCTTTCCTTCCTCTGTCAAAGAATAATAGACAGATTTCTTATCACCCTGCCGGTGGCAATAGTCCACCATGCCTTTTTCAATTAGTTTTTTCACAGCCTTTGTAATAGCTGGCTTTGATAGTTTCAGCTGTTGAGATAGAAATGTATTGTTTGATTCGTTTGGATTGGCTTGAATCATCGATAAAATGTGAAGCTGTGTGAGTGTCCATTCTTGTTTGAGTGTATCAGTCGTGGTAATCAGTGGATCTGTTGGATCATTCCGTCTCTTTTCCCTATGCATAATCAGATCTTGAATCGCTTTTAATACAATCTGCTCTTTTGTTTCCATCTGAACCTCCACTCTTAACTGGTTAATAAAATGGTACTAATAATGAAGAAAGGAGTCAAAAGAAATGTCGATGTGAGCAAAATAATAGGACATAGGACCTGAAAATTACATATGCACTTTTATACTAGATTCCCCTCATCCTGTCACATGCTATAATCATGGGGATGTCATCCAATTTATCAAAATGAAAAGGTGAGCTAAATGAAACCTGAACAACAAATGGCCATTCGCCAGTTAGAAGAAAAGATACACCTGTTTTCCTCTGCTGTAAACGGAACCTTCCTTGCATCGGACGATTTCGTTCTATCAAATACTCATATATCGACTGACACGTTCAATTTGCTCTTACCGACATCAGCTCAAATCCAAGATCCAAAAAAAGTGAAAGCAGCCATTGAACACATGCGGTCACAGAAACTCATCTTCAGCACATGGGTTGATCACCGTTTACTCCATCCTGATTGGGCTGATTTATTAAAGGAATATCAGCTTCAAGAGGTCGAACGCAATACCATCATGATGCTAGAGCATACAGGTGACATTGATCCAGTCACATCCCCAGCACTTACAATCAAGGAAGTTCTTGATGAGCAGACACTCTTTGATTACAAACATATCTTTATTGAACTATTCAAAGGGTCGAAAGAGGCCGCCGCCTTAGAAGACTATTTCCAGCGTTTTTCGATTGAAGCATTACACTCAAAAGCTCGCATGTTCGTGGGGTATGAACACCAAAAGCCGGTCACAACAGGCTTATTATTCGAGGCAAACGACAGCTACGGTATTTATGATGTCATGACAAGGGCCGAACACCGCGGAAAAGGACTTGGCAGTGACATGTTTCATTACCTTCTAACCCAGACAGAGAATAAACAAAAATGTGTCATCTTACAAGCATCAGCAGACGGCAAAAATATTTACCAGCGTGCCGGCTTCCAACCAATCGGCGAAATGGCCGTCTTTGAATAGAAAGGTACTTTCCCTTTGAAATGAACATAAAAAAGCTGCCTATCTTTAGGCAGCTATTCAGCATGATGCTGACGATCCATATAAAGCGGCGGTCTCTTCAGCGAAATCACCGCACAGCTAAAGGCAATCAGTACAAACACAGCACCGAATTTAGCCAGATCAACAGATGAACCGGTCATCGTAAACATGACTCCGCCAACCGCAGATCCAATCGAAATGCCGATTTGCAAAGCCGATGTATTTAAGCTCTGCTGAATATCAGACGTCACAGGATCTGTTTGAATCAAATAACTCTGCAAAGCAGGCGTCAGTGCCCAGCTGAGCGCACCCCAAAGGACAACCATGACCATAAAGAGCGCGAACACCCCCGCTGTATAAGGAATGGTAAACATGACAACCGCAAACGCGATTGTCACAAGCAAAATCGCTTTTCCTGAACCCAGTTTGTCACTCAGCCAGCCGCCAAATCCATTCCCGCCTATAGACGCAAGCCCGAAGATCAAATAACAAATACTAATCCAAAACGGGGTCATATGCAGAACTTCCATCAGAAATGGAGTGAAATAAGAATAAAGCATATAATGGCCTGCAAGCATAAACAAACTGATCAAGTGTGCACTAAAAATCTTCGGATGCCCTAAAGAACGAATCTGCTCTCTAAGAGGCGTCACTTTTTCAACAGGCATTTTTTCCAATAGAAAATAGATCAGCACCATCGATATGGCAGAAAGAATACTGATTCCTAAAAACATCACTCTCCAGCCAAAGCTCTCTGTAATAAAAATACCGATCGGTACACCGAGAACAAGTGAGGAGCTAATACCAATAAAAATCAGCCCTAATGCCTTCGCACGATGCGCTGGTTCCACCAATTTAGCAGTGATCGTCAGTGACAACACCACCACTAGCGCTGTGCTCATCGCGATCAACACCCTTGATATCATGACAAGGGCAAAGGTCGAACTAAAATAAGTGAACACATTCCCTAATGTAAACACCAATAACGCGATTAAATAAAGGCGCTTTCGTTCGATTTTGGCTGTAGCGGTCAGCAGCACGGGTGCTGAAATGGCATACACAATTGCAAATACCGTAATAAGCTGTCCGGCTGTTGCAAGAGACACATTCAAATCCTCTGCAAGACTTGGCAGAATGCCTCCGACCACAAGCTCAACTAATCCAACCGCAAAAGTAGAAACGGCTAATAAATATACTCTCCAGTTCATGTCTAACATCCCTTCTGTATATCATCGCTTTCACTTTTGATACAGGGTGCAGACAAACAAAAAAACCCTGATTACAAAAAAGGAAAGCGCGCTTTTGTAATCAGGATTTATCGGATCCTGGTAGAAACCCTCAAACCATATTATTGAGGTTATACAAGTCTATTTTTTTCTTCACATATATTAGCATAGCCTTACATAACTCGCAAGCTGTAAAAATAGAAAAATACTACCATTCCGTTACCTAAACAAAAGGCGCTGTAAAAGGAATCAGAACAACTTGCTTTCTCCCCCATTTACAGGTAAACTGATGAAAAATCAACGAACAAGGATCAACGTAGATCTGGAATAGTAGCTTGAATCGATCTTTAACAGAGAGGGAACGGTGCTGAGAAGTTCCTACTGACATCTTCAAGTGAACCTGCCGATTTAGTTCTGTTTCATACAGCGGTTCATACCGTTATCATGATTAAGTGTAAAGCTGTGCTTTAAATTAGGGTGGTACCACCAGGAATGGTCCCTAACTTAAAGTACAGCTTTTTTGTTTTTAAAAAGGAGGAACCTGCAATGTCAAAAAAACAATTTGTTGAGAAAATTACAAGCATGGAAGACGACTTTGCCCAGTGGTATACAGATGTTGTCACAAAGGCAAGGCTCGTCGATTATTCAAGCGTGAGAGGCAGTATGATCATTCAGCCGTACGGCTTTAAAATCTGGGAGAATATTCGCGACGAACTTGACCGCCAAATTAAAGAAACGGGTCATGAGAATGTCTATATGCCGCTTTTTATCCCAGAGAGCCTGCTTCAGCAGGAAAAAGATCATATCGAAGGCTTTGCTCCTGAAGTGGCGTGGGTGACACACGGCGGTGAATCCGAATTACAAGAAAGGCTCTGCGTCAGACCAACCTCTGAAGTGCTGTTCGCTGAGCATTACAAAAACATTATTCATTCCTACCGTGATTTACCGAAGCTATATAACCAATGGGCCAATGTTGTCCGCTGGGAAAAGACAACACGTCCCTTCCTCAGAACCCTTGAATTCCTATGGCAGGAAGGGCACACGTGCCATGAGACTGAGCAAGAAGCGATTGAAGAAACAGAAAGAATGCTTCACACTTACGCTTCTCTTTGCGAAGATCTCCTTGCCATTCCTGTCATTAAAGGGAGAAAAACAGAGAAGGAAAAATTCGCCGGCGCTCGCTTCACCTATACGGTTGAAAGCTTGATGCATGACGGAAAAGCGCTGCAAACTGCCACTTCTCATTTCTTCGGGAACGGATTTGCCAAAGCATTTGGCATCGAATTCTTAAACCGTGAAGGAAAACTAGAGCATGTCCAGCAAACCTCTTGGGGTTTCACAACAAGAATTATCGGCGCTATGATCATGGTGCATGGCGATGACAGAGGGCTCGTCCTCCCGCCAAATATTGCGCCAACCCAAGTGCGTATCGTGCCAATCGCTTCTCATAAAGAAGGGGTACTGGATCATGCCTACGAATTGAAGAATCGCCTCGCCCGCATCGCACGTGCTGACATCGACGCAACCGATAAACAGCCAGGCTGGAAATTCAACGAGTGTGAAATGCAGGGTATTCCGCTACGTGTAGAAGTAGGACCAAAGGACATCGAAAAAGGACAAGTGATGCTCGCAAGACGAGACACTGGTGAAAAGCAAGCTGTCACGTTAGATGCACTTGAACAAACCATCACAGCAACACTTGAAGACATCCAGCGGACGATGTACGAAAAAGCGAAAGAACGATTACACGAAAAGACATCACACGCCCACACAATCGAAGACATTGAGCAACTTCTTGCGGAAGAAAACCGATTGATTAAAGCCATGTGGTGCGGTGATGAAGCCTGTGAAAACGACATTAAAGAAAGAACAGGCGCGACCTCACGCTGTATCCCATTCGAACAGGAAACCATTTCTGACACATGTGTCTGCTGCGGCAAGCCTGCATCTGATATGGTGTTCTGGGCGAAAGCCTATTAAGAATATGAACGATAAAGGAGCATCTCTCATGATGCTTCTTTTTTGTTAAAAAGACCCAAACACCCATTGACCTCACCTGCATGATCCCCTATAATTCATATTAATATAATCGGTTTTTAAGACATTAACTGGAGTGGTGATACATGAAACGCTGGCCCTCATTCTTTGCCGAACGCTGTCCTAAATGTAAATCAGCATTAGAAGTCTCAAAGTCCAATGCCCTGCAAGGCAAAGTCGTGAAAACATGTCCCAACCTTCATTATCAAAAAGAGTACCACCCAGCACTAGAAACATATATCGAGCACGATGACGTCAAATAAAAAAGACCAACATGTTTGCTTTGTTGGTCTTTTCTTTATAAAATATCCAGCCAAATTTTGACCGCTGTCGCCGTAATCATCACAGCAAGTGCCCATTGCAAGTAGACGGCGTTGATTTTCTGACCGACCTTCGCACCAATCGGAGCTGCCACCAAACTTGCCGCCATCAGCACAACAGCAGGAAGAAGCATGACCTGACCCGTCAATACCTTTCCAGTCGATGCGCCTATCGCAGAAAGAAACGTAATCGCAAGAGACGATGCAATCGTCATCCGTACAGGAATTTTTAAAATAGAAAGCATCACAGGCACTAAAATAAATGCGCCGCCTGCACCTAATACCCCGGAAACACTGCCAATCACAAAGGCAATAGCTGATGCCAGCCCTTTATGAAAAGTGACTTCTCCCTCTGCGTCTGCACGCTGTCCTTTTTTCGGAATCAGCATGAGAATTACCGCCACAATGGCGAGTAATCCATAGACGAGGTTCATCCCTTTCTCCGGCATAAAATGTGATACATAACTGCCTAATAAGCTGCCCGCTAATATACTGCTTCCCATATATAAAATCAGCGAGCGATGTAAAAATCCGCTTTTCCGATAAGCAAGTACACCACCCAGTGTCGAAAAAAGCACTTGAATGGCGCCAATCCCTGATACCTCGTGTGCTGATAGTGCCATCACACCGAAAAGAGGCGGGATATAAAGCAGCATGGGATAGTTGATCACAGATCCGCCGATCCCCACCATTCCTGATAAGAAGGAACCAAGACATCCGATGATAAAAAGTGTAATCAAAAATGCAAAATCCACGATGGTCTCCTCCTTTGCAAAAGGAAAAGGGGATCTTCAGCAGATACCCCTACATCCTTTAGGACCCTTTTCTCATCCAGAACTTCAGCACGTGACCTTCTTCTGTCTGCGTGATCAATTCATGTCCGCTTGACTTCGCCCATGCGGCCAAGTCAGCTTTAGCCCCTTTATCTGTTGCATGTATTTCTAAAACTTGACCTTTCGCCAAGTCGTTCATTTTTTTCTTCGTTCGAATAATCGGCATTGGGCATGCGAGCCCTGTTACGTCTAAAATTTGATCTGATGTCATTTGATTGCTCCTCTTCTCTTATTTTATTGGACATTACCGAATCGCACAACGGTTTGGACCCATTTCCATTTCCCGCTGCTCTTCCACATCTGGGTTCAGCTTCCCCATATTGGCTTGACGAATCTCTTGAAAGGCATGCGGCTGTGCAGGCAGACCTTCCGTCACCATCTTTCTAAACACATGTTGATCTTCAATATGAAGCCCATGATTTTCTTTTAAAAGTGAGCCTAGCTCCTTCCAAACACTGCCGTCTTCATTCATTTCTTCTATGGTCATGAAGTGCGCAGGCAGAACGATGTATTCCTTTGAAAACGCCATATACCGTTCATAAAGCGTCTCTCTCAAATCATCTACCCAGTTCTCCGCCATTCCAGCAAGATCTGGTCTTCCAATTGAATCAATAAACAAAATATCACCTGAAAGAAGATATTGATTGTCTACGATAAAAGATGTTGAGCCGATCGTATGTCCCGGGGAATAAATGGGTTGAATATCAATAGAAGCTGTTCCAATCGTTATCCGCTGTCCTTCTTCAAGACGTTCATATTCAAAGGTTACCTCTTCTGCATCTTTTGGCGGCAGCCAGTAGGTGGCACCCGTTTGTTCAGCCAGCTTTTTCCCACCAGAAATATGATCTGCATGAAGGTGAGTATCCATCACATGCGTCACAGAGACATCATGCTTTTTCGCAAAATCCATATAGACCTCCGTCATTCGAGCTGCATCCACAACCGCAGCTTCTCCATTGGACATGATCATATAGGACAGACACCCTTTGCCCATCCGTACAAATTGATACAGCTCTCCGCCGCCGCTTAAATTACCTATTTTCACTGGCTCTAGATACTCACTCCATGCCTTCATGCCGCCCTGCAAATAATGAACAGGCACGCCAGCCTCTGACAGCATCTCCGCCACCAGGATAGAGGAACCTTCCTTAGCACAAACCACCAATACTTCACGGTCACTAGGAATGTGCTGTAAAAGACCGTTTACTCCGTCAAGCAGATCAAAATAAGGCACATTCATATCAACGATTGCTTCCCCTTCAATCTTCCAGTCCTGTACATCTGCTTGATTTCGCACATCTAGCAAAAAGAGCGGCTCTTTGCCCACGATCTTTTTTGTTAACTGCTCTGCAGTCATGGCTTTTACCGTCATGTTTTATTCAGCTCCTATTTTTCAATGGCTCCTGTCCAGCTATTCATGCCTGGCACCACATTGATTAATTGTTGAAATCCTTTCTCTTTTAGCTTTTGCGCAGCTAATTCACTTCTTCTGCCTGAATGACAGATGAGATAAATGTCCGATTCTCTTGTTAACTCCTCTGCATGATCTTCCACCTCACCAAGCGGGATATGAACAGCTCCTGGGATATGCCCCGCTTCGTATTCATCCAGCTCTCGTACATCCAAAATAAACAGAGATTGATCTTCTTTTACCTTCTGTTGAAAGGCATGCAAAGATATTTCTGAAATCATGGGCTCTTCCTCTTGCGCTCCGCCCTTACGAATCAAATGATGAAGCACCTGTCCTTCTACTTTTGTTCCTAAAAACTCATGGCCGGCACTTTTTGACCAAGCCGCTAAATCCGCTGCTGATCCTTTATCGGTAGCTTGCACTTCAAGTACATCTCCTGGCAAAAGCTCATTCATTTGTTTTTTTGTTTTCACAATCGGCATCGGACATGCCAATCCTTTTGCATCTAAAATGACAGTTGGTTGCTGCACGTGATGTCCTCCTTTATATAGGGGTGGGGGTATATTTTTATGCGTGCTTAATGCCAAGCATTCATACCACCCTTGATGTTAGTAATATGAGTAAATCCTTGCTTCTTCAATATTTTCGCTGCCTGCATACTTCTTATTCCGCTTTGGCATATCACATAGACCTCTTTGTCTTTCGCAAGCTGATTTGCTCGTTCTTTTAGCTGAGGTAATGGAATGTTTCGAAATCCTTTAATATGGTTTGTTTGAAATTCTACTGGAGATCGTACGTCAATCAGTTGTTGATGTTGTCTACGCAATTGAGGTTTCATATCGGCTGCATCAATTTGTTTTACACCCTTTACAAGAAGAAAACGGCTCACCAGCAAACCAATGACGATGATGATCAAAAGTGTTTGAATCATGTGTTAACACCTCACTAGATAAATAAATTCACATTCCCAATTTCAGCCTCTGCTAAATACGCCGCCACACCAGCATATTGAATATCATCTAATAATTCTTTCTCCTGCAGCCCTAAAAGATCCATCGTCATTGTACATGCTACGAGATTAACCTCCTGTTCCTTCGCCATATCAATGAGCTGCGGCAAGGACATGGCATTGTGCTTTTTGATGACGTGCTTAATCATCTTGGGGCCCATTCCAGCAAAATTCATCTTTGAAATGCCCATTCGATCAGCCCCGCGCGGCATCATCTTGCCAAACATTTTTTCTAAAAAACCCTTTTTCATGGGCACCATCTCATCCTTGCGCAAGGCATTCAGCCCCCAAAAGGTATGGAAAATCGTCACCTCATGATCATAGGCTGCTGCACCATTGGCAATAATGTAAGCCGCCATTGCTTTATCATAATCCCCACTAAATAGCACAATCGTCGTGCGTTTTTTCTGTTCTTTCATTCTGGTCCTCCTTCATCATTACCCATGGGGGTATATAGAAAACAAAAAATATATACACATACCGGTAAGGGTATATTATAACAAGTAAGAAAATCCGTCAACCTTCAAAGGCTGAAGAATTTCTTACCGGCTTTTCACCAATAGCTCAACCGCTTCTTTCACAAGACCTTCCGTATCCTTACCTTGTTCAAGACTTTCACGGACACATTGCTCAAGATTTGTACTCACAATCACACCCATCGCCCGATCAATGGCATTGCGTGATGCAGACAGCTGCGTCACTACCTCGCGGCAATCCTTTCCCTGCTCCATCATCGCAAGAACCCCTTTAATCTGCCCCTCAATCCGGCGAAGACGGTTCTTCATCTGTTGATTATATTCCATTTACAAGCACCCCTTTCTATTCTTTCTATGAACAGATAGTATACCCTAAGAGGTATTTAGTCAAACGACTTGCCCTTCTCTTTTGTAGAGAACGTATGTGAAAATAATTGCACATTCCACCATTTATTGATAAAAAGAAAATAATCAACGAACGAGAAATCATTGAAGAAAAGAGGACAGCCCATGACTTTACATCATTATATTGGATCAAACAAAGAACTGCCGCTTGGTACCATTGGTCAAAATCCTACCTATCAACCATTCTCTGAACTCAATATCAACATCTTTAATAAAAAACAAAAAAAGCCAAAAACCTATCAAAAAGAAGAACTTTTGATAGAAGTATTTGAAACAGAAGAGGATTTCGAAGGCATTCATATTGATGATCTAGATCCCGTCTATGAAGCGGTAAGAAACAAATTCACACATCCTTTTGTTTATGAATTAGACATCATTCATTCTCTTCGTGCTCTTTTTAAATTCATTGAAAAAGAGCTGTCAAAAGGAGAAACTATCGAAATCTATTCTTGTGTAGATGGATTCGAAACGAAAGAAAAGGATAATCAATTGGACGTAGAAATTGACCTAAGCAAAAAACGATTTGGAAAACATATCGATTTTAAAGGGATCGATGAACTGATTGATATGTTTGAATTAGAAAACTTACAATATGTGTTGGTGAAGAAATAGAGAAGAATTGACATGGAACATCAAAATGCTGTGTTATTAGAGATTGTAGAAGCGTAACCTTGGTTAAACAAAGATCAATTGAAGTTATTAATAGAAAAGCGCATATAAATGTAACACGGAGGTAGTTGAAAAAACAAAAATCCCATCAATTACCTCTTTGCAGATCATCGTAAACTTTTTCAAAAATTTCTATTGGTATTGAATACTTCGTTGTCTTATCATTACGGTAATTAACCACTATATCGATATGATGTTGCCTTTTTTCAAATTCAATAATTGAATTCTCCCATCTATCTCTAACGGATATAACACAATTACCATTTTTCTTTTCCTTTTTTTGATAAACATAATCCATTTTATCTCTCCATTGTCGTAAGTAATTTTAAAAACGTATAAAAGTAGTTTCTACCATAAATACTTAATATGATTTCAATTGGACCTAATGGATGATTCAATAACCGTTTACATATCTAAATATCAAATTAGGGCTCAAAAGAGTAGAATACCTATGATAAAACATAGTAGTGATAACTATCTCAATGAAACATCCTATATTTTAACAAAATGATACACTCAAATAATGACTTCGTCTCTATTTCTTAAGAAATTTAAGATGAAATCAAACTAATGATGAAAAAGAAGGTGACCCATGCCATGCCAAACAACCAAACACCCAACCCACTCATTTATGAAAAATCACCCTACCTCCTTCAGCACGCCCACAACCCAGTTCACTGGTACCCGTGGGGGCAAGAAGCATTCGATAAAGCCAAACGTGAAAATAAACCAGTGCTTATCAGTATTGGTTACGCCACATGTCACTGGTGCCACGTCATGGCACACGAAAGCTTCGAAGATCAACAAGTCGCTGACATCTTAAATGAGCATTTCATTTCAATCAAAGTCGATCGTGAGGAGCGTCCAGATATCGACTCGATGTATATGTCTGTTTGTCAGATGATGACGGGGCAAGGCGGCTGGCCGTTGAACGTGTTTGTCACGCCGGATCAAAAGCCTTTTTATGCTGGAACATATTTTCCAAAAAGAAGTGCATACGGGCGTCCTGGCTTCATCGAGGCACTCACACAATTGCTGGATGCGTACCATAACGACCGAGATCATATTGAATCATTGGCAGAGAAAGCGACAAATAATCTTCGGATTAAAGCAGCAGGGCAGACAGAAAACACGCTGTCTCAAGAGGCAATTCACAAAGCCTATTACCAGCTCATGAGCAGCTTTGATACACTGTATGGCGGATTCGGCTCCGCACCGAAATTTCCTGCACCTCATATGCTCTCTTTTCTGATGCGCTATTACGAATGGACAGGACAGGAGAATGCGCTGTATGCAGTCACGAAAACGTTAGATGGGATGGCAAATGGCGGTATATACGACCACATTGGGTCGGGCTTTTCTCGTTATTCGACGGATGAAAAATGGCTTGTGCCGCATTTTGAAAAAATGCTGTATGATAACGCCTTGCTGATGGAAGCTTATACAGAAGCGTATCAGCTCACCTCAAAACCTGAGTATAAAAAGCTTGTCCAACACCTGATCCAATTTATCAAACAAGATATGATGAATCCGGGCGGCTCATTTTATTCAGCGATAGATGCAGATTCTGAAGGGAAAGAAGGGCAATATTACGTCTGGTCAAAAGATGAGATCATCACCCATTTAGGAGAGGAGCTTGGCGCTTTATTTTGCGAAGTCTATCACATCACAGAAGAGGGGAACTTTGAAGGGGAGAACATCCCTCATACCATTTCTACCTCTTTTGAGGACATCAAAGCCTCTTTTTCGATCGATGATAAAACCCTTCAGTCTAAGCTGCAAGAAGCCCAGCATATTTTACAATCAGTCAGACAGCAGCGACCCGCGCCGCTTGTCGATGACAAGGTGCTTACATCTTGGAATGCGCTGATGATCTCAGCTCTCGCCAAAGCAGGAAGGGTCTTTGATGCAGACGAAGCGATCCATATGGCGAAGCAGGCGATGTCTTTTCTAGAAACACATCTTGTTCAACATGAGCGGCTCATGGTCCGCTACAGAGAAGGTGACGTGAAGCATCTCGGCTTTATCGAGGATTATGCACATATGTTAAAAGCCTATATGTCTTTATACGAAGCGACCTTTGAATTAGATTGGCTGGAAAAAGCCACAGCCATTGTGGAGAACATGTTTGAGCTGTTTTGGGACAAGGAAAAAGGGGGCTTTTTCTTCTCGGGATCAGATGCGGAAGCGCTCCTCGTTCGAGAAAAAGAAGTGTACGACGGTGCCATGCCTTCTGGTAACAGCACCGCACTCAAGCACCTTCTCATGCTAAGCAGACTGACCGGACGTCAGGATTGGCTAGACACATTACAGCAGATGTTCCAAGCCTTTTATGTCGATGTCTCTTCCTACCCAAGCGGACACACAGCGTTTCTGCAAGGGCTCCTAAGTCAATATGCAACCAAAAGAGAAATCATCATTCTCGGAAAAAACGGTGACCCTCAAAAAGAACAGCTTTTACAGGCGCTTCAAAAACGCTTCGTGCCATTTGATATCATATTGACTGCCGAAACAGGGAAAGAATTAGCAAAGCTCGCGCCCTTTACAAAAGATTACAAAACAATCGAAGGCAAAACCACCGTGTATATTTGTGAAAACTACAGCTGCCGCCAGCCAATCACTGATATCGACGAAGCGATGGAACAATTATTCCCCGATTAAGTTTGTCATGAGATGACTATGAGAAGACAAAATGAGGACAAACAGATAAAAAACATGTCAATCCGCTAACAAATTGTCTGTACGGTTTTATTTTTCCTAAAAAACGGTTAGAATGCGCACTAGACGTTCTCATACCGAAGGGAGAGAAAATGATGAAAAAGGTATCATACACACTCATCGCTTGTTTGTTATCTGTTGGACTTGCAGCCTGCTCGTCAAACGATGCCAAACAAGATAAGCAAAACGATTCAGCCAAAAACAAGGAAACAACACAGGCTGATCAAAAAGAGCAGCAAAAGCAAATGGAAGAAATGCAAAAGAAATTAGACGCACAAAAAATCGATGATCAAAAGGTCGTTGCGACCGTCAACAAAGACAAAATCACAGGCAGTGAATACAATAGCGCTTTATCTACCATTCAAGGCCAGCTTCAGCAGTCCGGGCAAGACCCCACTTCTAAAGAAGGCGAGAAAGCAGTCAAGAAACAAACCATTGATGCGCTCGTAGGCCAAGAGCTCATCCTGCAAGATGCTGAGAAGAAGGGCTTCAAAGCCTCTGACAAAGAGGTAGATAAGCAGCTAAAGGAAGAAAAGAAACAGTTTAAAGACAACGCTCAATTCGAAGAAGCACTGAAAAAGAGCGGACTCACATTGGATCAGCTGAAAAGTGACATTGCCGACAGCATCAAATACAGCCAATATGTCGACAAAGAAATCAAATCAGCCTCCGTCTCTGAGAAAGACGTCAAAGCGTACTATGATCAATACGCAGACCAAATGAAAAAACAAAAGCAAAAAGCACCAGAATACAAAGAGGTTAAATCACAAATTAAAAAACAGCTAGAATCTCAAGAAAAGCAAAAAGAAGTACAAAAAGAAATTGAAAAACTAAAGAAATCTGCGAAAATTAATGTGTCTCTATAACCGCTAAGAAAAAATCCGCCATTGTGCGGATTTTTTTGTTATTTCATGATCCGTTTTTCCAAATTTATGACAAAAGCCTCATCATAAACGTCTCTTCCATCCGATATGATGGGAGTACAAAAGAAAGCGCTAACAATTCTTTTGTCTCTGAAAAGGTACAGGATCAAAAACCATTCTCGTACTTTTGCTTCAGTCAATCGGACATCTACAAAAGGAGGATCTTTATGTTCAAATGGTTTAAACCTGCTCCACATATCGACAGGCTTGATGATGCCAAAACAGACGAGACGTATAAGCGGCTGCGGCTGCAAGTCTTTCTAGGCATCTTTATCGGGTATGCGGGCTACTATTTGCTGCGCAAAAATTTCGCTTTTGCCATTCCATATCTACAGGAAGAAGGGTTCACGAAAAGTGAATTAGGCTTTGTACTCGCAGCCGTATCCATTGCTTATGGCTTTAGTAAATTCATCATGGGGATGATCTCAGACCGCTGTAACCCCAGATACTTTTTAGCTGCCGGACTCTTTTTATCAGCTCTTATCAATATCCTATTTGTCTCATTTCCATGGGTCACATCCAGTGTATGGATCATGTTTCTATTCATGTTCTTAAACGGCTGGTTTCAAGGCATGGGGTGGCCGCCATGCGGACGTACGATGGCGCACTGGTTTTCGGTTAGTGAACGTGGTACGAAAATGTCCATTTGGAACGTCGCTCACAATATCGGCGGCGGAATTCTTGCACCGCTTATCACATTAGGGATTGTGCTGTTTGCGACGTGGAAAAGTATCTTTTTCTTCCCTGCCATCATTGCCATTATCGTCTCCTTCGTGATCATTCTTCTCGTACGGGATACCCCGCAATCCACTGGTCTTCCGCCAATTGAGGAATATCGAAATGACTATCCGGCCCAAAAGTATGAGGATCAAGAAAAAGAATTAACAGTGAAAGAGATTTTATTTAAATATGTACTCAACAATAAATTCCTATGGTATATCGCCATCGCCAACGTGTTTGTGTACTTTGTCCGTTACGGTGTCGTTGACTGGGCTCCGACCTACTTAACAGAAGCAAAGGGCTTTTCACCAGAGCATTCACGCTGGTCTTATTTTCTTTATGAATATGCAGGCATTCCCGGTACATTATTGTGCGGCTGGATCAGTGACCGCTTCTTTAGAAGCCGCCGCGCACCAGCTGGCGTCATCTTTATGGCCGGGGTGTTAATTGCCGTTCTTGTTTACTGGCTAAACCCTGCAGGCAATCCAATGGTCGATAACATTGCCCTCATCAGCATCGGCTTTTTGATTTACGGCCCGGTCATGCTCATTGGACTTCAAGCCATTGATCTCGCTCCAAAAAAAGCAGCTGGCACTGCTGCCGGACTGACAGGCTTCTTCGGCTACATTGGCGGCTCTGCCTTTGCCAATGCCATGATGGGCGTCGTCGTCGATCACTATGACTGGACAGGAGGCTTCATTTTACTGGTTGGTTCTTGTGTGCTTGCGATTGTTTTCCTCGCTATGACATGGAATACAGGAAAACGCGTAGAGCAAGCTTAATGAAAATCACATAAAAGATTCATATCCGCCCAACATGCTCTTTACATCTATTTCTTATGATGGAGGCAGTTACCGTAAAAGGAGGATAAAATATGAAGAAAAGTAGATTACTTGCTTTCGTGTTGCTCTCTTTTGCTTTACTGTCTTTTGTGTGGGTGCCGGCCACCGTATCGGCACATGAAAACCTTTTATCTCCAGATCGCATCTTAACCGTTGCACACCGCGGAGCATCAGGGTATGCACCAGAGCATACCCTGGCTTCCTACAAGCTCGCCACAAAGATGAATGCAGATTACCTCGAACTCGACCTTCAAATGACAAAGGATGGACATCTCATCGTGATGCATGATGAAACCGTTGACCGAACCACAAACGGAACAGGCTGGGTCAAAGACCTCACACTTGCTGAAATCAAACAGCTTGATGCTGGTACATGGTTTAACGAAGCAAATCCTGACAGACAAAATGCCAACTATATCGGACAGAGAGTCCTTACATTAGATGAGGTGCTGCGCTATTTCGGCAAACGAGAGAATTATTATATTGAAACAAAAAAACCAGACCTTTATCCGCAAATGGAAGAAAAACTATTGGCCACCTTAAAGAAACATCACCTTCTTGGGAAACACACAAGAAAAGGGCAGGTTATCATACAATCCTTTAGTGAAGACAGCCTGCTAAAGCTACAGAAATTAGCCCCACGCCTGCCAAAAGTACAGCTATTAGACAGAAACCAAATGACATCCATCACAGACGATCAGCTCGACTTTATCAAAACGTACGCTGTAGGGGTTGGACCGAATTTTAGAGCATTAACACCTGAAAACGTCCAGCAGGTCAGAAGCCATGGACTCCTCCTTCATCCATATACGGTAAACAGCGAAGCAGACATGACACGTCTTCTGCAATACGGCGTCACCGGTCTTTTCACCAACTATCCAGATGACTTTAACCGTGTAAAAGCTTCACTCTAAATAAAAAAAGCCTTGCGGTCCATCCCGCAAGGCCTTTGATTATTTCACCGTTTGATCAGAAGAAGCTGTTTCAATCGGCTTCCGTTTTCCAATCCCAAATACAAAAAAGCTAAGTGCCACTACAATCAAGAACACAATTCCCACAATGAGAGAAATACGCGTATCCTGATTAATGAGCATAAACACAAGAACCATCAATAAAAATCCGATTGTAAGATAGTTAGAAAACGGTGCTAACGGCATCTTGAACGGATGCTGATCAAGCGCTGCCCCCTTCGCCTTTCTGAAGCCGATATGACTAATCAAAATGACAAACCAAGGCACCATCCCAGGAAGGACACTCGCACTATACACATAGACGAAAATGTTTGGCGGAGAAACATAATTCAGGACCACTCCTATCGCTAAACCAATCAGCACAGCGAATGTCCCAAAATACGGTACACCGTTCTTCGAAATTTTTGTAAAGAAAGCAGGCGCCTGACCATTCACACCTAATGTATAAAGCATACGGCCCGCACTGAAAATACCACTATTACAGCCGGACATCGCTGCTGTAATGACAACAAAGTTAATAATACCAGCCGCTGCTGTAATCCCAATCTTCGCAAACGTCGCTACAAATGGACTGCCCAGGGTATTCAGCTGATCCCAAGGATACACAGTCACAATGACAAAGATCGCACCGATATAGAAAATCAAAATACGCCAGATGATACTTTTGATGGCATTTGTCAGCGTCTTTTGCGGATTTTGTGCCTCACCCGCTGTAATCCCAATGAGCTCGACACCTTGATAAGCAGCAATGACTAGAGACAATGCAAACAGGAATCCGCTAAACCCACCTGTAAAGAACCCGCCATGCGCCCAAAGATTAGACAGCCCAATAGGCGTTCCGCCATTTCCAAAACCGAAGAAAATAATGCCTAAACCTGCAACAATCATCAAGATAATCGTCACAATTTTGATCATCGCAAACCAAAATTCAAATTCACCGAACGACTTAACCGAAATCAAATTGGCTGCTCCTAAAATGATCATCGCAATTAACCCTGGAATCCACGCAGGCAGCTCTGGGAACCAATATTTCATATAAGCCCCAACCGCAATGATTTCAGACATTCCGACAATGACCCACTGGAACCAGTTACTCCAAGCCGTCATATACCCTGCAAGCGGATGAATATATTGATGCCCGAATGTAGCAAATGACCCTGTACTCGGCTCAAGATATAACATTTCTCCCATCGCACGCATAATAAAAAAGATAAAAATACCACACACTGCGTAAGCTAGAAGAACGGATGGACCTGTCCACTGAATGGCCTTCGCTGACCCCATAAATAAGCCAACACCGATTGTGCCGCCAAGAGCGATCATTTGAATATGGCGGGCACTTAACCCTCTCTTTAATTCCTTTTGAGCCACTTTTCTTCCCCCTCATCAACAAACAACATAAAAAATAAAAATCAGAATTTTCATTCTGATTGAGAAACATCAATCTTTCGATGTATATTATCATAATAAATCTACCCTTAAAAAACAATTGTTTTTTTGAGGAAAACACTATTAACAAAATATTCTGACATAAAAGTAAGTTCAAATTATTTTATATTGATATAATCAATAACCAGAAAAATCTTCAAAAAAAGACCGCTCACACGGTCTTCTAAGCTCAAACTGTAAATTTATAGGAACTTCGGCAATTGCTTTCCTAAAACACTTTCCTCTGGTAAATCACAGTAGAAAGTCCCCAAGACAACAAGTAGAGGAGCATAATCAGCACAGCTGACCCCGTATATAAAACAGGGATCGATAAATTCATAATAAAATTAGTGAACCCACTAAATTGCTCTGCTAAATAGAGAACAACAGGCGGTCCCATAGCAGATAATACGATAAAGCCAATGATCACTGCCGTTGTGATATAACCAGGCTTTAAGATATAAAACAATGGAAACGTACACGCCGCGAACAATAAAAACAACCCGCTGCCAATCGCAATATCTGACAGCGAAAACAGTTTCCCAAACACAAGTAATGCAGCACTTGTCAGCCCGATCGAAATGACCATATAAAAAACGGCACCAAGATAACGGGAGGCAATAATTTCATTCCGGGTATAAGGCAAAGAATTTAATAGGATATTCGTTTCTGCCTTTTCATCATACGCATATGTGTTAAATGGAATGAAGACACTAGCGACTATAAACGTCAATACTGGATGGACATCCATGAAAATAAAAAATAAGATAAACGGAATAAAAATAAGTAACTGCTTCTTTTGCAAAATCACATCACGCTTAATTAAATGAAACATGCGCAACCCCGCCTTTCAAATAAAACATGATATCCTCAAGCGACGCCGGTTCAATCACAACAGCATCCCCAAAAATAAGTTTCACCTCATCAATTCGATCTGATAATGCTTCAAAACCTGCTGATGTACGCTGAATATGGATAAACGCCTTTTCTGTGTCTCGATCCAACAACTCCAGGCTCCCTCTCACAAGCGCATAACTTTCTGCCACTTCATGAATCGACTGTTGAAAGACCAATCTTCCATTTTGTATAAACGCAATATAATCCGCGATCCGGTCTAAATCAGTCGTCACATGCGTCGAGAAAAAAATCGTCCGATTTCCATCAATCATCAATTCCTGTAACGTGCAGAGCAGCTCTCTTCTAAAAACCGGATCTAAACCAGCAGTTGGTTCATCCATGATAATCAGCTCTGCATGATGCGACAGCGCAATCGCAAGTGACGCCTTCATCTGCATCCCTTTTGAAAATGTTTTGATCGCTTTATTCAGCGGCAGACCAAACTTTTCAATATATTGATTAAAAAGCTGGTCATCCCAGCGTTTATAGGCAGGAGCCACAATCCGTTTGATGTCCTTTAAATTCAACCCTGAGAAAAAAACATTAGCATCGTAAACAAATCCGATTCGTTCCTTAATCTCTTTTTCATGAGTATGATAATCCAATCCAAAAACCTTGATGTCACCTGAATCGGGCTTTAACAAATTCATGATCATTTTAATGGTGGTCGACTTACCCGCTCCATTCTCTCCAATAAACCCTGTGACAAAACCTTTCTTGACCTGTAAATCAAGATCCTGAACGGAAAAGTCCTTGAATCGTTTCGTTACTCCTTTGAATTCAATCACATGCTCCACTCATCTCACTCCTCATATAAGAACTTTAATAACTGCTGCAATTCATCAAAAGATAAGCCTAATTCTTTCCCGTTTGTGACAACCGCTCCAAGCTGTTCCTCAATCACCTTCAATTTCTTCTCTCTCATCACTTCTAGGTTTTGTTCCGCAACAAATGATCCCTTGCCGACAATCGAATAAATAAATCCCGCCTTCTCTAACTCTTCATACGCTCGCTTTGTTGTAATCACGCTAATTTGTAGATCCTTCGCCAGCTTTCGAATAGACGGCAGTGCTGCACCTTCTTCAAGCTCACCTGTTAAAATCATCGATTTGATTTGATTCGTAATTTGCTCATAGATAGGCTCCTTAGAATGGTTTGAAATCGTAATTTGCATATAAAAACCTCTTTTTTCAGATAGTTGAAACAAAATATTGTATATACACTATATATACATTATATACACACTAAAAGAATATTCAACCATTTTAAAAACATTCTCCTCATTTTTTTAAAATAAAAAACCGCACAGCCCTTAAGCCATGCGGTTCTTTAACAAAATGCTTTATTTCCAATATACCCATTTGCCCATAAGCCACTCCACAGGACCTCTTCTCCATTTTTTCAAATAGAGATAGCTGATGAACAGCTGTGCTGTGTACAGTCCGACAGCAAGCAGCAGCCCAAACATTGACCCCAATTGTCCAAATAGGCCAAGTCCATAAGAATAGAAAATCGTTGTACAAATAATCGACTGCGCCAAATAGTTTGAGAGAGACAAACGGCCAAGCCCTGCAAGCAGGCGTTTGAAACCTTGGGCTGCCTTCGAATAGTAGAAAACAATAAAGGCTTGAATATACCCAATCGTCAGCACATAGGCACCCAGCGTAATCACCAATTCACTCCAAGGAGCATCAATGAACGTCGCACATTTTAGCGCAAGCCCGATCACAATCATCCACACCCAGCCTTTTCGATAGGCCATTCCTCGATCTTCTTCTGTCAGATGTCCTTTTTTTCCAATGGCCATACCAAGCAGTGCAAAAGGACCAACCGTGATGGTACCAAAAAGAAAACCTAATATCGGCATAAGCGTAATAGTCACGATCGCCAGAATAACGGTCACAATCAGCATATCGTCTTCAACCGTAATTCGGCTGAGCAAAATATCTCCATAAGCACCTTTCGCATACACATCAGTTAATAATTCATCAGTCCCATAAACAAGTTTCATCATGTATGGCGAAACGACTAATGACAATGCACCTAACACACCCGACCAAATTAGTATTGTTTTGATCCGGCTGCTCAAAAACAACATTAAGAAAAACATACAAGCTCCATAATAAAGAAGAATGTCACCATTCCAAATAAAGATGTAATGCAGCATCCCAAGCACAATCAGACCAAACCCTCGGCGAACGACAATGGCATTCGTATTTAGTCCCTTAGCCTTCGTCGATTCAATCAGCTTGATAAAAGAATACCCAAATAAAAAGGAGAAAATCGGATAAAAAGACCCTTGGAACAAAATTTCCGTTAGATATACACCGAATTCCTGTCCCCAAAAACTCGAATCAAACATTTTCTCAAAATCATAATCATATTGGAAATTAAGCATATTCACGATCAAAATACCTAATAAACTAAAACCACGTAAACTATCAATCAACTCAACCCTAGATCCCTTCAACACGACAGCTCCTTAAAAATTTAACAAATTTGAGACACACCTATATATTTTACCAATTTTTTTCGAAATACGTATATATATTTCTAATAAAAAAGTAATCGCTCATCCCATCAGTGAATCCACCCTATCTTAAGGTTCAATTTTCGCCTATTTTATATCTATATAGCACAATATATATGCTTATTTTTTCAATTATTATATAAATTTTACATTTTATTATGAATATTCTCCTCATTGACATCAAATATTTCATCATATACACTTGGGGGGATTTAAGAATCGCTTTCCTAATCTATCAAACTCTAGAGGAGGAATATCATGATGAACACTCGACATTTATGTGATATCGTCAGACACCACGCCACTCACACACCACACCATACAGCTTTAACGTGCGTCCATCAGAACATTACATATGCTGAACTTGAAGAACAAAGTAACCAGTTTGCTCATTATCTGATCAGCATGGGTGTAACGAAAGCTTCTCATATCGGCCTAGCCTTAGAAAGATCACCGCAATTGATTGTCTCTATTCTGGCTATCACCAAAATAGGAGCTGTTTATGTGCCTATAGACATGCAATACCCTAGTGAGCGTATTCAATTTATGATGGAAGATGCCGAACTATCCTTTTTACTCACAACATCACATGACACTCCAAGCCTGGCTTCCTTGCATATTCCTACGATCTACTTAGATAAAGAAAAACGTCACATTCTTAGGCAATCATCGTCCAATCCGGTCATTGATATCAAACCTTCTGATCCCGCATACATCATGTATACCTCTGGCACAACAGGCAAACCAAAAGGTGTAGTCATTACACATAGATGTATTATGCACCTAACACATCAGCCATCATTTCTACCCGTTGATTCTTCTGATACGTTGGCATTACTGTCTACCATCTCTTTTGATTCCTCTACATTTGAAATATGGTGCGCTTTATTAAATGGAGCAACACTAGCTATTCCTCATTCTGGAAAGCTGACTCCTGAACTCGTCAGTCAAACCATTAAAGACTTTGATGTATCGATTCTTTTTTTAACAACTGGATTGTTCAACTTGATGATGGAGTCACATCTGAACGAGCTCAAATCAGTGAAATACATCGTATCTGGTGGAGATGTCATGTCTTCTCATGTCGTTTCACAAGCATTAAAAAACATCCCAAATACAACCATTATTAATGGCTATGGACCGACAGAAAACACCATTTTCACAACAACCTTTCAACTGCCCAACACATGGGATGACCAAGTCAGTATACCGATTGGCAGGCCTGTAGCAGGAACCATCATAGACATCACAAATGAACAAGGTGAATCTGTCCCACAAGGACAAATAGGGGAACTTATCACTTCAGGAAATGGGTTAGCACTAGGGTACTGGCGAAGAGAAAACCTGACAAAAGAACGTTTCATCGAACGGGATGGAAGAACCTACTACAAAACAGGAGATCTTGTTCGAGAACGACCAGATGGTCTCATTGAATATATTGGCAGAATGGATGACCAAGTCAAAATTAGAGGATTCCGTATTGAGCTTAGCGAGATTGAACATGTGCTGATCCAGCACCCAAGTGTCAAATCCTGTTTGGTAACAGCCTCAGAGGTGACACCTGGGGATAAACGCTTAATTGCATATATCATTCCGTCCAATAAAAAAACATGGGATCTAACTACCATTCAATCTTATGCAAAGCAAACATTCCCTGATTTCATGCGTCCTGCCCATTATGTTCTTTTGACAGACTTCCCTATGACCACAAATGGGAAAATAGATCGAACGGCACTACCAAAACAGCATTTCGACCGGCCAAACCTGCAAACTGAATATGTCGCACCAACCAATCGAATCGAAGAATCACTCTGTGAAATATGGACAGATCTATTAAAGGTAGAGCCAATTGGCACAAATGATCACTTCTTCGACTTAGGAGGAAACTCCATCCTTGCAGCAAAAACCTTAATGCGTATGCGGGAAACATTACACGTTGAACTACCTGCCAGCACCCTTTATGAATATCCCACCATCAAGCAAATGAATTGTATGCTACAAGAGCAAACACCTAAGACGAAACAACAGCTCAAATCAGAAGGCTTTTTAAATGAAAAAATTCAACCGAAACAACCATTCCAATCTAGTTCATTTCAACAGAATGCCGTCTTATTAACAGGAGCAACCGGCTTTCTAGGTGCTTATCTCATTAAAGAGCTTGTTCAGATGAATCCCTCCATTCAAATTTATTGTGTCGTCAGAGCAAGAGACAAGCAGCACGCGCTTCAGAGAATACAAGTCAATATGGAGAAATATCATCTATGGAATGAACATTATATGAAACAACTAAAGCCGATTGTAGGTTACTTGGACAAGGCTAAACTAGGGCTATCAGCAGATGAATTTCAACAGCTCGCCCAAACCATTGATGCCATCTATCACAATGGAGCAAAAGTCAATTATGTTCAGCCCTATCACATGCACAAGGATACAAATGTCACCGGCACAGAAAATATCATCAAACTCGCCTGCACAGAACAGGTAAAGCCTGTTCATTTCCTATCGACCATTGCCATATTTGGACCTGCCGGGTATCTAGATGGCACAAACGTTCTGTTTGAAGATACACCCATCGATGCTTATCTTCCTATTGTGGAAAAGGATATTGGGTACTCTCAAAGCAAATGGGCTGCAGAAAAAATCATATGGGAAGCAAAAAAGCGCGGCGTGCCTATCACAGTCCTTCGCCCAGGCTTCATCATGGGCGACAGCCAAACAGGCGTTCATAATACAGAGGATTACATGGCTAGACTGATCAAAGGATGCATACAGCTAAAGGCGTACGGTGAGCTGCCGAATCAACGAAAAGAATTCGTACCCGTCGACTTTGTCTCAAAAGCCATTACAACCATATGCAAAGATCCAGCCAACTTCGGCAAAGCCTATCACCTCGTCCCACCTCAAAAAGAAAGCATGGAATTAGGTGAATTTTTCCAAAAAATCACTGACAAAATAGGCTATCCATTAGAAAAGAAAGCCTATGACGATTGGGTAGAAGGACTCATTAAGGTAAGCAGCCAACACGCTAGAAACGCCCTTACGCCATTTCTACCAATGCTCACTGAAAAGGTAGAACGAAACAAAACAATCTGGGAACTTTACGAAAACATGGCGCATTTTGACTCAACCAATACTCAAACAGTTCTCCAAGCACATGGAATCATCTATCCCCAGATGGATGATCAATTAATCAAACGCTATTTCAAGTATATGGAGGACATTGGATTTTTAGAGAAAATAGATTCCAACGCTGCTCTGAGGCAGTAAAAGCATTCCCATATAACCTTGTGTTTAAGATAAAAGATTGGATGTTGAATCCAATCTTTTATTCATTCCACTTAAACTCATGGCTTATGATCTTTTTCCTCTTTCCAAAGCACACGCCTCACATAAAACAAAATCAACGCATTTCCCAGTCTGCTGAAATCGGCAGCCATTTCAGCATCATTAAAATCAGCAACATCGCTCCAACACCTGCGAAAAAAATGATGTTTCTTTTTAATTCTTTGTTTGATTGAAACAACACTCTCCTCCACTATTTATCCAATTGAATGTTTTTCTAACTTTTTCAATATTCTTTCCCAGCCGGTATCTCCCATTTTCCGATCTATTAACTGCCCCTCTTGATCTATGAGGCAAAAGCTAGGTAATCCTTGAATCTTATACTTTGCAACAATCTCATAATCCTGATCCAAAACAATGGGATCGGTCATATTCTTCTCCTCTGCATACTCTGAAACAACATCTACCGATTTTTCCTCTTCTGTATATGGAACATGGACACAGGTTAAATGAATACCCAGCTCATTCACACGTTGTAGAATATGATTGGTTAATTCTTCACAATGAGGACAGTTGACGGACCAAAAATAAAGAAGCTGATGCTGTCCCTTAGGTACACTCCTTTGATCTGAAGGGTAAATCCAAGGTAGATTCTCAGGCCAGTTGAGTTTCTGCGTTCCCACTATTCATCCCCCTTATCTTTTAACTGAAAGGCGATGATTTTTCCTAATGCTTCCTCAGCAGCAAAAGGAGTAACGCTGCCTGTTGGATAGGATTTTCTTGTTCTTGTTTTAAGCACTCGTACATGTTTTTTTCGATTTTTGATGGATCAATCCAAGAAATACACCATGATGCCCAAAAACAAGTAGGTCCCTCATAACGTTTCGCTAATGGCAGAAGAAATGGCAGACTAGGCTGACCAATCCTCATGAGTGACATGGCAGCGGCCATTCTTGTATCTTCTTCGTCACTTTCTAATAGCCGAGCTAGCGGTTCTGCTGCGTCCCCCGCATCTGCTCCAAATTCACCAAGTACAGCTGCTGCAATGTTCCGAAGAGAACCTTTTTCTTTTAAAGCTTCAACAAGCACGGGCACTGCATCTTTTCCTGATTTTCTCAATTCCCCCATTGCTTGAACGATCGTTACTTCATTTGTATTGGCCAATTGTTGAACTGATTGAGACAGCTTATTTTCTGGTTTCATTTACAATCAACTCCTCTTTTTAATGAACCGCACGGTATCGATAACAAAACACATAAAATCCAGCCCCAGCCGCTAGGGATACAATTGTAGTCAACAAGCCATCAGTGATGAGATGAATGCTAATCATGACCATCGCACTGATCACAAACGCAAATAGCAATGATCGATAATAGGCGGCCAAAGCAAAACTCCTTTCTCTTCTCAGAGGCTGCATAAAGGCAAAGAGCCGTATGGCCAAAAACCATATATAAACTCCTCCACCAAATAAGGTCCAATACAATACATCCTGAATCTCAACCAAATAAAGAGAAAGCAAGTAGAAAGCATACAGCCAAAAGGTTTGAAACACTTCTAACAGAATGATTTTTTGATATAAAGCACCTGGAAAAAGGTAGAGCACTCCTGTTTGTGCGTGTCTTACAATCCCTGCATAATATGAACTAAAAAGAACGGATGCAGCGATGACGATCAAGAATAGATTCAGCCAATCTGAAAAATAAGTAAAGACGACATAGTAAGTACCAATTAACAGCATAGTAGATAGTACATGGAAAATCATATACTTTTTTATCAGCAATAATTCAATCCAAAGAAAAGCCCAAATGCCCGTTAATGCCGGAAGTCCCCACCACGTATTGCCCTTTTTTTGAACGATTGGACTTGATTGAATTTGTTTCCCCTCAAATTCCTCCCAAAATACTGCCTCTTTGACTAAAGACTCCTTCATCTCTAAATGATGACTAGCCCTGTACATCATCATGAAAGATAGGAACATCACTCCAATAAAAATGAAGACAGAAAGAATGGAGAACTCTTCGATCATACGCCCAGCTTGAAACATCAAAGAATCAGCAATGTTCATCAATGAAGGCTGTTTCATCACCAATTGATTCAAAACAAGTAGTGCAAAGCTGAAAAACATCAAGACAAAACCGAGTAAGAGCAAACGCTTGTATACTTGAATGGTTCTGGCACAAGACACCGCAATCATCCAAGTTTCGACCAAACATAACAGCCCTGTCAGGATGAGTGATTTGCCAAGCAGAAACGGATACTGCTGCGTCATAAAAAACAGAAGAAGGTCCGCAGCCAAAGCAGAGATAATGAGAAGAGCCCCTCGCCAGAAAATGTGATACATCCACACACTGATAACAACCGTCCATAAAGAAGCGCCATTTCCATATAACCAAATGATATCGTTCATCTGACTAGGCAGCCGATTCGTAAACAAACCAAAACCCGTATAAAGAACAAACAAACAGACAATGATCCATCCTGTTGCACTTGTATCCCAATCACCCATACTTGAAACTGCACTTAGCTGAAAACCAATTGCCGCTATGAAAAGAAGTAAGATCAGAAAAGGCATTTTCTTTTCTTGATTTTTACTGATCAAGCGCCTTTGAGATTTCATCCATAAAAGGGAGAGTGTGTTATTCACTTGACCACTCCCCCAAAAGTTGAATAACTTCTGCCCTCCACTCAACCTGTTCTTCCTTTATTTGAGGAACATCCATACTCTTCATGATGGCACCGTCTCGAATCAATACCACCCTGCTGGCTGTATCGAGAACGAACTCCAGACTATGAGTCGACACAAAGACCGCCCCACCTTGACTGCTTTTTTGTCTCAGCCAATCCGACAGCCACTGTTTAGACGGAATATCTAACCCGACAGTCGGTTCATCTAATATAAAAAGGGAGGCATCTTGAACAATGGCTCCTGCTAAGACGACACGCTGCTTTTGGCCTCTTGACAGCCTTCCACACAGTTCATTCATCTTCTTTTCCATATGTACTTCTTTCAACGCTTCATATACCTTTTCCTTGATCTGTTTTAAGCCTTTATGATATCCACGAGCACGGAATTGAACATGTTCAGCAGCGGTTAAGTCTGGATACAAATACGGCTGATCAGGAATAAGAGCTACTTGTTTTTGGACATGGGCATGACCAGGCGGGAAACCCTCTATGAGAATTTCCCCTCCATCTGGTTTATATAGACCTGTTACACATCGAATCGTTGTCGTCTTCCCGGCACCATTAGGCCCAAGCAGCGCCACAACCTCACCTGCTTCGATGGAAAATGACAGACCCTCTATCCCATCACCATTGCTATATCGCTTGCTTACATTCTGAACCTCCATGAACGGCATCAAATCTCTCCCTTTGATTAGAGTGATGTATGCTTATCTATGGTGTGTTAAAATTAAAAACGAATGTCATTAGACCCACTATTCACTAACCCTAATATTACCATATAGAGAATAACAAGGTAATAGGAATGAGGTAATCTATTCTATATACAACGGAAAAAGAAAATAGTTTATGTACAAAATAAAAAAAGATTGGGTGGCAGCATCCCAATCTTTTATCTATTAACCCTATACCATCTCCTGACACGCCCAAGCATCCACCTCAACCTTTAAAGCAGGTGAAGCCAAAGCCACCACATAAATCATCGTCATACAAGGCAGATGATCGCCTAAAAACTGCCCCATAATTTGTTTCCTGCTCTCAGCATCGAACTCTCCAACGAGATAAAATACTAGTTTCGTTATATCTTCCACAGCCATATCTGCCGCTTCTACATTTCGTTTCACATTCTCTAACGCTAGCTCTAGCTGCTCCAACGGGCTCTCAGGAATTGTTCCATCCGCCTCCATCCCCACTTGACCTGATAGAGTTAACCACCGCTGTGGTCCAGTTGTTTCTATTTGATGGGTATATGGGGCAAGTGGCGGGTGAATGGTCTCAGGATTACGTGATGTTCTCATGAATAAAAACCCCTTTTCTGAAAATACAGTCAATTTTTCTCATCATATCAAATTTTCAACCGTATTCAGATTTTTATGCTCATAGTAAACTTTCAGAAACAATCGCAACAGGCTGCTATAATTCTTGTTTTCTAAAAAGAAACCATCCGATGAGAAAAAAGAAAACAATCAATACCGATACACCTAGAAAACTTGTAAGTGCCTGATCCGAATAAGTCCCTTTATGAATCATCTCTTCGGCTGCACTTGTCACGCCTTTAGGCGCAAACTTGCCTAATGTCTCTTCATAAAATGAAGGGACGGTAAACAGAATAAGGTTGATCAAAAGCGACACACCGCCAGCTGTGACAGAACGTTGAAAGAACGTCGAAGCACAAATGGTCGATACCACAATCAGCAATAAATTTGGATAATAAAGAAGTGTTCCTTTTAACACATTGACCCAATCCACATGCCCAAATTGAATGTCCACATAATAAACAGAGACAAGCACCGCCACCACCAAACTAAACAAAGTCAAACAGGCATAGGCGCATATTTTCGAGACATAGTAACTCGTTCGACTGATCGGTTTCACCATAATCATCGCAGTCACTCCAGAGGCACGCTCTCCAGCGATCGCCCCCATCACGATCATAATCAGGATAAACACACCTAGCGAATCAAATTTACTCAATGCACTTGCCAAAGCCTCTCCTGCACTTGGCTCTGGTATGTAAAATGTAGATCCTTCAGGTAAATTAGCTGATTTCGATAGAAGATCCGGCAGCATTTTGAGCGTAATAGGCTGCGTAATCATTAAAATCGTAAAAATGATTGGCACAAACAACATTTTATAACTAGTGAATAACTCCCTAAATTCCTTTTTCAACATCATCATGCATTCACAACCTTCATGAAAATATCTTCAAGCGTCAGCTTAGATAGTCGATAATGGAGAAGAACACCGCCAGATTCAGTGATGAGACGAGGCAGCTCCTTCAATGCTATTTGTTGATCGTTCACTCGCACCTGATAAGCATCTCCTGTCTCAAAGCATTCCTCTACCCAATCCCGCTCTTTTAACAAAGCCACTAATTTCGTATCCTGTTGTTCTAATTGAAATTCAATCACTGGCTGGATATAGTCTTCTTTGATCTGTTTCATGGAAGAAGACATCTCAATTTTGCCACTGTTGATCATGATAATATGATCTGCCACACGTTCAATGTCATCTAAAATATGGGTCGACATAAAGATCAACATCTCTTGTTTCAGACGCTCAATCAATGTCAGAACGTCTTTTCTCCCCATGGGATCAAGTGCAGACACAGGTTCATCCAAGATGAGAACCTTCGGGCTGTTGATCAGTGCCTGCGCAATGGCAAGCCTCTGCTTCATGCCTCCACTATAGCTGCCAATGGCACGATCCTTCGCCTCATACACACCACAAAGCTTCAACAGCTCCTCTGTTTTGGAGCGAATGATTTTTTTCTCTAAATGAAATAACCCGCCAACCCAATGCATCCACTCCTGCCCCGTCATATCCTGATAAAATGCAGGATGCTGCGGACAATACCCTATCACATGACTGATTTGATCCATCTCCTTTGTGACATCCAAACCTGCCACCTTCACGACCCCAGACGTAGGACGAGCAAGCCCTGTGAGAATCCGGATCGTTGTTGTCTTCCCCGCTCCATTGGCACCTAAAAAGCCAATACATCCAACCTCCTCAACAGAAAACGAAACATCTTTTAACACTTTATTCGGGCCATACGATTTCGTCAGCCCATGACACTCCAGCATATTCAAGCAAATCCCCCCCTTTTAAGATGATTTACGACCAAAAATCAAATAGACAATAGGACCGACACTCGCCACAAACACGATCACCAACGCCCAAACCCATTTCAACTCTCCTCTGATTCTCGATGGGTCTCTTTTCAACAAATCAAACAAACCAATCACCATCAACATCGCTTGCAGCAAAATAAGAGGTAATATCATCTTCATATCCATCCACGCCACTCCCTTTTCAAACGCCAATTTGTTTTGGTATTACTTCTTTTGACGACATGAAGAGTGAATTCGTTCAAATGGATTTTATTTTTATTGGTCGAACGATCTATAAGATATAAAAAAGTCCAGTGAAGGTTAGTTCACTGGGCTTGCTTGTTAAAGAATCTCTATCCTTATTTATAAATTACAAATTTTTACTTATTAACTACCAACACTAAATATTGCTAATCGATACTTTTTCTCAAAATGATTAATTCTTTTAGATATTTCTTGATTTAAAATACTTTTTCTTTTATTATCAAGAAATTCTACCAACTGTTCGTACAAATCAAATATCATTATCTCCTCTAATAATTCACTTTCAGATATAGGAAATCTCTGTGCCTTCATGCCACTAACTGTAATTAAACCCTTCTCATCGTCTATATACAACCAGCTAACCCCGTAATAATTTCCCTTTTCATCCTTGCCAATCCAAACATTCGGAATTAGACTTTTGATTTTTTTTTGTTCAGAAAGCTTTCTAATCTCATTTCTTATCTCAAAGCTCAAAAATAATGGAAACTTTTCTTTTTTATCACCTATGGAATAAATTGATTCAGGAGAAAATGGTTCATCATATGGAATTGTCCCATTCTCTTGTGCTTTATAGAAGGCTTCAGCTAAAAACCAAACATCAACACACCAACTCAAAAGATCAAGATTACGATATTTTGTGTCTAAATACCGAGAGTTAATTCTCAATAAAGGAAGATCAAATCTATCTGCTAGTCTATTTTTAATATCATCCCGAAATTTTTGAGTTTCTGTTCTATGATATTTCCCATCAAATTCAACTGAAAATAATGGTAGAAACGTCTTGTTATCATAGACAGTAAAATCAAAGTGTGATTTTAAGGCAAAAGAATACTCTTCATTTGAGATTCCACTCTTCGTAATAGAAAAAATATCTGCTAGCCTTACTTTTGGAAATACAGAAGTATTAACGTTTTTACAAACTTTATTGATTCTTTCATAAGTTATATTTTCATATTTATTAAATATTTCCTTGTTCACTATTCCTCTTATCCTCTCAGTAATTTTTTTGCACACAATTATATAAATCAATAAATAATTCATGTATGACTCTTCGACTTTAAGTATAAAAATCCTTTTATAATATCCCCTCAGTTAAAGGTTAAAAGCTATATTTATTTTTATTCTCATTAGTCGAATTTCCAGAGACATTTGATACATAAAAAGTCTTCAAGAAAGTGTTTTTACTCTGATAAATGGGTGTTGTAAAAGCTCATTTGAATTAATACCGATTTAAATTAAAGATTTCTTAAGTCAAACATTACCTCATCTACTTTTATATACAATATTAACTTGACACAAAAACACCCCTTTAGAAACGATATCTAAAGGGGTATCAAAAATCCGATTTTATTGAAACCTACTCCACCGTCACACTCTTCGCAAGGTTACGTGGTTTATCCACATCACACCCGCGGTGAAGGGCTGCGTAGTAAGCGATCAGCTGTAATGGGACAACAGATGCAAGTGGTGCAAGTGCTGGATGTACAGCTGGAAGGACGAAACGGTCGCCTTCGTCTTCTAGGCCTTTTAGTGAAATGACACATGGGTTTGCTCCGCGTGCAACGACTTCTTTGACGTTACCGCGAATGCTGAGGTTCACGTGCTCTTGTGTTGCAAGAGCAATGACCGGTGTGCCTTCTTCAATTAAAGCAATTGTGCCGTGTTTGAGTTCTCCGCCAGCAAAGCCTTCTGCTTGGATGTAAGAGATCTCTTTTAGTTTTAGTGAACCTTCAAGGCACACATAATAGTCAAGTCCTCTTCCGATAAAGAATGCGTTACGTGTCACTGTGAAGAAGTCACGAGCGATTTGTTCCATTTCATCCTTTTGATCCACAAGGGCTTCCATTGCGTTTGCGACAATACCAAGCTCTTTCACAAGATCAAAGTCAAGAGATTGACCATTTAATTCAGCTGCAACGGATGCAAGGATTGCAAGTACAGCGATTTGTGCTGTGTAGGCTTTTGTTGAAGCCACTGCGATTTCTGGTCCTGCATGAAGAAGCAATGTGAAGTCCGCTTCACGAGAAAGCGTAGATCCTGGTACGTTTGTGATCGTTAATGCTTTATGACCAAGTTCTTTGACTTGAACAAGTACAGCACGGCTGTCCGCAGTCTCTCCAGATTGAGAAAGGAAGATGAACAACGGCTTTTTCGATAGAAGCGGCATGTTGTAAGAGAATTCACTTGCTACATGGACTTCTACAGGTACTTTTGCCCAGTCTTCAATGTATTGTTTACCAACAAGTCCAGCATGGTAGCTCGTTCCGCAAGCCACAATGTAAATGCGGTCTGCTTCTGCTACCGCGCTTGCGATATCGCCAGCGACTGACAGTTTGCCGTTTTCGTCTTGATATTCTTGGATGATTTTGCGCATAACAAGCGGCTGTTCATCCGTTTCTTTTAACATGTAGTGAGGATATGTGCCTTTCTCAATGTCGCTTGCATCAAGCTCAGCGATATAAGAAGGACGTGTCATGATATCACCGTCAAGGTTTTTAATAATAACCTCGTCTTTAGTAACAATGACCATTTCTTTATCCATTAATTCCGCATATTCGTTTGTTACTTGAAGCATCGCCATTGCGTCAGAAGCCACAACGTTGAAATCTTCGCCGAAACCAACCAATAATGGGCTTTTGTTTTTCGCCACATAGATTGTTTCTTTGTTTTCGTTATCGAAAAGAGCAATCGCGTAAGAGCCTTTTAGTTGAAGAAGCGTTTGACGGAAAGCTTCTTCTGTATCAAGACCTCTGTTTACAAATTGTTCGATGACTTGAACAACAACCTCTGTATCTGTGTCGCTTTTTAGTGTGACGTCTTGTAAATATTCGCGTGTCAATTGTACATAGTTCTCGATGACACCGTTATGAACAAGCGTAAAACGGCCAGAAGCACTTTGATGCGGATGCGCATTTAGATGGCTTGGTACACCGTGTGTTGCCCAGCGTGTATGTCCGATTCCTGCTGAAGATGCTACGTTTGCATCCACGACTTCACGAAGCTCAGCGATACGTCCTTTTTCTTTGAACACATGCACGCCTTCTTCGTTTGCCACAGCGATACCTGCTGAATCATACCCGCGGTACTCAAGCTTCTCTAAACCTTTTAATAAGATTTCCTTCGCATCATTCTGACCAATATAACCTACGATTCCACACATAAATATTCTTCCTCCCGATCATGTGAAAGGGACAAAGAAAGCCTACTAAAATAGAAGGGACATTTCTTCGTCCCTCTCTACATGTTTATTTTGGGAGATCATGTGTATTCCCTTTGTACAAAGAGTCACCTCTTTGGTTTAAAGAAACACTTACGGCTGTGATCTCTTTTTTTGATCAGCCGGGAGGCATCCGCCGAAAATTCGATAACCTCCATCCTCGTCAACTAAGCATCTTTCGTCCGATCGCTTAGTTCGGGCGCTATAATTATAAGAGAGTTTCTGAACATCTACCCTGCCTTTCCTCATAGAATAAAAATCCAATAACACAAGGATGATTGTACTATAAGGTCTGACCTCCGTCAATCACAATTTAGCGGGTGATCCCCTTCATTTGAGAAAGTGAGACCTCCATACACTATATGCGATGAGGCTTGTCACGTTCTACCTTTGATGTGCTCCCTATGTATGAAGGCAGCTTCAAGTTGCCCTCGCTTATATCATTCGTATAGATCCATCCAATTATGTCGTTTATTCGAAAAAAAGCAAACCGCTGGCAGCGGTTTGCTTTCATCTATTACTCAATACCCATTTCTTCTTTCACAACAGCTGTAATTCGAGCCACATATTCATTACACAACTCTTTTGTTTTCGCCTCTGCCATGACACGTACAAGCGGCTCTGTCCCCGATGGACGAACTAGGATACGGCCGTCACCATTCATCTCTTTTTCGACCTCTTGGATCACCGCTTTTACTTTTTCATTTTCTTCTACTTTATATTTATCAGACACTTTCACATTCACTAAAAGCTGCGGGAACTTTTCCATTTCCGCTGCAAGCTCTGATAATGTTTTCCCTGTCGCTTTGAGCGTATTCACAAGCATGATCGCAGAAAGCATGCCATCACCTGTCGTATTATAATCAAGGAAAATCAAATGACCTGACTGCTCGCCGCCGACATTATAGCCATCCTTTTTCATCGCTTCGACCACATAGCGGTCACCAACAGCTGTTTGAATGCTCTTAATGCCTTGCTTCTCAAGCGCTTTATAGAAACCAAGGTTACTCATAACCGTTGACACGACGGTGTCATCCTTTAATCGGCCTTCATCCTTCAAATAACGTGCACATATGTACATAATTTGATCGCCGTCTACGATCTCACCTTTTTCATCGACTGCAATTAAACGGTCACCGTCACCATCAAACGCAAGACCAATATCTGCACCCTTCTCCTTCACAAAAGCAGAAAGTGCCTCTGGATGAGTGGAGCCTACACCATCATTGATATTCAATCCATTTGGAGATGTTCCCATTGTAGACACATCAGCATCTAAATCTGCAAATAAATGTGTCGCTAGAGAAGAGGTTGCACCGTGTGCACAGTCAAGCGCCACGTGAATACCTGTGAAATCCTCGTCCGCTGTCTGCTTTAAGAATTGCAAGTATTTCTGACCGCCTTCAAAGTAGTCGTTCACCGTTCCAAGATCGGCTCCAACTGGGCGTGGTAATTGATCGACTGGCTGATCCATCAGCTGCTCAATTTCGTTTTCCTGTTCATCTGACAGCTTAAAGCCGTCACCGCCGAAGAATTTAATGCCGTTGTCTTGAACTGGATTGTGTGAAGCAGAAATCATGACACCCGCTTCAGCATCCATTGCCTTCGTTAAATAAGACACACCAGGTGTTGAGATCACACCTAGACGCATCACTTCAGCTCCAATTGAAAGTAAGCCTGCAACAAGCGCTCCTTCTAACATATGACCAGATACACGTGTGTCTCGACCAACGAGTACCTTTGGACGTTCTTTATCCTTCGTGAGCACATAGCCGCCAAATCTCCCAACTTTAAATGCGAGCTCTGGCGTTAATTCGCTATTCGCTACACCCCTTACACCATCAGTTCCAAAGTACTTGCCCATGTTTCAATCGCTCCTTTTTTACCATTCAAGAGGACGCTTCGTCCTCTTTTTTATCTTCTTTGACCCGCTGTCTTTGACTCGATTCTTTCTTTGCTTTATCTTGTGTGGATTCTTCTTTACTCTTCTCACCCTGACCATCGTCATCAGTTGATGGATCTTGTTGGTCTTTTTGATCCTTCCGATCATTCGTCGAAGCCGGCTGATCCTCTGTATCAGTAGAAGTGAGTTTCACTTTGACCTTTGATCTCGATAATGTCCAAGTCACATTTTGAGGACCATTTACTTGAACTTTGACCTCATGGGTTCCTTCGTTCAAGTCCCCTGCATTGATATAGGCTTCAACATCTGAAGCCTTTAGTTTATCAATCGCACTCTTTGATCCCTTTGCTGTTAACGTGAGCCGTCCAGAAGAGGGGCTCACAAAATCAGAAGTGAGATCCTTGCTCAAACCCACGACAGAAATCGGTACATTATCGATCTTTTTTTCTTCAGCTGTTGCAACCTTCACTTTGATCTTAACGGTTTCGGGTGATACCTTTTTCACACCATCTGGCAGGGGAATATCGGCATCAATCTCCGTATCATCTTTGATCTTGCTTAGGTCCAGCTTGACGCCATCAATAAAATCAAGGGCATCCAGCACCTTTTGAGAGCCGTACACTGTGACCTCACTCGGGCTTGTCTCAATGCTTGAGATGCTGATCCCTTCTGGCAAGCTGCCCATCCGCTCAATTTTAAAAGGGACCTTTTTGCTTGGACTCGAGATTGGGACCGTAATATCCACCACGGACGGACTTACTTCAACTGGCAGCTCATTCCCGCTGCTATCATACACAGTGAGCTTCGCCTCTTTTTCAATTTGCTGATCGACATCTTCTAAGTTCACAAAAGCTTTAATGACAGAAATTTTGTCGATGACGTCCTTTGATCCAGTAACTGTGACCTTTTTCGGATTCACAATGGGCTGTTCAGGTGAATAGCCGTCTTTGATTTTATTTTGATTATAAAACTCGGTTTCAACAGGAAATTCAGCTGTCGTTTTTTCTTGTATCGTCACAGTCGTCACAGATGGATTAATCGATAGTGTGAGTCCCTTCGATACATCTCTTGCCTTCAGCTCCACTTTATGTGTACCTGTCGATAAGTTCTGCATGTCTGCATAAATTTCAAAATTCTTTGTTTGCCTTGCTGTTTTCACAGCACTAGTTGATCCTTTAATCGTGACATTGACTGTCTGCGGCACACCAGTGACGACGTACTTCTCGTCATCATAATACGCTTTAACAGGAATGTCGGTTAAAGTTGCTTCATCTGTCGTCGATGTTGGGAAAAAGGATTCACCGATTTTTTTCGGCGTGGGCGCTTGCGCTGAATTGACTGCACCATACAGCAATAAAGCGAAGACCAATGCAAGAAGCTTAACGGCCCAGCGATTATTCAAAATCTTATCCATTTTTCTTGCCCCTCCAATACCATTTGGTCGAGGAAGCATCTTTGCTGTTCTTACTAAATTCAGCAATCAGCATTTCTTCAAGCGCTTCTTCTGTCAATTCTCGGTGGAGATCACCATTTCTTGCGACAGAAATGCCGCCAGTTTCCTCAGAAACGATGACAGTTAAGCTGTCTGTCACTTCACTTATCCCAACTGCCGCCCTATGACGCGTCCCAAGCTCCTTAGAGATAAAAGGGCTTTCTGACAGTGGTAAATAACAAGCTGCAGCTGCAATCTCATCCCGCTTCATAATGACAGCACCGTCATGAAGCGGTGTATTCGGAATGAAAATGTTAATGAGCAGCTCTGAACTCACCTTTGCATTCAAAGGAATTCCTGTCTCTATGTAATCATTCATTCCGGTATCGCGCTCAATTGTCAGCAGCGCGCCAATTCTCCGTTTTGCCATATAGTTAATTGCTTTTGTAATTGCCTCGATCGTTTTCTGCTGCTGTTCCTCTACAGGTGTCCCGCTTCTTGAGAAGAAACGGCCGCGCCCAAGCTGCTCAAGCGCTCTCCTTAGCTCTGGCTGAAAAATAATAATGATCGCAAGGAATCCCCACGTAATCGCTTGATCCATCAGCCATTGAAGTGTGTTAAGACCGAGATACGCACTTCCCATCCTGACGAGAACAATGACCACAATTCCCTTTAAAAGCTGAACCGCTTTTGTTCCGCGGATGACCATCATTAATTTATATATCACATACCAAACAACGAGAATATCAACAGCATTACCGAGGTACTGCAAAAAAGGAATATCCCCTAAAGCCATTTCCTCGTCCTCCAGAATTTTCAGTTATTCTTCGTTTGATGCATTTTTTAATATAAAAATAGCCTATGTATCAATACATAGCGTGGCTATTATACCACATTTTGTTTCAGCAAGGAAAATAGTTGCCATATCTGGCTGAGTTGCTAGTATGCGTGAATCCCGCCAATGTATAGAAAAAGAGCAGCCCCCTTAGAGACTGCTCTTTAAGCCGATTGAGTTACTTTTGCTCCTCTGGCCCAATGACCCGCATTACGTTTTGTGCTGTTGATTTCATTTTGTACCAGATCCAATCAAATACTTCATTAATTTCATTAATTTGACCAGTGACTTGTCCGGCAGAAGCAGTCAACTGTTCCCCATTGACGACGGTGACATTTCCATCAACCTTGCCTTCTACAATCAGCTTGCCATTTTTGACAGTGACATCACCCTTTACGGTTTCCCCTTTAGGTACGGTCACTGTATCATTTTCAACGACGAGATTCGGCTGCTTTGACACACTGAAATTATGATCGGTATTCCAGCTCGTAAACAGACTGCCTCCCATTAAAATGAGAAAGAGGGCAGCGGCTACCATCAGCGGGTGAGCTTTGATCCATCTTTGAACCGACACACGCTTTTTCTCCTTTGGAAGACCTGCCATCACCTTTGCAGTGAAATCAGATGGTGCTTCTATATGAGATGTACTCTGCACTAGCGCGATGGATTTCTCAATTTGTTGAAAATGAGTACGGCACTCCTCACACGATTGCAGATGGCTTTTTAATTCTTTTTCGTCTTGGGGCTCAATGTCCCCGTCTAAATACTGATGCATAAGCTGGACGATTCTATCCTGACAGCTCATCAAAATCACCTCACTCAAAGGTCTCTCAACTGTTTCCGGAGAGCCTCTCTACCCCTGTGTATTCTCGTTTTCACCGTACCAACTGGTATATTTAGAATCTCACTAATTTCTTTTAACGAGAGTTCATCAATATACTTTAATACGATGACCGAACGATATTTGTCGGGTAATCTTAAAATTTTTTGCTGAATGGTACTCGATAATTCAAGAGACACCACCTCATCCTCTGGCAAAATGCCATCAGCAGCAATTTGAGAATACATATTTAATCCTTCTGTTCCTGCCACCTCTGCATCTAAATAATAATCCGGCTTTTTTTTGCGAATACGGTCGATGGTCAGGTTGGTTGCAATGCGGTACAGCCACGTGGAAAACTTGCGATTCACATCAAAGCTTTCGATATTCACATAAGCACGAATAAACGCCTCCTGCGCAATATCCTCCGCTTCATGTGCATTCCCAAGCATACGGTAGCACAGCTGATAAATTTTGTCTTTATACAGGTCTACGATGTCTGCAAATGCGTTCTGGTCGCCTTTTTTCACTTGCTTAATTCTCTTTTTAATCATTGTGTCCATAGTATATTCAACCTCTGCCTTCACCGGTCTTTATGTATACGAACCTCTTTCCAAAAGGTTTCATTCTCCTCTAAAAAATAGTGTAACAAATTTTTGACAGTGTGTTACGCTTATCAACCGGTAAAAACCTTAACATATCCTTAAATTTTCCCAAAACAAAAAAAGAACGGGAACAAGTCCCGCTCTACAATAGCTTTTCACCCATTAATGAACCAATTAACGCAACTGCCGCTTCTGCGGTTTTGTTTTTCTCATCTAAAACCGGGTTTACTTCAACAAATTCAGCAGACGTTAAAATACCCGCCTCCTCTAAAAGCTCCATTGCGAGATGACTCTCCCGGTAACTAATGCCGCCTGCTACCGGAGTACCTACACCAGGGCATTCCGCTGGATCTAATCCATCTAAATCAAGCGACAGATGGACACCATCTGTTCTCTCCTTTAGATACGCAATCGCTTCCTCCATCACCCTTGTCATCCCTAAACGATCAATTTCATGCATCGTATACACTTTAATGCCTTTCTCTCGAATCAATGCCCGCTCTCCTTCATCTAAAGATCGAGCACCAATTATAACGACATTTTCAGGCTTCAATTTAGGCGAATAACCGCCAATGTTCGTTAAATCTGCATGCCCAAAACCGAGACTGACAGCAAGCGGCATGCCATGAATATTTCCAGAAGGAGAGGTTTCCTCCGTATTCAAATCCCCGTGTGCATCATACCAAATGACCCCTAAGTTTTCATAATGCTTGGCTACCCCAGCAAGTGTGCCAATCGCAATGCTGTGATCACCGCCTAAAATGAGCGGAAACGAACCAGATTGCACAATACTGTCAACCTTCTCAGCAAGCAGCTGATTTGCCCCAGCATTCTCCGTCAAATTTTTCAGCTTTTCACTTGTATATAAACCTTTCTCATCATCTCTTTGTTCAACTGGAATATCTCCAAGATCCTCTACATCAAATGAGAGCGTTTCCAATTTTTCTTTTACGCCTGCACAACGAATCGCACTCGGGCCCATATCGACGCCCCTTCTCGTTTGACCCAAGTCCATTGGAACTCCAATAATCGTGACCTTCTTTTGCTCTCCCATATGTACATCCCCTTTCCGTTCATGCTTATATTTTACTTTCTTGATGCCTTCTGACTCAACTCGACAACATTTTGAATAGTTATACAGTCCCTCTGCCAACATAAAAAAAGACACCTTTTTCAAAAAGGTGTCTTAACTGGGCTAGCTGGATTCGAACCAACGCATGACGGAGTCAAAGTCCGTTGCCTTACCGCTTGGCTATAGCCCAAAAATGGTGGAGGGGGACGGATTCGAACCGCCGAACCCGGAGGGAGCGGATTTACAGTCCGCCGCGTTTAGCCACTTCGCTACCCCTCCACATATGGAATTGATAAAGAAAAAACAGTGCCGGCAAGAGGACTTGAACCCCCAACCTACTGATTACAAGTCAGTTGCTCTACCAGTTGAGCTACACCGGCATATGGTGGAGGATGACGGGCTCGAACCGCCGACCCTCTGCTTGTAAGGCAGATGCTCTCCCAGCTGAGCTAATCCTCCACATCATGGTGACCCGTACGGGATTCGAACCCGTGTTACCGCCGTGAAAGGGCGGTGTCTTAACCGCTTGACCAACGGGCCAGTTTGTCAAGTTTGTTGTTTCCGTGAAGCTGACAAAATTTATTATATACAGGTTGTCCCCCTTTTGTAAAGGGGATTTTTATTTTTTTTATTTTCTAACTATTTACTCCCTATTCATTCAACAATTTGACTGAAATATAATTTCAATATTCAAATATAATATTGAAATTTCATATCATACTCAATATACTGAAAATGAAGAAATAAGGAGGTATGTCACATGCAGCCATCTCAACTGCGTTCTTTGACAACAGAATCAAGAAACCCAAACACAATGGGAATTTCTCAAGCAGATCCGCTTGAAATACTCCAGATGATCAATGAAGAAGATATGAAGGTCGCTCAAGCAGTCAACCTTGTACTTCCACATGTCAAAACAGCAAGTGACTTTGCTTATGAATCCATCTCAAATGGAGGCCGACTCGTTTATTTAGGCGCCGGAACAAGCGGCAGAATTGGCGTAATGGATGCTGTCGAATGTCCGCCAACCTATAGCGTCTCACCTGATGTCATTGTTGGTATCATGGCAGGCGGAGACTCAGCTTTTTCTCAAGCTGCCGAAGATGTGGAAGACAGTGAAGATGCCGGCAAACAGGATTTAGTACACATCCACCTGACATCAAAAGATACAGTCGTCGGTATTGCCGCAAGCGGCAGGACACCTTATATCATCGGCGCTTTAAACTACGCAAAGTCAATTGGAGCTAAAACAGTAGCACTCAGCTGCAATGAACAAGCAGAAATTAGCGAGCTTGCAGATTGCGCCATTGAGGTTATTGTAGGACCAGAAGCCATCACTGGGTCAACAAGAATGAAAGCAGCATCCGCTCATAAAATGATTTTAAATATGCTTTCCACCTCAGTCATGATCAGACAAGGCAAAGTATATGAAAACCTGATGGTTGATGTAAAAGTCAGCAATCATAAATTAAAAGAACGCGCCATCACCATCATTCAACATGTGACTAATGCTTCCTACGAACAAGCCGTGAAGACTCTTGAAGCAGCAGACTTAGAAGTCAAAACGGCCATCGTCATGCTCCAAACAAACACAGACAAGAAAACAGCCAAAGATTTACTCAACAAAACGAATGGCCATATTGACAAAGCGATCTCACGTTATCAATCCTAAAGGAGGCTGAGCTCATGTCAGCAGGTGGACTTACCCTACTACACACAATCAAATCAAAGCTTCCCCAATCTGAAAAAATCATTGCAGACTATATCCTTGCCCATCCTGACAAAGTCATTAAAAGCACAGTACATGAAATTAGTCAGGCAGCTGGCGCAAGCAGCTCTGCAGTCATCCGCCTTTGTAAATCTCTCGGGCTGGATGGCTATCAAGATTTAAAAATGCGGATCGCTGGAGACTTGATACATGACGATAAACAAGGCTACAGAGATATCGAACAAGATGAACCGCTTCAATCCATTATTCAAAAAACAGCAGGAAACTCGATTCAATCGATTAAGGACACCGCTTCTATTTTAAATGCAGATGCTTTAGAAAAGGCTGTTCAATTACTGCTGCATGCAAATCAAATTCATTTTATCGGAGTTGGTGCATCTGGCATCGTCGCAGCTGATGCCCAGCAGAAATTTCTCAGAATTAACTATGCAGCGACAGCCTTCACTGACATGCACATTGCATCTACGGTCATTGCAAATGCGGGAGAGAATGACATTGTGTTTGGTATCTCCTTTTCAGGAGAAACGTTAGACATCATTCAAGCCCTTCAGCTTGCAAAAGACAACCAAGTGAAAACCATTGCTTTAACACATCCAGGTCATACAAGCGTTTCTGCTTTATGTGATGTTCACCTATCGACGTCCGGTTCCAATGAAGCACCTTTTCGCAGTGCTGCCACTTCCTCTAGAATGGCACAGCTCTACTTAATTGATGTCTTGTTCCTCAGTTTAGCTTCTCGTCAATATGAAGAGACAGCCCAATATATTGACAAAACAAGGCATGCCATCCGCTCCATGAAACGAAAATCAAAGGGGGATTCAACATGAGTCATCAAAAGAAATATCAGCAGTTGGCGAAAGACATTCTTTCACTCTGTGGTGGTTCTGAAAATATTTCTTCCCATACACATTGTATGACAAGGCTCCGAATTACACCGATGGACAATGAAAAAGTTCACATTACAGCAATCAAAGAACTCGATGGCGTTATTGGCGTCGTCGAAGCAGAAACGCTTCAAATCATTTTAGGCACTGGCGTTGTCAACCAAGTATCAAGTGCGTTTGAAGAGCTGCTAAATGCCTCTGGCTCTTATGATTTAAACAACGAAGCACAAAAAAACAAGCAAGCCATTTCACAAAAAAACCGCACACCGTTCAAGCTGTTCTTACGACGGATTGCCAGCATTTTCATTCCAATTATTCCGGCACTAGTTGCCTCAGGTCTGATTACCGGAATTACAAAAGCAATCGTGCAAGCAGGCTGGCTTGACGAAAAATCTCAAGCGGCGATTATTTTAACGGTTATCGGTTCTGGACTTTTCGCTTATCTCGGGATATTAGTCGGAACAAATGCAGCAAAGGAGTTTGGAGGCTCTCCTGCATTAGGCGCATTAGCTGGTATTCTCATTATTAACCCAGCCTCCGCAGACATTATGTTATTTGGCACAAATATTCTACCAGGCAGAGGCGGACTCATCGGTGTTCTTCTAGCCGCCATCTTTATGGCACTTGTGGAAACCCGAATTAGACGCTTCGTCCCGCAATCACTTGATATCATCGTCACACCAACCATCACACTACTCATTACAGGCATTTTCACGTACGTTGTCTTCATGCCAGTCGGCGGATTTATATCTGATGCCATCACCTCAGGACTGACTTATCTATTGAATATGGGCGGAATTTTCGCAGGATTTGTTCTTGGTGCTACCTTCCTCCCACTTGTTGTAACAGGACTTCACCAAGGGCTGACACCCATTCATATGGAACTCATCAATTCAATTGGAGATGACCCGCTTCTGCCAATTCTCGCTATGGGCGGTGCAGGACAGGTAGGCGCTGCATTCGCCATTTATATGAAAACAAAAAAGAAAAAGCTCAAAAGAGCCATTGCTGGCGGACTTCCTTCAGGGATGCTGGGCATTGGCGAACCACTCATTTTTGGTGTCACACTCCCGCTGGGACGACCATTTCTCACCGCTTGTCTTGGTGCAGGAATCGGCGGCGCATTTCAAGCCTACTTCCAAATTGCGACGAAAGCCATCGGGGTATCCGGTCTTCCATTAACCTTTATTGTTCACACACATCAAATGCTTCTTTACTTAATTGGACTATTTATCGCATATGTTGCTGGATTTTTCTTCACATACTTATTTGGATTTCATGATGATATGGCTGTTGAATTCGAGGATCACAATCAATAAGGAGGTCTAGACCTTGAAGAAATGTTTTCTTTTAATCACATGTCTGCTCATGCTCCTTGGGTTACCAGTACAAACATTTGCAACTAGCTCCCATCCTGTACCGTCTTTGTCTAAAACAGCTCCTGAAGAATATCCCGTCTTAAAAAATGCAAAACGACCGGAACAAGTAGGTGTTTCTTCCAGGCAGCTGAGGAAGGTTGATCAAATGATTCAAAATGACATCAAAGCAGGATTTCCAGGAGCCGCTCTCATCATTATCAAGGACGGAAAGATCGCCCATCAAAAAGCCTATGGCTACCGGCAAAAATATGATGGCTCAACAGAACTCAAATCGTATAAAAAAATGAAAAAAGATACACTATTCGATTTGGCATCCAATACAAAAATGTATGCGACCAACTATGCCCTGCAAAAGCTTGTCTACGAGCAAAAACTTGATGTCAACGAAAAAATACAGACCATTCTTCCAGATTTCCAGGATGAACCTGATGCAAAGGTAACCGGTAAAGACCAGCTTCGGGTAAAAGATCTTCTCACCCATTCTGCGGGTCTCCCTTCCAGTGTCTTATTTTATAGCAAAGAATCAGCTGGCACTTTTTATTCTCAAGACAGAAAAACAACGATGAAATGGCTGCCAAAGGTACCGCTGCAATACAAGCCAGGTACCCAGCACATTTATAGTGACATTGATTACATGCTGCTAGGCATGATTATCGAGAAGAAAACAGGCATGCCTCTTGATCAATATGTCGAGTCAACAATTTATCGGCCGCTAGGTCTCAAACATACAATGTTCAATCCGCTGCAAAAAGGGTTCAAGCCGAAGCATTTTGCAGCAACTGAACGTTTAGGCAATTCACGAGACGGTGTCATCGATTTTGAAAACATCCGACGGTACACCCTGCTAGGTGAAGTACACGACGAGAAAGCATATTACTCAATGGCGGGTATCTCCGGCCACGCTGGACTTTTCTCGAATACCTCAGATATGGCCGTGCTGCTTCAACTGATGCTTAATAAAGGAGGCTATGGAAAAACAACCATTTTTGATCAGGCTTCTATCGATCTCTTTACAGCCTCATCTGATACGAACCCAACTTACGGGCTAGGCTGGCGAAAAAACGTTCATACTGACATGGAATGGATGTTTGGAAAATATGCAAGTAACGAAGCCTATGGGCATACTGGCTGGACCGGCACAATGACGTTGATTGATCCTAAACACAATTTAGGTGTCGTGTTGCTGACGAATAAGAAACATTCACCCGTTGTTTCACCAGAAACAAATCCTAATCAATTTGAAGGCGACCTGTTCCCAACTGGTACTTATGGAAGCATCATGACCGCAATCTACGAATCTTTTCAGTAAAAGGAGGAATTCGATGTTGAAAGCTCTCTTCCCCGCTGCACTGGTTTTAGCTCTGCTAACCTCTTCCATTCCAACGGAAAAGGTTAGCTCTGCCTCTCTGCCAACCGCTAAACAAATGGTTCAAGACATGTCACTGGATGAAAAGATAGGTCAAATGCTCATGCCGGACTTTCGCAATTGGCAAACAAAAGATGAATCCACACCTACAGGCTTCACAAAGATGAATAACGAAGTATCTCATCTTGTAGAAAAATATCATCTAGGCGGTGTCATCTTATTTGCCGAAAATGTCGTTGATACGGAACAAACCGTGAAACTCACCCATGAATTTCAAAAAGCATCACCAAACATTCCTTTACTCATTTCCATTGATCAAGAAGGCGGAATCGTCACAAGGTTACAAAAGGGAACACATTTCCCAGGAAATATGTCGATTGGTGCCTCTAGAAGCAAAAAAAATGCATATGACACAGGAAAAATCATCGGAAAAGAATTAAACGCCTTAGGCATCAATACAAACTTCTCTCCTGTGCTTGATGTGAATAATAACCCAAACAACCCCGTCATTGGTGTCCGTTCCTTTAGCTCTGATCCTGCTCTTGTCTCTAGACTTGGCCTTCAAACCATGAAAGGACTTCAAAAGGAAAAGACCATTTCCACACTAAAACATTTCCCGGGACATGGTGATACAGCCGTCGATAGTCACTACGGCTTGCCGCTCGTAGAGCATGACCTAGATCGTTTAAAAAGGGTTGAGCTGTATCCGTTCCAACAAGCAATCAATGCTGGTGCAGATATGGTCATGACCGCTCATGTGCAATTTCCTGCCATTGATGACACAACGTATCGAAGCAAAAAAGATGGCGAGGACATCATGGTTCCAGCAACCTTATCAAAAAAAGTCATCACAAACTTATTAAAAGAAGAGATGGGCTTTCACGGTGTTGTTGTGACAGACGCTCTAAATATGAAAGCGATTGCAGATAATTTCGGACAGGAAGAAGCCGTAGTGATGGCCATTAAAGCAGGTGTCGACATCGCTCTCATGCCAGCACCAGTCACCTCATTAAAAACAGAGAAAAACCTAGAGAATGTATTCAATGCTGTCAAACAAGCGATTTTAAAGAAAGAGATTCCGATATCTCAGATTAACGAATCTGTCGAAAAAATTCTTCAATTGAAAATCAAACGCGGCATTATTTCCTCCAAAAAACCAATCAGTCTTGAGAAAAAAATCAAAAAAGCCACTCAAGTCGTCGGGAAAAAGTCGCACCTTAAAGCAGAACAAAAAATGGCACGTGAAGGAATCACCCTGCTTAAAAACAACAAAAAGACCTTACCTTTCAAGCCTAAAAAGAATGACAAAATCGTGGTCATGGCACCTTACGAAGATCAGACAAAAGCAATGTCTGTCACAGTCGAATCTCTCGTGAAACAAAAAAAGATCAAGCCTATACGCATCCAGTCATATGCTTTTGCGGATAAAACGTTCACCAAAGATACAGCCAAACTGATTCAAGAAGCTGACTATGTCATCACTGGCTCTTACGTTGTCCAAAATGATCCAGCTGTGAATGATGGCGTAATTGATGACAATGTCCAGGATCCGAAAAAATGGGCTACTGCCTTCCCTCGTGCTGTCATGAAAGAAGCAGCAGCACAAAACAAAAAAATGGTCATCATGAGCCTTAGAAATCCTTATGATGCGGCAAATTTTGAAGAAGCCGATGCCTTACTAGCTGTGTACGGTTTTAAAGGCTACTCAAACGGACAATTCAATCAGCCAAATATTCCTGCTGGACTAGAAGTGATATTTGGAGCTGCATCACCTAAAGGGAAACTGCCAGTTGATATCCCATCTGTCACTCATCCAAATCAAACCCTTTACCCATTCGGCTATGGCCTCAACTTGAAAGGGAAACAGATCAAATAGGAGGGATTCTCTTGAAGAAAACAGTCAGTTTCATACTCGCAAGCTTTCTCATGATGAGCACATTGACCGCCGCCTCTCCCGCAGAAGAACGAACAGATACAAAAGGAAAAAAAGCAGTAGTCAAAACAGGGATTGAAACACTTCTCTCAAGCAACCTTTCATGGCTAAAAGGGAAAAGAGTTGGTCTCATTACCAACCCGACTGGCATTGATGCAAATATGAAAAGCAGTGTCGATCTCCTATTTGAACATCCAAATATCAAGCTCACTGCTTTATATGGACCTGAACACGGTGTGCGCGGCGATGCACAAGCAGGAGAAGGCGTCGAATCCTATACCGATGAAAAAACAGGTCTTCCTGTTTACTCTCTTTATGGAAAAACAAGAAAACCAACTCCTGAAATGCTGAAAAATGTAGATGTCCTGCTGTTTGATATTCAAGACGTTGGTGCTCGTTATTACACCTATATTTACACAATGGCCTATGCGATGGAAGCCGCTAAAGAAAACAACATTCCCTTTGTTGTCCTAGACCGCCCAAATCCCATTGGCGGACTAAAAGTAGAAGGACCTGTTTTAGAGCCTGAACACGCCTCATTTGTAGGGCTCTATCCAATCCCATTAAGACATGGAATGACCACTGGTGAGCTTGCAAAACTGTTTAACAAAGAGTTTCATATCAATGCTGATGTAACAGTCATCAAAATGAAAAATTGGAAGCGGTTCATGACATTCGATGATACAAAGCTGCCGTTCGTCCTTCCTTCTCCTAACATGCCAACAGTGGATAGTACCTTTGTATATCCTGCCACAGGATTAATTGAAGGCACAAATGTCTCTGAAGGCAGAGGAACGACAAAACCATTCGAGCTCATTGGTGCACCATATATCAATAGCAGCGAGCTGGCAGATCACTTAAATCAGCTAAAACTAAAAGGCGTTCAATTTAGACCTGTGTCATTCACCCCCACATTTTCTAAACATGCCGGTACACTATCTCATGGTGTGCAGTTATACGTCACAGACCGCTCATCCTTCGAAGCAGTGAAAACGGGGTTATCCATTATCAAAGCAATACATGATTTATACCCTAATGACTTTCAGTTCCTTCAAACAGGCAGCTTTGACAAACTCATCGGGAATGGCTGGATGAAAGAAGAAATCAATAAAGGGACTTCCGTCAAACACATGATGAAACGCTATCATCACGACCTTAAAACATTCGAAAAGAAGCGAAAAAAATATCTCATCTATTAAATCACAGAAAAAACCTCCATCTATCAAAGGATGGAGGTTTTGTTCATGAGAAAGATTTGGTCACAGCAGGTGCTTTCAGCTCAAAACGATTGAGTAAGAAACCAAACAAGGCAGCAAGCACTTGCTGAAACAGCATGCCAATCACCACAGGAACAGCGACAGCAGGCGGGAAAAAGCTAATGGCAAGCACAGCCCCCGCACTAATGTTTCTCATACCGCCCGTATACACGATGGCCACAATCTCTCCTTGAGTACATTTCATCGTCTTTCCAATCAACCATGCAAACGCATATCCGCTCATCGCAATGAGAAACACAGTCGCTGCCTTGCTAAAAAATGCGGCATCCAGTTCACGCAAGTATGGCGCAACAACAGAACTGTTAATCGACACCACTACAAACAAGCCTATTTTTGAAAAAGGTGACAGTGTCTGACTGATCATTTTCGTCACAGCAGGCTTTGCATAGTGACGAACGAGCATCCCTAAAATAGATGGAAGCACCACCATCCCAAACAGCCCTTTCATGATCGCGACCATGTCCATATGAACCTGTGTACCGGCTAAAAGTGACAAACTGGCTGGCACAATCAATGGCGAAAGCAATGTATCAATTAAAATAATCGATAACGTTAACCCAACATTCCCCTTATACATTGCCGCCCATATTAAACTAGAAACTCCTGTGGGAATCACCATTGCCAGTGTCAAACCGGTGATCGTCATGGCATCACCCGCAAATATGAGATGTCCCGCTGACCAAGCATAAAGAGGCATCAACACGTGCAAAATCATAAACGATAAAATCAAAGGTAATGGGTGCATCACCGTATGCTTTAAAGCCGAAAAAGTAGAAGACAAACTCCCTGCAAAGGTCATCACAGCAAATACCCATGGCACCAAAAACGTAAAATCCTTTAAATAGGCCGCCAATAAAACACCGAGTAACACACTAAAAGGTGTAATGAGCGGCATCATCCGGCCGAGCACTTGATTTAAACGCACAAGCATGCCGGCCACCTCCATCCCTTCACTTTCTTACCTTTTCTATTGTAACAGACAGAAAGCCCTTTTTAAGAACCATTCACCTGTTTCATAAGCTTTTGACTTGATGTATCCATTCCAACTACGTCCACCTGGACGCCATTTGCTTGATACCTTTCCTTTATACGTTCTATCGCTGATACACCTGATTCATCCCATATACGTGCTTCAGACAAATCAATCACAACAGATTGGAGTTCTTTCCCCTGATGGAAAGCTTGGATCAAGTCAGTGACAGAAGCAAAGAAAATTTGTCCTTTAACTCGATATTCCCAAGTACCTGCCTGGCTTTCTTTAGATGTAATATGAAGCTTCGATATCTTTGCGACAAAGAATACCGCACTAAGCAGTACACCTGCAAAAACGCCTTTTGATAAATCATGAGTCAACACCACCGTCACGACCGTGACAACCATCACAATAGAATCTGTTTTCGGATTCTTTTTTAGCTGCTGAAAGGAACTCCAATCAAATGTGCCAATGGAAACCATGAACATCACAGCCACTAGAGCAGCCATCGGAATTTGAACCACGACATCACCTAGTACAAAAATCAGCACCATTAAAAAAGCACCCGCTACAAAGGTAGAAAGCCGGCCTCGTCCTCCTGCCTTCGTATTAATCACAGATTGGCCAATCATCGCACAGCCAGCCATACCACCAAAGAATCCAGCAACCACATTGGCAATCCCTTGACCTCTCGCTTCCTTGTTCTTATTACTAGACGTCTCTGTCATATCATCGACAATCTGTGCGGTTAAAAGAGACTCAAGTAAACCAACCATCGCAAGTGCTAAAGAATAAGGAAAAATAATAGCAAATGTTTCCCAGCTAAACGGAACTTGAGGAATTAGAAAGACAGGCAAAGAACTAGGAAGCTCTCCCATATCTCCAACTGTTCTAACATCAATATGTCCAAATACAGCCAATATCGTCATTACAATAATGGCGATGAGTGGGGAAGGTATCACCTTTATCACCATAGGCAATAAATAAATGATCAGCAAGGCACCCCCTGTCATCATATACATAGCCATTGATTCCCCAACGAAATGTGGAAGCTGAGCCATGAAGATCATAATAGCCAACGCATTAACAAAGCCAACCATGACGGACCTCGGAATAAATTTCATCAAACGAGACACTCGACACAATCCAAACACAATTTGAATCAAACCCGTCAAAATCGTAGCTGCAAACAAATATTGCAACCCATGATCAGCGACCAAGTTAACCATGACGAGAGCCATAGCCCCTGTTGCAGCCGAAATCATGCCTGGGCGTCCACCAACAAACGAAATCACAATCGCGATACAAAATGATGCATACAAGCCGACCTTCGGATCAACGCCCGCAATAATCGAAAACGCAATGGCCTCAGGAATTAAAGCCAGCGCGACTAATATACCCGCAAGCACGTCCTGACGTACATGTCCAAACCATTCTTGCTTTACAAACAAATCTTTCAAATCATCTACTCCTTTTTATATACATACCGTACATGGAAAAAAGAAGAGCAACTATACCTGGAGATAAAGAAAGGGAAAACAAACGACACTTCACTTTCGGGGGAAAAGAGGAACGTACAGAGTCTTTTGATATAGAGGATATCACTTTAGTAAGAATAAAAGAAAGAGAATGAAGAATCAAGAACAAAAAGAAGGAGATAAGTAAAAAATCGATGCAACACTTCTGTGCAAGCCGTTTTATTCTCTTTCCTAATGTCATCAGTCTACTGATCATCGAGCAGTTCAATATATATGTAAACAAACAAAAAAAGCCTTCTCATCATCGAGAAACCTTGTCATATTAATATATAGAGGAAAGCTTCCAAGCGGGCTCGAACCGCTGACCTCTTCCTTACCATGGAAGTGCTCTACCTACTGAGCTATGGAAGCATGGCTCCGCAGGTAGGACTCGAACCTACGACCGATCGGTTAACAGCCGATAGCTCTACCACTGAGCTACTGCGGAATGATAAAGTAACTTCTTCCATTGGAAGGATATAAACAAAAAGCTTGGCGGCGTCCTACTCTCACAGGGGGAAACCCCCAACTACCATCGGCGCTGAAGAGCTTAACTTCCGTGTTCGGTATGGGAACGGGTGTGACCTCTTCGCTATCGCCACCAAACCTGATGGAGAGAATGTTCTCTCAAAACTAGATAACAATGTTCATGCTTCACATTAGAATATAGGTTAAGTCCTCGATCTATTAGTATCTGTCAGCTCCACGTGTCACCACGCTTCCACCTCAGACCTATCAACCTGATCATCTTTCAGGGATCTTACTTCCTTGCGGAATGGGAAATCTCATCTTGAGGGGGGCTTCATGCTTAGATGCTTTCAGCACTTATCCCGTCCGCACATAGCTACCCAGCGATGCCCTTGGCAGAACAACTGGTACACCAGCGGTGCGTCCATCCCGGTCCTCTCGTACTAAGGACAGCTCCTCTCAAATTTCCTGCGCCCGCGACGGATAGGGACCGAACTGTCTCACGACGTTCTGAACCCAGCTCGCGTACCGCTTTAATGGGCGAACAGCCCAACCCTTGGGACCGACTACAGCCCCAGGATGCGATGAGCCGACATCGAGGTGCCAAACCTCCCCGTCGATGTGGACTCTTGGGGGAGATAAGCCTGTTATCCCCGGGGTAGCTTTTATCCGTTGAGCGATGGCCCTTCCATGCGGAACCACCGGATCACTAAGCCCGACTTTCGTCCCTGCTCGACTTGTAGGTCTCGCAGTCAAGCTCCCTTGTGCCTTTACACTCTGCGAATGATTTCCAACCATTCTGAGGGAACCTTTGGGCGCCTCCGTTACATTTTAGGAGGCGACCGCCCCAGTCAAACTGCCCACCTGACACTGTCTCCCTGCCCGATAAGGGCAGCGGGTTAGAAGGTCAATACAGCCAGGGTAGTATCCCACCGATGCCTCCACCGAAGCTAGCGCTCCGGTTTCCAAGGCTCCTACCTATCCTGTACAAGCTGTACCAACATTCAATATCAGGCTGCAGTAAAGCTCCACGGGGTCTTTCCGTCCTGTCGCGGGTAACCTGCATCTTCACAGGTACTATAATTTCACCGAGTCTCTCGTTGAGACAGTGCCCAGATCGTTGCGCCTTTCGTGCGGGTCGGAACTTACCCGACAAGGAATTTCGCTACCTTAGGACCGTTATAGTTACGGCCGCCGTTTACTGGGGCTTCAATTCGCACCTTCGCTTACGCTAAGCGCTCCTCTTAACCTTCCAGCACCGGGCAGGCGTCAGCCCCTATACTTCGCCTTACGGCTTCGCAGAGACCTGTGTTTTTGCTAAACAGTCGCCTGGGCCTATTCACTGCGGCTTCTCGGGGCTTTAACACCCTAAGAAGCACCCCTTCTCCCGAAGTTACGGGGTCATTTTGCCGAGTTCCTTAACGAGAGTTCTCTCGATCACCTTAGGATTCTCTCCTCGCCTACCTGTGTCGGTTTGCGGTACGGGCACCTCTCACCTCGCTAGAGGCTTTTCTTGGCAGTGTGGAATCAGGAACTTCGCTACTAAATTTCGCTCGCCATCACAGCTCAGCCTTTACGGGAAACGGATTTGCCTATTTCCCAGCCTAACTGCTTGGACGCGGATATCCAATACCGCGCTTACCCTATCCTCCTGCGTCCCCCCATTGCTCAAATGGTGAGGAGGTGGTACAGGAATATCAACCTGTTGTCCATCGCCTACGCCTTTCGGCCTCGGCTTAGGTCCCGACTAACCCTGAGCGGACGAGCCTTCCTCAGGAAACCTTAGGCATTCGGTGGACGGGATTCTCACCCGTCTTTCGCTACTCATACCGGCATTCTCACTTCTAAGCGCTCCACCAGTCCTTCCGGTCTGGCTTCACAGCCCTTAGAACGCTCTCCTACCACTGTTCGTAAGAACAGTCCGCAGCTTCGGTGATACGTTTAGCCCCGGTACATTTTCGGCGCAGAGTCACTCGACCAGTGAGCTATTACGCACTCTTTAAATGGTGGCTGCTTCTAAGCCAACATCCTGGTTGTCTAAGCAACTCCACATCCTTTTCCACTTAACGTATACTTTGGGACCTTAGCTGGCGGTCTGGGCTGTTTCCCTTTCGACTACGGATCTTATCACTCGCAGTCTGACTCCCAAGGATAAGTCATCGGCATTCGGAGTTTGACTGAATTCGGTAACCCGGTAGGGGCCCCTAGTCCAATCAGTGCTCTACCTCCGAGACTCTTACCTTGAGGCTAGCCCTAAAGCTATTTCGGAGAGAACCAGCTATCTCCAGGTTCGATTGGCATTTCACCCCTACCCACACCTCATCCCCGCACTTTTCAACGTGCGTGGGTTCGGGCCTCCATTCAGTGTTACCTGAACTTCACCCTGGACATGGGTAGATCACCTGGTTTCGGGTCTACGACCACGTACTCATGCGCCCTATTCAGACTCGCTTTCGCTGCGGCTCCGCATCTTCTGCTTAACCTTGCACGGGATCGTAACTCGCCGGTTCATTCTACAAAAGGCACGCCATCACCCGTTAACGGGCTCTGACTACTTGTAGGCACACGGTTTCAGGATCTATTTCACTCCCCTTCCGGGGTGCTTTTCACCTTTCCCTCACGGTACTGGTTCACTATCGGTCACTAGGGAGTATTTAGCCTTGGGAGATGGTCCTCCCGGATTCCGACGGAATTTCACGTGTTCCGCCGTACTCAGGATCCACTCTGGAGAGAATAACATTTCAGTTACAGGGCTGTTACCTTCTTTGGCGGGCCTTTCCAGACCTCTTCGCTTATATCATTCCTTTGTAACTCCGTATAGAGTGTCCTACAACCCCAAGAGGCAAGCCTCTTGGTTTGGGCTGTTCCCGTTTCGCTCGCCGCTACTCAGGGAATCGCATTTGCTTTCTCTTCCTCCGGGTACTTAGATGTTTCAGTTCCCCGGGTATGCCTTCTCATACTCTATGTATTCAAGTATGGATACTACTCCATTACGAGCAGTGGGTTTCCCCATTCGGAAATCTCCGGATCAAAGCTTGCTTACAGCTCCCCGAAGCATATCGGTGTTCGTCCCGTCCTTCATCGGCTCCTAGTGCCAAGGCATCCACCGTGCGCCCTTTCTAACTTAACCATTTCTTACTTTAGAAAGAATCACTATGTGTGATGAACTTTGCATTGCATTCAATGTGAATGTATTACTTATTGTTATCTAGTTTTCAAAGAACAATCCTGTCTCGCTAGAGACATGTTTTGAAGGAATGATCCTTCAAAACTAAACAAGACGAAAACGCACGCTGCTCCATATATCCTTAGAAAGGAGGTGATCCAGCCGCACCTTCCGATACGGCTACCTTGTTACGACTTCACCCCAATCATCTGCCCCACCTTCGGCGGCTGGCTCCATAAAGGTTACCTCACCGACTTCGGGTGTTGCAAACTCTCGTGGTGTGACGGGCGGTGTGTACAAGGCCCGGGAACGTATTCACCGCGGCATGCTGATCCGCGATTACTAGCGATTCCAGCTTCACGCAGTCGAGTTGCAGACTGCGATCCGAACTGAGAACAGATTTATGGGATTGGCTAAACCTTGCGGTCTTGCAGCCCTTTGTTCTGTCCATTGTAGCACGTGTGTAGCCCAGGTCATAAGGGGCATGATGATTTGACGTCATCCCCACCTTCCTCCGGTTTGTCACCGGCAGTCACCTTAGAGTGCCCAACTGAATGCTGGCAACTAAGATCAAGGGTTGCGCTCGTTGCGGGACTTAACCCAACATCTCACGACACGAGCTGACGACAACCATGCACCACCTGTCACTCTGTCCCCGAAGGGAAAGCCCTATCTCTAGGGTTGTCAGAGGATGTCAAGACCTGGTAAGGTTCTTCGCGTTGCTTCGAATTAAACCACATGCTCCACCGCTTGTGCGGGCCCCCGTCAATTCCTTTGAGTTTCAGTCTTGCGACCGTACTCCCCAGGCGGAGTGCTTAATGCGTTAGCTGCAGCACTAAGGGGCGGAAACCCCCTAACACTTAGCACTCATCGTTTACGGCGTGGACTACCAGGGTATCTAATCCTGTTCGCTCCCCACGCTTTCGCTCCTCAGCGTCAGTTACAGACCAGAGAGTCGCCTTCGCCACTGGTGTTCCTCCACATCTCTACGCATTTCACCGCTACACGTGGAATTCCACTCTCCTCTTCTGCACTCAAGTTTCCCAGTTTCCAATGACCCTCCCCGGTTGAGCCGGGGGCTTTCACATCAGACTTAAGAAACCGCCTGCGAGCCCTTTACGCCCAATAATTCCGGACAACGCTTGCCACCTACGTATTACCGCGGCTGCTGGCACGTAGTTAGCCGTGGCTTTCTGGTTAGGTACCGTCAAGGTGCGAGCAGTTACTCTCGCACTTGTTCTTCCCTAACAACAGAGCTTTACGATCCGAAAACCTTCATCACTCACGCGGCGTTGCTCCGTCAGACTTTCGTCCATTGCGGAAGATTCCCTACTGCTGCCTCCCGTAGGAGTCTGGGCCGTGTCTCAGTCCCAGTGTGGCCGATCACCCTCTCAGGTCGGCTACGCATCGTCGCCTTGGTGAGCCATTACCCCACCAACTAGCTAATGCGCCGCGGGTCCATCTGTAAGTGACAGCCGAAACCGTCTTTCATCCTTGAACCATGCGGTTCAAGGAACTATCCGGTATTAGCTCCGGTTTCCCGGAGTTATCCCAGTCTTACAGGCAGGTTACCCACGTGTTACTCACCCGTCCGCCGCTAACATCCGGGAGCAAGCTCCCTTCTGTCCGCTCGACTTGCATGTATTAGGCACGCCGCCAGCGTTCGTCCTGAGCCAGGATCAAACTCTCCGAAAAAGTACAAAACCGAAGTTTTGCTTTTCGCCAGTTTGACTGACTACCTATGAAGTATCATAGGATTTTTTATAAAAACTCGAATTAACAGGTACGTTTTGTCTTGTTTAGTTTTCAAAGATCATCTCCGCCGTTCTTAGCGGCTTTAATAATATAACATTTCGCTTCATCTTATGTCAACAACTTTTTTCAAGTTTATTTCCCGAAGCGTTTTGTGTTTGTCACTGTGTGTCAGCGACGATTAATAATATATCACGAAAACTTTCTTTCGGTCAACGCCTTTTCAAAACTTTTTTTGAAATAGTTTTATTAAGCATCTTAAACCCTTGCCCTGCATACAATCAAGTAACAATCTTGGACAAGGCAGGAGTGTTTGAATTGAGTCGATTATATGTGTTGCCTATTAAACGGCTGAAGCAAGTTGTCATTATTCTTGTAGCAGCCCTTGCAGCTGCAACCTTTTTTTATGTACAAAAGGCACCGCCGCTGTCGGTATTTAAAACTGAACATGGACCCCGAGCCATTTATAAAGGCGAGACTTCATCAAAACATGTCTCTCTCACTTTTAATATTGGCTGGGGGGATGAGAAGGCTGTTCCTATTTTAAATGTCCTTCGAGAGTACGGTATAAAGAACGCCACCTTCTTTCTGTCTGCTTCTTGGGCTGAGCGTCATCCTGATATCGTGAAACAAATTAGGGAGGACGGCCACCAGATCGGAAGCCTCGGCTATGCTTATAAAAATTATAGCCAGCTTGAAGATAGTGAAATCAAGCAAGATCTTGTCCGTGCACAAAATACATTTCAAAAGCTTGGACTAGATGACATTCAACTATTAAGACCGCCAACTGGACAGTTTAACGAAACAGCACTGAAAATTGCCACACAGTACGGTTATACCGTTGTTCATTACAGCATCAATTCACAGGATTGGCTGAATCCGGGTGTCAACCAGATTGTTCAGAATGTAAATGATCGAATGAAAAGCGGAGACATTGTTCTCCTTCACGCCTCAGATTCGGCAACCCAAACCGCTCAAGCCTTACCCGCTATTTTGAAACAAATAAAAGAAAAGAATTTAAAAAATGTAACGGTTGGCGAACTGATCTCCAATACGAAAACAAAGTCATCAGAAGTTAAGTAGCTTTCGCTTTTGAAAACCGCGGCATCGCTAACAGCTGAAACGCATTACAGCCTAATAGCGGGAATAGCATTAAATACAGCCAGTCCTCTTCATTGACTCTGAGCGCCGGGAACCATTCTAACGACGTGATGACGACCATGAGAAACATTGCAGAAACAAATGTTTTCTTAGAGGACTGCTGCTGTTTAAAGTAAGCCACGATCAATGCAAACACACCGATAAATAAAGGCAGCCATAAGTATGGAAGAAATGATTCATTTTCCCCGAAAAACAAAAATCGCAAGTAAGCTAAATCAAACAGCACAAAAATCACAAGAAACAGCTGAATGGTATTCCATAAAGAATGCGACCGAAAAATCTCTAACGCAAATCGGTGCACCGTCAAAAAGACAACAAACCCCATCTGGCTAATGACACTAAAGATCATCCCTACACCAATGAACCAAAACAACACAGATGCGATCTCTAGAATTTCAAACGATATAAAAAGCTTCTGATACTTCCCCCACTCCAGCGCAAAGCCTACCACGCTTGTAATGACCGCTCCAACAGCTAGCACAGAGAAGAAAAAACGAACTAAATCCCGACTTTTCATTGAATTGATCCAACCCCTATTTTTGTTATGTATAAATTTACGTGAAACATTCATATTAAAAGTAAGACATGTAACGAAAGGAGCCACAGTATGTCAAAAGGCATCTTGCGTATAATGAGCTGTTTTCTTCTTTTATCTCTAACAGCTTGTGCTCCCAAAACCCAATCCTCATCTAATATGGACTATGACGAAACAAAAAAAATGGTCGTCGATATATTAAAGACAGATGACGGTAAAAAGGCCATTCAACAGTTATTAAATGACGAGGCAATGAATGAAGCTTTGGTAATGGATGAACAAACTGTGAAAAAAACGATAGAGAAAACACTGACTTCTGATAAAGGCAAAGAGTTCTGGAAGAAGGTCTTTGAGGATTCTAAATTTGCCGAGACTTTCGCAAAATCCATGCAGCAACAGCATGAAAGAATGTTAAAACAGTTAATGAAGGATCCTGACTATCAACAGCTGATGATGGATATTCTCAAGGATCCTGAGATGGAAAAAAAATACGGTGAACTGGTAAAAAGCAAAGAGTTTAGAAAGCACTTAGAAAAAGTCATTACGGAAACATTAAGCAGCCCTCTTTATAAGAAGAAATTCGAAGATGAGCTCAAAAAGGCAGCATCTGAGAGCGGCAGTGATTCCGGCTCGCAAGGAAGCGACAGTTAAACATCACCCGAGTGGCGTTCATCCACTCGGGCTTTCATTATGCTTTCACTGCTAATTGTTCAATGACTTTATTCGCAATGTGTTGATACACTTCTCCTGTCGGATGACTTGCATCATAGACAGAAGGCGCGAAATCATCCTCATTCCAATCAGGCTGTCTTAAAGGAATTTGGCCAAGGACTGATACACGCAGCTCTTCAGCCAGCTTTTCCCCGCCGCCTTTTCCAAAAACGTATTCCTTTTCACCTGTTTTTTTGCTTTCATAATAGCTCATATTCTCAACGACACCGAGCACTTCATGATCTGTTTGCAGTGCCATTGCGCCTGCTCTTGCTGCAACGAAGGCAGCCGTTGGATGCGGTGTAGTGACAATGATTTCTTTACAGCTAGGCAGCATTGTATGAATATCTAGCGCTACATCTCCCGTTCCAGGCGGAAGGTCTAATAGTAAGTAATCTAATTCTCCCCACTCAACTTCGTGGAAGAAGTTATTTAACATTTTTCCAAGCATCGGTCCTCTCCAAATAACCGGTGCATTTTCTTCAACAAAAAAGCCCATTGAAATCACTTTGACACCAAAGCGCTCCACAGGAATAATTTTTTCCCCTTTAACTGTTGGTCTGACAGTGATTCCCATCATATCCGGTACACTAAAGCCATAAATATCAGCATCAATCAGCCCGACTTTTTTCCCTAGACGAGCGAGCGCTACAGCAAGGTTAACAGAAACCGTCGATTTACCAACGCCGCCCTTTCCACTCGCAATCGCTAAGAACTCAGGCGGATTTTTAGAGTTAAGCAGGGTTTCTTCCTCATCTTGTGATGGCATAAACTTTTCAAGTGTTTCCTGAGGAAGTTCCTCAAAACGAAGTCCTACTGTGTTAGCGCCAGCTGCTTTCAAGGCTTGTACGATGTCTTGCTGCAGCTTCATCTGCTCAGCAGTGCCTGTTTTGGCAATAGCCACCTTCAGGCTCACATGCTCTTTCTCAGGCTTTAGGCTGATTTCCTTGATGGCATCCAGCTCACCAAGCGGTATATGAAGGAAAGGTTCGTCCATCTTCCCAACTAGTTTTCTCACATCATCTTGTCCGATCATAGCAGAACCTCACCCTTTATTGAATTCGTTTACAATCCAAGTATATCATACATATCCTTACAATGTCTGTCCTGTTTGCCTGTGATCAAAAGGAAAAAGCCCCTTATTCAGGCGGCGCTTTTTGCTCTGTTAAATATCTTAAAATTCCTTTATAAATAGAGGCAGCAATTTGATCCTGATATTTAGGTGTTGCCAGCTGTCCAGCCTCTTTCGGGTTGGAGAGAAATCCAATTTCCACAAGAGCTCCTGGCTTTGTGACATTTTGCATTAAATAAATGCCATTAATCCGCTTCGCCTTTCGATCTGTGTTTTCAAGATTCCTGCGCAATTCATCCTGAATGAACTTGGCTGCCTTTTCATTTTCTTCATACTTTCCGTAAAAAAACGTCTGAGCCCCGCTCCATTTGTTTGATGGTATCGCATTTAAATGAATGCTTAAATAGAGATCCGCTTCAGATTCATTGATGACTTTGACGCGGTTCCTTAAATCCTCCGCTTTCTTCCGGGCATATCCCTTTGTATTCTTTGATGATAAATCAGAATCATCCTCTCGGGTCATGAGAACAAGTGCTCCCTGCTCCTGCAAATAGTCACGTATCTTCATGGATACATCCAGTGCAATCTCTTTCTCAAGCAGCTCTCCTCCCACAGCCCCGCCATCTGGACCGCCGTGACCCGGATCTAAATAGATGATCTTCCCGCTTAGAGGCAAATTCCACGATTTCCATGAATCATCATTTAGAAATTGAAACCTGAATAAGAATAAGAGGACAATAAACCCAATTAAAAACCCTGTCCACTTCAGCTTTCTTTTCATCCCTGTCCCTCCCATACACCATTATTTTATAGATATGGGACAAGGGCTGGAAATATGCTTAGTGCAGCCGAAGCTTGTGTCTTTTTTCTGATTCACGAAAGCCTTCCTGCCACCACATGCTTAAAAAATCCTTCGCAAATGGATATAAATATGACATCTTCCGCTCCATACGGAACATATTCCCCCACGATTGCAAGCACCCCGCGAGCTCTTCAATCAGCTCGGCTTCCTCCTGGGAGGATCGCTTTTTGATATCGTCAAACGACTCGCCGTATTTACTCGACTCACCGTATCTTCCGCCAGCTAAAAAAGCTTCAATGGCGAAATCGATGCAGCCATCACTCATTATACCGGCTGGATCATCTGCAAATGGAAACAGCTTCTTTGTGAATTTCTCAGAAGCGGCCGTCACTTGTTGAAGAGACAATGTACGCAAAAGCTTCTTTTCAAGCGTGACATCTCGTTTTGTTTTTAGTTGATAAAATGAAAGCACTTCCGCCATGGACTGAACTCCTTTTTTCTTTGTATTGTTCGTTGGTTTGAACAAAACATGCAGTTCAGTAAATGGAAATGGCGGCCTGTGAACGATCGGAATGGATAAGCATTAGACGTCATGTATGGAGAAAAAGAAAATGCAGGCTATACAGAAGAACAGTTTGACGCCTTCTGGTTTGATCAAAAGGACACAATCGAAAAAACGTATTTATACAACGCCATCGCACTTTTTATTCTTGTCGATAACGTAGAGCAAGTGACACTTAACATGAGCTCGAAAGACGAGCCGTCCGTCACGTTTAAAAGAAAACAGCTAGAAAAAGAGCTCCCTCACCCTTTTAAAAAGTACAAAGACGATACAGCGTTTTGGCAAAAGGAACTGGTTGATGGAGTTGTGAAGTCAAAAAAGAAACGCCAAGATGTATACAAAGCGTTTCCAATGCAGAAATAATAAAACAGAGGGGTGTTTCCCTCTGTTTTTTGATGTTTATGTAGTGAAAGCCTGTATCAATCGTTGTCGAAAGTTTTGATCCACTGCTGTAGTAAGCATAAATTCGTTGAATACTTCCCCAATCCAGTGAGAATTGTTGGCTTTTGGATCATTGATAAAAAGAGAAATGGATATAGAGGATGTATCTGTTCTTCGATATAAAGCACCTGTGAAAACGAACAATGTTGCACCGCCTTTATACCAAAAATATTGATCTGTTTCCTTTTTCAATGTTTCTCCCAGTACGATTTGGCTAAAAAGACTCTTTTCTTCTGTTGTTAACAGCTCGTCATGAAGCCGTTTCATAAATTGTGCATATTGATTGGTTGTAGACTTTGTCAGCTTTTGCGTCAGTAATGATTGTATACGCCAGCCTAATAAGTTCTTTTTTTTCATTTTTTCTTCTAACGCCTTTTTATGCTCTGGGTCATTTTTCATGATATTAAAAATCTCATTCATTAGAGATTTGTATTGTTCTTCGGATACACCGCTCATTTTCTTGAATGCATCCCGCCGACGATCAGATACATAAGCGGACCACAAAATCACTGGCGTCAGCGGCATGAGTTCATCATGTTCTGTAAGACCTGCTTGTTTCATCTGATCATTGATCTTTTCTAAGCCCAGCCGGTCAATCAAATAATCCGTACAAGCATTTGAACTGAATTGCATCATCCCTTTGGCAACATCTAATAAAGTCGCATGCTCAGAAAAATCATTGACCTCCAGCCAGTACGCGTGCGCACCACCGTCTGTTCTATCAATATAAAACCGCTCTATATTAGACAATGCCACTTTTTCCTCTAGCTTGATGCCGCCGATCGATACAGCTTTAACAAAATGAAATAAAACCACTAATTTCACCGTACTTGCAAGTGGCGTTTTTTGATCAGCATTCCACTCTAACACCACATCATCATTTTCAATGATTGTCACTGATACGTCCTTTTTGTTTTTTGCGACAAATGTCAAAAGATCTTCCTTCGTTTTCTTCATATCTCTTTTATACAGCAAGACTTGAACCCCCACGTAAAGTACGACCACACCTATAACAACTAGACCGATTTTGAGTAACATGTTTCTCCTTTCCAAATAACAGAGGTTTTACATGTTTAATATAACAAATATTTAAAATAAAGGCATAAAAAGGCAGAGGTTCGTGAATCCTCCGCTTCTTGATGTCCTTATTCATGGGGCAGATGCAGCTTCATTCCTTCATGCGTGGCTTCAAACCCTAATTTCTCATAAAAATGTCGTGCTTCTGGCCTCTGTTTATCTGTTGTCAGCTGAATCATATGACAGCCGCGGTCGCTTGCGCGTTGAATGGCCCACTTTATAAGCAGCGAACCGACTCCTTTCCCTCTATGACTTGAAGCCGTACGAACTCCTTCAATGGATGCTCTCCATCCCCCTTGATGTGTAAGAAATGGCGTCATGGTTAACTGAAGAACACCAACTGCTTCTTCCTGGTCACACGCAACAATGAGTTCAATATTTGGATCAGCATTTATTGAATGAAAGGCTTCAATATAGCTTTCTAATAATGGGCGAGTGTAACGCTCTCTCTTTTGACCTAACTTATCATCTGAAAGCATGAAGATGATTTGGTCGAGGTCTTCTAGCACAGCTTCTCTACATGTTAATTGATTTATATTCAATGAAAGCACCTCCTGGGATGGACGAAAACTATCTTCACTTACCAAAATACCAGTTAAGAGCGTTCTCATTAAGATTTGATCAGCTGCTTTTTCATCAATGTACTTCATATCATGAAAACTGATCAAGCCCTCTTCTCGAACCATTCCTCTTGTAGGAGGGCATAGTAAAACTCATCCCACCACTCATTTCCTTGGGGTATACATTTTTTAAAATACCCCTCTCTCCTCATCCCCATTTTCTCCATCACTCTCCACGATGGCACATTTTCAGGCTGACAAGTGGCAATGATCCGATGTAAGTTCAGTGTGTGAAAACCATGATGTAAGACAGCATACGCCGCTTCTGATGCATAGCCCTTGTTTTGATAGGCAGGATTGAAAACCCAGCCAATTTCATATGTGTGCTCACCAAAGTAAGAATGAAACACGATATGCCCGATGCAAATCTGGTTTTCTTTTAATAGAACAGCAAAATTCTTGGCTGTTTTAAGACGATTATTTTTAACAAATTCCTGCCCATTTTCTTTAGAAAAAACACCTTCCGGAATATACTTCATCACTTCCGGATCAGAAGTATATGCATAGACATCCTGCCAATCATCTTCAGCAAATGAGCGAATGATACACCTTTCTGTTGTTAGATTCATATGACACCCCCTCCATAGACTTCGTTTTTTAAACAGAAACCTTGCTATGATCCTATTTTATATGTTTCCATACAAAAAAAGCACAAATAAAAAAAGCATCAGCAGGATGCTGATGCTTTTCATATATGGTTTGTCTGTAACAAACCTTTGTAAAACGTCCATACAATATAAAATTGATTAACGTTTTGAGAACTGAGGTGCGCGACGAGCGCCTTTAAGACCGTATTTCTTACGCTCTTTCATACGAGAGTCACGAGTAAGAAGTCCAGCACGTTTAAGTGGTGTACGGTACTCAGGATCTACTTCTAGAAGAGCACGAGAGATACCGTGACGAATTGCTCCAGCTTGACCAGAGAATCCACCACCGTGAACATTTACAAGAACATCGTAGCTGTTAGCTGTTTCTGTGATGTTCAAAGGCTGTTTCACGTCTTCGATTAAAGCAGCGAATGGAATGTATTCAGTAATTTCACGATTATTAACGACGATACGGCCTTCACCTGGAACTAAGCGAACGCGCGCTACAGAACTTTTACGACGACCTGTACCGTAATATTGAACCTGTGCCAAATTGTTAACCTCCCTTATAATTAACCGCGAAGTTCGTAAACTTCAGGTTGTTGTGCTTGATGTGGATGCTCAGAACCACGGTACACATTTAATTTTTTGAACATTTGACGACCTAGTGGACCCTTTGGAAGCATACCTTTGATAGCAAGCTCCAACATTTTTTCAGGGTAGTTTGTACGCATCTCAAGAGCAGTTCTTTGTTTCAAACCACCTGGGTGCATCGTGTGACGGTAGTAAATTTTGTCCGTCAATTTCTTGCCAGTTAATTCGATTTTCTCAGCATTGATGATGATTACATGATCACCTGTATCAACGTGTGGTGTATAAGTTGGTTTGTGCTTACCGCGCAAAAGTGATGCTACTTCAGTAGAAAGACGACCTAGAGTCTTGCCTGCCGCATCAACAACTAGCCATTTGCGCTCAATTGTGCTTGCGTTCGCCATTGGTGTTGTACGCATGAGTTTCCCTCCTAAATAAATCAATGAATTTTCCTTGAATCAAATGCTACGTTCTATTTCAAAACACAGATAAGTCTTCCGGGGCTTATTTGTGGGGTTGAAATACATACCATATGATATCTTATAACTTTCTGCTTCCTGTGTCAAGAACATGTTACACCTGGTTTAGTTGTCATAGAAAACTTCCCATAAATACAGTCCGTGACTAGGCGCAGTCTTGCCTGCCGCTTCGCGATTTCGGGCGGCAAGCATGGCTTTTATCTCATCAGGGTGAAATTTACCAGAACCGATTTCAAGCAACGTTCCAGCGATAATCCGCACCATGTTGTATAAAAAACCATTCCCTCTCACACGCATTTCAAGGCCGTCTGAGACGTTTTTCCACTCAAGGGCATAAATAACCCTCACCTTGTCCTGAACCTCTGTATTGGCCGCACAAAAGCTTGTAAAGTCATGTGTCCCAATCAGGTGCTCTGCGGCTTCTCTCATTTTATCGATGTCCAGCCGGTAAGGATAGTGACAGGCATACTGTCTCGTGAACACATTTTGGTGTGTTTCTGTTGAGACCTTATAACGGTACTCCTTCGAAACAACACCAAATCTGGCATGAAACGAATCATCGACCTCCTCAGCCTTTAGAACACGGATATCATCCGGCAGCAGGCTGTTGAGGGCAAAAGGCCATCTCTCCATCGGGATCGAGAGCGGGGTCTCAAAATGGATGACCTGTCCCTTTGCATGGACACCGCTGTCTGTCCGGCCGGAAGCCACGATCGGAATCAGTTCATCCTGTTTGTGCATTCTTGCAAGGGCCGACTCAATCTCCGTCTGAACGGTTCGCTGCCCTGGCTGCACCTGATAGCCTTTAAAATGTGTCCCATCGTAGGATACGGTACATTTGACCTTCATCTAGGAATCACCTAATTTCTAAGCAGCACAAGGAGTGCTGTTAACAGGATGAATAGAAGCAGCGTGAACGTGTCCTTCATGCCCCAGACAAGCTGACGGTATTTCGTCCGTCCTTCTCCCCCGCGGTAGCCTCTCGCTTCCATCGCGGTCGCCAGTTCCTCTGCACGCTTAAACGCACTGACGAAAAGCGGAACAAGCAAAGGAACGATAGCTTTCAGACGATCCTTTAAAGGTCCGCTTGTAAAATCAACGCCTCTTGCCATTTGTGCCTTCATGATTTTGTCTGTCTCTTCTAATAACGTCGGAATAAACCGAAGAGAGATGGACATCATGAGAGCAAGCTCATGAACAGGCAGTTTGATTTTACGGAATGGGTGCAGCAGTTTTTCCATCCCGTCTGTCACTTCTATAGGCGTTGTGGTTAACGTAAGAAGTGTCGTCATCATAATGAGATAGACAAAACGGAGTGAAATGAAGATCCCCTGTTTAAGACCTTCTTCATAAATATTCAGAAAACCAAAGTGGAATAGCAAGGCGCCATCCTTTGTCATGAAAATATGCAGAATAAAGGTAAACAGGACAATCCATAGGATCGGCTTCATTCCCTTGAGAATAAAGTATAGCGGCACCTGAGAAACCATCACCACAAGGATGGTAAAGACACCTAAAAGCCCGTAAGTGATGTAATTATTAGCAAAAAAGACGATAAAGACGAAAAAGAAAATTGATAACAGCTTTGTCCTTGGATCAAGACGATGGACAAAGGATGAGCCTGGCACATATTTGCCGATAATCATACTATCCATCATGATGTCGTGTCCTCCTGATAAAGAGCTGTTAAGGCTTCTGCCATTTCATCCATGGTCAGAAGCGGCCTTGGAAACGTAATACCAAGCTTTTCTTCTACAGTCTGCTGGAATTTAATCGTTTCCGGGAGGTCGAGACCAAACGAAGACATGTCTGTACGATTGGCAAACAACTCTCTCGGCGTGCCTGTCGCCTTCACTGTTCCTTTATGCATCACAATCATTTGATCCGCATAATGAGCGGCATCCTCCATACTGTGTGTGACCAGGATCGTGGTGAGGTTTGCCTTTTGATGAAGGTCATAGAACATGTCCATAATTTCCTTCCGCCCGCGTGGATCCAGCCCAGCAGTCGGCTCATCAAGCACAAGCACTTCTGGCTCCATCGCTAAAACGCCTGCAATCGCCACACGTCTCATTTGACCGCCGCTTAGTTCAAAGGGAGATCGAGATAATAGAGATTCAGGAAGACCAACCAGTTTCAGCATCTCCTTCGCCTTCGCTTCTGCCTTCTCTTGAGGAACACCGAAGTTCATTGGACCAAAGCAGATATCCTTGAGGATGGTTTCCTCAAAGAGCTGATGCTCAGGAAACTGAAACACGATGCCTACCTTTTTCCGGAGGGGTTTCATATCCTTCTGCTTTTTATTGGCTTGTAAAATTGTCTCTCCAAGCGCAATGCTCCCCTTCGTTGGTTTGAGCAATCCATTTAAATGCTGCAGCAATGTAGACTTACCAGAGCCCGTATGACCAATGACAGCGACATAGCTGCCCTCTTTGATGGAAGCATTGACATCATACAAAGCGAGACGCTCAAACGGCGTTTTCATTTGATAACGATGCTCTAATTCTTTGATCGTAATGTCCATAGCTCTTTCACCAATCCTTCTTGTGTCAAATGGGCATTTGCAAGCGGCACACCTTGCTGCTTCAATTGCTTGCTCAATCGATAGGAGAATGGCAGATCAAGTCCAATCTGAACCAGCTGTTCATCTAGTTCAAATACTTCCTCTGGCGTTCCCTCGGCAAATTTCTTCCCGCCATTCATCACAATGACGCGGTCTGCCTTGGCAGCCTCGTCTAAATCATGTGTGATGGAAATGACTGTGACCGTTCCTTGTTCCTTCAATAGTCTAACAGTCTCTAACACTTCTTCACGGCCAATCGGATCAAGCATTGATGTTGCTTCATCCAAGATCATGATGTCAGGGCTTGCGGCAAGCACACCTGCAATGGCGACTCTCTGCTTCTGCCCGCCTGATAGATGGTGCGGCTCTTGATCAAGAAACTCCTGCATATTGACCTGTTTGACAGCCCAATCTACACGTTCTATCATCAATTCCCGCTCAACCCCGTTATTTTCTAAACCAAAAGCCACATCATCACGAACCGTTGAGCCCACAAATTGGTTATCTGGGTTTTGAAAGACCATTCCTACCTTTTTGCGAATATCCCAAACACTTTCTTCTTTGAGCTCAATCTCTCCAACCTTGACCGTACCAGCATCCGGTAAAATGAGCCCATTCAGCACACGGGCAAGTGTGGATTTACCTGAACCGTTATGACCAACAATGGCGAGCCATTCATTTTGATTCACATGCAGTGACACTTGATCTAAAGCGGGCTTGTCCGCATCCTTGTGATAACGAAATACAATGTCTTTTACGTCAATTAATGTCTTCCCCATCTCTACCGGACCTCCTCTCAGCTCAACCTCTTCTTTGCTTATTCCTAAAAAAGCCGTAGTACCTAAAAAAGGGCATAGATCCAGTTATGAACTGTCCCGCCCTTTCTTAGATACACGATATGTGATTAAACTAATTCAATGACAGCCATTGGTGCGCCATCGCCGCGACGAGGTCCAAGCTTCATGATACGAGTGTATCCACCTTGGCGATCTTCGTAGCGAGTTGCAACGTCAGCGAATAATTTTTGAAGTGCATCTTGGTTTGTTTCAGCGTTAGCTACTTCATTACGAATGTAAGCTGCAGCTTGACGGCGAGCATGAAGATCTCCGCGTTTGCCAAGAGTGATCATTTTTTCAACTACAGAGCGAAGTTCTTTCGCACGTGTTTCAGTTGTTTCGATGCGTTCGTTGATGATCAAATCAGTCGTTAGGTCACGAAGCATTGCTTTACGTTGTGCACTAGTGCGTCCTAGCTTTCTGTATGCCATGTGATGTCCCCTCCTTAATTAGAGATGCTGTATGAATAAAAAACACACGAAAATCCTAGTTCACAATGAAACTAGTCAATCGTCTTTACGAAGACCCAGTCCAAGTTCTTCTAGTTTCGCTTTCACTTCTTCAAGAGATTTACGTCCAAGGTTACGAACTTTCATCATATCCTCTTCTGTCTTGTTAGCAAGCTCTTGAACAGTGTTAATACCCGCACGCTTCAAACAGTTGTAAGAACGAACAGAAAGATCAAGCTCTTCAATTGTCATTTCAAGCACTTTTTCTTTTTGGTCTTCTTCTTTCTCAACCATGATTTCAGCATGCTGAGCTTCGTCAGTTAACCCAACGAAAATATTCAGGTGTTCAGTTAAAATCTTAGAACCTAGAGCGATCGCTTCTTTCGGTCCTGTGCTTCCATCAGTCCATACATCTAGTGTTAATTTATCATAGTTTGTGATTTGCCCAACACGGGTGTTCTCCACTTGATAAGTCACACGAGATACAGGTGTATAGATTGAGTCGATCGGAATCACACCGATTGGCTGATCGTCTCTTTTGTTTGCATCAGCAGGATTATACCCGCGACCTCTTTGTGCAGTTAAGCGAACACGGAAGCTCGCATTCTTGCCAAGAGTTGCGATGTGAAGATCTGGATTTAAGATTTCAATATCGCTGTCGTGTGTAATATCAGCAGCTGTTACAGTACCTTCATCTTGTACATCAATTTCAAGCGTCTTCTCTTCTTCAGAGTAGATTTTGAGTGCAAGCTTTTTAATGTTTAAGATAATCGTTGTAACATCTTCAACCACGCCTTCGATCGTTGAGAATTCGTGTAAGACACCATCTATCTGGATCGATGTTACAGCTGCACCAGGAAGTGAGGATAAAAGGATACGACGAAGGGAGTTCCCTAAAGTGGTACCATATCCACGCTCAAGTGGCTCTACGACAAACTTGCCATACTTGGCATCGTCGCTGATTTCAACCGTTTCGATTTTTGGTTTTTCAATTTCGATCATCTAATAAAACCCTCCTTCAAAACGTCGAAACCTCGAATAGAATCATATGAGATTCCATCCGAAATTCCTCATTGTTTAGTCCCGTATGTGCTCAGGCAACGAGTCGTGTATTCGTCTCATAAATAACTGTATCATAACCCATTATTGACAGGGACACAAAATCTATACAAACAAATTACACGCGGCGACGTTTTGGTGGACGGCATCCGTTATGAGGAACTGGAGTTACGTCTCTAATTGCAGTAACTTCAAGACCTGCAGCTTGAAGCGCACGAATTGCAGCTTCACGACCAGAACCAGGACCTTTAACAGTTACTTCAAGTGTTTTAAGACCGTGTTCGATAGAACCTTTAGCAGCTGTTTCAGCAGCCATTTGTGCAGCGAAAGGAGTAGATTTACGAGAACCTCTGAATCCTAATGCACCAGCACTTGACCAAGAAATTGCGTTTCCATGAACATCAGTAATCGTTACGATCGTGTTGTTGAAAGTGGAACGGATATGAGCGATTCCAGCTTCAATATTCTTTTTCACGCGACGTTTACGCGTATTTTGTTTACGAGCAGCAGCCATTCTTTAACTACCTCCTTTACTTATTTTTTCTTGTTAGCTACAGTACGACGCGGACCTTTACGAGTACGCGCGTTGTTTTTTGTGTTTTGTCCACGAACAGGAAGTCCTCTACGATGACGGATTCCGCGGTAGCTTCCGATTTCAATTAGACGCTTAATGTTAAGTGAAACTTCACGACGAAGGTCACCTTCTACTTTAAGTTTGTCAATGATATCACGGATTTTACCAAGTTCGTCTTCAGTTAGATCGCGAACGCGAGTGTCTTCAGAAACACCTGCTTCTTTAAGGACTTGTTGCGCAGTCGTACGACCAATTCCAAAAACATATGTTAAAGAAATGACAACACGCTTATCACGTGGAATATCTACACCAGCAATACGAGCCATGATTTGGGCACCTCCTTGTTATTAGCCTTGTTTTTGTTTATGTTTTGGGTTTTCACAGATCACCATTACTTTTCCTTTTCTGCGAATAACTTTACATTTTTCACAGATAGGTTTAACAGATGGTCTCACTTTCATGTGTTTCCAACCTCCTTCTTCCGGAGTTGCTTTATTTGTAACGGTACGTAATTCTACCACGAGTTAAGTCATATGGAGATAATTCTACCGTAACTTTGTCTCCAGGTAAAATGCGAATGAAGTGCATACGGATTTTTCCTGATACATGAGCCAAAACTGTATGACCATTCTCTAGTTCAACTTTGAACATTGCGTTTGGCAAAGTTTCTGCTACAGTACCTTCCACTTCAATTACATCGTCTTTCGCCATTCAAGTGTTCTCCCTTCTTCAAATCAGTAACTTGCTCTCTGACAAATGTCCAAATGAGAATCTCTCAATTGTTCATCTATCACCCGACCTGTTTTGAATATACTGTTCTGAACTTCCGGAGATACGCAATCATAAAAGGTTATATGATTGATATTTTTTCTTAGGAGAATGAAATTTACGCTTTTCTCCGTCTGCGATTAGTACATGGCAGTCAACGAATATGCCGATGACACCTGTATACTGATCTTGTTCTTTCTTTGGACTATACAGACAACCTGCCCGATTTGGGCCTGAAAGGCTTCAGTGAAGACCTAAATCTTAGTCAGTATATCAAAACCTGTATCTGTAATCGCAATCGTATGCTCAAAGTGAGCACACTTTTTCCCATCAACCGTTACAACCGTCCAGTTATCAGCCAATGTTTTCACATATCGGCTGCCTGCGTTCACCATCGGTTCGATGGCCAACACCATTCCAGGTTTTAGCCGCGGGCCTTTGTTGGGCGGACCATAATGAGGAATTTGAGGGTCCTCATGAAGATCCTGTCCGACCCCATGTCCAACATATTCTCTAACAACTGAAAAATTCTCATTTTCAACATACGTTTGTATGGCATGGGAAATGTTCGACAGACGTTCGCCTGGCTTTGCTTCCTGTAAGCCTTTATATAGAGATTCCTCTGTGACTTCCAGTAGTTTGCGGTCTTCATCACTGATTACCCCAACTGGATAAGTCCAAGCAGAGTCACCATGATAGCCATTTAACTTTGCGCCAATATCGATACTAATGATGTCACCATCACGTAAAACCCGTTTACCAGGAATACCGTGAACGAGTTCTTCATTCACCGAAACGCAAATGCTCCCGCGAAAACCATTATACCCTTTAAAAGATGGGATTGCACCCTGCTTTGTAATAAAACGTTCGGCAATTTGATCCAATTCTTTTGTCGAAATACCTGGTTTTATGTGTTTCTTCAGCTCTTCATGAGTCAGTGCGACAATACGTCCAGCTTCTCTCATAATCTCAAGCTCGCGAGGAGTTTTACAGATAATCATTTATTTAATCCTCCAAGCAGGTCCTTGATATCTGCATATACATCGTTAATGTGCTTCGCACCATCAATGTTTGCAAGATATCCTTTTTCTGAATAGAAGTTCAGTAAAGGTTCAGTCTGCTTTAAGTTTACTTCAAGTCTAGTCGAAACGGTTTCTGCATTATCATCTGCACGTTGATAAAGCTCGCCTCCGCACTTGTCGCAAACATTTTCTTTCGCAGGTGGATTGAATACTAAATGATATGTTGCTCCGCAATTTTTGCAAATTCTTCGGCCAGTCAGACGCTCCATCAAAGCATCTTTATCGACTTTAATATTAATGACATAATCAATCGTTCTGCCAAGGTCCTTTAGAATTTCTTCTAAAGCTTCAGCCTGAGCGACTGTTCGCGGAAATCCGTCCAGAAGAAAACCTTGTTCACAATCATTTTTGCCAAGTCTTTCTCTAACAATACCGATTGTGACCTCATCAGGAACAAGCTCTCCTTTATCGATAAAGGATTTTGCTTCGAGCCCAAGTTGTGTCTCCTCTTTCATAGCAGCGCGGAACATATCTCCTGTTGAGATATGAGGGATCCCATAATCATCAACAATTCGTTCTGCCTGAGTGCCTTTACCAGCACCCGGAAGCCCCATTAAGACTAAGTTCATTTCGGATTTCCCCTTCCTTACTTAGAGAGGTTGGGCAGCTGCCCAGCCCTCTGTTTTATTTCATAAATCCACGGTAATTTCGTTTCACTAATTGGCTTTCAAGCTGTTTCATTGTTTCAAGTGCAACACCTACAACAATGAGAAGACTTGTGCCGCCAATTTGTGCAGCGGAAGGTAATCCAGCGAATTGAATGAAAAAGATAGGAAGTATTGAAATCACGGCTAAGAAAATGGCGCCCACAAACGTGAGTCGGTACAAAATGCTCGTAATTCTATCTTGAGTCATTTTCCCTGGACGAACTCCCGGGATATAGCCACCCTGCTTTTGCAGATTTTCAGCCATTTGTTCAGGATTGACTTGGACAAAGGCATAAAAATATGTGAAAGCAACAATCAGTGCTACATAAATCGTCATACCGATTGGCTTAGTATAGTCAAAGTTGTTGGTTATCCAAGTTGTCACATTATTGGTTCCGAAGAACGATGCGATCGTCTGCGGAGTAATAATGAAAGAAACGGCAAAGATGACTGGAATCACCCCTGCTGGATTCACTTTCAATGGAAGGTGCGTTGCTTGACTAGCAGACATTTGTGCACGGCCAGTTCCCTTTGAATATTGAATTGCAATCTTTCTCACTGCCATTTGAATGTAAATAACACCGATAACAATGACAAGAATGGCAATGACAATAAGGGCAATTTTAAGGATTTGCATGAACAGCTGTCCATCTCCACCTACAAATTGTTGAGCGTACACTTGTTTTAATGTTTGAGGGATACCAGCGATGATACCGGCAAAGATAATAATCGAAATACCGTTACCAACACCGTGAGCAGTAATCTGCTCACCCAGCCACATTAAAAATGCTGTTCCCGCAGTGAGTACGACCGCAATTAAGAGATACGTTGAAACACCAGGGTTTTCAATCAGCATGCCTCCTGCCATATTGTTGAATCCATATGACATTCCCAGCGCCTGGATAAATCCTAGAACAATTGTAAAATACCTTGTGAATTGTGCTAATTTTCGGCGGCCAACCTCTCCTTGCTTTGACCACTCAGTAAACTTCGGCACAACATCCATCTGCAAGAGCTGAATGATGATCGAAGCAGTGATATACGGCATAATCCCCATTGCAAGAATGGAGAATTGGAAAAGTGCCCCGCCCCCAAACGTGTTGAGGATTCCGAAAACACTCATTTGATCCTGTGCCTGGAGAACATCGGCGTTCACATTAGGCACAGGGATGAAAGCACCTATACGAAAGACGACTAACATTAAAAGTGTGAATATAATCTTATTCCGTATATCTTTCACGCGCATAAAATTGGAGATTGTCTTAAACAAGTTAGATCACCTCGGCTGTACCGCCAGCAGCTTCAATCGCTTCTTTCGCAGAAGCAGAGAATTTATTGGCTTTTACAGTTAATTTTTTTTCTAATTTACCGTTGCCAAGAATTTTTACTCCTGCTTTTAACTTGCTTATTGCACCAGTCTCTAGAAGAAGTTCAGGAGTTACTTCCGTTCCTTCGTCAAAACTGTTTAATCTGTCTAAGTTGATTACCGCGTAATCTTTACGGTTGATGTTTGTAAAACCACGTTTTGGAAGGCGTTGGAATAAAGGCATCTGACCACCTTCGAAACCAGGGCGTACACCGCCGCCAGAACGAGCGTTTTGACCTTTATGACCTTTACCAGAAGTTTTACCGTTACCTGATCCAATACCACGACCAACACGGTTGCGTACTTTACGTGAACCTTCTGAAGGCTTCAATTCATGAAGTTTCATTTGGGCACCTCCTTATCGATTAAAAATGTTTTATTGTTCTTTAACAGAAACTAAATGAGACACCTTGTTAATCATGCCGCGGATCGCTGCATTGTCTTCATGTACGACTGTTTGGTTTGTTTTCTTAAGACCAAGAGTACGAACAGTGACACGCTGATCTTCAGGGCGACCGATTACACTGCGTTTGAGGGTAATTTCTAATTTATTTGCCATTATTGTTCCCTCCTTATCCTAACAGGTCTTCTACAGATTTTCCACGAAGCTTCGCTACATCTTCAGCACGTTTAAGCTCACTTAAACCTTGAAGTGTTGCGCGGATCATGTTGATCGGTGTATTAGAACCTAGAGATTTAGAAAGGATATCAGCTAGACCAGCAAGCTCAAGTACCGCACGCACTGGGCCTCCAGCGATAACTCCTGTACCTTCTGAAGCAGGCTTCAATAGAACGTTTCCTGCACCGAATCGACCGATGATTTCATGTGGAATTGTAGTTCCAACCATTGGTACTTCAATTAAATTCTTTTTCGCATCTTCAACAGCTTTGCGGATCGCTTCTGGTACTTCTTGTGCTTTACCAGTACCGAAACCTACATGACCGTTTTTGTCACCGACAACAACTAAAGCTGCAAAACGGAAACGACGTCCACCTTTAACAACTTTCGCTACGCGGTTAACCGTAACTAAGCGTTCTTCTAACTCTAATTTGCTTGGGTCAATACGACTCATTCGGATGTGTCCCTCCTTCTTTTATTAAAATTTAAGTCCAGCCTCACGAGCAGCTTCAGCTAGAGCTTTTACACGTCCATGATATAGGTATCCTCCGCGGTCAAATACCACGTTAGAGATTCCTTTTTCAACAGCACGTTTTGCAACAAGTTCGCCAACTTTCGTAGCAGCTGCAGTGTCAGAACTATTCTCGATCTTTAACTCTTTATCAAGAGTAGAAGCACTTACAAGTGTTACACCGTTAACATCATCAATTACTTGAGCGTAGATATTCTTGTTAGAACGGAAAACGTTAAGGCGAGGTCTTTCAGCAGTACCTGAAAGTTTCGCACGAACACGAGCATGTCTTTTAAGACGAGTAGCGTTTTTGCTAGTTTTCGTAATCATCCGAGTCACTCCTTTCTTCACTTTAAGCGATCTTACTTACCAGTTTTTCCTTCTTTACGGCGAACGAATTCACCTTCGTAACGAATTCCTTTACCTTTGTAAGGCTCTGGAGCACGGACAGCGCGGATGTTAGAAGCTAGAGCTCCTACACGCTCTTTATCGATACCTTTAATGATTACTTTCGTTTGAGATGGAACTTCGATTTCAACTCCAGCCTCAGGAACGATTTCAACTGGATGAGAGTATCCAACGTTAAGAACAAGTTTGTTTCCAGATTTAGCTGCACGGTAACCGACACCGATAAGTTCTAAACCTCTTTCGAAACCTTTAGATACACCTTCAACCATGTTTGCAATCAAGCTACGTGTTGTACCATGTAATGCACGGTGTTCTTTATTTTCAGACGGACGGCTTACAGTTAAGACGTTGTCCTCAATTTTAATTTCCATATCAGGGTGAAATGCACGAGTTAGTTCACCTTTTGGTCCCTTTACTGTCACTGTGTTATCGTTGTTTGTCACAGTTACTCCTGAAGGGATCTCGATTAGTTTTTTACCTATACGAGACATACCAAGCACCTCCATTCATCTTAAACTTTTTTTACCATACGTAAGCAAGTACTTCTCCACCAGCTTGTTTAGCACGGGCTTCTTTGTCCGATAAAACACCTTGTGATGTAGAAATAATTGCGATTCCAAGTCCGTTAAGTACACGTGGTACTTCATTTGATTTCGCATATACGCGTAAACCAGGTTTACTGATTCTTTTAAGACCAGTGATAACACGTTCGTTGTTTTGGCCGTATTTAAGGAACAAACGGATAATTCCTTGTTTGCTGTCTTCGACGTACTCAACGTCACGGATAAAACCTTCACGCTTTAAGATTTCAGCAATTTCTCTTTTGATTTTTGAAGCCGGTACTTCTAGCTTCTCATGACGTACCATGTTCGCATTGCGAATACGAGTCAGCAAATCTGCAATCGGATCTGTCATAACCATTATTTAATAACCTCCTTCCCATTTATGGGGATTACCAGCTGGCTTTTTTAACGCCAGGAATTTGTCCTTTATATGCAAGTTCGCGGAAACAAATACGGCAAAGTTTAAACTTACGAATAACTGAATGTGGACGTCCACAACGTTCGCAGCGCGTATACTCTTGAACTTTAAACTTTTGTTTGCGTTGTTGTTTCGCAATCATAGACTTTTTAGCCACGATTTCGCCTCCCTTTCATTGATTATTTCTGGAACGGCATACCTACTTGAGTTAATAACTCACGTGCTTCTTCGTCCGTATTGGCAGTAGTAACGATAACGATATCCATACCGCGGACCTTTGTTACTTTATCGTAATCAATTTCTGGGAAGATTAACTGTTCTTTAATACCAAGCGTGTAGTTTCCACGACCGTCGAAAGATTTCTTAGAAATCCCGCGGAAGTCACGTACACGTGGTAAAGACACAGAAATAAGTTTATCAAGGAAATCATACATGCGCTCTCCGCGAAGTGTTACTTTCGCACCGATTGGCATTCCTTCACGTAGACGGAATCCAGCAATAGACTTCTTCGCACGAGTAACGACAGGTTTTTGACCAGCGATAAACGTTAATTCTTCAACAGCAGTATCGATTGCTTTAGCGTTTTGAACAGCGTCACCAACACCCATGTTGATCACGATTTTTTCGATTTTTGGCACTTGCATTACTGAAGTGTATTCAAATTTAGAAACTAATGCAGGTGTAATTTCTTTTACATACTTTTCTTTAAGGCGGTTCATGAGAAAGACCTCCCTTCCTTATTTACTATTTATCTAGAACTTGCCCAGATTTTTTCGCTACACGGACTTTCTTTCCGTCCTCAACTTTATACCCAACACGTGTCACTTCACCCGTTTTAGGATCAAGCGGCATTACGTTTGATACGTGGATCGGCGCTTCTTGTTCAGAAATTCCGCCTTGAGGGTTAGCTTGGGTTGGTTTAGAGTGTTTTTTCACAAGGTTAATACCTTCTACTAAAACACGTTCCTTTTTAGGGAAAGCAGCAAGGATGACACCTTGTTTACCTTTATCTTTACCAGAGATAACCACTACTTTATCGCCCTTTTTAACATGCATTTAATCGCACCTCCTTGAGTCGCGGATTGTATTCATTAAAGTACTTCTGGTGCTAGAGAAACAATTTTCATATAGTTGTTTTCACGAAGTTCACGTGCTACTGGTCCGAAGATACGAGTTCCACGTGGGCTCTTGTCGTCACGGATGATGACACATGCATTTTCATCGAAACTGATGTAAGATCCATCGTTTCTGCGAGCTCCGCTCTTAGTACGAACGATAACTGCTTTCACAACTTCACCTTTTTTGACAACGCCTCCAGGTGTTGCTTGTTTAACCGTACAAACAATGACATCACCGATGTTAGCCGTTTTACGTCCAGAGCCACCAAGAACTTTAATCGTTAGTACTTCGCGTGCGCCAGAGTTGTCAGCTACTTTTAAACGAGTCTCCTGTTGAATCATTAATGTTACCTCCTTTCGGAAAAAGAAATCCGAACTTTATTAGATAATAACGGCTTCTTCGACAACTTCAACTAGACGAAAGCGTTTAGTCGCAGATAAAGGACGAGTTTCCATGACCTTTACGATGTCTCCGATTTTTGCTTGGTTGTTTTCATCATGTGCTTTGAACTTTTTAGAGTATCTTACACGTTTGCCATAAAGTGAATGCTTTTTGTATGTTTCAACTACAACAGTGATGGTTTTATCCATTTTGTCAGAAACAACACGACCTTGATACACTTTACGTTGGTTACGTTCGCTCATGTTTGCGGGGCCTCCCCTCTAATTATTATTTATTAGCAGCGATTTCTCTTTGACGAATCACAGTTTTCATGCGTGCGATTGATTTACGCACTTCACGAATGCGAGCAGTGTTTTCAAGCTGCCCAGTCGCTAATTGGAAACGAAGATTGAAAAGTTCTTCTTTAAGAGACTTTACTTTTTGTTCAATTTCAGCAGTGGTAAGGTCACGAATTTCATTAGCTTTCATTTGATTCACCACCAATTTCTTCACGTTTTACGAACTTCGTTTTAATTGGCAATTTGTGAGATGCAAGACGAAGAGCTTCACGAGCAACTTCTTCAGACACACCAGAAATTTCAAATAAAACTTTGCCCGGTTTTACTACAGCTACCCATCCTTCTGGAGCACCTTTACCGGAACCCATGCGGACCTCTAGAGGTTTAGCTGTGTATGGCTTAGAAGGGAAAATTTTAATCCAAACTTTACCGCCACGTTTCATGTAACGAGTCATAGCAATACGAGCAGCTTCGATTTGACGGTTTGTGATCCAAGAAGCTTCAAGAGCCTGGATACCGTACTCACCGAAATGTACTTCAGTACCGCCTTTTGCACGACCACGCATTTTTCCACGATGTTCTCTGCGATACTTCACGCGTTTTGGCAATAACATATTATTTTCCTCCTTCCGCAGTATTCTTCTTAGTTGGAAGGACTTCTCCACGATAGATCCATACTTTTACGCCAAGCTTACCATAAGTAGTGTCAGCTTCAGCAGTAGCATAGTCGATGTCAGCACGAAGTGTGTGCAATGGAACAGTACCTTCACTGTAATATTCAGAACGAGCAATATCTGCACCGCCAAGACGACCAGAAACCATTGTTTTGATTCCTTGTGCTCCAGCACGCATTGTGCGTTGGATTGTTTGTTTTTGTGCACGACGGAATGAAATACGGTTTTCAAGTTGACGAGCGATGTTTTCAGCAACTAGCTGAGCATCAAGATCTGCTCTCTTGATTTCAAGAATGTTGATGTGTACACGTTTGCCAGTTAGGCTGTTAAGAGCTTTACGAAGTGCTTCAACTTCAGATCCGCCTTTACCAATTACCATACCTGGTTTAGCCGTGTGGATTGTGATATTTACGCGGTTTGCAGCACGTTCGATTTCTACTTTAGAAACAGACGCGTCAGACAAACGCTTGCTGATGAATTCACGGATTTTCAAGTCTTCATGTAAGAAGTCAGCGTAATCTTTTCCTGCGAACCATTTAGATTCCCAATCACGAATGACGCCAATACGAAGACCTACTGGATTTACCTTTTGACCCACGGATTATCCCTCCTTCTTTTCTGATACAACGATTGTAATGTGGCTAGTACGTTTGTTAATTGCGCTCGCACGACCCATAGCACGTGGACGGAATCTCTTAAGTGTTGGACCTTCGTCAACGAATGCTTGAGTAATCACTAGGCTGTTAGCGTCCAACTCGTAGTTGTGCTCAGCGTTTGCGATAGCAGATTTTAATACTTTTTCAATAATTGGTGAAGCAGCCTTAGGTGTAAGGTTTAAGATAGAAACTGCTTCTCCTACTTGCTTACCTCGGATCAGGTCCATTACTAGACGTGCTTTACGAGGAGCAATACGGACTGTTCTTGCGACAGCTTTAGCTTGCATTTAAAAGCCTCCTCTCATTAGCGTCTTGTTTTTTTATCGTCACTAGCATGACCTTTGTAAGTACGGCTTGGTGCGAATTCGCCCAATTTGTGACCTACCATATCTTCAGAAATGAAAACAGGTACATGTTTGCGTCCGTCATAGACAGCGATTGTGTGACCGATGAATTGTGGGAAAATTGTAGAACGACGAGACCAAGTTTTTACGACTTGCTTTTTGTCAGTTTCATTCAATTTCTCGACTTTAGCCATCAAATGATCATCAACAAATGGTCCTTTTTTTAAGCTGCGAGCCATTGTGGAACCTCCCTTCGTGATTGAACTACGGTCCTAAATGAACCGTAGACAACCCCGTTACTTGTTTTTACGACGACGTACAATGAATTTATCAGACTTGTTGGTTTTCTTACGAGTCTTGAATCCAAGAGTCGGTTTACCCCATGGAGACATTGGTGATTTACGTCCGATTGGAGCGCGTCCTTCACCACCACCGTGTGGGTGATCGTTAGGGTTCATTACAGAACCACGAACTGTTGGGCGTACGCCTTTCCAGCGAGAACGTCCAGCTTTACCGATGTTGATTAATTCGTGTTGCTCGTTTCCTACTTGACCGATAGTCGCACGGCAAGCAGAAAGAATCATGCGAACTTCTCCTGAGTTCAAACGTACAAGAACGTATTTACCTTCTTTACCTAGAACTTGAGCAGAAGTACCAGCAGAACGAACTAATTGTCCACCTTTACCTGGTTTTAATTCAATGTTATGCACAACTGTACCAACTGGGATGTTGATAAGTGGAAGAGCATTACCTGGTTTGATGTCAGCTTCTGGTCCAGAAGTAACTTCAGTACCAACTTGGATTCCTTTCGGAGCAAGAATGTAACGTTTCTCACCATCTGCATAGTTTACAAGAGCGATGTTCGCTGAACGGTTTGGATCATACTCGATTGTAGCAACGCGTCCAGGTATACCGTCTTTATCACGCTTAAAGTCGATGATACGGTATTGACGTTTGTGACCGCCACCTTGATGACGAACAGTCAATCTACCTTGGTTGTTACGTCCGCCTTTTTTGTGTAGCGGTGCAAGCAACGATTTTTCTGGTTTGTCAGTCGTGATTTCAGCAAAATCTGAAGTAGTCATGCCACGACGACCATTACTGGTTGGTTTATACTTTTTAATCGCCATTTTGAATTTCCCTCCTTCTTTTTAAGATTTACGCTTCAAAAATTTCGATTTCTTTGCTGTCAGCAGTTAATTTCACGATCGCTTTTCTGCGACGGCTAGTCATACCAGTGTAGCGTCCAACGCGTTTTGATTTTCCTTTGTAGTTTTGAACGTTGACTTTCTCAACTTTCACTCCAAAGATTTCTTCAACAGCGTCTTTCACTTCTGTTTTGTTAGCTCTGACATCAACTTCGAACGTGTACTTCTTCTCTGTCATTAGATCAGCAGAACGTTCAGTAATGATAGGGCGCTTTAGAACATCACGAGGATCTTTCATTATGCAAGTCCCTCCTCTACTTTTTCAACCGCTGCTTTAGTGATCAGAAGTTTGTCGTGGTTGACAACGTCAAGAACGTTGATACCGTTAGCTTCAACAACTGTTACTCCAGGGATGTTACGAGCAGATAAAGCAACTGTTTCGTTTGCATCCGCAGTGACGATCAACGCTTTCTTCTCAACAGATAATCCTTTAAGGATGCCTGCGAATTCTTTCGTTTTCACTGCATCAAGAGTCAGATCTTCAAGAACGATGATGTTGTTGTCGATTACTTTAGAAGACAATACTGACTTGATAGCCAAGCGGCGAACTTTTTTAGGTAATTTATAAGAATAACTGCGTGGTGTTGGACCGAATACGATACCGCCTCCGCGCCATTGTGGTGAACGGATAGAACCTTGACGAGCACGACCTGTACCCTTCTGTCTCCAAGGCTTACGACCTCCGCCACGTACTTCAGAACGAGTTTTTACTTTATGAGTTCCTTGACGTAAGGAAGCTCTTTGCATAAGAATAGCATCGAATACTACGCTTTCGTTTGGCTCGATTCCAAACACAGAAGCGTTTAATTCGATTTCACCGTTAGTAGAACCGTTTTGGTTATATAATGCTACTTTTGGCATGACTTGTTTCCTCCTTTCCTAAGAGAGTTATTTAGATTTAACTGCACTCTTTACAGTTACTAGAGATTTTTTAGCTCCTGGTACGTTTCCTTTGATCAATAGAAGATTGCGTTCTGCATCAACTTTAACGATCTCAAGGTTTTGGACAGTGATTTGCTCTCCGCCCATACGACCTGGAAGAAGTTTACCTTTGAATACACGGTTTGGATCAACAGGTCCCATTGAACCAGGACGACGGTGGTAACGTGAACCGTGAGTCATTGGTCCGCGTGATTGTCCGTGGCGTTTGATAGCCCCTTGGAATCCTTTACCTTTTGATGTTCCTGTTACATCTACGATATCTCCATTTGCGAAAATATCAACTTTGACTTCCTGACCAACTTCATACGCATCTAACTCCGCACCGCGTAATTCTTTTACGAAGCGCTTAGGAGCAGTTTCCGCTTTAGCAACGTGGCCTTTCTCTGGTTTGTTAGAAAGCTTTTCACGTTTGTCATCAAAACCGATTTGGATTGCTTCATAGCCATCCGTGTCAACAGTCTTCTTTTGAAGAACAACGTTAGCAGCAGCCTCAACAACAGTTACAGGGATAAGATCACCGTTTTCTGCGAATACTTGCGTCATACCAATTTTTCTACCTAAGATTCCTTTGGTCATTAGTCACACCTCCTATAATATGTGTTTTCTATTTGAATTAAAGTTTGATTTCGATATCTACACCAGATGGTAAATCTAAACGCATAAGTGCATCAACTGTTTGCGGAGTTGGATTCACGATGTCGATTAGACGTTTGTGAGTACGCATCTCGAATTGCTCACGAGAATCTTTGTACTTATGCACCGCACGAAGGATTGTGTAAACTGATTTTTCAGTTGGAAGCGGGATTGGACCAGATACACTAGCACCAGAACGCTTAGCCGTTTCAACAATCTTCTCAGCAGATTGATCAAGAATTCTATGATCATATGCTTTTAAACGAATACGAATTTTTTGTTTTGCCATTATTTTCCCTCCTTTTCGCCTACTTACGTTAGACAGTTCTCCGTGAGAAAAACCTGATCACCTCGCCATGGCAAAGCGGCCGGGTGTGTCAGCAACCTCTCACTTCATCGCAGTCAAAGACCAACATGCACTATTGTACCAAATTGGCCTGCGTGTTGCAATAATAAATCGGATAAATTTATGATTTGCACACTTTTCATATTATACAGGGATTCAGCCTATAAATCAAGCTTTCCCTGAAGATGATGTATAGCAGTCTTTCTTATGATACGTATAAATTCATCTGGCTCCTCAAGATGCGGGGAATGTGCAGATTCTTTAAAGACAAACCATTCTTTGATTGGTGCTTTTAATTGATCAACATATGGTTTTGATACAGCAGCTGGTGTAATCATGTCGTGATCGCCAATGAGAAAGTAGCACGGTATTAATATAGTAGAAACTCGGTATTGAATACTCTCATTCATTAGCTGATCCCATAACTTGTCTTGACTAAACTTCTGCCCTTTTATGAACTTCCATTTATCTTTAAGCTGATATTGCTTACTAAAAAGAAACCCTTTTAGTATTTGAAAAACCGGCTTCCATCTATGTGTGAGACCTACGCTCGCAAACTCTTTATATAGAGAAAACAAGGCATGAGCTGATGTCCGTTTCCATGGAGGAGGCGTCAGTAATCGCAGACACCCAGTAAACAGCCGATTGCGACGGTATTTCTTCAAAAGGAGCTCGTACGATACGATATCTTCCTTTAACACATCTACTACCTGACTAATCCCATAATAAGCATGATAAAGATCCGGACGCTTATGTACTGCTTGTATGGCAATTAATGATCCCCACGAGTATCCTGCAATATACAATTTTGAATGACCTAGATAAGATAGAAGCTTCTCTGTCAGTTCAATCGTGTCTTCAATAAATTGCTGAATGGTCATCGATGCATCGGAAAGATTCTCTTGATAGGAAAGTCCCGCGCCTCTCTGATCCCAATGTACAACTGTAAAGTCTTGATCAAGTTCCTCGAGAAAGGAATCAATATAACTGATTTGAGCTGAGCCGGGCCCACCGTGTAAAAATAAAAGTACAGGCTTCGTTTCACTCGTCTGATCTTCTTTCATCCTAATCCATTGGTCAATTCCGCCGATCGACCATTTTTTCAAATATGTCTTTGCCATTCCAGCGATCCTCTCGGTTCCATTTAGATTCTATAGCTTATAGTAGCCGTTCTGATCTGGAAAAGCAAAAAAAGAGACCCTTTTGCAAGGAGTCTCTTTTGTATGTTTATTACTTAATGATAGTTGAAACGACACCAGAACCTACAGTACGTCCACCCTCACGGATAGAGAAACGAGTTCCTTCTTCGATAGCGATAGTAGAGATAAGTTCAACTTCCATCTCAGTGTTATCGCCAGGCATTACCATTTCAGTACCTTCTGGAAGATGTACGATACCAGTTACGTCAGTTGTACGGAAGTAGAACTGCGGACGGTAGTTAGCGAAGAATGGAGTATGACGTCCACCCTCTTCTTTAGAAAGTACATAAACTTCAGCTTTGAAACGGCTGTGTGGAGTGATTGTACCTGGTTTAGCAAGTACTTGACCACGTTGGATATCTTCACGAGATACACCACGAAGTAGAGCACCGATGTTGTCACCAGCTTCAGCATAGTCAAGAAGTTTACGGAACATTTCAACACCTGTAACAGTTGTTTTACCGTTTTCTTCTTGAAGACCGATGATTTCAACTTCGTCACCGACTTTAACTTGTCCACGCTCAACACGACCAGTAGCAACTGTTCCACGACCAGTGATTGAGAATACGTCCTCAACTGGCATCATGAATGGCTTCTCAGTGTCACGCTCTGGAGTTGGGATGTACTCATCAACCGCATCCATAAGTTCAAAGATTTTTGCTTCGTAATCAGCATCTCCTTCAAGAGCTTTAAGAGCAGAACCTTTGATAACTGGTACATCGTCACCAGGGAAGTCATAGTCAGAAAGAAGGTCACGAACTTCCATTTCAACAAGTTCAAGTAACTCTTCATCGTCAACCATGTCACATTTGTTAAGGAATACTACGATGTATGGTACACCTACGTTACGAGAAAGTAGGATGTGCTCACGTGTTTGTGGCATTGGACCATCAGCAGCAGATACTACTAAGATCGCGCCGTCCATTTGAGCAGCACCAGTGATCATGTTTTTAACATAGTCAGCGTGTCCTGGGCAGTCTACGTGTGCATAGTGACGAGTTTCAGTTTCATACTCAACGTGTGCAGTTGAGATTGTGATTCCACGCTCACGCTCTTCTGGAGCACCATCGATTTGGTCATAAGCCATAGCTGTACCTTTACCAGATTTCTTATGAAGAACTGTTGAGATAGCAGCAGTTAGAGTTGTTTTACCATGGTCAACGTGTCCAATTGTACCAATGTTAGCATGCGATTTGGAACGGTCGAATTTTTCTTTAGCCATTCTAAAAATCCTCCTTAAAGGTTCATTGTATTTGGTATAGAGTGATAGAAAGTGAAGAGTTACCTCTCACTTTCTGATCTTCAATAGTAGTTATACTTTAGTTTAAAGGCAAAATCAATTATTCACCTTTATTTTTTTTGATGATTTCTTCACTGATGCTCTTAGGCACTTCTTCGTAGTGATCCATGTGCATAGTGAAAGTACCGCGTCCTTGTGTGTTAGAACGGAGTGCAGTTGCATATCCGAACATTTCAGAAAGTGGAACCATAGCGCGAACAACTTGAGCGTTACCGCGAGCTTCCATACCTTCTACACGTCCACGACGAGATGTGATATCACCCATGATGTCTCCCATGTATTCTTCAGGGATAACAACTTCCACTTTCATCATTGGCTCAAGTAGAACTGGGTTACATTTGCTGACAGCATTTTTCAATGCCATAGATGCAGCAATTTTGAACGCCATTTCGTTAGAGTCAACATCGTGGTAAGATCCATCAAATAATTTTGCTTTGATGTCGATTAATGGGAATCCAGCTAATACACCATTTTCAAGTGAATCTTCAAGACCTGCTTGAATTGCTGGGATGTATTCACGTGGAACAACCCCACCGACGATTGCATTTTCAAATTCGAATCCTGCGCCTTCTTCATTTGGTTCGAATTCGATCCAAACGTGTCCGAACTGACCGCGTCCACCAGACTGACGTACGAATTTACCTTCAACTTTTGCACCAGAACGGAATGTTTCACGGTACGCAACTTGAGGAGCACCTACGTTAGCTTCAACCTTGAACTCACGCTTCATACGGTCAACAATGATATCAAGGTGAAGCTCACCCATACCAGAGATGATCGTTTGACCAGTTTCAGGGTTTGTTTGTGTACGGAATGTTGGATCCTCTTCAGCTAGTTTAGCTAAAGCGATACTCATTTTATCTTGGTCAGCTTTAGATTTAGGCTCGATAGCTACATCGATAACTGGCTCTGGGAATTCCATAGACTCAAGGATAACAAGATTTTTCTCGTCACAAAGAGTGTCACCAGTAGATGTATCTTTAAGACCTACAGCTGCTGCGATATCCCCTGCATATACAGTAGAGATTTCTTCACGGCTGTTTGCGTGCATTTGAAGGATACGTCCAACACGTTCACGCTTGTTCTTAGAAGAGTTCTTCACGTATGAACCAGAATCAAGTGTTCCAGAGTACACGCGGAAGAAAGTTAGTTTCCCAACATAAGGGTCAGTCATAACTTTAAATGCAAGAGCTGCGAATGGTGCGTCATCAGTAGACTCACGAACAACCTCTTCATTTGAATCTGGCAGGATACCTTTGATTGCAGCAACATCAGTTGGTGCAGGAAGGTAGTCAAGCACAGCGTCAAGTACAAGCTGAACACCTTTGTTTTTGAAAGCAGATCCAACAAGAACTGGGTAGAATTCAACATTCAATGTTCCTTTACGGATTGCAGCTTTCAATTCAGGAATTGTGATTTCTTCACCCTCAAGGTATTTTTCCATAAGCTCTTCATCAAGCTCAGCGACAGCTTCAATTAGGCTGCTGCGAAGCTCTTCAGCTTTGTCTTTATACTCAGCAGGGATTTCTTTAGCATCAGAGCGAGTTCCAAGGTCATCTTCGTAGAAGTATGCTACGTTTTCTACAAGGTCGATGATTCCTTCGAATTGATCTTCAGCGCCGATCGGCAATTGAATTGCATGAGCGTTCGCTTGAAGACGATCTCTTAATGTGCTTACAGAGTAAAGGAAGTCCGCACCGGTTTTATCCATTTTGTTAACGAATACGATACGAGGTACTCCGTAAGTTGTTGCTTGGCGCCAAACTGTTTCAGTTTGTGGCTCTACACCTGATTGTGCATCAAGAACAGCAACCGCACCATCAAGTACACGTAAAGAACGTTCAACTTCAACAGTGAAGTCTACGTGTCCTGGTGTATCGATGATGTTTACACGGTAACCTTTCCATTGTGCTGTAGTAGCAGCAGAAGTGATTGTAATACCACGTTCTTGCTCCTGCTCCATCCAGTCCATTTGTGAAGCTCCTTCGTGAGTTTCACCAATTTTATGGATACGACCAGTGTAGTATAAGATACGCTCAGTCGTTGTCGTTTTACCGGCATCGATGTGAGCCATGATACCAATATTACGAGTTTTGTCTAAGGAGAACTCTCTTGCCATTGGGTAATTTCTCCTTCCTCATTAGGGAATAGTTTTTTTAGTTTGGTATAAATCCTACCAGCGGTAGTGAGCGAATGCTTTGTTCGCTTCTGCCATTTTGTGTGTATCTTCACGTTTCTTAACAGCAGCACCAGTGTTGTTAGCTGCGTCAAGGATTTCGTTAGCAAGACGCTCTTCCATCGTTTTTTCTCCACGAAGACGAGCGTAGTTTACTAACCAGCGAAGACCTAAAGTAGTACGACGGTCTGGGCGAACTTCTACAGGAACTTGGTAGTTAGCTCCACCTACACGACGTGCTTTAACTTCAAGAACTGGCATGATGTTTTTCAAGGCTTGTTCGAAAACCTCCATCGCTTCATTACCAGTACGTTCTTTGATGATATCAAATGACTTGTAGAGAATTGTTTGTGCTTTTCCTCTTTTACCGTCGATCATCATTTTGTTGATCAAACGAGATACAAGTTTAGAATTGTAAATTGGATCTGGCAATACGTCTCTTTTTGCTACAGGACCTTTACGTGGCATCTGAATAGCCTCCCTTCTCTTTTAAAAGGATTTCTATCTGTCTCTCATCTCAATATCATTGTCAGCTTCCTGACTCCACTGATCTGATATCAACTTCTAAAAACCCTTATGTTTGTTTGTATTATTTGCTTTGTTTAGGGCGTTTTGTTCCGTATTTAGAACGTCCTTGCATACGACCGTCAACTCCGGCAGTATCAAGCGCACCACGAACGATGTGGTAACGTACACCCGGTAAGTCTTTTACACGTCCGCCACGGATAAGTACTACACTGTGCTCTTGTAGGTTATGTCCGATACCAGGAATGTAAGCTGTTACTTCAATCAGGTTAGACAAACGTACACGAGCATATTTACGTAGTGCTGAGTTTGGTTTTTTCGGTGTCATTGTACCGACACGAGTACAAACCCCGCGCTTCTGTGGAGATGTTACGTTAGTGTGCTCTTTTTTGAAACTGTTGTATCCTTTGTTAAGTGCAGGAGACTTTGAGTTTTCAACTTTACTCACGCGTCCTTTGCGTACTAGCTGATTAATTGTAGGCATGTTGTTATTCCTCCCTTCATTACTTTTTTTATAACCCACATACCCAGGTGGTTCATCAAAAGGCAAAAAACAATGCTTTTGCATTTTAAGCATGCAAAAACAAAACAAGTACGTTATAACATAATGGCAACAGCTGCTGCCCCAACTTCAATTCCGCAGGCCTTGCCGAGCTTTTTCATGGAATCTACCACTAAAATGTCTACACCCTTCTCTTGCGCTAGTTTCAATACACTAGCAGTTAAAGCAGGATCAGCATCTTTCGCTACGACGACTTCCTTTACTGAATCTCGTTTTAGAGCTTTTACTGTTTGCTTCGTACCAATAATAATGGATTGAGCCTGTGATACTTTATCATAAGACATCGAATATCCTCCAAAGTAACAGGTTTTATTTTGAGCACCTTGGTTATATTATCATCATGGCAGAAGGATGTCAATATCGTATGACAGATTATCTTGACATCCTTCACCATTTTTGATGATTTTATAGGAATCTCACGAGAAAGATTACTCTACAGGAACCATATCGTCAGACGGCTGCACTTGCGAAACCGGCTTAACTTTACGGTAGTTTGGCATTCCCGTTCCAGCAGGAACAAGTTTACCAATGATCACATTCTCTTTCAAGCCAAGCAGTTCATCACGTTTTCCTTTGATCGCCGCATCTGTAAGGACACGAGTCGTTTCTTGGAAGGATGCTGCAGACAAGAATGAGTCTGTTTCGAGCGAAGCTTTTGTAATACCAAGAAGAACTGGACGGCCTGTTGCAGGACGTTTGCCTTCGAATAGTACTTTTTTGTTCGCTTCAGTGAATTGATGTACATCAAGAAGTGTGCCTGGTAATACGTCTGTATCCCCTGCATCAGCGACACGCACTTTACGAAGCATTTGGCGAACCATTACCTCTACGTGCTTATCTCCGATTTCTACCCCTTGCATACGGTATACTTTTTGTACTTCATGAAGCAGATATTCTTGAACAGCTGTCATGTCAGTCACTTTAAGAAGTTCTTTCGGATCGATCGAACCTTCTGTAAGCACTTGACCACGAGTAACTGTGTCACCTTCAACAACTTTCAGACGTGCATTGTAAGGAGCTGTGTATGAGCGAGTTTCAACTTCGCCTTGAACCACAATTTCCTGCTGCTTGTCACGAACATCGTTAATTTCAGCAACGACACCATCAATTTCAGAAATTGTCGCTTGCCCTTTCGGATTACGCGCTTCAAATAGCTCTTGGATACGAGGTAGACCTTGAGTGATATCGTCTCCTGCTACCCCACCGGTGTGGAACGTACGCATTGTAAGCTGTGTTCCTGGCTCACCGATTGATTGTGCAGCGATGATTCCAACTGCTTCACCGACTTCAACGTCAGTACCAGTTGCAAGGTTACGGCCGTAGCATCGTTTACATACACCATGAGGCGTGTTACATGTAAATGCAGAACGGATCCATACTTCCTCAATTCCTGCTTCAACTACTTCAAGTGCTTTATCTTCATCAATTAGTTCGTTTTCGGCTACAATGACTTCGCCTGTTTCAGGATGAACAATTGGTTTTCTTGCAAAACGTCCAATCAGACGTTCTTCAAGTTTCTCAATAATTTCATTTCCTTCTTTAATAGACTTCGCCAAGATTCCACGGTCTGTACCGCAATCTGTTTCACGGATGATGACATCCTGTGCAACGTCAACGAGACGACGCGTGAGGTAACCTGAGTCAGCTGTTTTAAGGGCTGTATCGGCAAGACCTTTACGCGCACCGTGAGTGGAAATAAAGTATTCCAATACGGTTAAACCTTCACGGAAACTAGATTTAATCGGAAGTTCAATGATACGTCCAGCCGGGTTGGCCATCAGACCACGCATACCAGCCAGCTGAGTGAAGTTAGATGCGTTACCACGCGCTCCAGAGTCACTCATCATGTAGATTGGGTTGACTTCATCAAGGGACTTCATCAGTTTACCTTGGATCACATCTTTAGAAGAACTCCAGATTGAAATAACTCTCTCATAACGCTCTTCTTCAGTAATCAAACCACGTCTGAATTGCTTCATGACGTTATCTACTTTTGCTTGTGCTTCTTCAAGAATTTGCTGCTTATCATCTAATACGACGATATCAGACACACCAACCGTAATACCGGCTTTAGTAGAGTATCTGAAACCAAGATTTTTCATGCGGTCAAGCATTTTAGATGTCTCAGTGATATGGAATCTCTTAAAGATTTCTGCAATGATTTTACCTAAAATACCTTTTTTGAACGGCGCATTGATTTCTTGTTTCTCGATCGCAGCTTTTACATCCTCACCTTTTTCAAGGAAGAAACGATCAGGCGTTTTTTCTTCAATATTGCTCTTTGTCGGCTCATTCATGTATGGGAATGATTCCGGTAAGATTTCGTTAAAGATCAGTTTTCCAACTGTTGTAATCAACAATTTAGAGCGCTGTTCATCAGTGAATGTCACATTCTTCAACGAGCTAGCTGCAACAGCTACACGTGTATGAAGATGCACATAACCATTTTGATAAGCTAGAAGGGCTTCGTCAGTATCTTTGAAGACCATACCTTCTCCGATAGCACCTTTGCGCTCAAGTGTAAGGTAGTAGTTACCAAGCACCATATCCTGAGATGGCGTAACAACTGGTTTTCCATCTTTCGGGTTCAAAATGTTTTGAGCAGCAAGCATTAAGATACGAGCTTCAGCTTGAGCTTCAGCAGACAATGGTACGTGAACCGCCATTTGGTCACCGTCAAAGTCAGCGTTGTAGGCTGTACATACAAGTGGATGCAGACGAATTGCGCGTCCTTCCACAAGTGTAGGTTCAAACGCTTGAATACCAAGTCTGTGAAGAGTCGGTGCACGGTTTAGTAAGACTGGATGCTCACGAATAACTGATTCTAAAACATCCCATACTTCCGGCTGCACGCGCTCAATTTTACGCTTCGCACTCTTGATATTGTGAGCTAATCCTTTTTCAACAAGCTCCTTCATCACGAATGGTTTGAATAATTCAAGAGCCATTTCTTTCGGAAGTCCACACTGATACATTTTCAAATGTGGTCCTACGACGATAACGGAACGTCCAGAATAGTCAACACGTTTACCAAGCAAGTTTTGACGGAAACGTCCTTGTTTCCCTTTCAGCATGTGAGAAAGAGATTTCAATGGTCGATTTCCTGGTCCTGTTACTGGTCGGCCTCTACGTCCATTATCAATCAAGGCATCGACAGCTTCTTGAAGCATACGCTTCTCGTTCTGAACGATGATGCTTGGCGCGCCAAGATCTAATAAACGCTTCAGACGATTGTTACGGTTGATGACACGACGATAAAGGTCGTTCAAGTCAGAAGTAGCAAAACGTCCACCATCAAGCTGAACCATTGGACGTAATTCTGGCGGAATAACCGGAAGTACATCAAGAATCATCCAAGATGGTTTGTTTCCTGAGTTACGGAAGGCTTCTAACACTTCAAGACGTTTGATCGCACGTGTACGGCGCTGTCCTTGAGCAGTTTTCAGCTCTTCTTTCAGTGTATCCACTTCTTTTACAAGATCGATATCTTGAAGAAGTTTATTGATTGCTTCTGCACCCATAGCTGCTTGGAATGTATTACCGTATTTATCTAAATAAGCACGGAATTCTTTCTCAGAAAGAAGTTGTTTCTTCTCAAGCGGTGTATTGCCCGGATCTGTCACGACGTAAGAAGCGAAGTAAATCACTTCTTCTAACGCACGTGGTGACATATCAAGAACAAGACCCATACGGCTTGGGATACCTTTGAAATACCAAATGTGGGAAACTGGGGCAGCCAGTTCGATATGCCCCATTCTCTCACGACGGACTTTTGCCCGTGTTACTTCTACACCACAACGGTCACATACAACACCCTTATACCGAACGCGTTTATACTTCCCACAATGACATTCCCAGTCTTTTTGCGGTCCGAAGATACGTTCACAAAAGAGACCATCTTTTTCAGGTTTCAGTGTACGATAGTTAATCGTTTCAGGCTTTTTCACTTCACCAAAAGACCAAGAACGGATTTTATCAGGTGATGCGAGACCGATGTTCATATACTCAAAATTGTTCACATCTAGCAAGGGGCCTACCTCCCTTTTAATCTTCGGGTTATACCCTAGTCACTTGCTCTAATCGTTTCTGCTATTCTTTTGTGACTGCGTCACGTTCAAGATCGACAGGTGCGAGGTCTGCAGCATCTTCGTCATTAGATAACGCTAATCCGTCTGCTTTCTTCGTTTCCTCATCGTCTTCTAAATCTCTCATTTCTATCTCTTCTTCATCGCCAGATAGGATTTTCACATCCATACCTAAACTTTGAAGTTCTTTGATTAACACTTTGAATGATTCAGGGACACCTGGTTCAGGTACGTTATCCCCTTTGACGATGGCTTCGTATGTTTTCACACGACCCACAACGTCATCCGATTTAACTGTTAAGATCTCTTGAAGTGTATATGCTGCACCGTAAGCTTCAAGTGCCCATACTTCCATCTCTCCGAAACGCTGACCACCAAACTGTGCTTTACCGCCAAGTGGCTGCTGCGTAACAAGTGAGTATGGTCCAGTTGAACGAGCGTGAAGTTTATCGTCAACCATGTGAGCCAGTTTGATCATGTACATGATTCCGACAGATACACGGTTGTCGAATGGTTCACCAGTTCGACCGTCATAAAGGACTGTTTTCGCATCACGGGACATACCTGCTTCTTCAAGCGTTTCCCAAACATCTTCCTCGCGCGCACCATCAAATACTGGTGACGCAATGTGGATGCCAAGGTAACGTGCAGCCATACCCATATGAAGCTCAAGTACCTGACCGATGTTCATACGAGATGGTACCCCTAGAGGGTTCAACATGATATCGATCGGTGTTCCGTCTGGAAGATACGGCATATCTTCTTCTGGAAGGATTTTAGAGATAACCCCTTTGTTACCATGTCGTCCGGCCATTTTGTCACCTTCAGAAATCTTACGCTTCTGAACGATGTATACGCGGACTAACTGGTTTACACCTGGAGGTAATTCATCTCCATCTTCACGGTTAAAGACTTTTACATCGTGGATAATTCCGCCGCCGCCGTGTGGAACACGTAGTGACGTATCACGAACTTCACGAGCCTTTTCACCGAAGATTGCATGTAATAGACGTTCTTCAGCTGTTAGTTCAGTTACACCTTTAGGCGTTACTTTACCTACAAGAAGGTCTCCGTCTTTTACTTCTGCACCAATACGGATGATTCCGCGCTCGTCAAGGTTGCGTAAAGCATCTTCCCCAACGTTTGGAATATCACGAGTGATTTCTTCTGGCCCAAGCTTTGTATCACGAGCTTCTGATTCATATTCTTCAATATGAATAGACGTGTAGACGTCATCTTTTACAAGGCGCTCACTCATGATGATCGCATCCTCGTAGTTGTAACCGTCCCAAGTCATGAAGCCGACCATGACGTTACGTCCTAGAGCCAATTCACCTTTTTCCATAGAAGGACCATCTGCAAGGATTTCCCCTTTAACGACTTCATCTCCAACACTTACGATAGGACGCTGGTTGTAGCAAGTCCCTTGGTTAGAGCGGACAAATTTCAGCAGGCTGTATTTGTCTAGGTTTCCTTTGACTTGTTGTCCGTCAACGTCTTCATAACGGCGAACCCAAATATTTTTTGCTTCTACACGTTCTACAACACCTGGGTAGCGGCAGATGACAGCAGCACCAGAGTCTTTACCTGATACGTACTCCATACCTGTACCAACAATCGGTGATTCTGGCTGCATCAAAGGCACAGCCTGACGCTGCATGTTTGCTCCCATTAGAGCACGGTTAGAGTCATCGTTTTCTAAGAATGGGATACATGCTGTCGCTGCAGAAACAACCTGCTTTGGCGAAACGTCCATGTAGTCAACGCGGTTTCGAGGAACAACGGTGTTTTCTCCTCTGAAGCGAGCAATGATATTATCATCGATAAACGAACCATCATCAGCTAACTGAGCGTTCGCTTGTGCTACTACGTAGTTATCCTCTTCATCAGCAGTTAAGTAATCGATTCTCGGTGTTACTTTACCAGTCTCAGGATCAACCCGGCGGTAAGGTGTTTCGATAAATCCGAAGCGATTCACTTTTGCAAATGAAGATAGAGAGTTGATCAAACCAATGTTTGGACCCTCTGGTGTTTCGATCGGACACATACGTCCATAGTGAGAGTAGTGAACGTCACGAACTTCCATTCCTGCACGCTCACGTGTCAAACCACCCGGTCCAAGCGCTGACAGACGACGTTTGTGCGTCAATTCAGCAAGCGGGTTTGTTTGATCCATGAACTGAGAAAGCTGAGAGCTACCAAAGAACTCTTTGATAGAAGCGATCACAGGACGAATGTTGATCAGCTGCTGAGGTGTGATCGTGTTTGTGTCTTGAATCGACATTCTTTCACGAACAACACGCTCCATTCTGCTTAAACCAATACGGAATTGGTTTTGCAGAAGTTCACCTACAGAACGCAGACGACGGTTACCAAGGTGGTCGATATCATCTGTGTCACCTACACCATGAAGAAGGTTGAAGAAGTAACTGATTGATGCAATGATGTCAGAAGGCGTGATGTTTTTCACAGCTTCCTCTACATATGCATTTCCAATCACGTTGATCACTTGCTCGCCTTCTTGATCAGTCGGTGCATAAATCTTAATAGATTGAAGTTCTACTTCATCTTCTACTACGCCACCATTAGGATAAAGCTTTCTAAATCCGATGCCGTTTTCTAAGTATGGAAGAACTTTATCAAGAACTCTTCTGTCTAAAATTTGACCTTTTTCTGCTAGAATTTCACCTGTTTCAGGATCAACTAGCGTTTCAGCCAATTTTTGATTGAACAGTCTATTTTTAATATGAAGCTTCTTATTAATCTTGTAGCGTCCAACATTTGCTAGGTCATATCTCTTCGGATCGAAGAAGCGAGAGTCTAGCAAGCTTTTCGCATTTTCAACAGTTGGCGGCTCTCCAGGACGGAGGCGCTCGTAGATTTCGAGAAGTGCTTTATCGGCATTCTCTGTATTGTCTTTTTCCAGTGTGTTGCGTAAGTATTCATTCTCGCCAATGAGGTCAAGAATCTCTTGATCAGAGCTGAAGCCGAGAGCACGCAAAAGAACCGTAACCGGCAACTTACGTGTGCGATCGATGCGTACATAGACTACATCCTTCGCATCAGTTTCGTATTCTAACCATGCGCCACGGTTTGGAATGACAGTCGCAGTAAAACCTTTTTTACCGTTTTTGTCTACTTTACCACTGAAATATACACTTGGAGAACGCACTAACTGAGAAACGATTACACGTTCCGCACCATTAATGATAAAAGTACCTGTGTCTGTCATGATTGGGAAATCACCCATGAACACATCTTGGTCTTTTACTTCTCCAGTTTCTTTGTTAATTAAACGAACTTTTACTCTTAGTGGAGCAGAGTAAGTTACATCACGTTCTTTTGATTCTGCTACAGGATACTTAGGATCCCCTAGGCTGTAATCAATGAATTCAAGAGAAAGGTTACCAGTAAAATCCTCAATTGGGGATATATCTTGAAACATCTCTCTAAGACCCTCATCAAGAAACCACTGATAAGAAGAGGTTTGAATTTCAATGAGATTTGGTAATTCTAACACTTCGCTTATGCGTGCGTAGCTTCTGCGCTGGCGGTGTCGTCCATACTGAACTAGTTGACCTGTCAACTGATTCACCCCTCAAATCATGCGTATTATATGTGTAAAAAGTATTTCTGTCTTTCAAATGTCAGTAAAGAAATACTTTTACAAGACAAAAGAAAAAAGGGTTTCTAAAATAAGAAAACCACATCCAAAAACAAATACCGATTTTATTAGTTTTCCCAAGTATGCATAATTTATACAAAATAGTTGTTTTTTAAGCCTATCAAGCAAAATATACACATTGGCATTTTATAATGTTAACACAGCTAGGAAACTGCGTCAAACTTTTTTAGCTTTGATTATATAGTAGCCCTTTTTTTTCAGCACAACCTCGACTTCTCCAAAGAGCTGCTCTAATTTTTCAATCGCAGATGGTCCACCTTGCTTTTTCTGAATAACCACCCACAACTCACCTTCCGGCAATAAATGATCAGCACTTTTTTCAAAGATCGCATGTACAACTTTCTTCCCTGCCCGTATTGGGGGATTGGTCAGTATAGAGGCAAAAGCAGCTGAGGAATGAACATTCGAGAACAAATCACTTTGATAGATGCGAACATTATCAATGCGATTATGTTTAGCGTTTTCCTTTGAAAGTTCGACTGCTCTTTCGTTCACATCAATCATATGAATGGTACGGCTAGTCATTTCGTTTGCTAACGATAAGCCAATCGGTCCATAACCGCAACCGACATCTAAGACATCGCCATCCAAATCAGGTTCTTCGAAAGCTTCAATTAAAAGCCTTGAACCAAAGTCGACTTCTTTCTTAGAAAACACTCCACTGTCACTTGTAAAAGTAAAGGTACGGTTTCTCAAGGTGAAGTCCCATGTCTGTTTATTGCTTTTCACTGATGGCTTTTCCGTATAATAGTGGTCACTCATGGTGAATGGACCTCCTCTGGATTCAATCGTTTCAGGAGATTAGAAAAGAAAAAGCCCGCCAGTAAAAGCGAGCTTTCCCAAAAGATTAGGCGAAGATTACTTAACTTCTACAGAAGCGCCAACTTCTTCAAGCTTAGCTTTAAGTTCTTCAGCTTCTTCTTTAGCAATACCTTCTTTAAGTGGTTTTGGAGTGTTGTCAACAAGTTCTTTAGCTTCTTTCAAGCCAAGACCAGTGATTTCACGAACCACTTTGATAACTTTGATTTTTTGGTCTCCAGCACCAGCAAGTACTAGATCAAAATCAGTTTTTTCTTCAGCAGCAGCACCGCCACCAGCAGCTACAGCTACAGGAGCAGCAGCAGTTACGCCAAATTCTTCTTCGATTGCTTTTACTAAGTCGTTTAACTCAAGTACAGTTGCTTCTTTAACTGAAGCAATGATTTCTTCGATATTTAAAGCCATTTGTAATTCCTCCATTTTAAGTTTTTTTACGTAAACGTAAAGTACGCATTAAGCGCCTTGTTCTTCTTTTTGATCTGCAACTGCTTTAGTAGCAAGAGCAAGATTACGAACTGGAGCTTGAAGAACGCTAAGCAACATAGAAAGTAAGCCTTCGCGAGACGGAAGTTCCGCAAGAGCCTTCACTTCTTCTACAGTCGCTACGTTTCCTTCAATGACACCAGCTTTGATTTCTAAAGCTTCGTGGCTTTTCGCAAATTCGTTGATGATTTTCGCAGGTGCGATAACATCTTCGTTACTGAATGCGATAGCGTTTGGACCTGTTAAGAAATCGTTTAAACCCGTTAGTTCAACTTGTTCAACTGCACGGCGAGTCAAAGTGTTTTTGTAAACTTTGAATTCTACGCCAGCTTCACGAAGCTGTTTACGAAGTTCAGTCACTTCAGAAACTGAAAGACCGCGGTAATCTACAATGACAGTAGACATACTATCTTTAAATTTAGAAGTAATTTCATCAACGACAACTTTTTTAGTATCGATTGCATTGCTCATGGTTACACCTCCTGTACATTCTTTGTGTAACACTTATACCGATCAGGCCATCACGTTCCTAACGAACGGTTCTCCATATAAAAAGCCTCCATTAAGACATGGAGGCTGTATATACAAGCATACGTTAACGTAAGACTGTGACATATACACCTCGGCGGGTTATTTAAGCCATAAGGCCCCTGCTGTCTACGGTATAAATGGACATTATTCTATTTTACAACATTTTGATATTATCAAAATGGTTGTCATAAGTCAAGAATTATTTTGCAGAGAAAGAAGATGGATCCACTTTCACGCCAGGGCCCATAGTAGATGTAACAGAAACGTTTTTCACGTATACACCTTTAGCCGCTGCAGGTTTTGCTTTAAGGATTGTGTCATAGATTGTTGCAAAGTTCTCAACAAGCTTTTCGTCCTCGAAAGAAACCTTTCCGATTGGCGCGTGAATGTTACCAGCTTTATCAACGCGGTATTCTACTTTACCAGCTTTGATTTCATTGATTGCCTTTTCAACTTCGAACGTTACAGTTCCTGTTTTAGGGTTTGGCATAAGACCTTTTGGTCCAAGTACACGACCGATCTTACCAACTTCACCCATCATGTCAGGTGTCGCAACGATTACATCGAATTCGAACCAGCCTTGTTGGATTTTAGTGATGTAATCAGAATCTCCAACGTAGTCTGCTCCAGCAGCTTCTGCTTCTTTTGCTTTTTCGCCTTTAGCGAACACAAGAACGCGTTGAGTTTTACCAGTTCCGTTAGGAAGTACAACTGCACCGCGGATTTGTTGATCGTTTTTACGAGGGTCTACGCCCAAACGAAAAGCAACTTCTACAGTCGCATCAAATTTAGCTGTATTTGCTTTTTTTGTAAGAGAAACAGCTTCAGCTACATCATACGCTTTAGTACGATCGATCAGCTTAGCAGCTTCTACATACTTTTTACCTTTTTTAGCCATTATAAAAATCCTCCTTATGTGGTTTTAGCGGAATAACCTCCCACGAATAAGGGTTGCGAACTTGTCAAAACCAAACTCGCAACCCAACAAGACAAAAAATTAATCTTCGATGACAATACCCATACTGCGTGCAGTACCTTCAACCATGCGCATAGCTGATTCAACGCTAGCAGCGTTTAAGTCAGGCATTTTTGTTTCCGCGATTTCGCGTACTTTATCACGCTTAACAGTTGCCACTTTATTACGGTTAGGTTCACCAGAACCAGACTCAATACCAGCTGCTTTTTTAAGTAAAACTGCAGCAGGTGGAGTTTTAGTAATAAATGTAAATGAACGGTCTTCAAAAACCGAAATTTCAACAGGAATGATAAGACCAGCTTGGTCAGCTGTACGAGCGTTAAACTCCTTACAGAATCCCATGATATTAACACCGGCTTGACCTAGTGCAGGTCCAACTGGTGGAGCTGGGTTAGCTTTTCCAGCAGGAATTTGCAATTTAACAACTTTAACTACTTTTTTAGCCACGAGACACACCTCCTTAAAGTCCGTGATGTGGTAATAGGGGAATCCCCCTCCCACTCAACAACTTCATTCTTTATATGAATGACGAAATAACTAGCTAGCGATCTTGAGTGAACTCAAGACGTACCTTTGCTATATTACCACTTCTATACACTCATTTCAAGCTCTTTTAAATTACAATTTATCGATCTGCGTGAACTCAAGTTCAACAGGTGTTTCTCTACCAAACATATTAACGAATACTTTGACTTTGCTTTTATCGTAGTCAATTTCTTCAATAGAGCCAGTGAAGTTAGCAAATGGTCCATCGATGACCTTAACTGTTTCTTTCAGTTCAAAGTCGATTTCTGTTTTGCGTTCTTCAAGACCCATTCTCTTCAGAATGGTTTCGGCTTCGCCTGGCAGCAGCGCAGTCGGCTTTGAACCTGATCCAGCTGATCCAACGAATCCAGTGACACCCGGTGTATTACGAACGACATACCAAGAGTCGTCAGTCATCACGATTTCCACTAGGACATAACCGGGGAACACTTTCTTTTTGACGACTTTTTTCTTACCATTTTTAATATCTGTTTCTTCTTCTTCTGGTACGACGACGCGGAAGATTTTATCCTGCATGCCCATTGATTCAACACGCTTTTCCAAGTTCGCTTTTACTTTGTTTTCATAGCCAGAGTACGTATGCACAACATACCAATTCTTTTCCATTTTCGTTCAGGACTATTTAGTCCTTCCCTCCCCACATTTCATAATGTCTATTTGACGAATCTCGAGTACCGGTAAATATTTTCAAGCAATTGAAAAAACCCGTAAAACGGGTTTTTTGGCAAGTCATATTATGATCTATTATAGCACGTTCAGCAGACCATTATTCAAGTATTAATGAATTAATTCGATTAATTGTGAGATTCCTATATCAAGAAAAGAGAAAAAGATGGCAAAGAATACGACTGTTAAAATAACAGTGATTGTGTAGCGGACCATTTCGTTCTTCTTTGGCCAGCTGACCTTTTTCATTTCTTTTCCGACACTTTTTAAGAAACTGATAATACGCATGTAAAAGACCTCCACAGATTAAAGAACGCAAATCTTACTTCGTTTCTAAATGTGTTTTATGTGAATTACAAGTCTTGCAATATTTCTTAACTTCTAATCTTTCAGCTGCTGAAGCAACACTTTTCATTGTCGTATAATTGCGGCTTCCGCAGTCTTTACAGGCTAGAGTAATCTTTTTCCTCATATTTACACCTATTTTCTCGACATCATTTCATTAGTACCTTATCACAGTGTCGAAAAAGCTGTCAATATAGGTTTGATTAGAGACTAATCTCGCGAAGCTCTAAATATTTCTCTAATTTTCTCTTTACTCTTTGGAGTGCGTTATCAATTGATTTCACATGACGATTTAAATCTTCAGAAATCTCTTGATAGGATCTGCCATCAAGATAAAGCACAAGTACCTTTCTTTCCAGCTCGCTTAGCAGTTCACCCATCTTCATTTCGATATCATCAAATTCTTCTTTGCTAATGATTAAGTCTTCTGGGTTAAGCGCTTTAGCGCCGGAAATGACATCCAATAATGTTCTGTCCGATTCTTCATCGTAGATCGGCTTGTCTAATGATACATAGGAATTTAACGGGATATGTTTTTGGCGAGTAGCTGTTTTAATTGCGGTGATAATTTGGCGGGTAATACATAATTCTGCAAAAGCCTTAAATGAAGTAAGCTTGTCCTCTCTGAAATCGCGGATAGACTTATAAAGTCCGATCATTCCCTCTTGGACAATGTCCTCTCGATCCGCTCCTATCAAGAAATAAGATCTTGCTTTCGCACGTACAAAATTGCGGTATTTCGTTATTAAATAATCTAGCGCATCACTATCTCCGACATGAACCCTTTCAATGACTTGTTCATCTTCCAACTGGCAAAATTGCTCTCTGATGGACTTACCCTTGCTGTTGTTTAGATTCACTTCGATCCCCCCGACCGCACCTAGATAGAAATATTATACATTAATGGTTGAAATATCGTCAAGCTATTCCAGATTCCCGCGCCGCCATTTTTCAAACGTTTTCAATACATCTTCTGACAATTCAATCTTAGATGCTGGTTTATCAGAAGTAATCTTTTTGACCCTCGTTTCAATCTTTCGTTCTATCACTTCAATCTCTCTTAAAAGCTCACGAGCCGACTTCCGAAGAGCTCCTTGTCCAAAAATAGCCCATTGTTCCGTAAAATCTGAGGTTGCCACATGAATTTGCGTCCGGATATTATTCAAATCCTGCGCCAGCTTTTCAATCCGCTCATCCGCCGTTTCATTCTCTCTTGTAAAGATGACCTCTACTCGGTGGTTAGTCCGCTTCTTTTCAATTCCTTTGACCATATGGGCATCGAATACGACAATGACTCGATACCCTGTGTATGCTTGATATTCTGCTAAATGTTGAATCAGCACGTCTCTGGCTTCTTCAAAGCTGTTTTCCTTTAAGTGCTGCAGCTGAGGCCATGCACCTATCATGTTGTATCCATCGACTAAGAGGATATCCATCTCTATTCTCCTAACGGATAACGTTTTCGATACACTTCATACATCAATAGACCAGCCGCAACTGATGCGTTTAACGAAGTAACCTTCCCGGCCATAGGCAGTTTAATCAGAAAATCACACTTTTCCTTAATCAATCGGCCAATTCCTTTTCCTTCACTGCCAATCACAAGAGCCAGCGGCATTGTACCATCAAATTGTCTGTAATCCTGTTTAGCAGACGCATCTGTTCCCGCAACCCAGATTCCTCTTTCTTTCATTTCATCAAGGGCTCTTGAAAGATTGGTCACTTTTGCAACAGGAATATGCTCAATTGCTCCAGTGGATGCCTTAGCAACTGTTGTTGTTAGACCGACCGCTCTCCTTTTCGGAATGACAATCCCGTGTGCACCTACAGCATCTGCCGTACGCATAATAGATCCTAAATTATGCGGGTCTTCAATTTCATCTAAAATCAGAAAGAAAGGCTGTTCATTCCGCTTTTCAGCGATTTGATACAGATCATCTAATTCTGCATATTCATATGCTGCTACTTGTGCAACGATTCCCTGGTGCTGACCTGTAACCATTTGATCAAGCTTTTTCCTCGGAACATACTGAATGGTGATATTTTGCTTTTTAGCGAGTTCAATGACCTGCTGGGCTTGTCCTTTTACAGTGTTTTCTGCCATCCAGAGCTTGTATAACTCCCGATCTGACTTCAGTGTCTCAATCACTGCATTTTTCCCAATGACATAATCATGTTGCTGACTCATTTGTCTTCCTCCCTGACGTTCCGATTTCAATCGCCTGACCAATCAGCTCTTCTAAGCGTTCGTCCTGCTTTTCAATAAATAAATAACCCATGAGCGCTTCAAACGCTGTACTATAACGATACGTTTGAACGTCTGTGTTTTTAGGCACTGTGCCTGATTTTGCGTTTCTTCCTCTTTTCAGCACCGCTTCTTCTGCTTCAGTGAAAAAGCCTTGCTGCTGAAGCGTAAATAAAATAGCAGCCTGTGATTTAGCTGAAACAATTTTGCTTGCTCGTTTGTGCAGCTCATTTGGTTTTGTCGCCCCCGTTTGGAGGAGGTGATGCCTCACATATACTTCAAAAATGGCATCACCCATATAAGCCAGCGCAAGTCCGTTCAACTGTTTACCGTCTTTCAGCTTTTCAAAATTCAACATTGCCTATTCTCCTCTTTTCCAGCGAGTACCTTGAGGAGTGTCCTCCAACACAATATTCATGTTCTTTAATTGATCACGAATTTGATCAGATAGGGCAAAGTCACGATTTCTTCTAGCTTCATTGCGTTTTTCAATTAACGCTTCTACCTCTTCGTCAAGCGTGTGCTTTTCTTCTAATGAGAAGCCGAGAACAGACGTAATTTCTTGGAACAAGCCGATAAATGCCTTGATCACTTCCTCCGAAGTATGATCATTTTCCATATAATAATTCGCCTGTTTCGCTAATTCGAATAAAACAGAGATCGCATTTGCCGTATTGAAGTCATCGTTCATTTCAGAAATAAATGTCGCACGCTGCTCTTCAATTTTTGCCAGCCATTCAGCATTGTCTTCCGTGATATTTGTGCTGCTCTCTAGACGATGATGTAAATTCGCATACGATGTCTTGAGTCGGTTAAACGCACTCTTTGTACTTTCTAATAAATCCATTGAGTAGTTAATTGGGTGACGATAGTGAACCGACAACATAAAGAAGCGGAGCACATCAGGATCTTGTTCTTTCACAATGTCATGCACCAGCACAAAGTTGCCAAGTGATTTTGACATTTTTTCATTATCAATATTAATATACCCGTTATGCATCCAATACTTCGCAAAAGGCTTCCCTGTCAAAGCCTCAGATTGGGCAATTTCATTCTCATGGTGAGGGAATGTTAAATCCTGTCCGCCAGCATGAATGTCGATCGTATCACCTAAATATTTTTTGACCATTGCCGAGCATTCGATGTGCCAGCCTGGGCGTCCTTTGCCCCACGGGCTATCCCAAGAGATTTCCTGATCCTTTGCAGCCTTCCAAAGAGCAAAGTCCAGCGCATCTCGTTTCTTTTCACCTACACGAATACGAGCACCTGTCTTCAGTTCATCAATTGATTGGTGAGAAAGCTTTCCATAACCTTCAAATGAGCGTGTGCTGTAATACACGTCACCATCTGCTTCATAGGCGTAGCCTTTTTCAACCAATGTCGCAATAAACGCAATGATATCATCCATGTTTTCCGTCACTCGCGGGTGAAGGTCTGCTTTTTTGCAGCCGAGCGCACTGACGTCTTCGAAGTAGGCTTGGATAAAACGGTCAGCAATTGTCGGCACATCTTCTCCGAGTTCGTTGGCTGCTTTGATGAGTTTATCATCCACATCTGTAAAGTTTGATACAAAGTTCACATCGTAACCGCTGTATTCTAAATACTTACGTACAGTGTCATAAACAATAGCAGGTCTAGCATTCCCGATATGAATGTAGTTATAAACGGTTGGTCCGCACACATACATCTTGACCTTTCCTGGCTCAAGCGGGACAAATTCTTCCTTCTTACGTGTCAATGTATTATAAATATTGATTGTCATGATTGTTCTTCCTTTCTGCTCAATGAAGCCAGCTCACCTTTTAGCTTTTCCATTTCTCGTTCCAATTCTTTGAAACGATCGGAAATTGGATCTGGCAAATCTTGATGATTGAGATCACGATTGATTTTCTTTCCATTTTGAACGACGACTCGCCCAGGTATACCGACAACGGTGGAATGGTCGGGTACGTCCTTTAACACGACCGACCCCGCTCCAATCTTGGCTCCTTTTCCAACTGTAATGGAACCAAGCACCTTGGCACCTGTCGCAATGAGGGCATCGTCTAAAATGGTCGGATGCCGCTTTCCCTTTTCTTTCCCTGTTCCCCCTAATGTCACGCCTTGGAAAACAGTGACGTTGTCTCCAATTTCACATGTTTCCCCGATCACGACGCCCATGCCGTGATCAATGAAGAACCGCCTGCCAATGGTTGCCGCCGGATGAATTTCCACCCCTGTGAAAAAACGGCTGACCTGAGAAATGATCCGCGCAATAAAATACAGCTTCCGCTTATAAAATGCGTGCGCAATACGGTGAGCCCAAATCGCATGAAGCCCTGAATAGGTTAGCACTACTTCAATATAGCTTCTAGCAGCAGGATCTTGATCAAACACAGTATCAATATCTTCTTTCAGCATTTTGAAAAACACATGCTCCCCCCGTTCTTCCCCATGAATCTCTCTTAGGACTTGCTCTCTTTTTTTGGACAAATAAAAAACGCCTCTGCCATATGACAGAGACGTTTTGAAAACGCGGTTCCACTCTGTTTAGAAAGCCACTTATCTTTCAGCCTTCTCAACTTAATCCCATAACGGAGGGTACCGCCCTTGCATACTAACGTACGTGTTCCTCAAGGGTCTTGAGGGTGCATTTCCAACGTCTGCCCATAAGTCTCTTTCAGCCGGTGGAGACTCTTTCTGTGATGGACGAGTACATTGTACTTCTCCCTCGCAACGATTTCCTTATATTTGTTTAATGCGGTTTAATACCGTTTCTTTACCTAGTAATTCAATACTTTGCGGAAGTTCTGGGCCATGCGTTTGTCCTGTGACAGCCACACGAATCGGCATGAATAGTTTCTTGCCTTTATGCCCTGTTTCTTTTTGTACCGCTTTAATGGCAGCCTTGATTTCATCAGGTGTGAAAGACTCAAGCTGTTCAAGCTGACCTGCAAAAGATGCCATCACTTCTGGTACTTGCTCCTCTGCTAGAACTTCCTTTGCCTCTTGATTATACTCAATTTGCTCCTTAAAGAACAACTCTGTTAACTCAACAATTTCTGCTCCGTAGCTTAATTGTTCGTGATACAGAGAAATAAGCTTGCGTACCCACGTGTTTTCTTCTTCAGTCAGCTGCTCACTTACCTTGCCTGCTTTTTGAAGATGCGGAAGTGTTAGTGCCACAACCTGATCAAGATCAAGTGCTTTTACGTATTGGTTGTTCACCCATTTTAGTTTATGCATATCGAATAGAGCTGGTGACTTAGAAAGTCGGTTTACATCGAAAATGTCGATGAATTGCTCTTTTGTAAACAGTTCTTCTTCGCCTACTGGAGACCATCCAAGTAATGCAATGAAGTTAAACAGGGCTTCAGGTAAATAGCCTAAATTCTTATATTGCTCGATGAATTGAATAATTGATTCATCACGTTTACTTAATTTCTTGCGGTTCTCGTTCACAATCAACGTCATATGTCCGAATAGCGGAACATCCCAGCCAAATGCATGAAAAATCATGATTTGTTTAGGGGTATTTGAAATATGATCTTCTCCGCGAAGAACGTGAGTCATTTTCATCAAATGATCATCCACGGCTACGGCAAAGTTATAAGTTGGCGTGCCATCTTTTTTCACAATAACAAAGTCACCAATGCCGTCTGTTTCAAATGAAATTTCACCTTTGACCATGTCGTCAAATTTGATGATTTCTCCTTTTGGCACTCGGAAGCGGATGCTTGGCTCTCTTCCTTCAGCAATCAGCTTGTCCTCTTCTTCTTTTGATAAATGACTGCATTTACCAGAATATCGAGGCATTTCACTGCGGGCGATTTGTGCTTCACGCTCTGCCTCTAGCTCTTCTGCCGTACAATAGCACTTATACGCCAAGTCCTTCTCTAACAGCTCGTCATAATATTTTTTGTAAAGATCATTACGTTCTGATTGTCTATAAGGACCGTAACCGCCATCTTTATCAATGCTCTCATCCCAATCAATACCGAGCCATTGCAGGTGGCGAAGCTGGCTTTCCTCCCCGCCTTCTACATTACGCTTTTGATCCGTATCCTCGATTCGAATAATAAATTTGCCGCCTTGGCTGCGTGCGAACAAATAGTTGAAAAGAGCCGTTCTAGCATTCCCAATATGTAAATGACCAGTTGGACTCGGTGCATAACGAACACGCACTTCATTTCCCATGAGTTTAACTTCCTTTCATCTGCATCATGTTGTCTGACACCAATTTTTTATAAACGTATTTTATCATCAAAACCTATTCTCATCAAAATGGATTTTACTTTTTCTGAAGAAGCACTGTTGCCTGAGAGGCAATTCCTTCTCCTCTTCCTGTAAATCCGAGTTTCTCTGTCGTTGTTGCTTTGACATTCACCTGTGTGACATCGGCCTCAAGCGCTTCTGCAATTTTCTCACACATTGGTTGAATGTAAGGTGCCATTTTTGGCTTTTGCGCCATGATGGTGCAGTCAATATTCACAAGTGTGTAGCCCTTTTCTTTCACAAGTGCCCACACATGCTGCAATAATTTAAAAGAATCTGCATCCTTAAACTCAGGATCTGTGTCTGGGAAATGTCTGCCGATATCTCCTTCAGCAATCGCACCCAGGCATGCATCTGCCACTGTGTGAAGCAGTACGTCAGCATCTGAATGACCTAGCAGTCCCTTTTCATAAGGGATGGTGACCCCGCCGATAATTAGAGGTCTTCCCTCTGTTAATTGATGTACATCAAAACCTTGTCCTATTCTCAACATGATCTAGTACCCTCTTTCCGCATCCATAATTGCCTTGGCAACCAATAAATCATCCGGTGTTGTCAGCTTAATATTGGTATAGTCTCCTTGGACAATATACACATTCTCACCTTGTAATTGTTCAACAAGACTGGCGTCGTCTGTTCCAAGGAAGCCTGTCCGCTCCGCATATTCATGCGCTTCTTTTAAAATAGAATGACGAAAAGCTTGTGGGGTCTGGACTGCCCACAAGCTCTGACGTTCAATGGTTTGTTCCACTTTGCCTTCTTGAACGCGTTTGATTGTGTCTTTCACTGGTACCGCTACAACTGCGGAGCCTTTTTCAATCGCCGCTTTAACGAGCAAGTCAATCTGTGTATGCTTAATAAAAGGCCTTGCCCCATCATGAACAAGCACGATGTCCGCATCTTTCACAGCCTTTAATCCTTCGTATACACTTTGCTGACGTTCTTCACCGCCAGTGACAAGTGAAACAGGCGTTTGAAAAGCGTGTACCTTGAGTAGCCTTTCAAAGTCTTGACGCTCCTCTTCATTGATCGCTAGGATCATTCGTTTGCATTGCGCATGAGCGTCAAACACCTTTAGTGTATGAATGATGACCGGCATTCTTTTCAGCTCAATAAAAAGCTTATTGCGGCCGGCCTTCATTCGTTTCCCCTGCCCCGCAGCCGGAATAACTACTTCATAATACATGTTCGTTCTCCCTTTAGAGCGCCTTCTCCAGAAGTTTTGGCTTCGCAAAAATCATTCTTCCAGCAGCAGTCTGCAGCACACTTGTGACGAGCACGTCAATGTCTTTTCCAATGTAATTGCGTCCTTCCTCGACCACAATCATCGTCCCGTCATCTAAGTAAGCAACACCTTGGTTATGCTCTTTCCCATCTTTGATGACCTGTACCTTCATTTCTTCCCCAGGCAGTACAACCGGTTTAACGGCATTGGCTAGATCATTGATGTTTAACACTGCTACTTTTTGAAGTTCGCATACTTTATTTAAATTAAAATCATTGGTCACAACTACACCTGAAGTTAATTTCGCCAGCTTCACAAGCTTGCTATCAACCTCTTGAATGTCTTCGAAGTCACCTTCGTAAATTTCAACTTTGATATCCAATTCTTTTTGAATACGATTTAAAATATCAAGACCTCTTCGGCCTCTATTTCTCTTTAATACATCTGAAGAGTCTGCAATATGCTGTAATTCCTCGAGTACAAATTGAGGAATGACCATGACACCTTCTAAGAATCCAGTTTGGCAAATATCTGCGATTCTTCCATCAATGATAACACTTGTGTCTAAAATTTTCAGCTTTTTATCTTCTATTTCAGGTTCATCATCAGCTGCTCCTTTTTTCTTTGTGACCTTTGCAGATCGGGAGAACAGCCCTATCATTTCATCCTTCTTCTTAAAGCCTACCTGAAACCCAAGGTATCCTAAAAAGAAAGCCAGGAAAATCGGAATAATGGTACCAAAAATATGATATGGGATATTGTTTAGCGGGATCACGTTTACAATAAGATATGCTAGAATAAGTCCAAATACTAATCCGAAACTTCCAGATATAAGATCAGGAAGAGGCGCCTTCAATAGAGAATCCTCGATCCATTTCACCCAATTAACCACATAACCTGTGCACCATTTACCAATGATGAAGAACACAACGGCTCCTATTAGTGCTGAAGAGTAAGCATTTGTTATGAAAGGTATGTCCTTTACATTTAAAAGCAGAAATAACTCTGGAATGATAAAAATCCCCACAACTGCACCCAAAATGATAAAAAACGCCTGAACGATTCTTTTTAACATACCTTCACCTCCTTTATTTTTCATCTGTCAATCCACCTTCATCTGACATTGATATATGTTTAAGTTTCCTATCATGAGCAACAGAAAACAAAACCATCATTAATATACCCATATTCATCCATTTTTAACCGTAGTAGAGGAAAATTTCTCTTCTTAAAGCTGACGGTCGATATAATGTTTTTCTTGTAACCTTTTTAATCCTTTTTTTATCTTTTTCGCTCTTACTTCTCCAATTCCTTCTACTTCATCCAATTCTTGTACATCTGCTTCCATAATTCGATCTAGCACACCGAATGCTTCAACCACATTTTCGACGATTGGCATTGGCAGTCTAGGGATTTTATGGAGCAATCTGTATCCTCTTGTGTACACATATTCGTCAATATTTGTAGAAGCGGGATATCCAAGTAACTTGTACAGAATGGAATCATCTAAAAGCTCAAAGCTCGACATATCTTGAAGTTGTTTAAGCAGCACATACGGATCTTTAATCTTTTCTTTCACGTAATCTTTAATAAATAAAGCCGCTTCCTGCTCCATATCTGTAATCAATTCATTGACCTGCAGACGGATCAAGTGTCCCTCTGTTCCAAGCTCTTTGATATACATATTGATTTCATTTTTGATTCTGAGTACCATTTCGTAGCGGTGCAGCACGGATAATACATCCCCAAAGGTCACAAGCTCTTCGAATTCTAGGGCGCTTAACGCAGAAATGGCGTGATCTAAAATCGTTTTATATTTCTCAAGTGTTTGAATGGCTTGATTAGCCTTTGTTAAAATAAAGCCAATATCTTTCAGCGTATAACGACGATTCCCTTGGTATAAGGTAATGACGTTCCTCCGTTCAGAAATAGCAATAATTAAGCAGCCTGTCTGCTTTGCTACACGTTCAGCCGTCCGGTGCCTCATGCCTGTTTCCGATGAATGAATGGTTGCATCTGGCATCAGCTGTGTATTCGCATACAAGATTTTTTGACCAGAATCGCTAAGAATAATGGCCCCATCCATCTTCGCCAATTCATATAAATGTGCTGGGGAGAAGGCAGAATTAATGTGAAATCCTCCATCTACCACACTCTTTACTTTGTCATTATAACCAACAACAATGAGCCCGCCAGTATTGGCTCTCAGGACGTTTTCAATCCCTGCCCGCAGAGGTGTTCCTGGTGCCACAAACTGTACAATATCTAAGAGATCGAGTTCTCTCGCTCCTTTTTTCTCTTTTTCCATTTCTATGATCCCCCTAGTGAAATTCGAAGTGCCTCCGCTACATTTTCTACACCAACTAACTCAATCCCTCTCGGCTTTTTCCATCCGTCTAGATTCGCCTGAGGAACAAACATTCGCTTAAATCCTAGTTTTGCAGCTTCCTGCACTCGCTGTTCAATTCTTGATACTCTTCTGACTTCTCCCGTCAGACCGACCTCTCCTATAAAGCAATCCGCTTGATGCGGCGCTGCATCTTTAAAGCTTGATGCAATACTGACGGCAATAGCTAAGTCAATCGCTGGTTCGTCAAGCTTCACACCGCCTGCGACCTTTAAATAGGCATCTTGGTTTTGCAGCAGCAGCCCCACGCGTTTTTCTAAAACTGCCATGAGCAGCGATACTCGATTATGATCAAGGCCAGTGGCCATTCTTCGCGGATTCCCAAAGCTTGTCGGGGAAATTAATGCCTGTATCTCGACAAGTACGGGTCTTGTTCCTTCCATTGAGGCAACAACACACGAACCAGATACACCTGCCGACCGCTCTTCTAAAAAGATTTCTGATGGATTTAATACTTCCGTGAGCCCTTCCTCTCTCATTTCAAAAATTCCCAATTCATTCGTTGAACCAAATCGGTTTTTGACCGCCCGTAAGATACGAAACGTATGATGACGCTCGCCTTCAAAATAAAGAACTGTATCCACCATATGCTCTAAAAGGCGTGGACCTGCGATCGAGCCTTCTTTGGTTACGTGACCAACGATAAAAATAGGAATACCATTTGTCTTGGCAATCTTCATCAGCTGCGCTGTACATTCTCTAACTTGAGATACAGAGCCGGGAGCTGACGTGATATCGCTTTGGTAAACGGTTTGAATCGAATCCACCACAACAAACGCAGGTTTCATCTCCTGTATAGCAGACGTTATATACTCCATATCGGTTTCAGCCAAAACATGTAAAGAGGCGCTTTCAATGCCAAGGCGGTCCGCTCTTAGCTTCGTTTGTTTAATGGACTCCTCACCAGATATGTATAACACATTCTGATTTTTGTCTGAGAGCTGTGCTGATACTTGTAATAACAATGTGGACTTCCCAATCCCAGGATCTCCGCCGATGAGAACAAGAGAACCTTTGACAATTCCACTTCCTAATACTCGGTTAAATTCTTCTAAATTTGTTTTAATTCGGGGTTCTTCGGATGTTTCAATTGCAGATATAGGTGAAGGTTTTTGAATGGTTTGAACAGAATGATTAAAAGCACTTCGACGGTTTGCCGGCTCTTTGCGAACGACCTCTTCTGTCATACTGTTCCACGTGCCGCAGCCTGGACATTTCCCCATCCATTTGGCTGACTCATAACCGCACGATTGGCATATAAATTTTGATTTTGTCTTAGCCATAGATTGAAGAATACAACTCCTTATACTGGTCAGAAAATAAGTAAAGGGAGGCATACACCTTGCAGGTATGCCTCACACTTTTTTCTTACTATATTAGTTCGTAGCAGCCGTCGCTTTTACGACAATTTCTCCATCTTCCACATCTAATACGATATGTTGACCTTTTTCAATATTCCCCTTCAGAAGCTCCTCAGAAAGTCGATCTTCCACGTGCTTTTGAATCGCTCGTCTTAACGGACGCGCACCGTACTCAAGATCTACTCCTTCGTCGGCAATTTTCGCTTTTGCTGCTTCCGTCAATTCAATTGATAGGTCTTGTTCTTTTAATCGTTTTGTCAATTGATCAGACATGAGAGACACGATCTCTTTGAGATGTTTCTTCTCAAGCGAGTGGAAGACAATGATTTCATCAATACGGTTGATAAACTCAGGTCTAAACGCACGTTTCAACTCGCCCATCACTTTGCCTTTCATATCCTTGTAATTTTGACTTTCATCCTGCACGTTAAAGCCAACATATTTATTGCGCTTCAGCTCACTAGCTCCAACGTTTGATGTCATGATCAAAATCGTATTTCTAAAGTCAACGGTACGCCCTTTAGAATCAGTCAGACGACCATCTTCTAACACTTGCAGTAAGATATTAAATACATCTGGATGCGCCTTTTCAATCTCGTCTAAAAGAACGACAGAATAAGGTTTTCTTCTCACTTTTTCAGTCAGCTGTCCACCTTCATCATAGCCCACATAGCCTGGAGGTGACCCAACAAGTCTGGATGTAGAGTGTTTCTCCATGTATTCAGACATATCAATACGGATCATTGCTTCTTCATCACCGAAAATAGACTCAGCGAGTGCTCTTGCAAGCTCCGTTTTACCAACCCCTGTTGGACCCAAGAAGATAAAGGAGCCGATTGGACGCTTCGGATCTTTCAGGCCAGCACGCGCACGTCTCACTGCTTTGGCTACAGCGACAACCGCTTCATCCTGTCCGATCACGCGAGAGTGGAGCAATTGTTCCATGTTCAGAAGCTTATCTGTCTCCGTTTGAGCAATTTTCGAAACAGGCACTCCCGTCCAGCTCGAAACGACCATTGCAATATCATCTACAGATACCTCTGAATTCTCTTGTCCCTGCTTTTCTTTCCATGATTTCTTTGTCACTTCTACTTTTTCACGCAAACGCTGTTCTGTATCGCGAAGAGAAGCTGCTTTTTCAAATTCTTGACTTTGAACTGCCGCATCCTTTTCCTTGCGTACTTCATCCAGCTTTTGCTCTAATTCTTTTAGATTAGGCGGTGTCGTGAACGAACGTAAACGGACTTTCGAACCTGCCTCATCAATTAAATCAATCGCCTTATCTGGAAGGAATCGGTCAGAAATATAACGGTCAGACAGCTTCACTGCCGCCTCAATCGCTTCATCTGTAATAGACACACGGTGATGTGCTTCATACCGGTCTCTAAGCCCTCTTAAGATTTGAATACTTTCATCAACAGACGGCTGATCTACTTGAATTGGCTGGAAACGTCGTTCAAGCGCAGCGTCCTTTTCAATGTATTTACGGTACTCATCTAACGTTGTCGCTCCAATACATTGAAGCTCACCACGTGCTAAGGATGGCTTCAAGATATTAGACGCATCAATCGCGCCCTCTGCTCCACCAGCACCAATGAGTGTATGAAGCTCGTCGATAAAGAGAATGATATTTCCTGCCTGGCGAATTTCGTCCATCACTTTTTTCAAACGATCCTCGAATTCACCACGATATTTCGTCCCAGCTACAACAGTTCCCATATCCAGTGTCATCACTCGTTTATCGCGCAGGATTTCAGGCACTTCGTTATGAATAATTTGCTGTGCAAGACCTTCTGCGATGGCTGTTTTACCAACACCAGGCTCACCAATCAGCACAGGGTTATTTTTTGTTCTTCTGCTTAGGACCTCAATGACACGTTGAATTTCTTTGCTTCGGCCAATGACAGGGTCCAAGCTGTCCTCTTTTGCAATAGCTGTCAAATCTCTTGCCAAGCTATCTAGTGTTGGTGTATTTGCATTGCTATTAGAGCCTGCCGCAGATGCACCTGTTTCATTGCTTCCAAGCAGCTGCAGAACTTGCTGACGTGCTTTATTTAAGCTCACTCCGAGGTTATTTAAGACACGGGCAGCGACACCCTCTCCCTCACGAATAAGACCTAATAGAATATGTTCTGTCCCTACATAGGAATGACCTAGCTTTCTTGCTTCATCCATTGAAAGCTCAGTGACCTTCTTCGCTCTAGGCGTATAATGAGGAATAGCTTGAGACACCTCTTGCCCTCTTCCAATCAAGCTTTCGACTTCTTTTTGGATTTTATCTGAAACAAGGCCCAGTGCTTCTAACGCTTTGGCAGCGATGCCCTCACCTTCACGTACAAGGCCAAGTAAAATGTGCTCAGTACCTATGTTCTTATGGCCTAGGCGAATGGCTTCTTCTTGTGCAAGTGCTAATACCTTTTGAGCTCTTTCAGTGAATCTTCCAAACATCATATCGTTTCATCCTCCTGTCCATTCCTATGCATTTCTAAGCGCAGCCTTTCTCTAATAATCGCTGCTCGTTTTATATCTCGTTCATTTGGCTCTAAGGCTCCTCCTGAATATTGTTGAAGGAAGCCGGGCTGAGTCAAAATCATGAGTTCATTCAGTATATTACTTGAAAGCCCCTTAATGATACCTAAATCAATTCCAAGCCGCACATCTGACAAACACTTTGCTGTTTCCTTTGATTCAATCATACGACAATTGGCCAAAATCCCTAAGGAACGGTACACTCTGTCCTCAAGTTCAATTTTAGATGTTTGATATAAAGCTTTTCGTGCAGATCGCTCTTGTTCAATGAGCTGAGCGGTCACACTATTCAAGTCATCTACAATGTCTTCTTCTGATTGACCAAGTGTCATTTGATTTGATATTTGAAAGATGTTTCCTATTGCTTCGCTGCCCTCACCATAAATTCCTCTGACCACAAGACCTAATTGATTAATGGCCGGAATAATCCGATTCATTTGTCTTGTGAGCGCTAATGCTGGTAAATGCATCATGACCGAAGCCCTAATACCTGTACCTACATTGGTCGGACAGCTTGTTAAGTATCCTCGCTTTTCAGAAAACGCATAATCCACTTGCTCTTCAATCCAGTCATCTACCTGATTAGCCGCTTTTAGTGCATTGGCTAGCTGAAAACCTGGGAATAAGCATTGGATTCGAATATGGTCTTCTTCATTCAGCATCACACTGATTTCTTCATTTTCAGAAAGCAAACAGCCGCCAAATCTTGATTCAGCTAAATTGGGGCTAATCAAATGCTTTTCAACAAGTACCCTCTTTGCTAAAGGCTGCGTTTCATTCATTCGAATCAGAACAAAGTTTCCAATGTCCTTCACTTCCTGGCTAGCAAACTTTTGCTCGAATTGCTGGAGAACAGCTTCAGCTTCAGCTTGAGAAAACTGAGTTGGGAAACGAACATGCTCTAGATTGCGAGCTAGCCGGATACGACTGCTTAGAACAATGTCACTTTCTGGTCCTTTTTGTTTCATCCACTGACTAAGAGCGTCTTGAATAAAATGCTGGAGCGACATGTCGTTAATCTCCCTCCCTCTGCTGAGATTGCTCATGCTCTAATGCACGAATTTGATCTCGAACTTCCGCTGCCTTTTCGAACTCTTCCTGTTCAATCAGCTGCTTCAGCTCTTGCTGCATTAACTCAAGTTTCCGGCGAACATGCAGGCTGCCGGCAATTCGTTTTGGGACTTTTCCATTATGGACTGTATTTCCACTATGGACTTTCCGTAAAACAGGGTTCAGATACTGATCAAATGTACGATAGCATTCTGCACAGCCAAATCGGCCTGTTTTTCTGAACTGCTGAAAGGTTAAGCCACACTTAGGACATTGATCCACTTCTTTCGCTTCTTGAAAAATAGATGAGCCCTTGTTAGCACTTGTGGTGAAGCTAGGATCAATATTCAATAAGCCTGATAATAAGTTGTGAATCGAGAAACCTTGGTTTCCACTCATAGCATATGAATCACTGTTTTCTTTTGCACATTGTTCACATATGTGCATTTCTTGTTTTTCTCCATTTATAACTTTCGTAAAGTGAAAAGTGGCTGGTCTCTCATTACATTCTTGACAAATCAATCTTTTCACCCGCTTTACTTTAATTTCAAAGCATTTAACATCGCTTTCATCATCCGAGCACGCAGTTCATCACGTTCAGGTAAATCAATATGCAATACAGAACGGTCCATGACACTAATCATCATCTTAGCTTCTCTTTCAGATAAAATGTTATTTTCAACAAGACGCATGATGATATGATCAGATGCAGCCTGTGATAAACGATGATATATTTGGGAAATAATGTTGTTCAATAAGTCGACTTCATCATTCATTTTGACTTTAATGATACGGATATAGCCACCGCCGCCACGCTTACTTTCAACGATATAGCCTCTCTCGCTCGTAAAGCGTGTATTGATAACATAGTTAATTTGTGAAGGTACGCATTGAAATTTATCTGCAATTTCATTGCGCTTAATTTCTAATATTTCTCGACCGTTCTGATCCAAGACTTCCTTCAAATACTGCTCGATGATATCAGAAATATTTTGTGCCACTCCGCCTCCTCCTCCATTGACTTTGACTATATTTGACTTTAATCTTACTATAAATTTTTTCGATCGATTTTTCAAGATAATCGCTCAACTAACAATATTATTTCCACATTTATATGGTATCAAACCTCTCAAAAACACAAAAAAGACCAGTTCCGGCTGGAACTGATCCTTATAGAAGCTTGGCGGCGTCCTACTCTCACAGGGGGAAACCCCCAACTACCATCGGCGCTGAAGAGCTTAACTTCCGTGTTCGGTATGGGAACGGGTGTGACCTCTTCGCTATCGCCACCAAACCTGATGGAGAGAATGTTCTCTCAAAACTAGATAACAATGTTCATGCTTCACATTAGAATATAGGTTAAGTCCTCGATCTATTAGTATCTGTCAGCTCCACGTGTCACCACGCTTCCACCTCAGACCTATCAACCTGATCATCTTTCAGGGATCTTACTTCCTTGCGGAATGGGAAATCTCATCTTGAGGGGGGCTTCATGCTTAGATGCTTTCAGCACTTATCCCGTCCGCACATAGCTACCCAGCGATGCCCTTGGCAGAACAACTGGTACACCAGCGGTGCGTCCATCCCGGTCCTCTCGTACTAAGGACAGCTCCTCTCAAATTTCCTGCGCCCGCGACGGATAGGGACCGAACTGTCTCACGACGTTCTGAACCCAGCTCGCGTACCGCTTTAATGGGCGAACAGCCCAACCCTTGGGACCGACTACAGCCCCAGGATGCGATGAGCCGACATCGAGGTGCCAAACCTCCCCGTCGATGTGGACTCTTGGGGGAGATAAGCCTGTTATCCCCGGGGTAGCTTTTATCCGTTGAGCGATGGCCCTTCCATGCGGAACCACCGGATCACTAAGCCCGACTTTCGTCCCTGCTCGACTTGTAGGTCTCGCAGTCAAGCTCCCTTGTGCCTTTACACTCTGCGAATGATTTCCAACCATTCTGAGGGAACCTTTGGGCGCCTCCGTTACATTTTAGGAGGCGACCGCCCCAGTCAAACTGCCCACCTGACACTGTCTCCCTGCCCGATAAGGGCAGCGGGTTAGAAGGTCAATACAGCCAGGGTAGTATCCCACCGATGCCTCCACCGAAGCTAGCGCTCCGGTTTCCAAGGCTCCTACCTATCCTGTACAAGCTGTACCAACATTCAATATCAGGCTGCAGTAAAGCTCCACGGGGTCTTTCCGTCCTGTCGCGGGTAACCTGCATCTTCACAGGTACTATAATTTCACCGAGTCTCTCGTTGAGACAGTGCCCAGATCGTTGCGCCTTTCGTGCGGGTCGGAACTTACCCGACAAGGAATTTCGCTACCTTAGGACCGTTATAGTTACGGCCGCCGTTTACTGGGGCTTCAATTCGCACCTTCGCTTACGCTAAGCGCTCCTCTTAACCTTCCAGCACCGGGCAGGCGTCAGCCCCTATACTTCGCCTTACGGCTTCGCAGAGACCTGTGTTTTTGCTAAACAGTCGCCTGGGCCTATTCACTGCGGCTTCTCGGGGCTTTAACACCCTAAGAAGCACCCCTTCTCCCGAAGTTACGGGGTCATTTTGCCGAGTTCCTTAACGAGAGTTCTCTCGATCACCTTAGGATTCTCTCCTCGCCTACCTGTGTCGGTTTGCGGTACGGGCACCTCTCACCTCGCTAGAGGCTTTTCTTGGCAGTGTGGAATCAGGAACTTCGCTACTAAATTTCGCTCGCCATCACAGCTCAGCCTTTATGGGAAACGGATTTGCCTATTTCCCAGCCTAACTGCTTGGACGCGGATATCCAATACCGCGCTTACCCTATCCTCCTGCGTCCCCCCATTGCTCAAATGGTGAGGAGGTGGTACAGGAATATCAACCTGTTGTCCATCGCCTACGCCTTTCGGCCTCGGCTTAGGTCCCGACTAACCCTGAGCGGACGAGCCTTCCTCAGGAAACCTTAGGCATTCGGTGGACGGGATTCTCACCCGTCTTTCGCTACTCATACCGGCATTCTCACTTCTAAGCGCTCCACCAGTCCTTCCGGTCTGGCTTCACAGCCCTTAGAACGCTCTCCTACCACTGTTCGTAAGAACAGTCCGCAGCTTCGGTGATACGTTTAGCCCCGGTACATTTTCGGCGCAGAGTCACTCGACCAGTGAGCTATTACGCACTCTTTAAATGGTGGCTGCTTCTAAGCCAACATCCTGGTTGTCTAAGCAACTCCACATCCTTTTCCACTTAACGTATACTTTGGGACCTTAGCTGGCGGTCTGGGCTGTTTCCCTTTCGACTACGGATCTTATCACTCGCAGTCTGACTCCCAAGGATAAGTCATCGGCATTCGGAGTTTGACTGAATTCGGTAACCCGGTAGGGGCCCCTAGTCCAATCAGTGCTCTACCTCCGAGACTCTTACCTTGAGGCTAGCCCTAAAGCTATTTCGGAGAGAACCAGCTATCTCCAGGTTCGATTGGCATTTCACCCCTACCCACACCTCATCCCCGCACTTTTCAACGTGCGTGGGTTCGGGCCTCCATTCAGTGTTACCTGAACTTCACCCTGGACATGGGTAGATCACCTGGTTTCGGGTCTACGACCACGTACTCATGCGCCCTATTCAGACTCGCTTTCGCTGCGGCTCCGCATCTTCTGCTTAACCTTGCACGGGATCGTAACTCGCCGGTTCATTCTACAAAAGGCACGCCATCACCCGTTAACGGGCTCTGACTACTTGTAGGCACACGGTTTCAGGATCTATTTCACTCCCCTTCCGGGGTGCTTTTCACCTTTCCCTCACGGTACTGGTTCACTATCGGTCACTAGGGAGTATTTAGCCTTGGGAGATGGTCCTCCCGGATTCCGACGGAATTTCACGTGTTCCGCCGTACTCAGGATCCACTCTGGAGAGAATGACATTTCAGTTACAGGGCTGTTACCTTCTTTGGCGGGCCTTTCCAGACCTCTTCGCTTATATCATTCCTTTGTAACTCCGTATAGAGTGTCCTACAACCCCAAGAGGCAAGCCTCTTGGTTTGGGCTGTTCCCGTTTCGCTCGCCGCTACTCAGGGAATCGCATTTGCTTTCTCTTCCTCCGGGTACTTAGATGTTTCAGTTCCCCGGGTATGCCTTCTCATACTCTATGTATTCAAGTATGGATACTACTCCATTACGAGCAGTGGGTTTCCCCATTCGGAAATCTCCGGATCAAAGCTTGCTTACAGCTCCCCGAAGCATATCGGTGTTCGTCCCGTCCTTCATCGGCTCCTAGTGCCAAGGCATCCACCGTGCGCCCTTTCTAACTTAACCATTTCTTACTTTAGAAAGAATCACTATGTGTGATGAACTTTGCATTGCATTCAATGTGAATGTATTACTTATTGTTATCTAGTTTTCAAAGAACAATCCTGTCTCGCTAGAGACATGTTTTGAAGGAATGATCCTTCAAAACTAAACAAGACGAAAACGTACGCTGCTCCATATATCCTTAGAAAGGAGGTGATCCAGCCGCACCTTCCGATACGGCTACCTTGTTACGACTTCACCCCAATCATCTGCCCCACCTTCGGCGGCTGGCTCCATAAAGGTTACCTCACCGACTTCGGGTGTTGCAAACTCTCGTGGTGTGACGGGCGGTGTGTACAAGGCCCGGGAACGTATTCACCGCGGCATGCTGATCCGCGATTACTAGCGATTCCAGCTTCACGCAGTCGAGTTGCAGACTGCGATCCGAACTGAGAACAGATTTATGGGATTGGCTAAACCTTGCGGTCTTGCAGCCCTTTGTTCTGTCCATTGTAGCACGTGTGTAGCCCAGGTCATAAGGGGCATGATGATTTGACGTCATCCCCACCTTCCTCCGGTTTGTCACCGGCAGTCACCTTAGAGTGCCCAACTGAATGCTGGCAACTAAGATCAAGGGTTGCGCTCGTTGCGGGACTTAACCCAACATCTCACGACACGAGCTGACGACAACCATGCACCACCTGTCACTCTGTCCCCGAAGGGAAAGCCCTATCTCTAGGGTTGTCAGAGGATGTCAAGACCTGGTAAGGTTCTTCGCGTTGCTTCGAATTAAACCACATGCTCCACCGCTTGTGCGGGCCCCCGTCAATTCCTTTGAGTTTCAGTCTTGCGACCGTACTCCCCAGGCGGAGTGCTTAATGCGTTAGCTGCAGCACTAAGGGGCGGAAACCCCCTAACACTTAGCACTCATCGTTTACGGCGTGGACTACCAGGGTATCTAATCCTGTTCGCTCCCCACGCTTTCGCTCCTCAGCGTCAGTTACAGACCAGAGAGTCGCCTTCGCCACTGGTGTTCCTCCACATCTCTACGCATTTCACCGCTACACGTGGAATTCCACTCTCCTCTTCTGCACTCAAGTTTCCCAGTTTCCAATGACCCTCCCCGGTTGAGCCGGGGGCTTTCACATCAGACTTAAGAAACCGCCTGCGAGCCCTTTACGCCCAATAATTCCGGACAACGCTTGCCACCTACGTATTACCGCGGCTGCTGGCACGTAGTTAGCCGTGGCTTTCTGGTTAGGTACCGTCAAGGTGCGAGCAGTTACTCTCGCACTTGTTCTTCCCTAACAACAGAGCTTTACGATCCGAAAACCTTCATCACTCACGCGGCGTTGCTCCGTCAGACTTTCGTCCATTGCGGAAGATTCCCTACTGCTGCCTCCCGTAGGAGTCTGGGCCGTGTCTCAGTCCCAGTGTGGCCGATCACCCTCTCAGGTCGGCTACGCATCGTCGCCTTGGTGAGCCATTACCCCACCAACTAGCTAATGCGCCGCGGGTCCATCTGTAAGTGACAGCCGAAACCGTCTTTCATCCTTGAACCATGCGGTTCAAGGAACTATCCGGTATTAGCTCCGGTTTCCCGGAGTTATCCCAGTCTTACAGGCAGGTTACCCACGTGTTACTCACCCGTCCGCCGCTAACATCCGGGAGCAAGCTCCCTTCTGTCCGCTCGACTTGCATGTATTAGGCACGCCGCCAGCGTTCGTCCTGAGCCAGGATCAAACTCTCCGAAAAAGTACAAAACCGAAGTTTTGCTTTTCGCCAGTTTGACTGACTACCTATGATGTATCATAGGATTTTTTTATAAAAACTCGAATTAACAGGTACGTTTTGTCTTGTTTAGTTTTCAAAGATCATATTGGTGGAGCCTAGCGGGATCGAACCGCTGACCTCCTGCGTGCAAGGCAGGCGCTCTCCCAGCTGAGCTAAGGCCCCATAAAAGATGGTCGGGAAGACAGGATTCGAACCTGCGACCCCTTGGTCCCAAACCAAGTGCTCTACCAAGCTGAGCTACTTCCCGATCTTAATGGCGCGCCCGAGAGGAGTCGAACCCCTAACCTTTTGATCCGTAGTCAAACGCTCTATCCAATTGAGCTACGGGCGCTTATTTATAATGCCGAGGGCCGGACTTGAACCGGCACGGTAGTCACCTACCGCAGGATTTTAAGTCCTGTGTGTCTGCCAATTCCACCACCCCGGCGTGGATGGTATAAGCGGAAGACGGGATTCGAACCCGCGACCCCCACCTTGGCAAGGTGGTGTTCTACCACTGAACTACTTCCGCATTACAGGATTTCTTTATTTTATTTGGCAATGCGGGTGAAGGGACTTGAACCCCCACGTCATAAAGACACTAGATCCTAAGTCTAGCGCGTCTGCCAATTCCGCCACACCCGCATGAAACATGGTGAGCCATGAAGGACTCGAACCTTCGACCCTCTGATTAAAAGTCAGATGCTCTACCAACTGAGCTAATGGCTCGCTTTAAAAGCGACTTGTCTATCTTACCATATGAAAGTGGTGCCGGCAAGAGGACTTGAACCCCCAACCTACTGATTACAAGTCAGTTGCTCTACCAGTTGAGCTACACCGGCTTTATCTATCCTAACATTATGTAAGAATAAATATGGTGGAGGATGACGGGCTCGAACCGCCGACCCTCTGCTTGTAAGGCAGATGCTCTCCCAGCTGAGCTAATCCTCCATATTGTGTCGTTTCGAAGTGTCTCTCGATCTGACAAATAGTATTATATAACGATAAGATATTGTTTGTAAAGACTTTTTTAAAATAATTTTTGAATTTATTTTAAAGCTGTTTTTTCACCTTTTCGTTAAGGCACCTAAAGAAGTTTACCACTTGTCTCATCTTTTTAAAAGCCTTTTTTTCATTTTTTTATGTTTTTTTGTTAAAAAGAGCACTAATAAGGCTCTAGCACTGCAAAAACAGCAATTTCGAAGCTTTCATATCCTTGTTTTATTTCATATATCTCTGGATAAAAAACATTCAAAAAAGAAATTCTGTTATTATTTTATTTTTCTGAGAAATCTTTTTTGCATAAAAAAGTGTAAAAATAATTACTGGTCTTTACTATTTTTCAACAAATCGTTTCACATTATTTTTTTGCTGCTTCAAACACTCAACAGCTTATCATTATTATTGTTTGTTTCTTTTCTCTTCTTTTAAGTTAAAAATCCAACAATGGCTGACTATCCCCTTTGGGGTGGGGTGCCTTTCTATCTCGTGTCCCTATACCATCACCTCTTTACGTCTATTTAGTCCAAGGGGAGGTTTTCTATGCTTTTAATGACCCTTGATAATTTGAGCTGCTGGTTCATATGATGACTGAAGTGTTAAATTGAAGGAACGTAAAGTTGGATTTATTTGGCAATTAGTGAGAGGACAACGTATTTTCACTTTACAAACCTATTATATAGAAGCAAGTCATGCAAAAACACAAAAAAGATCAGTTCCGGCTGGAACTGATCCTTATAGAAGCTTGGCGGCGTCCTACTCTCACAGGGGGAAACCCCCAACTACCATCGGCGCTGAAGAGCTTAACTTCCGTGTTCGGTATGGGAACGGGTGTGACCTCTTCGCTATCGCCACCAAACCTGATGGAGAGAATGTTCTCTCAAAACTAGATAACAATGTTCATGCTTCACATTAGAATATAGGTTAAGTCCTCGATCTATTAGTATCTGTCAGCTCCACGTGTCACCACGCTTCCACCTCAGACCTATCAACCTGATCATCTTTCAGGGATCTTACTTCCTTGCGGAATGGGAAATCTCATCTTGAGGGGGGCTTCATGCTTAGATGCTTTCAGCACTTATCCCGTCCGCACATAGCTACCCAGCGATGCCCTTGGCAGAACAACTGGTACACCAGCGGTGCGTCCATCCCGGTCCTCTCGTACTAAGGACAGCTCCTCTCAAATTTCCTGCGCCCGCGACGGATAGGGACCGAACTGTCTCACGACGTTCTGAACCCAGCTCGCGTACCGCTTTAATGGGCGAACAGCCCAACCCTTGGGACCGACTACAGCCCCAGGATGCGATGAGCCGACATCGAGGTGCCAAACCTCCCCGTCGATGTGGACTCTTGGGGGAGATAAGCCTGTTATCCCCGGGGTAGCTTTTATCCGTTGAGCGATGGCCCTTCCATGCGGAACCACCGGATCACTAAGCCCGACTTTCGTCCCTGCTCGACTTGTAGGTCTCGCAGTCAAGCTCCCTTGTGCCTTTACACTCTGCGAATGATTTCCAACCATTCTGAGGGAACCTTTGGGCGCCTCCGTTACATTTTAGGAGGCGACCGCCCCAGTCAAACTGCCCACCTGACACTGTCTCCCTGCCCGATAAGGGCAGCGGGTTAGAAGGTCAATACAGCCAGGGTAGTATCCCACCGATGCCTCCACCGAAGCTAGCGCTCCGGTTTCCAAGGCTCCTACCTATCCTGTACAAGCTGTACCAACATTCAATATCAGGCTGCAGTAAAGCTCCACGGGGTCTTTCCGTCCTGTCGCGGGTAACCTGCATCTTCACAGGTACTATAATTTCACCGAGTCTCTCGTTGAGACAGTGCCCAGATCGTTGCGCCTTTCGTGCGGGTCGGAACTTACCCGACAAGGAATTTCGCTACCTTAGGACCGTTATAGTTACGGCCGCCGTTTACTGGGGCTTCAATTCGCACCTTCGCTTACGCTAAGCGCTCCTCTTAACCTTCCAGCACCGGGCAGGCGTCAGCCCCTATACTTCGCCTTACGGCTTCGCAGAGACCTGTGTTTTTGCTAAACAGTCGCCTGGGCCTATTCACTGCGGCTTCTCGGGGCTTTAACACCCTAAGAAGCACCCCTTCTCCCGAAGTTACGGGGTCATTTTGCCGAGTTCCTTAACGAGAGTTCTCTCGATCACCTTAGGATTCTCTCCTCGCCTACCTGTGTCGGTTTGCGGTACGGGCACCTCTCACCTCGCTAGAGGCTTTTCTTGGCAGTGTGGAATCAGGAACTTCGCTACTAAATTTCGCTCGCCATCACAGCTCAGCCTTTATGGGAAACGGATTTGCCTATTTCCCAGCCTAACTGCTTGGACGCGGATATCCAATACCGCGCTTACCCTATCCTCCTGCGTCCCCCCATTGCTCAAATGGTGAGGAGGTGGTACAGGAATATCAACCTGTTGTCCATCGCCTACGCCTTTCGGCCTCGGCTTAGGTCCCGACTAACCCTGAGCGGACGAGCCTTCCTCAGGAAACCTTAGGCATTCGGTGGACGGGATTCTCACCCGTCTTTCGCTACTCATACCGGCATTCTCACTTCTAAGCGCTCCACCAGTCCTTCCGGTCTGGCTTCACAGCCCTTAGAACGCTCTCCTACCACTGTTCGTAAGAACAGTCCGCAGCTTCGGTGATACGTTTAGCCCCGGTACATTTTCGGCGCAGAGTCACTCGACCAGTGAGCTATTACGCACTCTTTAAATGGTGGCTGCTTCTAAGCCAACATCCTGGTTGTCTAAGCAACTCCACATCCTTTTCCACTTAACGTATACTTTGGGACCTTAGCTGGCGGTCTGGGCTGTTTCCCTTTCGACTACGGATCTTATCACTCGCAGTCTGACTCCCAAGGATAAGTCATCGGCATTCGGAGTTTGACTGAATTCGGTAACCCGGTAGGGGCCCCTAGTCCAATCAGTGCTCTACCTCCGAGACTCTTACCTTGAGGCTAGCCCTAAAGCTATTTCGGAGAGAACCAGCTATCTCCAGGTTCGATTGGCATTTCACCCCTACCCACACCTCATCCCCGCACTTTTCAACGTGCGTGGGTTCGGGCCTCCATTCAGTGTTACCTGAACTTCACCCTGGACATGGGTAGATCACCTGGTTTCGGGTCTACGACCACGTACTCATGCGCCCTATTCAGACTCGCTTTCGCTGCGGCTCCGCATCTTCTGCTTAACCTTGCACGGGATCGTAACTCGCCGGTTCATTCTACAAAAGGCACGCCATCACCCGTTAACGGGCTCTGACTACTTGTAGGCACACGGTTTCAGGATCTATTTCACTCCCCTTCCGGGGTGCTTTTCACCTTTCCCTCACGGTACTGGTTCACTATCGGTCACTAGGGAGTATTTAGCCTTGGGAGATGGTCCTCCCGGATTCCGACGGAATTTCACGTGTTCCGCCGTACTCAGGATCCACTCTGGAGAGAATAACATTTCAGTTACAGGGCTGTTACCTTCTTTGGCGGGCCTTTCCAGACCTCTTCGCTTATATCATTCCTTTGTAACTCCGTATAGAGTGTCCTACAACCCCAAGAGGCAAGCCTCTTGGTTTGGGCTGTTCCCGTTTCGCTCGCCGCTACTCAGGGAATCGCATTTGCTTTCTCTTCCTCCGGGTACTTAGATGTTTCAGTTCCCCGGGTATGCCTTCTCATACTCTATGTATTCAAGTATGGATACTACTCCATTACGAGCAGTGGGTTTCCCCATTCGGAAATCTCCGGATCAAAGCTTGCTTACAGCTCCCCGAAGCATATCGGTGTTCGTCCCGTCCTTCATCGGCTCCTAGTGCCAAGGCATCCACCGTGCGCCCTTTCTAACTTAACCATTTCTTACTTTAGAAAGAATCACTATGTGTGATGAACTTTGCATTGCATTCAATGTGAATGTATTACTTATTGTTATCTAGTTTTCAAAGAACAATCCTGTCTCGCTAGAGACATGTTTTGAAGGAATGATCCTTCAAAACTAAACAAGACGAAAACGTACGCTGCTCCATATATCCTTAGAAAGGAGGTGATCCAGCCGCACCTTCCGATACGGCTACCTTGTTACGACTTCACCCCAATCATCTGCCCCACCTTCGGCGGCTGGCTCCATAAAGGTTACCTCACCGACTTCGGGTGTTGCAAACTCTCGTGGTGTGACGGGCGGTGTGTACAAGGCCCGGGAACGTATTCACCGCGGCATGCTGATCCGCGATTACTAGCGATTCCAGCTTCACGCAGTCGAGTTGCAGACTGCGATCCGAACTGAGAACAGATTTATGGGATTGGCTAAACCTTGCGGTCTTGCAGCCCTTTGTTCTGTCCATTGTAGCACGTGTGTAGCCCAGGTCATAAGGGGCATGATGATTTGACGTCATCCCCACCTTCCTCCGGTTTGTCACCGGCAGTCACCTTAGAGTGCCCAACTGAATGCTGGCAACTAAGATCAAGGGTTGCGCTCGTTGCGGGACTTAACCCAACATCTCACGACACGAGCTGACGACAACCATGCACCACCTGTCACTCTGTCCCCGAAGGGAAAGCCCTATCTCTAGGGTTGTCAGAGGATGTCAAGACCTGGTAAGGTTCTTCGCGTTGCTTCGAATTAAACCACATGCTCCACCGCTTGTGCGGGCCCCCGTCAATTCCTTTGAGTTTCAGTCTTGCGACCGTACTCCCCAGGCGGAGTGCTTAATGCGTTAGCTGCAGCACTAAGGGGCGGAAACCCCCTAACACTTAGCACTCATCGTTTACGGCGTGGACTACCAGGGTATCTAATCCTGTTCGCTCCCCACGCTTTCGCTCCTCAGCGTCAGTTACAGACCAGAGAGTCGCCTTCGCCACTGGTGTTCCTCCACATCTCTACGCATTTCACCGCTACACGTGGAATTCCACTCTCCTCTTCTGCACTCAAGTTTCCCAGTTTCCAATGACCCTCCCCGGTTGAGCCGGGGGCTTTCACATCAGACTTAAGAAACCGCCTGCGAGCCCTTTACGCCCAATAATTCCGGACAACGCTTGCCACCTACGTATTACCGCGGCTGCTGGCACGTAGTTAGCCGTGGCTTTCTGGTTAGGTACCGTCAAGGTGCGAGCAGTTACTCTCGCACTTGTTCTTCCCTAACAACAGAGCTTTACGATCCGAAAACCTTCATCACTCACGCGGCGTTGCTCCGTCAGACTTTCGTCCATTGCGGAAGATTCCCTACTGCTGCCTCCCGTAGGAGTCTGGGCCGTGTCTCAGTCCCAGTGTGGCCGATCACCCTCTCAGGTCGGCTACGCATCGTCGCCTTGGTGAGCCATTACCCCACCAACTAGCTAATGCGCCGCGGGTCCATCTGTAAGTGACAGCCGAAACCGTCTTTCATCCTTGAACCATGCGGTTCAAGGAACTATCCGGTATTAGCTCCGGTTTCCCGGAGTTATCCCAGTCTTACAGGCAGGTTACCCACGTGTTACTCACCCGTCCGCCGCTAACATCCGGGAGCAAGCTCCCTTCTGTCCGCTCGACTTGCATGTATTAGGCACGCCGCCAGCGTTCGTCCTGAGCCAGGATCAAACTCTCCGAAAAAGTACAAAACCGAAGTTTTGCTTTTCGCCAGTTTGACTGACTACCTATGATGTATCATAGGATTTTTTATAAAAACTCGAATTAACAGGTACGTTTTGTCTTGTTTAGTTTTCAAAGATCATGTTCGTTATCGCTCGTAAGCGACTTTAATATCTTAACATTTTGCATCGGTTAAAGTCAAGAACTTTTTTCAATTTCTTTTTTTAACCTCGTTGCTGTTTTGCGGCAACGAATAATAATATACCACCTGGAATCTTTCCTTGCAATAGTTTTTTTAAAAAAAGTTTCATTTTATGAAAAATAAAAAGCGCCATAGATAAAATGGCGCTTTGATTGATGTATTAGCGGTTTCTCATTTGCGGGAAAAGCAGTACATCTCTGATTGATGGAGAATTTGTTAAAAGCATGATTAATCGGTCGATCCCGATTCCTAACCCACCTGTTGGAGGCATGCCGTATTCTAATGCTTCAACAAAATCGTCATCCATTAGATGTGCTTCGTCATTTCCTTCTTCACGTTCTTTTAATTGAGCTTCAAAGCGTTCTCTTTGATCAATTGGATCGTTTAGCTCTGTGAATGCATTTGCATGCTCACGGCGCACGATAAACAGCTCAAAGCGATCTGTGAAGCGAGGGTCTTCAGGATTTTTCTTAGCTAATGGAGAAATCTCCACTGGATGTCCGTAAATGAATGTAGGCTGAACCAATGTTTCTTCTACTTTTTGCTCGAAGAACTCATTGATAATATGACCTACTGTCATATTTTTCGTGATTTCTACACCATGATCAGCAGCATGCTGTTTTGCTTCTTCTATAGACATCTCCTGCCAGAAGTCTACACCTGTTGCTTCTTTGACCGCTTCAACCATATGCAGTCTCTTCCATTCAGGTTTGAGATCAATTTCATCTTCTCCATATTGAATGGTTGTTGTTCCCAGCACCTCTTGGGCAATATGAGAAATCAAGTTTTCAGTCAGATTCATGATGTCTTTGTAGTCTGCGTATGCTTCATACAGCTCAATCATAGTGAATTCTGGGTTATGACGAGTCGATACACCTTCATTACGGAATACGCGGCCAATCTCGTATACTTTCTCTAGACCACCGACAATTAGGCGTTTTAAGTGCAGCTCGATCGCAATACGCATATAAAGCGGCATATCAAGTGCATTGTGATGAGTAATGAAAGGACGCGCCGATGCACCACCAGGAATGCTGTGCATTGTTGGTGTTTCAACTTCTAAGTATCCTTTAGAATCCAAGTATCTTCTCATGGATTGAATGATTTTGCTTCGCATAATGAATGTCTGCTTACTTTCTGGATTTACAATGAGGTCAAGGTAGCGCTGACGATAGCGTTGTTCAACATCTTTTAATCCATGATATTTATCAGGAAGCGGGCGAAGTGCTTTTGTAAGAACCTCAAAGCTAGTCGCTTTAATAGAAAGTTCTCCGACATTTGTTTTAAAAACAGTCCCTGTTACACCGATGATATCGCCTAGATCTGAGCTTTTAAATAATTCGTAAGCTTCTTCCCCTACACTATCTTTACGAACATAGATTTGAATTTGTCCTTCTAGGTCTTGAATATGCGCAAAGCCAGCTTTACCTTTTCCGCGCTTTGTCATCATACGTCCAGCGATTGTTACTTGAGCCGCTTTTCCTTCTAAGTCTTCTTTAGAAAACTCGTCATATTCAGCGATAATTTGCGCAGATTGATGAGAACGGTCATATCGTTCACCGAATGGATCGATACCCTCTTCTCTCATTTTATTCATTTTGTCACGTCTGACCTGGAATTGGTCATTTAATTCTTCGTTATTAAGCCCTTCATTACTCATTTATATCACTCCAATAATGTATTTTGCAGAGAAAAGCAGAAAAACTGCCAGTACATGCACTAGCAGTGAGCTACAAAAAGAAAGATAATCTTATCCTACTTTTATACTTTGAAGCTCTTTTGCCTCGGCTTCGATCGTAAAGTCATCAAGAACTTGTACAAGCTCCGCTCTCGTTTCACTTTGATTGATTTGATTTCTCACGTCCGCATTGCCTCGGACACCTTTTAAGTACCATGCTGCGTGCTTTCTCATTTCTCTAACAGCCACATGCTCGCCTTTTAGATCAATGAGTCTGTCTAAGTGAAGCTTGCACACTGACATTTTCTCACGCACGTTTGGCTCTTCTTTCAGTTCACCCGTTTCTAAATAATGAACCGTTCGATAAATCATCCACGGGTTTCCTAGTGCAGCTCTTCCGATCATGACAGCGTCCACACCTGTTTCATCAAGCATACGTTTTGCATCTTGAGGGGTTTTGACATCGCCATTGCCGATGACAGGAATTGAAACAGATTGTTTAACCTCTTTCATAATATCCCAATTCGCTGTTCCTTCGTACATTTGCACGCGTGTCCGTCCGTGAAGCGCAACCGCTTGTCCACCTGCTCGTTCAACAGCACGTGCATTGTCGATAGCAAAGATATGGTCTTCGTCCCAGCCCATTCTCATTTTCACTGTAACTGGTTTGTCTACAGCTTCTACGACAGCAGAGACCATTTCATAAATCTTGTTTGGATCAAGGAGCCATTTCGCTCCTGCATCACATTTCGTAATCTTTGGTACAGGACAGCCCATGTTGATATCAATAATATCAGCTGTGGTATTCTGGTCTACGAACTTTGCCGCTTCGACGAGTGTGTCTTTTTCCCCTCCAAATATCTGAAGGCTCAAAGGCTTTTCCCGTTCATCAATGTATAGCATACCCATTGTTCTCGCATTGTTGATCAGGATCGCTTTGTCACTGACCATTTCAGCGCAGACTAAACCCGCTCCAAACTCTTTCACTGTCAGTCTGAAGGCAGAGTTGCACACACCAGCCATTGGCGCGAGCACTACTTTGTTTTTAATCTCGATATCTCCGATTTTAAACATTTTTCCCCCTCCTTTCTTCTTCAAGAATTGGTGAAAGTTCTACCACCGTTATATTTAAAGCATCTGCTATTTGACTAACCAATTGGTTTGTTGGTAATCGATTGCCTCGCTCAATTTCTCCTAAGACAGAGACAGAGATGCCCAGTCTTTTTGCGAACCCTTCCTGAGTATACCCTTTTAGCTTTCGGTATGCACGAATTCTTCTACCCCACATGTCTTTTTCCATATGCTTACACCTTCTTGGTCTGTTACGGCATTTATTTGTACTTCGCCGATTTCTGGGCAAATCTCACTCATCGGGACAAGAACGAATAAACGTTCGTACATTCTGGGATGCGGCACTACAAGTTGTTCTGTTTCAATATTTTCACGATTATAAAGTAAAATGTCAAGGTCAGCCGTTCGCGGACCCCATCTCACTTCTCTTGTTCTGCCTAACTCCTGCTCGATTTTCTGAGTAAGAGAAAGTAGCTCCTCTGGACGAAGTGAAGTGGAAATTTTCACGGCCATGTTTAAAAAGTCATCTTGGTTTTCATAGCCTACAGGTGCTGTTTCATATATCGATGAGATTAATTCCACTTGAACCTCTGGATGTTCATGCAGTTTTTTGACGGCTTCTTTTAAATAGGTTTCTTTTTTACCTATGTTTGAGCCTAATGCGATGTATGCTGTATTGTTCATGTGCGCGATCTCGTCATTTCAATTGCAACGGACTGATAGTGTCCTGGAATTGGCGGGTCTGGCTTGATCACCTTCACTGTACATTCCTGAACTGTCGGAAAGTCCTTTAACACTTGGTTTGCAATTCTTTCTGTCAGTGTTTCAACGAGATTGACCGGCTCGCCTTCTACAATGCTTTTGCAGATTTGGTAAAGCTCTGCATAGTTGATGGTCTCATTGAGGTCATCAGTTTGTCCGGCTTTACTTAAATCAAGTGAAGCTGTTAAGTCCACGCGGAATCGCTGCCCTAATTTATTTTCTTCTGCAAATACACCATGGTACCCGTAAAATTCCATTCCATTTACATATACTTTATCGATGATAAGCGCCTCCCTTATTCAGCATGGCATCCATCATTTTTGCCATTCTTGCTATTTCTTTTACATCATGTACACGGACCATCGCACTGCCCTTTTGAATCCCAAGGCAGACCGTCGCACCTGTTCCTTCAGTACGTTCTTCAGGCGGCAGGTCTAAGACAGCACCAATGAATCGTTTTCGAGATGTAGCTAGCAGCAGTGGATACCCAAGGTGACAAAAATGTTCAAGTTCATTCATGACCTTCAGGTTGTCCTCTTTATTTTTCGCAAATCCTACCCCTGGATCTAATATGATCATGTCATCACGGACACCCGCTTGCTGGGCAATTTGGACACTTTCTTTCAAATCGGCGATCATATCTGAAATAAGATGTGTGTAGTTTCGTTCTGGCCGATTGTGCATTAAAATGATTGGGACATTGTGCTTCGCTGCCACATGTGCCATTTGGGGATCTGCCTTCGCTCCCCATACATCATTAATGATGGAGGCTCCAGCTTTCACCGCTTCATCTGCGACACGGGCTTTATACGTATCAATAGAGATAGGTACATCTAATTCTTTTGTGATCTTCTCAATGACAGGAATGACCCTTGAAAGCTCCTCTTCTTCCGAGACAAGTGCCGCTCCCGGACGAGTCGATTCTCCGCCAATATCAATAATATGCGCCCCGTCTTCTATCAGCTGCGCTGCATGAGCCAGCGCTTTATCTACTTGATTAAACTTTCCTCCATCTGAAAAAGAGTCAGGAGTGACATTTAAAATGCCCATGACCAATGTCTTTTCTTCATAGCTAAGGGTGTGATGCTTGGCCTGTATGATTTTAGGCTGTTTTATCAATTGTTGTGTCATTGTGTCCACCTACTCTTTATGGTCTTGACGTTCTTTTGTGTATTGCATTCTTAACTTTGTTGAGATGGTCCGGCTGTTTTTGAGCAAGTGGATGTCTCCTATACTCCCGAAAGGTACAACTCCCTGAACAGAATTGGTCATCCATGCCTCATCAGCTGAGAGCAAATGTGAGACTGGGTATCGTCCTTCCTTTAGCGAGACCCCCATCGCGTGGAGTGTTTCCATACAGTATCGACGAGTGACCCCATTTAAAATGCCTGTATCAAGTGACGGTGTATAGACCACATCATCTTTTCGCCAAAATACATTCGAGGTAATGCCTTCTGCCACATCATCTTCTTTCGTTAAAAAGATGCCTTCTAACGCCGGGTCGTTCCCCACTTCTCTTTTCCCGAGCAGGTTGTTCATATAGTGATGAGACTTGAGGCGTTTTGGCCCTTCAGGTGTATTTCTTCTTGTTTGAAGAATGACTCCCTTTTTCTCATCCAAAATAGATTCTGGACGGAATGGAGAGATCATGACAAAAACGACAGGCTCTTCATAAGGATCTGCAGAAAACCCATTGCCTCTGCCCGCAGAAACATTCAAGCGAATTCTCGCATGGCCGCCAGCTATTTGGTTTTTATTTAGTAAAGTATGAATGATGTCGAGTACAAATGGTTTCTCTATTGTGGATTCGATGCAAAGGTCACGTAATGATTGATTGAGCCTTTCAAGATGCCAATCTAACAGGAAGACTTGTCCTGCCAGGCTGGTAAATGTTTCGAATACACCGATGCCATATAGAAAACCATGATCAAAAGGAGAAAGAGTCGCGTCTTTCTCCTCTATATACTGACCGTTCAGATAAATGATCATGCGTTTACTTCATGCCCCTTTTTACGATAGGTTTCAATGAAATTTTTCAGCATTTCTTTTCCGAAGGACGTCATAATCGATTCAGGATGGAATTGCACACTTTCAATCGGCAGTTCTTTATGGCGAATCGCCATGAGCTCGCCTTCTTTTGTGCTGGCTGTTGCGTCAAAGCACTCTGGCAGTGTCTCGTTTTTGACAATTAACGAATGATATCTCGTTGCGACGAGCGGATTTTGTAGTCCTGTGAAGACACCTTTTCCGTCATGTTTAATCTCTGACGTTTTACCGTGCATTAAGCGCTCTGCTCGAACGACATCCCCGCCAAAGACTTGTGCGATGGATTGGTGACCTAGACACACACCGAAGATCGGAATACTTCCTGCAAAGTGCTTGATCGCCTCCATACTAATCCCCGCTTCATCAGGACTGCATGGCCCTGGAGAAATCATGAGGAAATCCGGCTTGAGCTCTTCAATTTCTTGAATGGTTACTTGATCATTCCGTTTCACGATCAATTCTTCTCCAAGCTCACCTAAATACTGGACCAGGTTGTACGTAAATGAATCATAATTATCAATCATTAAAATCATACTCTGCTCACCTCTAACTCAAAATAGTCTCTTCTTTGCTCAGCTGTAATGCTTTTTTCACTGCATAGGCTTTTTTAATCGATTCTTTATATTCGTGTTTTGGGACTGAATCAATGACGATCCCCGCACCTGACTGCATAAAGGCTTTTCCTTCTGTACAATACGCAGTACGAATGACGATATTAAAGTGCATATCTTGATTGAATCCAAACCAGCCTATAGATCCAGTATAAAGCCCACGTCTTGTTGGCTCAAGTTCTTCTATGATTTCCATCGTCCTCACTTTTGGAGCACCTGTAATCGTTCCACCTGGGAATACAGCTCTCATGACATCTACCGCGTCACATTCATCACGCAGCTCTCCTTGTACATTGGATACAATATGCATCACGTGTGAATATTTCTCAATCGCCATAAATTCATTCACTTTTACGGATCCATAAGTGGATACGCGTCCAAGGTCATTCCGCTCAAGATCAACGAGCATCACATGCTCTGCGCGTTCTTTTTCATTTTCAATGAGCTCTTTTGCCAGAGCTTGATCCTCAGCGTCGTCTTTGCCTCGTGATCTTGTTCCGGCAATTGGTCTTGTTTCTAGCTGAGTTCCTTTTTTCTTAATAAGCAGCTCTGGAGATCCACAAACAATCTGGAAGTCAGGCGTATGCAGGTAAGACATGTAAGGAGATGGATTGACTTGACGTAACGTTTTGTATAAATCATACGGATGAGTGTGTAGCTGTTCATCTTGTCTGATGGATAAGTTCACTTGGAACACATCACCGTTTGCGATATATTGCTTAATTTTCTCTACTGCTTCCCCAAAGGTTTCTTCAGTGAATGGTGCTGCTGGTACAAATTCTGTGGAAGGTTCACTGACAGGTGATTGTGCTGATTCTTCTGAAGAGCTTGTCCATTTTTGCTTCCATTCTTCAAGCCTTTGGTTCGCTTTACTCACTGATTCCGTTTCCTCTATGTGCGTAATCAGCCACAGCGCGTGCTCTTTATGATCAAAAACTGCAACATCGTTAAATACGAGGAAATAAAGGTCTGGTGTTTGAAGATCATCAATTGACAGCATCTTAAAATGTTCGATGTATCTAGCATAATCGTAGCTTAAAAACCCAATTGCTCCGCCTTGAAAATCGGGGTATTCGTCGTTCGTTTCGGTTTGAAGAGTTTGAAACCAATCCGTAAACGCTCTGAATGGATCACCTTCTTTGAACAGCACCTCATCTTGATAATGGATAGTCGTCATTCCATCTTTCCCCTTCGCTTTAGCGATCGGGTGAATACCAGCGATGCTATAAGAACCGCCGCGTGCACTTTCAAGAAGCACATGATGTGTTTCGCGAGCAGTTAATTGTTCGTATCTTTTCAAGAATGCATCTTTCGTAAAAGGAATTTTGATGCCCATCGGCCTGCGTTGTGTCATGTTATCATCCTTTTTCATTTTCATTAATCTTATTGTAATGCAATCCAATTTATTTAGAAAATAGTATTTGCTTTCCATCTTCAGAATTCATGAAAAAACCCCAGCAAATGCTGGGGTGATTGGTTTAATCGAATTGATAAAGAGGTGTACTGAGGTAACGCTCACCGTTACTTGGGATAATGGCCAGAACCTTTTTCCCTTTACCAAGCTTTTTCGCTGTTTGAAGTGCTGCGTAAATAGCTGCTCCGGAAGAAATACCGCCAAGGATTCCTTCTTCTTTCGCTGCTTTTCTTGCAAGCTCAAATGCATCTTCGTTTTTCACTTGGATGATGCCGTCATATATTTCTGTGTTCAAGATTGAAGGAACAAAACCTGCTCCAATTCCTTGAATTTTATGCGGACCCGGCTTTCCGCCTGACAATACAGGGGAATCTGTCGGCTCTACTGCGTAAAGCTGGATGGATGGGATGGCTTCTTTTAGGACTTCACCAGCACCTGTAATCGTACCGCCCGTACCAACACCTGCAATAAATGCATCAAGCTCGCCGTCAAACTGTTCAAGGATTTCTTTCCCAGTTGTACGACGGTGAATCTCTGCATTGGCTTCGTTGCTAAATTGCTGAGGCATGAAATAACCATGCTCTTCTGCTAATTCTTCCGCTTTTTTGATGGCACCTTTCATTCCTTCTGCACCTGGTGTTAAGACAAGTTCCGCACCATAAGCGCGTAAAAGGTTGCGGCGCTCCTGACTCATTGTGTCCGGCATAACCAAAATCGCATTGATTCCTTTAGCAGCCGCTACCATTGCAAGGCCGATTCCTGTATTTCCGCTTGTTGGTTCAATAAGCGTATCGCCGGCTTTTAATGTACCTTTTGCTTCAGCATCTTCGATCATCGCTAAAGCAATACGATCTTTGACACTGCTGCCCGGGTTCATATATTCAAGTTTCAAGTAGACATCCGCACTGTCTTCATCTACTAAACGGTTTAATTTAACGACTGGTGTATTTCCTATTAGTTCAAAAACTGAATTTGCAATACGAGCCATCACTAACACCTCTATCTCCGAGTAATTTTATTGTATTAATATTAAATTATCAATTTCAAAAAATTTTGTCAATGCTTTTAGTCCTGCTCGCCATCGTAAAACCATGTGACTTTTGCTTCTTTCCACAGGGTTTTGACATTCGCCTTTTCACCTAGATCTTCCATGGCGATCTGCCTTTTAATCTGGTCTTTGACTTCGTCATAGGAGAAAGAGCGGCCATTTAATTTTTCTTTTAACTGAATAATGGCATACCCGTTTTTGGTCTGAATCGGCTCTTTCGTCCATTCATCTGGCTGAAGCTTTTGAGCTTCTTGTATGTATAGGGCTGGGATACTTTCCTGCTCTTCTGTCACAAATCCAAGATCTCCGCCGTATGGTGAGGTGTAACGGTCGATTGAACGTTCAGCTGCCACGGCTTCGAAACTAGATCCACCTTTTAAATCTTTCAATACATTTTCAGCCTCGCTCTTTGTCTTCACGACGATATGGCGAATGCGGTATGAATCATCATATTGATATAAGTCCTTGTTTTTTTCATAAAACGATTTCGCTTCTTTTTCAGAAACGACGGCATCTCTTGTTAAAAGCTGCTCTAATAAAATTTGATAACGAATCTGTTCTTTCCATTCCTTCTCACTTGTATGTCCATCTTCATAGAAATTATTAGACACCGCTTTGAGCATAAGCAATTCACGATTGATCTCTTTTGAAGACACTTCCAGCTTGTTTTGCTTGGCAAGCTGATTGACCACCTTTTGATTGATCATTTGCTCAAGAGTCGCCTTTCCGTAGCGGTCTTCCATTTTCTTTAGCCATTCTTGACGCGTCACCTTCTCTTTTCCAATTGACGCAATTTCTTCACCGCTCTTCCCGTTAGAAGAAGCCTGTGACATTTGTGACTTTGTTAATACATATGCAATGACAACGGCATTAATCATGAGCAACACGAGGATAAATGTCCATACCACTCTTGCTTTTAGTCTCATCTTTCGTCTCCTTTCCATTCTAAAAAGAAAACCCGCTGCTTAGAGCTTAGCGGGTTAATTCTTCACGTAGCTCTTCTAGCTCTTCTTTTGTAAATACATACGTTTCGTTACAAAAATGGCATTGAGCTTCTGCTTGTCCGTCTTGTTCAATCATATCATCAATTTCGGCTTTCCCTAGGCTGATAATGCCATTTGCAAACCGTTCTTTTGAGCAGTTACAAGAAAATTCGACAGGTACAGTTTCTAAAATTTGAGGCTTTTCACCGAGTACTTCTTCTAATATTTGTTCTGGTGTCATCCCTTTTTCAATGAGTTTAGAGATTGGTTCAATGGTTGACAGGCGCTTTTCTAGTCTTTCAATGACAGCATCTTCTGTACCAGGCAGCAATTGAATGATGAAACCGCCTGCTGCGAGAATCGAATTATCTGGATTGACAAGGACGCCTACGCCTACAGAAGAAGGCACTTGCTCAGAAGAAACAAGATAATAAGTGAAGTCATCTCCAATTTCACCTGAGACAATTTCTGTTTGTCCTGTAAAGTGGTCCTTCAGCCCGATATCTTTGACAACACTTAACGTTCCAGATGTTCCGACTGCACGTCTAACATCCAGCTTGCCATGTTCATTTAAGTCAAAGTGAACTTGTGGGTTTGAGACATATCCTCGCACCTGGCCTTTTGCATTTCCATCAGCGATAATGGCGCCGATTGGTCCACCGCCTTCTATTTTGACAGTTAGCTTATTCTCACCTTTCAGCATAGCACCCATCATGACTGTTGCTGTCATCGTTCTGCCGATGGCTGCTGATGCAGTCGGCCACGTATGATGTCTTCTTTGTGCTTCGTTGATTGTATCTGTTGTGTTTGCAGCATATGCGCGGACTTTTCCATCATATGCTAACGCTTTAACTAAGTAATCCATTTGATTTAAACCTCCTATAATACACCGACACGATTACGTTCATAAATGAGCTGCAGTCCTTTTAATGTGAGGAACGGATCGACAATATCAATACAGTCTGATTCATTTCCAATCAATGTAGACAAACCGCCTGTTGCAATGACTTTCGGTGTTTGTTTGGCTTGCTGCTTCATCCGTTTCACTATTCCCTCGACTTGGCCAACATATCCATAAAGGATGCCGGATTGCATCGCACTGATGGTGTTTTTTCCAACAATGTGATCTGGACGGACAATTTCAATTCTCGGCAGCTTCGCCGCTCTTGTATATAAAGCCTCAGTTGAGATGGTAATACCCGGTGCAATCGCTCCACCCATGTATTGTTTTTGTTCATTGATATAACAGTAGGTTGTTGCTGTTCCAAAGTCTACCACAATAAGAGGTGCCCCATATAGGTGAATTGCTGCTACTGCATTGACAATTCGATCTGCCCCGACTTCCTTTGGATTGTCACACATAATGTTTAATCCAGTCTTCATTCCAGGCCCTACAATTTGGGGTGTTATGTGAAAATACTTTTCGCACATTCTTTCAAGTGCGAACATCATTGGCGGGACAACAGACGAGATGATAATCCCTTCTATTTGGTCAAACATCAGCCCGACATAATCGAATAAAGCCCTGATGGACATACCAAATTCATCTTCTGTTTTATGACGGCTTGTTTCAATTCGCCAATGGTAGTTTAGATCGCCATTATGATAAACACCTAAAACGGTATTTGTGTTTCCTACATCTATCACGAGTAACAACTTCATCACCACTTTGAATAGTTTCTCAAAAAGAGCATTTTTCGACTTTCTATCATACCATACACGAATTGAGTTCCATTTGTAAACAATTCGAAACCGATCCATTCATGAATCGAAATAAAAAAAGCTGCCGGTGATCCCGGCAGCTTTCACAGAAGGAGATTAGATCTCCTCATCTTCTTTTTTCTTGATGTTTACTTTCACATCATCGTTTTTCTCTTCGTCATCTGCATATACACGCTCTGGAAGCTTTCCAGTTTCGTAAAGAGATTTAATTTGTTCAGCATCTAATGTTTCAACTTCTAGAAGGGCTTGTGCGATGATTTCTAACTTATCTTTATTCTCAGTGAGAATTTGTTTCGCACGTTCGTAGCTCTCCTTAATGAAACGCTGAACTTCTTGGTCAATTTCGTAAGCGATCGCTTCACTGTAATTCGGCTCATTGTTAAAATCACGGCCAAGGAAGACTTGACCTCCTTGTGATTGACCGAATTGAAGCGGACCAAGTTTATCAGACATACCGAACTCTGTGACCATTCTTCTTGCAATGCCTGTTGCACGCTGGAAGTCGTTGTGAGCGCCTGTACTTACTTCACCAAACGTAATTTCCTCTGCAACACGACCGCCGAGCAAGCCGACAATCTTATCAAGAAGCTCTGGCTTCGTTTGGAAATAACGGTCTTCTCTTGGAAGCATGACCGCATATCCGCCTGCCTGACCACGAGGAACGATCGTTACTTTATGCACCATGTCCGCTTCGTCTAGGATAAGACCAATGACGGTATGACCTGCTTCATGGTAAGCCACAATATTACGTTCTTTCTTCGAAATGACACGGCTTTTCTTCGCCGGCCCAGCGATGACACGGTCAGTCGCTTCGTCAATATCACGCATATCGATTTTCTTTTTGTTATGACGGGCAGCAACAAGTGCTGCTTCGTTTAGTAAGTTCTCAAGATCTGCTCCAGAGAACCCTGGTGTTCTGCTTGCAATGGCTTTTAAGTTAACTGACTCGTCAAGCGGTTTGTTTTTCGCATGAACTTTCAGTACTTCTTCACGGCCAATAACATCTGGGCGGTCAACCGTAATTTGACGGTCAAAACGTCCCGGACGCAGCAATGCAGGGTCTAGAATATCTGCACGGTTTGTCGCAGCAATGATAATAATACCTTCGTTGGCACTAAAACCATCCATTTCAACAAGAAGCTGGTTAAGCGTTTGTTCACGCTCGTCATGACCACCGCCAAGACCGGCTCCACGCTGACGACCCACTGCATCAATCTCATCAATAAAGATTAAGCAAGGTGCATTCTTTTTCGCATTTTCGAATAAATCACGTACACGTGATGCACCGACACCGACGAACATCTCGACGAAGTCAGAACCACTGATGCTGAAGAAAGGAACGCCTGCTTCTCCTGCAGATGCTCTCGCAAGCAATGTTTTACCTGTACCTGGAGGTCCTACTAGTAAAACCCCTTTAGGGATTCTTGCGCCAAGCTCCGCAAATTTACGTGGGTCCTTCAGGAATTCAACCACTTCTACAAGCTCTTGCTTTTCTTCATCTGCACCGGCAACATCTTTAAATTTCACACGTTTCTTCTCTTCTGTGTAAAGCTTCGCCTTACTCTTACCAAAGTTCATGACTCGGCTTCCGCCGCCCTGAGCTTGGTTCAATAAGAAGAAGAACAGGATAAAGATGATGATAAACGGAATGATGGTTGTCAGAACTTGCAGCCATCCATTTGTTTCAGGTGCTGGTTCTACTTTTACATCTGTATTCTTCAGTGCACTGTAAATTTGGTCAACACCTTGACCATCTGGAACATGGGTAATGAAGTATTGATCTTTCTTCGCGCCATCTAATTGACCACGAATTTCATAAACCCCTCTTACAGGCTGAATGGAGATACTCTCCACTTTTCCCGCACTTAGATTTTGCGAAAATTTGCTGTAAGACATGTTCTCAGGCTTTTGATTTGGGGATCCTAACCAACTGACGACCCCTATCACAAGTAATAAAATAAGTATATAAAAAATCGTATTACGAAAAACCCGATTCATTCCTTACCTCCTCCCACAGTAAGCACAACTATGTTCAATAGTATCATAGAAAATCATTCCAACACAACCAATAACCTCATGTATACGTATGCTGATTAGCCTTCGTAAACAGATGGTTTTAACACTCCAATATACGGGAGGTTTCGGTAACGTTCAGCAAAATCCAATCCATAGCCGACAACAAATGCATCTGGCACTTCAAATCCAACATAATCTGCTTTGATGTCTGCTTTGCGGCCGCTTGGTTTATCAAGCAATGTCACAATTTTAATGGAATTTGCTTTACGGTATCGGAAAAGCTCTACCAGATAGCTCAAAGTTAACCCACTGTCGATGATATCTTCCATAATCAAAATATCTCTTCCTTCAACAGAAGTATCTAGATCCTTAATGATCTTTACTTCTCCAGAAGATACGGTAGACTTTCCGTAGCTAGATACATCCATAAAATCAAGTTCTAAATATGTATCAATGTGTTTGATCAGGTCTGCCATGAATGGAAGAGCCCCTTTCAAAACACCAATAGCCAGGGGAAATTTACCATCATAATCACTGGTTAATGTTGCACCCAGTTCCTTCACTTTTTGCTGGATCTCTTCTTCTGAGATCAAAATCTTTTCAATATCTTGTTTCATGCTTTTGCTTGCCCCCTACAAATTTTCGTGCTGTCTATATTGTAATACAATGAGATCGCTGTTTGTCATATCAATTTCTTCAAAAACGGATTTTTTCAGACCTGGGATCCAGATGATTTGATGATCCGAGTCAGTGACGATCGGCCAGCTGTCTCTTTCTGCAAGAGGCACTTTTTTATCAATAAATATATCCTTCACCTTTTTTGATCCATTCATCCCTTTAAGTTTGATTCGATCACCATTTTTTCGTGAGCGAATGATCAAAGGGAGACGAACATGATCTTTTTGAAGCAAGAAAAAATGGTTTCCGTTCCGTGCATCCTTCGGAACATGATTTGATACGGCGATAGACTGTCCATTTGGGAGAAAAAGCTCTTCTCCGAGCTCAACCTTTAAGTGAAGAGCATAAGACTGGTCTAATACATGCGATCGTTCAAAGGTAAACATACAGTGATCATAAGACTTGACAGCTTGTAAACCTTTTGGCAAATCTAATGATCCAGACGGTTGATCGGTATGAGATAACCAGTCTAAAGTCCCTAGAATATGCTGGTTTGAAAACGCTGATTGAGTGTTTTCATAAAGATAGTTTAATATTAGTTGAATGCCTCTTCTTTGTAAAGGCAAAGGCAGGTCAAGCAAAGGCTTCGTTTTGATCTCAATTTGCTTAGGCGATTGACTCGTTATCACTTGGTTCATTTGTTCCTTTGTTAAAGCCTGCAAGTATTGCTCATCCTCAGTCAGCATGTCACTTACAAACTGAAAGCTTTCATGTACATGAGGTGCCTCTTCTTTTAACACGGGAAGAATGTGTCTTCTTACCCGGTTTCTCAAGTAGTCATCCGTATGATTGCTTTGATCAATGACATAGGGGACATGTTCTTTTTCACAAGCTTTTAGTACGTCGTCCTTAGAGTATCCAATGAGCGGTCGAATCAGCCACCCATTTTGAAAAGGACGTTTTGCTTGGATACCCGCGAGTCCTATACCAACAGTCCCTCTCGCAAGTCTCATCAACATTGTTTCTACTTGGTCGTCTCCATGATGTGCAAGCGCTATAAATTGAGCGTTGTATTGCTCCATCAATTGACGAAAGAAAGCATATCTGCACTCCCTTGCAGCTGCCTGTTTGTTTAAGCGGTTTTCTTTTGCATATTGGGTGACCTGTATGCGGGACGATTCAAAAGGGATCTCGTGCTCCTTACAGTAAGCCTCAACAAATGCCAAATCAGCAAAGGACTCTTCTCCTCTGAACATGTGATCTACATGGGCTGCAATCAGCTGATAGGAACCTTTGCGGCGCTTGTTAAGTTCATGCAGTAAGAGCATGGAATCCGGTCCGCCGGAAACCCCGACAATGACTGTCGTATTTTCAAGGTAAACATCATGCTTTTTCAAAAAAGATTCAATTCTATTCACAACTTCCTCCTCACAAAGAGCAGGTAATTTAAAGATATACATATCCTATCACTTTCAGTAGCTCCAAGCAAAGAAGAAGCCTGCTTTTTTACAGCTCTACAACAGGAACAAAACCACATATGCACAGTAAAGAGCGAGTACACTGCACACGATAAGAATGGTTTCAAAAAGACCGCCTGATTTTTTGCGTGCTGACGTTCTTTTTGCTGCTGCAGCCCGCGATCGTGTAGCCACTTGTTGATTTTGATTAATAGCGGGTTTTGGCGCGTTTTTTTGCTGCTGCTTCTTTTGGCGCGTTTTTCTTGTTGCAATCAGCTGTCCTTCTTTCAGCATCGCGCTTTTCATGTCTGCTGCTGATTGATATTTACCTTGTAGAGCAGCCTTTAACACCCTTTCATATCGCTTTAATAAAGGATGTCCTTCAATGGCTCGATAAAGCTGCTTTTCTGGTTCTGCTCCTTTTTTGAATTCTTTCTTATACGCACAGTTGACCATCACCATGGTCAGGGCAAATAAATCATACGATGGTTCAGCTTTTCTTGTGCCAAACCCCCAATAGCCTCGATCAAAAAACTCGGTATACTCCTTAATTGCCCTGCCTGCTTTCGTCGTTCCTCCCACATCAATGCACCGAATCGTTGCCGGGGGACCAGAAACAATGAGATTATCCGGCTTTAAGTCACCAAAAATCCATCCTTCCTGATGTAAATGAGCCAGACTGGATAAAAGCTGAATCATCAAAACAACGATCCACTCATCACCCTTTTGTTTCACAAATTCAAGCAATAATGGACCTCTGACATATTCCATCACATAAAAGGAGCGTTTTTGAGGCATACCTGGATAAATCGCATCATCCATATCATAAAAAGAAGGCCCCATGGTTTTCACAGGAGCCTTTGAAAAGGATTTTAATACATTGACTTCAGATGCAATGAGCATACTGTCATCACTCACTTTAAGGGCCGCTTGCCCATGTGGCGATTCGGCCAGATAGACAACACCGTTCGCCCCTTTTCCAAGCTCTTTTACAATACGGTAATGATGGTGGTGCCATTTCCCTTGAATCACCGTGCCTAACGGGATGTTAGAATCCGAATTCATCATCATGCTCTTCCTTTGCTTCAAGCAGCCCTTTGCGTGAACGAACTGATTTGAAATGCTGAAGTGCTTCCCGAAGCGCTGGTCCCGTTGGGGTGATGCCTCCAGTGGTCAGTTTTGGGAAAATAGATGATAATGAATCGAATCGAGGCGTCCAATTCAACACAATTTCAGCATCTGAGTTTTTCCCGGGAAATACACACATCCCAAACTGATTTTCTCCAATTCTTGAATTTAAACTGATGGAAAGGTCGATAAGTGCTTCTTTGACGGTTGGCAGCTTCGGTTTCATACTTGCACTTGTATCAACAAGCACGAGTACTTGAAGGTGAACCGTTTCTCCTAACTCATCGACAACCTCCATTACTTCCCCGCGCTTATCAGGTGGAAGCTCTTCAATTTCAGTGTCTTTGCCGAGTATTTGCTGCAATTCTTTATTCACAACACCTTGTAACGTTTGTGTCATTGCTTTTTTCGTGACCATTTGTACTGTTTGAGATAACTGCTGGACGTAGACAACTTGATGGATGCCTCCCCCTGCGAGAGCAATCCCCTCTACTTCCTTCATCGCTTCATGATCGTGTCTGTTTTCTTCCATAATGCCAATGACATTGACTGTAATCCCTTGTTCCTTTGCCAATGAGGCAATCGCAAGCGGATCTTCCCCGTGATTTGAGCAGCCATCTGTAATCAATAAGATTTGGTTGACGTGACCTTTTCGCATCTTCATTCCTCCTGGGATTGTAACTGAATGCTTATATCCCCATCATCGCCAGAAGAAATTCATATTATACGATATTTTAAGAAATCTCTTGTTTCTCAAGATAAAATGTACCGGTCGGAATGGAAGCCCATTTTGGTGTGTTGTGGTCGAGCCTGATGACAACAACCGTCATATCGTCATCAATTTGGCCTGCTCTTGTTCGAATAACCTCTTCCATTAATAAATCAGCAATTTCTTGGGGATCTTCTGTTTTAAAGCTTTTCATTTTCCGTTTCACCCACAGATCATGATTTTCAATATGCTTTGGCCCCTCAAAAATACCGTCACTCATCATAATCAATAGGTCTCCTGCCTTCATCTGTTCACTCACAACCTCGACTTCGAATTCATCAATAATACCGATTGGCAAGTTGCTTGCTTGTACCTTCATCACCTGATCACCCCGTTTAATAAAGCTGGGTGTTGAACCAATCTTGAGGAACTTACAGCTCGCATCCTGTAAATCAATGATCGATAAATCCAATGTGGAATAGATCTCGTCCGTCGTTCGTAAAGATAAAATACTATTAATGGTTTTAATCGCCACTTTTTCATTGATACCTGACGCCAATATTTTTTCTAACAGCTTAATCGTTTCATTGCTTTCAAAATGAGCACGTGCTCCGTTGCCCATTCCATCACTAATAGCTGCGGCATACTTGCCTGCTCCAAGCTCCATCATGCTGTAGCTGTCTCCAGATACCAGTCCTCCGCCTTTTGCTGCATGTGCCACGCCTGTAGCCACTCGGTATGATTTAGCAGAGCCAAATACAACGTGGCAATAGCCTGTTGGATGCTCTGCACACTGTTCTGCTTTGACTAAAATCTGTTCTTCTAAAATATCCGAAAGCATTGGAGCAATGATTTTTTCACATTCCCCATGCCCTTGGCAATATGGTATTCTCATTTCAATATCCACATTTCCCTGCTCCAAGCTATAGATTTCTACTTGCTGAATTTCAATACCAAAGTGCTGAAGCGCTTCGATCATCTGCTCTTCCTGAATAAAATGCTGCTCTCTTTCTCGTTTTATTTCCCGGGAAAAATCCTCCATTACTTGCGAGACCCCCATCAGCTGTTCAGCCACAAGACGTCTGCTGTCTTGGACTTTTTTCTTCAGTGTCTGGTTGGCTTTATAGTATGCGATCTCCTCTTCGATCAATTCCTCAACATGTTTTGATTTTGAGCAGTGCTGACTAAATTTCTTTTTCAATTTTCGGTTATGCTCATACGTTTTTTCATCAGATTCATGCATAACTTGTTTCATTAGTTCATAGGTTGTATCAAAGTTCTGCACCCAGCATTTATTTTTCTTATAGCACGTTTGACAGGATCGTTCTGTGATCGTACTTAAAAAAAGATCTACATCCTCTTCCTGCTTCTTCTCTTCAGGAATGGATTCGTAAAATGTCGCAAAACTCTCAGACAGCGCATGAAATACATGAGAGAACTGATCTACCTTTTTTGCTGTCACGTCTCGTACCTTCCGAGCATATTGCTGCTGCTCTTGTACATGCTCTACCGTACCAGGAATGTATTTCGCTACCTTGGAAGTGACTGATTGCGGCGTGAGCAAAAAGAGCGCAACCGCTATAAGTGATTCATACAGTGTGGTCATGAGACCTGCTGACCCTTCCCCGTACAGTGAAATGAGTAAGGAACCCACAATTAAGCCGATGGCCGCTCCTGCTTTCTTCCCTTCTTTCAGCAATCCGCCTAATAAGCCTGAAAAGGCAAGAAGACTCATCTGATAAAGGTTTCCGATGTTAGCGAGACCGAGAATTAATCCTGTCACAACACCGACCGTACAACCAATACTGGCTCCGCCAATAAAGGCAAACGTCAGCACTACATAACGTGACAAAATATGCTCTGCCTGCATTCCTTGAAATGTGATCCCAGCAAGACCAGTTAAAACTGAGGCAATTAAAATCATAAAACAAATAATTTCTTCGACCTTTAAAGAGTGTTTAATTTTCCTGACTGTAAAAATCGGCAGGCTTTGAAGAAAAATCAGAGTCAAAATGAAGGCAAGTCCTGCTTCGACACCCGCCATGACGTAATCATAGCTTTGCACAGCACCTTGCTCTAGGTAAACAAACGCTCCTCGGGTGATCAGCATTGAGAGAACAATGACAACCGGTAATGTTTTCACTGGGTCTTTGATGATGAAAGAAACGACCTTTGACATAAGGAGAAACATGAGCAGCGACGCAAACACAAACAATGCATTTTGAGGTGATATTGTCATCGCCCCAGCGAGTAATGCTAGACAAGCAAGCATCGCCTTATCTCTTTTAATAAGTAGCATGGAGCCAAAGAAAGGCAGAGCAAATGGCATAATTTCAGATAATATAAAGGCTCGTCCTAATAAAAAGCCTAGAACAACATAAATAAACCCTTTATAGAAAAAAAGAGAATGCGTGTGATGCAGAAACAGGTTTTTCATCTTTTTTAATCCAGCACTGATTCTTTCAAACCCCGCTCCTGTTAAATCAGTTCTTCTTTCTAGTTTTTCCATCTTCTCATCCCCCACCTGATATTCGTTGCTTGTCATTATAGCGAAGGTGAAAAAGAAATTTTGTCAAAAGAAGTTGTCGTTTCCATAAAACGTTCGACGCTTTATTCGTCAAAGAGGCATACTTTCATGAAAGTCGATGTCTTTCATCAGAATTTTACGAAGGCACAAAAAAACAGCTTTCCTATAGAAAGCTGTTTCGAAGATGACCCGTACGGGATTCGAACCCGTGTTACCGCCGTGAAAGGGCGGTGTCTTAACCGCTTGACCAACGGGCCTTGCTTTATGTTCTAGTTAAAAGGATAGCGGCGGAGGGGATCGAACCCCCGACCTCACGGGTATGAACCGTACGCTCTAGCCAGCTGAGCTACACCGCCATAATGAAAATGCGCTAAGAAGCACAAGAACTATAATACAAAGGATTCGCTTGTCCGTCAATAGAAAGTTTTAAATTAAATGACGAAATCTCAAAAAATGTCGGATGGATCATGAAAAAAAGCACCTGCTGAACAGCAGATGCTTTGTTGTGAAAATATATAGAAAGCAGCAACAAGTTAACCTCTTCTTGCTCCGCGCCCCCCACGTTTTGATTCCGTGTTACGTTTTAAAGATGTTAAGCGATCTTCGCTATCTTTTAAGAATTTGTTCATTTTTTGTTCAAACGATTCCTTCGGACGGAAATCATTTCTGCTTGGTCTTGATTGTTGTTGAGGACGATCTTTTGCTTTTTTAATGGACAAGCCGATTTTACCGTCTTTTTCAACGTTAATCACTTTCACTTCAACTTGTTCACCGACTTTTAAATGCTCATTAATATCTTTTACATAGTTATCGGCTACCTCACTGATATGAACGAGACCAGTTGAACCGCCTGGCAACTCCACAAAAGCTCCAAAATTTGTAATGCCCGTAACTTTCCCTTGTAACTTGCTGCCAACTTCAATCGACATAAAAAAAGTGCTCCTCCTTAGACTTATAAAAAAATCTCATTTGTTCAATTATACATAAACTGAATTTTAAGTGTCAACAAGGCTAATCGCTCTTATTGCCCACATCAAAGATTTTTTCGCCTTTTTTGGACATATAATAGTCCCGTCGTGCCAGTTCGAGTACGTATTCCTTGCTTTTCAGCTTCTTAATTTCATCAGAAATATCTTCCTGCTTTGTTTGTAATTGCTTCAACTCTTTTTCGAGCGCAACCTTCTTCTCTTCTTTTTCCTTTAGTGAAGACGATTGCGACCAGAGGGCACTTGTCACCAAGACAGCAAACATGAGCACGATTACACCAAACACGGTAAGCCTTCTAAGGAGTCCGCGACGTTTGCGTTTTAAGCGCTGCGCTTGCTGTTCCATTTGTTTTTGGTAATCATTTTGAATTTGTGCGATATTTCTTTTTCTCTTGTTCAAAATTGAAGGCCTCCTCTCTTACTTTGTCCAGAATTGTTTCCATTTCGTTTTGATGGTACCAGATAATTTCTTGGCCCCTTGTAAAATTCCTGCTCCTTTTGAGAAAAACAATCTCATTGATGTTCGCCATTTTTCGGGAATCCGATGAATAATGGTCACATTGAGTAACCAGATGAGCGGATAACAAACAATCGACAGCACCTTCCACACGAGCCGAAACGTAAAACGAACAAGACGTAAGAGCGAGTGGAGCAAGAACAGAATAGCACTTATAATCAATGTGATCATCCAGCGGATCGGCTGGAAGACAACCGACATGACCAGCCTTTTTAGGAAGAGAACAGTCTGATATACACACATCATGATAAACTTGAGAATCTTGAGATACAAATGTTTCATCAATGCCTGATACATCGAGAAACCTAGAGCAACAGCTAGAAAAATATAAAGCCTGAATTCTCCCTCATTTGTCAGCAGCAGGACGTAAAAGAATAAGAGACCCTGTACCATCCAAAAAAGGAGATCGTGGATAACCAAAAGCCATTTTGCTGTTTTTTCCCGGTTCACAAACAGCTTGTACGTATCAAGCGATGCGCCCAGCCAGATGCCCATCGCCGCCATGGAAAGCATCGTATAAAACTGGACTGTCAGCGTCATTTAAACAGCTTGCTAAAAAATCCTTTAGCTTTCTCCCCGTGCTGCTCATCAACATAGATTAAATCAAAAACACGCCCTTTGATCGACACAACGCCCTTTTCGACGTCTAGGTTTTTCATTTGCAGATTTTCTCCGCGGATGGCGAGAATCCCCATGACCGTCTCCAGCAGAAATTCCTCACTATCAAAGCTTTCCACTTGTTTGACACCAGTAATATCTAAATGCTTTCTGTTTCGCATTGTGACATTGTGCTCCGCGTCTGATGACAGCTTCGTGCCTTGAGGTTGATTATAATATTGATTCATCTATACATCCCCCATATCTCATACTTGCATGTTACTGCATTGTATGTGATAAGAGGGTCATTTAGAACAAGCCCTATTCTGCTGTTTTTTCTTCTTTTAGCACAGTATACATGCCAGCCGCTTCTTCTTTTTTCGTCGTGTCCTTTAACTCGTTGACTTGAACAGTCACTAGTTTTTGACCAAAGCGGATTTGCAGCTCATCTCCTTCTTTCACGTCAGAGCTTGCTTTCGCCTGTGTTCCGTTAATAGATATCCTGCCTTGATCAGCTACTTCTTTTGCCAATGTTCTTCTTTTAATTAAACGGGACACTTTTAAAAATTTATCTAGTCTCATGTGTGTTCACCTCTTTCTATGCGTTTCGCATCGTTCCATAGATCGTCCATTTCCTCTAGCGTTAAGTCATCTAATGAACGGCCCATGTCCTTTGCTTTTTGTTCGATATGCTGAAAGCGCCGTATGAATTTTGTGTTGGCAGAAGCGAGTGCCGTTTCAGGCTCTAGGTGATAGAACCTGCCAATATTGACGAGAACAAACAAAAGATCTCCAAATTCATCTTTCATCTGCTTCGTTGCACCTTCGTCCGTCTTCTCTGCCACTTCAACGAGAAATTCCTGCTTTTCTTCTTCGTATTTGTTCCAAATGTCTTGAACATCTGTCCAATCAAAGCCTACTTTGGCAGCTTTCTTTTGGAGCTTATATGCCTTTGTTAGTGCTGGAAGTGTCGCCGGAATCGATTGCAAAATAGAACCGGTCCGCTCTGGCTTCTCCTGCTGTTTGATTTTTTCCCAGTTGGCCACCACATCTGCTGCCTCAGAAACATTCGTGTCACCAAACACATGGGGGTGGCGCCGAATCATTTTTTCTGTGACATGCTGAATGACGTCATCGATTGAGAAATAACCGTCATCTTCGCCAATTTGAGCGTGAAGCAGCACCTGCAGCAGCACATCGCCGAGCTCTTCCACCATATGATCTGGGTCATCTTCATCTATCGCTTCAAGCAGTTCATAGCATTCTTCAATTAAATATGGTTTGAGTGATTCATTTGTTTGTTTTTGATCCCATGGACAGCCGCCCGGACCTCTTAATGTACGTATGACGTCACGGAAGGTGTCAAATTGTTGATAAAGCAGCTGTTCATCTTGAATCGGAGGAACATAAACACTCGTTAAGTTATTTATCGACACATCTCGATCAAGTTCAAATAAAGGAACGGCAGTAATCTGTTCCTGACTGCTTCCAGCTGCTGTCACAATATAAACTTCATAATCGTCAGGGAGCTTTTCCATCAGCGTGAGTTTCACATTCGAAGCTGTCATCTGATCATATACCTGACAAATCAGGACGTGCTGGGTTAATTTTAGATCATCCGCTCTCATATCCCCTGCATCAACGAATTGTAATCCCTCGATGGGGTCAATCTGCAAGGAGTTGAATGTCGCATCTAGAAAGCTTTGTCCACCAGCGAAAGACACCTCAATCCCGCGCTCTTTCTGCCCGGCGACGAGCAGCTGTACGGTCTTTTCTGCTACAAATGGATGACCAGGTACTGCGTACACAATGTCTTTTTCCGCTGCCTCTGCAAATAATATTTCGGTAATTTCCTGATACACATGATCAAACTGATCGTGCTTTTCATAAATTTCATCAAAAAAGGTGAGAGCTGGGACCTCCTGCATTAACTCTGCGGTAAGCGGATGATCCTGCGTTCTCATAAATACTTCTTTCGCCTGCTTCAGCTGCTTAAATACACCGAGCGTCAGCTGATCCATGTCGCCTGCCCCGAGACCGACGACGGTAATCTTACCTGCCATTTTGATTCCCTCTCATCTGTTTAAAATATAAAATCTTTTTTCCTAATGGAATGAGTCTCCATTCCTCGTCCGTAAATACTTCTAGCTTAAGAATACTATATAAAAAGGCGAAACCACCAATAAAAACTGATGTCAGGCTCTCTAAAACGGAAAACGGACGTTTTTCAAAGGGGAGCACCCATGAAAACAGAGCCTGATATCCCATTAAGACAACAGCCATGAAGGCGGCTGATAAAAGAATTTTCACCGGGAACAGCTCTCTCAATGAAATCCATCCTTTATGCTTTAAATAAACGGCATTGAGCACGGCTGCTGTGAGAAAACCACATACAGTTGACCACGCGGCACCGTGGATGCCAAATAACGGTACAAACTCAATTGTTAGAATCCATTTCACCAGCACGCTGAGGACCACCACAACAGCAGGGTACACAGTATGCCCGAGCCCTTGCAGTAAAGCCGCCTGCGTAATAGCAATCGACGTAAAGGCGATCGATATACAGAATATTTGCAAGGCATCGGTGCCTAAGTCATTACGAAAAAGCATTGTATTGACTGGTGCTAAAATACAAATCAGTCCAACCGCTGACCCAATCCCTAATACCGACGTGGTCTTAACCGATGACCGAACTTTTTGCCGTATCGTTTCATGCTCTCCATTCCTCATGGCAGCCGATAAAAATGGTACAAGAGAGGTACCGATGCTGATGGCAAACACCGTTCCGAGCTGTAAGAAAGGCTGGCCTCGGTCATATACACCTTTCGCCGCCTTTGCCGCCGCTTCACTGAGACCCTCGCTGCGCAGCAACGCATACAGATGAAAAGCATCAATCATTTGCATCCATAAAATGAGCAAACCGCTGACACAAATCGTCAATGTATACAGCACCAAACTCTTCATAACATCTTTTTTTCGAAGTGTCGCCTGTTTGCCTGACATACTTGCAGCAGACTGCTTTCGATAGGTCAGCCAAAGGAAAAGAAGCAAAATGAGCGAGGCCGCACTTCCTGCGATAGAAGAGAACACCGCACCCGCCCCTGTTTCATAAAGCGAATAGCCGTGCCTCACGAAATAGAAGGATAAAACAAGCAGGACACCTACCCTGATGAGCTGCTCAACCAACTGAGAAACAGCTGTTGGAAGCATCAGACCGTCACTCTGAAAAACGCCCCTCAGCATCACGGTGAGCGGCAGAAATAGAAACACAAAAGCACTCATCTGGATGAGCAGAATTAATTGACTGTCTGCCATAAGGCTCGCAATTGTGCCTGCTCCTATGTAAAGACAAAGAAATAAGACCAGGCTCAGTAAAGTGATATAGACCAAGGATACCCTTGTAATGATCCGTCGATTCTCTTCCCCATGCTCACTCAAAAGCTTGGACACCATGACAGGAAAACCTGTTGTGCCAAGCATGATGGCAATGCCAAGGAATGGATATACCTGCTGATAAATATAAAACCCTGTGTCCCCTACGATGTTTTGAAATGGGACACGGTAAACGGCACTTAGTACCTTTGATAACAAGCCTGCGATGGTCAAAATCACCGCACCCTGGAAAAGCCAGTGCGGCTGATTCACAGCATTTTTCATGGATGACTCCTTTAAAATAGATCTACAGTTAAACGCACTCATTATATCATACGTGAAAGAAAAGGCGTTTCTTTCTAAGGAGTAGACGGCACATGTCTCGTTTTGTTTCATCCCATATAAAAAACCGACAAAATCAAATGATTTCATCGGCATTCTTTCATTTTATCAAGATGATATAGAGTTATTAGACCTAATGTTCCATTTGACGGGCTAAGAAGCCAGCTGCCGTTTCTGCCGCTTTATGCTCCACTTCTCCCATTGAACGCTCTTTAGAAAATAAGACGACGGCGCCAATCGGATCTCCGTTCGCAACAATAGGTGCAATGGTATAAGCAGATACGTCATCATCAATACCATCGACAAGTTGAATTTCTTTTTTATTTTCTTCTAACACAGAATTACGCTGATCCATTGTTCGTTCAAGTAAATCACTGATGGATTTGTTCAAGTACTCTTTTTTCGAACTGCCGGATACAGCAATATACGTATCTCGATCACAGATCAGGATGGAATGACCCAGACTGTCGAATAATGCATCAGCATATTCCTTCGCAAAGTCTCCTAGCTCACTAATCGGCGAATACTTCTTCAAAATTACTTCTCCATCGCGGTCGACGAAAATCTCAAGCGGATCTCCTTCCCGGATGCGCAATGTTCTGCGAATCTCCTTCGGAATAACCACTCTACCTAAATCATCGATGCGGCGTACAATTCCAGTTGCTTTCATTCACTGCTGCCTCTCTTTCGTTTGATGATGTGTTGGGTGAATGGAACAAAAGCGTCCACTTTATGCAACATTCACCACTTGACCCTGAGTTTAGTATCCGTCACATCAAACGTAATATACACGAGAGACAAACAAAATTTTATGAAGATGGAATGGTTTCTTTTTTCACATCTTGAAGGCCTCGAAGCATGTTAAGAACAACCTCAAGCCATTCCTCGGTCTTCTTGCCTTTCGTTTGGACAGAAATAATCAGTTTGCTGCCTTCCATTCCTAAACCGATTTCACGTCCATATTTACTGCCGAGCTCAAATAATTTTTGACCGTCGATTTCACTGCTTGCTTTCTCATCAAGGGTGAGTCTGACAATGCCTTTTTCCATCTTGATCAGCTCGACACGTTCCTGGACAGCGTACACCTTCATTGTCGCAATCGTAAACAAGTCAGCCACTTCTTGCGGATATTCACCAAATCGGTCGATCATTTCATCCTGAAGCTCTTTCCGCTCTTCAATCGAGCCAATTGCTCTGAACTGTTTATACATTTCAATCTTTTGCTTGCCATCCGAAATATAAGTGTCTGGGATGTAAGCATCAATTTGAAGATCAATTTCTGGCTCGAATTTATCTTGAGCCGTTGTATCGCCTCTTCTTTCCTCAATGGCTTCTTTCAGCATTTGAGAATAGAGGTCGAATCCAACCGAATCAATGAAACCATGCTGCTGAGCACCAAGTAAGTTCCCTGCTCCTCGAATCGTTAAATCACGCATCGCAATTTTAAACCCAGATCCGAGCTCTGTGAATTCTTTAATGGCTTGAAGTCTTTTCTCCGCAACTTCAGAAAGAACTTTATCTTTTCGATACGTGAAATAAGCATAAGCGACACGGTTCGAACGCCCGACTCGTCCTCTTAGCTGGTACAGCTGAGAGAGCCCCATTTTATCTGCATCGTGGACGATGAGCGTGTTCACATTTGGAATATCGACTCCCGTTTCAATGATGGTGGTACTGACCAATACATCTGATTCACCTTCAAGGAAATTAATCATCACTGATTCCAGCTCGTTCTCACTCATTTTCCCGTGCGCATAACTGACTTTTGCGTCTGGGACCAGCATGGAGATTTCGTCTGCTTTTCGTTCAATATCCTCAACACGGTTGTAAAGGAAGTACACTTGACCGCCGCGTGCTAATTCTCGCTCTATCGCTTCTCTGACTAGAGCGCCATTATACTCAACCACATAGGTTTGAACAGGGAAACGGTTTTCAGGCGGTGTTTCAATCACTGATAAATCCCGTACGCCAAGCATGGACATATGAAGCGTACGCGGAATTGGCGTAGCCGTTAATGTCAGTACGTCGATATTGGCTTTCATCTGCTTAATTTTCTCTTTATGCGTCACACCAAAACGCTGTTCCTCATCAATGATCAGCAGCCCTAAATCCTTGTAGACGATGTCTTTTGAAAGAAGACGGTGTGTGCCGATAACCATATCGATCGTTCCGTTTTTCAGCCCTTTTAACGTTTCAGTTGTTTCTTTTCTTGTACGGAAACGGCTCAGCTGCGCAATTTTGACAGGGTAGTCTTGGAATCGGTCCATGATTGTGTCAAAATGCTGCTGCGCTAAGATGGTCGTCGGAACTAGCAGGGCTACCTGCTTCCCGTCAGCAATCGCTTTGAAGGCCGCACGAATAGCCACCTCCGTTTTTCCGTAACCCACATCTCCACAAAGCAGACGGTCCATTGGACGTTCCCGCTCCATATCCTGTTTAATTTCGTGAATCGAACGGATTTGATCATCTGTTTCCTGGTAAGGGAACGCAGATTCAAACTGGCGCTGCATCTCATGATCAGGCGAGAAGGCATATCCTTTGCTTGCCTCGCGTTCTGCGTACAGTTTAATCAGATCATCTGCGATGTCCTGTACAGATGTTTCAACTTTTTTCTTCACACGTTTCCAATCACTGCCGCCTAGTTTGTACAGCTTTGGTTCTTTACCTTCTGATCCTACATATTTCTGCACCTGATCAATTTGTTCAACCGGTACATAAAGCTTGTCGCTTCCTTGATAATGAATATTTAAATAATCTTTATGAATGCCGCCGATTTCAAGCGTTTCTATTCCTAAATATTTACCGATCCCGTGGTTAATGTGCACCACATAATCGCCGACTTGAAGCTCTGAATAGCTCTTGATTCGCTCTGCATTGGTCAGCTTTTGCTTACGCGCCTGTTTTTTCACACGTTTCTTGAAGAGTTCACCCTCTGTGATTACAGCAATTTTTGATAACGGCAGTTCAAAGCCTGTTTGCAGTTCACCTTGTAAAATATACACCTGTCCGCTCACAAGCTCAGCGTCCGGTTTAGCAAGAGCGGCTTCAATGTCATAATCATGCAGAACAGACGACAGCTTTTCTGTCCGCTCTTCATCAGCACCTAAGAAGACAACCGTGTATTGCTGTTTTTTATAGCGTTCAATTTCACTCGCCAGCACATTCATCTGTCCGTGGAAATTCTGCATTTGCTTACTAGATACATTGACGATATTTTGCGGATTTGTCTGCTGGACATGTCTCAGGAACAAAGAGTAGTACAGAATGGATCTCGATTGCTGATTGATCAGTTCTTGGAACGGGAAAGATAGAGATAAATCATGAAGAATATTGCCTTCTTCAAGCAGACTAATTGTCCAATCAGCTTCTTCCTGTTCAAGCTGTTCTTCCATCTCCTGAATTCTGCTGATTTCATCTAAAATAATAATCGTATCCTGCGATGTGTAATCTAGCAAACTAGCAGGCTTTTCATAGAAATAGGACAGGTACTTCGTCATTTCCTGTGTCACGATGCCTTCTAGCAGCTTCTCGCGATCAGCAGAAATATTTTGATGAAGCAGTTCTTTTTGCTGATCTGAGTTGAATTTCTTTAAGCTCTTCGCCAGCCCTTGATCAAGCTGTTCAATGGCTCTCACTCGTTCAGGACCTCTCACAATTAACTCTTTTGCAGGACCTATTTTGATTTCTTGAAGGGTTTCTAATGAACGCTGTGTATCCGAATGAAACGTTCGAATCGAGTCTACTTCTGTATCAAACAGTTCAATACGGATTGGATGATCTTCCGTTAACGCATAGATGTCGATAATTCCTCCGCGCACACTAAAATCTCCGGGCGCTGCAACCATCGACGTCCGGTCATAACCAATTTGTACGAGTTGTTTTGAAAACGCCTCCAAATCAATTTCTTCACCGATCTTTAAATGGATCTGGCTCTCCTTCCAGAGCTCAACTGGCGGAAGCATCCTGCGAACCGCAGCAGCGGGAGTGACGATAATGGGGTTTTCTCCATTCGCAAGTCGATTCAGGACATCCAAACGCTGTGCTCTCAGCTCAGGACTGGCCACTGCAATTTCTGAAGCGATGAGTTCATTGACAGGATAAAGAAGAACCGACCGATCCGGCATCACACTTGCTAGATCATCTGTTACCTTCTGCGCCTGATATAAATTGTGAGTCACAATAAACATTGGCCGCTTCAGTTCGTCTGATATCGCGGCTGTAAATAAAGATCTGACGGAGCCTGATAGTCCGGCAAGCAGCTGTTCTTTTAACCCTTCCTTTAGCCCATTAAAAATGGACTGAAAATCATCACTTTGTTTGATAAATGATTGTATGTTTTTCATTTGGCTCCTCCTCCCTGTTTGTTTAAAACAGAAAAACGCTTTGGTCTAATATCTACACCAAAGCTTTTTTATTGAATAAAAGTATGATACTGATGGTAATCAGGATTTCTTTCGAGCGCCTCTTGGCAATCCTCACAAATGGTTTGTACATGTAAATCACCATTTTCTTTATAAGAAATCATATCGTTTCTTTCCTCATTTGTTAAGTGATGAAATCCAAGTGCTTCACTTTTGACAGCAGATTCATCTAGACTGCCAACCTTTACACCACAGTGGCGGCAGTAATAATGCAAAGCCATACGTGATCCTCCCATGCTGAGATTTTATGATCAGTATGTGCTTCGCTTATCATTCTTATACCTTCTTGTTAAAATCATTCATCACTTCTAAAAATGGCTTTTTTAAAGCCGCTTCACAAGCCTCGACAGACGATTGAATGGCTGATGCGATGTCAGGCTGTTCTTCTTCTGAGAAACGCCCTAGCACGTAATCAACGACCTTCATGCCGTTTTGAGGACGTCCAATGCCGATACGGAATCGGTCAAATTCAGGTGAACCTAAATGCTGAATCAATGATTTGATTCCATTATGCCCGCCTGCACTTCCTTTTGTACGTAGGCGAATCCGGCCAGCTGGCAAATCAAGATCATCATAGATCACTTTCAAATGTTCGAGGGGAATATCGTAATAGTCCATCAGCGGACGCACACATTCTCCTGATAAGTTCATATATGTAAGCGGCTTTACAAGTAGAACCTTTTGCCCCGAAACAAACCCAGTTCCAAATTGTCCATGGAATTTTGATTGATTTAAAGGAATGTCCCATTTTTTCGATAATTCATCTATTGTCATAAACCCGACATTATGTCTTGTTTTTTCATATTCTTTTCCTGGATTGCCTAATCCAACGAATGCAATCATGAAACCAATAACCTCCTTTGTCACACAGCACACGCCTAAAAAATGAGCCAATCAGATTGCCTCATGTAAAAACGTATGAATTCTTTTCATTCTAGCACAAAAGACGCAACCGCGGGAGGGTTACGTCTTTAAATGACCAGTTATTCTCCATCGTCATCCTTTTCTTTAATGGCCTCAGGCTCTTGCGGCTCTTCTTCGCTATCCGGCTCAGGAACCTCTGATTGCTGAGGCGGCAGAATGGAGGCAACGACTTCTTCTGGATCATTATTGATTTGATAAGATGACTGAACAGGCAGATCAGCAACTGTTAAGACATCATTGACTTCTAAGTTTGTAATATCAGCTTCAATATTCTGCGGGATATCTTTTGGTTTCGCTGTAACAGATAATTCAAATAGTGGCTGCTGAAGCACACCGCCATCTTTTACCCCTTTAGACTCGCCAATCAGCTGTATTGGTACATCTGCCTCAATTTCACGCTGTAAGTCAACAACTTGGAAGTCAGCATGGACAAGTTCGTTTTTCAGCGGATCTGTTTGTAATTCTGTCACCATCACAGATTTCGTTTCACCACCCACGTCTAAGGTGATGATTGTATTCTTCCCTTCATCACGTAAGGTTTTTAATAAATCGATGCTGTCTAATGAAACAGCCAGGCTGTCTGTATTTTTTCCGTATATGACACCAGGAACGTGTCCTGAATGACGGATTTTTTGCAGTGTGGAACGTTTGAAATCAGTTCTTTTATTTGCTTTTAAAGTTGCCATATTCAGCACCATCCTATTTCTTTTTTGTCACTACTCTCATAATTACCCATAACCGAATCATTTTAAACCTATTTGCCGTGAATGATGATAGCAAAAAGACCCCAAGCTTGATGCCTAGGGCCTTTTTTAATCAGAAAATTAGCTGAAAAGGTAGCTCACAGATTCTTCTTCATGTACACGGATGATGGCTTCTGCAAGCAAAGGCCCAACCGAAAGCGGAATGAATTTTCCAACTTTCTTGTCATCAGTTAATTGAATACTGTTTGTCACAACCAATTCTTTAATTTTAGAGTTTGTGATACGTTCTACTGCTGGCCCAGACAATACTGGGTGCGTACAACAAGCATATACTTCAGCTGCTCCATTTTCGACTAGCGCATTTGCTGCAAGTGTAATAGTACCAGCTGTATCAATAATATCATCGATCAGAATCGCCGTTTTGCCTTCAATGTTACCAATAATGTTCATGACTTCAGCAACGTTTGGCTTTGGACGGCGTTTGTCGATAATTGCGATCGGCGCTTTCAGGCGGTCTGCCATTTTACGCGCACGTGTCACACCACCGTGGTCAGGAGACACAACAACGATATCATTCAAGTTTTTCTGTTCGAAATAGTTTGTTAAGATTGGCACAGCCATTAAGTTATCGATTGGAATATCGAAGAAACCTTGGATTTGCGGCGCATGAAGATCAAGTGCAATCACACGTGTAGCACCTGCTGTTTCAAGCAAGTTTGCAAAAAGCTTCGCAGTGATTGGCTCACGAGGTTTTGCCTTACGATCTTGACGTGCATATCCGTAATAAGGGATCACAATATTGACAGTTTTCGCAGAAGCGCGTTTTAGCGCATCCACCATAATGAGCAGTTCCATAATATGCTCATTGACTGGCGCACTTGTTGATTGAATGACATAACAATCACAGCCGCGGATACTTTCTTCAATATTGATTTGGACTTCACCGTCACTAAAACGTTTAACAGAGCTCTTTCCTACATCAACTCCGATACGATCGGCAATTTCTTTGGCAAGTTCAGGGTTTGAATTCAAAGAGAATATCTTTAAATTCGCATCAGCATAACGATTAGACATGGTATGGTAAACCTCCGGGTATTTGGATTATTTTTTATGAATATTTTTCACATAATCTTCTTTATTGACTTGTCTTGCTCTAGCAATAGACAATGCATCCTGCGGTACATCTTCTGTAACCGTTGAACCGGCTGCAACATATGCCCCTTTTCCGACAGTGACTGGTGCAACTAGATTTGAATTACAGCCAATAAATGCGCCGTCTTCAATCTTCGTTAAGAATTTGTTTTTCCCATCATAGTTGACTGTAATGGAACCACAGCCAAGGTTTACATCAGTTCCGACCTCTGCGTCTCCAATGTAGCTTAGATGAGATGCTTTGCTGCGGTCTCCGAAAACTGTTTTCTTGATTTCGACAAAATTTCCGATTTTTACTTCATCGCCAATTTTCGACAACGGGCGAATATGAGCAAACGGTCCAATTGTCACATCAACTCCAACCTCACTATCGCAGACGACAGATTGCTTAATGACTGTTCGATCTCCGATGATGCTGTCAACAATTTCAGTGTTTGGCCCAATAGTGGCGTCTGCACCGATTTTTACATTCCCTTTGATGACCGTCCCAGGATAAATAACTGTATCTTCACCGATGACAGCATCTGGCGAAATATACGTGTTCTCAGGATCAATCAAGGTCACACCATTCTTCATATGCTGATGATTAATACGTCGCTTCATGAATTGCTCTGCTTGTGATAGAGCGATACGATCGTTAACTCCAAGTGTTTCTTCAAAATGCGGTGTTTGATAAGCTGCAACTGTTTGCCCTTCATTTTTTAGAATTTCAATAACGTCTGGCAAGTAGTATTCACCCTGTGCATTTTCATTCGACACTTGCTCAATCACACGGAAGAGATCTTCATTTGAAAAGCAATAAGTCCCTGTATTAATTTCATTCACTTGACGCTCTGCATCGTTCGCATCTTTATGCTCAACAATTTTCACGACAGCACCTGTTTCGTCACGAATAATACGGCCATAGCCTGTCGGATCATCCGCATGTGCTGTTAAAATAGTGACTTTCGCTTGATGTTTTTGATGCTCGCTTAACATGGCTTCCATTGTTTCCGCTGTCAATAATGGCGTATCACCACAAATGACAATGGTTGTTCCCTTTTCCTGCGCGAGGAACGACTTTGCTTGTTTGACGGCATGGGCTGTTCCCAGCTGTTCTTCTTGAAGTGCATACTCACTTCTGTCTCCAAGCTGCTCTTTCACGTCCTCTGCACCATGACCGACAATCGTCACCAGCTTGGCTAAAGAAAGCTTTAACGCTTCATCTGCCACATGCTCGACCATTGGCTTTCCGCAAACTGGATGAAGTACTTTATATAGCTTTGACTTCATTCTCGTTCCTTTTCCCGCTGCTAAAATCACTGCGAACCGCTTATCCATTGATTGGCCTCCAATATCCCTATTATCCATAGAAAAATATATCCTAAATAAAGACTGATTTCAAGGATACATAAGGAAGTACAATAATTTTCTAACAGATGAAAGACTTAAGAAACAAGAGAAAGAACGCAAAAAAGACAGCATTTAAAAGAAAACATTCATTTTCTCTTAAAGCCGTCTTTTTAGGTTCACGTATGATTAAGAAGCTCCAGCTTCTTCATATTCAATTGTTTCTTCCTCTTCGCCTAAGCGATGATATTCATTTAATACAGCATCTTGGATTTTACCCCGAGTGCTTGAATTAATTGGATGTGCAATATCGCGAAACTCTCCATCAGGCGTGCGTTTGCTAGGCATTGCTACAAACAACCCATTGTTTCCATCAATCACACGAATATCATGAACAACAAATTCGTGGTCCAGCGTGATGGATGCAATCGCCCTCATGCGACCATCGGTATTCACGCGGCGTAATCTTACGTCAGTAACTTCCACAGTAGTTCACCACCTTTTCCCAATATAAAAGCATTACTTAGGTATTCAACGATCGTGGTGATTCTCCTGCTCTTTTTTTAAACTTTTTTTGAAATATCGGGATATTTATACATTATTTGTCATATTCGTGACGACGCTTACATTCTCAGCATAAAAAAAGACATCATGATGATGTCTTTCCCTGCATATGATGAAACCAAACGGCTTTCATTGAGAGTGCCTGTTTATTTAACTAATGCAACTACTTCTATTTCTACAAGCGCATCCTTTGGAAGTCTTGCCACTTCCACACATGAACGAGCTGGCTTATGTGTATGGAAATACTCACCGTACACTTCATTCACTTCAGCGAATTGTTCCATATCTTTAATGAAAACAGTTGCTTTCACGACTGTTTCAAAGGAAGCACCTGCTGCTTCAAGTACAGCCTCAAGATTACGGAATACTTGATGTGTTTGTTCTTTAATATCTCCATTTACAAAATCTCCAGCTGGGGTTAATGGAATTTGCCCTGAGCTGTAAAACATGTTATTGACAATAATTCCTTGAGAGTAAGGTCCAATGGCTGCTGGTGCATGTTTTGTTTGAACAACTTTTGTCATATCAATCTCTCCCATTCAAATACATGTTTAATCAAAGCCTACGCTTTCGAATGAAAAAACTCGTGGAAATTGCCTTCATTGATCTCAATGATTTTTTGCTTCATATCAATGGTAGAAAGCTTTAACAACGAGACATATTCATCGACAAGACGTTCATCTACGCCTTCATCTTCTAAAAGAACACCGATCCCTGCAACATTTGCATTAAATTCCTCAAGCAAATTCATCATGCCGTTAATGGTTCCGCCCGCTTTCATAAAGTCATCAATGATCAACACATTGGAGCCTTTATCTAAGCTGCGCTTTGCAAGGGACATGGTTTGAATTCGGTTAGAAGAACCTGACGCATAATTAATACTGACAGTTGATCCTTCGGTTACCTTATTATCTTTTCTAACGATCACAACAGGCACATTTAAATAACCCGCAACAGAATAGGCAATCGGAATCCCTTTTGTCGCAACGGTCATGACGACATCAATCGCACGGTCCGCAAAGATGGTCGCAAACAGCTTACCGATTTTCGCAAGTATCGATGGATTGCCTAAAACATCGGTTAAATATAAATAACCGCCAGGAAGTACACGTTCAGGAGTTGATAATGCCTCTCCGATATCGTTTACTACGTCATCTGCTTCTTTTAGGTGAATTTTTGGAATATATTTCACTCCGCCAGCAGCGCCAGGTACAGTAAGCAATGTGCCTATTCCCTGCTGTTCGAAGGTCTGTTTGATAATCGTTAAGTCTTCACTAATGGAGGACTTTGCAGATTGATAACGTTCTGCAAAAAAAGTTAAAGGTACTAGTACGTGCGGGTGGGCTAACAAATAATTTGTTAAGTCCACCAATCTGCCGCTTCGACGAAACTTCATGAACTTACCCCCAGAACCCGAATAATTTATGAATAATATAACTTAATATACGGATTTAATCAAGGGCATTTTGTTCGCCGATCATGCGGACAGCGTATACTTGATCACAAAATCCTCTCAGTCCGTTATATATTCTTTGTACCTTCGATTCATATTGAATCAAGCCAAATACCGTTGGGCCGCTTCCACTCATTAATACAGCATCAGCACCGAAACGCTTCATCTGTCTTTTGATCATATCTACTTCCGGATACATCTTTAATGTCACAGACTCCAGAACGTTACCGAGTGAGCCGCACATCTCTTTATAATCTTTCGCTTCAATGGCTTCAATCATACGCTGTACATTTGGGTGTTCTACTTTGCTTGCGTCATATTGTCTATAAACTTCAGCTGTAGATACCCCAATCACCGGCTTCGCTAAAATCACCCAGCAATGCGGCGGTGTCACGATATGCTTCAGTTTTTCTCCACGTCCTGTCGCTAGTGCTGTGCCTCCGTGTACACAAAAAGACACATCTGAGCCGATCTCCGCTCCAAGCTCAGCCAGTTCATCTAACGTGAGATTTAACTTCCACAAACGGTTTAAACCGCGAAGCGCTGCTGCAGCATCACTGCTGCCTCCAGCTAAACCTGCTGCAACAGGTATTGCTTTTGTGATGACAATCGATACCCCTTTTTGAATACCGAACCTTGTTTTGAGTAATTTAGCCGCCTGATAAGCCAAGTTACGCTGATCATCTGGCACAAATCGATTATGAGATGATACACGGATTTCGTCTTTGTCCAGCTCAGTCAGCTCAAGTCGATCTGCAAGGTCTATTGTTGTCATCACCATCTCTACTTCGTGATATCCATCCGGTCTTTTTCCATGGACATCAAGTGAGAGATTAATTTTTGCCGGTGCTTTTTCTAAAATACGCAAACATTTCACCTACTTCTCCATCTAAACATAAGTATCAATATTGTATCACATTTGATGGATCTGATGAATATTGGCTTTTACGCCCAGCACACTGACTTTTTCAACAAAAAAAGCCAGAGACACCTGAGGTATCCCTGACCATTTTTCTATCGTTGATTCTCATCCTGAGCCATGTGCTGCTGAGCTAATTCGATGGCACGTTTGACCATATTACCTGCGTCACGCGCACGAATTTCTCCCCAGCCTCCATTTTTGACGGTATCATAAAATCCAAGATCCTTCGCCAGCTCGTATTTGAACTCATCTGACATAATGCCTCGGCGTCTACCCAAACGAAACAGCCCCTTTAGTCGAGAATTCGAATCAGTGCCACTGCTTTTGTGGCTTTCTTATTTTGTATCGAATCCTTTCTTTTACCCCTTTCAAAAAATGGACAGACTCCCATTCAGAAAAAAAGGCAAAACAAAAAGCAGTAAACAAGAAGTTCACTGCCCATTAATAGGCGACTGAGCTAGCGGCATCATCGAACGTTAATTCGACCGTCTCAGTCAGTATATCTGCATAACTGTAAGAAACTCTTTCAAACGAATTCTCATCTTGATCTAATTGAATCACAAATACAGAAGGGTACGTTTCAGCTAAAATGCCCGAACGCTCAATTGTTTTACGGCGGCCTCCGTTAGCCTTTAACGTCAAACGTTTACCTAAGTTACCATCAAGCGATCTTTTGATGTCGGACAAAGTCTTCGCCATTGCATCCACCTCACTGAGATAATTATACAACAACGGCCCATTTTTGTCAAATAAAAATTAAATTATATCAACCAACACGAGCCATTGTCAACAAAATAATTTTGACAAACTTCTACCTTTTCTCCTCCCTATTTTTCTCAAATTCCGGTGAATTATGTATCCGTTTGAAATTTCTTTTTACACATAAAAAAAACCAGACTGAAATCAGTCGGGTTATGTCGATTCATGGTCTTTTTTATATGGCATACCTACCCTTAAAACACCCTTCGTCTCGATGCCTCCGAGCCCTTTTTCTCTTGTTAATGTATTACGAAGCACATCCCATACGTTGATTCGATCTACAAATGGAGTGAAGCTGATCTTCGCAACGATATACACGGGATCGAGCGCATGAATGTTCACACGTGAAGGTGAGCTTGCAAAATTGGCACCTGCTTGGATCAATGATTCGAAATGAGATTGACAGGCGCCTGCAAAGATCACAAGCTGATCTAAATGAGGAATTTTCTTTCTTGCTTTTTGAACCGTCTCAACGAAATGACGAGAATGGCGATAGGCACCGATATCATTTACGCCGCCCTTTTGCTTGGAATACGCATCATGCCCTGTAATGACCAAAATATCAGGCCGATATTGATCAAGTAACGAATCGATCACGCTTGGCATTTTCTTCTCATGGCAATGCACTCCATATACAGGCACACCAATTCGTTCATATACATCTAAGCATTTCTTTAAGTATGAAGCATCTCCATCTAAATGAAGGACCTTTCCAGGCATGTGAAAATACTGCTCCTGATGCTGATATTGTCCAGAAGTATAATACTCTTGTTTTTCACGCAGCAGCTGATAATCCTGTCTTAGTAAGTCGAGCGATTCGTTAATTTTCCGTTCGTCGTCCTTCTCCCTTGTCAGCTGCTCCTCTTTTTGAATCAAGACGAGATCCGACATCTTAGCATCAGCAATCAGCCTCACTTCATTCCCATGCAATATGGCAGTGGCTTCGTGCTGATCTGTCTCATCAATTCGAATGATTCGAAACATAATATCCATTTGATAGGATGCCCTCGTCACCATATCTCCTATTTGAAATTGCATGCTGTTCACTCCACAATCAGGCTCATATCCTGTTGGTATCGTCTTGCACTACACATGATCGTCTTTCATATATGCTGTTCTTTCTAGCCTATGCCCGAACAGTTGAAGTGGTGAAAAACAAAAGAAAAAAGCCCTTACGATAGGGCTTTTTGTAAAACATTCGACAAACGGGCAAATTCCTCAATGGATAATGATTCTCCGCGGCGCTTTCCATCAATATCTGCTGTTTGAAGTGCTTCTTCGATGATCGCTTTATGTTTTTTTCCATCAGGTAGATTATTCATCAAATTATTCATCAATGTTTTCCGGCGCTGGCCAAAGCTCGCTCGGATCAATTGAAAGAAAAACGCATCATTTTCTACTGAGACAGCAGGCGTTTCACGAACAGTCAGCTTAATCACAGCCGAATCGACATTTGGCTGAGGAACAAAAACCGTTTTAGGCACAACCATCACTGTTTTTGCTTCCGTATAAAATTGAACTGCAATAGACAGTGAATTATATTCCTTTGATGAAGGGGCTGCTGCCATACGATCTGCTACTTCTTTTTGCAGCATGACCACAATCCCTTTCAATGGAAGGTTTTCTTCAAGCAATTTCATAATAATCGGTGTTGTCACGTAATATGGAAGGTTGGCTACGACCATCACTTCTTTACAGTCAGCAAAATTTTCCTCGATGACCTTTCTCACATCCGCCTTTAATACATCTTGATGAATGATCGTGACATTATCATATGGAGAAAGCGTATCGTTTAAAATAGGCAATAAACGCTGATCGATTTCAAAAGCGGTGACTTTCTTTGCACGTTTAGCGAGCTGCTCTGTCAATGCGCCGATACCAGGTCCAATTTCAATGACGCCGGTCTCATCTGTAACCTCCGCGTGATCGACAATGCGATCTAAAATATTTGTATCAATTAAGAAGTTCTGCCCTAAGCTCTTTTTAAAAGAGAAACCGTACTTCTTCAGTATTTCCTTCGTTCTGACGGGTGTCGCAATATCTTTATTCATCGGCTTCCTCCTGCATGACGGTCTTTAAGGCCGCAATAAAATCATGTTTGGTTATTTGGAACATGTGAAGGCGCTTTTGCAGCTGCTTCGCATTGGTATATCCTATATTTAAAAGCACTCCTAGTCGTTCGCGGCGGCGTTTCGATGCTTCGCCACCGATAAGGCCTGCGTCAAATAAGTCGTCTAATGTAATGTCACTTTCCGATTCTTCCATTTCTTCATGGACATGGGCAAGACATTCCCGAATACTGGCCAAGGAAGCATGCTCGACACCAATTCCTTTATCCCGCTTCGCCTTCGCAAGATGTTTTGGCAAAAAAGCGTGCTTACAGCCAGGAACTGCCTCTGCGATGGTTTTACGGATCTTCTCACCAGGAAAATCAGGATCTGTTAAAATAATGACCCCTCTCGTCTCCTGCGCAAGACGCACTTGTTGAATGACTGTATCGCCAATGGCGGATCCGTTTGTTTCGATCGTATCTGCATCAACCGCCATCTTCACTCTGGCAGTGTCATCACGACCCTCCACCACAATGATTTCTTTGATTTTCATGTATTCCTCCGCTTGCAAAAACAATCTGCATTTTTTGGTTAAAAAAACGAAACCTTTCATGCTGCTTTTGCGTCTAATTAATTAGAAAACAGTGCTTCTATTATAACCAAAAAAACAGAGGGTGCGCAAAGCCCTCTGTTCATATAAATGATTTGATGTGTTTATTTGAGTACTCTAATCTTCACTCGTTTATTTCCCCATTGATAAGCTGCCGACTTACTTGGGACGAACACATCAATTTTATTCCCTTTTATAGCAGATCCAGTGTCTGATGCAACGGCATATCCATAGCCTTCCACATACACTTTTGAGCCCAGCGGAATGACACTCGGATCAACTGCTATAACCTTTGCACCTGGATTTGCTTTTAAATTAAAGCCTGTAGACGTTCTGCCCGTACATCCAGCACAGCTCGCTGTATAGGCTGTTGACGCCACATAAAATTCTTTTCCTGACGATTCATTGCTTCGTGAAACCGCAGGGGACGCTGTAGGCTCCTTTTTGGCCACTTGTGTACCAATAGCCACTAATCGGTCCTTACTATCTTTTTCGGTCACTTCTTTAATCAATTCTTTAGACACCACTTTGCCGTTTTCTTTCACAATGGCATAGTGCTTCTTCAATTTACCTTCTTCACCTTTTTTAAGTACCTTCTCTTTCCCTTTTTCAAGAGAATGATCCTTTTTATGTTTGGTATCAAAAGCAATTTTCTCTTCCACTACATCGGTGACTTTTTCCACCCGAGTGATCTTTATATCTGCGCTCTTTTTAGAAAGGTTACTATGTAACGCAGGCTTGATCTTATCGTGCTTCTTGAGCTTTAGCTCTTGTTGCTTTAAAAAGTCAGCGACCGTAGTCGAAGTGGTCCACACTTTTTTATCTTTTCCTCCATCATTTAAGCTGACCTGGAAGGCCTGCTGAACCACAAGATTCATATCCTTTGTTAACTTGTCATTCTTTCCTGGAGTTACTTGATCGTGCTTCCCAATATCTATCTTCTCATTCTTCAATAATGCTCCAACCGTCTGATCTGTTGTCCATATCGTTTTCTCTTTCCCATCTAGGGTCAGATGAACCGGTATAGCCGCATCATACACAATGTTCATGTTGTCTTGAATCTTTGTATTTAGACTTGGAGAGATATGATCCTCCGCCTTGGTCCTTATGCCAAGTTCTGAAAGCAGCTGAGCTACTGTCTCTTCATGTGTACGAATTGTCTTCTCTTTACCATTGATTGAAATGGTAATAGACTGCTTAGTGAGCTCATGCGCACCGTAAGCCGTTCCAGTTCCAGCTAAAAGCAAGCAAACAACTAGTAATAAAACCTTGCCTTTTCCTAGCTTCACAGAAAACAGATTTTTCATTTTTTGTACGATGAAAAACGCCTCCTTCTCCTCGGAGAGATTATATAGAGTATCTCAAAACCTGTCAACCCTTCCACCCACTGTACAAAAATGCTCGATTGTAAACCTATTATGGGAGATTTATGGAAGGAAGGGAAGAAAGACTTATCGACAACTTATCCTATGAGGAGGCGCAAACGTGTAGAACTTTTTCGTTATGTTTCACAATTGGACAAGCTTAAACAAGGATTGACATCATATACTGTCAGTTTATACGGAAAACTTTTTTTGCATTTTTTGTTGTCAATTCAGCAAGCTCTTCAAAGCTGATTTCTCTCAGCTCCGCAATCTGTTCTGCGATATATTTGACATAACTTGGCTCATTACGTTTTCCTCTAAATGGCACTGGCGTTAAGTATGGGCAGTCTGTTTCAATCAAAAGCTTTTCACTCGGTATCTCCTTTACAACTTCCTTTGGCTTTTTGGCATTTTTAAATGTCACGGGTCCACCGAATGAAATATAAAAGTTCATCTCCATACACGCTTTTGCAGTTTCCAGACTGCCAGTAAAGCAGTGCATAATACCTCCAACCTCAGCTGCTCCCTCTTCCTTTAAAATCGTCACGACATCTTCCGTTGCGTCACGATTATGAATAACGATTGGAAGCTTCACTTCCTTCGCAAGAGCAATTTGGCGTCTAAAGACTTCCTTTTGCACATCTTTTGGCGACTTGTCCCAATAGTAATCCAGACCCATTTCTCCAATCGCAACCACTTTTTCGTGTTGAGATAAATCTTTGATCCAAGCCAAATCCTCATCTGTCATATCAATAGCATCGACTGGATGCCAGCCGATAGCTGCATATATGAAATCATACTCTTCAATCAATTCCATCGCTCTCGTAATTGTTGGGCGGTCAAACCCTACCACCACGATTTTCTCAACTTTTTCGCTTTTCGCTCTTTCGATCACCTGTTCTAAGTCTTCATTGTATTGTTCTGCATTCAAGTGGGCATGTGTATCAAATAACATGGTTGATTGCTCCTTTCGACAATTCTGCTAAAAAACAAAAGGTGTTCGACGAAATGTTACACGTGGAACACCTTTGTTGATTTATAAAATTTTTGTTCCATTTGCTAGAGTTTGATCTACTTCAAGAACCTGCAATTTCCCGCCTGTTTCTCCAGTTAAAATCATTCCCTGGGAAATTTCCCCTCTGAGTTTAACTGGGGTAAGATTCGCTACGCAAACGAGCTTTTTCCCTACTAATTCTTCTGGTTGATAGTGCTTGGCAATCCCAGAGACGATTTGTCTTTTTTCAAATCCAAAATCCAGCTGAAGCTTTAAAAGACGATCCGCTTTTTTCACTGGGGCTGCTTCCAATACCTGTGCAACTCGAAGATCAACTTTTGAGAAATCATCAAATGCAATTTCTACTCCCAGCTCAGGTAATTCCGTTTCTTCGATTTCCACTTTCTCTTCTTCTACCTTAGGTGCACTTCCCTGCATTTTTTCTTTAATGTAGGCTACTTCTTCTTCAACCTCTAAACGCGGGAACAAAGGCTCTCCTTTTTGTACCGTTGCTTGTTGAATCGCACCAAATGATAGGATACTATCCCAGCTTTTGAGCTTCTCTTCTTCAATTCCAAGCTGGAAGAAGATTTTCTCAGGTGTTTTCGTTAGGAACGGCGTTAAGAGTACTGCAGTGATTCGAAGTGATTCTGCTAAATGATACATAACAGAATGCAATTCTTTTCGTTTTGTTTCATCCTTTGCCAGCACCCACGGAGCTGTTTGATCAATATATTTATTGGTTCTGCTGATTAATGTCCAAACATTTGAAAGAGCCACAGAGAATTCAAGATTTTCCATCGCTTCTTCATAGGCTTTAACTGTTTGTTCAGCTACTGCTTTCAGCTCTTCATCGAACTCATTAACAGGGCCTTTATAGCTGCTTAATGTGCCGTCAAAATATTTTTGGACCATCGCAACTGTACGATTAAGCAAGTTACCTAAATCATTGGCAAGGTCATAGTTTACACGTTCCACGAATCCTTCTGGCGTAAACACACCATCTGCACCAAATGGTACTTCGCGAAGCAGGTAATAACGAAGGGCATCGAGGCCATAGCGATCAATTAATGTGACCGGATCTACCACATTCCCTTTTGATTTAGACATTTTGCCATCTTTCATGAGCAGCCAGCCGTGTGCGAAAATTTGTTTCGGCAGAGGCAGATCTAATGCCATCAGCATAATCGGCCAATAAATCGTATGGAAGCGTACAATTTCTTTTCCTACGAGATGTACGTTGGCAGGCCAATATTTTTTATATTTTTCATCTTGATCTGTTCCATAGCCAATCGCAGTTAAATAGTTGAATAACGCATCAATCCATACATAAATGACGTGTTTTGGATTGTTAGGAACTTTAATTCCCCAATCAAAGGTTGTTCTTGATACTGCTAAATCCTCTAAACCTGGTTTAATGAAGTTATTAATCATTTCATTCTTTCTTGATTCAGGCTGAATAAACGATGGATTCTTTTCGTAATAATCGAGCAAACGGTCCGCATACTTACTCATACGGAAGAAATATGATTCCTCTTTAATTAATTCAACAGGGTGGCCGCTGTCAGGGCTTTTCCCGCCAATGACTTCCCCTTTCTCATTACGCTCAACATCAACAAGCTGTGTTTCCGTATAGAATGTCTCATCAGGAATACTGTACCAGCCCTCATATTGATCTAAATAAATATCGCCTTGATCAAGCAATTTTTGGAAGACCTGCTCAATGATTTTCGTATGTCTTTTTTCTGTTGTACGGATGAAGTCATCATTCGAAATGTCGAGTTTCTTCCATAATGATTTAATGTCTTCAACGACTGGATCTAAATACTCGATCGGTGTGATATTTTGTTCTTCAGCTTTTTGCTGAATTTTTTGTCCGTGCTCATCTGTACCTGTTAAATACATCACATCATAGCCTTGAAGACGTTTATAACGAGCCATAGCATCTCCTGCTACTGTCGTATAAGCATGTCCAATATGTAATTTTCCGCTCGGATAGTAAATAGGTGTTGTCAGATAAAACGTTTTTTTCTTTTCCGGCATGTCGGAACCTCCTGCGTGTGTGTAAATGTCAAAAACTCCCGCCCAATGGACGAGAGCGGTTATCATCATTACATGAAAATGTGTCAGATCAATTCATTCAATTTTGCACTTGTGCTTTCTCTATGATACCATCTTAGCCTTTAAGATCAAGCATATATACATAGAACGAGATGAAATGATCGAAAAAGATGAGTTTTTCGAAAAAAACGACAAACCCGTCGACATTTTGTCGAATATTGTCGTATGAAATCTATTTCCAGATTTACAATTGGCTAAATTAGGGCAAAAGTCTTGTTAATCTGATCTCGTCATTTCTTATATTTTCATAGGAAAAGCCTACAAAATCCTTATACACCAGTAGTTTCAAGGTCTTTTGACTTTAAGAGTCATATTTTACAAACAATAGTAAACAAAATGATTGACGATTTATGGAAACCTTGTTATGCTAGGAATGTAAGGAATTTGTCGAATAATGACGAAGATAATATTATTTTAAGAATAAGAACTTTTTGGGAGGAGAATGAAGATGAAATCTACAGGTATTGTACGTAAAGTTGACGAATTAGGACGCGTGGTGATTCCAATCGAACTTCGCCGTACGCTAGGAATCGCTGAAAAAGACGCTTTGGAAATTTATGTTGATGATGAAAAAATTATCTTAAAAAAATATAAACCAAACATGACTTGCCAAGTAACAGGTGAAGTATCAGACGATAACCTTAAACTTGCTAATGGTAAATTAGTTCTTAGCCGTGAAGGTGCAGAGCAAATCATTAACGAAATCCAAAACCAACTTCAATCACAAAAATAAGGTTCATATAAAAAAGGTTCTTGCACCGTTTGCAAGAACCTTTCTTTATTGTTCAATATGATAAGCATCGTATATCGTGCGCTTTGGTACACCACGTTCGACAGCTGTACGTTTAATGGCTTCCTTCGACGTTAATCCTTCCTCTATGTAATGGATCACATGTTCTTTTTCAGATAAGGACGTCCACCAAGCATCTTCATTCAGCTCTTCTTCAGCTTGATCATTTCCTTGTACCACAAGACAGAACTCACCTCGAATTTGATTCTCCGCAGCCCATGTCAACACAGATTCTAAATCCCCACGAATAAACTCTTCGAATTTTTTCGTCAGTTCTCTCGTAATTGCGATGTTCCGATTCCCCCACACTTCCTTCATTAAAGTCAGCGTTTCTTTTAACCGATGGGGCGCTTCATAGAAAATGATCGTTTCTTGACGTTTCTTCAAGGCTTCAAGCTGCTTTTTCTTTTCTTTTTTCTGACGGTCGAGAAAACCATAAAAGAAAAATGGCTGAGGCGCGATTCCTGATGCAATGAGTGCTGTTAGTGCAGCATTTGCGCCAGGTAACGGAATGACATAGCCTCCAATGCTAGTAAAATCTCGAACCACTTCAGCCCCTGGATCTGATATCGTTGGTAAACCGGCATCACTCACAAGTGCGATACTTTTCCCTTCTTTTAGCCATTCGATTAACTTGTGGCCGCTGCTGTCTTTATTATGTTCATGATAACTGGTTAAGGGTGTATCAATTTCGTATACATGACAAAGCTTTTTCGTTTGCCTTGTATCTTCTGCGGCAATATAGTCTACATCTTTTAATGTTTGTATCGCTCGGAATGTCATATCTTCTAGATTTCCGATCGGGGTTGGGACAAGATAAAGAATACCCATGCCAGATTGACCATCAAAGCTTTTCTGTGTCTTTTTCATGTGCCGCCTCCTTTTCCATTCGCATTTCTTCTATATAAATATCTTTCTTTTTCCGCGTCCACGTTTTGAAACGATATTCTTGCTGCATGGCTTCTCTTTTGGTTGCAAAACATTCATGATAAAAAAGCTCAACCGGCCGTCTCGCTCTTGTATACTTTGCTCCCTTTCCACTATTATGGGTTATCAGTCTTTTTTGTAAATCATTTGTATAACCCGCATACAGGCTGCCATCTGCACATTTTAATACATAGAAATAATGATTATGCTTCTCCATACAGTATCGTCCTGATTTCATCTGTATACTCCTGATCTTCCCCATAAACAAAAAGAGGCGGAAGAATTTTCAGATCTGGTTTTCCATCTTTTATGCCCTCTACCAAGATGGTATTGGCTTCTTTCCCTTGTTTGGGATAAACAAATTGAATTCGTTTCGGCTCAATTCGGTATTTTTTCATTAATTCAACAATCTCAAGCAGCCTTCCTGGTCGATGAACCATCGCCAGTTTCCCCCCTTGCTTTAGCAGCGTGGAAGAAACACGAATAACATCCTCTAATGTACAATGAATTTCATGCCGTGCAATCGCCAAATATTCATTTTCATTGATTTCATCCTTAGAGGGTGTTTTAAAATATGGCGGGTTACATGTAATCACATCAACTTTATGGTTGCCGTAGCGTTCCGGCATATCATTCAAATCACCATGAATCAATTCGATCTGGTGCGCAAGTTGATTATACTCCACACTTCTTTTTGCCATATCAAACAGCCGTTCTTGAATTTCAACACCCGTAATCGATGCCTTAGAACGAGTTGAAAGCAGCAATGGCACGATGCCATTTCCGGTACAAAGATCAATGATCTCTCCTTTTTGGATTGGCACATACGCAAATTTAGCTAATAACACCGCGTCCAATGAAAAGGCAAACACAGTTTTACTTTGAATAATCTTCATATCTTCGGCGAGCAGGTAATCTAAACGTTCATCTTCTCTTAACGAAACCATGATGTATCCTTTCTTTTCCTGTGAAAAAGGCTCCCGATTCAGCGGAAGCCTTTTCTCATTTTTTATTTAAAAATGACAGACAGAACAAACAGTCTCCCTCTTTACGAATGCTCCCATAATGTACATTACAAATATGGAAGCCCTCCTGATATAACCGGGCCAGGTTATCATGACCTTCTCCTATATCAGAATGACTTGGCTTCTGGGCAGAATCATTCTCTGCCTCAGACGATTTGTCTCGATCGGACTGATCCAGACGTTCACGCAAGTGCTGATTCTCCATTTGCAGCTGATGATTTTCTTCAATCACTTCACCGATATGATTTTTCAAATCACCTAACTGGCGATAAAGAGAACCGATTTGTTCTTCTAAATTAATCACCGTATCAAATAGTTCCTTTTTATCCAAGGTGGCACACCTCGTTACTCAGTTGTTTGTGCAGATACAACGCCTTCTTGTAATAATTCTTCCCATGTATATTCTATCACTTTTTCTTGCCCGGTTAATTCAACTTGCAAAATTCGTTCTAAAATATTGAGCCCTACTACCTTTGCAGAGCCATTAGACGTCTGAATCGTTTCGCCGATATCCGGTAATTGTTCTTTCGCTGTTTCATACTCATCATTCTCATATTTCAAGCAGCACATCAAACGTCCGCATAGGCCTGAAATTTTTGTCGGATTTAACGACAAGTTTTGATCCTTTGCCATCTTAATCGACACTGGTTCAAAGTCTCCTAAGAATGTCGAACAGCAAAGCATTCGCCCGCAAGGACCAATGCCGCCAAGCATTTTTGCCTCGTCTCTTACACCAATCTGGCGAAGTTCAATTCTCGTTTTGAAGATTGATGCAAGATCCTTCACTAGCTCACGGAAATCAACTCTGCCATCTGCTGTGAAGTAGAAGATGACCTTGTTTCGGTCAAATGTAAATTCAACATCAACCAATTTCATTTCCAGCCCATGTTCACTTACTTTCTGAAGACATGTATCAAAGGCTGTCATCGCTGCTTCTTTGTTTTCCTCAACGATGAGCCGGTCACGTTCGTCTGCTACACGAATGACTTTACGCAGAGGGAGAACCACATCGTGTTCATCTACTTTTTTGTTGGCGATGACCACTTGTCCGTACTCAACCCCTCTAACCGTTTCTACAATAACACAACTATCATTTTCTATATGAAATCCATTAGGATCGAAATAATAGATTTTGCCCGCTTTTTTAAAGCGAACACCAATTACGTTGTACAAGCTTATCCCTCCTGCAACATCAACACCAATTGCTCCATCAGCCCTTGGGCATTCACGTTGGATTGAAGTCTCTTTTTCGCTTCTAATACAGCAAGGATCTGGTTGGTCACCATCTGCTGTGTGGAATGCAGCGCATGCTGCTTCATTGTCTGGAATAAGTCTTGATAAATGACTTTATCTTCATTTCCTATTTGAATCGACAATACATCACGATATATAAATAAAAGCATATCCAGACCTGTTTCTTGAAGGTCTTTCTCTTTGAAAAAAGGCATCCATTGATCCTGTATATAAAAAAATGCATGTTCTTTTCGCTGGTGTAAGACTTCATACAATTTTATCACTTTCGCTCTAGACTCTGCAAACTGATCATTTCGACTTAATTCGAGTGCTTCTGCTAAATTATTGGTTAAATTCGACAAAAGCCTTGCGAGATGCTGAGATACGCCTTCTTGTAAAAGCTGCTGCTCTAAGGATTGTGGCTGCAGCGGCTGAAAGCTGAGCATCTGACATCTTGAAATAATCGTATCCAGCATTTTATGCGATTGCTCAGTGATTAAAACCGCCATCGTTTCCCGATTAGGCTCCTCTAGGAACTTCAATAAACTGTTCGCGGCATTGACCGTCATTTTGTCCGCATGAAGAATAATATACATTTTCCGGTGAGATTCTACACCTGCTTTTGTAAATTCCTCTTGCAATGCCTGCACTTGCGCCTTTTTAATTGATTGGCCATCGGGCTGCACAAGATGTAAATCGGGATGGTTTCCTGATGCAATCCTTTTGCAGTTTTGACAGGATTCACATGGTTTCACTCCTGATTCCAAACAAAAAAAGCTCTTAGCCAAAAGCATCGCTGCATCCAGTTTTCCGGTTCCTTTTTTTCCTTCGAATAAGTAGGCGTGCGCAAGTCGGTCTTTATCAATACTATTAAAAATCAGCCGCATGACGCGCGGCTGCAAATCATTCATGTCATCCCAGCTAATTGCCATGTTATCACTCTCTATGTGTAAAGGTTAATCAATAAACCTTTTATTTCTCCAATACGTTCAAGCAAATCAATAGATGGTTTCTCTTGATCCATCATTTCCTCGGTTAATTCAATCAGCTTTTCATCTAAGGCTTTGACCAAAGCAAGTGTACGTGTGTTGCCATAAATGTCAAAGCTCCTTGATGTTTCTATATTTAGTCCATTATCGACTGTCTCTTTCACAAAGCGCTTCACCAGACCTTTAAACCTAGCCAAATCCTTTAGGTTTCGTGACTTTGCGAGCTTTTTTCCGAACACTTCGATATCACTCAGCATGACCGTCAGCTGTTCTAAGCGCAGTTTGCCGCTTTGCGTCTCCATCGAAGCTTTAAAGGAGGCAGATGTTTGGCTTCCTTTCATCGCTTGAAGTTCACGCTTTTCTAAACGCAGCCGCATATCTTGATTAATTTTCACAGCAACCCATCCTTAAAATTGATGAAATTGTTCAACTGGCAGAATAAAAACAGTAGCTCCGCCAACTTCAACCTCAACAGGGTATGGTACGTATGAATCTGCATTTCCGCCCATTGGGGAGACAGGCGCGATCATTTGATCACGTTTACGGCAATTTTCTTTTATAAGCTGTAATGCTTTATCCACCCGGACATCATCACAACCAATAATAAAAGTCGTATTCCCAGACTTTAAAAACCCACCAGTTGAAGCTAATTTTGTCACGCCGAAATGATGTTCAGTCAATATTTTCAACAACTTGCTGCTATCTTGGTCCTGTACAACGGCAACAATTAATTTCATTTGATTGGCCTCCTTTATTTTAGGCACAGATGACATGCCGATGTCTTCCTCTATATTATAACAACGATTGGGAATTAGGTCATATTTGATTTTGCTTTAATGTGTCCTGAATCAATTGAAGGACTTCTTCATAGACAGCCTGCATCGGCTGAGACGCATCCACTACACGGAATCGTTCTGGCGATTGTGCAATAAGCAGTTCATAGCCTTCTCTGACAAGCTGGTGGAAATTCAGCGTCTCCATGTCTAATCGATTCTTTTCTCTTCCCTGGTTGGCATTAATTCGCTTTAGCCCTTCCTCAGGTGTAATTGAAAAATAAATGGTCATTTGCGGCATCGTGCCATTGATAGCAAAGTCGTTAATTGACTTTACTTCTTCAATCCCAAGCCCTCTCGCATAGCCTTGATAAGCAAGGGAGCTATCGACAAAACGATCACATAAAACCGTCTGCCCGCGCTGTAATGCCGGTTCTACCTTCTCAGCCAAATGCTGCCTTCTTGCGGCTGCATACAGCAAAGCTTCTGTTTTCGCATCCATTTTTGTGTTTTTTTCATTTAAAATGACTTCACGAATCTGCTCTGCAATGTCAATGCCGCCAGGCTCACGTGTCGCCATCACTGCATATCCTTGGCGTTCCATTTCTTCATACACTTTTCGAATCACTGTCGTTTTTCCAGCACCCTCTGGCCCTTCAAACGTAATAAACATACCGCTCATAGTGTCTCCTCTTCTATATAAACATATAATTTTCTCTGATGAATCACCTGACTGGCTTGAACATGAACCTGATGTCCAAGCAAACGGCTTAAAGCCGCAATCTGATCGATTTCAATACGCTCTCCCTTAACGATCAAAGGAATACCCGGTGGATATGGAATAACCGATTCTGCACTAACCCGTCCTGCTGCATGTTCAAATGGGACGGCTTCTATATCCTGTCTATGCTCCTCGTTGTCATCAGCCAGCGATTCTCTTTGGAAATGATCTTTTCCTTTGAGCAATGAATTGCTTTGATTAAGGGCCTGCTCTATCCGTTTAAAAGGGATATCCTTCTTCTGTTCTAAACCAAAGACAAGTAAAACCTGATGTTCGTCCGCAAGCTCTGGGTGAACCTCCACTGATTCAAGTACTCGTTTTAGTTCATAACCAGTCAGCCCTTTTGTTGATCGAATCACACATTTTAATGGATCGTTAGAAAGCAATTCAGACTCGACCACTTCAAGCTGAGGTATAAGGTTGAACTCATTTTTCAGCTCTGCCAGCCCTTTCATGATTCCATCCAAGATCTCTTTTTTCTTGATCTCCTCGACATAAGCTCTTGCCACATCTAATGAGGCCATAATTGGATAGGATGGAGAACTGCTTTGAAGCATCGTGAGGAATGTTTTCAAACGTTTAGCATCCATTCGCCCTCCCTGTAGATGAAGGTAGGATCCCATCGTCATGGCCGGAAGGGTTTTATGTGCTGATTGTACCACCACGTCAGCTCCATAGGAAAGAGCAGATGGAGGAAAAGCGCCGCCTAATACAAAATGTGCCCCATGTGCCTCATCAACTAAAACGATCATGCCTGCTTCGTGGCACATGTCAATCAGCTTTGATAAATCAGCTGCATGTCCGTAGTAGTTTGGATAAGTCAAAACGATCGCCCTGCAATTAGGATGTTTGGCAATGGCTTTTTTGACTGTTTCATCCGTCACATGTGTTGGAACATGCAGGTGTGGATCTACCTCAGCTTCTACCATAATAGGCGTGGCTCCTGCAAGCTCAATCGCATGGTAAATAGACTTATGACAATTTCGCTGGACGAAAATCTCATCTCCCACACGACAGGATGCCATCACCATCGCTAAATTTCCGACAGTTGTCCCATTTACAAGGAAAAAGCTTTGATCTGATCCATATAGCTTTGCCAATAAATGTTCAGCCTCTTGAATCACACCAGTTGGATGATGGAGATCATCTAACCCTTCAAGCTCTGTTACATCCAGCTGAAGAATTGAGTCATAATAAGTCCGTGCCTCATCAAAAAAGACATCTCCATTGTGATGTCCTGGAACGTGGAAAGAATAAGGTTTCTTTTCCGCATGTTGTGCTAATGCTGTATATAAAGGTGTTTTCAAACAAATCGACCCTTTTCACTTTAACGATATCTTATGTCTATTATAACGTTCATACAAGGGAACCGAAAGATGGATTCTCATTCCTTTATTGGCTGGTGATTTGCCAGCTGCTGTTCTGCCTCATACATGCTGTTTTTCAATTGGGCTCGCTCTTGGCTTCCATGCTCTTTCACCTGTAACGTTTGCTGTAAGGTTTCAGCTAATTGGCGTTGAACCTTTTTCAACGTATCTATAGGTGCAAAAGCTGCCTCTTCAAGAAGCTCCCCCTGCTGCTTTGATACCTTTTCATATGTTTTTTGGATTCGATTCTCAAGAGCTGAATTGGCACGCTGTTGAATATGCGTTAATGCAATCGACATTTGGTTGATCCATAGAGGAATAGATGCAGAAACTGTTGATTGAATGTGATTGGCCAATGTATGATTCGTATGCTGGATCATTCGAATTTGGGCATTACATTGCAACGCAATTTGCCGGCTTAGCAGCAAATCATATTTCCGTTCTTTCAACCTCTCCATATATTCTTCTGCATTGACTTCCTGACTCATCAATTGCTCCTCTATAGTCCGATTACCAATCTGCTCCGCTTCTAATATGATCTGCTTCTCTAAAGTGGTCATTTTCGCTTCAACTGCTGCAACCTGCAGCGTCATCTCTTGAAAAAAAGTTTGATTTTCTTCAAATAAACGCTCTAATAACATATGATCCGAAATTAATCCGCCTTTTGCGTAACGAAGCCTTGCTGATAATCTCTCGATCTGTGATTTTGCATGTTGGAAACGCGATATGATTTCCTGAGTAGAACGCTTCTCCCGCCGAAATAACTTCGAAAAAAAGCCCTGCTTCTTTGGCAGTAAGTCCTCCGGTTCTACTACATGCAGCTGGTGCAAAAAGGCCTCAAGCACGTCTCCTATTTGATCGATATCTTTTTTCTCAACATATTTCATCATTTGTTGTGATTGTTCCAATAATCGTTCCTGCACACGTGTACCATAGAAAAGCAGCTTTTGCGGATTGTCAGGGATCTGCTCAGCACGCTGTATGGCTTCTTGTTTCTCCTCATCAGATAAGGTATCAAACACCTGAAACTGAAGATCTGTAGTGGAAGCAGATGCTGTTAGGATGTGATCTTCTGGTTTCATTACGTTTGACTCCTTTCATTATTTCTTTATCATTTTATCTGCCACTTCAAGCTCAATATGAAGGGCTTCTATGTCTCTTCCTAATACTTGCTGCAAATCATTCGTCAATTGCTTTTGCAGTTCTGTCAGCGTCACTCGAGTTTGACTGAGTGTCATTTCCAGCTCATGACTGCGATCAGGCTGGTTATACAATAGTGCATATTTTTCAGTTAGTTCAACGACAGAATCCAAGCTTTCAAAATAAAAACGCTGTGCATCATAAAACCGGGTCGGCTCTTTTTTTGTAATCGTATAGATTCGTCGTGCAAGTCGGAGAATTTCATAATTATGTTTGATCGTCTGTACGTTCTTCACAGCAAATAAAGCCTTCTTTAAACGTACGAGCTTTTGTCCTGCTTCTTTTAAATGCTGTTTGATATATACATAATCACTACGAGATAGTCCGTGTTTCTTTAAAAACAACTGGAAAGCAATCCATCTGCTCCCTGCAAACATCACGCCCCACCCCATCATCGCATACAGTATCGATAATCCAACATGATGATGGAAAACCCCAATACTGACGGTTAAAATCACAAGCGAAAAAAAAGTAGAGAGGATGGCCCATATAAATGTATAAAAGATTGATTTCATGTTCATCGACTCCTATGAATAATCAGGCTCTCTGTTTATCTTATTATTAATTACGGATGATGTCCAAACTAAGTTCCAAAAAACAGGCCCAATCCTCCATAGCTCATAAAAAAAGACCATCTAATGGTCTATGAATACAAAGGCGGCGTATGAAGATTTTTTAGCTTTCTAACATAATCGGCATAGCTAGGATCCGAGGTCGATGTAGAAATTAACTTTCTCTCACATTCTCGGCACAAAAACTGATGATATAAATAAATTCCCTTTGTTTTTTTCTCTTCACAAATCAAACAAATCGCTTCTCGCTCTTTTTTGCTCATTGTGACACCTCCACTTATAGCTTCAGTATGCCCTAGCGCTTTCAATTGTATACAAAATTAAGAATGTTTTAGATGGTAGTTTAGTATATGTATCCATGTCAGATCGAGTGTTTGTTCCTTTTCTTAAAAAACAAAAAAGACCAGTTCCGACTGGAACTGATCTTTATAAAAGCTTGGCGGCGTCCTACTCTCACAGGGGGAAACCCCCAACTACCATCGGCGCTGAAGAGCTTAACTTCCGTGTTCGGTATGGGAACGGGTGTGACCTCTTCGCTATCGCCACCAAACCTGATGGAGAGAATGTTCTCTCAAAACTAGATAACAATGTTCATGCTTCACATTAGAATATAGGTTAAGTCCTCGATCTATTAGTATCTGTCAGCTCCACGTGTCACCACGCTTCCACCTCAGACCTATCAACCTGATCATCTTTCAGGGATCTTACTTCCTTGCGGAATGGGAAATCTCATCTTGAGGGGGGCTTCATGCTTAGATGCTTTCAGCACTTATCCCGTCCGCACATAGCTACCCAGCGATGCCCTTGGCAGAACAACTGGTACACCAGCGGTGCGTCCATCCCGGTCCTCTCGTACTAAGGACAGCTCCTCTCAAATTTCCTGCGCCCGCGACGGATAGGGACCGAACTGTCTCACGACGTTCTGAACCCAGCTCGCGTACCGCTTTAATGGGCGAACAGCCCAACCCTTGGGACCGACTACAGCCCCAGGATGCGATGAGCCGACATCGAGGTGCCAAACCTCCCCGTCGATGTGGACTCTTGGGGGAGATAAGCCTGTTATCCCCGGGGTAGCTTTTATCCGTTGAGCGATGGCCCTTCCATGCGGAACCACCGGATCACTAAGCCCGACTTTCGTCCCTGCTCGACTTGTAGGTCTCGCAGTCAAGCTCCCTTGTGCCTTTACACTCTGCGAATGATTTCCAACCATTCTGAGGGAACCTTTGGGCGCCTCCGTTACATTTTAGGAGGCGACCGCCCCAGTCAAACTGCCCACCTGACACTGTCTCCCTGCCCGATAAGGGCAGCGGGTTAGAAGGTCAATACAGCCAGGGTAGTATCCCACCGATGCCTCCACCGAAGCTAGCGCTCCGGTTTCCAAGGCTCCTACCTATCCTGTACAAGCTGTACCAACATTCAATATCAGGCTGCAGTAAAGCTCCACGGGGTCTTTCCGTCCTGTCGCGGGTAACCTGCATCTTCACAGGTACTATAATTTCACCGAGTCTCTCGTTGAGACAGTGCCCAGATCGTTGCGCCTTTCGTGCGGGTCGGAACTTACCCGACAAGGAATTTCGCTACCTTAGGACCGTTATAGTTACGGCCGCCGTTTACTGGGGCTTCAATTCGCACCTTCGCTTACGCTAAGCGCTCCTCTTAACCTTCCAGCACCGGGCAGGCGTCAGCCCCTATACTTCGCCTTACGGCTTCGCAGAGACCTGTGTTTTTGCTAAACAGTCGCCTGGGCCTATTCACTGCGGCTTCTCGGGGCTTTAACACCCTAAGAAGCACCCCTTCTCCCGAAGTTACGGGGTCATTTTGCCGAGTTCCTTAACGAGAGTTCTCTCGATCACCTTAGGATTCTCTCCTCGCCTACCTGTGTCGGTTTGCGGTACGGGCACCTCTCACCTCGCTAGAGGCTTTTCTTGGCAGTGTGGAATCAGGAACTTCGCTACTAAATTTCGCTCGCCATCACAGCTCAGCCTTTATGGGAAACGGATTTGCCTATTTCCCAGCCTAACTGCTTGGACGCGGATATCCAATACCGCGCTTACCCTATCCTCCTGCGTCCCCCCATTGCTCAAATGGTGAGGAGGTGGTACAGGAATATCAACCTGTTGTCCATCGCCTACGCCTTTCGGCCTCGGCTTAGGTCCCGACTAACCCTGAGCGGACGAGCCTTCCTCAGGAAACCTTAGGCATTCGGTGGACGGGATTCTCACCCGTCTTTCGCTACTCATACCGGCATTCTCACTTCTAAGCGCTCCACCAGTCCTTCCGGTCTGGCTTCACAGCCCTTAGAACGCTCTCCTACCACTGTTCGTAAGAACAGTCCGCAGCTTCGGTGATACGTTTAGCCCCGGTACATTTTCGGCGCAGAGTCACTCGACCAGTGAGCTATTACGCACTCTTTAAATGGTGGCTGCTTCTAAGCCAACATCCTGGTTGTCTAAGCAACTCCACATCCTTTTCCACTTAACGTATACTTTGGGACCTTAGCTGGCGGTCTGGGCTGTTTCCCTTTCGACTACGGATCTTATCACTCGCAGTCTGACTCCCAAGGATAAGTCATCGGCATTCGGAGTTTGACTGAATTCGGTAACCCGGTAGGGGCCCCTAGTCCAATCAGTGCTCTACCTCCGAGACTCTTACCTTGAGGCTAGCCCTAAAGCTATTTCGGAGAGAACCAGCTATCTCCAGGTTCGATTGGCATTTCACCCCTACCCACACCTCATCCCCGCACTTTTCAACGTGCGTGGGTTCGGGCCTCCATTCAGTGTTACCTGAACTTCACCCTGGACATGGGTAGATCACCTGGTTTCGGGTCTACGACCACGTACTCATGCGCCCTATTCAGACTCGCTTTCGCTGCGGCTCCGCATCTTCTGCTTAACCTTGCACGGGATCGTAACTCGCCGGTTCATTCTACAAAAGGCACGCCATCACCCGTTAACGGGCTCTGACTACTTGTAGGCACACGGTTTCAGGATCTATTTCACTCCCCTTCCGGGGTGCTTTTCACCTTTCCCTCACGGTACTGGTTCACTATCGGTCACTAGGGAGTATTTAGCCTTGGGAGATGGTCCTCCCGGATTCCGACGGAATTTCACGTGTTCCGCCGTACTCAGGATCCACTCTGGAGAGAACAACATTTCAGTTACAGGGCTGTTACCTTCTTTGGCGGGCCTTTCCAGACCTCTTCGCTTATATCATTCCTTTGTAACTCCGTATAGAGTGTCCTACAACCCCAAGAGGCAAGCCTCTTGGTTTGGGCTGTTCCCGTTTCGCTCGCCGCTACTCAGGGAATCGCATTTGCTTTCTCTTCCTCCGGGTACTTAGATGTTTCAGTTCCCCGGGTATGCCTTCTCATACTCTATGTATTCAAGTATGGATACTACTCCATTACGAGCAGTGGGTTTCCCCATTCGGAAATCTCCGGATCAAAGCTTGCTTACAGCTCCCCGAAGCATATCGGTGTTCGTCCCGTCCTTCATCGGCTCCTAGTGCCAAGGCATCCACCGTGCGCCCTTTCTAACTTAACCATTTCTTACTTTAGAAAGAATCACTATGTGTGATGAACTTTGCATTGCATTCAATGTGAATGTATTACTTATTGTTATCTAGTTTTCAAAGAACACGTTGGTGGAGCCTAGCGGGATCGAACCGCTGACCTCCTGCGTGCAAGGCAGGCGCTCTCCCAGCTGAGCTAAGGCCCCAATTTAATAGAAGATGGTGGGCCTGAGTGGACTCGAACCACCGACCTCACGCTTATCAGGCGTGCGCTCTAACCAGCTGAGCTACAGGCCCATCTTTCATATCGAAGATATGATGTTGTAGGATCTTTTGCAAGTTCCTTCAAAACTAAACAAGACGAAAACGCACGCTGCTCCATATATCCTTAGAAAGGAGGTGATCCAGCCGCACCTTCCGATACGGCTACCTTGTTACGACTTCACCCCAATCATCTGCCCCACCTTCGGCGGCTGGCTCCATAAAGGTTACCTCACCGACTTCGGGTGTTGCAAACTCTCGTGGTGTGACGGGCGGTGTGTACAAGGCCCGGGAACGTATTCACCGCGGCATGCTGATCCGCGATTACTAGCGATTCCAGCTTCACGCAGTCGAGTTGCAGACTGCGATCCGAACTGAGAACAGATTTATGGGATTGGCTAAACCTTGCGGTCTTGCAGCCCTTTGTTCTGTCCATTGTAGCACGTGTGTAGCCCAGGTCATAAGGGGCATGATGATTTGACGTCATCCCCACCTTCCTCCGGTTTGTCACCGGCAGTCACCTTAGAGTGCCCAACTGAATGCTGGCAACTAAGATCAAGGGTTGCGCTCGTTGCGGGACTTAACCCAACATCTCACGACACGAGCTGACGACAACCATGCACCACCTGTCACTCTGTCCCCGAAGGGAAAGCCCTATCTCTAGGGTTGTCAGAGGATGTCAAGACCTGGTAAGGTTCTTCGCGTTGCTTCGAATTAAACCACATGCTCCACCGCTTGTGCGGGCCCCCGTCAATTCCTTTGAGTTTCAGTCTTGCGACCGTACTCCCCAGGCGGAGTGCTTAATGCGTTAGCTGCAGCACTAAGGGGCGGAAACCCCCTAACACTTAGCACTCATCGTTTACGGCGTGGACTACCAGGGTATCTAATCCTGTTCGCTCCCCACGCTTTCGCTCCTCAGCGTCAGTTACAGACCAGAGAGTCGCCTTCGCCACTGGTGTTCCTCCACATCTCTACGCATTTCACCGCTACACGTGGAATTCCACTCTCCTCTTCTGCACTCAAGTTTCCCAGTTTCCAATGACCCTCCCCGGTTGAGCCGGGGGCTTTCACATCAGACTTAAGAAACCGCCTGCGAGCCCTTTACGCCCAATAATTCCGGACAACGCTTGCCACCTACGTATTACCGCGGCTGCTGGCACGTAGTTAGCCGTGGCTTTCTGGTTAGGTACCGTCAAGGTGCGAGCAGTTACTCTCGCACTTGTTCTTCCCTAACAACAGAGCTTTACGATCCGAAAACCTTCATCACTCACGCGGCGTTGCTCCGTCAGACTTTCGTCCATTGCGGAAGATTCCCTACTGCTGCCTCCCGTAGGAGTCTGGGCCGTGTCTCAGTCCCAGTGTGGCCGATCACCCTCTCAGGTCGGCTACGCATCGTCGCCTTGGTGAGCCATTACCCCACCAACTAGCTAATGCGCCGCGGGTCCATCTGTAAGTGACAGCCGAAACCGTCTTTCATCCTTGAACCATGCGGTTCAAGGAACTATCCGGTATTAGCTCCGGTTTCCCGGAGTTATCCCAGTCTTACAGGCAGGTTACCCACGTGTTACTCACCCGTCCGCCGCTAACATCCGGGAGCAAGCTCCCTTCTGTCCGCTCGACTTGCATGTATTAGGCACGCCGCCAGCGTTCGTCCTGAGCCAGGATCAAACTCTCCGAGGTATGCAGGATGCATATCACACATGCGTTGCTACACGATGTAGCGAACTTAGCATGTGATCATTTCCTGCCTCGCCAGTTTGACTGACTACCTATGAAGTATCATAGGATTTTTTATAAAAAACTCGAATTAACAGGTACGTTTTGTCTTGTTTAGTTTTCAAAGAACTTGTTTACCGCTTCAGAAGCGACTAGAACATCTTATCACATCCAAGTTGTTAGTGTCAACAACTTTTTTGTTATTATGTTTTTTCGTTTCTTCGTCATCAGCGACGTATATTAATTTACCACCCTATCGAATCAAAGTCAATAATATTTTTCATTAAATAATAAACTTTTCAATAACGATTAAAGCTGCTACGCCCGGAATACCCAATAAACCACTAATTCCACTCGTTACAGGGTTAATAGAGACATGTAATCCTAGACTCTCGCCAAATAGGTTGAGGCAAAATAAAAAAAGAGCGCCTGCTATAAACTTCACTCCGATAAGCCCTAACCATTTGAATGGATTCGCCTGCACACCTGACATAAACAACAATAGCACAGCTAGCAAAATTGACCCGATCACAATAACAGGTTCCATAATCCTCTCATCTCCTCTTCATATGAATAGTACAAGCATATGAGAGGACTATGTATAATAGACCTGCTATTTCCAGTTGTTTAAACGTAAATTTCTCTTTTTCGCTTCTCTCAGATAGAAAAAGTACTTTGCTTGAGCAAGCTTTAATTCGAATAGAATGTCCGGTGAAGGCTCAACGCTATTTGCGACAAGCTTTTTTTGTCTGTTCCATTCTTCCTTTTGCTTAAAAAGCTGTTGAATTAATTTCTCATCGAATTCTTTTCGAATTGATTTTCTGCGAAGAAAACCCATGTACCGTACTTCTCCTTCCTACATCTCACGTCTGCCTTCTAGAGCCTTAGACAGTGTAACTTCATCCGCATACTCTAAATCCCCGCCTACTGGAAGTCCGTGAGCAATGCGAGAGAGTTTAATCCCTGATGGTTTTAACAATCTGGAGATATACATGGCTGTTGCTTCTCCTTCAATGTTTGGATTGGTTGCAAGGATCACCTCTGTCACTTGATCGTCTTGCAATCTTTTTAATAGGTCAGGAATTTTAATATCCTCTGGGCCAATTCCGTCCATTGGCGAAATGGCACCATGAAGCACATGATATAAGCCGTTGTATTCTTTCATTTTTTCCATTGCGATTACATCTTTTGGATCCTGCACTACACAGATAACAGATTGATCTCTTCTTGTATCTTCACAAATATAGCAAGGATCTTGGTCTGTGATATGACCGCATACCGAACAATAAGTTAAATTACGCTTTGCATTTACAAGCGCCTTCGCAAAATCTAGTACGACATCTTCCTGCATACTAAGAACAAAAAAAGCCAGACGGACCGCAGTTTTCGGTCCGATTCCTGGCAATTTCATAAAGCTGTCAATCAGCTTTGATATTGGTTCAGGATATTGCATCTTCAGTTATTCCTCCTAGAATAAACCTGGCATGTTCATTCCTTTTGTGAATTGACCCATCGTTTCATTCGTTAGCTCATCGACTTTTTTCAATGCATCGTTTGTCGCAGCAAGTACAAGATCTTGAAGCATATCAATATCTTCTGGATCAACAACTTCTTCATTAATTGCTACATCAATGACTTCTTTTTGTCCATTTACTTTGACAGTGACCATACCGCCACCAGCTGTACCTTCAAGAACTTTTTCTGCAAGCTCTTCTTGAGCCTTCGCCATATCCTTTTGCATTTTTTGCATTTGTTTCATCATTTTTTGCATATTTCCCATTCCACCGCGCATATGAACACCACTCTCTTTCATTTTTATTAATCTTTAATTTCAATTAAATCAGTTCCTACTAATTTTTTTGCTTCCGCAATCAATGGATCCTCTTCAGTAGAAGTTCCCTGACCATCTGCTTGTTCATCCGGCTGATGATCTCTTAAAAATTCTTCTCTTATTTTACCCCATTGAGCGTCAGGAACGCCAACTAATTCCACTCTTTTTCCTAACATAGACTCTAGCAGTTGTTCAAGATTGGTCCGAACACCGCTTTTATCTTCAGCAACCATTTTACAATGTATTTCAAATTTGAATTTTAAAACAAAGGCATGCGAAGCAGCCGCAACTGGCTCACTGTCCGTTAATAACGCAGCGTGAGACACCTTATTCTGCTGTTTCAACTGGGCAAGGAGCTCTCCCCATTTGCCTTTAATTTTTTCTAACTCAGGCCGTTTCGCTTCTTTTAGAATCTCATGAATTCGGCCGACAGGAGCACGATAGCCATTTTTGTTACTCGTTTGTGGTCGAGACGCTTCCTTTTTTTCTTGAGGGCTATGAGATGGAGACATTGGTACACCTTCGGCTCTTAGCCTCGATAGTTCCTGTTCCAGCCTGTTTATTTTATCTGTTAGCGCCGTTAAATCAGCTTCAGCATGGCCTTGTGTCAATCCTGCTGTTGACTGACACAGCTTTACAACAGCTACCTCAAAGAAAATCCTTGGATGATTTGTCCATTTCATTTCTTGGTGGCTTTTATTCAGGACTTCAATGGTTTCATACAGAAACTGAGGTGTCACACGATCTGACAGCGCCACGAAACTTTCGTCGACCTTTACCTTTTCAAGGACCCCCTCGAGATCTGGTGCCGTTTTATAAAGCAGCATATCTCTAAAGTAAAAAATCATATCCTCTATTAATTTAGCAGCATCTTTCCCCTGCTGGAGCAATTCATTTAATGTATCTAACGCTGTGGCAATATTTTGATCAAAAATTGCTTCAGCAAGCTGACTAATGAAATGCTGAGATACAGCACCTGTAATGAGCAGCGCATCATCAATTGTCAATTGTTCACCACTAAATGAGATCGCTTGATCCAAGAGACTTAGTGCATCACGCATACCGCCATCAGCTGCACTAGCAATAATCTCGAGCGAACCCTCCTGTACGTCAAGGCCTTCTGCATCTACAATTTTCTCCATTCTTCCAACAATATCTTTACTCGTGATTCGTTTAAAATCAAATCGCTGACAACGAGATATGATGGTAAGAGGAATCTTATGGGGCTCTGTGGTAGCCAAAATAAAGATACAATGAGCAGGCGGTTCTTCCAGCGTTTTAAGGAGAGCATTAAATGCACCGATAGAGAGCATATGTACTTCATCTATAATATAAACCTTATATGTAACCGCCGAAGGAGCAAATTTCACTTTATCACGTATATCCCGGATTTCATCTACCCCGTTATTCGAGGCAGCATCTATTTCAATCACGTCTGAAATTGAACCGTTTGTAATCCCTTTACAGGCATCACATTCATTACACGGCTCGCTAACAGGTGACTTTTCACAGTTCACTGCCTTAGCAAAGATTTTGGCAGCACTTGTTTTACCTGTTCCTCTAGGACCTGAAAATAAGTAAGCATGAGAAAACTTTTTCTGCAAAAGGGCATTTTGCAACGTTTTTGTGATGTGTTCTTGTCCAACAACATCCTCAAAAACTTGAGGTCTGAACACTCGATATAAAGCTTGATAACTCACAAATACGCCCTCCTCCATTTATCATCCTTTTCATTATACATGATGCACCGATCAATTCAAAAGCACACCTTTATTTTCTAATATGCCAAAAAGATGATTTCAACTAGAGATTTTCTACTTTCCATGTATTAAAAACGTATTTTCTAGCTATGTAAAAAGACCTGAAACTCCAAACAGAACACCAGTTCTTTTTGCGATTAGTGAAAAAAACAAATGGCTCCAAAAAGACTTTTTATCTATTTGTATAACCAAAGCAGTTAAGCTATTCTTTGAACAACAACAAAAAACTCACCTAGTTAAACTAGATGAGTTACATTTAATATTGATTTACCGTGCACCTTCTGTCGATTCGCTACCCCAAGCGTTACTTAAACAGTTAGCTCGGCCCAGGCAACCCTGCGGCACATGAGAGGTTTCACTTAATGCTGCTTCCTTCCGGACCTGACATGGTTCATGAATTCCCATTGCGCAGGACCCAGACGTCAACACCACTTATTTAAGGCAGACCTTGAAGTAAACGAACCTCGAGAAGGGATTCGGCCTCGCTAGAGCGGATTGCGAGTACAGGGCACCGCTACCTCCCCGCTTAGCACGGCAAAATGAATATTAAATTGTTAGTGACGCAGACATAAGTATACCTTCTTATAGCTCAAATTGCAAACGACATCCATTCATTTACTTTTGGCTTGTTTCTTTCGCTGACGGAGATTTCTGAAGAACTGACTTAACAGCTCACCACACTGATTTTCAAGTACACCACCGATGACTTCAGACTGATGATTGAACCGTTCATCATCCAGTAAATTCATTAAAGTACCTGCGCATCCACCTTTTGGATCGTATGCACCAAATACGACCTTTTTCACTCTAGAGAGAACAATAGCACCCGCACACATTGGGCATGGCTCAAGCGTAACGTAAAGCACAGCATCTTCTAAACGCCAGCTCCCTGTCGCTTTACAGGCTTCATCAATAGCAAGTAATTCTGCATGTGCAATCGAACGCTGCTCACTTTCCCTTAAATTATGAGCCCGGCTCACGATTTGATCATCAACAACAATGATCGCACCAATCGGCACTTCCCCTATTTGTTCTGCTTTTAAGGCTTCAGAAATGGCTTCTTGCATAAACTTTTCATCTTTCGTCATGGCACGGCTCTCTTTTCATGTTTTTTAAAAGGAAATTGAGGTTAACATATTATCACAATCTTTTAAAAAGGGGGTCTTATTTTGTCAAAGCAAAAAAAGGCGCTGCTTATTATCGACATGATTAATGATTTTGATTTTGAAATGGGACATGTGCTTGCAGAAAAAACAGAGCAAATGACCAATAAAATTTTAGCTCTTAAACAACATGCTTTCAAGGAAAATTGGCCAATCATTTATATCAACGATCACTACGGACTTTGGAAGGCTGATATCCAAGCTGTTATGGAAACATGCAAAAACGAAAGAAGCGCTCCTATTTTAGAGAAAATGACACCATCTAAAGATAATTACTTCTTAATTAAACCTAAGCATTCTGCCTTCTACGGTACTGCACTAGAGACACTCTTAAATGAATTAGGTGTTGAGGACATTATTCTAACCGGGATTGCCGGAAACATTTGCGTTTTGTTCACTGCAAATGACGCATACATGCGAGAATACAATCTAATTGTACCTAAAGATTGTATCGCTTCAAACGACGACAGAGATAACGACTACGCTTTAACGATGATGGAGAACGTTCTTCTAGCCAAAATCACTACCGCTAAGGAAATCACGAATGAAAATCAAACATGATTTAGCTATAACCCTCATAAATTGTTAGCAATAACAAAGGGGGCGTTGACTATTCAAATTTATGTTGTCAAAAGAGGAGATACTTTAAACGACATTGCTATGCGTTTTAAAACGACAGTCAATGAAATCATCCGTACTAACGAAATCGAAACACCAAATCAACTCGTCATTGGACAAACAATTGTCATTCCAATTAGAGGTCAATTTTATGAGGTCAAACAAAATGACACACTATATCAAATTGGTAGACGGTTTCAAATCTCAGTGGAAGAATTGGCACGCGTGAACAGAATTCGGCCTGAAGCGATATTGCCTATTCGTTTCTTGCTCTATATTCCACAAAGACCGAAAAGGAACATTAATTCCAATGCTTATATTGAACCACGGGGAAATCAAGTCAGTGAAAACTTAAAGCAGGCAGCTAGAGAGGCCTCCCCATACTTAACCCATTTAGACGTCTTTAGTTTTCAAGCACAAAGAGATGGGACACTGCGAGAACCACCGTTAGACCAACTACCCCAGATTGCCGCTCAGAACAGAACTGTATTAACCATGGTGGTGACAAATCTAGAGAATGAAAAATTCAGTGATGAACTTGGACGTATTCTTTTAACTAACCAATCTGTCAAAACGGCATTTTTAAATGAAATTGTTCGTGTTGCCAAAAAGTATCAATTCAAGGAAATCCATTTTGATTTTGAATATTTACGCCCTGCTGATAAAGATGCTTATATTCAATTTTTAAGAGAAGCAACAGCCCGTTTCCATCAAGAAGGATGGACAATATCTGTTGCACTTGCACCAAAAACAAGTAGTCAGCAAAAGGGCAAATGGTATGAAGCCCATGACTATGAAGCGATCGGTAAAATCGTCGATCACGTTGTGTTGATGACCTATGAATGGGGGTACAGCGGCGGCCCTCCACAAGCTGTCTCTCCAATTGGACCTGTCCGCCAAGTCATTGAATATGCATTAACTGTCATACCTGCCAATAAAATTGTAATGGGGCAGAATTTATACGGCTATGATTGGACACTTCCTTTCGTCCAGGGCGGCCCCATAGCCAAAGCCGTCAGTCCTCAACAAGCAATTGCACTTGCTAGAGAGCACAATGTCTCTATCTTATACGACGAAACAGCACAAGCACCCCATTTTCGTTATACAGATGCCAACAACAAAGAGCATGAGGTCTGGTTCGAAGACGCTAGATCAATTCAAGCAAAGTTCAACCTCATCAAAGAGCTAAATTTGAACGGCATTGCTTATTGGAAATTAGGTCTATCTTTCCCACAAAATTGGCTCTTATTATCAGATCAATTTAATATTGAAAAAAGAACGACATCGTAATCCATTCACTCTATCTATTAGAAGGGGTATGGTACAATATACATTGGTTTGACAACTTTAACTTTATAGATAGAGGAGAACGCCTATGTATCCTGCCCCTTTTATTGCAGTGGAAGGCCCGATTGGAGCCGGAAAAACAACTTTGGCTACAATGCTTGCGAAGGAATTTCAATTTCCTTTAGTAAAAGAGATTGTAGAAGAAAATCCATTCTTAGATAAATTTTATGAAGATATGGAACAATGGAGCTTTCAGCTTGAGATGTTCTTTTTATGCAATCGGTTCAAACAGTTAGAATCAATTGAAGAAAACTATGTGAATAAACAGCAGCCAGTTGTCACTGATTATCACGTCTATAAAAATATGATATTTGCAGAAAGAACATTATCAAAAAAGCACATGGATAAATACAGAAAGATCTATCACCTGCTAACAGACGATCTTCCTAAACCAAATGCCATGATCTATATAAAAGCCAGCCTTCCCACCTTACTTGAAAGAATACAGATGAGAGGACGCTCTTTTGAAGAAGACATCGACCCAGCTTATTTAAAAACACTCATTGAAGATTACGACCTGGCTATTGAACATTTAAAACAGACTGAGCCAGGGCTTCCTATCATTACAATTGAAGGAGATCATACAGACTTCGTTTCCTCACAGCAAGATTACCAGCAAATTGTACAGAACATAAAGGAGCAAGTGCTATGAACAATATCGAAATACCAAAGGACGCAGTCATCACAATTGCCGGGACTGTTGGTGTCGGCAAATCAACTATGACCAAAACAATAGCGGACAAGCTAGGGTTTCAAACCTCTCTTGAAAAAGTAGATGATAACCCATATTTAGAGCCTTTTTATTCAGATTTCCAAAGATGGAGCTTCCACTTACAGGTCTATTTCTTAGCTGAGCGTTTTAAGGAGCAAAAGCGGATTTTTGAATCTGGCGGAGGATATGTACAAGATCGTTCCATTTATGAGGATACTGGCATTTTTGCAAAAATGCATGCGGACAAAGGTACGATGTCTGAGGTTGATTATGAAACGTATACAAGCCTATTTGAGGCGATGGTGATGACACCTTACTTCCCTCACCCTGATGTCCTCATCTATCTACACGGGGATTTAGATCATATTTTACATCGTATAGAGGAACGCGGCAGAGAGATGGAAACTCAAACTGACCGGGCTTATTGGGAAGAAATGTACACTCGATACACGGAATGGATCGAACAATTTGATTTATGCCCAGTGATTAAAATTAATATTGAAGATTACGACTTACTTCATGATGAAAGCTCACTTGATCCCATTCTTCATGAAATAGCTTCTGTTATTCAAAAAAATCGCTCTAAAACAAAATAAAAAAAACCGCTGCATTCGCGAAATGCAGCGGTTTGACAATTTCCAATTTTTATGCTTGCGTTCAATTCAACTAAGGTAAAAAATCAATATGGCGGAGGAAGAGGGATTCGAACCCCCGCGGGCTTTGACACCCCTGTCGGTTTTCAAGACCGATCCCTTCAGCCGGACTTGGGTATTCCTCCGTATCGACAAGAATTAATATACCATATCATTTTATTTGAAGTCAACATCTTTTCGAAAAAAATTTCAATATGTGATTTCGGCATGATATTTGCCTATAAAAAAGCAGCCATTGATGGCTGCTCCAGATTGTTGACAAAGGGCTAAAATGATTTTGATTTTAGCCCTTTGTCTTCTTTTCAGCGTGATAGAAAACCTTTGCAGTCTAGGAAGGGCGAGCACCGGAGCGGAGCGAATTTGACATTCGTGAGCACCGAAGCGCAGACCTGACAACGAATGCGAGGGTTTGACTACACGCTGAAGTAGCCATTGACGGCTGCTCTTGATCTATTTCGTATCCTGTCTAATTTCTTCAATAAACTGATTCATCTCTACTTTAAAGTCATTTAATGACTCGATAATCTTCGTAAAGTCTGTCACTTGTTTGGCTTGTTCATTTGTTGAACTGCTGATTTGTGAGATGTTTTCAGACAAAGTGCCAATGCTGTCTTGGATTTCTTTTAAAAATGTATTAATGGTTTCAGCCGCTTCCTTCGAGCCATCTGATAATTTGCGAACTTCATCAGCAACGACAGCAAACCCTTTTCCGTTCTCGCCTGCTCTTGCGGCTTCAATTGCAGCGTTTAAACCGAGCAGATTTGTTTGTCTAGCGATCCCGCCAATGGTTTTGACGACTTCTTCAATATTCGCAGATTTCTCTTCCGCTCTTCCTGCCTGTTCGCTTATTTCTAAACTTGTGGCAGCCAGCTCTTGAGAATGTGCAGCAATTTGCTCAATTCCACCTTGGAGTTCTTTCGCTACTTTATTGATTTGCTCCATATAACCGCTTAATTTCTTTTCACGATGATGTGAAAATGCCACTAAAAAAGAGCCAATTACTTTTCTATCTTCATCAAAAATCGGGTAACCTTTTACAGCAATTTCATAACCATATAAATGTTCTGATAGATGACCGTCATATTCTTGTCCTCTTAATGTCGTCGCCACATTTTGGTCTTCTGGGTTCAATGGGTCTCCAACTTTCATACCAAAATCTATTGTGTTAGACGGGTAATAACAAAGTATCTTCTCTGTATCTGTGATGCCGAAAAGAATACTTTCATCTAGTACCTTTCTAAGTAAATGAGCCATTTCAACATAATAGTCAAGCCTATTCAAGGTTATTCCTTCTTTCCTAGAAGCTTTTAATTTTTTTATCGGCTAAATTTAGGAAAACTGTAGGACTTTTGGTAAAAAGAAAAAGATGCCTTGACGGCATCTTATTTCATCACTTCTTTATTTCCCATATAAGGACGCAGTACTTCAGGAATGATCACTGTGCCGTCCTCTTGTTGATAGTTTTCTAAAATAGCCGCTACGGTTCTTCCTACCGCTAATCCAGATCCATTTAATGTGTGGACATGTTCTGGCTTCGCTTTAGGTTCTGGACGGAAACGAATGTTTGCACGTCTTGCCTGGAATGCTTCGAAGTTACTGCAAGAAGAAATTTCACGGTACGTATTCTGGCTCGGAATCCACACTTCGATATCGTATTTCTTCGCAGCTGTGAATCCTAAATCTCCCGTACACATGCTCATGACACGGTATGGCAGGTTCAATAGCTGAAGAACTTTTTCTGCTTGATTTGTTAGTTTCTCTAATTCTTCATAAGAATCTTCTGGTCTGACAAATTTCACAAGCTCTACCTTGTTAAATTGATGCTGACGGATGAGTCCACGTGTATCTCTTCCAGCAGATCCAGCTTCTGATCTAAAGCAAGCACTGAATGCTGCATAGTTGATTGGCAGCTGTTCACCTTCGAGAATTTCGTCGCGATGCATGTTCGTAATTGGCACTTCTGCTGTTGGAATGAGGAAGTAATCTTCTTCACGTATTTTAAAGGCATCCTCTTCGAATTTTGGAAGCTGACCAGTTCCTGTCATGCTTGCTCTGTTGACCATATAAGGTGGAAGCACTTCAGTAAAACCAAACTCATCCACATGTAAATCGAGCATAAAGTTATACAATGCGCGCTCTAAGCGGGCACCAAGCCCTTTATAAAAAACGAAACGGCTTCCTGTCACTTTTCCTGCACGTTCAAAATCAAGGATTTTTAGCTCATCAGCTACGTCCCAATGTGGTTTTGGCTCAAATGAGAAGGCTGGCTGTTCGCCCCATTTTCTCACTTCTACGTTGTCGTCTTCTGTTTCACCAACTGGTACAGAGTCATGAGGGATATTTGGAATTGAGAACAGGATGTGCTGCAGGCTTTCTTCTACTGTTCTTAGCTCATCATCCAGCTTCTTGATCTCATCTCCTACCTCACGCATTTCTTGAATAATGTGATCGGCGTCTTTCTTTTCTCTTTTTAGAACGGCCACTTGCTGTGATACTTCATTTCTTCGGCTCTTTAATTCTTCTGTTTTCCCGATTAATTCTCTTCTTTTTTGATCTAGCTCACCAAACTTATCAAAATCCGCTAAATCTTCGCCTCGGTGTGCTAATTTTTCTTTGATTTGATCAAAGTCCGTGCGCAGTTGTTTAATATCAAGCATGTGTAACACTCCTTTTTTTATCGAAAAATAAAAAGAGCCCTCATCCCATGAAAGGGACGAGAGCTCTCGCGTTGCCACCCTGATTGAAAACATGCAGAAGCACGCTTTCCTCTTTCCTCTGTAACGGTATCACCGTAAATGCTTACTTCTCGTGTTTCAGCATTTCGCTCAAGGATGGATTCAGAATGCATCTTTCACCGATTCTCACCAACCATCGGCTCTCTGAGAAAGAGGGGCTTCTTACTATTTCCCGTCAACGCTTTTTCGATCTTTGATTGTGATTTTAATGTACTATAAGTTTTATCTCTTTTCAACCGTTTTATACAGCAAGCTTCGTTTTGTAGGACTTCACCATGTCTACAAACAGCTGTGTTAACCGGTGATCGTCTGTCAGCTCTGGATGAAAAGAGCAGCCTAAGATATTGTTTTCTTTCGCCATCACAATCCTGCCATCATATTCAGCCATGATTTCTACGTCATTATCTGCGCTGATGATATGAGGCGCACGGATGAATACCCCTGTAAACGGCGCATCCAGTCCTTTTACTTTTAAATCTGCTTCAAAACTGTCTACCTGTCTGCCAAAAGAGTTCCGTGCAACAGATACATTTAACAGGCCAAGATGAGCATCTTCTCGATCTTCGATATGCTTAGCCAGCATAATCAAACCGGCACATGTCCCGAAAATCGGTTTCCCTTTAGCAGCGAACGCTTTGATCGGTTCAATGAATTGATACGTATCCATAAGTCTCCTCATCGTCGTACTTTCTCCACCAGGGATAATCAAACCGTCAACGGATTCTAGCTCTTCTACACGTTTGATGATCTTTCCTTCTGCGCCGCAGGCTTCAATCGATTGAATATGCTCTCTCACCGCTCCTTGAAGCCCAAGTACACCAATTGTCAGCATGTTCGTTTGCGCTCCCTTAATTACCAGCCACGCTCTTGCATACGTTCTTCTGGCAGTAGATTTGAAATTTCAATTCCTTTCATAGCTGTTCCAAGCTCTTTTGAAAGGTCTGCAATGAGACGGTAATCAGTGTAATGAGTCGTTGCTTCAACAATTGCTTTTGCAAATTTAGCTGGATTGTCTGATTTGAAAATACCAGATCCGACAAATACACCGTCTGCTCCAAGCTGCATCATTAACGCAGCATCTGCAGGTGTTGCAACGCCTCCTGCTGCAAAGTTCACAACTGGCAGCTTGCCGTCTCTTTTGATTTGCAGCAATAATTCATAAGGCGCGCCAAGATTCTTGGCTTCTGTCATCAGTTCATCTTCACTCATAGCCGATACTTTACGAATCTGAGCATTGACCTTTCTCATATGACGCACAGCTTCTACGATGTTGCCTGTCCCAGGTTCTCCTTTTGTACGAAGCATAGAAGCGCCTTCTGCGATACGGCGGGTTGCCTCACCTAAATCGCGGCATCCACAGACAAAAGGTACTGTGTATTCATTTTTATTTAAATGGAATTCCTCATCTGCGGGCGTCAGCACTTCACTCTCATCGATATAATCAACACCAAGCGCTTCAAGAACACGAGCCTCGACGATGTGGCCGATACGTGCTTTTGCCATGACTGGAATCGTTACTGCATTTTGTACTTCCTCTACGATTCTTGGGTCTGCCATACGGGCAACACCGCCTGCTGCACGGATATCAGCTGGTACTCGTTCTAGTGCCATGACTGCCACCGCACCTGCTTCTTCTGCAATTTTTGCCTGCTCCGCATTGACGACATCCATAATGACGCCGCCCTTTTGCATTTCTGCCATTCCACGTTTCACTCGTTCAGTTCCCTTATTGCTCACAATAGTTTCCTCCCATTTGTCTATTCGATTCATTCAACATCTTTATCATACAAGCGAGGAAGTATAACAATAAAGAGAATAGTATAACAATTCAATCAGCGGATAAAAAAGAATAAACCCTTGTATATAAAGGATTTACAGCTAAAAACATGTCGTTTTCTCTTTCAAGTGTGATTTACATGCTATAATACAACTATAACAATTAAAAATCATGTATAACAATTTTGCATTCTATGGAGGGGTTTCATGCATATTGATATCCATCGGCACTCTGATACATCTCTTTCAAATCAAATTTACTTTTCAATCATCGATCACATTCAATCGGGTTTGCTTCAGCAAGGAGAAAAGCTGCCAACTGTCCGTGATTTAGCTAAGCAGCTCAATGTGAGTCTTGTCACAGCAGCTAAGGCATATACCCGATTAAAGGACGATGGATATTTAACGACAGTGCAAGGTAAAGGAACTTTTGTGGATGAGCAGCAAGAGCAGGCAGAGACCCCGGTTCCATCATCTACTTCTTTCGATTGGCAGTTGTCGATTCCAGATTATTTACCACGGTCTCAATTCGCCCAGTATCACTATGTCGAAGAAGCCATTAACCTTTCTTCCTCTATGATCGATCCAGGTCTTTTGCCAAACCGGTATTTAGAAAAAGAAATGCAGCATGTGCTAGCCAGACATCCTCAAATCATGTCGAAGTATGGTGAAATACAAGGTGATCTTCAGTTGCGACAAGTCATTCAGTCCTTTTTAGAAAAGTTGGATGTGCCGTCTACCCCTGAAAATATCCTTGTAACAAGTGGTTCTCAGCAAGGGCTTGATTTGGTGGCACGTACGTTTATTGGGCCGGATGATGTGGTTGTCATGGAAGCACCGACCTATCCCGGGGCCATTGATGTCTTTATGGGCAGAGGAGCAAGAATCATTACCGTCCCTGTCGATCATGAAGGAATGAACATGAAGCAGCTTCAAAGCATTTGTGATAAATATAAACCGAAGCTGATCTATACGATTCCTACTTTCCACAGTCCGACAGGGGCCAGTATGTCGATGAAACGCAGAAAACAGCTTCTCTTACTGGCTCAAAGCATAGATTGTCTCATTGTAGAAGATGACCCATATCGTGAGCTTTATTTTGAAAAGAAGCCGCCAGCACCTATTAAAAGCTTGGATCATGATGGACACGTCATTTATTTACGAGGATTAAGTAAAACACTGGCTCCAGGATGCAGAATAGGGATTATCACCGCGTCAGGCTCGATATTTAACCGTTTATTAGCTGCAAAGGCCAATAATGACTTAGGCAGCCCTCTCCTCACACAAAAGGCCATATTGCCGTTTCTGACATCGAAGAAAATGATTGATCATACGAAGAAGCTAAGAACCGCCTTGAAGGTGAGACGCGATTTGATGATGGATGTGTTAACGAAGCACGCACCGACAGATGTAACGTGGCAGATTCCACAGGGCGGGCTCAATTTATGGCTCAGCTTTCCTTCATGGGTCGATACACGAGCACTGTTGCATGAAGCACGTAAGCAGCAAATTACTTTTCTGCCTGGCTCTGTCTGCTATCCTGGAGAGCCGAAACAGAATTATATCCGCCTCAGCTTTTCCTATGTGAATGAAAAAGCACTGACCGAGGGCGTGGAAAAGTTATGTGATATTTTTCAGCAAGCTTTATCCACTCCTCAAAATCAGAAGCAATCGCTCTTCTTTTAACGATAAAAAAACTGCTCTCTTGTATAGAGAGCAGTTTTTTTATTAGAACCAGCCTTTTACTGTGTCAACGATTCCGCCCCAAATGCCAGCGAAGAATCCACCTACACCGCGCATTGCAAGGATGAACCAGTTTGCTTTTTCATCGCTTGTTTTCGTCACAAGCTCAACACCTGATTGGTCTTTATTTAAATAGCCGTAGTCCTTCTCATCACCAGAATAAGAAGTCGTCAGCATGCCAACCTTCGTTCCTTTTTTAATAGGAGCTTCTAGGTTCTTTTTCTCGATATTTACTTTTGCTTTATAGCTCTTTTCGTCACCATTTTTTACTGGCACAGAAAATGCTTCTTTCGTCACAACAGGTACTTCTTTATCTTTGCCTTTATCCACTTCGATGTTTTCATGTCCTTTGATTTGTTGACCTTTTTTGTACATTTCTTTCATCGTGAAGTTTTTAAACGCATAGTCGAACAGTTTTTTTGCCACGTCGAAACGTGCTGTATGAAGATTACCTTTTGCATTCAAGATAACTGCGATGACACGCATGTCACCTTGTTTTGCTGTACCTGTGAAGCTAGAACCGGCTGAATCTGTAGATCCTGTTTTTAGACCGTCAACACCTTTATATTCCTTCACAAGTCCTTTAAGCATGAAGTTCCAGTTAGGCATGTCCATTTCATCGTCCGTGCCTTCTCTGAACTTTGTTTTCGCAATACTTGCTGTTTCAAGAATTTCTGGATGGTCTTTGATGAGATGCTGTGCAAGCAAAGCCATATCTTTTGCAGATACTTCACTTTCTTCATCAGGACCTGTACCTTTTGGCTGTTGGCCATGTAAGTCTTTATTTTCTAGACCAGTTGCATTCACGAATTTGTAGTTTGTTAAACCAAGTTCTTTTGCTTTTGCGTTCATTTTTTCAACAAACTTTGATTCTGATCCAGCGATCACTTCTGCTAAACCAATCGCTGCTGCATTTGCCGAATAAATAGCCGTTGCTTGATAAAGTTCTTTTACTGTATACGAACCATCTTTTCTCAAAGGAACGTTGGATAAGCTGCGGTCCTGAGAAATTTCGTATACATAATCATCTGGCGTATACTTTTGATCCCATTTCACTTTTCCTTCAGCAATTGCCTCTAGTAATAGATACTCTGTCATCATTTTTGCCATACTTGCAATAGGCAGTCTTTGATCTGCGTTTTTACTATAAAGAATTTTACCTGTAGAAGCTTCAATAAGGATCGCTGCTTTCGCATTCACACTGAATGGATCTTCAGCAGCTTTTGCTTTGGACATTGGTGTAAATGCTGTAACAATCAATGCCAATGCAAGGATAGAGACCATAAGCTGTTTCAACATCTTGCTGTTCAATCGTCATACCTCCGTATTCATCTTTTTTCGACGTTTTTCATATATATGTAATCCACAAGGGCTTATCTCAACACAACAGTATAAATTTTATCACAATAAAGACAAAAAAAATAGACAGAGTCATAGACCCTGTCAAATGTAATTTGATTGTCACAATTTATCAAGAAATTGTGTAGTTTGGTGATTCTTTTGTAATTTGTACATCATGTGGATGACTCTCACGAAGTCCTGCACCCGTCATACGAATAAACTGTGCTTCTTCTCTAAGAGTGCGTAAATCCTTTGTTCCACAATAACCCATACCAGAACGAATACCGCCAACTAGTTGATACACTGTATCAACGACTGGCCCTTTGTATGGTGTACGGCCTTCAATACCTTCAGGAACGAATTTTTTATTATCTTCTTGGAAGTAACGATCTTTACTTCCCTTTTCCATTGCAGCGACAGAACCCATACCACGATAAACTTTGAATCGTCTACCTTGGAAAATTTCTGTTTCTCCTGGGCTTTCAGATGTACCAGCTAGAAGGCTTCCCAGCATAACAGCATGTCCGCCAGATGCTAATGCTTTCACGATATCACCTGAATATTTAATTCCACCATCTGCAATAATAGCTTTACCATGTTTTCTTGCTTCTGTTGCACAGTCATAGATCGCTGTGATTTGTGGTACACCGACACCTGCAACAACACGTGTTGTACAAATAGATCCTGGTCCGATACCGACTTTCACAATATCTGCTCCTGCTTCAAACAATGCTTTTGTTGCTTCGGCTGTTGCAACATTACCAGCAATGATGTTAAGAGAAGGATACGTTTCACGGATTTTCGATACAGTGTTTAGAACACCTTGAGAATGACCGTGTGCTGTATCAATAACAATGACATCCACATTGGCTTCGACTAATTTTTTCACACGTGTCATTGTATCGCCAGTGACACCAACAGCGGCACCAACAATTAAACGGCCATGTGCATCTTTAGAGGAGTTAGGGAATTCAATCACTTTTTCAATATCTTTGATTGTGATGAGACCTTTTAGTGTTCCTTCGTCATCTAAAAGAGGTAATTTTTCAATCTTGTACTGCTGTAGGATTTTTTCAGCTTCTTCTAACGTTGTACCAACAGAAGCTGTCACAAGTTCCTCTTTTGTCATCACGTCGCTAATCTTCATTGAATAATCCGAAATAAAACGAAGGTCACGGTTCGTAATAATACCAACAAGCTTTTGGTCTTGTTCGTTGTTGACAATCGGCACACCTGAAATACGGTATTTACCCATCAAATGCTCTGCATCAAATACTTGATGCTCTGGTGTTAAGAAGAATGGGTTTGTAATAACACCGCGCTCTGAACGTTTTACTTTATCCACCTGTTCTGCTTGCTGTTCAATGGACATGTTCTTATGAATAATACCAAGACCACCTTGACGTGCCATTGCAATCGCCATTTGTGATTCCGTCACTGTGTCCATTCCCGCACTGATAATTGGAATGTTTAGCTTTAATGTGCTTGTTAGCTCCACTGATAAATCGACATCACGCGGAAGTACTTCAGACTTTGCTGGAACAAGCAAAACATCGTCAAACGTCAAACCTTCTTTTGAAAATTTACTTTCCCACATTAGTAAATCCCCCTCTTTTCGGCAAAATATTATATGTAGATTATCAACTAGCAAACAGCATGTCAAGGAAGCAACAAACAGTTGCAATTTTTAGAAAATATAAAGAGAGTTGAGGAAGAAGATGAAAAGTTCAGGATGGAAGGATTTAAAACGTTTTTACTCGCTCGAAACCTCCCAAAAGTTTCTATTTCAACAATATGAGAAACGGAACATTCAAGATGCAAACCAGCAAGCCTATAAAAACTGTGAACGATTTATTTACTTTCTAAAACATGGCCACACGTTTTATGAACAGGCTGCGATCGCGCCTCTAGAACTTAAACCTATTTTATTGTTTTATGGAATGGCACAGCTGCTAAAAGCATGTTTGCTGACAGTGGACCCCCATTATCCTTCTCAAACCTCTGTTTTAGCTCATGGCGTAACATCGAGAAAGAGGAAGAAACAGCATTACCGTTTTAGTGAAGATGAGGTGAAAATCCAAAGAAATGGGCTGTGTATGCATGTGTTAAAGCATCTATTTCAATTAAATGGTCTTGAAGATGAGCGATTTACGATGATCCATCTCCTGTCTAAAATACCTGAAATGAGTCATATTCTGGAGTTTCAAAAGCAGCCCTCGACTTTAGTTAAAGTAGAAAAGGCTAATGGAATGATGATTCAAGATCATATTCCATTACTTTATAACATGTCTGCTGAACGCTTTATTGAATACTTTGAGTTTCATACAAGCTGGAAACTCAAACAGAGAGAGGCTAAAAAACTGACGTTTGATGTATTTCTGGAAGAAAACCCAGCACTTGCTACTCATCTTCATTATGATTTAGAAATGGATCAATGGTTTATACCCTCAACACGAGATGCTTTTCTAGGGATTCCTGAGATCATCAGCCATTACTTATTGATGTATAACCTTAGTATGATTGCCCGCTACGAAACAGAATGGTGGTACGAGCTGCTGTCTCAATACATTAGCGATGATTACGTCATGATTGAACGCTACATGGAGATTGCAGAAGAGAAGTTTCCAGCTTACATCATGATGCTGTTAGAAGAAAAAACAAAAAAGACCAGTTCCGACTGGAACTGATCCTTATAGAAGCTTGGCGGCGTCCTACTCTCACAGGGGGAAACCCCCAACTACCATCGGCGCTGAAGAGCTTAACTTCCGTGTTCGGTATGGGAACGGGTGTGACCTCTTCGCTATCGCCACCAAACCTGATGGAGAGAATGTTCTCTCAAAACTAGATAACAATGTTCATGCTTCACATTAGAATATAGGTTAAGTCCTCGATCTATTAGTATCTGTCAGCTCCACGTGTCACCACGCTTCCACCTCAGACCTATCAACCTGATCATCTTTCAGGGATCTTACTTCCTTGCGGAATGGGAAATCTCATCTTGAGGGGGGCTTCATGCTTAGATGCTTTCAGCACTTATCCCGTCCGCACATAGCTACCCAGCGATGCCCTTGGCAGAACAACTGGTACACCAGCGGTGCGTCCATCCCGGTCCTCTCGTACTAAGGACAGCTCCTCTCAAATTTCCTGCGCCCGCGACGGATAGGGACCGAACTGTCTCACGACGTTCTGAACCCAGCTCGCGTACCGCTTTAATGGGCGAACAGCCCAACCCTTGGGACCGACTACAGCCCCAGGATGCGATGAGCCGACATCGAGGTGCCAAACCTCCCCGTCGATGTGGACTCTTGGGGGAGATAAGCCTGTTATCCCCGGGGTAGCTTTTATCCGTTGAGCGATGGCCCTTCCATGCGGAACCACCGGATCACTAAGCCCGACTTTCGTCCCTGCTCGACTTGTAGGTCTCGCAGTCAAGCTCCCTTGTGCCTTTACACTCTGCGAATGATTTCCAACCATTCTGAGGGAACCTTTGGGCGCCTCCGTTACATTTTAGGAGGCGACCGCCCCAGTCAAACTGCCCACCTGACACTGTCTCCCTGCCCGATAAGGGCAGCGGGTTAGAAGGTCAATACAGCCAGGGTAGTATCCCACCGATGCCTCCACCGAAGCTAGCGCTCCGGTTTCCAAGGCTCCTACCTATCCTGTACAAGCTGTACCAACATTCAATATCAGGCTGCAGTAAAGCTCCACGGGGTCTTTCCGTCCTGTCGCGGGTAACCTGCATCTTCACAGGTACTATAATTTCACCGAGTCTCTCGTTGAGACAGTGCCCAGATCGTTGCGCCTTTCGTGCGGGTCGGAACTTACCCGACAAGGAATTTCGCTACCTTAGGACCGTTATAGTTACGGCCGCCGTTTACTGGGGCTTCAATTCGCACCTTCGCTTACGCTAAGCGCTCCTCTTAACCTTCCAGCACCGGGCAGGCGTCAGCCCCTATACTTCGCCTTACGGCTTCGCAGAGACCTGTGTTTTTGCTAAACAGTCGCCTGGGCCTATTCACTGCGGCTTCTCGGGGCTTTAACACCCTAAGAAGCACCCCTTCTCCCGAAGTTACGGGGTCATTTTGCCGAGTTCCTTAACGAGAGTTCTCTCGATCACCTTAGGATTCTCTCCTCGCCTACCTGTGTCGGTTTGCGGTACGGGCACCTCTCACCTCGCTAGAGGCTTTTCTTGGCAGTGTGGAATCAGGAACTTCGCTACTAAATTTCGCTCGCCATCACAGCTCAGCCTTCACGGGAAACGGATTTGCCTATTTCCCAGCCTAACTGCTTGGACGCGGATATCCAATACCGCGCTTACCCTATCCTCCTGCGTCCCCCCATTGCTCAAATGGTGAGGAGGTGGTACAGGAATATCAACCTGTTGTCCATCGCCTACGCCTTTCGGCCTCGGCTTAGGTCCCGACTAACCCTGAGCGGACGAGCCTTCCTCAGGAAACCTTAGGCATTCGGTGGACGGGATTCTCACCCGTCTTTCGCTACTCATACCGGCATTCTCACTTCTAAGCGCTCCACCAGTCCTTCCGGTCTGGCTTCACAGCCCTTAGAACGCTCTCCTACCACTGTTCGTAAGAACAGTCCGCAGCTTCGGTGATACGTTTAGCCCCGGTACATTTTCGGCGCAGAGTCACTCGACCAGTGAGCTATTACGCACTCTTTAAATGGTGGCTGCTTCTAAGCCAACATCCTGGTTGTCTAAGCAACTCCACATCCTTTTCCACTTAACGTATACTTTGGGACCTTAGCTGGCGGTCTGGGCTGTTTCCCTTTCGACTACGGATCTTATCACTCGCAGTCTGACTCCCAAGGATAAGTCATCGGCATTCGGAGTTTGACTGAATTCGGTAACCCGGTAGGGGCCCCTAGTCCAATCAGTGCTCTACCTCCGAGACTCTTACCTTGAGGCTAGCCCTAAAGCTATTTCGGAGAGAACCAGCTATCTCCAGGTTCGATTGGCATTTCACCCCTACCCACACCTCATCCCCGCACTTTTCAACGTGCGTGGGTTCGGGCCTCCATTCAGTGTTACCTGAACTTCACCCTGGACATGGGTAGATCACCTGGTTTCGGGTCTACGACCACGTACTCATGCGCCCTATTCAGACTCGCTTTCGCTGCGGCTCCGCATCTTCTGCTTAACCTTGCACGGGATCGTAACTCGCCGGTTCATTCTACAAAAGGCACGCCATCACCCGTTAACGGGCTCTGACTACTTGTAGGCACACGGTTTCAGGATCTATTTCACTCCCCTTCCGGGGTGCTTTTCACCTTTCCCTCACGGTACTGGTTCACTATCGGTCACTAGGGAGTATTTAGCCTTGGGAGATGGTCCTCCCGGATTCCGACGGAATTTCACGTGTTCCGCCGTACTCAGGATCCACTCTGGAGAGAATGACATTTCAGTTACAGGGCTGTTACCTTCTTTGGCGGGCCTTTCCAGACCTCTTCGCTTATATCATTCCTTTGTAACTCCGTATAGAGTGTCCTACAACCCCAAGAGGCAAGCCTCTTGGTTTGGGCTGTTCCCGTTTCGCTCGCCGCTACTCAGGGAATCGCATTTGCTTTCTCTTCCTCCGGGTACTTAGATGTTTCAGTTCCCCGGGTATGCCTTCTCATACTCTATGTATTCAAGTATGGATACTACTCCATTACGAGCAGTGGGTTTCCCCATTCGGAAATCTCCGGATCAAAGCTTGCTTACAGCTCCCCGAAGCATATCGGTGTTCGTCCCGTCCTTCATCGGCTCCTAGTGCCAAGGCATCCACCGTGCGCCCTTTCTAACTTAACCATTTCTTACTTTAGAAAGAATCACTATGTGTGATGAACTTTGCATTGCATTCAATGTGAATGTATTACTTATTGTTATCTAGTTTTCAAAGAACACGTTGGTGGAGCCTAGCGGGATCGAACCGCTGACCTCCTGCGTGCAAGGCAGGCGCTCTCCCAGCTGAGCTAAGGCCCCGATTTAATAGAAGATGGTGGGCCTGAGTGGACTCGAACCACCGACCTCACGCTTATCAGGCGTGCGCTCTAACCAGCTGAGCTACAGGCCCATCTTTCATATCGAAGATATGATGTTGTAGGATCTTTTGCAAGTTCCTTCAAAACTAAACAAGACGAAAACGCACGCTGCTCCATATATCCTTAGAAAGGAGGTGATCCAGCCGCACCTTCCGATACGGCTACCTTGTTACGACTTCACCCCAATCATCTGCCCCACCTTCGGCGGCTGGCTCCATAAAGGTTACCTCACCGACTTCGGGTGTTGCAAACTCTCGTGGTGTGACGGGCGGTGTGTACAAGGCCCGGGAACGTATTCACCGCGGCATGCTGATCCGCGATTACTAGCGATTCCAGCTTCACGCAGTCGAGTTGCAGACTGCGATCCGAACTGAGAACAGATTTATGGGATTGGCTAAACCTTGCGGTCTTGCAGCCCTTTGTTCTGTCCATTGTAGCACGTGTGTAGCCCAGGTCATAAGGGGCATGATGATTTGACGTCATCCCCACCTTCCTCCGGTTTGTCACCGGCAGTCACCTTAGAGTGCCCAACTGAATGCTGGCAACTAAGATCAAGGGTTGCGCTCGTTGCGGGACTTAACCCAACATCTCACGACACGAGCTGACGACAACCATGCACCACCTGTCACTCTGTCCCCGAAGGGAAAGCCCTATCTCTAGGGTTGTCAGAGGATGTCAAGACCTGGTAAGGTTCTTCGCGTTGCTTCGAATTAAACCACATGCTCCACCGCTTGTGCGGGCCCCCGTCAATTCCTTTGAGTTTCAGTCTTGCGACCGTACTCCCCAGGCGGAGTGCTTAATGCGTTAGCTGCAGCACTAAGGGGCGGAAACCCCCTAACACTTAGCACTCATCGTTTACGGCGTGGACTACCAGGGTATCTAATCCTGTTCGCTCCCCACGCTTTCGCTCCTCAGCGTCAGTTACAGACCAGAGAGTCGCCTTCGCCACTGGTGTTCCTCCACATCTCTACGCATTTCACCGCTACACGTGGAATTCCACTCTCCTCTTCTGCACTCAAGTTTCCCAGTTTCCAATGACCCTCCCCGGTTGAGCCGGGGGCTTTCACATCAGACTTAAGAAACCGCCTGCGAGCCCTTTACGCCCAATAATTCCGGACAACGCTTGCCACCTACGTATTACCGCGGCTGCTGGCACGTAGTTAGCCGTGGCTTTCTGGTTAGGTACCGTCAAGGTGCGAGCAGTTACTCTCGCACTTGTTCTTCCCTAACAACAGAGCTTTACGATCCGAAAACCTTCATCACTCACGCGGCGTTGCTCCGTCAGACTTTCGTCCATTGCGGAAGATTCCCTACTGCTGCCTCCCGTAGGAGTCTGGGCCGTGTCTCAGTCCCAGTGTGGCCGATCACCCTCTCAGGTCGGCTACGCATCGTCGCCTTGGTGAGCCATTACCCCACCAACTAGCTAATGCGCCGCGGGTCCATCTGTAAGTGACAGCCGAAACCGTCTTTCATCCTTGAACCATGCGGTTCAAGGAACTATCCGGTATTAGCTCCGGTTTCCCGGAGTTATCCCAGTCTTACAGGCAGGTTACCCACGTGTTACTCACCCGTCCGCCGCTAACATCCGGGAGCAAGCTCCCTTCTGTCCGCTCGACTTGCATGTATTAGGCACGCCGCCAGCGTTCGTCCTGAGCCAGGATCAAACTCTCCGAGGTATGCAGGATGCATATCACACATGCGTTGCTACACGATGTAGCGAACTTAGCATGTGATCATTTCCTGCCTCGCCAGTTTGACTGACTACCTATGAAGTATCATAGGATTTTTTTATAAAAACTCGAATTAACAGGTACGTTTTGTCTTGTTTAGTTTTCAAAGAACTTGTGTGTCACTCTCTCAAAGCGACCACTTAAATATATCATATATCTCTATCAACAGTCAACATTTTTCTTGAAAAACATTTTATTTTTTTAAGAAGTTTCCACTGTAAAAGAGATAAAAAATAGAGCCTCTTTTTGCTCCTTTGAAAGATTAACACATATCTATGAAAAAAGCATTATAAATTTCAAAAAAACTCATGTTTTTTTAGAAAAAAATAAAGCCGGTTCTTCACCGGCTTTATTTTTACTCAGATTGCTCTTGATCTGACTCTATAGTTTCTACGTTTTCTTCACTATTCTCTTCATCATCTTCTTGTGATTGTTCAACTAATGCCACTGTAGCGACATGTTCATCATCACCTAGACGAATCAGGCGGACACCTTGAGTGACTCGACCTGTTGTTGAAATATCTGAAACGGCCATACGAATGATCACGCCGCTTCCTGTAATAATCATCAAGTCCTCTTCAGCTTCAGCATTCGTCGCCTTCACCGCGACAAGCGGACCGTTGTTGTCAGTGATTTTACATGTTTTAAGACCTTTACCGCCCCGACTTTGAACACGGTATTCTTTTTCAGGTGTTAACTTACCATACCCTTTTTCGGTGACGATCAATACGTTTGCATCTGCCTCAAGGATTTCCATCCCAACGACGATGTCATCTTCAGAAAGCGTAATTCCTTTCACGCCAGCTGCCGTACGTCCCATTTCACGAACATCTGTCTCGTCGAAACGAATCAGCATACCTTTTTTCGTTCCAATGATGATTTGTTTTTCTCCATTGGTTAAACGGACAGCCATCAGTTCATCTTCGTCACGAAGACTTAATGCGATAAGTCCATTGTTTCGAATGTTGGCAAACTGAGACAATGATGTTCGTTTTGATACACCGTGTCTTGTTGTAAAGAAGAGATACGAATCTTCATCAAATTCGCTTACTGGAATAATGGCATTAATCCACTCTCCCTTTTCTACTTCAAGCAGGTTAATAATCGGAATCCCTTTCGCTGTCCGTCCGAATTCAGGAATCTCATATCCCTTCGCACGATAAACCTTCCCTTTATTAGAGAAGAAGAGGATTGTATCATGGGTAGATGTTGAAATCAGCTGTTCTACGAAATCATCCTCATTGGTTCCCATCCCTTGAACACCTTTACCGCCTCTTTTTTGACTGCGGTATGTTGATGCAGGCAGACGCTTGATATAACCATTATGAGTCAGCGTAATCACGATGTTCTCAACAGGAATCAAATCTTCGTCTTCAATTGTTTCAATACCCGCTGTCACAATTTCAGTACGGCGCGTATCATTGAAACGTTCTTTGATTTCTGTTAATTCTTCTCTAATGATTTCAAGAACTTTCTCATTGTCTGCTAAAATGGCTTTCAACTCAGCAATCAAATCAACAAGTCCTTTGTATTCTTCTTCTATCTTTTCTCTTTCCAAACCAGTTAAGCGCTGAAGACGCATATCAAGAATGGCCTGTGCTTGTTTTTCGGACAAGCTATAGTTCTCCATTAAGCCATTTCTCGCGATTTCAGCAGTTTGAGAGCTTCTAATTAATGCAATGACTTCATCTAAGTGGTCAAGGGCAATTCTTAAACCTTCTAGAATATGAGCTCTTGCTTCGGCTTTACGAAGTTCATATGCTGTTCTTCTGCGAATAATCACTTTTTGATGCTCTAAATAATATTCAAGACATTGTTTGAGGGACAAGACTTTCGGCTGTCCATCAACTAGTGCCAATAAATTGATCCCAAATGACGTTTGAAGTGTCGTTTGTTTATAAAGATTGTTTAATAGAACGTGGGCGTTCGCGTCTCTTCGCAGTTCAATCACGATCCGCATTCCATTACGATCAGACTCGTCACGGAGATCTGTAATGCCATCGATCTTTTTATCGCGCACAAGATCAGCGATTTTTTCGATCAAACGTGCTTTATTGACCTGATATGGAATTTCATTAATGACAATCCGCTGCTTACCGCTGGATGTTTCTTCGATGATAGACTTTGCACGTAATGTAATAGAACCTCGGCCTGTTTCATATGCTTTGCGGATTCCGCTTCGGCCAATGATTTGTCCCGCAGTTGGGAAGTCTGGTCCTGGAATGATCTCCATTAGTTCCTGTGTAGTCATTTCTGGGTTTTGACTTATCGCCAGTACCCCATCAATCACTTCACCTAGCTGGTGAGGCGGAATGTTTGTTGCCATCCCTACAGCGATACCTGTTGCCCCGTTGACTAATAAGTTCGGGAAACGAGCAGGCATGACGATTGGTTCTCTTTCACTGCCATCGTAGTTATCTTGATAATCAATCGTATCCTTAGTGATATCACGCAGGATTTCCATTGAAATTTTAGATAGACGCGCCTCAGTATAACGCATTGCCGCTGCACCGTCTCCATCGACAGAACCAAAGTTCCCGTGGCCTTCAACCAGCATATTTCGATAGTTGAAGTCTTGCGCCATACGAACCATCGCTTCGTATACAGCGCTGTCACCGTGAGGGTGGTACTTACCGATAACTTCCCCAACGATACGTGCAGACTTCTTAAATGGTTTATCACTTGTCATACCTAGGTCATTCATCGCATACAAAATTCTTCGATGCACGGGCTTCAAGCCATCTCGCACATCTGGTAATGCACGCGAAACAATAACACTCATTGCATAATCTAAAAAGGACGTACGCATTTCTTGACTAATATTTACTTCGCGTACATTTGGTGTATGTTGTTCACTCACTATAAGAACCTCCCTTTACGTATCACATGAAATAAATTATGTGGGAGTAAAATATGTATTTATCTTCACAAGACTATTCTCCATTATATCAATAATCTCGGCTTTATACACATTTATTTACTAGAAAATCAACGAAAACACGGAAAACCAGGACATTCGTTACACGCCCCTATTTCTTGAAAAACAACCTTATTCCAAACAAGAAATAAGGTTGTTCTCAGAAAGGATCTATCTAAATATCAAGGTTTTTCACGTATTGCGCATTTTCTTCGATAAAGTTTCGTCTCGGTTCTACTTTATCTCCCATCAGCATTTCAAATGTCTCATCAGCATCGATCGCATCCTCAAGTGTGACTTGAAGAAGTGTTCTCGCATCAGGGTCCATTGTTGTTTCCCAAAGCTGAGCAGCATTCATTTCTCCAAGACCTTTATAACGCTGAAGTCCAGGCTTTGGTGTTTGAGGAAGTGATTTTAACAGCTCATCCAGCTGTTTATCGTTATACACGTACTCCACACGTTTTCCTTGCTGCACTTTATATAAAGGCGGCTGCGCAATATACACATAACCGTTTTCAATGATTTCACGCATGTAGCGATAGAAGAATGTTAAGAGCAGCGTTCGAATGTGTGCTCCATCCACATCGGCATCTGTCATGATCACAATTTTGTGATAGCGTGCTTTCTCTAAAGTAAAGTCTTCTCCGATTCCAGTTCCTAACGCTGTAATCATTGAACGAACCTCGTTGTTCGATAAAATTTTATCTAAACGAGCTTTTTCTACGTTTAGGATCTTCCCTCTTAACGGTAAGATCGCTTGGAAGTGGCGATCACGGCCTTGTTTAGCAGATCCGCCCGCAGAATCTCCCTCTACAATATAGAGTTCAGAGATGGAAGGATCTTTAGAAGAACAGTCCGCTAGTTTCCCAGGTAAGCTGGAGACTTCCAGTGCACTTTTACGTCTTGTCAGCTCACGAGCCTTTTTGGCAGCCATTCTTGCACGAGCCGCCATCAGTCCTTTTTCCACAATTTTTTTCGCAGAATCAGGATTTTCAAGCAAGAATTTCTCAAGTGCTTCAGAGAAAAGGGAGTCTGTGATGGTTCTCGCTTCTGAGTTCCCAAGCTTTGTCTTCGTTTGTCCTTCGAATTGAGGGTCTGGATGTTTGATGGAGATAATGGCTGTTAAGCCTTCTCGCACATCTTCACCACTTAAATTCGCATCCCCATCCTTGAATACGCCATTTTTACGAGCATAGTCATTGATGACACGCGTTAGACCGGTTTTAAAACCAGCTTCGTGTGTTCCGCCTTCATACGTGTTGATATTGTTGGCGAAGGAATAGATATTGCTTGTATAGGAATCGTTATATTGTAATGCTACTTCAACCGTGATTCCGTCTTTCTCACCTTCGATGTACACAGGCTCTTCATGAACGACTTCTTTTGAGCGGTTTAAATGTTCTACATAGCTCTTAATACCGCCTTCGTAGCAGTATTCATTTCTCCGCTCTTTGCCTTCACGCAAGTCTTCTATGATGATGTTTACACCTTTTGTTAAGAAGGCTAACTCACGAACACGGTTAGCAAGTGTATCGTAATCAAATTCAATGGTTTCCGTGAAAATTTCTGGATCTGGCACAAAGTGAGTGGTTGTCCCGGTTACATCTGTTTCACCAATAACCTCTAAATCTCCCACTGGAACGCCGCGTTTGAACTGCTGATAATGGATTTTCCCGTCACGGTATACAGTCACGTCTAAGGTAGTAGATAATGCATTTACAACAGATGCCCCTACACCATGCAGACCGCCTGATACTTTATAACCGCTGCCGTCAAATTTACCGCCAGCGTGAAGAACAGTCATAATGACCTCTACGGCAGGACGCCCCATTTTCTCATGAATTCCAACAGGAATCCCGCGGCCATTATCTTTTACTGTAATGCTGTTATCTTTTTCAATTTGCACTGTAATGTCTGTACAATAACCAGCTAATGCCTCATCAATACTGTTGTCGACAATTTCCCATACAAGATGGTGAAGCCCTTTTGCATTGGTTGACCCAATGTACATTCCTGGACGTTTTCTAACAGCTTCTAGTCCTTCAAGCACCTGTATCTGATTTTCATCATAACTATTATGTTGCTGTTCCATTGCCACGTACATTCACCTACACTTTTCTTAAACGATATATTTATATGAATTGAGTTTTTAGACTTCAATTTCAACCACAAACGAAGCACGTTTTTTGAGCGTGCTTGAGGAAAGAGGAGAGTAATAAACAGATTCAGTTGTGACGACAATGGATTTGGGTGTCCCTTGTGATAACGAAATGATATGTTTCTCCTGTTTTTGTAGAAATTCTTCTACAACAGAAGACGACCTCATTTTGTAATCAACAATTGCGACAATCTCTCGTGTAGAAACAACACAATCATCACCTAAATGAATATACAAGACTCACACCTCATTTATCAGTCAATTACTTTTCCACTGGCTACTCTGAAAATTTCCGCTTCTTTCAGGGTGGCGTGATCGATGCCTTCAACACTTGTTGTGGTGACGAAGGTCTGTACACGTCCCTGAATGGTATGGAGCAAATGAGACTGTCTGTAATCATCAAGTTCAGATAACACATCATCAAGTAGAAGAATGGGATATTCTCCGATTTCTTCATGTATCAGATCAATTTCTGCCAGCTTTAGTGAAAGAGCTGTTGTTCTTTGCTGCCCTTGAGAGCCATATGTCTGAACATCCCGACCATTCACAAAGAAAAGCAGGTCATCTCTGTGAGGCCCCCACAGTGTCACCCCTCGGTCGATTTCTCTCTCTCTTAGTTTCTGAAACGATTCTTCATAGCTATTCTTTATTTTCGACAAGTCTGACACTTCTGATACCTCTATTGCCGTCTGGTATTGGAGCGTAAGTGTTTCTAGCTCTCTAGAAATCCCAAAATGCAGCGGCTGCGCCCATTTTTCGAGCTGTTTCGTAAAAGTCAGTCGTCTTTTGACCACTTTCGCTGCCGCATCAATCAACTGCTCTGTTAAAATCTCCAGCATCGCTTGATCCGTTTGCTTTCTTGTCTGCAATTGTTTCAAGTAATGATTCCGCTGAGAGAGGATTTTTTGATAGAGCGATAAATCATGCAAGTAGACAGCAGAAACTTGTCCAATCTCCATGTCGAGGAATCTTCTGCGGATTTGCGGGCTGCCCTTCACAAGACTTAAGTCCTCTGGCGCAAACATAATGGTGTTTAACGCACCAACATAATGACTGAGCTTCTGTTGTTCAATGTGATTGACCTTGCCCTTTTTCCCTTTTTTTGAGATCACGAGCTGCATTGGGAGTGGACCATTTTTTTTAATGACTCTACCTTCTATTTTAGCATAGTCTTGGTCCCATCGGATAAGTTCTTTATCATTTGACGTACGATGAGACTTTGCCATCGACAATACATAGATCGCTTCCATCAAGTTCGTTTTACCTTGGGCATTCTCACCGATCATGACATTCACCTTATTGTCGAATTGAAGCTCGGTGTGTTCATAGTTTCGGTATGAAGTTAACGCCAGACTTTGAATGTACATGTATTGTCACCCGTTTCTAATTCACAACTTGAAATGTGCCGTAACCTTCAATCTCGACAACATCTCCTGGGTATAGTTTGCGTCCCCGTCTATTATCTGGCTCTTGATTAATGAACACCTCATGTTCACTTAAAAACCATTTCGCCATTCCGCCAGATTGGATGACTTCGGCTAATTTCAAAAACTGCCCTAATGTAATCATTTCTGTTTCAATGGTTATAAGATTAGGCATTGTATCGACCTCTTTCAATATCACTAATATCTAATTGTACTAAAAAACAAGACAAGAAGGAAAGGGGGAAAGCGAACTGGGATGAAAGAAAGCATGGAAAACGAGAAGAAAAGCTGCTGTGCACTCACACAGCAGCCATTTTAGATTGAATTAATACGTTCTTACCGGAAGAATCAATTGCAAGATAGAATCATCATTCGGCGTACGCAGCAGGAACGGTCTCATTGCACCAGTGAAGCTTACATGAATATCTGTTCCCTCTAATACTTTTAACGCATCCAGCATATATTTTGGACTGAAGGAGATTTTAAGATCTTCCCCTTTAATGTCATCTGCTTGAACCGTCTCCACCACTTTACCGATCTCAGGCGAGTTAGAAGAGATTTCAAGGCTTTGTTCAGGATCAGCTGACAGTTTCACGACATTATTACGTCCTTCTCTTGCCAAAAGTGATGCACGATCAATGGCTTGAAGGAACTCTTTCGTGTTGACCACGACATCCGTTTTACTTTCTTGCGGGATCAGACGGGCCGTATCTGGATAATTTCCATCCAGCAACCTTGAGAAGAACAGTACGTTTTGTGCTTTAAAAAGAACTTGGGTTTCTGTAATGACGATGCTCACAAGATCTTGTCCATCATCAAGAATTTTACTTAGCTCAGTTAAACTCTTCCCTGGAATCACGACATTATACGAACTTTCCTCGTTAATATCTAACTTCGCTTTTCTTAAAGCAAGACGGTGGCTATCCGTTGCTGTGCATATTAATTCACCTTTTTCAACCTTCCAGTTTACACCTGTCAAGATAGGTCGTGTTTCTGAGGTGGACACTGCAAAAACAGTTTGACGAATCAAGTTTTTAAGCAGATCTGTCGGAATTTGAAATGCATGATGCTCTTCAATTTGTGGAAGATGCGGATATTCTTCAGCATCTAAGCCGTTTAAGTTAAATTCCGCTGAACCAGAGCGGATGATAGTCAGGTGATTTTGTTCTACTTCAATTTCGACAGTAGACATAGGCAGTTTCTTTACAATTTCACTAAAAAAGCGGGCTTGAAGCACAATACTTCCCGGACGATCAATGGTGATAACCTCTAAATCTCCATCTCTTTGAGGAATGAAAGATTCAATTGAGATATCAGAATCGCTTCCTGTTAGAGAAACCCCTTCATCAGACGCAACAATTTTAATCCCTGTCAAAATAGGAATCGTTGTTCTAGAGGATACGGCCTTTAATACATCTTGGACACTTTGGACAAGACGATCTTTTTGAATCGTGAATTTCATAGTGGTCCTCCTAAATTTTCTTAATGACATGTATATATATTTTATTAATAAAAATCGTAGAAGTAATAGTAGGGCTTGTGAATATGTGGATAAGTCGAGAAAAAGAAAGGAAAGACAGCCTATCCACATGTGGACAGACTGTGTATGACTATGCTCTAGTTATTCACATTTTCCCGTACTCATTATATCAGCTTGATTATTTTAATTGTTCTTTGATCTCTTTGACATGCTGCTGAAGCTGTTCATCTTCAACAATTAATTTCGAAATCTTCTCATGAGCATGAATGACAGTCGTATGATCACGACCGCCAAATTCTTCTCCGATTTTAGGCAGAGAGGAATCGGTCATTTCTCTAGAGAGGTACATGGCAATTTGTCTTGGATAAGCAACTGACTTTGTACGTTTCTTTGCTTTGAAATCCTCTAATCGAATATTAAATTGCTGCCCTACAATTCTTTGAATATCTTTAATTGTAATGACCTTAGGCTTTGACGAAGGAATGATGTCCTTTAGCGCCTCAGCTGCTAGATCTGCATTAATGTCTTTATTAATTAAAGATGAGTAAGCAACGACACGAATCAAAGCACCCTCCAGCTCACGAATGTTGCTGTCGATTTGATTGGCAATGTACAGCATGACTTCATTTGGAATGTCTAAGCCTTCTGCTTTTGCTTTTTTTCGCAGTATCGCGATACGCGTTTCTAGATCTGGCGGGGTAATGTCTGTAATTAAGCCCCATTCAAATCGAGAGCGTAATCTGTCTTCAAGTGTCGGAATTTCCTTCGGAGGCCGGTCACTAGAAATGACGATTTGCTTACTTTCTTCGTGAAGTGTGTTGAATGTATGGAAAAACTCTTCTTGTGTTTGTTCTTTTCCTGCTAAAAATTGAATATCATCTATCAAAAGCACATCTACATTCCGATAGCGGTTACGGAAGTCGACAGCTTTGTTATCTCGGATTGAGTTGATAAATTCATTAGTAAATTTTTCAGATGATAGATAGACCACTTTGGCTGATGGATTATGGTCGATCACGTAATGACCAATCGCATGCATCAAGTGAGTCTTTCCTAAACCAACGCCCCCATAAATAAAAAGCGGGTTATATGCTTTTGCTGGTGCTTCCGCGACTGCAAGTGAAGCGGCATGAGCAAAACGGTTGCCTGAACCAATAACAAAAGTATCAAATGTATATTTTGGATTCAGCATATTTTGTGGAATGTCAACGGGCTCTTCTTTAGACATTTTTTTGATAGGAGACTTTGGCATGGCTTCCTCTTCATCCTGATTTTGAGGAATAATAAATTTAATGCTGAGCTCTTCACCTGTTAGTTCATAGATGGTATCAGCAATTAAGTGAAGATATCTTGACTCTAGCCAATCTCTAGCAAATTCATTAGGTGCCGTAATTGTAAGCGTATCTCCCTGAAGAGAATGGGCTTTTGTCGATTTCATCCATGTCTCAAAACTGGGTTTGCTCAATTTTGTCTCTATTTTTTGAAGTGCTTTATTCCACAGATCCAAAATATTTTCCAT